>NZ_KZ848485.1 GCF_003327285.1 Microbacterium sorbitolivorans | reverse complement strand
GCTTTGATCCGAGCTGGCGCCTGGATGAAACCTACGTCAAGGTGCGGGGCAAGTGGACCTACCTGTACCGGGCAGTCGACAAGCGGGGCGACACGATCGATTTCTACCTGTCGCCGACCCGCAGCGCCAAGGCAGCGAAGCGGTTCCTGGGCAAGGCCCTGCGAGGCCTGAAGCACTGGGAAAAGCCTGCCACGCTCAATACCGACAAAGCGCCGAGCTATGGTGCAGCGATCACCGAATTGAAGCGCGAAGGAAAGCTGGACCGGGAGACGGCCCACCGGCAGGTGAAGTATCTCAATAACGTGATCGAGGCCGATCACGGAAAGCTCAAGATACTGATCAAGCCGGTGCGCGGTTTCAAATCGATCCCCACGGCCTATGCCACGATCAAGGGATTCGAAGTCATGCGAGCCCTGCGCAAAGGACAGGCTCGCCCCTGGTGCCTGCAGCCCGGCATCAGGGGCGAGGTGCGCCTTGTGGAGAGAGCTTTTGGCATTGGGCCCTCGGCGCTGACGGAGGCCATGGGCATGCTCAACCACCATTTCGCAGCAGCCGCCTGATCGGCGCAGAGCGACAGCCTACCTCTGACTGCCGCCAATCTTTGCAACAGAGCCA
>NZ_KZ848484.1 GCF_003327285.1 Microbacterium sorbitolivorans | reverse complement strand
TCCAATCTCCGCCAAGCATGCTCAAGCTTCACGATTTTTGCAACAGAGCCATATCGACAACCTCTCGCGCAACCAAGACATCGCGGTCGGACTGCAAGTGATCTTGAAGCCACGGGCCCGTCCCACCCCGACATGGACCTCGATGCCCGAACGGACGTTAGATTTCGAGTTCTAGGCGTTCTGCGATGAAGGTTGGATCCCAGCCGGGATTGAAAGTGTCGACGTGGGTGAATCCGAGCCGCTCGTATAGGCCACGCAGGTTCGGGTGGCAGTCGAGCCGCAGCTTGGCGCACCCCTGCGTTCGCGCGGCATGGCGGCAAGCCTCGATCAGCGCGGAGCTGACACCCCGGCCCGCATGTGTCCGTCGCACCGCGAGCTTGTGCAGATATGCGGCCTCCCCCTTGAGGGCGTCGGGCCAGAACTCGGGATCCTCGGCCGACAAGGTGCAACAGCCGACGATGCCGTCGCTGCAACTCGCGACTAGGAGCTCGGATCTCAGGACGAAGGTCTCCGCGAATGTCCGGTCGATCCGCGCGACGTCCCAGGCGGGCGTTCCCTTGGCGGACATCCACGCCGCAGCGTCGTGCATCAGCCGCACAACCTCGTCGATATCACCCGAG
>NZ_KZ848483.1 GCF_003327285.1 Microbacterium sorbitolivorans | reverse complement strand
TTTGGCATTGGGCCCTCGGCGCTGACGGAGGCCATGGGCATGCTCAACCACCATTTCGCAGCAGCCGCCTGATCGGCGCAGAGCGACAGCCTACCTCTGACTGCCGCCAATCTTTGCAACAGAGCCAAGTCCCTTGCCCAGGAAGTAGACCCTTCGGTCCTCGCAAATCTTGTCGGAATCCACGTGCGAACCGCGGTGAAGTGGCGCAACGCTATTGCGGCCAGCCGTGCAAGATACGTTGGCGAGTTGCTGCGCTTGCCCGACTGAGACAGGCCAGGCCAACCGCGTTGTGACCTTTAGTTCTACCGTCCCACAACGAGTGAGCTTGACCTACTCGACCCTAGAGTGATTAGCTCCATGGCCTGGACTGCGTTATCTCACCATCACGTTTGTCGCCATAGTCAGCACGGAGGCCACTGGGCTGTAGTAGGCCCACCGACCTCGCTGCTCCCGTGTCACCAGGCCTGCCTCAACAAGTTGCTTCATGTGATGCGAGACCGTGGGCTGAGAAAGCCCGACAGGCTCCGTGAGGTCACACACGCACATCTCAGCGCCCGCACTGGCAGAAATCAGCGAGAGCAGCTTCACTCTCGTGGGATCACCGAGGGCCTTGAAGACCTTCGCAAGCTGCTGCGCTTCGAGGTCGCCAACGACATGCCGGTCAACTGTGTTGCAGCAACTTGCCTGAGTGTCCGTGGCGTCAACCGCTTCCAAAGTGTTCATGTAGACCATTCTGCCCCACGTATTGACACTTGTCGATATGAGCCTGTAGGCTTTCATACATCGAAGATCATCAATGGATGGAGATATGTGATGAACCAAGTTGTCGTAATCGGAGCCGGCCCCCAGGGGCTCGCCGCAGCCGCCCACTTGCTTGAGCGGGGCATAGACCTTCTCGTGCTCGAGGCAGGATCTGGCCCGGCTGCCGCTGTCGCAGAATGGGCGCATGTACGTCTCTTCTCGAAGTGGTCCGAAGTCATGGACAGCGCGAGTAAACGTCTCCTTTCGACTACGGAATGGGCAGAGCCTGGCGAGGGCTACCCAACCGGTGGCGAGTGGATCTCGCAGTACTTGGCACCGCTTGCTAGCGCGCTTGGCGATCGAGTGCGTTATGGTTCACGAGTTGTCGGAGTAAGCAAAAAAGGCCGCGACCGCTCCGTCGACGCGGGGCGCGAGGAGCAACCATTCGTCATTCACGTCGTGAACACTGACGGCAGCGAGGCGCGAATCGAAGCCAAGTCTGTCATCGATGCTTCCGGTACTTGGGGCACCCCCAGCCCTGCCGGGTCAGGTGGACTCCCCGCAATCGGCGAGAATGCTGCTGCGGTCGCAGGGGTCCTCGGTTACCAAATTCCTTCAACGGATGATGTACAAGCTCTCGCAGGAAAGCATGTCGTCGTTGTTGGCAACGGCGCGTCGGCCAAGACTGCAATCGTTCAGCTTGCTCGTGTCGTAGAACAGGATCCCGCAACGCAGGTCACTTGGGTGTTGCGTCGAGGTGTCGTGGGCAACACCTTTGGTGGCGGCGAAGCAGATGAACTACCTGAGCGCGGCGCACTCGGAGTGCTGGCGGAGAAAGCGGTCTCTGATGGACACGTAGCCCTCGTTACAGGATTCCGCACGGACTCAGTGTCGTTGAATGGTGCACAAGCCGTGCTGACGGCTGACGACGGCCGCTCGCTTGAGCTGGCTGATCAGGTGATCGTGCTCACAGGCTTCCGCCCCGATCTCTCAATCCTCTCGGAAGTTCGCCTCGATGTTGACCTTCGCCTCCAAGCACCGTCACGCGTCGCTACCGAAGTAGACCCAAATATTCACTCGTGTGGTTCGATCCGGGCGACCGGAGCCGCGGATCTTGCCCACCCAGACGCGGGGTTGTACATTGTTGGCGCTAAATCTTATGGGCGCGCCCCAACTTTCCTCGCACTCACCGGCTTTGAGCAAGTTCGTAGCGTTGCTGCGGAACTCGCCGGGGACCACGAAGCAGCGGAACGAGTGGACCTCGTGCTCCCTGACACAGGAGTGTGCGGTGGCGCGGGGCTATTCGATGCACCGGAAGAGACGACGGGCGGAGGTTGCTGCGCCGTAACTCCTGTAGGTATTGACCTCACCCCTGCTCTGAGTAACTAGGCCATAGTCCGGGGCCCTTTCATGCGGGAGGGGCCCCGTTCCCCTGAGGAGATACTCAGACTCGGGTGATATCGACGAGGTTGTGCGGCTGATGCACGACGCTGCGGCGTGGATGTCCGCCAAGGGAACGCCCGCCTGGGACGTCGCGCGGATCGACCGGACATTCGCGGAGACCTTCGTCCTGAGA
>NZ_KZ848482.1 GCF_003327285.1 Microbacterium sorbitolivorans | reverse complement strand
CAACGGACGTCTCGAGCATCTCCGCGGCACCGCCCTGGGGTTCCGGAACCTGACCAACTACATCGCCAGGAGCTTGCTCGAGACCGGCGGCTTCAAACCGCTACTACACCCTCAAACACGATGAGCCCCATATCCGTGCTTGTCAGCTCATACCGGCTACGGGAGACTTGACTGGTGGCAGAGCGATCCCGTCGCATCGGGATGGCACCTTAGCGCGGTTATCGAGATCGCCGTGAGGCGCATGTCTCACGGATCATCAGGAGGGCGCAGAGAACGTAGAGCGCTGCGGCGCAGATCCAGAGGGTGCCGTCTGCATTCGTTCGGGTGAGTGCGAAAATGCCGGTGAAGGTGACCGGGCCGATGATCGAGGTGAGGCTGTTCAGGCTTGCAAGTGTTCCCTGCAGGCGTCCCTGCTGCTGCTCGGGCGCGCGTCTCGAGAGCAGCGTCTGCAGTGCGGGCAACGTGATGCTGCCGAGTCCGAGCGCTGCGAGGATCGGTAGCATCGCCCATGTGCTGGCGATGAGGGCAAGGCCGATGAGCCCAATGGCGTCTGCGGCGATACCGACGAGGATCGCCCGGGTCTCGCCGATCCGGGACACGATGCGTCCGGTCAGTGCCGCCTGCACGAATACTTGCACCATTCCGAAGATGGATAGCGAAACGCCGACTTCGACGGGGTTCCAGTCGAGGCGCTGCTGCGTGAAGAGCACCCAGGTGGAGCCTGGTGCTTGGCCGATGAACTGCACGATGCCGAAGACTGCGAGAAGGATAAGCATCCCCGGCACTGCGGTTCGCTTCGCCGTACCGGGTTGCTGTGCGTGCGAGCCGTTGCTGCCCGGTGGCCGCGTCTCACGCAGAAGACTCGCGCTGAGTACGAGGGTGATTCCGGCGAGCGCGGCGGCGACGAGGAATGGCAGATGCGGTGAGACCCCGCCGAAAAGACCGCCAATGGCGGGACCCGCGATCATGCCACCGCCGTAGCATGCGCCGAGCCACCCGTAGCGTTTTGCGCGCTGATCCGGCGGAGTAATGTCGGCGATCACCGTCGCGGTGACGGCGTTCGTGGCGCCGGTAATGCCTGCAACCGCGCGGGCGAGGTAAAAGACCCACAGCGTGTCCGTCAGTGCGAGCACGAGGTAGTCGATCGTCGCGCCTGCGAGGGAGGCGACAAGCACGCGGCGGCGTCCGAAACGGTCAGAGAGTCGGCCAAGGATCGGGGCGCAAAGAAACTGCATGATCGCATAGAGCGCTGTCAGTAGTCCGACGTGCAGTGGGATCATGTCGTCGGGGGCACCGACCTGGTCGAGAAGGGTAGGCAAGATCGGCATCACGAGGCCCAGCCCTGCAGCATCGAGGGTCGCCGTGATGAGCACGGCTGTCAGGATTCCATGATGAGAGTAGCGAGCAGTCACTTTATCTAAGATAAAGTTATCGATGATAAAGTGCAACTATGACTCACCACCGGAAGCGTCTCGACCGCACGTCCGTGTTGCTCGGGGCCCGGCAGGTGCTCGACGAGACTGGGCTCGATGGCTTCACCACTCGCGCGCTGGCGGCTCACTTACAGGTACAGCAGCCCGGCCTCTACTGGCACTTCCGCACGAAGGCCGAACTCCTCGCAGCGCTGGCGAGCGACGTGCTTGACCGAGAGCATCACGCTTCCTTCCCCGAGTCCGACGAGAAATGGGACGCATTTCTCTTGCGAAACGCAAGAAGTTTCCGCCACGCACTACACGCGGTCCGTGACGGTGCGCGTCTCCACGCTGAGCACCACCGCAGACCATCCGGCGACGACACCGACGAAGGAGCTGAGGCTTCCGGTCAGCAAGTCGGGCTTCTCGTGTCTCAGGGATTCGATGAACAGACAGCCATCAGCATGCTCATCGCGGTCAGCCGATACACCGTCGGTGTCGTACTGGAGGAGCAAACCGCAGAGGTCGGCAATGCGAGCGTTCCTGAACGCGACCGGGAATTCGATTTCGGCCTGACAGCACTGATCGACGGATTCTCTCACTCCCGCACAGCGTCATTGACCTCGAGCGAATCGTGACCTCATTCGACGCTCAGCGGGTTCGCGCGAGACGGGAAAAGATCCCGTCCACCATAAGCGCCAGACCGCGCTCATAGGCACGATCAAGATCGAGGGCATAACCCGAGCCGATCAAGGATTTCAGCGCGGCGTGGTTCTCATTCGAACTGAGTTGCTCGAGTTTGTCGATACGCTCATCGATCCAGGTATCTGCATCGACACCGGTGATAGATTCTGCCTCTGTTTCGGGCTCGAGCAAAATTGGCTCATCGTGTTTGAGGGTGTAGTAGCGGTTTGAAGCCGCCGGTCTCGAGCAAGCTCCTGGCGATGTAGTTGGTCAGGTTCCGGAACCCCAGGGCGGTGCCGCGGAGATGCTCGAGACGTCCGTT
>NZ_KZ848481.1 GCF_003327285.1 Microbacterium sorbitolivorans | reverse complement strand
TGTGATGTCCAGGGACGTTGTTGAGTCGGTCGAAGGGTGCGCCGCCAATCGCAGAGTGGTGTCGGTGGTGGTTGTAGAAGTGGAGCCAGCCGGGCAGCGCCAGGCGTCGTTCGGCCTCTGAACCGTAAAACCTGGCATAGGCCCATCCGTCCCCGAGCGTGCGGTGGAATCGCTCGATCTTCCCGTTCGTCTGCGGCCGGTAGGGGCGTGTCCGCTTGTGTCGGATGCCGAGCCGAGCGCAGAAGTCCCTCCATGCGTGGGATCTGTAGGCCGACCCGTTGTCGGATAGGACTCGCTCGACGGTCACGCCTCGTTCGGCGAACCAGTCCACGGCGCGTTCGAGAACTCCCACCGCTGTTCTCGCCTGCTCATCCGACCAGATTTCTGCGTATGCGACGCGGGAGTGGTCGTCGATGACTGTGTGAACGAACGCCGTTCCGGTGCGCGGCTTGTGGTCTTTTCCTCGTGGTAATCCCGGAGTCGCGAGCTTGTTCCGTGCGCCTTGCTTCCGACCTACGTAACGATGTCCACCGCCGTCGGGGATGTTGCCGAACTTCGTAACATCGACATGAATCAACGATCCCGGATGAGGATGCTCATATCGCCGCAATGGCTCGCCAGTGACACGATCGATATGCGAGAGGCGGTTCACGCGGCAACGGACGAGGACCGCGTGAACAGTCGACGTCGAGAGACCAAGTCGTGCAGCGATCTGGGCTGGCCCCAGTCGAAGCCGCCAGCGCAGGTTGATGATCTTCTTCTTGACATGCTCGGGCGTCCTGTCTGGGATCCGGTGCGGCTTGCTGGAGCGATCCTGCATCCCAAACTCGCCCTCTTCCCGGTAGCGGCCGGCCCATTTCCGGGCAGTGATCGGGGAAACCATGAACATCTTTGCGGCGATCGTGGCCGGATAGCCGTCTTCGACAATCAGTCGGGCTAACCGGAGACGGGCACGAGGAGTGAGAAGAGCGTTCGGATGGGTCATCAATTGGCCTCCGCCGCGGTCTTCGTGAGCGCGCGTCCGGTGAGAAGCATGATGGCGAGAGCGATCGCTGTCAGCACCGAGGCGACCCAAACCGGCGCGAGCAGCCCCAGCCCGGTCGCGAGCCCGAACGCACCAAGCACAGGCCCCGCGGCAGCTCCGATATTCAATGCTGCGGTTGCGTACGAACCGCCCATCGTTGGCGCACCCGATGCTGCATACAGCACACGCGTGATCAGAGTACTGCCGACGCCGAACGACAGGAAGCCCTGAACGAGGACGAGGACGATAAGCGCAACGGGATGAGATGCGACCACTGCCAACACGATCCAGCCCGTCAGCAACAGCGGTCCGCCGACTGCGAGCACGAGGCCAGGTCGTTGATCTGATAGTCGTCCTGCGATCGTGACGCCAAGGAACGATCCGATGCCGAACATCACCAGCGCGACGGACACCCACGCTTCGGCCAAGCCCGCGGTCTCGGTCACGACGGGTGCCAGGAAGGTGAATGCCGCAAAGGTCCCTCCGTTGATCAGCGCTCCGAGTACCATGGCCAGGATGAGCCGCGGCATCGCCAACTGGCTGAGCTCGACACGGAGCCTTGGTGAGGTCGCGCTAGTCGCGCTCCGACCAACATTGTTCGTGACGCCCCGAATGACTCCAACGGCCGCGGGAATACAGAGGATGGCGATCGCCCAGAACGTCGTTCGCCAGCCCAGCGCTGTGCCGAGCAGTGCCCCGGCGGGGACGCCCACGACGGTTGCGATCGTCGTGCCGGAGAGCAGGATCGACAGTGCACGCCCCTTCTGGTTCGCTGGCACGAGGGTAGTGGCCGTGCTCAGTGCTACGGCGAGGAATCCTGCGTATGCGAGAGCGCTGAGCACCCGGGTGATGAGCAGGAGAGAGAACACTGGTGTCATCGCTCCGATGACGTGGCTTCCCGCGAACACGAGAAGGCAAACGATCAATGTGAGCCGCGGTGGCCAACTGCGAGCGAATGCCGCCATCACTGGCGCGCCGACGACCATACCGACCGCGAATGCGGAGGTCAGCAGGCCTGCAGTGCCGACCGAGACGTCAAGTTCGGTCGCGATCGCGGGGAGCAATCCCGCGAGCATGAATTCTGAAGTGCCCATGACGAAGACCGCCAGGGCAAGCATGTAGAGAGCAAAAGGCATCGAGTACTCCGAGGTGTGAGATCAAGAAATGGTTCTTCTTGTCACCACGGCCAGTGCCCCGGGTACGCCAGAAATACGCCCACACAGATCGTGGGCGTCGTAACTAGTGGTTCAAGGGGCTGGCGGTGTGACCGACAACCCCTGACCTGTCTGATTCGGGACTCGACATGCCCCAAACTCTACATGCCTTCAATGGTGAGCGGTCTGGACAGATGCTTCTTGAATCAGCACGGTGTCATTGCGCGCGGGGGCAGAACAACGTCCCTGGACATCACA
>NZ_KZ848480.1 GCF_003327285.1 Microbacterium sorbitolivorans | reverse complement strand
TCTCAGGACGAAGGTCTCCGCGAATGTCCGGTCGATCCGCGCGACGTCCCAGGCGGGCGTTCCCTTGGCGGACATCCACGCCGCAGCGTCGTGCATCAGCCGCACAACCTCGTCGATATCACCCGAGCAGGCGACCCGAACGTTCGGAGGCTCCTCGCTGTCCATTCGCTCCCCTGGCGCGGTATGAACCGCCGCCTCATAGTGCAGTTTGATCCTGACGAGCCCAGCATGTCTGCGCCCACCTTCGCGGAACCTGACCAGGGTCCGCTAGCGGGCGGCCGGAAGGTGAATGCTAGGCATGATCTAACCCTCGGTCTCTGGCGTCGCGACTGCGAAATTTCGCGAGGGTTTCCGAGAAGGTGATTGCGCTTCGCAGATCTCCAGGCGCGTGGGTGCGGACGTAGTCAGCGCCATTGCCGATCGCGTGAAGTTCCGCCGCAAGGCTCGCTGGACCCAGATCCTTTACAGGAAGGCCAACGGTGGCGCCCAAGAAGGATTTCCGCGACACCGAGACCAATAGCGGAAGCCCCAACGCCGACTTCAGCTTTTGAAGGTTCGACAGCACGTGCAGCGATGTTTCCGGTGCGGGGCTCAAGAAAAATCCCATCCCCGGATCGAGGATGAGCCGGTCGGCAGCGACCCCGCTCCGTCGCAAGGCGGAAACCCGCGCCTCGAAGAACCGCACAATCTCGTCGAGCGCGTCTTCGGGTCGAAGGTGACCGGTGCGGGTGGCGATGCCATCCCGCTGCGCTGAGTGCATAACCACCAGCCTGCAGTCCGCCTCAGCAATATCGGGATAGAGCGCAGGGTCAGGAAATCCTTGGATATCGTTCAGGTAGCCCACGCCGCGCTTGAGCGCATAGCGCTGGGTTTCCGGTTGGAAGCTGTCGATTGAAACACGGTGCATCTGATCGGACAGGGCGTCTAAGAGCGGCGCAATACGTCTGATCTCATCGGCCGGCGATACAGGCCTCGCGTCCGGATGGCTGGCGGCCGGTCCGACATCCACGACGTCTGATCCGACTCGCAGCATTTCGATCGCCGCGGTGACAGCGCCGGCGGGGTCTAGCCGCCGGCTCTCATCGAAGAAGGAGTCCTCGGTGAGATTCAGAATGCCGAACACCGTCACCATGGCGTCGGCCTCCGCAGCGACTTCCACGATGGGGATCGGGCGAGCAAAAAGGCAGCAATTATGAGCCCCATACCTACAAAGCCCCACGCATCAAGCTTTTGCCCATGAAGCAACCAGGCAATGGCTGTAATTATGACGACGCCGAGTCCCGACCAGACTGCATAAGCAACACCGACAGGGATGGATTTCAGAACCAGAGAAAGAAAATAAAATGCGATGCCATAACCGATTATGACAACGGCGGAAGGGGCAAGCTTAGTAAAGCCCTCGCTAGATTTTAATGCGGATGTTGCGATTACTTCGCCAACTATTGCGATAACAAGAAAAAGCCAGCCTTTCATGATATATCTCCCAATTTGTGTAGGGCTTATTATGCACGCTTAAAAATAATAAAAGCAGACTTGACCTGATAGTTTGGCTGTGAGCAATTATGTGCTTAGTGCATCTAACGCCGGAGTTAAGCCGCCGCGCGTAGCGCGGTCGGCTTGAACGAATTGTTAGACATCATTTACCAACTGACTTGATGATCTCGCCTTTCACAAAGCGAATAAATTCTTCCAAGTGATCTGCGCGTGAGGCCAAGTGATCTTCTTTTTGTCCCAGATAAGCTTGCTTAGCTTCAAGTAAGACGGGCTGATACTGGGCAGGTAGGCGTTTTATTGCCCAGTCGGCAGCGACATCCTTCGGCGCGATTTTGCCGGTTATTGCGCTGTACCAAATGCGGGACAACGTAAGCACTACATTTCGCTCATCGCCGGCCCAGTCGGGCTGCGAGTTCCATAGCTTCAAGGTTTCCCTCAGCGCCTCGAATAGATCCTGTTCAGGAACCGGGTCAAAGAATTCCTCCGCTGCCGGACCTACCAAGGCAACGCTATGTTCTCTTGCTTTTGTAAGCAGGATAGCTAGATCAATGTCGATCATGGCTGGCTCGAAGATACCCGCAAGAATGTCATTGCGCTGCCATTCTCCAAATTGCAGCTCGCGCTTAGCCGGATAACGCCACGGGATGATGTCGTCATGCACGACAAGGGTGACTTCTATAGCGCGGAGCGTCTCGCTCTCGCCAGGGAAAGCCGAAGCCTCCATAAGATCATTGAGCAATGCTCGCCGCGTCGTTTCATCAAGCTTTACGGCCACAGTAACCAACAAATCAATATCGCTGTATGGCTTCAGGCCGCCATCCACTGCGGAGCCGTACAAATGCACGGCCAGCAACGTTGATTCCAGATGGCGCTCAATGACGCTTAGCACCTCTGATAGTTGGTTCGAAATTTCGATGGTCACCGCTTCCCTCATGATGTCTAACTTTGTTTTAGGGCGACTGCCCTGCTGCGTAACATCGTTGCTGCTCCATAACATCAAACATCGACCCACGGCGTAACGCGCTTGCTGCTTGGATGCCCGAGGCATAGACTGTACAAAAAACAGTCATAACAAGCCATGAAAACCGCCACTGCGCCGTTACCACCGCTGCGTTCGGTCAAGGTTCTGGACCAGTTTCGTGAGCGCATACGCTACTTGCATTATAGCTTACGAACCGAACAGGCTTATGTCCACTGGGTGGCTCTGTTGCAAAGATTGGCGGCAGTCAGAGGTAGGCTGTCGCTCTGCGCCGATCAGGCGGCTGCTGCGAAATGGTGGTTGAGCATGCCCATGGCCTCCGTCAGCGCCGAGGGCCCAATGCCAAA
>NZ_KZ848479.1 GCF_003327285.1 Microbacterium sorbitolivorans | reverse complement strand
AACGGACGTCTCGAGCATCTCCGCGGCACCGCCCTGGGGTTCCGGAACCTGACCAACTACATCGCCAGGAGCTTGCTCGAGACCGGCGGCTTCAAACCGCTACTACACCCTCAAACACGATGAGCCGTCAAAGCTGTCCTGACCGCCGCCCCTGGCGACTACAGTGCGACGATCAAGGCGATCGAGACCGAGCATGCGTCGCAGGTGCTGGCCCGGACGAAGTTCACCGAGATCGGTACGTCGCGACGCGAGGACCTCATCGAGCGCGGCTGGTATGAGGGCGTTCACCTCGCAAATGGTGTGTGGACCAACCTTCGTTCGCGCATGGAATCCAGCAACATGGCGGATGCCGTTCCGTCGATCGATGGTTCTACTGAGGAGATTGTTGCCTCTCTCGCCGAGCCATTTACGGAAGGCAACAAGCGCCTCGGACTCGTGATCGGAAATGTACAGTCCGGCAAGACCGCAAATTACTCGGCGGTTATCGCGAAGGCTCTCGACAGCGGGTACAAGTTCATCCTCGTCCTGTCCGGGATCCATAACAACCTCCGTAAGCAGACACAGCTGCGACTTGATCACGACTTGGGCGTCACCGAGGACAGCACGAAGTGGTACCGGCTGACCAACGAGAACGGCGACTTCGCTCCCTACCAGGGAAACGCGGGAGCGATCGTCAACAGCGGACGGGTGCTCGCCGTTGTCAAGAAGAACAGCAGCCGGCTCCAGAACGTTCTTGATTTCTTGCGCGATCTTGACCCGGATATGAAGCGACAGACGCCGTTCCTGATCATCGATGATGAGTCAGATCAGGCGACGCCCGACTCGTCGTCGAAGATTGGCGACGAGCCGACGGCGATCAACCGTCTGATGCGTCAGATCTGGGATGAGGTTGGAAACGGCACATACGTTGGGTACACCGCGACGCCGTTCGCGAACATTTTCATGGACCCTAATAGCGGAGAGAAATCTGATTTACCGGATCTGTATCCGAAGGACTTCATTCATGTGATGCCGACGCCAACGAACTATTTTGGCGCTGAGCGGATCTTTGGGCTGGGCGAGCCAACCGGAGGTGCAGACGATATCAACACCCCGGATGTCGTGAGGGCTGTGCCGAAGGCAGAAGTCGGTCTGCTGGTACCGACGGGAAAGAACGTTGCGAAGGCGCAGCCTCCGGTTACGGCCTCCCTGGCAGACGCGATTCGATGGTTTGTCGTCGCGACGGCAGTACGGCGGGTCCGCGGACAGCACTCAAAGCACTCGACGATGCTCGTCCATACGACCCAACGTGTGGACCCCCACTTTGCGTTGCGTGACGCTATCAACGATTACCTGGAACCGCTCAAGGAGCGGGCTCGTGAGGGCGACGTTGACAGCTTCCACGACATCTTCACCCAGGAAATTGATCGTGCTGCGGACCTCCACCACGGTGCTGATAAGGCGCCGACCTGGCCGCGAGTCCGAGACGAGATTCCTAACGTCTTGCGCGCTTTGCGCACCGCTGTGGACAATGGCAAGGCTGACGACACAGAGCGGCTGGTGTACCCAGATTCACCGCAGACCGTCATCGTGGTGGGTGGCGGAACGCTTTCACGAGGCCTCACCCTCGAAGGGCTGTTTGTCTCGTTCTTTACTCGCGTGAGCACTAACGCCTATGACACGTTGCTCCAGATGGGGCGTTGGTTTGGATACCGTGAAGGTTACGCGGATCTACAACGCATCTGGCTAAGCCCTGGGCTGGAGGACGACTACCGTTTTCTGGCTGGAGTCGAGGCTGACGTCCGAGAAGAGATCGCGCTCATGATCGCGACGAACAAGAAGCCGAAGGACATCGGGGTGAGGGTTCTCCTGCACCCTGGGCGCCTGCAGGTAACTAGCTCTTCGAAGATGAAGCATGTGTCGGTTGCAGAGGCCGACTTTGAAGGCTTCCAGCTGCAAACCACTCGCTTCGTACCCGCGGAAGCCGTCTTCTCTGGCAACTTCGTCACCACGACTCACTTCCTCGATGAGATCGCGTCGTGCCGGGACCCGCAGAACGCACGGCTTCACCGTGATGTTGAATTTGGCCGGGTGAAAGCATTCCTCGACCAGTTTGGGGTCCACCCATCGTTCGAGGATTCCCTCAAGGATCTTGTCGCATGGACCAACGAGTTCCTGCCAGAGAAGAAGTGGAACGTCGTCGTCTCGTCTGGAAATGAAGCAGAAACTCTGACCGTCGGCGACGAGAGAGTACGAGCAGTTCGACGATCCGCAATCGTCGAGAGCGACGCTTCCAAGGGGATCAACATCCGTGCCCTGATGCGCGGTGGTGACATGGTTGCGGACCTGAAGCTTCAAGGACTAGTTCCCGAACGGGCAGAGGGAAAAAAGGCCCTCGACAATATCGAACAGAAGAAGTTGCGTCGTAGCCGTAGCGGGGGTGAAGGTCGTGGGCTGCTACTGCTGTATCCGATCAGCCGTCGGTCGTCTGCCGGTGCCGGAGAGGTACGTCAGTCGATGGACGTTGCCCTACGCGGCTATGACGAGCGTCTCGTTGATGAAGGTCTGCCTCCGATCATGGGAATCGCAGTCATTGCCCCCTTCGACGCAGACAACAAGCTTGAGCGAAAAGGCACGCGGGTATCGGTCACGCCGAGATTCGCGATTGAAGCTGACGAGGCAGAGATCGCTAACGTCGTGGACACCGAAGGAGATTTCAAGGGCGGTTCTGTATGAGCTTCGAAGACTTGCGGAGCGACACATCTCTCGGGGACGACACGACGCTTGGGAATGCCGAGGCCCAGGTATCACCCGTGCCTGGCCTCCCGGAAGGGCGACGAGCGTGGACTGGGAAGGACGATCTGTCGCGCGCCGCCGCGTACTTCGAAATTACAAGCGACGAGCGCCTCTCATTTCGGGTGAGCGAAGTAATCGATGTGACGACAATCAACGTTCGCGACGAGAAGACTGAGGAAGAGATCACGACGGTCAAGCTCGTATGCAATGACCGGCGACTCGATGGCGTGTTCAACGTCTTCGTCGACGAGGTCTGTGACTCGTTACAGACGGAGACAGACGTCGTCAATGTCATCGCAACTTCCGCTGGTGAGTGGAGGAACCTGCTCCAGGTTGCGCGGTCGCCATTGAGCGAGTCGGCACTTGCCGGCTTATACGGAGAGCTTCGATTTCTCGAAGCGCTTGTCGGAGACGTGGGCGTGTCAGCGATTCGTACCTGGCAACGGAGCAACAGGGACGTCCATGATTTCATCGGGGCGAGCGCGCGAGTCGAAGTGAAGACATCGAGCTTCCAAAATCGCGCTGCTGTTACGGTACATGGGCTCCGCCAGCTCCAGTTGCCTGTCAGTGGCACACTTACGCTCGCGGTAGCTGAGGTCCAGAGACAGGGCGAGGATCCCATCGACGCGGTCATCGGCAGGATTCAGGACCTTGGTGTGCCGATCGATGAGTTGCGTGCGAAGCTCGCGATGGCGGGATATGTCCAAGGAATGAGCGACGAGCTTGAGGCCTCATTCTCCTTGGTCGGCTGGCGGTATTGGGAGATCACGAGAGCTAGTCCGGTATTGAGTGCGTCTGCATTGGAGGACTCAGTTGCCCTCGCTGTATCGGATTTGGTGTACTCACTTGACTTGAGTGCGTTGCCCGCGCCAGCGGCAACCTTTGACTTCATCCGTCTTTCCGTCGAACTCGAGGAGCCCGCATGACGGTTCGTGTACTTGACCGATACTCGAAGCCGCGAGGCCCCGGCGACCAGACAAGTGGCGGGCGAGGAAAACTGCTCCGCGGAACCACCGGCCTCTCGCGTGTAGAACTGCTTGTTCGTGAGACACTTCAGAACTCCTGGGATGCCCGAACTGACATTTGGCTCCCGGCTTACGGCGCCCGCGTCTACAAGATGGATGCGGAGGTGAAATCGACGCTTCGCGACGAGGTTTTTGCAGATCTCCCTCGATCGCTATCAATCCTCGCGGAGAGTCTCGACGCGGAAAACACACACGCCATCGAAGTCTTCGACCGTGGGACCACCGGCCTCGATGGCCCGTACCACGCATCGGAAACACCTGGAGAGTGGGAGCCTAACAACTTCAACTCTTTCGTGTTCGATATCGGCACAACGAAGGCATCCGCTGGTGCTGGTGGCACGTATGGGTTCGGCAAGACAGCGACGTTTGAGGTGTCCCGCGCGCACACAGTCGTGTACTGGACGCGCTGTACTGGACGCGAAGGGCTGCCGGAGTACCGCCTGATTGCGACATCGCTCCACGACCCTTACGCAGAGGGCGGTGCCCGATACACAGGTGCCCATTGGTGGGGAGACGCAAGCGGGGACAGTATCGCGCCAATCCGTGGCGAGGCGGCGCGGGTGCTCGGAGAGAAAATCTTCCGTACCCATTTCGGCGATGACGACGAAGATCCGGAGATGGGGACGTCCATTCTCATTATCGACCCGGTGATCACCGTGCATTCCGAGGATGAACGCACCGTCGATAAGTTGACGCCAGTGCGATCGACGGAGGTCGCCAGCCTGCTCGTGGGACAAATCCGCGATGCGATGGCCCACAGTGTCTGGCCCAAGACCTTTGCTCAGGATCAGGAAAATGCTCCGATGCATATCGAGCTTTACCATGATCGCCAAGAGCAGCCAGTCGCTGAAGAAGTGAGGCGGCGCTACTCTACTTTCGCCGATGCTCTGATTGAAGTTCGGAAAGAGCAGAAAACCCAGGTTGACGATTATGCTCCTGCGCCGTCGCCCCTCATCTTGAAGCGGGAGACATTTCCGATCACGCTACGGCCGCGAGGCTGGACTGACCCGCGCAATGAAGTCTTCGGCGGGCGAAATGACAACGTCGTCGGCCATCTCCACATGATCGCGAGTGCGAAGTCTCCTGCTTCACAGGACTACACGATTCCAGACGATCGGCTGTGCCTTATGAGATCAGGGGCAGAGCTCGTGGTCCAGTACATGGAGATCCCTGGGTTCGAGGACGATGTCGTGCAGTGGCACGGGGTCTTCAAACCGACGCCAGAATGCGATGATCATTTTTCAGCAACGGAGCCGCCCACGCACGACAGTTGGACGCCGCAGAACGCGGAAAAGGAGGTCTCCAAGTACGTCGTTGAGAAGGCCTTGGGGCAGATCCGGCAGAAGGCACGGAAGTTTCTCACGGAAAGCCAACTGGCGAGACCAGTGGAGAAGCGTTCTGTGCGGGCCGTTGCTCAAGCATTACGCTCATTCGTGCCGGTTGGGGCCGCCCCTGATGAGCCGTTGGAGTCCCCCCGGCGGCGGGCTCGCTCGGGCGCTACGCGCCGTCACACGGTTCGGACCGACGTTTCGATCTCAGAAGCGAGGTCGTTGCCCGACGGCAAGGGACAGCAGGTCACAGTCGTGGCTACGACCGATTCGCCAGACGCCACGGAGATAAAGGTGACCGCTACCGTTTACGCGGTTGCGCAGGACGGCAATCTGGCATTGGGGGAGGACGAGCTACAGATTGATTGGGCTTTGCCCGGTGGCAGTCGTGAACTGGGGCCCGAGGTTACGGTCCGCCCCGGACAAGCTGTCGGAGTGTTGTTCGTTACTCAAGTAGCTACAGCACTTGAGATCGATCTGAGCGCGGAAGTTGTGAAATGACGAAGGCGGTTTTCTACCCGTACCCTCGACTCGACGCAGCGCATGTGCGATGGAGCGAGTGGTCGGTCTCCGTCGACGGTCGAGAGGTGGCCATCGACGATCTTGCCGACTCCTGGGATGCCAACTCTGAATTGGTATTCCGGCGGACGGTGACGATTGGTGTCGACGCGTATCGGAACTTGGGCGGGGGCGAGGCGCGCCTCATACTGACAGCCTCGTGCAAGCACACTGCCATCACCAGGTACGCCTCTGCCGCCCTGACTTTCGATCGTGCATCCGGAACTGCCGTCGCAGACGTGCGCATTGCTGGGCGTGATATCTCCGAAGCTCTGGAGCTACGGAGCAAGATCGTGCTCCCCGTGCCAGCAAAAATCGGGGAACGACGTGGCCCCGCTTGGCTGTCTACGCGAGTCGTCGCAGAGGCAAAGAGCGCCGACATCCGTCTCTCGTCGGACACCGACGCCTTCCCCACGGTGGCTTACTCGTTCGAGGAACAAGGAATCCTTGATGCACCGTGGCGCATTTCCGTTAACGCAGAGGAACCTGAAGCTCCCTTCCTTCACTCGATTCGACTAGAACTCAACGAGGACTACAGCCTCATACGTGACCTGATGGATGGTAAACCGAACGCAACGGTCGAGGCCGAGCTCGATGCCTCGATCACCCGCGCGCTCGTAGGCGGGATCGCGCGCATGTCGGAGATTAATCAGACGGATGCACGAATGGACCAGATCGCCGCGGAGTACCCGGACTCGCTTGCAGCGGGAGCTCAACGCGCGACCAAGACGTACCTCAAACGTTCGCTAGATGCTGCCATCAGGCTGTACCGGACCAGGCCGGAAGATTTCGAGTATCTCCTGGCGTCTGGCACGAAGATCTTTGCGAATGGACGTCGATGAACCCCACAATCTTGCTTCCGAGACTCCCACTCGATCAAGCAGAAAGTATCCGTCAAGACCTCTTGCAGAAAGCCAGGGGAAGCGAAGCGTTTACGCTAGCCGCCCTCGACAATGCTTTGCAAGACCCGCACTCCTTTGCAGTCACCGGCGGTACCAGAGTAAGCCGGAAGGAGCTCTTGGATTTCCGCGCCCGGTGTCTCCTCGTTGCAGATTCTGCGCGGACGTCGGAGCTCGGCTTCGGCGCCGCCTTCGACCTGGGAGTGGGCGAGGAGATCGCTTCCACCTTCACGGGGGCTCGCGGAGAACTCGGTAGTTCGCAGGTCTGGGATTTTCTGACGCTCATTCTCCTGCCAGACCTCGCGGTTGCACGCGTTACGCGGGGAAGAGACACCGATATCAATCAAGGGTCTACCCGTAGGCGACTGACCGGCGGCGACCGGCGCCATGTTTTCTCGAAGTTGTGGCTCCGCTGGGTGGTCTTTGAGCGCGAACTCGTCATGAGTAGGCAACTCACTGAAGACGACTACGTTGCGATGCTTGAGCGGCGGCTGACGCTTGAGCAACCGCAACTTGCGCGTCTCGCGGCACAACAGATAATCCAGTCGGGATATTCGCGGGGTACGCGTCGCGACTACGCACGCCAATTGATGCGTGGCTTGGTACAGATATCGGGCATCGTCCATCTGGGCGACGACGACGTAGATACCGCAAGGGCTGCGGTCGAACATCTCCATCGCACGATCACTGACTCATAGTCGGGAACAGTCTTTCGTGCCGTCGCGGGAGGGCGAAGGTACGGGTGGCCGGGGCTTGACCGTCATGTGTGGCGGTCAAGCCCCGGCCACCCGCCGGTCCGAAGATCCTGCTCGCCAGTACCTTTTTCTGTATCAGACCCGATCGCGCGTCGCCCCGAGGTTGGCTAAGCAGGTTGAGGTTAGGGCAGCCACTGCTGCAACATGCCGCACACGAGGGGCGTTACACGGCGCCCAAGAACCTCGTATTGCTCAGACAAACGCACGGTGGGCCCGCCCTGCCGATAGAGCTTGCCTTCCCACGCATTCACCATTGCAACGGGCTCCGCGTCACGCAAGATCGCCCAGAACTGACGGTACGGGTCCGTTCCAGCCGCCATCTGCAGTACGGGCTCATTGCGCGCATCCGTTACCGCTTCAGGGAAGCGATCGATGTAACCGTTCAGCGTTACTCCGGCCATCCCGCTGGAATCAAGTCTCTCAGAGCGAACGTCCCACTTCGGCTTGCCAAGCCTGGCGAGGTTGATCGTGTTTGCGAAGAATCGGTAAGCAAGAGAGCGATCAGACGAGGGCGCCCCTAGTTGAGGTGTGATCTGAGCAACATCTTCAATAGCCTTGATCACTCTGTAAGAATCCGTGTCTTCGAACAAATCAGACCAATGCCCAACCACAATCTGATCGGGTGCGCTAGTAAACGCCGTGAAGTGAACTTGAAGCGATCCCGCTCGGTTAAGCATGATCTGTGCCTGCGACGAGTGGTTACGAAGAAGATTCGTCGTTACTAACTGCAGTACGTCATACGTACCCCCACCTGGGTGGGTTTCCTCCGCAATGAGGTCGGGATTCCTGCGTACCAGCTCGGATGCGACCCACCACGACTGACTATAAATTAGGCCCGCAGCTGTCATAGTTTCCTCGCTATCGACATGTCCGAACGAACGTAAAACGCCACGATTGCTTCTCCTCGGGAGACCCTTGAAGGGCTATACGAACGCGGTGATCAGAGTTTACCGGCTCTTCACGAATGAGGGCGTAGACGGTTGAGCGCGTCGGTGGCTGGGTAGCAGCCGAAGTCTCCCGGGTAATGGAAGTTCTTCACGCCTACCGGGTCTGATGTAAGAACTTCCACCCGGGGCGCCCTTGATGTCTATCCGCAAACCAACTGCCTGCCTCCGACTACACCATCAACTGCGACGAGGCACCTACCGCCGCCCAATCCCAAACAGCCCGCGCACCACACCGGTGACGATCTTCGACGTCGCCTTGGATCCGAGGATCTCGTCGAGCGGCGAAGCCGGAGCGCGGCGAGTCGTTGTGCGGGTACGCGGCGGGCGCGTGATCTCGCGCAGCATCTTCTCGTACTCGCGGTCGGCCTTCTGCTTCGCCTTCAGCGCCGCGGCCTCGTCCTTCTTCGCCGCGGCCGCGGCCTTCTCGGCCTCCGCGGCTGCGGTCTCGCGGGCGGCGGCCTCGTGCGCCGCGTCCATCTTCGCGGCGAGAATCTCGCGAGCTGATTCCGGATCCACGCGGGTTGCGTACTTATCCCGCAACGCGGATCCGTTCACGACCTCGGTGATCTTTCCCGCCGGGGCGGGGGACATGAGGCCCTGCGGGGCGCGCACGCGCGTCCACGCGACGGGCGTCGGCGCGCCGCGCTCGCTCATGACGGTCACGATCGCCTCGCCGGTGCCGAGATCCTGCAGCACCCGCTCGAGGTCGTAACCCGACGTCGGATACGTGCTCACGGTCGCCTTCAGCGCCTTCGCATCGTTCGGCGTGAAGGCGCGAAGCGCGTGCTGCACGCGGGATCCGAGCTGCGCGAGCACGTCGCCCGGCACGTCCTTCGGGGTCTGCGTGATGAAGAAGACGCCCACGCCCTTCGAGCGGATCAGTCGCACCGTCTGCGTGATCGAGTCGAGGAAATCCTTCGACGCGTCGGTGAACAGCAGATGCGCCTCGTCGAAGAAGAACACGAGCTTCGGCTTGTCGAGGTCGCCGACCTCCGGCAGCACCTCGAACAGCTCGGCGAGCAGGTACATGAGGAAGGTCGAAAACAGCGCCGGCTTGCTCTGCACATTGGGCAGCTCGAGCAGGTTCAGGATCCCTCGGCCGTCGTCCGCGAGCCGGATCAGGTCGTGCACGTCGAACTCCGGCTCGCCGAAGAAGTCTTCGGCGCCGTCGGCCGCGAACGCGCTGAGCTCGCGCAGGATCACGCCGGCGGTGGCCGTCGAGATGCCGCCGATGCTCTTCAGCTCGGGCTTGCCCGCATCGCTCGTGAGGTAGGTGAGCACGGCGCGCAGATCCTCGAGATCGACGAGCGCGAGACCGTTCTCATCCGCGTAGTGGAAGACGAGTCGCAGGCTCGATTCCTGCGTCTGGTTGAGCCCGAGAACCTTCGCGAGCAACAGCGGACCAAAGCCGCTGACGGTCGCGCGCAGCGGGATCCCGCCGCCCTCCTCGCCCAGCACGAAAAACTCGGTCTGCTGGGCGCGCGGCTGCCAATCCTGGCCGATCTGCTGCGTGCGGGCGGTGAGCTTCTCGCTCGCCTCACCCGGCACCGCGATGCCCGACAGGTCGCCCTTCATGTCGGCCGCGAAGACCGGCACACCCTTCTCGGTGAGCTGCTCGGCGAGGCCCTGCAGCGTGCGCGTCTTACCGGTACCCGTCGCGCCGGCGATGAGGCCGTGGCGGTTGAGCATCGCGAGGGGGATCCGGATCTGCGCATCCTTCACCACGGATCCGTTTACGAGCGCGCCGATCTCGAGCGCCTCGCCCTCGAACGCGTAGGCGGCCGCGATCGCGTCGACGCCGGCCTGGTCGAGGGGGCCGGCGGGGCTGTTTTCCGGTTCCTTCTCGGGTGCCGCCTTCGCCGTTTCTTCAGCTGCGGCCTTCTCTGCTGCTTCTTTTTCTGCGGCCTCGAGGGCGGCCTGGGCGGCCGCCGCGGCGGCCCGGAGCTTCGAGATTTCGTCGTCGGCCATGCGGTCAGCATAGCGGCGCTCTTCGTTTGTCGGGGGTCGCCGATACCGTTGAATCATGCGGATCCTCCACACCTCCGATTGGCACATCGGGCGCACGTTCCACGGCAACTCGACCCTCGAGTCGTTGCGCGGCGTGCTCGACGCGCTCGTGCGCCAGGTGAGCGAGCACGACGTCGACGTCGTGGTCGTCGCGGGCGACGTGTTCGACTCGTCGATGCCGGCGGCAGACTGCTACGACGTGTTGACGGGCGCGCTCCGGGGCATCCGCGATGCGGGGGCGAAGGTCGTCGTGACGAGCGGCAACCACGACTCGGCGGCGCGGCTGGGCTTCCAGGCCCCGCTGCTCGAGGGTGGCGTGCACATCCTGACCGACGCGAACCAGGTCGGCACGCCGGTCACGATCGACGGCGTGCACTTCTACGGCATCCCGTATCTCGAGCTGGCGCTCGTGCGGCACCTGTGGCCGGATGAAGAATTGCGCACGCAGCAGCAGGTCATGGCGCACGCGATGCGGCTCATCAACGCCGATCGCGCCGAGCGGGGTGGCGTCTCGGTCGCGATCGCGCACTGCTTCGCCGCGGGCGTCGAGGCGACCCCGCAGCTCGAGCGCGAGGTGAGACAAGACCTGCGGCAGGGCACGCTCGACGTCGTTCCGCTCGCCGACCTCGCGGGGCCCGACTACGTCGCGCTCGGCCACATCCACGGGCGCAGCGAGCTGCGGCCGCACATCCGATACTCCGGTGCGCCCCTGCATTACAGCTTCGGCGAGGCCGACAAGCCCCGCGGATCCTGGTTGGTGGAGCTCTCGCCCGATGGCTTTGAGAGCGCGACCTGGCTCGATCTGCCGATCCCGCGCGGGCACGCGATCCTCACCGGCACGCTCGACGAGGTGCTCGCGATGGAGGGGCATGACGACGACTGGGTGTGCGCGATCCTGACCGATCGGGTTCCCCCGAAGGATCCGATGCAGAAGCTCCGCGCCCGGTATCCGTTCTGCGCGACGATTGAGTACCGGCCCGAGCGCGAAGAGACCGAGGCGCGCACGTACCGCGATCGGGTGGGGCGGGGCACCCCGGATCCGCAGATTGTCGACGACTTCCTCGATCATGTGCGCGCGGGCGAGGGCGCATCAGAAGAGGAGCGCGCGCTCATCGCGACGGTCGTCTCCGAGGTTCGGGCGGGGGAGCAGGCATGAAGATCGAGCAGCTCGTGATCGAGGGCTTCGGCCCCTTCCGCGACACGCAGAAGGTCGACTTCGACCGCTACGCCGCCGACGGCATCTTCCTCATCTCGGGGCGCACGGGCACGGGCAAGTCGAGCATCCTCGACGCCATCTGCTTCGCGCTCTACGGCACGACGCCGCGCTCCGCCGACGGCGAGAAGCGCTACCGCAGCGATTACGCGAAAGACGGCGAACCGAGCCGCGTCACCCTCGACTTCATCGTCGGCGACGAGGCGTGGCGCATCGTGCGCACACCCGCCTACGAGCGGCCGAAGATGCGCGGCACGGGGTACGTGACCGAGCCCGCGAGCGTCGAGCTGTTCCGGCGCGACGGATCCGAGTGGATCGGCGTTGCAACGAAGGAGAAGGAAGTCGGCTCGCGCGTTATCGACATCGTGGGCATGAACGGCGAGCAGTTTCAGCAGGTGATCCTGCTCGCGCAGGGGCGCTTCGCGAAGTTCCTGCTCGCGAAGAACGACGATCGGCAGAAGCTGCTGCGCTCGCTCTTCGGCACTGTGCGGTTCGAGCAGTACGAGAAGGCGCTCGAAGATCAGCGGAAGGATGCCGAGGCGGGGATCCGCGACCAGAAGATCGGGCTGACCGCGATTCTCGACGAGGCGCTACGCGGGGTGGAGGAGGTGCGGGCGGCTGCCTCTTCGCTTGATGGCGAGGACGACTCTTCGCTCGCGTCCGTCGTTGCGGCCGACGACATCGCCGGGCGTATCGCACAGGCCGAGACCGCGCAGGCGATCGCTCTCGAGCATCTCGCGGTCGCCACGGCGCGCGCCACCGAGGCGGAGCGCGTGCGGGCCGAGGCGCAGAAGGCCCGCGACGAGAAGACGGCGCTCGCCGAGAAGCAGCGCCGCCACGTCGCCGCTGTCGCCGCCCTCGCAGATCTCGACGAGAAGCGCGCCGAGGTCGACGCCGCACGCGCGGAGCTCGACGCCGCGCGCCGGGCCGAGACCGTGCGCACAGCGATCGCGGGCGTGACGCGCGCCGAGAATGACAAGAATGGCGCCGACGCCGAGGCCGAGCGTGCGCGCAGCGAGTGGGCGCGGGCTCGCGGCGAGGCGGGCGATCCCGGCCTGCCGGCGGACGACGCGGATCCGTCGGTGCTAGACGCGTTCGCCGACGACCTCAAGCGCCGCATCGGCGCGTGGGAGCCGCTTCGCCAGCGCGAGAGCGAGCTCGATCGCGACGCCCAGCGCATCGAGCAGAAGCGTGAACGCCTGATCACGCTCGGCGAGGCGCTCGCCTCGCTGGCGGCGCGCGAGGCCGCTCTTCCCGGACTCATCGAGGCCACCCGTAAGCAGCGCGACGACGCCGCGGCCCGCGCGGCCAGGGCCGAGCAGGTCGACGAGCACATCCGCACCCTCGAGGCGCAGTTCACCGCCGTGCACGAGGCCACCGAGCGCGCGTCCACTGCAGCGAAGGCCGAGATAGCGCTCGCGGCGGCGAAGGCCGCGCGCGACGCCGCCGAGCACGCGCTCACCGAGCTCCACCGCCGGCGCCTCGCCGGCTACTCGAGCGAGCTCGCGCAACAGCTCGAGGCAGGGCAGCCGTGCGCGGTCTGCGGATCCACCGACCACCCCGCGCCCGCCGAGCCCGGCGACGACCCCGTCACGCCCGAGGCGATCGATGAGGCCGACGCCGCGCGCGAGACCGCCGTCGCGGCGCACGACCGGGCCGGCGAGGCGCGGCGCGAGGCCGAGCTCGCCCTGCGCGACGCCGAGGCGCGCGCCGGCGGCCGCACCGCGACCGAGGTCGACGGCGATCTGCTGAACGCGCGGCAGACCAAGGCCGACGCCGAGGCCGCGCTGCGTGATCAGGGGCTCTTCGACGCGCAGATCGCGAAGCTCGAGGCCGAGCGCGACGAGACGTCGGTAAAACACCGCGAGCAGGCGAGCGCCAGGGCACAGGTCGAGGCCGACATCGCCTCGGCCGAGAAGTCCCTTGCCGAGGCCAAGGCAGACGTCGACGAGGCACGCGGCCCGTATGCATCCGTCGCCGAGCGCATCGGCGTCGCCGCCCGCCTCGCCTCCCGCGCGACGGCCCGCTCCAACGCCCAGACCGAGCAAGGCCGCGCCGGCTCCGCGCTCGCGGCCGCGCGCGAGGCCCTCGCCGAGGCGCTCGAGCAGGCACGCTTCGACAGCGTCGACGCGGCGCGCGCGGCACAGCGCGACGCCGACGCGCGCGCGAGCCTCGAGCGGGTCGTGACAGACGCCGACACCCGCCGCGCGACCGCGCAGGCGACGCTCGACGAGCTGTCGGAGGAACGGATCCCGAACGAACCCGTCGAGCTCGAGGCCGTCGAGGCCGCGCTCGCCGCGGCCCACGGGATCCACATCGCGGCGATCGAGGCGCGGGGCGAGGCCGACCGCCTCGCGAAGTCGCTGGCCGGCTCGCTGAAGCGCGCCCACGATGCGCACGAGAGCATCCGCGAACAGGCCGAGAAGGTCGCCGTCATCACTCGCCTCGCCGATACCGTGGCGGGGCGCGAGCCGAACACACGGCGCATGAACCTCGAGACCTTCGTGCTCGCGGCAGAGCTTGAGCAGATCGTCGACGCGGCCAACGTACGGCTGTCTGAGATGAGCGATAACCGCTACACGCTGCAGCACTCCGACTCGCTCAACCGGCGCGGCGCGGCCTCCGGCCTCGGCATCGACGTGTTCGACGCGTTCAGCGGGCGCGCCCGCGCGCCGCACACGCTGTCGGGCGGCGAGACCTTCCTCGCCTCGCTCGCGCTCGCGCTCGGTCTCGCCGAGGTCGTTACGAACCGCGCCGGCGGCATCAGGCTCGACACGCTCTTCATCGACGAGGGCTTCGGATCCCTCGATGCCGAGACCCTCGAGACCGCCATGCGCACGCTCGACGACCTGCGGCAGGGCGGGCGCACCGTCGGGCTCATCAGCCACGTCGACGCGATGAAGGAGCAGATCCCCGCTCAGCTCCGAGTTCGCCGGGCCGCCGGTGGGTGGAGCATCGTCGAACAGTAGGCTGGGCTCATGAACATGGGCACAATCTGGACCGTTCTCGGAGTGATCGTCGCGATCATCATCGCGGTCTTCCTCGTCAACATCCTCTTCTCGGTGATCTTCTGGGCCTTCAAGCTCTTGATCGTGCTCGTCGTGGCCGCGATCGTGTTCGCCGTGCTCAGGAGTGTCTTCGCGAAGAAGAACTAACCGCGGGGCGCGGCTAGCTGCGGCGCGCAGCCTGGCCGCGCTGCGCTGCCCCGCGCCGCGAGATTCTGACGATCGCTCGAGATCCGACGGAATCGCAATAATCGTCAGAATCTCAACCGATCGTCAGAACCTCGGCACGCGGCACCGCCGAAATCACCCCTCCGGCAGTGCCGCATCCAGCTCGGCCAGCCACGCACGGGCGTTCCCGTCCGAGGGCGCGCGCCAATCGCCGCGCGGCGAGAGGGATCCGATGGGCGAGACCTTCGGCCCGTTCGGCACGGCCGAACGCTTGAACTGCGCGAAGCCGAAGTAGCGCTTCAGGAACAGCCGCAGCCACTTCGCGATCTCGTCGATGTCGTACTCCGGCCGACCATCTGATGGGAAGCCCGCGGGCCACGCGCCCGCGGCGGCGTCGTGCCACGCATGCCAGGCGAGGAATGCGATTTTCGAGGGCCTGGATCCATACCGCAGCACGTATGCGAGCGTGAAATCGTGCAGGTTGTAGGGGCCGATGGTGCTCTCGGTCGACTGCACCTTGCCGTCCTGCCCCGCGGGCACGAGCTCGGGCGAGATCTCGGTGTCGAGCACCGACTGCAGCACCGTGGCCTCCTCGTCGGTGACGCCCGTGCCGTCGGCGATGACCCAACGGATGAGGTGCTGGATCAACGTCTTCGGCACGCCGCTGTTGACGACGTAGTGGCTCATCTGGTCGCCCACGCCGTAGGTCGACCAGCCGAGCGCGGCCTCGGAGAGATCGCCCGTGCCGACGACGATGCCGCCGTGGTGGTTGGCGAGGCGGAACAGGTAGTCGGTGCGCATGCCCGCCTGCACGTTCTCGAAAGTGACGTCGTAGACGGGCTCGCCGGATCCGAAGGGGTGCCCCATCTGCTTCAGCATTTCGGTCGCGGCGGGGCGGATGTCGATCGTCTCGATCGTCGCGCCGACGGACTTCGCGAGCGCGATGGCGTTGTTCTTCGTGTGGTCGCTCGTCGCGAATCCGGGCATCGTGTAGGCGAGGATATCGCTGCGCGGGCGACCCATGCGGTCCATCGCGCGCGCGATGACGAGCAGGGCGTGCGTCGAGTCGAGGCCGCCCGAGACGCCGATGACGGGCTTCGGGTTGCCGATCGCGCGCAGGCGCTGCTCGAGGCCGGCGACCTGAATGTGGAAGGCCTCGTAGCAATCCTGCGCGAGGCGCGCGGGGTCGTCGGGCACGAAGGGGAAGCGGTCGACCTGGCGGCGCAACCCGACGTCGTGCTTGGGTGGGCGCAGCGCGAACGGGATCCGGCGGAACTCGCTCGCGTACGCGCGGGCGTTGTCGTCGAAGGTGCCCTGGCGGATCCGGCTCTGGCGCAGCGCGTCGAGGTCGACGTCGGCGACCGAGTACGCGGATCCGGTGGGGAAGCGCTCGGTCTCGGCGAGCAGGGCGCCGGATTCGTAGATCATCGTCTGCCCGTCCCACGACAGGTCGTTCGTCGACTCGCCGAGGCCCGCGGCGGCATATGCGTATGCGGCAATACACCGCATCGAGGCCGATTGCACGAGCGAGCGGCGGTCGTCGGCGCGCGCGATAGTGATGGGGCTGCCGGAGAGGTTGAGCAGCACGGACGCGCCCGCGAGGGCGGCGCGCGCCGAGGGAGGCACTGGCACCCACATGTCCTCGCACACCTCGGCGTGCACAGCGAGGCCAGGCACGTCGGTGGCCTCGAAGATGAGGTCGTTGCCGAACGGAACGTCTTCGTGACCGATGCGGATCGTGCCACGCACGCCCTCGCCCGACGCGTACCAGCGGCGCTCGTAGAACTCGCGATAGTTCGGCAGGTACGACTTCGGCGCGACGCCCACGACCTGGCCGCGGTGGATCGCGACGGCGCAGTTATAGATGCGTCCGTCGTAGGCGAGCGGGGCGCCGACGACGAGGAGCGGCATGATCCACTCCGACTCGTTACGGATCTCCTCGATCGCGGCCAGCACGGCGTCGTGCACGACGTCTTGCATCACGAGATCGTCGATTGCGTAGCCCGTAAGGCAGAGCTCGGGGAAGACCGCGACCGCGACGGCGTCGCTATCGAGCTGCTTCGCGGCGTCGAGAACCGCGCGCGCATTGGTCGCGGGATCCGCGACGGCGACGGGAATGTGGCAGGCGGCAACGCGCGCGAAGCCGTGACGATACGCGCTCAGGAAATCGAAGTCGGTCACGCTGAATAGTCTCGCATCTTCGTTTGTCAGCGGTTCGCTCTACCGTGGAAACATGCGCATCATCCCCGACGAACAGCGACTCATCTGGAGCGCGAGCGACCTCAAGGCCGCCGCAGAGTGCGAGTTCGCGTGGCTGCGCCAGATCGACGCGAAGCTGGGCCGGTGCGCGGCGGTCGACGACCCCGACGACGCGATGCTCGAGCGCGCCGCCCGCCTGGGCGATGCCCACGAGGCCCGCACGCTCGAGGCCTACCGCGCGCAGCACGGCGACGCGGTCGTCGAGATCGAGCGTGCGTCGTCGGCGCGCGCGGCCGAGCTCGCCGAGGCGGTGCGGCTGACGCGCGAGGCGCTCACGGATCCTTCGGCACGGGTCGTCTTCCAGGGCGCGTTCGCGGCGGGCGACTTCGTCGGCTTCGCCGACTTCCTCGTCCGCGACGCCGAGGGCGCGTGGCGCGTTCAAGACACAAAGCTGGCCCGCACGGCGCGGGTGACGGCGCTCATGCAGCTCGCGGCATATGTCGATCAGCTCGACTCGCTCGACGTCGCGCGCGCGGGCGAGGTCGACCTGCTGCTCGGCGACGGATCCACGTCGACGCACGCCGTCGACGACCTGCTCCCGCTGTTCCGCGTGCGCCGCGAGCGGCTCGAGCAGCTGGTTGCCGATCGCCGCATCTCCGACGGATCCGCGACCGCGGCGATCGAGTGGGGCGACACCCGGGGCGACCTCGAGGTGCAGGCGTGCGGCCGGTGCGCCACCTGCGCCGAGCAGGTCGCGGCTCACCGCGACGTGCTGCTCGTCGCGGGCATGCGCCCGGCCGCGCGCGAGCGCCTGCGCGAGGCTGGCTACGAGACGATCGACGCGCTCGCGGGTGCGACGACGAAGCCCGCGCGCATGAGCGACGATGCGTTCGACCGATTGCGCACGCAGGCGCGTCTGCAGGTCATGACCGAGCGGTCAGGCGACGGCGCCCCGCTTTACGAGGTCGTGAACCCGACGGCGCTCAGCACAATGCCGCGGCCCGACCACGGCGACATCTTCTTCGACTTCGAGGGCGACCCGCTGCACAGCGAGGCGCTGCCGGGCGGCCGCGACGCGTGGGGCCTCGACTACCTCTTCGGCTGGGTCGATACGCGCGAGCAGTACACGGCGCTGTGGGCACACGACTTCGCGGCGGAGCGCCGGGCGCTGGAGCGTTTCTGCGACTTCATCGCGGCCCGTCGCCAGGCGAACCCGCACATGCACATCTTCCATTACGCGCCGTACGAACCCACGCACCTGGCGGCGATGGCCGCGCGGCACGGCGTGCGCGAGGCCGACGTCGATCGCATGCTGCGAGACGAGCTGTTCGTCGACCTGTATCCGGTCGTGAAGAACGCCCTGCGCGTGGGTAGCTCGTCGTACTCGATCAAGAAGCTCGAGCCGCTCTACATGGGCGACGAGGTGCGCACGCAAGACGTGCAGAAGGGCGACGACTCGATAGTGCGCTACGTCGAGGCGCGAGCGCTCGCCGAGGCGGGGCAGGAGGCCGAGGCGAAGGTGATCCTCGACGACCTGGCCGACTACAACCGCTACGACTGCGTCTCGACCCGCCGCCTGCGCGACTGGCTCATCGAGCGTGCGCGCGAGACGCGCGTGATGCCGGCCGCGCCCGACGACCGTCCGAGCGACGTCTACGAGCCGTCGCCGCGCGCGCTCGCGCTTGTCGCGAAGGCCGATGAGATGGCGGAGGCGCGTGGTGCGGTGGATCCGGAGGCGCTCGAGTCGGCCGCAAAGGCGATCCTGGCGGGGGAGGAGCCCGCCGCCCCGACGGACGACGTCGCGCGAAGCTTCGCGGACGAACAGGCATTCCGGCTCGCCGCGGCCGCGATCGACTACTACCCGCGCGAGGCCCGTGCCTTCTGGCAGGCGCACTTCGAGCGCCTGCGCGAGCCGATCGCGCTGTGGGGCGAGACGCGCGACGTCGTGGTGATCGACGTGCGACGCTCCGACGTCGTCGAAGACTGGCACACGCCCGACGGCAAGCGCGCGATGCGCCGCGTCATCGAGCTGCGCGGCGACGTGGCTCCCGGCACGCGCCTGCGCGAGGGAGCGAGCCCCTTCGTGCTGTACCCCGCACCCGCGCCTTTCCCGTCCGACGCGTCGAATAGGTGGATCCACGTGCCCCGCGAGGTGCGCGTCGTCGAGGTGCTCGACGACGGCGCGGTCGTCGAGGAGTACGCGGCCGGCGGGCAGACGTGGCGCGAGCTCCCGGTGGCGATGACGCCGGCGTCGCCGCCGCCCGCCGGCGCCCAGCAGGGGGCGATCAACGAGTGGGCCGACGCGCTGCTCCGCGGCGAGAAGAACGTGCAGGCGTCCGACGGCATATATCCGATCGACCCGGCGACCGACATCCTGCGAGGGCTCCGCGCCGACCACCACTCGGGCCGCGTCGTGTCGTCGGCGATCGGCAGCGACGTCGACGCGATCGTGTTCTCGCTGCTGAGCGTGCCGACCTACCTCGCGGTGCAGGGCCCTCCCGGCACCGGCAAGACCTACGTCGGCTCGCACGTGATCGCGCGCCTCGTGAACGACCACGGCTGGAAGGTCGGCGTCGTCGCCCAGTCGCACGCGGTCGTCGAGAACATGCTCGATAGGGTCGTGGCCGCGGGCGTGCCCGCCGGCGGCGTCGGCAAGGTGCTGAAGGGCGGCGCCCGCGCCGACGGCGAGAAGTTCACGGTCCTGCCGCGCAACGGCCTCTCGGCCTTCCAGCAGGGGAAGTCGAAGGGCTACGTGATCGGCGGCACGGCGTGGGACTTCGCGAACGTCACGCGCGTCGATCGCCGCGCCCTCGACCTGCTCGTCGTCGATGAGGCGGGGCAGTTCTCACTGGCGTCGACGATCGCGGTGTCGATGTCGGCCCGGCGCCTGCTCCTCCTCGGCGACCCGCAGCAGCTGCCGCAGGTGAGTCAGGGCACCCACCCCGCGCCCGTCGACACGTCGGCGCTCGGCTGGCTGATGCGCGGATCCGCCGTGCTGCCCGAGGGATACGGCTACTTCCTCGCCCGCACCTGGCGGCTGCATCCCGAGGTGGCGGGGCCGGTGTCGCTGCTGTCGTACGGCGGACAGCTGCGATCCCGCCCGGGCGCGGAGCTGCGCGCCGTCGAGGGTATCTCGCCCGGCGTGCACCCCGTTCCCGTTACGCACCGGGGCAACGCGACGGAATCTCCGGAGGAGGCCGCCGAAGTGGTGCGCATCGTTGCCGACGTGTTGGGGCGCTCGTTCACCGAGATTGATATCGACGACGAGCAGGCGGCAACGCCACGCTCACCCCGGCCGATTGGCCAGGCCGACGTGATCGTCGTCGCGCCCTACAACGCACAGCAACAGCTCGTCGAGCAGGCACTCGCCCGCGCCGGTTTCGGCGAGGTACGAGTCGGCACCGTCGACAAGTTCCAGGGGCAGGAAGCGGCAGTGGCGATCCTGACCCTCGCGGCCTCGTCAGGCCGCAGCGCGCCGCGCGGGCCGGAATTCCTGCTGCTGCAGAACCGGCTCAACGTGGCGATCAGCCGTGCGAAGGTCGCGGCCTACGTGGTCTTCAGCCCGGCTCTCCTCGACGACCTGCCGTTCCACGCCGACTCGGTCGCACGCCTCAGCGCGTTCGCCCGCCTGGTGGGGAGGGCATAGGGCGGTGGATGAAGAAGGAGAAGAATACTTCCCATTCGGCAACATGTGAAGTATTTTTCCCATAGACGGTTAGTTGACGTCGCGGCCGCGCTTGGTTTCATCGTCACGCTCGAGCGGAGCAAGCGTTCCGCGATCCTCGACGAGCTGTTCGAGGAACTGTGATGGCGGACGTGCTCGATGTTTGGCTAGATGGATCCTTTGCTGGACAGCTTCTGCGTGGCGAGCAGGATTAGGTGGAGTTCATCTACGGCGAGCGGTACGCCTGGGCCGTTTGACGCCGACAGAGTTCGAGACCATCATGAACAACGACCTGGCCCTCGCGGCCTGACCAGAACTGTCACCAGTTCCTACGTCAGACCCGGCGACAACACGCTCAAGCTTGACGAAACCACGATTCCCGGCGGCCTTTATCTTCGCTTACGTCTGCGGGGCAACGCACCGGAGATCTACGAGCAGATCTCACCAGCATTCGACGCGCTCTTCGCTCTCGCAGATCACGACTCCGCGCGACCGCACATCGAGTACTACAAGCGTGAGGGAGAGATGGACTGTCTTCTCCCGATCTTGCCCGTCTCGAGGTAAGAAGTTTTTCGCATAGTGCAGCGTGTGGCCCCGTCTGCTTTCGAGCAGGAGGGGCACCTTTCTGCGTAGGACGGCGCTGGGCCTCTCAACGTATCGGCAGGTCTTGCTGCCTCCATCGTCGGCCCGAGGAGAGACACGATGTCGGCGGGCTGCGCTGAAGAACGCAATATGCTCGAGCATGGAACGCGAGGCCAGCTCGGGATACTTAGGAGCACGTGTGGTGAGCAGTGAGGCAGAGTACGAAACGCGAGTGGTGCGCTCCGTTCGAGGCATGGAGAATCGGACCATCTCCAAATGGGAGAAAGAGGGGTGGGAGGTCGTCTCGCAGGCGACGGGCAAAGTGCGGTCTGAGATTACGATTCGTCGCGCTAAGCCGAAGAGCCGCCTTCGGGCAATCGCGATCGCTGGGTCAGCTGCCGCAGCGGCACTCGCAGTCGTCATCGTGATCGGCGTGATCAGCGAGCAACGTAGCGGAAATAGCGACGAGGACCCTTCGTCTGCGGCAGCAGATGGTCCTTCTGAGCAGCAAGAGTCATCGGAATCGGCGGCGCCCGAGGAGGCACCTACCCCAACCGAGATTTCCGAGCCAGAGGTATCAGCGAGCAATGATCCCGTCATGACTCCTGAAGGCGACGCAGAGTTCGGAGACCTTCTCACGCTCCGCGACTATTGCGACCCATCGATCGCAGAGTTTATCGAGAAGCATCATGGAGAGACGGTTGCTTTCGACGGGAATGTCTCGTACATGGCAAACCACGAGAGCTACAACACTCGATACGACATCTTGATCGAGGCCGGCGAGTTTAGCGAGACGACATCCGGTGGACCAGCCTTCCAGTTCAAGGACGTCAACCTCACCTCAGATCTCCTATGGACGGACGAGAACCCGGGAACGCTCGGAGTCGGTGACAAACTCCGTATCGTCGCTGAGGTGCAAGGAGAGATCTACCCTGACCCCGAAAACTGGAACTGCCTGATCTACCTGGAGCCGGTCGCTACCGCAGTTCGCTGATCGTCGAGCGGCCATACCGAGAGCGCGATCTCGAGGCGGGTGTCGTGCGCCAGGCGATTCCGCACCGTCGGCGTGTAAGGGCTACAGCGAGTTGAGGGGCTCGGTCAGGACGATGCCGTCGTCTTCGGGTTTGAAGGGGCTGACCTTGTGGAAGAGCAACACGGACGACTCATCACGGGCGGCGCGCACCGCCTCGTCGACGAGCTTCTGATCCCCGACGATCGACGGGTCCATCCAGTGCTCCCAATGATCCTCAGGCAACGCGAGCGGGTTCCGGTCGTGGATGCTCGCGAGCTCGTCGACGGTGGACATGGTGAGAATCGTCGCGGTCAGCACCCACCGGTCGGGGTCGTTGTCGGGTCGCGAGCGGTCTTGCCACCAGGAATACAGGCCGGCGAATCCGAGGATGCCCTGCTCGGGGTGGATCCACCAGGGCAGTTTGGCCCCCTTCTCACCAGTCCACTCGTAGTAGCCGGTCGCGGGGATGATGCGCCGCTTTCGACTTCAAGGGGCGCTTCTACGTTGCCTTGGTGGCGATTCCCTCGGTGCGAGCGTTGAAGGTCGGGAAGCGGGGCGTCAGCGTCTCGGAGCACAGCGGCACGAGAGACCAGCGCGCTGTCTCGACGTGCAGCTGGTCGTCCTTCTCGGAGTCGAGGACGATCGCGATGTCCTGGGTGGGCTTGATGTTCCATCGCCCCTCCCAATCCGGCGTCCACTCCGCATAGGGCCGTCCCGTCGACGTCACAAAATCCGTGATCGAGGCATTGGCGTGGTCGTCGAGAGCGAAGCGTCCGCACATGCCGCCAGAGTAGGGCGCGCGGTGTGATCACGCTAGGGGCCTGCGCGCAGGCCGTACGCTGCACGCCCGAGCGCTGCAACTTGCTGACGTGCGAACGGGCTCGATAGTCCAAGGACGCGAAAGCAACGAAGCAAGCCGCTCACCGCGCAATGTCGATGCCTAGGTGTGATGTCCAGGGACGTTGTTGAGTCGGTCGAAGGGTGCGCCGCCAATCGCAGAGTGGTGTCGGTGGTGGTTGTAGAAGTGGAGCCAGCCGGGCAGCGCCAGGCGTCGTTCGGCCTCTGAACCGTA
>NZ_KZ848478.1 GCF_003327285.1 Microbacterium sorbitolivorans | reverse complement strand
AAAGAAAAAATGCACACCCACACGGGAAAACGTGTGAGCTGCGAGTTTGAAACTGACCAAAAGTAATGTCAACTGACATCAAATTGATCCAAAGGAATCTCTCAAAACTAGGGTTACCCCTAGCCCGAGGACATATTGGCATTTGACAAGTGCACGCTGTTGAGTTCTCAAGGATCAGACGCACCCGGCCCTCACCAATCAAGGCGAGCCCTCCGGGGCAACTTCACTGTGCCGCTTTAGACGATTTCTCGTTTCGGCGACAAGAGATAAACTTACCGGCTCATTCTGAATGAAACCTGAAGAGAATCTCTTCCGAATCACCGCCTTCTATTAAGAAGAGCTATGTTTCGTGTCGCTGTCTTGGGATGGGAGCCTGTCGGCTCAACCTCACCGCTTGGCGGCGACAAGGGATTACATTACGCGGATCCCGGGGCCCCAGCAAACGGAGCCCACACCGGGCGTGTCGCGATCGCGGCCCCGCACCGAGGGTGTAGGGCCGCGATCGACCGGCTACGCGAGCGCCAGCACGTATGCCTCGACGCGCACGCCGTCGACGGGCGAGACCGAATACGCTGCGTCCCCCACCGGGTAGGCGCGCTCGGTGTAGGTGGCTCCGCCCGTCAGGTGCACCTCGACGATCGAGCCGTCGATGAGGATCCGCGCCTCGCCGTCGATCTCCCCCTCCCAGACGACGTCGCCGCCGAGGCGCAGGGCCGCGGCACCGGATCCGGCGAGGACGACCTCCGCCTGGTCCGGCAGCGAGGCCGGGTCGGCGGATCCGGCGCGGAGCGCCTCGAGCTCGCGTGCGGGGGCGAGCTCGATCTCGTCGCCGTGCACGCGCAGCTCCCTGGGGAAGGTGAGCAGGCCCGACCAGCCGGCCGCGTCGCTCTCCTCCTGCGGGCGGGTCTCCTGAGCCCAGCCCCACACCAGCACGCGCTCGGGGTCTTCGGCCTGCACCGCCTGGGGCGCGTAGAAGCTCGATCCCAGGTCGACGGATCCGGCCGCTCGGCCCGAGAACACTGGCAGGCCGGCCTCGCCGATCTCGAGCGAGCCGACGACGTATCCGACGCGGGGGCGGCTTCCGAACCCGCCCCCGTTGTCCCAGATCGAGACCATGAGGATCCAGTCGTCGCCGACGCGCACGAGCTGAGGGCACTCCCACCCGTCGCACGAGGGGAGGCCCTCGACGTCGCTCTCGGTCAGGAAGACGCCGTGCTCCTCCCACGCGTCGATGTCGTCGGCGCCGTAGAGCAGTAGCGCCGGCTCCTCGCCCGACAGGCTCGCGCCCTGGAGCGCCCAGCGGAGGCCGCCAACCTCGAAGAGGAAGGGATCGCGCACCATCGTGACGCGCGGATCCGACGGAAGCCCCGCGGCGACGTGCCCCGTCTGCTCCCAGCCGAGGGCGTCGGCGGATCCGCGTTCGACGACGACCGTCGAGAACCCGTCGTGCCCGACGATGCCCGAGTAGATGACCGTCGGGGCGCCGTCGACCACGGCGCCGACGCCGCTGAAGCAGCCGGCCGCATCCGGGCCGCCCGCCTGGGGGCGGAGCGCGATGGGGTGCTCGTCCCAGCGCACGAGGTCGGTCGAGCTGACGTGGCCCCACGTGATGTTCGCGTGGCGGGCCGAGTCGGGGTTGTACTGGAAGAACAGGTGCCAGCGGCCGTCGACCTGCTGGATGCCGTTCGGGTCGTTCACCCATCCCTGTGCGGGGCGCGGGTGCAGGGCCGGGAAGCTGCGGTCGGTAATCATGATTGCAGCGGATCCTTTCGTGGAGGAGGTCATTTGCCGATTCCGGCGGCGAGGCCCTCGCGCAGCGGCTTCTGCCCGAAGACGAAGACGAGCACGGCGGGGATCATCGAGAGCACGACACCCGCGAGCACCGTCGCGACGGATCCGGTGCCGAGGTTGCCCTGGAGCGTGACGAGGCCGAGCGGCAGCGTGAAGTTCTGCTCGCTGATCGTGAGGATCAGCGGCCGGAAGAACTCGTTCCAGTGGAAGTTGAACGCGAGGATGCCGACGATCGCGAGGCTCGGCCCCGCGAGCGGCAGGTAGACGCTGAAGAACACGCGCCACGGCCCGGCGCCGTCGATCTCGGCGGCCTCGGCCAGCTCATCCGGAAGCCCCATGAAGTACTGGCGCATGAGGAAGGTTCCGAACGCCGTCGGGATCATCGGGACGATGAGCGCGAGAAGCGTGTCGGCGAGCCCCATGCCGCGGATGAGCATGAAGACCGGCACGATCGTCACCTGCATCGGCACCATCATGGTGGCGAGGATCAGGGCGAAGATCCACTTCTTGCCGCGGAACTCGAAGCGCGCGAAGACGTATCCGGCCATGGCCGACGAGAGCATCTGTGCGGCCGCGATCAGCAGCGTCACGAGGGCGCTGTTCCACGTGTAGAGCCAGACGGGGATCTGGGTGAAGACATCGGCGAAGGCCGCGAAGCCCAACGAGCGCTGCTGCGTGTCGATATCGGTCGGGGTGAGGGCCGTGTAGAGGGTCCAGACGACGGGCGCGATCGTGAAGAACGCGGCGATGCCGAGGACGGTGAACTTTCCGACGGCCGCGAGGCGCAGCCGGGGCGTGCGGGGTTCCGCTGTGGTGATGGACATCGTCGACCTCATCCGTAGAACACGAAGCGCTTGCTGAGCTGGAACTGCACGAGCGTCACCAGGATGATGAGCACCGTCAGCACGATCCCGATCGCCGACGCGAGGCCGAACTCGAGATTCTGGAAGGCCGATTCGTAGATCACCATGACGGCCGTGCGCGTGGAGTCGCCGGGGCCGCCGCGCGTGAGCACGAACGGCTGGTCGAAGATCTGCAGCGCGTTGATGATCGCCATGACCGACGCCACGAGGGTCGTCGGACTGACGAGCGGCAGCGTGATCATGCGGAACTGGCGCCACCCGGTCGCGCCGTCGAGCGACGACGCCTCGTACACCTCGCGCGGAATCGCGGAGACGCCGCCGAGGAAGATCAGGAAGGTGAAGCCGAAGTTCTGCCATACGTAGACGAGCAGCACGACGATCTTGGCGCCGAAGCCGGTCGTCAGCCAGCCGATCTTCGAGACGCCGATCCAGCCGAGCATCTCGTTGACGAGGCCGAACTCCTGGTTGAACAGGTAGGCCATGATCAGCGACACCGAGGCCGCCGACAGCACGAGCGGGAAGAACAGCGCCGAGCGGAAGACGGTGCGTAGCCAGTTCGGCATCGCCGACTGCACCAGCACGGCGAGGAACAGCGCGACGGCGAGCTGCAGGCACACCGCGACGATCACGAAGCCGATCGTGTTGAGGAACGAGATCCGCACCGTCGGATCCATCGCCAGCTCGGCGAAGTTATCGAGCCCCACGAACTCGGGGGCCTCGATGACGTCCCAGCGGAAGAAGGCGAGGAGCAGGGATCCGAGGATCGGCACGAAGTTGAACAGGCCGAGCCCGATCAGGGTCGGCGCGAGAAACACCCAGATGAGCAGGCGGCTGCTGCGGCGCGAGCGCCGGGCGTGCGCGGCCGGATCCGTGCCCTTCGGCAGGACGACGACGCGGGTGCTGTTGGGCGCGGTGGCACTCATGAGTTTCCCTTCAACGCCAGTTCGAGGTCGCGCTGCATCGTCTCGAGCCCGCGGCGCACACCGTTCGGCCCGTTCGTGATGGCGGCGGTGACGTTCTTGATGAGGGCCGACTCGACGGCCGCCTGCTGCGGCGGGGCCGGCATCGGCGCGGTGTCGGGGAACTTCTCGAGGGTGTCGTAGAAGACGTTCCAGTGCTTCGGGCCGACGCCCGCCCCGTACAGCTCGGTGTTGAGCGAGCGGCGCGGCAGCGACGAGTCGGGCTTCGTGTGTGCCAGCGACATGCCCTCGACGCTGATGCAGTACTTGAGCCACTCCCAGGCCTCGTCCTTGCGCTCCGAGGTGCGCATGATGGCGTTGCCGCCGGCGCCGAACTGGTGGCGCTGGCCGCGCATCTTCGGGAAGTAGGTCACGTCGTACTCGTCGTTCGCGAAGCCCGCATCGGCGAGCCCCTGAACCCAGAACCCGCCCGCGGGGGTCATTCCGACGGATCCGCGGGAGAAGAGCGAGACGAGCTCGTTGCCGCCGCCCTGCGCAGGGTTCGCGGCGATGCCCTCCTCCACCATCTGCTGCAGCAGCTCGAAGCTCTCGACAGCGCGGTCGTTCAGCACGTCGGCGTTTTGCCAGAGGAAGCCGCCGCTGCGGGTCGGCTGTCCCGGGTAGAACTTGTTCCACAGCCAGTCGCCGCCGGTCGACTTCTCCTCCGTGAGGAAGCTCGTGTCGTTGATGTACAGCCACGGCACGACGCCGCCCCAGAGGCGGTTGTTCCAGAAGTACGAGAGGAAGTTGCCCTCCGACTTGTCGCGCATCGTGCGGCCGATGCGGAGGAAGTCGTCGACCGTCCAGTTATCGGCCGGCCGCTCGATGCCCGCGCGCTCGAACGCCGAGGTGTTGTAGTACACGTTTGCGGCGTTGAAGTTGTCAGGCAGCTGGAAGAGGCTGCCCTGGTACATGAACGACTCGATGAGCGACGGGTGCACGTCGGAGAAGTACTCCTGCAGCTCGGCCGCGTCGCGCGTCACAAACTCGTCGATCGGGTACGCCAGGCGCTCGGCGAAGAGCTGCGTGCCTTCGGTCGCGACCGAGACGACGTCCGGCGGGTTGCCGGCCGCGACCATCGTGAGGATTTTCGCGAAGAAGTTGCTCCAGTCCTGCCCCTGGATCGCGACGATGCGCACCTTGATGTCGGGATGGATCCGCTGGAAACCCTCGACGAGCGAGCGGCGCGCGTCGGCGTCCTGCTGCGTTCCGAAGAGCGCGACGGTGAGGGCGTCGTCGCGACGGCCGGGGATGTCGGATCCCGTCAGCCGCGGCCACGAGAGCGCCGTGCCGACGGCGCCGATGCCCAGGAGGGCGAGCGCCGCCCTCCGGCTCAGTTCAACCACGATGTTGCTCCGATTCGTTGCCTCGGCCGGGCCCCTGTGCCCGACCGCCAAAAGTGCTGAACGGATTCAGCAATGGCAAAGTAGCATGAAATCGACGAGGATGGGAAGAGCGCTGAACCAATTCAGCACCGGACCGGATCGAGGGGGATCATGTCGCCACAAGCTGGCCGCCGCACCACGCTGGCAGATGTTGCCGAGCGCGCGGGCGTCTCGAAGGCCGCCGTCAGCATGATCCTCAACAACCGCCCGGGCTCCCGCCTCTCGGCCGACGCCTTCGAGCGCGTGCGCCGCGCCGCCGCCGAGCTCAACTACCGCCCAAACCCCGCTGCCCTCGCACTGCGGCGCGGGCGCACCCGCGCCATCGGGTTCATCTCGGACCGGGTCACGCTGACGCGCGAGGCCTCCGACCTGCTCGGCGGCGCGCTCGGAGTAGCCAAGGCGCACGACCACACCGTGCTGATTTCCGAGACGAACGGCGAGGAGGGCGCGCTCGCCGAGGCGTTCGAGACGATGATCGACCACCGCGTCGACGGCATCCTCATCGGCCTGTTGGGCGCGCGCATGATCGACCTGCCCGAGACCGACATCAAGGTTCCCGTGGTGATCGTGAATGGGCGTTCATCCGCCGATCACCCGAGCGTTCTGCCCGACGAGCACGCCGCGGGCTATGCCGTCGCGCGGCGCCTGATCGAGGCCGGCCACCGCCGCATCGGCATGATCGGCGACCTGCCCGACGACGTCCTGACGAACCCGCGACGCAGCGCGACGATCGGCCTGCGCTTCGCCGGCATCGCCGAGGCCTTCGCCGAGGCGGGCCTCGCGCCCGAGCGCGTCGAGATCGAAGATTGGAACCCGCAGTTCGGCTACGACGCGGCGCGGCGCATGCTCGACCGGCGCCCGGATCTCACCGCGATCCTCGCCGCGAACGACGCGGTCGCCTTCGGAACCGCGCAGGTGCTCTCCGAGCGCGGGCTCCGGATCCCCGACGACGTCTCGCTCATCTCGTTCGACGACGAGGTGCTCGCGAGCTACATGCGCCCCGGCCTCACAACGGCGCGGCTGCCCTACCCCGAGATCGGCGCGATCGGCGCCGAGATGGTACTGGGCGCGCGCGAGCTCTGCCACGAGCTCGTGCCCATGCCACTCATCGAGCGCGAGTCGATCCGGCGCCTGTAAAGCGAAAAGGTCCCTCCCCGCTCGGGGAGGGACCTATTTCCGGTCAGGCCTCAGGCGCGATCCACACCGTGGTCTCGCCGGGCAGGCGGCCGCCGGGCGCCGAGCCGAGCACGATCCGGTCCGCGCCGGATCCGAGATCGAACGGATCCCTGCCGAAGTTCGCCACGACCTCCCACCCGTTCGGCCGACGGAAGCGCAGCACGTCGTCGCGGCCGGTCTCGATCCACTCGAGGGTCTCACCCGTCTGCAACTCGCGGCGCAGCCCGAGCGCGCGACGGTAGAGAGAGAGCGTCGACGACGGATCCGCCGCCTCGACCTCGACCGCCGAGCTCGCGAACCACGCGGGCTGCGGCAGGTGGGCGCCGCCCGCGCCGAAGCCGAACGATTCACCCTCGGCTGTCCACGGCAGCGGCACGCGGCAGCCGTCGCGGCCGAGGCCGTCGACCTCGCCGCCCCGGAAGAACGCCGGATCCTGACGCTCATCGTCGGCGATCTCGGCGACCTCATGCAGGCCGAGCTCCTCACCCTGGTACAGGTAGGTACTGCCGGGGAGGCCGAGGAGGAGCATCGTCGCAGCGTGCGCGCGGCGGAGGCCCGTCTCGCGGTCGAGCTGGTCGGCGGGGCCGCCCGCGCGCACCCACTCCACGCCCTGTTTCTCGGCCCGGCCGTTCAGCGGGGCGAGGCCGTAGCGCGTCGCGTGGCGGGTGACGTCGTGGTTCGAGAGCACCCAGGTCGTCGAGGATCCGGTTGCCTGCGCCTGCGCGAGGTTGTCGGCGATGATGCGGCGGAACGAGACCGCGTCGAAGTCGGCCTCGAGCAGGTCGAAGTTGAAGGCCTGGCCGAGGCTCGTCGCCGAGGCATACTTCGCGCGGCGCTCCGGCGTGGTCACCCACGCCTCTGCGACGGCGGTGCGGGGCGGGTCGTACGAGTTGAAGACCTTGCGCCATTCGGCGTAGACCTCGTGCACGTCGTCGCGGTCAAGCAGCGGATGCGCGCCGTCTTGGGGCATCGCGTCGAGCTCGGCGCGGCTCGGCAGCGGCTCCGAGAGGTCCTTCGTCAGCATGTGCGCGACGTCGATGCGGAAGCCGTCGACCCCGCGGTCCGACCAGAAACGCAGCGTCGTCAGGAAGTCGGCGCGCACCTCGGGGTTCGACCAGTTGAGGTCGGGCTGCTCGACCGCGAAGTTATGGAAGTACCACTGCCCGTCGGCGACCCGCTCCCACGCGGATCCGCCGAAGACCGATACCCAGTCGGTCGGGGGCAGGGATCCGTCAGGGCCGGTGCCCTCGCGGAAGATGTAGCGGTCGCGGGCGGCGGATCCACGCCCCGCGGCGAGCGCCTCCTGGAACCACTCGTGCTGATCCGAGGTGTGGTTCGGCACGATGTCGACGACGACACGGATCCCGTGGGTATGAAGCGCGTCGACCATGCGGTCGAAGTCGTCGAGCGTGCCGAGCCGCGGATCCACATTGCGGTAGTCGGCGACGTCGTATCCGCCGTCGGCGAGCGCCGACGGATAGAACGGGCTCAGCCAGACGGCGTCGATGCCGAGCTCGGCGAGGTACTCGGTGCGCGAGACGATGCCCGGGATGTCACCGACGCCATCGCCGTTCGCATCGGCGAAGCTGCGGGGGTAGATCTGGTAAACAGCGGCCTGGCGCCACCACTCGCCCGTGTTGTGGTCTGTCATAAATTCAGAGGCTCCTTACGAGAGTAGATTCGGTGTGTCAGCCCTTGACGGCGCCCTGGGTGACGCCCGCGATCACCCAGCGCTGGGTGAACAGGTAGGCGACAATCGCGGGGGCCATCGCCATGAGGTACGACGCGAACGAGACGTTGTAGTTGTTGCTGAACTGGTTCTGGAACAGGTTCTGCCGGACCGGGAGGGTCTGCAACGTCGGATCCGAGATGATGAGCGACGGCATCATGAAGTCGTTCCACGCGTAGAGGAAGGCGAAGATGCCGACGGTGGCGCTCATCGGGGCAAGGAGCGGGAAGATAATCCGCCAGAAGGTCTGCCACGTCGACGCACCATCGATGCGGGCGCTTTCTTCGAGCTCGAGCGGGATCGACCGCAGGAACGCCGTGAAGAGCAGAACGCTGAAGCTCAGCTGGAACATCGTGGCGAGGATGATCACGCCGCCGGGGTTATCGAGGTGCAGGCGGCCGGTCAGCTGGATCTGCGGCAGCGCGACGACGGGGAACGGCACGAACATGGCCGCGAGCAGGTAGAAGAACGACCAACGGAACACGCGGCGGTCCCAGTTGCGCACGATCGCGTACGACGAGAAGGCGGCGAGCAGGATCGTCGCAATGACGGTGCCGGCCGTCACGAGAAGCGAGATGAGTGCGGCGACGGGGAAGTCCGTGAGCCGCCACGCCTCCACGAAGCCCTCGATGCTGAACGGCTGGGGCCACGCGAAGGCCTTGCCGTCAACGGCCTGGTTCGTCGACTTGAACGCCATCGACACCGTGACATACAGCGGCACGAGCACCGTCAGAGTGCACGCGATCAGAATGATCGTCGTGGTCCAGTTGACCCGCTCCATGCGGATCCGCGGCGCGCGCTTTCCGGGGCGCGTCGTCGTGAGCGCGCGGGTGGCGTTCACGTCTTCGTGAGGCATCGCCTGGGTACTCATCAGAACGTGTTCCTTCCGCGGGTCAGCGAGAGCTGGAGGAGCGAGATGATCACGGCGACGATGAAGAAGATCGTCGCGTTCGCCATCTGGTAGGAGTAGTCGCCGCCGTTAAAGCCCGCGATGATCGTCATCGCGACGCTTCGCGTCGCCGTGCCGGGACCGCCGTTGGTGAGGCCGACGATGATGTCGTAGGCGTTCAGGAAGTTCTTGAAGCCGAGGATCATGTTGATCACGACGTAGCCCGCGACGAGCGGCAAGGTGATGCGGGTGAGCTGCTGGAAGCGATTCGCTCCGTCGATGTCGGCGGCCTCGTACACGTCACCGGGAACCGAGAGGAGCCCGGCGATGTAGATCAGCAGGGTGCCGGGGATCGCTTGCCAGGCCGTCACGGCGACGATCGCGACCCAAGCGAGATCCGGGTTCGACAGCAGGCTGTCCTTCAGCCACCCGATCCCGAACGCGTTACCGACCGCGGGAACGGAGTTCGAGAAGAGGAAGTTGAAGACGTACGCGATGATGATGCCCGAGATGACCATCGGGATCACGAAGATCGTGCGCAGCGCCGTGCGGAAGCGGATCCGCGCCGTGAGGCCCACCGCGAGAAGGAACGCGACGACGTTCACGACGATGACCGTCGCGATCGAGAAACCGAAGGTGAACAGGTAGCTCTGCAGGATCGCGGGGTCGCTCATCATCGCGATGTAGTTCGTGAGCCCGTTGAAGCTCCACGTGCCGATGCCGATCGAGTCGGTGAAGCTGAACACGATGCCGGTGATTGCCGGAACCGTGATCGCGAGCGTGAACAGGATCAGCGTCGGGATGAGGAAGACATAGTAGATCGGCTCGACGCGCCGCTTGGCCACCCGGCCGAGCACGCGGTGACGCGGGCCCTTGCCGGGGGTGACGATCGTTTCGGTCGTGCTCATTCTGCGGACTCCTTCGTCTCGTCGGCTGAGCTGGGGGCCGGGGCGCGGAACGCGAGCCGCGCCCAGTCGGCGTCCATGGTGCGGAGCGTGGTCTTCGGATCCCCGCCGAGGGCGATGCCCTGCGCGTAGTTCATCACGGGGATCGTCTTCGGCACGAGCACGCTCGGGCCCTGGTACGTCTTGCCGGCCTCGTAGTATTCGATCATTCCCTCGAGGCGCGGGTCGTCGGGGTTCGGGGCGCCGTCGAGCGGCACGAAGCCGAGCTGCGAGGCGTTGTAGGCCTCGATGTTCTCGGGCTGGTAGAGGTACTCGAGGAAGTCGCGCGCGGCCTCCTGGTGCTTCGAGCCCTCGGGAATGATGGCGGCCAGGTCGACGTTGATGCGCACCTTCAGGTCGTCGGGGTCGTTCGTCATCGGCAGCGGGAAGGTGCCGAGGTCGAGATCCGGGTCGGTCTTCGCGATCTCGCTGAACGCCCACGGGCCCTGCAGGTACATCGCGCCCTCGCCGAGCGCGAACGCGCGGTTGCCGTCGTTGTAGGCGCGGTTCGAGGCGTCGGCGTTCGTGTAGGTGTCGATGAGCGTCGTCATGCGCTCGAGCGGCTCCGCGAAGTCCTTCTCGAACGAGACCTCCGAGTCGGGGCCGACCTCGGTACCCTCGGCGGCGAGCGTGTCGAAGAACTGCAGCACGTCGACGGATCCGCCGATCGAGTAGTCGTACCAGCCCTGGCCGACCGTCCAGTCGTCCTTGAGCGTCGCGTAAAACGGCGTGACGCCGGCGGCCTGGAGCTTGTCGGCGGCCGCGATCAGCTCGTCCCACGTCGTCGGCACCTCGACGCCATTCTCGGCGAACATCGTCTTGTTGTAGATGACCGACTCGGCCATGATCGAGTACGGCAGGGCGCTCTGGCGTCCCTCGCAGGTGCCGTACTGATCCATCATCGGCTGCAGGTCATCGCGCACGCCCGCGGCCGCCTCGGTGTCGGACAAATCGGTGAGGGCGCACCGCTGCACGAAGCGCGCCGTCTCGTAGTTGTAGTTCGCGAGCATGATGTCGGGCGGATTGCCGCGCACGAAGCTCGCCGAGACGACGTCGACGCCCGAGGTGTCGAGCTCGACGACCACGTCGTCTTGCGACGCGTTGTACTCGTTCACCATGTCGGTCATGAGGTCGATCGCCTCACGCTTGCTGAAGGTGAAGCGGATGTGCTCGGGGCCATCGCTCGAGCACGCGGCAAGCCCCGTGCCCACGACCGCGAGGCCTAGGGCGTGTCTCATAAAGGTTGAGTGGTCTGGCTGAAACTCTGAAGGGGTGTCGCGTTTCCAGCTCCTCTCGGATGATCAGTGGGCGTTGATCGCGCCGTTCCTCCCGTCCCGGACGGGCCGCCAGGGTCGCCCGTTCTCGGACGCGCGGATGATCGTGGAGGGCATCATCTATCGGTATCGGTGCGGGATCGCGTGGCGCGATCTGCCGCGGGAGTTCGGCCCCTGGCAGACGGTGTGGCGATGGCATCGCAACCTCGCCGGCGACGGCACCTGGGACCGGATCCATCAGAGACTGCTCGCTGCGGCAGACCAGGACGGGAAGATCGGCTGGACGGTATCGGTGGACTCCACGATTGCTCGTGCGCATCAGCACGCGACCAACCTCACGCGCCTCACAGGGGGCTGGATCGAATTACACGAATCCGGCCGTCGAGCCGCCTGATCACGCGATCGGACGCTCCCGCGGCGGACTGTCGACGAAGATCCACCAGCTCGTCGACGACCACGGCCTCCCCCTGGTGATCGCGGTCGCACCCGGCCAGTCTGGCGACGCGCCCGCGTTGCTGCCACTGTTGTCCAGGCTTCGGGTCGCGCGGCAGGTCGGGCGTCCGCGCACGCGCCCGGACGCGGTCCGTGGCGACAAGGCGTATTCCTCACGAGCGATCCGCAGTCACTTGCGCGACCGCGGCATCCGCGCCGTGATCCCGCAACCGCGCGACCAGCAGGCGCACCGGAAACGACGCGGGTCGCGCGGAGGGCGACCGCCTGGATTCGACGCGGTCGACTACAAGGGACGTAACGTCGTGGAGCGGCGCTTCTGCGACGTCAAGCAATGGCGGGGGCTGGCGACTCGCTACGACAAGCTCGCGGTTGTCTTCCGCGCCGCGGTGGTGCTCAACGCGGTGATCGCCTGGAGCCAACGATGTTTATGAGACACGCCCTAGCGCTGCCGCGGCGATTCGCGTGATGCGCGCCCTCTTCATTCGAACCATCTTTCAGACACCATCGTCCTTCCGGCGGGTACATCCGACCGAGTAAATTTACTGATCGAATCTATTGGTTATGAGGCTACTATTGCATCAATCTCGAGAAGGAGTCAAGCCCCATGGCAGATATCTCCCCGGATCTCGGAACGGGCCGCGCCAGCGTCGGCGCGGCCCTCGATTTCGCGTGGACGGCGACCGAGTTCACCGCGACCGACATGATGGCGCACACCGGTGTGACGCGGTCGACCGCGATCGACGCGATCGACACCCTCGTCGAGGCCCGCGTGCTCGACGAGCTCCCGAACGCCCGCGCCGCCGGTAGCTATCGCGCGGGTCGCCCCGCGCGCCGTTTCGCGCTCGCGGAAGACCTCGGCGTCATCGTCGGCATCGACGCCGGCCACGCCCACCTCGCCGTCGAGGTTGCCGACCTCGCGCTCACGAGCCTCGCGCTGCGCCGCGCGGATCTGGATCCGGTCGCTTCGCCGACTAACCGCCTCGCGACCATCCTCCAGACCCTGCAGCTCGCCCTCGACGACGCGGGCACGCCCCGCGAAAAAGTCCTCGCGATCTGCGCTGGCGTCGCGGCGCCCGTCGACCGCGACGGCGTCTCGCCGCCCCACCGCGAGGGTTTCTGGGAGCGCACGAACCCAGGCCTCATCGCGGCCCTGCGCGACTGGGCGCCCGCCGCCGACGTCAAGAACGACGCCACCATGGCGGCGATCGCCGAGGGCGCGGACGGGGCCGCCACCGGATCCAGCGACTACGTAGCCCTCCTCGCGGGAGAACGCTTCGGCGGCGGCGTCGTCGTCGACGGCCACGTGCTGCACGGCGCGCACGGCGGCGTCGGCGAGAGCATCGTCTTCGACCGCGTCGTCGGCGTCACCTCGACCGGCGGGCTGCGTTCGGCGCTCGAGCGCGGCGCCCGCGCGCTCGTCGACGACGGATCCGTCGCGCCGAGCAGCCCGCTCGCGGGCGGATCCGCCAACGCGCGCGAGATCCTGCGGCTCGCCGCCGACGGGGATCCGGACGCGCTCCGCGTCGCCGACGGCGTCGGCGAGATGCTCGCCCGCATCATCGGCGTGCTCGGGAGCATGTACGACCCCGAGCGCGTGGTCGTCTGCGGGTCGTTCGCCGACGCGATCGAGCCCGTGCTCGAGGCGACGCGGCGCTACGTTCCCGACGAGCTACACCTGCCGGCGCCCCAGGTCGTCGCGTCGCCCCTCGGGGCCGAGGCCGTCACGCACGGGGCCCTCGCGACGGCGCGGCTCGCGGCGCGCGAGGTCTCGGTCCCGCTGCTGGCGGCGAGGCGACTGGCGGCGTAGCGGCATTCCAGCTTCAAGTGGGACATGGTCTGGATCGTGTCCCACTTTGTGCGGGAATAGGGGTGCCATTCCGGCCACAAGTGGGACACGGCCCGAAGCATGTCCCACTTTGTGCGGGAATGAGGGCGCCATTCCCACCACAACTGGGACATGCCCCGGGGGCGGTCGCGGTGTTACTGCTCGAACCAGCCGGTGGCGTGGTAGTCGGCCGTCAGCGGCAGGTTGTCCGCCACCGGTGCCGCCCAGCGCACGCCGTTCGCGAGCACCCGGCGAATCTCGGGCTGGTGGTAGACGGGGAACTCCTGGTCGCCGGGCGAGAAGTAGAACACCCGCCCGTTGCCGCGACGATAGGTGACGCCGGAGCGGAACACCTCGCCGCCCGCGAAGTTCGAGATGAACACGAGCTCGTCGGGCTCGGGGATATCGAAGAACTCGCCATACATCTCCTGCTCCGGGATCACGATCGGGCTCGGCACGCCGGCCGCGATCGGGTGCCGCGGATCCACGGTCCAGACGAGCTCGCGCTCGCCGTCGCCGCGCCACTTCAACGAGCACGTCGTGCCCATAAGTCGCGTGAAGATCTTCGAGTAGTGACCGGAGTGCAGCACGATGAGGCCCATGCCCTCGTGCACGCGGCGGTAGACGCGGTCGACGACCTCGTCGGCGACCTCGTCGTGACCGATGTGACCCCACCAGAGCAGCACGTCGGTGTGATCGAGCACCTCCTGCGTGAGGCCGTGCTCGGGTTCCTGCAGCGTCGCCGTGTTCACGACGGCCTCGTCGCCGAGCAGGCCGCGGAGGCCCTCGGCGATCGCGCCGTGGATCCCCTCGGGGTAGAGCTCGTTGACGTGCGCGTCGCCGCGCGACTCGTGCTTGTTCTCGTTCCAGACGAGCACTCGGAGGGTCACGGGATCTTCACCGCCTCGACCTTGCCCGAGGCGGCCGAACGCGCGGCGGCCTCCATGAGGGCGAGGCTGCCGAGGTTGTCGCGGCCCGTGCTCTCTGGCGCGGGGCCGCCGGCGGCCGACGCCGCGAAGGCGCGAAGGCCCGCGGCACGCTCGACGAGGTCCATGTCTTCGAGGTCGACGCTCTCGGCGTCGTCCTCGCCCGCGCGCAGGATCGAGACGCTATCACCGTCGACGTTGTTCGGGCCGTCGGCGCGGCTGGTGAACTGCAGCTCGCCCTCCTCGCCGTCGATGCGCCACTCTCCCGCCCAGGCGGTGGGCTTGCCGCGGCTCAGCCAGCTGCCGCGGTAACTCACGAGAACGCCCGACTCGAGCTCGATGATGAAGACTGCCGACGCCTCCTCGTCGTACTTGCTGAACGACGGATCCGACGTCTTCGCGAAGACCGACACGGCCTCCTGGCCCGTGATCATGCGCAGCATGTCGAAGTGGTGGATCGCCATGTCGTTGATCATGGGGTGCGGGAACGCGTAGTGCGGGTGTTCGGCCTTCGGCAGGTCGTTGTCCCATCGGCGGAAGTCGACGCTGATCGCCGAGACCTCGCCGATCGCCTTCTGCGCGAGTAGCGAGCGCACGGCGCGCGGGGCCGGGAAGAAGCGGTAGTTCTGGCTGACCTGCAGCACGAGGCCGAGATCCTCGGCGCGCTGCGTCGCCACGAGCGCCTCCTCGACCGCGTTGGCGAAGGGCTTCTCGACGAGCACGTGCAGCCCGCGATCGAGCGCCTCGAGCGCGAGCGGAACGTGCGTGACGGCGGGCGAGGTGATGACGACGGCGTCGGCCTCGACGGCGTCGAGCGCCTCGGTCAGCGACGCGTAGCCGATGCTCGCCGGGAAGCCGACGTCCTCTCCGACGGCGAGGCGCGTGGGCTCGTGGGGGTCTACCGCCGCGACCAGTTCGACCTCGGCGACTGCGGGAATGACGGTGCGGGCCCAGTTGCCGCCCCAGCCGCCCAGCCCGACGTGGATGATGCGAAGTGCCATATTGATTTCCTCATCGAATTTAATGGTTGAGATCATTCAATCAGAGCCGCGCCCGACGCGCAATCGATTCGACCGATGGATCCGCGGAGAAAGTGGCGCGGGTGCATCATGCTATTCAGAGGTGCCATCGATCGCGCATATTGATCAGCCTCACGAAGCCGAGTTGCGCATACCGATCTCCGCATCGCAAGATCGATGACGTGGCCACCGACATCCCCGTTCCCCATCCCGCCCCTCAGCACTCCGTACTCGACGACGTGCTCGGGATCCTCTGCGGCACCATCGTGGTCTCGATCGGCCTATTCCTGCTGCGCGCCGGCGGGGTCGTCACGGGCGGCACGGCGGGCCTCACCCTGCTGCTCGACTACACGACGCCGATCCCCTTCGGCGTGTGGTTCGTCGTGATCAACCTGCCGTTCTTCGCGCTCGCGATCCGCGGCAAGGGCTGGGGTTTCGTCTTGCGCAGCGCCCTCGCGATCGGGCTCGTCTCGGCGTTCGCGTCGTTCCACGCCCTGCCTGGCATCGGCACGATCGGCGACATCGAACTCAACCCCTTCTACGCGGCGGTCACCGGATCCGTCGTCGCGTCGGTGGGCGTCATTGTGCTCTTCCGGCACGGCGCCAGCATGGGTGGGTTCAACATCGTCGGCCTCATCCTGCAGGACAAGCTGGGCTGGCGTGCCGGTTACACGATGATGGTCGGCGACGCGTGCGTCGTCCTGGCATCGCTCGCGATCTCGACGTGGCAGGTACTGCTCGCCTCGGCCCTCGGCGTCGTCACGATGAACCTCATCATCGCGCTCAACCACCGCCCCGGCCGCTACGTCGCCGTCACGGCAGGGCGCCGCGCTACGGCATCGGTACGTACATCACGACGTGCAGATCCGTCGCGTCCGACGGCACGAGCCGGTGGTGCTCGAACTCGATAAGCCCCTCGTCGCGGTGGCGGAACACGCGCCGGCGCGACGAGAAGCGCGAGATGCCAAGCTCAGACCAGTGCGAGTCGAAGTCGGGGTTCGATGCGCGCAACCGCTCAACGACGGCGCTGTGGCGCGGGCCCGCGAGCCGCACGCCGGCCTCGGCGCGGAACTCCGCGAGGAAGCGGCGCGAGTCTTGCTCCCAATCGGGCAGCATCTCGCGCAGCTGCGGATCCGTATAAACGAGATACAGCAGGTTGCGGTCGGCCGGCTCCAGCGAGGAGATCCGCGGGTATAGCCATTCGTATGCCGCATTCCACCCCACAATCGCCCACTCGGTCGTCACGACGAACGACGGAAACTCGAGCGCATCGACCAACCGCTGCAGGTGAGCCGGCACGCTCTCGCGCAGCTCCACCGGATCCGCACCCCGCTCGGCGAGGCCCGCGACGTACGCGGCCTCGTCGTCGCTCAGCCGCAGCACCCGGGTGACCGCGTTCAGCACCTGGCGCGACACGTTGATGTCGCGGCCCTGCTCGAGCCAGGTGTACCAGGAGGCGCTCACGCCCGCGAGCGTCGCGACGTCCTCGCGGCTGAGGCCCGCGTCGCCGCGCCGCGCGTGGCGCGGCAGGCCGAGCTCGGCGCGCGAGGCGGAACGCCGGCGCGCGGCCAGGAAGTCGCCGAGCTCCTGACGGCGGGGCGTGCGCGGCTGGATCATGCGTCGATAGTACCCGCACTACTCGTACCAACCCCATCGCCCAGAGTGCATTTCTCACGCGAGAAGAGAGGCACAATAGCATCATGCCCAGTTATCGCTCACGCACAGTCACCCACGGACGCAACATGGCCGGCGCGCGCGCGCTGATGCGCGCATCCGGCGTCGACGGCATGTCGATCGGCCGCAAGCCCATCATCGCCGTCTCGAACTCGTTCACCGAGTTCGTACCGGGCCACACGCACCTCGCGCCCGTGGGCCGCATCGTCTCCGAGGCGATCGAGAAGGCGGGCGGCATCGCCCGTGAGTTCAACACGATCGCCGTCGACGACGGCATCGCGATGGGCCACGACGGCATGCTCTATTCGCTGCCCTCGCGCGACATCATCGCCGACTCCGTCGAGTACATGGTCAACGCGCACTGCGCCGACGCGCTTATCTGCATCTCGAACTGCGACAAGATCACCCCCGGCATGCTGCTGGCGGCCCTCCGCCTCAACATCCCGACGGTCTTCGTCTCCGGCGGCCCCATGGAGGCCGGCCGCGCGACCCTCGTCGACGGCACCGTCCGCTCGCTCGACCTCGTCGACGCGATCAGCGAGGCCGTCAACGAGAACGTCTCCGACGCCGACATCCAGCGCATCGAAGAGTCGGCCTGCCCGACCTGCGGTTCGTGCTCGGGCATGTTCACCGCCAACTCGATGAACTGCCTCACCGAGGCCATCGGCCTCTCGCTGCCGGGTAACGGATCCGTGCTCGCGACCCACACCGCCCGCCGCGCGCTGTACGAGAACGCCGGCAAGCTGATCGTCGACATCACGAAGCGCCACTACGAGGAGGACGACTACTCGGTCCTCCCCCGCGAGATCGCGACGCCGAAGGCGTTCGAGAACGCGATGGCCCTCGACATCGCGATGGGCGGATCCACGAACACGATCCTGCACCTGCTCGCCGCCGCCCACGAGGCGGGCGTCGACTTCGGCCTTAACGAGATCGACGCGGTCTCGCGCCGCGTTCCCTGCCTCGCGAAGGTCGCGCCGAACGTCGCGAACGGCCGCACCTATTACATGGAGGACGTGCACCGTGCCGGTGGCATCCCCGCACTGCTGGGCGAGCTGCGCCGCGGCGGCATGCTGCACGACGACGTCCACACCGTGCACTCGACCAATCTCGGCGACTGGCTCGATGAGTGGGATATCCGCGGAGGCAAGGCCTCGGCCGAGTCTGAAGACCTATGGCACGCTGCCCCCGGCGGTAGGCGTTCGTCGACCGCGTTCTCTCAGTCTGAGCGGTGGGCCACGCTCGACACCGATGCCGAGACAGGTTGCATTCGCGACATCGCCCACGCCTACTCGAAGGACGGCGGCCTCGGCGTGCTGCGCGGCAACATCGCCGTCGACGGCGCGGTCGTCAAGACCGCCGGCGTCGACGAGTCGATCTGGACCTTCTCGGGCCCCGCTATCGTCTGCGAGTCGCAGGACGAGGCGGTGCAGCGCATCCTCAACAAGGAGGTCAAGGAGGGCGACGTCGTCGTCATCCGCTACGAGGGCCCCAAGGGCGGCCCCGGCATGCAGGAGATGCTCTACCCGACCTCGTTCCTCAAGGGACGCGGACTCGGCAAGGCCTGCGCCCTCATCACCGATGGCCGCTTCTCCGGCGGCACCTCGGGCCTCTCGATCGGTCACGTCTCGCCCGAGGCAGCGGCCGGCGGCGTCATCGCGCTCGTCGAGGAAGGCGACATCATCTCGATCGACATCCCGACCCGCAAGCTGCAACTCGAGGTGTCCGACGAGGAGCTGATCCGCCGCCGCGAGGCGCTCGAGAACTCCGGCGGCTACCGCCCCAAGGAGGCGCGCCCCCGCAAGGTGACCGCCGCGCTCCGCGCCTACGCGCACTTCGCGCAGTCGGCCGACAAGGGAGCGGCGCGCCTGGTGCCGTAATACGCCTCAGGTCGCGCAAAAGGTCCTTCCCCACCCCGGGGAAGGACCTTTTGCGCGACGGGAACCGGGTTTAGGAGACCGGGCAGACCGCCGCTTCCGTGACGGCGTCGTGGGCCTGCTCGATCGTCCACGGCAGCGCCGCGTCCTCGGGCTTGCGGCTGCCGTCGGCGGTCATCGCGATGGCCGCGAGCTCGCGGGCGAGCGCGCCCACGACGTTGCCGCCGGAGGCCGAGTTGTTGAGCGTCACCGCAACGGTCACGCCCGTGTTGATGTCGCTGTAGGTCGCCGTGCTGTAGCCGAGGATCGAGCCCTCCTGGCCCACCATGGTGCCGTAGAAGCGGTCGCCGCCGGCGACGCGGATCCACTGGTCGCCATCGGCGTCGACCGGCATCGAATCGGCCCAGCGCGCGGGCGGATCCTCGAGGTCGCCGATCTGGCGCGCGAGCTTCGCGGTGTAGGTACCGAGGTCGTCGATCGTCGAGACGATGCCGCTATCGGCGTATCCCATCGACGACGAGATCTTCGTGTACTCGGCCGGCGGCTCCTCGCAGCCCGCCTGGCGCGCCGACGACGACGTGTAGAAGCCGGGCAGCGCGTTGGATCCGGGGGTCGCGGCCTTCGAGGCCGGCAGGACCGTGTGCTTCAGGTTCTCCGGGTCCGTGAGGTACGTCTGGATCAGCTCGGCGAGCGGCGTGTGCGTTGCGTTCTCGAGGGCGTAGCCCAGCAGGAAGTACGACGTATCGGAGTTGTTCCAGGATCCGGTGCTCGTGCGCCCCGAGCCGAGGCCCGACGAGACGAACTCGCGCGGCGTCCACTCGCGCGCCGTGTTCGGCAGGATCTGGTTCCAGTTCAGGTCACCAGACGAACGCAGGCCCGCCTCCGAGTCGCAGAGGCTGCCGAGGGTGACGTCGTCGAGCTGCGGAACGCTCGGCACATAGTCGGTGATCGGGTCGTCGATGCGCACGGATCCGCCGTCCATGGCGTAGAGCACGTCGCACGTCATCGAGCGCGTGACCGTGCCCGCGCGGAAGGTCATGTCAGTGTCGGGCTCGTCGCCGCTACCCGGCTCGGTCTCGCCGACGCCCGACTTCCACTCGCCGGCCCACGGCACCCACACTCCGACGATCGCGCCGGGTGCGCCAGCGGCCTCGAGCGCGTGCTCCGTCGCGGAAACGAACTGGTCGACGAGAGCCGACGGCAGCGGATCCGCGATTTCTTCGGGCGAGGGCGTCGAACCGCCCGTGCAGCCAGTCAGAGCGAGCGTTGCCACGAGCGTCGTGGCGGCGAAGCCGAGGATGCGGCGCATGGATCTCCCTAGGTCAGACCCCACGAGTCTAAGCGCCCGCCCCCGGGATCGCGCTGAGATCAGGCCGCATCTGGTCGCCCTGCGACTCCCACGCGCCCTTCATGAAGCGGCGCACGTCCTCGTCGACCTTGATGTCACGGGGGCGCAGCGGGCGCGACAGGTAGAGGCCGTCGAGCGAGCGCAGTCGCGAGAGCGCGACGTACGTCTGGCCGGGCGCGAAGGCGCCGGCGCCGAGGTCGACGATCGCGCGATCGTAGGTCTTGCCCTGCGACTTGTGGATCGTGACGGCCCACGCCAGCCGCAGCGGGAACTGCGTGAACTCGGCCGCGACCTCGCGCGAGAGCTTCTTCTGGAACGGGTCGTAGGCGTAGCGGTACTTCTCCCACACGACCGGCTCGACGTCGTACTCCTCGCCGTCGACGTCGACGCGCACGCTATCGGGCAGGATCTTCGTAACCTTGCCGATCGTGCCGTTGACCCAGCGCGGAGGCTCGCCGCCCGCAGAGGCGTCGTTGCGCAGGAACATGACCTGCGCGCCGACCTTCAGCTTGAGGTTCTCGTCGGCGGGGTACGTGTCGCCGCGGCCGAAGTCGCCGCTCACGTCGGCGACCGCGGTCTGCTCCTTGCCGGGCAGCGCATCGAGGTGCTTCGCATTGATCTGGTTGACGCGGTCGTTGCGGGTCGCGAGGGTGATGATCGGGTCGACCGGATCCTCCGGCGGCGTCCGCGCGCCGGCCGCGTTGAGCTTGCCGGCGATATCGGCCGTCACGCGGCCGTATCGCACGGCGTTCAGCATCGTCTTGAACGCGTCGTCGTCCTGCCGATGGATCTGCGTCAGCTCGCGGATGTTCAGGTGCGCGCCGTGGCGGCCCATGTCGAGCAGGCCGTCATCGGCGCTCTCGCCCGCCCACACGCGCGCGTCGAAGAACCAGAACGAGCGGTAGTGATCGTTGACGTAACGCAGCTCGTCGCCGCGCGGCGGCACGGGGGCCAGCTGGTACGGATCCCCGAACATCACGACCTGCACGCCGCCGAACGGCTCGCGGCGGCGGGCGCGCGCCTGGCGCAGCGAGCGGTCGATGCCGTCCATAAGGTCGGCGCCCACCATCGAGATCTCGTCGATCACGAGGGTGTCGATCGCGTTCAGGATCTTGCGCGTCGCGTCGTTCTGCTCAATATCACTATCGGCGATGAGGCCGATCGGTAGGCGGAACAACGAGTGGATCGTCTGGCCCTCGACGTTCAGCGCCGCGACGCCCGTCGGGGCACAGATCGCGATCTGCTTCTTCGTGTTCCACGTGAGGTGCCGCAGCAGCGTCGACTTGCCGGTGCCCGCGCGCCCCGTCACGAAGACGTGCTCGTTGGTGTCTTCGATGAGCCGAAACAGCGCCTCCTGTTCGGAGGAGAGGACGGGTTCGGGCATTCCTTCAGTGTAACGACTTAGCTCTGACCGCCACCGTCACAGGTTCGCATTCCTAGACTGAGTTCATGACCTCCGGATCCGCGCCCCGCGCTACCGCGCGCGGATCCATGATCCGCTGGATCCTCACGATCGCGTTCTGCGTCGCCGCGATCGCTGCGATCGTCTTCGGATCCGCGTGGCTCTACCGAACCTTCTGGGGCCCCGGCGCGTTCGTCGAGCGCTACATCGAGCGGCTCGCCGTCGGCGACGCCGCGGGCGCCCTGGAGATGCCGGGCGTCGCGCCCGAATACTCCGACCTCGACGCCATCCACCGCGGCCAGGCGTCCGAGGTCCTGCTGCGGTCGGCGACGCTCACGAGCGAGATCGACGACGTGAAGATCGTCGACGAGAAGTCCGGCGACGACGGATCCTTCGCCGTCGAGCTCTCGTACACGCTCGACGGATCCGCCGCGCAGATGACCTTCCGCGTCGAGCGCGACGGCTTCGACGGCCTCGTGCCCTCGTGGCGCTTCGAGGTGCCGCCGCTGTCGGTCGTCGACCTCACGGTGCGCGGATCCTGGCGCTTCAGCGTCAACGGCTTCGAGATGGACAAGCGCCAGATCTCGCCCGACGGCACCGACGCGGATCCGCTCGCGCCTGTCTCGATGCTCGCCTTCACGCCCGGCAACTACGCCGTCGCCGTCGACACCGCCGCGACGACCGCGTCGCCCACGACCGTCGCCTCGGCGAGCCCGCTCGGCATCGTGCCGCTCGACGTGCAGACCGTGCCGACCGACGAGCTCGTCGACGTCGTGCAGAAGAGCGTCAACGACTTCCTCGACGGCACCTGCACGACGCAACCCGTGCTGCACCCGAGCGGTTGCCCCTTCGGCGCGCCCAACGACGTGAGCGACCTCGGCATCGCGCAGAACGACGTCGCGTGGGAGATCGTCGACTACCCCATGACGCGCCTCGTGCCCGACGGCGACAGCTGGCAGGTCGCCCCCGCCAACGGCAAGGCGCGCCTGACCCTCACCGTCTACGACTACTTCACCGGCGCTCTCGTCAACGTCGAGCGCGACGTGTACTTCACGATGGTCGCCGACGTCGACGTCCGCGAGGACGGCGACGTGCACATCACGATTGACGCGGTGTAGCTCGCGTCGCCGCGTCGCCGCGTCGCCGCGTCGCGCGAAAGAACAAGATTTCCCCGAACGGATACGTTATTTCGTAGGCGTTCGGGGAAATCTTGTTCTTTCGGCGGGCTGGGCGCGCCGGGGCGCCCCGCTAGAGCTGGGCGTCGCGCTCGGCGAGCTTGCGGAGGCGCTCGTTGTACGCCTCGAGCTCGGCGTCGCCCGTGCGGTCGGCGTGGCGGTCGCGGCGCTTCTGGATCTTCTCGTCGCTGCGGCTCCACTGGATCGCCACTGTCACGGCGGCGATCAGCGTCGGGATCTCGCCGATCGACCAGGCGATACCGCCGCCGACGTACTGATCATCGAGCGGCGTCGCACCCCACGTGCGCCCCATGGCGCCGAACCACTCGGCGACGAACAGGCCCTGGCTCGTCATGATCGCGATGCCGAAGAACGCGTGCATCGCCATCGTGATGATGAGCAGCACGAGGCGGCCGGCGTGCGGGAGCCGGTACGGCACGGGGTCGATGCCCACGAGCGTCAGCGTGAACAGGTACCCCGTGATGAGGAAGTGGGCGACCATCCACTCGTGGCCGAGGTGGTTGTAGAGGCTCCACCGGAACAGCCCGGTGAAGTAGAACAGCCACAGGGATCCGATAAACAGCCCCGCGGCGACGAACGGGTGTGTGAGGACCTTCGCGAGCGGGTTGTGGACGATCCAGAGGATCCATTCGCGGCCGCCGCGCGTGCCGTCGGTGCGCGCGCGAATCGCACGCGCCGCGAGCGTCACGGGCGCACCCGCGACGAGCAGGAGCGGGATTGCCATCGCCAGCAGCATGTGCAGCAGCATGTGCATGCTGAAGAGGTAGTGGCCGTAGGCGTTGAGCGGGCCCGAGGTGACCCAGATGAGCAGCAGGAGGCCGAGCATCCAGAGCACGGTGCGGTGGATCGGCCACGTGTCGCCGCGGCGCCTGAGGCGCCACGCGCCGGCGGCGTAGAAGAAGATGCCGAGGACACCGAGGGTGAGCCAGACCGGGTCGATCTCCCACTCGGTGAGCCAACGGAGGGGCGTGAGCTCGGGCGGCAGGCGCTGCTCGCTCAGGAACTCGGCCGGGGTCACGGCGATCGCGTCGACGTCACCCGTCGGCGGCGCCGTGCGGGCGAGCGCCGCGGCGGCGCCCGACGCGATGCCCATGAACACGAACTCGAGCGCGACGACGGCCCAGAACATCGCGTTCTTCGCGGCCGACTTCGCGATGAGTCCGCGGCGATACCAGGCGCCGAGTGCGCCCATCGCGACCAACATCACGACCTTCACCAACAGGATCAGGCCGTACGGATCCGTGACCACCTCGCCCAGCGAGTGGAACGACGGCACCGAGCGCAACAGGCCCGAGAGCGCCACGACGACGAACGCGACGATCGCGATCGACGAATAGCGCTCGAGCACGGTGCGCATGCGGTCCGGATCCAGGACCGGGCGCACGACGACGAGCGCGACGAGGCCGCCCAGCCACAGCGCCGATCCGACGATGTGCACCGAGATGGCGAGGACGGCGAGGTGGTGATCCTCGAGGCCGCCGGAGTGGCTCTGCGTCGCCATCGGGATGAGGCTCACGCCCGCGAGCGCCGCCGTGATCGCGACGGTCAGCCAGCCGCGCACCGCGAAGGCTGCGACCGACACGATGCCACCCAGGATCGTCTGCAGCGCCCAGGCCTGGCCCACCTCCGTCTCGGTGAGGAAGCGGCCGAACTGCTCGCCGAACTCGTTTCCGAGCGACAGCTGCGGGTTGAACGTCGAGAGCAGGGTGAGGAAGGTCACGGATCCGCTCGCGACCGTGAAGATCGCGGCCGAGATCGACGCGGCGTCGAGCGCGGATCCGAACGCCTTCTCCTTCGGCGCGAGCGCGAAGATCGCGAGCACGAGGGATCCGAACATCACCGAACCCGAGATGTTCACGATCATCTTCGTCGACGGGAGCGCCCACCGGACGAGCGCGCCCGGATCCTGCAAGGCCTGCGCGTTCGCGCCGCCGCCGACCACAAGGGTCCCGACGAGTGCGACCGCTGCGGCGACCAGAAGGATGAGGGGCCCACCGGCCCGCAGCGCGCGCGAGTTCACGCTCCCACCCTATTCCGCCGCGCTGAGCGGCTCGTGAGGGCTGGTGCTTGGCCGCGAGGCTGGCCCGCCCGCGAGGCTGGGCCCGCCCGCGAGGCTGGGCCCGCCCGCGAGATCGCACTCTTTTCGCGAGGTCTCACTGAATTCGATGCGACCTCGCGGGGTGGGTGACCCGGCGGGGCCGGGCCGGGGCTGTGCGGGACGGATCCGGGATCCGGGTCCCGGGCCCCGGGCCCCGGGCCCCGTGACCAGGGCCTCGGCGGCACGAGAATCGGAAGAATCACGAGAATCGGAGGGATTCAGGCAGGATCCCCGAGATCCGTGATTTCTCCGAGATTTGTGTGGGGCCCCGGCCGCACCGCGCGGGCCAGGGCGGGGCCAGGATCGGGGTCCGGGCACCATAATCGCAAGAGTCACGAGAATCGGAGGGATTCGGGCAGGATCCCCGAGACTCATGATTTCTCCGAGATCCGGGCGCGGCATGACCAGATCCGGGACCACGCGGAGGCGCGCAGCGCGGATCCGGGGCCCGGGCCCCGGCGCACCAAAATCGGAGGAATCACGAGAATCGGAAGGATTCGCCCCAGGGACCCGAGACTCGTGATTTCTCCGAGATTCGTGCGGCGTCGACAAAAGAGTGAGACCTGACGAAAAGAGTGAGACCTCACGAAAAGAGTGAGACCTCACGAAAAGAGTGAGACCTCACGAAAAGGGTGAGATCTCGCGGAGGGCGGGGCCCGCCCCGGCAACAAAGCAAAAGGCGAGCCCCACGCGGGGGCTCGCCTTGAGCGACGTCGTCGTCGAATTACTTGACGGCAGCCTTGAGCTTCGAGCCGGCGGTCACCTTGACGCGGTGACCAGCGGGGATCTCGATGACCTCTTCGGTGCGGGGGTTGCGGCCCGTGCGGGCAGCGGTGGCGACCTTCTCGAAGGCGATCCAACCGGGGATCGAGACCTTCGAGCCCTTGGCAACAGCCTCGGAGACGGTCGTGAAGAGCGAGTCGAGCACACCCGAGACGGTGGCCTGGCTCTGGCCCGTGGCGCTGGCGATGCTTGCGACGAGCTCGGTCTTGGTGATGTTCTTGTCGGCCATGGTTTCCTCCATCGACGCGGAGCGCCGTGACGAATCGTGGGACCGAGAGCGCCCGCCCCCGGCTCGGTCATGCGACCGAGCACAAAACTAACGCGTTCCCCCTTGAAACGGCGTATTTCCGCGGTTTTTCGGCGGATCGGGTCGGCGTGTCGCCAAAAACCGGGCCCAAGAGCGAAAACAAGAGCCAAAAAGCGAGCGGGCGGGACCCTCGAAAGAGGATCCCGCCCGCTCGGCGAAAGTGGTGCTTACCAGCTCGACTTGGTGATGCCGGGCAGCTCGCCACGGTGAGCCATGTCACGGAAGCGGACACGCGAGATGCCGTACTTCGTGAGGACACCGCGGGGGCGACCATCGATGACGTCGCGCGAGCGCACGCGCACCGGCGAAGCGTTGCGGGGCAGCTTCTGCAGGCCGATGCGGGCAGCTTCGCGCTGCTCGTCGGTCGCGTTCGGGTCAACGAGGGTCTTCTTCAGCTCGAGACGCTTCTCGGCGTAACGGGCGACGACAACCTTGCGCTGCTCGTTGCGCGCAATCTTGCTCTTCTTAGCCATGCTTAGCGCTCCTCGCGGAAGTCAACGTGCTTGCGGACGACCGGGTCGTACTTCTTGAGCACAAGGCGGTCAGGGTTGTTGCGACGGTTCTTCTTGGTCACGTACGTGAAACCGGTGCCCGCCGTCGAACGGAGCTTGATGATCGGACGAACGTCCTGCGACTTCTTCGCCATTAGAGCTTCACACCCTTCGCGATCAGGTCCTTGACGACCGACTCAATGCCGCGAGCGTCGATAACCTTGATGCCCTTTGCCGAAACATTCAGCGTGATCTTACGACCCAGCGAGGGGACGAAGTAGGTCTTCTTCTGCACGTTCGGGTCGAACCGGCGCTTCGTGCGACGGTGCGAGTGCGAGACGTTGTGACCGAAACCGGGGGTGGTTCCCGTCACCTGGCACACAGCAGCCATAGTTCACTCTCCTTCAATACCGTGACCCGCGACGGGGTCACCCAAGATCTCTTGTCTGCGCACCGCGACCCCCGCCCGTTTCCGAGCTGTGTTCAGGGGTGAGATGCACGATCCGTGCACAGGAGTGCGCACGGCCAAGGAGAGACTCTACCAGAGGCCGGGCGTGTTGGCTCTCAGTTTTTCACCAGGGGCCGACCTCGCACCAGCTGATGTCGAAGCCGTCCCAGGTCTCGACCTCGTCGCCGGTGGCGGCATCGTAAATGCGGGTCTCCATAATCTCGGGGAGCGATTGCACTCCCCCGTCGTACGCGGCGCCCGACGAGTCGGAGACCGTGAGCGCGATGTACTGCGCGCTCGGCGACGCGCACACCTGCTGCAGCACGTCGCCGTCCTCGGTCTCGGCGATGTCGTGTACGTCGCCGTCCTGGTTCATCGTGACGATGCGCGAGGTCGTTGGGATCCCGTCCTCGAGCATCGCGTACGAGCGCAGCGTGTCGCCGTTCGGCAGGGGCAGGATGTGCCCCAGCAGCGCGTCGCCGTCGAGGTGCGCGTCGGTGAGCACGCGCTGCTCGCCCGACGCGAGGTCGAGCTCGACGAAGCCCTCCTCGAGGCGGTCGATGAGCGCGGTATAGGTCGAACGCGCGACGCCCTCGATTCCGAGAGCCGTGCCGAACGACGACACCTCCCCGTCCGGATCCTGTCGGTCGACGAGCGTGAGGTCGCCGTTGAACGAGTTGAGCAGCAGCGACGACGTCTCGGGCACGAAGCGCCAGCGATCGATGCTGGGTTCGGATCCGCCGACGACGACGGGCGCGGGGTCGTCCGACGACGCGAGGGATCCGGTAAACAGGACGTTCTCGCGGCCGCCGGCCGCAGAGAGGTTCGCGTCGGTGAAGGTGAACCCGTAGAGCTGCCCGCGCTCGGAGACCTGCAGCCCCGTGACGATCCCGGATCCGGGGAGCGCGATCTCGTGCGTGGATCCGTTACCCCGGTTGACGACGGTGACGTGCATCGTGCCGTCGCCGTCGACGGTTGTGGCGATGAGGTAGGCGCTCGTGGCGCGGAAGTCGTCGATCTGCGCGGCCGTGAACACCGCGTCGCCGTCGGATCCGCCGACGGTGTGGCTCACGATGCGGTCGTCGCCCGTCGCATCGCGCTCGAGCATGAGCACGCTCGCCTTCGGCGTCGTGAAGCTCGTCGTGAGCGTCGAGGTCGGGCCGCCGCCGATGCCCTGCACGCCGTCGATCGTGACGGTGTAGTCGGTGTCGGCGTCGAGGGCCGTCGGGAAGCGGACGCCGACGGTGCGGCCGGCGGCGTCGAGCGTAAAGTCGGTGGCGGGCTCGACCGTGACCTGCGACGGGTCGATGTCGGTCAGCGCCTCGTTCGCGGTGAAGATGACGCGGCTGCCCGATTGCACGGCGGCGGCCTGCGGATCCTGTTGGATCGAGGTCGCGCGCGGCCCCTGCGTGAGGCCGGTTCCGGCGGCCGCACCGCCGATCACGACGAGCGCGCCGATCGCGATCGCGACGCCGCGCGTGTAGCGGCCGCGGCCGCGCGCGCGGCGGGCGGCGCCTCGAGAATCAGTACTCATACGGATCCTCCGGCTCGTCGATCGGGGTGATGCCCGTCGCCGCGATGGTGAGTCGCCCGTCGGAGTCGACCTCGACGTCGCCCGTGATCTCGACCCAGTCGCCCGTCGCAAGCCCCGACACGTCGCCGTCGAGCGGCAGCGTCGCGGTCTGTGCGTCGACGACGCAGTGGGTGATGACGAGGCGGCTGAGGGATCCGTCGGTCATGAAGCCCGTGAGCGTCACGGTCTGCCCCGCGTAGCGCTCGGGGTTCGTCGCGGTCGCGAAGACCGCCGACCAGTCGCCGACGCCGAACTTCGAGGTGTCAACAACACCCAACTGCACGTCGTCGGCGCCCGCGAAGAGCGGCGGCGTGCCGGTGTCGCGCTCCATGGCCAGCTCGGCCGAGAGCGTCGCGGGCGGCAGGATCAGCGCGCCGACGGCGACGACGGTCGCGACCGCGGCGCCGACGACGCCGGCGACCGCGCCGGCGCGGGAGGGGGACCCGTGATCGTGATCGTCGTGATCCGACGGCCGGATCGCGATCGCGGCGATGGATCCGAGCAGGATGAGCACCGCCATGCCGCACGCGAACCACGCCTGGCTCGTGTTGATGTAGAGCTGCAGGCGGCCCGTGACGGTCAGCATGATCGTGAGGACCGAGAGCGCCGAGGCGAGGCCCACGCCGAGGTACTTAAACGACAAGGTTCATCACCGCCCCGATCGCGAACGCCGCGAGGATCGTCACGGCCGAGATGACCGCGATCACGCGGCCCGAGAAGGTGGTGCGCAGCAGCGCGATCATCTTGATGTCGACGATGGGGCCGACGAGCAGGAAGGCGACGAGGGATCCGGTCGTGAAGGTCGACGCGAAGCTCAGCGCGAAGAAGCTATCGACGTTCGAGCACAGCGACACCGTGACGGCGAGGATGATCATCGCGACGATCGACAGCACCGGGTTGGATCCGATGGCGACGAGCGCCGAGCGCGGCACGATCACCTGCACCGCGCCCGCGAGGGCGGATCCGATGATGAGGGCCGGCATGACGGCGCGCAGCTCGACGACGAACTGCGAGAGGCTGCGCTCGAGCACGGATCCGCGGGCGTCGTGCGCGTGGTCGCACGCGACGCGGAAGCGCTCGGTGAGCATGCGATCCGGATCCGGGTGGCGGCTGAACAGCCAGCCGATCAGCACCGCGATCGCGTACCCGCCGAGAAGGCGCGCGACGAGGATCCCGCCCGACATCCCGAAGGCCTGGTGCGTCGTGATGATGACGACGGGGTTGACGATCGGCGCCGCGACGAGGAACGCGAGCGTGTCGGCGGGGCCGATGCCCCGCATCATGAGGCCGCGCGCGAAGGGCACGTTTCCGCACTCGCAGACCGGGATCAGTATCCCGAGCGCCGCGAGCGCGAGCCGCCTCGGCCACTCGCGCTTCGGCAGCACGCGGTGGATGAACGACGCCGGCACCCACACCTGGATCGCGATCGACAAGATCACGCCGAGCGCCACGAACGGCAGCGACTCGATGAGCACGCTCAGCGTGAGCGTCAGCCCATCCTGCGCGCGATCGGGCAGCGGCTTGTCGAAGAGGTTCGGCAAGAACGCGTTCGCCGCGAACAGCGCCGCGACGAGCGCCGCCGCGATGCCGAGCATCACGAGCGGATTGGTCCGGGATCCGCGGCGTGTGTGCGCGTGCGTCATCGAGTTAGTCGCCCTTGGCGGCGCACTCTGCGCAGAGGCCGAAGATGTCGATCACGTGCTCGGCGTCGTGGAAGCCGTTCTCGGCCGCGACATCGCGCGCCCACTTCTCGATGCTGCTCGCCTCGATCTCGACCGTCTTACCGCAGCGGCGGCAGATGAGGTGGTGGTGATGATCGGCCGTCGCGCAGGCTCGGAAGAGGTTCTCGCCCTCGGGGCTCTGCAGGCTATCGGCCTCGCCCGACTTGGCGAAGTTCGCGAGGGTTCGGTAGACCGTCGCAAGCCCGATGCCCGTCTCGTCGCGAAGTCGCGCATGAAGGTCCTGCGCGCTCACGAAACCGCCGCTTTCGGCGAGCGCTTCGCGCACCGCCTCGCGCTGCCACGTGTTCCGCTGAATAGCCATGCCAAGAGCCTACTTCGCGTGGGTGTGCACGGCCCGTCCGCGTCGCCAGGCAATCAATCGGCAGACGATATAGATGACGAACGAGATCGTGGTGATGTAGGGGCTGACGGGCAGCGTGCCCGCGATCGCGAGCAGGATCCCGCCCGCCGCGGAGACGAGGCCGAAGAGCGCCGAGAGCAGCGGCACCGAGAGCGGGCCGTGCGCGACGCGCATCGCCGAGGCCGCCGGTGTCACGAGAAGCGCCATGACGAGCAGGGCACCGATGATGTGCACGGCCGCGGCGACGATCGCGCCGAGGAGCAGCATGAAGACGAGGCTGAGCCCCTGCACCGGGATGCCGCGCGCCTCGGCCGATTGTGGATCCGTCGAATCGAACCGCAGCGGGTTCCACACGAGGATGAGGCCGATAAACACGACCGCGCTGATGCCGACGAGCCACCACATATCGGTGTCGGAGACCGCCACGATCTGGCCCGTGAGCAGGCTGAAGCGGTTGGCCGAGCGCCCCTCGTAGAGCGAGAGGAACAGGATGCCGAGGCCGAGGCCGAAGGGCATCAGCACGCCCACGATCGAGTTGCGATCTCGCGCCCTCGCCCCCAACAGGCCGATGATGAGCGCCGCGACGATCGCGCCCGCGAGCGAGCCCATGACGATGGATCCGCCGAGCAGCAGCGCGAGCGCCGCGCCCGCGAACGAGAGCTCGCTGATGCCGTGCACCGCGAACGCCATGTCGCGCTGCATGACGAAGGTGCCGATGAGGCCGCCGACGATTCCGAGCGCGATCGCCGCGATGAGCGGGTTGCGCATGAGCACGAGAAGCTCGCCGTAGTTCTCGAACGAGAAGACGTCGGACCAGGCGATGGCGGGCTGGATCAGCGCTCCCATCAGAAGCCCTCGCTCTCGTCGTCGTCGTGATCGTGTTCGTGGTGCGGGTGGTGCGGTTCACCCTCGGGGATCCCCGCCACCAGCAGTCGCCCGGCGGTGCGGACGACCTCGACGGGCGCGCCGTAGAGGTCACTCAGCACGTCGCTGCGCAGCACCTCGTCCGGGGTGCCGAGCCGGAACCGGCCGCCGGCGAGGTACAGGATCCGGTCGACGGATCCGAGGACCGGGTTGATGTCGTGCGTGACGAACACGACGCCCGCACCCGTGGCGCGGCGCTGCTCGTCGATGATGCTCACGACGGCGCGCTGGTTCTTGAGGTCGAGGCTCGACAGCGGCTCGTCGCAGAGTAGGAGCGAGGGCCTGTCGGCGAGCGCCTGGCCGATGCGCAGGCGCTGCTGCTCGCCGCCCGACAGGGATCCGACGGGGTCATCGGCGTAGGGCGCGGCGCCCACCGCCTCCAAGAGTTCGTCGACGCGCGCGCGGTCGCCGCGACGCGGGAGGGGCACGCCGAAGCGCGTTCCGCTGACGCCGAGCGCGACGAGGCCGCGGGCGCGCAGGCTCGTCCCGAGCGGGAATGGCCGCTGCTGCGGGATGTACCCGACCCGCTTGTTGCCGCGGCGGACGGGCCGCGAGTCGACCTGGATCCGCCCCTCGCTCAGCTGCCGAAGGCCGAGGATCGCGCGGAGCAGCGTCGTTTTTCCGGATCCGCTCGGCCCGAGCACCGCGACGAACTCGCCGGGCGCGACCTGCAGGTCGAGGCCGCTCCACAGCTCGCGGCCGCGCAGCCGCAGCGAGGCGCCGGAGATGTCGAGCACGGGATCAGTCATCGGGCCATTCTATTCGGGATCGATTATCGATTGCTTTGAGTGCGGGCACGAGAAAACCGTGCGAGGCCGGCCCCATCCGGCCCCGCACGGCGGGTCTCAGTTACTTAGAGTGCCGCGGCGAGCGCGTCTGCGTTGTCGTTCATCCAGCCGAAGAAGCCGTCGCCGTCCGGGATCGTCTCGGTGAACTCGAGCACCGGCACGCTGGCGCCCTCCGCGGCCTGGATGACGCGCTCGGTCTCGGATCCGCCGGTCTGGGCGTTCGCAACGAGAACCGTCACCTCGCCACCCTCGATCGACTTGATGGCGGCATTGAGCGTCGCCGGGGCAACATCCTCGCCGTGCTCGACCGCCTCGGCGAACCCCTCGGTCGTGACGTCGGTGAGGCCCGCGGCCTCGGTGAAGTACGCGCCGACCGGCTCGGTGAAGAACGCCGTGTCGCCCGTGTGGTCGGCGGCTATGGCCTCGAGCTTGTCTTCCAGCGCGGCCGCCTGGTCGAGCACGCTCTGCGCGCCCGCCTCGATCTCGTCCTTCGAATCCGGGATCAGTTCGACGAGCTCGTCGCGGAGCGCCTCGGTGAAGTGCTCGATCGTGTGGGGGTCGTACCAGACGTGCTCGTTGAAGCCCTCGATGTGGTCGTGGCCATCTTCTTCTTCGGCGTGGTCATGGTCGTGGTCGTGGTCGTGCTCTTCGCCGTCCTCGCCCGGGTAGGCGTCGGAGTACTCGACGACGTTCATGACGTGCGGGACGTCGGCGCTATCGAGGAGGTTCTCCATGAACTGGTCGTAGCCGCCGCCGTTCATGATCGCGAGATCGGCGTCCTGAACCGTGAGGCCATCGCGCGCCGTCGCCTCGTAGTCGTGCGGGTCGACGGAGGCCGAGTCGATGACGGCCTCGACGTTCGCGGCGTCGCCGACGATCTGCTTGGCGATGTCGGCGTAGACGCTCGTCGACGTGACGATCTGGAAGGTGCTGTCGCCCGAGGCCGTCGCGTCGTCACCCGTGGACGAGCAGCCTGCGAGGGCGAGTGCGGGGAGCGCCGCGACGGCGACGGGGGTCAAAATTCGGCGGGTTCGCATGGGTCCAGCGTACGTAAATGACAATGGTTATCAAAACCGAGAGCGCGGATTCACGTGATCTGTTCAGGGTCGTCGCCCTCCAAGTCGTCAGTCATCTCCCGCAGGAAGCGGATCACGATGTCGCGCTCCGAGGTCGAGAGGCGCGCGGCCGAGCGCACACGGCGGGCCTGCTGGCGTCCGACGCTCTCGCGCGCCGCGCGAGCAGTGTCCGGCGTGATCGACACCGTGAGCGCCCGTCGGTCGGTGGGATGGGGCGCGCGCACGACGTGACCGCCGCGCTCCAGGCGATCGAGCAGCTTCGTCGTGGATGCCGTGGAGATGCCGAGGTGCTGAGCGAGCTGACCCGGCGTCACCTGCTCGCCCGCATGGCCCGTGACGATCAGGAAGTGCAGCGCCCGCATATCGGTCTCGTTGAGACGCATGTAGCGGCGCGCCGCTTCGTTGAGTCGGCGCTCGGCCTCGCGCAGCCCGCCGAGGGCGTTCATCAGCTCGCCGATCTGATGAACGTCGCGCTCGCCCATCGACGACCTGTCGACGAGACTCTGGTCGGGGTCGTTGGACGCGATGTCGAACATCGGGCGCGCGGATCCGGGGTCGCGGGAAGCGTTTCGCACCCCCACACTCTAGATCTCCTCGATATAAAACTCAGTTGATTTCTCGCCTATCTAGCAATAGCATCGAGTACGCCACCCAAACGAAGGGGCAGTCATGCCACGCATTCGCGCCGTCCTCCGCGTCGTCGTTCCCGCCCTGCTCATCGTCGCCTGGCTCGCGGGGGCGTCCTTCGGCGGCCCCCTCTTCGGGAAGATCGACGAGGTCTCGTCGAACGATCAGACGGCCTACCTGCCCTCGTCGGCCGAAGCGACGGAGGTGCAGCAACGACTCGACGAGTTCAACGACTCGGACCAGATCCCGGCGATCGCGGTCTTCACCTCGGAGACCCCGCTCGACGACGAGGCGCAGGGGCTCATCGGAGACGCCGTCTCCGCGGCGAGCGCAGACGCCTCGCCCGCCCTGATCTCCGACGACGGCCTCGCGATGCAGGCGTTCGTTCCGCTCGATTCGCCCGATGACGTGCCCCAGCTCGGCGAGACGCTCCGCGCGGACGCCCCCGCCGGCGTGACGGTGCAGATTACGGGGCCCGCCGGATTCTCGGCCGACCTGAAGTCTGGCTTCGCGGGCATTGACGGCCTCCTGCTCGGGGTCGCACTCGGTGCCGTGCTCGTGATCCTCGTGCTCGTGTACCGCTCGGCGTTCCTGCCCTTCGTCGTGCTCGCGACGAGCCTCTTCGCCCTCTGCGTGGCGCTGCTGGTGGTGTGGTGGCTCGCGAAATGGGACGTCCTGCTGCTCAGCGGGCAGACGCAGGGGATCCTCTTCATCCTGGTGATCGGCGCCGCGACCGACTATGCGCTCCTGTTCGTCTCGCGTTTCCGCGAGGCTCTGCGGCACACCACCGACCGGGCGCACGCGATCCGCACGGCATGGAGGGGCTCGCTCGAGCCGATCGCCGCCTCTGGCGGTACCGTCATCGCCGGACTGCTCTGTCTCCTCCTGAGCGACCTGAAGTCGAACAGCACGCTCGGCCCCGTCGCCGCGATCGGCATCGTGTTCGCCATGCTCTCGGCTCTCACACTCCTCCCCGCCCTGCTCTACACGTTCGGGCGTGCTGTGTTCTGGCCGCGCCGGATCTCCGAAGACCGCCCGGAAAGAGATGCGGACCCGGTCGAGTCCGCGACTCTCGCAAGCGCCCGCGCTTCTCGCGAGGGTGCCGGACTCCCCGCGGCGCGCACCCTTCCCGCACCCCGCACCGCATCGGATCCGCGGCCGACCGGCCTCTGGGGGAGACTCGGCTCCCTCATCGCCCGCCGCCCTCGCGTGATCTGGATCGCAACCACGCTCGTCCTGCTCGCGGGTGTCGCCGCCGTGCCCCAGTTAAAGGCGGACGGCGTGCCGCAGTCGGATCTCGTGCTCGGCGCATCCGAGGCGCGCGACGGTCAAGCGGCGCTCGGCGAGCACTTCCCCGGGGGATCCGGCAGTCCCGCATCGATCGTCGTCCCGGAGACCGCTTGGCAGGACGCGGCCGACATTCTGCTCGCCGCGGACGGCGTCTCGGACGTGTCGATCTCCTCGACCGACTCGCCCAGCGGATCCGCACCCGTGACGGAGGACGGGATAACGGGCTTCGGCGGATCCACCCCGACCCCGACCGTGTCCGGCGGCGACGTGCTGCTGCAGGCGACGCTGACGGACGCGGCGGATTCGGAGGCCGCAGCGGAGACCGTGCGTGCCCTTCGCGATTCCCTTCACGACACGGGCGCGATCGTCGGCGGCGTCACGGCGACCGCGATCGACACGAACGACGCATCGGTCCACGACCGCAACCTCATCATCCCCGTGGTGCTGGGGGTGATCCTCGTGATCCTGATGCTGCTCCTGCGATCGATCCTCGCGCCGATCCTGCTGATCCTCACGACCGTCCTGTCGTTCGGAACGGCGATGGGCGTCTCGGCTCTCATCTTCAACCACGTGCTGGGCTTCCCCGGCGCCGACCCGGCGGTCCCGCTCTACGGCTTCGTCTTCCTCGTCGCCCTCGGCATCGACTACAACATTTTCCTCATGACGCGCGTGCGCGAGGAGTCGCTCGCCTACGGAACGCGCTCGGGCATTCTCAGGGGTCTGTCGGCGACGGGCGGCGTCATCACCTCCGCCGGAATCGTGCTCGCGGCAACCTTCGCGGCGCTCGGCGTCATCCCGATCCTGTTCCTCGCGCAGCTGGCGTTTATCGTCGCCTTCGGCGTTCTACTCGACACGTTCGTCGTGCGCTCGCTACTCGTGCCGGCGCTGGCCTACGACATCGGACGGAAGATCTGGTGGCCGGCGAAGATGCGGTGAGTCGCGGCCGCGCGCCCGAACTTCGGAGATGGCCCGGAGATGCGGATCGGATCACACCGCAGGTCCGCACTTCGGGGCGATCTCCGCAGTTTCGTCCGCGCGCTCGCGCGCCGCGCGCCGCGCGTGACACGATGACCCCATGGCCGTCATCGAGAACGCGAAGGTAACCGTCGTCGGCGCGGGTGCGGTGGGATCCGCGACCGCGTACGCCCTGATGATCCGCGGATCCGCGCGGGAGGTCGTGCTCTACGACATCGACGAGAAGAGGGCGAGCGCCGAGGCCCTCGACCTCGCGCACGGCGCCATGTTCACGGGCGCGAGCGAGGTCACAGGCACGAGCAACATCGAGCGCACGGCCGCGTCGCACGTCATCGTCGTCACCGCCGGCGCCGCGCAGCGCCCCGGCCAGACGCGCCTTGAGCTCGTCGAGACGAACGCCCGCATCATGGCCTCGCTCATCCCGAGCCTCGTCGAGGCATCGCCGCGGGCCATCGTCATCATCGTCTCGAACCCCTGCGACGTGCTCGCAACCCTCGCCGTCGAGCAGACGGGCGCGGATCCGGCCCGCATGTTCGCGTCGGGATGCGTGCTCGACACCTCGCGCCTGCGGCGCGCGATCGCGATCCGCGCGCAGGTGGATCCGCGCTCGGTGCACGCCCACATCATCGGCGAGCACGGCGACTCGGAGTTTCCGCTGTGGTCGAGCGCCCGCATCGGGCCGCTGCCGGTCGAGGACTGGGGCGAGCAGTTCACCCCCGAAGAGCTCGAGGCCATCGCGACCGAGGTGCGCACGGCGGCCTACACGATCATCGAGGGCAAGGGCGCGACGAACTACGCCATCGGGCTCTCGTCGACCCGCATCGTCGAGGCGGTACTGCGCGACGAGCGGGCCATCCTGCCGGTCTCGACCGTGCTCTCCGGAACCCTCGGCGTCGACGGCGTCGCGCTCTCGCTGCCGTCGATCGTGGGATCCGCGGGCGCGGTACCGCTCGACCGGATCCGCCTCTCGGACGCCGAGCAGGAGCTGCTCGCGCGCTCGGCCGCGACGCTCGGCGAGACGGCCGCGGCGGTGCGGGCGGTTCTGTAGCGCGATTCGTTTGTCAGGGGTTGCCCATAGCCTCGTTTCATGACCTCCATTCGGCTCACCGAGGCGCTCGTCGACTCGCTCTTCACGGAAGAAGATGCCGACGATGGGCGTGCGATCCTGTCGCAGCTGCCGGTGCGGGTGTTGCGGGCCGAGACGGGGCGGGTGTTCTCGGCGGCGCTCGTGAGCGTCGGCGCGCTGAGCATCGAGATCGAGATGGACGATTCGGGGCGCATCAACACCTGGTGCACCCACGACTCGCGCTCGGCGTGCGCGCACGCGGCCGCGGCGCTCTACGCGCTCGCCGAGTCCGAGCAGCCCTTCGGCGTCGGCGGGGTGGGCCGCGGGGCGCGACAGCGGCCCGATGGCGAGCCGTGGGAGCGCGCGCTGCGCGGCCTTATCTCGCCCTCCGAAGACCTCGACGATGCGGATCCGCCGGGCGCGATCGCGCTATTGTTCGACGTCCGTAAGAGCGCGGGCGGCGACCCCGCGGGCGCGGGGATCGCGATCCGGCCCGCGGTACGGGGTTCTCGCGGATCCGCGGGCAACTGGATCCGGTCGGGGATCGGCTGGCGGGCGGTCGCCGAGTCGACGAACCCCGACGCGGGCTGGCGCGCCCTCGCCGACATCGCGGGGCTGTTCGAGGGGCGGCACAACTTCCCGGCCGCGGCCGAGCGGATCCGGCGCGGCCCCGGCGGCTACGAGCAGTCGTGGGGGCTGCCCGATTGGATCCGACTCGATGCGACCCCCTCCCCCGGGCTGTGGGACGCGCTGCTGGCGGCGCACGACGCGGGCGTCGAGTTCGTCGCCGACTCGTCGGCGCAGCGGGTGGTCGGGATGGAGCAGGAGTCGCGCGAGGCGGTCGTCGACCTGAGGGTGTCGGGCGAGCGGCTGTGGGTCGAGGCGCGCATCCGCGACCTCGACGAGGGCTTCACGCTGCTGCCGATCGGGGCGCCGACCGCCGCGCTCGCGATGGTCTCGGACGGCGAGGTCGACGCGATCCTGCCGCTCTCGCGCCCCGCGACGACGGGGTGGGACGCGCTCTTCAGCAAGGGCCACCTCTCGGTCCCCGCGACGCGCATCGCCGACTTCGCGAACGACTACCTGCCGGGCCTCCGCGAGGTCGCGCCCCTCGTCTCGAGCGACGAGAGCTTCGACGTTCCGGCGGCGCCCCGGCCCGAGCTCGTGCTCGCGCTCGCGAACGCCGGGCCCGTCGCGCGGCTCTACTGGGAGTGGGAGTACGAGCCCGGCGCCCGCCGCGACCGCGCGGCCGAGCGCGAGCTGATCCAGGCCGTCGAGCGCGCGGCAGGCCGGTGGGCGCCGCTGCTGCGCCGCCGCCGGGCCGACCCGCTCTTCCCCGCGGTCGACCTCGACCGCGATCAGACGGTCGAGTTCCTCGCGCACGTGCTCCCCGCGATCCGCGAGGTCGAGGGCCTCAGAATCGAGGCGCACGACGAGGTGCCCGCGCTCGAGTTCGCGACCGAGGCGCCGCAGATCAGCTTTGGCGTCAGCCCCTCGGGCGAAGACTGGTTCGAGCTCGAGATCGTCGTGACGATCCAGGGCGAGCCGGTGTCGTCGAGCAAGCTCATCCGCGCCCTGTCGCGTGGCCAGACCTACTTCCGGCTGCTGAGCGGCACGGTGTTCCCGCTCGTTGACGAGAACTTCGCGCGGCTCCGCGACGTCCTGACCGAGGCGAAGGCGCTGCGCGACGATCCGCCGGACAAGCCCTCGATCCCGCGCTACCAATTCGACCTCTGGTACGAGCTCGCCGAGATCGGCGTGCTCGACGCCCAGCACACGCGGTGGCTCGACGCGATGCGCGCGCTCGGCGACGACGCCGTGACGCCCGTCGAGGCGCCCGCGTCGTTCCGGGCGACGCTGCGCGACTACCAGCAGGCGGGCTACAGCTGGCTCGACTTCCTGCGCCGGCACCGGCTGGGCGGCATCCTCGCCGACGACATGGGCCTCGGCAAGACGGTGCAGATCCTCGCGGCGCTCGAGCACGCGCGGCTCGACGAGCCCGGCGCCCGCTTCCTCGTCGTCACCCCGACGAGCGTCGTCGGCCACTGGCTCGCCGAGGCCGAGCGTTTCGCGCCCGAGCTGCCGGTCGTGGGCCTCACGTCGACGAGCACCAAGCGCGGCACGAGCGTCGCAGAGGCTGCCGAGGGCGCATCGCTCATCGTCACGAGCTACGCGATTCTGCGGCTCGATGCCGAGCAGTTCCGCGAGCTCGGCGTGCGCGTGCTCGTGCTCGACGAGGCGCAGAACGTCAAGAACTCGTCGTCGAAGGGCTACGCCGCGGCCGCCCTCGTCGGCGCTCCGACGGTGTTCGCAGTGAGCGGCACCCCGCTCGAGAACAACCTCATGGAGCTCTACGCCCTCGCCTCGCTCGCGACCCCTGGCCTGCTCGGCACCCGCGAGAGCTTCCGCGAGCAGTACTCGAAGGCCATCAGCAAAGACGGCAACTCGCGCCGGCTCGAGGTCCTGCGCCAGCGGATCCGCCCCTTCCTGCTGCGGCGCACGAAGGAGCAGGTCGCGCCCGAGCTGCCGCCCAAGACGGTGCAGGTGCTCGAGGTTCCCCTGCACCCCACGCATATGCGCGCCTACGAGCGGCGCTTCCGCCGCGAGCAGCAGAAGCTCCTCGGGCTGCTCGACGACGTGAAGAAGAACCAGATCCAGATCCTCGCCTCGCTCACGCGGCTGCGGCGCGAGGCGCTCGATCCGGCGTTCGGCGACGCCGCCGATCTGCCGGGCGTCACGAGCGCGAAGCTCACGGCGCTCGCCGACCTCCTCGACGAGATCACGGCCGACGGCCACCGCGCCCTCGTGTTCAGCCAGTTCACCGACTTCCTCGGCCGCGCGGCCGAGGTCGCCGAGAAGAAGGGGCTGCGCTTCTCGTACCTCGACGGATCCACGACCGCGCGCGCCCGTAGCCGCATGGTCGAGCGGTTCACGAACGGCGAGGATCCGGCGTTCTTCATCTCGCTGAAGGCGGGCGGCACGGGGCTGAACCTCACGGCCGCCGACTACGTGATCCTGCTCGACCCGTGGTGGAACCCCGCCGCCGAGGAGCAGGCGATCGACCGCGCGCACCGCATCGGGCAAGACAAACCCGTCATGGTCTACCGGCTCATCTCGGCCGGCACGATCGAACAAAAGGTGCGCGACCTGCAGGAAAAGAAGCGCCGTCTCTTCGACGATGTGCTGAGCGGCGACGTGACCTCGACGCTCACGAGCGACGACTACCGGGAGCTGCTCTCGTAACCCCGCCCAGAATGGTTGACGCTCCCAACAATGTCGACTAGACATGGATCACCACTCAACGCTGAGGGGCCCCTGCGGCGAGGATTTTCGCCACGGTTCGACGAAGAACGACGCTCGGAATGACCCGAGCGGTGGGAAGGAAGCACAGCATGTCTTCGATCACATCAGGGTCGGGTTTCACCCGACGCGGATTCCTGTCAATCGCGGGCGGCGTCGCCGCAGCCGCGGTGCTGGTCGCCTGCTCGGCCGACGGCGGATCCGGCGGAAGCGGGGGCGGCGGCGGAAACACCCTCAAGTTCTGGAACATGCCCTGGGGCGGCACCGAGTTCAACCCGCTCGACAAGAAGATCACCGAGGCCTGGAAGCCCACGTCGGGCGACTTCAGCGCCACGTACCAGGAGATCCAGTGGGCGAACTTCACGCAGACGTTCTCGTCGGCCGTCGCGAGTAACACCGGCCCCGCCGTCTCGTCGGGCGGTGGCACGCAGGCTTTCCTCTTCGAGTCACAGGGCAAGATCGCCTACGCCGACGCGCTGTTCGAGTCGTGGAAGTCGAACGGCCTCTACGACGACTTCCTCCCCGGCCTGATCGACGCGATGAAGGTCGAGGGCGGCTACGCCGCCATCCCCTACAACCTCGACATGCGCGTCATGTGGATGAACAAGGCGCTCATGGAGCAGGCCGGCGCCGACGTGCCGACCGACTGGGACAGCTACCTCGCCGCCGCCGAGAAGCTCAAGGCGATCGGCGCCTACGCCTTCGGCGTCGGCGCGGGTGCCGGTAGCTTCACGGGCGGCCACATCCTCACGAGCTTCATGATCAACAACGGCGGTGGCCTGTTCAACGCCGACCAGCAGCCCGAGGTCGTCACCGACGCCAACATCGAGGCGATGGAGTTCGTGCTCGAGATGGTCTCGAAGGGCTACGTCGACCCCGGCACCGTCAGCTACACGAGCGACAACGTGCAGACGCAGTGGCGCGAGCACCTCTTCGGCATGGGCTGGGACGGCGCGGGCCTCGCCGCGAACGTCGGCGGCGATGTCGCGGCCGAGCTCGAGGTCGTCAGCCCCCTCGCGGGCCCGCACGGCGACAAGGGTTCGCTGTACTTCCCGAACAGCATCATGATGTACACGAACACCCCCGACCAGTCGGCGTCGGAGGACTTCCTCACGTACTACTACCAGAACATGGCGCCGCTTTGGACGGAGCACACGGGCATCGGCCTGCCGCCGCTGAAGTCGATCGCCGAGACCGACGAGTTCCGCTCCGACCCCAACGCCGTCAAGATCATCGAGGAGTGGCAGCCGATCGCTCAGACCTGGGGCGGCAGCTCGCTGTTCCTCGGCGTCACGAAGGTCGACGGCACCCCGGCGATGGACGCGTTCACGCAGTCGATCTACTCGGGCCAGGCGGGCGCGAAGGACGCGCTCGAGACGCTGCAGAAGGCGCTCGAGGCCACGGCCTAGGAACATCACCATGACGACCTCCTCCTCCACTTTCGCGGGGTCGATGGAGCGAGCGCGGCGCGGTGTCGGCGTCGGCGGATCGGGCAGACCGCCCGGATCCCGCCGCCGCGGCATCGCGCCGGGCCGCGCGCGCACGCTGACGTTCCTCGTGCTCCCGTCGATCATCCTCGTCCTGCTGCTGAACGCCTACCCGGTCATCTACGCCGGCATTCAGTCGCTGCGAAACGGCGACCTCATCGCCTCGGGCGACTTCATCGGCCTCAAGAACTACACCTCGGTGCTCACCGACCCGTCGTTCTGGGCCTCGGCCCGCTTCACCCTCGTCTTCACGCTCGTCGGCGTCTTCGGCAGCTGGGCCGTCGGCCTCGGCGTCGCGTTGCTGCTGCGCGGCAAGGTGCCGCTCGGCGGCTTCTTCAAGGTGCTCCTGCTGCTGCCGTGGGTCGTTCCCACGGTCGTGTCGGCGACGGCCTGGAACTGGCTCGTCGCGACCCCGCAGAGCCCCCTGCCCGTGCTCGCGAAGGCGCTCGGTTTCGGAAACGTGCTCTTCCTCGCGGATCCGCTGCTCGCACAGATCGTCGTGTGCGTGTTCAAGGTCTGGATCAGCTTCCCGTTCATGATGATGATGATGAGCGCGGCCCTCGCCTCGGTCGACACCAACGTCTACGAGGCGGCCCGCGTCGACGGCGCGACGGGGTGGCAGATGTTCCGCCACATGACCCTGCCGCTCACGGCCCGCTCGACGTACATCAGCTGGATCCTCATGACGATCTTCTGCGTCAACGACTTCCCGACGGTCTTCCTGCTGACGCATGGTGGCCCTGTGAACGCGACGCAGACCCTCGTCGTCAAGGCGTACCAGACGGTGTTCCTCGAGTTCCGCACCGGGCCCGGCGTCGCGATCGCGTTCCTCATGACGATCGTGCTCGTGGTCATCTCGGTCGTGCTCTTTAAGGGCGTACAGAAGGCGGCGGTCGAATGAGCGCAACACAGACCCTCGTCGTTCCCCCGCGCCACCGTCACCGCATCGCGACCGACGCGCAGCTGCGGGGCCGCTGGTGGAAGTTCTCGGCGCTGCTCGTCATCACCGCCGTCGTCATCGTGCCCATCGCGGGCGTGCTGTACCTGTCGACGCAGCCGTCCCTCGGCAGCTCGGCGACGAGCTTCACGCTCGAGAACTACATCAAGATCTTCTCGGAGACGAACGTGCTCCCGTGGCTGCGCAACAGCCTCACGGTCACGCTCGCGACCGTGATCGTCTCAGTCGCCGTCGCCGCCCCCGCGGGCTACGTGCTCTCGCGCGGCCGCGGCAAGCTCGTGTCGGGCTACTCGCTGCTGCTGTTCATTATCCAGTCGTTGCCGGTCGTCACCGCCGTGATCCCGCTGTTCATCCTCTTCGCGAAGATGAACCTCGTCGACAACCTCGTTGGCCTCACGATCATCTACGTCGGCTCGACGATGTCGGTCGCGATCTGGATGATGGCGGCGTACTACGACTCGATCCCGATCGCCCTCGAGGAGGCGGCGTGGATCGACGGGGCGAGCCTCTTCGGCGGCTTCCTCCGCATCGTGCTGCGTAACTCGCTGCCCGGTGTGCTCTCGACCGCGATCTTCTCGTTCCTGCTCGCCTGGAACGACTACCTCGTGGTCCTCGTGTTCATCCGCTCGGACACGAGCTTCACCCTCTCGGTCGGCCTCCAGTCGTTCTTCCAGCAGAACGCGACCAACTGGGGCCTCGTCATGGCGGTCGCCGTCATCGCGATGCTGCCGCCCGTGATCCTCTTCGCCGTGCTGAACAAGTACTTCAGCGTCGGCGGCATCGGCGGATCCCTTGCGGGCCGCTGACACAGCCCTCCGCGCCGCTGTCGACCGGGTCATCCCGGCCGACGGCTGGCGCGCCGGCTGGGACGGCGGCGTGGGCGCGTACCTCGCGGATCCGCTAGCACAGCGAGACCTTCCCGATGTTCTTCCGCGGCTCGAGACGTTCTCGGCCTGGCTCGAGGCGCGGAATTTCCTCGACCTCGACGAGTCGGGGCGCGACGAGATCCTACGCGAGGCCGAAACGCTGCCCGGTGTCTCGGACGACTTCGCGGCCCTGCGCCGCATCTGCTGGGAGGGCTACTACGCCCTCCGGCCCGAGCTTGAGCCCGAGGGCATCCGCATGGTCGGGTACCACGCGATCCCCGAAGGGGTCGTGCCGGTCGAACCGGATCCGCTGCCGAGCATCGCGTCGGACGCGCTCGAAGCGAGCTACGACGCGATCGTGATCGGTAGCGGCCCGGGCGGCGGATCCGCGGCGCGGGTGCTCGCCGAGGCGGGCAAGAGCGTGCTGCTCGTCGAGCGCACGCCCGCGAAAACGAACGCCGAGCTGCGCGGTGACCACCTACACGGCAAGCGCAACGCGCTGTTCTGGCCGACGGTCGGCCCGGGGCCTGGTTATCCGCGCGAGCTGCGCGACGAAGAGGGCAACGGGCGACGCGTCGAGAGCACCGGAGATGCCGGCCCCTACGGCCTCAACGCGGACGCGCTGGGCGGCGGCACCCGCGTCTGGCAGGGAATGGCGTGGCGGTTCTTCCCCGAAGACTTCCGCATGGCGAGCATCTACGGCACCCCCGAGGGATCCACGCTCGCCGATTGGCCCGTCGACTATGACGAGATGGAGCCGTTCTACACGCGCGCCGAGTGGGAGCTCGGAGTCGCGGGCGAGGAGGGCGCCCTCACGGCGCGTACCCCGCGTACCCGCGGATATCCGATGCCCCCGATGGGCACCGAGCCCGCGCGCGAGCTTCTCGCCGCGGGCGCCGATCGCCTCGGCTGGGGATGGGGTCCGATCCCGCTCTCGATCAACTCGGTGCCGAACGACGGCCGCCCCGCCTGCGTGCGATGCCCGCAGTGTGTGGGCCACGCGTGCCCCGTGAACGCCAAGAACGGCGCCCACAACACGCTAATCGCCCGCGCGGTCGCGGACGGTGCTCGCCTCCTGCAGGACGCGGAGGCGATCGAGGTGCGCGACGGATCCGGCAGCGCCGAGGTCGTGCTCATGGTCGACGCGTCGACGTCGCCGCGCGAGGTGACGGTGCGCGCCGACGTGGTCGTTGTGTCGGCCGGTGCGGTCGAGACGCCGCGGCTGCTGCTCGCCAGCGGTCTCGGCAACGAGCATCTCGGCCAAGGCCTGCACGACCACCGCACCGCGACGATCTTCGGCGATGTCGATGAACCGGTCAAGCCATTCATCGGCCCCGGGCACTCGGTCGCGACGCTCGACCACGTGCACGGCGACACGATCGGCTACGGCGGCGGCGTGCTCGTCGACGTCATGGGCTTCCTGCCCCTCACCTCGGCGGGAGCCCCCGCACCCGGAGTCGCCCGATGGGGCAGCGAGCACAAGGAGTGGATGCGCACGGGGCGCGCGAACCTGTTCGGCATCTTTGGCATGGGCCAGGAGATCCCCGCCATTGGCTCGGCCGTGGGACTCGCGCCGACGATCCGCGACCGCTGGGGCCGCCCGGGCGCAAGTCTGCGCAAGCTCTCCCACCCGCTGTCGCTTGATATCGAGCGAGGTATGGGCGAGCAGGGATCCCGGTGGCTCGAGGCCGCGGGCGCGCGGAATGTGCGCGTGCAAGAGCGCGGCGGGGCGACCGTGTCGGCTGCGGGCGAGCACTCGTGCGGCACCGCGCGGATGAGTGCGTCAGAGACCTCGGGCGCCACGAGCCCCGAGGGCAGGCTCTACGGCACGAAGCGCATCTATGTCGCCGATTCGTCGCTGCACCCGACCAACGGATCGGTCAACCCGACGCTGACGATCACGGCGAATTCGTTACGCGTAGCCACGCGCCTAATGGAGCGCTGGCCGCGCTAATCGCGCCTTGCGGGATGCGTTCGTGCGATAACGCGCCCCAGGGATGCGTTCGTGCGATAACGCGCCCCAGGGATGCGTTCGTGCGATAACGCGCCCCAGGGATGCGTTCGTGTCGTTCTGATCGCTCAGAACGACACGACGGCATCCCTGAAGGCCAGAATGACACGAACGCATCCCGCAAGGGTTAGGCGCCTTCGTACTCGCAGATCGCGTCGACCTTCGCCTTGGAGGCGCTCGTCGGATCGAAACGGTAACCGAGCCACTCGCGCGCCATCCGGCGGGCGACCTCGATACCCACGACCCGCTGCCCCATGCAGAGCACCTGGGCGTCGTTCGAGAGCACCGACCGCTCGACCGAGAACGAGTCGTGCGCGGTCACGGCGCGGATCCCGGGCACCTTGTTCGCCGCGATGGCGACGCCAAGGCCCGTTCCACAAATGAGGATCGCGCGATCCGCCTCGCCGCTGCCCACGAGTCGAGCGGCATCCACGGCGACGTGCGGGTAGGCCGTGTGACCGTCGGCGTCGACGCCAACATCGACGACGCTGGCAACACGCGGATCCTCGAGCAGGTCGCGCTTGAGGCGTTCCTTGTAGTCGTATCCGGCGTCGTCGCAACCAACGACGACGCGCCACGGAATCTGTTCAGCAGTCATCTCTGTCGTCCTTCTCTTCGTGTGAGTGTGGTCACCGGGCGGCGAGTACGCCGCCGACGGTCTCGAGAATCAGCGCCATCGAAATGGCGCCCGCGTCGGGGTGTCCGATGCTCTTCTCGGCGAGCGGGCGTGCGCGACCCACGTTCGGCCGCAGCGACGCCGTCGCTTCGGCCTCGCGGCCCGCGACCGTTGCCGCCTGCCCCCACGCCGTCGCCAGGTCGTCACCGGCGCTGACTCGCGCCTCGAGCTCATCGACGAACGGCAACAGGGCATCGAGCAGCGTCTTATCGCCGCGGCTCGCGCCTCCGAGCTGCTGAATCGCACGCGCGAACGCGCCGCTCGCTGCGGCGATGTCCGCCGCGCCGATCTCGGTGGCGTCGTCACCGAGCTCTCGCCCGAACGCCTCCAGAGCCGCACCCCAGAGCACGCCAGACGTTCCACCTGCCTCCGCGGCCCAAGCCTGACCAACGCGGCCCAAGAGGAACGCCGCACCGGCTTCCTCCGGTACGCGGCCGGCCGCGTCCGTCGCCGCAGAGACGCCCTTGACCATTCCTCGACCGTGGTCGCCGTCGCCCGCAATGGCATCGATACGTCCGAGGTTCTCCTCGGCGCCTCGAAGTGCCGCGTCCATCGCGCCGACGACATCCCGGATCACCAGCGCGGCGTGGCGGGATGCGTCACTCGCCTCGGGCATTTCCTCGGCGGCACGCGACTCGGTGGCGGCGATCGCGTCGCGGTCGAGCGCGGCGACAGGTGCCTGAGCCTTGCGGTACGCCGGGGTATATGCGTCCGCGCGCCACAGCTCTTCGAGCTCCTCGTCCAGCCACTGCAGCGTGAGCGAGCATCCGCCCATGTCGAGGCTCGTCACGAGTTCGCCCACCTCGGGCTCGACAAGCTCGAGGCCTTCGGCGCGGAGCAGCGGCGCGATGCGCCCCCACAGCAGGAAGAGCTCTTCGTACTTCGTGTCGCCGAGACCGTTCACGATCGGCGCCACTCGCGTGCCGGCCGTGGCCGGGCGATCCGCGAGCAGGCTATCGACAAGCAGACGGGCGAGGTCGGTTGCTCGCATGAGCGGCACATCGCGGATCCCGGGCTCGCCGTGGATGCCAAGCCCCAGACCCAGGTGCCCCTCCGGAACGGTAAAGAGAGGTTCGGTCGCGCCCGGCATCGTGCAGCCCGAGAACGCGACACCGATCGTGCGCGTTGCGCGGTTGCTCGCGTTGCCCAGTCGCTCAACCTCGTCGAGCGATGCGCCCGCGGCGGCGGCAGCGCCCATCGCCTTGAATACGGGGAAGTCGCCGGCGATGCCGCGGCGCTGTTCTTCCTCGTCAGCCGAGGCCACGTCGTCCGTCACGACGACGATGCGCGTGTCGATTCCCTCCTGACGAAGACGCTCCGCGGCCAGGCCGAAGTTCATGTTGTCACCGGCATAGTTGCCGAAGCTCAGAACGACACCGCGCCCCTGATCCGCGGCCTTCGCGACGGAGTACACCTGCGCCGCAGACGGCGAGGTGAAGATGTTTCCAACGACCGCACCGGTCGCGAATCCGGTGCCCACCGTGCCGCAGAACGCGGGATAGTGCCCGGATCCGCCGCCGATGACGACGGCAACCTGCGGTGCGGCACCCGCGACGGGGAGCGCCACGACCCCGCCCGTGACGCCCCGCACGCGATCCGAGTACAGGTCAAGCCATCCGGCGAGCTGATCCTCCGCGAACTCCTCGGGGTTGTCGAAGATCGTCGTCATGCATTCACCTTTCGAGTTTTCGACTTCCCGAGGAAGTCGTGCCCAGGCTGATCCACCTGGAGGAACTGAATGAACACGAACGCGAGCGCGTAGAGGCCCACGAAGGTCCAGGTCACCGCAACGCCATCGCCGCCAAGCGCGAGCACGACAGCGACGGTGGCGGATCCTAGGAACGCGGCGCCGCCTGCTGCCGTCGTGTACATCGCCATCGCGGCGCCCTTGTTGTGCGCGGGAACGAGCGCGGGCATGATCGCGCCCATCGGCACGAAGCCCGCGAGCAGGCAACCAAACACACACCCGGCAAGAACCGAAGCCCAGTATCCCCACTCGCTTCCCGCGGGAACGAGCTGAGGCACGTACCACCAGGCGAGCAGGCCCAAGGCGCCGCCGACGATGCCGTACCACTTGACCGTCCGCTGCCATCCGATGCGGTCGCCGAGCCAGCCGAACAGGGCGTTCACGAGGATGTTGGTCGCGTAGACGAACACCGTCATCAGCAGCCAGCGTACCTGTCCCCATCCGCGATCGATCGAGATGATCGTCGGCAGGATGATGAACATGCCGTACTGCGGGGCCGTGTTGATCAGGCGGACGATGAAGCCCATCAACACGCGCGGACGGGTGAACGTCAACCGCAGACCGCTCGTAAGAACGCGCGCCGCGCTCTCGCCCTCGGGGGCGATACGACTGCTGCCGTTCTTCGCGCGGATGCCAAACATTGCAAGAAGGAAACCGATGACAACGAGGCCGATCGACGCGATCATCGCGCCCGTCTCACCCTGGATGCCACCGCCGAACGTCGGGATCGCTCCCAGCGCGAACAGGGATCCGAGGGTCGGGAGACCACCGGTGAACGCGACATAGAACCACCCCACGGCAGAGCCGTTGCGCTCGGGCAGGGCCGTGATGTTCACCCACACGAGGAAGGCGAAGGCGAAGAGCGGGTATCCGAAGCCGCGAAGTGCGTAGGCGACCGCGGTGAAGCCCACGCTGCCGATCGACAGACCGATGAGGAACAACACCTCGAACACGATCCATACGACGAATCCCACCACCATGACCCGTCGCGGACCGATGAGGTCGGACAGTGCACCGGAGAGGTAGCTACCGACGAGCACCGCGAGGCTGTAGAAGCTCACGATCGCGGCAACGGTCGCCTCGGGCGAACCCAAGACCTCAACCATGTGCGGGGTAATGAAGTTCGATTCCACGCCGTTACCGGCCATGAAGATCAGAACGGCAAGGAAACCGATCGCGAGCGAGCTCGGGATTCCCATGCGGTCAAGGAAGCCCTCGCGTGCGGGGCGTTCCGTCACCGTTGACGAAGTCATCATGTGCCCTTTTGCTCGGGTCAGCTCATCGAGGGAACGATGGAAACCTTGACCGATGAGCCTGCCGAGTCGCCGACCAGGTCGAGCGCCTCCTGGAACTTCTCGAGCGGGAACTGGTGCGTGCAGATGTCGTCCATCGGCAGGGTTCCGGCCTCGAGCAGCTTGATGGCGGCGGGCCAGGTGTGCGGACCGAGGTGGGCGCCGCGCACGTCAAGTTCCTTGTCGTCCGAGATGATCGACCAGTCGACCGACACCGCGTCCTTGAACACCGAGTACTCGACGAAGGTGCCGAGCTTGCGCAGCAGGTTGAGGCCCTGCGGAACAGCGGAGGGGTGACCCGTGGCCTCGATGTAAACGTCGGCACCGTAGCCGCCCGTCAGTTCCTTCACGCGCGCAACGGCGTCTTCTTTCGCGATGTTGATCGTGATGTCGGCACCCACGCGGCGGGCGAGGTCGAGCTTCGAGTCGACGGCATCGAGAGCGATGACGCGCAGCGGGTTCTTCTGGCGGGCACCGGCGATGGCCGAAAGGCCGATGGGGCCCGCACCGGCGATCACGACGGTGTCGTTGAACTTGATCTCGGCGCGCTCAACGGCGTGGAAGGCGCAGGACAGCGGCTCCGCGAAGGCCGCGACGGGGCCGGGGAGTTCCTTATCGACGAGGTGCGTGAGCGCCTTCGCCGGAACGAGCACGTACTCGGCCATTGCGCCGTCGTAGCCCTTGAAGCCGAACATGTCGTGGACGGCGCACATCCAGTACGAGCCCTCGAGGCAGTAGCGGCACTCCCAGCAGGGAACGATCTGCTCGCAGGCGATGCGGTCGCCGATGTTCACGCCGCGCTTCGCGAGAGCCGATGCGCCACCCGCGACGATCGTGCCGACAAACTCGTGGCCGGGAATGCGGTCACGCTCGGCCCAGGCAGGGCGGTTCTCGTCGCCCCAGAACTTCGCGGCGCCGTGATAGGCCTTCAGGTCACTCGCGCAGATGCCGACGGCGTCAGTGCGGAGGAGGAGGTCATCGTCTCCGGGGCGGGGAACCGGTCGGTCCTCGAGGCGGTAGTCGCCGGGCCCGTAAACAACCACGGCACGCATGGTGTCGGGGAGCTCTTCGGTGATCGGGGTGTTGGTGCTGCTAGACATCTGTGTCGCTTCCTCGCATCGCTGGGGGTATGGGAAGAGATTACACGAATTCTGCACACATGTACAGAACAAACGTTCACATTCGTCATCCGGGCGGTACCATGACGTATGCCCGCACCCGCATCCGTACCGGAGCCGCCCCTGTCACGCACGCCCACGGCGTCCGATGCTGCGCGGTCGCGCTTCCCTCTCGAGCAGGTACATCAAGCCGCGCGCATGTATTACCTCGAGGATGCGACGCAGGCGTCCATCGCGGATCGCCTCGGGGTCTCTCGCCCCACCGTCAGCAGGTTGCTGGCCGATGCGCGACGCGCAGGGATCGTGCGCATCGAGGTGCTCGACCCGTTCATTGACACGTCGAAACAGCTCGCGACGGAATTGCGGGACGCTTTGGGGCTCAACGCCGTTTACCTCGCACCGATCACGCACCCCTCGACGCTCGGCGCCGACCTTGCGGCGCCCGTGTCAGAAGCCGTTCGCGCGATGCATCTCACCGCGGGCGACGCGTTGCTGATTTCCTCGGGCCAGACGACCTACGAACTCGCACAGCACGGCATGCCAGCCCTCCCCGGCATCCAGATTGCTCCAACGGTCGGCGGCTATGCCGATCCTCTGCCGCAATTCCAGACCAACGAGATCACTCGTATCGCGGCGCAGGAGTCGGGGGCTTTCCCTGCGTTCCTCTTCACGCAGGCGCTACCGAGCGCCCAGATGCGCAGGTCGCTGCTGCAGGATCCGGCGTTCCAGCACGTCTCCGGTCTGTGGGAACGCGCGACCGGCGCGCTGCTCGGCATCGGCGCCGCCACCCCCACCCGAGCGGTGCTCGCGAGCGGGATCCCCGCCGACGACCGTGCGTTCGATCGCTCGGTCGGCGACGTGTGCCTGAACTTCTTCGCCACCGATGGGCAGGAGATCGAGTTCCCGGGCAGCGACCTGATCGTGCGTACTCCCCCGGAGCTGCTCCGGAACATCCCTCATGCCGTTGGCGTGGCCGTCGGCACGCACAAGGTGTCGAGCATCACGGGCGCCGTGCGAGGTGGCCTGATCAATGAATTGGTGACGGATAGTGCCACGGCAAGGGCGATCCTCGACGCCCTATGACGCGCCTTGCGGGATGCGTTCGTGCGATAACGCGCCTCAGGGATGCGTTCGTGTCGTTCTGAACGCTCAGAACGACACGACGGCATCCCTAAAGGCCAGAGTGACACGAACGCATCCCTCAAGAGCTAGTCGAGCAGCAGTGCCGGCTCTTCCAGGACCGCCGCCACGTCTGCGACGAATCGGCTGATCTTGTCGCCGTCGACGATGCGGTGGTCGAAGGATCCGGAGACCGTCGTCACCCACGCGGGGCGCACCTCGCCGTCGACGACCCACGGCTTCTGACGGATCGCGCCCATGGCGACGATGCCGGCCTCGCCGGGGTTGAGGATCGGGGTGCCCGCGTCCATGCCGAAAACACCGATGTTGGTGATCGTGATGGTACCGCCAGACAGGTCGGCGGGCGGGGTCTTGCCGTCGCGCGCCGTGAACGTCAGGTCCTGCAGCGCGCTCGCGAGCTCGCGGATCGACAGGTCCTGCGCGTCCTTGATGTTCGGCACGAGCAGGCCGCGCGGGGTCGCCGCGGCGATGCCCAGGTTCACGTAGTTGCGCACCTGAATCTCGGCGCCGGCGTCGGTCTCGATCCACGTCGAGTTGATCTCGGGCGTGCGCTGCACGGCCCACAGCACGGCGCGCGCGTAGACGAGCAGCGGCGAGATCTTGATGTCGGCGAACTGCGGCTGCTTCTTCAGGCGCGCGACGAACTCCATGGTGCGGGTCGCGTCGACGTCGGTCCAGACCGACACGTGCGGGGCCGTGTACGCGGATCCGACCATCGCGTTCGCGGTCGCCTTGCGGACGCCCTTGACCGGCACCGCGTCGTAGCGCGGGTCGACGTTCGCGCGAGGCGCGGGCACGGTGCGCTCGCGCTCCGTGGGCCACGCGGGCGTCGACAGGTTGCGGAACACCGAGGCCTGCTCGGCGTGCTTCACGACGTCGTCGCGGGTCACCTCGCCGGCGGGGCCGGTGCCGGTGACCTCCGACAGGTTCACGTCGAGGTCGCGCGCGAGCTTGCGCACCGGTGGCTTCGTGATGACGCCGATGGAGCTCGTGAGCACGGTCTCGTGTGTCTTCGGCTTGCGGCGGGTCTTCGCCTCGGATCCGCTGCCGTAGCCGACGAGAACGGCATTGTCGCTCGTGTCGGCGGGGGCAGCGGGGGTCGCGCCGCCCTCGGAGGCCGGCGCCGGATCCGAGGATCCCTCGGCCTCGACCGTCAGGATCGCGGCACCCACGTCGACCGTGTCACCCTCGTTCACGAGAAGCTCGCGCACGACGCCTTCGAACGGCGACGGCAGCTCGACGATGCTCTTCGCCGTCTCGATGTCGGCGATCGTGTCGTTGACCTTGAGCACATCGCCGGGCTTCACTCGCCATTCGACGAGCTCGGCCTCGGTCAGGCCCTCGCCCACGTCGGGAAGGTGGAACGTCTGCATGGCGGATCCTCTCAGTACGCGAACGCGCGGTCGACGGCCTCGAGCACGCGGTCGGCGTCGGGCAGATACGTACCCTCAAGTTTGGCAGGCGGGAACGGAGTATCGAAGCCCGTCACGCGCATGATGGGCGCCTCGAGCGAATAGAACGCCCGCTCGGTCACCGTCGCGGCGATCTCGCTGCCGATGCTTGTGTGGCCGGGGGCCTCCTGCGCCCACACCATGCGGCCCGTCGAGCGCACCGACTCGACGATCGGGTCGTAGTCGATCGGCGATAGCGAGCGCAGGTCGATGACCTCGCAGCTGCGCCCCTCGCCCTCGGCGATCGCGGCGGCCTGCAGCAGCACCGACACCATGGCGCCGTGGCCCACGAGCGTCACGTCGGTGCCCTTGCGCACGACGCGGCTCGTGTGCAGCGGCGCGCCGCGGCGCTCGGTGTCGACCTCGCCCTTCTGCCAATAGCGGCTCTTGGGCTCCATAAAGATCACGGGGTCGTTCGACGCGATGGCGTCCTGGATCATCCAGTAGGCGTCGTTCGGCGTCGACGGGCTGACCACGCGCAGGCCCGAGGTGTGCGTGAAGTACACCTCCGGGCTCTCCTGGTGGTGCTCGACCGCGCCGATGTGTCCGCCGTAGGGGATGCGGATCACGACGGGCATCTGCAGCGCGCCCTCGTGACGGTTCGTAAGCTTCGCGAGCTGCGTCGTGATCTGATCGAAGGCGGGGAACACGAAGCCGTCGAACTGGATCTCGATGACCGGGCGGAAGCCCGCCATCGCAAGTCCGATGGCCGAGCCGACGATGCCGGACTCGGCGAGCGGGGTGTCGAGCACGCGGTCCTCGCCGAAGTCGCGCTGCAGGTGCTCGGTCACGCGGAAGACGCCGCCGAGCTTTCCGATGTCCTCGCCCATCAGCAGGACGCGGCCGTCTTCTTCCATGGCGCGGCGGAGGCCGGCGTTCATCGCCCTCGCGAAGGGCATCGTCTCGAGCGTCATGCGGCGTCTCCTTCGAACGAGGCCTCGTACTCGGCGAGCCAGGCCGCCTGCTGCTCCATGAGCGCGTTCGGCTCGGAATACACGTGCGCGAACATGCTCGCCGGATCCGGATTCGGCAGCTTCACGACGCGCTCGCGGGCGTCGGCCGCGACGGCCTCGCCCTCGGCGTCGACGTCGGCGAAGAACGCCTCGCTCGCGCCGCGGTTCTCGAGGAACGCGCGCATGCGGGCGATCGGGTCGCGCCCGGCCCACATCGCCTCTTCCTCGCGGGTGCGGTACTTCGTCGGGTCGTCGCTCGTCGTGTGCGCGCCCATGCGGTAGGTCACGGCCTCGATGGCGCGCGGTCCGCCGCCCGAACGGGCCTCTTCGAGGTACATGCGGCTTGCGGCATACGATGCGAGCACGTCGTTGCCGTCGATGCGCATCGTCGGGATCCCGTACCCGGCCGAGCGGTTCGCGAGCGGCGCCGATGCCTGCGTCGCGACCGGCACCGAGATGGCCCACTGGTTGTTCTGGAGGAAGAACAGCTGCGGCGTCTTGTAGCTCGAGGCGAAGACCATCGCCTCGTGCACATCGCCCTCGCTCGCGGCGCCGTCGCCGTAGTAGACGACGACCGCCTCGTCCTTCTCGGGGTTGCCCGTCGCGGTGCGCCCGTCGAAGTTCAGGCCCATGGCGAAGCCCGTCGCGTGCAGGGTCTGCGTTCCGAGCACGAGCGTGTAGAGGCGGGTGTTGCCGTTCTTCGGATCCGTCGGATCCCAGCCGCCGTGCGTCGTTCCCCGCATCAGCGCGAGGATGCTGACGGGGTCGACGCCGCGGATCTTCGCGACGACGTGCTCGCGGTACGACGGGAAGATCGTGTCCTGCGCGCGCGCCGCGCGGGCGGATCCGACCTGCGCGGCCTCCTGGCCGAGCGACGGCGGCCAGAGTGCCAGCTGACCCTGTCGCTGCAGCATCGTCGCCTGCTGATCGAACGCGCGGATGACCGCCATGTCGCGGTAGAGCTGCTCGAGCATCGCATCGTCGAGGCCGTCGACGATCTCGCGCAGCGGCTCCGCCTCGGGCGTGGGCGCGAACGAGCCGTCGGGCTCGAGGAAGCGCACGAGAGGTGTTTCTGCCGAAGTCACGATCCCACGCTATGCCGAATCGCGTATGCGCGGGCCGTGACGCGCTCGACAACGGATGCCCGATTCATGTGGTGGAAATCCACAGGGTCATCAGCCGCGGCGCGGGACGACGACGGGCCGCCCGGTATCTTCGTCCGGGATCACGCGCACCTCGAGGCCGTACACGGCGCCGATCAGCTCGGGCGTCAGCACGTCGATGGGAGAACCGCGCCTACGCGCGGAGCCGGCGGGCGACGTCGAGGATCCGCTCGCGCGAGGCCTCCTCGCCGACCGAGATGCGGATCCCGTCGGGGAACGGGCGCACCACGAGGCCGGCCTCCTCGAAGGCCGCCGCAACCGAGGGATCCGTCGTCGGGAGCCAGACGAAGTTGCTCTGCGCGTCGGGAACCTGCCAGCCGGCTTCGCGGAGGCCGGTGACGAGGGCCTCGCGGCGCACGGCGATCTCGGCGACGCGGGCGCGCAGCTCGGGCTCGTATTCGAGGCTCGCGAGCGCGGCCTCCTCGGCCTGCGCCGTGACCGAGAGCGGGATCTGGGTCGCGCGGGCCGCATCGAGCACGCGGCGGTGGCCGATGGCGTAGCCGACGCGGAGGGCGGCGAGGCCGTAGGCCTTCGAGAAGGTGCGCAGCACGACGATGTTCGGGCGCGACTCGTAGACGCGCTCGGCCAGGCCGTCGACGGCGTCGTCGTCGGTGACGAACTCGGTGTAGGCCTCGTCGAGCAGGATCATGACGTCGCTCGGCACCTTCTCGACGAAGTCGGCGAATTCGGCCGAGGTGACGATCGGGCCCGTGGGGTTGTTGGGCGTGCAGACGATCACGATGCGCGTCTTGTCGGTGATGGCGGCCGCCATCGCGTCGAGGTCGTGGCGGCCGTTGGCGAGGTTCGGCACCTGCACGCTCGAGGCGCCGGCGACCATCACGAGGCCGGGGTACGCCTCGAACGAGCGCCACGGGTAGACGACCTCGTCGCCGTGGCCCGCGGCGGCCTGGATGAACGCCGCGATGAGCGCCACGCTTCCGGCGCCCACAATGACCTCGTCGGCCTCGACGCCGTAGCGCTCGCCGAGCGCCTGGCGCAGGCGGCCGGCGGTCGCGTCGGGGTAACGGTTGAGGGTGACGGCTCCGCGCACGGCTTCGACGACGCCGGGGAGCGGCTCGAACGGGTTCTCATTGCTCGAGAGCTTGAACCCATCCGGCGCCGCGGGCTTGCCCTGCTTATACGGCGGCAGCGCCGCAATCTCGGGGCGGACTCGGGGCAGAACGGGTTCGGTGGTCACGCCTCGATCTTATTGCGGCCTGGCAGGTCTCTCGGAACGGGCCCGGCTCTCGGCAAAGAATGTGAGAATCGCCGCATGGGATTCATCGTGCGTTCGGTCGTCAACGGTTTCGCCCTCTGGGTGCTGTCGCTGATCTCGTTCCTGCAGATCTCGATCACGGCCTTCGAGCCGGGGCGCGACCTGCAGTTCATTCTCACGCTCGTGATTCTCGGAGCCCTCTTCGGCCTCGTGAACTCGATCATCGGCACGGTCATCAAGATCGTCGCGTTCCCCTTGTTCGTCATCACGCTCGGCCTCATCTCGCTGCTGTTGAATGGAGTGCTGCTCATGATCACGGCGTGGATCACGAGCGGCTGGGGCTGGGGCCTCGACGTCGGGGCCTTCTGGCCGGGCGTGCTCGCGGGCCTGCTGCTCAGCGTCATCAACTGGATCTTCGGCATCATTCTTCGTCCCCAGAAGAAGAAGAGCCGCCGATAACCCGGCCGATCTGATCCTCCGGCACCTCGTAGGCGAAGCTCTCGAGCAGCGTCGCCCGCGAGAGCTCGTCGAAGTAGTCACTCACGGCGCCGCCACGGATATCGCCCGACTCCTCGAAGAGCTTCGCCGTATCGGCGTAGGCGCTCACGCGGTGCGCGTTCGCGCTCCATCGCTCGAGCGTCGTCGCCGTGTCGTCGAAGGTGCGCGTGATGAGCAGGCTGTCGTCGTCGCCGAGGCTCATGGGCGAGCCGCCGTCGCTCAGCGCCGCGACCGGGTCGTCGTCGTGCGCGAGCGTTAGCGAGGTGACGTCGTCGCCCATGGGGATCCGGAGCGGCGAACCGAGCGTGGTCACGTGCTGCACGTCGAAGTCGCTATCGGTCGCGAGCCGCTGCGCGAGCATGCCGCCCTGCGAGAAGGCGGTTACGTCGACGACGGATCCGGCCTCGGCGCCCGAGCGCTCGAGCGCCTCGAGCACGAAGTTGTAGCCCTCCGAGTTCGGCAGGCCGACGTACAGCCCGACGTTGTTCCTCCAACTGAACGGGTCCTCGTCCTTCCACGGCATCTCACGCGAACCGCTGAGATACGCGACGAACCTCTCGGATCCGTCGGCCATGCGGTACCTCTCGATGCGCACCCGCGCCCGATCCGACAGGTCATCGCTCTCGCCGCTCGGCGTGCGGCGCACCGACTCGGCGAGCGACGCGGGAGCCTTGCTCGTGCCGAGCGGCGTCTTCACCATCGGCACGTAGCGATCTGAGGTTCCGGGCGTCGTCGGCTGACGCGCCTCCGCGCGCCGCGGCTCGCCGAGGGATCCACGACCCATGCCGTAATCGGTACGCATCTTCACGAGCTGATTCATGAAGACCGACATGACGAGGCCCGCGTGGGCGCTCGAGCTGCCCCAGGTATCGGAGAGCTTCGAACCAGTCAGGTCCTCCCACGCGCGCCACAGGTGTTCGGAGAGCTTCATCGGCTCGGGCAGGCGCAGGTACAGGCTCTTCATCCGCCGGATGTGCGTCGGCACGTCACCCTCGCCCATCGCGATGAGCGTGCGCAGCTCGATCATCTCGTAGGTGTCGGCCGCGAGCCGCAGCCCCTCCGACAGCGCCCGCGACTCGTCGTACACGCGCTCGCACTCGACGTAGATGCCGGTGCCGCACGGCCACACGTAGTACAGCTCGGGGATGGCGTTATCGCGCTGCAGCGCGTCGGCGGCGCCCACCTCGTCCCTCGCCGACGACGCGTGATACGACGCATTCTCGACGCGGGTGGCGACGTACCGCAGCTCCTCCGGATCCACCGCCACGATCGACCCCTGCGTGACATCGACGCCGCTCATCGCGTCACCAGGTAGTTGCCGATGTTCAGCAGCGCGTCGGCCGCCTCGTCGCAGCGATGCGCGACGCCGTCGGTCGTGGCGACCACGTCGTCGGCGCGCGACGTGAACGCGTCGGCCGCGCGCGAGCGCCACTGCATGGCGCGCTCGGCCTCCTGGAGCGCGGTTCGCGCGGCGCGGATGTCGGCCGCGGCCCGGTACATGTGATCCCTCGCCTGCCAGGCGACCTGGGCGAGATCGTGGTTACTCGTCGTCATGCCCGCTAGCCTGCGCCCTCGGGCGCGGGCGGCGCACCCGCTTTTTCGGATCCGTGGAGAACTTCACCGCAACGGCGCCTGTGGACAGCTTGGGGGAGAATGTCGGCAGTTCGGAATAGGCTGGTCTGGCCCAAACGCCCCTCATCACGGAGGCCCACGTGAACGCTCTTCCTCCCCAGCCGCTGAGTCCGCTCGACGGCCGTTACAGCTCCGCCGTCTCGTCGCTCGCCGAGCACCTCTCCGAGGCCGGCCTCAACCGCGCCCGCGTGGAGGTTGAGGTCGAGTGGCTCATTCACCTCACCAACAACCGCCTGTTCGGCACCTCGCCGCTTCCCGCGGCGACGCAGGACAAGCTGCGCCTCGCGTACCTCGACTTCGGTCAGGCCGAGATCGACTGGCTTGCCGAGAAGGAGCGCGTGACGCGCCACGACGTCAAGGCCGTCGAGTACCTCGTGCGCGACCGCCTGTCGCAGCTCGAGCTCGACCACCTCGCCGAGCTGACCCACTTCGCCCTGACGAGCGAAGACGTCAACTCGACCTCGTACGCCCTCACGGTCAAGCGCGCCGTCACCACGACCTGGCTGCCCGCCTTCCGCGGCGTCATCGAGAAGCTCCGCGCCATGTCGCTCGACATGGCCGACGCGGCGATGCTCTCGCGCACCCACGGCCAGCCCGCGACGCCCAGCACCATGGGCAAGGAGTTCGGCGTGTTCGTGTGGCGCCTCGAGCGCGTGCTCGCGCGCATCGAGGCCACCGAGTACATGGCCAAGTTCTCGGGCGCGACCGGCACCTGGTCGGCGCACCTCGCCGCCGACCCGAAGATCGCGTGGCCCAACCTCACGCGCGAGTTCGTCGAGGGCCCCCTGGGCCTCACGTTCAACCCGCTCACGACGCAGATCGAGTCGCACGACTGGCAGGCCGAGCTCTACGACCACGTGAAGCACGCCGGCGCCATCCTGCACAACCTCGCGCAGGACGTCTGGACGTACATCTCGCTCGGCTTCTTCACACAGATCCCCGTCGCCGGCGCGACCGGCTCGTCGACGATGCCTCACAAGATCAACCCGATCAAGTTCGAAAACGCCGAGGCGAACCTCGAGATCGCGGGCGGCCTGTTCGCGACCCTCGCGCAGACCCTCGTCACCTCGCGCATGCAGCGCGACCTGACCGACTCGACGACGCAGCGCAACATCGGCGTCGCCTTCGGCCACTCGCTCCTCGCCCTCACGAACCTCTCGGGCGGCCTCGACCAGATCTCGCTCTCGCGCGAGACGCTGCTGAAGGATCTCGACGGCAACTGGGAGGTCCTCGCCGAGGCGATCCAGACCGTCATCCGCGCCGAGGTCGTTGCCGGCCGCTCGCAGATCTCGGATCCGTACGCGCTTCTGAAGGACCTCACGCGCGGCCACCGCATCGGCGCCGAAGACCTCGCCGAGTTCGTGGCGGGCCTCGACATCGGCGACGACGCCAAGGAGCGCCTCACAGCCCTCACGCCCGCGACCTACATCGGCCTCGCCGAGAAGGTCGTGCGCGCGAAGCTCGAGAAGTAATCACCCACGCAAAAGCGGGCGGGCCGAAAGGCCCGCCCGCTTTTGCGTTGCTTACTTCTTGTCGTCTTCCGGATCCTCCGGCAGGAGCACGCCCTTGTCGTGTTCCTTCTCGAGGTCGCTCGGGTCGACGACGAGCAGCAGTAGCGCAAGGCACAGCACCACCACGATGAAGGTTATGCCGGCGACGATCGCCGACACGCGCCAGGCGGTGCCGACGATGTCGGTGCCCGCCTGCGTGAAGGCACCCATGCTCATCGCCGTGACGAAACCGGCGAAGATCGCTGCGCCGAACGACCAGCCGAGGAGCTGCAGGGGCTTCATGAGGTCGCGGCGGGTGGTGTTCTTCTCGGTCATGCTGCGTCCTTCGTGACTGTTGTCGCCGGCGCCGGCGAGAATGCACCGATGCCGAGGTAGACGGCGACGATCGCGGCCCAGCCCCCGAAGAGGCCGACGCCGACGATGGTGCCGGTAAGAGTGAAGCTCTGGTTCGCGTCCTTGACGAAGTAGTCGAGCGCGTACTCCGGCGAGACGAGGAGCGCCGCGAGCGCGAGCACGCACGTGAGGGCACCGACTGCGATGTGATCGCGCGCGTCCTCGGATCCGCCGCGCCGGCCGATCAGGCCGCCGACGAGCTCAACGACTCCCGCCGCCGCGGCCCAGAGGAGCAGCGTCAGGTGGAAGCGGGCGTCGGCGTTGCCGGGCAGGACGAAGACAAGCAGCACGCCGGCCAGGTGAATGATGCCCAGCAGCAGGCGCTTCGTGTCGACGCCGCGAACGACGATCTCGACGACGAAGTACACGACCATCGCCGCGAGGAAGCCCTGGAGCGCCGCCGTGGCGAACTCGCCCGGCCGGTTTTGCACGAACGTCACGATCACCGCGGCGATGGCGGCAATCAGCGCGCGAACAATCGTCAGGGCGCGCGCGGCTCGGTGCGAAACGGTGCGTGTAGGCATGCTTGTCCTCTATGGTGGCGGGCCCCTCCATCCTATTGCCGCACACCTGAGAGCGCTCGCGAGGGTCGTGCGTTACGCCCTACCCCGCGATCGCCTGCGCGGGGATCCTCGCGTAGGCCTCGCGGATCTCCGCGAGCCGCGGGTGGGCCGCGTCGAGCTCGACCTCGTCGATGCTCGCGATCGGCCGGATCCCGGCACCGGATCCGGTCGCGAATGCCGCGACCATCTCGCCCGGATCCGTGACCCGCGTCGCCCGCCCCGGCACGACGCCCGCGATGAGGTCGCGGGTCACGCCGTCGAGGGCATCGCCGTCGGGCCAGACGAGCTCGCCCGCGCGATCGATGAAGCCGAGGTTCCAGGTCGGCCCCTCCGAGAACGCGCCGCCCGCGTCGACGAACACCGCGTCGTCGAAGCCCGCGCGCTGCGCGAGGCGGCGCTCGTAGAGCGAACCGAAGAGGCCCGTGTGCTTGATCTCGGGGCGCTGCCGCCCGAACACGACCGACCGCAGCCGCAGGGGCGCCGCGGATCCGGATCCGGCGGCGCGCGGCGACACGAGGATCCGCGGGTGCGCATCGGCCCCCGGCCGCTCGAGCGTGAGCGCCGGGTCGAAGAGCGTGACGCGCACGATGACGCGCTCGGGCTCGTCGGCGATCGCCTCGAGGATCCGCCGCCGCACGAGGCCGGTGTCGAGCTCGGCGTCGAAGAGGGCGCGCGCGTCGGTCACGAGGCGGGCGAGGTGCAGGTCGAGGCCACGCACCGCCCCGCGCTCGACGAGCACCGTCGTAAAGTGCGCGAGGCCCGAGAACGCGTAGGCCCGCATCTCGGCCGGATCCACCGGAAGGCCATCCATCAGCTCCATATCTCGACAATAGAAGCATGCGGGTTCTCCTCGTCGACAATCACGACTCGTACACCGGCAGCATCGAACAGGTGCTGTGGCAGGTGACGGGCGTGCGCCCCGACCTCGTGCAGAGCGAAGACGTCGACCTCGAGTCCCTCGGCCGCTACACACACATCGTGCTGGGGCCGGGGCCGGGCGACCCGCACGATCCCGCCGACTCGGGGCGCGGGCTCGCGATCCTTGCCCACGCCGAGGTTCCCGTGTTCGGGGTGTGCTTCGGGTTCCAGCAGATGGCGGTCGCGGCCGGCGGACGCGTCGTGCGCGCCCCGCGGCCCGCGCACGGGCAGGTCGACACCGTTGCCCACGACGGATCCGCGATGTTCGACGGCGTGCCGGCCCGCTTCGAGGCGGTGCGGTACCACTCGCTCGCCGTCGCGGATCCGGCGCCCTTCCGCATCACGGCCCGCACCCCCGACGGCGTCGCCATGGCGGGCGTCGACGAGGCGCGGGGCTGGAGCGGCGTGCAGTTCCACCCCGAGTCGATCGCGACGCCCGACGGCGCGCGCATGCTGGCCACGTTCCTGGGGCTCGCCGGGTCTGCCCCCGTCCCCGCACCTCCCGCCTCCCCCGGCCTTCCCGCCCTTCCCGCCGAACGCACAAGAATTACGCGAAAGGACACGTTATTTCGTAGTCACTCGCGCAAATCTTGTTCTTTCGGCGGCGTGGGTGATGTGGGCGTCGGCGAGGTGGGCGCGTGGCGCGTGCACCGCGAGGCCCTCGACCTCGACGATGCCGAGGGGGCGTTCCTTGCCCTCTACGCCGACGCGCCCTCGGCGGTGTGGCTCGATAGTGCGCAGCAGGCGTACGGGATGGGGAGGTACTCGATCCTGGGGGCGCCGGATGGGCCGCTCGACGACGAGATCCGCGGATCCTGGGACGAGATCGAGCAGCGCCTCGCCGCGCATCCCGTCGCGGGCGACGACGCGTTGCCGTTCGTGGGCGGCTACGTCGGGGCGATCGAGTACGGATCCGGCATCGGCCGGCCCGGCGCCGTGCACCTCGTGCACCTCAGCCGATTCCTCGTCGTCGACCACCTCGAGCACGTGACGCACGTCGTCGCGGTCGGGCCCGATGCGGAGGCGGCCCGGGCATGGATCCGCGACGCCGTCGCCCGCGTCCGCGGCGCGGCCGCACGCGCCCCAGCACCCACCCCCGAGACATATGCCGAGGGCGGCATACAGACCGCGGTGGCGAGCATCGAGCGGGAGACGTACCTCGCGCACATCGGCGAGATTCGCGGGTGGCTGCTCGCGGGCGACTCGTACGAGGCCTGCTACACGTACCGGCTTCGGGCGCCCTTCGCCGGCGACGGGCTCGGCGCATACCGGGCGCTGCGCCGCGCCAACGCGGCGCCCTACGCCGCGTACCTCCGGTTCGGCGACGGCGACCGCGACGACGAGCGCAAACGCGCCGGCACCCGCGAGCACGACCGTGACGGCGGGCATCACCAAGCCGGCACCCGCGAAATCCTCTCGTGCTCGCCCGAGCGCTTCCTCCAGGTGCGCGGCGTCGTCGCCGAGACGAAGCCCATCAAGGGCACCGCGCGGCGCGACCCGCAGCGCGACGGCGAGATCGCGGCCGCGCTCGCGGCGGATCCAAAGACCCGCGCCGAGAACCTCATGATCGTCGACCTGCTGCGCAACGATCTGGGCCGCATCAGCGAGCCCGGATCCGTCGAGGTGCCCGCGCTCATGCGCGTCGAGAGCTACGCGACGGTGCACCAGCTGGTCACGACGATCCGCTCGCGGATCCGCGTGAGCGGGGTGCGCGCGGCGGAGGCGCTGTTCCCTCCCGGATCCATGACGGGCGCCCCGAAGAAGCGCACGTGCGAGATGCTCGACGCCCTCGAACCCGACGAGCGCGGCGTCTACTCCGGCGCGATCGGGTACTTCTCGCGCGACGGTTCCGTCGACCTGTCGGTCGTCATCCGCACCGCGGTGCTGGAGGGCGGGCAGGCGACGATCGGCACCGGCGGCGCCATCACGATCGACAGCGACCCGCAGACCGAGCTCGACGAGACGATCGCGAAGTCGACGCCGCTGCTCGCCGCGTTCGGGGCAACCCACCCCTGGGCGTGATCCCTCAGGCCGTAAACCGCTCCGTCACCGCGGCGACGAGCGGCTGCGTGATGACGGCGAGGAACGAGACCCAGACGACCTGGAACAGCCAGAGCACGGCCTCGGTCGAGACGAGCACGACGCCCACCGCGACGATCAGCAGCGCGAGCACGCCGAGCGAGGCCTGCCACTTGCGGCCGAGGTAGAACACCGCGAGGCGCAGGGTGTCGCGCGTGCGGAACGAGAACACCGTCGAGATGACGAGCGCGTTCAGCCCCCACAGCGCGACGATGACGCCGATCCCGACGAGCACGCCGGCGTAGGCCGTGGGAAGGCCCGCGGGGCGCAGCGCCACGATCGCGCCGGCGACCGCCGCGAGCGCGATCATCGCGGGCGCCCAGGCGCGCAGCGAGTCGGCCCAGCCGAGGCGCAGGCCGCGCAGGAAGAACCGCGCGGGGGCGAGATCCTCGGATCCGGCCCGCGCGCGCATCGCGAAGAGGCCCGCCGAGAGCACGGGGGCGATCGGGATCAGGCACAGCGGCACGAGAGCCGCGTTGGCGGCCTCGCGCCCCAGGAAGAAGAGCAGCGCCACCACCGGCAGCTCGGCGACGCACATGAGCACGCCGACGAGCAAGTGCCAGTAGACGAAGGCGGCGGCGCGAGACAGCACGCCGGACCCCGGATCACGGTCGGTGTGCTGGCGTGCTGTCTCGACGGCCATCGTTAGGACGCCGTTCCCGCGGCCTCGTTGATGGTGGCGACGTACTCGTCCATGCCCGCGGCGCGGAGCTCCTCGACGTACGCGTCCCAATCGCTCAGCGGGCGGTCGCCGCGCAGGAACTGCGAGGTGGCGGTCATGACGAGGTCTTCGAGGTTGGTCTGCGTGATCGCGACCTCCTCGCGCTGCATGGCGTCGAGCGGAACGGCGGGGCCGCCGTCGGCGATCTCCTTCTCCTCGTTCATCTGGGTGCGGAAGTTCGCCGTCTCCTCGCTGACCATCATGCCGAGCTCCTCGGCGGTCGAGCCGTGCGCGAGGCTCCAGACGCCGTTGTAGTAACCGAAGTCGGTGTTGAGGAGCTTGGGGTTGTCGCCGGCGTCGGGGTTGACGCCGTTCCAGTCGATGCCGGGCAGCAGCTTGCGGTCGGCGCCCTGGCCCTCGAACGTCTCGCCCTCGACGCCCCAGCGGGCGAACTCGAGGCCCTCGTCACTGAAGTAGAGCCAGTCGATGTACTGCAGCATCGCCTTGAAGTAGGGCTTGTCGGCGGCCTTCGCCGAGATCGCGATGCCCGACTCGAAGCGGCCACCGGTCGTGGCGTCCATGATGTTGCCCGCGGGGCCCGCGGGCACGACGATGTTGCGCACGACGGCGTCGTCGAGGCCCGACTCGGCGAGGCCCTGGCGGTAGCCCGTGGTCTCCTGCGAGTTGGTCGAGATCGCCGCGACCTTGCCGGTCGTGAACTTCGCCTTCGCGGTGTCCTCGTCCTGCGTCAGGCCCTCGGGGTCGAGCAGCCCGTCTTCGATCAGGCCGTGGAAGTAGGTGATCATGTCGCGGTAGCCGTCCTGCGCACCGCTGAACTCGAACTCGGATCCGTTCCACGTCACGCCGTCGCCGTAGCCCCAGCCGGCCTCGGTGCCGAAGCCGCCCGACGCGGCCTGCAGGGTCGCGGGAAGCGCGACGCCCGCGGCGCTCCACGTGCGCTCGGTGTAGGGGTAGCTGAGATCGGGGAACGTGTCCTGGATCACCTTCAGCTGCTCGGTGAACTCGTCCCAGGTCGTCGGATCCTCGAGGCCCGCCTCCTCCCAGAGGTCGGCGCGGATCGCGATCGTGTAGTCGGGCTTCGCGATCTCGAGCAGGCCCGGCAGCACGTAGAAGTCGCCGTCGGCGTCGCGCGTGCGGTCGAGGTCTGCCTCCAGGCCCCACTTCTCGATCTTGTCCTGGAAGTTGGGCAGGTAGTCGAGGTAGTCGGACACCTTGAGCAGGGCGCCGCCGGAGGTGAGGTTCGCCACGTCGGCCGTGTAGGTCGACGGGATCATGTCGGCGGCCTCGCCGGAGCTGATGAGCAGCGAGCGCTTCTGGCCGAAGTCGGCGAGCGGCACCGACTGGATGTCGAAGGTGACGTTGTGGTCGTCTGCCAAGTGCTGCAGGATCGACCAGTCCTTCTTCAACGGGTAGTTCGGGTGATCGCGGTACATCAGGCCGAACTCGACCGGCTCCGTCGCGACGAACGTGGTGTCGACGCCGAAATCGGCCATCGCGCCGACCGAGTGGGCCTCGTCGATCTCGCCGGACGCGGCGTCGGATCCGCCGTCGCCGCCGTCGCCCGAGCACGACGCGAGGCCGAGCGCGAGAACGGCGGTGGCGCCGATGGCAAAGGGTTTGGTTGGGAACTTCATGATTCCTCCGCTGTGAGAACGTCGATGTTCAAGAGATGTGATGGGGAACGGGCATTAGCCCTTGACGGATCCGAGCATGACGCCCGAGACGAAGTACTTCTGGATGAAGGGATAGAGGCACACGATCGGCAAGACCGTGAGGACTGTGGTGACGGCCTTTACGTTCGCGCCGATCTGCACGGCGGCGTCGGAGAGGCCCTCTCCCGTTCCTGTGGCGCCCGCGATGATGTTGCGCAGGAATACCGTGACGGGGTACAGCTCGGGCTTGTCCATATAGAGGAACGCGGGGAACCACGAGTTCCAGAACGCGACGGCGTAGAAGAGCACCATCGTCGCGAGCACGGCGCGGCTGAGCGGCAGGACGACCCGCAGGAAGATGCCGTAGGTGTTCAGGCCGTCGATCGCTGCGGCCTCCTCGAGCTCGGTGGGGAAGTTCTCGAAGAACGACTTCATGATCAGCAGGTTGAACACGTTGATCGCCTGCGGCAGCACGATCGCCCAGATGGTGTTCTTGAAGCCCAGCTCGACGATCAGCATGTAGTTCGGAATCAGGCCGCCCGAGAAGAACATCGTGAAGAGCGCGAGGCCGACGAGCAGGCCGCGGCCCTTCAGGTGCGTCTTCGAGAGCACGTACGCGAACGTCGTCGTGAGCACCATCGCAATGACGGTCGCGACGACGGTATAGACGACGGTGTTGCCGTAGTTGATCCAGAACAGCTTCTGGTCGATCACGCTGAAGAGCGTCGTCATGTTGAAGCCGACGGGCCAGACGAAGACCTCACCGCCGCGGATCGCGCTCTCCGAGCTGAACGACCGCGCGAGCAGGTTGAGGAAGGGGTAGAGCGTGATCGCGCCCACGAGGCACAGCACCACGATGTTGATCACGGTGAAGACGCGGTACGACGGGGTCGGCTTGATCCCGCGGGTCGAGGCGCGGATGCCCGAGAGGTCGGGGCCGGCGGTCAGCGATTCGGTCGTGGTTACCACAGGGAGCTCCCGGTCACTCGGCGCGAGAAGAAGTTGGCTCCCAGCACGAGCACGAGCCCGATGAGGGCCTCGAACAGGCCGATGGCCGTCGCGTAGCTGGGCTGGCCTGCCGTCAGGCCGATGCGATAGACGTACGTCGAGATGACGTCGGCCGTCGGATACGTGAGCGAGTTATAGAGCAGGAAGATCTTCTCGAAGCCCACCGCCATGAACTGGCCGACGTTGAGGATGAGCAGCACCATCATGGTGGGGCGGATGCCGGGGAGCGTGACGTGCCACGTCTGCTTCCAGCGGTTCGCGCCGTCGATGCGCGCCGCCTCGTACAACTGGTCGTCGACGGTCGTGAGGGCCGCGAGATATAGGATCGTGCCCCAGCCGACCGTCTGCCAGGCCTCGGACACGACGTAGATCGTGCGGAACCAGGAGGCCTCCTGCATGAACGAGATCGGGTCGCCACCCATCGCCTTGATGATGGCGTTGATGCTGCCGTCGAGCGAGGTCAGCTCGAACACGAAGCTCGCGACGATGACGATCGACATGAAGTGCGGCAGGTAGCTCACCGTCTGGACGAGCTTCTTGAACCACCGCACCCGCACCTCGTTGAGGAGGAGCGCGAGGATGATCGGCAGCGGGAAGACGATGACCAGGGCTAGCGCACCGATGATGAGGGTGTTGCTGAACACCTCCCAGAACTTCGCGTCTCCGAGGAAGCGCTCGAAGTAGGCAAATCCCACCCACTGCTCGCCGAAGATCGAGCCGCCCGGCACGTAGCGGCGGAACGCGATGACGTTGCCGAGCATCGGCACGTACTTGAACAGCAGCAGGAACGCCACCGGGAGCACCGCGAGCGAGTACAGGCGCCAATCGCGTTTCAGCGCTCGCCGCCATCCGCGCGCCCGGGGCGCGGGGCGTCGTCGACGATCGACGGTCGTGACCGTCTCCGTCTTCGTGACTGTCCTCAGTGACATTCATCCTCCTGCGCCTCGCACCACTGTGTCCGAGGCGGGTATTCGCGAGCGAAAGTTTTCGGCTCGCGTGTAGCTGTCTTCGCCCCTGACCCTAGGCCGAAACGCGCAACAGCGTCAACCATTTTCGCGAAGTAATTTCGCAACTCTTCCGAAAAGGCCGCACACTATGGGAAGCTGGCGGGGTTCCCGCAACGAAAGGACCCCGCATGCCCGTCTCCGCCAGCGCCGTCGAGAGGCTCCCCCGAATCGAGCGCGCCGGATCCGCGTTCCGGCTCATGGTCGACGACGAACCGTTCTTCGTCCGCGGCGGCGAGCTCGGCAACTCCGCCGCGCACCGGCGCTACCTCGCCGACAAGTGGGACGGGCTCGTCTCGCTCGGCCTCAACGCGATCGTCGCGCCCGCGACGTGGGAGCTCATCGAGCCCGTCGAGGGCGCCTTCGACTGGACGAGCGTCGACGAGCTCATCGAAGATGCCGCCGCACACGGCATGCGCATCGTGCTGCTGTGGTTCGGCAGCTGGAAGAACAGCATGTCGTCGTACGTGCCCGAGTGGGTGAAGACCGACACCGAGCGCTTCCCCCGCTGCCGCGACGCGCACGGCCGCCCCCTCGAGATCCTCACCCCGTTCAGCGATAACAACCGCGACGCCGACGCCCGCGCCTTCGCCGCCCTCATGGCGCACCTGCGCGAGGTCGACGAGGCCCGCACTGTGATCATGGTGCAGGTCGAGAACGAGATCGGCATCATGCCGGACGCGCGCGACCACAGCGCGCTCGCCGAGGCGGCCTACGACAGATCCGAGAACGAAGAGGTCTTCATGGCGCGGGCCTTCGCCCGCTACGTGGAGGGGGTGGCGAGCGCCGGACGCGCCGAGCTCGCCCTGCCGCTGTTCGTTAACGCCGCCCTCATCCGCCCGGGCGCGCAGCCGGGGCAGTACCCGGGCGCGGGCCCGCTCCCCCACCTCGCCGAGGTCTGGCGCGAGCACGCCCCGAGCATCGACTTCCTGGCGCCCGACATCTACTTCCCGAACTTCGCCGAGTGGGCCGGCCGCTATGCGACGCCCGAGAACCCGCTCTTCATCCCCGAGGCCCTACGTAGCACCGACGCATCGGTCAACGCGCTCTACGCGTTCGGCGAGCACTCGGCGCTCGGCTTCGCGGCCTTCGGCATCGACCACATCGGCGCGCCGGCGGCCGAGTGCCTCACCGCCAGCTACGAGATCCTGCGTCAGCTCGAGCCTCTGCTCGCCGAGGTCGCGGGCACGGGCCGCTCGCGCGGGCTGCTCCCGCCGCACGGCGCGCACCGGCCGCCCCACCGGATCCAGCTCGGCGGCTACACACTGAACGCCACCTACGAGCGCCTGCTGTCGCCGGGTCTCGCCGACGGCGTCATCAACGAGGCCGACGACCGCTCGGCCAGCACCGCCCTGCTGCCGGCGGGCGCCATCGTGATCCAGACCGGCGACGACGAGTTCATCGTCGCGGGCACGGGCGTGACGATCACCTTCGATCCGGATCCGCAGGGCGCGGATGCCGTCGGAATCCTGCGCGGCGACGAGGGCGGGTTTGACGAGAACGGCGAGTGGCAGACGCTCCGCCGCCTGAACGGCGACGAGACCCACCAGGGGCGCCACCTGCGGCTCGTCCCCGGCGAGTTCCAGATGCAGAAGATCGCCCTGTACCGCTACCGCTGAGCGGCGCGGCCGCGCCCTACCGCTGAGCGGGCGCGGCCGTGCTTCCGCGCTCGACGAGGACCGTCGAGAGCTCGATGCGCGGCTGCGGCCCGCCGTCGGCGCGCGCCATGTCGTCGAGCAGCCGCACCGCCTGATCCGCCATCTGCGAGATTGGCTGGCGCACCGTCGTGAGCGGAGGCGAGAGGTACTCACACAGCACGGTGTCGTCGAAGCCGGAGACCGACAGGTCAGCCGGGATCGACAGGCCGCGCTGGTGCGCGACGTTGTAGACGCCCATCGCCGTGAGGTCGCTCGCCGCGACGATCGCGGTGGGCGGGTCGTCGAGGCTCATGAGGGCCTCGGCACCTCGCTCGCCACCACCGACGAGGAAGTCGCCGTGCATGATGAGGGCGGGGTCGACGGCGAGGCCGCCCTGTCGCAACGCCGCCGTGTAGCCCTCGAGGCGATCCTGCGCGACCGGCACGTCGCTCTCGCCGCCGACGAAGCCGATGCGGGTGTGGCCGAGCTCGATCATGTGCCGCGTGGCGTCGCGCATGCCGGCCCAGTTCGTCGCGCCGACCTGCGCCTCGTCGCGGCTCTCGGTGCGGCCGACGTCGAGGTGAATGACGGGCACGCCCGTGCTGTGCAGTCGCGAGAGATCGCCGTCGACGTGCGCCGCCGCGATGATGACTCCGGAGACCTTGCGGGCGAGGATCGAGTCGATCCAGCGCTCGACCGAGAAGGTCTCGTGCTGGGTGTTGGCGACGACGAGCGAGCGGCCCGTGCGGAATGCGGCTTCCTCCGCGCCGCGCACGATCTCGAGCGCCCACATGCTGCCGATGCCGCCGATCGCGAGCTCGATGAGGCCGTCGCGCTCGACACCCGCATGCGCGCGGCCCGCGTAGCCCAGATCGTTCATGACCGACAGCACGCGCTCGCGCGTGGCCTGCGCCACGTCGGATCGGCCGGAGATAGCCTTCGAGACGGTCGGAACGGAGACGCCCGCGACGCGCGCAACATCCGCGAGGGTCGGTTTGGGAGTTGCCATGGGCTTGGACCTTTCAAAAGGTACGGGGAACCATCTCATCACCCCTTGACGCTCGGATGAGTGGCCCTCTAGGCTCGACCTTGCCATGATCGAAACATTTTCGCAAACTATCGTCGAAGACGACGATTCCGCCGTCCGCCTCATCGCCGACGATGTAGAGCTCGCACGCTACGTCTACCGACCGGACACGGTCCAGATGGAGTCGCCGAAACCCTACATCCACCCGATCCACACGCGCGCTGGCCGCCTCGTCAGTCTCTTCCGCCCGCGCGACCACGTCTGGCACAAGGGCATCTCGCTCGCGCTGCCGAACGCCGGTCCGCACAACTTCTGGGGCGGCCCCACGTACACGCGCCGCGCGGGCTGGTACGAGCAGCTCCCGAACAACGGCACGCAGGCCCACGCCGCTCCCCTCGAGGCGCCGGCCGGATCCTTCGCGCACGAGCTCGAGTGGCGTGCCGAGGGCGATAACTCGGTGGTCTTCACCGAGGTGCGCCGCCTCACGACCACGATCCTCGACGACGACGCCTGGGCCCTGCGCTGGGAGACCACGCTCACGAACGTCTCGGGCGAGACGATCGCGATGGGATCCCCGACGACCGAGGGCCGCGAGAACGCCGGCTACGGCGGCGTGTTCTGGCGCGGCCCGCGCTCGTTCAGCGACGGCGAGATCGTCACCGCCGACGGCGTGGGCGACGCCGAGGATCTGCGCGGCACCCGACACTCCTGGATGGGCTTCGTCGGCAAGCACGACGGCGAGGACGCTTCCTCGACCGTCATCATGGCCGACCTCGACGACACCCCGAAGTGGTTCGTCCGCGCGGGCATCTTCGCGTGCCTCGGCCCCGCGCCGTTCTTCGACAAGGAGGTGCCGTTCGAGCCCGGCACCGAGCTGACGCTGCGCTACGACGTCATCATCGCCGACGGCGCGAGCGACGCGGATCGTGCCGCGGCCCTCGTGCGCTCGGCCCGTGAGAAGGGAGACGCGCGATGACCACCCGCGTCGGAATCGTCGGAACCGGCGGCATCGCCGCGGTGCACGCCGACAACCTCGCCCGCATGGACGAGGCCGAGATCGTCGCCGTGACCGACATCGACGCCGATCGCGCCCGCGCCTTCGCGGACGCCCACGGCGGCCGCGTCGACGCTTCGCTCGAGGCGATGCTCGAGGCCGGCGGCATCGATATCGTGCACCTGTGCTCGCCGCCGTCGCTGCACATCGCTCAGGGCGAGACCGCCCTCGCGGCGGGCGTCTCGGTGCTGAGCGAGAAGCCGCCGGCGCTCTCGCTCGCCGAGCTCGACCGGATCCGCCGCGCCGAGGAGGCCTCGGACGGCTGGTTTGCGACGATCTCGCAGCACCGCTTCGGCGGTCGCGCCAACTGGCTCCGCGAGCGCACGCGCGACGGATCCCTCGGCGAGACGATGACGGCCGTCTGCAACACGCTCTGGTATCGGCCGGACGAGTACTTCGACGCGCCCTGGCGCGGCACCTGGGACAGCGAGGGCGGCGGCCCGACGATGGGCCACGGAATCCACCAGATCGACACGATGCTGTCGATCGTCGGCCCCTGGCGCGAGGTCACGGCCGTCGCGGCCCGCAGGGCGCGCCCCGTCGAGACGGAGGACTTCTCGGCGGCGCTCGTGACCCTCGAGTCTGGCGCCGTCGTGAGCATCGTGAACAGCCTGCTCTCGCCCCGCGAGACGAGCTACCTGCGCTTCGACTACACGCACGCGACGGTCGAGCTCGAGCACCTCTACGGCTACGGCGACGACTCGTGGCGCTTCACCGCGGCACCGACGGCGCCCGAGTCGCTCGAGGGCGACTGGGACTCGAGCGCGACGGGGCACGGATCCGGTCACGCGGCCCAGTTCGCCCAGACGTACGCGGCGCTGTCGGCGGGCGACCGCCCTCTGCCGGTGACGTCGGCTGACGCCCGCGACACCCTCGAGCTCATCGCCGCGATCTACGCGTCAGCGTTCGACCGACGCCCGGTCGCGAAGGGCGAGATCGACGAGTCGAGCCCGTTCTACACGAGCATGAAGGGGTCCGGAACCCCCTGGGCGTAGGCCCTACTTCTGCGGCGTCTCGTCGAACGACGGGATGTACACCTCGATACGACGGTTGAGCTCGACCCCCGCGGGGTTGAGCTCGCCGTCGATCACGGTCGGGGCGACCGGTCGCGTGTCGCCGGCGTCTTCCGACGCCAGCTTCGCGGTCGCGCCCGCATCGGCCAGCGCTGCCACCACGGCGTCGGCGCGATCGGCGCCGAGCCCATCGTCGGCCGCGGTGTCGCCGTGCGCGCTCACCGCCGCGACGGGAACGTCGTCGCCCAGGACATCGGCGATCGCCTCGATGATCTCATCGGCGTCGCCGCGCACCTCGCTTTCGTCGAGGTCGAAGAGCGAGCCGAGGGTGACCGTGATGAGCGTGCCGCAGCTCTCGGTGGGCTGCAGCGCCTCGAGCGTCGGGAACACGCCGAGCGCCGGCAGCGGCGGCAGCGGATCCATCTCGACCGGTTCGGCGTTGACGTAGCCGGTGCCGTCGCCGATGTTCTGGATCGTGACGTTAGCGTCGCTGTAGCTGCCCGAGCCGTCGCCGTTGTTCTGGATCTTGACGCCGCCGCCGAAGTAGTTGCCGGCGCCAGTGCCGTCGTTCTGAATCGTCGCGCCGTCGCTGACGTAGCTGCCGGATCCGTTGCCGTAGATCTGGATCGACACGTCGGCGTCGACGTAGCTGCCGGATCCGTCGCCGTAGTTGCGGATCGCGAGGTCGCCTTCGGAGAACGAGCCGAAGCCGTCGGACTCGCCCTTCGCGGTCTCGCCGTTCACCGTGAGCGTTCCGGCGCCGGTGTCGTAGCTCGCCTCGGATCCGTCGGGGGCCGTCACGTTGCCGTTCTTGTCGCCGTAGAGCAGCGAGGTCTGGATCCCGGCCTCGGGCCGCCCGTCCTCGCCGCAGTGCGCCGGCGACACCGTCACGCCCGCGAGCCCCGAAAGGTCGTCGTGCAGCTCGCGCGTCGCATCGCTCGCGAGATCGTCGTCGAAGAGCGCGAGGTCGGGTAGCACGAACATCGGCACCGACGGGAACTCGCCCACCGCGTACCCGGGCACCGTCGCGACCGCGGGCTCCGTGGGTTCCGGATCCGGCTCGTCGCCGTCCGCGGGCTCATCCGGATCCGCGGGTGCCGGATCCGTCCCCGCGTCCGAGCCCGCCGAGGTCGGGTCGGCGGGCGTCGTGGTGGCGGGCCGCGGATCCAGGATCGGCTCGTCGGAGCACCCCGCGACCGCGAGCACGACGAGGGATGCGCCGAGCAGGGCGACCCTCGTGCGCGCGGAGTTCTTCATCCCTCGAGGGTATCCAGCGCCACGGATCGATGCGAACCCATTCAGATGACGCTCGGTAACGATGTTGGGAATACCGAGTGAGAGTCGACGTTAGACTCGGCATAGCACGTGCTCCGGGGTCGGTGAGAATCCGAACCGGCGGTATAGTCCGCGACCCCCTCTCGGAGGGGTTGATCCGGTGAGATTCCGGGACCGACGGTGATGCAGGCAACGCCTGCGAGTCCGGATGGAAGGCAGCACGGTCAGGCCCGCCATGGGCTCTTTCCGTGAACCCCGATTATCGAGGTGCGGAAGGGAAGCCGACATGGCCAGTGACGTCGAGATCGCCGCGATGCGTCGCGCGCTTGAGCTCGCCTCGCGTGGCCCGCGCTCCCGCAACCCGCAGGTCGGATCCGTGCTCCTCTCCCCCGCGGGCGACGTCATCGCCGACGGCTGGCACCACGGCGCCGGCACGCCACACGCCGAGATCGACGCCCTGTCGCGACTTCCCCGGGGCGCGGCCCGCGGTGCGACCGCCGTCGTCTCGCTCGAGCCCTGCAACCACACGGGCCGCACGGGCCCCTGCGCAGTCGCCCTCATCGAGGCGGGCGTCGCCCGCGTCGTCTACGCGCTCGCGGATCCGGGACAGCACTCGGGCGGCGGGGCGGAGCGGCTACGCGCCGCCGGCATCGAGGTCGAGGGCGGCGTGCTCGAGGGCGAGGCGCGCGAGCTGCTCGACCCCTGGCTCACGTCGCGCGCGCTCGGCCGCCCGCACGTCACAGTGAAGTGGGCACAGAGCCTCGACGGCCGGGCCGCGGCCGCCGACGGCACGAGCAAGTGGATCACCGGTTCCACCGCCCGCGCCGACGTGCACCGCCGGCGCGCGGAGTCCGACGCGATCGTCGTCGGATCCGGAACCCTCCTCGCCGACGATCCCGCGCTCACGGCGCGCGACGGCGACGCGCTCTTCCCGCACCAGCCCGTGCCGGTGATCATCGGATCCGCGCCCGTGCCCGAGGGCGCGCTCGTGAACCGCCACCCGCACGCGCCGCTCGTCTACCCGACGCGCGACCTCGCGGCGGTGCTCGACGACCTGTACGACCGCGGCCTTCACCGCGTCTTCGTCGAGGGCGGGCCGACGCTCGCGAGCGCCTTCGTCGCCGCGGGCCTCGCCGACCGCGTGCTCGCCTACGTCGCGCCGACACTGCTGGGCGGGCCCCGCGCGGCCCTCGGCGATATCGGCGTGCCCACCATCTCCGCTCAACGCCGGCTCGATATCGAGGCGATCGAGCGTCTCGGATCCGACCTGCTGATCGTTGCCCGCCCCCCGTCAGAAAGCGAGTCTCACTGATGTTCACCGGAATCGTCGAAGAGATCGGCCGCGTCACCGCCGTCGAGCCATCGGGAGATGGACTGCAGATCACGCTCCACGCGCCCAAGGCCGTCGAGGGCGTGCACCACGGCGACTCGATCGCCATCAGCGGCGTGTGCCTCACCGTCGTGGGCTCGACCGCCGACGGCTTCACGGCCGACGTCATGAAGCAGACGCTCGACATGACCACGCTCGCGGGCGTCGCGCCCGGCCGCACCGTCAACGTCGAGCGCGCGCTCTCGTCCGAGACCCGCCTCGGCGGCCACATCGTGCAGGGCCACGTCGACGGCACCGGCGAGATCATCGATGTGCGCCCGGGGGCCGAGTGGCAGGTCGTGCGCGTCGCGATCTCTCGCGAGCTCGCCCCGCTCGTCGTCGATAAGGGATCCGTGACCCTCGACGGCACGTCTCTCACCGTGAGCGCCGTGAGCGACGCGTCGGAGCCGCAGCAGTGGCTCGAGGTCTCGCTCATCCCCGAGACCCTGCGCGCCACGACATTCGGCGAGCGCGGCGTCGGCGACCGCGTTAACGTCGAGACCGACATCCTTGCCCGCCACGTGCAGCGCCTCTTGGCATTCACCCAGACCGAAGGAACCTCGCGATGAGCGATCTCCAGCTTTCGACAATCGACGAGGCCCTCGAGGCCCTGCGCGCCGGGCGCCCCGTGCTCGTCGCCGACGACGAGAACCGCGAGAACGAGGGCGACGTGATCCTGTCGGCCGAGCTCGCATCGCCCGAGGCCATCGCCTGGACGGTGCGCTACACCTCCGGCTACCTCTGCGCGCCGATGCCGCAGGAGTGGGCCGACCGCCTCGACCTCGCGCCGATGGTGGCCCGCAACGAGGACGCCCGCGGAACCGCCTACACGGTGTCGGTTGACGCCGCCGAGGGCGTGACGACGGGCATCAGCGCGAGCGACCGCGCCCGCACCGTCAACGTGCTCGCGGATCCGGAATCGACGCCCGCGAGCGTCATCCGCCCCGGCCACATCCTGCCGCTGCGCGCCCTCCCGGGCGGCGTGCGCCAGCGCGCCGGTCACACCGAGGCCGCGGTCGATCTCATGAAGCTCGCGGACCTCAGCCCCGTCGGCGTCATCGGCGAGGTGCTCGCGGAGGACGGCGAGATGATGCGCCTGCCGGGCCTCGTCGAGCTCGGCCAGCGCGAGGGTATCCCGGTCATCACGATCGAGGCGCTCGCGGCGCACCTCGACCGCGTGGATCCGCGGGAGCCCGTCGAAACCGCGCCCCGCGGCGTGAGCCTGCGCGCCGACACCCTCGTCCCGACCTCCCATGGCGAGCTGCGCTTCATGGCATACCGCGACCGCGCGACGGGCACCGACCACCTCGCGATCGTGTCGGGCGAGCTCGGCGAGGACGCACCGCTCGTGCGCGTGCACTCGGAGTGCCTGACGGGCGAGGCCTTCGGCTCGCTCAAGTGCGAGTGCGGCCCACAGCTCGACGCGGCACTCGACATCATCCACCGCGAGGGTGGCATCGTCATCTACATGCGCGGCCACGAGGGCCGCGGCATCGGCCTCATCAACAAGCTGCGCGCATACTCGCTGCAGGAGCGCGGCTTCGACACGCTCGATGCGAACCTCGAGCTGGGCCTGCCCGCCGACGCGCGCGACTACGCCGCGGCCGCGTCGATCCTCGCCGATCTCGGCGTGAGCGAGGTGCGCCTGCTGACGAACAACACCGACAAGGTCGAGCAGCTGCGCCGCTACGGCCTCGACGTGATCGAGCAGGTGCCGCTCATCGTCGGCGTCGGCCCCAACAACCACCAGTACCTCGAGACGAAGCGCGACCGCATGGGTCACGTCATCGGCGAAGAGGCCCTGCAGGACGCGATCGCCCACATGAACGAGGGAGCATAACCATGGCCGGAACCGGACAGCCCACCCAGGGCGGCATCGACGCGAGCGGCGTGCGCGTCGTCATCGTGGCGGGTACGTGGCACGACGTCATCACCGACGGCATGATCGTGGGCGCCCAGCGCTGCCTCGACGAGGCAAACGCCGACTACCGTCTCGTGCGGGTCGCCGGATCCTTCGAGCTGCCCGTCGTGTCGAAGGCGGCACTCGACGCCGGCGCCGACGCGGTCGTCGCGCTCGGCGTGATCATGCGCGGTGGCACCCCGCACTTCGAGTACATCTCGGCCGCCACGACCGACGGCCTCACGCGCGTCGCGCTCGACACGGGCAAGCCGGTCGGCTTCGGCGTGCTCACGATCGACGATGAGCAGCAGGGCCTCGACCGCGCGGGCCTCCCCGGATCCAAGGAAGACAAGGGCTACGAGGCGGCCGACGCCGCGCTGCGTGCGGTGCTGACGTTGCGGGAGCTGCGGGGGTAGTTTGAAGCGCTCGGGCTCTGATCGAGACTCGCGGTATTTGTTTCCGACCAGCGGATTACGGTCGTTGGGGAGTGAATCGCCCTGGGTTCGGTTCCTACCGGGAAGCTTGCCCTGTTACGTCTCAGGACATAGGTGACAGTTCTGCGTCAGGACGGAGCTTGACCCCTGACCTTGGACACGCTGATTCCAGCGCGACGCTGGGGAAGCGAGAATCCAAGGGATAGCAAGGAAGGACTACACGGACGAGTTCCCGCAGCGGGCGGTGGACTTGTACGAGTCCACTCCTGGGGCGATGTTGAAGGCGATGGCGGCGGATCTGGGGATCTCGCGGGTCGCGCTGCGGGAGTGGGTCGAGAAGCTCGGCACCGGAGCGACGACCGCATCGATGTCGGCGTCGGGTTGTTCGGAATCGCCGGCGGCGAAAGATCATCCGACTCGAGGCCGAGAACGCGCGGCTGGAAGCGGAGCGGGTCAAGCTCGAGACGGAGCGGGACATCCTCCGTCAGGCGGCGAAGTATTTCGCCGGGGAGACGAACTGGTGGACCGCTTTCAGTTCGTCGAGGACCACAAGGACGCCTACGGCGTGAAGCGGTTGTGCGAGGTCATCGAGATCGCGAGGTCGTCGTTCTACGCCTGGCTGGCGGCAGCTTCGGGACGGGTTGCGAGGGCTGCCGACGACGCGGCCCTCGCCGCGCGGATCCGGGTGCTGCAGGACCCGAAGCAGGGTGGCGACCGGGCCTACGGGGCACCGAGGATCACCGCCGACCTCAACGACGGTGTCCCCGCGGCCGAGCGGTTTGGACGTGATGACTCAGGAGTTCGGTGGCAATCTCCGGCGCGGACCCACCGGTGAACGGCTCGCCGATAGAGTTAGCCACATGGCAGGCAAGGTAATCGGCGGGCACGGCAAAGACGCCAATGTGGACACACTCTTCGGCGGCACTATCGTCGTACAGTCCGGACTTAAATGGAGAAAGCTCATTCCGGAGCGAGTCTCATCATGGACACTGGTGTCATCCGATTCCAGCAAGTTTCGGGCTGTGGGTAAAGCCGTTGCCGGAGCCGTTGCTCCGCGACTTCTGAGTAGGACCACGTCAGACGCAGTCGGAGCAGCCATCGACGCGACCGTGAAGGCAACGCATGTGGTCCGCGTGGATTGGGCTGATGGGAAGCAGTCCTTGATTAAGCTCTCGGATGACCTTTTCACTCATTTCGCGTTGAATCTAGCCACTCAGCGCGCAGAGGACGAAACTCCGATCGTGCCCGTGGCCCCGGAGTCTCAGTCGCCGACCGTGGTCGAGCAGGCGTTCTCAGTCGTATCCGGTCTAGCTCAGAAAAAAATCGCCGATAAGCCGAAGCCCGATATCGCAGCACAGTTGACCTCGCTTGCCGCGCTCCGCGATCAGGGCATCCTCACGCAAGAAGAGTTCGACGCGAAGAAGGCTGAAATACTCGCACGACTGTAGTGCGATGTCCACGTTCAATGACAAAACGAGTTTGATCTGCTTCGGTGATGGACAGCAGAGGGAGGGTCGCCCTGTAGACATACGCTCGCCTCATGGGCGTTTTCGCATTGATGGGCGTGAGGAACGAACCGACACCGTGTCCACGATCGAGGGTCAATGCCCCAGGGTGCCACGATGGGACAGGGGCACGCCATCAGCACAACATCACTACCGGCTGCCATCGATGTTGTGGTTAAACGACGTCGCTTTCGTCGATCAGCCAGGCCTTACGGAGAGGGATCATTCTCTTCACCTCGTCAGGCATCAGTTCGTAATGTTCCAGCAGACGGTTCAGCACCTCTTCTGCGTTCCACACGGCGACCCGGAGACGTTGCACGTCAACCTTTAACTGCGCTTGGGCGGTGAGGCCACCCATCGCGACCAAGAGCCCGTGGTCAGCGTGATGCTGGCCGACAACGCCACTGAGCTGGTCGAGCACTTCGGAGCCCACACGAGTGTCCTGCGACTTCACCTGCACGATGATCGTCGGAGATGAGATGCCCAAGACACCAGAACCGGCGATGATGTCCACGCCACCATCCGCCCCCTTCGGCTGCACCTTGCACTTCATCCCCTCGGCGCGCAGGATCGCCGCAACGAGGTCCTGCAGCGCATGCCCTGCATACTCCTCGCGGATACGCGCCAAGATACGGTCACGCGAATAGCGGATGACGTCTTGACCTTCGAACGCGATGGCCTCGTCGGAGTCGAGCACCTCATCATCGCTCTGCGGGTTCGAGGTGAATGCGCTCGCTCGAGCACCAGGGTCGAGCTCTGCACCAGCACGAATCCGGGCGAGGCGATACGCGCCATCGTTTCGTTTGATCTCGCACACCGTACTGAACGCTCCGAGCGAGTACAGCAGGTCTTGCTTGATCGCCGCACGACTCACATCATGTCGGTCCCATGTCACCCGGCGGACGTGCCTGAGGCCTTCGGTCTCCGAGAGATACTCGTAGCGGCTCTGTTGCAAAAATCGTGAAGCTTGAGCATGCTTGGCGGAGATTGGACGGACGGAACGATGACGGATTTCAAGTGGCGCCATTTCCAGGGTGATGTGATCCTGTGGGCGGTGCGCTGGTATTGTCGCTATCCGATCAGCTATCGCGACCTTGAGGAAATGCTGGCGGAACGCGGCATTTCGGTCGACCATACGACGATCTATCGCTGGGTCCAGTGCTACGCCCCGGAGATGGAGAAGCGGCTGCGCTGGTTCTGGCGGCGTGGCTTTGATGGCTCATCGTGTTTGAGGGTGTAGTAGCGGTTTGAAGCCGCCGGTCTCGAGCAAGCTCCTGGCGATGTAGTTGGTCAGGTTCCGGAACCCCAGGGCGGTGCCGCGGAGATGCTCGAGACGTCCGTTG
>NZ_KZ848477.1 GCF_003327285.1 Microbacterium sorbitolivorans | reverse complement strand
CAACGGACGTCTCGAGCATCTCCGCGGCACCGCCCTGGGGTTCCGGAACCTGACCAACTACATCGCCAGGAGCTTGCTCGAGACCGGCGGCTTCAAACCGCTACTACACCCTCAAACACGATGAGCCGGATAAGGAGTCGGCGATGGTTCACCGCAACGCTCCGTTGACTCCCGAGGGACGGCGCCGGCTGGTGGAGCGTTGCAGAACCCGTCCGATCGCGCATGTCGCGGCCGAGATGGGGATCTCACGCGCGACCGCCTCGAAGTGGGTGAACCGGTATCGGCGATTCGGAGAACTCGGTCTGCGCGATCGTTCCTCCGCGCCGATCCGTCAGCCGACTGCGACACCCGGTGAGACCGTCGCGAAGATCGAAATCATGCGACGGGAAAGAAAGTGGCCTGCTGCACGGATCGCCTTCGAGTTGGTCGCGGACGACGTCACGATCAGCCGACGCACGGTCACGAGATACCTCGACCAGCTCGGTCTGAACCGGCGGCGATTCATCGACCCCGACGGGGAGAACAACCGCGAGGTGCGCAAGATCGTCGCCAAGCACCCGGGGCACATGGTCCACCTTGATGTGAAGAAGACCGGGCGTATCCCCGATGGTGGTGGCTGGCGCGCATTCGGCAGGGGGAGCAGCGAGGCGAAGGCCGTCGCTCGCACCAAGACGCGCGGCGCACGCGCCGGGTACATCTACCTGCACTCGGCGATCGACGGACATACCCGCCTGGCCTACACCGAAGCGCTGGAGAACGAACAAGCATCCACTGCCATCGCGTTCCTTGAACGAGCGCGCGACTGGTTCACCCAGCACGGCATCGTCAAGATCGAACGGATCATCACGGACAACGGCTCTTGCTACCGCTCCAGAGCCTTCGCAGAGGTGCTGAACGGCGCGGAGCATCGGCGCACGAAGCCCTACACGCCCAAGCACAACGGGAAAATCGAACGGTACAACCGCATCCTCTCCGAAGAGCTCCTCTGCGCACGGACCTGGACCTCGGAAGCCCAGCGCGCGAGCGCCTTGACGACGTGGAACCTGCACTACAACTACCACCGGCCCCACGGTGCGCACCGCGGGAAGCCGCCCGCTTCGGCGACACCTGCATGCGTCAACAACGTGCTGGCCTCCTACATCTAGACGCTCGTCGAGTCAAGAAGATGTCAAGCTTCCCGCCGTGCCACGGCGCGATATGCGGAGCTAGGAGAGCCGAGTCTTGCTTTATTCTTGGTGATTACTCACGGTCGGTCCGAGGCTGGGCACCTCTGCGACAAAGTTGATGTGAATGTCCAGGCAATGGGCCGGTCGTCGGGTGAGGAGAGCTACTGGTGCTTCAAAACGAAGTCGCGGAGACGTTCTTTGAAGATGGTCGAGTCAAACTGGGACGCACGTTGCTTGCATGCATTAGCGTCGCAGCGGATAGATCGAGCGACGGCGTCCCGCAACTCTGCGTCGTCATCCCAGTCGTGCACATGAGCGCCCGTCACGCCGTCAATGACTGATTCGACGGCCCCGCCAATTGCATTTACGATGACCGGAGTACCAGCAGCCATTGCTTCGACAGGGATAATCCCGAAGTCTTCGACGGGGGCGAACACCAGAACAGTCGCGCGACGAAGAATTGCTGAAAGTAGCGCGTCAGGCGGATTTAGGACGAACCTAACCTTGCCAGGATGCACTGAGTCGGCATACGCGCGAAGCCGGCTCTCATCGTCTCCTCCACCGGCGAGAACGACTGGAAGTCCAGAAACTCTCCCTGCATCGATCGCTGCGTCAAGTCGCTTGTAAGGAACGAAGCGTGAGAATCCGAGGACATACTGTTCAGGTAGTTGCGTGAGCAGTAGTTCGTCGCTTGCGCTGAGAGTCGGTTCGATCGCAAATTTGGAGACATCGACATTTGGGTAGATGACCTCAGCCTCACGGTCCCATGTCTCTGCAATCCGATTAGCGATGAAATGACTGTTGGCTGCTATCGCGATTGGCTCTTGCGCGCGCTTCTTGTCAAGTGGCTTTAGCATGCGCGACGCGAGCCGCGCAGGGAGGTTGTTTCCACGCGCGTCAAGCTCTGGCACCCAAATATATCGTGCAGGTGTGTGTGCATAGACCAATTTGGGCGCTTTGGCGGCAGGGCCGCCAAACTGGGCATGATGGGCAAAGAGGTGTGAGCTCGTCAGCACCCAATCGGCATTGCGTTTCGGGAGCGTACGCCACACTGCAGGCATGAAGGGGAGAGCGAGTGCTTTCCGGCCCTTTAGCGGGGTACGCGCGAGCCACGTCTCATTTACTGGGTCGAAACGGTCTGACTCTTTCCACAGACACCAACGTTCGGCATCGGGGAACGCCTCTGCGATTGCGCCGAATACATTCTCAGAGCCGCCAGCGGGAGCCAGCCACTCGTGCACGATCAGTCCGCTCATATCAGCCGCAGCTCGGCTCGTCGATCGTGACAGGCACATCCTTGATCATCGGAGTCGTGCGCACATCGATCGGCCCATATGTTCCTGGAGGTGCCGAAAACGTCACTTCGAGCGTGTGTGTCGTTGATGGCTCGCTCTCAAAGTTGATCAGCACTGCTTGACGCCCTAGGTCGTTCGTGCCGGCCTGGGGGACGAAGTCAGCACCGTCGAGTTTCGCCGACACAAAGGTGCTGCCGACAGGGCCGTAGAAGACAAGGTTCGTCGACTTGAGCCCTTTCTCGAAGTATCGACCGGTCGAGACGTACGCTGGCAGACCTGCGACCTGTTCGGGCTTCAGGTTGTAGTTGTAGGTCGCTTCGACTGTGTAGGTCTTGTCGTCATCGTCGCCCACGGAGCAGACGTTGCTCGAAGCAGCGACGCTCATGTCTGTGTAGTAGTCGAGCTTGCCCTCGGTGTTGTCGTTGACGAACACACCGAGCGTCGTGTTCTCGGTGTTGCTGGCGTCGTGCAAGGGGCCGTTAAAAAGCGTGTTCGAGACAGCCTTAGCTTCCACTGCATCGGTCGAAGCGAAGAGAATGCGGCCTTCCTCATAGCCCTTGTTGAGTTGCTTCACGAGGCTGAACAGGTTTGTCTGTGCAGACGTGAGCTTGCCGAAGATTGATCCGGAGGCGGCAGCAAAGAATGCGTCTTGCTTCTCGATGTCGGGACCGTAATTTAACGGGAACCGTTCGTAGACCTTGCTCAATAGCTGGTTGACGACGTTGTTGGAGTTAAGCGTCGTACCGTCCTCGAGCTCGACAGGGCCGGTGGCTTTCATGATGTAGCTCAGCAACACGGGGTCAATTGCGATGACAGCGTTACCTGGGTCACCGAGCGTTTCGCTCCAAAACGCGCGCGCGAGATACGCGGTCTGGGCAAAGTCGGGCGTCATCGTCGTGTCCTGGATATAGCGGCCCACTCGATCGGTGTAGAGGGCTTCTGTCCACGGGTTGAGCGGGGCAACAGATTCGGCACGGCCCGAGTTGACGTCGGCCTGGCTTGCAGTCTGCGTGATCTCCATGCGGCCGTTATCGACAGTAAGCATCATCATCGAGCCAGGGTTGCCACCCAGGGTGCGCATCTCTGCCGTGTTCTGGACGAGCACAAGGTAATTCTGCGGAGTGTCCGCGCCCAACATCTGGGGCAGGCGCGGTGAGAGTACGGCCAGGCGGCGGAGCACATCGGCTGTCTGATTCAGCACGTCCTCAACCTGGGTCACGGGGCCCTGTAGCGGGCCGAGCAGATTGTCCGTGTCGATGCCGTCGGCAATCAGCCGAATCTGCGCATCCTGCGCGGCTGGCGCGACCTCTTCGATCTTTTTTCCGAGCTCCGCGACGGCATCGACGTTGAGCGCGCCATCTGTCGGGCCAATCGAAGAGAGGTCAAAGTCGAGCAGTGGCGCCGCGACATCAGACACGAGCGAGTCGGCGGTGCGTGCCAACAGGCGCACGGCGCGCAGGTCATCGCCCACATAAGGCAGGATCTCGGTCGCGCGCCAGATCGGGTGGGCCGTCGCCCAGTGGGCGCGGCTCGCGGCCGACACCATTTCGTCGACGTGGCTCTGGGTTTTCGCTGAGTCGTCGATGTCGTTCGCCAGCGCCTTCGCCTCAGACATCAGCGTGTCGACGGCGCTCTTGGCGACAAACGCGCTCACTCCCATAGCAGCGAGGCAGAAGACGAAAACCCCCACGATCGTCCATGTGATCGCCTTCGCGCGGCGCTTCCGCTTTTTCGCGGCGGGCCGAGCGGGCACGTTCGAAGAAGCGGTGCCGGGCGCGACAGAGTTCTGCATTGGGCCAGTCTAGGTCGGCGCGGTTCGCGTGGCCTGTAGGAAGCACTCGGTAACCTCCCTGTGTGGAAGCTGGCAGTGCGTTATTATTTTCAAGCCGGTGCGGCCAACCGGCAGGGGAGAGGACAGACGCTTGACGACCGAGATCACGCGCGGCGCAGATTCAGAGAGCACCGCCAGCGGAATCACCGAGATCGTCAGCGACGGCGCATCCCGCGCTTCGACGAGCGAGTTTCCCGCGATTATCCGCACGGCAACCGGCTCCATCCCGGTGCAGACGGCGAAGCCCCGTGGAGTTCGCAATTGGCGCGCGCGCTACGCCTCCTACCTGCGCATCACCGACTTCATCGTCATCTGCATCGCCGTCTTCGGCGCACAGGGCGGCTGGCTCGGTTTCCACAAGCAGGTGCAGATGCCGATCCAGGCCTGGCCCGGCATCACCTCGTACTTCGCGCTATCGGTTCTCATCGTTGCGCTCTGGATGATCACGCTCGCGGTCTCCGACACCCGTTCCGACCGCGTCATCGGCGTCGGTGACACGGAGTACCGCCGAGTCGTCAACAGCAGCCTCATGGTCTTCGGCCTCATCGCCATCGGCGCCTTCCTGCTCAAGATCGAGGCGTCGCGCGGCTACCTTCTCATCGCCCTCCCCGGCGGCATCATCCTGCTCGTCATCACGCGCTTCTTGTGGCGCATGTGGCTGCGCAACAAGCGCCGCAAGGGCGAGTACACCGCCCGGGTGCTGCTCGTCGGATCCGAGAAGTCGATCAAGCACGTCGCCGGCGAGCTCGAGCGCACGAAGGGTGCCGGCTACACCGTCGCCGGCGCGTGCGTCTCGGCGCAAGACGCGGGCGGTCAGTCGCTCGGCTCCGTCGGCATCCCCGTGCTCGGCGGTACCGGATCCGTCGAGAGCGCCATGCGCCTCACGGGCGCCGACACCGTCGTCATCACGAGCACAGACCAGCTCGGCCCGCAGCGCGTGAAGCAGATCTCGTGGGCGCTCGAGGCCGGCAAGCAGCACCTCGTGCTCGCGCCGAGCATCACCGACATCGCGGGACCCCGCATCCACACGCGCCCCGTCGCCGGCCTCCCGCTGATGCACGTCGAGACGCCGCGCTTCTCGCCCGGCCAGCGCTTCGTCAAGCGCATGATGGACATTTTCGGATCCGCGGGGATCCTATTGCTGCTCAGCCCCGTGCTCATCGTGATCTCGATCCTCGTGATGGTTACCTCGGGTCGCCCCATCATCTACAAGCAGGCCCGCATCGGCCGCCACGGCAAAGAATTCCGAATGTGGAAGTTCCGCTCGATGGTGCCCGACGCCGAGGCGAAGCTGCAGTCGTTGCTCGACCTGCAAGACTCGGGCAACTCGGTGCAGTTCAAGATGACGAACGACCCGCGCATCACCCCCGTCGGCCGCGTACTGCGCAAGTACTCGCTCGACGAGCTGCCCCAGCTGTTTAACGTGCTCGGCGGATCCATGAGCCTCGTCGGGCCCCGCCCGCCGATCCAGCGCGAGGTCGAGCAGTACGAAGACCACGTGCACCGCCGCTTCCTCGTGAAGCCGGGCATGACGGGCCTGTGGCAGGTGTCGGGCCGCTCGTCGCTGTCGTGGGAAGACAGCGTGCGCCTCGACCTCTCGTACGTCGAGAACTGGAGCTTCACGAGCGACGTGCTCATCCTGATGAAGACCTTCAAAGCAGCGCTCGCGCCGGGCGATACGACGTCGTAAGTCTTTCGGGCCCCGCCATATAACGGAAACATAGGCGCGGCACGATCGAGGGATGACCCCTCGACCCGTTTCGCCTCCGCTGCGCCGCCGATCCGTGCTCGCCGTCGCCGTGGCAGGCCACGCGATCGAGTGGTACGAGTTCGCCATCTACGGCATCGTCGCGGCCTACATCGCGGCGGCAATCTTCCCCAGCGATGACCTGACCGTATCGCTCTTCGCGACCTGGACGGCCTACGCCGTCGCGTTCGCCTTCCGTCCACTCGGCGGACTCGTCATCGCCCACGTTGCCGATCGCGCTGGTCGCGGCCGCGCGCTCTTCCTCAGCGTGCTGTTGATGAGCATTGCGACCACGCTGATGGCTATCGTGCCGGGGTGGGAGGTTGCGGGGCTGTTCGCGCCGATCGCATTCAGCGCACTGCGCGCGCTGCAGGGCTTTGCCGTGGGCGGCGAGATGTCGAGTGCGGTGTGTTTCACACTCGAACGCACACCCGCCGCTGAACGTCCGCGTGCCGCGGGAGTGCTCGCCGCAGGCACGTTCGCGGCGTCACTCGCCGGATCCGTCGTCGCGTCGCTACTGATCGCCACGATCACCGACGAGCAGATGACGTCGTGGGGATGGCGGGCACTCTTCGCTTCGGCCGCGCCGCTGGGCATCATCGCGCTCGCGCTCCGCGCACGAGCGGTTGAGCCATTACGGCCGTTGGACAACGCGGTGTCTCCCGTGCGCACGGTGTTGCGCGAGCACCGACGTGCGGTTAGCCGCTTCGCTGGCGTCGTTGTCTCGTACAACGTCGCGCTCAGTTGCGCGTTCGGCGGGTACCTCAACGAGATGTTGCTCGTGGGGTTCTCGCGCGGCGAAGCCGTGCGGGTGAATACCGCGACGTATGCGATGCTCGTCGTCGCGATTCTTGCGTTCTGTGGTCTGAGTTCTCGGATCGGTCGTCGAACGACACTACGGTTGGGGCTTGTCACGATCGCCGTGGGCTTTGTCGCCCTGATGGTGACCGTGCGCACCGGGACGCTTTCTGGTGCGATGCTCGGCGGAGTCGCGATTGCATTACCCATCGGCATCATCGCGACGCCCGTGTACCTCGCGCTCGTCGACGCGTTTCCGCGCGAGGTGCGGGCAACCGCCGGAGGACTGGGCTTCAACATCGCCGCAGCCGTCGGAAGTGCCGTGCCCGCACTTGCGCTTGGGCTTCGTACGATGATCGGCACGGAGCACGGTCTTGCCGTGATTCTCGCGGGTGCCTTGACGGTGTCATCACTGATCGTGTGGCGAACGCCAACGGAGGAGGCCGTTCATGCTTGACCTGACCGCGTTGCAGAGCTTTGTGGCCGTGGTGCGCACAGCATCGGTCGCTGAAGCGGCGAGACGCACCGGCTACAGCCATGCCGCGGTGTCGCGCCACATCGCCTCTGTCGAGGCTTGGGCGGGGCTCGAATTGTTCCAGCGCACCGCGCGCACGATCCGCCCATCGGTCGCGGCGCGGATCCTCGCTGATCGGGCGGATCTTCTGATCGACGAGGCACGGCAGTTCGAGCACGACGCGCGTGCGCTGTCGAGCGGGAACATCGGCGAACTGCGGGTGGGCTATTTCCGCGCGGCCGGCACCACGATCGTGCCGCGTGCGTTGGCACAGTTTGCGGAGCAACGTCCCGCCGCACAGGTAGCGCTGAGCGAATACGCATTGACCGAGGAAGTCTCAGATGCCCTTGTCGCAGGCGACATTGACGTGGGTTTCGTCTGGGGATACCCCGACGTTGGCGTTGCCGGGTTGCAGCTGACGCCGCTCTTCGATGAGTCACTTGTGCTCATGACGTCGATCGAACGTGGAGAACTCCACGAAGATGCGAGCGACCTCTCGCGGCTCGTCGGCGAACCGTTCGTCTCAGCCATCGGGCACAAAGGCGCACCGCCGATCATCGACAACATGTTCATTGCCGAGGGCCTTCCTGCCCCGACGGTCGCGCATCGGTCGCCGGATCATGCGATGACGCGAAGCCTGGTTGCGGCCGGCCTTGCGGTCTCGTTGCTGCCTGCCCTCGGCGTCTCGGATCCATACCCCGGCGTACGCAGATCGATCGCGCGCGAGAAGTTCCGGCGCACCTGGCTTGCGACGGTTGCGGACGGTCGCAATCCGCTCGCCGGGGCGTTCATCGACGCCGCATGTGCCGCTGCGGCCGAGTACACGGGGTTCGGCGTGACGCCCATGCGCTCTTCTTCGCGTCGCTGAGCGAACGGCCCGGTACTCCGTGCAAGGCGAGTACGAGGCGAGAACCCGCGGAATCTCCGGTGGATCCGAATTATGTCGGGCGTATCACGCGGCCCCTTTCGTGGGCCGGGCGGCTCATAGCGTGAGCAGTGCCCCGCGTAAGGGGCATCCCCCGCACAGAAGGATCACACATGCACCGCAATCCTGCTCTTCTTGCACTTCCCCTGCTGATCGCTATCGCCGGTCTCACGGCATGCACCGCCACGGCGACCGCCGACGATGCTGAGCCGCTTGAGACCACCGCGGCGTTCGAGGAGGCCTCGGCCGATCTGCCCAACGTCGTCATCCTCGACGGTGGTGGCACCATCACCTCCACAGCCGAAGGCCCCGCCGATTACACGAACTACGGCGGTGATGGTGTCGATGGCATCGGCGAGATCCTCGAGCGAATCCAGCCCGATATCGCAGAGGTCGCCAACCTGACGATTGTTGACGGAGCGATTCCCGGCTCCTCTGCCTCGACGGTCGTGAAACAGCTTTTTGACATGACGCTTCAGCTCGATTCGATCCTGGCGCAGGACGATGTGGATGCCGTTGTCGTGAACACCGGAACGAACATCATGGAGGAGATCGCGTACTGGAGCGACCTCACCGTGCAGTCTCAGAAGCCCGTCGTCTTCACCGGATCGATGCGCCAGGCCAACACCTATTCGTTTGACGGCGAAGCGAACTTGTTCAACGCGATTCGCCTTGCGGCGAGCGGGCAGACCGAGTGCTACGGCACTGTCATGCTGATGAACGACCAGTACTATGCGGCGCGCGAGGTCACGAAGACCGACGCCTGGCGCACCGACACCTTCTCTGGTGGTCAGTACGGCGCGCTCGGCACCGTGGACGGCCAGCACTTCCGCCACATGCGAGACACCGCCCGCGTGCAGTCATGTGGAACCGACGAGTGGGCAACGCCGTTCGATCTCTCGACGGTCGACTTCGATGACCTCGCATCGGCGGAGATCGTGTTTAGCTATGTCGAGGCTTCTGATGTGCCTCTGCGAGCGCTCGTTGATGACGGCGTGGACGGCATCGTCACGGCCGGCCACGGTGCCGGTGGAATCTCGTCTGCGCAGGCCGAGGCCCGTACCGAAGGCGTGGAAGAAGGCACCGTTTTCGTGACGACCACGCGTACGGGCTCCGGAGCGATCTACGACGACGGAACTCCCGGCGTGATCGGTGGGCTCGACCTCACGCCGCAGAAGGCCCGCGTACTGCTGCAGCTCGCGCTGACGTTCACGGATGACTCGGAGCAGGTGCGCGAGTGGTTCCAGACCATCGGCGCGCAGGACTTCGCTTCGGCTGAGTAACGCGACGCAAGGCCGGGTCCTTCGGGGCCCGGCCTTGTTTCGACGTATCGCGCCGAGGGAAACCTCGCCGATAGGGTCGAAGCATGGCGAAGCTGAGGGTCGGAACGGGCTGGGGCAAGACAGATCTCACGACGGCGCTGCAACGCGCGACACCCGGCGACACCCTCGAGCTCGATCCGGGGCACTATCGCATCGGCATACTGAACATAGACGGCATCCAATTGCGCGGCGCCGGCACCCGCGGCGAGGTGGTACTCGAAGGCAAGCTGTGCACCCACGGCCAGTGCGCTCTGGCGAACCTCGAACTGCGATCTGAGCCGTACAACAACGCGCTCTCGCTTGAGTCGTCCGACGCGTCAATCCGTGCCACAGACTGCGTCATCGTCGGCGACCCCGCGGCGAAGTTCCCCGCGGTATGGGTAGACGGCGGATCCGTGGTGCTCGAACGCACCACCATGCGCCACGAGCCCGGCACGATGGCCTTCAATCTGCTGAAGGGCGCAAAGCTACACGCGACTGGTTCGCGCCTCGGCAGATTGCTCGTGCAGGGCGCGACCGCCGACCTCATCTCGTCGCTCGTCACGTTCATCGACGCGAGCGAGGCGGCACGGGTGAGCTCCTTCGGCTCGCTCGCGGTCGAGCCGCAGCCGGGCGACCGCATCCTCGTGGCCGCCGGCCGATCGGTCTGCCGCCTGCCGCAGCTCGCGCTGACGGCGGGATACCAGGAGGCATACGCCGACGACAGCATGGTCGAGATCGGTCAGGTGGATCAGGCCGGCGGCATCGACCTCACCGTGCAGAGCACCAACGGAGCGGCGGTGCGCAGCGCGCAGGCCGAGGTCGTGATCCAGGATCTAGATGCACCGGATCCCGAACCCGAACCGTCGCCGGAACCCGCGGTGCGCGAGCCCGCCTTCGCGACGTGGCCGATCGAGCATGCGAACGCGAACGCCTTCGTCGTGCACGTCGCTCCTGAGCTCTACCCCGGCGACACGCTACTGCTCGATGAAGGGGAATACCACCTCGACGACCTCTTCACGTGGGGTGTGAACGTGGCGGGGCGCGGGAGTGCGCACCGCACGGTCATCCACGGCGGCCTGAGCATCGCCGAGGGCAAGAGCGTCGAGATCGCGAACGTGACGATCAGGCCCGGCGCCGACGCCAACGCGATCCAGGTGGTCGCGGATGCCGAGGTGACGCTGCGGGGCGTCATCCTCGACGCCGACGAAGCCGCAACGTTCCCAGCGCTGTTTGCCTCGGCGGGCGTCGTGCGGCTGTCTGACTGCGCGATCGGTGCCTCGGCTGATCTGAGCGCGGGAGGGGCGGTCATCGAAGGAAGCGCCGTGCTCGACGCGGCCTCCAGCACGGTCGCGCGGCTTGTCACCCAAGAAGGCGGGCACGCGAAGCTCACGGATTGCCGCGTGCAGACGCTGATGGCGATGGGCTCAACGATCGTCACCGCCGGCCAGCTCACCGTGGCGCCGAACGACCAGAACCTGCTCTCGATCTACGCCGTAGATGAAGCGGTGATCGATATCGAGCAGCTGTCTGCAGAAGGAGAGATGCCGGCGCGGGCCGAAGCGTCGCGGCTACGCATCGGCGAGTTCTCCTCTGCGGTGAACGAGCGGATCCAGCTCGAGAAGGCGGGCATCGTCGATCTCGATCTTCCGGCGGGCAGCTTTGACGTCTTCGAATACGACGAAGACGGCCAGCTCGTATCGGAGCCCGAAACCGCGCACGCCGGATCCGCAGCGGGCGCGCACGCACCGGCCGGTGGATCCGAGCCGGCGCCGCCCGGCGCCGCGGACGCTGTCGCGGATCCGGCACCCGCTGTCGACATCGATCACCCGCTCGCCGAACTGCACGCCCTGATAGGGCTGGAGACGATCAAGAAGCAGGTGCAGGGGTTCATCAACGCCGTGAACCTGCGTCGCATGCGCGCCGAGGCCGGGCTGCCGGCCGACAAGGATTTCTCGTTGCACAGCATGTTCCTCGGCAACCCCGGCACCGGAAAGACGACGGTGGCGCGGCTGGTGGGTAAGGCGCTGCACGAGGCGGGCGTGATGGAGTCGGAGCTCTTCGTGGAGGTGCTTCGGACCGACCTGATCAGCGACAACATCGGCGCCTCCGCAAAGCTGATGCGTCAGCGGCTGGAGGAGGGTGCCGGCGGCGTCATCCTGATCGACGAGGCGTACGCCCTCGCCAAGCAAGACAGCGCGGGGTTTGCGGACGAGGCGATCACCGAGCTGCTCGTGTTTATGGAGAACCACCGCAACGACACGATGGTGATCCTGGCCGGGTACCCCGACAAGATGCAGGACCTGCTGAGCGTGAACGAGGGCATGCGTTCGCGCATCAAGCACCGTTTCGACTTTGAGGATTACTCGCCGGCCGAGATCGCCAGCGTCGGGCTCTCGCAGTTGCACGAGGGGCGGTACACGGTGAACGAGGAGCTGTATCGTCGCGTGGTCACCGCCGCGTATTCGCAGAGCGCCGACCGCAGCAATGCGCGCTGGGTGCGCAACTTCAATCAGGATCTGCGCGCGAAGCTCGACGAGCGCGTGATCCTGTTGCCGAACCCGACGGTCGACGATCTGACGCGTATCGACGATGCCGACCTGCACGCGCTGGCCGGCGGCAACCCCACCGAGCGGCGGTCTAAGCTCGACAGGTTGCTCGCCGAGCTCGACGAGATGATCGGTCTCGACTCGGTGAAGGCGTGGATTCACGAGCTCGTGGTGCTTGCGGAAGACAACCAGGCATCGCTAGAAGAAGACGGATCTATGGAGCGCCCGAACTACCACATGGCGTTCACGGGCGGCCCCGGTACCGGCAAGACGACGGTGGCGCGCATCATCGCCGGTATCTTCCACGCGCTCGGCGTCTTGCACACGCCAAACGTGACGGTCACGGATCCGAGCACGCTGAGCGGGGTGTGGCTGGGTAGCAGCACTGAGAACGTCACGCGCGCGTTCGACGAGGCGATGGGCGGGGTGCTCTTCGTCGACGAGGCGCACCAGATGCGTCGGCGTGAGCACAACAACGTGCACAACGACGAGATGGTCTCGACGATGATCACCCGTCTGGAGAACGACCGCGATCGCTTCGTCGCGATCTTCGCCGGGTACACCGACGAGATGGACGCGTTCTTCCAATCGGATCCCGGGCTGCGCCGCCGTATCCCCACCGTCATCGAGTTCCCCGACTACACCTCGGAGGAGGTGGCGCAGATCGTCGCGCGCGTGCTCTCCGACGGTCGCACGTTCGATGAGGAGCTACTGCGATCCGTCACCGTCGAGGCGTACGACGCGACGCCCGCGGGGGAGCGCAGCAACGGAGGCTGGGCGCGCAACTTCGCGGAGGTGATCATTAAGAAGCACGCCGCGTACCGGGTGAAGCACGCGGTGCGGGGCGAGGAGCGCCGCCGGATTCCGGACGAGGTGATCGAGGGGCTCCGGCCGGCGTGAGCGTCTGGCCGAGATCTTCACGCAGCTCGACTTCGTGCCCGACGAACATGACACCACCCAGGCGATGTTCGAATCGGAGTATACGGACGTGACGCTTTCGAGCGCATGCCTGGCCCTTCTTGGCGTCGATTTCGAGAGCTCCGCCGAGGTGCAGGAGGGAACGCTCCAGTTCGGTACGAGTGTTGACCGCACGCTCACCGCGGTCGTTGCCAGCCTCCCCGACGCGGACAAGGCGTCGTACGTGCGCGGCATGTTGGATCCGTATGCGTTCGAGGTCTGCACGGATGATCCCGCACTCACGTACGACGGCGAGCCGGTCGATGCGCAGGTCACGGTCGGCGAATCCGATGTGACGGGCGCGGACGAGGCCGACTCGGTGCGCCTTGATGCAACTATTGACGACTCTGCCGTGTCGGTCATCGGCCAGGTTGCTCAGGTCGACAACAACCTGATCCTCGTCGTCGGCTGGGACCCGAGCACGAACGAACGCAACTCCCCGCTCGCGACCCAGATGTTCATCGACGCGATCGCCGGGGAGAGCTGAGACGCGCTTCGTTAGTTCGAGTTATCGGGATAACTCGAACTAGCGAGGGCGTTAGTTCGACTTACGGCGATAAGTCGAACTAGGGCACGCGGTCGCGCGTCATCCCACGCGGGCCGCGGGGCAGGTTTCGTTTCCTGTCATCAGCGCGGAAATCCTAGATCAGCGGATTGGCCTGCCTTAAGAAGGACGAAGGCGAGTTCTTGGTGCTGTCAGGCTTTCTGCGCGTCTCCACGCGAGAGTGCGTCTATGAGGTCTTGGGCGAGGAGTGCTGTCGACACGGAGACGGTGTCGGGATCACCGACGCCTTGCTCTGCGCGGCCGGCCATGGCCGATCCGATCGCATCCGGCCCGCTGGCGAAGTAATCCTTGAGATAGCTCAGGGCCACCTCAGTCACTTTTCGGCTCAGATCATCAGCTAGCAGTCTTGCCGTAGCGTGCGCCAAATCAGCGGTTTCGGTGGCTTGAAGGATCCGGTACAGATCGTGGGCATCTTTATCTTGCAGGCGCTCAGGATCGTCGACGCGTTCGCCGATCTTGTGGAGCTTCGCGACGAGTAGTGCGGCATTGCCCGCAACCTTTGCTGTGGAGCTTCGTGAGTCTTGTGGGTCAAGTGAGCGGATAAACATCTCGCTGTTGTCGACAAGCGCCGCCTCGAGACCGACCGCTCGGCGGGTGGCGTGCTTATCGTGAGGGGGAATCTCGGCCGAACGTCTACCTTTTCCGGCGAGCCGTTCCGGAATCATCAAGTCAATCGGAATACCGTCGGGTCGCACCCACGCGCCTGGCTGGTCCGTGGGGAGGAATCCAGCGCGACGCATTGCCGCTTCGAGGAGCGGGTCGTCGTGGAGCTCGCGCGGATCGATCGTCACGTCGCTGTCTTTGGTTGTCTCAGCTAGCGCGACCTTTAGTGATCCTGTGCGAAGGTATACCGCCTGCGCCCCAACTACGATCACGGCGTCGCGCTGCTCGTCGAGCGCTTCGAGTACGTCCAAGAGCGCAGATCGCGCTCGAACGAGGATGTCACTGGAGATTGCGCCAGTCATCTTCGTGTCCTTTCATCCATTCCAGCAGTTCTTCGGCCTCGCTGGGCGACCTTCCTGGCCCGGTCATGAGATCTACGGCGGCTTGGGCTGGCGCAACCACGCGAATCCCATCGGGCCGGTTGGACGCACCGCGCATGAGTGCAGGGAAGGCCGGTGAAGCGAGGAGAACGTTTGCGCCGCTGTCAGTCTCGCGCAACCCCATGAGCTTCGCAGTTTCAACGACCCCCTGAGTGAAGAGCATCGCTGACCGAGTTGGTGCGTATTCCGCCCAAGTAGAAGCCGCAATGGTTCCGGTTGCGGCGTAGCCTTCGTAGGAACTGTTCCGTAATTTCTCTAAGGCATGGTCTAAGCCTCGAGGTGCGATCCATCGAGTGACCGTGTTCGTGTGCAAGAACTCGTAGTCGCGACTCCACCGGCGAAGGATTTGGCTCCAGTCCGGGACGTGAATGAGGCCATCGTCACGGGTGACGAGTGCTTCGCTACTCAGGAAGTCGACGACTCGGTAGACAGAACCCGTTGCAGCCTCTGACGCGGTGATGAGGGAGCGCATCTTCCAAGGGCCCCGGGTATCGATCAGCGCACGCACGACCTGCGCCGCTGGGGCTCCGTTCAGCGTGCTCCTCGGGCGCCCGGGACCGCGCCATGGGTCGTGGTTCGCGCCACGATCACCAATGAAGAGCGCCGGTCGTTCTGAATGAATGTAGATGTTTCCTGTTGCATCAACATAAGACAGCTCGGCTTCCTTGAGTCGCTTCCGGGCTGTTTCCGAGAGGTACCGGGCGGCAACGAGAGGGATGTCGGCTTGCTGTGCCTGAAGTGCGCCGTGGAGTCGCTCGGCTAGACGTGGGACGTCGCGCGGTTCAACCAGCCGCTTTGTCTCGACAGCAATTCTGCACACCAGCTCGGTTGCTGTTCTCAGCGTGTACCACGCGTCGATACCGTGGTCTGGCCTCGAAGGCACGGGCTCGCGCGACAGGGTCCAGCTGCGAGGGAGCCTCTGCTGTAGCGAGGACTCGACGACGGCGATCAGGTCGGATTCCCTCATCTCGGGCGGCTGTCCGGTGCGCTGGTACATGTTCAGATAATACCAGGGCTCCGTAGTCAACGGAACTCTGGCGTTAGCTGAACGTGGAGCGTATGCAAAGCGAGATGCGCAACTCCTGATTTGGTGATGCGAGCGTACCGGGTTGCTCCGGCTCATGGCTAGGGGGCCTCATCGTGGCGATGGCGACGATGGTGGTACAGCGCCCGGTCGAGCGAGCAGCCCGACCGTGTCGTTCGTCACGCGGAGAAGCCGCAGGCCAACTAACCCCGCACGCGGCGCGCGCCATCCCGCGCGGGCCGGCCCGCGGATCCGGTGCGGGTTTACCATGCTCGTATGCAGCGAGGGAAAACCCTGGATCAGCAGATTGCGGTCTTTGGCGAGAGCGGCAGCGGCAAGACGGTGTTGCTGTCGTCGTTTTATGGGGCGACGCAGGAGGCGTCGTTTCGCGGGCGCGCGCTGTTTGACGTCGTCGCCGACGACATCGGGCAGGGCACGCGGCTACACCGCAACTATCTCGGCATGCGCGACTCGGCGATGGCGCCCACGCCGACGCACTTCGCCGCGACGTCGTATGCGTTCTCGCTGAAGCTGAAGCATCATCGCAAGAACGAGCGCTTCGATGCGGTGCGGCTGACGTGGCACGACTATCCGGGCGAGTGGTTCGAGCAGTCGGTGAGCGGGCCGGAGGAGGCGCACCGCAGGGTGGAGACGTTCCGGGCGCTTCTCGGATCCGATGTCGCTTTCCTGCTCGTCGACGCGCAGAAGCTGCTCGATCACGCGGGGGAGGAGGAGCGCTATCTCAAGTCGCTGCTCGGAAACTTCCGCAACGGGATCCTCTCGATGCGTGAGGGGCTGCTGCGCGGCAAGGGGCCGCTGATCCAGTTTCCGCGCATCTGGGTGATGGCGCTGTCGAAGGCCGATCTGATGCCGGAGGCCGACGTGTATGCGTTCCGCGACCTCATGATCGCGAAGGTTGCCGACGAGATCGACGCGCTGCGCGAGACGATCGCGGGCCTCATCCAGGGCGGATCCGCGTTGTCGGTCGGCGAGGATTTCATGCTGCTGTCGTCGGCGAAGTTCGACCCGCAGCGCATCGACGTGAGCGAGCGGGTGGGCGTTGAATTGATTCTGCCGATCGCGGCGATGCTGCCGTTCGAGCGGCACGTGCGGTGGGCGCAGCGGAAGGAGGCGCCGGGCAAGGTGCTCGAGCAGCTGAACAGCGGGGTGAACCTCATCGCCGGCGCCCTGCTCGGGCGGCTCATCTCGCGCACCGGGCCCGTGGGATTGGTCATGAAGCTGCTGAGCGCCGACCTCGTCGACGAGGCCTCGCGCCTCGCCGGAGACGCCCTGCGCAAGGCGAACGAAGAGGCGAAGTCGAAGCACGAGAACGTCCGCGCGATCCTCACCAGCTTCCGGCTCGAGCTCGACGAGGCCGAAGAGAAGGCCGTGCTGATCCGGAGCCGGCGATGAGCCTCATGTGGGCCACCCGCGGTCGCCGCTGGGGCTTCCGTTTTCTCGAAACGGCCGGGCATGCGGATCCGCTACCCGCCTACGACGCCGCCTTCGGCGCCGTCGGCGACGAGCGGCGCGCGTGCAGCCGGGCGGGCGACGTGGTCGCGCTGCGGTTCCCGGATCCGCTCGGCCGGCGGGACCAGGCCGGCCGGGAGATCCCACACGAGTTCGTGGTCACGGGCGAGCTCGCCGCGCGCGTGCACACGGTCGACGACGGCATCGCGGTGGTGTGGCCGCTCGTCGCCGAGAGGTATGCCGCGGTGTGGGATGCGGAGCCCTAGTATCGCGTTTGCAGAGATTTGACTATCGCGTTTGCAGAGATTTCAGTAACGCGTTTGCAGATCTTCCGCGTTGTTTCTGCCTCGCCTACGCCGACATCGTGACCGGGGCGAAGTCGATGTTGAGGCGCTCGGCGGCGCACAGGTCGACGAAGGCCTGCGAGGCGAGGACCATCGACGGGTACGTGCGGTCGCGCGCTAGCAGGAAGTCGTCGCTCGCGTCGCCGCGGTAGACGACCGACAGCGGGAACCTGGATCCGCTCGACGAGGTGCGCCAAGAGGTCGCGTCGGGGTCGAGCAGGTCGCGATATTCGCGGATCCGCGGGAGCACGAACGTGAGTTCCTTGCCCTTGCAGGTGATCGCGCACGCATAGCCGGGCACGTGGGCCGCGAGGCGCTCGGAGAAGAGCGGGATCGGCAGGTTCGCGGAGAGGTAATCGGACTTCTCGAGCATGCGCGGGCGGAACCGCCCCTGCGCCTCCGCGGTGATGCGGGCGCCGTGCTGGATCGCGCGGTCCAACGGATCCGCGTCTTCGCCCATCACGAGCGCGTTCCAGATCCGCCGATCCGGATCCGCGATGTCGATCACGTCGCCGCGCGTGGGAGCCGTGCTGACCAGGGAGTAGAGCTGCGTCATGGTGCCCATCATGGCGTATGGGGGTGTCCTCCCGGTGACGGGTCGGTTCGTTTGTCGGTGGGGCGCGACCGGGCTCGTTTCGTTTGTCAGTGGTCGGCGATTGACTGAATCATGGACATTTTCGGCAGGGCTGGCGGGCAGGGCGCGGTGGTGCGCGACGTGTCCGTCCGGCGAGCCGCGTCTTCTTCGTGGGCACGATCGCGGTGGTGCACGGACGCTTCAGATCCGTCGCCGTACCTGCTCGCTTCGTTTGTCAGTGCTCGGTGATGGACTGAATCATGGACATTTTCGGTGTGGCTGGCGGGCCGGGCGCGGTGGTGCGTGACGTGTCCGTTCGTCGACCCCGCGTGTTCTTCGTGGCCACGATCGCGGTGGTGCTCGGACGCTTCAGATCCGTCGCCGTACCTGCTCGCTTCGTTTGTCAGTGCTCGGTGATGGACTGAATCATGGACATTTTGGGCGGGGCCGTCGAGCAGATCGAGGTGGTGCGCGATCTGCTGGGCTCCGCCGATAACGTCGCGGGAACGACGCCGCAGCTCGGCGACGACGATGTCATGGGAAAGATGCGACGGCTCGGCGATGATGCCGTCTTCGACATCTCGCAGCACATCGCCGATGCGAGGCGCGCGCTCGACAGCGTGGAGGCTGTGGCGATCGGCGTGATTGCCGAGCGCTCGTCGCGCGAGGCGGGGCAGGACGGGCTCGCGCAGAAGCGTGGGCACCGCAATGCGGCGGCGTTGGTCCAGACGATCACCGGATCCGGAAAGGCAGCAGCCAATCAGCGGATCCGCGTGGGCCGCGCCGTGCTCGAGGGCGCGCCCGCGGGTGGCGAGCGGCCGGATCCGTGGCACGCCCCGATCGCCAGCGCGTTGCTGTCGGGCGAGATTTCGACCGAGCAGAGCGACGCGATCCGGATGGGTCTCGATGCGCCGCCCGAGGGAATGGAAGACGCGTGGCGCGGAGCCGCACGCGACCTCGTGAGGGAGGCCGCGGAGCGCACGCTGGAGGAGTTGCGGGCGCAGGCGCGGCTCTTGCGAGATCTCATGGATCCCGACGGCGCCGAGCGCCGCTTCCTCGCCCGGTACGACGCGAGATCGTTCCGTTCGTGGACGACGGCGGAGGGTATCCACCGGGCCTCGATCGTGTTCGACGACGAGGGCTTCGCCACGGTCTCGACGATCGAATCGGCGGCGCTACGACCGCGGCGCGGAGGCCCACGCTTCGTCGACTCGGCCGAGATCGAGGCGGCGAAGAAGCTCGTGGACGACCCGCGCACCAACGACCAGCTGCTGTACGACCTGATGCTCGACCTGCTGAACGCGGGCGCGGTCGCCGACGCGGAAACGGTCCACGGCACCCGCAAGGCGGGCGTCCGCATGGTCACGATCGTGAACGACCCGCCCCCGCCCACCCACCCCCGCGAGATCGCACCCGTTTCTGAGGGCAGGACAGATCCTGGTGGGCAATCCCGCGAGATCGCACTCATTTCCACTGGCACCGCGGATCCCGACGGAAAAGCCCGCGAGATCTCATCCGTTTCTACCGGCACCGCGGGCGCCGGCGCTGGTGCCCGCGAGATCGCATCGATTTCTACCGACAACGGGCGAACTCGCCGAGGTGCAGCCGCGGCTGTCGACAGCACGAGCTCGGATATCGACCAACGCGCGGGCGGCGCTCGACATCGAGACGCCGCGGGCCCACCACCGGGCGAAAACAGATATGGCGCTGGAGGCATGAAGCCTCGGGGAGGGTATACGGAAGACGGCATGCGTCCTCTACCCCAGGCTGCCATCGAGCAGCGCATCTGCGATACGGGCACGGTGAAGGTGACCGTTGACGGGTCCGGCGATCCACTCAACGTTGGCCGCGAGAGCCGGCTCTTCACGAGCCCGCAGCGCGTGGCGCTCGCGGCGAGGGACGGCGGATGCCGCTGGCCGGGATGCGAGAGCCCGGCGTCGCATTGCGAGGCACACCACATTGATCCGTACTCGGAGGGCGGACGCACCGACATCGATCGCGGCATCCTGCTCTGCCGCTTCCACCACATGCACCTGCACCATCAAAAGTGGCGCATCACGCGCGACGGCAAGGCCGAATTCGTCCTCCGGGGCCCCAACGGCGAGACCCGCGAGATGCCGCGCCGAGCAGGACTCCGCCATCTCTTCGAAAACTACGAACCACCCCCGCGCCGCTTCCGCCAACAGGAGTGACCCGCGCGACCGCCCCACGGTAGCCGCCCGCGGGCGTTCGGCAAGGCTCTTCAGCCTCGGCTTCGAGTCCGCATCAAGGATCGGACTGGATTCCGTGCCGTTATGGGTTCCGACCGCCGAGAGCGACTTCTCTCGGCGCACGCTCACGAACACACGCGAGCGTGACCCGGCACCGCTCAGGACCCGCGGAACTGCGCGGCCCTGCACACGCACCGTCGGACTCGTACTCGCGCGTCGCCCCGCGATCACGGCCCGCGCGGCCGGATCCGGAACCACCCGCGCCACCGCGCCGCACCCGCAACCCGCACCCGTGCGAAACGCGCCGCACCCGCGCCCGCGCGCGGAACGCACCGGATCCGCGGTCAGCTCATCACGAAGGCGGCGAGCTCGTCGGCGCCGAAGTGGTCGTCGGCGGTGATCGTCACGACCGCGTCGGGGCGGAACAGCACCATCTGCCCGTACGCTCCGTGCAGGCGCCATCCTTCGCCCGGGCCGCGCCACGCGCCCAGCGCGTAACCCTCGTACCCCGGACCCGCCGTACGCGAGAACCAGTCGCTGTGCATCGCGTCGATCCAGTCCGATGCCACCAGCCGCCGGCCCTCGTATACGCCACCGTCGCGCAGCAGCACGCCGAGCCGCGACATCTCCTCCGTCGTCAGCGAGATGCCCTCGCCCGCGAGCACGTGCCCGCCGGGGCAGCGCCGCCACGAGATGCCGTCCCACCCGAGCGGAGCGAACAGGCGCGGCTCGAGCCACTCCTCCACATCGCCCACGCGCGCGGCGAGCGTGCGCATCGCGACGTACGTGCTCGCGTTCGCGTACTGGAACACGCGCCCGCGCGGCTCGCGCGCGAGGAACGACGTATACACATCGTCATCGTCGAACATCGTCGGCGACCACGGATAGTCCACGCCACTCGTCATCCGCAGCAGATCGCGCATCGTGTAATCGTGCGCGACGACCTCATCCGGATCAATCAGACCCTCATCCCGCGCCATCCCTACCGCGAGAACCGCGATGGCCTTCGCGACCGAGTGGATCTCCTCGCGCACGTCCGGCGCCCACCGCCGCTCGGCCGTCTCGTCGCCCGCGCGCACGTGCACGCCGTGCGCGACGAACCCGCTCTCGTCAATACGGGATCCGATGCGGTCGAGAAGTTCGCTTGCGACAGTCACACTGCCTATTCTCCCGCGCGCAGGTACTCCACGAGCGAGGCGTCGGCGTCGGCCGGCACGAAGCCCGTCGCCTCGATCTTGTTGAGCGACAGCACGCTATTCGCCGGCCGCGGCGCGATCGGGCCCTGCGCGTTCGCGAAGTACGCCTCCGTCGACGTCGCGCTCACGCGCCCCGCGTCGTGGCCCGTCAGTTCGAACACGCGCCGCGCGACGTCGAACCAGCTCCCCGCGGCACCGGATCCCGTGAGGTTGTACGTGCCAAACGGCGCGCCGCTCTCGAGCAGGTGCCGGATCCCGCGCGCGATCTCGCTCGCGAAGCTCAGCCGGCCGATCTGGTCGTCGACGACCGCCGGATCAATTCCACGCGACGCCAGCGACGCCATCGTCCGCACGAAGTTATTGCCCTCGCCGATCACCCACGACGTGCGCACGATGTAGTGCCGCGGAGCCGTCGACGCCGCCACATCACCCGCCGCCTTCGACTGCCCGTACACGCCGACCGGCGCGAGCGCCGCGCTCTCGTCGTACGAGGTCTCGGATCCGTCAAAAACGTAGTCGCTCGACACGTGAACCAGCGTGATCCCGTACTCGGCCGCGATCCGGGCGAGCTGTGCGACGCCCGTCGCGTTCGCCGCCCACGCGCCCGCGCGGTCGGTCTCGGCCTTATCGACCGCCGTGTACGCGCTCGCGTTGATGATCGCGCCATAGTCGCGCCACCGCCGCGCGCCCGAGATGTCGCTCGTGAGATCCAGGTCGTCCCGACTCGCAAACTCGATGTGCGAAGGGACGGATCCCGCACCGATGGATCCCGCGCCCGCGAGCGAACCCGCGCCGGCGGATCCGGCGCCCGCACCCGCGCGCGAAGCGGCATCCGCGGATCCGGCGCCCGCACCCGCGCCCGCGCGCGAGGCGGCTTCCGCGGATCCCGCGTCGGAGGATCCGGTGCCCGCGCCCGCGAGCGCGCCCGCGGATCCCGCACCCGCGTACGAGTCACGAAGCGCGCGCCCAACCTGCCCGTTCGCTCCGATAATGAGGATCTTCTTCGGCGCGATCGGCACCACGTCGGCGAGGCGTGGGTGTGCGCGATCCTTGTCCGACAGCTCGGCCTCCGACAGCGGAATCGGCCAGTCGATCGCGACCGTCTCGTCGGCGAGGTTCAGGAACGAGTACGACGCGTCCGGCGACCAGTGATCGTTGACGAGGTACGTGTACGCGGTGCCGTCCTCGAGCACCTGGAACGCATTCCCCACCCCGCGCGGCACGAAGATCGCCTTGTCGGGCCCGATCTCGGCCGTGAACACGCGCCCGAATCCCTCGCCCTCGCGCAGGTCAACCCACGCACCAAAGATACGTCCGGTCGCGACGGACACCCACTTGTCCCATGGCTCTGCGTGGATCCCGCGCGTCGTCCCCGCGGTCGCGTTGAACGAGATGTTGTTCTGCACGGGCCCGAAATCGGGAAGCCCCGCCGCGACCATCTTCTCGCGCTGCCAGTTCTCCTTGAACCAGCCGCGGTTGTCGCCGTGAACGGCGAGGTCGAACAGCAGCAGGCCGTCGATCGTGGTCTGCATCACTGGCCCTTCGACGCGTAGAACGCCTCGACGCCGTCCTTCGACGCCGCCCACCAATCCTCGTTATCGCGATACCACTGGATCGTCGCCTCGAGCCCCTCGCGGAAGTTCGTGTACGTCGGCGTCCACCCGAGCTCGCGGCGCAGGCGCGACGAGTCGATCGCGTACCGCAGGTCGTGCCCGGGCCGGTCGGTCACGAGATCGTAGGCCGACGGATCCTGCCCCATCATCTCGAGGATCGTCTCGACGACGACCTTGTTGTTCTCTTCGCCGTCGGCGCCGATGAGGTACGTCTCGCCGATCTCGCCCTTTTCGAGGATCGTCAGCACGGCCGACGAGTGGTCGTCGGCGTGGATCCAGTCGCGCACGTTTTCGCCGGTGCCGTAGAGCTTCGGGCGGATCCCGCGGATCACGTTCGTGATCTGGCGGGGGATGAACTTCTCGACGTGCTGGTACGGCCCGTAGTTGTTGGAGCAGTTCGAGATCGTCGCGCGCACCCCGAACGAGCGCACCCACGCGCGCACGAGCAGATCCGACGCGGCCTTCGTCGACGAGTACGGCGACGACGGGTTGTAGGGCGTCGTCTCGGTGAACCGCTCGGGGTCGTCGAGCTCGAGGTCGCCGTACACCTCGTCGGTCGAGATGTGGTGGTACCGCACGTCGTGGCGGCGCACGGCCTCGAGCAGCGTGTACGTGCCGATCACGTTGGTGTCGAGGAACGGCCGCGGGTTGTCGAGCGAGTTGTCGTTGTGGCTCTCGGCGGCGTAGTGCACGACGGCGTCGGCCTTCGCCACAAGCGAGTTGACAAGCGAAGCGTCGACGATGTCGCCCACCACGAGCTCGACGCGGTCGAGGCCCTCGATCGAGGCCTTGTTGCCCGCGTAGGTGAGCTTGTCGAGCACCGTGACGGTGTGATCCGTGTGTGCGATCACGTGGTGAACGAAGTTGCTACCGATAAAACCGGCGCCGCCGGTGACCAGGAGATGCGCCATTATCGGCCTTCCTTCAAGAGGTTGAGCAGGTACGTTCCGTACCCCGACTTCACGAGCTTCTCGGCGCGGGCGCGCAGACCGTCGTCGTCGATGAAGCCGCGACGCCACGCGATCTCCTCCGGGGATCCGATCTTCTGCCCCGTGCGGTGCTCCATCGTGCGGACGAAGTTGCCGGCCTCGATCATGTCGTCGAAGTTGCCGGTGTCGAGCCACGCGGTGCCGCGGGGGAGAACCTCGACGTTGAGGCGCCCGCGCGACAGGTATTCGCGGTTGACGTCGGTGATCTCGTACTCGCCGCGCGCCGACGGCTGGAGGTTGCGCGCGATCTCGACCACGTCGTTGTCGTAGAAGTAGATGCCCGGCACCGCGTAGGTGCTCTTGGGCTCGGCCGGCTTCTCCTCGAGCGACAGCGCCCGACCGTCGTCGTCGAATTCGACGACGCCGTAGGCCGAGGGATCCGAGACCGAATACGCGAAGACCGCGCCGCCCTCGAGATCCTTGAATCGCGCGAGCTGCGAGCCGAGACCCGGGCCGTAGAGCAGGTTATCGCCGAGCACGAGGGCGACCGAGTCGTCGCCGATGAAGTCGGCGCCGATCGTGAACGCCTGCGCGAGCCCATCCGGCGAGGGCTGCTGCGCGAACGTGATCGAGATGCCGAACTGGGATCCGTCACCCAGCAGGCGCTCGAACCCGGGCGCATCGTGCGGCGTCGTGATCACGAGGATCTCGCGGATCCCCGCCAGCATCAGCGTCGACAGCGGGTAATAGATCATCGGCTTGTCGTAGACCGGTGCGAGCTGCTTCGAGATCCCGAGGGTGATCGGGTTGAGGCGCGTGCCGCTGCCGCCGGCGAGAATGATGCCCTTCATAGCCTCCATCGTGTCATACGGGCCCGCAAGAGAACGGGAAGCTAGCGTAGCCAGAGTGGATTCGACGCGTGACACCTTCTGGCAGCGGCTTCACTGGCCCCTGCTCTCGACGCTTCTGACGATCGCGCTCGCCGCGTCGCGCGTACTCATCAACCCCCGGTTCTATTTCACCGACGACACCGAGCGCGGATCCTTCGGGCAGTGGTGGGCGCTCGGCGAGTACCTGTCGCGCGGGGAACTGCCGATCCTGGATCCGTCTGCCTGGCAGGGCGGCAACTACTTCGCCGAGGGACAGTGGGGCATCCTCAGCCCCATCACGTGGCTCATCGGGCTGACGGCATACGCCGCGCCCGATGCCGCCGTGCACGTCACGATCTGGAAGATCGCGTTCCTCGCCGTGTTCTCGATCGGCATGTACCTGCTGGCAACCCAGTTCGGATCCTCGCGCCCGTGGGCCGCGCTCGTCGCCGTGCTCGCGCCGGCGGCCGGGTTCACCGTCTACATGGACGCCGCCAGCTGGTCGACCGGGCTCTTCGACGCATGCCTGTTCCCGCTCGTGTGGTGGGCGCTGCGCCGCGCCGTCGAGTACGGCAAGTCGCCGTGGCCGTACGTGCTCGCGAGCTTCACCCTCATCACCATCGGATACGTCTTCGGCGTCATCGTCCTCGTCGTCGTGCTCGTCGCCACCCTCGTCGAGCACATCGTTCGCCGCGACCGGATCCGGATCCTGCGCACCCTCGCCGCGAGCGCGTGGGGCGCGCTGTGGACGCTCGTCATCTACCTGCCCGCGATGGCGACGAGCGCCGTCACCACGCGCAGCGAGGCGCCGTACGAGAACACCGGATTCCTCAACGCCGATGTCGCCGACCTCTTCACGACGGCGTCACCGCTGACCACCGGATCCATCTACTCGTGGAACGGCTACACCGACGGACCGCTGATGTACATCGCGTGGATCCTGCCGCTCTTCCCCCTCTTCCTGCCGATCGCGCGCGCCCGCACCCTCGTGCCGGTCTTCGTTCTCGGATCCGCGATGCTCGCCTTCGTGCTCGGCCCGAGCGACCTCGGCGCGATCCGCTGGCCGATCCGCATGATGCCGTACGTCGTCATCGCCGTGCTCGTCGTGTTCGCCGTCGCGGCCACGCGCGCGTACCCCGAGCGCATCACGCGCGCGAAGGTGTGGTGGTCGTTCGGCCTGATCGTGGCGATGGCGTACATCACCTGGGTCGCCGAGATGTGGTCGTGGAAGTCGATCCTCGTCGCGGCCGCCCTGCAGACGGTCGCGCTCGCCGCGTTCAGCTTCACCGGATCCGCCTCGGCGAACTACGTCGCCGGCCGCGCCCCGCGCTGGCAGCGGCAGACGAACCTCGTGGTGGTCGCGTCGCTCGTGGTCACCCTCGGCGTCGGCGGGGTGCAGATGCTGCAGTGGCGCGAGTCGCCGCTGCCGGGGGTTGACGCGCCGACGTCTACCTCTGCTCTGGAGTCGGTGCTCGAAGACGCTTCGGGCGACGCGATCGTCGTCGGCGACTATATGAAGGGTGCCACGGATCCCGAGAGCTGGGACGAGCGCCTCATGGCGAACCTCTGGTACCTGAGCGACACCAACGTGTCGAGCGTGTACACGGTGCTGCCGTTCTCGGCGTACGCGACCGACCTGTGCAGCGACCTGCGCGGGGTGACGTGCGACGACGCGCTCGACGTGTTGTGGTCGGTGGACTCGGAGACCGGGCTGCCGGTGGCCGACCTGCTGGATGTGTCGACGATCATTGCGGCGAAGAAGACGTTCCCGTCTCAGCCCGTTGCCCCCGACGGATGGCACCTCGCCGAGGACGGCGACTACACCTGGCGCTTCGACCGCGACGAGCCGTTGCCGTCGGCGGGCGGCGTGACGTGGACGGGCGAGGGAACCTTGATCGCCGACGAGACGGTGAGCGACACGTCGGTGTCGTTCACGGTGACGTCCGTCGGATCCGACCCCCGTGTGACGCTCTCGCGCCTGCCCTTCCCGGGCTACTCGGTCTCGGGGGCGACGCTCACGGACCCGGTGCGTGACTACCTGCTGACGGTGTCGCTCGCCGACGCTTCGGTGGGCGACACGGTCACGGTGACGTTCCTCCCGCCGCCCTTCCCGGTGCTGGTGGCCTCGTTCGTGGGCGCGTGGCTGGTGCTGCTGGCCTGGCTGATCGCCCGCGCGGCGGCCCGCCGGGCCACCCGCCGCTCCGCCCCGGCCCCGGCCCCGGCTTCGGTTGCGGGCGACGCGTAAGTCAGCCACCCCCCGCGAGGTCGCACTCTTTTCGCGAGGTCGCACTCTTTTCGCGAGGTCGCACTCATTTCGCGAGGTCGCACTCATTTCGCGAGGTCGCATTCGTTTCGCGAGGTCGCACTCGTTTCGCGAGGTCGCACTCGTTTCGGTGCGATCTCGGCAAATGAGTGAGATCTCGCGGGCCGGGCGCCGGATCCACGGGGCTACGCCGCTCGCGCGCACGCGCGCGTGCGCGAGCGGCGCGTACGCGAGGGGCGGACACAATGGGTCGCCATAAAACGCCGCCTCCACGTACCTCGAAGCGACGTTTTGTGGCGACCCACTGTGGAGCAGCGGCCCACCTCCCGCGAGGTCTCACTCATTTCGCGCGAACGCCCGGAAAAGAGTGCGATCTCGCGAAACGGGTGCGACCTCGCGGATCCGGATCGCGCGCTGATCCAGCTCGCGCGCAGAGCGCGGCAGCGCGGGTCTGTCGCCGGCCGAACCCGCGCGCACGTACCCGCGCGCGAGAGCGGACACGGTGGGTCGCCATAAAACGCCGCCTCTACGTACCTCGAAGCGACGTTTTGTGGCGACCCACTGCGGAGCAACGGGCCCGCCTCCCGCGAGGTCTCACTGTTCCCGCGAGATCGCACTCATTTGGGTGAGATCTCACGAAAAGAGTGCGATCTCGCGGATCCGTGGGCCCGGAAAAAAGTGCGATCTCGCGAAAAGAGTGAGATCTCGCGGATCCGGCGGCGCGGATCCGGCGGCGCGCCCGGGCTAACGGGGGAGGGGGCCGTGTTCCGCGACGGCGAAGGCGTAGAGGGGGCGGGCCTGCACCTCTTCGTAGATGCGCCCGATGTATTGCCCCAGCACGCCGAGCATCAGCATCTGGATCCCGCCGAGGAGGAACATCCCGGCAGTTATGAACGTCCACCCCTCGACGACCGAGTCGGGGAACGCCAGCCGCGACACCGCCAGGTACACCGTCCACAGCCCCGCGCCGACGGCGAGCACCATCCCGATCGCGCTAATGAGGCGCAGGGGGAAGGAGCTAAACCCGATGATCCCGTCGGCGGCAAGCTTGATCATCTTGCTCAGCGGGTACCCGGTCTCGCCCGAGTGACGCGCATCGCGGTCGAACTCGACGGCGCGCTGGTCGAACCCGATCTCGGCGACCATCCCGCGCAGGAAGCGGTTGCGCTCGGGATAGCGGCGCAGCTCCTCGACGACGCGGCGATCCATGAGCCGGAAGTCGCCCGTATCGCGCGGAATGTCGATGCGCGCCATCTTCGACAGCACCCAGTAGAACATCCCCGCGGTGAGCTTCTTGAAGTAGCCGTCCTCGCGTGTACGGCGCTTCGCGTACGCGACATCGGCGCCGTCCTCCCATGCCTCGATGAGGGCGTGCGACACCTCGGGCGGATCCTGTAGGTCGCTGTCCATCACGATCACCGCGTCGGCGTCGGCCACGTCGAGCCCCGCTGTCACCGCGATCTGGTGCCCCTTGTTCCGCGCGAGCGAGTACACCGACACCCGCTCATCGGCGGCGCGCAGCCCCCGCAGGAGCGACAGCGAGCGATCCCGTGAACCGTCGTTCACGAAGATGAACTCGCACGTGAACCGCCCCTCGAGCGCCGCGGCAACCCCCACGAGGCGCTCGTACAGCAGCGGAATGTTGCCCTCTTCGTTGTAGATCGGCAGCACAAAGGCGAGTGTCTTCATCGCTTCACCAACTTCAGCACGCGGTACACCATGCGGCGCTGGCGGGCCAGCGACCGCGCCTTCGCGGATCCGCGGGCGACATCGGCCGCAGAAACCGACGAGAACACGGATCCGGCCCACTCGAACAGCCGCGTCATCTCGGCCGCCTGCTCGTCGACGAGCGCGACCGACCACTGCCCGCCGCCGACCCGGAAGGTCGAGGCGACCTCGTCGTCGCGGACGAAGGATCCGTGCTGGAGCACCCCGTAGTAGCTCGCCACGTCGATCGCGTACGACCACTGCCCCTGCCACCCGCCTGCGGCCTCGAGCGCCGACCGCCGCATCATGACCGCGCCCGGCTCGCCGAACGGGTTCGTGCCCGAGATCACCGACGCGCGCACGGCGTCGCCGCCCGACATGATGGGGGAGAGGCCCTGCAATCCGCGGCGCTTGGCGAGGGTGCGGCCGGAGGCGTCGATGATCCGCCGCCGCCCACCGACGAGCGACGCATCGGGGTTCGCGTCGAGAAGCGCGACCTGTCGGGCGAGGGATCCGGGAAGCACGGTGTCGTCGCCCGGGAGCAGCTTGATAAATTCGCCGGTCGCGCGCTCGGTGACGGCCGCCCAGTTCGCGGCGGCTCCGCCGCCCGCGGGCGTCTGGAAGACGCGCACCCGCGGATCCGCCTCAAAAGATTTCGCGACCGCGTAGGTGCCGTCGTCGGAGGAGTGGTCGGCGATGATCAGCTCGAGGTCAACATCTGCCTGATCGAGCACGGAACGGACGGTCTCGGCGAGCACGCCGGCCTGGCGGAACGCCGGTACAACGACGGAGAGCCTGGTCATGCGGAGTCTTTCTTGCTGCGTCGGAAGGAGAACTGGCTGTGGCCGAACCAGCTGATCACGGCGATGACGACCGTGAACGCGAGCTGGGCCAGGATCTTGGGCCACCCGAGCCAGAGCACGACGGGCGGCACGACGAGGAGGTTGAGCGCGGCGCTCGTGGCGTTGACGAGGAGGAAGCGCCCGTAGTCGAGCCAGAAGTGTCCCGTTACCCGGAACACGAGGTGGCGGTAGAGGAAGAAGGCGCAGGTCGCGGACGTCCACTGCGAGGCGAGGATCACGGCGAAGACGTTCCAGGCGGCGTCGGCATCGATCCAGTCGAACAGGGCCGAGAACGCGATGAACCACACGAATCCGATCGCGGTGTTCATGCCGCCGACGAGGATGAACGCGATGCCGCGGTTGCGGAAGAGCTTGAGGAACGGGCCGTCGGGCCCCGCCATCCCGCCTATGGCCTCGGTTTCGTTCGTCACTCGTACCTTCGATCGAAATAACTTCGGCGGGCCCTGTACCTGTCGCGCCGTTAGATGTAAGACTAATCTCGCGCGCTGACCAGCCGCCTACGACACCACGAACCCGAGGGGGAACAATGGGACTCGACGACCTCATCAACAAGGGCAAGGCCGCCTTCGAGGACAACAAGGACAAGATCGACGAGGCGCTGAAGAGCGAGAAGGCTGAGGAGCTCAGCGACAAGGCGCTCGACGGCGCAGCGAACCTCGCGAAGAAGGTCGCTCCGGACTCGGCCGACAGCAAGATCGACGAGGTTCGCGCGAACCTCGACGGCAAGATCGGCAACCAGTAAGCCGGATCCTTAACGGCCCCCCCCCGCGTTCGCGCGGGAGGGGCCGTTTTGCGTACCTGAGAAGACGCCGACGGGATCCGCGAAAACCGCGGAATCACGCGGCACACAGCGCGACACGCCCGGGTTGATTTCTGGGGTGTGGGCCTGGCAGAATAGAGAGGTTCCACATTCTGGTGTTTCCAGATCACTGCGCTGGCAGTGCACGGGCGGCGCATCGCGCACAGACCCGGGCCGCAGGCAGAGGAGCGACACCCACAGATCACAGGAAGCATATTCCTGCCTGCGGGCTGATAGGTGAATATGGCGCAACGTTCGGAAGAACTCGTTCAACTGACGTGGTGTGCCGACCCGAAGGGTTTCCGGAGGGTACGTGCGTCCAATGCCCGAGAGGTAAGACGCTGAAGAGAGTGAGCAGACAAATGGCGGGACAGAAGATCCGCATTCGCCTGAAGTCGTATGACCACGAGGTCATCGACACGTCGGCACGCAAGATTGTCGACACCGTGACCCGCGCTGGTGCGCAGGTCGTGGGCCCGGTGCCCCTCCCGACGGAGAAGAACGTCGTGGCGGTTATCCGTTCGCCCCACAAGTACAAGGACAGCCGCGAGCACTTCGAGAAGCGCACCCACAAGCGCCTCATCGACATCGTCGACCCGACCCCCAAGGCGGTTGACTCGCTCATGCGTCTGGACCTTCCGGCCGACGTCAACATCGAGATCAAGCTCTGAGGTTCGACATGGCTGACATCAACAACAAGATTTCGAAGGGCATGCTCGGCAAGAAGCTGGGCATGACTCAGGTCTGGAACGAAGCTGGCAAGCTCGTTCCGGTGACGGTGATCGAGCTTGCTCCGAACGTCGTTACGCAGATCCGTACCCCTGAGAAGGACGGCTACAACGCCGTTCAGATCGCCGCTGGCGAGATTGACCCCCGCAAGGTCACCCAGCCCCTCACCGGCCACTACGCAGCTGCTGGCGTTACGCCCCGCCGCAAGGTCGCTGAGATCCGCACGGCAGACGCCGCGAACTACACCCTCGGCCAGGAGATCACCGCTGGTGACACCTTCGAGGCCGGCCAGCTCGTCGACGTCGTCGGCACGAGCAAGGGTAAGGGTTTCGCTGGTGTGATGAAGCGTCACAACTTCGCCGGCGTGGGTGCCTCGCACGGTGCACACCGCAACCACCGCAAGCCCGGTTCGATCGGTGCTTCGGCTACGCCCAGCCGCGTCTTCAAGGGCACGCGCATGGCCGGCCGCATGGGTGGCGAGCGCGTGACCGTCCTCAACCTCACGGTGCACGCCGTCGACACCGAGAAGGGTCTGCTGCTCGTCAAGGGCGCCGTCCCCGGTGCTCGTGGCCGCGTCGTGTACGTCCGCAACGCAGTGAAGGGGGCCTGAGTTAGATGGCTGACTCGACTCTCGTTCTCGACGTCCTCGGCACCGACGGAAAGAAGACCGGCACGGTCGAGCTTCCCGCGCACGTGTTCGACGTCAAGACGAACGTTCCGCTGATTCACCAGGTCGTTACCGCGCAGCTTGCTGCTGCTCGCCAGGGCACCCACTCGACGCTTCGTCGTGGTGAGGTCTCGGGTACCGGTGCGAAGCCGTTCAAGCAGAAGGGCACCGGCCGCTCGCGCCAGGGCTCGATCCGCCAGCCGGAGCACCGCGGTGGTGGCATTGTCCACGGCCCGAAGCCCCGCGACTACTCGCAGCGCACCCCCAAGAAGATGATCGCGGCGGCCATTCACGGCCTGCTGAGCGACCGTCTCCGCGGTGAGCGCATTCACGTTGTCGACACGTTCGGCACCGAGAAGCCCGCCACGCAGGCTGCTGCCAAGTTCCTCTCGACGTTCACGGAGAACAAGAAGACGCTCGTCGTCCTCGGCCGTGACGAAGAGATCAGCTACCTCAGCGTCCGCAACCTCGGTAACGTGCACACGCTCGTCGCCGACCAGCTCAACGCTTACGACATCGTCCGTAGCGACGACGTCGTCTTCACCAAGGCCGCCATCGACGCGTTCATCGCGCAGAAGGCTGGCGCCAAGGAGGTCTCGGCATGACCGCTCTCAACAAGGACCCGCGCGAGATCATCTTCGCGCCCGTCGTTTCGGAGAAGAGCTACGGCCTGATCGATGAGGGTAAGTACACGTTCCTCGTGGACACCCGCTCGAACAAGACCGAGATCAAGCTCGCGATCGAGAAGATCTTCGGTGTGAAGGTCGCTTCGGTGAACACCCTGAACCGTCAGGGTAAGAGCCGCCGCACCCGCTTCGGCACTGGCAAGCGCAAGGACACCAAGCGCGCCATCGTCACGCTGAAGTCGGGCACCATCGACATCTTCACGGCTGTCGCCTGATAGCTGGGAAGGACTAGGAAACGAATATGGCTATTCGCAACTACAAGCCCACGACCCCCGGTCGCCGCGGCTCGTCGGTGGCAGACTTCGCCGAGATCACGCGATCGACGCCCGAGAAGTCGCTGCTCCGTCCGCTGCCCAAGACTGGTGGACGTAACAACCAGGGCCGCATCACGACCCGTCACATCGGTGGTGGCCACAAGCGCCAGTACCGCGTGATCGACTTCCGTCGTGCGGACAAGGATGGCGTGAACGCCAAGGTCGCTCACATCGAGTACGACCCGAACCGTACCGCGCGCATCGCGCTCCTCCACTACTTTGATGGCACCAAGCGCTACATCATCGCTCCGGCGAAGCTGAAGCAGGGCGACATCGTTGAGTCGGGCGCAAACGCTGACATCAAGCCGGGTAACAACCTGCCCCTCCGCAACATCCCCACGGGTACCGTGATCCACAACGTGGAGCTCCGTCCCGGTGGTGGCGCGAAGATGGCTCGTTCGGCCGGTTCGTCGGTCCGCCTCGTCGCTAAGGACGGCCCCTACGCGCAGCTCCGCCTGCCGTCGGGTGAGGTCCGCAACGTCGACCTGCGCTGCCGCGCAACGATCGGCGAGGTCGGCAACGCCGAGCAGTCGAACATCAACTGGGGTAAGGCCGGCCGCATGCGCTGGAAGGGCGTTCGCCCGACCGTCCGTGGTGTCGTTATGAACCCGGTTGACCACCCGCACGGTGGTGGTGAGGGTCGTACCTCTGGTGGTCGTAACCCTGTTACGCCCTGGGGTCAGCCTGAAGGCCGTACCCGTCACGCCAACAAGGAAAGCGACAAGTACATTGTGCGTCGCCGTCCGTCGGGCAAGAACCGCAAGTAGGAGTTCAAGAAGATGCCACGCAGTCTGAAGAAGGGCCCCTTCGTCGACGAGCACCTGCTTCGCAAGGTGAGCTCGCAGAACGAAGCGGGAACGAAGAACGTCATCAAGACCTGGTCGCGCCGCTCGATGATCGTGCCGGCCATGCTGGGTCACACGATCGCCGTGCACGACGGTCGCAAGCACATCCCCGTGTTTGTGTCCGAGTCCATGGTTGGTCACAAGCTGGGCGAGTTCGCGCCCACCCGCACCTTCCGCGGCCACGTGAAGGACGACAAGAAGGGCCGTCGCCGCTAAGGCGACGCTGAGAGGAGAGAGAAATGGTGGAGTCCATCGCACGCGTGCGACACATCCGCGTGACCCCTCAGAAGGCCCGTCGCGTTGTTGCTCTGATCAAGGGCAAGCAGGCGGATGAGGCGCTCGCGATCCTGAAGTTCGCAGCACAGAGCGCTTCGGAGCCGATCTACAAGCTCGTTGCGTCTGCAAAGGCCAACGCGCAGGTCAAGGCCGATGCGGCCGGTGAGGCACTGAACGAGGACGACCTGTTCGTGAAGAACGCGTTCGTCGACGAGGGTGTGACGCTCAAGCGTTTCCGCCCCCGCGCACAGGGTCGCGCTGACCAGATCAAGAAGCGCACGAGCCACATTACGGTCGTGCTCTCGACGCCCGAGAACAAGAAGGCGAGCAAGTAATGGGACAGAAGATCAACCCTTACGGCTTCCGTCTCGGCATCACGACGGACCACACGTCGCGTTGGTTCGCCGACTCGACGAAGCCGGGCCAGCGTTACGCTGACTACGTCGCCGAGGACATCAAGATCCGCGCTCTTCTGCAGAAGAACCTGGATCGTGCTGGCGTGAGCCGCATCGACCTCGAGCGCACGAAGGACCGCGTTCGCGTCGACATCCACACCGCGCGTCCCGGCATCGTGATCGGCCGCCGCGGTGCGGAGGCCGAGCGCATCCGTGCCGAGCTCGAGAAGCTCACGGGCAAGCAGATTCAGCTGAACATCCTCGAGGTCAAGAACCCCGAGGCTGACGCTCAGCTCATCGCCCAGGGTGTTGCAGAGCAGCTTGCTGGTCGTGTGGCGTTCCGCCGCGCGATGCGCAAGGGCCTGCAGGGCGCCATGCGCGCCGGCGCCAAGGGCGTCCGCATCCAGGTCTCCGGCCGCCTTGGCGGCGCCGAGATGAGCCGCACCGAGTTCTACCGCGAGGGTCGTGTGCCGCTGCACACGCTTCGCGCGAACATCGACTACGGCTTCTACGAGGCGAAGACCACCTTCGGCCGCATCGGCGTGAAGGTCTGGGTCTACAAGGGCGACCTCACGAACAAGGAGCTCGCTCGCGAGGAGGCTAACAAGAAGCCTGCTCGTGGTGGCGACCGTGGTGGCCGTCGCGGCCCGCGTCGTAACGACGCTGGCGCCGAGAAGCGCGCACCGGAAGGAGCATCGGCGTAATGCTTATCCCCCGCAAGGTTAAGTTCCGTAAGCAGCACCGCCCCGGCCGTTCGGGTCAGGCGACGGGTGGCACCAAGGTGTCGTTCGGCGAGTACGGCATCCAGGCGCTGACCCCGGCGTACGTGACGAACCGTCAGATTGAGGCGGCTCGTATCGCCATGACGCGTCACATCAAGCGTGGCGGAAAGGTGTGGATCAACATCTTCCCCGACCGCCCGCTTACCAAGAAGCCTGCCGAAGTCCGAATGGGTTCGGGTAAGGGTTCGCCGGAGTTCTGGGTTGCAAACGTCAAGCCGGGCCGCGTCCTGTTCGAGGTGGCCGGCGTGAGCGAGGAGCTCGCAAAGGGCGCCCTGACCCGGGCAATGCACAAGCTGCCGCTCAAGGCACGCATCATCAAGCGCGAGGAGGGCGACGCGTAATGGCGATCGGCACCAAGGAGCTCGCTCCGAGCGAGCTCGACACGTTCGAAGACCAGCGCCTCCTCGAGGAGCTGCGTAAGGCCAAGGAAGAGCTGTTCAACCTGCGCTTCCAGTCGGCCACCGGTCAGCTGGAGAGCCACGGTCGCATCCGCGCCGTGAAGCGCGACATCGCGCGTCTCTACACGGTCATCCGTGAGCGCGAGCTCGGGATCCGTGCGACCCCGGCTCCGGTTGAGAAGGCCAAGAAGAGCAAGGCGAAGAAGGCCGACGCGGCCGTCGCTGAGGGAGGGGCTGAGTGATGACCAGCGAGAACACCGTCGAGCGCGGTTACCGCAAGTCTGTCCGCGGCTACGTCGTGAGCGACAAGATGGACAAGACCATCGTTGTCGAGGTTGAAGACCGCGTGAAGCACCCGCTTTACGGCAAGGTCCTTCGCCGCACGAAGAAGCTGAAGGCCCACGACGAGACCAACAGCGCCGGCATCGGCGACCTCGTCGTGATCAACGAGACCCGTCCGACCAGCGCCACCAAGCGCTGGCGCCTGGTCGAAATCGTCGAGAAGGCCAAGTAAGCCTTCGGGCTCACTTGAAGGAGTAACCAGTGATTCAGAACGAATCCCGCCTCAAGGTCGCCGACAACTCCGGCGCGAAGGAGCTGCTCACGATCCGCGTTCTCGGTGGTTCGAACCGCCGTTACGCGGGCGTGGGTGACACCATCGTCGCGACGGTCAAGGACGCGATCCCCGGCGGCAACGTGAAGAAGGGCGACGTCGTCAAGGCGGTTGTCGTCCGCACCGTCAAGCAGACGCGTCGTGAAGATGGCTCGTACATCAAGTTCGATGAGAACGCGGCCGTCATCCTGAACAACAACGGCGAGCCCCGTGGCACGCGTATCTTCGGACCGGTTGGCCGCGAGCTTCGCGACCGCAAGTTCATGAAGATCGTGTCGCTCGCCCCGGAGGTGCTGTAATTCATGGCCAAGATCAAGAAGGGTGACCTGGTTCAGGTCATCACCGGCGCTTCGCAGGAGCGCGGCGGCGACCGTGGCAAGCAGGGCAAGGTCCTGGCTGTCATCGGCAACCGCGTGATCGTTGAGGGCGTCAAGTACGTCACCAAGCACAACCGCGTCGGTCAGACGCAGCGTGGCACCAAGACCGGTGGCATCGAGACCGTTGAGGCCCCGATCCACGTGTCGAACGTCGCGATCGTCGACCCCGAGACCAAGAAGCCGACTCGCGTGGGTTACCGCGTCGAGGAGCAGGTCAAGGACGGCGTCAAGAAGACCGTGCGCATCCGCGTCGCCAAGGGTTCGGGTGCTGACATTCCCGACCCCAAGGGAAAGTAAAGGGTTAACAGATGAGCACTGAAAGTGCCGCGCAGACTGGCAAAATCCAGCCGCGCCTGAAGCAGGTTTACCGCGGCGAGATCCGCCAGAAGCTGCAGGACGAGTTCGGTTACGAGAACGTCATGCAGATTCCGGGCCTCGTCAAGGTTGTTGTCAACACCGGTGTCGGTGAGGCAGCCCGCGACAGCAAGGTGATCGAGGGCGCGGTCGCAGACCTCACCGCCATCACCGGTCAGAAGCCCGTCGTCACCAAGGCGAAGAAGTCGATCGCTCAGTTCAAGCTGCGCGAAGGCCAGGCCATCGGCGCGCACGTCACCCTCCGTGGTGACCGCGCGTGGGAGTTCCTGGACCGACTGATCTCGCTCGCTCTGCCCCGCATCCGCGACTTCCGCGGTCTGTCGGCCAAGCAGTTCGACGGTAACGGCAACTACACCTTCGGTGTGACGGAGCAGTCGATCTTCCAGGAGATCAACCAGGACAAGATCGATCGCGTCCGTGGCTTCGACATCACCGTTGTGACCACCGCCAAGACCGACGCGGAGGGCCGTGCGCTTCTGACGCACTTCGGCTTCCCGTTCGTCAAGGAGGCCTGAGTCTCGACTCAGGGAAACTGCTGAAGATGCCGGGCTCGGTTTGACCGGGCCCGGCGTCTTCGCGGACAATTGAATATTGTCTATCCACGTCGTGGAAGGTCGGCTAGTCGTGTAACGGCTACCGATACCTCATGAACAAAGGAACACTCATATGACCATGACAGACCCGGTCGCAGATCTGCTGACCCGTCTGCGCAACGCGAACTCGGCGCACCACGACCAGGTGTCGCTGCCGTCGAGCAAGCTCAAGAAGAACATCGCGGCAATGCTCCAGCAGGAGGGTTACATCGCGGGCTTCGAGGAGGCCGACGCTCGTGTCGGTAAGACCCTCACGATCACGCTGAAGTACGGCCAGGGCCGTGAGCGTGCGATCGCGGGCCTCAAGCGCGTGTCGAAGCCCGGCCTTCGCGTCTACGCGAAGTCGACGGAGCTCCCCAAGGTCCTCGGTGGCCTCGGCGTTGCCATCCTGTCCACCTCCAACGGTCTTCTGACTGACCGTCAGGCCGAGCAGAAGGGCGTGGGCGGAGAAGTTATCGCCTACGTGTGGTGATCGAATAATGTCGCGTATTGGAAAGCTTCCCATCGACATCCCCGCGGGCGTGACCGTTTCGGTCAACGACCGTGTTGTGACTGTCAAGGGCGCCAAGGGCGAGCTCTCGCTCACCGTGGCCCAGCCCATCGACGTCAAGGTCGAGGACAACCAGGTTGTCGTTACTCGTCCGGACGACGAGCGCGCGTCGCGTGCCCTGCACGGCCTGACCCGCACCCTCATCAACAACGACATCATCGGCGTGAGCCAGGGCTACTCCAAGGGCCTTGAGATCGTCGGCACCGGTTACCGCGTGCAGCAGAAGGGCCAGGGCCTCGAGCTCGCCCTTGGCTTCTCGCACCCGGTCAACGTCGAGCCGCCGGCGGGAATCACCTTCTCCGTCGAGGGCAACACCAAGATCACCGTCTCCGGCATCTCGAAGCAGGCCGTGGGCGAGTGCGCCGCGAACATTCGTAAGATCCGCAAGCCCGAGCCGTACAAGGGCAAGGGTGTGCGTTACGCCGGCGAGCAGGTCCGTCGCAAGGCCGGAAAGGCTGGTAAGTAATCATGGCTGTGAAGTCGAAGTCTGCTGCGCGTTCGCGCCGCCACGCTCGCCTTCGCAAGAAGGTCGTGGGATCCGCCGAGCGCCCGCGTCTCGTCGTGTCGCGTTCGTCGCGCCACGTCTTCGTGCAGGTTATCGACGACGCCAAGGGTCACACTGTGGCCTCGGCGTCGACCCTCGAGACCGAACTGCGCGCCTCTGACGCCGACAAGACCGCGAAGGCCCGCAAGGTTGGCGAGCTTGTCGCCGAGCGCGCGAAGGCTGCCGGTGTTGAGGCTGTCGTGTTCGACCGCGGTGGTAACCGCTACGCCGGTCGCATTGCGGCCATCGCCGATGGTGCCCGCGAAGGAGGGCTGAGCCTGTGAGTGACATCAAGGAAACCGAAGTGGCCACGGAAGCTCAGGCTCCCGCTGAGGCACAGAACAACGAGCGTCAGGATCGCCGTGGCGGCAACGACCGCGGTGGCCGTGGCGGCCGTGGTGAGCGCCGTGGAAACGACCGTAACAACGGTCGCGCCCAGGAGAGCCAGTACCTCGAGCGCGTTGTGACCATCAACCGCGTGTCGAAGGTCGTCAAGGGTGGTCGTCGCTTCAGCTTCACCGCTCTCGTCGTCGTCGGCGACGGTGACGGCCTCGTGGGCGTCGGTTACGGCAAGGCCCGCGAAGTGCCCCTCGCTATCTCGAAGGGTGTTGAAGAGGCCAAGCGCAACTTCTTCCGCGTTCCCCGCGTCGGCAAGAGCATCCCGCACCCCGTCCAGGGTGAGGCTGCCGCTGGTGTCGTCATGCTCCGCCCGGCTTCGGAGGGTACCGGTGTTATCGCCGGTGGTCCCGTCCGCGCCGTGCTCGAGTGCGCCGGTATCCACGACGTGCTGTCGAAGTCGCTCGGTTCGTCGAACACGCTGAACATCGTGCACGCTACGGTGGCAGCCCTGAAGGAGCTCGAGGAGCCCCGTGCCGTTGCGGCGCGTCGTGGCCTCGACTTCGACCAGGTTGCGCCGGCGCGTCTCGTCCGCGCGGAGGCTGAGAAGGCCGCCGCTACCGCGAAGGCAGGTGCCTAATGGCTGCTCGTCTGAAGGTTACGCAGATCAAGTCCAAGGTGAGCGAGAAGCAGAACCAGCGTGACACGCTGCGCAGCCTCGGTCTCAAGCGCATCGGTGACGCGGTTGTCCGCCCCGACGACGCTCAGACCCGCGGCTACGTTCGTGCCGTTGCTCACCTCGTGAAGGTTGAGGAGATCGACTGATGGCTGAGAACACTGAGCGTCCCGCAGTGCTGAAGGCTCACCACCTCCGCCCGGTCCCCGGCGCCAACACCGCGAAGACCCGTAAGGGTCGCGGTGAGGGTTCGAAGGGTAAGACCGCTGGCCGTGGAACGAAGGGTACGCGCGCTCGTAACACCGTGCGCGTGGGCTTCGAGGGTGGCCAGATGCCGCTGCACATGCGCGCACCGAAGCTCCGTGGCTTCAAGAACCCCTTCCGCACCGAGTACCAGGTTGTGAACCTGGCCAAGCTCGCTGAGGTCTTCCCGGAGGGTGGCGACATCAACGCCGACATCCTCGTGGCGAACGGTCTCGTGCGCAAGAACCAGCTCGTGAAGGTCCTCGGCGATGGCGACATCACCGTTGCCTTCAACGTTTCGGTCGACAAGGTTTCGGCTTCGGCCCAGGCCAAGATCGAGGCCGCTGGCGGTTCCGTCAAGTAAGGATTCGCGCTCAGCGAATCACTCGGATAGGCCCGGGAGCGTCATGCTCCCGGGCCTTTTCCGTTAGTCTGGAGAGCGGTGTGTTTGTGTACACGCCGAAAGTTTCTGGGAGGAACCTTCTTGTTCAGCGCCATCGCCCGGATCTTCCGCACGCCTGACCTGCGTCGCAAGATCGGCTTCACGCTCGGCATCATCGCCATCTACCGCTTCGGCGCGCACATTCCGGCGCCGTTCGTCAGCTACCCCAGCATCCGAGAATGTCTCGATGCGACCGCGGGTGCCGGTGGTCTCATGTCGATCGTCAACCTGTTCTCGGGCGGCGCTCTGCTGCAGCTCTCGATCTTCGCCCTCGGCGTGATGCCCTACATCACGGCGTCGATTATCGTCCAGCTGCTGCGCGTGGTCATCCCGCACTTCGAGGCGCTCCAGAAGGAGGGCCAGGCCGGCCAGGCGAAGCTCACCCAGTACACGCGTTACCTCACGATCGCCCTCGCGCTCCTGCAGTCGACGACGCTCGTCACGGTGGCCCGCACGGGGCAGCTCTTCGGCGTCACCGACGTCGCGGCCTGCAACAACCTGCTGCTGAACAACAGCTGGCTGACGCAGAGCATGATCGTCATCACGCTGACCGCCGGTACCGGCCTCATCATGTGGTTCGCCGAGCTCGTCACCGAGCGCGGCATCGGTAACGGCATGTCGCTCCTCATCTTCACGTCGATCGCCGCCTCGTTCCCGGGCGCGCTCGGATCCATCTGGGCCGCGAAGGGCTTCGAGGTCTTCGCCCTCGTCATCATCGTCGGCATCGTGATCATCGGCCTCATCGTCTTCGTCGAGCAGTCGCAGCGACGGATCCCGGTGCAGTACGCCAAGCGCATGGTCGGTCGCCGCACGTACGGCGGCACGAACACGTACATCCCGATTAAGGTCAACATGGCCGGTGTTATCCCGGTCATCTTCGCCTCGTCGCTGCTCTACCTGCCGACCCTGATCGCGCAGTTCAACACCCCGAGCGACGGCACCGCGCCGGCCGCCTGGGTGCAGTGGATCAACACGTACCTCGTCACGGGGGACCACCCCATCTACATGGCGGTGTACTTCCTGCTGATCGTCGGCTTCACGTACTTCTACGTCGCCATCACCTTCAACCCCGTTGAGGTGGCCGACAACATGAAGAAGTACGGCGGCTTCATCCCCGGCGTGCGCGCCGGACGTCCGACGGCCGAGTACCTCGACTTCGTGCTTACGCGCATCACCCTCCCTGGTGCGCTCTACCTGGGCCTCGTGGCCCTCATCCCGCTCATCGCGCTGAGCGCGGTCAGTGCAAACCAGAACTTCCCGTTCGGCGGCACCTCGATCCTCATCATGGTTGGTGTGGGCCTCGAGACCGTCAAGCAGATCGACGCGCAGCTTCAGCAGCGCCACTACGAAGGGCTTCTTCGATGACGACACGTCTTCTGATCGTCGGACCGCAGGGATCCGGCAAGGGTACGCAGGGCGTGCGCGTGGCAGAGGCTTTCGGTGTTCCCGTCGTTTCGACGGGCGACATCTTCCGCGCCAACATCAAGGGCGGAACAGAGCTGGGTCTTAAGGTCAAGGCCATCACCGACGCGGGCAACCTGGTTCCCGATGACGTGACCGGTGACATCGTTCGCGACCGTCTCTCCCAGGACGACGCGACGACGGCCGGCTTCCTCCTCGACGGATACCCCCGTAACGCCGCCCAGGTCGCCTACCTCGATGGTTTCCTCGCCGAGTCGGCCGCCGCGCTTCACGCGGTGATCCTGCTCGACGTGCCGCGCGAGGAGTCGCTCGCCCGCATCACCGAGCGCGCCAAGGTCGAGGGCCGCAGCGACGACACCGAAGAGGCCGTTGCGAAGCGCCTCGACATCTACGAGTCGGAGACGGCTCCGATCATCGAGACGTACGAAGACCGCGGGATCCTCGACCGCATCGACGGCGTCGGCTCGCTCGACGACATCACGGCTCGCATCTTCGCCGCGCTCGACGCGCGCGGCCTCAAGCGCGCCTAAGCGGATCCGCCCGTGTTCCGCCGCTCGGTGTACAAGAAGCCCGCGCAGCTGCGCGGGATGGTCGAGCCCGGTCTCGTGACGTCTGCGGCGCTCGACGCCGTCGCGAAGGCCATCCGGCCCGGCATCACGACGCTCGAGCTCGACGCGATCGCCGAGCAGGCGATCACCGAGCGCGGGGCGCACTCGAACTTCCAGCTCGTCGACGGCTACCACCACACGGTGTGCGTGTCGGTCAACGAGCAGGTCGTCCACGGGATCCCCGGCGGGCGCGTGCTCGAGGCGGGCGACATCGTGTCGGTCGACGCGGGCGCCGAAACCGCCGATGGCTGGAACGGCGACTCGGCCCGCACCTTCATCGTGCCGGGCGAGCCCGTGGATCCGGAGCTCGTCGCGCAGCGACAGGAGCTCTCGGACGTGACCCGCGGATCCATGTGGGCGGGTATCGCGGCGCTCGCATCGTCGAAGCACCTCGGCGAGGTCGGCGCGATAATCCAGGACTACATCGAGGCGAATCCGCTTCCCTCGACGGGCCAGCCTGCGGGGATCCTGCGCGACTACGTCGGTCACGGCATCGGCCGCCAGATGCACGAATCGCCCACGCTGTTCCACTACGCGACCCCGGGGCGCGGCGCGGAGATCAAGCCGGGCCTGTGCATCTGCGTCGAGCCGATGATGACCGCCGGTAGCGAAGAGGTCTTCATCGAGGATGACGACTGGACGATCACGACCGTTGACGGCTCGCAGGGCGCCCACTGGGAACACTCGGTCGCCGTCCACGCCGGCGGCATCTGGGTCCTGACGGCCGAAGACGGGGGAGCGGCGGGCCTCGCGCCCTTCGGCGTGACCCCGGTGCCGATCGCCTGACGCCGTGAAGAACCGCAGCAGCCTCTGGGCGATGCTCCTCTCGATCGTCGTCGTCATCGCCATCACGGTGGTCGCCGTCCTCGTCTACCTGATGAACCGCGACGCCGTTACCGAGGTCGAGGCGCCCGACATCGCGGTCGTCGACCAGGAGTCCGGCGCGATCGTCGTCGGATCCGGCGAGCACGTCCTCGAGACGTACGTCGACTTCATGTGCCCCTACTGCGGCGAATTCGAGCGCAGCTGGGGAGCCGACATCGCGTCCGCGGTCGAAGACGGATCCATCACCCTGCGGGTCGTGGCGGTCGGCTTCCTCGACTCGCAGTCGTCCGGGACGAACTATTCCACGCGTGCGGCGAGTTCGCTGTACTGCGTCGCCGACGAGGATCCCGACGCGGTGGTGCCGTACATGGCGGCCCTCTACGCCGACCAGCCGGTCGAAGGATCCGAGGGGCTCTCGGACGAGGAACTGCTCGCGCATGCGGCCGACGTCGGGGTCTCGTCCTCGTCGTTCCAGTCGTGCGTGACCTCACAGGAGTACGCCGATTTCATCGCGCAGCTGAACGGCACGGTGCCGGTCAACCCCTCGACGGGGAACCGCGGGATCCCGGCGATCCTGCTCGACGGCGACCGGATCGACTACACCGAGGGACCCGGCGTTCTCGCGACCCTGTGATATTTTCAGCTCACGCATACGGCTTGTTCATGCGGGAACGGCAAGCTGGATCGCGGAGTCCCTTCCACACTTCTTGATCCGGAGAATCTTCCATGGCAGCAGCAGCCAAGAACCGCAGTCTCTTCGCGGTGATCATCTCAATCGTCGTTGTCGTAGCAGTCGTCGCAGTCGCGGTGCTCGTCTACATGATGAACCGCCAGGCCACCGCGCCCGCGGCAGCACCGACCTCGGCAGACGGCGCGACCGCGTCGGTCACGATCGACCAGGAGAGCGGCGCGATCCGCGTTGGATCCGGTGACCAGACGGTGACCGAGTACATCGACTTCATGTGCCCTGTTTGCAACTCGGCTCACGCCGCGTACGACGACACGCTCTCGGAGCTCATCTCGAACGACACGATCACGCTCGAGATCATCCCGACGAACCTGCTCGATAACTACTCGCAGGGCACGAAGTACTCGTCGCGCGCGGCCTCGGCCGCGTACTGCGTTGCGGAGAACGACCCCGACGCGTTCTACCCCTACATGGACCTGCTGTTCGACAACCAGCCCTCCGAAAACACTGAGGGTCTGACGAACGACGAGCTCGTGAAGCTCGCCGAGCGCGCCGGCGCGACGAACTCCTCCAGCTGCATCACCGACGAGACGTACGCCGACTTCGCCGCGCAGCAGACGACCAACATGCCCATCATGCCGGGCGCCTCGGGCCGTGCCACCCCGACGATTCTCGTGAATGACGAGTTCGTCAGCGTCGCCTCGACCGGCTTCAACGCCGAGAACGACCTCGTCGCGAACCTCGACTGATATCACATACGCGACACGCCCAAGTTGATACATCTGGGCGTGTCGCTTATGATTGCTCTTTGGTGTGTTGTGTCCGCGCTCGCGCGCACGGAACACCTTCCATCCAACTACCGCAGACCGGCTGGTCTGCACAGAAGGTTAGCGAATTTATGGCTAAAGACGGTGTCATCGAGATCGAAGGCACGGTGACTGAATCTCTCCCCAACGCGATGTTCCGCGTTGAGCTGACGAACGGTCACAAGGTGCTCGCCACGATCTCCGGAAAGATGCGACAGAACTACATTCGTATCATCCCGGAGGACCGCGTGGTCGTGGAGCTCAGCCCCTACGACCTCACGCGCGGACGCATCGTTTACCGCTACCGCTGATCGGCCCAGCCGAGAAGTAACGGCTCGCGCACCCGCGAGCACGAAGACAGCGCATAAGGAACATCATGAAGGTTCAGCCCTCCGTCAAGCCCATCTGCGACCAGTGCAAGACGATCCGTCGTCACGGCGTGGTCATGGTTATCTGCAAGTCGAACCCGCGTCACAAGCAGCGCCAGGGCTAATTGCTCTTTCCCTCTTCTCGCGAGAGGGTCTGACAACTCAATAATTTGGCAGGATCAATAACCCGCATCACGCGGGGGACACCTCGGGGTGGAGGCCCGGGCACCGATCCTGCTCCATACCTCTACTTATCTACAGGAGAATCGCATGGCACGTCTTGCCGGCGTTGACATCCCGCGCGACAAGCGCGTGGTGATCGCACTCACGTACATCTACGGTGTTGGCCGTACCCGTTCGGTCGAGATCCTCGCCAACACGGGTATCGACGAGAGCATCCGTGTGAAGGACCTCACCGACGACCAGCTCGTGGCGCTTCGCGACGCGATCGACGCCTACAAGGTTGAGGGTGACCTCCGCCGCGAGGTTGCTGCTGACATTCGTCGCAAGGTCGAAATCGGCTCGTACCAGGGTATCCGCCACCGCCGCGGCCTTCCCGTTCACGGCCAGCGCACCAAGACCAACGCTCGTACCCGCAAGGGCCCGAAGCGCACGGTCGCTGGTAAGAAGAAGGCACGCTAAGGCGTAAGGGTTTAGGAGAACAACATGGCTACACCGAAGAGCGCCGCGCGCAAGCCGCGCCGCAAGGAGAAGAAGAACGTCGCGCTGGGCCAGGCCCACATCAAGTCGACGTTCAACAACACGATCGTTTCGATCACCGACCCGTCGGGCGCCGTCCTGAGCTGGGCTTCGTCGGGTGGCGTGGGCTTCAAGGGCTCGCGCAAGTCGACCCCCTACGCCGCTGGTATGGCTGCCGAGTCGGCCGCCCGCCAGGCGCAGGACCACGGCGTCAAGAAGGTCGACGTCTTCGTCAAGGGCCCGGGCTCGGGACGCGAGACCGCGATCCGTTCGCTGCAGGCCGCTGGCCTCGAGGTCGGTTCGATCTCGGACGTGACGCCGCAGGCCCACAACGGCTGCCGTCCCCCGAAGCGCCGCCGCGTCTGAGTACGCTTCTGCCGGGGTGAGCCTCGCTCACCCCGGCAACTCGTCGTTCCAACTGCGCGCATGCGCGCAGGTCTCACAAGTCACAGACCTCATTCACAAGTGTCATATAGCGGGCACTTGATCGAAAGGAACACATAGTGCTCATCGCACAGCGTCCGACCCTCACCGAGGAGAAGCTCTCCGAGTCGCGGAGCCGCTTCGTTATCGAACCGCTCGAGCCCGGCTTCGGCTACACGATCGGCAACTCGCTGCGCCGCAGCCTGCTGTCGTCGATCCCCGGTGCCGCCGTCACGAGCATCCGCATTGATGGCGTCCTGCACGAGTTCAGCACGATCCCCGGTGTCCTCGAGGACGTTACCCAGATCATCCTGAACGTCAAGAAGCTTGTTGTCTCGAGCGAGCGCGACGAGCCGATCACCGCCTACCTGCGTAAGACGGGTGCCGGCGAGGTTACGGCTGCCGACATCTCGGCCCCCGCGGGTGTCGAGGTTCACAACCCCGAGCTCGTCATCGCCACGCTCAACGAGGACGCGAAGTTCGAGCTTGAGATCACGATCGAGCGCGGTCGCGGCTACGTTTCGGCCGGCCAGAACCGCAACGAGTACGCCGAGGCCGGTCAGATCCCGGTTGACTCGATCTACTCGCCCGTCGTGAAGGTCGCCTACCGCGTCGAGGCAACTCGTGCCGGTGAGCGTACCGACTTCGACAAGCTGATCATCGATGTCGAGACGAAGCCGTCGATGCTTCCTCGCGACGCCGTTGCATCGGCCGGTCGTACGCTCGTCGAGCTGTTCGGCCTCGCTCGCGAGCTGAACGAAGAGGCTGAGGGTATCGAGATCGGCCCCGCGCCGGTCGCCGAGGTCCTCACCACCGAGCTTTCGATGCCCATCGAAGACCTCGACCTCTCGGTTCGCTCGTACAACTGCCTCAAGCGCGAGGGAATCAACACGGTCAGCGAGCTCGTCGCCCTCTCGGAGACGCAGCTCATGAACATCCGCAATTTCGGACAGAAGTCGGTGGACGAGGTGCGCGACAAGCTCATCTCGCTCGGTCTGTCGTTGAAGGATTCGGTCCCCGGTTTCGAGGGAACGAACTTCTACGCCGGATACGAGAACGACGAGACGCTCTGATCCATCCTTAACTGTTCGATACAGGAGTATTGAGAAATGCCTAAGCCCACGAAGGGTGCCCGCCTCGGTGGCGGCGCCGCTCACGAGCGCCTGATCCTCGCGAACCTCGCGTCGGCGCTGTTCATCAACAAGTCGATCAAGACGACCGAGGCTCGCGCCAAGCGCCTGCGTCCCGTCGCCGAGCGCCTTGTCACGTTCGCGAAGCGCGGCGACCTCGCCTCGCGTCGCCGCGCCCTCGCGGTGCTGCGTAACAAGGAAGCCGTGCACGTTCTCTTCACCGAGATCGCGCCGCTCGTTGCCGACCGCCAGGGTGGCTACACCCGCATCATCAAGGTTGGCTTCCGCAAGGGTGACAACGCCCCCATGGGTGTCATCGAGCTCGTTCTCGAGCCCGTGACCCCCAAGGTCAAGGCCACCAAGACCGAGGCGCCCGCCGCTGAGGTTGAGGTTGAGGCCGAGGTTTCGGCTGACGCTGAGGTTTCGGCTGAGGCTGAGGTCGAGGTCGTCGAGGAAGCTGCCGCTGACTCGGCCGCCCCGCTCGAAGACGGCTCGGCCCCCGAGGGCTTCGACGTCAAGGGCAAGAACTCGACCAAGAAGTTCTACGCCCCCGGCGACGCGGGCTACGCCAACGTGAAGGCAGACATCTACTTCGCGTCGGCCGAGGCCGCTGAGGCCGCTGGCTTCGCCAACTAAGTATCGCCCGGAACGCCCCGCCCCCCACTGGGAGGCGGGGCGTTCCGCCGTCCCGCCCCCCCTTTCCCGCGAGGTCGCATTCTTTTCTGGTCCCACCCCCGCGAGGTCGCATTCTTTTCTGGTCGCATCCCCGCGAGGTCGCACTCTTTTCTGGTCCCACCCCGCGAGATCGCACTCTTTTCTGGTCCCACCCCGCGAGATCGCACTCTTCTCGCGAGATCGCATCGAATTCAGTGCGACCTCGCGAAAAGAGTGAGATCTCGCGGGGAGGGGGAGGGCGTGGCGCGCCCGGGGGTGGCGCCGATTTCTCCTCGTGCGTCATCCTGCGTAGTATTGTTGCTTGCGCCTCCGGTCGTCTGGAAAAGTCGGACGGGTGCGCATATGGCAAGTTGCCCGAGCGGCCAAAGGGAGCTGACTGTAAATCAGCCGTCATCGACTTCGGGGGTTCGAATCCCTCACTTGCCACGTTGGGAAGGCCCGGTCACTGCGACCGGGCCTTCTGCGTTACCAAGAGTTATCCACAGATCCGCCTTCTTCCTGACTCCGTGCCAGCTACGTGCCAGGATGAGTGCATGTCGTCATCACCGAAGTCAGACATCCCGAAGCTCCTCAAGGGCGTGATGTGGGTTGCGATCGTCGCGCTCATCGCCGGCGCCTTTATCTGCGTCTACTGGGTGCTGTTCACGCCTAGCGGCGACGTGATCCCGAAGGCGTTCCTGACGATCCTGCTGCTCGCAGGCTTCGCGGGAGTGGCGCTCGGAGACTCGTACCTCGCACCGAACCGCCCCGCGTGGCTCATCCCCGCGAGCATGGCAGCGTGGATCCTGATCCTCCTCGCGGGCATCTTCCTCATCTGGGTGCCGAACGAGGCGTTCGACTTCGATTACGGATTCGGCGGCGCGTACAAGTTCTGGAACTTCATCCTCGTTGTCGTATACGTCCAGCTCGCGCTCCTGCACCAGCGCCTGATCTGGCGTGCACACGCCCGGTACGTGACGACGTTCACGCGCAGCCTCGTGCTGGTGACGACGGGCCTCGTGTTGGCGCTCCTGGTGACCGCGCTGATCCCGCTCGTCTACCCCCACGACTACCCGCCGCTCTACGGGCGCGTCATGGTTGCCCTCGCGATCCTCGCCGCCGTCGGAACGGCGCTTGTGCCGCTCGTGACCGCGATGTTCGCCCCGCGCACGCCCCGCGCGGCCGCGGCCTCGCGCCCCGCGGCGCAGGCGGCGCTTCCGTGGCCGACGTACGGCGACGGAGTGACGCCGCTTCCCATGCTCCCCAACGGCCAGCCCGACTTCGAGGCGCAGCGCACCGGAGTCCCGTCGCCCGGATCCCGTTCCTTCGGTCCGCAGCCGGCCGCGCACCAGCCGGATCCGGCTTTCACGCGCCAGCAGCACCTCGACCCGTTCGGGGCCGCCGGATCCGCGCAGCCGACCTCCGGGATCCCTGGATCCCTCTCGCAGGATCCGCCGGCGGGCGCCCCGCACCCGCCGCTCTAAGCGATCCCCCCCCCGGAACGCCCCGCCTCCCCCGGGAGGCGGGGCGTTCCGCTGTCCGCGCCCGCCCTTGCCCCATTCCCGCCCCGCCCCGCACCCATCCCACTCCGCGAGGTCGCATTGTTTTCGCGAGGTCGCACTCATTTCAGTGCGATCTCGCGAGATGAGTGCGATCTCGCGGGGCGGGAGGGGGTGGATCCGTGGGGCTTGAAGCGGGCGAATCGCGTGCGTGTACGTGTGTTCACGTCACAGAACTCGGAAGAATCACGAGGCTCGGAGGTTTTCGCTCCAGGGGGCCGATTCTCGTGATTTCTCCGAGGTTTGTGTCCGCGCCGCCCCCGCGAGGCACGGATCCCCCGAGTCTCACGTCACAGAAGTCGGAAGAATCACGAGGCTCGGAGGTTTTCGCCCCAGGGGTCCGATTCTCGTGATTTCTCCGAGGTTTGTGTCCGCGCCGCCCCCGCGAGGCACGGATCCCCCGAGCCTCACGTCACGGAACTCGGAAGAATCACGAGACTCGGAGGTTCTGGCCCCAGGGGTCCGATTCTCGTGATTTCTCCGAGTCTCGTGCGCGCACCACCCCTGCGTGGCACGAATTCCCCGACCCCACACCCGCGGGCGGGTACCGTGGCCCCATGACCACCCAGCTGTTGGATCTTGCCCGGGACATCGCGCACGAGGCGGGCGAGCTCGCTCGCAGGCGCCGCGCGGAGGGCGTGAGCATCGCCGGCAGCAAGTCGACCCTCGCCGACATCGTGACCGAGGCCGACCGCGAGGTCGAGGCGCTCATCCGCGAGCGCCTCGCGGTCGCGCGTCCGGACGACGGCTTCCTGGGCGAGGAGTCCGACGCGACGGCGGGCACGTCGGGCGTGACGTGGATCGTGGATCCGATCGACGGCACCGTCAACTACGCCTCGGGCATGCCGAGCTACGCGGTGAGCATCGCGGCGGTGCGCGGATCCGAGCAGCTCGCGGGCGTCGTGCACGCACCCATGCTCGGCGAGACCTTCGTCGCGGCGCAGGGCGAGGGCGCGTACCTCGAGGTCGACGGAGCACAAACCCGCCTGCAGGTTGCGGCCGAGCACCCTGCCGGCGCCCTCATCGCCACGGGCTTCGGCTACGACCCCGCCACCCACGCGGGCGACATCGCGACGGTCGAGCGCGTCATGCCCATCGCGCGCGACGTGCGCCGCATCGGCGCGGCGTCGATCGACCTCGGTTACGTCGCGGCGGGGCGACTCGACGCCTACTTCGAGCGGGGGCTGAAGCCCTGGGACATCGCGGCCGGAACGCTCATCGTCGCGGAGGCCGGGGGAGCGGTGCTCACCCTCGACGGAGACGCCTTCGGGCGGAAAATGACGGTCGCCGCACACCCCGTTTTGGCCCGGAAAATCGCGGATCTGGTGGAAGCTGAGTGATCTCGCCTCGCCTTTTCAGTGAAGATCGCGTAACGTAGTTACCTGTTCGTTACTTTGCTCCCCCGGCAAGACGAGCTCTTCATCTTGACCGAAGCCCATCTGGGTGCTGGACGAAAGTGCGTGCGTGACCTCCGATAACACCGCTCCCGAGCTGCCTCTGCGCCGCTCGCGCCGCATCGCGGCGACACCGGTGTCCGGCGACAGCAACTCTGTAGCGAGCGACGAGTTCGCCGCTGCCGCCGCGGCACTGAACTTCAGCAACGCCCAGCAGCCGGTCACGCGCCGCTCGATCTCTGCACAGCAGCGCGAGGTCAACAAGACGAGCAAGACCAAGAGCAAGCACCTCGGTACGCCCTTCCGCAAGTTTGCCGCCGCCACCGCATCGGTCGCCGCGGCCGGAGCCATCACCGCGATCATCGTCGGCGTGGCTCTTCCGTTTGTGGCCCCCGCGACGGCCGAGGCCGAAGAGGCAGCGCCCGTAACGACCGAGGCCACCGAGGTCGCCGCCGAGCAGCAGCTCCAGGGCTACGTCGCCGGATCCTCGACCGAGTCCGAGCCGCTCACGCAGGTCAGCGGCTACGAGGCCTCGACGTACCAGAACCTCGCGGCGGTTGCCGGCGTGAACACCGCCGGCGCGTTCTTCGAGAACGACGTCACGGCAGACATCCAGTACCCCTTCGCGATCGGCACGAGCATGAGCTCGGGCTTCGGTGCGCGCTGGGGCCGCCTGCACGAAGGCATCGACTTCACGCCTGGCCTTGGTGCGCCGATCCAGGCGATCGCCGACGGTGTTGTCACCGAGGCGACGGAGGCGGGCGGCGCATACGGCGTCAGCATCCGCATCCAGCACGTGATCGACGGCGAGATCGTCGAGAGTCACTACGCGCACATGATCAACGGTTCGATGACCGTTCAGGTCGGCGACATGGTCCACGTGGGCGATGTCATCGGTCAGACCGGCAACACGGGCCGCTCGACGGGTGCTCACACGCACTTCGAGATCCGGTACAACGGCGTCGCGGTCGACCCGCAGCCGTGGCTCGAGAAGTACGCCGGCACTCACTACTCGAAGGAAGAGAAGACCGCGCAGGAGGCGCTCGAGACCGAGCTCCTCGGCCAGGACTTCACCGACTTCTAAAGGCGCAACGCCCGGGCGACACGCCGTTTTGAAAAGAACGTCACGTCGTTGTTATGATTTTCTAGTTGCCTGCTTCGCAGGAAACGCCCCGATAGCTCAGTGGTAGAGCACTTCCATGGTAAGGAAGGGGTCGTCAGTTCAATCCTGACTCGGGGCTCGAAACGAGAATAGTCGTTTTGCGGCAGGGTAGCTCAGTTGGTGAGAGCGCACGACTCATAATCGTGAGGTCGCGGGTTCAAGCCCCGCTCCTGCTACAGATCAGTATGATCCACGTCCCCGAATCCATTCGCTGAAAAGCGAAGCGGATCCGGGGACGTCGTCGTTTAAGGAACTGGGAGCCGCAGCCCTTGAAGCACGCCACGAAGCGCGGCCTGCTCCTCTCGAGTTGCCTCGCCCTCATCGCGGGCTTCGTCGACGCGATCGGATTCATCGAGACCGGTGGCCTGTTCGTCTCGTTCATGAGCGGCAACTCGACGCAGGCGGGCGTCGACGTCTTCGCAGGTCACGCCCACGTTGCGATCCTGTCGGTGTACCTGATCGTCGCCTTCGTCGTCGGCGTCACGATCGCGGGCGTCGCCGCCGCGCGCACGCGCGACCACCACCCGTTCGTCGTCGGGGGAGCGGCGGTCGCGCTCGTCGCCGTCGCCGTCCTCGATCTCGCGGGCGCTGGATCCGCATGGAATTACGGCCTCGTCTCGATGGTTATGGGCGCCATCAACACGCTCTATCTCGCCGACGGTCGCGCCCGCATCGCGATCACGTACGCGACGGGCACGCTCGTGAGCCTCGGCCTCGCGCTCGCAGCGCTCGTCACGGGCGGATCCCACACCGCGTGGCATCGTCCGCTCCTGCTCTGGGGCGCGCTCGCGTTGGGCGCCGTCGCGGGCGCCGCGGCGCACCGGCTCGGCACGGCGCTGTCGCTGTTCGCGGCGGCGGGGATCCTCGCGGCGCTCGCGGTCTTGATCGTCACCTCGCGGCACCGAAAACTACATTAGGGTTGCCTAGCCTTACCAATCTCTGTAGAGTCGCAGCGTTTGTGTTCTCCGAGAGATTGGTATTCCCGTGCGCCGTAGTTCCTCCCTTGCCGCGATCGTTGCAGCCTCCGCCCTCCTCCTGACCGGGTGTGCGCAAGCGGCGGAAGAGCCCGCCGCGGGAGGCACCGAGAAGGACGGCGCCGAGAACATCGTCATGGACTGCTATGCCTACAGCTCGCTGCACGAGTACGGCATCGAGCCCGTCGCCCTCTTCGGCTACGAGTGCGACAACCCGTTCGTGATGGGCGACGCCGACATCTCGGGCATCGACTTCGTCGGCAAGGACGGCGAGATCGACGTCGAGAAGCTCGCAGAGCTGCGCCCCGACGCGATCGTCGGCCAGGGCACCGAGGCCGGCTGGTCGTGGTTTGACGAGGACGTGAACGCGCAGATCACCCGCGTCGCCTCGTTCGTGCCGCTGCCGTCGGGCGACACGATCGATAGCCGCATCGCCGACACCCGCGAGATCGCCGCGTCGTTCGGCGCCGACGTCGAGGCCGAGGCGGTCGAGCAGTCCGACACCGCCCTCGCCGACGCGAAGGCCGCCCTGAGCGAGGCGCTGGCCGCCAACGACGTCAACATCATGCTCACGAGCCCGACAAAGGAGATGCTCTACACGGGCGTCGGCTTCGCGCAGGCGACGCTGCTCGAGGAGCTCGGCGCGACGATCGTCGGCGCCGACGCACCCGAGACGGGCAACCCGTGGGGCCAGGTCGCGTGGGAGGACGCGTCGACGTACCCCGCCGACATTCTGCTCATCGAGGGCTACAACGACGACTTCGCCTTCTCGACCGAGCTGTGGGACGTGCTCCCGGCCGTCGAGGCGGGCCAGCTCGGTGCCTGGAGCTCGAAGGGCGCCATGACGGCGACCGCCTACGCCGCCTGGCTGAACGAGGTCACGGGCCTCGTCACCTCGTCGGCCAAGGTCGCCTGACCCCCGGATGACTTCGCAATCCGCAACGCTCGGATCCGCCCCGCAGGCGGCGGATCCGGGCGCCGCCGCGCCGGGGTCGCCGACGCGGCGGCGCTGGGTCGGGCTCGTCCCGCTCTTCGCGCTGTGCGCTATCGCGCTCGCGGCGAGCATGCTCGTCGGCTCGCGCACGATTGCGGTGGGCGACGTGACCCACTTTCTGCTGTACCCGGATCCGGATGACGCGCTCTCGCAGACCATCTGGTTCTCGCGGGTGCCGCGCACCGCGCTCATCATCGTCGCGGGCGCGGCGCTCGGCGTCGCCGGCACGCTCATGCAAGCCGTGACGCGCAACCCGATGACCGACCCCGGCATTCTCGGAGTCAACGCGGGCGCCTCGCTCGCGGTCGTCGTGGGCCTGGCATTCTTCGGCGTGGGCGACATCTCGCAGTACATGTGGTGGTCGTTCGCGGGTGCGATGGTCACCTCGGTTCTCGTGTTCGTGATCGGCAACACCGGATCCGCGCGCGGCAACCCCGTGCGCATGACGCTCTCGGGCGTCGCGCTGGGCGCCGTGCTGTCGGGCTTCTCGTCGGCCGTGCTGCTGACGAACTCGCGCGTGCTCGAGAAGTTGCGCGGCTGGTCGGCGGGCACGACGGCGTCGCAGCCCCTCGAGGCGACGATGGCGATCGTGCCGTTCATCGCGGCGGGCCTCGTGATCGCCTTCCTCAGCGCGCGCTCGCTCAACGTGCTCGCGCTGGGGGAGGCGTCGGCGGTCGCGCTCGGCGCCCACCCGAACCGGATCCGCACCGTCGTGCTCGTCGCGATCGCGCTGCTCGCGGGCGGCGCGACCGCCGCGGCCGGCCCGATCGGCTTCCTCGGCCTGCTCGCCCCGCACCTCGCGCGCATGATCGTCGGCCCGCACCAGGGCTGGATCCTCGCGTACTCGGCGCTCATCGCGCCGACGGTCATGGGCTTCGCCGACGTGCTCGGCCGCGTCATCACGGCCGGCGAGGTGCCCGTGGGCGTCGTGACGGCCTTCATCGGCGCGCCCGTGCTGATCTATATGGTGCGGCGCTTCCGCGTCGCGGAGATGTGACGGCGATGACGGATCTCGATTTCGGGCGCAGGGTCTACCGCATCGGCCCGCGCCAGCGCCCCTTCTTCGTCGCCGATGTGCGCTCGAGCGTCGTCTGCGCGGCGATCTGGAGCGCCATCGCAGCCCTCGCCGTCTACGGGGTGTTCACGGGCTCGGCCCAGATCACTCCGGCCGAGGCCTTCCAGGCCCTCATCGGGCGCGGCGACTCGTACACCTCGATGGTCGTGCTCGAGTGGCGCGCGCCGCGCGTGCTCATCGCGGTGCTGCTGGGGGCCTCGCTCGCGATTAGCGGCGCGATCTTCCAGAACCTCACGGGCAACCCGCTCGGATCCCCGGACGTCATCGGTTTCCAGACCGGCTCGTACGCGGGCGCCCTCATCGTGATGCTGATCTTCGGCGGCGGATCCGCCGAAACGATGGCCGGTGCGTTCACGGGCGGAGTCGTCACGGCGTTCGTCGTGTTCTTCCTCTCGTCGAAGCGCGGCGCCGTGCGCGGCGTGCGGCTCATCATCGTCGGCATCGGCGTGAGCGCGATGCTCGCGTCGGTCAACGTCTGGATCCTCCTCACCGCCACGGTCGAAGACGCCATCATGGCGAGCCTCTGGGGTGCCGGCAACCTCTCCGGCGTCTCGTGGTCGACGTTCTGGGGCGTCTTCGGCGGATCCGTGCTCTTCCTGATCGGCGCCCTCGCGCTTAGCCGACCGATGCGGCTGATGCAGATCGGCGTGCCGTTCGCGACCGCCCTCGGGCAGAACGTGCGGCTCGTGCAGGTGTTCGCGATCGTGATCGGCATTGGGCTCACGGCGCTCGCCACGGCGTCGGTCGGGCCGATCTCGTTCATCGCGCTCGCCGCGCCGCAGATTGCGCGCCGCGTCGTGCGCTCGGACGGCCTCGCGCTCGGCCCCACCGCCGCCATCGGCGCGCTGCTCCTGCTGCTGGCCGACGTCGTCGCCCAGCGCATCTACCGCGACTCCCCGCTGCCGGTCGGCATCGTCACCGTCTCGATCGGCGGGCTGTACTTCCTGTGGCTGCTCCTTCGTGAAGGGAAGAAGAAATGACCCGCCTGATGGCCGAGAAGGCCGCGCTCGGATACGCCGACAAGCTCATCTGCGAGGAGGTCACCGTCGAGATCCCCGACGGTGCCTTCACCGTGATCGTCGGGCCGAACGCCTGCGGCAAGTCGACGCTGCTCAAGAGCCTGACGCGCCTGCTCCCGCCCGCGCGGGGCCGGATCCTGCTCGACGGCCGCAGCCTGCACGAGATGCCGACGAAGCAGGTCGCGCGCGAGATCGGCCTGCTGCCGCAGGGGCCGATCGCGCCCGACGGGATCCGCGTGATCGACCTCGTGACCCGCGGCCGCTACCCGCACCAGCGGCTCTTCGCGCCGTGGTCGCCCGAGGACGAGCTCGCGGTCGCGAACGCGATGGACGCGACGGGGATCCGGCACCTGTCGGGCCGCATGGTCGACGAGCTCTCCGGCGGCCAGCGGCAGCGCGTCTGGATGGCCGTCGCGCTCGCGCAGGAGACCCCGATCCTGCTGCTCGACGAGCCGACGACCTACCTCGACGTGAGCCACCAGATCGAGCTGCTCGAGCTCTGCCGCGGCCTCAACAAGTCGCAGGGCAACACGCTCGTGGCGGTGCTGCACGACCTCAACCAGGCAGCCCGCTACGCCGACCACATCGTCGCGATGAAGGACGGATCCGTCGTCGCCACGGGCGCCCCCGAAGACGTCATCACCGAATCGCTCGTCGAAAACGTGTTCGGACTGCGTGCCCGCGTGATCCCGGATCCGGAATCGGGCAGCCCCCTCGTTGTCCCGCGCTGGGCCCACGCGGTCGCGGTCGGGGGATAACCCCACCCGGATCCGGAGGCCCGCCCCGCTGTGCGGATCCGCGGGCTTCCGTAGCGTTAGGGGCATGAGTTCGATATCCGCACCCCAACCCCGGGTGAACACGCCCGTACGATTGCTCGGAGCAACCGCACACCTGGTCGTCGTGGGCCTCCTCGGCGGCCTCGTCTTCGCCGCTCTCGTGACCTTCCTGAGCGTCGGCCTCGGCCTGCTGCCCGTGCTGGGCATCGGCGCTCTGTTCCTCATCGCCTTCATCTACCTGCTCTTCGCCACAGCTTTCACCGAGACGGCCCGCGTCGAGGGCCTCTACGGGTTCGGCATGCCGATGCTGCGGCCGCGGCGCTCGCCGAAGCGCGGCTTCGTCGGATTCCTCCACACCATGTGGCTGCAGTTCATCGACGCGGGCATGTGGCGGGCGATCGCGCACTTCGCGATCGCGACGGTGCTCGGCTGGATCGTCCTCGCCGCGACCTCGACCTTCGCGAGCGGCATCGCGGCGGCGTTCTCGCCGCTGTACGCCAACGGCGCGTCGGTTCCGATTGCCGGATTCCGCATCACTTCGACCTTCGCCGCCGTCATCGGCGTCGCCGCGGCGGTGCTCTCGCTGGCCCTCATCTTCGGCCTCGCCATGCTTCACGGCGTGCTGTCTCGCGTGCTCATCGCCCCGATCCGCGAGGCCCAGCTGGCCGCCGCGGCCCGCGACGCCTCGGCGCAGCGCCAGGATGCGATCCGCGCGAGCGACGTCGAGCGCACCCGCATCGAGCGCGACCTGCACGACGGCGTCCAGCCCCGCCTGGTCTCGGTCGGCATGACGTTGGGCCTCGCCCAGCAGAAGATCGACGCCGACCCCGAGAAGGCCAAGGAGCTCCTCGCCGAGGCGCACACCTCGACGAAGGCCGCGATCACCGAGCTACGCCAGCTCGCCCGCGGGATCCATGCCTCCGTCCTCGACGACCGCGGACTCGACGCGGCCCTCTCGGCCGTCGCGAGTCGCTCCCACATCCCCGTCGTGCTCGACGTGCGGATGCCCGGCCGCGTCGACCGCGACGCCGAGGCCGCCGTCTACTTCGCGATCGCCGAGTCGCTCACGAACGCGGCCAAGCACTCCCGCGCCACCGAGGCGCGCGTGACGGTCCGCGCCCGCCCCGAAACCGGATCCCTCTGGGCCCGCGTCGAAGACAACGGCGTCGGCGGGGCACGCGTGCTCGCCGGCGGCGGCCTCGACGGGATCCAGAACCGCATCGCCGCCCTCGGCGGCACCTGCCGCCTCGACAGCCCGGCGGGCGGCCCGACCTCGCTGGAGGTGAGCGTGCCATGCGCATCCTGATCGTCGAAGACTCCGTGCTGCTGCGGGAGGGCCTCGTGCGCCTCCTCGAAGACGCCGGACACGAGGTAACCGCCGCCCTTCCCGACGCGAGCCGCGCGCTCGACGCGGCCGCGGAACAGGATCCGGACCTCGCGATCGTCGACGTGCGATTGCCGCCGACCTTCACCGACGAGGGGATCCGCGCCGCGCTCGCGCTGCGTCGGCAGGATCCACGCCTCGCGGTGCTCGTCTTCTCGCAGTACGTCGAGGAGCGATACGCCGCCGACCTCGTCGCCCAGCCGGGCGGCGCGATCGGCTACCTGCTCAAGGATCGCGTGACCGACGTCGCCGAGTTCCTCGAGTCGCTCGACCGGATCGCGTCCGGCGCGACCGTCCTGGATCCGGAGGTCGTCGCGCAGCTCCTCACCCGCCGATCGCGCGATGAGCAGATCGGCCGGCTGACGGATCGCGAGCGATCTGTGCTCGCCCTGATCGCCGAGGGAAAATCCAACGGCGCGATCGCCCGATTGCTGTTCATCAGCGAGGGCGCCGTCGAAAAACACATCACGTCGATCTTCGGAAAGCTCGGGCTCGAGCAGGACGACACCGGCAACCGCCGCGTGCTCGCCGTGCTCGCGCACATCGACGCCACCACGCAGCCGGGCCCCGTCGGGCCCTCACAGAACGGACCAGTTCGATGAGTAACGACACCCTGATCCCGCCCGCGCAGCAGACTCCTGAGGCGCGAACCGGATCCCGTGCCCTCGCCATCACCCTCGGGGTTGTCGGCGGCGTGGTGATCCTTGGAACCCTCGGCTTCTCGGGCCTCTACGCCGCGATGGGCGCGGCGCGACCGGGCAGCGGCGAGTTCCAGACCCTCACCTCGGACGTCACGGGCGTCAGCGGCGTCGAGATCAACTCGTCGGCCGGCGACTTCCGCGTCGAGTTCGGCAATGTCGACGAGGCCGTGTTCAACGGCGTCACGGACGGCGGCACCTGGACCATGACGCGGCACGGCGACACCCTCGTCATCGACTCGCCGCGTAGGTGGTTCACCTTCGGAATCGACTGGAACTTCGACAGCACCTCGACCCTCGTGCTGCCCCGCTCGCTCGACGGCGTCGACCTCGACGTCTCGATCTCGGCCGGAAGCTTCGGCGCCGAGGGCGAGTTCGGCGACGTCTCGTACGGGCTGAGCGCCGGCGACTTCTCGATCTCGGGTTCGGCCCGCTCGCTCGACGCCGACATGTCGGCCGGCAGCAGCATGATCGAGCTGTCGGGGCTTCAGACCGCCTCGTTCGAGGTGGCCGCGGGCGACCTGTGGGGCGACCTCAGAGGAGAGGGAGCCCCCGACGAGATCGACATCGACGTGTCTGCCGGATCCGTCGAGCTTCAGCTGCCCGACGTGCCCTACGCCATGACCCGCGAGAGCGTGTTCGGCGACATCAGCTCGAACCTCGACGAGTCGGCCCGCGCCACCCGCACGATCAGCGTGGAACTGGCCGCCGGGGATGTGACCCTGACGGCCGGCTGATTCCTGCCCCCCGTACACAACGACGCAAATTTTCGGCTGAATGACGGTATGAACCGGTTTCTACCCCACCTCGGCCCAAAATTTGCGTCGTTGTGTACGCGGGCGGGGCGGGGGAACCGCCGGGATTAAACTGGGGGCGATGAAATATCTACGCGACCGTGGCCCCAAGGCACTTTTCACCTTTGTGGCGATCGGGCTCGTGTCCGGCTTCATGTCGGGCCTCTTCGGTGTCGGCGGCGGCACCGTCATCGTTCCGCTCCTCGTCGGCATCGCGCTGTTCTCGCAGAAGCTGGCCTCGGGCACCTCCGGCGCCTCGATCATCATCACGGCGTCGATCGGCGTCATCACCTACGCGCTGCACGGCGAGGTCGACTGGATCGCCGGCGTCCTGCTCGCCATCGGCGGCATCATCGGGGCGCAGCTGGGGGCGCACCTGCTCCACGTGATCCGCGAGAACATCGTGCGCTGGATCTTCATCGTCTTCCTCGCCTGCATGGTCGTGATGATGTTCATCGTCGTCCCGGAGCGCGGCGCGACCGTCGACATGCACGTCGGCACGGCCCTCGCGCTCGTCGCGCTCGGCATCGTGACCGGGATCCTCTCGGGCCTTATCGGCGTTGGCGGCGGCATCATCGTCGTCCCGGCGATGATGTTCCTCTTCGGATCCAACGACCTCGTCGCGAAGGGCACGTCGCTGCTCATGATGATCCCGACGACGGTCTCCGGGGCCTTCCGCAACGCCCGCAACAAGAACATCGACTTCGTCGCGGCCGGCGTGGTCGGGCTCGCGACGCTCATCACGACGCCGCTCGGCGTGATCGTCGCCGCGAAGCTGGATCCGTTCACCGCGAACATCCTGTTCGCCGCCTTCCTGCTGGTCATCGGCGTGCAGATGACGATCAAGGCTCTGCGCGGTCGCCGCAAGTAGACTCGTGGGGTGACTGTGAACCCCGATCTCGTAGAGCGGACTTTCCCGCCGACGCCCTCGTATCTGGTCGGTCGAGAGAAGGTGCGCGAGTTCGCTCGCGCAGTCTTCGCGACCGCGCCCCAGCACACCGACGCGGAGGCCGCTCGCGCAGAGGGATACTCCGACGTCGTCGCGCCGCCGACGTTCGCGATGGTCATCGCCGACCAGACCCTGCAGCTGCTGCTGAACGACGAGTCGACCGGCATCGTGCTCGAGCGCGCCCTGCACACCGACCAGCAGTTCACCTACACGCGGCCGATCGTCGCGGGCGACGAGCTCACTGGCCAGCTGAACGTGACGCGCGTGCGCGCCATGGGATCCGGCGCGATGGTCACGAGCGAGACCGTCATCACCGACGCCGCGGGCGAGCACGTCGTCACCGCCACCTCGACGCTTCTCATCGGATCGGAGGACGAGTGATGTCGTTCGAAAAGGGCCAGATCCTCACCGAGCAGACGGTGCACCTCACCCGCGAAGACCTGGTGCGCTACGCGGGCGCCTCGGGTGACTTCAACCCGATCCACTACCGCGACGATATCGCGCAGCGCGTCGGGCTCCCCGGCGTGCTCGCGCACGGCATGCTCACGATGGGCATCGGATCCTCGATCCTCGTCGGCGCGCTCGGCGACGCCGCGCGCCTGCAGTCGTACGTCGTGCGCTTCACGAAGCCGGTGCTCGTCGCCGCCGACGAGGGCGCCGACGTCACGTATGTCGCGACCGTCGGGCTGGTGAAGGACGACGGATCCGCCCGCGTCGACCTCACCGTCACCTTCGGGGACGACAAGGTCTTCGGCAAGGCCCAGGCTCTGGTGACGGCCGCGTGAGGCTTGCCGACCTCACCACGATGGGCGTCGGCGGCGAGCCGTCGCTGATCGTCGACGCCTACTCGCGGGAGCAGCTCGTCGCGGCGCTCGTCGACGCGGCCGACGACGACTGGTTCGTGCTCGGCGGCGGATCCAATCTACTCGCCGCCGACGAGCCCTTCGATGGCACCGTGATCCGGATCCTCACCAGCGGTTTCGCGCCGATCGACGGCGCGCCGGAGGGGTTCCAGCGCGTGTCGGTCGAGGCCGGTCAGAACTGGGATGAGTTCGTCGCGTGGACGGTCGCCGAGGGGCTGCAGGGCGTCGAGGCGATGAGTGGGATCCCCGGAACCGCGGGCGCCGCACCCATCCAGAACGTCGGCGCCTACGGGCAGGAGATCGTGCAGACGCTCGTCTCGGTCGACCTGATCGACGAGGGATCCTCCGAGATCGTCGAGGTTCCCGCCGCCGAGCTGGGCCTCGGTCCGCGCACCTCCGACCTCAAGCGCCACTATGGCGAGGAACCGATCCGTAACGCCGTCATCGCGGGCATCACGCTTGATCTCCGCGTCGTCGGCACGGATCCGACCCCGGTCGCCGACGAGCGGATCCGCGGAGCGCTCTCGCTGTTGGAAACCGACGCGCTCTCGCTCGCGGAGATCCGCGATCGCGTGCTCGCGATCCGCGCGTCGAAGGGCATGGTCCTGGATCCGTCGGACGCCGATACGCGCAGCGCTGGAAGCTTCTTCAACAACCCGATCATCGCGGAGGCCGACGCGCGACGCCTGCCGGCGGAGTGCCCGCGCTGGCCCGTCGACGAGGTCGTCGAGGCGGTGCAGGTGTTCGACCTCGCGACGTGGGACGGCCAGGTGCCGCGCGTCGCGGCCCCCGCCTCGCGCGTGAAGGTGAGCGCGGCGTGGCTGATCGAGAACTCGGGGCTGCCGAAGGGCTTCGCGCTGCACGGATCCCGCGCCTCGCTCTCGACGAAGCACACCCTCGCGATCACGAACCGCGGGGGAGCGACGGCCGACGAGGTCGCCGCGCTCGCCCGCTACGTGCGCACGCGGGTGGCATCGGAATACGGCATCACGCTGAACCCCGAGCCGGTGTTCGTGGGCGTCGAGCTGTAGCGCGCCGGGACGCCCCCACGGGTCGCCCCCACGGGTCGCCCCGTTGGGTCGCCCCCACGGGTCGCCCCCACAACGTGTCGCCCCCACATTGGGTCGCCATAAATCGTCGCCTCGGCGCCGCCCGAGGCGACGATTTATGGCGACCCATCGTTAGCGCGCGAGCTGCATGGCGATCAGCCGGTGGATGCGCTCCGCGAGTCGCTCCGGATCCTCGAGATCCTCCTGCGTCACGTAGGTCACGACGTATCCGAGCGACTCGAGCTCGGCTCGGCGCTGTTCATCGCGACGCCATTGCTTCGCGTCGCGGTGGTAGTCGCCCTGATACTCGATCACAATCTTCGCATGGCGGATAAGCATGTCCACGCGCCCCACGAAGCGATCGCCGTTGAAGATGTCGACGTTGAGCTCCGGCCGCGGAATTTTTGCTTCGTGAAGAAGCACCCGGAGCTCGGATTCCTTCGGAGACTCCGAGCGCGGATCCGCAAACCAGAGCGCGCGACCGCGCCGTTCGCGACCGGGCTTGCGTCGACCCGCGCGCTCTTGGGCGCGCTCGAGCTCGTATCGCTGGATCCCGCCGCGAAGGAGGAAATCGGTGATCGCGACGAGCCTCGGAAGCGAGACTTCCTCGGAGATATCTACCCACGTGCGCTCGGGCTTCGTGACGCGGTAGCCATCGCGTTCGACGATGTCCTCCGGATCCAGCTGGAGAGCGCGCCCGCGCACCCCGGGCCGGCGGATCCGGTTCTGTTTCGCCGGAACTCCGACGCAGAGCACGCCGCTTGCGCGTTCGCGGAGCGGCAAAGTGAGCGGGAAGCCCCAGGCGAGCGCGGCCGTGGGGCCGGCGATGAACGCGTGTTCGGGGAGCGCCTCGCAGAGCAGGCGCATCCGGTCGTCGAGGCTATCGAGCGGCAGGCGCGACCGCGTGCCATGAAACGGCGTGACGAGGTCAGAGGCACGCAGCCGCCGAGGAGTGACGCCCTCCGCGCGCGTGCTCGATCGTGAAGGAAGGCGGAAGTGATTCTGGCAGGGGCGAGGGGTTCATGCGAGCGATCCTGCGCCGCCCGCCGCGCCGGATCCGCACTATCCACAGCCGGATCCGCGAAAAACGGGCTGTGGACGCGCTGACCCCCCCTCCCGACACGGGGTCGCCATAAATCGTCGCCCCGAGCGGTGCGGAGGCGACGATTTATGGCGACCCACTAGAAGCGGCGTCGAACCCTGCGATGGGTCGCCAAAAAATGCCGCCTCGAGGTCCCCCGAGGCGGCATTTTTTGGCGACCCAAATGAGGGGTTACGCGAAGAGGCGCTGCAGGCGCTGGACGCCCTCGAGCAGCTGGTCCTCGCCGAGGGCGTAGCTCAGGCGCAGGTATCCGCTGGGGCCGAAGGCCTCGCCCGGAACCACGGCCACCTCGGCCTCGTCGAGGATGTAGTCGGCGAGCTCGAGCGAGGTGTTGATCTGGCGTCCGCCCCACTCGCGGCCGAGCAGGCCCTGCACGTCGGGGTACACGTAGAACGCGCCCTGCGGCGTCGGCACCGTCACGCCCTCGATCTTCGAGAGCTCCTCGACGATCAGCTTGCGGCGGCGGTCGAACGCCTGGCGGAACTCCTCGGCCGAGTCCTGCTGGCCCGTGAGCGCCTCGATTGCGCCGCGCTGGGCGACGTTGTTGACGTTGCTCGTCAGGTGCGACTGCAGGTTCGCGGCGGCCTTGATGGCGTCGACGGGGCCGACCATCCAGCCCACGCGCCATCCGGTCATCGCGTAGGTCTTCGCGACGCCGTTGAGCAGCAGCGTCTGCTGGGCGACCTCGGGCACGGCCTCGACGATCGACACGGCGCGCACGCCGTCGTAGGTGAGGTTCTGGTAGATCTCGTCGGTGATGATCCACACGCCGTGCTCGAGCGCCCAGCGCGCGATCGCGGCGGTCTCCTCGGGGGTGTAGACGGATCCGGTCGGGTTCGACGGCGACACGAAGACGAGCACCTTCGTCTTCGGCGTGCGGGCGGCCTCGAGCTGCTCGACGGTGACCTTGTACTCCTGGTCGGCGCCCGCGAACACCTCGACGGGCGTGCCATCGGCGAGCTGGATCGCCTCGGGGTACGTCGTCCAGTACGGCGCGGGGAGGAGAACCTCGTCGCCCGGGTTCAGCAGCACCTGGAAGGCCTGGTAGACGGCCTGCTTGCCGCCGTTGGTGACGACGACCTGGTTCGGCTCGACCTCGAGGCCCGAGTCGCGCTTGGTCTTCTCGACGATCGCCTGCTTGAGCGCCGGGAGGCCGGCGGCGGGCGAGTAGCGGTAGTTCGCCGGATCCGCGAGCGCGGCCTGCGCCGCCTCGACGACGTTCGCGGGCGTCGAGAAGTCGGGTTCGCCCGCGGCATACGAGATGACGGGGCGTCCCTCGGCCTTGAGGGCCTTGGCCTTGGCGTCGACCTTGAGGGTCGCAGACTCGGCGATGGCGGTGATCTTCTGGGAGAGAGGAGCGCGTTCAGTCACACGCTTAGCGTACTTGGCCCGGGCGGATCCGCGGGCGCGGCAGAGCGGATCCGCCACGCGCGAGAAGCTGGCTCGGTTCGCGCGCACCCTGCGCATGCCGTATGATCGCTAGAGCAGTTCTTCACTGCATCCTTCGGGGTGCGGCGAGAACTCTAGAGTCACACGACTCTAGGGCGGTAGCTCAATTGGCAGAGCAGCGGTCTCCAAAACCGCAGGTTGCAGGTTCGATTCCTGTCCGCCCTGCTCGTCTCAGCACATGGCTGATCCACGAAAGGTGACGAATGGCTCAGGACGTAGCCGCCGCGGGAGGCGCGGGTTCCGGCGAGAAGGTCAACTTCTTCCGCCGTATCGTGATCTTCTTCCGCGAGGTCATTGCGGAGCTCCGCAAGGTCGTCACGCCGACGCGCAAGGAGCTCGTGAAGTTCACGAGCATTGTCCTCGGGTTCGTCATCGTGATGATCGCCCTGGTGTTCGGATTCGACACGCTCTTCTCGTGGATTGTGGACGTCGTTTTCGGCATTCCGACCTAAACCGAAAGAGGGTGTAGTCGTGTCTGAAAAGCATCTCGACGACGCTGATTGGGCTCCTGCCGCAGAGCAGTCCAGCGAGGATGACGAGGCCCAGACGGGCAGCGTCCTCACCGAGGACGAGCGCGCGAGCGAGGCTGCGGAACATCGGGCAATGCATGTCGATGATGACGGTGCGGGACTTGCCGACAACGAAGACATCGACATCGAAGACCCGGAGGCAGACGCCATCGTGAACGACGCACTCGAGATCGACGAGACCAGCGAGGCCGAGGCCGCCGCTGAGGTTCTCACGGAAGACGCCGAGGAAAACGGCGAGCTTCTCGAGGAGACCGCGGAAGAGGCGGAAGAGGAAGACGAAGACCCCTACGCCGAGTTCCGCGCGGAGCTGCGCATCCTCGAGGGTAAGTGGTACGTCATCCACACCTACGCCGGCTTCGAGCGCAAGGTCAAGGCCAACATCGAGCAGCGCAAGTCGACGCTCGAGGTCGAAGAAGACATCTACCAGATCGAAGTTCCGATGGAAGATGTCGTCGAGATCAAGAACGGCCAGCGCAAGATGGTCACCCGCGTGCGCGTCCCGGGCTACGTGCTCGTGCGCATGGAGCTGAACGAAGACTCCTGGTCGGTCGTTCGCCACACGCCGGGCGTCACGGGCTTCGTGGGCAACGCCCACAACCCCGCGCCGCTGCGTTTCGAAGAGGCCTTCAACATGCTGAAGCCCCTCGCCGAGATCCGCGAGGCCGAGAAGGCAGCGTCGGGCGACGCGAAGGCCAAGGAAATCAACGCGCAGCGCACCATCGCCGCCGAGGTCGACTACGAGATCGGCGAGACGATCACGATCAAGGACGGCTCGTTCGCGGGCCTCCCCGGCACGATCAGCGAGATCAACGCCGCGAGCGGCAAGCTCACGGTCCTGGTGTCGCTCTTCGAGCGCGAGACTCCGGTCGAGCTGGCGTTCGACCAGGTCACCAAGATGAACTAAGAGTTTTTCGCACGATGCCCCGCTCCGGCGGGGCATCGTCGTTTCCGGAGGATCCGGAGTTTCCGGAGGACCCGGAGGATCCGGAGAAGCAAGAGGAACCCAGCGGATCCTGAGGAACAGATCCCGATGGATCCGGTAGACTTGCATGGTTTGCGCGTCCTCGTGGCGCGCTCGCAGACACCACGCCCCGCCAGGGCGTGGGAGAGCATGCGCATTCGGTGCGTGTTCGACGAAAGGAAACCCAATGGCACCTAAGAAGAAGGTCTCGGGTCTGATCAAGCTTCAGATCCAGGCTGGTGCGGCCAACCCCGCCCCGCCCATCGGCCCCGCGCTCGGTCAGCACGGCGTCAACATCATGGAGTTCTGCAAGGCGTACAACGCGGCGACCGAGTCGCAGCGCGGCAACGTCATCCCCGTTGAGATCACCGTCTACGAGGACCGCAGCTTCACCTTCGTCCTGAAGACCCCGCCGGCGGCGGAGCTCATCAAGAAGGCTGCTGGCGTCAAGAGCGGTTCGGGCACGCCCCACACCGTCAAGGTCGGCAAGCTCACGAAGGCTCAGGTTGAGGAGATCGCCAAGCAGAAGGCGCCCGACCTGAACGCGAACGACATCGACGCTGCGTCGAAGATCATCGCCGGCACCGCCCGTTCCATGGGCATCACGGTCGAGGGCTAAGGGGAAACGAAAATGGCTAAGTCCAAGGTTTACGCCGCAGCCGCCGCCAAGGTTGCTGAGGGCAAGTTCTACACTCCCGCCGAGGCCGTTGCCCTCGCGAAGGAGACGGGTTCGAAGAAGTTCGACTCGACCGTTGAGGTCGCGCTGAAGCTCGCTGTCGACCCCCGCAAGGCCGACCAGATGGTGCGCGGCACCGTCATGCTCCCGCACGGCACCGGTAAGACCGCCAAGGTCATCGTGTTCGCGAATGGTGAGGCCGCTGAGGCTGCCATCGCCGCGGGCGCGGACGAGGTCGGCGGCGCCGAGCTCATCCAGAAGGTCGCCGACGGCTGGACCGACTTCGACGCGGCCGTTGCCGTTCCGGAGCTCATGGGCCAGGTTGGTCGCCTCGGTAAGGTTCTTGGTCCCCGTGGCCTGATGCCGAACCCGAAGACCGGCACCGTGACCCCCAACCCCGCGAAGGCGGTTGAGGAGATCAAGGGCGGAAAGATCGAGTTCCGCGTTGACAAGCACGCGAACCTCCACTTCATCGTGGGCAAGGCCTCGTTCGACGCTGAGAAGCTCAGCGACAACATCCAGGCCGCCCTCGACGAGGTCGTCCGCCTGAAGCCGTCGTCGGCGAAGGGTCGCTACATCCAGAAGGGCGCCGTTTCGACGACCTTCGGTCCGGGCATCCCGCTCGACGTGAACGGCCTCGCTGCCTAAGTCGCGTTCTGACTGACAAAACCCCCTGCTCCTTCGGGAGCAGGGGGTTTTGTCGTTGTTAGACCGGCGACGGCGTCAGCCGGTAGAGCACCTCGGGCCGCCCGCGCGCCCCGTAGCGGTGTGAGAGGGCGATCTCGCCGCGGCCGACGAGGTGGTCGAGGTAGCGGCGCGTGCTCGCGCGCGAGAGCGAGCAGCGCGAGGCGACCTCGGCGGCCGAGCTCGGCACCACCGGATCCAGCGCCTCGCGCACCCGCGCGAGCGTCACGGGGGAGATCCCCTTCGGGAGCGCGGGGACCGGCCCCGTGGGGGCCACCGCGATCGGGATCCGGCCGGTCTGCAGCAGGCTGTCGATCTCGCCCTGGGCGAGATCGAGTCCGCGCTCGAGCGGATCCGGCGCCGTGCGGCCCGCGCGGTACGCGGTGAGCCGCTCGGCGAAGACCTCCTGGCTGAACGGCTTCACGAGGTAGCCGGCGACGCGGCCCGCGAGCGCCTGCCGTACGGTGATCTGGTCGCGCGACGAGCTGATGACGATGATGTCGGGCGAGTGCACGGCGACCGTGCGGATGCGGTGCATGACTTCGATGCCGCTCACGTCCGGCAGGCGCAGGTCGAGCAGGATCAGGTCGATGTCGCCGCGCTGGCTGAGCTCGATCGCCGCGGTGCCGGATCCGGTGCGCGCCGCGACCGTGAAGCCCGGCAGCTCGGCGACGAAGCGCGCGTGGAGGTCGCGGGCGTGGGCGTCGTCGTCGACGACCATGACGCGGATGGGGGAGGGCGTCATCGGAGGACCTCCATATCGAATGCGAAGCGCGTGCCGCCCGCCGACGATACCTCGATGGATCCGCCGCGCGCGACGATCGTGCGGCGTACGAGGTCGAGCCCGATCCCGCGGCCCGTGCCGGTCGGATCCGGTTTCGTAGAGAAGCCGCGGGCGAAGATCTGCGCGGCGTGGGCGGGTGGAATCCCGGGGCCGTCGTCGGAGACGACGCCGTGAAAGCGCCCGCCGGCTTCGCGCAGCTCGCAGCGCACCGCGTGGGCGCCCGCCTCGCCCGCGTTGCGGCAGAGGTTCGCGAGCACGAGCACGAGCTGGTCATCGGCGTCGCGCTCGATATCGACGTCGAGGTCGAGCCGCGCGCCGTAGGAGGCGAGCTCGGCGCCCAGCGCCTCGAAGGTCGCGCGCAGCAGGGGAGGTATCGACGCGAGTGCCGGATCCGCGACCGTCGTCACGCGCGCCGACGAGTCGATGTAGTCAAGCGCCTCGGCGCGGTCGCCGTGCGCGACGAGCCCGCGGATCACGTGCAGGCGCGTGTCGAACTCGTGAGACTGCTCGCGCAGCGCCCCGGCTGTCGCGGAGGTGTGCTCGAGCTCGCGCGCGGCCTCGTCGTGCAGGCGGATGCGCCGGTGCATCGCCGTCGTGAGCGCCGTGCTGGCGGCCATGCCGATGACGAGGGCGCCGATGTTCCAGGGCAGCAGGCGCCACAGCGCGTCCTCGATGTCCTTCGACATCCGCTTCTCGAGGATGCCGGTCGAGACGGCCCCGATGACCGATCCATCGGAGCCGATCACGGGCACCTTCGCCCGCAGGGTGCGGCCGATCGTGCCGTCCATGATGTTGACGACGGTCTCGCCCGCGAGCACCTCGGACGGATCCGTCGAGACGATCTCGCCGCGCGCCTCGCTCGTCGGGTGGGTGATGCGGCGCTCGTCGGGCGCGATGACGACGAGGTAGTCGACGCCCGCGGCGCTCTCGACGAGGCTCGCGAGCGGCTGGAGCTCGGCGGTGGCCTCCTCGAGGGATCCCTCGGTGGATCCGAGATCCTCGAGCACCGTGCGTACCTGATCGAGGTCGGCGAACTCGGTCGAGACCTCGGTGACGCGCTCGGTCGTGGTCGCGCGGATCCCGTCGCGCTGCACCGCGACCGCGATCGCCGTCGTGCCGCCGACGCAGGCGAGAACGAGCAGGGTCGGCAGGGCGAGCAGCGCGAAGCGGGCGAAACGTCGCCTCATTGCGGTCTCCCTCCGTGAGCATCAAAGAGCATAAGTCTTTCGCGGATTGCCGCGAAGCGCGAACCCGAGGCAAGGTAGCTGACGGCTGTGCTGACAGCACAAAGGAGTGAATTCATGTCACAGAACCAGAAATCGGGGCGCCGAAACGTCGGTCGGGTCATCGGCGGTCTCGTCGCCGTCGCCTCGATCGGTATCGCATCTTACGGATCCATCAGCTCCGCCGCCGCGGGGCAGGACGTGCACGCGTCCCTCACGATCGTCGCGCCCGCGGCCGCCGGTGGCGGCTGGGACACGGTCGCGCGCGAGCTGCAGCAGGCGCAGAAGGCCAACTCGCTCGTCAACAACGTGCAGGTCGTGAACATGCCGGGCGCCGGCGGCACGATCGCGCTCGGCAACGTCGTGAACCTCGAGGGCCGGGCCAACAACCTGCTCGTCGGCGGCACGGGCCTCCTCGCCGCGAGCGTGCAGTACTCGAGCGACAAGACCTATGACGACGTCACGAACCTCGCGGTGCTGTTCGAGGAGTACGACGTCATCGTCGTGCCCGCCGACTCGCCGTACGAGACGCTCGACGACCTCGTGACCGCGTGGCGCGAGGATCCGGCCGCCCTGCCGTGGACGGGTGGCGGATCCTTCGACCAGCTCGTCGTCACCGACCTCGCCCTCGAGGCCGGCATCACGCCGACCGAGACGACGTACATCTCGTCGGACGGCGGCGGCGAGGCCATCCAGGCCCTGCTGAACGGCACGGCCGCGGCCGCGACCGGCGGATACCCCGACAACATCGACCAGATCGAGTCGGGCCGCCTGCGCGCCCTCGCCCTCGTGGCGGAGGAGCCCGTCGACGGCATCGACATCCCGACGGCCCGCGAGCAGGGCTACGACATCACGCTGTCGAACTGGCGCAGCCTGTCGGCACCTCCCGGCATCACCGACGAGCAGATCGAGTCGCTCGACGAGCTCATCGCCGAGTCGCTCGCGACCGACGAGTGGCAGGACGCCGTCGAGCGCTACCACTGGACGGTCAACGTGCGCACGGGCGATGAGCTGCAGGAGTTCCTCGCGGAGGAGACGGAGCGCATCGAGATGCTCTACAAGGAGATGGGACGATGAGCGGTCAGAACAACCCGACGGCGCTGTCGGCGACCTACGGCCAGAAGCTGCGCTTCGGCGGCCTCGCGAAGAACCTCATCATGCCGGCCGTGCTGCTGGCGTTTGCGGCCTACCTCGCGATCGGCATCGTCACGATGACGGTTCCGGACGGCACGAGCTTCCCCGGCCCCGGGTTCTTCCCCGGCCTCATCGCGGCGGGCCTCGCGATCTTCGCCGTCCTGCTCGTCGTGCGCGCCTTCCGGGCGCCGCTCGCGGAAGCCACCGGCGACGGATCCGGTGAGAAGGTCGACTGGGCATCGCTCGCCTGGATCGTGGTCGGCTTCGGCGGCTTCATCGCGCTGCTTCCCGTGCTCGGCTGGATCATCGGCGCGGGCCTGCTCTTCTGGGCCATCGCGCGCGGATTCGGCGAGCACCGCCACATCCGCAGCCTCATCATCGGCCTCACGGCCAGCTCACTCGTCTACATCGCGTTCGACATGGCCCTCGGCATGTCGCTGCCGTCGGGCATTCTCGGATGGGAGTTCTAAGCATGGATACTCTTCAGCTTCTTGGCGACGGCTTCATCGGAGCCCTCTCGCTGCAAAACCTGCTCTGGGTGCTCATCGGTTGCGTGCTCGGAACCGCCGTGGGCGTGCTTCCCGGCCTCGGATCCTCGATGGCCGTCGCGCTGCTCCTGCCCGTGACGTTCGCGCTCGACCCGACGGCCGCGTTCATCATGTTCTCGGGCGTCTACTTCGGTGGCCTCTTCGGCGACTCGACCATGGGCATCCTCATGAACACGCCCGGCCAGGCGTCGGCGATCGCGTCGACGTTCGAGGGCCACAAGATGGCGCTCGACGGGCGCGCGGCGAAGGCGCTCGCGACCGCCGCCATCGGAGCGTTCATCGGTGGATTCATCGCCTCGATCTGCGTCGTCTTCCTCGCCCCCGTGCTCGCCGATTTCTCGACGCAGTTCGGCCCGGCCGAGTTCTTCGCCCTCGCCGTGTTCGCCTTCGCGGCCACCTCGACGGTCGTCACCGACGACACCGTCAAGGGCCTCGCGTCGCTGTTCCTCGGCCTCGGCATCGCCGTCATCGGCATCGACGGCGTCTCGGGCGCCCAGCGCTTCACGATGGGATCCCCGTACCTGTTCGACGGCATCTCGCTCGTCACCGTGACGGTCGCGATTCTCGCGCTCGGCGAGGTCATCTACGTGGCCTGCATGGAGCGTCACATCGTCGGCAAGGCGATCGTGCGCCCCAAGGGGCGGCCGTGGCTGTCGAAGAGCGAGCTGCGCGAGGCGGCGCCCGCGTGGCTGCGCGGTACCGCGATCGGCCTCCCGTTCGGCGTCGTGCCGGCCGGCGGATCCGAGATCCCCACCTTCCTCGCCTACGGAGTCGAGAAGCGGCTCGACGCGCGCCGCAAGGATCCGCAGTTCGGCAAGGGCGCGATCCGCGGCCTGGCGGCCCCGGAGGCGGCCGGTAACTCGACGACCGGCATGGCGATGGGCGCGCTGCTCTCGCTCGGTCTGCCGATCTCGGCGACGGCGGCGATCATGCTCGCGGCGTTCCAGCAGTACGGCCTGCAACCGGGCCCGCTGCTATTCGACCGCGCGCCCGACCTCGTGTGGTCGCTGCTGGCGAGCTTCTTCATCGCGATGGTGGTGCTGCTGATCCTGAACCTGCCGTTCGCGATGCTGTGGGCGAAGCTGCTGCTGATCCCGCGCCCCTACCTGTACGCCGGAATCACCATGTTCTGTGCCATGGGTATCTACGCCTCGTCGGGATCGACCTTCGACCTCGCGATGCTTCTCGGGGTCGGAATCGTGGGCTTCCTCATGCGCGCCCTCGACTTCCCGCTCGCGCCGCTCATCATCGGCATGGTGCTCGGCCCGCTCGCCGAGACGAGCCTGCGCGACGCCGCGATGAGCGCCAACGGCGACTTCTCGGTGCTGGTGCAGGGCCCGATCGCGCTGACGCTTTACGGCGTGCTCATCGTGGTGCTTGGATTCTCGGTCGTCAGCCGCCTCCGCGCCCGCCGCGCGTAGGGGCTACTCCTCCAGGTGGGGCCGACTCCCGGGTCGGCCCCACCTTTCCGCGAGATCGCACTCTTTTGTGGTCCCACTTCCGCGAGGTCGCACTCTTTTCGCGAGGTCGCACTGAATTCGGTGAGATGTCGCGAAAACTATGCGATCTCGCGGGGTGTGGGGTCGGGCCGCTTTCCTGGGAGTTAGTTGAGAATCGCGCAGTACTCCCCCATAATTGGGGGTAAGTCGCGGGTTTCGAGCGCCAACCGTGCGCGGCCCGCGAGCGCAAAGGGTGCTCCACACATGTCTCAGACAGCTTCGCGTCGTCGTAAGGTTCTTGCCATTCTGGCTGCCGGTGCCGTTGTTGGCGTCGGCGGCGCCTACACGCTTGCCGCGTGGAACGACTCCGAATTCGTGACGGCCGACTTTGCGTCGGGTTCGTTCAACCTCGAGGGATCCACCGACAACGCCACGTACACCGAGCACGCCACAGCAGACGCCGCGGCCGAGGTGTTCACGCTCACGACCGACAACATGGTCCCGGAGCAGGTCGTCTACGACTCGTTCTTCGTGCGCCTCGACGCCGCCACGACGGTCTCCGGAACCCTGGCGCAGCCCTCCGCGGCCACCGCGACGGGCGCCGTCGCCGACTACGCGTACGAGATCGCGGCCATCGACCCGACCGCGACCTGCGACGCGACGACCCTCGCGGCCGGCACGCTCCTCGGATCCGCCGACGCACTCGACGGCGCAAACGCCGCGACGAACACCGTCGATCTTGTCGCCGGCGATGGCGCGGCCGGCACCGCCGTCCAGCTCTGCATCCAGGTGACGGCATCGCCCGACCTCGCCCAGGGCCAGACAGCCGAGGCAACGTGGGAGTTCGTGGCAACGTCGAACGACGCTAGCTAATGACGGATCGTCGGCGGGGGAGGCGCGCATCGCAGAAGGTGCGCGCCCTTCTCGCCGCGGGCGTCGTCGTCGGCATCGGCGCGGCCTCCACCCTCGCCGCCTGGACCGACAACGAGACCGCGACGGCGAGCCTCACCGCTGGCACGTTCGGAATCGTCGGATCCACCGACGGCGCGACCTTCACGGATCATCCCGCGGAGGGCCCCGCGCAACTCGCGTTCGACGCTCCGGCGGCCGGGCTGATTCCCGAAACAACCGTGCACGCATCGTTTTCGGTTCGCACGACGACCGGATCCGCCGCCGGCACCGCGAGCCTCGCCGCGGACGCGGCGAACGGATCCGCGCTCGGCGCCTACCTGACATACGGCGTGAGCAGCACCGCGGGAGCGTGCGACGCGGCCGCGTTCGACGCGGGCACGGTCCTCGTGCCTCGCGGATCCGTCCTCACCACCGCGCCCACCGCGACTCAGAATCTCGACGCGAACGGCGGATCCACGATCACCTACTGCTTCGAGATCACGATGCCCGCGAACACGGACAACGCCGCGCAGGGGCTTACGGTGGCGCCGCGCTGGACCGTGAACGCACAAAACACATGACCCTCACCGAGACCAGGGCGTCGCTGCGCGAGGCCCGCAGGAAGCATCCGCACCCCATGCGGGTGATCGGCGACGTGCTGCTGTGGATCGCCGCCGCGCTCGGCGCCCTGTGCCTCGTGCTGCTCGTGCTCGCGTTCACGCTGAACATCTCGCTGATCATGTTCCGCACCGGATCCATGTCGCCGACGATCCCGACCGGATCCGTCGCGATCGTGCAGGAGGTTCCGGCGAGCGAGATCGAGGTCGGCAACGTCGTCACGGTCGACCGGGGCGAGGATGAGCTTCCCGTCACGCACCGCGTGACGAGCGTCGAGCCGGGTTCCAGCGCCGACGAGTGCGTCATCACGATGCGGGGCGACGCGAACGAGCAGGACGACCCGTACCCGTACACGGTGACGACGGTGCGCTCGGTCATGTTCTCGATCCCGGGCATCGCCACGACGCTCGCCTCGTTCGGCAACCCGATCGTGATGGGCGCGATGACGCTCGTCGCGGGCGCGCTCGTGGGGTGGGCGTTCTGGCCGCGAGAGCGGAGAGACGAATGAGCGCGCTGCTTTTCGCCGTCGCGGTGGGGCTCGCGGCGACGCCGAGCGACGACGGCGACCGGATCCATATCTCGTCGGATCTCGATGCCGAGACCGCGGCACAGCTTTCGCCCGGCACGACCGTCGAGTGGTTCGTCGACGTGACCACGACGCCGGGGGAGCCCGGAACGGTCACCGTCTCGCTCGCCGAGGTGGGCGACCTCGGGCTCGAGGTGGAGGCCTTTCGGTGCGCGACCGAGTGGGAGGGAGGCGCGTGCGCGGCGGGGGAGACACACCTGCGCCCTCTGGGGCGCCTGCTCGAGGACGGAACCGAGTTGCTCTCCATGCCGGATACCGACGCGGCATACCTGCACCTTATCGTCGTGGCGCCGACGGACCTGCCCGAATCGGCGCAAGGATCGCTGCGCCTCACGGCCTCCGGCGTCGGCGAACCAAACGACGCCGAAGGGCCGCAGACGCCCCTGCAGCCCACCGGGTCCATGACCCTCTGGGGTCTCGCTTGCGCCGCCATCGGCGCGTTGGGCGCCGGTGCCGCGATCACAATCGCGCGCGCGGTGAGGCGGGCGCGATGATCTCGTTCTCCCTGGCCGAAAAATCTCGCGGCCCGGTGCGACGTCGGCCCGTGCCCTAGTTCAGGTTTCGGCAGTTGCCGCCGAGCCCCGCGATGAGGCCCGCGTTTGTCGCGACCCGGAGGGGCTGCGAACGCCAGCCGCTCGGATCCGCAACAGAGAGCGAGATCTCCAGCTCGCTTCCCAATCCGAGGAGCCCGCCGAGCAGGTTGGTGGGGACTTCTGTACGGTACGAGCCGTTCGACTGAAGAGTGGTATTCGCGCTGAGAGAGAAGCCGGTCAGCGGCGCCAGAGCTGAGCCGAGGCCGCTCGTTGAAGCCTCGGTCACGATGCTGCCGAGGCTGTATCCCGCGGGCAGATACCAATAGATCTGCACTCGTGCGCCCAGTCCGAGCAAGCCGGGGCTGTATGTGCAGCTTGCGGCACGAGTAGGAGGTGGAATCGTCGCTGCCGAGAGCGAGCCGGACGCGGATTCGGAGTCGTTCCAGGTCGCGTCGGAGGAAGTCGCGGCCGAGGGGAGGATGATGCCCACGCACACAAGCAATGTCGCCGCAAGGACGCGCAGGGTGGGCCGTGCCGGCCGCGCCTCGGTCTCCTTGCGAACGATATCTTCCTGCACGCCCCTATCGTACGGGGCCAGGCGCGATCCTGACAGGGCTCGCGCGCCTGCCGCCCTCAGTCCGCGTTCAGCGCGTGGAGGAGCGTCGCGAGGCGGTGGATGTCGTCGATGTCCCAGTCGTCGAGCTTCGCGCGCAGCGTGCGGGTCTCGGGTGTCGTGTGGAACGCGGCGTGGCCGGCCCGGCCCTTCTCCGTGGCGGAGAGGAGGTGGGAGCGGCGGTCGTTCGGATCCGGCGTGCGCTCGATGAGGCCGCGCTTCTCGAGGTCGGTGATCGTGCGGCTCAGCTGACTCTTGTCGAGCATGAGCTGGTCGACGAGCGCCGACGCGGTCAGCGGCCCCGATTGCAGGATCGTCGTGAACACCTTGTAGGCGCCCGGCAGCAGACCGGGGGAGAGCTGCTCGGCACGGCGGGCGATCAGCCGTCGAAAGCGGCTCACCATCTGCATGAACTCGCCCTCGACGGCCTGGATCGCGTCGTCACGCGAAGGCAAGGAGCTACTCATCACCTGTATTCTCCCCGGTAACCTCACGCACCGCAAAACCCCTATTCGTGCGGCGTCTCGCCCGACGCGAGGGCGTTGATCAGCGTCGTCAGCTGCGAGATTGTCGCGACGGGCCAGGTGTCGAGCACCTCCGCGAGCAGGTGCTGGTACGGCGCCCGCGCGTGATGCAGGCGCGCGCTGCCGAGCTCGGTGAGCGAGATGAGGCGCACGCGCCCGTCATTCGGATCCGGTACCCGGGTCACGAGGGAGAGATCCTCGAGCTCGGAAACCGTGCGGCTCACGAAGCCCTTGTCGGACTCGAGATGCTCGGCGAGCGTCGAGACGGTCGCGGCACCCTGGTGCGCGATCATCGTCAGCACCTTGTAGGTGCCGGGAAGCATGCCGGGCGAGACGCACGCCGCGGCCTCAGAGTACGACCGCCGCCACTGACGCATGAGCGCCTCGAAGGATCCGCCGAGCGCCGTCAACGCCTCCGCGCGATCCGAAGCGGGCTCGGATCCGGCTTCGAGATCGCGCCCGGAAGCGGATCCCGAACCGGATCCCGAGGAAGCCCCGGAACCGGATCCAGAACCGGGCACGGCAGCAACGCCGGATCCCGGATCCGCAACCTCCCGCGCGGAGGCGCCCGCCGCTACCGCCCCCGTGGGGTCAGTATCGGCGGGCGCCTGAATGGTCATCGCTCGTCGTCGGCGTCAATGACCTTGACGCTGCCGGTTGCGGTGAGCACACCCATGCCCTCCGGCACCGAGACGGTCGCGAGGTCGGCCTCGCTGGCCTGGGTGCGCTCGGAGGTGGTCATGCGGGTCAGCGACTTGTTCGGCATGAACGCGATCGCGATGAGGCTGATCACGGCGAACGGAACCGCGATGAGGAACGAGTGCGAGATGCCCTGCGCGTAGACGTCTTCGACGATGTGCGCGATGGCGTCGGGCAGCTCGGAGACCTTCGGGAGGGTTCCGGTGCTGAGGCTCTGCAGCGCGGCAGCGCCCTTCTCACCGGTCTCGGCGACGGCCGCCATGAAGCGGTCGGTCGTGTCGGACGAGGTCATGAGGCCCGAGACCTTCGAGGCGAGGGCCGCGCCCATGACCGAGACGCCGATGGTTCCACCGAGCGAGCGGAAGAACGTGACGCCCGAGCTCGCGACGCCGATCTCGCGCGGGTCGGTGTCGTTCTGAACGACGAGCACGAGGTTCTGCATCGTCATACCGACGCCGGCGCCGAGCAGGAACATGTAGAGCGAGACGAGCGCGAAGTTCGTGTCGTAGTGGATCGTCGAGAGCAGGTACGAGCCCGCGATCAGCAGCACGGCGCCGACGACGAGGTAGGCCTTCCACTTGCCGTACTTCGTGATGAAGGCACCGATGATGATCGACGAGAGCAGCAGGCCGGCGATCATGGGGATTGTCATGACGCCCGCCATGGTCGGGGTCGCGCCGCGCGAGAGCTGCATGTACTGGCTCAGGAACACCGACGAGCCGAACATCGCAAGGCCGGTCGCGATCGACGCGATGACCGAGAGCGTGAAGGTCTTGTTGCGGAAGAGCGTGAGCGGGATGAGCGGCTCGCGCGACTTGAACTCGACGATGATGAACGCGATCGTGGCGACGATGGCGCCGCCGACCATGAGCACGGTGAGGAGGCTCCACCAGTCGTTGTTGCTGAGGTCGGTGAAGGCGAGCGCGTTGCCTGCGTCGTCGGTGGTGGTGGATCCGGCGTTCGAGACCCAGATGAGCAGCGACGAGACCGCGACCGAGAGGAAGACGATGCCGGCGTAGTCGATCGTCGTCTTCTTCTGCTCGCGCTCGGGGAGCTTCAGCGTGATCTGCACCATGATGAGCGCCGCGATCGCGAAGGGGAGCGAGATGAAGAAGTTCCAGCGCCAGTTGATCGAGTCGGTGATGAAGCCACCGAGCAGCGGGCCGCCGACGGTCGAGACGGCCATGACCGCGCCGAAGAGGCCCATGTAACGGCCACGCTCACGCGGGCTGATGATGTCGGCCATCAGCACCTGGCTGAGGGCCGCGAGGCCACCGGCGCCGATGCCCTGCACGGCGCGCATCGCGATGAGCAGGTGCGTGTCCTGCGAGAAGCCGGCGATGGCGGTCGCCACGACGAAGATGACGATCGCGAGCTGGTAGAGGAACTTGCGGTTCGTGAGGTCGGCGAGCTTGCCCCAGATCGGGGTCGAGATCGCGGTGGTCAGAAGCGTCGCCGTGACGACCCAGGTGTAGGAGGTCTGGGTGCCGCCGAGGTCGGAGACGATGACGGGAAGCGAGCTGGAGACGACGGTCGATGCGAGCATCGACACGAACATGCCGAGGATCAGGCCCGAGAGTGCCTCGAGCACCCGGCGCTGTGACATCTTCGGCGGTGCTGAAGAGGTGGTTGACATTGCGTTCCTAACGAATTTGTGGCGGGAACCGCGGCGGCACTGGCGCAGAACGTTGACCAACATCAAAGGTTGAAGTTACTCAACTATAAATCCGAATGTTGACTTCTCGCAACCATTCCAGCTGTGTCTTTCCCGAGTTCCTCAGGGGCGCGGAGTACGGTCGAAAGCATGATCTCCCCCGAGCTCCAGGCGCGCATTGTGGCCGACTCGAGCGATCGGGTCGCCTGGTTGCGTGCGCGCTCGCAGGGGATCACCGCGACCGACGTTGCGCACCTCTCGACCCCCGCGTCGATCCTGCGCGCGGCGAAGCAGAAGCTTCAGCCCGGCGGTTTCTCCGGAAACGCGTACACGGATCACGGCCGCCGTCGCGAACCCGAGATCGCCGCGTGGGTGCTCGAGAACCACGGGATCCACCCGTCCGGCGCGCTGTTCCGCGCCGAGGTAGAGAAGCGTCACCTCGCGACCCCCGACGGCGTGATGCAGGATGCCGACGGCCGCATCGTGCTCGCCGAGATCAAGACGACGAACAAGTCGTGGCGCACGATCCCGCGCCACTACCTGCGCCAGGTCTGGTGGCAGCAGCACGTGCTTGGCGCCGAGCGCACGCTGTTCGCCTGGGAGGAGCATCGCGACTTCCGCCCGCTTCACGACGAGCCGCGGATCATGTGGATCGACCGCGACGACAAAGAGATCGCGAACCTCGTCTCGATGGCGACGCAGCTGATCGACGAGCTCTACCGCCTCACCACCGGACAGAACGTTCCGCAGGACAACCTGTCGCCGCGCGAGCAGGCGATGCTCCGCGCCGCAACGCAGGACGCGTACCGCGCGCTCGCGCTGATCGACTGACAGCGGATCCCCAGGGGATCGGTTTGCGGATCCGGACGCCCGTGTCGTACGCTTAATGAAGCCGAAGACCGCCGGTCGTCGAGAACGCAAGTTTTTGAACGAAGCGCTGCTAACGCAGGGGCCCGCGCAGGTGTACTGAGAATCTTTTGAAGCTCCGTGCGCTCTGCGCATGGAGCTTTTTTGTGTTTCAGCGGGCGGATCCGGCTGGCACCTCACCTCCGTGAGGCGCCTCGTACGTATCAAGGAGTGGCCATGGCGCTGAAGGAAGCATCGGTCGCCGAACTCACGACTAAGTTCGAGAGCTCGACCGCCGTTCTGCTCACCGAATACCGCGGCCTGACGGTTGCCGAGCTCAAGGAGCTCCGCGACAGCATTCGTCAGGATGCGGAATACGCCGTGGCGAAGAACACGCTGACCAAGCTCGCTGCCGCTAAGGCAGGAGTCGAGGGCCTCGACGACAACCTTAAGGGTCCGTCGGCGCTCGCATTCGTGCACGGTGACCCGGTCGCCGTCGCGAAGGGTCTGCGCGCATTCGCCAAGGCACACCCTCTTCTCGTGATCAAGGGCGGGTACTTCGATGGTGCCCCGCTCTCGGCTGAGGAAGTCAACAAGCTTGCTGACCTCGAGAGCCGTGAGGTTCTCCTGGCTAAGGTCGCGGGCATGATGAAGGCCTCGATGTCGAAGGCTGCTGCCGTCTTCCAGGCGCTTCCGTCGAAGACGGTCCGCACGGTCGAGGCTCTGCGCGAGAAGCAGGAGAACGCGGCTTAATAGCCACGCGTTCACAAAAACCACCTACCTACCTCTATTCATAGGAGATACATCATGGCGAAGCTCAGCACCGAAGAGCTGCTCAGCGCGTTCGAGGAGCTCACGCTCATCGAGCTCAGCGAGTTCGTTAAGGCGTTCGAGGAGAAGTTCGACGTCACCGCTGCTGCCCCCGTTGCCGTTGCTGCTGCGGGTGCCCCCGCCGCTGCCGGTGAGGCTGCCGAGGAGAAGACCGAGTTCGACGTCATCCTCGAGTCGGCTGGCGACAAGAAGATTCAGGTCATCAAGGCTGTCCGCGAGCTCACCTCGCTCGGCCTCGGCGAGGCCAAGGCTGTTGTCGATGGCGCCCCCAAGGCCGTCCTCGAGGGCGTTGCCAAGGACGCTGCTGACGACGCGAAGGCGAAGCTGGAAGAGGCTGGCGCCTCGGTTACCGTTAAGTAATCACAGCTTTTCAGCACGAAGCCCGTCGCTCCTTTCGAGGAGCGGCGGGCTTCGTCGTGTGTGCTGGGGCGGGTACGGATCCGCGGGGCCAGCGTTCGATTTTCAGCCGAACGGCCGCGGCGTAGTGGATCAGCCCCCGGGGAGGTTGCCAATGAGCGATCGACAGCCGCGGCTCATCCAGCGGCGTGGCCGAAGGACCGAGGACGCGACTCAGCTAGTCTCGTCTGTCGCGGATGCCGAGGCCGCGCCTTCGGCCGTCACGGAGACATCCGCGGAATCGCTCGACGACGTGAACCACGTGACGGTGCGGATTACTTCGGCCCGTTCACTCTTGTTGCCAGCAGCATCTTCAGCCCAGACGTAGTAGATGTACTCGCCGGGTAGGAGAGTGGCGTTCGCCTCGTATGAGGTGCCGGTAATCTCTGGCGTGGTGGTGGTGTCACGTCTGACGAAGTAGCGGACGTCGTAGCCGTCAACCTTGTCGTAGGACGGGGACCACTCCAGCAGTCGGCTGTTCGTTTCTGAGAAGTGGACGTTCGTCGGTGCCGACGGCGGGTACACATCTCGCACGTATGTATCGAACCCAGCGCTCGGAGACGACTCGAAGCCATCGGCGGTCGCTTCGACGAAGTAGTAATAGGTGCCCGGAGTCTCCGGGGCCGCGACAACGATGCGCTCGATGCCGCTGGACGAACTCCCGATCGGTTGCGCACCGTCGAACGAATCCGTGTCATTGATGTAGACCGCGTACTGCTCCGCACCACCCACCGCAGTCCAAACGACCGTGATCTCCGGGACATCCTCCGACACCTCAACAGAAGTGATCTCCGGAGCAGCGAGACTCGGAACATCCTCAGTCGGCTCGGGAGTTGGCTCCGGCGAAGGCTCGACAGTAGGTTCGGGCGTCGGTTCAGGTGAAGGCTCGACGGTCGGTTCCGGTGACGGTGCAAGCGAGGGCTCGACGGTCGGCTCCGGCGTCGGTTCCGGTGAGGGCTCGACGGTCGGTTCCGGTGACGGTGCAAGCGAGGGCTCGACGGTTGGTTCCGGCGTCGGTCCGTCCGTCGGAGTCGGAGTCGGCGTGGGGTCGTCGGTCGGCCCAAGCGTGGGTTCGTCGGTCGGCCCAAGCGTGGGGTCGTCCGTCGGATCAACCGAGGGGTTGTCCGTCGGCTCGACGGGCGGCTCCTCCGTGGGCTCAGTCGTCGGCTCGACGGTCGGATCCTCGGTCGGCTCAGTCGTCGGCTCGACGGTCGGATCCTCGGTCGGCTCAGTCGTCGGCTTGGCAGTCGGATCCTCCGACGGCACAACCGTCGGCTTGACGGTCGGCGTGGCCGTCGGACTCGGCGTCGGCGTGGGAGCTGCGGTCTCCTCTGGCTCCGGCTCCGGCTCCGGCTTCGGCTCGGTGCTCGGCGTCGGGGCTGCCGTTTCCTCGGGCTCGGGCTCGGCGGACGGCTCAGCCGTCGGCGTTGCCTCAGGCGTAGGCGTCGCCTCAGGCTCGTCGCTCGGCGTCGGTTCCGGGGTAGGAGTAGGCGCCGGTTCCGGAGTCGGCACGGGCTCGGGAGTGGGCACGGGCTCCGGCGAGGGCAGCGGCAGCGGCTCGGGAGTCGGCTCGGCCGTCGGAGTCGGTGCCGGCTGAACCGTCGGCTCAGGCTCAGGCTTAGGCTCAGGCTCAGGCAGCGGCGCGGGGGTCTCGGGCGCGGGGGTCGGAAGCCCAGGCTCGACAGGCTCCGGCGAAGCGGACTGCGTGGGCTCCGGCGAGGCCGGAATCGTCGGCTCGGCCGATGGGGTCTCATCCGGTTCGAGGGCCGCGAGAAGCTCGTCGCGGATGCCGAGCCCCGAAAGCGTCGCGCGCGCCGGCGGCTCCGCCGAGTTCGGGTAGAGAACCGTGAGGGTCACGTCGGCGCGCACCTGGGCCGGCGAGAGCGTGAAGGCGAGGTGGCCGGATCCGTCGGCGCCGATCGTCGTGTCGTCGAGGCGCGCACCGTCGATGGCCGCGATCGCCGAGGTCGCGGGGCGATCGGCGGATCCGCCGGCGCCGACGAGCTCACCGGATCCGGGCGCGTGGACGCTCGTGACCGCGCCGGGGGCGCCGGTGATATCGACGGCAACGGATCCACTGGAAGCGTTCACAACGCGAGCACCCGAGATGCCGAGCTGGTGCGCGTCGGGCTGCTCCGAGGGCGTCGCCGACGGCACGGGCGTCGGGGGCGTGACGGGCGTCGCGACCTCGTCCTGGGTCTCGTCGAGCTCGTCGGAGGCCTCGATCGACGCGCCGCCCGGGGCATCGGATCCGAACGCGGCCGCGCTCGACGTCGCGCCACCGTCGTGCGCGGGCAGGCCCGTCGCGAAGGCGATCGCGACGGCGGCAGTCGCGATGCCGGCGGTGATGAGGCTGCCGAGCGTCCACGTCGCGGCGGTTCCCGCGGATCCGCCGGATCCGGATCCCTTCGTCGCGACGGCCGCGCTACCCGCGACCGCGGCGCCGCCGACGGCGATGCCGCCCTCGACGACCTCGGCGGGCATCGCCATGAGGGCGATCGCCGCGTGCTCGCCGCGCTGCAGCGTCGCGAGGTACGCGCCTGCGGCGGGGATCCCGATCGCGAGCGGCAGCAGCACCATCGCGAGGCGACTGCCGACGTGCTGTGCCTCCTCGGCGACGATTGTGCAGCGCGCGCATTCGGCGAGATGAACGCCGAGGCGCTTGCGATCGCGCGCCGTGAGGTTGCCGCGGGTGTGCGCACCGAGGTGCTCGATCGCCCACTGGTGCTCGGATCCGTCGGCGAGGTTCGCGAGGTGCGCCTGGATCCACGCCTCGCGCAGCCCCTCGCGCGCTCGCGCCGCGAGCTGCGAGACCGCGACGGGCTTCATGTCGAGCAGGGGAGCGACCTCGCGGGGCTTCATCTGCTCGATCTCGGTGTACCAGAGCACCTCCTGCCAGCGCGTGGGCAGCCTACGGAAGGCGGAGTGTGTGATGCCGCGATCGAGGGCGGCCTCGGTGGCCTCCTCGGACGTTTCCGGATCCTCGATCAACTCGGCCGATTCGATCGCGACCTCGCGGGGCGCGCGCCCCCAGCTCGCGGCCGTGTTGCGGATCGCAGTAAAGAGGTATGCGCGGAACGAGCCCGTCGGGCCGCCGCCGCGCTTCACCGTCTGGAAGATCTTTGTGTAGGCCTCTTGCACGAGGTCGTCGGGATCGATCGTCGAGCTGATGCCGCGAGCGGCCGCGATGCCGGAGCGGTAGTGACGGCTCCAGAGCTCCCCGAACGCCTCCGTATCACCAGACCGCGAGCGCAGCAGAAGGTCGACGTCAGACGCGCCATCGGCGTTTCCGGCGCCGGGCTCGAGCTGATCCGACATGTTCCCCCAGTAGTGAAGACCGGATTCGATTGTCCTCCTCCGACCGCCAAGATGCCAAGCCCAGGCCAAACTTCACAGAAAATTTGCCGCCCCATCCGGCATTTTGGTTGGAATCGCGAAATTTCCGCGAAACCGCGTCATAAAACGGTGGCCACGGGGTCTTGTGTGGTGAGAGAGGAACGCTCGGCATCCGGGGGGAGTAAGACCGAGGCGGGTGCGGGCCCTGCGGGCCGCACCAAGAGAAGTAGCCCGGGACGTATCAGGTACGTCCCGGGCCACTTATGTTTCTGGAGGTTACGCCCTCGCGAGGGTGCCAATCTCGGATCCGCTCTTGTCGAAGACGACGAGGGTGTCGGTCTCGACCTTTACGGCCTTGGCGCCGCGGACCCAGGTGTCGACTCCGTCGCACGCCATCAGAGTGGAGAAGCCGGGCTTCAGCACCAGCTCGTCATCGCCGACCTCGTAAGTGCCGTTCAGCTTGTTGCAGCCGTCGGATCCGCTGTAGGTGCCGTCCTCGGCAAACTCGAGGAAGGGTTCGCCCTTCGCCGTGCTCGTGAAGGCCGCACCGATGTAGTCTTCCTGGTTCACCGAGGTCGCTCCTGCATCAGTATTAGTTGCGCACCCGGCCGCGAGTGCCGCGGGCGCGATGAAGGCGAGGGCGAGGGTCGCGCGTCGCATGTTCATCATGGCCTCCGATCGTCCGGATCCTGGTTGACCCCAGGGTAGCCCGTGGGGGTCACGAACGGTGGGCATGCGGCAAGTTCCCATGGACAATATGGGCATGCCAGCATATTTGTCGGGTGATCGGCGGGTGAACCATCATTCCGGGCTGGTGCGTGACCTGGTCGTTATGTAAGCTGGCAAAGCTTATGTTCCAGCTGAGGTCTTCCTGAGTGTGGGACGAGCGCAAATTTCTTGCGAGATGGCGGTAGTCCCGCCCGAAGGAATGGGGAGTTCCTTGCGTTTCACTTTCAACCGAGCGGCGAAGCTCAGCGCCTTTGGCGCCGCTGCCGCCCTCGTAGCGAGCGGAGTGGTCGCAGCACCCGCGCTCGCCGCCGAAGCTGCGCCTCAGGCCGAGCTCGACCAGGTCGCGGCCGAGGCATTCCAGGTTCCCGGCGTCGTTGCCGTCGTGACCGATGGCAACGGTATCCAGATCAAGGTCGCCGACGAGTCGGGCGAGGGCGGTTTCACCGCTCTTGCCGCGCCCGTCGACGGCGAGAGCATCAGCGCCGAGGCAATCGCCGCGAAGTTCTCGAACGTCGAGGTCGTCGAGGGCGAGCAGTTCGACGCGATCTCGTCCGACGAGGTCGTGGGTGGCGCTGGCTACCTCTCGGGCTCGGGCGACACGCTTAACTCGTCCTGCTCGCTCGGCTTCAGCGCCTGGGACGCGTCGGGTGCCCCGGCGCTCGTCTCGGCCGGTCACTGCATGACCGAGTTCGGTGGCTCGACCTTCGGTGTGCTGTCGCGCCCGTCGACCGAGCCCGCCGTCACCGGCGACGAGAACACCGCCGAGATTTTCGACGGTGAGATCCTCGGCGAGTACACGTTCGGCCAGTTCGGCGGCCCGGGTAACTCGACCGACGGTAACACCGCCAACGGCACCGACATTTCGTTCCTTGGCAACATCAACGACAAGTACACGCTGCTTCCCGCGGTGACCGACTGGACGGGCGCCCCGAGCGACGACCACGCCGCGTCGACCCACCCGGTCCGCAGCTACGGTTCGGCGGAGGTCGGCGACACGATCACCACCTCGGGCCGCACCACCGGTGCGGGCGAGGGCACGGTCCGCGAGATCGGTTACGCGAACATCAGCGGCCACATCGTCTACGGCTTCAGCGCTGAGAACAACAACTCCGAAGACTTCGCGATGCCCGGTGACTCCGGCGGCGGTGTGCTCGTTGGCGACAAGGCCGTTGGCGTTGCCAGCGGTGGTGGCGTCGGAAACTTCATCTGGGTGACCGACCTCCCCGACGCGCTCCGCGTCGCGAGCGAGAACGGCTACGACTACCAGATCGCGCTCGACATCGATGAGCCGGCCGTCGCGAAGGCGACCGCCGTTCAGGGTGAGAAGTTCACGGGTACCGCTCCGGCGAACTCGACCGTGACGATCGCCGGCGACATCGAGGCGACGGCTACGACCGACGAGAGCGGCAACTTCTCGTTCGCGGCTCCCAGCAAGGTCGGCTCGTTCGACATCACGCTGACCGCGAAGCAGGGCTTCAACGTGTCGGACACCGTGAACGCCACGGTCAAGACCACCGAGGCACCCAAGCCCGAGGCCCCGGCCGCTCCGGAGGTCACCAGCCCCGCGAACGAGTCGTCGACGACCGAGGCTGCCCCCTCGATCACCGGTACCGGCGTTGCCGGCGCGACCGTGACCCTGTCGGGCGACGCCGAGGGTACCGCCACGGTTGGCGAGGACGGCAAGTTCTCGATCCCGACCGAGCTCGGCTTCGGCAAGTACACCGTCGGCGTCACGCAGACGGTCAACGGCCTCGAGTCGGAGACCCGCTGGCTGACCTTCTCGGTCGTCCCGGGGGCCCCCACGATCGTCACGCCGGGTAACGGCAACAGCTACGTCGAGGGCAAGCTCCCCGCCGTTATCGGTACCTCGCCCATCGACGGCGCCAAGGTCAGCGTCTCGCTCGAGACCGCTGACGGCAGCGGCGTCGCCGGTGAGACCACCGTCGAGGGTGGCAACTGGATGGTTGAGTTCCCGAACCAGCTCGTCGCCGGTAACTACACCGTCTCGGTGACGCAGAGCATCGCAGGCGTGACCAGCGCCGCAGCCGAGTCGACCTTCTCGGTTACGGCTGAGGGTAACGGCGGCGGCGAGGAGCCCACCCCGGCCCCGACCGAGGAGCCCACCCCGACCCCGGCTCCGGAGCCCTCGGAGGAGCCGACCCCGGCTCCCTCGGAGGAGCCCACCCCGGCTCCGGCCCCGTCGGAGCAGCCCGGTGACAAGGACGATGACGGCCTTGCCCCGACCGGCGCAACCCAGAGCGAGACCGTTCTGCCCCTCGCGGGTGGCGCTGCTCTCCTTATGGCAGCCGGTGCCGGTCTCCTCCTCGTGCGTCGCAAGACCCGCGCCTAAGAGGATCCGCTAGCTAGCCCGCAAGGCGGGACGAGATGAACGCATCTCGTCCCGCCTTGCGGCGTTTTTCCGCAGGCTCTCAGGGTATGATCGACCCGTCGCGACTGGCGCCCGAGGTGGGTCACCACCGGGAAGCGGCACAATGAACGGCATTCGACCGCGCGCCTGGGCCGAAGCGATTTTTCCACGATGTCCGCAGAGTCCGTTCTTGGAGCACGCATGACCGATTCGCTGTTCAACGCCCCCCTCACCGAGGTCGACCCCGAGATCGCGCAGGTTCTGCAGCGCGAACTCGACCGCCAGCGCGGCTTCCTCGAGATGATCGCATCGGAGAACTTCGTTCCCGTGTCGGTCCTCCAGTCGCAGGGATCCGTTCTCACCAACAAGTATGCCGAGGGCTACCCCGGCCGTCGTTACTACGGCGGTTGTGAGGAAGTCGACGTCGCCGAGAACCTCGCCATCGAGCGCGCCAAGTCGCTCTTCGGCGCGAACTTCGCCAACGTCCAGCCGCACTCGGGTGCCTCGGCCAACGCCGCGGTGCTGCACGCGCTTGCGCGCCAGGGCGACACCGTCCTCGGCCTCTCGCTCGACCACGGTGGTCACCTGACCCACGGCATGAAGATCAACTTCTCGGGTCGTCTCTACGACATCGTCGCCTACGGCGTCGACCCTGAGACCTCGCTCGTCGACATGGACGAGGTGCACCGCCTCGCCGTCGAGCACAAGCCGAAGGTCATCATCGCCGGCTGGTCGGCCTACACGCGTCAGCTCGACTTCGCGAAGTTCCGCGAGATCGCGGACGAGGTGGGCGCCTACCTCTGGGTCGACATGGCTCACTTCGCCGGCCTCGTCGCCGCGGGCATCCACCCCAGCCCCGTCCCGCACGCCCACGTCGTGTCGTCGACCGTGCACAAGACCATCGGTGGCCCCCGCTCCGGCTTCATCCTGTCGAACGACGCCGAGATCGCGAAGAAGATCAACTCGGCCGTCTTCCCGGGCCAGCAGGGCGGCCCCCTCATGCACGTGATCGCCGCGAAGGCGACCGCGTTCAAGCTTGCCGCGACCGAGGATTTCGCCGACCGTCAGCGCCGCACGGTGCGCGGTGCGCAGATCCTCGCTGAGCGCCTCAACCAGGCCGACGTCGCCGGCGCCGGCATCACGCTGCGCTCGGGCGGCACCGACGTGCACCTCGTGCTCGTCGACCTGCGCGACGCCGCGATCAACGGCAAGGAAGCGGAAGACCTCCTGCACGAGATCCGCATCACCGTGAACCGTAACTCGGTTCCGAACGACCCCCGCCCGCCGATGGTCACCTCGGGTCTGCGCATCGGTACGCCGGCGCTCGCGACCCGCGGCTTCGGCGACGAGGAGTTCACCGAGGTTGCCGACATCATCGCGAACGTGCTGCTGCCGAACCCCGACATCGAGGCGCTCCGCGCCCGCGTCGCGGTTCTCGCCGACAAGTTCCCGCTCTACCCCGGCATCGAGAACGCCGGCCAGGGCTACGCTGGCGTCTGACGATGACGGCACAGATTCTTGACGGCAAGGCCGCCTCGGCGGCCATCAAGGCCGAGCTGACCGAGCGCGTCTCGGCGCTGAAGGAGCAGGGCGTCACCCCCGGAATCGCCACGGTTCTCGTCGGTGCCGACCCGGCATCGCAGCTGTATGTGGGCATGAAGCATCGGCAGTCTGAGGCCGTCGGCATGAACTCGATCCAGCGCGAGCTTCCGGCCGACGCCACGCAGGAAGAGGTCGAGGCGCTGATCGACGAGCTCAACGCCGACCCCACCTGCCACGGCTACATCGTGCAGCTTCCGCTGCCGAAGCACATCGACACCGACCGGGTGCTCGAGCGCATCGACCCCATCAAAGACGCCGATGGCCTGCACCCGACCAACCTCGGCAAGCTGGTGCTGAACGTCAACTCGCCCATCAACACCCCGCTGCCCTGCACGCCGCGCGGTGTGATCGAGCTGCTGGTCCGCAACGGCTATGACCTGGACGGCAAGCACGTCGTCGTCGTCGGCCGCGGCGTCACGATCGGACGCCCCATGGGCCTGCTGCTCACGCGCCGCGACATCAACGCGACCGTGACGCAGGTGCACACCGGAACGCCCGACATGGCCCCGTACCTCCGCCAGGCCGACGTCATCGTCGCCGGCGCCGGGGTCAAGCACCTCATCAAGGCCGAAGACGTGAAGCCTGGCGCCGCGGTGCTCGACGTGGGCGTGACCCGCGAGACCGACCCCGAGACCGGCAAGAACAAGGTCTACGGAGACGTTCACCCCGACGTCGCAGACGTCGCGGGCTACCTCTCGCCGAACCCCGGCGGAGTCGGCCCGATGACCGTCGCGCTTCTCATGACCAACGTGGTCGAGGCGGCCGAGCGCTCGCTCGCGTAACCCTCCTCGCGGCGGGGCGGATCCAGGATCCGCCCCGCCGCTTCGCGTTTCCGGGGGATCCCGAGACTCGGAGAAAACACGAGTCTCGGATCCTGCGTGCGGAAGTCTCCGATTCTCGTGATTCTTCCGAGCCTGGTGCGCGGGACGGGGAAGTCTGACTGTCGCGCGCACGCGCGCGGGGTGGATCCGCGCCTCGGGATCCGGGCCGCACGGAAGTCGGAGATGTCACGAGAATCGGAGGCTTTGCGTGGATCCGTCCGATTCTCGTGATTCTTCCGAGTCTCGTGCGCGCGGCGGGGCTAGCCGCGGTACACAGAAGTCGGAGAAATCACGGGAATCGGAGGTCTCGCGTAGATTCGTCCGATTCTGGTGATTCTTCCGAGTCAGGTGCGCGCGGTTCGGGGAAGTTCGACGGCGTCACGCACCCGCGCGGGCCTGAATCCGCACCGCGGGATCCGGGATCCGCGACGCACGAAAGTCGGAAGAATCACGGGAGTCGGAGGCTTTGCCCGGATCCTCCCGATTATCGTGATTTCTCCGAGTCTCGTGCGCGCGGTGCGGGGGAGGCTCGACGGTGTCGCGCACCGTGCGGGGCGGATCCGCGCTGCCGGATCCGGGATTCGGCCGCACAGAAGTCGGAGAAATCACGGAAGCCGGAGGTCTTGCCCGGATTCGTCCGAGTCTGATGAGTTCTCCGAGTCTGGTGCGCCCGGTGCGGGGAAGCCTGACGGCATCGCGCATGCGCGCGCGGATCCGCGCCGCGGGATCCGGAATCCGACCGCACGGAAGTCGGAGATGTCACGAGAATCGGAGGTCTTGCGTGGATCCGTCCGATTCTCGTGATTCTTCCGAGTCTCGTGCGCGCGGCGGGGCTAGCCGCGGTACACAGAAGTCGGAGAAATCACGGGAATCGGAGGCTTTAGCCGGATCCCCCGAGTTTGGTGGCGCGAAGCGCACCACCTACCCCGCGTGGCGCTCCAGGAACTCGAAGACGTCGGTCTCGCTGACGCCGGGGAAGCGTCCGCGGGGGAGGGGGCTGAAGATGTGCGTGTGCACGCGGGCGCTCGGCCAGGCCTTGTCGCCCCACCGCTCGAGCACGTCGGCGGCGGGCTTGCGGCAGCAGCTCTCGTCGGGGCAGGCCGACATCTCGCGGGCGGGCGTCTCGCGTCCGCGCCAGAAGCGCGAGTCGTCGAAGGGGACGCCCACGGTGATCGAGTGCTCTCCGACGTCGCTCGTGCCGGTCTGGGTCGCACACCAGAAGGTTCCGGCGGGGGTGTCAGTGTACTGGTAGTGCTCGGTCGTGCGGTTCTGGCGTTCGAAGGCGCGGCGGGCGGAGTACTTGCGGCACGCGATCTGTCCCTCGACGGCGCCGGTGACGTCTTCCGGAACCGGCAGGCCGTCGTTGACGTACACGCGCTCGATCTGGCCCTGCGAGCCGACGCGCAGGAAGTGCAGGCGCATGTCGAGGTGCTCGGTCATGAGGTTCGTCATGCGCATGGCGGCCGACTCGTGCGTCACGCCGAAGGCGTCGCGGAAGTCTTCGACCGCGAGGTTGCGGTCCTTCTTCGCCTGGCGGAGGAACTCGACGGCGGGGGTCTGGGGGATCAGGCAGCACGCCGCGAAGTAGTTGATCTCGAGCCGCTGCTGCAGGAAGTCGGCGTAGGAGGTCGGCGGCTTGTGCCCGAGTAGGCGGTGGGCGAGGGCCTGCAGCGCCATGGAGCGCAGGCCGTGACCGCCCGGGATCGACGCCGGCGGCAGGTAGATGCGCCCGTTCTCGAGATCGGTGATCGAGCGGGTCGACGTCGGCAGGTCGTTGACGTAGATCAGCTGGAACCCGAGCCGCTCGGCCATGATGCTCACGGTGCGGTGCGTCAGCGCGCCGCGCGTGTGGCCGGCCGCGGCGAGCTGCTCCTCGGCGAGCTTCTCGATGTGCGGCAGGTAGTTGTTCTGCTCGCGCATGCGGATCCGCATCTCGGTGTTCGCGCGCCGGGCCTCTTCCGGGGTCGCGTTGGCCTCGCGGTCGCGCCGCTGTAGCTCGTGGTGCAGCCCCAGCACGGTCTCGATGGCCTCGTCGCTGAGGCCCTTCGTGACCTTGATCGGCGGAACGCCGAGCTGCAGGAACGAGTGCGTCTGCTGCGCCTTGTCGAGCTCGATCTCGAGGGCCGCGCGGCGGTTCGGCGGCTCGTGCGAGATGAGGTCGCCGACGCTCGTGCCGGTCGCCTCGGCGATCGCCTGTAGCAGCGTGAGCTTGGGCTCGCGCTTGCCGTTCTCGATGAGGCTGAGCTGGCTGCCGGCGACGCCGACGAGCGCTCCCAGCTCGTCGAGCGTGAGTCGCTTCTCGAGCCGGTGATGGCGGATCCGGTGGCCGAGCGTCGTCAGCTCGATTCGCGATGCGGTCATTCCTTCACAATATCGAAAAAATTGGAATAATTATCATCCAGATTCGGGGTAAGCGTTCTCCTGCGTGCGTGATTCTTGAAGGGAGGTAAACCTCAAGTGGACTCTCGAAGCGCTATCCGACCGCACTTGGATCCTTCGGACGCGACACCCGGACCGCACGCCGGAACTCGCTGACAACAGCCGCCCCACCGATCCGGGGCGGCTGTTGTCATATGTTCCTCCGCCACAATGGACCCGTGGGGGTAAAGAAAACGATCGGCGTGACGGCCGCGGGAGTCGCCGTGCTCGGAGGCATCGGCGCGCTCGGCGTGGGTGGTGTCGTGTGGCTGATCTCGTCGATCGAGACGCCGGATTTCACGGGCATCGACGCGCTCGCGCCCTACACGCCCGAGCCCATCGAGACCGCCGCGACGCCGGCCGCCGCGGGAGACGATGCGTGGCTCGAGGTGACCGCGGAGACCACCGGCATCCCGCGCCGCGCGCTCTCCGCCTACGTGGCGGCGGCGAACCGCGCCTCGGCCGACGGCTGCGAGGTCGGCTGGAACACGCTCGCCGCGATCGGCTGGGTCGAGAGCCACCACGGCACCCTTCAGGGCGGATCCATCGACGCCGACGGCGTCGCGCGCCCGCAGATCATCGGGATCCCGCTCGACGGAACCAACAACACGATGGAGATCCTCGACACCGACGGCGGATCCTTCGACGGCGACACCGTCTACGACCGCGCCGTCGGCCCGATGCAGTTCATCCCCGAGACGTGGCGCATCTGGGGCGTCGACACCTCCGGCGACGGGGTCGCGGATCCGCACAACATCGATGACGCGGCGGCGACGACCGCGCGATATCTTTGCCGGATCGACGGCACCCTCGCGAGCGACGAGACGTGGATCCGCGCGGTGCGCTCGTACAACGACACCCTCGACTACCAGACGCAGGTCGCGACCCGCGCCGCGAAATACGCGAACGCGGCGGCGGGTGAATAACAAAAAGCGGCCGGCCGTCACGAAGACGACCGGCCGCTTCTTTCACGCTTAGAGCGTCGCCGTGTCGATGACGAAGCGGTAGCGCACGTCGCCCGCGACCGTGCGGTCGTAGGCCTCGTTGATCTGATCGGCCGAGATGAGCTCGGTCTCGGGCGCGATGCCCTTCTCGGCGCAGAAGTCGAGCATCTCCTGCGTTTCCTTGATCGAGCCGATGTTGGATCCGGCGAGGGCCTTGCGGCCGCCGATCACGGATCCGATGTGCAGCTCGAGCGCCTCGGGCGGGAGGCCGACGTTGACGAGCGCGCCGTGCGGGCGCAGGGTGCGCAGGTACGCGTCGATCGAGAACGGCGCGCTGATCGTGTTGATGATGAGGTCGAACGAGCGCTTCAGCGACTCGAGGGCCCCGTCTTCACCGGTCGCGACGTGGCGCACGGCGCCGAACGACAGCGAGTCGTCCTTCTTCGCGTCGGTGCGCGAGAGCACCGTGACCTCGGCGCCCATGGCGACGGCGATCTTGACGGCCATGTGGCCGAGTCCGCCGAGGCCGACGACCGCGACCTTCTTGCCGGGGCCGGCGCCCCACGTGGCGAGGGGCGAGTAGGTCGTGATGCCCGCGCAGAGCAGGGGAGCGGCCTTCTCGTAGGGGATCGCCTCCGGCACGCGCAGCACGAAGTCTTCGTTCACGACGACGTGGGTCGAGTAGCCGCCCTGCGTGATCGTGCCGTCGACGTCGACCGAGTTGTAGGTGCCGACGTTGCCGTTCGCGCACAGGTGCTCGTCGCCGTCGAGGCACTCCTCGCACTCTCCGCACGAGTTGACCAGGCAACCCACTCCGACGCGGTCGCCGACCGCGTGCTTCGTGACAGCGGATCCGATCTCGGCGACCTCGCCGACGATCTCGTGACCCACGACCTGCGGGAAGGTAATCGGGCCCCACTCTTCGCGGACGGTGTGGATGTCGCTGTGGCAGATGCCCGCGTAGCGGATGGCGATGAGGACGTCGTTCGGGCCGACGTCGCGGCGCTCGATCTCGAGCGGAGCGAGCGGGTCGGTGGCACTCGTGGCGCCGTATGCCTTGACGGTGAGCATGGGGTCTCCTGTCGTTTTTGGGGTGCGGATGTAAATCTACGCGCTTAGCGTGGTCAGAAGGTCGATCCCGGCGCCGCCGATGGGCCACAGCGCGAAAACGCCGAGCGCGATCGAGAAGACCCACTCCCTACGGGATCCGGCGTTGCCGAGCAGGGGGAGGGCGAAGCAGCCCTTGCGGGGCCAGAGCTGGCGCAGGATCGGCGCCTTGCGCAACGCGCGCGGGCGTCGCGCCATGATGGGCCACAGCCAGGGGACGCCGCCCGTCGTGAGCGTGTCGCCGACGAGGTGCGCGAGGTAGCCGACGCCGATGCAGGCGGGCAGCCAGCCGAACTCGTCGGGGAAGAACCACATCATCGCGGCGGCCGAGGCGATGCCGATGATCCACGACAGGAACCAGCTGTTGACGAGGCGCACGCACTTCGTGCCGACCGCGATACAGATGGCGGCCGCGATGGCGGGGCCGAGGGCGAGGGGAGTGTCCCAACCGGTCGGGGTCCAGGTGATGAAGCTCAGCGCAATCGCCCCGAGCATGACGGCGAGGACGGCGACGAGTGAGTGCATGCCCTTGCGGTGGCCGCCGGTGAGGCCGCCGATCGTGCCCGCGATGATGCGGCCGCCCGGGAGGCCCGCCGCGACGGTCGACGAGGGGTGATCGGCATCGGGGAGGAGAGCCGCGCCCGCGCAGACGGCGGCGCCCGTGATGACACCGATCGGATCAATCGGCGCCCACCCCATCGACGGTGCGATGAGCGTGATCGCGCCCCAGGCTGCCGCACCGGATATCGCGTGCGAGGTTCCCATCATGGTGCGTCTCCTTATGGTGGGGATCTTGTGAGTCTTGGGGCGCCGCCTGGGCGACCGCGATGCGCAGGGTGTGGGCGCACAGTGGTGGCCCCCACTTCCGCGAGGTCGCACTCTTTTGTGCGCGCGTCCTCGCGGGGAAGTGGACGGGTGGTGGCGTAGCGAGCGCGCCGCCCCGGCCCCGCGAGTCCCGGCCCTGCGGCCCGCAGGGCCCGCGAGATCGCATCGGTTTCGCGAGGTCGCACTGAATTCGGTGAGATCTCGCGAAAAGGGTGAGATCTCGCGGGGGTGGAGGAGGGGACTACGAGAACGTGAGGGGGCCCGGCACGCCCGGATCCGCGAGCTCCGCGTAGCGCACGTCGGCGCGGCCCGGCCGGATCTCCGCGAGGCAGGCGAGCGTCGTGAGCGTCGGCCATCCGTGCACGCGATTGTCACGGATGATCGCGCGGTCGTCGTCCGGCCCGACCTTCTCGGTCCGGATCAGCAGCTCGGGCCACTCCTCGAACGGAGCCGCCGCGAAGGCGTCGCGCCACTGCGTGATTCGGGCGGTGCGCGGATCATCGACGTCGTGGTGCGCGAGCATGTGCGTCCCGGGCTCGAGGGTCTGCGTGCGCAGCTGCCCGGATCCCTCCCACGACGTCACCGACGCCCCGACACCGCCCACGATCTTCACGAGGTTGAAGCCGCGCATCCGATCGACATCCGCCAGTGCCTCACGGCCGAGCGCCTCGAACGGCAGCTCGCCGCGCGTGACGATCTCGTTCTCGGGCAGGTCCGGGGATCCATCGCGGTTCAGGACGACCGCGAGCCGCCCCGCTCCCGGATCCGCCGCGAGCCACGCGCCCCCGGCGCGCCGATCGCGCACCCCGATGAGCCCGGGCCGATCCGGCCACGAGGCGCCGAGCGGATCCCATCCACGCGCCGGATCCTCGTCCCTCACCGCGAGCAGCTGAATGGGCTCGTCGGGGACGAGGGGAACGCGGATCACCACAGTGCACATTCCCACAACCCTAGCCTCGAAAGAACATGAATTCGATGAACGACTACGTTATTTCATGTTCATTCGTACAAAAATTGTTCGTTCGGCGGGGTGGCATGATGGGGATCATGTTCATCGTCGTCGGCGTCAGCGGCGGAATCGCCGCGTACAAGTCCGTGCAACTCGTGCGCCTGCTCGTCAAAGACGGGCACGATGTGCACGTCGTTCCGACCACGAATGCGTTGCGCTTCGTGGGGCAGCCGACGTGGGAGGCGATCAGCCGCAATCCCGTAACCTCCTCCGTGCACGACGACGTCGCGAGCGTGCGTCATGTGGCCCTCGGCCAGCGCGCCGACCTCGTGGTCATCGCCCCCGCGACCGCCAACACGATGGCGAAGATGGCCGCGGGCCTCGCCGACGACCTCCTCGGCACCACCCTGCTCGCCACGGCCGCGCCCGTCGTCATCGCGCCGGCGATGCACACCGAAATGTGGCGGCATCCGGCGACGCAGGCCAACGCCTCGACGCTCGTCGAGCGCGGCGTGCACATGGTCGGACCCGTCTCGGGCGAGCTCACCGGCGGAGACTCGGGCCCCGGTCGCATGGCCGAACCCGAAGACATCCACGCCGCGGTGGTCCGCGAGCTGGCGCGCGGCGCCGGATCCATGGACGCCGCGGGCGCGGGATCTGCAGTCGGGTCGGCGAGAACCGGATCCGCCGGCGGCGCCGGATCGCTCGCGCCTGCGGCGGCGGGATCCGCGGGCGGATCGGGACTCGCCGGATCCGCGGACGGGGCGGGGAGCAGCGGATCCGCGGCCGGCTCGGCCAGCGCGGGATCCGCCGCCGCGGGCGGCCGGGCCGGTACCGGATCCACACCCCACCCATTCGGGGAGTGGCAGGCGCAGGGACATGCACCCGGCGCGCTCGACGGCTTCGCCGCCGGGCAGCGCTGGCTGGTGACGGCGGGCGGAACGCGGGAGCCGCTGGATCCGGTGCGGTTTATCGGCAATCGGTCGAGCGGGCGCCAGGGAGTCGAGGTCGCGCTCGCCGCGGCCGCGCGCGGCGCCGAGGTCACGCTCGTCGCGGTGAACGTCGAGGCGGCGGTGCTGGATCCCGTCCGCGCGCGGGTGCATGTCGTGCATGCGTCGACGACCGCGGAGCTCGAAGAGGCCGTGGCAGTTGAGACTCCGTCGCACGATGTCGTCGTCATGGCGGCGGCGGTCAGCGACTATCGCCTCGCCGAGGTATCCGACGAGAAGCTCCGCAAAGAGAATTCCGACGGCACGCTCACGCTCACGCTCGTTGAGACGAATGACATCCTGGCCGGGCTCGTGCAACACCGCACCGACGACCAGATTATCGTCGGCTTCGCCGCCGAGACCCCCGGCGAGATGACTTTGACCGAGCGGGCCACGGCAAAACGCGAGCGCAAGGGCTGTGACCTGCTCGCCGCAAACGAGGTCGGCTGGGACAAGGGCTTCGAGAGCGCCGACAACCACCTCATCGTGGTCGACGAGCACGGCGTGGTCGCCGACGTCGAGGGATCCAAGCGCGACACAGCCGAGGCCCTTGTCACGGCGATCCTCGCGCGATAGCCGGGCATACGCGCGCTGAGATTCTGAGGATCGGCCGAGGATCTGACGATTTCCACGTATAGCCCAAATCTCGCCCGATCGTCAGAGTCCCAGCCAGGGGACTCAAGCCAACGCAAAAGCCTCGCTAATCCCGGTAGGCGACAGCGCATGCTCGGCCGCAAGCGTCGCGGCGCCGAGCACGGCGGCCTGCGCCCCCGCGGCGGATTGGGTAATGATGAGCTGCTCCGTGGCGAGGGGCATCGAGCGCGAGTAGACGACCTCCCGCACCCCGGCGATGAGGTGCTCGCCGACGCGGGCCATGGATCCGCCGATCGCGATCACCGACGGGTTCAGCAGGCTCACCGAGGTGGCGAGGATCTCGCCGATGTCGCGCCCGGCCTGCCGCACGGCCTGAATCGCGGCGAGGTCGCCGCTCTTCACGAGGTCGATCACGGCGGATCCGTTCGCGACCCCCAGCTCGCGCGCGATCGCGGATCCGGAGGCGAGCGCCTCGAGGCAGCCTGTGTTGCCGCACGAGCAGGCGGCGGCGGATCCGCGGGACACCCGCGTGTGACCGATGTCGCCGGCGCTGCCGCGCGCACCGCGGCGGAGGTGTCCGTCGGAGACGATGCCGCAGCCGATGCCGGTCGCGACCTTGACGAAGACGAGGTCGTCGACGTCGGGCCAGGCGACGGCGCGCTCGCCGAGGGCCGAGATGTTGACGTCGTTGTCGACGAGCACGCGCACGTCGAAGTGGTCGCGGATCCAGCCGCGCACGTCGAAGTTGTCCCACCCGGGCATGATGGGCGGGTTGACGGGGCGCCCGGTCGAGAACTCGACGGGGCCGGGGAGCCCGATGCCCATGGCGGCGACGTCGGCGCGGGTGCGCTTCAGGTCGCGCAGGAGCGCGCGGGCGCTGTCGATGAGCCAGCCGAGCACCGGTTCGGGGCCGTCGGCGATCGCGATGGGGTCGGTGTGCTGGGCGAGGATGGATCCGGCGAGGTCGGCGATCGCCACGGTCGCGTGGGTCGCGCCGAGGTCGGCGGCGACCACGACCTTCGCCTGCGGGTTGAGGGCGAATTGCGACGGTGGCCGGCCGCCCGTCGAGGCGCCGGATTCGACGGGCACGATGAGCTGCATGTCCATGAGCGCGTCGACGCGCGACGCGACGGTCGAGCGGGCGAGGCCGGTGCTCTTCGCGATCTCGGCGCGCGTGTGCGGTGCGCCGTCGCGGAGGAGCTGGAAGAGGTCTGCGGCCGAACCGCGGCCGATCGAAACATCACTCATAAACACAACCGCTCACATGGCATTATTACCCGCCACACGAGGGATCACCTACCCGGGCGCGACGCGAAGCGCTGCTGCACCAGCACGGCGACGACGATGATGACGCCCTTCACGATGGCCTGCGTCGACGACGGCAGGTTGTTCTGCACGAACACGTTGTTCAGCAAGCCGAAGATGAGCACGCCGAGCACGGTGCCGAAGATGGTGCCGCGGCCGCCGGTCAGCAGGGTGCCGCCGACCACGACGACGGCGATGGCGTCGAGCTCGAGCAGACTTCCGTGCACCGAGGTCCCGGCGCTCGTGCGGGCGATCAGCATGACGGTCGCGATGCCGGTGCAGAGCCCCGCGAGTCCGTAGACCCACATGGTGTGGCGCTTGACCTTGATGCCGCTGAGGCGCGCGGCTTCGAGGTTGCCGCCGATCGCGACGGTGCGGCGGCCGAAGGTGGTGCGGTTGAGCAGCACCCATCCGGCGACGGCGACGGCCGCGAATATCCAGATCGACATGTCGATGCCGAGCAGGTCGATGTTGAACGCGCGGATGAAGCTCTGGTCGGAGATCACGAGGGTGCGGTTGTCGGAGATGAGCTCGGCGAGGCCGCGCGCGCCGACCATCATCGCGAGGGTCGTGATGAACGCGACCACCTTGCCGTAGGCGATGACGACGCCGTTGATGAGGCCGGCGACGGTTCCGGTGAGGAGCGCGAGCACGACCATGACGATCCAGTGCGACTCGGCGACGATCTCCTTCACCGAATCGAGCGTCGCGACGACCGAGGCGAGGCCGAGCACCGCGCCGACCGAGAGGTCGATGCCGGCGGTGAGGATCACGAAGGTCATGCCGATGCTGACGACGCCGAGCACCGATGCCTGGCGCAGCACGACCATCATGTTGTCGAAGCTCGCGAAGTTCTCGCCGCCGGTGATAGCGCCGATGACCCAGATCACGACGATCGCGATCACGAGGCCTAGGTTGCGGGCCGCGGATCCGGAGAAGAAGCGTTGCAGCGCGGAGGGCGCCGCGTCGGGGGTGATGGTCTGCGTGCTCACGCCGCGGTTCCTTTCATGACGAGATCGAGCACGTCGTGCTCGTTGATCTCAGACGCTGCGATGGTGGTGAGGAGGCGCCCGTCACCGATGACGAGCACGGTGTCGGCGAGGCCGATGACCTCCTCGATCTCGCTCGAGATCACGACGATGGCGTTGCCGGCGTCGGCGAGGCGGCGGATCAGCGAATAAATCTCGGCTCGGGCCCCGACGTCGACTCCGCGGGTCGGCTCATCGAGCAGGAGGATGCTGCTGCCGTGCACGAGCCACCGCGCGAGCAAGATCTTTTGCTGGTTGCCGCCAGACAGCGTTCCGGCCGCGCGCGTCGAGTCGGCGGGCCGCAACTCGAGCGCGTCGATCTGCTCGTCGGCGGCGGCCTTCTCGGCCCTCTCGTCGAGCCAGCCGGCGTGTGCCATCGCCGCGAACGACGACAGCGTGACGTTCTTGAAGATGGGCTCGCCGAGCAGTAGCCCCTGCGACTTCCGCTCCTCGGGGCTCAGCCCCATGCCGGCGCGGATCGCGGCCGAAACGGATCCGCGCGGCAGCACGGATCCGTGCGCGGTGACGGATCCGCCGCTCGCGCGCCGCGCGCCGTAGACGGTTTCGACAATCTCGCTGCGGCCGGATCCGACGAGGCCCGCGAGGCCGACGACCTCGCCGGCGCGCACCTGGAACGAGATGTCGTCGAAGACGCCGTCGAGGCGGAGCCCGTCGACGTTGAGGATGACGGGCGCGGCGGGGGAGACGCCGGGGCGCTCGGGGAAGACGTTGGCGACGGTGCGGCCCGTCATGTGGCGGATCAGCTCGTCGGTGGGGGTGTCGGCGACCGGCAGGTTGCTCGCGGTTGAGGATCCGTCTTTCAGCACCGTGATGCGGTCGCCGATCGCGCGGATCTCGGCGAGGCGGTGCGTTATGTAGATCACGGCGACGCCCTGCGAGGTGAGCTCGTGCACGACGCGGAAGAGGTTCTCGACCTCCTCCGAATCGAGCACCGCCGACGGCTCGTCCATCACGATGAGCTCGATGTCGTGCGAGAGGGCGCGCGCCATGCTCACGATCTGCTTCTCGGCGGCGCTCAGCGAGCCGACCTCGGTGTTGGGCGACAGGGATCCGTGACCCAGGCGCTCGAGGATCGCGCGGGTGCGCGCGTTCTGTTGCGCGCGCTTCGTGAAGCCCGCGCTGTCGAGCTCGTGCCCGAGGAAGATGTTCTCGGCGATCGTGAGCCCGTCGATGACGTCGAGTTCCTGGTGCATCGTCGCGATGCCGAGGTCGAGCGCCTCCTGCGGGCTCGCGATGTGGGTCTCTTCGCCGTGCCACGTGATGGTGCCCTCGTCGTGGCCGTGCACGCCGGCGAGCACCTTGATGAGCGTCGACTTTCCGGCGCCGTTCTGGCCGAGGAGGCAGTGCACCTCACCCGGAAGCACGTCGAGGTCGACGCCGCGCAACGCGACCACGGGGCCAAAACTCTTCGTGAGGCCGTGGATCGTCAACAGCGGATTCGAGTGGTCGTCTTTGATCACGCGATGAACATAACATGCGGTTGAGACGCCCGGAAGGGGTGCCCGCGAGAAGCCATCCCGCAGAAAAGCGCCGCCACAGCCGAAAAATACTTTTGCCAACTTTCATGCAAAAGGTGTACATTGAGCACGGGCTCTGTTAGCGTCAGCCTCGTCGAGACGGACAGTATCCGGGGGCGCGCGGCGCCCGCGGACCTGATCGGCGTCACCTGCACTATTCAAGGAGGAATCATGCAGACATGGCGAGCGACGCATAAGCGGGCGCTACTTTCCGGATTTGCAGCTGTCGCGGCAATCGGCCTCCTGGCTGCCTGCACGAGCGACGGAACCGAGGCAACGGACGGCAACGAGACCACCACCGACGGCGGCTCGACCGACACCACCACAAACAGCGATACCGGATCCGGTGGCACGGTCGTCATCGGATGGTCGGGCCCCGCGGCCGACCACGGATGGCTTGGCGCCATCAACACCGGCGCGATCAACGCCGCCGCGCAGTTCGACGACGTCGAGCTGCGCCAGGCGGAGGGCACCAACGACGTGACCCAGCAGATCGCGGCGATCGAGCAGTTCGTCAACGACGGCGTCGACGCGATCGTCGTTCTGCCGAGCGACGGCGCCTCGCTGACGCAGGCGGCGCTCGCCGCGATGGAAGCGGGGATCCCGGTGATCAACGTCGATCGCGAGTTCAGCAACCCCGACGCCTCGCGCATCACCGTGCTGGGCGACAACTACGGCATGGGCGTGAGCGCGGGGGAGTACATGTGTGAGCGCCTCGACGGCGTCGACAACCCGATCGTCGCCGAGATCGCCGGCATCGACTCGTTGCCGCTGACGCAGGACCGCAGCGAGGGCTTCAGCCACGCGCTCGAAGAGTGCGGCCTCGAGGTCGGCCCCCGCGTGGCCGCCGACTTCACGGTCGCGGGCGGACAGGAGGCCGCGGCGCAGCTGCTGACGGCGAACCCGCACATCGACGCGATCTGGAACCACGACGACGACCAGGGCGTGGGCGTCATGGCCGCCGTCAACGACTCGGGCCGCGATGACTTCTTCATGGTCGGCGGCGCGGGCAGCCAGAACATGATGGACCTCATCAAGGCCGGCGGCACGCCGATGGAGGCCACCGTGATCTACCCGTCGACGCAGGCCGCCGACGGGATCGCGCTCGCCCGCATGCTCGCGCAGGGCAACGTCATGGCTGACCTCGTCACGCCGAGCGTCCCGTCGCGCATCGTGCTCGACGCCCCCGTCGTCACGTCCGAGAACGTCGACGAGTTCTACGACCTGGCGTTTCAGTCGTAGCCGAAGTACCACCCCCACGTCAGCGGGGTGCCGGAGGGCGCCCCGCTGACGAAACCAGGAAGGAAGGCCTATGGCCGGCACACTGCGAGTAGCAATGATCGGATACGGATTCATGGGTGCCGCGCACTCACAGGCGTGGCGCACGGCGCCGCGCGTGTTCGATCTGCCGCGCGACGTCGAGATGGCCGTCATCGTCGGCCGCAACCAGGAGGCCGTCGCCGACGCCGCCGCGAAGTGGGGCTGGCAGGAATCGGCCACCGATTGGCGCGACATCGTCACCCGCGACGACATCGACATCGTCGATATCGTCACCCCCGGCCACTCGCACCACGAGATCGCGATCGCCGCGCTCAAGGCCGGCAAGCACGTGCTCTGCGAGAAGCCCCTCGCAAACTCCGGTGAAGACGCCGACGCGATGGCCGAGGCCGCGCGCGAGAGCAGCGCCAAGGCGATGCTCGGCTTCACCTACCGCCGCGTGCCCGCCCTCACCCGTGCCCGTGACCTCATCGCCGAGGGCAAAGTTGGCAACGTACAGCAGGTGCGCGCCGCGTACCGCCAGGATTGGCTCGTCGACCCCGAGGCCCCGCTCTCGTGGCGCCTGCAGAAGGATCTCGCCGGCCACGGCGCGCTCGGCGACATCGGCGCCCACGCGATCGACCTCGTCCAGTTCCTCACGGGCCTGTCGGTCACGAAGGTCTCCGGCGTCATCGACACCATCGTCAAGGAGCGCCCCGTTGAGACCGAGCGCGTCGGCATCGCCGGTAAGGGCGGCGACGAGAAGGCGCCTGTGACGGTCGACGACGTCGCCATCTTCACCGGCCGCCTCGAGAACGGCGCGCTCGCCGCGTTCGAAGCCACGCGCTTCGCGACCGGCCGCAAGAACGAGCTCTCCGTCGAGATCTCGGGAGACAAGGGCGCCATCGCCTTCAACCTCGAGAGCCTCAACGAGCTACACGTCTACGACCTCACCGCCGACGAGCTCGGCCAGGGCTTTACCCGAGTGCTCGTCACCGAGCCCGGCCACCCCTACCTCGAGGGCTGGTGGCCGACCGGCCACATGCTCGGCTACGAGCACGCCTTCAGCCACCAGGTGAAGGACTTCGTCGACGCCATCGCGAACGACACCATCCCCACCCCCACCTTCGACGACGGCGTGCAGGTGCAGCGCGTCCTCGACGCCGTCGAGGCGAGCAGCGACGACGACTCGCGCTGGGTCCAGATCTAAAGGAGAAGAACATGACACGTCCGATCACACTCTTCACCGGCCAGTGGGGCGACATGCCCTTCGAGGAAGTCTGCCAGCGCGCAGGCGAATGGGGCTACGACGGCCTCGAAATCGCCTGCGGCGGCGACCACCTCGACCCCTCCCGCTGGGACGACGACGCCTACATCGCCGACCGCCTCGCCATCCTCGAGAAGAACGGCCTCAAGGTGTGGGCGATCTCCAACCACCTCACCGGGCAGGCCGTCTGCGACGACCCCATCGACTTCCGCCACCGCGACATCCTCACCTCCGCGGTCTGGGGCGACGGGGATCCGGAGGGCGTGCGCCAGCGCGCCGCCGAGGAACTCAAGAACACCGCCCGCATCGCCGCGCGCCTCGGCGTGAAGACCGTCACCGGCTTCACCGGATCCGCGATCTGGAAGTACGTCGCGATGTTCCCGCCCGTCTCCGACGAGGTCATCGAGGCCGGCTACCAGGACTTCGCCGACCGCTGGAACCCCATCATCGACGTGTTCGAGGAGGAGGGCGTGCGCTTCGCCCTCGAGGTGCACCCGTCCGAAATCGCCTACGACTATTGGACCGCGAAGAAGACCCTCGAGGTGCTCGACCGCCCCGGGTTCGGCCTCAACTTCGACCCCTCCCACTTCATGTGGCAGCAGCTCGACCCCGTGCCGTTCGTGCTCGACTTCGCCGACAAGATCTTCCACGTGCACGTAAAGGAATCCGTCACGGCGCTCGACGGCCGCAACGGCGTTCTCGGATCCCACCTCGCCTGGGACAACCCCCGCCGCGGCTGGACCTTCGTCTCCACCGGGCACGGCCAGGTTCCGTGGGAGAAGATCTTCCGCGCCCTCAACTACATCGGGTACGACGGGCCCACCAGCGTCGAGTGGGAAGACGCCGGAATGGACCGCCTCCAGGGCGCTGCCGAGGCGCTTCCGTTCGTGCGTTCTCTGAACGCTATTACGCCGCCTTCTGCGCTGTTCGACTCGGCTTTCTCGAACCGCGCTTAGTCGCTGCGCGCCCGTGCGCTCGGCCCCGCAGTCCCCTCGGATCCGCGGGGCGGATCCTCACCGCCAGGCCCGATGCCAGCGGGGCCGAGCGCACGGGCGCTTCGCTGCGTTCCATACAAAAGATTGGGACCCGGATCCTTTGGATCCGGGTCCCTCCTTTTGGGTTACGGGTGATTAGTGGGCTGCGTGGTACTCCGTGTCGCCACTCTTCCAGTAGCCCTTGATCACCGCGCGCTCGATGTCGACGTTCCAGCGGGCCGCGAGGTCGCGCGCCGGCTTCACGATCGACTGCTCGGCGGCGATGAAGACGAACGGATCCTCGCCCGGCTTGTCGTCCTCGTCGAGCGCCAGCAGTGCCGACGCGAGCGCGGATCCGGGGACTCCATCGGATCCGCGGTGCACGTAGGCGACCGGGGCGGTCGTCTCGATGTCGACCTGGTGGGCGCCGTTTCGCACCTCGATGAGGATCAGGGCCGGGACGTCCTCGGGGATCGCCGCCGCGTAGCGGCGGATCTGCGCGATCGCCGTCTCGTCGCCCGCGAGCAGCCAGCCGTTCGGCGATCCGACGATGCGGGTCGTGCCGCGCGGCCCGCCGACCCCGATCGCGGATCCGATGGGCGCGTGGACGGCCCAGTGGCTTGCCACCCCGTGGTCGTCTTCGGGGGCCTTCGGCGACTCGAGGTCGCCGTGCAGGGCGAACTCGAGGTCGAGGTACGGCACGCCGTCCTCCGTCGTGCCCCACTCGACCGGGGTGAACTCGCGGCTCGGGTAGGCGCGGAGTTCCTCGCCCGAGGGGAGGTCGGCGATCGGGCTCTCCGCCGCGTCGTAGGGCGGCAGGAAGATGCGTACGTGGTCGTCGATTCCGGAGGCGGATCCGAAGCCCGCGAGCGCGTCGCCCTCGACGCGAACGCGCACGTAGCTCTCCGTCGCGAAGTAGCGGTTGGTGAGGCGCGCGGCTCGGAAGTGCAGGTCGACCATTTCCTTCTCGAGAGAGAACGAATTGGTAACGGGGTTCGACGACGTCATGACAGTTAGGTTAGCCTATGTTCACCGGGTGAGGTTGGCCTTATCTTCAGCGCGAACCGCATCCCACGAGCGTATGCGTCGCCCGGTTTCCCTCTCACATATAGGCGACTTTTGTGCGCCTGAAAACCCCTGGAGTGATCCCCTATGAGCATGATCCGCCCGCTCTCCGCGCTCTCCCTCGTCGCGGCCTCGGCCCTCGTTCTCGCGGGCTGCGCCTCCGACGACACGGCCGCCGCCGAAGATAGCGCCGCCGAGAGCACGACGGAAGCTGCCACGTCGGTGACGATCACCGACAACAACGGCGAGCACACCATCGAGCTGCCGGTCGAATCGGTCGTCGCGACCGACAACCGCACCTTCCAGACGCTCGACGACTGGGGCATCGAGCTCACCGCGGCGGCACGCTCGCTCATGCCGACGACCATCTCGTACAAGGACGACGAGTCGATCATCGACCTCGGTTCGCACCGCGAGCCCGACCTCGAGTCGATCGTTGCCGTCGACCCCGACGTCGTTATCAACGGCCAGCGCTTCACGCAGTTCGAGGAGCAGATCGCCGAGCTCGTTCCCGACGCCACGGTGCTCTCGCTCGACCCGCGCGACGACGAGGCCTTCGACGCCGAGCTCAAGCGCCAGGTCGAGGTGCTCGGCCAGATCTTCGGCAAGGAGGCGGAGGCCGAGCAGATCGAGGCAGACTTCGACGCCGCCGTCGAGCGCGTGAAGGCCGCCTACGACAGCGAAGACAGCGTCATGTCGGTCATCACCTCGGGTGGCGAGATCGGTTACTCGGCCCCGGGCGTCGGCCGCACCTTCGGCCCGCTCTACGACCTGCTGGGCCTCACCCCGGCCCTCGAGGTTGACGACTCGTCGACCGACCACCAGGGCGACGACATCTCGGTCGAGGCGATCGCCGACTCGAACCCTGACTGGCTGCTCGTCATGGACCGCGACGCCGCAGTCAGTGCCGATGACCCCGAGTACGTTGCGGGCGCCGACGTCATCGAGGCCTCTGAGCCCCTCGCGAACGTGACCGCCGTGAAGGACGCCCAGGTCGTCTACATGCCGGCCGACACCTACACGAACGAGAGCATCCAGACCTACACCGAGTTCTTCAACGAGCTCGCCGACGCTCTCGAAGCTGCCAAGTAAGACCCTTCATAGCGGGGCGCGTCATCGCGCCCCGCTATGGTGCTGGAACGGTTCATGAACTCCACACGCACGCGCGCGAAACTCTTCGACGCGAAGCTCCTCATCGGGATCCTCGTCGTCGTAGCGTTGCTCGCGCTTTCTCTGTTTACCGGCGTCTACGACATCTTCGGCGCCGACGACGGCGCTGAGATGTTCACGATGACGCGGATCCCTCGCACGATCGCGCTCGTCCTCGCCGGCGGCGCGATGGCCATGTCGGGCCTCGTCATGCAGCTGCTCACGCAGAACCGCTTCGTCGAGCCGACCACGACCGGCACGACCGAGTGGGCCGGCCTCGGCCTGCTGGCCGTCATGATCCTCATGCCGAAGGCCTCGATCCTGACGAAGATGGCCGGCGCGAGCATCGCCGCCTTCGTCGGCACGATGGTGTTCTTCCTGATCCTGCGCCGCGTCTCGCTGCGCTCATCGCTCATCGTCCCGATCATCGGCATCATGCTCGGCGCGGTCGTCGGATCCATCTCGACGTTCGTCGCCCTGCAGACCGACATGCTGCAGAGCATGGGCGTCTGGTTCGCGGGAAGCTTCACGTCGGTGTTCCGCGGGCAGTACGAGCCGCTGTGGATCGTGCTCCTCGTCGCCATCGCCATCTTCGTCGCCGCCGACCGCTTCACCGTCGCGGGCCTCGGCAAGGAGATCGCGACGAACGTCGGCATGAACTACGAGCGCGTGATCCTGCTCGGCACCGGCATGATCGCGGTCGCGACCGGCGTCGTCACCGTCGTCATCGGCAACCTGCCCTTCCTCGGGCTCATCGTGCCGAACATCGTCTCGATGATTCGCGGCGACGATCTGCGCAGCAACCTGCCGTGGGTCGCCCTCACGGGCATCGCGATCGTCACGGTCTGCGACCTCATCGGCCGCACGATCATCATGCCGTTCGAGGTTCCGGTATCGCTCATCCTCGGCGTCGTGGGCGCCGCCGTGTTCATCTTCCTGCTCCTGAGGCAGCGCCGACATGGCTGACGTGATCCGCAGCTCCCGCGCCCTCCCGACCCCGCACGCGCGCCGCCGATACGCGCTCGTGATCGGGGTCCTGGCCCTGCTCTCCCTCGGCATCGTCGCCGGCCTGCTCGCGTGGGACAACCCCATGCCCGTCGGCACCGACGGATTCTGGCGCATCGCCAAGCTCCGCACCACGAGCCTCATCGTCATCGCCGTCGTCGCGATCTGTCAGGCCGTCGCGACCGTCGCGTTCCAGACCGTGACGAACAACCGCATCATCACGCCGTCGATCATGGGGTTCGAATCGCTCTATCGGGTCGTGCAAACCGGATCCGTTTTTCTGTTTGGCATCTCGGGCATCGTCCTGCTGCAGGGCGTCCCGCAATTCCTGCTGCAGATCGGCCTCATGGTCGGGTTCTCGCTCGCGCTGTACGGATGGCTGCTCTCGGGCAAGTACGGCAATCTGCAGATCATGCTGCTCGTCGGCATCATCATCGGCGCGGGGCTCGGATCCGTCGCCACCTTCATGCAGCGCCTGCTCACGCCGAGCGAGTTCGACGTCCTCACCGCGCGCCTGCTCGGCAGCATCTCGAACGCCGACGCCGACTACCTGCCGATCGCGATCCCGCTCATGCTCGTCGCCGTCGTGTTGATCTGGATCAGTAGCCGCCGCCTCAACGTTATGGCGCTTGGCAAGGAGGCGGCGACGAGCCTCGGCCTGTCGTACCGGCGCCAGCTGATGTTCACGCTCTTCCTCGTGTCGATCCTCATGGCCGTATCGACCGCGATCGTCGGGCCGATAACCTTCCTCGGCTTCCTCGTCGCGACGCTCGCGTACCAGTTCGCGGACACCTACGATCACCGCAAGATCTTCCCGGTCGCGGTGCTCACCGGGTTCTGCGTGCTCGGCGGCGCGTACTTCATCATCAAGAACGTCTTCGCGGCGCAGGGCGCCGTCTCGGTCATCATCGAGCTCGTCGGCGGCACGGTCTTCCTCATCGTCATCCTCAGAAAGGGCCGGCTGTGATCTCACTTACCGCGGTTCGCAAGCAGTACAGCAGCGAGGTCGCGATCGGCCCCGTCGACGTTCAGATCCCGGGCGGCGGCATCACCGCGCTCGTCGGGCCCAACGGCGCCGGCAAGTCGACGCTGCTGACGATGATCGGGCGCCTGCTCGGCATCGACGAGGGCACGATCGAGATCGGCGGGTACGACGTCGGATCCACCGCGTCGAAGGATCTCGCGAAGGTCGTCTCGATCCTGCGCCAGGAGAACCACTTCGTCACCCGCCTGACGGTGCGCCAGCTCGTCGGCTTCGGGCGCTTCCCCTACTCGAAGGGGCGCCTGACGGCGGAGGACGAGGAGATCATCAGCCGCTCGATCGACTTCCTCGACCTCGGCGCGCTCGAGGGGCGATACCTCGACCAGCTGTCGGGCGGGCAGCGCCAGCGCGCCTACGTCGCGATGGTGCTGTGCCAGGAGACCGACTACGTGCTGCTCGACGAGCCGCTCAACAACCTCGACATGCGGCACAGCGTGCAGATGATGCAGCAGCTGAAGCGCGCCGCCATCGAGCTCGGCCGCACCATCGTCATCGTGCTGCACGACATCAACTTCGCCGGCCACTACGCCGACCGCATCTGCGCCGTGAAGAACGGCCAGATCGCGCGCTTCGGAACGCCCGACGAGATCCTGACCGACGAGGTGCTCACCGAGGTCTTCGAGACCCCGGTCACGGTGATCGACGGCCCGAACGGCCCCCTCGCGGTCTACTACTGAGGGCGCTCAGTACCAGTTGACCGACTGGCTGTGGGCCCAGGCCGAGCAGGGGGTGCCGTAGGCGCGCGAGATGTAGTCGAGGCCCCAGGTGACCTGCGTCGTGGCGTTGGTCTCCCAGTCGTCGGCGACCGTGCTCATCTTGCTGCCGGGCAGCGACTGGGGGATGCCGTACGCACCGCTCGAGGCGTTCGAGGCCTGGTAGTTCCAGCCCGACTCCTTCGTCCAGAGCGAGTCGAGGCACGCGAACTGGTCGTCGCCCCAGCCGTACGTCGACGACATGATCGAGCGGGCCGTGGCCTTGGCGCCCTCGGGGGTGTTTGCCTCGGCCTGAGCCTCGGCGGCGGCAACGGCGGCGGCCGCGGCCTCCTCCTCTGCCTTCGCCTCTTCCTCGGCGACCTGCTTCTCGTACGCCGTGGCCTTCTCGGTCACGGTCTCGGTCAGCTCGATCACGCGCGCCGTGCGGGCCTCGACGATCGTCGACGGGGTGGCTGCGTACTCGGCGAGCTCCGCCACGCGATCCTCGAGGTGGGGCGTGTCGATGTTGTCGTCGGCGGCGCGCTCCATGACACTCTGCGCGGCATCGATCGCGGCCTGGGCCTGGTCGGCCACGCGGCCGGTCGCTAGCTCGACCGTCACGGCGTTGCGCGGGCCCGACTCGGCGGCGATCGCGGTGGTGCCGGTCGCGACAGCGCCGGCGATCACGAGCGCGGCGGCGACGGATCCGGTGATGATCGCGGTGCGCTTCGAGCGGCGCGCGGTGCGCTCGCGGTGCGACTTCAAGAGCAGGGACTTCGTGGCGGTTTCGTGCTGGTTCATGCGGGGGAGATATCCAAATCGGTCGGGGTCGGCGCACGGGAGTCGTTCGTAACGAGTGGCCCGAGGCGGCATCGACTAGACCGGGTGAACGCCGGATACGACCTTCACCCGCAGTTATTTACGGTTGCTAAGAGAACGCGTGATGGTGCCCGAAATTAGGTTCGGATCGGGATTTTCAAGCCGCGAACCTGGGAACGGCGCCGAAACCGCCGCGATCCGCACCAGCAAGCGGATCCACGTGAATGAATCCCGCTTGGTAACGACTTGATAACGACGGGGTTGTGTGAATCTCCTCCGAGGGAGGTGAGAACGCCCAAATTTTGGGGTGCGGAGTGAAGTCTGGTAGACATCTGAGTGAAAACCACGTGACACGGGGTGCCGCTGCGCGGCTGAGATCACACCCGTCGAACCTGAACTAGTTCGTACTAGCGGAGGGATGTCGCGCACGATGAATTCTGCGCTTTCCACGGCTTCGGCCACTGCCCTGACAACCCTGCGCGAGGGCACCCCTCTCGTGCAGGTCATCACCAATCGCGTCGTGACCGGGTTCACGGCCAACGTCTTGCTCGCGCTCGGCGCCGCGGGCGCCATGGTCGACATCCCGGTCGAGGCGGGTCCGTTCGCGCGCCACGCCTCCGGCCTGCTCGTCAACCTCGGGACCCCTGGATCCGAGCAGCGCCACGCCATGCTCGAGGCGACCGAGGCGGCGGCAGACGCCGGGACGCCGTGGGTTCTGGATCCGGTCGCCATCGGATCCGCGCCCGTGCGCACCCCGCTCGCGCACACCCTTGTCGCGCGCCGACCGACGATCGTCCGCGGCAACGCGTCCGAGATCCTCGCCCTCGCGCGCTCCGGTAGCGGCGGGCGCGGCGTCGACTCGACCGACGACGTCGAGGCCGCGGCCGGCGCGGCCGAGGCGATCGCGCGCGATCACGGATCCGTCGTCGCCGTCTCCGGCCCGATCGACCTGATCACTGACGGATCCCGCACCGCCCGCATCGATAACGGATCCGCGCTGCTCACGCGCGTGACCGGCGGCGGCTGCGCGCTCGGCGCCGTGATGGCGGCGTTTGCGGCGGTCGCGGATCCGTTCGAGGCCGCCGTCGCCGCGACCGCGACCTATTGCATCGCCTCCGAGGATGCCGCCGCCCGCGCCGAGGGCCCGGGCAGCTTCGCGGTGCACTTCCTCGACGAGCTGTCGCGGATCCAGCCCGCCGACGTGCTCGCCCGCGCCGCGATCGCATGACGCGGCGGCTGTGGGCGGGGCTCCGCCCGTGGCTGTCGATCATCGCGCTCGTCGCCGTGTGGCAGGCGCTCGCCTCGGCGGGCCTGCTCGACCCGCGCACCCTGCCCGGCCCCGCGTCGCTCGTCGCGACGGCGGGAGAGATGATCGCCGACGGATCCCTGCCGATCGCCCTGCTCGTGAGCCTCGCCCGCGTGCTCGTCGGCACCGCGATCGGCGTCGTCGTGGGGCTCGCGCTCGGGCTCGCGGCGGGCTTCTCGGCGATCGCGCGCGACGTCGTGGATCGGCCGATGCAGGCGATCCGCACCATCCCGTTCACGGCGCTGACCCCGCTGCTCATCCTGTGGTTCGGGCTCGGCGAGACGCCGAAGATCGTGCTCGTCGCGCTCGCGGTCGTCGTGCCGATGTACCTCAACACCGTCGGGGGAGTGCGCGGCGTCGACCGCAAGGCCCTGCTCGTCGCCCGCGCCTACCGGCTCGGCCGCTGGCGCACGGTGCGCGACGTGCTGCTCCCCGGATCCGCGCCCTCGATTCTCGTCGGGCTGCGGTTCGCGACGGGCGTCGCCTGGGTCGCCGTCATTGTCGCCGAAACCGTCAACGCCGCGAGCGGCGTCGGCTATCTGCTCACCCATGCCCGCACCTTCGGTCGCACCGACATCGTCATGGTGTGCATCGTCGTCTACGCCGTGCTGGGCCTACTCACCGATCTTGCTGTGCGCGCGCTCGAGTCGCGCGTGCTGCGCCCCTATAAAGGAGTGTCATGAAGCGCCTTCTTGTTGTTCCCGCCGTCCTCTTGCTCGCCGGGTGCGCACCCGCCACGAACACCGCCACTGACGATTTCGACCTGCGCGTCGGCGCCCTCACCACGCAGAACGTGCTCACGCTGTGCCAGGCGTCGGGCGGCCTCGACGAGCCGGTCGAGGAGGTCGGCGGATCCGTCACCGCGTCGGATCCCTTCCCCGCGTTCGCGCCGGCGGCGGAGGCGCTCGCCGCCGGGCACATCGACGTCGGATCCAGCGGCGCGACGGGCGTGCTCACGGCGCTCGCCGGCAACCCGGATCTCGTCATCGTCGCCGTCGAGAAGAACGACAACGATTCGCAGGGAATCGTGGCGGCGGCCGGATCCGGCATCGCCTCGATCGAGGATCTCGCCGGCCACACGGTCGCGATCAACGAGGGTGGCACGGGCGACTACCTGCTGCGGAAGGCCCTCGACGAGCACGGCATGTCGATCGACGACGTCGAGGCGGTGAACCTCGCGCCCGCCGACGCCGCGACGGCGTTCTCGTCGGGGCAGGTCGATGCGTGGGCGACGTGGGATCAGTACCTCGTATCCGCCCAGGTCGACCTCGGCGCGACCCTCGTCGCCTACGCCGGCGACTTCGGCGCGCAGAACCCGAGCGTGCACGTGGTCTCGCGCGAATTCGCCGACGCGCACCCCTCGGGTGTCAACGCGCTCTACCGTGGGCTCGTCGCCTGCGCCGACGAGGTGGTGGCCGACCCGTCGATCCTCGCCGACGCCTACCGCGACGCCGGAGTGAGCGACGCCGTCGCCGACGCGATCATCTCCCACCGCGTGCCCACCATCGCCCCCGCCGACGAGGAATTCGCCGCCGAGTTCGCCGAGCTCGCGTCATTCTTCGCCGAGCAGGGCATGACCGACGGCGTGATCGACACGTCTTCGGCCACTGCCGATGTCAGGACCTGGGTTGAGGGGTAGGGGGCCTGGCCCTGTGCTGCGGACTTGGCCCCGAACTGCGGAGGGATCCCCGATGTGGATCCGCAGTTTGGGCTTATCTCCGCAGGTAGGGGTCGCGCGCGTGGTGCCTGGCCCCAATCTGCGGATCTGGCCCCGAAGTGCGGAGCAATTAGGGCAAGAAATCCGCAGTTTGGGCCCACTTCCGCAGTTAGGGCTCGGGCGCGTGAGGGCCGCGTGGCCGCAACTGCGGAGTTGGCCCCGAACTGCGGAGGGATCCCTGATGTGGATCCGCAGTTTGGGTTCATCTCCGCAGGTAGGGCTCGCGCGCATGGTGCCTGGCCCCAATCTGCGGATCTGGCCCCGTATTGCGGAGCATTCCGGGCGAGAACTCCGCAGTAATGGCTCACTTCCGCAGTTAGGGCTCGCGGGCGTGGGGGGCCGCGCGGCAGCAACTGCGGATGTGGCCCCGTACTGCGGAGGAAACCTTGATGTGGATCCGCAGTTTGGGTTCATCTCCGCAGATAGGGCTCGCGCCCATGGTGCCTGGCCCAGAACTGCGGAGCTGGCCCCGAACTGCGGAGCAATCCGGGTAAAAACTCCGCAGTACGGGCTCATTTCCGCACCTAGCGACAGGGGCAGCATGACCATCACCGTGCGCAACGTGCGCAAAACCTACGACGGGCGTGAGATTCTGCGCGGCGTCGACCTCGACGTCGCACCCGGCGAGATTGTCGCGTTGCTGGGGCGTAGCGGATCCGGAAAATCGACCCTTCTGCGGATCCTCGGCGGCCTCGAAGGCGCCGAAGGCGAGATCGACGTGCCGCGGGAGGTCGGCTTCGGGTTCCAGGACGCGAGCCTCCTGCCCTGGATGCCGGTTTGGAAGAACGTGCTGCTCGGCATGGATCCGCGCGAGCGCGCCCGCGCCGAGCGGATCCTCGACGCCGTGCATCTCGCGGGTCGCGCGGACGCGTGGCCGCTGACGCTCTCGGGTGGCGAGGCCCAGCGCGTCTCGCTCGCCCGCGCGCTCGTGCGCGAGCCCGAACTGTTGCTACTCGACGAGCCCTTCGGCGCGCTGGATGCCCTGACGCGCCGCGCGATGCACGCGCTCCTGCGCGAGCTGCACGAGAAGTATCGCCCGTCGATCCTCATGGTCACGCACGACGTCGACGAGGCGATCGCGCTCGCCGACCGGATCCTCGTGATCGGCGACGGGCGGATCCTCGCGGAGGAGCCCGCGGGCACGCCGCGCGAGGTGCTCTTCGGGCACCTGGGGGTGTAAACCACAAGAGCCCCGGTTCGAAAACCGGGGCTCTTGTTTATGGAGCGGATGACGAGACTCGAACTCGCGACCCTAACCTTGGCAAGGTTATGCGCTACCAACTGCGCTACATCCGCGTGAGAACCATCGTACTACGTCCTCGGAACGCGTTCCTGAGAGCGACTATGGCGGCGTGTCGTCCCTCCTCGAGCGGGTATCGCCGCGCGAGCTCGACGTTCGCATGCGCGGGCCGCCGGATCCCGTAGCTGCGGTGCGTCGGGCACGGATGCGACCGCGACCGCGTGCGGCAGGTCGTCGATGCCGGTCAGAGGCAGGAGCGCGCACAGGTAAAAGCCCGGACGCAACAAGAAAACCCCTCGGGATTCCGAGGGGTTTTCGTCTGTGCGCGATACTGGGATCGAACCAGTGACCCCTTCCGTGTCAGGGAAGTGCGCTACCGCTGCGCCAATCGCGCCTGTGTTTAAGGCTTGTTAAGCATATCGACACCTACTCTGTGGGGAGCCTGGGAGGCTACAGCTCGGCCCCGTCGTCGTCGCGGTCGTAGATGCCCTGATTGCCTCCGGCCTTCGACGACATCGCGATAACCACGCCGATGCCGACGAGCACGCCGAGGGCAACGCCGAGCCACGCGCTGCCGAGGATCGAGCCCACGAGCACGCTCAGCGCGAAGAGCGCGATCGCGAGGAGCCACTTCTTCAGCCGAGGAGACATGCCTCCATTCTGCCCGTTGCTGTCATCGCGAGGTGTGGTCTTCCTCGTGTAGACGCGGCGCTCGCCGCGGCTCGGCCGCGCCCGACGCCATGATGAGCCGAATGACCCGCTGCCGGTGCCCGCGCCACGGCTCGAGTAGCTCGAGCATGCCGTCGTCGTCGACGCGCGAGCCCGTGAGCGCGTAGCCCACGTGATGCGCGAGGTGATAATCGCCGACGCTGACGGCGTCGGGGTCGCCGAGCGCGCGGATCCGCGTTTCCGCTGCCGTCCACGGGCCGACCCCGGGGAAGGAGAGGAGGGGATCCGTAACTGCGGAGGTGGTCCCGAACTGCGGATCCGGAGGCGCGGAATCGACGCACTTCGGGGTCATCTCCGAAGTTCCGGCCCACCGCGCCGCGCGCTCGAGCGCTTCGACCCGCGTCGCCGCGTGAACGAGCGTTTTCGACTGCGGTGGCTCGAGGCCCGCGCGGTGCCACGACCACGACGGGATCCCGCGCCACGACGCCGGCGGCGCGAACAGCACGATCGGCCCCGGCGCGCGCTCACCGTGCCACGTGACGATGCGCCGCCACACGCGGAACGCCTGGCGCACGGTGACCTTCTGCTCGATGACCGCCTGCGCGAAGGCATCGAAGACGAGATCGGTGCGCCCGATTCGCAGGCCCGCGTTGCGGCGATGCGCGTCGGCGATCAGCGGGTGCAGCGAGGCATCGAACCCGTCGAGCGAGTCGAGCCCGCCGCAGAGCGCGGGCACCTGCGCGATCGCCCACCCGCTGCCGGATCCCCACGATGCCGCGCGAACGGATCCGTCGCTCTGCTGCGAGAGGGCGAGCGTCGCGACGCCCGCGGGCGTGCGGACTGCGCGCCAGATGACCCCGCCCGAGCTGCGCTGGGTGGGATCGCCCGGGCCGCGTTGGAACCCGCCGACGGTCGCGTGCAGGTCGAACCGCGCCCGTGGGCGATAGACGGTCTGCAGTGGTTCCATACCCAAAACGGTAGGCGGAACCTCCGACAAACGAACTAGAAGCGGTCGGGCGAGGGGGCTCCGGCGCCGTAGCGGATCGTGACGTCGGCGTGGCGGTCGAAGCGGTAGCCGATGCCGCGCACCGTGCGCACGATGTCTTCGTAGCGGCTGAGCTTCGAGCGCAGGCGGCGCACGTGCACGTCGATGGTGCGCTCGCCGGGGGCTCCGTCGTCGCCGGCCTGCCAGAGGGCGTCGACGAGTTCGGTGCGCTCGATGGTGCGGCCCTCGCGGAGCACGAGGTACTGCAGCAGCTCGAACTCCTTATAGGTGAGCGCGGCGTTCTCGCCGTCGATTTCGACGCGCTTGCGCGAGATGTCGACGTTCACGCCGATGTTCGTGTCGCGGCTCGGCGAGGCCTGCTTCGCGCGGGCGACGGCGCCGGGCTCCTTGAGGGCGAGGCGCACGACGTCGATGTCGCGCCCGCCGGTCGACTTCGGCGCGAGCGCCACGGTCGCGTAGGTTTCGGCGCGGGGCGAGAGCTCGGAGATCGTGCGGCGCAGGGCGTCGACGATGATGTTGAGGCTGACGCCATCGGCGGCCGCGGTCGCCTCGTCGAGACCGACGTAGAGGGCGAAGCCGCGGGGCTCGGTGGTCGTGGGGATGGCAGGGGAGGACTGGTCGTTCACAAGGTGGCCGTTTCGACGGGCGCGCTCTGCCAGCTACTCACGTAGCGAGAGTACCGCGCAAAAGGGGATTTGGGTGGGGTCCGGAAGCGTCAGCGGCACATTCGACACACGCTGATGGGACCGTGCATCATCGCACCGGTCACTCCGTTCGCCTCCCGGGCGGACAGAATCAGCGAATATGTCGTCATGTGAGCAATTGTTGCCTAGCGTCTCGCAATGTGTCAAAGTATGTGACGCACAATGGGTAATGTGACCGAAAATTTCAGCTTTTCTGATGCCCCCGACCACTCGCGCTACGAGCTGCGCAAGGACGGCGAGTTGGTGAGCGTGCTCGAGTATCGCGTGAACGGTGACGTGGTCGCCCTCACCCGCGCGTTCACGAATCCGGCGAAGCGCGGGCACGGATACGCGGCGGTCGTCACCGAGCGCGCGGTCGACGCGATCGAGGCCGAGGGTAAGAAGGCGTTGCCCGTGTGCTGGTACGTCGCCGACTGGTTTGCCGACCACCCCGAGCGCGCCGGAGCGCTCGCCGAGCAGTAGCGCCACTAGCGTAGGGGTATGCGCCACATCGCAACGATCACCGACGCAGATGCCCTCATCGATGAGATTTTGCGGGGCCTCGTGCGCCCTATCGTTGCGATCAGTAACACCTTCGGGGGCGCGTACGCGTTCGATCCCGACATCGCCGCGAGCCGCGTGGGGCGCTTCGCCGATGTCGTGACACTCGAAACCGGCGATGTCACGCGCCGGCTCGAAGCGGATCCGCTTCACACGCGCGTCTTCGACGGCGCGGCCCGCGTGTTTTATTCGGCGACCGAGGTCGGGCGCCTGCGGTTCGCGGGCAGCGACACGATCGACGACCTGCTCAGCGACGTGCCGATGTCGGTGTCGCTGCCGACGCGGCCGAAGGATCCGGAGATCGTCACGGGGCGCATCATGCGCTCCGACGCGAACACGGGCGTGCTCGCGCAGCTCAGCGACGGCGAGTATGCGCGCGTCGAGGTCGAGGGTGTCGATAACCCGCACGAGTACTTCGCGGTCGGATCCACGGTGCCGGGCGTGCTCGCCGACCACCGATTGCGGGTCGCGCGCGCGGAGTTCGCCCCGGCGAGCCTGCCGAGCGGGTGCGTCACGCTGGGGCTCGTGGTGGCGGCGACGCCGAAGCGCGCATCGATCCGGATCCACCCCGGCGTCGACGACGTCGTCTTGCGCAAGCGCGACGTGTTCGTCGACGAGACCGACGACGATGACCGCGTCGACGAGATCGTCGCCGTCGGCGACGTCGTGCACGTCGGGGTGTTCTGGGAGGAGACGGGCCTGCGCCTCTCGCTCGTCGACGTCGACGGAACGCTGACCCCGCCGCCGGCTCTCGTCGCGGGCGGGGTGCCGTGGCTGAGCGAGCCCGAGGACGACGACGAGGTCGATGAGGAAGAAGAGGTCGTCGAGCCGATCACCACGCCCGTGGTCGTGCAGGCGCCCGATCACGACGTCGTGCTCGACGAACTGCGCCGCCTGCGCGTCGAGTTCCGCGAGCTGCAGCGGGGGATCACCGTGCTGCATTCGGCGATGGCCCGGGTCGGATCCGCGTCGGCGCCGCCGCGGCGGGCACCGGATCCGGAGAGGGTCACCAAGCTCGAGCGCGAGCTTCACGCCGTCGAGCGTTCGCTGCAGGAGCTCCGCACGGCGAAGGCCGCGGCGGAGCGCGCCCGTGTCGAGGCCGATCGTGCCCGCGTGGACGCGGAGAAGAAGGTGCGCGCACTCGAGGCGCGCGTCGGCGGCCAGCCGCGCGACGAGCGCCGGGATGCGTGGGGCACCTTCGAAGACTGGATCCGCCACGAGGTGCGGCTCGCATGGGTCGCGCGGGTGCCGGCGGGGGAGAAGGCGGCGCTGCCGCTGGGACCATTTGGCGTCGGGCCGTCGTTCGAGCAGGACCTCGCGGCCCTCACCGACGACCAATTCGACAAGACGATGCGCGCCATCGTCGACGTGCTGACGGGCCGCGCAGCCTCGCTCGACAGCCGCGAGGTGCACCGGCTGCGCACGTCAGACGCGGGCGGATCGCCCTACCTCGTGCGCGCATCCGACGGCGCCGACGCCTACCGGTGCGCTATTGAGCGCAATACTCCGAGTGCCCGGCGGCTGCACTACTGGCGGCTGGGCGATGGTGGGATTGAGCTGGCGCGGGTGCGTGAGCATGATGCGGTGGGGATGTAGGGGCTACGGCGCGTCCTGGCGGGATTTCGACTCGTCGCCTTCGTTTGTCAGTGGTTCCTCGTAGTTTTGTTCGTGTAAGCTGCTCGGTGCGGGCATAAGTTCGCATCTGTTGGCGTTGTGTCCTCTGCGGCGCTGCGAGCTGCAATCTCAGGTGCAAAAAGGTACGTTGGAGGGCGCTCGGCAAGCTGGGCGCCAGTCACGAAGTTAAGGAGCGTTGCGATGACGATGCAGGTTGAAGGCACTCACGATAGCGCCGCTGTCGACGAATCGACGACTCGCATCTTCCGCATGGGTGAGCTGTTTTCGGGGCCCGGTGGCCTCGGCATCGGCGCGAAGATGGCGGCCGTTCCTGGTTCGAAGATTGTTCACCAGTGGGCGACTGACTACGACGCCGATACGTGCAACACCTACGCCACCAACGTTGTGGGCAACGAAGCGGCTGAGTCCGTGATCCACGGAGACATCCGTGAGCTTGATTACAAGGTGCTTCATGACCTCGGCGGCATCGACGCACTGTCCTTCGGCTTCCCATGCAACGACTTCAGCGCCGTTGGCGAGCGTCGCGGGTTCGAGGGTACATTCGGTCCTCTATACACGTACGGCGTGGAAGCGCTTCGGCAGTTCCAGCCTTCCTGGTTCCTTGCGGAGAACGTTGGCGGGATTCGCTCGGGCGGGGGTGCTGAGCTCCGTCAGATCTTCCGCGACATGATCGATGCCGGCTACCGCCTGTACCCGCACTATTACAAGTTTGAGCAGTACGGCGTTCCCCAGGCGCGTCATCGCATGATCGTGATCGGTATCCGAAACGACCTCGACGTCGAGTTCAAGATCCCGAGCCCAGCTCCGTATGCTGACGCAGATGTGACGACAAAGACGGCGCTCTCCGGAATTCCGAAGTGGGCCACAAACCAGGAACTTACGAAGCAGACAGCGCGTGTCATTGAGCGGCTGGAGCACATCCCCGAAGGCGGCAACGCCTGGGTGGAGAACATGCCAGAGCATCTGAAAATCAACACGCGTACGAAGCTTTCCTCGATTTACCGTCGACTCGACTCGAAGAAGCCCGCCTACACCGTTACCGGCTCCGGCGGCGGGGGCACGCACATCTACCACTGGTCTGAGCCGCGTGCACTGACTAATCGTGAGCGAGCGCGTCTGCAGACTTTCCCCGACGACTTCGAGTTCAAGGGAAACAAAGAGTCCGTACGCAAGCAGGTCGGCATGGCCGTTCCGCCGCGTGGTGCACAGATTATCTTCGAGGCCGTCATGAAGAGCTTCGCAGGAATCGAGTACGAATCGGTCGAACCGTCGCTCGTGGAATTCCTGCCGGAGGGCGACCAAATCTCGCTGTGATTTCCGACGGTATGCTGGTGTCGTGCCGACATCGATGCCGTACTGGATGTTCTCTCGCCCCCAGCGAAAGCTCTACCGCCTGCCTTTGACCGTCACGGCTCTCCACGAGGTCGCTGGCGGAGATGAGTGGGCCGGCAAGCGCGAGCAACACATCGCTTTCGAGGAACGTCTCGAGCGTGAAGGCATTAAGCGCCCGGGCGCTCGCCGTGATGCCTCGGGGTCCGGCGGACGTACGCACGCGGCGCTGGTACGGAGCCTGGGGCTCGCATTCGACAGTTCGGAGACCAAGCGTCTTGAGCTGACGATCGCTGGCCAGACGCTTGCTGAAGGCAGCCGTCCGATTGACGTTCTCAAGCATCAGGTGATGCGTTTTCAGTACCCGTCACCGTACTCGCTGCAGATCGGTATTGAGGAGCGTTTCCGTCTCCGGCCGATGGTTCTTGTGCTGCGGCTCCTCCTACATCCTGGATTGGGTGGATCGCTGACGATCGACGACATGGCATTCGTGGTGATGGTCGAGGGCGTGAGTGATAGTGCAAAGGAAGCCGAGCGGATCGCTGGCCTTCTCGCCGAGTACGCGCGGAACGGGATTGACGAAGACGACTTCGTTGCGAGGTATGGAAAGCCCGACGACACGTTCGACGCGTTGCAGAAACGCCTCTTTGACATCGCCAACACCGCCTTCAACTGGCTGGAGATTACTGGAGTCATCGAGCGGGGCAAGCGAAAGATCTCGCTCCCCGACAGCCTCGTAACGGAAGCGGAGGCACTCGTCGCGAAGTACGGCGATGCAAAGCTCATCCCGAGCCCCGATAACGTGGACAAGTTCCAACGGGCGTACGGTCTGACCGATGAGAAGAAGAAGGACACGCGCAACCTCACCACTGCGCGCAAGGCGTTGCCGCGGAGCGAGATTGTCTATCGACAGGTCAACACGGTGCTCACCCGTTGGGCCGAGAACGAGCTACTGATCGACGGCGCGACTAGCGAGATAGTTGATCGGCTTGTTGGCGAGACGCAGTTCAGTCATGGCGAGGTCGAAAAGGTCGCGCGCCGGATTCTGGGGACCGACCGCACCCTGAGTTCGTACCTTCTGCACTACCAATCGTTGGTCACATCGAGCGACCGTAACGCTCCGCGAGAGTTCGAACAGGCAACCGCCGAAATCATCCGGCGAGTCTTCAAACTTGAGGCAACCTGCGTTGGACAAACTGGTCGCGAGCCCGACATCGTCGTGCGTAAGCCGGGGGAATGGCGCGGCATCATCGATACGAAGGCGTACGGTGGCGAGTATTCTCTGCCTTCGGGACACGACAGGGCGATGCGTGAGTACGTCGAGAAGTATTCCGGCGACGGCGGAGATGACCTGCGCTTTTGGGTCTTTCTCGCCGGAAGCCTGTCGAAGAACGCGGGGGCGCGAGCGCGTGAGCTTGCGCAGCGTATTGGCTGCCAGGGCGTCGTCATCGGTCTATCTGCATGGATGAAGATGATTGAGCTCGGCCAGGCGGGGAAACTCAGCGGCGACAAGCTCGGATGGTTGTTCAGCCTTGATGGCGAGCTCACGCACGCCGATATCGCGCGTGCGCAGGAGGCCGCGTCGTTTGCCGAGCTTCATGCTCAGCGCGGGCTGTTCTAGCAGCGACGGAGCACCATACGAAGCGTGGCGCTTCGAATGTCAGTGGTTCTGCTTAGCGTGTAACCAGTTCTCCACGCCCAAGCAAACCGCCTGTTGAAATGAGAGTGAGTCAGCAAGATGAGTGAACAGCCCGACCCGTTGCGCGTGGTTGTTGAGACTATGATGGCGAGTTATCACGGCGTATTACCGTGGGACGAGGCCATAAAACAGGTCAAAGCGGCTCTTCGCGTTTGAGGGTGTAGCGCGAGGCTGGATGCGCGGGCGGCGTGGCGGTCGCCGCAATGAGGTCGAGGTCTTCCGAAGATGGAAGTTCCTACACTCGCCCATCCGAAAGACCT
>NZ_KZ848476.1 GCF_003327285.1 Microbacterium sorbitolivorans | reverse complement strand
TCTGATTCGGGACTCGACATGCCCCAAACTCTACATGCCTTCAATGGTGAGCGGTCTGGACAGATGCTTCTTGAATCAGCACGGTGTCATTGCGCGCGGGGGCAGAACAACGTCCCTGGACATCACATCTAACCCCCCAACAACTCTGCAATTCTCCGCGCGGTCATCTGCGATTCGCAGATGACCGCGCGGAGAATTGATGACTTGGGGGCGGTAGCGTGGGGGCATGGCTCAGGTTGTGCAGTTCTCGACGTTTGGCGGCAGCGAGGTTCTCGAGGTCGCATCGGTTCCGGATCCGGTCCCCGCGGCCGGGCAGATCGTCGTCGCGGTTGAGGCCGTGGGCGTCAACCCGATCGAGCGCAAGCTCCGCAGCGGCATCCGCCCGCTCTCGGGCAACGGCCCCTGGCGCACCGGATCCGACGGCGCCGGCACCGTGACCGCGGTCGGCGAGGGCGTCGACGGCTTCCGCGTCGGCGACCCCGTCGCCTTCGGTGGCGCGTCGGGCGCCTACGCGACCTCGGTCGCGGTGAAGGCCGAGAAGGCCCACCTCCGCCCCGCCGGCGTGACCGCCGCGCAGGGCGCCGCCCTCGGCATCCCCGCGGGCACGGCCTACCAGGCGATCCGCTCGCTCGGCATCCGCGAGGATGACACGCTCCTCATCCACGGCGGATCCGGATCCGTCGGGCAGGCCGCGATCCAGTTCGCGGTGCTCACGGGAGCGCGCGTGATCGCGACGACGAGCGACGCCCGCGCCGAGCGCGTCGGCGACCTCGGCGCCGAGCCCGTCCTCTACGGCGACGGCGTCACGGGCCGCGTGCTCGAGGTCGCCCCCGAGGGCGTCACCGCGATCCTCGACTGCGCCGGCGCCGACGGCGTGCTGGAGGCCTCCCTCGAGCTGCTCGAGGACAAGAACCGCATCGCGACGATCGTTCTCGGGGCGAAGGCCGACGAGATGGGCCTGCGCGCCTTCTCCGGCGGATCCGCGACCCCGCTGACCCCGCAGCAGCTGACCTGGCGCGCCGAGGCGCTGCCGATCGCGCTCGCGCTCATCGCCACGGAGTACTTCGACGTCGAGATCGGTCAGACCTTCCCGCTCGACCAGGCGGCCGCCGCGCAGGACGCGAACGAGAACGGCGCCGCGGGCAAGGTCATCCTCGTTCCGTAACGAGGCGGGATCCACCCACTAGCGTGGATTCTCGTGGATCTCCCCTCTCTCAGCGCGCTCGCCTGGGCGGCCCTCGTCGTCGGCGCCATGATCGTCGGCGTCTCGAAGACGGGCCTCCCCGGCGCGAACACCCTGGGCATCGCCCTCTTCGCCGCGGCGCTCCCCGCCAAGGAGTCGACGGGCGCGATGCTGCTCCTGCTCATCCTCGGCGACGTGATGGCGCTCGCGCTCTACCGCCGCCACGCCGATTGGAAGACGATCGTGCGGCTCGCGCCGTCGGTCATCGCGGGGCTCGCCCTCGGCGCCCTCTTCCTCGCGCTCGTGGGCGACGCGTGGGTCAAGAGGTCGATCGGCATCCTGCTGATCTTCGTCGTGTTGCTGACGCTCTGGCGGCGGCGCGGCGCCGAGGTGAAGCCGGGGCGCGGATCCGCGATCGCCTACGGCTCGCTCGGCGGCTTCACGACAATGGTCGCCAACGCGGGCGGCCCGCCGATGTCGATGTATTTCCTCGCGTCGCGCTTCTCGGTGCACACGTTCCTCGGCACGGCGGCGTGGTTCTTCGCGATCATCAACATCGTGAAGCTACCGATCTCGATCGGCCTCGGCATCATCACGGTGCCGACCCTCTGGATCGACCTCATGCTCGTCGTGCCCGTGCTCGTGGGCGCGGCGATCGGGCGCTACGTCATCAAGAAACTGTCGCAGAAGACGTTCGAGACGATCGTCGTGGTGCTGACGCTCGTGGGCGCCCTCTACCTGGTGTTCTAGTTGTCGGACAGCTGGCGCGGCGCCGCGCCACGGGCCGAGCCGATCAGGGCGATGAAGGTCACGACGGCGGGGGCCGCGAGCGCGAGCGCGATGCCCCAGTGGCCCGCCCCGCCCTGCACGGATCCGATCGCGATCGCGACGATGAGCACCTGCGTCACGATGCCGCCCGAGCGGCCCCACGACTTCCCCGTCCAGACCGCGAAGGCGAAGGCCGCGACGCCGACGGCCGCGATGAGGGTCAGCACGACAAGCGCGACCGAGGTCGTCACCGACGTGAGCTCGCCCGCGATGATCTCGACGATCTGCCAGCCGGTGAGGATCACGAGCACGAGCGCCTCGAGCGCGAGGAGTGTCGCCGCGATGCGGGTGGCGGGGGTGCGGATTCCAGATTCGGCGCTCATCGGGTCTCTTCCGATCGTCGTTATAAAGAAGGGATCCTGGAGATTTCCTAAAACCCTTGATCCAGACCATGGTCTGTACGACAATTGTTAACGGTGTGTTTCCCACAGCGTGGTGGGGTTCGCGACGACACGTCGCGTTCACATCCAGCTTAGTCAGACCTTACTTGAGCCGAGCTGAACCCCGCAAAACGAACCCCACCACTACGCTTAGGAGCCCCCGCATGGATTGGCGCGACAAGGCCGCATGCCTCACCGTTGACCCGGAGCTGTTCTTCCCCGTCGGAAACACCGGCCCGGCCGTCGACCAGATCGAGAAGGCGAAGTCGGTCTGTGCTCGCTGCACCGTCACCGAGGTCTGCCTGCAGTACGCCCTCGAGACCGGCCAGGACTCGGGCGTGTGGGGTGGCCTCAGCGAGGATGAGCGCCGCGCGCTGAAGCGCCGCGCCGCCCGCGCCCGCCGCGCCGGCTAAGACCCCGCGAACGAAAACCCCATCCTCTCACGAGGACGGGGTTTCGTTCGTTCTTCGTCGTTCTACACGGCCGTGACCTCGAGCACGAGGGCCGACGCCGGCGCGAGGAGCGGGGTGCGCACCCCGATCGCGCCGAGAACCGAGCCGGGAAGCTCGATCTCGCCCGCCGCGATCCACGGCACGGGCACGACGTCGCGCGTCTTCGCCGCCGAGAGCGGCTCGATCACGCGCACGCGGTACGTGAGCGACGGATCCAGCCCCGGCAGCGTGAGCGCCGGCGGCAGCCCCCACTCGCCCATCTCCTCGCGCACCAGCCGGTAGAGCGCCCAGCGGCGATCGGCCGACACGGATCCGGTGAGCAGGCACCCCTCGTCGGTGCCGCGCTCGTGCACGAGCTCGCCCGCATGCACGAGCGGCCGCAGGCGCTTGTACTCGGCGATCCACTCGGCGAGCTGCGCGCGCTCGCCCGGCGTGAACTGCGTGATGTCGGTCTCGATGCCGGCAGAGGCGAAGAGCGTCATCGCCATGCGCAGGCGCAGATCGGTCCAGCGGTAGGTCGTGTGCGCCGTCTCGGGCCCGACGTGGCTGCCGATGAGCTCGGGCGGGATGAGCGCCTCCGTCCAGCGCTGGATCCGCGAGCGCTCGACCGGGTCGTTGGTGTCCGAGCCCCACACGCGGTCGGTGTGCTCGAGTATCCCGAGGTCGATGCGGCCGCCGCCCGAGGCGCACGACTCGATCTCGACGCCGGGGTGTCGCTCGCGCAGCTCGTCGAGCAGGGCATAGGTCGCGCGCGTGTGGGCGTCGACGCCCGCGCGCCCGGCGTGCACGGCCTCGAGCAGGTCGCGGTTCTGATCCCACTTCAAGAACTCGATGGGGTACTCGGTAAGCAGCGCGTCGAAGCGCTCGAGCACGTACGCATACGCCTCGGGGCGCGCGAGGTCGAGCACCTGCTGCTCGCGCCAGGTGCGCGGATCGTGGTCTGCGGGGCCAAGCACCCAGTCGGGGTGCGACCTCGCGAGGTCCGAGTCGGGGCTGATCATCTCGGGCTCGACCCACAGCCCGAAACCCATCCCGAGCCCGCGCACGTGGTCGACGATCGGGTGCAGGCCCTCGGGCCAGACCTCCGGATCCACGAACCAGTCGCCGAGGGCCGCGTTGTCGGAGCGACGGCCGCGGAACCAGCCGTCGTCGAGCACGAATCGCTCAACGCCCACCTCGGCCGCGGCGTCGGCGAGGGCCACGAGCGGCGCGAGCTCGTGCCGGAAGTAGACCGCCTCCCACGTGTTGAGCATGACGGGGCGCGGCGTGCGCGGGTGGTGCGGGCGGGCGCGCAGCATGCCGTGGAGGCGCGCGGACATGCCATCGAGCCCCTCGGCGCTCCACGAAAACAGCGCGGCCGGGGCCTCGAACGATTCCCCCGGTTCGAGCACGAGCTCGCCCGGGCGGATCAGCTCGCCGGCGCCGAGCAGGCTCGCGCCCTCGGGCATGCGGTCGGTGCGGTACACGCTATCGCCGCTCCACGCGAGGTGAACGCCCCACACCTCGCCACGGCGCTCGGAGAAACCGGGCTCGCCGAGGATCGTGAGAAGCGGCGAGTCGTGGCCCGTGCGGCCGCGGCGGGTCTCGCGCGCGAAGGATCCGAAGACGAGCGGGCGGCGCTGCGGCGAGCGCTCGTGCGACCAATAGCCCGTGAAGTCGAGCAGCTCGGAGGCCCGCGCCGGCACGGGTAGCGTCGCGTCGAGGCCCGAGAGCGCGACCGCGCCGTCGCCGATGTTGTGGACGCGGTGCGTCACGCGCAGCACGCCGTGCGCGTCGAAGCGCAGCTCGCTCTCGAGCCGCAGGCCCGCCCCCTCGGCGATGAGCGAGAAGCCGCGCTCGTCGCGCTCGACCGACCGGGTCTCCCAGCCGGGCAGCAGGGGCGCCCCCGCCGCGGATCCGGCGAGCCCCGGGCGCCCCTGCCACCCGTCGCGCTCGGTCGGCAGGATCGTCAGCGGCCACGCGATGTCGAGCGCGCTCGACGTGATCTGCCGCGCGTTCGCGGCGTCGAGCGCGGCGAGCGCGTCGCCGGAGAGCGGCCCGGGATCCGCGCCCCAGTGGAGCACCTCCGGCAAGCCGTCGCCCGGGAAGGCGACGATGAGCGCGCTGCCGGCGGCGTGGAATCGGGCGGTGTCGCGGCGCGAGGGGGTGGGCATGTGCACGGTCTCCTTCTCCGAGGCGTCGTCGCCTCGGATCCAGATTCGCCGAATCGAGCTACTTTGTCAACTTCTGAAACAATGTCAGGAGAGCATGTCGCGGATCGCGAGGCCCGCACCGGCGCGCGCCCACTCCGAGAAGTCCCAGAGGCGCACGTCGATATCGACATCGACGGCCTCGGTGTCGAGGCGCCGGGCGATCTCGGCGCGCATGGCGTCGCCGGCGAGCTCGACGACCGCGATGCCGTCGCCCGTGAGCACAATCTTCTGCGGATCCGTGAGGTTCGCGACCGACGCGACCAGCACCCCGAGGGCCCGGCCCGCGTCGGCGAAGATCGCCCGCGCGACGGCGTCGCCCGCGCGGGCCGCGGCGACGACGCCCTCGTAGTCGACCCCCGCGACGCGGTAGGCACCGACGATCGCGGAGTTCACAAGCATGCTCGTCGCGCACCCGCGGTGCCCGAGGTCGCAGTAGGGGCCCGCGTCGTCGACGATCAGGTGGCTCAGCTGGCCCGCGCGCGCGTGCGCACCCTCGACCAGGCGGCCGTTGACGACGAGGCCGCAGCCGATTCCGACGCCGACGGTGATGAGGGCCATGTCGTCGAGACCCGTGCCGGCGCCGAACCAGTGCTCCGTGACCGTGAGCGCGCGCACGTCGTTCTCGACCGAGCACGGCAGCCCCGTCGCCTCGGTGACCATCGCCCCGAGCGGCACGTCGGTCCAGTCGAGAAACGCCGAGACCTCGACGACGGCGCCCGCGCGATCCTGCCGCACGCGGCCCGCGATGGCGATGCCGACGGCCACGATGTCGGGGTACTCGGCGGAGAACTCGCGCGCGACGCCGGCAATTTCGGCGACGACGTCCGCCGGATCCGGCGACGGCAACCGCAGCTCGCGCGACGCGACGGCGGTGGCCGAGAGGTCGGTGACGGTGGCGTAGAGCACGTCACCCGTGAGCTTGATGCCGAGCACATGGCGCGCCTGCGGCTGCAGGATGAGCATCTCGGACGGCCGCCCCGTCTGGGCCATGAGGCGCGTACCGCCCTCGGCGAGCAGGCCCGCGTCGACGAGGGTGCGAGTGATGCGGGTGAGGCTCGCGCGCGACAAATTCAGCCGGCGGGCGATCTCGGCGCGGGGAAGCTCACCGTGGATCAGCACCTCGAGCAGGGCCGCCTTGACGGCCGGCGCGAGGCCGGCGATATCGACCGACGCGGAGTCGCTCATGTTTGTCACCCTATTAAACTTAGTCCATCGCGTGCCGCGCCTGAGCTGCACGTATGACGCCGTGCGGCGCGTTTTCGCACCGTATCACCCCCGCCGATCGAAGAGGATCCGCCATGCCCGACTCCCCCACCGTCCTCGCGTGGAGCGCTCCGCTCGTCGCCCTCGACCTCGCGATCGGCGGCGACCGACCCGTCTCGATGCTGTCGCTGCGCCCGGCCGGCGCGCCGCGCCCCGTCCCCGTCGTCGCCGCGGCGCACGGCGAGCAGCCGCTCGTCGAGGTGACGGCGCTCGGCCACGGCCGCTTCCCCGGTAGCTACCGCCGCACCGACTCGGTCATCGGCGCCGCCCTCCGCTACGCCTCCCACGAGACGACAGTCGACGGGCTATGGCACCGGCTGCGCGTCGTGCAGGCGGATCCGTCCCGCGGCGTCCGCGCGACGAGCGTCTTCGAGGCGCACGAGTCGGCGCCCGCCGTGCGCGCCTGGACGGAGATCGAGGTCGCGGGCGACCTCGTCATCGACGCCGTCACGAGCGTCGCGACCGGATCCTTCCTCGCGGACTCCGGCGCGGGATCCGTCGACGACCTCCTGCTCGCGCGCGCCGACAACGACTGGCTCGCCGAGAGCCGCTGGCGCGTGGATCCGCTGCGCGACGCGGGGCTCGCGGACGTGGGGCGCGAGGCGCACAACCACCAGGCGCCGCGCACGCGCATCGCGCTCGGCAACCGCGGATCCTGGTCGAGCGGCGAGCAGGTGCCCACCGGAGCACTCGCCGCCCGAGACTCCTCCTACGCCCTCGCCTGGCAGATCGAGCACAACGGGCCGTGGACTGCCGAGGTGGGCGAGACGCGCCGCGGCGCGTACCTCGCGCTCACCGGGCCGACCGATCATGAGCATCAGTGGAGCGTGCGGCTGACGGGCGGCGCCACCTTCCGCACGGTGCCGGTGTCGCTCGCGGTGGCGGCGGGCGGCGTGGAGGACGCGCTGCGCGCCCTGACGCTGCAGCGCCGCGCGATAAGGCTCCCGCGCCCGGCCGATGCCGCGCTGCCGGTGGTGTTCAACGACTACATGAACACGCTCATGGGCGACCCGACGACCGAGAAGCTCCTGCCGCTCATCGACGCGGCCGCGGCCGCCGGCGCCGACTACTTCTGCGTCGACGCCGGCTGGTACGCCGACGGGCACTGGTGGGACGAGGTCGGCGAGTGGCTGCCGTCGGCCGAGCGCTTCCCCGGCGGGCTCGCGGAGGTCACGGGCAGGATCCGCGAGCGCGGCATGGTGCCGGGGCTCTGGCTCGAACCCGAGGTGATCGGCGTGCGGTCGCCGCTCGCCGAGACGCTGCCGGACGAGGCGTTCTTCCAGCGCTCGGGCGTGCGCATCGCCGAGCACGGCCGCCACCTGCTCGACCTCCGCCATCCCGCCGCCCGCGCGCACCTCGACGCCGTCGTCGACCGGCTCGTCGGCGAGTACGGCGCGGGCTTCATCAAGATGGATTGCAACACGATGACCGGGCCCGGATCCGACCTCGGCTCGCTCGCGCCGGGTCACGGCCTGCTCGAGCACGCCCGCGCGCTCCTCGACTGGATCGACGGCGTGCAGGCGCGCCACCCCGATCTCATCATCGAGGCGTGCGCGTCGGGGGCCATGCGCATGGACTACGCGATGCTGTCGCGCCTGCACATGCAGTCGACGTCCGACCAACAGGATCCGGTGCGCTACGCGACGATCGCGGCCGCGGCGCCCGCCGCGATCCTGCCCGAGCAGGCCGGCAATTGGGCCTACCCGCAGGCGGGCATGAGCGGGGAGGCGCGCACCCTCGCCCTCGTGAACGGCGTGCTCGGGCGCATGTACCTCTCGGGGTACCTCAACCGCATGGCGCCGGACGAGGTCGCCGCGGTGGGCGAGGCGGTCGCGGCGCACCGCGTCGTGACGGGCGACATCCGCGAGCGCCTGCCGATCTGGCCGCTCGGGCTCCCCGTCTGGGACGCCGACTGGACGGCCCTGGGCCTGCGATCGGGCGACCACGCCTACGTCTCGGTGTGGCGGCTCGGCGGCGCAGGGTCAGCGCAGCTGAGCCTGCCGTGGGCCGCCGGCCGAACCCTCGAGATCGCACCCTTTTTCCCCGCGTCCGCCGGAAACTGGGAGTGGTCGTGGGACGCGACGGCGGGCATCCTCACCGTGACCGCGCCGACCGCCGAGCCGAGCGCGCGGGTCCTCTCCATCCGGGCGGCATAAACGGGAGGGGCCGTCGGCCCCTCCCGTTCCGAGCGGCTCAGGCCGCGACGCGCTCTTCGGCCTCTTCCCACTGCCGCGTGTAGTGGTTGAAGCAGCGCGAGTTGTCGAGCATCGAGCGGTCGGTGACCGCCTCGCCGCTCACGACCTTGCCGACGCGCTCCGGATCCGGCGCGCTCGCGGCGAGCAGCCGCGTGTAGTCGTGGTGCGGGTCGAGGATCACGTCGTCGGCGGGCCCCCGCTCGACGACCCGGCCCCGGTAGAGCACGAGAATCTCGTCCGAGAAGTGCCGCGCTGTCGCGAGGTCGTGCGTGATGTACAGCACCGCCAGGTCGTCCTCGCGCTGCAGCCGGCCCATGAGGTTCAGCACGTCGAGGCGGATCGACACGTCGAGCATCGACACCGGCTCGTCGGCCAGCACGACCTGCGCGCCGGGCGCCAGCGCCCGCGCGATCGCGACGCGCTGGCGCTGCCCGCCCGAGAGCTCGTGCGGCCGTCGCGAGGCGAACGACTCGTCGAGGCCCACGCGGGCGAGCATCTCCACGACCTTGTCGTACGTCTCGTCGGATCCGCGCGTGCGCCCGTGCACCCGCAGCGGCCGCGCGATGTGGTGCGCGATCGAGTGGAACGGGTTGAGGGAGGCGAACGGATCCTGGAACACCATCTGCACGTGGCGCCGATAGTCGCGCTTCGTGACGGCCGCGCCGTGCGGATCCGTCACCTCGATCGTGCCGGAGGTCGGCGTCTCGAGCTTCGACAGGATCCGCGCGATCGTCGACTTGCCCGACCCCGACTCACCCACGAGCGCGACCGTGCGGCGCGGCACGAGCTCGAACGAGACGTGGTCGACGGCGCGGAAGCGGCTACGGCCGAGGCCCGTCCGCACCGTGAAGTCCTTGACGAGATCGGTCACGCGCACGCCGGTCATGAGGCGTCCTCCCTGTCGATTCCGGTGCGGATGAAGGATCCGCGCGAGCCGCTGAGGCTCGGAAACGAGGCCAGCAGCTTCTTCGTGTATTCGTGCCGCGGCGAGCGATACATCGTCGCCGCGTCGCCCAGCTCGACGATCTCGCCGCGAAGCATCACGGCGATGCGGTCACTGATCTCGAGCAGCAGGGGCAGGTCGTGGGTGATGAAGATCACCGCGAAGCCGAGCTCGTCGCGCAGGCGCACGATCTCGCGCAAGATGTCGCGCTGCACGACGACGTCGAGCGCCGTCGTCGGCTCGTCCATGATCATGACCTGGGGTTCGAGGATCATGGCCATCGCGATCATGACGCGCTGTCGCATGCCGCCCGAGAGCTCGTGCGGATACGAGCGCAGCCGCACCGGATCCACGCCGACGCGGCGCAGCACGTCGGCCGCGCGCTCGCGGCGCTCCTTCTTTCCCAGCTCGGGGCGGTGCGTGAGGAGCACGTCCTCGAGCTGGGTGCGGATCGAGGTGACGGGGTTCAGGGCGTTCATCGCGCCCTGGAACACCATCGACAGCTTCGACCAGCGAAACGCGCGTAGCTCGTCGTGGCCGAGCGTCAACAGGTCGACGTCGGATCCGTCGGCGTCGTGGAAGACGATCTGGCCGCTCGCGATGCGCGCAGGCGGCTTGTGCAGCCGGTTCACCGCGTAGGCGAGGGTCGTCTTGCCGCAGCCCGACTCCCCCGCGAGCCCCAGGATCTCGCCCGCCGAGAGCTCGAACGACGCGCCCTTCACGGCCGTCACAGGCTGTTCGACGTCGTAGACGACCGAGAGGTCGTCGATCGTGAGCACCGGGCGGCGCTCGATTGTCGTCGCCGTCATCGCTGACGCTCCTTCTTTCGCGCCTCGCGCTTCGCGCGACGCTCGCGCCGCGCGTGCGTGCGCACCGTCTTGAGTTTGGGGTTGATGATCTCGTCGATCGAGAAGTTCACGAGCGACAGGCCCATGCCGAACAGGGCGATGAGGAGCCCGGGAGGAACGAACCACCACCAGGCGCCGAGCGACAGCGCGAAGCCGTTCTGCGCGTAGAACAGCATCGTGCCGAGCGTCGACGAGTTCGAGGCGCCGAGGCCGAGGAAACTGAGGCCCGCCTCGCCGAGGATCGCGGCGATGACCGCGAACACGAACTGCGACGCGAGCACCGGCAGGAGGTTCGGGAGAATCTCGACGACGATGACGCGCCAGGCCCGCTCGCCCGCGACCCGCGACGCCGCGACGTAATCGCGGCTGCGGATCGAGAGCGTCTGCGCGCGAAGCACGCGCGCGGATCCGGCCCAGCTCGTGATCGCGAGCACGACCGCGATCGTCCACAGCCCGCGCGCCTCCGCGGGCACGAAGCCCGAGATGACGATCACGAGCGGCAGGCCAGGGATCACGAGGAAGACGTTCGAGATCAGCGAGAACGCCTCGTCGGCGAAGCCGCCGATATAGGCGCCGAGGATCCCGAAGAAGGCGGAGAAGACGGTCGCGAGCACGCCGACGATCAGGCCGATCTGCAGCGAGCCCCTCGTCGCGTAGGCGAGCTGCGCGAGCACGTCCTGCCCCGTCTGGGTGGTGCCGAGCGGGAACTCCGCGCTCGGCCCCGTGAGGCCGATGTTTCGGATCGCCGCGGGGTCGCCGACGAGCAGCGGGCCGATGAGGCCGAAGAGCGCGATGCCGCCGATCAGGACGATGCCGAGCGCGAGCCACGGCGTCATCGTGGGGAGCATCTGCCGGAGCGCCGAGCGGGATCGCCTGCCCGGCCTGCCCTTCGACTGCCGCGTGAGGATCGTCTCGGTGGCGTCGGGCTCGATCTCGAGGTTCGCGGGGGTGAGATTGGTCATGGTGATCAGCTCCGTGCCCGCGTGCGGGGATCGATCAGGCCGTAGAACAGGTCGACGACGAGGTTGGCACCCAGAACCGCGAGGGTGATGAAGAGGAACAGGCCCTGCATCAGCGCATAGTCGTTATTCGTGACCGCCGAGAGCAGCTTCGACCCGATGCCCGGGTACGAGAAGACCTGCTCCGTGACGACGGATCCCGAGACGACGAAGCCGAGCGAGATCGCGAAGCCCGCGATCGACGGCAGCACCGCGTTGCGGGCCGCGTACCCGCGCAGGATCCGCGAGTTCGAGAGGCCCTTGGCCTGCGCCGTCAGCACGTAGTCCTCCGACAGCGTCGAGACCATCATGTTGCGCATGCCGAGCAGCCAGCCGCCGAGCGAGGCGATCACGATCGTGAGCGCGGGGAGGAAGCCGTAGTAGATCGCGGATCCGATGAACTCCATGTTCCAGCCCGGGTCGAGCACGACGTCGTACCCGCCCTGCGACGGGAACAGCCCGAGGCTCGACGAGAGGAAGTACACGAGGATGAGCGCGAGCCAGAAGTACGGCACGGCCGCGAGCAGCGTCGTGGCGGGCACGAGCGAGTCGAGCCAGGTGCCGGGCTTCCAGCCGACGAAGGCGCCGAGGCCCACGCCGATGATGAACGACAGCACGGTGGCGATGCCGATGAGCGCGATCGTCCACGGCAGCGACGTGCCGATCACCTCGGTCACGGGCGCCGGGAAGTACGTCACCGACACCCCGAGGTCGCCCCGGAAGATGTTGACGAGGTACTGGCCGTATTGCACGATCAGCGGGCTATCGCTGTCGCCGCCGAGCAGCAGGGCGTATGCCTCGCGCGTCTCGGCCGTGACGGTCCCGCCGCGCTGCTGGAGCTTCGCGAGCAGGATGTCGACGGGGTTACCGGGCAGGAGCCGCGGGATAAGGAAGTTCAGCGTCAGCGCGGCCCAGAGGGCCACGAGGTAGAAGCCGAGCTTTCGCAGGTAGTAGTTCATCGAGCGGGCTCACTCGCCCGTCGGCTTCAGCGCCTTGAAGATCTGCGCGTTGTCGGGCGAGGCCCAGATCGCCGGGAAGGCGTAGAGGTCGTCGGTCGTGGGCCACCCCGTGAACTTGTCGGCGTGGAACTCGCTCGTCGTGCCGCCCGTGAGGATCGGGATGTACGGCATGTCCTCGACGATCGCGGCCTGGATGATGTCGAACTGCTCCTGGCGGGCCTCGGTGTCGTCGGGGTTCGTGCTCTTGAGCACCGCGAGGGCGTCGTCGACGGCGGGGTCGCTGAAGCGCGAGACGTTGACGGGCGCGCTCTCGCCCACCTTGGCGGTGTTGGCCGTCGAGAAGTTGTTGTTGTAGAGGTAATACGGGTCGCTCGAGGCGCCCTGGCCGAGCGAGTCGATCGCGAGCTCGTACGTGCCCTTGCTCTTCTTGTCGGTCCACTCGTTCCACGACGACTGGGCGGCGGTCACGTTGATGCCGGCGGCCTTGAGCTGCTGCGCCATCGTGTCGATCGCGGTGATGTAGTCGGTCCAGCCGGTGACGACCTCGATCGTCAGCGACAGCGGCTCGCCGTCCTTCGCGTAGACCCCGTCGGATCCCTTCGCGTACCCGGCGCCCGTCAGCAGTTCGTCGACCTTGTCGAGGTCGGCGGTCTCGGGAACGCTCGTCTCCTCGATGCTCGCCGAGATGTACTGCTCCTGCGCCGGCAGCAGCGCGAAGGTCGGCGACATGTCGCTCGCCGTGTCCTGGAACGCCAGCGAGTTCACCTGGGCGCGGTCGATCGCGTAGTAGATCGCCTTGCGCACGGCGGGGTCGGTCTGCGGCCCCTCGCAGCCGAGGTCGGCGTTGGCGCAGCTGAGGAGCGCCATCTGGTTCTGGCCGATCGTGATCTGGTCGTAGCCGGGGTAGTTCTTCGCGACGTTCTGGATGTCGGGGACGGGGCCCGTCTGCCAGTCGATGCGGCCGGCGGCGAGGGCGTCGGCGCCCGCGGTGTTGCCCGAGAGCGACAGGTAGCGCACGTTCTTCACGGCGGGGGCGCCGTCCCAGTAGTTTTCGTTCGCCGTGAGGGTGAACGCCTGGGGCTTGAAGTTGTCGAGCACGTAGGGGCCGGTTCCGACGGGCTCGGCGACGACGTCGGTCGTCGGGTCGATGCCGCTCCAGATGTGCTCCGGCACGATGAAGGTCTTGCCGAGGATCTCGGGGCCCGTCACGAACGCGGGCTCGGGGAAGGCGATGGTGATGTGGGTCGCGTCGATCTTGGTGACCTCGCCGTTAAAGCCGCCCGTGTTGAGCGCGGGATTGTCGAGGATCATCTGGAAGGTGAAGACGACGTCGTCGGCGTCGAAGGCCTCGCCGTCGCTCCAGGTCACGCCGTCGCGGAGGGTGACGTCGAGCTGCGTGCCGTCCTCGTTCCACGCGTAGTCGGTGCCGAGCAGCGGCACCGGGTCGTTCGTGTTCACGTTCGTCACGAAGAACAGCGATTCGTAGATCGTGCCGAGGCCGCCGATCTTCGTCGGCGAGTAGGGGTTGAAGTTGATCTGGTAGTCACCCGACTGGCCGGTGTAGGCGACGAGCGTGTCGGCGGCGGATCCGCCGCCCGCGCTTGTCCCGTTCGAGCCCGACGGCGAGCAACCGGTCACGGCGAGCGAGAGCGCTGCGGCTCCGACGGCGAAGCCCAGGGCGGCGCGGCGCGCACGAGTCATGCGAAGAATCATCTTTGGTCCTTTCCTCCCGCCTACGAAGAGATCGTCGACGGTGACGAGTCCTGTGGGTGCAGGGGTGGGAAGGCGGCGCCTCCCACGCAGGTCATTGTTGCGCAATGAAACGAACTACGTCAAGGGGTTTCATCACAAATGAAACAAACAGGCCCCGAACACGCTCGTGCCCCCTCCCGGGGATCCGGAAGGGGGCACGATGCGGCGCGGGATCAGCCGCGGAGATCGCCCGCGTGGCGCAGCACGTCGCGGGCCGCGAAGGCGGTGGGGTCGGCGTCGCCCGGCGCACCCGAGACGACGAACTCGTGGCTCTCCCCCGCGAGGAGCGAGACGAGCCCCGTGTCGACCGACGCGTCGCGGTGACCGCGATCGGCGAGGATCATGGCGTCGCGCACGTACGAGCGCGCGGTGACGCGGATCCGCACGGCGTCGCCGTCGCGGCTCGCCTCGATCTCGAGCGGATCCGCCGCGAGCGACTGGTCCTTCACCTCCGCGAAGTCGTGGAGCGTCCTCGCAAGCCCGTCTGCCTCGACCTCGAGCACCTCGCCCGCGGCGTCTGCGGCGACCGCCACGGAGGCCGGCAGTTCGATCGTCGCGGCTCCCCGCGCCGCGACCGCGGCGGGGATCCGCTCCTCGGCGAGCACCTCGCCGGCGAACGTCAGCCGGCGCGCGGCCACCTCGCCCTCCCAGTCCTCGTCGATGTCGTTCAGCAGCGTGACGGCGAGGCCGTCGGCGCTCGGCTGCACCGTCGCGAAGCGCGGCTCGTAGACCGCCTTCAGCGCGTACCAGAGCGGCTTGCGGCGCTCGGCGAAGTCGACAGCCGCCCACGAGATGACCGGCCAGTCGTCGTTCAGCTGCCAGACGATGGTGCCGGTGTTGTAGGGCGCGAGCGAGCGGAAGTACGAGATGCCGAAGCGCATCGCGGCGGCCTGGTTGAGCTGCGTCGCCCAGTGCCAATCCTCGATCGTGCGGGGCTCCGGCAGGTGCGGCCCGTAGCCGCGCTCGAGCTTGAGGTTGCCCTCGTTGGCCTTCTGGTGCACGAGCATCTGCTCGCCGTACGGATCCATCGGCGAGTCGTGCACCGACTCGACGAGCGTCGTCCACGCGGGCGGCCCCTGGAAGCCGAACTCGGCGACGAAGCGCGGCTTCCAGTCGCGATAGTGCGCGTAGTCCTTCTCATTCCACACGTCCCAGATGTGCACCGTGCCGTGCGTGTCGAGGTTCGGGCTGATGTAGCGCGAGAACGAATAGGGGCTTCCCGCGGCGTAGAACCGCGTCGAGTCGAGCTCGGCGAGAAGGCCGGGCAGCACGCGGCGGTAGTAGCCGTCGCCCCAGGTCTTGCCGCCGAGGTCCTTCCGCCAGCCCCACTCCGAGTAGCCGACGATGTTCTCGTTGTTGCCGCACCAGACCACGAGCGACGGGTGCGACGACAGCCGCGTGATCGCCTCGCGCGCCTCGGCCTCGACCTCGCTCGCGAGCCACTCCTCCTCCGCGTACGCGGCGCAGGCGAAGAGGAAGTCCTGCCAGACGAGCACGCCCTGCTCGTCGCAGAGCTCGTAGAAGTCGTCGGACTCGTAGATGCCGCCGCCCCAGACGCGCAGCAGGTTCATGTTCGCGTCGGTCGCATCGGCGATGCGGCGCCGGTAGCGGTCGCGGTCGACCTCGGTAATGAAGGCGTGATCCGGGATCCAGTTCGCGCCGCGCACCTGCACGAGGCGGCCGTTGACGTGCAGGGCGAAGGGGCTGCCGTGCTCGTCGGCGGCGACGTCGACCCGCACGGTGCGGAACCCGATGCGCCGAGACCACGCGTCGAGGCGGGCATCCGGCGACCCGCCCGCGAGGCGCACCTCGATGTCGTAGAGCGGCTGCTCGCCGTGGCCGCGCGGCCACCACAGCTCGGCGTCCGGAACCTCGACGCGCACGTGCGCGGCGGATCCGGTCACCTCGGCCTCGCGGACGACGCCCGCGATCTCGACCTCGACCCGCAGCGTGTCGGCGGTCAGGTGGTCGGCGCGGTCGATCTCGATGTGCGCGTCGACGACGCCGGTCGTGCCGGCGACGCTCACGAGCGGCCGCACCGACGCGATGCGCGCCGTCGACCAGCCCTCGACGCGGATGGGCCTCCAGATACCGGCCGCCGCGACGTCGATTCCCCAGTCCCAGCCGAAACTCGACGCCATCTTGCGCAGCGCGTTGTAGGGGTGGTGGTTCACGTGGAACCGCTCGCCGTGCTCCTCCGAGCGGGCGTGCGCCGCCGGCACGGGCGCCGCGAAGTCGATCACGAGCTCGTTGCGCCCCTCGCGGAGCGCCTCGCCGATGTCGAGCCGGTACGAGCGGTGCTGGTTCTGGGTGCGGCCGACCTCGACGCCGTTGAGCGTGACGACGGCGAGCGTATCGAGGCCCTCGGCGACGAGCTCGCGGCGATCGGATCCGTCGTCCGACCACTCGAAGCTCGTCTCGAATCGCCAATCGACGTCGCCGATCCACTGCTGCTCGGTCTCGTTCGCGCCGTCGAAGGGCGCCGCGATGAGGCCCGCGCGCTCGAGGTCAAGGTGCACGCTGCCGGGCACGCGCGCGGGGATGGCCCGCCCCGCGATCGCGTCCGGCGCGGGGCCGGACACCGCCGTGAACGTCCAGTCGTCGGTGAGAGGGATGACGGTCATGTGGCTCCTTCGCCCATCGAGTATTACTACTTAGTTTCACCATAATACAAAGACGGCTGAAATGGCACGAAAAATCCCGCACCAAATGGTGCGGGATTATTTTCGTTACGGCGTTAGCCGCGCGCCCAGCGCAGCGGGATGTCGATCGCGACCTCCGTGCCGCCGTCGAACTCGGTGCCGTCGGCGATCGTGCGCCACTCGATCGATCCGCTGAGCTCGCCCTCGACGAGGGTGCGGACGATCTGCGTGCCGAGGCCGCGGCCGACCTTGCCCTCCGGCAGGCCGGATCCGCTGTCCCGCACGCGCACGCGCAGCTCCTCCTCGTCGCGGTCGGCAACGATCTCGACCTGGCCCTCGCGGCCCGCGAGGCCGTGCTCGACGGCGTTCGTGACGACCTCGGTCAGGGCGAGCGCGAGGGGGTTCGCGTACTCGCTCGAAAGGGTTCCGAAGGTGCCGCGCTTGCGGGTGTGCGCGACGGTGTTCTGCGCCGCGGCGACCTCGGCCACGAGGCGTAGCACGCGCGAGAACACCTCGTCGAAGTCGGCCTTCTGGCTGAGGCCCTCCGACAGCGTGTCGTGCACGACGGCGATCGCGGCGACGCGCTGCATCGCCTGCAGGAGCGACTCGCGCGCCTCCTCGCTCGACGTGCGGCGGGCCTGGATGCGCAGAAGCGAGGCGACCGTCTGCAGGTTGTTCTTCACGCGGTGGTGGATCTCGCGGATCGTCGCGTCTTTCGTCAGCAGCTCCTGCTCCTGATTACGCAGGTCGCTGACGTCGCGGCACAGCACGAGCGCGCCGATGCGCTCGCCGTGATCGCGCAGCGGGATGATGCGCAGCGCGACGGTGACGCCGCGCGCCTCGAGGTCGCTGCGCCAGGGCGTGCGGCCCGCGAGGAGCACGGGCAGCGAGGCCTCGTCGGCCGACGCGTCGCGCTCGGGCGGCATGATCTGCCGCGCCACGTCCGAGAGCGTCTCGCCCTCGAGCTCCTCCACGAAGCCCATGCGGTTAAACGCGCTCAGGCCGTTGGGGCTCGCGAAGGTGACGACGCCGTCGACGTCGAGCTTGATCATGCCGTCGGCGGCGCGCGGCGCCCCGCGGCGCGGGCCCATCGGCGCGGTCATGTCGGGGTAGTCGCCCGTCGCGATCATGCCGAAGAGCGCGTTCGCGCACTCGTCGAACGTGACCTGCTGACGGGAGGGCGCCCGCACCTCGCTGAGGTTGGTGTGGCGCGTGATCACGCCGATCACGGCGGTGCCGGTCTCGTCGCGGCGCACGATCGGCACCGCCTTCACGCGCGTCGGCGTCTCCTCGAACCACTCGGGGCTCGACGAGTCGACGATCTCGCCCTCGCGGAACGCCTCGCGCACCTGGCTCTGCCACTGCGGGCGCACCCGCTCGCCGACGATGTCGCGGTAGAAGAGGGTCGCGGCGCCCGAGGGGCGGATGTGGCCGACGGCGCGGTACGAGTCGTCGGGCGTCTGTGCCCAGATGACGATGTCGGCCGACGCGAGGTCGGCAAGGAGCTGCCCATCGCCGTGAACGCGATGGATCCATTCAATGTCTTTCTCGCTCAGTTGCTTCTGTGCTTCGAGGAGATCGCTAAGTGTAGACACCCTCACAGCGTAGCCGCGAGTCTCGCAATCGCGTGAGCGAAGGGAGCCCTGCGGCGTGGCAGGATCGGCTGGGATCCGAGGAGGGCGCGGTCGGCGGCGCGCGGATCGTCCGGCAGGAACCAGCACTTTTTGACGTCGGCGAATTGCTCGAGGGCGCGCGTAATCTGCCCCTCCGCGTCGAGGCCGAGCGGGCCCGTCCGCATGCGGTTCACGGCGAGGATCCGCCGCGCCCGCGGCGCGATCTCGTCTATTCGGGCGAGCCCGCGGACGAGGCGGGCGACGCCCACGGGGTCGGCGGATCCGAGGGTCACGAGCGCGTCGGCCTCGGAGATCGCGGCGAGCGCCGCCTGGTTGCGCCGCGGCCCGTCGACGTCGCTCGACACGACCTCGTCGGTATCGAGCGGGGCGGCGACGTCGACGATCACGTGATCGGCCCAGCCCCGCGCGGTGTCGAGCGCGCCCTGCACCCGCGGGGCCGTGAGCTCGGGCCAGCGCGAGGGGCGGTTGATGCCGGCGAGGACCTCCATCAGGTGGGCGCCGATCTCGACGGGAACACTGAGGCGCGTGAGCTCGGCGCCGTCGAGGATCCCGTAATCGGTCTGGCGGCAGGCGATCGGAAACCCGGGGGCCTCCTCCGAGAGCGCGAGGCGCTGCGCGATCGACGGCGCGTGGGTGTCGGCGTCGACGAGGGCGACGCGCTTACCGGTCGCGGCCGCCGCCGCGGCGAGGGCGAGCGCGACCGTCGTCCGCCCGGGCGCGCCGTGCGGCCCCCAGACGACGGTGACGGATCCACGGGTCTCCTCCCGGCCCGCGGATCCGATCTCGTGCGCCGAGATCGCGTCGGCGATCTCGGTCGCGCCCGCGTCGAGCGGCAGCGGATCCGCGACCCCGAACGCGATCGCCGCGCGCCGCTCGGCGGAGCGGTCGGCGAGCGCGACAATGCGGGTGCCGCTGCGGTCGCAGAGGGCGACGACGTCGGCGACGAGCAGGGTGCGGGTCGCGTGGAGCACGATGGTATCGGCCTCGCGGAGCGCCTCGCGGGCCCGGTGATTCGGGTTCGTCGTGGCGCCGACGAGCTCGCTGGGGCGCACGAGCAGCTCGATCTCGACTCCGACGCCGCCGAGCAGCGAGACGAGGCGGGATCCGTGCGGCTCGTCGGCCGCGACGACGACGCTCACGAGGCCGCCTCTTCTTCGGGATCCTCGGCGGCTTCCGTTTCCGCAGGTTCCTCTGCCACGGGCTCCTCCGCGATGACGCGCGGGACGGACGCGGGCACGGCGCTCATCGCGGATCCGCCCGCGACGTGTTCGAGCACGACCGCGACCTCGTCGCGCGAGACGACGACCTCGAGGTCGGCGCCCGCGCGGCTCACCATCGACTCGTCGGTGCGCACCTCGGCGATGATGGCGTGCGTCACGATGACGACGGGCTCGCCGTACTGCCCGGGCCCCTCGAGCGGCGTCGCCCACAGCTCGACGGCCGAGCCGGCGACGATGCCGGCCGGAACGTCGAGGGCGCTGCGCACGACGAGGGTCGTGAGGTCGACGTCGTCGGCCGTGCCGATCGCCGCGACGGGCACGAGCTCGCCCTCCGAGATCACCCTCGTCGCGACCATGCCGGCGCCGAGGGCGTCGGGGTCGAGGTAGCGCTCCCCCGCGTCGCCGAGGCGCGTCTCGAGTTCCACGAGATCGGCGGCCGTCACGGACTGGCCCGGCACGATCGCGTGGGCCGCCGCGAGCACGGGCTGGGTCGTGCGGGCGGCGTGCACGATCGCCCAGACCCCGAGCGCCGAGGCCACGACGAGCACGATGCCGATGAGAAAACGCATGTCGAACCAGACCGGGCGCGGGCGGCCGGCGGGGCGTGTGGAAGATGCCATGCAGGTGATGCTCGCAGAAATCGCAAAAGTGCGTCGAAAGTTATCCACAGGCCCGTTTTCGCATCGCAAACGGGCACATAATGGAGACATGTCCGACCAAGGCTCGCTCTTCTTCTCACCGGCTCAGGTGTCAGAGCTCCTCGGCATTACGCCCGAGGAGGTCGTCTCGCTGATTCACGACGGCCGCCTCCGCGGCACACGCCTCGGCGAACCCGCCTCGTGGCGCGTCGAAAAGCAGAGCGTGCGCGACTACCTCGACGACGAGAACGAGGCCAGCCGCCGCCACGCCCTGTGGCACCAGTCGAACGTCGCGAGCCTCCCCGAGGTGTGGGGCAGCCACGCGTCGTTCTGACGCCGCCTAGAGGTCGAGGGCCGAGCGATCGGCCGTCCGGATCCACGCGATCGCGCGGAACGCGATCGTCGCCTCCTCACGCGCGTCCGACACGGAGGATCCGAGGTCGTGGAGCGCGATGTCGAGGTGATCGGATCCGGCGCGCGCGATCGTGCCCGAGTACCGCGCCCCGCGCAGCGTCCCGATCGTGACGACCGAGCGCCGGCGCGCGAGAGCCCGTAGCGCGAAACCGGCGGGCGTCCGGTCGCACAGCGGATCCGGATCCGCCCCCGCGAGCGACGCGGGCCGCGCGGCCGCGGGGATCCGGAGCTCGTCGATCGCATCGATCCGCACGAGGGTGAGGCCGCGGGATCCCTCGGGTTCGCCCGCGACCCAGTGCGCGCCGACGCCGCGGATCGCGAGGCGGTGGGTCTCGCCCGACGAATCCCTGATCGTGACGATATCCGCGGGCCCGAGGCCCGCCACGCGGTCGCGCAGCGAGAGCGCCGCAATACGGGCGCGCTCGGTCTCTCCCGCCAGCGCGGAGCGCTCGAGCTCGCGCTCGGAAACGAACTGGTGCTCGAGGTCTTCGAGGAACGGATCCCACGACATTCCGTGAGCATACAGCTCACGCATAGCCCCTGCAGAGGGCGCTCACAGGTATATATTCCTCTGTGCCCTCGGGCGCGTCGCGTGGTGACCTTGGTTCACTTGTCTCTACTCCACGGAGAACCGCTATGGCCGCAATGCATAACTTCAGTACTCGACAGATACAGGCGATGTTCGAGCCGCAGCAGACCGCAACGACGCGGCTGCCGGATCCGCAGCCGCTCGTGGGAACGCTCGCCGGCGCGGTGCTGGAGGTGATCGCGGGGGTGCGCGACGTCGATCAGCTGGCCCGCTGGTTCACCGAGGAGCCATACCTGAACCTCGTCATGCGTGCGAACCTCGCCGCCCGCGCCCGCAGCGCGCGGGGCGAAGCGGCGAGGCAGCCGGCCTATGTGCTCCGGCGGGTGATGTGTTTCTCCCCCGCCGACGGCGTCGTCGAGGCCACCGCGATCGTCGTCGGGCCGGTGCGCACGCGCGCGATCCCGATGAGGCTCGAGGGCTACGACAACCGCTGGCGGGCGACGAGCATCGCGATTCTGTAGCGCTATTGCTTGTACGAGGCGAGGAAGTTGCCGAGGCGTTCGATGGCCTCGCTCAGCACCCGAGGCTCGGGCAGGTTCACGACGCGCAGGTGATCGGGCGTCGGCCAGTTGAAGCCGGTGCCCTCGACGAGCAGGATGTGCTCGGCCTTCAGCAGGTCGTAGATGAGCTGCTTATCGTCGTGGATCTCGTGCACCTCGGGGTCGAGGCGCGGGAACGCGTACAGCGCGCCCTCGGGCTTGACGCAGCTGACGCCGGGGATGGCGTTGAGGCCCTCCCAGGTGACGTCGCGCTGCAGTGTGAGGCGTCCCTCGGGAGCGATGAGGCTGTCGATCGACTGCACGCCCGTCAGCGCTGCGAGCACCGCGTGCTGGCCCGGGCCGTTGGGGCTGAGGCGCGTCGACGCGAGCAGCTGGATGCCCTCGAGGAAGCCCGCCGCGTGGTCGCGCGGGCCCGTGATGACGAGCCAGCCCGAGCGGTAGCCCGCGACGCGGTACGTCTTCGACAGCCCGTTGAAGGTGAGGACGAGCAGGTCGGGCGCGACCTCCGCCATCGAGATGTGCTTCGCCTCGTCGTACAGGATCCGGTCGTAGATCTCGTCGCTCAGGATGAGCAGCGAGTGCTCGCGCGCGATCTGCGCGATGCCCTCGAGGGTCTCGCGCGTGTAGACGGCGCCCGTCGGGTTGTTGGGGTTGATGACGACGATCGCCTTGGTGTTCGGCGTAATCTTCGAGCGAATGTCTTCGAGGTCGGGCTGCCAGCCATTGTTCTCGTCGGCGAGGTAGTGCACAGGCGTGCCGCCCGAGAGGCTCGTCATCGCCGTCCAGAGCGGGTAGTCGGGCGCGGGGATCAGCACCTCGTCGCCCTGGTCGAGCAGCGCCTGGGTGACCATCGTGATGAGCTCGGAGACGCCGTTGCCGAGGAACACGTCGTCGACGTCGAAGCGCGGGAAGCCCTCGACGTTCTCGTAGCGGCTCACGATCGCTCGACGCGCCTCGACGATGCCGCGGGCGTCGGTGTAGCCGTGCGCGGTCGGGACGGCGCGGAGCATGTCGCGCACGATCTGGTAGGGCGCCTCGAAGCCGAAGATCGCCGGGTTTCCGGTGTTCAGCTTGAGGATCGTGTGGCCCTCTTTTTCGAGGCGCGTCGCCTCGGCGAGAGCTGCTCCGCGGATCTCGTACAGAACATTCTGCAGTTTTGCGGACTGGTCGAGGCTGCGGAGGGCTGTCATTGATACAGAATATGCCCGCCGCGGCGCAACTCGCGCCACGACGGGCATAGCCCGATAATCGTTACTTCTTCTTCGCCTGTCGGCGGCGCTCCTCGCGGTTGCCCGAGGGCGCTCCGGTTTCCGGCTTTTCGGCGATAACGGATCCGTCGGCCGCGTGGACCTCGACGTCGCCGTCCTCGTCGGGCGACGAGAAGGCGAGCTTGCGCTCGTCGACGGGGGCCTCGTTACCGAGACCCTTCGCCTCGATCTGCGCCGCGCCCTCCTCAGGCTTGTTGACCTTGACCTCGAGGTTGAAGAGGAACCCGACCGACTCCTCCTTGATCTGGCTCATCATGGCCTCGTACATCGCGTGACCCTCGCGCTGGTACTCGATCAGCGGGTCGCGCTGCGCCATCGCGCGCAGGCCGATGCCGTCCTTGAGGTAGTCCATCTCGTACAGGTGGTCGCGCCAGCGGCGGTCGACGACCTGCAACACGACGCGACGCTCGAGCTCGCGCATCGCCTCGGATCCGAGGGCCTCCTCGCGCTTGTCGTAGGCGATCTGGGCGTCGCTCAGGATCTCCTCCGTGAGGCCCTTCTGGTCGATGCCGCCCTTGCGGCCGCGGGCCTCGGCGACGACCTCTTCGATCGTGACGCCGACGGGGTACAGCGACTTGAGGTCGGTCCAGAGCGCGTCGAAGTCCCAGCTCTCGTTGTGACCCGTCTGCGTGTGACCGGCGATGATCTGCGTCAGCGCGTCCTCGCGGAAGTGCGTCACGCGCTCGGCGATGTCGTCGCCCTCGAGGATCACTCGGCGGTCGGAGTAGATCGCGAGGCGCTGGCGGTTCAGAACGTCGTCGTACTTCAGGACGTTCTTGCGCGACTCGGCGTTGCGCGACTCGATCTGCGCCTGGGCGTTCTTGATGAGGCCCGAGATCATGCGGCCCGAGAGCACCTGCGTGTCGTCGTAGTCGGTGCGGGCGAGGAGGCTGTCGGCCATCGGCGAGCGGAAGCGCACCATGAGCTCGTCCTCGAGCGAGAGGTAGAAGCGGCTCTCACCCGGGTCGCCCTGACGGCCCGAACGACCGCGCAGCTGGTTGTCGATGCGGCGCGACTCGTGGCGCTCGGTTCCGAGCACGTACAGGCCACCGGTTTCGCGGACCTTGTCGCCCTCTTCCTCGACGCGCGCCTTCGTCTCGGCGAAGACCTCGTCCCAGACGGACTCGTACTCTTCGGCGTTCTCGACGGGGTCGAGGCCGCGCGACTTCATCTCGGCGACCGCGAGGAACTCGGAGTTACCGCCGAGCATGATGTCGGTACCGCGACCGGCCATGTTCGTCGCGACCGTGACGGCGCCGAGGCGACCGGCGACGGCGACGACGTCGGCCTCGCGTGCGTGGTTCTTCGCGTTCAGCACCTCGTGCTTGATGCCCGCCTTGGCGAGGGCCTTCGAGAGGCGCTCGCTCTTCTCGACGCTGACCGTTCCGATGAGGACCGGCTGGCCCTTCTCGTGGCGCTCGGCGACGTCTTCGACGACGCGGTCGAACTTGGCCTTCTCGGTGCGGTAGATCAGGTCCTGCTGGTCGATGCGCGCCATCGGCTTGTTCGTCGGGATCGCGAACACGCCGAGCTGGTAGGTCGACATGAACTCGGCGGCCTCGGTCTCGGCCGTACCGGTCATGCCCGCGAGCTTCTCGTACAGGCGGAAGTAGTTCTGCAGCGTGACGGTCGCGAGGGTCTGGTTCTCGGCCTTCACCTCGACGCCCTCCTTCGCCTCGATCGCCTGGTGCATGCCCTCGCTGTAGCGGCGACCCGCGAGGATGCGGCCCGTGTGCTCGTCGACGATCTGCACCTCGCCGTTCATCACGACGTAGTCCTTGTCGCGCTGGAACAGCGAGATCGCCTTGATCGAGTTGTTGAGGAACGAGATGAGCGGCGTGTTTGCCGACTCGTACAGGTTCTCGACGCCGAGGTAGTCCTCGACCTTTTCGATGCCGGGCTCGAGCACACCGACGGTGCGCTTCTTGACGTCGACCTCGTAGTCGACGTCGACCTCGAGCGTGCGAGCGATCTTCGCGAACTCGGTGAACCAGCGGTTCGCCTCGCCCGCCGAGGGGCCCGAAATGATGAGCGGGGTGCGCGCCTCGTCGATGAGGATCGAGTCAACTTCGTCGACCAGGGCGAAGAAGTGGTCGCGCTGCACGAGGTCTTCCTTGCGGGAAGCCATGTTGTCGCGCAGGTAGTCGAAGCCGAACTCGTTGTTCGTGCCGTAGGTGATGTCGGCGGCGTACTGCTCGCGGCGAACCGCAGGGTTCTGGCCGGCGACGACGATGCCGGTCGTCATGCCGAGGGCGCGGTACACGCGGCCCATGAGCTCGGCCTGGTACTTCGCGAGGTAGTCGTTCGTCGTGATGACGTGAACGCCCTTGCCTGCGATCGCGTTGAGGTACGCCGGGAAGGTCGCGACGAGGGTCTTACCCTCACCGGTCTTCATCTCGGCGATGTTGCCGAGGTGCAGCGCCGCGCCACCCATGACCTGCACGTCGTAGGCGCGCATGCCGAGGGTGCGGTTCGCGGCCTCGCGGACGGCAGCGAATGCCTCCGGCATGAGGTCGTCGAGCGACTCGCCCTTCTCGAAGCGCGCGCGAAGCTCGGCCGTCTCGTTACGCAGATCCTCGTCGGTCAGCTCGGCGTAGCTCGACTCGAGCCCATTCACGGCATTGACGATGCGCTGGAGCCTGCGCCGGAGGCGCCCCTCTCCCGCGCGGAGCAGCTTCTCGAACGGATTTGCCACGTGTCACTCCCAGTTTCGCTGCGGCGAGCGCGTCGCTCGCCGGCTGCCCGCCCAGCGGAAGGCATACTCGCCAATGTTATCGGCCATGGCCTATGCGCGCGATCCGCCACCACGATGCGCGCAAATTCTCTGTGTTTGTGTGGGCCCGGGGCGGTCGCTCGGCCTGCCCCTGGGCGAGATTTTGCCTGCCCCGGGGGTGAGATTCGGGCTGCCCCGCGGTGGGATTCTGACTTTCGGCCGAGATTCGCCGTATTCGCGAGAATCGTCAGAATCTCGAGCGATCGTCAGAATCTCGGCGCGGGTCAGTTCTCAGCGCGGGTGAGACCTCGGCGCAGGTCACGCGCCCGGGGCGAGGCTCCACACCATGACGCTGTCGCTCGCGGCGGAGTACGTGAACCGCAGCAGCGTGTCCTCCGGGTACGCGTCGGTATAGATGCGCATGCCGTTGGTGTAGTTACCGCCCTCCACCCCGGCGAAGAGATCGACGGAAACGGGCAGTCGGGGCGAGCCGCACACCGTACCGCCGGCGAAAATCGACGTCGTCTCGGTCTGCTCCATGATCTGAGTAACGCTCAGGCACACGGTGTCGCCCGGAAGGTCTCGATAGCCGTCGTCACCGCCGAAGGGCCGATTAACGAGCACATCGATGTCGTCGCCGAGGGATCCGTAGTAGTCGCCCTGAGCCACAAGCTCCCCCGTCTCGGCATCAACCTGTACGAAGGCATAGGCGCCCGCGACGTCCGCAAGGCGGTCCGGCATCTCGGTCGGATGAAGCTCCATCACAAACTCCGCGTCACTGCCCGGCGCCGCGTGCCGCGCGACGCCCGCGGCGTATCCCCCGCCCCAGCCGACGCCGCCGGCGACGAGCATCACGATCACCGCACCCACCGCGATCGCGGCAATGAGCGCGGGCGGAAACCACCGCCCGCCCCGCCGGTCGCCGGCCCCGCGGGTCCCTCCCGGATCCCCGGAAGCGCGTCCCGGATCCGTGCCCTCGCGCGCCGCGGCAGCCGCGCCGTCCGCGCGCACCGCCGGGGACCACGAGCGCGCAGCCTCGCCGTCAGTTCCCCACCGCGCGGCCCCGCCGCCCGATCCCCACCGCGCGGCGCCCGGATCCGCCGAATCAGGCACCCGCGGCGTCCCGGCGCCGCCCTGGATCCACTCCTGCTCGGAAGTATCCCCCGCGCCGAGGCGCCCGGCGGCGGATCCGCGGACCCCGGATCCCGGATCCGCGGGCGCGCCACCCGGGGCCGGAGGCCGCGGCGGGATCGCGACGTCCGCGGGCGGGCCGGCCTGCGGATCCGGTCCCCGCTGAGACGCCTCAATCTGTGCGAGCCGCGCGCGCTCGGCGGGGCTCAGATCGTTGCCGCCCGGCCCATAGGCGCGGCGCTGCAGCTCGGCGAGTTCGGCATCGAGTTCCGGCATATCCCGACCCTATCCGCGCCGAGCCACTGACGATCGGTCGAGACTCTGACTATTTCTGCCTATCCGCCGAATCTCGAGCGATCGTCAGAATCTCAGCGACCGAAAAGTGCACCTGCCGGGCGATGCGCCCGCGGGCGAACCTCCGCCCTATGCGAGTCCAACTTGGCCCTATCCGCGCCGAGATTCTGACGATCGCGCCAGATACTGACCATTTCTGCCTATGCGCCCAATCTCGCCCGATCGTCAGAATCTCGCGACCCGGGCGAGGAGGATGACCACCCGGAAGAACCAGCGGGTCATGCGATCGCCGTCCGGCGGGTCAGGTCGGGGGCACGCGGCGGCACGAGCCAGCTCACCAGGGCGACGGCGAGGGGTAGCGCGAGGGCGAGCAGGCCATACCAGAGCCACGGCACGTCGGCGAGGGCCAGGCCCTCCTGCCCCGTGCCGTCGAGGATGTAGACCACGCCGAGCACGGGCAGGAGCCCCGCGACCGTACCGACGATGCAGCCATACCCGGCAATGACGAGCGCCTGCCAGGATCCGACGGCGCGGCGCACGCCCGGAGCGGCGCCCACCGCCGTGAGGGTGGCGTCGTCGGGGCGCCGCTCGACGCGCGACAGCCCGAGCGACACGGCGCTCGCGGCGATCACGAGCACCGTCACGCCGCCGAGGATCAGCCATAGCCAGGGCGCGGGCGCCGCGGGCGGATCCGAGCGCCACGTCGACAGCGAGAAGTCGGTCGTGTCGCTCGACATCGACAGCGCCTCCGATTCGGCCCACGCCGAGAGCGCGTCGAGCTTCGCCGTCGTGATCGCGGATCCCTCGCCGATGACGTAGGTCGGCACGGTCGCGAACCCCAGCGCCCGCGCGGTCGAGGGGGCGATGTAGACCTGGCGGTCGTCGCTGAACAGCGTCGGCGACTCGACGAGGATCCCGTCGAGCGTCTTCGTCGAGGCGGGTGCCGGCTGGTCGGCAACATCCGTCACGTTAAACATCGACCCGGTCTGGTCGCCATCGAGGTCGCCGTTTCGCCACCAGTTCACGACGACGTCGCCGTCGCTCGTGAGCCATTGCGGATCCTCGACGACGGCCGCGCCCGCGTCGAACGCGGCTTCCTGCTCGGCCGAGATCGGCGCACCGATCGCCGTCTCGAGGTCGTTCGGCGCGACGACGACGAAGCGGTTCTCGCCGCCGCCGCTGCGCGAGTAGAACGAGAGAAGGCACGGCTCGTCGGGATTCTCGGCGCACTGCTGCGGAAGAATCGGCTCGGGCGCCGCGATCTCGGCGTCGGGGTTGAGCACAGGGTTGCCGTCGTCGCCCTCCGAGTATCGGTCCCAGACGGGCGCCGACGTCACGGCCGTCGCCTCGGATCCCGCATCGCGGAGCGCCTTCGCGGCGCTCGCGGCGAGCTCGCGCAGCTCGGCTTCAACGACCAGCGGATCCTCGATTCCGCTCTCCGCGACGGGGCTTCCGCCGACCGACGCGACGACGGATCCGTAGGGCGCGACCTGGGTGGCGCCCGCCGCGTCCATGTTCATGAGCGTCGCGACGCCGCCGATCGAGGCGGTCGCGAGGAACGCGCACGCCGCGATCGCGCCGAAGGACGGCACGGATCGGCCGGGGTTCGCGACCGCGTCGCGCGCGGCGAGGCGCGCGCCGAGCCCGAAGCGCCCGAGCAGCCGCGCGGCCTGCGCGAGTAGCCAGTGGCCCGCGATGATGACGCCGACCTGCAGGAGCAGCGGCCCCACGATCATGCCGATCATGCCGATCATGTAGATCGACCGCGTGAGCTCGCCGTCGGGGAGGTCTGCTTGGTACGTCACGACGAGGCCCGCGGCCGACACCACGACGATCGCGGCCCCCGCGATGAGTAGCGCGAGCCCGACCTTCGGCCTCGCGGCCGACACCGACACCGGCCGGCGCGCGCCGCGGAGCGCCGCGAGGGTGTCTCCCCTGGTCGCGGCCCGCGCGGGCAGGAGCGCCGAGAGCGTGCCCATGACGGTGGCGAACACCGCGAGCCCGACGATCGCCCACCACGGCACCCGCAGGCCCCAGGAATAGGCGAGGCTGCCGTCGCCGAACCACGCGCGGCCGAGCCCTGCGAGGCCGATGCCGGCGGCGGATCCGAGGATGCCGCCCGCGAGCCCGAGGATCGTTCCCTGGAAGAGGACGATGCGGAAGACGTCGGCCCGCGAGGCGCCGACGCTCGCGGCGACCGCGAGGGCGCGCTGCTGCCGCTTCGCGCTCACCGAGAAGGCGGCGCCCGCGAGCAGCATGACGAGGTAGGCGCAGAACACGAGCGACGCGGCGGTCGCCGAATAGAACGCCCACGACGTGCCGCTCGAGCTGTCAAACCCGGGGGCTGCCCCGTCGCCCGGGTTTTGCACGAGCTCGCGGTCGAACACCGTGACGCCGAGGGCGTTGAGCGCGTACACGTCGTCGGCGCTCGGGTGCCACCCGCCCACGTACCAGGTCGTCCGGAACGGCTCGACCTCGAAGCCCCCGACCTCGGGGACGAAGATCATCCCGTCGCCGTTGTCGTCGAGGCGGCTCGACATCGTGCCGACGACGGTATAGGTCGCAGCCGGATCCTTCATGACGACGACGTCGCCGAGCTCGGCCCCGATGCGCTTCAGCGACTCGGGCGTCGCGAGCATCTCGTCGGGCGAGGTGGGCGCGCGGCCGTCGAGCAGCGTGTACCGCCCCTCGAGCAGCGGATCCCACGTCGACCCGATCACGGCGTAGAACAGCCCGAAGCCCGACTCCGTCTCGACGCTCGCGGTCGCGCCGTCGATCCGCACGAACTCGTCGGCGTCGATGACGGTCGTGATGTCTGCGGGCGGCTCGATCCACTCGTCGCCCACGTCGGGGTCGGCCACGTACGACTGCATCGGCTGGTCGAGGTACTGCCGGTAGCCGGGCGTCGTTCCCTGCCCCTGCACCCACGCGTCGGCCTGGCCGAGCTCGGAGTCGACGCGCTGCTGCGGCGACGGCTGCAGGCTCGTCGCGTAAACCATCGCGGCCGAGACGCCGGCGATCGGCAGGAAGACGAGCAGGATCACGAGCACGCTCGACGGCCAGGAGCGTAGCGATTGCCGCAGGGCCATCTTCAGCGAGATGCGCCAGCGCACAAGACTGCGGCGCTCGCGCGCCTCGGGCGGTCGCGGATCCGGGAAGGTGCTGCGCGTCACGCGCGGGCCGCTCATCGCCGCGGCCCGAGCAGCGAATCGGCGTCGTCGCGGCGCGACTCGTCGATGATGCGGCCGTCGCGCAGGAACACGATGCGGTCGGCCCACGCGGCGTGGCGCGCCTCGTGGGTCACGAGCAGACCCGCGGCCCCCTCGTCGACGCGGGTGCGCAGCATCTTCATGACGGCCTCGCCCGTGACGGAGTCGAGGGCGCCGGTCGGCTCGTCGGCGAGGATCAGCCGACGCCCGCCGACGACCGCGCGCGCGATCGCGACGCGCTGCTGCTGCCCGCCGGAGAGATCGTCGGGGTACGCGCCGTGCTTCTCCTCGAGTCCCACCGACTCGAGGGCGACCTCCGCCAGCCTCCGCGCCTCGCGGGCCGGATCCCCGTCCAGCTCGAGCGGGAGCGTCACATTCTCGAGCGCCGTGAGCGTCGGGATCAGGTTGAAGTCTTGGAAGACGAAGCCGAGCGAACGGCGGCGCAGCCGCGCCGTCTCGCGCGCGTCGAGGCTTGACAGCGCGCGCCCCTCGACGATGACCTCGCCCGCGGTCGGCTGCTGCAGGCCGCCGGCGATCGACAGCAGCGTCGATTTTCCGGATCCGGACGCGCCCATGATCGCGACCAGCTCGCCCGCCCGCACGTCGAGGTCGACACCGGCGAGCGCCGTCACGGCCTTCTCGCCGGATCCGTACACGCGCGAGACGCCGACGAGGCGCAGCACCGCGTCGGGCTCGGCGCGCCCGGAGGGCGCGGCGGCCGCGCGCGCGGCGTCGTCGATGCGCTGCTCGGTCGTGCGGTCGTCGCGCCGCGAGCGCCGCGTCGGGTCGCTCACGACTCGTCCGCCTCGTCGATGGCGTGCGAGGGCGCGACGGCCTCGACCGCCCGATCGTCCTCGACGGCGAGTGCTCCCATCGGGAAGCCCTCCGCCGCGCGGGTCGCCGACACGGGCGCGAACGGGAAGCGGGTCATGACGTCGTCACTTTCGTCGGGCGACCGCGGCGGGCGGGCTCGTCGCCGAGGGCTAAGGGTGCGATGGGCGTCGCGCGCAGGCGCTGTTCGGTGTGGTCGAGCCAGCGCACCTGCGCCTCGACCTGGAAGATCATCGAGTCGACGACGAGCGACCACGCGAGTTCCTCGGCGGTGTCGGAAGCGCCCGCGTACTTCGCCCGGTTGAGCTCCTGCAGGTGACGCAGCGACGCGACCCGCTGCGTCTGGATGATGGCCTCGACGTCAACGCCCGGCAGGGTCGCGGCGAGCGCGAGCTTGATCGCGAGCTCGTCGCGCGTGCCCTTCGCGGCGGCAACGGGGCTGCTGAGCCAGTCGCGCACCTCGGTGCGGCCGGCGTCGGTGATCCGCCAGAAGACGTGGCCCTCGTCGTCGGCCTCGCCGCGCTCGACGAAGCCGTCGCGCTCGAGGCGGTCGAGCGTGCTGTAGATCTGGCCCACGTTGAGGGGCCAGGTGCCGCCCGTGCGGCGGTCGAACTCGGAGCGCAGCTGGTAGCCGTAGCACGCCCCCTGGTCGAGAATCGCGAGCAGGCTCTGCTTGACAGACATCCGTTCCTCCGTCGGCTATACCGGGTATGTGATTACCGAGTATATACATACCGAGTATTTCCGCACCACCCCCACCCGTAGCGCGCCGCACTAGAATCAACGCATGGCTTTCTGGGGCAAGCGCAAGCGCGAAGAGCAGGAGCGGCAGGACGCCGCCGATCAGGTTCTGGCCGTCAAGGCACAGAAGGCCCTCGTGGCAACCGACGAGCGGATCCGCACGACGCGCGACGAGCTCGCCTTCGCCCAGGCCGAGCTCGGCGATAGCGCGACGAAGGATCTGCGCGACGGCCTCGACGCCGTCGCCCGCCACATGCGTGAGGCGTTCGAGCTGCACCAGCTGAACCACGACGATATCCCCGACACCCGCGAGGAGCTGCGCACCCGCAACGCCCGCATCGTGCAGCTGTGCGAGTGGGCAGAGGACGTGCTCGACGAGCGCACGGCGGTCCTGAAGGAGCGGGTCGAGAAGATCCGCAACGCGCCCCGCGTGCGCGAGCAGACGCGCGAGGAGGCGAACCGAATCGCCGAGCGCCTGCCGCTCGCCGAGCAGACGGTCGAGCGCCTGAAGCTGCGCTACTCCCCCGAGGCCGTGCAGCGCATCGGCGCGAACCCCGCCGAGGGTCGCCAGCTCGTCGACTTCGCCCTGCACTCCTGCGACGTCGCCGAGCGCCGCCGCGAGGCGGGCCGGAAGGACGACGCCCTCGTCGCGCTCGAGACGGCGATCGAGGCCGTGCGCCGCGCGCAGAGCATCCTCGACGCCGTGGACGACTTCGAGATCGAGGCCATCCGCACCCAGAACACGCTCGCCGATGTCGTCGCAGACTCGCGCGCCGACATCGCGGCCGCCCGCCACGAGCGCCAGACCCCGGCCGTCGTCGAGGCGTCGACGAAGCTCGACCAGGCGCTGCGCGCACTGACCCCTCCCGGATCCCAGGGCGACCCGTTCACGGAACTCGCCTACATCAGCTCGCTCAACGCGGCGCTCGACCAGGCGCGCGAGCGCGCCCAGCGCAACATCCCGTCGGTCGACCACGTGCGCCACGACATCGACGCCGCCGACCGCGCGATCTACTCGGCGCGGAGCCTCATCGAAGGCCACCGCGAGCTGATCGGTGCCGACGCCCGCACCCGCCTGGCCGAGGCCGAGCGCCTGCGCGTCGACGCGGGCACGCTCGTCGCCGACGAGGACACGCGCGAGCGCTCGCGCGACATGGCCCGCCGCAGCGGCCAGCTCGCGAACGAGGCCCTGCAGGTCGCCCAGCGCGACATCGACCAGGCCCGCCGCAACACCTACGGCGGCGGATACGGCGGCCCGGGCTGGGGCGGCCCGCGCGGCGGCGGCGTCTCGGGCGGCGACATGCTCGGCGGCCTCATCGGCGGCGCGATTCTCGGCGGCATCATCGGCGACATCTTCGACTGATATGCCTCTCGTTCGCCGCCTCGCCGCGCCCGCGCTCCTGGCAGCCGGGCTCGCGCTCGCGTCGTGCACGGCCGCGCCGCCGGATCCGCCGGAGGGCGGCCCCGAGGCGCCCCCGCCCGGCACGACGGTCAACGAGGACGCGACGATCACCGTCGGCACCCTGCACGTCGCCGAGGATCTCGCCGACCCGGCGGATCCGGGATCGGCCGAGGCCCTGACGGGCAACGTGTACGAGTCGCTCTTCCGCCTCGCCGAGACCGGCGAGGCGGTGCCGTTGCTCGCATCGGGTTTCACGCGCTCGGAGGACGGGCTCGTCTACACCATCGCGCTGCAGCCCGACGCGACGTTCTCCGACGGCTCGCCGCTCGCCGCGGCCGACGTCGTAGACTCGCTCGTGCCGCTCATCGGCGACGGATCCGAGGTCGCGGCGGTCACCGCCGTCGACGACGACGTCGAGATCACGCTCGCGCGCCCGCTCGTGTCGCTCCCCCACACCCTCGCGGGTGTCTGGATCCGGCACGACGATCTCGGCACGGGCCCGTACACGATCGGCGAGTTCTCGAGCGGCACGAGCCTGAGCCTCGAGCGCCGCGACGACTACTGGCAGGATCCGGCGAAGAACGCCCGCGTCGACTTCCGCGCGTACCCGGCCGCGGCCGACCTCGTCGCCGCGCTCCGGGGCGGCGAGATCGACATCGCCCCCGCGATGGCGCCGCCCGCGGACGACCCGGCGGGCGACGGCATCGTCGTGAGCGAGGCCGCATCGACGACGCGCGTGCTGCTCGCGTTCAACGACAGCGTCGCCCCGTTCGACGACCCGCGCGTGCGCCGCGCCCTCTCGTCGGCAATCGACGACGACGCGGTGCGCGAGGCCCTCTGGGGCGACGAGGGCACGCCGATCTCATCGATGGCGCTGCCGAGCGAGCCGTGGCACGAGGACCTCTCCGCGCTGGATCCCTTCGAGCCCGACGCGGTTCCTGCGCTCCTCACCGAGGCGGGGCTCGCGGAGCCCGTGACGGCGCCGATTCTCGTGACCGACGGGCCCCTCGCCGACGCGGCCGACCTCATCGCCGAGCAGCTGAACGATGCCGGCATCGAGGCCACCGTCGAGCGGATCACCGCCGCCGAGTGGCGCGACCGCGTCGAGTCGCGGCGCGACTTCACGCTCGCCCTGGGCACCGTCTCGGGCGACCACCGCGTCGCAGGCCTCGGCGACCCGAGGTACTGGTGGGGCTACCGCAACCCCGACGTGCTCGGCTGGGCCGAACAGGCCGAGTCGCTCTCGAACGAGGCCGAGCAGGCCGAGCTCCTACGGCTCATCGATCTCACGGCGGCGAACGAGGCCGCGAGCGAGTGGCTCTTCCTCGAGCCGCGCATCATGATCGCCTCGGAAGACGTCGCGGGCTACCCGCTCGCCGGGCCGTTCGTGCTCGCCGGCATCGAACGCTCCGAATAGACACGAAAGCCGGATAGACGCAGAAAGCGGGGCCGCGGGAAAAGTCCCGCGGCCCCGCACTTCTCTCTCGGTCAGGCTGCCTGCTCGACCTGCGGCGGAGCCTCGGTCTCGAGCTCGATCACGCCGTAGTCCCATCCGCGGCGGCGGTACACGACGCTCGGGCGGTCGGTCTTCGCGTCGATGAAGAGGAAGAAGTCGTGTCCGACGAGCTCCATCTTGTCGACCGCTTGCGAGACCGTGAGCCACTCGGGCTCGAACGACTTCGTGCGGATCACGACGGGCGAGTAGTTCTCTTCCGTCTCGTCGTCTGCCTGGACCGGGATCGTGCCGGTCGCGACGGCGTGGAGCGTGTCAACATCGACGGGGGTGATGTCGATGCCTTCCAGGGATCCGGTGCCCTTCTCGAGGTGTGCACCGTGCGGACGCTGGCGGTCGGAGACGCGCTTGTCCTTGACCCGACGCAGCTGGTTCGTCAGCTTGTCGAGGGCCTCCTCGAAGGCCTGGAACTTGTCTTCCGCGCGGGCCTCCGCACGGGCGACCTTGCCCTTGCCGGTGACCGTGAGCTCGACCTTGGTCTCTTCGACCCGGCCGCGGTGATGCGCCGACTTGGTCACCTTGACATCGAGGGAGTCTGCCCGGGGCGCGAGGGTCTGCACCCGCGCGACCTTCTCATCAACAACGGTACGGAACCGTTCGGTGACGCTGACGCCCACACCGACGATGCTCGTGTCCATCTCTGCCTCCCATTCCGGTTCGCCCGGAGTGAGCGAACCATGTCGCTTTCTTGCCCCCACCGTATTGCCAGATTCACGGTCTGTCACTCTTTTCCCCGAAAGATGTTTACGGGCGTGTCACTTCGCGTTCATGGACGTCGTTTTGGGGTCGCCGCGAGCGCCGCCGCCCCCACGACAACGGCGCCAGCGGCCTCGAGCGCGCGCCTTGCCTCGATCATCGTCGAGCCCGTCGTGACGACGTCGTCGACGATGACGACGCGCGTGCCGGGGTGGATCCGCGCGGCGAGCGCGCCGGAGAGGTTCCGCGCGCGGGCGTCGCGCCCGAGCCCGCGCTGGTCGGCGACCTGGCGGCGCCAGGCGAGCGCGCGCACCGGATCCGTACCCGCGCGCCGCAGGAGCAGCTCGACGACGCGGTAACCGCGCGCCCGCGCGGACCGCCTCCCCTGCGGCACGGGCACCGCCACGACGGGGCCGCCGGATCCGGCCGCGGCCGCGAGGGCGGCCCGCAGCGCCGGCGCGAGGTCGCGGGCGAGCCCCACGCGGCCGTGCTGTTTCAGCTCGCGGATCACCCTCGACGCCGTCCGCTCGTAGTCGAGCCCGGCGAAGACCGCGAAGCCGGATCCGAGATCGACGCGCCGCACATCGGGTGCGAGGGCCGCGGCGCAGCGCCCACAGAGCGCGGATCCGCCCTCGCCGCAGCCCGCGCACGCGACGGGCACGAGAAACGCGAGCGCCTCGGCGAGCGCGCCGGTGATCCGCGGGGTCATCTCGCCATCGTGCCGCGGGGCGGCCCCGAGCGGCGGGGCTGTGGAGAGAAAACCGTCCCTCAGAGGCCTGTGGATCGTTACGGCTGCGCGTCGACGACGGTGTCCGGCGCGCCGACCTGGGTCGCCAAGACCTCGACCTCGCTACCGGCCTGCTGCCAGGTGCGCTGGTAGCGGATGTAGAGCGAGCCGTCGTCGGCGAGCAGGCGCTCGCGCTGCTTCGCGTTGCCGTAGGTGAGCGACGTCGACGTGAACGACGCCGTGAGGCGCTCGGAGGTGCCGCCGACCTGCTGCTCGCGCACGAGGGTGCGCCCGTCGCCCGACATCGACGCGGCGACGATCGTCGACGAGACCCAGGCGACGTCGGTGCCGTCGGCCTCGAGGTGGCTCATGCTCTCGACGCCGCCGAGGCCCGTCGGCACGCCGTCGCCATCGCGGCTGAGCGAGGCGATGACGAGCACGGGCTGGTCGTCGCGGTGCCCGATGATCGCGATCCTGGCGCCGTCGCGCGACACCGACATCGACGTGATGTCGGTGAGCGAGAGGTCGGTCGTGAGGCCGATGGGGTTGTCGTCGGCGCCCCACGCCCACAGCCGGTCCTCGTCGCCGTCCTGCGCCGACCAGATGTAGCCGAACGGATCGAGCGTCGGCGCCGCCCATCCGCTCTCGAAGGTCAGGGGCTCGAACGTCTCTGCCTCGGCCTCGATCCACCACAGCACGCCGCTCTCGGTCTGCACGGCGGCGCCGCTGAGGTCGGGCGCGACCGTGATCGAGGTCGCGGGGTCGTCGTCCGCCTGCTCGCTCTCGGGGGTGAACCGCTCGCGGATGACGTCGCTGAGCCCCGGGATCTCCTCGATCTCGCCGCCGGCGAGGTACCCGAAGTCGTCCTTCGTCATGACGATCGCGCGCGCGTCGGGCTCCTCCTCCGCGATCGTGTCGGTGGGTCCCGTGAGCCGGGATCCGTCGACTGTCATGCGCACGGAGGTCACGTTCATCGACGAGAGGGTCTGCTCGAGCTGCGTCTGCATGCGGGCGCGCCGCGAGCTCGACGCGTCGGCGGCCTCGGACGAGAGCGACACCGTCGCGGTGCCGTCGTCGACCTGAACGCCCTCGAAGGAGATGCCGCTGAAGGCGCTCGTGACGGCGCCGTCGAGCCAGGGCGCGGGGCCGCCGTCGATGAGCTCCTCGAGGGCGCGGCGCACGGGCGACACGGCGTCGGGGAACCAGCGCACGTCGGGCACGAGATGGTTCTCGAGGCCCGAGAACACCAGCGTCTGCGGCAGGAACACGTTCGTGAAGTTTCCGCTCTGCACGACGATGCCGTCGGGTGCAGACGAGATGCGCCACTGCCCGTCGACCTGCACGACCTCGAAGTCGAGCGATCGCACCGTCTGTTCCTCGACGGTGTAGAGGCCCGTCTCGTCGAGCGAGCCGACCGAGGTGACGCGCGTGCTGACGTCGCCCGAGGTGTCGCTGTCGTCGTCCGTGACGATGTCGCTCACGTCGCGCTCGTCGACGTCGTCGATCGTGACGCGCGCGTTCGGATCCCAGACCGCGGCCGCCTCGGGCGTCAGGAACTCGCGCGCGATCTCCCAATCGCCGATGGGGCTCTCGCCCGCGTCGAGGAAGCCGAGCACGATCTCGGCGGCGCTCGCGCCGTCGGCCGGGCCGTTGGGGTTGAACTGCCAGCGGGCGTTCTGCGCGACGGTGTCGGTGCCGAGGCCCGGCTGGTAGCTGCCGCTCGTGGGCAGGCTCGTGCAGGCCGCGAGCCCGAGGATGCTCAGCGCCGCGACGACGGGGGCGAGTGCGCGCCTCATGCGTCCTCCTCCGGTTCGTGCCGCACGACGAGCGTCTCGCGCGTGGGGCTTCCCGCGGCGCTGCCGTCGGCGGCCTCGATCTGCTCGGGCGGCACGGTGCGGATGGGCGGGTCGATCTCGTCATGCTCGCCGCGCGGCAGCGTCACGACGAAGTGGGTTCCGACGCCGAGCTCCGACCACACCTCGATGGTGCCGCCGTGCAGCTTCGCGTCGCCGAGCGCGATCGCGAGACCGAGCCCGGATCCGCCGAGGGTGCGCTTGCGCGACGGATCCGCGCGCCAGAAGCGGTCGAACACGCGCGACGCGTGCTCGGGTCGCATGCCGAGGCCGCGGTCGCGGACGCCGACCGAGACGGCCGTCTCGTTCTGCGCGACGGTGATCTCGATCGGGTGGCGCTCGCCGTGCTCGATCGCGTTGCCGACGAGGTTGCGCAGGATCCGCCGCACGCGGCGCGGGTCGAGCGGGATCACGTCGTCGCCGACCGCGCCCGTGAAGCGCAGCTCGGTGTCGTGCTCCCACGCGACCTGGCGGAGCGACTCGGCCACCTGCTCGGTGACGTCGCTCATGCTGATCTCCTCGAGCGAGAGCTCGACGGATCCGGCGTCGTAGCGGCTGATCTCGAGGAGGTCGGCGAGGAGCACCTCGAAGCGGCCGACCTGGTCGTAGAGCAGCTCGGCGGACCTCGCCGTGACGGGGTCGAACTCCTCGCGGTCGCCGTAGAGCACGCCGGCCGCGAGGCGGATCGTCGTCAGCGGCGTGCGCAGCTCGTGCGAGACGTCCGACACGAAGCGCTGCTGCACGAGCGAGAGCTCGGCGAGCTCGCGGATCTGGCTCTCGAGGCTGTCGGCCATGCGGTTGAACGCGAGCGCGAGGGTCGCGAGCTCGTTCTCGCCGACCACGTCGAGCCGCGCGGCGAGGTCTCCGGCGGCGAGGCGCGCGCTCGCCCGGGAGACGCCGGCGACGGGAGTCGCGACCGAGCGCATGACGAGCCAGACGATGCCGCCGACGATCACGACGAGAGCCGCGCCCATGACCCAGAGCGCCCCCTGCACGAAGCGCACCGTCTCGGCGACGTCGTTCAGCGGGTAGGCGAGATAGACCTCGTAGACGCCCACGTTCGGCATCTCGAGCTGCTGGCCGACGACGATCGCCGGCACGGGGCGCCCGTCCTCCCCCGGCAGGGCGATCGACTGGTACCACTGCGTCTCGGGGCGCGAGCGCACCTGTTCGCGCAGCCCGTCGGTCAGCATCGACTCGACGAGCTGGCTGCCGTAGAGCGTGAACGACGCGGGCGCGTCGGAGGTCGAGGCGCCCCTGATCGGCAGGCCCAGGATGAGCTCGGTCGACGAGGCGGTCGCGAGGTTGCTCGTCATCGAGTTGCGCATCTGCTGCACGGCGGCGCGATCGGTCGGCGCCGTCTGCCGATACACGGCCGACTGCGTGAAGTCGACGGCGCGCTTGGTGTCGGCGAGGATCTGATCCTTGCGCGCGTTAAAGAGGTCGGACTGGATCGCGAGGGTCGCCCAGACGGTCGCGATGACGATCGCGAGCGTCGTCGCCCCCGCCGCGATCGCGACGGTGCGGAACAGCAGCGAGTGCCGCCAGGCCCGCATGGGCCGGCGGACGAGGCTCAGCAGTCTCCCGCCGAGCGTGCCCGTCATCAGGCTGTCGCGCCGGCGCGGTATCCGACGCCGCGCACCGTCATCACGACGCGGGGGTTGTCCGGGTCGAGCTCGACCTTCGAGCGCAGGCGCTGCACGTGCACGTTGACGAGGCGCGTGTCGGCCTTGTAGTGGTAGCCCCACACCTGCTCGAGCAGCTGCTCGCGCGTGAACACCTGCTGCGGCTTCGAGGCGAGCGCCACGAGCAGCTCAAACTCGAGCGGGGTGAGCGCGATCGACTCGCCGCCGCGTCGCACCTCGTGCGCCACAACATCGATCTCGACGTCGGCGACGCGCAGCGTCTTGCCGCCCTCGGGCGAGAGCGGGCGCAGGCGGGTGCGGATCCGGGCGACGAGCTCCTTCGGGTTGAAGGGCTTGACCATGTAATCGTCGGCGCCGGCCTCGAGCCCCGCCACGACGTCGGTCGTGTCGGTGCGGGCCGTCAGCATGATGATCGGCACGCCCGACTCCTCGCGGATCTCACGGCAGATCTCGATGCCGTCGACGCCGGGAAGCATGAGGTCGAGAAGCACCAGATCGGGCTTCTGGACGCGCCAGGCGTCGACCGCGAGGGCGCCGTCGGCGCAGAAAGACGTCTCGAAGCCATCGCCCGTGAGGACGATGCCGATCATCTCAGCGAGGGCGGTGTCGTCGTCCACCACGAGAATGCGACCAGTCATGCGCCCCAGTCTAGGCGTCTCGCCTCGCGGGCGGCCCGCGGCGCGCGGGGTATGGAACGATGGATGGCTAAGGAGGATTCATCGTGACGAACACCACCGCCCCCGGCTGGGCTCCCGCTCCCCGGCAGGGCCTCGTCCCCCTGTATCCATATGGATTCGGCACCATCATGGGCCGGTCCTTCACGGTGATCCGTGGCAATCCGAAGGTGCTGCTGCTCTTTGTTGTGGGCGTGCAGACGCTCGCGATGACGCTGTTCCTCGCCGCCGTGTTCGGCATGTCGTATGCCGCATTCTCGCGCGCCGACACCGTGGATCCGTCGTCCGCCGACTTCGAGGACCTCCTCTGGGGCGCCGGCGCGATCACCCTGATCGGCACCCTCGTGCTGTCGATCGTGCTCGCGACCGTGACGACGATCGCGCAGGGCTTCGTCGTCGCCGAGGTCGGGCACGCGTCGCTCGCCGAAAAGGCGTCGATCGGCCGTCTCTGGCGGCGCGTGCGGCCGGCGTTCTGGCCGCTCTTCGGCTACTCACTACTGATGGGCCTGGCCGTGTTCGTCGCGGTCTTCCTGCTGGCGCTACCTCTCGTCTTCCTCGGCGTCGCCAACACCCCGACCAGCTGGGTGTTTTTCGTCATCCTGCTCCTCACCGAGATCATCGGCGGCCTCGTCGTCTACGCGTGGCTCGGCACCAAGCTTTACCTCGTGCCCGCGGCGATCGTGCTCGAGGGCGTGCGTCCCTTCCGCGCGATCTCCCGCTCGTGGCAGCTCACGCGCGGCCGGTTCTGGTCGACGTTCGGCGTCGCGGCGCTGCTCTACCTGATCACCAACATCGTGGCCGGCGCGGTCTCGAGCGTCATGTCGTTCTTCACGCCGCTCATCATGACGACCCTCATCCCGCTCGGCGAGGGCGGGTCGAACTTCGGCGTCGCCGCCACGATGAGCTTCGTGCTGCTGGGCATCACGTCGGTCATCTCGTTCGCGATCTCGTCGATCCTGACGATCGTCACGGGCGCCGGCGGCGTGCTGACCTACATCGACGCGCGCATGCGCGACGAGGGCATCGACCTGCGCATGCGCCGCTACGTCGAGGCACGCGGCGACGCCGACGACCCCTACGCGTTCATCGAGGGCGCCGAGCCGTCGCCCTACGCCGCGCAGGGAGCCCAGGCGCCGCAGTACCCGGCCTACCCGCAGCAGTACGGGCAGCAGACCTATGGCCAGCCCCAGTACGGCCAGAACGCCTACGGCCAGCCTGCCTACGGCCAGCAGACCTACGGGCAGCAGACCTACGCACAGCCCGCCTATGGCCAGCAGGCCGGCGGCCACCCCCAGTACGGCCAGCCCCCGTACGGCGAACAGCCCTACGGCCAGCAGCCGCCCGAGCAGCCCCGCTACGGCCAGTACGCCCCGGCGCCCCAGGACCCGCAGGCTCCCGCGGCACCGCAGCCCCCGGCACCCGCCCCGTCCGCGGCGGATCCGGCGCAGCCCGAAGGCGCCGCGCCCCCGCGCCCGGCGGATCCGGACCCGCGCGAGCAGCCCCCGGCGCCGCCCGTATGATCTCGCTCGCCGCGCTCCCGGACGCCGACGAGGCACGCGAGTGGGCCGAGGAGGAGCTCAGCAAGGCCGTCTATCAGGTGACCGAGCCGACGCTCTTCGATAAGGTCGCCCGGGCGATCGGTGAGTTCGTCCAGCGGCTGCTCAGCCCGAATCTCTCGGGCGGGGCGTTCAGCCCCATCTGGGCCGTGATCATCGTCGCGATCGTACTCGGCGGCATCGTGCTCGCCTTCGTGATCTGGGGTCGCCCGCGCGGCGACCACCGCACCGGATCCGGCGGATCCGCGGCCGTGTTCGACGACGACGCGCTCTCGGCCGCCGAGCTGCGCGCCGCGTCCGCCGCGGCGGCGGCGCGCGGCGACTGGGACGAGGCGATCGTCATGCGCTTCCGGGCTCTTGCGCGCGGCCTCGACGAGCGCGGCATTTTGCATGCCCCGCCCGGCATGACCGCGCGCGCCCTCGCGGCCGACGCGGGCGTGTTCTTCCCGAACCTCGCGGGCGAGCTCGCGCAGTCGGCGGCGCTCTTCGACGACGTGCGGTACCTGCGGCGGCACGGATCCGCCGACGCGGCCCGCGCGCTCGACGAGCTCGAGGCGAGGGTCGCCGCGGCCTCGCCCGCCATCGCGGCACGGGCGGCGTTCGCATGAGCCTGATCGCCACGGTCGAGTCCGCCGAGCGCCCGCGCGCCCCGCTGGGCCGCCGCGTCTGGTCGTGGGTCGGCATCGTCGCCGCGATCGTCGTGATCGGCTCGCTCTTCGCGATGCTGCGGTACGACTACACGCAGCCCGAGCCGCTCTCGATCGACAGCCCCCGCTACGACGGCACGCGGGCGCTCGCGGCGCTACTCGACCGCCAGGGCGTCGACGTCGAGGCCACGACCTCGGCCGACGACGCCGCCCAGATGGCTCGCGACGGCGCCGTTCTCGTCGTGACCGACGCGGCGCGCATCGACCTCGACGGGCTGCGCCGCCTCGCCGACGCGGCCCCGCGCACCGTCGTCCTCGGCGCCGACTTCGCCGCGCTCGACGAGCTCTTCCCCGGCCTCGGCTTCGCCGGATCCGGGCACGGCTCGCCCGTCGACGCCGCGTGCGACATTCCCGAGGCGGTACGCGCCGAATCGATCATTCCCGGCGAGGTATATACGCCGGGCGACGCGACGGGCTGCTTCCCGGTCGACGACGGATACGCCCTCGTCACCGACGGAACCGTCTTCGCCCTCGACGGCCGCGCGATCGTCACGAACGAGCACCTCGCCGAGGCGGGGCATGCGGCGCTCGCGCTCGGGCTGCTGGCCGAGACCGGATCCGTCGCCTGGTACGCCCCCTCGGGCGCCGAGCTCACGGGCGGCGCCTCGAGCCTCGGCGACATCGTGCCGACGTGGGTCACGCCCGTGATCCTGCTCTGCATCGTCGGCTTCGTGGCGGCCGCGCTCTGGCGCGGGCGGCGCTTCGGCCCGCTCGTCGCCGAGGCGCTGCCGGTGACGGTGCGCGCCTCCGAGACCCTCGAGGGTCGCGCCCGGCTCTACCGCCGCGCCGTCGACCCCGCGCACGCCTACGACGCGCTGCGCCGCGGGGCCTCCGCCCGCATGGCGCGCCGCACGGGCCTCTCGCCCGAGGCGGATCCGGAGGCCCTCGCGGCTGCGGTCGCCGCCCGCACGGGGCGCGATCCGCGCGAGGTCCTCGAGGTCCTCACGGCGACGCCCGCGCTTGACACAGACCTGGCCGAGATCGGCGCGCGCCTGCGCGAGATCGAGGCCGCACTCGACGACTCACACACCTGGGAAGGACGCTCACGATGACCGAGCCCACAACCGAAGCCGAGACCGAGCGCCTGCGGCAGGCCACCCTCGCGGTGCGCGCCGAGGTCGGCAAGGCCGTCGTCGGGCAGGACGGCGCCGTCTCCGGCCTGCTGATCGCGCTGCTCGCCCGCGGCCACGCGCTGCTCGAGGGCGTGCCCGGCGTCGCGAAGACGCTGCTCGTGCGCAGCTTCAGCCGCGCGCTGGGCCTCGACACGAAGCGCGTGCAGTTCACGCCCGACCTCATGCCGGGCGACGTGTCGGGCTCGATGATCTACGACCAGAAGGCGGGCGAGTTCACCTTCCGCGAGGGCCCGGTCTTCACGAACGTGCTGCTCGCCGACGAGATCAACCGCACGCCCCCGAAGACGCAATCGGCGCTGCTCGAGGCGATGGAGGAGCGCCAGGTCTCGACCGACGGCGTGAGCCGCGCGCTCCCCGACCCGTTCCTCGTGTGCGCGACGCAGAACCCGATCGAGCACGAGGGCACCTATACGCTGCCCGAGGCGCAGCTCGACCGCTTCCTGCTGAAGCTGACGATCCGCGTGCCCGAGCGCGACGACGAGGTGGCGGTGCTCCGCCGCCACGCCGACGGCTTCCGCCCGCGCGAGCTCGACGCGATCCGCCCCGCCATGACGCCCGCCGACATCCTCGCGGCGCAGGCGTCGGTCGACGCCGTGAGCTCGACCGACGACGTGCTCGCCTACATCGTCGACCTCGCCCGCGCGACGCGCGACGCCGCCTCCGTCGCGGTGGGCGCGAGCCCCCGCGCCGCCGCCGCGCTCCTCGCCGCCGCGAAGGCCTGGGCGTGGCTCGGCGGGTACCCCGCCATCACGCCCGACCACGTGCAGGCCATGCTGACGCCCGTGTGGCGCCACCGCATCCAGCTGCGACCCGACGCCGAGATCGAGGGTGTCACGGCCGACCAGGTGCTCGCGAGCGTCGTGCAGACGACGCCGGTCCCCCGCTGATGTACGTCACCGGCCGCCTCCCCCTGCTCGTCGCGGCGGGCGTCGTGCCCGTCGTGGTGTTCGGCGCGGCCGGCGCGAGCCCGTGGGCGGTGCTCGCGGCCTGGATCCTGCTCGTCGCCGCGATCGTCACGATCGATGTGCTCGGGGCACCGGATCCGCGGGTGCTGGAGCTCTCGCGCGACGTGCCCGCGCGCGCGAAGCTCGGCGACGCGGTGCCGACGCGCCTGCAGGTGATCAACACGGGCTCGCGCCTCGTCCGCGCGCGGGTGCGCGACGGCTGGCAGCCGACCGCCGGATCCGCGGGCGAGCGCTACCCGGTCACGATCCCGGCCCGCGAGTCGCGCACGATCGCGATCCCGCTCGCGCCGCGCCGCCGCGGCGAGCTGCGCAGCGAGTTCGTCGCGGTGCGCACGCTCGGGCCGCTCGGCTTCGCCGGCCGCCAGCGCGCGCTCCCCTCCCCCGGCGCGATCCGGATCCTGCCCCCGTTCCGGGCGCGCCGGCACCTCGCGAGCCGGGTGCAGCGGCTGCGCGAGCTCGACGGATCCACGTCGTTGCAGGTGCGCGGGCGCGGCACCGAGTTCGACTCGCTGCGCGAGTACGTGCGCGGCGACGACGTGCGCTCGATCGACTGGCGCGCGACGGCGAGGTCGACGGCGACGATGCTGCGCACCTGGCGGCCGGAGCGCGACCGCCACGTCACGATCATTGTCGACACGGGCCGCACCGCCGCCGCGCGCGTCGGAGACGAGACCCGCCTCGACGCGACCTTCGAGGCGGCCATGCTGCTCGCCGCGCTTGCGAACCGCGCGGGCGACCACGTGCATCTCCTCGCCTTCGACCGCGTCGTGCGGGCGCGCGTCACGGGCGTCGACGGCCCGCGCCTGATCCCCGAGATCTCCGACGCCCTCGCGGGCGTCGAGGCCCAGCTCATCGACACCGACTGGGATCACGCCTTCGCCGAGGCGCGGCGCCTCGCGCGCCGCCCGAGCCTCGTCGTCATCCTCACGGCGCAGGAGTCGGTATCGGCGTCGCGCGGGTTCCTCGCCCGCCTCGCGACGCTGCCTGGCGGATCCACGACCGTGCTCGTCGGCACCGTCACCGACGCCGAGCTCGGCGAGGCGGCGCGCGCCGGCGGATCCGTGACCGACCTCTACCGCGCGGCTGCCGCCGAGGCGACGGTGCGCGACGCCGAGCTCGTCGCCCGCGCCATGAGCCGCGCGGGGGTCGAGGCGCTCGCCGACGCCCCGGAGTCGCTGCCGCCGCGCATCGCCGACCGGTACCTCGCGCTGAAGAAGGCCGGCAGGCTATAACGCCGCGAGGGCCGGGCCACGATAACGTGACCCGGCCCTCGCGGTAGACGACGCGTTACGCGATGTCCGAGTTGGCCGTCTCCTTCGAGAAGAACGCGGCGGCCGACGAGGCGACGCACAGCACGCAGGTGACGAGGCCGATCGTGAGCGGCACGTTGCCGCTCGACGGCGGGGCGATGATCGCGAACAGCGACGGCATGAGGCCCGTGATGAACAGGGCGATGTTCTGCGAGAGCGCGAAGCCCGTGACGCGGGTCTCGGTCGGGAACATCTCCTGGAAGAAGCTCGCGTAGGTCGCGTTGAACATCTGGTACATGATGCCGAAGCTCAGGATCGCGAGCACGATCGTCAGGCCGATGTTGTGCGCCTCGACGACGAACAGGTACGGCACGGCGACGAGGCCGCCGACGAGCGGGCCGAAGATGAGGAACGGGCGGCGGCCGATCTTGTCGGAGAGCATGCCGAAGACCGGGATGAGGATGATCGCCGCGATGTTCGCGATGACGGGGATCCACAGGTAGACGTCGGCGTCCATCTTGACGCCGTAGGCCTCCTGCGTCGCGAAGGTCGTGCCGAAGACAACGACCGTCGTGCCGATGACGTTGGCCATGCCCATGACGATCGCACGGAAGAGCGGGCCGCCCGAGGTGCGGAACAGCTGCACGATCGGCATCGTGGTCTTCGCCGCCGCCTTGTCGGTGAAGACGGGGGTCTCGTCGAGCTTCGAGCGGATGACGAGGGCGACGACCACGACGATCGCGCTGAGGAAGAACGGGATGCGCCAGCCCCACGCGATGAGGTCATCGTGCGAGAGGAAGTGCGACAGCGGGATGAAGCTCGCCTGGGCGAGGATGCTACCGAACTGCGTGCCCTGCAGCGCGAAGCTCATGAGCAGGCCGCGCTTGTTCTTATCGGCGTGCTCGGCGATCATCGTCGTCGCGCCGCCCAGCTCGCCGGAGACGGCGAAGCCCTGGACGAGGCGCAGCACGACGAGGAGCGCCGGGGCGAGCATGCCCACCTGCGAGTAGCTGGGCAGGCAACCCACGAGGAAGGTCGAGATGCCCATGAGCAGCATCGCGAAGACGAGCAGCTTCTTGCGGCCGTGGCGGTCGCCGAAGTGGCCGAGCACGAAGGCGCCGAGGGGGCGGGCGACGTAGCCGACGCCGTAGGTCGCGAGCGACGCGATGATCGCGATCGCGGGGTCGGCCGACGGGAAGAACACCGTCGGGAAGACGAGCGCCGCGGCGGACGCATAGATCGAAAAGTCGTAGTACTCGAGGGTACTGCCGAGCCATCCGCTCAGCGCGGCGCGGCCTCCCTGGCCCTTCTTCGTCGTCGAGGGTGTGCTCGGTGATGCGGTTGACGTCATTGTGTTCCTTGAATCGTCGTCGATCGCGTGGGTAAACGCTTTCCCATCACGATACTCTCCTCGACAGCCGTTGACAAATCGATCCCAGATCCGAATCATTCAGAACAAGCTAGAATGGGGTGCATGGCCCACACGCACGCTCCCGTCGACGCTCCGACGCGGCTTCGCGGCGCCGGGCTCCGGGTCACCGCCCAGCGCGTGGCCGTGCTCGAGGCGCTCTCGCAGACCGCGCACGCCGCCGTCGACGAGCTGCACGAGAGCGTGCAGCGCGAGATCCCCGGCATCGCCCTGCAGACGGTGCACGGCATCGTCAACGACTTCACGACGGCGCACGTCGCGCAGCGCGTGAGCCTTCCCGGCGCGTCGAGCGCGCTCTACGAGCTTGCGCGCGGCGATAACCATCACCACGTGCAGTGCATCGTGTGTGGCCGGGTCGAAGACGTCGAGTGCGTCGTGGGCGCGGCCCCCTGCCTCACGCCGAGCGACGCCCACGGCATGCGCATCGTCGAGGCCGCCGTCACCTTCCGCGGCATCTGCGAAGACTGCGAGTAGCTCAGCCCGCCACGAGGCGCTCGGTGCCGGCCTCGTACTCCGTCAGGTCGCCCGTCTCGCCATCGCGCGCCGCGCGCCCGCCGATGACGAGCATGTAGAAGAGAAAGGCCGCGAGCGCGACCGCGCCGATGCCGATCTTGAGCGTGGGCGCCCAGTCCTGCCGCGTGACGAAGCCCTCGATCACGCCCGAGACGGCGAGCGACAGGATGAGCCCCACGACGACCGTCGCGAGCGCCCTCCCCTCGACTGCGAGCGCGGCGCCGCGCGTGCGCGCGCCCGGTGCGATCCACGCCCAGAAGATGCGCAGCCCCGCGGCGCCCGCGACGAAGATGCTCGTCATCTCGAGCAGGCCGTGCGGCAGGATCAGCAGGATGAAGTCGTCGCCGTGGCCGTACCAGTTCATGACGGCGGCCGACGTGCCGAGACCGACGGAGTTTTGCATGATCGCGTAGACGGGCCAGATGCCGGTGATGCCGAACATGATCGTCTGCGCGGCGATCCAGGCGTTGTTCGACCACACCATGCCCGCGAACACCGACTCGGGGTGGTCGCTGTAGTAGTCGGCGAACTCGTTCTCGGCGTAGTTCTTGAGAGAGGTCTCGTCGCCGAGCGTCGCCATATACGCCGGATCCTGCTGTAGCCACCATGCGATGAGCACCGCGATCGCGAGGAAGGCGCCCGTGACCGCGAGGGTCAGCCAGCGGATCCGGTACAGCGCCGCGGGCAGCTGCCGCGCGAAGAACCGCGGCACCTGCCGGAGGACGTTATCGGGCGCGCCCGTGAGCTTGAGCCGCGCGCGGGAAAGGACGCCCGAGAGGTGATCGGCGACGGGCGAGCGGCCGACGGAGGTCTTGATGCTCGCGAGGTCTGCGGATGCGGCGCGGTACAGGTGCACGAACTCGTCGGTCTCGGCGCCCGTCAGGTGGGCGCTGCGCGCGAGGGCGTCGAGGCGATCCCACTCGGCCCGCCGTTCGTCAACCATCGCGTCGAGATTCATCGCGTCCAGCCTAATTGCTCTCTGGTTAACTGGGAGCATGACGATCTCCGGCCCGCGCGCGCTCGTAGCCGAAGACGAGATCCTCACGGGCGAGGCGGTCGCGCTCGACCGGCAGCCGCTCGGCCTCGGGCTTCGCCTGCTCGGCGGGCTCATCGACGCGGTGCTCGGCTGGATCGTCTACCTCGCGCTCGCGGTGTTCGGGGCCGGCTCGCTCGTCGACGCGGGCGTGCTCGACGCCGGCACCTACCAAATCTTCGCGATCATCGCCCTCGTCGTCTGCTTCGCGGTCGTGCCGATCACGGTCGAGACCCTCACGGGCGGCCGTAGCCTCGGCAAGCTCGCGGCGGGCGGCCGCATCGTGCGCAGCGACGGCGGCGCCATCGGCTTCCGCCATGCATTCATCCGCGGCCTGCTCGGCGTGCTCGAGGTCTATATGACCTTCGGCGGCCTCGCCCTCATCGTCGGCATGTTCACCCCGCGCGCGCAGCGGCTGGGCGATCTCATGGCGGGCACGTACAGCGAGCGGGCGCGCCGCACCCGGCTCCCGGTTCCGTCGCCCGGCGTGCCGGATCCGCTCGCCGGCTGGGCGCGGGTCGCCGACGTCGCGCGCCTCCCCGCGCGCCTCGACGCGCAGGTGACGCGCTTCGCGTCCGGATCCGGTGGGCTCTCCCCCGCCGTCCGCGCACGCATCGCGGCGGAGCTCGCGGGCGACGTCGCGCCGTACGTCACGCCGATCCCCGATGTCGCACCCGAGCTGCTCCTCCAGGGCGTCGCGGCGGTGCGCCGCGAGCGGGAGGGCCGCATGCTGCGCGCGGAGCGCGAGCGGGCCGAGATCTTCGCGGGGCAGGATCCGTTCACGGGCGCGCCCCAGCCGCGGCGCGGCGGCCCCGAGTCCTAGCCCACGCGGCCAGGCGCGCCGAAGCGGCGTCGAGCCTCAGTGGAACGGGTCGGCCCCAAGATCGTAGGGATCGCGCCCGAGGTATTCGGCCGCCGCGCCGAAGACGGCGTTCTCGATGAGCAGACGGCGGTGGAACTCGTCGGCGCGGTTGAGCGGCTGGCCGTGGGCCTTGTCGAGCCGCTCGACGACGATGCGGTGCACGACGATGAGATCGTTTGCGCGGTCGACGGTCCAGCGGGGCATGCGCTCCCCCGTGTCGCCGACGGGCAGCGAGCCGAGCTCGAAGCGCACGCCCTTGAGCTCGGGCCACTCGGTGCGCAGCATGTCGACTGCCGCGAGGAAGACCAGGTTAAAGCGGTCGTGGCGCGAGCCGATCGCCGGCAGCGGCGGCTTCGTCAGCGCGCTGCGCCCGACGCGGCCATGCCTGCCGTGGCGGGCGCTGCGGGGCTTCGGCTCTTCCTGCCGCTCACGGCGCGAGCGAGACGACCACTTCATACCTTCACTGTAGGGCCGCCGGTGATCGTGGGCATAACCCGCGCCGTACCGGCGAGCGCCAGGCGCGGCCTCGTAGGCTCGGAGTCGTGACGGAACGAATCTGCTCGAAGGTGTCGTGTAGCCGCGAGGCGGTCGCGACGCTCACCTTCGACTACGACGGCCGAATGGTCGCGCTCGGCCCGCTGGGCGCGGGCGACGACCCGCACGCGCACGACCTCTGCGCGATGCACGCCGACCGCCTCTCGGTGCCGGCGGGGTGGACGGTGCTGCGGCACGCGTCGTTCCGCACGGATCCCGCGGCGTAGGCGCTACGGCGTGACGACGACCGGATCCGGCGTCGCCGGGTCGGGCGCGATCGAGAAGCTGCCGATGCGGCCATCGTCGCTCGTGCCGGCGGCGCCGACGACGGCACCGCCCTCGATCGTGACCCGGTAGGTCTGCTGGTCGTCGACCACGATGGTCGTCGAGCGCCCGGCGGCGAGGTTCTCGCTCACGGCGTCCCCGACGTTCACGGGCGTGAGCGTGACGGTCGCGTCGTCGCCCAGCGAGGCGAAGCTGAGCGCGATCTTGCCGCCGTTTCCGGCGGGCGCCGCGACGATCGACTCGCCCGTCAGCGGCTCGCCGGGCGTGTACCAGGCGTAGTCGTTGCCTGCACTCTGGCGAACCGCCGACACGAAGGGCACGTCGCTCGTCATGCGCACGGCATAGCTGCCCTCGGGCAGCTCGTCGAAGGCGGCGCTCACGGGGATCTCGGGGACCATCTCGACGTTCGCCTCGGCGACGACCTCGCCGGTCGCCTCGTCGACGACGGCGACGTTGGCGGTGCCGCCGGCGCTCGTCGTCGCCGTGAGCTGCGCGGTCGTCGCTGCGGATCCGGCACCCGCGGTCGAGCGCGTGACGCGCACGCGCGGCACGACCGCGGTCGTCATCGGCAGCGTCGACTCTTCGAGGTCGAACCCCTGCGGCGTGAGGCCGGAGGTCGTGGTCGACTGCAGCGTCACGCGCACGGGCGCGTTGCGGCTCGTCACCCGGATCACGGGGTTCTGCTCGCCGCCCGCGATGCCGGCCACCGGCACGGCGCGCTGGCCGTGAGCCGGCACGGCGAACTCGCCGCCGGCGGGCACGGTGCGGCCCTCGACGCCGTAGACCTCGAGCGACACCGTCGCCGGCACGTCGGAGGCGTTGCCGATGATGATGACGTCGCTGACGCCCGTCTGGCCGCTCGCGCCGGCGATCCACGCCTCGGGCGCGCCGGGCCGGCACGACGAGATCGCGTAGCCGACCGTGTTGACGTCGTCGAGCATGACGGATCCGGCGCCCGCGACCGCGACCGGCTCGTCACCATCGGGCTGCTGGGTGAGGATCGTCGCGGAGCCGACGCCCTCGAGGTCGAGGTCGTCGCTGCGCTCGGGCTCCGAGCCGTTGCCGTTGCCGACCGTCAGGTCGAGGCTGCCGATGTTCGCGAGCGCCGAGGCGTCGGTCGCGTCGAGGCCGAGGCCGACGAGCGGGCCGTCGCAGGCGAGAACCGTCTCGGCGGGCGGCGGCGTGACGCTCACGTGCGGCGCGTCGGCGGATCCGCCCCACGAGGCGGGCGTGAGGCCCGGGAGGGTGCCGGTGCCGGCGAGCACCGCGGTCCCCGCGAGGGCGAGGCCGACGACGCTGCCGAGGGCGGTGCGGACGATCGTGCGCGTGCTCATCGCGTGCGCTCCTCTCGCGATTCGGTCGACACGCCAATGAGGCGCGGCTTCTGCCGGGCCTCGTCGCGCGTGCGGCGGGTGGGGATCGCGAGCAGCAGGGCGACGAGCAGGGCGATGCCCTGGCTGATGCCGACGGCCCACGCGGTCGTCGTCTCGGCGGCGCTCATGCCCGTGCGCGGCGAGGGGTCGTCCTCGACGCTCCAGAGCACGCCGCGCGGCGTCTCGCCGACGCGCGCGAAGCCCGCACGCTGGTCCATCGAGGCCTGGGCCGTGAGCGCCATGACGCGCTGCTCGGCGCCGGGCGAGGCCTGCTCGCGCAGGAGGACGAAGGTGATGCCGGCCGCCCGCACATCGTCGATGACGGTCGACGAGCTACCCGAGACGATGGCGCCGGCGAGCTGCGAGATCGCCACGTCGTCGTCGCTGACCTCGACTGCGGTGCCCTCGAGGGTCGAGGCCCCGCCGAGGGTCTCGCTCGTGCCCCACACGACCTTCGCCTCGACGCTGCCGTCGGCGAGCGGGGTGAGGATCAGCGTGCTGACCTCGCCGTCGGCGCGCGCCTGCGCCGAGACGTAGGCCGGCAGCGTCGTGTCGCTTCCGGAGTACAGGGTCGTGTCGCCGCGGTGCAGCGACGTCGCCTGCGGCACGATCGCGAGCGCCGCGCAGGCGATGACGATCGCGGCGAGCGCCCGGCGGCCACGGCGCACGCCGTCGATCGCGATGGCGCAGGCGACGATCGCGCCGAGCCAGGCGACGCTGAGGGCGGATCCGGGCCACACGGCGACGCGCACGCCGTCGACGAGCGACAGGCGCGATCCCAGGTCGATCACGGCCGTCGCGATGCCCGCGGCCGCGACCGCGAGCGAGACGACGGCGAGCCAGGTCTTGCGGGTGCTCGGGGCGAAGAGCGCGAGCAGCGCGATGGGGGCGAGCAGGATGGGCGCCCACCACACGGCTGTCCACTCGAGGCCGAGATCGGCGAAGAGCGTGGCCCACGAGGCCGGGTTGAGCACCCCGCCAGCGACGGCCGCGGCGGATCCGTGGGCGAAGTCGGCGGCGTCGGGGTCGGCGAACAGCGCCCAGGGCGTGCCGCGCGAGATCTGGCGCGCCGCGAGGGGCCAGAACATCACGATCGAGGGCACGATGACCCAGACGACGTGCGCGATGCGGCGTCGGCGGGCGCTGATCGCGACGATCAGGCCGATGAGCCACACGAGGCCGAGGACCGGCGCGAGCGAGGGCGCGCAGGCGAGCACGCCGGCGAGCAGGATCGACGCGGCGCCCGCCGTGGTCCAGGAGCGGTGGGCGGCGATGCCGGCGAAGAGAAGCCATGGCAGTAGCACGTGGGCGATGACGGCGGCGGGGCGGCCCTGCGCGAGGGCGTCCCAGAGCGGCGGGGCGAAGCCCCACAGCACGGCGAGCGCGATGCGCGCCGATGGGCGGGCCGTGATGCGCGTCGCGGCGAACCACGCGCCGAGGATCGAGAGGGGCGTCGCGAGCAGCCACAGCAGCACGAGCACGAAGCTCGGGGCGACGGGCCAGAGGGTACCGAGCAGTGCGACGACGGTCGAGAACGGATCCGCCGGACCCACCTCCGCGAGCCCCTCGGGGCGCACGCCCCAGAGGGCGTCGCGCCAGAGGTCGGCGACACTCTGCCGTAGCGGCAGGAACGCGCCGCCACCCATGGCGGGCCAGGTGAGCAGGGCGATGAACGCCGCGACGCTCACGACGAGGCCCGCGAGAACCGCCCAGGCCCCGCCGCCCGAGAAGAACTCGAGCTTGTCGGGGTTGTCGCGGCGCGGGTCGTCGGACGCCTGCTGGCGCTCGCGCATCTGCGCGGGGCCGAGGCGCAGGGCGTCGACCTGCGACCAGGATCCGGAGCGGAAGGCGCGCAGGCGCCGGCGCGAGCGCGCGACCGCGCCGAGGCGCACGAGCACCGTGAACGTCGCCATCCACTCGGGAGCCACGCGCCCGGGGCGCTTCGCGAGCAGCGCGAGCACGGTCGCCCAGACCGCGAGCGGCAGGAGGCCGAGCCACTTGAACGCGACCGAGAGCGGCGAGGCGTAGGCGAGGCGGCGGTGAAGCTGCGCGACGCGGCGGGTATAGGCGAGGCGCTGGGGCGTCTGGCGCGGCGGCCAGACGGCGATGCGCGCGTCGGGCACGAGGCTCACGCGGCGGCCGCCGAGGCGGGCGCGCACGCCCATGTCGAGGCCCTCGTCAGCGCCGAGCATGGCGCGGTCGGGCACGAGCGCCGACGCGACGTCGGCGCGCAGCAGCATGCCGCGAATGTCGGCGCCGAGCACGTCGTCGTCGCGGTCGTGCTGGCCCTGGTCGTACTCGCCCTGCGCGAGCTCGACGGTGCGGCCCGTCGACGTCATCGTCACGCCGAACGACGCGATGCGGCGTCGATCTCCCGCCCTCACGACCTTCGGCGCGGCGATCGCGACCGACGGCTGGCGCTCGAGCGCCGAGGCGAGCTTCGCGAGCGTGCCCGCCTCAGGAACGGAGTCGTCGTCGAGCAGCCACACGTGCCCCTCGGGCAGGTGCGCGAACGCCAACTCGACCGCGCCGGCGAAGCCCGTCCGCTCGGGGGAAGCGATAACGCGGTTCGCGCGGGCCGCCTCGGCGGCGGCGTGAAGCGGTGCGGGATCGCCGCGAACGACGATCGTCAGAGAGGCGACGGACTGTGACTGGGCACGGATGGCGTCGAGGGCTCGCTCAAGCCGAGCCGCTGCCGCGGTGGACGAGCGGGCGACGAGCACTGCATGAACTGGCGCGGGCATGACCTGCCCAGCCTAAGCCGGGCTACCCATGCACCCGCTCACTGACACGCTCCGAATGCTCAGGCGGTCTGCTGCTGCAGCTCCTTCTTGAGCTTGCGTCGCTCTCGCTCCGACAGGCCGCCCCAAATGCCGAAACGCTCGTCGTTGGCGAGCGCGTACTCGAGGCACTGCGCGCGCACATCGCACGACTCGCAGATGCGCTTGGCGTCTCGCGTCGAGCCGCCCTTCTCCGGAAAGAATGCCTCGGGATCAGTCTGGGCGCACAGCGCCTCGCTCTGCCATCCGAGCAGGCCCTCTTCGGCCGGCTCTGGCGCGACAACCCCGGGTACGCCGAGTTCGGCAGGATCGACGAACCAGTCGGCCGGCGCCTCTGTCTGATACTGCGATGCGGTCATGGTGTCCCTCCCCCTTAGGTATGACGTTCGCGCGAACGCCCTACCTGGGTAATTACACCTGTGTGATTCGCGAATATCAAGTCGCAGATCGTAGATGGTTCATGCGCCTCTTGAAGGTTTGCGCCGGCGCGGCGTGTCTCAGGCGCCGGGCTGAGCGACGAAAAAGTCACCCTCTCCAACGACGGTGATGGCCGATTCGTCACCCGAAATAAACACGGCCTGACCGGGCTTAAGTTCGATGGACTCCTCGGCCCCGCGCACCTCGATCGCGCCGCTCGTGCACAGCAGAATCGCCGGCAGAAGCGGCTCAATCGTTACACCGTCGAGACTCGACACGCCACGCCACAAACGGAAGTCGTCAACCGGCACGGGGTACTCGGACACGCCGTCGGACACCCGCGTCGGCTCGACGAGAGCGACGGGGCCCGAGACGCGCTCGAGCACGTGCATGAGCTCGGAAACGTCGATGTGCTTGGGCGTGAGACCGCCGCGCATCACGTTGTCGCTCGCCGCCATGATCTCGATTCCGAGGCCCGACTGGTAGGCGTGCAGCTGGCCCGCGCGAAGGAAGAGCGCCTCCCCCGGGCCGAGCGTCATGAGGTTCATGAGCAGGCCCACGACGACGCCGGGGTCGCCGGGGAACTGCTCGGCGTTGCGGCGCGCGTTCGCGATCTCGGCGTCGAACTCGTCCGAGCTCGCGCCCTCAAGCGCGGCGATGACGGCATCGACGACGTCCTGCGCGTCGCCCGACAGCAGCCAGCCGACCGACTCGGCGAGCGAGTCGTCGTCGGTGACACGCTCGAGCAGGGGCTGCGCGGCGGATCCGAGGCCCTCGAGCAGGCGGCGGGTCGCCTCGACCTCGCGGAGGCCGCACAGCGCGACGAACTCGTCACTCAGAGCCACGATCATCTCGGGCTTGTGGTTGTCGTCGGCGTAGTTGTGGGGCGCGCCCTCGGGCAGCGAGCGCTCGGCGGCGAAGCCTTCGATCGCCTGCTCGCGCGTCGGGTGCGCCTGGATCGACAGCGACTTCGTCGCGGCGAGGATCTTCAGGAGGTACGGTAGCTTCGCGTCGCCGAGGTGTGCATCGAGCGAGCGGCCGTCGACGGCGTCGGCCGGATCCGACGGGTGGTCACCGAACCACACCTCCGCCTCGGGCGCGGGCGCCTCGGGGCGGCCCTCGAGATGAGCGATGAGGGTCGTGGATCCCCAGTCGAACGGACGCGGTGCATTAGTGAGGCCGAGAAGCATGACCCCAGCCTAGGAGATACCGGGGGCGTCCACCTCTTAGGCTTAGGGGTATGGCGCAGGCGACGAAGTACCCCGTGACAGACCGCGTCCGGGCACCGGAGCGGGAGCGCTCTGCGCACCAGGCGCTCCGCGCCTACTCGATCTTCATCATGGTGAGCGCGCTCGCCTACTCCTGGTGGTTCAACCTCCTGGGCGCCGCGGGCGCCGCGGCCCTCATCGGCGGCCTCATCCTCGCGACGCTCGCGATCTGGATCCCGAGCCTCGTGCGCCGCTCGGCGTCGCGCCGCCTGCGCTGGGAGCGCCTGCCGTGGATCGCGCTCGTCTACGTCGCGCTCGCCTTCTGCTCGACGCTGTGGTCGGCGTGGCCCACCGCGAGCATCATGACGGCGGGCGTGCTCGCGGGCTTCACGATGCAGGGCATCTTTTTCGCCGACATGCTCTCGTGGTCAGACATCGTGCGGTGCATCGAGGTCGCGCTGCGGTGGATCGTCGGCGGCTCGTTCGTGTTCGAGGCGTGGGTGGCGCTCGTCGTGCGGCACCCGATCATGCCGAACTTCTTCGCGACCGAGTACGAGGGCGCGCCGGATCCGCACTGGTACTGGGTGCGCGGCAACATCTTCGACTCGTTCCTCGTGGGCGACCGCATCCAGGGCGTCGTCGGTAACTCCAACCTGCTCGGCATGCTCATGCTGCTCGCGATCATCGTGTTCTCGGTGCGGCTCTGGGTCGGAGTGAAGGGCCGCGTCACCGTCACGAAGATCGTCGAGCGGTCGCTCTGGGTGGCGCTGGCGGCCTGGATGTTCGTGCGCGCCGGATCCGCGACGACGTTCGTCGCGCTGGTGGTCGTCGCGGGCATCGCCTGCGTCGCCCTCGTCGTGCGCCGCTCGCGCACCGCACGCGGGCGCCGTAACGCCTACCTCGTGTTCTCGGCCGTCGCGGTCGCCGGGGTCGCCGTCGGCCTCCTCGCCTTCGACCGCATCTCGGGCCTCCTCGGCCGCTCGAACGGGCTCACGGGCCGCGGCGACATCTGGTCGGCCGTGTTCGAGCGCGCGTCCGAGCGGCCCGTCTTCGGCAACGGCTTCTCGTCGCCGTGGGTGCCGTGGGATCCGGCGTTCGACGGCTGGATCGTCGACCACGACATCACGGTGTTTGAGGCCCACAACATGTGGCTCGACGCCTTTCTGCAGCTCGGCGCGCTCGGCGTCGTCGTGCTCGCCTTCGTCTACGGCTCGGCCGTGTGGCGCGCGTGGTTCTTCGCCGTCGACGCCCCGCGCCTCGACGCCACGGGACCCTCGCCCTTCTCGCCGCTCTCTCTCGTTCCGCTCCTCATCCTGTGGGCCCTGCTCACGCAGGGGCTCACCGAGTCGAACCCCATGATGCTGTGGGGCTGGATGCTCGTCACGATGTTCATCGCGAAGCTACGCTTCGCGCCCGCCGTCACGTTCCCCGATCGCGATGCGGAGATCGGTTCGCCCGTATGAGCGCGATGCGGGTGCCGACGTCGCTGCCCGACCTCCTGCGGTCGGCCGCGTTCGCACGCGCCTACGCCCTCACGGCGATCGCCGCGGCGTTCCTCTCGACCGCGGTCGGCCGCGTCGCCGGCACCACGACGCTCGCGACCATCGTCACGGGGCTCGTGGTTCTCGGCGTCTCGGTGCTCGTGCTGCGCCGCGACGAGCTCTCGGTCATCGGCTTCGCGCCGACGTCGCTCGTCGCGTTCGTCGCGTGGGCGCTCATCTCGTTCTCGTGGGCGCTCGACGGCGCGCACGGGCGCGCGCTGTCGTCGTGGCTGACGCTCGCGGCCTGGACGATCGTCGCCATCACCGTCGCGCACATCCGCGACACGCTGCAGATCGTGCGCGCCGTGGGCGACGTGCTGCGCTGGCTGCTCTCGGCGTCGCTCGCGATCGAGGTGCTGTCGGGCATCATTTTCGACGCGCCGCTCGCGCGCCTCGGAGTGCAGGGCCTCATCGCCTATGGCGGCCCCGTGCAGGGCCTCTTCGCCTCGCGCAACCTGCTTGGCTTCGTCACCGTCATCGCGCTCGTGACCTTCATCATCGAGTGGCGGGCGCGGAGCGTGCCGCGCCCCGTCGCGGTCTACTCCATCGTCCTCGCCGCGCTCCTGGCGGCGTTCTCCGGCTCCCCCACCGCCCTCGTCGTCGCGGCCTTCACCCTGCTCGCGGTGCTGCTGCTCAGCCTCGCCCGCCGCACCGAGCGCGCGGCGCGCCGCCGGCTCAACGCCGTGATCGCGTCGATCGCGGGCGCCGGGATCCTGGGGCTCTGGATCCTGCACCGCCCCATCGCGCTCTTCCTCGCGAACCGCTCGGGCTTCGCGTCGCGCGTCGAGCTGTGGTCGGCGATCCGGGTGTGGATCGGGCAGCGCCCCGTCACGGGGTGGGGCTTCTTCGGTAGCTGGGAGGGCGACCCGTTCCCGACGAACATCATCGACCTCACGGTGGCGAAGGAGAACGACTCGGCGCTGAACGCCTACGTCGACGTCGTGATGCAGCTCGGCTGGGTGGGGCTGCTACTCTTCTGCGCGTTCGCGGCGCTCGCCCTCGTGCGCGCCTGGCTCGCGGGCAGCGACCGCCGATCGGTCGTCTACTCGTGGCTGCCGCTCATGCTCGTCGTCCTGCTCGTCGAGAGCGTGTTCGAGAGCTACACGCTGACGAACGTGGGCTGGTTCCTGCTCGTCATCTGCGCCGTTCGCGCCGGGCAGGAGCGATCCTGGCGCACCTCGATCGACATGACGGCGCCGATTCCGCTGCCGCCACAGCTGTCGGGCCCGCGCTGATCCCAGCGGAACGCAGGGCGCGGCCGGTAGGCTCATGGAGCCCTACCCCGCGAGATGAGTCGGAGACTCCCCATGGCATTCGTCCTGCAGAATGTGGTCTTTCCCACCGACCGCGACCCCGATCTGCTGCCGCTGTACTTCGACGCCGATTCCTGGTCGACAATCGACGCGGTGCCGGTGCGGGTCGCGACGGGGGCACACATCTCGGACGTCCTCTCGCGCCAATCGCTGCGGATCCGCGGCGGCAAGCGCACGTCGCTCGCGAGCTACTTCAACGCCTTCCCCGCCTCGTATTGGCAGCACTGGACCGCGGTGCGCCAGATCACCCTCGAGGTGCGCACCTCCGGATCCGCGACGGTGCTCGTGTACCGGTCCAACGGATCCGGTGTGCAGCAGCGCATCGAGGCCGCCGAGGTCTCGGGCGAGGCGGTCTCGACCTTCGAGATCCCGCTGACGCAGTTCTCGGCCGGCGGCTGGATCTGGTTCGACATCGTCGCCGGCGACAGCGACGTGACCCTTGATGGCGCCACCTGGTCGACCGAGCAGGAGCCCGCCCGCACGGGCAAGGCGTCGCTCGGCATCACGACCTACAACAAGCCGACGTACTGCGTCGAGACGCTCGAGGCGCTCAGCGAGAGCCCCGGCGTGCTCGAGGTCGTCGACCGCATCTTCCTCATCGACCAGGGCACCGACCGCGTCGACGCGCAGCCCGCGTTCCCCGCTGTGAGCGCGTCGCTCGGCGAGACGCTGCAGGTCATCACGCAGCGCAACCTCGGCGGATCCGGCGGCTTCGCCCGCGCGATGCACGAGACGATGAAGCGCGACGAGAGCGACTTCGTGCAGCTCCTCGACGACGACGTGAAGATCGAGCCGGAGTCGATCCGCCGCTCGATCCTCTTCGGCCGCTACGCGACGAAGCCGGTCATCGTCGGCGCGCACATGTTCGACCTGCTCGATCGCCCGCGCCTGCACGCGTGGGCCGAGGTCATCGACGAGATGCCCTTCATGTGGCGCACGCTCTACCAGGAGCAGATGCCGCACGACTTCCGCGAGCAGAACCTGCGCCAGGCGCAGCTGCTGCACATGCGCATGGACGCCGACTACAACGGCTGGTGGATGTGCCTCATCCCGAAGGCCGTCATCAAGGAGACGGGCCTGCCGCTGCCGGCGTTCATCAAGTGGGACGACGCCGAGTACTCGGTGCGCGCCCGCGAGCGCGGCTTCCCGACCGTGACCCTGCCGGGCGCCGCGCTCTGGCACGTGTCGTGGGTCGGCAAGGACGACTCGATCGACTGGCAGGCGTACTTCCACGCCCGCAACCGCATCGTCGCGGGCCTCCTGCACTCGACGAAGCCCCAGGGCGGCACGCTCCTGCGCCACAGCCAGCGCGTCGACCTCAAGCACCTCATGATGATGCAGTACTACCCCGCGGCGCTGCGCAACCTCGCGCTCCGCGACATCCTGAGCGGCCCGGATCACATGCGAAAGACGCTCGCGACGCGCATGCCGCTCGCGCGGAAGATCGCGAAGAAGTACCCCGAGACGATCGTGCATAAGGATCCGGACGAGGTGCTGTACTCGGTCAAGGGCCGGCAGGTGTTCGCGCTCCGCAAGCGCGGCGACGTCGGCAACCCGACGGGCCTCACCCTCCGCCTCTTCACCGCGAAGTCGCTCATCCGCCACCTGCTGACGAAGCCCGCGGCGCGGTTCGTCGAAACGCCCGAGGTGGAGTTCGGCAAGGAGGACGCCGAGTGGTGGCGCGTGCCGCACGTCGACTCGGCCCTCGTGTCGGCGGCCGACGGATCCGGCAAGCAGATTTACGTGCGCGACCGGGAGACGTTCCGCAAGATGCTCTTCGACTCGATGCGCCTGCACCGCAAGCTGAAGAAGCAGTGGCCGAAGCTCGCCCGCGAGTACCGTGAGGCTCTGCCGAGCCTCGTAGCGGAGAATGAGTGGATGACCGATTTCGAGGCCAAGGCATGACCGCGCCCGCAAACCCGGCCCCCGCTACCCCGGCGAGCTTCGACCCGGCGAGCGCGACGATCGTCATCGTCACGTTCAACCGTTCGGGCCTGCTGACGCGCGCGCTGACGTCGATCGGCACGATGGATCCGAAGCCGGGTCGCGTCGTCGTCATCGACAACGCGTCGGTCGACGACACGACCGAGGTCGTCGAGTCGCTGCGCGAGCAGCTGGGCACCGAGCTCGTCTACCGCCGCCTCGAGACCAACACGGGCGGCGCGGGCGGCTTCAGCGCGGGCATGGAGACGGCCTACGAGCTGGGCTCCGAGTGGATCTGGCTCATGGACGACGACGTCGAGGTTCTGCCCGACGGCCTCGCCCGCATGGGCGCCTGGACCCCGCGCTTCCGCCACATCCAGGGCCGCCGCTACGACTACGACGGCTCCGAGTTCTACTGGCAGTACCGCGTGTCGACGTCGCTCGGCATCCCGATCCCCTTCGCCCCCGCGGGCTTCGACGAGTCGGGCTACCGCGAGATGAACTCGGGCTGCTTCGAGGGAATGTTCATCCACCGCTCGCTCGTACAGAAGCTCGGGCTGCCGGATCCGCGGTTCTTCATCTACTGGGACGACACGATCTACGGCTACCTGGCGAGCCGCCACGAGCCGTGCGTGATCGTCGACGAGTTCGTGCTGCAGCGCACGCGCGAGATCAAGCAGTGGGACATGGGCACGCGCCACCTCAACGCGTCGAGCGACACGTACCGCTACTACATCATGCGCAACCGCGGCATCATGGCCCACTACTACCGCGCTCACGGCGACTACCGCCCGTTCGCCTTCGCCGTCGGCACGGCCGCGACGTTCGCGAAGGAGCTCATCCGCCTGGGCTTCGTCGAGCGCAAGGTCACGAAGACCGGGTGGAACAACCTGTGGCGCGGAATGCGCGACGCGTGGCGACTCTCGCGCGACAAGAATTTCGAGATCATGGCTCCGCTGGCACAATAGCGTCATGCTGGAAATCGCCGACGACGCGAAGATCGACGACAACGTCGTCTTCAACCACGGTGCCTCCGCGACGATCCGCATCGGATCCGCGACCCGCATCTACCGCGGCGGCGAGTTCACGGGCGAGATCTCGATCGGCGCCGACGTCTTCATCAACCGCGACTGCTACGTGCGGCCGCACACCACGATCGGCGACCGCGTGAACATGGGGCCGTTCGTGCGCCTCATCACCGACACCCACGACGTGGGAACGCACGAGCGCCGCGCCGGCGCCGTGCGGCACGACCCGATCGCGATCGGCGACGGCTCCTGGATCGGCGCGAGCGCGACCGTGCTCGCGGGCGTCTCCATCGGATCCGGTGCCGTCGTCGCGGCGGGCGCCGTCGTGACGGAGGACGTGCCCGATGACGTCGTCGTCGCGGGCGTGCCGGCGCGCATCGTCAAGCGGCTCGGGCGCTGATCCGGCCTTCTGAGGGGGAAACCATGTCTGATAGCTCGAACCCGTACGACCCGCAGCGATCCACGTTCCCGTGGCAGGACGACGCGGACAAGGACGACGTCTGGAACGACGCCGAGCCCGTCGTGCCGCTGAACCCGCCGCCGGCGGTCACCCAGCCCGAGCCGGGCGAGGGCCCCGCGGCCGCGCCGCAGGCGTACGCGCCGCCCGCGCAGTACGGGCAAGCGCAGGCAGGACAGCCGCAGTACGGGCAGACACAGTACGGCCAGGCGCCTTATGGTCAGGCCTCGTACGGCCAGGCACAGCAGCCCGGGGCCGGCCAGTACGGCGCGCAGCAGGGCCAGGCCGGCTACGCGACGCCCGCGGCGTACGGCCAGGGATCCGCGCCCGCTTTCGGCCGCCAGCCCGTCGCCGGCCAGCCGCAGCCGGGCCACGACTACCAGCGGGGCGTCGCGCCCTACGGCCAGGGCTCCTACGGCTACCCGCAGGCCCGCACCGACGGACGCCCGAAGGGCCTCGCGATCACGGCTCTCGTGTTCGCGATCACGGGCTTCATGACGAGCCTGCTCTACATCGGCTTCCCGCTCGCGGTCGCCGGCCTCATCATGGGCATCATCTCGCTCGCCAGGAAGCTCGGCGGCAAGGGCATGTCGATCGCGGCCGTCTCGGTCGCCACGGCGACGCTCCTCTGGGGCGTCGTGCTCATCATGATCTTCTGGGCGGCGACCGCGCTGTCCGAGTCCGGGATCTCTTAGGACCCCGCGCCCGGGTCGGGAATTTAGTACCCGACCTCGGGCGAACGCCAGCCGCGCCACTGCTCGAACGCGCCCTGCACGAGCTGCGAGGCCGTGCGCTCCCACGTGTGCTTGGACGCGTGGCGGATGTACATGTAGCCGAGGCTCTGCACGCGGTACCCGACGCCGCCCTGCGTCTCGACGCGCACGAGCACCGAGCGGTCGGTCGAGTTCGGGGTGGGGCGCCAGCCGCCGAGCGCGTCGAACGCCGAGCGCGAAAGCAGCATGGCGCCGCCCGCGAGCTGGTCGTGGTACCGCTCGGTCGCGAAGGTGCGGTGCACCGTCTGGCCGACCTCTTCGAAGTAGAGGTACTCGGTCGTCTTGCCGACGACGTCGGCGCGCGAGTACAGGTGCGCGAGAACGAGGTCCGAGATGTGGTGCTCGCTGTACCAGTCGTCGTCGTCGAGCTTCGTGATGAGGTCGCCCGACGAGCGGCGCACGCCCTCGGCGAGCGCGGCGCCGAAGAGCACCGTATTCGGCACCTCGACGACGGTGTAGTCGAGCCCCTCGAGGTCGACGCTGTCGAGCGAGGGCGCCGGAACGCCGTGCGCGACGACGATGACCTCGAAGTGCGCGTAGGTCTGCTTCGCCATCATCTGCAGCACGCCGGGGATGAGCTCGCTGCGCATCGTCGAGAGGATCACGCTGACGCTCGGCAGATAGCGCTCGCCCGTCTTGGCGGTGATCGCCGAGGCGAGGCGGAAGTAACCGGCGTGCTCGCGCATCGCGATGCGGCGGGCCTCGACCTGGCGCAGCTCGCGGTCGAGACCCATCGACTGCGTGTACGGGCGGCGGATGACGTCGACGAGCTCGGGCGCGAGCGCCTCGGGCGCGATCTCGACCGAGTCGGCGAGCGAGTGCAGGATCGTGTCGGTCGCGGCGATCTCGGCGAAGCGGGCCGCCAGGCCCTCGGGGAGCTCGGGGATCCCGGCGAGCGAGATGCTCTCGACGCCGCGCAGCGCGCGAACGACCGAGGCGGGCAGCGGGCGGCGCACGTCGAACTCGATGGGCTCGCCCGCGCCCTCGATCGTGACGATGCGGGCGCGGCCGCCGAGCAGGACGAGCCGGCGAGCGGGGCGCGAGGGCTTAAAGAGCAGCTCGCGGCCGATGGGGTTGTGCACGTTGAGGTCGATCGCGGGAAGCTCGGTGCGGGGGGATCCGTGGAGCGCCTCGGCGGTCGGGATGTGGTGCGTCGCGAGCTCGTCGGCGAGGCGCGCGGGGCCGCCGATCAGCACGTCGGCGCGCATGAGGCCGACGCCCTGCAGGCGGCCGACCATGGCCTCGACGGGCGGGACCGTCGGCGTCGGCAGGAGCGACAGCGTGCCCTCGCCCGCGCCGGCCGCGATCGCGACGAGTGGGAAGCCCGCGCCAGCGAAGGGCGTGCTGGGCGTGAAGACCGGAATCAGCGCGTTCGCGATCTCGGCGATGCTCGTCAAGCGCGCGGTGCGGACGATCGCGGTCGCGCCGCCCGCGGGGGCGTCGAAGCGCAGCTCGTAGCCGTCGAGGTGGCGGATCTGGCCGAGGCGGCCGCGCCAGCGCGGAACGGGCGCCTCGAAGCGCTGGATGCGCACCTCGAGCTCGGTCGTGCGCAGCCCGGGGTTGCGCGGCAGCGCCAGGTGGCGCAGCAGCGACGGATCCGGGATCTCGATGCGCAGCGGCGAGACGGGAGCGGCTTCGACCCCGACGAGCGCCTCGACGGCCTCCGGGGTGTCGAGGCGGCGGACGACGCTCTCGGGGGTGGCGCTGCGGGCACGACGCATTCGGTACTCCTGAATCGAAGGGCGCGGAAACGGGTGCTCTCAGGCTACCCGCGGGGTTTGAGGATCCTACGTGAGCGACTCGACGAGCGCCGCGAAGCGCGCGCTCATCTCGGCGGGCGGGCGGGACGCGGCGAAGGCGAGCGCGGCCTCGCGGGCCGCGGGATCCGCGTACCAGCCCTCGGCGAGCAGCTCGGCGATGTGCTCGGCGGGCCGCTCGCGATCGAAGAAGCGGATCCATGCCTGGTCGCCGTACTCGCCGACGAGGTGCGGGGCGTCGGGGAGGATGATCGGCAACCCGTAGGTCGCCGCGAGGAACATGTTTCCGGAGTTGAGGATCGCGTGGTATGGCAGCACGAGCACGTCGGCGGCCGAGAACCAGCTCGCGACGTCCTCCGGGAGGATGCGCTTCAAGTACTTCACGACGGGGGTCGCGCCCTCGTCGAGCGCCCGGAGGATGTGGTCGACGTCGCCCTGCGGGCGGCCGGCGAGGAGCACCTGCAGCTCCGCTCCCCCGCGGGTCGCGATCTCGGCGGCCTCGGCGAGGTGTTCGAGCCCCTTATAGGGGCGGATCCACCCGAAGAAGAGCGCGGCGGTCGCAGCGGGGTCGGCGCCGATCTTCTCGCGCGCGGCGGCGCGGTCTTCGGCGGGGCCGTAGACGCCCTCGTAGCTCGAGTGCGGGATGACGACGACCTTCTCCGCCGGGATGGCGAAGTATTCGGCGGCGAGCTCGACCGTCGCGGGCGAGATCACGTGGATCTTGTCTGCGAGGCGCGCGAGGCCCTCCTGCAGGTACAGGTTGGTCTTCGGGTACTCCGCGTCGTGCGGGAGGACGTTGTGCACCGTCCAGATGATCTTCCGCCCCCACTGCTTGGCGCTGTGGAGGGCGTCGAGGAAGAGGTCGGCGCGCACGCGCGCGTCCTTGGCGTTGATGGCCCACTCGGTGACGGGGCTCGTCCACTGCACGTGAATGATGCCGCGGTGCTCGGGCGAGGTGAGCTCGGTGAGCGCCTCGTCGAAGTCGGGGCGGCCGGCGATCTCGAAGCCGTGGTCGATCACGTCTTGCGACAGGATCTGCACATAGGGATTGTCACGCCACCCGGGAAAGGTGAAGATGCGTGCGTCGGCAGGCGCGGTGGGCATACCGGCGAGTTTATCGGGTGGCGGGTACGAACCCCATGGAGCGCGCGGTGTTCTCTGAGGCTCTGCAAGGGTCGGCTGGTTAGACTTCCCCTCGTGACTGATGCCGCAGCTGCCAAAACCGCGCCCACGATTGTCTCCCGCAACCGCTGGCGAGATGTTTTTGACGGCACCGTGCCGGAGGGCTGGGAGCCGACGATGACCGTCTCGGTCATCATCCCCGCCTACAAGTCGAAGACGCTCGAGTACACGCTCGCGTCGCTCGCGGCACAGGACTACCCGGAGGACCTGCTCGAGGTCGTCGTGCTCGACGACGGCGGCGGCGAGGAGCCCGTCGTGCTCGGCGAGTTCATCCCGAAGAACACCCGCCTGATCCGCATCCACGAGGTCAGCGACGGCTGGGGCCGCTCGAACGCGACCGACATCGGCATCAAGGCCACGACGGGCGACATCATCTACTGGTGCGACTCGGACATGATCCTGTTCCGCGACAACGTGCGCCAGCACGCCAAGTGGGGCCACTTCATCCCCGAGGCGGCGACGATCGGCGAGAAGGCCTTCATCGAGGAGTGGGACTACACCCCCGAAGAGGTCTACAACAAGGTCAAGGCCGGCACCATCGGCGACGACTACGACCGCTCGACGCTGTACGAGCACTGGTCGAAGAAGATCTACCGCGACACCGACGACCTCAACACGTCTGACGGCCGCAACTACTCGACCCACATGGGCGCCTGCGCGACCGTGACGCGCGCCGTCTACGACCGCACCTTCGGTCAGGACACGCGCCTGCACCTCGGCGAGGACACCGAGATCGCCTACCAGCTGTGGCAGGCCGGCGCGGTGTTCATCCCCGCGCACGACGCCGTGGGCTACCACATGGGCCCGGGCACGGTGCAGAGCCAGGGCGTGCAGGTCGCGTGGCACAACGACGTTCACTTCGCACAGCGCATGGCGATCCCGCGCTACCGCCGCAAGGCCGACAACCGCATCTGGGAGGTGCCGCTTCTCAAGGTCGTGACCGAGGTCACGCCCGAGAACGCGAAGTACGCGCGCCCCGCGATCGACCGCCTGCTCAACAACACGCAGACCGACGTGCACGTCGTGCTCGTGGGCCCGTGGTCGCAGCTTCATGAAGAGCGCCGCCGCATGCTCGTCGACCCGATGAACGAGCTCTACCTCGTCAAGGAGTGGTTCCGCACCGACAACCGCGTGATCTTCGCGGAGGAGAAGCCCGAGAGCGTCTTCCCCGCGCCGTTCCGCATCGACATGCCGATCACGGTCGAGGTCACGAGCGAGAGCCTGCAGGCGATGTACGTCGAGATGGACAAGCCGTGGATCGGCGCCATCCGCTACTTCACCCCCGGCCACGACAACGACGAGGCCGTCACAATCTGGAACTCGGCCGTCGTCGAGCGCGCCCGCCCGTACGTCACCGCCGAGCGCAGCCTCGAGGACGTCGTCGCGCAGATCGCCGGCTTCGAGTGGCACGCGAGCGAGGCCGCCCAGCTGGCCGACCTCCGCGAGAACGAGCACCTCGACGAGAAGGTCGTCCGCGTGGATCCGGAGGTCGCGCGCCTGCGCGAGCAGCTCCGCGAGGCGCGCCGCCCGCAGGTGCAGGAGTCGGCCGCGCGCGTCGTGGCCCGCAGCCTCAACGCCCGCACGGGCGGCACCGCCGGCCGCATCGCCCGCGGCGTGAACGACAAGCTCGACGGCCTGCCGGCCCGCGTGGCCCGCAAGCTCCGCGGCAACTAAGGCCCCGCGCACGAGGTGATGGCGACCCCCACGCTCCGCTCCACGCGGCCCGCTTCCGGGGAGACCCGCGCGTTCCGTTCCGATATTCAGGCGCTCCGCACCCTCGCGGTGATGAGCGTCATGCTCTACCACCTGTGGCCGAACCGGCTCACGGGCGGCTTCGTCGGCGTCGACATCTTCTTCGTCATCAGCGGCTACCTGATCACGTCGCACCTCGTGCGCGAGCGCGCGAAGACGGGGCGCATCGCGCTCGGGAAGTTCTGGGCGCGCCGCGCCTCGCGCCTCCTGCCCGCCTCGTTGCTCGTGCTCGCGCTCGTGGGCGTGGCGACGCTGATCTGGGTGCCGAACGCGCTGTGGCCGCAGTTCTTCGGCGACATCACGGCGTCGGCGCTCTACGTGCAGAACTGGCACCTCCTGCTCGGCAGCGTCGACTACCTGGCGGCCGATAACCTCGCCTCGCCCGTGCAGCACTTCTGGACGCTGTCGGCCGAAGAGCAGTTCTATGTGCTCCTCCCCCTGCTGCTCGTCGTGTCGATGTGGCTGTTCCGCAAGTTGCCATGGCGCGCCGTGATGTTCGTCGCGATCGCCGTCGCCACCCTCGCCTCCTTCGTCTTCAGCGTCGCGCAGATGAACGCAGCGCCGAGCGCCGCCTACTTCTCGACCCTCACGCGCGCGTGGGAGTTCGGCGCGGGCGCGCTCCTCGCCTTCGCCCCGGCGATCGCGGGCCGCGTGCGCGGATCCGTCGTCTCGGGCGCAGGCATCGCGCTGATCCTCGTCTCGGTTTTCGCCTACTCGGGCGCGACGCCCTTCCCCGGCGCGACCGCGCTGCTGCCGGTCGCCGGCACCGTCCTCGCGATCTGGGGCGGCGCCCCCTCGCTGCTCGCCGACGTCGGCCGCTTCACGCCCGTCGCGATGATCGGGCGCGTGTCGTACGCGATCTACCTGTGGCACTGGGCGTTCATCGTGATCGTGCCCTTCGCCACCGGCGTCCCCCTCACGACCGTCCACAAGCTGGCGATCGGCGCCGGCAGCATCGCGCTCGCCTGGCTCTCGACGCGGTTCGTCGAGGACACCGTGCGCACCTCCCCGAGGCTTCTCGGGGGCCGGCGCCCGCGCACGATCGCGGTGTGGAGCGCAGCCGGGATGGCCTGCGTGCTCGTCGTCTCGATGGGATCCGTGCAGCTCCTCCGCGCGAGCGAGCAGCGCACCGCCGAGATCGCGGCGAACCTCGTGAATGAGCAGCCCGAGTGCTTCGGCGCCGAGGCGATCGACCCCGAGCTCGCGCCGTGCGACAACCCCGAGCTCGCGGGCCTCCCGCTCGTGCCGACGCTGTCGGACATCGAGAGCGACGACGGCAACAACCCGGACTGCTGGGCGGGCCCCGACGAGTCGGAGTTCCGCGTGTGCTCCTTCGGCCCGAAGGACGCGACCCACCGCGTGCTCGCGATCGGCGATTCGCACAACAACGCGATGATCCCCGCCTATCGCGCCGCCGCCGAGGAACTCGGCTGGCGCTTCGACGTCGCGGGCCACGCGGGCTGCTACTGGACGGAAGAGAAGCTCGAGCTCGCGACGGCCGACCAGACCGCCGCCTGCACCGCCTGGCGCGAGGCGGCCGACGAGTATGTCGCCTCTGCCGACAACCTCGACGCGATCGTCGTCGCCAACCGCGTCACGGCGAAGAACGACCTCGAGGGCGCGACGGCCTCCGATTCGCGCGAGGACGTCCTCTCCGACTCGGCCGCGGCCGATGAGGTCCTCCCGATGACGAAGGCCTGGGCCAAGCGCCCCGACAAGAGCGTGCCGATCATCGCGCTGCGCGACAACCCGTCGTTCCCGGATTCGCCCGTCACGTGCGTGTCCGAGGATCCGGAGACCGCCGACGAGCGGTGCGAGGAGCCGCAAGACACCGCCCTCCTGAACGATCCGAAGGAGGACGCCGTCCTCGTGGATCCGGATGCCGAGCTCATCGACCTCACGCGGTACTACTGCGCCGACGGCGAGTGCCCGGCCGTGATCGGCGGCGTCGTCGTGTACCGCGACGGCCACCACCTCACGGCGACCTACGCGTCGACGCTCGGCCCGTACCTGGCCGACGAGCTGCAGCGGGCGATCCGCTAGCTCAGTCGTCCTCGAGCAGCTCGACGAGCGCGTCGTTGAGGTACGGGGCCAGCGTCGCGGCGTAGGCGCGCGTCAGGTGCGCGCCGTCGCGCGTCACGATCACGCCGCCGACGACCATCTCGCAGCGGGCGGGCCCGCACTCGAGGTCGCTGAGGTCGATCGTGTGCGCGTTGGTCGTCTGCGCGACCGCGTCGTCGAAGCCGGTCTCGAGCAGCGCCTCGTCGCGCGGGAGCGAGCATTCGCCGGCGTCGACCGCGGCGCGGTCGGCGATGCACTCGAGCGACTCCTGCGGGAAGATCGGGTTGTCGCGCAGCACGATGATCGGCACCCTGTCGTCGGAGCGGTGCTGCCACGCGCCGAGGAGCGCGATCGTGTGAACCTCGGCGTCGCTCACCGCGTCGTCGTCCGAGCGGAAGCCCGACTTCGACGACGCCGTCGTGAGGATGGCGTCGTACTCGCCGGACGCGACGCGCTCGTCGATCGCGGCGCGCCAGTCCTGGCAGGCCGCGGCCTCGTCGTCGGGCTGGCCGTAAACGGGCGTGCCGGGCTCGACCCACTGGCATCCGGCGCGGCCCGCGGCGTCGATGCGCCAGCCGTGCAGCTCGGCGATCTGCTCGTAGACGTCGAGCCAGACGTTGTTGTGCGAGTCGCCGACGGCGAGGATCCGGAACGCACCGGGGGCGTCGCTGCCGAGCGAGCACACGTTGACGGCGGGATCGCTGCCGCGCGACCAGCAGGCGCCGCGGTTCGCGTCGTCGCTGCGCAGGGTCTCGAGGGTGGGGACGAGCTCCTCGCCCTCCCCCGCGTCCGCGCACTCGGGGCGGTCCGGATCCAGCGCCGCGGCGCCCGCGCAGGAGTCGAGCGCGATCGTCGCCGACGACCGCAGCTCGACGACGGCGTACGCCGCCCCGGCGGGCACGGCGGCGGCGAGGATCGCGACGAGCGCGAAGATCAGCGCCCGCTTCGCGGTCTTCGCGGTCGCCCACGCGATCGCGGGGTTCAGGATCCACCGGGTGAGCAGCGTGACGGCGACGGCGAGGCCCATGACGAGGCACGCACCGACCCAGCTGAGCTGGTCGGTCTCGTTGATCGTGAAGAACACGATGAGGATCGGCCAGTGCCAGAGGTAGAGGCCGTAGGAGATGCTGTCGAGGAACACGAGGGGACGGCTGCGCAGGAGCGGCGAGGGCGAGAGCCAGCCGCCGTTGGCCGAGAGCAGCACGAACGCGGCGCCGCCGACGGGGAGGAGGGCCGCGGGGCCGGGGTACGCGGATCCGCCGTCGAAGATGAAACCGCTCGAGATGATCATCGCGAGCCCCAGCCAGCCCGCGATCGGGCGCAGGATCATGGGGAGCGTGCGGCCGTTTGTGATGAGGCCGGCGAGCAGGCCGCCGGCGCCGAGCTCCCAGAAGCGCGCGAAGGTGTCGAAGTACGCCGCCTGCGGGTTCACGTCGTTGGCGTGCCAGGCGTAGAGGAACGAGGCGAGGGTCGCGGCCGCGAGCAGCGACCAGAAGACGGCAACCCTGGCCTTCCGCAACCGCACGACGAGCGTCAGGAGCCCCACGAGGAGCGGGAAGAGCAGGAAGAACTGCGCCTGCACCGACAGCGACCAGAAGTGCTGCAGGGGGCTCGTGAGGGGGCCGGCGGCGCCGTAGGCGAGCTGGGTCGTGATGAGCTGCCAGTTCTCGACATAGAACGCGGTCGAGACGACCTCGAGGAGGTTCTGTTCGCGCATCCAGGGTGAGAGCACGACGAACGACGCGATCGTGACGGCGAGCAGCACGAGGGCCGCGGGCGGGGCGAGGCGCGAGAAGGTGCGGCCCCATCGCGCGACGATGCCGAGGGGCTTGCCCGTCGAGAGGGCGCGGCCGAGCGACATGATGAGGAGGAAGCCCGAGACCGTGAGGAACACGTCGACGCCGCCCGAGACGCGGCCGTGCCCGAACAGGTGGAAGACGACGACGAGCGTCAGCGCGATGCCGCGCAGGCCATCGATCTCCAGGATCCGGTGCGACGCCTTCTTTGGCGTCGCCGGGGTCGCCTGGCGGAGCGGTCGGGCGATTTCAAGCACCCGACCATTCTGCCCGGCGGTATTGTGCAATGCCTCAGCGGGGGCCGATTTACGAGTTGTCGGCGTTGTACCGATCGAGCACGTCGCCGAGCGGGCCGTCCATCTCGAGGCGGTGTTCTTTGATGTAGAGCCCGCGGGTGCAGAAGCGGCGCAGGTCGGATTCGCGGTGGCTCACGAAGAACAGGGTGCGGCCTCCGGCGAGCATCTCGTCTATGCGGGCGTAGCACTTGTCGCGGAAGGCTTTGTCGCCGACGGCGAGCACCTCGTCGACGAGCAGAATCGGCTCGTCGAGCTGCGACACGACCGAGAACGCGAGGCGCACCTTCATGCCATTTGAGAGGTGCCGGTACGGCGTCTCCTGGAAGTCTTCGAGCTCGGCGAAGGCGATCATCTCGTCGTAGCGCTCGGCGATCTGGGCCTTCGTCATGCCGTGGAGGCCGGCCGTCAGGCGCACGTTCTCGCGCACCGTGAGGTCGCCGACGAAGCCGCCGGTGATCTCGATGAGCGGCGCCACTCCCCCGTTGACCGTCACGGTGCCGGCGTCGGGCATGAGCACGCCGGCGACGAGCTTCAGCAGGGTTGACTTGCCCTGGCCGTTGCGGCCGACGACGCCGATGGCCTCGCCCGGCTTCACGGTGAAGCTCACGTCCTTGAGGGCCCAGAACTCGCCCGTCAGGTCGCGGCGCTTGGTGCCCGCGAACATCGCCTTGATCGAGCGGCGGCCGCGGCGGCCGCGGCGGAACCGGATCCCGAGGCCCGAGACCTCGATCGCATGGTCGGCCTGCATCACAGCTCCTTCAGGACCTGCCGCTCGAGGCGGCGGAACACCCAGATGCCGAGCAGGAGCACGGCGACGCTGACGACGGCGCTCGTCGCGACCGCGGCCGTGTCCCACTGTTCGGGGAAGAAAGAGGCGCGGTACATCGTGAAGATGCCGGCGAGCGGGTTGATGAGGCCGAGGAAGTGGAAGCCGTCGGGCAGGTCGGTCACGGCGTAGATGATCGGCGTGCCGTAGAAGAGGGCGCGCAGGATCAGGCGCGTCGTGCGCTCGAGGTCGCGGAACATGATGCACAGCGGCGCGACGATGAGGCCGAGGCCCGTGAGCAACACGATCTGCACGATGATGGCGAGCGGGAACCACAGCACGCCCCAGGTGAGCTCGGCACCCGCCGTCACGGCGAAGATCACGAGCACGGGCAGCGAGCAGAGAAACTCGATGCCCTTCGAGAGGATGATGCGGCCGATCCAGATCGACCGCGGGATCGCCGTCGACCGGACGAGCTTCGCGTCCTTGCTGAAGGCCTTCGTGAAGTCCGAGATCGAGGTGTTAAACCACACCCACGGCAGCAGGGCGCTGATGAGGAAGACGATGTACGGTTCCGCGCCGGTGGAGCGGTGGAAGACCTGCGTGAAGACGAACCAGTAGATGCCGCTCATCACGAGCGGGTCGAGCACGCTCCAGAGGTATCCGAGCCAGCTCGTCGCGTAGCGCACGCGGAGGTCGCGCGCCGAGAGCAGCCACAGCGAATGAAGATTTCGCCGCAGCGTTCCCGGCGCGCCCACCGCACCGTGCGAACCGTCGCGCCTCAACGTGGCCTAGGCCAGCTTGTTGTTCCACATCGACAGCGCCGAGCCGATGGCCATGTGCATGTCGAGGTACTGGTACGTGCCGAGGCGGCCGCCGAAGTGCACGTCCTTCTCGTCCTTCTGAAGCTCGCGGTAGGCCAGGAGGCCCGAGCGGTCGTCGGGGGTGTTGATCGGGTAGTACGGCTCGTCGTTGCCCTCGGCGAAGCGCGAGAACTCGCGCATGATGACGGTCTTGTCGGTCGGGTACTGGTCGGCGCGCTCCGGGTGGAAGTGCTTGAACTCGTGGATGCGCGTGAACGGCACGTCGGCGTCCGGGTAGTTCATGACGGGGGTGCCCTGGAAGTCGCCGACCTGCAGCACCTCCTGCTCGAAGTCGAGCGTGCGCCAGCTCAGCGCGCCCTCCGAGTAGTCGAAGTAGCGGTCGACGGGGCCCGTGTAAACGACGGGGATCTGACCGGCGACGGCGGCCTTGTTGAAGGGCTGCGAGGCGTCGAAGAAGTCGGTCTCGAGCTTGATCGTGATGTTGGGGTGGTCGGCCATGCGCTCGAGCCACGCCGTGTAACCGTCGGTCGGCAGACCCTCGTGGGTGTCGTTGAAGTAACGGTTGTCGTAGTTGTAGCGCACGGGGAGGCGGCTGACGATGTCGCCGGAGAGCTTCTCGGGCGAGGTCTGCCACTGCTTGGCCGTGTAGTGCGCGAAGAACGCCTCGAAGAGGGGGCGGCCCACGAGGGCGATGCCCTTCTCGTAGAAGTTCTGGGCGGTGGCGACGTCGAACTCGCCCGCCTGCTCCTTGATCAGGGCGCGCGCCTCGTCGGGCGAGTACGCGGCCTGGAAGAACTGGTTGATCGTGCCCAGGTTCACCGGCATCGGGAAGACCTGGTTCTTGTGGTTCGTGTACACCTTGTGCACGTAGTTCGTGAACGTCGTGAAGCGGTTCACGTACTCCCACACCGTCTCGTTCGACGTGTGGAACAGGTGGGCACCGTAACGGTGCACCTCGATGCCCGTCTCGGGCTCGGCCTCGCTGTATGCGTTACCGCCGATGTGGTGGCGGCGCTCAATAACGGTTACCTTGCGGCCGGCGTTTGCGGCGCGCTCGGCGATCGTGAGGCCAAAAAAGCCAGAGCCAACGACAAGAAGATCGGTGTCCATGCGCTCATTCTGTCATCGAGTGTTCTGCATACCTGACAGCTTCGCGCGAATGTCACGAAAAGATCACGCCTGTCGCGAGAGGCGACGGCGCACCCCATCGCGGATCCGCACGCCCTCGCAGCGCCACCAGCGCACGAGGAGGGGCTGGTCATGCGTGATTCCGTAATCCCGCGCGACGGCGCGCGGCATCATGCGCGCGGTGCCCTCGATCTTTTTGCCCGAGTGATTCTCGCCCGTGTCGACGTGATAAACGGATCCGGGAACCGGCAGCTTCTCGAGCGGGTAGCCGTGCGCCTCGAACCACTTCTCGGCGTCGCGGTGCTTGCCGAGGATGAAGCGGGCGCGCTCGCCGAACGCCTCCCAGACCTGCTCCTGCGTCGCGGTGACGGGCAGGTCTTCTGGCACGGCGTAGGCGCTCCAGGGGGCGATGTAGCAGGTGCCGCAGACACGGTAGAGGTCGTCGATCCGCTCCCCCGCCCCGCGGAAGGCCGAGTAGCGCCAGCCGTCGGCGACGTACCAGCCCGCGGATCCGGCCGGCTGCTCGCCCACCCAACGCACGAGGTCGCGGTGCACGAAGTCGTCGGCGTCGGTGACCATGACGTAGTCGGGCGAGTACGCGCGCGCGGCCAGGAGGCCGACGGCGAGCTTGCTGCCCTTGTCGGCGATGACCGCCTCCCAGCGCTCCTCGCGCGTCGTCGGCTCGGCCGCGGGCGGGAAGTCGACGTAGACGAACTGGGCGCGCCGCGGCAGCTCGAACGACGGCGCGCGGTTGCCCACGACGATCACGACGTAGTCGTCGCTCGTCTGCTTTTCGATCGAGCGCAGGGTGCGCCGCAAGAGCTCCTCGACGCGGCCGTAGTCGGAGGCGTTCTCGGGGTGTCGGAGCGACGTCACAAAGGCAAGCACGCGCGGCAGTCTATGCGCGCGGCATCAGAACACGCCGAGGCGCGGCGCTATCGGAGCCAGCGGCGGCGCTTGCGGGGTTCGGGTGCTTCCGCGGGGTCTTCCGCGGGTCGCGGATCCGGACGCCCCTCGCCGAGGTGCGCGAGGCCTGCAGAGAGGTCCTCACGGCCCTCGACGATCGCGCGGGCGAGCGAGACCTTGCCGGTCGCCACGACGCGCGCGATGACCTCGTCGCGCGCCGCGCCCTCGCCTCTTGCCATGCCAGCGTCGTTCGACGCGCCCGCGCCCGCGAAGCGCCGCTTCAGCGCCCGCGCGAGGCGCTGATCCATCGCGCCGTGCGCGGGCACCTCCCGCAGGAAGGCGACCGCCGCCGAAGCGACCTCGGCGGCCCCGGATCCGTCGCTCGCGCGCTCGAGCGCCGCGGCGAGCGCCGCCGGCTGCTCGGCGACGAGCTGCTGCGCGCGCAGCAGCGCATGGGCCGCAGGATCCGCCGCATCGCGGCCGACGGCGAGCGCCAATTCCCCGAACCCGCGCGCCGACTCCCGTCGCAGGGCGTCGTAATTCCGCGAGGTCTCATCGTTTTCGCGGCGCGCCCCCCAGAGGTCGCGGGGGAAGGCCGCCTCGATCGCGTCGAGGTCGACGTCTGCGGGGGCGATCGGGCCGAGGTCGAGGGCCTCCTCGACCGTGCCGGCGAAGCGCACGTCGGCGCGGCCGGTGCCGGCGTAGTAGTCGAGGTACTTGAAGGCATGCTCGGCTCCGGGCACGAGCGGCCGCGCGGGCACCCCGAACGCGTCGGCGATCACGAGCGCGTGCAGCGAGCTCGCGACGACGAAACCGGCCGCGCGGATCTCGGCCGCGATGGCGATCGGATCCCCGAGCGGGCTCACGACGCGCTCGCCCGTCACGCGGCCGAGCTCGTTGAGGTTCGGCATCACGAGCACGTCGCGGCGCGTGCCGAGCGGCACGTCGAAGAGGCGCGGCATGAGCAGCGCGGGATCGCCAAAGACCTCAGGAACCTCGAGCCCGTGCCCCTGCAGCACGGCGCCGGTCAGCGGGCCGCGCACCGCGCGCACGTCGAGGGGCTGCTGCAGCGTCTGCCGCACCTTGCCGTTGATACCGGCACCCCACACGACGTCGCCGCGTCCGCCGAAGTGAATAACGGATCCGACCGACAGCAGCCGGCCCGCGCCCACCGCCCCCTCGGGGGCGAGGGCGCGGACGAGCATCGGGCCGATCTCGTCGCCGAAGTTCGCGGATCCGCCGTCGTCCGGCACCCAGTGCGGGACGGTGACGCCGCGAATGTCGTCGTCTGCGAACCCCACGGATCAGTTGTAGCGGTAGATCGTGCCGCGGCCCGGCGTCCACTGGATGTAGCCGTGCTGGAACGTCTGCCGGCAGGCGCCGCCGCTGTACGAGCAGTTCTCGCCGCTCGTCGGGTAGCCGAGGCGGCTGTGCTCGTTGCCGAGGGCCTGGTACTGGTTCATGATCGAGCCGTAGATCGGCTGGGATCCGCCAGCCTTGCTCCAGTAGACCTTGCCACCCTGGAACTGCTGGTAGCAGCCACCATTGGGCAGGCCGCACTTCATGGCCTTTACGGGGAAGCCAAGCTTGCCCTTTTCCTTGTCGACGCTGCGCCACCCGGCGAGGGTGCGCGAGGTGGTCGCGTGGGCGCCGGTCGACGAGGTCCAGTAGGTGGCGCCGCCCTGGAACTGCTGGTAGCAGCCGCCGCTCGCGAGGCCGCAGACCATCGAGCGCGTCGGGTAGCCGAGGGCGCCCTTCTCGCGGTTCTGCTCGCTCCAGCCCTCGACCATGGCGCTCGTGACGGGGATGGATCCGTTCTTCGGCGTCACGTAGACCATGCCGCCCTCGAACGACTGGTAGCAGCCGCCGTCAACGAGGTTGCAGCGGCGGCTACCGTTCGGGAAGCCGAGCGCGCCCTTCTCCTTGTCGAGCTTCCACCAGCCCTCGAGCACGTTCTGGCTCACGGCCTGAGCGCCCGTGGACTTCTTCCAGTAGATACCGCCGCCCTGGAAGGCCTGGTAACAGCCTCCGCCGGCGAGGTTGCACTTGGCGCGGCCCTTGGCACTGCCGTAAACGCCCGAGGCGCCACCGAGCGCCTTCCACTTCGCCGTGATCGCCTTCTCGCCCGCAGAAGGGGTCGGCGACGACGGCTCGGACGGCGATGCGGGGGTCTCGTTGCCGTGCAGCGAGCCGAACCACTCGGTGTAGTAGAGGGCGAAGTTGCGGTTGCCGTATGCCGAGCACGAGTCGCCGGCGCCGTAGCCGGCGTTGAGCGCGGCCTGGTTCGGCTGGTAGGGCGTGTAGTAGTACAGGGCCGCTGTGGCCTTGTTCTCGATCTTCACGTTGCCGGACCCGCACGCGATATTCGGGTGGTAGCGCACGGGCGACGTCTTACCGACGGGGTACCAGTTGAAGTAGCTGTCCTTCGTGTACCGCTGCAGCTGGTAGGCGGCCATGTACATCTGGTTCTGGAAGCCGAAGTACTGCGCGTTGCAGGCGGCGTCATCGGGGCAGGCGTAGCCCATCGCGATGTCGTAGCGGAACTGGCTCGGCCACACGTGGGTGACGAGGCCCTGCTCCTTCTGCAGCATGACGATGAGCACCTTTTCGCTCACGCCGCAGGCCTTCGAGACCTTCGAGATGATCGTCGCGGCCGACTCGTTTTTGGCGCCGGTGTACGAGCCCGCGCAATACGAGTTCGGCGACTTCGACACCGTCGTCATCTTGTAATCCTTCAGGCAGGTGTAGCCGTTATCGCATTTCGGCACCTTCTTGTCGAAGAAATACTGAATCTGCGAGGCCGTCATCGTGCCGCTCGTGAACATCTTCGAGTCGCTGATGATGTTTCCGGCCTTGAACGTCGACGACGCGATCGCCGTGAGGTCACCGAACTGCGAGGTGAAGGAGCCGGGATCGAGCTCGTCGGTCGTGTTGCTGCCGACGTAGTCGCCATTTTCGGGCGTCGGGATCGATGCCACATCTCCGGCAATCGCGTCGAATTCTTCGAGCACCGTTGCGTCTTCGGTGCTTTCCGCGGATTCTTCCGGGGTTGCCGCGGTTGCTTCGTCTTCCGGGGTAGCCGATTTTTCGGATCCCTCGGGGCTTGCCGTTTCTTCGGCCTGTTCCGGGGTCGCGGTTTCCTCGACCACCGCCGTGTCGTCGGTCTCGTCGGCGGCAAAAGCGGCCGCGGGGGTCAGCGACCCGATGACGACGAGAGCGAGCGCGGCACCAAGCAGGGCGCGCGCGTTCCGGGCAGGGCGAGAGAAGATTCCGACGCGACGCATTCGCTTATCGTCTCAGATTCGCCTGTTATACGACACCATTTCGGGCGTCGCGATGCGCGCGCCGTAGAATCGAGGCATGCGTTCCGGCTCCGAGGTGCTCGTTTTTCCCGCCTATTTGAACAACGCGTTCCTCAACCTTCTGCAGCTTTCTGCGGCGGCCGACGGGTTCCGCGTGACGGGCGCGCACACCTTCGACGACCTCACGGCGGGCGCGGCCCGGCTCGGGCGCGGCGACGTGCTGCACATGCACTGGACGACCCCGATCGTGCAGCAGGCGCAGTCAGAAAAGAACGCCCGCGCGCGCGTCGCGAAGCTCTCGCGCGTGCTCGGCGATCTGCGCGCACGCGGGGCGAAGCTCGTGTGGACGATCCACAACCGCCTCCCGCACGAGCTCACCTTCCGCGACCTCGAGATCGAGCTGACGCGCCTCATCGCGGCGTCGGCGGATGCGATCCACATCATGGCGCCGCACACGCCGGCCGCGATGGCCGATGTCGTCTCGCTCGACCCGCGCAAGATCCGCCAGATCCCGCACCCCAGCTACGAGGGCGTCTACGACACCTCGATCACGCGCGCGGAGGCGCGGGAGTCGTTCGAGATCGCCGACGCCGACACGGCGGTCCTCTTCCTCGGACAAATCCGGCCCTATAAGGGCGTCGATGCGCTCGCCCGCGCGGCGGCCGACGCCGATGCGCGCCGCGGGAACGACCTCGTGCTCATGCTCGCGGGCGCCATGAAGGAGATGCCGCGCGCCGAATTCCGCGCCTCGCTCCCCCCGCAGCTCCGCACGGTCTCGCACCTCGACTTCGTCGACGACGCCGACATCACGCGCTGGTTCCGCGCCGCAGACGTTGCGTGCTTCCCCTACCGGGCGATCCTCAACTCGGGCAGCGTGCACCTCGCGGCGACCTTCCACGTGCCGGTCATCCTGCCGCGCGACCCTGGCCTCGTTGAGCAGTTCGGATCCGAGAGCTGGGTCGCGTTCTTCGACCCCGCCCACCCGGAGGAATCGATCGCCGAGCTCCTGGCGACCGCCCCCTTCGCGGGCGTCACGCCGGACGACTTCGAGGCGTTCCTCGCCCCGATCGCCCCGTGGGACGTCGCGCGCGAATACTCGGCGCTGCTACGCACGCTGTCGTCGCCCGTCGTTTAGGGATGCCGTCGCGTCGTTCTGGGCGCTCACAACGACGCGACCGCATCCCCCAAGCACGCACCCACCTCATAGGGATGGCGTCGTGTCGTTCTGGGGCGCCAAGACGACACAACGGCATCCCTCAGCATGCGTCAACGTCGCGCCCACGCCTCAGGGATGCGTTCGTGTCGTTCTGAGGCGCCATAACGACATGAAGCCATCCCTCAAGCACGCGCCGGCGTCGAGCCCACGACACAAGGATGCGTTCGCGTCGTTCTGAGACGCCAAAACGACACAACGGCATCCCGCAAGCACGCGCCGACGTCGCGCCCACGCCACAGGGATGCGTTCGTGTCGTTCTGAGACGCCAAAACGACACAACGGCATCCCGCAAGCACGCGCCGACGTCGCGCTCACGCCACAGGGATGCGTTCGTGTCGTTCTGAGACGCCAGAACGACACGAAGGCATCCCGCTAGCGGGTGCGGAGGCGCTTCGCGAAGGTGATGGCGCCGCGGATGGCCCAGTGGCGGCGCTTTCGCACCACCAGGATCCGGTCGACGACGTCGTAGAGGAAGCTGTCGTGCCGCGAGTACGGCGGGAGCTCGAGCGTCGCGTCGAGGTTCCAGACGGCGTCGCCCTCAATGAGGACGGGCGTCAGAGGCCGGTGCATCGGCAGGGATCCGACCGCAAATGCCGCCGTGAAGGAACGCACTCCGTCGCCGGCGGTGCGCCACGCGGTGCTCGAGGCCTCGATGACGATGAGCGAGTCCGCGGCGATCGTGGCCTCGCCGTCGAGCAGCCCGACCCGCACGTCGCCAGCCTCGGGTGCGACGGTGCCGTCGAGGGCGAGGATCCCGCCGCCGGCGAGGGCGTGGATCCGCCCCGCCGCCGCCCGGCGCAGCTCGGCGCGGGTCGCCCCGGCGGCCGGATCCTGCCATGCCTCCGCCGCGAACAGCGCGGCCCGCGGCCCCAGCACGCGCCGCGCAGCAACGACGAGCTCCCCCCACATTGGGTCGCCAAAAAATGTCGCCCGCGCGCCGCGCGAGGCGACATTTTTTGGCGACCCACCCGTCGTGGCGGCCAGCTGGCGGGCGAAACGCTCGAGGACGAGCGCACGCTCGACGTCCGTCAGTGCGCGCGCACCCGCGGAGGGCGCGTCGGCGCCGCGCGCATCCGAGGCACCGTCGATCCATGCGAGCGCCGCGAGCCAGGTCTCGGCCAGATTGGCGCTCTCTTCGGAGGCGTCGCGCCCCTCGGGGTGTCCGCCCGCAACGCGCGCGAGGGCGTGGGCCGCGGCGAAATCACCCGAGGCGGCGAGGCACAACACGGCGGCACGCAGCAGGCCAACGGATTCGCTCGGGGCGGGTACGAGCGCAAGAAGCTGCGCCAGCGCGTCCCGCACCTCGGCGTCGCCGCCCGTGGGCTCGGCCCACGCGAGCAGGTAGCGGTTCACCGCGACGAAGCCGTCGCGGTCCCACACGAGGTCCGAGAACACGCGCGACGCGCCCTCGTCGCCGAGGTCCGCGACGATGCGCGCGCACTCGGCCTCCTGCGTCAGGTAGCTCACGAGGCTCGTGCTCGCGCCGGCGCGGGCGGTCATGGATCCGCTGCCCGGACGCTCGCGGTACACGTAGACGATGTCTTCGACGATGTCGATCGACGAGGCGCCCGCGAGCGCGCGCACCATCGGCACGATGTCGTTCGAGCGCGGCACATCGGGGAACTCGATCGCGGATTCGCGCCAGAACGACGCGCGGAAGGCCCGGTTCCAGCAGGGCCGCGAGAACAGCAGGCTCGGTTCGTCGGCGAGCGTCACGCCCTCGGCGGGCCGGTCGAAGGCGCCCATCGCCTGCGTCGGCCGCCACGTGTCGACGGCGCGGAACTTGAGGTAGTCACCTACCGCGAGGTCGGATCCGCTGCGCTCGAGGCTGCCCACGAGCGCCGCGTAGGCGCCGTCCGGGATCAGGTCGTCGCCGTCCGCGAAAATCAGGTACTCCCCGGCCGCGCTCCGCGCGCCGAGGTTGCGGGCGGATCCGCCCCCGGATCCGTCGTTATCGAGCACGCGGATCCGCGGATCCCGCGCCGCGTAGTCGGCGATTAGGTCGCGGGTGCCGTCGGTCGAGCCGTCGTCGACGACGATCACCTCGAGGTCTTCGCGCTGGCGCAACACCGATTCGAGGGTCTGTCGCAGCCACGGACGCACGTTGTACGTGGGGATGACGACCGAGTATGTGGGGTGACGCGATGTATCTGACATGTCCGCACCAGGATATGTGAACCGTGTGCATGGCAGGATGGATGCGGCGCCTCTCGCGGGGTCGTCTCGTGTCAAAACAAGGAGAACCCACCCATGAAGTTGAGCGTGATCGGTTGCGGTTACCTCGGTGCAGTCCACGCGGCCGCGATGGCCTCGCTCGGCCACACCGTCGTCGGCATCGACGTCGACCAGGAAAAGATCGACAAACTCTCCGCCGGACAGACCCCGTTCTTCGAACCCGGCCTCGACGAGATCCTGCAGGCCGGTATCGATTCCGGTCGCCTGTCGTTCTCCACCGACTACGCATCGCTCGCTGACGCCGAGGTGCACTTCATCGGTGTCGGCACCCCGCAGCGCCGCGACGGCCAGGGCGCCGACATGACCTACGTCGACGCCGCCACGAACGGGATCCTTAGCTACGCGAAGCCGGGCTCGCTCATCGCGGGCAAGTCGACCGTCCCGGTCGGCACCGCGGCCCGCCTGTCGGAGCTCGCCGCGGCGAAGGGCGTGCGCCTGGCATGGAACCCGGAGTTCCTGCGCGAGGGCTTCGCGGTGAAGGACACCGTCGACCCCGACCGCCTCGTCTACGGTGTCGCCGACGCGACCCGTGACGAGGACGTCGCGACCCTCGACGCCGTCTACGCGTCGATCCTCGAGCGCGGCACGCCCCGCCTGGTCACGAACCAGGCCACGGCCGAGCTGGTGAAGGTCGCCGCGAACAGCTTCCTTGCGACGAAGATCAGCTTCATCAACGCGATGGCCGAGATCTCCGAGGTCGCGGGCGCCGATGTGACGCAGCTCGCCGACGCGATCGGTCACGATGTGCGTATCGGACGGAAGTTCCTCAACGCGGGTGTCGGTTTCGGTGGCGGTTGCCTGCCGAAGGATATTCGTGCGTTCGCGGCGCGTGCGGAGGAGCTCGGTAAGGGCGAGTCGGTGGCGTTCTTGAAGCAGGTCGACGAGATCAACCTGCGTCGCCGTCAGCACGTTGTCGACCGTGTCGTGGACTCGTTCGATGGTCAGGTGTTTGGGCACCGTGTCGCGGTGCTGGGTCTGGCGTTCAAGCCCGACTCGGACGACATCCGTGACTCGCCGGCGCTCGATGTCGCGGTGCGGTTGAAGGGTCTGGGTGCGGAGGTCGTGTCGTTCGACCCGGAGGCGATGGATAACGCCCGCCGCCTGCACCCGCAGCTCGCGTATGCGGACTCGCTGGAGCACGCGCTCGAGGGCGCGGAGGCCGTCGTGGTCGTAACGGAGTGGAAGCAGTTCCGCGAACTGGATCCGGTGGCGACGGCGGCGAAGGTCGCGCGCCCGATCGTGTTCGACGGCCGCAACATCCTGGATCCGGTGGCGTGGAAGGCCGCGGGCTGGACCTACACCGGAATGGGACGCTAAAGACATGACTGCCCCGGAGCCGCGCGTCGCGGTCATCGTGCGCACGAAGGATCGCCCGAAGTTCCTCGAACGCGCGCTCCGCAGCATCACGTCGCAGACCCTCACCGAGTGGGAATGCATCATCGTCAACGACGGCGGCGACCCCGCCGCCGTCGATGCGATGGTCGCCCGCGTGCCCGAGGCGAACCGCGAGCAGGTGCGCGTGCTGCACCGCGAGACCTCGCACGGCCGCTGGGCCAGCGCGAACGCGGGCGTGCGCCTCACGTCCGCTCCCCTGATCGTCCTGCACGACGACGACGACTCGTGGCACCCCGGCTTCCTCGCCGCGGCCGCCGACTACCTCGAGCGGCCGAGCAACGCCGACCGCGGCGGCGTCGTGTCGAAGATCGAGATCGTCTGGGAGGAGGCCTCCGGCAACGACTACGTCGAGCTCGGCCGCGAGATCTTCCAGCAGCACCTGACGGCGCCGACGCTCGGCGACACCATGCTGTTCAACCGTTTCGTGCCGATCGGCTTCGTCTATCGCCGCAGCCTGCACGACGAGCTCGGCCTCTACGAGGAGCGCCTGCCCGTCGTGGGAGATTGGAACTTCACCCTCAAGGTGCTCGCGCGCGGACCGCTCGAATACCTCGACGAGAAGAAGCCGTACGCGTACTGGCACCAGCGCCCCGGCGCCGACGGATCCGCCGGAAACAGCGTGATCGCGGACGATAGCGAGCACCGCGCGACCGACGCGCTCCTGCGCGACGAGGCGCTGCGCGCCTACGTGCAGCAGCACGGCCCCGGCCTGCCGCTGTACCTCACGAAGTTCCTCGACCAGAGGCTCGCCGAGATGGAAGACCGCCTGCGCGCCGAGATCGAGCGCTACAGCCTCCCCGAGCGCGCGATGCGCGTGCTCCGCTCGCGCTTCAAGAAGTAAGAAGAAAGGCCCTGCTCTGCAGGGCCTTTGTTCTTAGTGCGGGCGGGTGAAAACAAACGCCGAAGACCCCGCGCTACGAGGCGCCCTCCGCGCCTCTTAGTGCGGGGTCGTCCTAATAACCTGCACGGCCTCAGCGATCGGCCCGTCGAACAGCACCTTGTGCTCGTGGATGACGATGCCGCGCGTGCAGAGGTCCTGCACCATGCCCATCGAGTGGCTGACGATGAGCATCGTCACGCCCTGCGACGCGAGCTCCTTGAGCTTGTCGGAGCACTTCTTGCGGAACGCCTCGTCGCCGACGGCGAGCACCTCGTCGACGAGCAGCACGTCGAGGTCGACGTGGATCGCGACGGCGAAGGCCAGGCGCATGAACATGCCCGACGAGTAGTGCTTGACCTCCTGCTCGATGAAGTCGCCGATCTCGCTGAACTCGACGATGTCGTCGAATCGCGCGTCTATCTGTTCCTTCGACATGCCGAGGATCGCGGCGTTGAGGTACACGTTCTCGCGCCCCGAGAGGTCGGGGTGGAAGCCCGCGCCGACCTCGATGAGGCCCGCGACGCGACCCTTCGTAAACACGCGCCCCTCGTCGGGCTGCATCACGCCGGAGACCATCTTCAGGGTCGTCGATTTTCCGGATCCGTTGAAGCCGAGGACGGCGACCGACTCGCCCTCGCCGATCTGGAAGCTGACGTCGTCGAGCGCGTGGAACTGGTCGGCGCGGACCTTCTTGCCCTTCGTCCAGCCGACGAAGGCCTCCTTCATCGAGTGCGAGTTGCGCTTGAGGAAGGTCTTGGTGACGTGGTCGACGATGATCGCCGGCGTCGTCTCGGAGGTCTGAATGATCGTGTCTGACATCACAGGTCCTGTGCGAAGGTGCGCTCGGCGCGGCGGAAGACGAGCTGTCCGATGACGACGAGAATCACGCTGATAACGACCGCCGCGAGGGCGTAGAGGCCGAAGTGCGGCGGGAAGCCGATCCACCCGCCGTGGTGGGTCTCGCTGTAGCGCGGAACCGTCTCGGCCCAGAAACCGTAGTGCATGAACTCGACCGCGATCGTGATCGGGTTGCACATGTAGATGTGGCCGAAGATGGGGCCCATCTTGTCGGGAATGAGCTGCCAGGTGTAAAGCACGGGCGACGCCCAGGTGGCGAGTTGGCGGATCACCTCAGCGAAGTTCTCGGCGTCGCGGAAGCGCACGTTGAGGCCTGCGAAGAGCAGGCCGAGGCCGAACGAGATCAGCGCGATGAGGGCGAGCCCCGCGAGCACGGATCCGATCTCGGTGAAGCCGGGGCGCCATCCGTAGAAGATGGCGACGACGAGCAGGATCCCGAGCTGCGGCAGGAAGTGGATGAACGCGTTGATGATCGCCGCGATCGGGAACAGCTCCCGGGGCAGGTAGATCTTGCGCACGAGGGCCTTGTTACCCACGACGGCGGTGGTCGCGTTACCGAAGGCTTCGTTGAAGAACTGCACCGTGATGAAGCCCGAGAACATGTACAGCGGGAAGTTCTCGACGTTGTCGCGCTGCCCGAAGATGAAGCCCATCACCAGGAAGTAGATGAAGAACTGGATCAGCGGCTTGACGTACGACCAGGTCCAGCCGAGCGCCGAGTTGCGGTAGCGCGTCGAGGTGCCCTTGCGCACGAGGAGGCGCAGGAGATACCGCCACCGGATCACGTCGAGGATTCCTCGACTGCGTCCGGGGACGTCGTAGTCGTTCAGATCAATCGTGGTCACAGCGCCGCGCCTCGCAGGGGTTGTCCGCAGAAAGTCACACTGGATCCTATCGCTCGGCCTCTCCCGAATCTGGGAGAGGTCACTCCGACGCTTCGGCCGGGTGCAGGGCCGCGTCGATCTTCTGGTGAATCATGTCGACGTCGGGCCACTCCTGGTCGACGCCGTTGTCCGGGTTCAGCTCGATCGTCTGGGTCTCGTGCTCGCGGGACTTGACCGCGAGGTCGAGGAACGTCGAGGCGAGGTCGTCCGGGATGTCGGTCTCGACGACGGCCGTGCCGGCGTCCTTAATCGCGCCGAGCTTCGTCAGCAGCACGTTGGGCTTGAGCTGGCTCATGAGCGCCGTCTGCAGCTCGCGCTGGCGCTCCATGCGGTCCCAGTCGCTCGTCGTGTAGCGCGAACGCGCGTACCAGAGGGCCGTCTCGCCGTCCATGTGCTGCTCGCCGGGCTCGATCCAGCCGGTCGCCCATTCCTCGGCCGGCTGGCCGTCGTAGGCGGGGCCGCCGCCCTCGGGCAGGCGCTCGTCGACGGTGATGTCGACGCCGCCGACGGCGTCGATGAGGGCGCCGAAGCCGTGCATGTCGATCGAGATGTAGTACTGCACGTCGATGCCGAGGAGGCCGGAGGCGGCGTCCTTCGTCGCCTCGATCTCGGGCAGCGAATCCTGGTCGCGCGCGTCGGGATACAGGCTGTCGCCGCGGTCCTCGCGACAGAACGACACGGCGTTGGTGAGCTGGTTGATGCCCGAGTTCCACCCGCAGGTCGGATCACCGTGGCCCTCGAAATAGTTCGGGTACAGCTCGAGCATGGGGCTTCCCTCGCTGAACGGCACGTGCTCGAGGTCGCGCGGGATGCCCGTGATCGTCATGGCACCCGTCTCGGCGTTGATCGAGACGATCGAGATGCTGTCGTAGCGCAGCGAGTCGCGGCCGTCGCCCGAATCTGCGCCGAGAAGGGCGATGTTGTAATACCCGTCGCTCGGCGGCACCGTGATCGAGTTGCTCGAGAGGTTCTGACTGAACGCGCTGCTGACGGTGAAGATGCTGCGCGCCGCGAAGGCTCCCGCGATCACCTGCAGCACCGTCAGCACGAGGCACAGCACGAGCACGAAAAAGCGCTGCGGTGCCGGAACCTTGACGACGCGCACGAGGCGCAACGTGTCGAGGCTCAGCACGACCCACAGCACCGTATACGCAGCGACAATCAGGCCGAGAACGTAGAGCACCCACGCGTGCGCAAGGATGCCGAGCAGCGCCGTGCGGGCGACAAACGCCCCGACGACGAGCAGCAGCACGACTGCCCACATGAACAGCGTGGCGCCCAGGCCGAGCCGCGCGAGGCGACGATTACCGGCCGCGGCCTGAGCCGTGCCGGGGAAGAGGAAGTTCAGGACGACGAGCCACCAGCCGCGCCTGGCCATGAGGCGGGGGTTGCCCGCCTCGGGTCGCCGAAGCGGGGCGACGTCGATGACGGAGCCGCCCGGCGCCGCCGCGTACTCGGCGGCGCGGCTCACGCGAGAGATTCCTTCAGGCGGCGATTTTTCTCGTCGACCTGGCGCTCGAGATCCTTCGCGTAGGCCTCGATGCGCTCCGCGATCGCGGGGTCGCCCGCGCCGAGGATCCGCGCGGCCAGGAGGCCCGCGTTCTTGGCGCCGTTGATCGAGACCGTCGCGACGGGGATCCCCGCGGGCATCTGCACGATCGACAGCAGGGAGTCCATGCCGTCGAGGGTCGCGAGCTGCACCGGCACGCCGATGACCGGTAGCGCCGTGAGCGAGGCGAGCATGCCGGGCAGGTGCGCCGCACCGCCCGCGCCCGCGATGATCGCCTTCAGGCCGCGCGAGCGAGCCTCGCGGCCGTAGCTGATGAGCTTGTCGGGCGTGCGGTGGGCCGACACGACCTCGACCTCATGAGCGATCCCGAACTCGGTCAGCGCCGCCGACGCGTCCTGCATGATGCGCCAGTCGGAGTCGGAGCCCATGACGACGCCGACGAGGGGGGTTTCTGAAGAGTGAAGCACCCACCCAGGGTAAGTGACCGTTTTGTGATCAACCCTCAGCGACTTACGCGAAGAACGCCGCGGCGGCCCTCGCCGTGTACACGGCGTCGTCGAGGTCGTCGCCCGCGACGTTGATGTGGCCCACCTTGCGGCCGGGGCGCGAGGCCTTGCCGTAGGTGTGAATCTTGGCCGTCGGGTGGGCCTGCATCGCGACGCCGAAGCGCTCGTCGATGTCGGCGCCCTCGGGGCCGCCGAGGATGTTGATCATGCACGCGGCGTCGCGCAGCGTGTCGGTCGCGCCGAGCGGCAGGTCGCAGACCGCGCGCAGGTGCTGCTCGAACTGGCTCGTCACGGCGCCGTCCTGCGTCCAGTGGCCGCTGTTGTGCGGGCGCATGGCGAGCTCGTTGACCAGCAGGCGCTCGTCGCTCGTCTCGAAGAGCTCAACCGCGAGCATGCCGGTCACGCCGAGCGACTCGGCGATCTGGGTGCCGATCTGCGCGGCGACCTCGATCGCGCGCTCCGACGCGCCGGGCGCCGGGGCGAAGACCTCGGCGCACACGCCGTCCTTCTGCACCGACTCGACGACGGGGTACACGACCATCTCGCCCGACTTGCGACGCGCGACCTGCTGCGCGAGCTCGCGACGGAAGTCGACGAGCTCCTCCACGAGGATCCGCTCGCCTTCGAAGGCCGCGAACCAATCGTCGGCCTCCTCGGCGGATCCGATGACGCGAACGCCCTTGCCGTCGTATCCCCCGCGCGGGGTCTTCACGACGGCGCGGCCGCCGTGGTCGTCGAGGAAGGCCTGCAGCTCGTCGCGCGTCGCGACGCCCGCCCAATCGGGCTGCGGGGCGCCGGCCTCGGCGAGCTTCGCGCGCATGACGAGCTTGTCCTGCGCGTACTGCAGGGCATCGGGGCCGGGGTGCACCTCGACGCCGTCGGCGACGAGGGCGCGCAGCACCTCCTGCGGGACGTGCTCGTGGTCGAAGGTGACGACGTCGACGTCCTTCACGAACTCGCGGACGGTCGCGAGATCGGTATAGTCGCCGATCTGGGTCGCGGCGAGCTTCGCCGACATGCCGTCCTGCTCGGCGAGCACCCGAATCTCGAGGCCGAGCTCTGACGCCGGAGCGATCATCATTCGAGCCAGCTGGCCACCACCGATTACACCGACGCGCTTAGTCATGCCCCTATTTTGCCAGTTCTCAGACGTCGGTTCGCATGAAGGGGTCGGCCGCGGCCTGCTGAGCCTGCCGGTGCGCGAGAATCTGGCAGATCTCGATCTGGTCGCTGAGCGTTTCGCGCACGAGGCGCGGCGAGTGCACGCCCTTCAGCGCGAGCTCGAAGCCGCCCGACGAGAGGATCAGCGTGCCGCGCCCGAACAGGCGCTGGATCGGCCCGCGCACCACCTCGATGCCATAGCCCGTCGCGTGCATCAGCTCGCTGCGGCGGCGGATGACGAGGCCGCGCGCCACGATGATGCGGCGCGTCGTGAGGATGTAGGTGCGCGACGCCCAGATCCACCAGGGCAGCACGACGCCGAGCAGCACGATTGCGCCCGCCGCGGCGAACAGCATCCAGTCCTCGTACGGATCCGGCAGGTTCGTGTACAGATAGCCCGTCGCCCCCGCGACCGCGATCAGCAGGATCGCCGGAAACACGAGCAACTCGGCGCCGCGACGGAAGGTCGCGATGCGGAGCTCCTGCTGGGCGGTCATGGATCCATTCTCGCCTGGTCGCCCTGGATGACCGGCGCACGGGGCCGCGACATGCTGACTTTGTTGCCAGATCCTGATAATTCTCGCGATTTCGGCCGCATCTCGCGCGATCGTCAGAATCTCGACGCGCCCCGCATAGGCTCGAGAGCATGTGGTCTCAGTCGCAATCCGTCTCCCCCCGCATCGTCGAGGCCCCCTTCACGGGCTCGACGAACGCCGACCTCGTGGCGGCGCTTCGCTCAGGCGAAGACTGGCCCCACCTCGGCGTGCTCCTCACGCGCGACCAGCGCTCGGGGCGCGGGCGCCTCGATCGCGCCTGGACCGCACCCCCGGGCGCGTCGCTCGCGATCTCGGTCGTGCTCGACCTCTCACGGATCCCCGTGGAGCGCCGCGGCTGGATCCCGCTCATCGCGGGCACGGCGATGGCCGGATCCGCGGGCGAGCAGCTGGCCGGCGTCGGCGTGAAGTGGCCGAACGACGTGCTCGTGGGCGGCCGCAAGCTCTGCGGGATCCTCGCGGAGGTTGCGACAAGCGACCGCGTCGTCGTCGGCAGCGGCGTGAACACGCGCATGACGGCGGAGCAGCTCCCGGTCGAGACGGCGGCGTCGTTCGCCTCGCTCGGCGTCGACGTCGACGAGGACGCCCTGCTCGCGGGCTACCTCGCCCGCCTCGGCGGCCTCGCCGAGCGGCTGGCCCGCGGATCCGTGCGGGACGAGGTGCGGGAGAGCTGCGTGACGCTCGGGCAGCGCGTGACGGCGCACCTGCCCGGGGGCGGCGGCATCACGGGCATCGCGACCAACCTCGCCGAGGACGGCCGCCTCGAGATCGACGGCCAGCCCATCGGCGTGGGCGACATCGTGCATCTGCGGAACGCGGAATAAGAAACGGGCCCCTCGGGGGCCCGTTTCTTGCTCACGACCAGCGGTCGCGCGGGTAGGTGCGCAGGCGCTTCGAGCGGATCCAGCGGTCCGGCACCCGGCGTTCCGGCGCCTTCGCGCCGTCCGCTTCCTCGGCGTAGGAGTTGCCGACGACCGCGAGGACGGCCGCCAGCTCCTCTTCCGTGGGGTTTCCGCGCGTGACGCGCAGGGCGAGGTCACTCACAGCGGAATGTTCCCGTGCTTCTTCGGCGGCAGCTCGGCGCGCTTGCGGCGCAGCGCGCGCAGGGCCTTCGCGATCATGACGCGAGTGTGGGCGGGCTCGATGACGCTGTCAATCTCGCCGCGCTCGGCCGCGAGGAACGGCGACGCCACGTTGTAGGTGTACTCGTCGGCGAGCTTCGTGCGCACCGCGGCGACGTCCTCGCCCGCCTCGGTGGCGCGCTTGATCTCGCCGCGGTAGAGGATGTTGACGGCGCCCTGGCCGCCCATGACGGCGATCTCGGCGGTCGGCCACGCGAGGTTCACGTCGGCGCCGAGCTGCTTGGATCCCATGACGATGTACGCGCCGCCGTAGGCCTTGCGCAGGATCACGGTGACGAGCGGCACGGTCGCCTCGGCGTAGGCGTAGAGCAGCTTCGCGCCGCGGCGGATGACACCCGTCCACTCCTGGTCGGTGCCCGGCAGGTAGCCGGGAACGTCGACGAGGGTGACGACGGGGATCGAGAAGGCGTCGCAGAATCGCATGAAGCGCGCGGCCTTCTCGCCCGCTTCGATGTTGAGCGTGCCGGCCATCTGCTGGGGCTGGTTCGCGATGATGCCGACCGAGCGGCCCTCGACGCGGGCGAAGCCCACGACGATGTTGGGCGCGAACAGCGGGTGCACCTCGAGGAACTCGCCGTGATCGGCGATGACCTCGATGACCTCGTTGATGTCGTAGGGCTGGTTCGGCGAATCCGGGATGATCGCGTTCAGCTTCTGGTCGAGATCGTTCGTCTCGAACTCGAAGTCCGACGAGTAGTCCGGGGCGTCGGACATGTTGTTGTCCGGCAGGTAGCCGAGGAGGCTGCGCGCGTAGTCGAGCGCGTCTTCCTCGTCGGAGGCCAGGTAGTGCGAGACGCCCGAGCGGGTGTTGTGCGTGAGCCCGCCGCCCAGCTCCTCCATGCCGACGTCCTCGCCCGTCACCGTCTTGATGACGTCGGGGCCGGTCACGAACATCTGGCTGGTCTTGTCGACCATGATGACGAAGTCGGTCAGGGCGGGCGAATATACGGCGCCACCGGCCGCGGGGCCCATGACGATCGAGATCTGCGGGATGACGCCCGACGAGTGCGTGTTGAGGCGGAAGATCTCGGCGTACTTGCCGAGGGCCTGCACGCCCTCCTGGATGCGCGCGCCGCCCGAATCGAGGATGCCGATGATCGGCATGCCGTTCTGCAGCGCGAACTCCATCACCTTGACGATCTTGTCGCCGGCGACCTCGCCGAGCGACCCGCCAAAGGTCGAGAAGTCCTGCGAGTACACGGCGACGACGCGGCCGTGGATCCGGCCCACGCCCGTGACGACGGAGTCGCCGTAGGGGCGCGAGCGGTCCATCCCGAACGCCGTCGTGCGGTGGCGCACGTACTCGTCGAGCTCGACGAAGCTGCCGGGGTCCATGAGCTGCTCGATGCGCTCGCGCGCCGTCTGCTTGCCCTTGGCGTGCTGCTTCTCGGCAGCCACCTTTTCGGGCTCGACAACGGCCTCGTTGTAGCGGTTGCGGAGGTCTTGGATCTTCCCCGCAGTGGTCGACATGTCCGGTTCGGTCACGGATTCCACCCTAACGGGACACACGCGCTGACCGTTGGCGGACGTGCACAACGGATCAGCGCGTCGCGTGTCGGATACCGCGAAACCCCGGGTTTTATCGCGTCAGAACCGCGACGGCCTCGACATGATGCGAGCTCGGGAAGAGGTCGATTCCGCGCAGCGAGTCGACCGAATAGCCCAGCTCGCGGAAGGTGCCGGTGTCGCGCGCGAGCGCGACGGGGTCGCACGCGATGTAGACGACGGCGGCGGGGTTCAGCTCGCCGATGCGGCGCACGACCTGCTCGCCGGCGCCCGAGCGGGGCGGATCCAGCAGGGTGATGCCGCGCGAGATCGCGTCGGTCGGATCCAGGTGCTCGATGAAGCGCTCGACGCGGGCCGAGATCGCCTCGACGGGGAGGTCGGCGAGGTTATCGGCGGCGTGTTGCGTGGCGCGGCCCGACGACTCGACGGTCGTGACCCACGAGTCGGTGCCGTGGCCGGCGAGGGCGGCCGAGAAGAGACCGACGCCGCCGTAGAGGTCGAGGTGGTGGGCGCGCTCCGGCGCGTCGAGCTTCGCGAGCTCCTCGCGGACGACGCGGTCGAGCGCCGTCGCGGCCTCGCGGTGCACCTGCCAGAAGCCGTCGACGTCGACGTCGAAGCGGCGGCCACCGACGATCTCGGCGACGACCTCCGGTTCCTTCTTCGCGCGCGAACGACCGCGCGTCGCGGGGCGGCGCAGGATCCGCACCTCGCCGTCGGCAGGGTGGACGAGGTCGATGCGGCCCTCGCGCTCGGATCCGAGAGCGGCGATCGCGCGCTCGATCGCGGGGGTCGCGAGCGGGTAGTCGGCGGTCTCGATGACGTCGTTGCTGCGCGCAGCGTAGGGGCCGACGCGGCCGTCGCGGTCGACGTGCAGGCCGACGCGCGTGCGGTAGCCGGCCCCGGTCTCGTGGGCCGAGGCGGGCTCGACCGTGACGGGCACGGATCCGCCGGCGAAGCGGTCGAACGCCTCGGTGATGACGCGGGCCTTCAGCTCGCGCTGGTGCTCGAGGGCGATGTGGCCGAAGTCGGCGCCGCCGGGGCGGAGCTCGGGCGCGACGCTCACGTCGGCCTGCTTCCAGATGTGCGGCACGCGGTGGGGCGACGCCTCGAGCACCTCGATGGTCTCGGCGCGGGCGAACGACTTCTTCACCTGGGTGATGCGCGCACGCACCCGCTCGCCGGGGATCGTGTCGGGCACGAACACGACGAGGCCCTCCTCGCCGTGGCGCGCGATGAACACGCCGCCGTGGGCGATGCCCGTGATCTCGAGGTCGATGATGTCGCCAGTCTGCATGCCCAAATTCTCCCACGCGCGCATGTACGCCCCACGATTCTGCAATTCTCCGCTCCGTCGTATGCGAATCGCAGACGAGCGCGCGGAGAATTGCAGACTTAGGGGAGACTTGACGACATGGACGTCTGCCTCGCCTCAACCTCACCAGCCCGACTCATGCTCATGCGCCAGGTGGGGATCGAGCCCCGCCTCGCCTCCCCCGGCGTCGACGAAGACGCCGTCGTGGCGAAGACCGAGGCAGACCTCGGCCGCCAGCTCTCCCCCGCCGAGCACGTCTCGCTCCTCGCGCGCGAGAAGGCGAAGGCCGTCGCGGTCTCGCTCGCCGACGACTTCGAGGGCATCGTCATCGGCGGCGACTCGATGTTCGAGCTCGACGGCGTCATCTACGGCAAGCCCCACACCGCCGAGAACGCGATCGCCAGGTGGCGCGACATGCGCGGCAAGACGGGCACGCTGCACTCGGGCCACTGCGTGATCCGGATCCAGGACGGATCCCTCACCCGCGCGGTCGAGGTCGCGGAGGCGTCCGTGAGCTTCGCGGCCGACGTGACCGACGCCGAGATCGCCGCGTACGTCGCAACGGGCGAGCCGCTGCACGTCGCGGGCGCCTTCACCGTCGACAGCCTCGGCGCGCCGTTCATCGAGCGCGTGGAGGGGGATCCGTCGACCGTCGTCGGCATGTCGCTGTCGACGATTCGGCGCCTCACCAGGCAGCTGGGCGTCGAATGGACCTCCCTGTGGAACCGCGTCTCGTAGCGATCCACACACGAAACGCCGTGCATGTTGTGCGGCTCAATCAAAAAGCGGGCGCGTTCCGCTGGCTAGGCTCGAATTCATGCCCGTAATCCGCAAGGTGCTCATTGCCAACCGTGGAGAAATCGCCGTCCGCATCATTCGTGCGGCCCGCGACTCCGGAATCAGCTCGGTCGCCGTGTACGCCGACCAGGACCGCGACGCGATGCACGTGAAGCTCGCCGACGAGGCCTACGCCCTCGACGGCACGACGAGCGCCGACACGTACCTCGTGATCGACAAGATCCTCTCGGTCGCGCGCCGCTCCGGCGCCGACGCCGTGCACCCCGGCTACGGCTTCCTCGCCGAGAACGCCGAGTTCGCGCGCGCCGTCCAGGCCGCGGGACTCATCTGGATCGGCCCCAGCGCCGAGGCAATCGAGTCGCTCGGCGACAAGGTCACCGCGCGCCATGTGGCCGAAAAGGTCGGCGCTCCCCTCGCCCCGGGAACCCCCGGCCCCGTCGAGACCGCAGACGAGGTCGTCGCGTTCGCCGAACAGGTCGGCCTGCCGATCGCGATCAAGGCCGCCTACGGCGGCGGCGGACGCGGCCTCAAGGTCGCCCGCGAGCTCGACGAGGTCGCCGAGCTCTTCGAGTCGGCCACCCGCGAGGCCGTCGCGGCGTTCGGCCGCGGCGAGTGCTTCGTCGAGAAGTACCTCGACAAGCCCCGCCACGTCGAGACCCAGTGCCTCGCCGACGCCGAGGGCAACGTCGTCGTCGTCTCGACGCGCGACTGCTCGCTGCAGCGCCGCCACCAAAAGCTTGTCGAGGAGGCGCCCGCGCCGTTCCTCACCGACGAGCAGAACGCCATCCTTTACGAGGCGTCGAAGGCCATCCTCAAGGAGGTCGGCTACGTCGGCGCCGGCACCTGCGAGTTCCTCGTGGGCGCCGACGGCACGATCTCGTTCCTCGAGGTGAACACCCGCCTACAGGTCGAGCACCCCGTCAGCGAAGAGGTCACCGGCATCGACCTCGTCCGCGAGCAGTTCCGGATCGCCGCGGGCGGCACGCTCGACTACGACGACCCGAAGCCCGTGGGCCACTCGTTCGAGTTCCGCATCAACGGCGAGGACGCCGGTCGCGGCTTCCTCCCCCAGCCGGGCCCGGTGCAGGCGTTCAAGGCGCCCGGCGGCCCCGGCGTGCGCGTCGACACGGGCGTTGCCGAGGGCGACGAGATCAGCGGATCCTTCGACTCGATGCTCGCGAAGCTCATCGTCACGGGCGCGACCCGCGAGCAGGCGCTCGAGCGCTCGCGCCGCGCGCTGGCCGAGTTCGAAATCGCCGGTCTGCCGACGGTCATCCCCTTCCACCGCGTGGTGGTCGAGGATCCGGCATTCGCTCCCGCGGAGGGCCCTTTCGGCATCTACACGCGCTGGATCGAGACCGAGTTCGACAACCAGATCCCGGCCTGGGACGGCGAGTCGCAGGACGTCGCCACGGCGGCGCCGCGCCACAGCGTCGTCGTCGAGGTGAACGGCAAGCGCGTCGAGGTGACGCTGCCGGACCGCATCACGCAGCCCGGATCCCCCTCGGGCCGCCCCGCGAACGCGCCGACCGCGCGCCGCAGCCACCAGGGCGGCAGCGCGGCATCGGGCGCCTCGGGAGACTCGCTGAAGTCACCGATGCAGGCCACCGTCGTGAAGCTCGCCGTCGAAGAGGGCCAGGAGGTCGTCAAGGGCGACCTGGTCGTCGTGCTCGAGGCGATGAAGATGGAGCAGCCACTGCACGCCCACAAGGACGGCCGCATCGAGAACATCAACGCCCCGGTCGGCCAGACGGTCAGCTCGGGCCACGTGCTGGTCAACATCGTCTGAGAAATGGGCCGCCCGAAGGGGCGGCCCATTTCTCGTGTTTGTTGCAAGAATGGCCGCCCTGGGCGGCCATTCTTGTGCGGGCCGCCCCTCGAGGGGCGGCCCATTTGTTCTTGCTTACGACTGCTGCTCGACGCCGTGCATGGCGCGGGCGGCGTCGGTGATCGCTCCCGTGAGCGAGGGGTAAGCCGTGAAGACGCGGGCCAGCTGGTCGACCGTGAGGCGACGCTCGACGGCGATCGCGATCGGGTAGATCAGCTCGCTCGCCTTCGGGGCGACAACGACGCCGCCGACGACGGTGCCCGAGAGGTTGCGGGCGAAGAGCTTCACGAAGCCGTCCTTCACGCCCATCATCTTCGCGCGCGGGTTCTCGGAGAGGTGGATCTTCAGCTCGACCGCGTTGAGCGCGTCGGAGGTGAAGCCGACGGTCGCGATCTCGGGCGAGGTGAAGATGTTCGACGCGATCTTGTGCTTGCTGAACGGAATCACCGAGTCGCCCATCGCGTGGAACACGGCGGTGCGGCCGAGCATCGACGACACCGACGCGAGCGGCACGAGGTTCGTGCAGTCGCCCACGGCGTAAATGTTGGGGACGGAGGTGCGGCCGACCTTGTTCACGCGGATGTGGCCGGATCCCTCCATCTGCACGCCCGCCTCCTCGAGGCCGAGGCCCGCGGTGTTCGGGATCCCGCCGACCGCCATGAGGCAGTGCGAGCCCTCGACGGTCGAGCCGTCCGAGAGGGTCACGACGACGCCCGTGCCGGTGTTCTCGACCTTGTCGGCGCGCGACTTCGCGAGCAGCGTCATGCCGCCGCGGGTGAAGACCTTCTCGAGCACGCGGGCGGCGTCCGGATCCTCGCCGGGGAGGACCTGCTCGCGGCTGGAGACGAGAGTCACCTTCGCGCCGAGGTTCATGTATGCCGAGGCGAACTCGGCACCCGTCACACCGGATCCGACGACGATCAGGTGCTCGGGCACCGACGCCATGTTGTACATCTGCTTCCAGGTGAGGATGCGGTCGCCGTCGGGCTTCGCCGAGGGCAGCTCGCGCGGCGAGGCGCCGACCGAGACGATGATCGTGTCGGCCTCGATGCGGTCGAAGTCGGTGCCGTCGGGGCCCGTCGAGACGACGATCGCGTCGGAGCCCTCGATGCGGCCGTGACCCGAGATGATGTTCACGCCCTCCTCGAGAAGCCTCTCGCGCATGTCTTCCGACTGCTGGCCGGCGAGGGCGAGGATCCGCTTGTTGATCGCGAGGAGGTTGATGGCGACCTCGGGCTTGAGCGGCTTGCCGCTCTCGCCGCGGGCGAAGAACTGCACGCCCAGGTCGCCGGCGTCCTCGATCGCGCGCGCCGCGTCGGCGGTCGCGATGAGGGTCTTGGAGGGGACAACATCGGTCAGGACCGCGGATCCGCCGACGCCGGTGCTTTCGACGAGGGTCACCTCGGCTCCGAGCTGGGCGCCCGCGAGCGCCGCCTCGTAGCCGCCGGGGCCGCCACCGATGATCGCGATGCGCTGCTTGCGCTCGAAGTCAAAACTCATAGGATCCATTCTGGCACCAGCCCCTCCGGGTTATCGTGATGGCATGACAGATCCGTCGCATCCCCTTGATTTCCCTGCCGACCCGTTCGAGGTTGCCCGCACCGCCGCAGCCGACATCGCACGGCTCACCGGCGTCGAGCGCCACGACATCGCCGTCACCCTCGGCAGCGGCTGGGGCCGCGCCGCCGAGCTGATCGGCGAGACCGTCGCCACCATCCCGGCGACCGAGGTTACGGGGTTCTCGAAGCCCGCCCTGGCCGGACACGTCGGCACGCTCCGTAGCGTCCGCACGGAAGACGGCCGCCACGTGCTCGTGATCGGCGCGCGCACCCACTACTACGAGGGTCACGGCGTGCGCCGCGTGGTGCACAGCGTGCGCACCGCGGCCGCGACGGGCGCGAAGACGATGGTGCTCACCAACGGCGCGGGTGGCCTCAAGCGCTCGTGGGAGCCGGGCCAGCCCGTGCTCATCAGCGACCAGCTGAACCTCACGAGCGACACCCCGCTCGAGGGCGCGACGTTCATCGACATGACCGACCTGTACTCGCCGCGCCTGCGCGAGCTCGCGCGCACGGTCGACGCGACGCTCGACGAGGGCGTGTACACGCAGCTGCGCGGACCCCAGTACGAGACGCCCGCCGAGGTGCGCATGGTCGGCGCCGTGGGCGGCGACATCGTGGGCATGTCGACGGCGCTCGAGGCGATCGCGGCGCGCCAGGCCGGCATGGAAATCCTGGGCTTCTCGCTCATCACCAACCTCGCGGCCGGCATCTCGCCGACGCCGCTCAGCCACGAAGAGGTCATCGAGGCCGGCAAGAACGCCGAGGAGCGCATCTCGCGCCTCCTCGCCGACGTCATCGGGCGGATCCGATGAGCGCCCTCGAGGCCGCGCGCGGCTGGCTCGCGCAGGATCCGGATCCGGAAACCCGCGACGAGCTCGCGGCGCTCATCGAGCGCGCGGAGTCGGGCGACGAGGCCGCGATCGCGGATCTCGACGGCCGCTTCGACGGCCGCCTGCAGTTCGGCACGGCGGGGCTGCGTGGGGCGCTTGGCGCCGGATCCGCCCGCATGAACCGCGTGCTCGTCTCGCAGGCGGCGGCGGGCTTCGCGCGCTACCTGCTCGCTCGCGGCGAGCGCCCGCGTGTGGTGATCGGCTACGACGGACGCAAGAACTCCGACGTCTTCGCGCGCGACTCGGCCGAGCTGTTCGCGGGCGCGGGGCTCGAGGCGATCCTCCTGCCGCGCCTGCTCCCGACGCCGGTGCTGGCGTTCGCGGTGCGGCACCTGGGCGCCGACGCGGGCGTCATGGTGACCGCGAGCCACAACCCGCCCAACGACAACGGCTACAAGGTGTACCTTGGCGGCGCCGACGACGGGGCCCAGATCGTCTCCCCCGCCGACAAGGAGATCGCGGCGTTCATCGACGAGGTGGCGGCGGGATCCATCGGCGACCTGCCGCGCTCGACCGAGTACGCGATCGGGGCCGAATCGATCGTGGAGGATTACGTCGCGGCGACGGCCGCGGTCGCCCCGGCACCGGCCTCCGCCACGGGCATGCGCTGGGTCTACACGGCGATGCACGGCGTCGGGTGGGAGACGGCGCGCGCCGTCGTCGAGCGGGCCGGATACCCGCTACCCTCGACGGTGGCCGAGCAGATCTCTCCGGACGCGGCTTTCCCGACGGTGGCCTTCCCGAACCCGGAGGAGCCGGGCGCGATGGACCTGTCGTTCGCGCTCGCGGAGTCGATCGACGCCGAGTTCGCGATCGCGAACGACCCGGATGCCGACCGCGTTGCGGTCGCGATCCCGACCGAGGGTGGCTGGCGCCGGCTGACGGGAAACGAGATCGGCCTGCTCCTCGGCGAGCGCGCGGCGCGCGCGGCGGGCGGATCCGGATCCCTCGCCTGCTCGCTCGTCTCCTCCCCAGGACTCGGCGAGATCGCACGGATCCACGGGCTCGACTGGCACGAGACGCTCACGGGATTCAAGTGGATCTCGCGCGCGCCCGGCATGGTCTTTGGGTTCGAGGAGGCCCTCGGGTACCTCGTAAATCCCGAAACGGTGCGCGACAAGGACGGCATCTCGGCCGCGGTCGCGATCCTGGGCCTCGCGGCCGACGCGCGGGCGGAGGGCAAGACGCTCGCCGACCTGCTCGACGAGCTGGCTGAGAAGATCGGCCACTACGCGAGCGGCCAGGTGTCGATCCGTGTCGAGGATCTCTCGATCATCGGATCCACGATGGCGCGGCTGCGGGCCGAGCCGCCGGCGGCGTTCGGGGATGTGGCGGTGTCGCACTACGACGACCTGCTCGCGGCCCCGGAGGGCCAGCCGGGCGGCGACATCCTGCGCTTCCTCCTCGCCGACGGCGGGCGCGTGATCTTCCGCCCGAGCGGCACGGAGCCGAAGCTCAAGGCCTACCTCGACGTGAAGCCCCCCACGCCGGCGGAGGCGCAGTCGCGCCTCGAGGCGCTGGAGTCGGCGGTGCGCGCACTCCTGGCCTGACCCCACCTCGCCGAAAGAACAAGGTTTACGCGAGCGGATACGTTATTTCGTATCCGTTCGCGTGAACCTTGTTCTTTCGCGCGGCGAGGCAGCGGGCGCGGCCCTCACCCCTCGTCGATGAGGGCCGCGAGCTCAGTCAGGAACGTCGGGAGGTCCGCCGCGCGGCGGGTGATGCGGCGCGCGTTCGCCGGATCCGCGAACACGTCGACGAGCTGCTCGAACACCGTCTGGAATGCGGGCCGGTCGGATTCGCTGAAGGCCACGAAGGCGACGACGTGCACGCGGTCGCCGTCCCAGTCGATGCCGTGCTCGTTGATGCCGACGGCGATGGCGGTGCGGGTCGCGGTCATCGTGAGGGCGTGCGGCACGGCGAGCGACTCGGTAAACGCGGTCGAGCTCACGCGCTCGCGCTCGAGGGCGCTCTCGACGTAGGCGTCGTCGATGATCCCCTCGGCGACCAGGGATCCGCCGAGCGCGGCGATCGCCTCGGCCGGGGTCGTGGCGTTCATGTCGCGCACGAACGCCCCCGGCACGAACCAGCGCTGAATCTCGGAACGCAGCGTCGCGAGCCGCAGCTGGCGCCGCACCCGGCTCGCGGCGTCGGCGATGCGGACGATGTCGCGCTCCGCGAGGAAGGGCGGGATCACGACCGCGCGCTCAATCCCGGGGACGTGCGCGGGCGGATCTACGGTCGTGAAAACGAGGTCGGTGTCAAACGCGGCCCAGTCGGGGTCGTAGCTCGTCGAGACCTCGGTGACGCGCACCTCACCCGCGAGCGACCGCTCGAGGTGCTCGCGCAGCTGGCGCCGCATGGCGTCCATCCCGGGGCACACGAGCGTCACGGTGAGGCGCTCGCGGGCGTCGCGGCCGGGCTCGATGGCGGTGCCGAGGTGCATCGCGATGTCGGTGATCTCGTCGTCGGGAAACTCGGCCCCGAGGTCGCGCGCGAGGTCGCTCGCGATCGCGACGGCCATCTCGAACACGAGCGGCGACGCGGCCTTGAGCGAGCGCGTCATGGGGTTGCGCGAGAAGAGCTGCTCTTCGGCGCGTTCCTGGAAGTTCTCGATGTGCAGGGCGAGGCGCGAGACGAGCGTGTCGCGCGCGAGCGCGACGCCGTGCACCCGCACGACCGAGTCGACGGCGCGCCGGACGGCGGCCTCGATCGCCGGATCCGCGGTGCGGGCGCCCTCGGATCCGGGGTCGACGATCGAGAGCATCGCGAGCGAGGCGAGGTGCAGGATGTCGCCCTCGCCGAGGACAACGCCGAAGCGCTCGCGGGCGATCTCGCCGACGATGCGGGCGACGCGGGCCCGCTCGCCGGAGGCCTCGTCGAGGGCGCCCTCGAGGGGGTGGCCCTGCGCGACGCGGTCGGCGGCGATCGCGATGCGCACGACGACGTCGGCGGCGGCGAGCTCGTTCACGCTGTAGCCGAGTCCCGAGAGGCCGTCGACGAGGTCGCGGCCCGACTCGGCGAATGCCTCGGTGTCGAGGCCGAACTTCGAGGCCTCGCGGCGCACGGCGGCAGGATCCATCGAGTCGTCGTGCACGATGCGGCCGATGAAGCGGCGGCGGGCGAGCTCGGATCCGTCGAGGAAGACCACGGCAGCGTCGCGCCGGTACGCGAGCCCGGTGCCGCGGAGCAGGGCGCGGATCCGGCGGAGGTCGCCCTCGATCGTCGCGGTCGAGACGTGCATCTCGAGCGCGGTCTCGAGCACGTCGACGCCGTCATCGGATTCGAGGAGGCGGCGGACGAGCAGGCGCGATCGCTCGCGCGGCGCGTCGCGATCGGGCTCGACCTCGTCGATCTCGAGGTCCACGGCATGGGGCGTCGCGCGGTACCCGAGGGGGCCAGACTCGATCGCCTCGGGCGTGAGCTGGTTGATCGCGGTGACGTAACTGCGGACGCTCCGAGGGGTCACCCCGAGGTGGTCGGCGAGGTATCCCGCGGTGACCCATTCTGAGCGGCGTACCAGGATGTCGAGCATCCTCGCTTGTCGTTTTTGGGCCACGGATCCAGTCAACCATCAATACTTCACCGTTTTCCGCATGCCCCGGAAAGACATCTCCATTGCGGCGAAGCCAATCCCCCGACAGGATGAGACGAAGAAGGAGACGTGAGTCGATGAAGATCGTCGTGATCTGTGGCGCGGGCGCCTCGAGCACATTCGTGGCGACGCGGATGCGTCGCGCCGCAAAGACGATCGGATTCGAGGCTACGTTCTCTCCCTCACCCCTGGCGTCGTTCGCCGAGCAGGTGGGATCCGCTGACGCGGTTCTCGCCGGAGCTCACCTGGGCGGCGCCTTATCTGCCGTGCACGCGCAAGCGCGCGAGCACGGCGTCCCCATCGCAGTACTCCCGGCCGATATCGCGCAGGACCGCGAGGGCATCCGAGCCCTCGAGATCGCGCGTGATCTCGTCTCCAGGATCCACGACGGATCCACCTCCTGAAAGGAACCATCATGGCCACTCGCACCGTTACCGTCGCCAGCTCGCACGGACTGCACGCTCGCCCCGCGAAGCTCTTCAGTGAGGCAGCCAAGAACTCCGGACTTTCCGTCACGATCGCCAAGGGCGAGGGCAAGGCGGTCAACGCCGCCAGCATCCTCGGTGTGATCTCGCTCGGCGCCAACACGGGCGATGTCGTCACCCTCACGGTTGAGGGCGACGGCGCGGAGGGCGTGCTCGACCAGCTCGCCGCCATGCTCGAGACCGACCAGGACGCCTGATCGTGACCGCCGAGATCCGCGGCACCGGCATCGGTTCGGGTATCGCTCAGGGCCCCGTCGCCATCATGGCGTCGGCGCTCGAGGCTCCCACCTCTGCCCCGTCGTCGCGCACGCCGGACGAAGAGAAGACCGCTGTCGCTGCCGCGGTCTCGGCCGTAGCCGCCGAGCTGAACGCGCGCGGAGAGCGCGCGGGCGGTTCGGCCCAGGACGTGCTCGAGGCCCAGGCCATGATGGCCGAGGACCCGACGCTCGAAGAGCTCGTGCACGCCAAGATCGACGAGGGTTCGACGGGCGAGTACGCCGTCTACACCTCGTTCAACGAGTTCGCCGAGCAGCTCAAGGAGATGGGCGGATACCTGGGTGAGCGCGCGGCCGACCTGGCCGACGTCGCCCAGCGCATCATCGCCCACCTGCGCGGCGTCTCGGCGCCGGGCGTGCCCGAGCCGGGCCACCCGTTCGTGCTCGTTGCCCCCGACCTCGCCCCCGCCGACACGGCGCTGCTCGACCTCGACCAGGTGCTGGCGGTCGTCACGACCGACGGCGGCCCGACCTCGCACACGGCGATCCTCGCCCGCGAGAAGGGCATCATCGCGGTCGTGGGCACGGGCGAGGCAGAATTCGTCGAGGGTCAGACGGCCATCGTCGACGCCTCGCAGGACCTCGTGATCGCGGATCCGTCGGACGAGCAGCTCGCCGACGCGGCGCAGCGCGCGGCCGACCGCGCGGCCGCGCAGAACGCGCCCATCACGCCGGGCGCGCTGGCGGACGGCACCGCGGTGCCGCTGCTCGCGAACCTCGGATCCCCGGCCGGCGCCTCCGACGCGATCGCGCTCGGCGCGGAGGGCGTGGGCCTGTTCCGCACCGAGTTCCTCTTCCTCTCGAGCGACGAGGCACCGTCGGTCGAGAGCCAGAAGGCCAGCTACGTCGAACTGCTGTCTGCCTTCGACGGCAAGAAGGTCGTTGTGCGCGCACTCGACGCGGGCGCCGACAAGCCGCTCCCGTTCCTCACGGACGACAGCGAGGAGAACCCGGCGCTCGGCCGCCGCGGGATCCGCGCGCTCGCGCACCGCGAGAACATCCTGCGCGACCAGCTGACGGCGCTCGCGCAGGCCGACGCCGAGACGAACGCCGACCTGTGGGTCATGGCCCCCATGATCGCGACGGTCGACGAGACCGAGTACTTCGTGTCGCTCGCGAAGGAGCTCGGGCTGAAGACGACGGGCGTCATGGTCGAGGTTCCCTCGGCCGCGATCCTCGCGACGGAGGTCCTCGCGATCGCCGACTTCGCCTCGATCGGCACGAACGACCTCGTGCAGTACACGATGGCGGCCGACCGCCTGCTCGGATCGGTCGCACACCTGCAGAGCCCGTGGCACCCCGCGGCGCTCCGCCTCATCCAGATGGTCGCCGACGGCGGCAAGGCAAACGACAAGCCTGTGGGAGTCTGCGGCGAGGCCGCCGCGGATCCGCTGCTCGCGGTCGTGCTCGTCGGCCTCGGCGTGAACACCCTCTCGATGTCCCCCTCGGCTCTCGCGGATGTCCGCGCCGAGCTGAAGAAGCACACCCTCGAAGACGCGCAGCGCATCGCTGCCGCCGCCCTCGCCACCGGCAATGCCGACGGTGCGAAGGCTGCGGCGCGCGCAGCAGCGTAACCCTCGCGCAAGGAATCGATATGTCTACCGAAACAGCCACGAAGGCGCCGGGCGGTCTCCGCACTGGCGTGCAGAAGTTCGGCACCTTCCTGTCCGGCATGATCATGCCGAACATCGCAGCGTTCATCGCCTGGGGTCTTCTCACAGCGCTCTTCATCCCGACCGGATGGCTTGGCGTGGAAGGACCGATCGAAGCTCTGCGCTGGAGCGGGTCCGAGGGTCTCGCGGCCATCGTCGACCCGACGATCTTCTACCTCCTGCCGCTGCTGATCGCCTTCACGGGCGGCAACATGGTCTACGGACACCGCGGTGGCGTCGTCGGCGCTGTCGCGACGATGGGTGTGATCGTCGGTGCGGCCGGCACCATCATGTTCATCGGCGCAATGATCGCGGGCCCTGGCGCCGCATGGCTCCTGAAGATGGTCGAGAAGCTCTGGGACGGCAAGATCCGACCCGGTTTCGAGATGCTCGTCAATAACTTCTCGGCGGGCTTCGTCGGATTCTTCGCAGGGCTGGCGGCCTACTTCTGGCTCGCGCCGCTCGTGAAGGGCCTCACCGACGTTCTCGGCAAGGCCGTCGGGTGGCTCGTTGACACGGGCCTGATCCCGCTCGCGAGCGTTATCGTCGAACCCGCGAAGGTGCTGTTCCTCAACAACGCCATCAACCACGGAGTGTTCACGCCGATCGGTGGAGAGCAGTCGACCGCGATCGGTCACAGCTTGCTCTACCTCGTCGAGGCAAACCCCGGCCCGGGCGCCGGTCTGCTTCTCGCCCTGACGGTCTTCGGCGTCGGCGCTGCGCGCGCCACCGCGCCGGGCGCGTTCATCATTCAGTTCCTCGGCGGCATCCACGAGATCTACTTCCCGTACGTCCTCGCGAAGCCGATTCTGCTGATCGCCCTCATCGCCGGTGGTGCCTCGGGCGTTGCGACAAACCTCATCTTCAACTCGGGCCTCGTGGCCCCCGCCTCGCCGGGTTCGATTTTCGCCGTGCTGATCCAGACGGCCCCGGGGAGCCACCTCGGCGTGATCCTGTCGGTCGTCATCTCGGCGGCTGTCACGTTCGTCGTCTCGATGCTGTTCCTCCTCGCGAGCCGCAAGCGCGACCTCGCAGCCGACGCCGCCGGCGAGGATCGTCTCGCCGCCGCCGTGGCGCAGACTGAGAAGAACAAGGGCAAGGCGTCGTCGGTTCTCGGCGGCCTCGCCGGCGCGGGCACGGCGACCGCAACGAAGATTCAGAACGTGATCTTCGCCTGCGACGCGGGTATGGGTTCCTCGGCCATGGGCGCGGGCGTGCTGCGCAAGAAGGTACAACAGGCCGGTATCACCGGTATCAGCGTGACCAACAAGGCGATCGCGAACCTCGACGGATCGGCCGATCTCGTCATCACGCAGGCACAGCTCACCGACCGCGCCAAGATGAAGGAGCCCGACGCGATCCACGTCTCGGTGGGCGGCTTCATGAACGCGCCCGAGTACGACGAGGTCGTCGAGATGCTGCTCGCGCAGCAGAACGGATCCGCCGGGGCGGCCCCGGGTTCGGATCCCGCTCAGGCGGCTCCGGTGACGGATCCCGCTCCGGCGGCTCCCGCCGCAGCACTCGCCGCCGAAGCACCCGAGGTGCTCGCGCGACAGAACGTGCGGATCCACGAGGGAACGGCGACGCGGGACGAGGCGCTCAAGGAGGCCGCGGGCATCCTCGAGGCGGCCGGCGCCGTCACGGGCGACTACTTCGAGGCCATGAAGGCGCGCGAAGAGACGGTGTCGACCTTCATGGGCAACGGCCTCGCGATCCCCCACGGCACCGACGCGGCGAAGGACGCGGTGCTCGGATCGGCGCTCGCGGTGATCCGCTACGACGGCGGCGTCGAGTGGGGCGACGGCGACGTCGCGACGTTCGTGGTCGGTATCGCGGGTAAGGGTGACGCGCACCTCGAGATCCTGCAGTCGGTCGCGATCCAGTTCGGCGACGACGACACGGTCGCGCGGCTCCGCGCCGCGGAGACCACCGGCGAGCTCTACACGCTGCTGAAGGGCGGTATGGCATGACGAAGAAGGCAGTCCACTTTGGCGCCGGCAACATCGGCCGCGGCTTCGTCGGAGCGCTCCTCCATGAGGGCGGCTACGAGATCACGTTCTCGGACGTGGCGGCTCCCCTCGTCGAGGCGCTGAACGCGGCCGACAGTTATGTCGTGCACGAGGTCGGCGACGGCGGTCGCGACGTGACGGTCACGGGCTTCTCGGCGATCAACAGTGCCGAGAACCCCGAGGCGGTCGCAGCGGCGGTCGCGGCGGCGGACGTCGTGACGTGCGCGGTGGGTCCGACGATCCTGAAGTTCGTGGCGCCGTCGATCCTCGCGGGGCTCCGCGAGCGCTCGGACGACGCGGCTCCGGTCAGGGTCATGGCGTGCGAGAACGCGATCGGCGCGACCGACACGCTGCGGGGCCACATCGAGGAGCTCGCGGGCGACGACTGGGCTGCGCTGTCTGCGCGCGCGGTGTTCGCGAACACGGCCGTCGACCGGATCGTGCCGGGGCAGCCCGAGGGCGCCGGAATCGATGTGACGGTGGAGCCGTTCTTCGAGTGGGCCATCGAGCAGGGTCCGTTCGCGGGCGATCTGCCGACCATTCCGGGGGCGCACTTCGTCGACGAGCTCGGCCCGTACATCGAGCGAAAGCTCTTCACGGTCAACACGGGCCACGCGGCCACGGCCTACCTCGGTGCGCGTGCGGGCTTCGAGAAGATCTCGGACGCCCTGGCGGACGAGGAGGTCGAGCGCCGCGTGGCGGCGGCGATCGCCGAGACGAGCGCCGTCCTCGCGGCGAAGCACGGCTTCGCGGAGGAAGACCTCGCGGAGTACCGCGCGACGATCCTGCGCCGCTTCAAGAACCCGGCGCTGCCCGACACGGTGCAGCGGGTGGGGCGCCAGCCGCTGCGCAAGCTGTCGCGCCACGAGCGGTTCATCGGCCCGGCGGCGGAAGCCGCGGAGCGCGGGCTCGGAGTGATGGGCCTGCTGACGGCGATCGACGCGGCGCTGGCGTTCGACGACGCCGACGACGCGCAGGCGGTCGAGATGCGCGAGAAGCTCAGCAGCCTGGACGCCGACGCCTTCACGGCCGAGGTGACGGGCCTTGACGCCGAGCACCCGCTCTACGCCTCGGTGCGCGACATCGTCGCCCGCCACACGGCGTAACGCGTTTCACGAACGGGCACGGGATCCTCGGATCCCGTGCCCGTTCGCGTTGGTGGGTGGTTTCTCGCCATTACCGTCACAGAACGACTCGGTCTGTGCGACGTGCACGACCTCGTGGCAGAGTTGCGGCATGACCACGCTCACGACGCTTGTTGGCAACCCTCAGCCCTCCTCCCGCACCCTCGCCGTCGCCGAGGAGTTGGCGTCGCAGGTCTCGTCCCTCACGGGAGCGGAGCGCGACGACACCATCGACCTCGCGAACGTCGCGAAGATCATCTTCGATTACCCCTCGGACGAGATCGACGCGCTGATTGCGCGCGTCGCCCGCCCGGGGATCCTCGTGGTCGCGACCCCGACGTACAAGGCGAGCTACACGGGCCTGCTGAAGTCGTTCCTCGACCGCTACGGCGCAAACGGTCTCGCGGGAGTCACGGCGATCCCGGTCTTCACGATCGGCTCCCCCGCGCACGCCCTCGCTGTCGAGCACACGCTGCGCCCTCTGCTCGTCGAGCTCGGCGCGAGCGTTCCAACCCGCGGGCTCGCCTTCCCGACCTCGAACTTCGACGACCGCGCGAGCATCATCTCCGAGTGGCTCGAAGGGCAGAAGGCGGCGCTGGTCTAGTTCTCCACTCTCCTGCGCGCAGGACGTGGCGGGCGTGGCGCCGTCGCCTTTCTCGAAGCTCAAAGCCGTAGCAGGCCGAGCACATCGTCTCGCCGGGCCGGCGCCACTCGCGAGAGGGCCGAGACTCCGCCGATGTTTCGCCGGTGCTGCGCAAGCGGTGCGTGGGTTTATGTTGCCCCGAGGTCCCGCGGGGCCGGGGTGACATCCGTCCTATTCCCGCCCCGAGGATCATCTGCATCGGGATACGGCGGATCATTCCAGTAGTCGCGATACTCCGGAACCGGTTCGGGTTCGGGTTCTTCTCGGAAGAAGACCCTGCTCGGTGGTTCCGTCTCGTATGTTCGGCCGGTCGGGCTCGTCCACTCGATGACGCCATCGTCGAGCTGCCGCATCCGCCAATCCGACTGATGCTTCATCACGTGATGCGCCTCGCACAGGCAGGCGAGGTTCGACATCGTCGTGCGGCCGCCCTCGGCGAACGCGTGCGTGTGATCAATATCTGCCTTGCGTGCGGGCAGAGTGCACCCGGGGAACCGGCACGTGAGGTCCCTGCCGATCAGGGCGCGTTTCTGCCACGCCAGGGGACGGTAATGGTCGATCTGTTCGACCTGCCCCGTGTCTGGCCGGTAGAAGAGCCGGTCCCATCCCGGCGCCGCTCCCGCGAGGTGGCGGGCCGTGTCGGGTGAGATGAGGGTGCCGGCGTCGAGCCACGCGGCCCCGTCGTCGGGGTCGAGGATCATCGTCGACGGGATCGTCACCTGCACTTCGGCCTGGATGTTCGACAGTGTCGCGTCGGTGCCGGCCGCGTAGAGGTCATGCCCGGTGGGCTCGGCGCCGAGGAGGATGTCGACGAGGACGTCGGTGCGGACTTGATCGAGGGTGCGGTGATCGGTCGCGGCGGTGAGGGCCGGGTTCGGTGCATCTTCCTGCTGGCCCACGCTCGACGTGCCGCCATCCTGTGCCGCGCCCGGCGTACCGTCGCCACCAGCCCGCATTGCCCGGCACCGACAAGCCTCCACATCACACTCCGCCCCGACAGGGTGCCCGACCTTCCGCCGGTACTGATCCCGCACCCGGGTCCGATCCTGCTTGATCACCTTCGCAAGCTTCGTCGCACGGTCATACACCGCATGAAGCTCCAGCGACGGCCCATAGATGCGCAGATCACTCATGCCGTCATCGCGGTCGGTGATCGAGACGTACCGGCGCTTCCGCACCAGCGCGTGCCGCTCCCTGGGCGACATCTCCGCCGCCTCGGCCGCCCGCTTCTTCGCGACCCGCGACAGGTCGCCCGGCGTCATCTCGGCCGCGATCGGCGCCGTCGAGGCGTCGAACGCCGCCCGCGCGTCCGGCTCCAGCAGGGAACCGGCCTCGACCACGACGCGCGCGTGCTTCGCCGAGATCGTGCCCTCGCCGAGCGCCGCGTGCGTCTCGGGATAGTCGTGAGTGAGGAGTTCCGCGTCTTCCATCGCGTGCTTCGCCGACGCCGGATGCGTGTGCGTCGCCGCCGCGACCTCCGCCGCCATCGCGCGGCGAGCGTAGTCGATGCCGTCGGGGTTCGCCGACCTCTCGCCCGCCGCATGCGCGATCGCCGCGAGCTGCGAAAGGGCCGTGGCCTTGAGCGCCTCAAAACGCGCGATCGCCGCGTCAAACCGGGTCGTTGCGTCGACGAGCAGGCCCGCGATCACACGCTCTTCGGCGGTGAGCCCGTCGAGTTCGAGTGTCGCGTCCTTGTTCATACCTCAAGTTTAGAACAAAACTACTACTAATGGAAGACCATTATTAGAAGAAAGTTTCGCATGCGCCCCGCGCCACGACCATCATCGCAACAACCACCGACAAAGCAGCGGCTAAAAAGCCCCGATCAGCGCCTCATCAAGCCCCGCCAGAGCCCCGGTGTCATAGGTCGACGTCGACACGAGAACCTCGTCCGCTCCCGTCGCACTCACGAGCCCCTCGAGCCGCGCCGCGACCTCCCCCGGCGTCCCCAGGATCACGCCGCGCAGGTGCTTCTCCACCCGCGCGCGGACCGCATCCGGCCAGCTCTGCGCGAGGATCCGTTCGGGCGACTCGAGCGGGCCAAACTCCCCCGTCCGGCGCGACATCGCCATCGCCCAGGCCTCGGGCAGCGCGAGCTCGCGCGCCCGATCGGTCGAGGAGGCCGCGAACGCGTCGACCGACAGCATGACGTGCGGGGCGGATCCGCCAAAGCCGGAACGGTACTCCGCCAAGAGCCCCGGCAGCTGATCGCTGAAGACCATCGGCCCGCCGATCACGACCGGCAGCCCCAGCCGAGCCGCCCGCGCGATCCCGGAGCGCGACGCAAGCACGTGAACCGGCACCGGATCCGTCTTCGGGCGCGCCGTGATCGGCGCCCGCGAAGCGAGGTATTCGAGCACCTCGCCGATCTCGCCGTCGACCTCGGCGTCCGAGATCTCCTCGCGCCGCAGCGCCCGGCGCACCGCCGGCGTGAAGCCGAGCGACGTGCCGATACCGAGGTCGATGCGACCCGGGTAGAGCCCCTCGAGCATGCGAAACTGCTCCGCGACGACGAGCGGCTGGTGCTGCGGCAGCATGACGCCGCCCGAGCCGAGGCGGATCCGCGATGTCACCTGCCCGATCGCGGCCAGCAACACCGCCGGCGCGCCCGATGCAATGCCCGGCACAGCGTGATGCTCCGCGACCCAGAAGCGGTGAAAGCCCAGTTCCTCGGCCCGCCGCGCCCGAGCGATCGTATCGTGCAGGGCCTGGCCATCCGGATCCCCGGCGCGGGTACGAGAACGGTCGAGGATGGAGAGGATCACATCAGACTCAACCAGGGTGCCGACACCCCTATTCCGCGCGCGAACGCACAAGAATTACCCGAGCGGATACGAAATAACGTAGGCGTTCGGGTAAATCTTGTGCGTTCGGCGGGGAAAAAGAGCGAGACCTACGCCCGCTCGAACCCATCCTGGATCAGCTCGATGAGCTCCTCGCGCTGCTCGAGCGGGAGGAAGGCACTGCCCGCCGCGTTCAGCTGCAGCGTCTCGAGATCCTCGAGGCCGTACTCGAAGGTGTCGACCAGCAGCGCGAGCTCGCGCGTCAGCGTCGTGCGGCTCATGAGGCGGTTGTCTGTGTTGACCGTCACGCAGAATCCGAGCTGGTAGAGCAGGTCGAAGGGGTGATCCTCGATCTTCGTGCCCCACTGCGCGATCGCGCCCGTCTGCAGGTTCGACGACGGCGACACCTCGAGCGCGATCTCGCGGTCGCGCACCCAGGTCGCGAGGTCGCGCAGGCGCACCCGCACCTCGTCGCCCTCCGCCGCGATCTCCTCGAGGTCCTCGGCGATGCGCACGCCGTGCCCGAGGCGCAGCGCGCGCCCGTCGAGCAGCGCCGAGTTGATCGAGTCGAGACCCGCCGCCTCGCCCGCGTGAATCGTCACGGGGAAGAACTCCTGCGCCAGCAGGTCGAGCGCCTCCTGGTGGTCCGAGGCCGGGAAGCCCTCCTCCGGGCCCGCCAGGTCGAAGCCGACCACCCCGTCGTCGCGGAAGTCGAGCGCGAGACGCGCGATCTCGAGCGAGCGCGAGCCCTGGCGCATCGCCGACAGGATCTGGCCGACGCGGATCGAGTGGCCGTTCGCGTCGGCCGCGTCCTCGCCCTCCTCGATGCCGTCCTGCACCGCCTGCACCGCGTCTTCGAGCGAGAGACCGCCCTCGAGGTGCTGCTCGGGCGCCCAGCGCACCTCGCCGTAGATGACGCCGTCGTTCGCGAGGTCCTCGACGTACTCGCGCGCGACGCGCGTGAGGTTCTCGGCCGACTGCATGACCGAGATCGTCAGGTCGAACGTCTTCAGGTACTCGACGAGGGATCCGGCGTTCGCCTGCTCGGCGAACCACTCCCCCAGCTCGCGCGAGTTCGCGGCGGGCAGGGTCGCGCCCTGGGCGCTCGCGAGCTCGAAGACGGTCGAGGCCCGCAGCCCTCCGTCGAGGTGGTCGTGGAGCGACACCTTCGGCAGGCTGCGGATCGGCACACCCTCGACGCTTGCCTCTCGGCGGGGGCTCTGGCGCTTGTGCTGGGGGCGGGACATGGGGTCTCCTTGCTCGGGGGTGCTCGGGTGTGGAGGATCAGGCGGAGGCGATGCGTTCGCGCACGATCGGGGTCGCCTCGGGTGCGCTCTCGCCGATCTCGTAGGATCCGGAAAGCGCCTCGAGCGCGCGGTCGAAGCGCGCCGGGTCGTCGGCATTCAGAGTGAACAGGGGTTCACCCTTCTTCACGGCGTCGCCGGGCTTCGCGTGCAGGTCGATGCCCGCGGCGTGGACCACCGGATCCTGCGCCCGTGCGCGGCCCGCGCCGAGGCGCCAGGCCGCGATGCCCACGTCGTACGCGTCGAGGCGCGTCATGACGCCATCGCGTTCGGCGGTGACGACGTGCGTCTCCTTCGGCGTCGGCAGCGCCGCGTCCGGATCCCCGTCCTGCGCGCGGATCATCGCGCGCCACGTGTCCATCGCGCGGCCGTCCTTGAGAGCCTCCGCCGGATCCGCATCGATGCCCGACATCTGCAGCATCTCGCGGGCGAGGGCAACCGTCAGCTCGACGACGTCGGCCGGGCCGCCGCCGGCGAGGACCTCGACCGACTCGCGCACCTCGTTGGCGTTTCCGGCCGTGAGGCCGAGCGGCGTCGACATGTCGGTCAGCAGAGCCGTCGTGTTCACGCCCGAGTCGGCGCCCAGGGCGACCATCGTCTCGGCGAGTTCCTTCGCCTTGGCGTAGTCCTTCATGAACGCGCCCGAGCCGAACTTCACGTCGAGCACGAGCGACTCGGTGCCCTCCGCGATCTTCTTCGACATGATGCTCGACGCGATCAGCGGGATCGCCTCGACCGTGCCCGTCACGTCGCGGAGCGCGTAGAGGCGCTTGTCGGCGGGGGCGAGCCCCGATCCGGCCGCGCAGATCACGGCGCCCACGGGGCCCTGCATCTGCGCGAACATCTCCTCGTTCGATAGCGCCGCGCGCCAGCCCGGGATCGACTCGAGCTTGTCGAGCGTGCCGCCTGTGTGGCCGAGGCCGCGGCCCGAGAGCTGGGGAACGGCGACGCCGTAGCTCGCCACGAGCGGAGCGAGCGGAAGGGTGATCTTGTCGCCCACGCCGCCGGTCGAGTGCTTATCGGCGGTGCGCTTGCCGAGGCCGGCGAAGCTCATGCGCTCGCCCGACGCGATCATCGCGTCGGTCATGACACGGATCTCGTCGCGGGTCATGCCGTTGAGCAGCACCGCCATCGTGAACGCCGACATCTGCGCGTCCTGCACGTACTCGCGCGTGTACGCGTCGATGAGCCAGCGCAGCGCGGGCTCGGAAACGGATCCGCCATCGCGCTTGGTGCGGATAATGTCGACAGCGTCGAACGGTTCGGCCATGGTCTACTTCACCTTCTCGAGGTCGCGGGGCCCGAACGTGTCGGGCAGCACCTCATCGATCGTGCGGATGCCGGAGACGGTGTCGAGCAGCGTCTCGGCGGTCGAGTGTTCGTACAGCAGCTGGCGACAGCGCCCGCAGGGCATGATCACGTCGCCCTCGCCGTTCACGCAGACGAACGCGACGAGCGTGCCGCCGCCCGTCATCGCGAGGTTCGAGATCAGGCCGCACTCGGCGCACAACCCGACGCCGTAGGACGCGTTCTCGGTGTTGCACCCCGAGACGATGCGGCCATCGGAGGCGTATGCCGCCGCGCCGACCTTGTAATTCGAGTACGGCGCGTACGCGTGCTGCATGGCAGCGATCGCCGCCTCGCGCAGCGTCTTCCAGTCGATGTCAGCCATGTCTTACCCCTTGATGTACGGCTCGCCCGAGGCCGCCGGCGGGCGCGAGCGCCCGACGAGACCCGCGACGGCGAAGAGCGTCACGACGTACGGCAGCATCAACATGAACTGGCTCGGCACCGGGGAACCGATGACCGAGAAGATGCCCTGCAGGTTGGTCGCGAAGCCGAAGAGCAGCGCCGCGAGCGTCGCGCGGATCGGATCCCACTTACCGAAGATAACCGCGGCCAGCGCGATGAATCCGGCGCCGCCGGTCATCTCGCGGCCGAACTGCGGGTTCGACACGAGAGTGTAGAACGCGCCGCCCATGCCGGCGATCGCGCCGGCGAGCATCACGTTCCAGTAGCGGGTCGCGGCGACCTTGATGCCGACGGTGTCGGCGGCCTGCGGGTGCTCGCCGACCGCGCGGAGCCGCAGGCCCCAGCGGGTGCGGTAGAGACCGTACGCGACGACCGCGACGACGACGTACATGAAGTACGTGATGATCGTCTGGCGGAAGAACACCGGGCCGATGACGGGGATCTCGCTGAGCAGCGGTATCGGCAGCGCCGGGAACACCGTCGGCGAGTTGTACTTCGACGGGTCGTCGCTCATGACGGTGCTGAAGAAGAAGGTCGTCAGGCCGATCACCAGCACGTTCAACACGACACCGACGATGATCTGGCTCACGTAGTAGGTGATCGCGAAGACCGCGAGCACGAGGCCCACGAGCAGGCCGGCGATCATCGCGGCGATGAGGCCCGCCCACGGCGTGCCCGTCATCGTTCCGACGAGGGCCGCCGTGAAGGCGCCCGCGAGAAGCTGTGCTTCGATCGCGATGTTGACGACGCCGACGCGCTCGCCGATCACGCCGCCGAGGGCGCCGAAGATCAGCGGGGTCGCGAGCGTGAGCGCGCCGCCCAGCAGGCCGATCATCGGCAGGGTCGCGCCCGCCGAGGCCCAGGTGAGGAAGCCCACCAGCAACACGATGACGTAGACCGTGATGAGCCAGAGCGGGATCCGCTTGCCGGCCCGCGTCCAGACGGCCGCGAGCACGGTCGCGGCCGCGAGGAGGACGACGCTCACCCACGCCGTCGCGTTCGACGGCAGGACGAGGTCGGGCACCTGGATCGCCGCGGCGTTGCTGCGCACGAGGCGGAACGTGCTGTGGCCCTCGCGCGGCGCCGCGATCGGCAGCAGCGCGAACAGCAGCGTGAAGACCGCGAAGATGATGGGCGTCTTCCACGAGCGCACCGTGACCTGGCGCTGCTCGTCGCTCACGACGGTTTCGGCGACGGCGGTCATGCCGACACCTCCTTCTTCGAACGAGACTTCTTCTGTTTCTTGTTCTTGCGGCGGCCGTCGGCCTGCGGCAGGCCGAAAACGGCCCGCACGAGCGGCGGCGCGGCGATGAAGAGCACGATGAGCGACTGCACGACGAGGACGACCTCGTTCGGCACCTGCTCGGCTGCCTGCATCCAGAACCCACCGGCCTTGAACGCGCCGAACAGCAGGCCCGCGAAGAGGATCCCGATCGGGGTCGAGCGGCCGAGGAGCGCGACAGTGATGGCGTCGAAGCCCATGCCGGCGTCGATGTCGCCGCCGAAGCCCGTCGGCACGGTGCCGAGCACCTGCGTGACGCCGGCGATACCGACGAGGCCACCGGCGATCAGCATGACCGTCACGTACGAGCGGCCCACGTTGATGCCCGCCGTGCGGGCCGCGTCGGGGTTCTCGCCCACGGCGCGCAGGCGGTAGCCGAGGCTCGAACGCTCGAGCAGCCACCAGGTGAAGATGACGGCGACGATCGCGAGGATCACGCCGGCGTGCAGGCCGAAGCCGCTTCCGAGGAGCTGGGGCAGGCGGGCCGTGTCGGCCATCGCCGCGGTCTTCGGGTTGCTGGATCCGGGCGCCTGCAGGATGCCCTGCGTCGCGAGCATCCACGCGAGGAGGTAGAACGCGATGTTGTTGAGCATGATCGTGAGGATCACCTCGTGCGCGCCCGTCTTCGCCTTCAAGAGGCCCGCGATACCGGCCCAGAGGCCACCCGCGATGACGCCAGCGACGATCGCGACGACGAGGTGCAGCCCGACCGGCAGGTCCATGTAGGCGCCGACGTAGCCCGCGGCCGCAGCCGCCATGAGCATCTGGCCCTGGCCACCGATGTTGAACAGGCCCGCGCGGAACGCGAGGCCCACGCCGAGGCCCGCCGCGATCAGCGGCGTCGCGAACTTCAGCGACTCGGTCAGCGGCTTGATGCCCGCCGCGAACGTCGAGGCGTTCGTGTTGTAGATCGCGCCCTGGAAGAGCGCGACGTAGGCGCCAGAGGCGGCCTCCCAGATCGCGACAAAGGTGTCGCCGGGGCGGGCGAAGAAGTACCCCGCCGCGGCCCGCACGCCGTCGTCGGTCACGGCGATAAGAATGGATCCGGCGATCAGCGCGAGCACGACCGACAGCACGGCGATGAGGCCGTTACCGGTCGTGATGGCGCGGAAGGCCTGGTGCCAGCGCGATGGCTGGTTATCGGCGGTGCTCATTCCGCCACCTCCGATGCGGTCTCGTCGATCATTCCGGCCATCATCAGGCCGAGCGTCTCGCGCGGGGTGTTGCCGGGAACGATGCCGACGACCTTGCCGCGGTACATCACCATGATCCGGTCGGCGAGGGCCGTGGCCTCGTCGAGCTCGGTCGAGATCACGATGACGGGGATCCCGCTGTCGCGTGTCGCGACGATGCGGGTGTGGATGAACTCGATGGATCCGACGTCGACGCCGCGGGTGGGCTGCGCCGCGACGAACAGCGCGAGGTCGCGGCTCAGCTCGCGGGCGAGCACGACCTTCTGCTGATTACCGCCCGAGAGGCGGCCGGCCGCCTGCTGCGGTCCCTGCGTGCGAATGTCGAACTCGGCGATCTTCTCGCGCGCGAACTCGTCGAGCACCCGGCGCTGGACGTTGCCGGCCGAGACGAAGGGGGCGCCGTGCGAGCGGTCGAGCATGAGGTTCTCGGCGATCGAGAACTCCTTCACGAGGCCGTCGATGCTGCGGTCCTCGGGCACGAAGCCCACGCCCGCCTCGAGGATGTCGCGCACCGTGCGGCCGATGAGCTCGTTTCCGTCGAGCACCACGCTTCCGCTCACGCGATCCTGCAGGCCGACGAGCGCCTCGGTCAGCTCGGTCTGGCCGTTGCCCTGCACGCCCACGATCGCGAGCGTCTCGCCGCCGCTCACCGAGAACGACACGTCGTCGACGGTGACCTGCCCGGTCTCGTCGGTGACGGTGAGGTTCTGCACGACGAGCGCCTCGGATCCGAGCTTCGGCGCGTCCTTGTGGACCGTCAGCTCGACCGCGCGGCCCACCATGAGCGACGCGAGCTCCTCGTTCGTCGCGGTCGGCGACGCCGTGCCGACGATCTTGCCGAGGCGCACGACCGTGATGCGGTCGGCCACCTCGCGCACCTCGCGGAGCTTGTGTGTGATGAAGACGATCGACGTGCCGGCGTCGCGCAGTTGGCGCATGGTCGCCATGAGCTCGTCGGTCTCCTGCGGCGTGAGCACGGCGGTGGGCTCGTCGAAGACGAGAACCTTCGCGTCGCGCGAGAGCGCCTTGATGATCTCGACCCGCTGCTGCACGCCGACGGGGAGATCCTCGACAACCGCATCCGGATCCACGTCGAACCCGAAACGGTCGGAGATCTCGCGCACGCGCTTGCGCGCCGCCGCGAGGTCGAGGCGCCCACCGAACGCGGTCTGCTCGTGACCGAGCATCACGTTCTCGGCGACCGTGAACACCGGGATCAGCATGAAGTGCTGGTGCACCATGCCGATGCCGGCGGCCATCGCGTCGCCGGGGCCGCTGAAGTGCTGCACGACATCGTCGAGCAGGATGTCGCCCTCGTCGGCCTGGTAGAGGCCGTAGAGCACGTTCATCAGCGTGGACTTTCCCGCACCGTTCTCACCGAGGAGCGAGTGAATCTCGCCCGGTTCGATCGTGAGATCGATGTGGTCGTTGGCTGTCAGCGCGCCGAATCGCTTCGTGATGCCGCGCAGTTCGAGCTTCATAGTTCCTGATCCTATTCCGGAGCGTCACACATGACGAGGGGAGGTCGGCGCGAGCCGGCCTCCCCTCCCCACCGAGCAATTAGCTCAGGTACGAATCAACCTCGAGATCGCCCGAGATGATCTGCTCCTGAAGAGCGTTGACCTCCTCGAGGAGCGCCGGGTCAACCTTGTCAGCGAAGTTATGCAGGTCGGCGATACCGACGCCCTCGTTCTCGAGGGTGCCGATGTAGGCCTCGGCATCGAACTCGCCGTTCGCGCTCGCCATGACGGCCTCGTAGGTCGACAGGTGCATGTTCTTGAGGATCGACGTCAGCACGTAGTCGGCCGTGGTCGGGTCGCTCTCGAAGAGGTCGGCGTCGGCACCGATCAGCGCGATGTCGCCGCCGTCTTCCTTAATGGCCTGCAGCGCCGACTGGTAGATCGGGCCACCGACCGGAAGCAGCACGTCGACGCCCTGGTCGATGATGTTCTGCGCCACGGTCTTCGCCTCGGGGCCCGCCGAGAAGCCGCCCGTGAACGAACCGGTCTCGCCGTCCCAACCAATGACCGACACGTCAGTGCCCTTGGTCTCGTTGTAGTAGTCGACGCCCTGCTTGAAGCCGTCCATGAAGATCGTCACGGTCGGGAACTCCTGGCCACCGAAGGTACCGACCTTGCCGGCCTCCGAATAGCCCGCCGACAGGTAGCCGGCGAGGAACGCGGCCTGGGCCGTGTCGTAGAGCAGCGGCTTGACCGTCTCGGCGTCCTTCGTGCCGTCGAAGTCGGTGTCGGCCGCGTCGTCGATGAGGATGAAGTCGATGTCGGGGTTGGCGTTCGCAGCCTCGACCGTTGCGGGGGCGAGTGCGAAGCCGACCGACGCGATGGCGCTACAGCCCTGGGCGACGAGCGCGTTCAGGTTCGGTGCGTAATCGGTCTCGGCGTTCGATTCGACCTGCTTGAAGTCAACACCAAGCTCGTCGGCCGCCTGCTCGACCCCCTCGAGGGAGAGCTGGTTGAACGACTTGTCGTCGAAGCCACCGAAGTCGGAAACGATGCAGGGCAGGAAGTCCGACGCGGCCGGGGCCGATGCGTCGCCGCCCTCCGAGGGGGTCGATGCTTCGTCGGGCGCAGCGCCGCATGCGGCGAGCAGCAGGCCTGCACTGACAACAGCGGTGGCACCGAATGCCGTGCGCTTGATCATGTTCATGTCTGGTGTCCTCCAGGGATGTCGCGCCTCGCCGCGCGCCCGAGTAATAGGCCGCGCTTTCCGAAGCGATGTGCTCACGTTATCGCGGCAAAACTGAGCGTATCGACCGGCACACGAGTGCCGAGACGCGATAGTTATGTTCGCGGGCGCGCGAAATTCCCGGTGGGATCAGAGAACGCTGTCGCGACCCTTGTTCTGCAGCGAGCTCACGGTCTGCTTGACGCGCTGCGCATGCTCGCTCGTCGTGACGAGGAGTGCGTCGGGCGTATCGACCACGATGATGTTCTCGACGCCGATCATCGCGATGACGCGGTCGGTCTCCGAGACCACCAGGGCGGTCGCGTTGTCGTCGAGAACGTCCTGGTTGCTGCCCAGGGTCGTTACCCCCTCGCGACGGCCGTCGCCCACGAGCGTCCAGAGGCTCGCGAAGTCGCCCACGTCGTCCCAGTCGAACTGCCCGGGAATCACGGCGAGGCGGCCCTTCTCCGCGGCCGGCTCCGCGACCGCGTAGTCGATCGCGATCTTCTTGAGCGTCGGCCACACGCGCTCCACGACCTCGTCGCGGGAGGCGGTGTCCCAGGCATCGGCGATCTCCATGAGGCCGGCGTGCAGCTCGGGCTCGTTGGCCTTGAGCTCGTCAAGGATCACGTCGGCGCGGGAGATAAACATGCCCGCGTTCCAGAGATAGGAGCGATCGGCGAAGTACTCGCGCGCCGTAGCCAGGTCCGGCTTCTCGACGAAGCGCTCGACGAGGGCGGCCATGGGCGCGTCGTCGATGATGAGCTCGTCGCCCGTTTTGATATAGCCGAAGCCGACAGCGGGCTCGGAGGGCTGGATGCCGATCGTCGCGATGTATCCCTCACGCGCCGCGGCGACCGCCTGGCGCACCGTGAACTCGAACACGCGCTGGCGCTTGATCACGTGATCCGCGGCGAAGGATCCGATCACGACGCCGGGGTGCCGGCGCTCGAGGATCGCGGCGGCGAGGCCGATCGCGGCCGACGAGTCGCGCGGATCCATCTCCATAAAGACGTTGTTGAGGTCGACGTCGGGAAGGTCTTCCTCGACCTTCGGGCCGTGCGCGCGGCCCGTGACAACTGCGATCCGATCGGTGCCCGTCAGGGGCAGCAGGCGATCCCACGTCATGCGCAACAGGGAGGCCCCGGCGCCCGTCAGATCGTGCAGGAACTTGGGCGACTCTGCGCGCGAGAGCGGCCAGAGGCGGGATCCAATGCCCCCGGCCGGGATTACAGCGTAGAAGTCGTCGATCGGCTCAGACATGGCCCCCACGGTAGTCGACGAAGCTGTCGCAACTGGGGAGCGCCGCGGGGCGAGACGAACTTAGGTCTACCTTCATCGAACGTTTCGAGGGCGGGGAGTACCCTGAAACTATGGCCCGTGAACGCGCCCACATTGGCGTGCAAGCGGGCAGAGCCAACATCATCTCAGAGAGGACGATCGTGTCCGCACCTGCGCGTCAGACACCAGACGTGTCCCAGACCACCTCGAAGGTTCCGCGCGGCACCCTGTATCGCGGCCGCGAGGGCATGTGGTCGTGGGTCCTGCACCGTATCACCGGCATCGCCATTTTCTTCTTCCTGCTCGTGCACGTGCTCGACACGGCGCTGATCAGGGTCTCCCCCGAGGCGTACAACGCCGTGATCGGCCAGTACCAGACACCCATCATGGGCTTCGGTGAGGTCATTCTCGTCGCCGGTATCGCGTATCACGCGTTCAACGGTCTGCGCATCATCCTCATCGACTTCTGGTCGAAGGGTGCGAAGTACCAGCGCCAGATGTTCTGGTGCGTCATCGTCATCTGGATCGTCACGATCGCCGGCTTCGCCGCTCGTCACATCCCGAACGTTCTCTCGCACATGGGTGGTGGTCACTGATGAACGCTTCCGCTCTTGAAGCACCCCGCATTCCCCAGCGCCGCAAGGGCTCGAACCTTGAGAAGTGGGGCTGGCTCTACATGCGCCTGTCCGGCGTGCTGCTCATCGTTCTGATCTTCGGCCACCTCTTCGTCAACCTCATGGTCGGCGAGGGCATCTCGGCCGTCAGCTTCGCCTTCGTCGGCGGCAAGCTCTCGGATCCGTTCTGGCAGTGGTGGGACGTCCTGATGCTCTGGCTCGCCTTCATTCACGGCGCCAACGGCATGCGCACCGTCGTCAACGACTACGTGCTCAACGTCAAGGTCCGCACCACCCTCGTGTGGATCATCGGAATCGTCGCCGCGCTCATGATCCTGCTCGGCACGCTCGTCGTGTTCACCTTCGACCCGTGCCCGGCCGGCTCTGACCCCGCCCTGCTCGCGTCCTTCTGCTCTGAGCTTTGAGCCGAGAACGGAACCACATTCTTATGACGAATAAGTACCCCGACGCAGAACTCAAGGACGGCGTCTACTACCACCAGCACGACGTCGTGATCGTCGGCGCCGGCGGCGCCGGCATGCGCGCTGCCATCGAGGCCGGCCCGAACGCCAAGACGGCCGTCGTGACGAAGCTCTACCCCACGCGTTCCCACACGGGCGCGGCGCAGGGCGGCATGGCCGCGGCGCTCGCGAACGTCGAGGAAGACTCGTGGGAGTGGCACACCTTCGACACCGTCAAGGGCGGCGACTACCTCGTCGACCAGGACGCTGCTGAGATCCTCGCGAAGGAAGCCATCGACGCGGTCATCGACCTCGAGAACATGGGCCTCCCCTTCAACCGCACGCCGGACGGCAAGATCGACCAGCGTCGCTTCGGTGGCCACACCCGTGAGCACGGCAAGGCGCCCGTGCGCCGCGCCTGCTACGCCGCCGACCGCACCGGTCACATGATCCTCCAGACGCTGTACCAGAACTGCGTCAAGCTGGGCATCAACTTCTTCAACGAGTTCTACGCCCTCGACCTCGTCACCACGAAGGACGACAACGGCAAGACCCGCGTCGCGGGTATCGTCGCCCTCGAGCTCGCGACCGGTGACCTGCATGTCTTCCAGGCGAAGTCGGTCGTGTTCGCCTCGGGCGGCTTCGGCAAGATGTTCAAGACCACCTCGAACGCGCACACCCTCACGGGTGACGGCGTCGGCATCGTGTGGCGCAAGGGTCTCCCCCTTGAGGACATCGAGTTCTTCCAGTTCCACCCGACGGGCCTCGCCGGCCTTGGCATCCTCCTCACCGAGGGTGCCCGCGGTGAGGGCGCCATCCTGCGTAACGCCTCGGGCGAGCGCTTCATGGAGCGCTACGCCCCGACGATTAAGGACCTCGCGCCGCGTGACATTGTCGCGCGTTCGATGGTCAAGGAGGTCCTCGACGGCCGCGGCGCCGGCCCGAACAAGGACTACGTCTACCTCGACTGCACCCATCTGGGTGCCGAGGTGCTCGAGACGAAACTCCCCGACATCACCGAGTTCGCGCGCACCTACCTGGGCGTCGACCCGGTCGTCGAGCCCGTTCCCGTGATGCCGACGGCGCACTACGCGATGGGCGGCATCCCGACGAACAACGAGGGCGAGGTCCTCGCGAACAACGACGAGATCGTCCCCGGCCTCTACGCGGCCGGCGAGTGCGCCTGCGTGTCGGTGCACGGATCCAACCGCCTCGGCACCAACTCGCTGCTCGACATCAACGTCTTCGGTAAGCGCTCCGGCCGTAATGCCGTCGCCTACGCGAAGACCGCCGACTTCGTTCCCCTCCCCGCGGATCCCGCGAAGGAGGTGCGCGACATGGTCGAGCGCCTGCGCAACTCCAACGGCACCGAGCGCATCGCGGACATCCGCCGCACGCTGCAGGAAGAGATGGACAAAAACGCTCAGGTGTTCCGCACCGAGGAGACCCTGACGAACGTCATGGGCACCATCCACGAGCTGCGCCAGCGCTACATGAACGTCTCCATCGACGACAAGGGTAAGCGCTTCAACACCGACCTGCTCGAGGCCATCGAGCTTGGTTTCCTCCTCGACCTCGCGGAGATCGTGGCGTACGCCGCGCGTAACCGCAAGGAGAGCCGCGGCGGACACATGCGCGAGGACTACCCCGACCGCGATGACGCCAACTACATGAAGCACACGATGGCGTACCTCACGGGCGACCCGCACTCGCCGAACCCCGAGGACCACATCACGCTCGATTGGAAGCCCGTCGTCTTCGTCAAGGACGAGAACGGCAACTTGCGCTACCCGCCGAAGGAGAGGAAGTACTGATGTCCGCAGCTGTGGCAGAAGCACCTGCCGAGGAGCAGGCAATCCAGTCGTACCTCGTCACCTTCATGGTGCGTCGCTTCGACCCGGAGAAGGACAGCGAGCCCCGCTGGGTCGACTACGACGTCGAGATGTACCCGACCGACCGCGTTCTCGATGCGCTTCACCGCATCAAGTGGGACATGGACGGCTCGCTCGCGTTCCGCCGCTCGTGCGCGCACGGCATCTGCGGATCCGACGCGATGCGCATCAACGGTCGCAACCGTCTCGCGTGCAAGACGCTGATCAAGGACCTCGACATCTCGAAGCCCGTCTACGTTGAGGCGATCAAGGGTCTCCCCCTCGAGAAGGACCTCATCGTCGACATGGATCCGTTCTTCGCCGCGTTCCGCGAGGTGCAGCCGTTCCTGCAGTCGCGTTCGACGCCGGAGAAGGGCAAGGAGCGCTTCCAGTCGGTCGAGGACCGCGCGCGCTTCGACGACACCACCAAGTGCATCCTCTGCGCCGCGTGCACCTCGTCGTGCCCCGTGTTCTGGACCGATGGCCAGTACTTCGGCCCCGCCGCGATCGTGAACGCTCACCGCTTCATCTTCGACTCGCGCGACGACGAGTCGCAGGTGCGTCTCGACATCCTCAACGACAAGGAAGGCGTGTGGCGCTGCCGCACGACCTTCAACTGCACCGAGGCATGCCCCCGCGGCATCGAGATCACCAAGGCGATCGCCGAGGTGAAGCAGGCCGTGCTCAAGGGCGGCCGCTGATCTAACGCCACGAGAACGGGGCTCGACCTTCTGGTCGGGCCCCGTTTCGTCGTTAGGCTGGTGGGTATGACTCGCATCGCCTCCGTCAACGTCAATGGAATCCGCGCCGCAGCCCGCAAGGGAATGGCCGGCTGGATCGAGTCGAGCGGGGTCGACATCCTGACAATCCAGGAGGTGCGCGGCCAGCTCGAGCACCTCGAGGCCGTTCTGCCCGGCTGGCACATCTTCGAGGAGGAGTCGCCGCAGAAGGGCCGCGCGGGCGTCGCGATCGCGTCTCGCGAACCCGCCATCGCGCACCGCACCGGCCTCGGCGAGGGCGTGGACGCCCAGGGCCGCTGGCTCGAGGCCGACTTCCAGATCGGCGACCGCGTCGTGACCGTCGTGAGCGCATACGTGCACTCGGGCGAGGTCGACACCCCGAAGCAGGACGCGAAGTGGCTGTTCCTCGACGCCATGGCTTCGCGACTGCCCCAGCTCGGCGAGTACGCCGTCGTCACGGGCGATCTGAACGTCGGCCACCGCGAGTTCGACATCAAGAACTGGAAGGGCAACGTTTCCCGCGCCGGCTTCCTCGCCCGCGAGCGTGCCTACTTCGATCAGTTCCTCGGCGCCGCGGGCGAGCCCGTCGTCGGCCAGTTCAGCGGATCCCGCGGCAAGGTGGGCGAGCTCAGCGACACCCGCCCGTATGCGGCCGGCCGCACGGGCCTCGGCTTCGTCGATGTCGGCCGCGCCTTCGCGGGCGAGGTCGAGGGTCCCTTCAGTTGGTGGTCGAACCGCGGCCAGGCCTTCGACAAGGACACGGGCTGGCGCATCGATTACCACCTCGCGACGCCTGCCCTCGCGGCGCTCGTCGAGGGCTACCGCGTCGATCGCTACCCCTCGTATGACACGCGCTGGAGCGACCACGCGCCGGTCGTCGCCGACTACGCCCTCTAAGCAACTTCACATTCTCGTTAATCATCCGTTTACCTTCCGTCTGGAGTTCAGTTAGCAAGCGCGCTTAGCGTCTGTCATTGCTGGGTGTCCCTCCCAGCACCAGAACTTCCTTCTCTCTTATGGAACGGATTCTCTCGTGAAGCTCACCCGCCTCTCCGGTATCGCCGCACTCGGCGCCGTCGCCGCTCTCACGCTCGCTGGCTGCGCCGCGAACGAAGACACCACTCCCGCGTCGTCCTCGGCCCCCGAGGGCTCCTCCTCGGAGGCTCCCGCGGGCGGCGCCACGGGCACGATCGGCGCGACCGGAGCCTCGTCGCAGGCTGCCGCCCAGGCTGCGCTCGTCGCCACCTTCCAGGGCAAGAACCCCGGCGTGACCGTGAACTACGAGTCGACCGGCTCGGGTGCAGGCCGCGACAACTTCCTCGCCGGTGCCTCCGACTTCATCGGTTCGGACCGTGCCTACCACGTCGAGGAACTCTCGGCCGGTTTCAAGGGCTGCGCCACGGACAGCATCGTCGAGGTTCCGACATACATCTCGCCCGTCGCCGTCGCGTTCAACCTTCCCGGCATCGACACGCTCAACATGGATGCCGCGACGATCGCCGGAATCTTCGCCGGCGAGATCACGCAGTGGAACGACGAGGCGATCGCGTCCCAGAACGAGGGCGTCGAACTGCCCGACTCGGCCATCACCCCGGTCAACCGCTCGGACGCGTCCGGCACGACCGAGACCTTCGTGAGCTACCTCTCGGCGACCGCCGGCGACGTGTGGACCTACGAGGTCGGCGACGAGTGGCCCATCAACGGCACCGAGCGCGCCCAGGGCACGCAGGGCATCGCCCAGGTGCTCGGCTCGAGCGAGGGCACGATCGGCTACCTCGACGCATCGCAGATTCCGGCCGACGCCGGCCAGGTGGCCGTGGGAGTCGACGGCGAGTACGTTCCGTACTCGGCCGAGGCTGCCTCGAAGCTCATCGAGAACTCGCCGCTCGAAGAGGGCCGCGAGCCCCAGGACCTCGTCTTCGCGGTCGACCCCGCGTCGGCGTCCGACGGCGCCTACCCGATCGCCCTCGTGTCGTACCTCATCAGCTGCACCGAGTACGAGGATGCGACGAAGGCTCAGCTGGTGAAGGACTACTTCACCTTCGTGGCTTCCGCCGAGGGCCAGGAGATCTCGGCGGCCGAGGCCGGCAGCGCCCCGATCTCCGACGCACTGCGCGAGCAGGTAAGCGCCGCGATCGACGCGATCGTCACGGAGTAATCTCTGTGCTCGGAGCCCCTGGGACGGCCTCACGAAACGTGGGATCCGTCCCGGGGGCACCCGCATGACTACACACTTCACGAAAACCTGGAGCTCATGAGCACGACCGAGAAGGCGCCTGCACGGCAGGCACCGCCAGAAGGCAGTATCAAAGCGAAGAAGCGCCCCGGCGATCTCGCTTTCTCCGGCAGCTCGCTCGGCGCCGGCATCATCATCCTGATCGTCCTCGCCGCGACCGCCGTCTTCCTCGTCGTTCAGTCGATTCCCGCCATCGCGGGAGACGCGGACACGAACCCCATCCTCGGCGGCGAGAACTTCTGGAGCTACGCGTTGCCGTTCCTCTTCGGCACGCTCTGGTCGGCGCTGCTCGCGCTCGCGATCGCCAGCCCGATCGCCATCGGCATCGCGCTGTTCATCTCGCACTACGCGCCCCGACGCCTCGCGGCCGTGCTCGGCTACATCATCGATCTGCTCGCCGCGGTGCCGTCGGTCGTGTTCGGCCTCTGGGGCGCGCTGTTCTTCTCGGGCTTCCTCCAGCCGTTCTTTGCGACGCTGACCGACACGATCGGCACGTGGCCGATCCTGAATCTGTTCTTCAGCGGCCCCGTCTCCGCCACCGGTCGCACGGTCCTCACGGCCGCGCTCGTCCTGTCCGTCATGATCCTGCCGATCATGACCGCCATCTGCCGCGAGGTATTCCTGCAGACTCCGAAGCTGCACGAGGAAGCCGCGCTCGCGCTCGGCGCGACCCGGTGGGAGATGATCCGGATGGCGGTGCTCCCGTTCGCGCGCGGCGGCATGGTCTCGGGCGCCATGCTCGGCCTCGGCCGCGCGCTCGGAGAGACCATGGCCGTGACCATGGTGCTCTCGGGCTCGCCGATCGTCGCGTTCCAGCTGCTCCAGTCAGGCAACCCGCAGTCGATCGCCGCGAACATCGCGCTGCACTTCCCGGAGGCGTTCGACACTGGCGTGAACACCCTCATCGCCACCGGTCTGATCCTGTTCATCGTGACCTTCGCGGTCAACGCCGTCGCGCGCTGGATCGTGAACCGCCGTGCAGAGTTCTCGGGAGCCAACTGACATGACTGCCCCCACCACCGAAACGGTCGTCGTTCCGCCCTCGCGCATCTCGACGGGCCGCCTGCCCAAGGGCTCTCCCTGGGCGATCCTCGCCGGCGCCATGGTCGTCTCTTTCGCGATCTTCGCCGTGATGAACGCGGGATCGCCGCTCGCCGACCTGAACGTCGCGGCCGCGCTCTTCATCGGCATGGTGCTGTACATCGTGTTCGTCTACGTGCTCTCGCTCATCGCGGAGAGCCGACGTCACGCGACCGACCGACTCATGACGGCGCTCATCTCGACGGCGTTCGTCATCGCGTGCCTGCCGCTCGTCTCCGTGCTGTGGACGGTGATCTCCAACGGCCTCGCTCGAATGGATCCGACGTTCTTCAGCTGGTCGATGCGCAACGTCATCGGTGAGGGCGGCGGCGCCGTCCACGCGATCTGGGGCACCCTCATCGTCACGGGGCTCGCGGCCATCATCTCGGTGCCGATCGGACTCATGACGTCGATCTACCTCGTCGAGTACGGCAACGGCAACCGCCTCTCCAAGGGCATCACGTTCTTCGTGGACGTCATGACGGGCATCCCGTCGATCGTGGCCGGCCTGTTCATCTACTCGGTGTTCACGATCTTCTTCGGCCCCGGCATCCGCATGGGCATCATGGGCGCGCTCGCCCTTTCAGTACTCATGATTCCCGTCGTGGTGCGCGGATCCGAGGAGATGCTCCGCATCGTCCCGAACGAACTGCGCGAGGCTTCGTACGCGCTCGGCGTGCCGAAGTGGCTCACGATCATCAAGGTCGTCCTTCCGACATCGATCGCCGGCATCACCACGTCGATCATGCTCGCGATCGCCCGCGTCATCGGCGAGACCGCTCCCCTGCTGCTCACGGTCGGCGTCACCGCCAACTTGCAGATGAACGCGTTCCAGAGCGACAACGGCCAGATGATGACCCTGCCCGTGTTCGTCTATAACGAGTTCATGTATCCGAGCGCCTCGTCTCCGAATGCCTCACTCGAGCGCGCATGGGCCGCAGCCCTGACGCTGCTCATCATTGTGATGCTGCTGAACCTCATCGGCCGCGGCATCTCCAAGTTCTTCGCCCCCAAGACCAGTGGTCGCTGAGCGGCGCGACTCAAGTAAAGGATCCTCCAGATGTCCAAGAGCATCGAAGTCAACGACCTCAACGTCTACTACGGTGACTTCCTCGCCGTCGAGGGCGTGTCGATCGACATCCAGCCCGGCACCGTCACGGCGTTCATCGGCCCCTCGGGCTGCGGCAAGTCGACCTTCCTGCGCACCCTCAACCGTATGCACGAGGTCATCCCCGGCGCACGCGTCGAAGGCGAGGTGCTGATCGACGGCAAGAACCTGTACGGCTCGGGCGTCGACCCCGTTCTCGTCCGCCGCCAGGTGGGCATGGTGTTCCAGCGCCCCAACCCGTTCCCCACGATGAGCATCAAGGAGAACGTGCTGGCAGGCGTCAAGCTCAACAACCGCCGCATGGCGAAGAGCGACCAGGACGCCCTCGTCGAGAAGTCGCTCCGCGGAGCGAACCTCTGGAACGAGGTCAAGGACCGCCTCGACAAGCCCGGCTCCGGCCTCTCGGGTGGACAGCAGCAGCGCCTCTGCATCGCCCGCGCGATCGCCGTATCGCCCGACGTGATCCTCATGGACGAGCCCTGCTCGGCCCTCGACCCGATCTCGACCTTCGCGATCGAGGAGCTCATCGAGGAGATCAAGCACGAGTACACCGTCGTCATCGTCACGCACAACATGCAGCAGGCGAGCCGCGTCAGCGACAAGACGGCGTTCTTCAACATCGCGGGCACCGGCAAGCCCGGCAAGCTCATCGAGTTCGACGACACCACGAAGATCTTCACCTCGCCGTCGGTTCAGGCGACCGAAGACTACGTGTCGGGACGCTTCGGATAAAACGTGATGGCCGGCTGGGAATACCCCAGCCGGCCATTCGTTACACTGATACTGCCGGGCCGCACATTACCCCGGGCTCCAAATTTTGCCGCTTCGAGCGGCCTTCCGCCGTGAGGCGTACTTGTGCGGCTCGGCTTTTTCGCACCCTCATTCCCGCACAAAGTGGGACACGCCTCAGGGCATGTCCCAGTTGAGGTAGGAACGGCGGGCTCATTCCCCCACAAAGTGGGACACGCCTCAGGGCATGTCCCAGTTTTGGCCGGAATAGCGGGCCCATTCCCGCACGAAGTGGGACACGCCTCGGGTTAGATCAGGTCGCCGCGGCGCCAGAGGCGCGAGGCCATCGCCAGCTCGTCCGCGAAGGCCGCGAGGCGCGAGGCCCGGTTCGTCAGGGTCGTCGCGCGCTCGGGCTCGGTGCCCTCATAGTCGTCGGCGAGGTGCGTGGATCCGGACGCCTGCACGCGGCAGAACGCGGCCGCGCGGTCGAGGGCGACGGCGAAGTCGCCCGTGAAGGCGCCGCGGAGGATCGTGTCGATCAGCGCGACGAGCTCCGCCGGCCCCGCGGGCACCGGTGCCCCCGCGACTATCGGGTCGGTTGAGGAGAGCTCGACCCGCCCGCGCTCGTACAGCAGCGCCGCGGTCTGCGGATCGTCGTGGATGCTGAGCTGAATCAGATACATCCGCCACAGCGCGCCCGGCAGGCTCTTGGCCGGCGAGCGCGACCACAGATGCGCGATGTCGTCGATGCCGTTGACCGCGGCGAACGAGATGAGGCGTTCGACGGCGTCCGGATCCGCTTCGCTCCGCACGCGCGCGAGCAGGGTCGTCGCGGTCGCGTGCGCGGCGCGCGATACCTCCGCCGGATCCTCAGATTCGAACAGTCGGTCGAAGGTCTCGGAGGGGCGGAAAACGGGGCGCGAGAAGTCTTTGGGCATCGGGATACAGGCTACGCGCCGCACCCGAGCGCGATCCCTTCCCATTCACATGCATAGACTGTAGGCTGGGAATATGAGCAATGAAGAGCTCTCCCCCGCCGTCACCGTTCTCGAGCCCGGCGTCGAGTGCACCGAGGTCGAGGTGCTCGAGCCTCGGGCCGTCCCGCTCGGCGGGCCCCGGGCGATGCCAGTCTCGCGCACCCTCCCCCAGCGCAGGCGCTCGCTCGTCGGATCATGGTGCTTCATCGATCACTACGGCCCGGATGACGTCTCGGAAACGGGCGGCATGGACGTTCCCCGCCACCCACACACGGGGCTTGCGACCGTCTCGTGGCTCTTCTCGGGTGAGATCGATCACCTCGATTCCGCGGGCAACGCCGCCCGCGTGCGGCCGGGCGAGCTCAACCTCATGATCGCCGGGCGCGGCATCACCCACCAGGAAATCTCGGCGCCCGAGACGCGCACACTGCACGGCGTGCAGCTCTGGTACGCGCTCCCCGATGCGACCCGCTTCAGCGACAACCATTTCGAGCACTACGTTCCCGACGCGATCCCCGCCGCGCCCGGCGCGACCGCCCGCGTCTTCATCGGCTCGCTCGCCGGATCCGCGTCGCCGGTCGAGACCCGCACGCCCGATCTGCTCGGCGCCGAGCTCGTGCTCGCGCCCGGCGCGAGCGCGACGTTCGAGGTGAGGCGCGACTTCGAGTTCGCTGCCCTCGCCGAGACGGGCGACATCGCCGTGAATGGCACGCCCGTCGCACATCGCGAGCTGGGGTACGTGCCGACCGGATCTGACACCCTCACGATCTCGTCAGCCGCGGGCGCGCGGGTGATCCTGCTCGGCGGCGTGCCGTTCGGCGAGCAGATCGTCATGTGGTGGAACTTCATCGGCCGCGACCACGACGAGATCGCCGACTACCGCCGCCGCTACCAGGCCGAGATGGGATTCGAGGCCGACGAGGTCGCGGATCCGCTGTTCGGTTCCTTCCCCGCGGGCCAGCCCGCACCGCTTCCCGCGCCGGCGCTGCCGAACGCGCGCCTGCGACCCCGCGACTAGGAGAGACGATGGCCACCGTCGAAGACCGCCCGTCCGAGCTGCGCTACGTTCTGCTCGACGAGGGCACCGAGATCGGCGAAGAGGCGTACGTCGACACCGGCGACGAGCGGATCCTCTTCCACACCCTCGTCGCCGAGAGTCACGCGGGCAAGGGTCTCGCCTCGGTGCTGGTGCGCGCGGTAATACGCGACATCGTCGATCGCGGCATGAAGGTCGTACCCGTGTGCCCGTATGTGAAGGCGTGGTTGCCGAAGCACCCGGAGTACGCAGAATTCGTCGTCGAGCCCACCCGCGCGCACCTGCGGGCGATCTCGGCGCGGCCCCGCGTGGCGGAATAGGCGCTCTCGTGGCGCCCCGCGCCGCGAGGTTCTGACGATCGCGTGAGATTCTGACGATTATCGCGATAACGCCGGATCTCGGCCGAAAGTCAGAATCTCAGCACGCCCGGCAGCGCCGCCCACGGCACCGCCGGCGCGATTCCTCGCACCACGGATCCGGATCCGGGCGGGCCTCCCGCGCCACGAGATTCTGACGATCGCGCGAGACTCTGACGACTATCGCGATAACGCCGGATCTCGGCCGAAAGTCAGAACCTCAGCGCGGCGGGGCGTGCGGCGGGCCCGCGGATCCGCGACTGCCGCACTGCCTGGAAGTTGCACCCTGACGATCCCTCCCGCGCCGCGAGGTTCTGACGATCGCGTGAGGTTCTGACGATTCTTGCGATATCGCCGAATCTCGGCCGAAAGTCAGAATCTCAGCGAGAGCGACAGCGCACGCAAGCGACAGCGCACGCACACGCAAAAGGCGCCCTCCCCGGGAGGGCGCCTTCGCGTGGCGTTACTCGCCCAGGCCGAGCGCGTCTTCGATCGTGAAGAACAGGTCGGTCTGGTCGGTCAGGCCCACGGCGTTGGCCGCGCGGGGGCCGTACGCGGCGATGCGCAGCTGCGCACCCGTGTGGCCCTGCGAGGCCTGGTCTTCGGCGGTGCCGTAGAGGATGCCCATCTCGGCGCCGTCGGCGGTCACGATGCGCGAGGTCAGCGCGGGCGCCTCGGTGTCGAGCGAGACGATCTGGCTCGTGTGGGCGTGGTCGGCGGTGACGATGACGAGCGTCTCGCCGTCCTTCTTCGCGAACTCGAGCGCGACCTGCACAGCCTCGTCGAGGTCGACGGTCTCACCGATCTGACCGCAGGGGTTCGCGGCGTGGTCCTGCTTGTCGATCGAGGCGCCCTCGACCTGCAGGAAGAAGCCCTTGTCGTTCTCGCTGAGGAGCTCGATGGCCTTGTCGGTCATCGTCGCGAGGTCGGGGGCCTGCTCGGGGTCGCGGGCGGGGTTGTCGGTGCAGGTCTGCGCGGCCTGGGCGATGCCGCCCTGCGTGGCGAAGTCGCCCGTCCAGCGCACCTCCATGTTGCCGTCGGCGAAGAGGCCGAGCAGCGGCTCGTCCTGGTTCGCGACGTCGATGCCCTTGAGGCTCGTGACGTCGTTCACGACCGTGTAGCCGCGTTCCTCGGCCTGCTCCATGAGGGTCTTGCCCTCGTACTCGCCGGCGACGGCGGTCTCTGCGAAGGTCTCCGCGCCGCCACCGAGCACGAGGTCGGGGCGCGTGGCGAGCATCTGCTCGGTGATGGATCCGGCGCCGCCGTTTTCGAGGGCGTTGTCGGCGCAGTCTTCGCTCGTGGCGACGGGGCCGTAGCACTTGCGGCCCGTGACGTGCGAGTACTGCACGGCCGGGGTCGCGTCCTGGATCTCCGACGTCGTGACGATGCCGGTCGCGAGGTCGGCCTCCTTGGCCTTCTCGAGCAGCGTCTGCTGGGCTTCGCCCTCGATGTCGACCGAGATCGCGCCGTTGTAGGTCTTGGTGCCGGTCGCCCAGGCGCTGCCGCTCGCGGCCGAGTCGGTCACGTAGTCGGGCTTGCCCGTCTCCTGGTCGAGGGCGTAGTGCGTGTACTGGCCCGTGAAGGGAAGCGCGTCGAGGCCCTGGAAGGCGCCGCCCGCACCGACGGCGACGTTGCGCGCCGCGGTGATCTCCGAGTCGCCCATGCCGTCACCGATGAGCAGGATCACGTTCTTCGCGCCCGCGGCGTCAACCGCCGCGCGGATGGCCTCGCTCTGGTCGCCGTCGACGCGGCGAGCGCCGCCGTGCGTCGTGATGTCGCCCGATGCCGAGCGGTCGAAGATGATGTCGGCGTCGGACACCGTGCTCGAGGCGGATCCGTCGCTCGCGCAGCCCGCGAGCGAGATCGCGGCGGTGGCGGCGGCGAGGATGCCGAGTGCGGCGCGTCCCTTACGTCCAAGATTCATGTGATTATCAGCCCTTTTGCGTCGTCATTCGCTGTAGATGCGATGCCAAGAGTGGTTGGCACGCGTCGCCGAGTCTGGAGAGGCTGGGTCAACACGGCGTGAACGCCGAGTGGCCCGGCGATGACCTCACGATGACGCGAAGCTCCCCCGGGCGTGGCGCCGAATCAGGCGGTTGCGTCGTCGAGGAGCTGCAGGATATGACGGTATTCGTGACCCGTCGCGCGGGTCATTCCAAGCTCGCACGTGCGGTTGAGCGAGGCGTGCACGGCGGATCCGGCGGCGGCGACATCGGCCGCCTCGGCCGCGGTCGCGGAGGCCGTGAGCTCGGGATGCAGCATGCCGCGATCGCCCGCGAAGCCGCAGCATCCCCAGTCGTCCGGCACGACCACCTCGTCGGCGGCGGCACCCGCGACCCGTGTGAGCGCGTCGACGATGCCGAGGTGTACCGACGAGCACGTCGGGTGCACCGTGACCGAGGCGACCTTCTGCCCCGCGGGCAGGTGCGGCAGGATCCGCTCGTCGACGAAGGCGACCGCGTCGATCACGCGGATCCCGTGCTCCTTGGCCATGGGTACCAGCCCCTCGGTGCAGCTCGACGCGTCGCAGACGACGGGCAGTCGGCCGCCGTCGGTCGCGCGGAGGAGCGACGCGCCCACCCGCGCCCTCATCTCGGCGTAGCCCTTCGACAGCCCCTTCGACTTCCACGGCGTTCCGCAGCACAGCGAGGGCAGGTCGTCGGGCGTCGCGACGCGGACGCCCGCGCGCTCGCAGAGCCGCAGGAACGACTGCGCGACGCCGTCGCCGCCGACGGGGCCGAACATTGTCGTCGTGCACGACGAGAAGTAGACGGCCTCCGCGTCCGGATCCGCGACGAGCGCCCGGCGGGATCCGCCGCCCGGCAGATCGGCGGTGTACAGCGGCACGGTGTCGGATCCGAGGATCGCGCGCCCCGCCCGGGTCGCGAGGATCGGGAGCGCGGCCGGGAGGCGCCCCGCGAACGACAGCGCCGCGCCGCCCATGCCGCTCACGGACTCCCAGTGCTTCGCGGCGAGGTTCCACCCGCCCTGCGCGAGCGCGTTCTGGTTCTCGGCGCGGAGGCGGCGCACGAGATCGCCCGTGTTGATGCGCACGGGACAGGCGATCTGACACATGCCGTCGACGGCACATGTGTCTATGCCGTCGTAGCCATATTCCTTTTCGAGCGTCTTCGCGAGGGCCTCGTCGCCCGCCTCGCGGGCCCGCTCCATCTCGCGGCGCAGCACGATGCGCTGTCGCGGCGTGAGGGTGACGTTCTTCGACGGGCAGGCGGGCTCGCAGTACCCGCACTCGACGCAGCGATCGACCTCACTCTCGACCGTCGGCGCGGTCTTGAGGTCGCGCGTGTAGCCGCGTGGATCCTCCGGCAGCAGCACCCCGGGGTTCAGAAGCCCCTCGGGGTCGATGAGGCGCTTCACCTGCCACATCACGTCGTAGAGCTCGTCGCCGTATTGCCGGTTCACGAACGGCGCCATGATGCGCCCCGTGCCGTGCTCGGCCTTAAGCGTGCCGCCGCGCGAGAGCACGAGGTCGATCATCTCCTCCGTGAAGGCCTCGTAGCGCGCGAGGTTCGCGGCGTCGTCGAAGCGCTCGTTGATGAGGAAGTGGATGTTGCCGTCCTTCGCGTGCCCGAAGATCACGCTCTCCTCGTAGCCGTGCTTGTCGAACAGCTCGATCAGCCGTTCGCACGTCTCGCCGAGGCGCTCGACCGGCACCGCGATGTCCTCCAGCAGCGCGTTCGTGCCCGACGGCCGCGCCTCGGCGACGGTCGTGAAGAGGCCCTTGCGGATGTGCCAGAGCTGCGCCCTGATGACGGCGTCGGAGGAAAGTGCCGCCGCGGAGGAGAGCGGCAGGCCCACGAGGAGTTCCGCCGCAGCCTCCTCGCGCGCGGCGAGCGCGGCGGGCGTCGCCTCCTGAAACTCCACGAGGAGCGCCGCGTGCGAGTCAACCGACAGCGCGCGGAGCTCTGCCGGCGCCTCCGGGTCGCGCTGCGCGACGCGGAGCGAGGCGGCGTCGAGCAGCTCGATCGTCGCGAAGCCCGCGGCCACGAGGGCGGGGAGCGCCGCGGTAGCGTCGGCGAGACTCGAAAACACCAGCAGGCCCGTCGACACCTGCGGCAGGATCGGCACCGTGCGGAAGGTCGCCTCCGCAACGAACGCGAGGGTTCCCTCGGATCCGATCACGAGGTGCTCGAGGATCTTCACCGGCTCGTCGAAGTCGAGGAACGAGTTGAGCCCGTAGCCCATCGTGTTCTTGATCGCGTGCAGGCGCCTCAGGGTCGCGACCGACGCGGGGTTCTGCCGCACGCGGTCGCGGATCCGCTCGAGCCCCTCCACGAGGCGCGGTTCCGCGGCGCGCAGGCGCTCCCCCGCGTCCGGCGCGCCCGTGTCGACCACGGTGCCGCTCGGTAGCACGAGGACGGCCGACTCGAGCGTGCGGTAGGTGTTGGCGTGCGTCCCGCACGACATCCCCGAGGAGTTATTCGCGACGACGCCGCCGATCGTGCAGGCGATCTCGCTCGCCGGATCCGGGCCAAGCTTGTGCGCCCTCCGCACCAGGCGCATGTTCGTCGCCCGGACGGTCGCGCCGGGCTGCACCCGCACGCGGGCGCCGTCGTCGAGGACCTCGATGCCGCGGAAGTGGTGACGAGTATCGATCAGCACGCCGTCGGATCCGGCCTGGCCCGACAGGCTCGTGCCGCCCGAGCGAAAGGCGACCGGCACCCCCTGCGACCGCGCGGTGCGGAAGACCGCCGCGACGTCGTCGGCCGTGCGTGCCGTCACGACCGCGCGGGGCGTCAGGAGATAGTGCGAGGCGTCGTGCGCCGCCGCGAGCCGGTCGGTCGCGCGGGCGCCGACCGCGGCCCCGATCTGCTCGAGCGCCTCGACGAGCAGCGGATCCACCGGTTCGAGGGCGGTGCGGGTAGTCATCGGAGAGCCCCTTCGTGTGTCGACTCTGACGCCACTCATCGTACCGGTTAACCAGTTGCGGTTCAGCCTCCCGCGCAACGCACGGCTGGGGGCGGTAGCGTCTAGGGGTGTTCCACATCGTCTTCTTTGAGCCCCGGATCCCCCAGAACACCGGCAACGCGATCCGCACCTCGGCCGCGACCGGCAACATGCTGCACCTCGTCGAGCCGCTGGGCTTCGAGATGAGCGACACCAAGCTCAAGCGCGCCGGGCTCGACTATCACGATCTCGCGCACGTGATGATCCATCCCGACTTCGACGCCCTCATGGCCTATCTCGAGTCCGAGGGCACGGGTCGCGTCTACGCCTTCACGGGCCACACCGACAATCGCTACACCGACGTGTCGTACCAGCCGGGCGACGCCCTGATGTTCGGTCCCGAGCCGACGGGCCTGCCCGACGAGATCATGGCGGACCCGCGCATCACCCGGCTCCTCCGCATCCCGATGCGCCCCGGGATCCGTTCGCTCAACCTCTCCAACTCGGCCGCTATCGCGACCTTCGAGGCGTGGCGCCAGAACGACTTCGGCGGCGGCGTCTAAGCCCAGCGCGACCCGAGGCAGTATGCGAGGATAGACCTCGTGTATTCGTCACGACAAGGCCGCGCGCTTCGCGGCATTGCCGTGGCGTCAGCGGCGACGATGCTCGCGCTGTTCTCGCACGTCATCGGCGGCGGAGAGAGCCCTCATCTCATTGGCCTCGCGATGCCATGGCTATTGTCGCTCCCCGTCTGTGTGGGGCTGACCGGCAAGAAGTTGTCGTTCTGGAAGCTGCTGATCGCCGTGAGTGCGAGCCAACTGCTCTTCCACACGCTTTTCGTCCTCGGCACCCCAACATCGGGCGCCTCTCAGCTGAATCCTCACGCTGGGCACGGGGGAATTCCCCTCGTTCTTCCGCCGGCGGATCCGTCGTCGACTGTATCGACGGCGCTCGCGGCCACTCCAAGTATGTGGGTGATGCACGGTCTCGCGGCGATTGCGACAGCAGCCCTCGTATACCGAGGTGAGCGCGCAGTCCTTCGCCTCCGTGACGTGATCGCGCTGACGGTGCGCTGGTTCTGCCACCGCGTCGCGACATACGTCGTTCCTGTGTCGCTCACGGCAGGGCGCGCACGGCACTTCGTGCCGCAAGAGCAAGCCGTCCCCGCACACGCGAAGAGTGCCGCGCTGGCCCCCCTGCGGCGCCGCGGCCCGCCTCCTCTCCACGCTCTCTAACCACCGCGCGATCACTGTCTGTGATCCGGCGCGGCTTTTCCGCATGCCGGCGGCTCACTTCGCTGTGCCCCGCCGGACGTTATGAGCGTTCTTGTCGATCCCGCTGCGGCGGTATCGATGAGGGAGGAGTGAAGTATGCCCTTTTTCCGAAGAGTTCTCGGCGGTGTGGTGCTCGGCATCGCCGTGGTTCTCGCAACGAACCTGCCCGCGAGTGCGCACGACGAGCTCGTCGCGAGCACTCCCGAAACCGATGCGCGGCTCAGCACACCGCCGGGCGAGGTCGTCCTGACCTTCTCGGACGAACCGCTCGCGCTCGACGGCGCGGGCGTAGCGCTCGTCGTGACAGACATCGACGGCGCAGACTGGCTGGCTGGATCACCCACCGTTAGCGAACGAACCGTTTCCGCGCCGGTCAAGGACGGAATGCCCAGCGCGGGATACGAGATCCGATGGCGCGTCGTCTCCGCGGATGGCCACCCGATCTCGGGAGTCATCCCCTTCACCATCGGAGACGCCATACCCCTGGCGGAGGCGGCCGTCGACACGTCGACGGCACCCACGCGAACTGAGGGCGATACGGGCCTTTCCGCCGCACAAATCGAGGAGCAGAGCGCCGAGGAAACCGCACGGATCCTTCGCGTCACGCTCATCGGAGCAGGCGGCGCCCTCATGGCGGGCGCCGCGTACGTTCTCATCACCATTTTTCGGCGCCGCGATCGTGGCGCTTCGAACAGCTCGGCGTCTTCGTAAAGCGCCCGCTCGACACCTTCTGAAAGGCACACCTGTGACTATTTCCTACGACCGCATCGTCCGCGTCGGGGCGATCGCCGCCTTCTCGACCCTCCTGCTCGCCGCGTGCTCTGCGAATACCGACGCCCCCGAGGCCACGAGCGGCCCCGCGGCGGAATCCGTGACGATCACTGACGCCTGGGTCAAGGCGGCCGACGAAGGCATGTCTGCGGCCTTCGGCGAGCTGCACAACTCGGGCGCAGACGACGTCACCGTCGTGTCCGCGACGACCGACGCGGCCGACATGATCGAGCTCCACGAGACCGTGGAGAACGAGGCCGGCGCCATGGTCATGCGCGAGATCGAGGGTGGTTTCGTCATCCCCGCCTCCAGGGCTCTCGTCCTCGAGCCCGGTGCGGACCACATCATGTTGATGGGGCTCACCGGGGCGATGGCCGCGGGGCAAGAGATCTCCTTCACGCTCACGTTCTCCGACGACTCCACGTATGAGTTCACCGCACCGGTAAAGGACTATGCCGGCGCCAACGAGTCGTATGAGGACGATATGGACCACGCGGCGGAAACGGACGCGGAGTAATGGCCGCCTCCCGCAACGGTCAGAGCCCCGGCGTCTTTCGAGCGAATCGTCGCCACTTCCTTCTCGGAGGAGCCATCGCCGGAATCGGGGCGACGACCGCCGTCGCGGCGGACTACGCGCTCGGTTCCGGTCGGCGACCGGAACAGGATCCCACGCCCACGCCATTGAACGGAAGCAACACGGTCCCGTTCTACGGCGAGCATCAAGCCGGCATCGCTACCGACGCACAGGCTTATGCGACCGTCCTCGCTCTCGATATCCGCGCTGGAGTCGATCGCGACGGGCTGCGCCGCATGATGCTGATCCTGACCGATGACGCGGCGCGCCTGACGCAAGGCCAGAGTGCGCTTGCCGACGCCGAGCCCGAGCTCGCTGTCGCGCCGGCTCGTCTCACGGTGACGTTCGGGTTCGGCCAGCGTTTTGTCGAGATCGCTCAGGCCGAGGCACCGGGATGGCTTCGACCACTTCCGAGCTTCGGCGTCGACCGCCTCGAGCCAGCGTTTTCCGATGGTGACCTGCTCATCCAGGTCGCTGCCGATGACCCGCTGACCATCGCCCACACGGCGCGAATGCTCCTGAAGGATGCGCGGACCTTCACGACCGTTCGTTGGACACAGAACGGTTTCCGGCGGGCCCACGGCAGCGTCAAAGCGGGTACGACGATGAGAAACCTCTTCGGGCAGGTCGACGGGACGTCGAATCCGGTTCCCGGCACGGACGGCTTCGATCACGTGGTGTGGAACACCGACGGCTGGCTCGCGGGCGGAACGAGTGTGGTTGTGCGTCGGATCTCGATGGATCTCGACAAGTGGGATCGGTTGGACCGCGGCGGCAAGGAACAGTCGGTCGGCCGATATCTGTCGAACGGTGCCCCCTTGACGAGTTCGTCCGTCGGAGAAGCGGCGGAGTTCGACGAACCGGACTTTGCGGCGACATCTCGCGCCGGATTCCCGGTCATTCCTGAGTTCTCGCATATCGCGCGCGCCCGGTCTGACCACGAGGATGAGCGGATCTTCCGCCGCGCATACAACTACGACGACCGCCCAGCGGACGACGCGATCTCCAACTCTGGATTGTTGTTCATCTCGTTCCAGGCCGACGTCGATGCGCAGTTCGTCCCTATCCAGGACCGTCTCGACCAGCTCGATCTCCTGAACGAATGGACGATTCCCATCGGTTCGGCCGTGTTCGCCGTCCCACCCGGGTGTCTCGACGGTGGGTACGTCGGCGAGACGATCCTGGGCTAGGTGAGGACGTCACATGAGTACGACACTTTCGATTCCGTCGGAATCCCTCCGAACCGACGACGCGGAGGGCCAGCGTCATCGCCGTCAGAAAGGATGGCTCGCGGCGTTGCTCCTGCGCCTGCATTTCTACGCGGGAATCCTCGTCGGCCCGTTCATCCTGATTGCGGCGTCGAGTGGCGCGCTGTACGCGATCGCGCCTTCACTCGAGCAGGTCGTGTACAAGCACGAACTACACGTGCCCATCTCGAGCGCACAGCTTTCGCTCGCTGACCAGATCGATGCCGCGAGAAACTATGTCGGCGGTGACGAAAGCAACACGCTTTCCGCCGTCCGACCAGCACCGGAACCGGGCGACACGACACGCGTCATGTTCCAGGTCGACGGCCTCGGGGAGAGCGAGTCTCGCGCCGTATTCGTCGATCCCGGTTCCGGCGAGATCCGGGGCGACATGACGGTCTACGGCACAAGCGGTGCCCTTCCGCTTCGCACCTGGATTGACCACCTCCATCGCAATCTGCATCTGGGCGATGTCGGGCGACTCTACAGCGAGCTCGCCGCATCGTGGCTCGGGATCGTCGCGCTCGCAGGTCTCGTGTTGTGGGGCGTTCGCATCCGTAAGACGCGGAGGAAGCGAGAAATGGTGTTCGTCAATCTGAAGCGCACGGGGTATCGCCGTGTCTTCGGCATGCACGCCTCGCTCGGGGTCTGGGTGCTGCTCGGTGCCCTCTTCCTCTCCGCGACGGGCATCACCTGGTCTCAACATGCGGGCGCGAACGTCTCTCAGCTTCGCAGCGCGCTCGACTGGGGAACGCCTAGCGTCACCACGGACCTGTCCGGAGACGAGACGTCCGTAGATGAGCATGCCGAGCATCACGGCGCTCATAGTCACGACGCCCCGACGGGAGCCGCCAACCCGGCGACGTTCGACGCCGTGCTCGCCATCGCGCAGCGCATCAACGTGAACACCGGGCTCGTCGAGATCAAGCCGCCCGCCTCGCCGGGCACCGCGTGGGTCGTCCAAGAGATCCACCGCAGCTACCCGACCGAGGTCGATGCCGTTGCGGTGGATGGGACCACGATGGAGGTCGTCGACCGCGTCGACTTCGCGGACTTCCCCCTCGCGGCGAAGCTCTCGCGTTGGGGCATCGACATTCACATGGGCTCGATGTTCGGACTCGCCAACCAGATCGTGCTGTTTCTGGTCGCCGTCGGCATCGGCACCATGGTCGTGCTCGGCTATCTCATGTGGTGGAAGCGGCGCCCCACTCGCGAACCGCGGCGGCTCCTCGGCGCTCCTCCGCGACGCGGCATCCTCCGCGGTGCCCCGTGGTGGGGCGTCGCGACAGCCGGTGTCGTGGCTGTCATGATCGGATTCATGCTCCCGCTCGTGGGCTACACACTCGCGGGCTTCATCGCGCTCGACATCGTCATCGGCGCGCTGAGATCTCTCCGGGCGAAACGAGCCTCGCCACCCGCCTAAAACGAACGCAGCACCCCGCACGCGATGTACGGGGTGCTGCGTTCGTTTTTACAGTGGGCCCAGCGGGGATCGAACCCGCGACCCGCGGATTAAAAGTCCGATGCTCTGCCAGCTGAGCTATAGGCCCGCAGAAGAGCTTAGTTCACGCCCGCTGTGCGTCCCAATCGAATTGCTCAGGCCGCGATCGCCTCGGCGATCGGCACGGATCCGTTGCCGAAGGCGATCGTGCGACCGATCGTCGACGGATCCGCCAGCGCCGCGGCCGCGACCGCAGCAACGTCGGCGCGGCTCACGCGGCCGTCGCCCGGATCCGCCGTCTCGATGAGGCCCGTCGGCTCGTCGAGCGTCAGCGGGCCGGGGGCGAGGATCGTCCACTCGAGGTCGGTGCCGCGCAGGTGCTCGTCGGCGATCGACTTCGCCTCGGCGTAGGCGTAGAACGAGTTGTCCTCCGGGATGCCGTGGTCGCGGCTCGAGCCGAGGTACGACACCATGACGTAGCGCGAGACGCCGGCGTCGGCCGCCGCGGTCATCGATCGCACGGCGGCGTCGAGGTCGACCGCGCGGGTGCGCTGCGGATCCCCTCCCCCGGCGCCCGCCGACCAGACGATCGCGTCGTGTCCGCGGAAGACCTCGGCGAGCGCCGCCTCGTCGAGAGACTCGATGTCGGCGACCTGCGGGCTCGCGCCCGTCTGGCCGACCTCGTAGGCGTGGTCGGGGTTGCGGATGAGGCTCGTGACCTCGTCGCCGCGTTCGACGAGAAGCGGCGCGAGCCGCATCGCCACCTTGCCGTGTCCGCCGATGATGAGAACGCGTGCCATGGGATCCTCCTCGAGATCTCGGTGTGTGGGTTCCACGCTACGCGGCGCCGCCGCCGCGGGGGCCGTTCGGTGACAGACTGGTGCCATGACCAAGCCGACGCCATCGCCGCGCCGCCCCTTGCTCGAAGCCGCGCTCCAGCCGCTCATCCTGCTGGCCGTCATCTGGGCGGTGCAGATCGTCAACGCGCTCTTCGGGTACCGCCTCAACCGCACCTTCGGCCTCGAGTCGTGGGAGTTCAGCGGGCTGATCGGCATCGTCGGTTCGCCCTTCCTCCACGCCAGCTGGGGCCACATCATCTCGAACAGCGTGCCGTTCGCGATCCTGGGCGTGATCATCGCGTTCGAGGGCTCGCGCCGCTACTGGCTCGTGACGGGCATCACCGCGCTCTCGAGCGGCCTGTTCGCGTGGGTGATCAACTCGCCCCATACCCTTACCGTCGGCGCATCGGGCGTCGTGTTCGGCTACTTCGGCTACCTCATGGTGCGCGCGTTCTTCGCGCCCTCGCTCGGGCGCGGGATCCTCTACGGCGCGATCGCGCTCGTCATCGGCTCGATCTATGGCGTCACGATGCTCACGGGCATCTTCGCCGCGGGCGCCAACATCTCGTGGCAGGGCCACCTCGGCGGCGCGATCGGCGGCGCGATTGCGGCCTACGTCCTGCGCCCGAAACGCAAAGTTGTGGGATCCGCATAACGCTTTCGCGGATCCGTCACGTGCGTCGATAACGTGGCGCGCGTGAACGTACTCTGGCGAACCCTCCTCACCATGCTTCGCGCGAAGCTGCGCCTTCGCCGCGACGGTGCACTCCCCCTCGACGCCGTCACGAAGGTCAGGCTCACGACCCTGCCGACCGATATCGACCTGCTCCGTCACATGAACAACGGCCGATACCTGTCGCTCTTCGACCTCGGCCGGTGGGACATGACGACCCGCACCGGCCTCGGCGACGTCTTCCGCGAGAACGGCTGGTACGCCGTCGTCGCGAACGAGACGATCACCTTCCGCAAGTCGCTGAAGCTCTTCACCCGCTTCGACATCGAGACGCGGTGGATCGGGCACGACGAGCGCGCGCTCTACATGGAGCACCGCGCCGTGGTGAACGGTGAGGTCTACGCGAGCGCGATCATCCGCGGCCGGATCCTCAGCCGCTCGGGCGGATACGTCACGCACGAGCAGCTCTTCGGTGCGCTGGGCTACGAGGACACCCTCCCCGAGGCGCCCCAGTGGGCGCACGACTGGGCCGAGGCGACCCGCCTGCCCTCGACGCGCAAGCCCGCGCCGAGCGTCTGGGAGTAACGGGAGGGCCCATCCGGGCCCTCCCATTGAATTACGCCTCGTCGATGACGACGTCGAAGAACGCGTCGCGGCGCTCGTCCGGATCCGGACCCCCGCGCACGCCCGTGTCGAGCGCGTCGATCCGCGCGAGATCGTCGGTGCTCAGCTCGAAGTCGAACACGTCGAAGTTCTCGGCGATGCGGGCCGGGTTCGTCGACTTGGGGATCACGGAGCGGCGCTGCTGGATGCCCCAGCGGAGCATCACCTGCGCCGGCGACTTGCCGTGCGCCGCGGCGATCTCGCCGATCGTCGGATCCTGCAGCACGCTACGCTTGCCGTCGCCCCAGCCCGGGTAGAACGTGATGCCGCCGATCGGCGACCACGCCTGGGTGAGCACGCCGTGCTTCGCGTTGGCCTCCCGCACATCGCGCTGCGAGAAGTACGGGTGCAGCTCGACCTGGTTGACCGCGGGGACGATCTCGGTCTCCTCGAGCAGGCGCTCGAGGTGGTGGGGCATGAAGTTGCTGACGCCGATGGCGCGCACGCGGCCCTCGCTCAGCAGGGTCTCGAGCGCCTTGTATGCGGCGACGGTCTTCTCGAAGCGCGAGGGAACCGGCTGGTGCAGGGTCAGCAGGTCGAGCGTGTCGATGCCGAGCTTGCCGGTCGACTTCTCGAAGGCGTGCAGCGTCTCGTCGTAGCCGTAGTCCGAGACCCAGACCTTCGTCTCGACGAAGACGTCGTTCCGGTCGACTCCCGAGCGGCGCAGGCCCTCGCCGACCTCGCGCTCGTTGCGGTACGCGGCCGCGGTGTCGATGTGGCGGTATCCGACGCGCAGCGCCTCGGCGACCGCCGCGGCGGTCTCCTCGGGTGCGCTCTGGAAGACGCCGAGCCCGAGCTCGGGCAGGGTCGCGCCGTTATTGAGGATGAGATCAGTCATGCGTTTTTCTCCAATGTGTGGGTGTGGTCAGGGGCGCTTCTTCGTCGCCGGGGCGACGAGGGCGACGGCCACGATGAGGGCGATGAAGAGGAAGATGCTCGCGGTCTCGAGCGCCGTCGAGGCCTCCGACGAGATGGCGAGCGGCGCGTTGTCGATGCCCGACGCCGCGGAGGCGCCGACGGCGACGAGCACGCCGAGGCCGAGCGAGGATCCGACCTGGTGGAACGTGTTCACGATTCCCGAGGCGGCCCCCGCGTCGCTCGCGGTCGCGCCGCGGATGCCGAAGTTCGTCAGGGGCGCGAACGCGAAGCCCTGGCCCACGCCGACGACGAGCATCGGCAGGGCGACGGCCGTGAGGTAGCTGCTGTCGACCGTGATGCGGCTCAGCCAGAAGATTCCCACGAGCGTGAGGGCGACGCCGACGATGAGCGTCGCCGCGTCGCCGAACCGGCGGGAGATCCGCGGGATGAAGACCGCCACCGCGAAGTTCACGAGCGTCATCGGAAGGAAGGCGAGCCCGGCCTGCAGGGCCGAGAAGCCGAGCGCCTCCTGCATGTACTGGCTGAGGAAGAAGAAGAACCCGATCATCGTCGCCATGTACAGCAGGCGCGCGACGTAGGCGCCCGTGCGGACGCGGCTCGCGAAGAGGCGCAGCGGCATGATCGGCTGCGCCGCGCGCGCCTCGGCGAACACGAAGGCCGCGAGGATCACGGCCGCGGCGATGAAGCCGGCGATCGTGGCCGGCGTTCCCCACCCGTTTTCGGCCGCGTTGAGGATCGCGAAGACGAGGGATCCGATGCCGAGCGTCGAGGTGATGGCTCCCGCGATGTCGAAGCGGCCGGGCAGCTTCGGCGTGTGCGGCAGGTACTTCGGCGCGAGGAGGATCATCGCGAGCCCGATCGGGACGTTGATGAAGAAGCCCGCGCGCCACGAGAACCACGAGGCGGCGGCGCCGCCCACGACGAGGCCGAGGCTCGCGCCGATGCCCGCGGTCGCCGAATACCAGGCCACCGCGCGGGTGCGCTCCTCCCCCTCGAAGCTGACGGTGATGAGCGAGAGAGCCGACGGCGCGACGATCGCCGCGCCGATGCCCTGCAGGGCGCGCGCCGAGATGATCCACCACGCGGCCGGCGAGAGGGCGATCAGAAGCGAGGCCACCGCGAAGACGACGAGGCCAAAGATGAATACGGGCTTGCGCCCGAGGATGTCGCCGGCGCGGGCGCCGAGCAGGAGCAGGCCGCCGAAGACGAGCGTGTAGGCGTCCTGCACCCAGGCGAGTTCCGCCGACGAGAGCCCCAGGTCAGCCTGGAGGCTCGGTAGCGCGGTGAAGATGACCGAGTTGTCGAGCAGGATCATGAAATAACTGACCAGCACGATGGTCAGGATCGCGCGCTTGTGGAGCGTGCCCGTCGGCGCGGTGGCGGTGTTCGTACTCATTGATTCTCCCTTTCCTCATCTATGCCACCACCGCGCCGAGCCCCGTAACAGTGACGGGTATCCCAGGTACTGGCAGACCCTCCCTCGCGCGCCGATCACGGGCTAGCGTGGGTGCGATGGATCACCGCAATGAGGTTCGCGAGTTCCTGTCGACTCGCCGAGGCCGTATCACCCCCGACATGGCAGGCCTGCCCGCATTCGGCGGCAACCGGCGCGTGCCCGGGCTCCGCCGCGAGGAGGTCGCGCTGCTCGCCGGCGTGAGCGTCGACTACTACACGCGCCTCGAGCGCGGCGACCTCTCGGGTGCCTCCGATGCCGTGCTCGAGGCCCTCGCCCGCGCGCTACAGCTCGACGAGGCCGAGTCGGCCCACCTCTTCGACCTCGCGCGCACGGCGAACGCCTCCCCCGTCATGCGCAAGCCGCGCAAGCGCGCGAACGCGATCCGCCCGAGCATCCAGCGGCTGCTCGACGCGATCACCGACGCACCGGCTCTGGTGCGCAACGGCTACTACGACTACGTCGCGACGAACCGCATGGGCCGCGCGCTCTACGCCCCGGTGCTCGCGTCGCCGGATCCGAACGCCGCCCGCTTCGCGTTTCTGAACCCCGCCGCGCAGGACTTCTATGTCGACTGGGATAAGAACACCCAGGAGCTGGTCGCGGCGATGCGCGGCGATGCCGGGCGCAACCCCTTCGACAAGCGCCTCACCGACCTCATCGGCGAGCTCTCGACGCGCTCGGAACGCTTCCGCACGCTCTGGGCCGCCCACAACGTGCGCTACCACCGCACCGGGGTCAAGCGCATGAACCACCCCGTCGTCGGCGAGCTCGAGCTCAGCTACGAGGCGTTCGAGCTGCCCGCGGATCCGGGTTTCATGCTCGCGACCTACACGGCCGAGCCCGGATCCGCGTCCGCGGACGCGCTGCGGATGCTCGGCAGCTGGGCGGCGACGCAGGAGGCCGCCGCGGAGCTCGCATCGTAGCATCGAGCAAACGACAAGAGGCCTCCGGTAAGAACCGGAGGCCTCTTTAGCTGAGCCACCTGTGGGATTCGAACCCACGACCTATTCATTACGAGTGAATCGCTCTACCAACTGAGCTAAGGCGGCATTCCCGCGCCGCGTGAGCGGCACGAGTATTCATGTTACTCGCTCGTGCGGGCGCGCGCGAATCGGTCGCGATTCCCGGGCGTGCCGCCGCCCGTCACGAGCAGACCAGGCCCTCCTCCGGCATCGTGCCGTCGATGAGGAAGGACTCGATCGCGTCGTCGATGCACGCGCTTCCGGATCCGTAGGCCGTGTGCCCCTCACCCTCGCGGGTCAGCAGCTGGCCCGACTCGAGCTCGTCGGCGAGCGCCTCCGCCCAGGCGAACGGCGTCGCCGGGTCGCCCGTCGTGCCCACGACGAGGATCGGGGCCGCGCCGGCCGCCGTGATCTCGCCGCGCTCGCCCGTCGGCGGAACCGGCCAGTACTGGCACGGGTCGGCGCCCAGCATGTACTGCCACGTGATCGGCGCGTTCTCGGCGAGGTATTCCTCGTCGGCCTGGTACTGCTCTTCGGTCTCAACCGGGTAGTCCATGCAGTTGTAGGCTGTGAACGCCTCGGTCGAGTTCGAGAGGTAGCCGCCGCCCTGCGCACGCTCGTTGTAGAAGTCGGCGAGGTACATCGCCATCTCGGGGTCGCCCTCGGATGCTCCGCTCAGCGCCTCAGTCAGCGTCGGCCAGTTCTGCTCGTTGTAGAGCGCCACGACGATGCCGAGCATCATCGCGTCGCCGCCGAGCTCGCGCCCGTCTTGCGTAGGCAGCGGCGATCGGTCGAGGCGCGCCAGCAGCGAGGCGACGCCGTCGTAGGCCTGGTCGAGCGTGCCGCGGAAGGGGCAGGCCGACGAGTCGAGGCACGCCTCGAGGTAGGAGCCGAGCGACTTCTCGAACGCGACGACCTGCGAGCGCCCGACCTCGCTCGACGAGACCGCCGGATCCATCGCGCCGTCGAGCACGAGGTTGCCGGTGTTCTCGGGGAACAGCTCGGCGTACGTCGCGCCAAGGAAGGTGCCGTACGAGAAGCCGAGGTAGTCGAGCTTCGTGTCGCCCAGCACGCCGCGCAGCAGGTCCATGTCGCGCGCCGACTGCTCGGTCGTGATGAACGGCAGGAGGTCACCGGACGAGTCGTCGCAGCCCTCGGCAAACGTCTTGGCCGACGCCTCGAGGTCGGCCTCCCACTCGTCGGATCCGCGCGTGCCCGACGGGATGTCGTAGAGGTACGCGTCCATCGCGTCGGCGTCGAGGCACGTGACGGGCGTCGACTCCCCCACCCCGCGCGGGTCGAAGCCCACGATATCGAACGTGTCGAGCAGCGCCTCGCCGAAGCCGTCGTAGTCGATCGACGACTGCACGTATTCGATACCGGATCCGCCCGGGCCGCCGGGGTTCACGAGCAGCGAGCTCTTGGGCTCTGCGGGGCGATCGGCCGGACGCGTCATCGCGAGCTCGATCGTGCCGTCGTCGGGGTTGGCCCAGTCGCGGGGCGCGTCGATCGTCGCGCATTCGAAGCCGTCGGCGCAGTCTTCCCACTCGGGCTGCTGCTCGTAGAACGACAGCAGCTCGTCGGGCACGCCGTCGGTGACGGGTGGCTTGTTCGGCACCTCGTCGCGGTCGGGCTCGGGGGTGCACGCCGCGGTGGCGGCGAGCAGGCCGACGGTGGCAAGGACGGCAAGAAGTCGACGGGTCACGGTTTCCTTCCGGTGACGACGGTGAGGAGCAGGCTCTCGAAGGCGAGCGCCGGCTGCACGTTGCGTTCGAGCGCGACGCGGGTCTCGGCGAGGTGGTCGAGGATCGTGAGCGTGCGCTCCGGCGTCCACTTCTCGGCTTTGACGCGCATCTCGTCGAGGTATTCGAGGTTGATGAGGGCGTTCTCGCGGCCGAGCTGCACGAGCACGATGTCGCGGAACAGCGATTGCAGGTCGGTCAGTACGCGATCGAGCCCGTCGCGCACGCTGCGCTTCGAGCGCTTGTCCTGCTCGTCGGTGAGGGCGCGCAGCTGGCTGCGCACCGGCGGCGGGATCCGGGCGCCCTCGGCGACGCCGACGGTGCGCAGGAAGGCGGCCTTCTCGGCCTCGTCGCGCTCGATCGTGAGCGCCTTCGCGTCGTCGTTCGCCGCAGTCACGATGCGGGCCGCGACGTCGACGACGCCACCCACGCCCTTGAGCGCCAGCACGTCGCGCATCGTCTCGTCGCGGCGGATGCGCGACGCCTCGTCGGTCACGAGCCGCTGCGCCATGCCGATGTGGCGCTGCGCGTGACGGGCCGACTGCTCGGCGAGCACCGGATCCGCCCCTGTGCGCGCCATGAGCAGACTCGCGACGTCGCTCGTCTCGAGCTCGCGCAGGCGAAGCATGCGAACGCGCGAGCGGATCGTCGGCAGGAGGTCGGCGTCGCTCGGCGCGCACAGCACCCAGATCGTCTGCTCCGGCGGCTCCTCGAGGGCCTTCAGCAGCACGTTGGATGTGCGCTCGACCATGCGATCGGCGTCTTCGATGATGACGACGCGGTACCGGCCCGCGCTCGGCGCGTAGTACGAGCGTTCGACCACCTCGCGAGCGTCGTCGATCCTGATGATCACGCCCTCGGTCTTCAGCAGCGTGAGGTCGGGATGGGTGCCGGCGAGCACCTGTTTCATCGTCGCCTCGTCGTGCTCGCCGTCGGCGATCAGCGCCGCCGCGAAGGCGCGCGCGAGCGTCGAGCGACCGGATCCGGGAGGGCCCGTCAGGAGCCAGCCGTGTGCGAGCTTCGACGGATCGGCCGCGGCCTCACGCAACACCTCGACGGCGGCCTCCTGGCCGAGGGCGTCGCCCCAGGGAACGGCGGGTGCTGTGGTCATGGATCCAGCCTACGGGGGACGTCCGACACGCGAAGCGGCGGTGTGTCGGGCGGCGCTTAGGCGGTGATGACCTGCGCGGTACCGAGCTGTGCGTCGGGGCCCATCTCGTCGGCGAGGCGGTTGGCCTCCTCGATGAGCGTCTGCACGATCTCCGACTCGGGCACGGTCTTGATGACCTCGCCCTTCACGAAGATCTGGCCCTTGCCGTTGCCGCTCGCGACGCCGAGGTCGGCGTCGCGCGCCTCGCCCGGGCCGTTCACGACGCAGCCCATGACGGCGACGCGCAGCGGAACGGTCATGCCCTCGAGGCCCTTCGTGACCTCCTCGGCGAGCGTGTACACGTCGACCTGTGCGCGACCGCACGAGGGGCACGACACGATCTCGAGCGTGCGCTCGCGCAGGTTCAGCGACTGCAGGATCTGGTGGCCGACCTTGACCTCCTCGGCGGGCGGTGCCGAGAGCGAGACGCGGATCGTGTCGCCGATGCCCTCGCCCAGCAGGATGCCGAAGGCGGTGGCCGACTTGATGGTGCCCTGGAAGGCGGGGCCGGCCTCGGTCACGCCGAGGTGAAGCGGCCAGTCGCCGCGCTCGGCGAGCATGCGGTAGGCCTGCACCATGACGACGGGGTCGTTGTGCTTCACGGAAATCTTGAAGTCGTGGAAGTCGTGCTCCTCGAACAGCGAGGCCTCCCACACGGCCGACTCGACGAGCGCCTCCGGCGTCGCCTTGCCGTACTTCTCGAGCAGGCGGCGGTCGAGGGATCCGGCGTTCACGCCGATACGCAGCGAGACGCCCGCGTCCTTCGCGGCCTTCGCGATCTCGCCGACCTTGTCGTCAAACTTGCGGATGTTGCCGGGGTTCACGCGCACCGCGCCGCAGCCGGCGTCGATCGCCTCGAACACGTACTTCGGCTGGAAGTGGATGTCGGCGATGACCGGGATCTGGCTCTTCATCGCGATGATCTTCAGCGCCTCGGCGTCCTTATCGGTCGGACACGCGACGCGAACGATCTCGCAACCCGACGCCGTCAGCTCTGCGATCTGCTGAAGGGTCGCGTTGATGTCGTGGGTCTTCGTCGTGGTCATCGACTGCACGCTCACGGGCGCACCGCCGCCGACCTTCACCTTTCCCACGTTGATCTGGCGCGACTTGCGACGCGGCGCAAGGGTCTGGGCGGTGGGCATACCGAGGTTCACTGCTGGCACGCCTCCAAGACTACGCCGCGCGGCCGACAACCTCGCTCTAGTTGCACGGATCCTCAGGGAGTGTGTAGCGTCAGTCATATGTTCACGAACCTCACCTGGTGGCGCGCCTCGTAGGCGGCCCGTTTCGTGAACCCAATTTCTAACGACCGCCCCTTCACCAGGCGGTCGTTTCGTTTTATGCGCGGCCTCCGCCCCAGATAGATAGAGAGACCCCCTTGGCTGAGACCCCCGTATCCCTCATCTCCGCGCTCGCGGCGGATCCCTCCCGCTCGTTCGCCCTCATAGCGCGCGACGGCGCCGAGACCGTCGAGGTGCTGACCGGCCCCATCGTCGACGTCGACAAGCTGGCCGACATCCCCCTGACGGCCGCCGACGGATCCGCGCAGGAGGTTCTCGCGATGGTGCCGTACCGGCAGGTCGCCGAGCGCGGCTTCGAGGCGCACGATGACGGCGCGCCGCTGCGCTGCCTCGTCGTCGAAAACCACGACCGGATCCCGTCGGCCGATGTGCTCGCCGAGCTGCCGACGGCGCAGGTGCCGCTGACGGACGCGGGCTTCGACATCGACGACGAGAGCTACGCCGCGATCGTGCGCACCGTGATCCGCGACGAGATCGGCCGCGGCGAGGGCGCCAACTTCGTGATCCGCCGCGACTACCGCGCGAACGTCGACGCGGATCCGCGGATCGCCGCCCTCACGTGGTTCCGCGCCTTGCTCGAGCACGAGCGCGGTGCGTACTGGACCTTCGCGATCGTCACCCCCGACCACATCGCCGTGGGCGCGAGCCCCGAGGCGCACGTGACGGCGAAGAGCGACGGATCCGCCGCCCGCGTCGTCGAGATGAACCCGATCTCGGGCACCTTCCGCCACCCCGCCGGTGGCGCGACCGTCGAGACGCTCAGCGCCTTCCTTCGCGACACGAAGGAGACCGAGGAGCTGTTCATGGTCGTCGACGAGGAGCTCAAGATGATGAGCGCCGTCTGCAGCGACGGCGGCCGCATCACGGGCCCGCACCTCAAGGAGATGTCGCGCCTCACGCACACGGAATACGTGCTCCGCGGCCGCTCGCAGATGGATCCGCGCGACATCCTCCGCGAGACGATGTTCGCCCCGACCGTCACGGGCTCGCCGATGCAGAACGCCTGCACCGTGATCCGCCGCCACGAGACGACGCCGCGCGGCTACTACTCGGGCGTCGCCGCCCTGTTCACGCCCACCGTATCGGGCCACGACCTCGACGCGCCGATCCTTATTCGCACCGCCTACATCGAACAGGGCCAGCTGCGTGTGCCGGCCGGCGCGACGCTCGTGCGCCACAGCGACCCGTACGGCGAGGTCGCCGAGACCCACGGCAAGGCCGCCGGCGTGCTCGGCGCGATCGGCGCGATCCCGCGCCAGGCGACGACGGTCGACGAGGACGCCCCCGGATCCGAGCCGCGCCGCCTGTCCGAGGATCCGGAGATCGCCGAGCTCCTCGCCTCCCGCAACTCGCGCCTCGCCCCGTTCTGGATGGAAGACCAGTCCGGATCCGCCGCCGCGCCCCTCTCGGGCCACCGCGCCCTCGTCGTCGACGCGGAGGACCGCTTCACGACGATGCTCGCGCATCAGCTGCGCCACCTCGGCCTCGAGGTCGACATCGAGCACTGGTCGACCGTCACCGACGCGCAGATCGACGCGGCCGAGCTCGTCGTCTCGGGCCCCGGCCCCGGGGATCCGCTCGACGGCGACAGCCCCCGCGTCGCCCGCCTGCGCGACGTCGTCTCGCGCCGCCTCGCCGCGCACAGCCCGCTAATCGCGGTGTGCCTGAGCCACCAGGTGCTCGCGACAGCCCTCGGGCTGTCGATCGCGCCGCTCGCGTCGCCGCACCAGGGCCTGCAGCTGACGGTCGACGTGTTCGGTGAGCCCGCCGCCATCGGTTTCTACAACACATTCACGGCGCGCGTGCTGCCCGGGGTCGCGAAGCTCACGCCCAGCACCAGCCGGTGCGACGCGGGCGAGGTCGAGATCGCGGCGAGCACCGACGGCGACGTGTACGCGCTCCGCGGCAAGGGCTTCGCGAGCGTGCAGGGCCACCTCGAGTCGATCCTGTCGCGCGACGGCATCCGCACGCTCGAGCGCCTCGTCACGCACGCGCTGGCGTAGCGCCGCGGCGCCCGGCGCCGCCTCACCCCGCCGAAAGAACAAGGTTTACGCGAACGCCTACGTTATTTCGTATCCGTTCGCGTAAACCTTGTGCGCTCGGCGCGCCCTAGGCTGGGGTTATGAGCGCATACGATGTCGACGCCGTGATCGTCGGCTCCGGGCCCAACGGGCTCGTGGCCGCCGTGACCCTCGCCGAGGCGGGATGGCGAGTCGTCATCTACGAGGCGCAGGACACCCCGGGCGGCGGCCTCCGCAGCGAGGAGGTCACCCTCCCCGGATTTCTCCACGACTGCTGCGCCTCGAACCACCCGATGGCGCTGTCGTCGCCCGCATTCCGCGAGCTCGGCCTCGAGCGCGAGGGCCTCGCCTTCGCGCAGAACGACATCCCGCTCGCCCACCCCATCCGCCCCGGCGAGACCGGCTACCTGCGGCGCAGCGCCGCCGAGACGGCCGCAGGTTTCGGATCCGATGAGAAGCTCTGGCGCGCCGTCATGGGCACCTTCGGCGACCGGTGGAAGCAGCTCGGCCGCGCGATCGGCAACCCCCTGCGCCCGACGCCCGACCTCATCGCCCTCGGAGCCGCGAGCGTCTGGCCGACGCCGTGGCTCCTGAAGCTCCTGCGCGACGAGCGCAGCCGCGCCGTGCTGTCGGGCCTCGCAGCGCACTCGATCGTCGACCTGCGCCAGCCCGCGACGGCGCTCGTGGGCGTCGCGCTCGGCGCCTTCGCCCACGGCGTCGGCTGGCCCGTCGCCGTCGGTGGCACGCGGTCGATCGCCGATGCCCTAATCGCACGCCTCACCTCCCTCGGCGGCGAGATCATCACGGGCACCCGCGTGGCCCGGATCGAGGATCTCCCCCGCGCCCGCGCCGTCCTCCTCGACACCTCCCCGCGCGATGCGCTGAAGATTGCCGGCCACCGGTTCAGCGCCTCCTACGCGAACTCCCTGCACCGGATGCGGTACGGATCCGCCGCCTACAAGGTCGACTGGGCGCTCGACGGCGAGGTGCCGTGGGTCGACGAGGAGCTCCGCGACGCCGGCTTCGTGCACCTCGGCGGCCCCGCCGAGCAGGTCATCGAGGCCGAGCGCCTCGTCGCGAAGGGCCGCATGCCCGACGAGCCGTTCCTGCTGCTCTCGCAGGCGTCGAAGCTGGATCCGTCGCGCGCGCCCGAGGGCAAGAGCGCGTTCGGCGGCTACGCGCACGTGCCGTTCGGATTCGACGGCGACATCACCGACGCGATCGAGGCGCGGATCGAGAAGTTCGCCCCTGGCTTCCGCGACCGGATCCTCGCCCGGCACGTCACGGATCCGCGCGCGCTCGAGGCCCGCAACGCGAACCTCGTGGGCGGTGCGATCGACGGCGGCGTGCCCGACCTGTTCCAGCTCATCGCGCGCCCGCGGCTGAGCCTCAACCCGGCCGAGACGAGCGACCCCGGGATCTTCCTCTGCTCGGCCTCGACGGTTCCGGGCCCTGGCGTGACTGGCATGCCGGGCCGCCTCGCCGCGCAGCTGGCGATGAAGCGCCTCGGCTAACTGTTGGGTCGCCAAAAAATGCCGCCTCCGAGCGGCATTTTCTGGCGACCCTCACAGCTTCGTGCAGGAATGAGTGGCGCCGGGCGGGCGCTACACCCCGTATGCGTGCATTGATCCATCACACTTTCGCTGAACCCGCCTCCGCCCTCAAGGTCGAGGAGGTTCCGGATCCCGTCGCCGGCCCCGGCGAGGCCGTCGTCCAGATGACCTCTTCTGCGATCCACAATCACGACCTGCTGACCGTCTCGGGTGACTACGGCTTCAAGCCCGAGTTACCCGCCCGTTCCGGCACCGAGGCGACCGGAACCGTCATCGCCGTCGGCGAGGGCGTCACGAACGTCGCCGTCGGCCAGCGCGTCGTCGGCAACACCTTCGGCGTCTGGGCCGAGAAGTTTGTCATTCGGGCCGCGGCCCTCATCCCCGTGCCCGACGCGATCTCGGACGATTCGGCCGCCCAGCTCGTCTCGATGCCCGCGAGCGCGCTCGCGCTGCTCAACACCCTCGGCGTGGACGAGGGCGATTGGATCATCCAGAACGCCGCCGGCGGCGCCGTCGGCCGCCTCGTCGCGCAGTTCGCGAAGAGCCGCGGCATCAACGTCGTGGGCCTCGTGCGCCGCACCGACGCGATCGCCGAGCTCACCGGATCCGGCATCACCGGCATCGTCGCGACCGACCAGGCCGACTGGCGCGACCGCGTCGTCGAGCTGACGGGCGGCGCCCCGATCGTGCGCGGCGTCGACTCGGTCGGCGGATCCGCGACCGGCGACCTGCTCTCTGTGCTCGCCGACGGCGCGCGCCTCAGCCTCTTCGGCGGCATGGGATCGTGGAACTTCGAGGGGTCGATGAACGACGTCATCTTCCGCGGCATCACGATCGATGGCTTCTGGGGATCCAAGGTCATGCCCGCACTCAGCGCCGAGGAGCGCACGGCGCTGTTCGGCGAGATCCTGACGAAGGTCGCGACGGGCGCGATCACGCTGCCCGTCGACGGATCCTTCGCCTTCGCCGACATCGCGGACGCCGTCGCGGCCCACAACCGCAAGGGCCGCATCGGCAAGATCCTCCTCCACCCGTAACCCCACCGGGCCCGGGGCTTCGCCCCGGCCCCTCCCCGCGAGATCTCACCCATCTCGCGAGGTCTCACCCAATTCAGTGAGATCTCAACAAAAGAGTGAGACCTCGCGGAATCGGGTGGCACCTACCAAAGTCACTCCCTCGCGAGGTCTCACCTTTTTCGCGAGGTCTCACCCATTTCAGTGCGATCTCGCGAAAAGAGTGCGATCTCGCGGGAATGGGGCCCGCGGAAAAGAGACTCGTTAGCCGCCGAAGAGGTCGACAGGGTTGAAGATGTCGGCAGCGAAGAGCAACGCGCTCATGCCGACCATGAGCACGACCATCACGAGGGTGAGCGGCACGAGGCGCGTGGCGTCGGCCGGTGCGGGCTCGGGGCGCCCCGCAATGCGCGCGAAGAGGCGCTTGATGCCATCCCAGAGCGCGATGACGACGTGGCCGCCGTCGAGCGGCAGCAGCGGAATCAGATTGAACACCATCAGCGCGATGTTGAGCGCCGCGATGAGGTTCACGAGCACGGCCACTCGGTCGAGGATCGGGGCCGGCGTCGAGGCGATCTCGCCCGCGATGCGGCCGACGCCGATGACGCTGATCGGCCCGTCGGGATCGCGGTCGGCACCCGTGACGAGGTCGACGGCGATGTCGTAGAGCTTCACCGGCAGGTGCACGATGACGTTCGCGACCGAGCCGACGCTGTCGATGGCCTCTTCCGTTCCGGCCCACAGCGGCTGCCGCACGCGGTCGTAGACGGGGCTGAAGCCGACGAATCCGACCTCGTCGGTGACGAGCTCGCCCGAGTCGTCGGTGTACGTGTTCGACGCGAGGATCGGCGTGATCTGCAGCGTCTGCGCGGATCCGTCGCGCAGGATCTCGACGTCGAGCGTCTGGTCGGCGTGCGTGCGCACGATGGCCGAGGCCTCGTCGAAGTTCGCGACCTCGACGCCGTCGATGGCGGTGATGGTGTCGCCCGGAAGCAGCCCCGACTCCGCCGCGGGCGTGGGGGTGTCGCCCTGCGCGCAGGTCGTCTGCGTGGATCCGGCGGGCAGCACGCACTCCGACACGCTCGCGACCGTCGCGGTTGCCTGCGTGATGCCGATGCCGCTCAGCAGCACCGTGAACGCGACGATCGCGAGCACGAAGTTCATGAACGGTCCGCCGAGCATCACGACGACGCGCTTCCACGTCGACTGGCTATAGAGCGTGCGTCCGCCCGCGGCCTCGATCGTCTCGTCGTTCTGCTCGCGAGCGTCCTGCACGAGCGTCGCGAAAAGGCGCGGCTTCTTGCCTGTTCCGGGAGGGTACATGCCCGCGATCGAGATGAACCCGCCGAGCGGCAGCGCCCGGAACCCGTACTCCGTCTCGCCGATCTTCTTCGACCACAGGCGCGGCCCAAAGCCGATCATGTACTGGCCCACGTGCACCCCGAAGAGCTTCGCGGGCACGATGTGTCCGAGCTCGTGCAGGGCGATCGACAGGCCGAGCCCGATCAGCATGACGAGCACGCCGACGACGAAGAGAATGACGGTCATCAGTCGCCGTAGGGGTTCGGCCAGACGCGCTCGGGGGCGTCGTAACCCGCGGCGATGAGGGCGCGGCGCGAGAGCTCACGGGCCGAGTACGACCACTGGGTGCCCTCGATGTCGCGGTAGTTTTGGTGGCCGGGGCCGCACCAGACGATCGCGTCGCCGTCGCCCGCGAGCGAGACGGCCGTCACGATGGCGGCCTCGGGCGGAGACACCTCGTAGAGCTCGTGCGCCGGATCCACGTCGCGAGCGGCCTCGACCAGCGTGCGGCGGATCGACTCGGCGTTCTCGAAGCGCGGATGGTGGTCGGTGATGACGAGGATGTCGGATCCCTCCACCGCCGTGCGCGACATGTCGTAGCGCTTGGTCGCGTCGCGGTCGCCGTCGGCGCCGAAGAGCATGATGACCTTGCCGGGCGTGACGCGGCGCACGGCCGCGAGCGTCTTCACGAACGCGTCGGGCGTGTGACCGAAATCGACGTAGACGGCCGGGCCGGCGGATCCGGAAACCAGCTGGGTGCGGCCGGGCACCCAGGCGCGGATCCCGTCGGCGAGCGCCGCGCGGATCCGCTGCCAGTCGTATCCCGCCTCGAGCATCATGACGATGCCGAGGCCCGCGTTCGCGGCCATGTGCGCGCCGATGACGGGCACGACGGTCTCGAGGGATCCGGCGGGGCCGGTCAGACGGAATCCGGTGCCAGCCTGCGCCTCCGAGGTGACCTCGACGTGCCAGTCGGCCGCGGCGTAGGCCTCCTCCGTGGCGATGCCGCGGGTCGCTATCGTCGTCACGGGGATGTCGGCCTCGGCTGCGATGCGCAGCCCAGGCTCGGAGTCGAACGACACGACACCGCGGCGGCTGCGGTCGGCGTGGAAGAGCGGAGCCTTCGCCTGGTAGTAGGTCTCCATGTCGCCGTAGTCGTCGAGGTGGTCGTGCGTGAGGTTCGTGAATCCCATGACGTCCCACACGACACCGTCGACGCGGTGACGGGTGACGGCCTGGGCGCTGACCTCGACGGCAAAGGCCTCGACGTTCTTCTCGCGCATGCGCGCGATGAGGGCGTGCAGCTCGCTCGCCTCGGGGCTCGTGAGGCCGGCGACGACGCGCTCGCCCGCGACGACGCGCTCGGCGGAGGTCGAGGCCCCGGCGACGACGCCGATCTGGGTGAGCATGCCCTCGAGCAGGTGGGTGACGCTCGTCTTGCCGTTGGTACCCGTCGTGGCGAGCAGCAGCGGGCGCTCGACGTCGGTGCGGTAGACGGCCTGTGCGACGGCGGCGAGCGCGCCCCGCGGATCCTCGACGACGAGTGCCGGGAGGCCCGACGGGGCCGCGATCGCGGCGCCCTCGGCGTCGGTGAGGATCGCGGATGCCCCGTTCGCGGCGGCGGTCTCGGCGAACTCGGCGCCGTGCCGGTTGACGCCGCGGATGGCGACGAACATGTCGCCGGGTGCGAGGTCGTTCGACGACACGGTGACGCCCGTCACCTCCGCCTCGTCCGAAGCGGATCCGCCCGTCAGGGCGGCAAGGTCAGTGAGGCGGCTGGTGGTGGGCCGCTCGGGGCGCAGCATCACGGGTGGTGTGCGGCGGATGCGAGGCGTGTCGATCACGCCTGTCATCGTCTCACGCCCCGTTCCGAGATCGGCTGAATGGTGCCCCGTACATAACGACGCAAATTTTTGGCTGGACCACCCGAAAAGTGGGACAAATCGGCACCTCGGCAGAAAATTTGCGTCGTTGTGTACGGGGGCGGAGGGAGAGTGGGTCTAGCCGATGAGCTGGTCGGCGGTGCGGCGGGCCCAGGCCTCGGCCTCGGCGAGCGACTCGAGGGTCAGCTCGGCCGGGGGTTCGTGGCGCTCCACCACCTCGGCGATGGTGTCGACGATGCCGAGGAACGGCAGGCGCCCCTCGTGGAAGGCATCGACCGACTGCTCGTTGGCGGCGTTGTAGACGGCCGGGTACGTGGATCCGGCGGATCCGACCCGCTTCGCGAGGGCGACGGCCGGGAAGGCGGTCTCGTCGAGCGGCTCGAAGGTCCAGCTCGCGGCGGTCGTCCAGTCGATGGGCGCCCCGACCCCTGGCACGCGGCGCGGCCACGCCATGCCGAGGGCGATGGGCAGCCGCATGTCGGGCGGCGAGGCCTGCGCGATCGTCGACCCGTCGACGAACTCGACCATCGAGTGCACGATCGACTGCGGGTGCACCGCCACGTCAATCTTCTCGAAGGGCACGTCGAAGAGCAGGTGCGCCTCGATGACCTCGAGGCCCTTGTTCACGAGCGTCGCCGAGTTGGTCGTGACGACCCGCCCCATGTCCCACGTGGGATGGTTGAGCGCCTCGGCCGGCGTGACGTCCGCGAGCGACGCGCGCGTGCGGCCGCGGAACGGCCCGCCCGAGGCGGTGACGACGAGGCGGCGAACCTCGTCGGCGGATCCGCCGCGCAGCGCCTGCGCGATCGCGGAGTGTTCCGAGTCGACGGGGACAATCTGCCCGGGCGCGGCGGCCCGCTTCACGAGCGGGCCGCCGACGATGAGGGATTCCTTGTTGGCGAGGGCGAGCGTGCGCCCCGCCTCGAGGGCCGCGAGGGTCGGGCCAAGGCCCACGGATCCGGTGATGCCGTTGAGCACCACGTCGGCGTCGACGTCGCGCACGAGCTGCGCGGCCTCCTCCGAGCCGAGCGCCGTGTGTGCGACGCCGAACTCGGCGGCCTGCTCGCGCAGCACGCGCTCCTGCGATCCGGTCGCGAGCCCGACGAGCTCGAAGAGCTCGGGGTTCGCCCGGATCACGTCGAGCGCCTGCGTGCCGATGGATCCGCTGGATCCGAGGACGATGACCCTACGCATGGCGGCTCAGCTCGTCGCGGTGTGCGCGGTGCCGAGGATGTCGACGACGAAGATGAGGTCTTCGTCGGCGAGCTCGCTCGTGCTGCCCTCGGTGCCGTAGGCCTCGGCCTTCGGGATGACGGCGACGACCTGCGAGCCGACCTTCTGGCCGACGAGGGCCTTCGAGAAGCCCTCGATCACGCCGGTCGTCGGGAACGACGTCGGGGTGCCGCGGCTCCAGCTCGAGTCGAACTCCTCGCCGTCCGAGACCTTCACGCCCAGGTACTGCACGAAGACCTGGTCGCCCTCGGCGACGGTCTCGCCGTCGCCCTGCTTGAGCACCTCGATCGAGGTCGTGTCGCCGACCTTCACGTCGTCCGAGACCGTGACGGTCGGGGTGCCGTCGTCGCCGATCTTGACGGTCGGGAAGCCGTCCTCGGGCTCGACGTCCTCGCCCCATGCCGCGGTGGGCGTCGTCTCGAACACGTCGATGACCGCAACGGCGGCCGAGACGGTCTGGCCCGAGGTCGAGGTCTGCTCGGGGATCGTGAAGGCCATGCGTGAGCCGAGCGGCACGTCGATGAAGGCGTCGAGGTAGCTGCCCTCGATGATGCCGAGCGGCAGGGTCGAGAACTCCTCGTAGCCCTCCGAGCCGAGCTCGTCGCCCGTCTCGGCGTCGTACATCGTCGCGGCGTAGGTGACGTAGTCGCCCGCGGCGATCTTGTCGCCGTCGCCCTCGCTGATCACAGAGCTGGAGATGTCGGGGATCCCGAGGGGCGCCTCGAACGATACGGTCGCCTCGGATCCGAAATCGCCGGAGACGTCGACGCAATCGATCGCCTGGCCGGACTCTTCGCCGGCGTCGCACATCTCGACGTTCGCGGCGGCGTCGGTCGCGGACGGCGTCGCGGTCGCGTCGGCATCACCGTCGGAGGTGGAGCCGCAACCCGCGAGCGCGAGGGCGACAATGGCGGAGGCGGACAGGGCCGCGATGGGGCGAAGGCGCACGATGAAAACCTCGATTTTCGTTGACTGGCGTGCCCATTTTGCCGCATTCGGCTATGTGCGCTCACATTCGCGGCCGGATCCGGGACTCTTCCCGGGAGAAAGCTGATTCCCGTACCGGCATATACGCGCCGTATCCTGGCAGGATGACCGAATCGCGTGAAGAGAGCCCCCGCACGCCCAGTTGGGTATATACCTTCGGCCGCAACGTGCTCGCCCCCATCGCGCGCATCGTCTATCGCCCCCGGGTCGAGGGCAAGGACCTCATCCCCAAAGAGGGCGCGGTGATCTTCGCGAGCAACCACCTGTCGTTCATCGACTCGATCGTCATCCCGATCGCCGCCGCTCCCCGCCCCGTGCACTTCCTCGCCAAGTCCGAGTACTTCACCGGCAAGGGCATCAAGGGCTGGTTCTCGCGCGTCTTCTTCACCGCCGTCGGCGCGACGCCCGTCGAGCGCGGCGTGGGCCAGGCCGCCATGGACGCCCTCGACCAGCAGAAGGAGATCCTCGCCTCGGGCGCCGCGATCGCCCTGCACCCCGAGGGCACGCGCTCGCGCGACGGACGCCTCTATAAGGGCCGCACCGGCATCGCCTACCTCGCGCTCGAGTCCGGCGCGCCCGTCGTGCCCATCGGCCTCATCGGCACCGACAAGGTCATGCCCGTCGGTGCGAAGCTTCCCTCGCTCAAGGAGCGGGTCGTCGTGAAGTTCGGCGAGCCCCTCGACCTCACGCGCCACGGCGCGGCCACGAGCGGCAAGGCGCGGCGCCTCGCGACCGACGAGATCATGGCGGCGATCCACGCCCTCTCGGGCCAGGAGCTCGCCGGCGTCTACAACGAGCTGCCCCCTCAGGGCGCCGTCGAGAAGATCAAGCGCGCCCTTCCGCACGAGCGCAAGTAACCACGGGCTCGATCTCGACCTCGAAGTTCAGGCTGTTCGAGATGAAGCACCACTCGTGCGCCTCCTCGTGCGCCGCGATGGCCTCGTCGATCATCGACTCGTCGGCGACCTCGACGCGCGGGTGTAGCGTCGCGCCCGTGAAGCGCCCGCCGTTGCCGACGACCTCGATCTCGGCGGTCGCCTCGTCGACGTAGCTCGTCACGACAACGCCGCGCAGAACGCAGGCGTGGAAGTAGGACAGCATGTGGCACTCGCTGGCTGAGGCGAGCAGCAGCAGCTCGGGGTTCCACTTCACCGGGTCGCCCCGGAACGGTACGTCGGCCGAGGCCTCGATATCGGGGCGCCCCTCGGTACTCAGCCTCACGTCGCGCGTGTAATCGCGGTACCCGCTCGTGCCGGTGCCCTGGTTTCCCGTCCAGGTCGAGGTGAGTGTGTATCCGTGAGTGCTCATGCGGCGAGTCTAGGCTGGAGTCGTGGCCATCGCAGAAACCTTCCCCGCATCCGCCGCCGCCGAGCTCGCTGTCGTCGAGCGCGGCGGGTTCGTCGAATCCCGTCACATCGGATCCGCGATCGTGCTCTCGCCCGACGGCGAGACGCTGATCTCGCACGGGGATCCCCACGCGCTGATCCTGCCCCGCTCGTCGCTCAAGCCGCTGCAGGCGATCGCGAGCGTCACGGCCGGCGCGACCCTGACGGGCGAGCGCCTCGCGATCTCGACGGCGAGCCACGACGGCACGGCGCGGCACGCCGAGCTCGTGCGCGCGATGCTCGCCGACGTCGGGCTCACGGAGGACGCGCTGCGCTGCCCGCCCGCGTGGCCCGCGAACGTCGAGGCGCGCCGCGCACTCATGATCGACCACGCCGAGAAGTCGCCGCTGCACCACAACTGCTCGGGCAAGCACGCAGCCATGCTGACGGCCTGCCGCGCGAACGGCTGGGACCTCGAGACCTACCTGCACCCTGAGCACCCGCTGCAGGTGCACACGCGCGAGGTCGTCGAGCGCCTCACGGGCATGAAGATCGCCGCCTCGGTCACCGACGGCTGCGGCGCGCCCGTGCACGCCATGAGCCTGCTCTCGCTCGCCCGCGGCCTGAACCGCGCCGGCACCTCGGCCGAGAGCTCGCCCTTCGCCCTCTACCGCGTCGCCGCGCAGCTGCTGCGCGCGGCCCGCGAGAACGCCTGGGCGATCGAGGGCCCCGGCGGCGACGACACGCTCACGATCGAGCGCTTCGGCGTCTTCTCGAAGAAGGGCGCCGAGGGCGTGCAGACCATCGTGGCGCAGGACGGCACGACCGTCGCCGTCAAGATGCTCGACGGTTCGAACCGCGCCGCGTCGCTCGTGGCCCTCGCCCTGCTCGCGCGCACGGGCGCGGTCTCGGTCAAGGAGGTCGCCGCGGCTGCGGCCGAGCGCCCGAACCTGCGCATCACGGGCGGCGGCCGCACCGTCGGCGTCATCCGGGCGACCGTCTGATCACGTAAACGTCCGTTCACGGCAGCACCACCCGCCGCGGCGGTAATCCCCCGCCGACGTGCCACGCCCGCGCAGCGCGGGGACGCGCGTACGGCGGGAGCTCGCGCTCGCCGACGAGGGTGCGCAGCTCGGTCGCGCAATCGGATCCGACGACCATGTCGCCCGACACCCGCACCGCCTGCAGGGTGACGTATTGCCGCTGCCACGCGTCGGCGTCGCCGACGATCGCGAGCGGCACCCCGCCCGTCTCGGGCAGCGGCCCCGGCGGCATCTCGTCGACGAGCATGACCCGCACGGCGTCGCCCCAGGCCGCGCGAAGCGCCTCGGCCCGGCGCGCGGCCGCCCGGATCACGAAGCCCGTCAGCGGCGCGACCGGCCGCCACCGCACCGGATCCGGATCCTCTGCCTGCTGCGGCGCCGGCTCGGGCATCGCGAGCTGCGCCTCGTGCCCGTCGACCACGGCGCGGCCCGGCCTGCGGCGTGCGTCGTAGAGCTCGCGATCAGCCCCCACGGCGGTGTGATCGTGCACGGCGGGCAGCGCCAGCACGACCCGGCGCGGCAGCACGTCGGCGATCTTCGAGATCGCGCCGGTCATCCGCGCGGCCGTCAGCACGACGGTCGTGCCGGTCGAGCCGGCGTCGCGCACGATCTGCTCGAGCCTCTCCCCCGCCGCCTGGCCGTACTCGCTCGGGAAGCGCGCGATGAGGGCGTCGGCGTCGTCGACGACAAACAGCTCCGGCGGATCCTGTTCGGCCCGCTCGAGCGCGTCCCACGCGCCCTCGCTGTCGCGCGGCACGTGCACGACGCGGTAGCCGCCCGCAACGCCCGCCTCGGCGACCCATCGCGCGAAGCTCGTCTTCCCGCTGCCGGCGCCGCCGATGACGAAAAAGCCGCGGTCGGTCCCCGGCGCGAGCGTCACGGGCGTCTGCCGCTGCGCCTCCGGCTCGTCGGCAAGCCCGCACACGAGCGCGCCCGTGACGTCGGTGACGGCCTGGGGACTCCACACCTCGGGCAGCGGATCCAGCAGCGGGCCCGGCGCCGGCCGCACGCCCGCGTGCGCGTGCTCGAGCGCCGCGACGTCGGGCGGCGAGACGAGCGCGAAGCGCGCGAGCTGCGGGCCCGCGTCACCCGCGCGCCGCACGTAACCGACGCCGCGGTGCGCCGCGTCGCCCGGGACCTCCGCCGCCGACTTCGCGCCGATGAGCTGCGAGCTCTCGCGCTCCTCCGCCACCCGCAGCGCGATCCGCAGCGGACTATTGGCGAGCAGGGCGTCGCGCAGGATGCCCGAGGCGCGCTGCGTGCCGAGCACGAGGTGCATCCCGAGCGCCCGGCCGCGCGCCGCGATGTCGGTAAAGACCTCGTGCAGATCGGGGTGATCCTGTAGCAGCGCCGCGAACTCGTCGATCACGATCACGAGGCGCGCCAGCCCCACCCGGGGATCGGCGATGTCGCGCGCACCCGCGCCGGCGATCACGCGCTCGCGCCGGTGGATCTCGGCGCGCAGCCCCTCGACCGCGCGCCGCGCGCCCACGCCGTCGAGGTCGGTCAGCACGCCCGTGACGTGCGGGAGGGACCGCAGGTGGTCGAAGGCCGTGCCGCCCTTGAAATCGCCGAGGAGGAACACCAGCTCGGAGGGCGAGTGAGCGGCCGCGAGCGCCGAGATCCACGTCGTCAGCAGCTCGCTCTTGCCCGCGCCCGTCGTGCCGACGACGACGGCGTGCGGACCGTCGGCGACGATGTCGACCTCGACGAGCGGCGCAGGCTCATCGCTCGAGTGCAGGCCCAGCCCGATCGCGGCCGCAAGGCCCGCGGGGCGGCGCTCCATGTCGCGCTCGTTCCCCGCGCGCTCGCGCACGTGCGCGAACGGGATGGGGCCCGCCGGAAGCGAGATCTGCGCCTGGCGGATGCGCCCCGTCATGGTCGCGCTGACGCGCCTGGCCTGCCCAATAGAGATGGCCTCCGCCTCGAGCGCCACGTCGCCGCCATCGGCAACGAGCCGGCCGACGAGCCCCTCGTCGAGCTCGATGAGTGCCGCGCACTCGTGCGGCACGGCGTCGCGAGCGCCCACGAGGGCGATGACCGTCTCCGCGCCGTCCGGCACGGCCTCGCCCGGTTCGAGCACCGCGACGCGGCGCGCGCCCTCGCCCGCGCCCTGGAGGTGCGGGATCCCGTCGGCCCAGTCCTCCCCGAGCGGCCGCCCCACGAGCGCGACGGCCGTCGGCGGGTGGCGCAGCACCAGCTGGGCGACGAGCGCGCGGACGACGGCCCGGCCCACGATGCCGTCGCCGCGCACGCAGATCCCGTGCTCCCACGCGATCGTCACGGGCGCGGCCTCGAGCGTCTCGGCCTCCGCCCGCAGGCGCTCGGCGCCCTCGCCCTCGCCGCCCGTCACGACGACGATGCTGTCGGCGTCGCCCCTGCCCACCGCCAGCGCGCCCTGGCGGCGCCACAGCCAGCCGTCGTGCGTCGCGGCCCCGTGGGCGTCGGGCGTCGCGGCCCGGCGTAGCTCCCGCTCCTCGTCGTGCCGCCGCTCGACCTCCGCGCGCATGCGCCCGCAGGCCTCGTCGAGGCGCTGCTCGGCAACCCGCCGATCGCGCCGCGCCCCGCGCGCGCTGTCGAGCATGGATCCGACCGCCATGAACGGCCCGAGGGCCGCAAACCACAGCATGAAGATCGACCCCGTCAGCCGCCACATGACGACGGCGCCGATGACGGGCACGATCGAGGCGACGAGCGGGAATGGGCGCCGCGACGGCGGCTCAGGAAGGTCTGGAAGCTCGAGCGGCTGGGCCAGCCTGCGGGTCGCCGGGGCCACCGAGGTTTCGGCGGGTGCAAAGGTCATGCCGCCATACAACAGCGTTCGACCCCTCCCCGTAGGCGGGAAGGGGCCGATTGTGGAGAGATCGCCCGCACGGCGGGCTGTGGATCGTTACGCGGTCGGTTCCGAGACCTCGAGCACGTCGACGATCACGATCGACACGTTGTCGCGGCCGCCGTTCTCGAGCGCCGCGATCATCATCGCGTTCGTCGCGTCGGCCGGATCCGGGTTGTCGTGCAGGAAGTGGAGGATTCCGTAGTCGGTGAGCTCCTTCGTCAACCCGTCCGAGCAGATAACGTAGCGGTCGCCCGCCTGCACGTCGATGCGCACGTAGTCGGGCGTGACGTGCTCGGTCGGGCCCACGGCGCGGGTGATGACGTTGCTGTACGGGTGCGTCTCGGCCTCTTCTTCGGAGAGCCGGCCCGCCGCCACGAGCTCCTGCACGAGCGAGTGATCGGTCGTTACCTGCATGAGCTGCTCGCCGCGCTGCAGGTAGACCCGCGAGTCGCCGACGTTCATCGCGACGACCGACAGCGCGTCGTCATCGCTATCGATGTAGATGCCCGTCAGGGTCGTTCCCGTGCCCTCGTCGGTCGCCTCGGGGTGCTCGGTGATGTCGCGCACCGCGCGCACGAGCGCCTCCGAGATGCCCTCGGGCGACACCGTGCCGGCCTCGGCCATCTCGCCCATGCGCGTCACGACCGACTGGCTCGCGATCTCGCCGCCGATGTGGCCGCCCATGCCGTCGGCGACGATGAACAGCGGGTAGGCCGCGTAGAACGCGTCCTGGTTGTTCTCGCGCTTGCGGCCGGGATCCGTCGCGCCCGCCCAGCGAAGCGACAAAGAACTGCCGTTGCCGAACGCGGCATCGCGGCTGTGGGTGTCGGGCCTCGCGGGCAGTGTGTAGGTGGGCTCGTCAGACACGGGAATGGCCTTTCCGGCTTTGTCTCGCGGCGTCGCGTGCGACGCTGCAGGTGTACTCCAGTTTACGCGGGATGACGGCATGGCCCCGCCCGCACGGACGGGGCCATGCCGAATCCATCAGGAGCGCTGTTCGGCGGGCGGATCGGTCTCGTCGTCGGGCGTCGAGGCCTGCTCACCGAAGTCGATGCTCGGCTCGGATGAGGCGGGCTCGGTGGGCTCAGTGAGCTCCACGAACGGATCCGCGGGCGCCTCGGCCGCGGGCTCCGCAGCGGCGGGCTCCGCGGGGGCCGCGAACGGATCCGCGGGAGCCGCGGGCGCCTCGGGCGCGGCGGGCGCCGCGAACGGATCCGCCGGCGCGGCCGGGGCGTCGGGCGTCACGTACGAGTCCTGCGGGGCAGCGGGCGCGGCCGGCGTCTCACCGTAGGGCGCGGCGGGCGCGGCGTAGCCCTGCGGGGCGCCGTACGAGTCGGCCGGAGCGGCCGGGGCCGCGTAACCGGGTGCCGCCGGGTAGCCCGGTGCCTGCTGGCCATAGCCGTAGGGCTGCGCGCCACCGTATGCGGGTGCGGGCACGCCACCGAAGGGCACGCCCTGCCAGTTGGTCTTGTCGCCGAGGAAGGTGTTCGCCCACTTGGCCTGCGGGATCTGCGGCTGCCACGGGTCCTTCGAGAACGCCATGATGCCGAGCCAGATGATGCTGCCAAGCCCCGGGAGTCCGAGCGCGAGGGCCGCCCATGCGGCCTCGTTCTTGGCCTTGAAGCTGATGCGGATGACCGCCATGGCCCAGAAGATCGTGAAGGCCGCGAGGAGCAGCGAACCGATGTAGATGATCGACAGCACGCCGCCGCCAACCGCGAAGATCAGCACGAGCCACGGGTTCATGTCACCGATCTTGAAGAAGATCATCTCGCGGTACACGGGAATCCACGCGCGCCACTTGTCGTTGACGCCGGCCTTTTCAAACAGCTTCATGTAGAAGACCGAGAACAGAACGTATGCAATGAGGAGCGGCACGATGAGCACCGCGGCCAGCCCTGCGATAAAGGCGCCGAATGAGGCGCCGAGCACGGCAAAGGGATCGGGGTCGTACATGTCTTCCTTCAGGTCGATGCCGAATCCGGCATACGTACAGGATGCCCCCAGACTAGCGACCCGCGGGCTCGATCGCGAAGATTTTCGCCTCGGGGATCGAGGAGGCCTCGCCCAGCACGATCTCGTCGCCGTCCCGCGAGACGGTAAAGCCCGCCCCATCGGCCCAGTCGACGAGCTCGTCGAGCGAGGCGAACCGCTCCCCCGCGAGCGCGAGGGCGCGGGCGAACACGCCCTTCGTCTGCTTGTTGAAGTGGTTGAGCGCGCGGCCCTCGCCGTTTACGACGCGCACGTATGCCTGTTCGGCACCGGCCGGCACGGGGCCGAGCGCCCGGTATGCCTCCGAGCGCATATCGAGCACGGGCCCGCGCCCGGCGAGCTCGGCCGTCGTCGCCTCCGCCCAGTGGCGCTTGAGCGGCGCGAGGCCCGGCAGGCGCTGGCCTGCCGAGAATCGGAAGGCGGGGATCTGGTCCAGCGCCCCGACGGGGCCGAGGAGCGCGGTCTGGATCGCAACGTGCTCGCCCATCCAGGCGCGCGCGTCGGCGCCCAGGGTCTGCGCGTCGAGCGCGTCGAACAGCACACCCGTGAAGCGATCGATCGCCGGCATCGTCGGCGACGCGCTCACGGCGGCGTTCGTGTCGACCTCGCCCAGCTGCCGCGCCGAGAGCTTCAGCACCCGCGCCATCTCCCCCGGATCCTTCGCGAGCTCCTCGAGCGCGCCGACGGCGGCCGCGCGCTGGGGCGCGAGCCCCGCGAACGCGAGCTCGCCGACGCGCAGCGGGTCACCGGATCCGCCGGGCCGCTTGGTCTCGGACGGCGGGAGCAGGATAAGCACGAAGAACCTCCGGAAAAACAGGGATGAAACGACGAACGGGGCGGGAACCCGAAAAGGTTCCCGCCCCGAACCGCTAATGCGTCAGGCGACCAGCTGTGCCTGGCCCGCAACGATGTTGATCGTGTCGCCGATCTCCATCGAAATGAACCCGTCGCTCGCGTCGGCCACGACCTTGGTGCCGTCGGCCTGCGTGATGCGAACCTGGCCGCTCGCGAGGACCGCGAGCGTGGGCTCGTGACCGGCCATGAAACCGATCTCGCCCTCGACAGTCTTCGCAACGACGAGGTTCGCCTCGCCCGACCAGATCTCGGCCTCGGCCGACACAAGGTTCACGGTGAGAGCCATGATCAGCCGTTCTCCTTCTGGATCTTCGCCCAGTTCGCCTCGACGTCGCCGATGCCACCGACGTTGAAGAACGCCTGCTCAGCAACGTGGTCGAACTCGCCCTTGACGATCGCGTCGAACGACTCGATGGTCTCCTTGAGCGGAACGGTCGAACCCTCAACACCGGTGAACTTCTTCGCCATGTAGGTGTTCTGCGAGAGGAACTGCTCGATGCGGCGCGCACGCGACACGACGATCTTGTCCTCTTCCGAGAGCTCGTCGACACCGAGGATGGCGATGATCTCCTGGAGTTCCTTGTTCTTCTGGAGAACCTGCTTGACGCTCGTCGCGACGCGGTAGTGGTCCTCGCCCAAGTAGCGGGGGTCCATGATGCGGCTGGTCGAGGTCAGCGGGTCGATCGCGGGGTACAGACCGCGCGACGCGATCTCACGCGACAGCTCGGTCGTCGCGTCGAGGTGCGCGAACGTCGTGGCCGGGGCCGGGTCGGTGTAGTCATCGGCCGGCACGTAGATCGCCTGCATCGAGGTGATCGAGTGACCGCGCGTCGAGGTGATGCGCTCCTGGAGCACACCCATCTCGTCGGCGAGGTTCGGCTGGTAACCCACGGCGGAAGGCATGCGGCCCAGAAGGGTCGACACCTCCGAACCGGCCTGCGTGAAGCGGAAGATGTTGTCGATGAAGAGCAGCACGTCCTGGTTCTTCACGTCGCGGAAGTACTCCGCCATCGTCAGCGCCGACAGGGCCACGCGAAGACGCGTTCCCGGCGGCTCGTCCATCTGGCCGAAGACAAGTGCGGTCTTGTCGAAGACGCCCGCCTCTTCCATCTCACCGATGAGGTCGTTGCCCTCACGGGTACGCTCACCGACACCGGCGAAGACCGACACGCCACCGTGGTCCTGCGCAACACGCTGGATCATTTCCTGGATGAGGACGGTCTTACCGACACCCGCACCACCGAACAGACCAATCTTTCCACCCTGAACGTAGGGGGTCAGCAGGTCGATCGACTTGATGCCGGTCTCGAACATGGTGGTCTTCGACTCGAGCTGGTCGAAGTTCGGGGCCTTGCGGTGGATGGGCCAGCGCTCGGTCACCTCGAGGGTCTCGCCCTCGCCCAGGTTCAGGGCGTTACCGGTGACGTCGAACACCTTGCCCTTGGTCACGTCGCCGACGGGAACCGAGATCGGTGCGCCCGTGTCGCGAACTTCCTGGCCGCGGACCATGCCGTCGGTCGGCTTCAGCGAGATGGCGCGAACCATGTCGTCGCCGAGGTGCTGAGCGACCTCAAGGGTGATCTCGGTGGACGTCGAGCCCGTCGAGATCGTGGTCTTGAGAGCGTTGTAGATCTCCGGAAGCGCGTCGTGAGGGAACTCGACGTCGACAACCGGACCCGTGACGCGGGCTACACGCCCAACGACCGCGGTGGTTGAATCAACCGTGGTGGTCATGATTTTCGTCTCTTTCTGAGGGTCTTAGGACGCCAGAGCGTCCGCGCCGCCGACGATCTCGGCGATCTGCTGCGTGATCTCGGCCTGGCGCGCGTTGTTGCGCAGGCGCGTGTAATCGGTGATGAGCTTGTCGGCGTTGTCCGAGGCCGACTTCATCGCCTTCTGCGTGGCGGCCTGCTTGGCAGCGGCCGACTGCAGGAGAGCGTTGAAGATGCGGCTCTGGATGTACACCGGCAAAAGCGCGTCGAGAACATTCGCGGGCTCGGGCTCGAACTCGTACAGCGGGTAGACCTCGCTGGTCGAGTTGTCCGCGGCCTGGTCGGCCTCAACAACCTCGAGAGGGAGCAGTCGGACCTGTTCGGCCTCCTGCACCATCATGCTGACGAAGCGGTTGTAGACGACGTGAATCTCGTTCACGCCACCCTCTGCCTCGTCGAGGTTGTAGGCGGCGAGGAGCGCGTCAGCGATCTCCTTCGCCGTCTCGAACGTCGGCGTGTCCGCCTCGCCCGTCCACTCCTGCTCCGCCACCATCTGGCGGAACTGGAAGTAGCCGACGGCCTTGCGACCGAAAAGGTAGAACACGACCTCCTTGCCCTCCGAACGAAGCAGTTCGGCGAGCTCGAGAGCTTCCTTGATGACCTGCGAGTTGAACGCGCCGGCAAGACCGCGGTCGCTCGTCAGCAGCAGGACGGCCGACCGGGTGACCGTTTCCGGCTCCCGCGTGAGCGGGTGGTCGATGTCCGTGTGCGTCGCAACGGCGGAGACGGCTCGCGTCACGGCGCGGGAGAAGGGCGACGACGCGCGCACGCGCGCCATCGCCTTCTGGATCCGCGAAGCCGCGATGAGTTCCATCGCCTTCGTGATCTTCTTCGTCGTCTGAGCAGAAGAAATCTTCTGCTTGTACTCCCTGAGTTGTGCACCCATTATGCGTCCCTCAGGGGATTAGGCCTTACGGCCCTTGACGATCTGCTCCTGGCCGATCTCTTCGTGCTGAGCCGCGGCGTGCTCTTCGTGACCCGGCGCACCGATTCCCTGGCCCGAGCCCTGCTGGAACTCGAGGATGAAGGTGTCGACGGCCTTCTCCATGTCGGCGAGCACGTCGTCCTCGAGCTTGCCCGACGAGGCGAGGCGGTCGAGAACGTCGGTGTTGCGGCGCACGTAGTCGAGAAGCTCGCGCTCGAAGCGGAGGACGTCCTCCACCTCGATCGTGTCGAGCTTGCCGTTCGTACCGGCCCAGATCGACACGACCTGCTCCTCAGCCGAGTACGGGGAGTACTGCGGCTGCTTGAGCAGCTCGGTCAGGCGGGCACCGCGGTCGAGCTGACGACGCGAGGCCGCGTCGAGGTCCGACGCGAACATGGCGAACGCCTCGAGCGAACGGTACTGGGCGAGCTCGAGCTTCAACGTACCCGAGACCTTCTTGACGTGCTTCTGCTGCGCGTCGCCACCCACTCGCGAGACCGAGATACCCACGTCAACGGCGGGGCGCTGGTTCGCGTTGAACAGGTCGGACTGCAGGAAGATCTGGCCGTCGGTGATCGAGATCACGTTGGTCGGAACGTAGGCCGAGACGTCGTTCGCCTTGGTCTCGATGATGGGCAGACCCGTCATCGAACCGGCGCCGAGCTCGTCCGACAGCTTCGCGCAACGCTCGAGCAGACGCGAGTGCAGGTAGAAGACGTCACCCGGGTAGGCCTCGCGCCCCGGCGGACGACGAAGGAGAAGCGACACGGCGCGGTAGGCCTCTGCCTGCTTGGTCAGGTCATCGAACACGATGAGGACGTGCTTGCCCTGGTACATCCAGTGCTGGCCGATGGCCGAACCGGTGTACGGAGCGAGGTACTTGAAGCCGGCCGGGTCCGAGGCGGGAGCGGCGACGATCGTCGTGTACTCCATGGCACCAGCGTCTTCGAGCGCGCCCTTGACGTTCGCGATCGTCGAGCCCTTCTGGCCGACGGCGACGTAGATGCAGCGAACCTGCTTGTTGACGTCGCCCGACTCCCAGTTGGCCTTCTGGTTGATGATCGCGTCGATCGCGATCGCCGTCTTGCCGGTCTGGCGGTCACCAATGATGAGCTGGCGCTGACCGCGACCCACGGGGATCATCGAGTCGATCGCCTTGATGCCGGTCTGCAGCGGCTCGTGCACGCTCTTGCGGTGCATAACGCCAGCGGCCTGGAGCTCGAGCTCGCGCTCGCCCTCGATGCCGGTGATCTCGCCGAGGCCGTCGATGGGGTTACCGAGCGTGTCGACGACGCGACCGAGGTAGCCCTCGCCGACCGGAACCGAGAGGACCTTGCCGGTGCGGGTGACCTGCTGGCCCTCCTCGACGCCCGAGAACTCGCCGAGAACGACGGCGCCGATCTCGTGCTCGTCCAGGTTCTGGGCGAGGCCCAGGGTGCCATCCTCGAAGCGGATAAGCTCGTTCGCCATCACGCCCGGGAGACCCGAGACGTGAGCGATGCCGTCGGCCGCGTCGGTGACGGTGCCGACCTCGCTCGCGCCAGAACCGGTGGGCTCGTAGGCGGAGACGAAGTCCTTCAGCGCGTCACGGATGACGTCGGGGCTGATGGTGATGTCTGCCATTGTCTTCCTTCGTTGTGCGGGCCAGTGGGCCCGGGGGCTTCCTTCCGGAAGCGTTAGCCTGCGAGCCTCGACCGGAGGTCGGTGAGGCGGGTCGAGATGCTGCCGTCGATGACATCGTCGGCGATCTGCACGCGGATGCCGCCGACGATCGAGCGGTCGATGACCTCGTTGATCGAGACGGCGGTGCCGTAGGTGCGGGACAGCGAGTCAGCGAGACGCTGGCGCTGCGCGTCGGTGAGCGCGGTAGCCGTGTGCACGGTCGCCACTCCGCGTCCCCGCTGAGCGGCGACGACCTGGATGGCGTCCTGCAGCGCGGCGCGGACGCGACGTCCGCGGGGCTGCTCGGCGATCGAACCGGCGATGAGGAGCGTGCCAGCCGACACGGAGGATCCGAGGATCTTCTCGAGCAGCTCGCTCTTCTTCGACGGCTCACCGAGGCGTGAACCGAGCGAAAGCTCGAGCTCCGGGTTCTCCGCGATGATGCGGATGACCTGGAACAGCTCGCCCTCGACGCCGGCCTGGTCGGCCTTCGCGACCGCACGGATCGCGAGCGTCTCGATGCCATCGACGAGGTCGTCTGCCGACGACCAGCGCTGTGCGGCGATCGTGCCGAGGAGGTTCAGTGCCTCCGGCGACAGTGCTCCGAAGACACGACCCACGAGCGCCTGACGCGCCGCCGGGTCGGCCGACTGATCAGCGAGCGCGCCGCTCAGAGCAGCGGATCCGCCCGCGGCACGAGCGGCGGCGAAAAGCTCGCGCGCCGTGTCGAGGGTGACCGTCGCAGTCGTGAGTGCCTCGGCACTCGCCGCGAGAGCCTGAGTGGTCGCGCTACCCATTACTGGGCCGCCTTCTCAGACGCCTCGAGGTCGGCGAGGAAGCGGTCTACGACGGCCTGGGCCTTCGCGTCTTCGCTCATCGTTTCGCCGATCACGTTGCCCGCGAGGTCAAGTGCGATGGATCCGACATCCTGGCGGAGCGAGATCATCGCGGCCTGACGCTCGGCCTCGATCTGAGTCTGTGCCGACACCGTGATGCGCTCGGCCTCAGCCTGAGCGTTCGCGCGTGCCTCATCGACGATCTTCTTACCGTCGACGCGGGCACCCTCACGGATCTCGCCGGCCTCGCGACGCGCATCAGCGAGCTGCTGCGTGTACTCGGCCAGCGCGGCTTCTGCCTGACGCTGCGCTTCGTCTGCCTTTTCGATGTTGCCCTCGATGGCCGCCGAGCGGGCATCGAGCACCTTGTTGAGGCGCGGGATAGCGACTGCGATAACCACAATCGCGATGATGACGAAGCAGACCGCGGACCAGATGATGTCGTACGTTGCGGGAATCAGCGGGTTGTGCGCTTCTTCCTCAGCAGCGACAGTGACAAGAGCGTTCAGCATCCTGTCTCCTTATCTGTGAAGCGGTGGGTGAATTAGGCGCCGGTCGTACCGAAGATGAAGGGCGTCGCGATGCCGATGAAGGCAAGGATCTCGATGAAGGCGACACCGATGAACATCAGGGTCTGGAGGCGGCCAGCAAGCTCAGGCTGGCGAGCCGTCGACTCGATGGTCTTGCCGACCACGATGCCCAGACCGATGGCCGGGCCGATCGCTGCGAGGCCGTAGCCGATGGTCGCGATGTTGCCGGAGATTTCCGCGAGAACCGTCGTAGCGTCCACTGGGGGTTTCCTTTCATAGGGCGAATAGCCGGTCGGCTATCCGTCAGTCAGTGCTCGTCTGCAACCGCGAGCTGGATGTAGACCGCGGTGAGGACCATGAAAACGTACGCCTGGAGGAAGGCGACGAAGATTTCGAACAGGGTGAAGGCGAAGCCGAGTGCCAGCGTGAACGGCGACAGGATCGTCAGCGCGTTGAAGCTCAGCAGGAAGAACTGCGTCGCGCTGAAGAACAGCACGAGCATCAGGTGGCCGACCATCATGTTCAGCAGGAGTCGCAGCGTGAGCGACACGGGGCGGAACACGAAGGTCGAGATCAGCTCGATGACCGAGATGATCGGGACGAGGTATCCGGGAACGCCGCCGGGAACCAGCGAGTTCTTCATGAAGCGGCCGAAGCCGTGCTTGCGGATACCGGCGTAAATGAAGCCGACGTAGGCGACAACCGCGAAGAGCAGCGGCGTACCGATGACGCTGGTGCCCTGGATGTTCAGGCCCGGGATGATTCCCATGAGGTTGAAGAACAGAACGCCGAAGAAGATCACCGTCAGCAACGGGACGAACTTCTTGCCTTCCTTCTCGCCGATGACCTGCGTGGCCTGGCTGCGGACGAAACCGAAGCCGAATTCGACGACCTGCTGGAAGCGCCCGGGGATCACCTTGAGGTTGCGGGTACCGAGCACCAGGAACAACACGAGCAGCACGGTCGCGATGACCTGGATCATGTTGATTCGAGTGAACTCGAACGGGGTGCCCTCAAAGAAAAGCGCGTCCGGGAAGAAGTCGCTAATCGACGGCGGGTGGAACTCGACCTCATCGGCCATCGGTGCGATTATGCTCGCCTGAGTCAACGCGTGGCTCCTGCTTCTCGCGCAGGAACATGCCTGCGGGTTGTGCGGTGGGAGTGGGCAACTACTTCAGACCAGCGCTTCACCGTGCCGGGACCCTCAGCAGAACCGTACCTAGCCTATCAAAAAGTTGGGAGTGGTTTTGACGCGCTGTAGAAATGACCGCTGTGGTCAGACCTCAGCGTCGTCGTCGCCCGGCAGCGAGATGTCGCTGACGGCCGGGATTCGCATCTTCGCGATGACCGCGATGTCGACGACGATCGAGCCGATCGCTGTTGCCAGCAGGGCGCCGTAGAGCACCCCGGGCACGATCCAGTCGAGGCCGAAGACGATCTTGAGCGCGATGATGAAGGCGATGATCTTCACGAGGAACACGCCCATGAACACGCCGAAGAAAATCGTCAGGTAGTTCGGCGTTCCGAAGAATTGGTTCGCGAAGAGGATCGTCGCGGCCGTCAGCGCCGGGAAGAGGAACCCGATCACGGTGCCGAGCACCGCGCTCCACAGGCCGGCGGATCCGCCGACGATGACGCCGATCACGCCCGTTACGACGAGCACGGCCCCGCTCATGATCGCGCTCCAGATGAGCACGTTGCGCATGATGGGGTTACTCGAAACGGGTGAGGGGGCCACTGTGGTCTCCAGACATCGCGGATGCGGCGCGGAATATGCGCCTCAACGAGGGTAGCGGGCCGAGCTTAGGAAGACTCCCGGGCCAAGCGCTCGTCGGCGGGGCTGCGGATCCCGTTCGCGACGAACACGTCGATCGCGAGCGAGACGAGCGCGGTCGCGAGGAGCGCGCCGTACGCCGCTCCCCCGACGACCTCGACGACGTCGAGGAGGATCAGCAGGGCGACGAAGAAGAGCGCGACCTTCAGGACGAAACCGACCAGAAAACCGAAGAACACCCGCGCGGCGTAGGGGGCGGATCCGTACCCGCGATCGGGGACCGCGATCGCGAGCACCGTGAGGATCGGGAACACGAGGCCGGCGCCGGCGGCGACGGCCGCGCTGCCGAGCCCCGGGAGGCCCGCGACGAAGAAGGCGGCCAGGCACGCGACGAGCGACGCGCCCGTCCAGGCGAGCGCGCTCGTCGCGACGGTGCGGAGCACGACCGGGTTGCGGAACATCAGGATCCCTTCACCGCTTCGGGCACCGAGCGCGGCGGCTTCGCGGGGACGATCGCGAGGACCAGGCACGCGGCGAAGCCGATGACGCCGTAGGCGACCGCGATCCAGTACTCACCGAACCAGTGCCGGCCGAACCAGTCCTGGCCCGTGAAGATGTACATCATGAGCATCGTGAGCGAGGCGATCGCGCTCAGCGCGTAGAACACGAGCACCGCCTGGCGCACCGTGTGCCCGCGGTCGATCATGCGGTGGTGCAGGTGCTCGCGATCGGGCGAGAACGGCGACTTTCCGCGGGATGTGCGCCGGATGATCGCCATGCCGAAGTCGGCGAGCGGCAGCCCCACCACGATGAGCGGCAGCAGGATCGGGATGAGCGTACCGATGATCTGCGAGCGGCCCGTCAGATCCTGATCGAGCGCCGCCGGGGGCAGCTGCCCCGTGATCGCGATCGCGCTCGTCGCCATGAGGAGGCCCACGACGAGGGCGCCCGTGTCGCCCATGAACATGCGGGCGGGGTTCCAGTTGATCGGGAGGAAGCCCGCGCACGCGCCGACGAGCACGACCGCGAGGAACGTGCCGAGGTTCGCGTAGCTCGTCGCACCCGCGTCGCGCACCAGCAGGTACGAGTAGATGAAGAACACGCCGTTGGCGATGAGGCAGACGCCCGCGACCAGGCCGTCGAGGCCGTCGATAAAGTTGACGGCGTTCATGACGACGACGATCGCGAACATCGTGAGGCAGATGCTCATGCCGCTCGAGAAGAGCGTGATGCCGTTGATCGGCAGGGCATAGATCTGCACGCCGCCGCCGACCGCGATGATCGCGGCGGCGATGAACTGTGCGCCGAGCTTCAGGAACCAGTCGAGATCCCAGATGTCGTCGGCGAGGCCGACGAAGGCGATCAGCAGCGTCGCCGCGAGAACCGACCACACGACGCGGGGCTCGGCCCAGAAGATGTCGAAGAACCCGACGAACCTCGACAGCAACAGCACCGCGACGATGCCGAGGAGCATCGCCACACCGCCGAGGCGCGGGGTCGGCCGCGTGTGCACGTCGCGCTCGCGAACGGCCGGGTACCACTTGAAGCGCAACGCGACGCGCCACACCACGAACGAGAATCCGCACGTGATGAGGGCCGTGATGAGCGCCGTCAGGAGATAGAGCTTCACTGAGGCGGATCCTCGCCCGCGTCTTCCTCCAGCAGGTCGCCGAGCACCTCGCGGAGCTCGTCGCGCGTGATCGCGCCGTCGCGGAGGACGCGCACGATCCGCTCGCCGCGGCCGGCGAGCCCCGTCGCGTCGATGATCGTCGAGGCGATGCCCGTCGAGACGGGTCCGTCGTCGAGGAAGACCCCGACGCGCTCGCCCAGCATCGAAGACGCCGACATCGCGTCGATCGCGGCGGGCTGGCCCGTGAGGTTCGCGCTCGACACCGCGAGCGGGCCGGTCTCGGCCAGAAGCTCGAGCATGATGGCGTTGTTGGGCTGGCGCACCGCGACGGTGCCCTTCGTCTCGCCCAGGTCCCACGTCAGCGAGGGTTGCGCGGGCAGAACGATCGTGAGCCCGCCGGGCCAGAAGCGCTCGACGAGCGCCGTGACCTCCTCGGGAACCTGCTCCACGAGCGCGTGCAGCGCTTCGGTGGATCCGACGAGAACGGGCGGCGGCTGCTGCCGCGAGCGCCCCTTCGCCTCGAGAAGCCGTTTCACGGCCGCCGGGCTGAAGGCGTCGGCCGCGACGCCGTAGACGGTATCGGTCGGCGCAACGATGACCTCGCCGCGGGCGATCGCCTGGCGTGCGGCGCGCATACCGGCGAGCATCTGCTCGCGGTCGCTGCAATCGTAGGTACGTCCCATCACGCCCTCGATTCTACGGATGTGTCGCTGTGCATCACGGAAGGATCACGGCCGGATCGCGGTCGTCGCGCGGTCGCGACCTGTGAGATCCGGGTGCGTGGCGGATCCGAGCCAGCCGTCGGCCGCGAGGATTTCGCGGATCGGCGCGCCCTGCCACTCGCCGTGCTCGAGCACGATCGTGCCGCCCGGGCGCGCGAGATCGAGGCCGACGCGGCTGATGATGCGCACGACATCGAGCCCGTCGGCGCCGCCATAGAGCGCGAGGGCGGGGTCGTGGAGGCGCACCTCCTCGTCGCGCGGGATCGCGTCGTCCGGAACGTACGGCGGGTTCGAGGCGACGACGGCCACGCGGCCCTGAAGGTCGCCGAAGGCGGTGGCGAGGTCGCCGTGGCGCAGGTCGACATGCGGGGCGATCGCCTCGACGTTGCGACGCGTCCACGCGATCGCCTCATCGGACTTCTCGACGGCGTACACCCTCGCGTGGGGCACCTCGGTCGCCATCGCGAGCGCGATCGCGCCGGATCCGGTGCCGAGGTCGACCGCGATCGGATCCGGCTCCGCGGCGTTCGCGAGCGCGTCGATCGCGAACTGCGCGACGATCTCCGTCTCGGGGCGCGGGACGAAGACGCCGGGGCCGACCGCGAGGGTCATGTGCCTGAACGGCGCGGATCCGGTGATGTGCTGGAGCGGCTCGCGCAGCGCGCGCCGCGAGACGAGGCCGCGGAAGCGCTCGTGCTCGTCGGCGCTGAGCGCGTCGCCGCGGATGATGCCGGCGTGCACCTCTCCCCTGCTGACCTCCGGACCGATCGTCCAGGCGAGCAGCAGCTCCGCGTCGACCACCGGATCCGGAACCCCCGCACCGGCGAGCACGTCGGCCGCGCCTCGGAGGGCGTCGCGGAGGGGGATGCGGGCTGGATTCGTCGTCACGAGACTCGACTCTATGGGGCATCTCCGTGAAACCGTCCGTCATACTCGGCACCCGCGCCCACAAATCGCCCTAGAGTGACTCTCAGGTTCGGCGACGTACCCGCTCGGCCGCTTACTCCACCCTGTCGAAAGGCGCCTTCCATGGCTGGAATCCACAACGACATCTCGAGCACGTTCGGCAAGACGCCGCTCGTCCGCCTCAACCGCGTCACGGACGGCGCCGAGGCGACCGTTCTCGCGAAGCTCGAGTTCTTCAACCCCGGCTCGTCGGTCAAGGACCGCATCGGTGTCGCGATCGTCAACGCCGCAGAAGAGTCGGGCGCGCTGCCCGCCGGCGGCACGATCGTCGAGGGCACCTCGGGCAACACGGGCATCGCGCTTGCCCTCGTGGGCGCCGCCCGCGGTTACAAGGTCATCCTGACGATGCCGTCGTCGATGTCGAACGAGCGCAAGGTGCTGCTGCGCGCCTTCGGCGCCGAGCTGGTGCTCACGGATCCCGCGAAGGGCATGAACGGCGCCGTCGAAGAGGCGAAGCGCATCGTGGCCGAGACCCCCGGCGCCGTGCTCGCGAGCCAGTTCGCGAACCAGGCCAACGTCAAGGTCCACCGCGAGACGACGGCCGAGGAGATCCTCGCCGACACCGACGGCAAGGTCGACATCTTCGTCGCCGGCATCGGCACGGGCGGCACCATCTCGGGTGTCGGCCAGGTGCTGAAGGAGCGCGTGCCCGGCGTGCAGGTCATCGCCGTCGAGCCCGCCGACTCGCCCATCCTCACCGAGGGCAAGGCCGGCCCCCACAAGATCCAGGGCCTCGGCGCGAACTTCATCCCCGAGATCCTCGACCGCGAGGTCTACGACGAGGTCATCGACGTGCAGCTCGACGACTCCGTCGCGACCGCCCGCGACCTCGCCGCGAAGGAGGGCGTGCTCGCCGGAATCTCGTCGGGTGCCGCCGTCTGGGCCGCCGTTCAGGTCGCCAAGCGCCCCGAGAACGCCGGCAAGACCATCGTCGTCGTCGTGCCCGACACGGGCGAGCGCTACGTCTCGACGCTGCTCTGGGAGGGCTACGGCGAGTAATCGCTCACGCTTTCACAGAGGTGCCGGTCGTCATATTGCGACCGGCACCTCTGGCGTTGGGTAAGTTTTAACATATGGGTTTAGGTATCCGTGAAGACATCGTCGCCGCTCGCCGACGCGACCCCGCCGCTCGCGGATCCGTCGAAATCGGCCTGCTCTATCCCGGCCTCCACGCGATCTGGACCCATCGCATCTCGCACGCCCTGTGGATCCGCGGGCTGCGCTTCCCCGCCCGCGCGCTCTCGCAGATCGCGCGCTGGGCGACGGGCATCGAGATCCACCCCGGCGCGACGATCGGCCGCCGCTTCTTCATCGACCACGGCATGGGCGTCGTCATCGGCGAGACCGCCGAGGTCGGCGACGACGTGATGCTCTACCACCAGGTCACCCTCGGCGGCGTCTCGCTCAACCACGGCAAGCGCCACCCGACCCTCGAAGACGGCGTCGTTGTCGGATCCGGGGCGAAGGTGCTCGGGCCCGTCACCATCGGGGCGCGGAGCGCCGTCGGCGCGAACGCCGTCGTCACGAAGGACGCCCCGGCGGACAGCATCCTCGTGGGCATCCCCGCCACGGCGCGCCCCCGCAAGGTCAAGGACGACGTCGCGGCCGTGCTCACGACGCCTGACTATCAGATCTAGCGCGGGCCTCGCGCGGGCCGAGATTCTGACGATCGCCCCAGATTCTGACGATCATCGCGAAAACGCTGATTCTCGAGCGATCGTCAGAATCTCGGCACGCCTGCCGCCCCGCCCGCTTCGCTACGGCCACCGCACATCACCACAGGCAAGCACCCGCAGTGCTCCTCTGCCCTGCGCCGAGATTCTGACGATCGCTTGAGACTCTGACGATTATCGCGAGAACGCCCAATCTCACGCGATCATCAGAATCTCAGCACGCGCATGCGACCGCGAAGCGGAGCGGGCGGGGATCCGCCGCGAGCTGGCTCGGGGCTGGCGGGCGAAGCCGCGCAGCGGCGGAGCGGGAGGCGAGCCGCGGATCCCCGCCCGCGAAGCGCCCCACGCGAGGGCAGACAGCCACCCCACCCGCGCCGAGATTCTGACGATCGCTCCAGATTCTGACGATTATCGCAATAACGGCTAATCTCGCCCCATCGTCAGAATCTCAGCACGCGCATGCGACCGCGAAGCGGAGCGGGCGGGGATCCGCCGCGAGCTGGCTCGGGACTGGCGGGCGAAGCCGCGCAGCGGCGGAGCGGGAGGCGAGCCGCGGATCCCCGCCCGCGCAGCGGCCCTAGAGCCGTTGACATACGGATCCGCGAAGCGCCTCACACAGGGCAGGCTCCGCAGCGCCGAGATTCTGACGATCGCTCCAGATTCTGACGATTATCGCGAAAACGCCCAATCTCGCGCGATTGTCAGAATCTCAGCACCGCGCTTAGAAGCCCGGAGGGTACGGCAGCGCGCCGCGCGCGGCCTCGAGTTGGAGGGCGAGCTGCAGGATCCGGGCCTCGCCGCCGGGGCGTCCGACGAGCTGGACGCTCCACGGGCGCTCGCCCGCGGGCGCGGGCACGGGGATCGTGATGGCCGGGAGCCCAGAGACGTTCACGAAGCTCGTGTGGGGCGCGTATTGGCACTGGCGCGCGAAGTTTTCCATCGGGGTGGTGCCGTCGGCGGTCCAGCCGATCGCCTGCGGATCCATCGCGAGCGCGGGCGTGAGCACCGCGTCGAAGGGGGCGAGGGCCGCGATGGTCTCGCTCTCGAATTGGCCGGCGGCCTGGTATCCGCCGAGGGCCTCGTATGCGCTCATCGAACGCCCCTCGCGCACCATCCACGCGGTGAACGGCTCGAGCAGGTCGTCGAGGTCGGCGTCCGCGACGGGCAGGCGCGCCGCGGACGCACGCCAGATGGTCGTGAAGAGTTCGGGGTATCCGCGGGGGTGCCAGTCGGCGTCGGTCACGTCGTGGCCGTTGCCGGTGAGCGCCCGCGCGGCCCACTCCCATGCGTCGCGGGCACGCGGATCGAGGGTCGTATCGGTCCAGCCGTCCCACGGGGTAACGAGGGTGACGCCGATGCGCAGGCGCCCCGGATCCTCCAGCAGCGCCCGCGAGAACGGCCCCGCGGATGCAAGAAACGAGGCCGCGCGCGGATCCCGCGAAGCATCGCCCGCCCCCACCGCACCCACAAACCGCGCGTCTCGGTCGGCATCGCCCGCAGTCGCACCGCCCCGCCCCGCATCGCCCGCAACCGCGCCAGCCTCTCCCACAAAACGCGCGTCTCGCCCAGCGTCGCCCGCAACCGCCCCCGCCGCGCCCACAAACCGCGCGTCTCGCCCAGCGTCACCCGCGACCGCGCCGGCCTCCCCCGCCGCGCCCGTGGCAGAACAGCTCCGGTGCTCCGCCAACGCACCGCGCCCGCCGTGGCCCACGGACGCGCGGTGCGGATCCGGGGCCGCGGTCGCGTGCACGCGCGGGGCGGATCCCACGAGCGCGTCGAGCACATAGGCCGCGTCGGCGACGGTGCGGGTGATCGGGCCCGCGGTCGCGAGGCCGCCTGGCGAACCCAGGCCGTTCGAGAACGGGAGGCGCCCGCGGGCGGGTTTCAGCCCCACGACGCCGACGGTCGCGGAGGGGATCCGGATGGATCCGCCCGCGTCGGAAGCGGTCGTCGCGGGGAGCATGCCGGTCGCGACCGCGATCGCCGCTCCCCCGCTGGATCCGCCGGCGCCCGTGGCGGGATCCCACGGGTTCCGCGCGGGGACGCCCGCGGCGGGCTCCGTGTACCCCGTCATGCCGAACTCGGGGGTCGAGGTCTTGCCGAGGCTCACGGATCCGAGGCGGTCGAGGGCGGCGGCGAGCGGATCCGAGACGTCGGGCACGTAGTCGCGGAATGCGGCGGATCCGTACCGGGTGGGGACGCCGGCGCGGGCGACGAGGTCCTTATCGGCCATCGGCACGCCCCACAGCGGCTGCCCCTCGAGGGGCGCGGATCCGAGGGCCGCCGCCTGTGCGAGGGCCCGCTCGCGCGTGACCTCCACGAAGGCCCCGAGATCGCCCTGCTCCTCGATCCGGTCGAGGAAGTGCCCCGCAACCTCGGCGGGAGACACCTCCCCCGCCCGCAGCGACAACACAAGCTCCACCAACGTCACGCGCGAAAGATCCACCCCTCCATCATGCCGAGTGGGTCGCCAAAAAATGCCGCCTGCAACGGAGTTGCGGGGGGCATTGTTTGGGACCCAACAAAACGCCCCGGGGTTGGGGGGGGGAGGGCGCGTCGGCCGTGATGCAGCTCTCGACGACGGGCTCGAGGGCGCCGTCGAGCACCTGATCGAGGTTGTAGGCCTTGTAGCCCGTGCGGTGATCAGCGATGCGGTTCTCGGGGAAGTTGTACGTGCGGATGCGCTCCGAACGGTCCATACCCCGGATCTGGCTCTTGCGCGCGTCGGAGGCCGCCGCGGCGATCTCCTCCTGCTGCTTCGCGAGCAGTCGGGCGCGCAGCACGCGCATCGCCGCGTCGCGGTTCTGCAGCTGCGACTTCTCGTTCTGCATCGACACGACGATTCCCGACGGGAGGTGCGTGATGCGCACCGCCGAGTCGGTAGTGTTGACCGACTGTCCGCCGGGGCCGCTCGAGCGGTACACGTCGATCTTCAGGTCGTTCTGATCGATCTGCACCTCTTCAGGCGCGTCGACCTCGGGGAAGACGAGCACGCCCGTCGTCGAGGTGTGGATGCGCCCCTGCGACTCGGTCGCCGGCACGCGCTGCACGCGGTGCACGCCACCCTCGTACTTCAGGTGGGCCCAGACGCCCTGCGCGGGGTCGTTCGAGGATCCCTTGAACGCGACCTGCACGTTCTTGTACCCGCCAAGATCCGACGCGTCGGACTCGATGATCTCGGTCTTCCAGCCCTGATGCGCGGCGTATTGCGAGTACATGCGCAGCAGGTCGGCAGCGAACAGCGCACTCTCCGCGCCGCCCTCACCGGCCTTGATCTCCATGATGACGTCGCGGGCGTCGTCCGGATCCCGGGGGATCAGCAGGCGGCGCAGGCGCTCCTGGCTCTCGGCGAGGTGCTCCTCGAGGGCCGGGATCTCCTCAGCGAAGGCGTCGTCCTCGCTCGCGAGCTCGCGGGCGGCGGCGAGGTCCTCCCCCGCCTGCGTCCACTCCTCGTGGGCGCGGACGATGCGGGCGAGCTCGGCGAAACGACGGTTCACGCGCTTGGCGCGCGCGGCGTCGGCGTGCACGGCCGGGTCCGAGAGTTCCTCCTGGACCCGGGCGTGCTCGTCAATCAGAGACTGGACAGACTCGAACACGCGTCAGCGACCGTTTTCCGCCGCGACCGAGCTCTTCTGCATCTGGACGAGGAACTCGACGTTCGAGCTCGTCTCCTTGAGCTTCTCGAGGATGACGCCGAGCGCGTGCTGCTGGTCCATGCCCGCGAGGGCGCGGCGCAGCTTCCACGTGATCTTGACCTCGTCGGGGCTCAGCAGCATCTCCTCGCGACGCGTCGACGATGCGGCAACGTCGACGGCGGGGAAGATGCGCTTGTCCGCGAGCTGGCGCGAAAGGCGCAGCTCCATGTTGCCGGTGCCCTTAAACTCCTCGAAGATGACCTCGTCCATCTTGGATCCGGTCTCGACGAGCGCGGTCGCGAGGATCGTGAGGGATCCGCCGTTTTCGATGTTGCGCGCGGCACCGAAGAACTTCTTCGGCGGGTAAAGCGCGGAAGCGTCGACGCCGCCCGACATGACGCGACCCGAGGTCGGCGCCTGCAGGTTGTAGGCGCGGCCGAGGCGCGTGATCGAGTCGAGCAGTACGACGACGTCGCGACCCAGCTCGACGAGGCGCTTGGCGCGCTCGATCGCGAGCTCGGCGACCGTCGTGTGGTCTTCCGCGGGGCGGTCGAACGTCGAGGCGATGACCTCGCCGTTCACCGTGCGCTGCATGTCGGTGACCTCTTCGGGGCGCTCGTCGACGAGAACGACCATGAGGTGAGCCTCGGGGTTGTTCTGCGCGATAGCGTTCGCGATCTGCTGCAGCACGATCGTCTTACCGGCCTTCGGCGGCGCGACGATGAGGCCTCGCTGGCCCTTGCCGATCGGGGCAACGAGGTCGATGATGCGCTGCGTCGTCTTCTCGGGGGCCGTCTCGAGGCGCAGGCGCTCCTGCGGGTACAGCGGCGTCAGGTCGTTGAACTCGACGCGGCCCGCGGCGTCCTCGACCGACAGGCCGTTGACCGAGTCGACCTTGACGAGCGCGTTGTACTTCTGGCGGCTGTTCTGCTCGCCCTCGCGGGGCTGCTTGATGGATCCGACGACCGCGTCGCCCTTGCGCAGGTTGTACTTCTTGACCTGGCCGAGCGAGACGTAGACGTCCTGCTGACCGGGCAGGTAGCCCGTCGTGCGCACGAACGCGTAGTTGTCGAGAACGTCGAGGATTCCGGCGATCGGGATCAGCACGTCGTCCGCGCCGATCTCCGGCTCGAACTCGTCCTGGCCGCGGCGGCCGCGGGCGTTACGCGTGCCGCGGTTCTGCTCCTGGCGGCCGTTCTGCTGCTCGCGCTGCTGCTGGCCGCGCTGGTTACCGTTGCCGTTGCCGTTCTGCTGGCCGCGCTGGCTGCCGTTGCCGTTGCCGTTCTGCTGGCCATCGGCCTGCTCGGCGTCGCCCTCGGACGCGCCGTTCTTCTTGCGGCGGTTGCGGCTGCGGCGGTTGCGGCTGCGACCCGAACCCTCCGAGTCGTCGCCCTCGGATCCGTCGCCCTCGCCGTTCGCGGCGGCGTCGGCCTGCTCGGCCTCGCCCTGCTCGGCGTCGGCGGCGGGCTTGGTGGTGCTGTTCTTGGGGGCGCTGTCCTTGGCGGCGCTGTCCTGGGAAGCGCTGTCGTCCGACGCGGCGTCGGCCGAAGCGGCCTCATCCGAGGACGAAGACGACGAAGAAGACGCGGACGCGGCCTCAGAAGCGGCGGCCGCCTGCGTGCCCGGTGCGGACACGCGGCGCGAGCGGGTGCCGCGCGCGGGGCGCGACGGCGCCTCGGCTGCGGCCTCCTCGGCGGGCTCGGCGTCGGCCGGAGCCTCCGCGGGCACCGCCTCGGCGGCGGCGGCTGCTGCCTCAGCCTCGGCCTTGTCGGCGGCGATCTGGGCCTTGGTGCGGCGCGTGCGCGTCGTCTTCTTCGGCGCGGCGGGCGCCTCGTCCGACGACGACGATGCGGCCGAAGTGGCGGCGTCGGCGGCCGGGGCCTCCGAAGCGGCTGCGGCCTCCGCGGCGGCCTTGTCGGCCTCGATCTGAGCCTTGGTGCGACGCGTGCGCGTCGTCTTCTTCGGCGCGGCCGGCGCCTCGTCCGACGACGACGATGCAGACGAAGCGGCCTCGGCCGCGGCCTTATCGGCCTCGATCTGAGCCTTGGTGCGACGCGTGCGCGTCGTCTTCTTCGGCGTGGCGGGCGCCTCGTCCGACGAAGCCGAGGCGGCGGGCGCAGCCTCGCCGTCCGAGGTTGCCGAGCTAGCCGAGGTAGCAGCGGCATCCGTCGCCGCGGATCCGCTCGAGCTCGCACGACGCGGTGCGCGCTTACGTGCCGGACGCGTCGCCGCGTCGGCCGCCGCGATCGCGGCGTCGATCTGTTCCTGCAGGGTTGCGGCTTCGCCGCCGGTGTTCTCAGTGGTGGAATCCACGAGTGCTCCTTAAGAAAATGATGTGCTGTCAGAGCCCATGCGCACAGGAGATATTGCGACGTCGGCATGCAGATAGCAGGCCGACCATCCGGGCGTTACGCGAGAACGCATCCCGTCGGATGACCGTGCGGGGCTTCGCAGAATTGCGACGGAGGTTCAGAGTTCGTGCGACGAGGCACCCTCCGCTGATGCCTTTACTGTACCACCGAGGAAGTCGACGGCGAGCATCAGCGGCTGCCACGATCCCGACGTGTGTTCCTCGGCGACCGCGAGGGCCTCGAGGCGTCGGCCGGGGCCGTCTGCGAGCACGAGAACGCTGGGGCCCGCGCCCGAAACGACGGCGGCGAAGCCCGCGGCGCGCAGCAGGCGCACGAGCTTGTCGGTCTCGGGCATCGCGGCGGCGCGGCTGTTCTGGTGCAGGCGGTCTTCCGTCGCGGCCATCAGCAGGTCGGGGCTCTGGGTGAGCGCGGCGATCAGCAGCGCCGAGCGCGACACGTTGAAGACGGCGTCCTCGCGCGAGACCGCCGGATCCAGCACGCTGCGCGCCGTCGACGTCGACATCGTGCGGTCCGGCACGAAGACGAGCGGCGAGACACCGCGGTGCACCAGCAGCTTCTTGTGCCAGGGCGTCTCGTCGTCGGTCCACGCGATCGTCAGGCCGCCGAAGAGCGCCGGCGCGACGTTATCGGGGTGGCCCTCGATCTCGGTTGCGAGGCGCAGCAGGTCGGCGTCGCTGAACGCCGCGACGCCCTCGAGCAGGCCCTTGGCCGCGAGGAGGCCCGCGACGACGGCGGATCCGCTGGATCCGAGACCGCGCCCGTGAGGGATCCCGTTGCGCGCGCGGATCCGGATGCCGGGGGCCTTGCGGCCCACGGCCTCGTACGCGTAGCGGATCGTGCGCAGGATCAGGTTGGACTCGTCGGTCGGGATCTCGGCCGCGCCGGTGCCCTCGACCGCGATGTCGATCTCGGGGCCGTCGAGGGCCGAGACCTCCAGCTCGTCGTAGACGCTGAGGGCGAGGCCCAGCGTGTCGAAACCGGGGCCGAGGTTCGCGCTCGTCGCCGGTACGCGCACCTCGACGGTGCGCACGGCGGCGCTCACTCGCCCTCCACGCGGAGGACGGTGACGACGCCGTCGACGACGTCGCTCGCGCCGAGCTGCTCGACGGTCTCGCGCAGCGACTTCTCGAGCGCGCGGTGCGTGCCGATCACGAGGCGGGCGCCCGACTCGGTCTCGGTCTGCTCGAAGGTCGCGATCGAGACGCCGCCGCCGGCGAGGATCCCGGCGACCGTCGCGAGCACGCCCGGCTCGTCGACCACGTCGAGCGTGATCTGGTAGCGCGTGGTGATGCGGCCGATCTCGGCGATCTGGTGCACGCCGCGGGCCGATTCGCCGACCCCGCCGCCGCCGGCGACGTGGCGGCGCGCCGCCGACACGACGTCGCCGAGGATGGCGGATGCCGTCTGCACCCCGCCGGCGCCCGCGCCGTAGAACATGAGGGGGCCGGCGGCCTCGGCCTCGACGTAGACGGCGTTGTTGCCGCCGTGCACGCTCGCGAGCGGGTGGTCACGGCCGATCAGCGCTGGGTAGACGCGCACCGAGATGTCGTCGCCGCCCGGGAGGCGCTCGCACGTGGCGAGAAGCTTGATGACGTAGCCGGCCTTCTTGGCGTTGTCGATCGCCGCGGCGTCGATGCTCGTGATGCCCTCGCAGTGCACCTTCTCGAGCGGAACGTCGGTGTGGAAGGCGAGGCTCGCGAGGATCGCGGCCTTCTGCGCGGCGTCGTGGCCCTCGACGTCGGCCGTCGGGTCGGCCTCGGCGTAGCCCAGCGCCTGCGCGTCGGCGAGGACGGCGTCGAAGTCGGCGCCCTCCTTGTCCATGCGGTCGAGGATGTAGTTCGTTGTGCCGTTGACGATGCCGAAGATGCGCGTGACGATATCGCCCGCGAGCGAATCCTTCAGCGGGCGCACGATCGGGATCGCGCCGGCGACGGCGGCCTCGTAGGAGACCGACGCGCCGACCTGGTCGGCGGTGTCGAAAATCTCGGCTCCGTGCGTCGCGATGAGGGCCTTGTTACCCGTGACGACGTCGGCGCCCGACTGCAGCGCCTCGAGGATGTAGCTGCGGGCCGGTTCGATGCCGCCCATCAGCTCGATCACGATGTCGCTGCCGACGATCAGGTCGCTCGCGTCGGTCGTGAACAGCTCGCGGGGCAGCTCGACGTCGCGCTGCGCGTCGATGTTGCGCACGGCGATGCCGGCGAGCTCGAGGCGCGCACCCGCGCGCTCTTCCAATTCGTCAGCATGCTCGATGAGCAGGCGCGCGACCTGCGCGCCCACCGATCCGGCGCCCAGCAGCGCTACTCGCAGCGTACGGTGATCGATCATTCTTCTCCCTCGAAGGGTGCAGGGGGCTAGCGGTCGAGGCCCTCGGTGATTCCGGTGTCGCGTGCGAGAAGATCGTTGATCGTCTCGCCGCGCAGAATCACGCGGGCCTCGCCGTCGCGCACCGCGATGACGGCGGGGCGCGGAACGTGGTTGTAGTTGCTCGCCATGGCCGCCGAGTAGGCGCCCGTCGAGGCGACGGCGACGAGGTCGCCCGGGACGATGTCGCCCGGCAGGTATTCGTTGTCGACGACGATGTCGCCCGACTCGCAGTGCATGCCGACGACGCGCGCGAGCGCCGGGGCGGCGTCGGAGGCGCGCGACGCGATGCGCGCCGAGTACTGCGCGCCGTAAAGGGCGGGGCGCACGTTGTCGCTCATGCCGCCATCGACCGCGACGTAGAGGCGATCGGCGGATCCGTCGTCCGTCTCTACCGTCACGGGCTTCGTCGTGCCGACCTCGTACAGCGTGATGCCGGCGGATCCGATGATCGAGCGGCCGGGCTCGAACGCGAGGGCGGGCATCTCGATGCCGCGCGCCGCGCACTCGTTCGCGACGGCGTCGACGATGCCGTCGGCGAGATCCTCGATCTCGGCGGGGGTGTCGACGCGGGTGTAGGCGATGCCGAAGCCGCCGCCGAGGTTCATGAGCGGCACGGGCCCGCCCTCGAGCAGGCGCTCGTGCAGCTCGAGCACGCGCGACGCCGACTCGCGGAAGCCGCTGACGCCGAAGATCTGCGAGCCGATGTGGCAGTGCAGGCCGACGAACTCGACCGACGGGAGCTCACGGATCCGCGCGACCGCGCTCTCGGCCTCCTCGAGCGAGAATCCGAACTTCTGGTCTTCGTGCGCCGTCGCGAGGAAGTCGTGGGTGTCGGCGTGGACGCCGCTGCGCACCCGGACGAGCACGCGCTGCGAGGTGCCGAGGCGCTCGGCGATCGCGCTGATCCGCTCGATCTCGATGGGCGAGTCGACGACGATCGTGCCGAGGCCGACGTCGATGGCGCGCTCGAGCTCCGAGACGCTCTTGTTGTTGCCGTGGAAGCCGATGCGATCGGCGGGCACGCCCGCGGCGAGCGCCGTCTCGAGCTCACCGCGCGAGCAGACGTCGACGTTCAGGCCGGCCTGGATCATCCAGCGCGCGATCTCGGTCGTGAGGAACGCCTTGCCGGCGTAGTACACGCGGGCGGATCCGTCGTGCCGGGCGGCCGCCGCCTCGAACGCGCGGCGGGTGCGCTCGGCGCGCTCGCGAACGTGCTGCTCGTCGAGGACCATGATCGGCGTGCCGAAGGCCTCGACGATCTTGCTCGCCTTCATCCCCCCGACCGAGAGCTCACCCTTCTTGGTGCGCTTGATCGAGTCGGGCCACACCAGGGGGGCGAGATCGTTGGCGTCGTCGGGCTCGGTAAGCCAGGCGGGCGCGAGCGGATTCATGGGTGTGATCACATTCCTCGTCGTAGGCGTGCGGGTCGTTACATTCGCTCGGGCGCGCTCACGCCGAGCAGGGACAGGCCGTTGCGGAGCACCTGGCCGGTGGCGTCGTTCAGCCACAGGCGGGTGCCGTGCACGGGCTGGATCTCCTCGTCGCCCTTGGGGGTGACGCGGCAGTTGTCGTACCAGCGGTGGTACAGGCCCGCGAGCTCCTCGAGGTAGCGCGCGACGCGGTGCGGCTCGCGCACCTCGGCGGCGAACGCGACGATGCGCGGGAACTCCTGGAGCGCGCCGAGGAGCGCGGCCTCGGTCTCGTGCTCGAGCAGCTCGGGCGCGAAGGTGTCGCGCGTCACGCCGGCATCGGCGGCGTTGCGGCCGACGTTGTGCGTGCGGGCGTGCGCGTACTGCACGTAGAAGACGGGGTTGTCGTTCGTGCGCTTCTGCAGCAGCTCCGGATCCAGCGACAGCGGCGAGTCGGCCGGCGAGCGCTCGAGCGAGTAACGCAGGGCGTCGGTGCCGATCCAGTCGCGCAGGTCGTCGAGCTCGATGATGTTGCCGGCGCGCTTGGACAGGCGGGCGCCGTTGACGGACACGAGCTGGCCGATGAGCACCTCGATGTCCTTTTCGGGGTCGTCTCCCGCGGATCCGGCGAGCGCCTTAAGGCGGTGCACGTAGCCGTGGTGGTCGGCGCCGAGCAGGTAGATCTTGTGCTTGAAGCCGCGGTCGCCCTTGTTGAGGTAGTAGGCGGCGTCGGCGGCGAAGTAGGTGTAGATGCCGTTGCCGCGGCGGATCACGCGATCCTTGTCGTCGCCGAAGTCGGTCGTCTTGACCCACACGGCGTCGTCGGCGTCGTAGACGTGGCCCTGCTCGCGCAGGCGCTCGACGGCCTGGTCGATGAGGCTCGGGTCGCCGGCGTGCAGCTCGCGCTCCGAGAACCATACGTCGAAGTGCACGTTGAACTTCGCGAGCGACTCCTGAATGTCGGCGAGCTGGATCTCGTACGCGGCGTCGCGCACGGCGTCCTGCGGGTTCTCGGCGCCCAGGATGTCCGGGTGGGCGGCGACGACGCGCTTGCCGAGGTCGTCGACGTAGGCGCCCTTGTAACCGTCTTCGGGGGCCTCGGCGCCCGTGATGGCGGCAAGCACGCTCGCGCCGAAGCGGTCCATCTGCGCGCCGGCGTCGTTGATGTAGTACTCGCGGGCGACGTGGGCGCCGGAGGCCTCGAGGAGGCGGCCCATCGAGTCGCCGAGCGCGGCCCAGCGGGTGTGGCCGATGTGCAGCGGGCCCGTGGGGTTGCCGCTCACGAACTCGAGGTTGATGCTGTTGCCGGCCTGCGAGTCGTTGCGGCCGTACTGCTCGCCCGCCTCGACGATGGTCTTCGCGAGCGCGCCCGCGGCCGCGGCGTCGAGGCGCACGTTGATGAAGCCGGGGCCGGCGACGTCGACCGACGCGATGCCGTCGACGGATCCGAGCTCGTCGGCGATCTGCTGCGCGAGCTCGCGCGGGTTGGTTCCGAGCTTCTTCGCGAACTTCATGGCGACGTTCGTCGCCCAGTCGCCATGGTCGCGGTTCTTGGGTCGCTCGACCGTGATGTCGGCGGCGGTCGCGCCGAGCGGCTCGCCCGGGCGTCGCTGTTCTGCGACGGCGTCGAGAACGGTCAGCAGGACTGTGGCGAGGGCATCAGGGTTCATAGATCGTTAATTCTAGTGGCGACCGGCCCCGGATCCTGCACGGCACCCGATCTTGCCCGCGCGGGCGCGCGAGGCACGGGCGCGCGGTGCGACCGAATACGCTGGAGGGATGCCTCGTGTGATCCGCTCCGCGACCGCGCTCTGCGGCGTCGTGACGGTGCTGGGCGCGCTCACCGCCTGCGCGTCCACGCCCCTGTCCGACGCCGAGGCGACCGCCCGCTGGCAGGTGCCGACGACCGCGAGCCCGACCCCGACACCGGATCCGGTGCCCCTCATGCTCGTCTTCGGCGACTCGTGGACGTATGGGCTCGCGGCGACCGACGCGGCGCACGCCTACCCGCACCTCACGGGCGAGATCCTCGGCTGGGACGTGGACGCGATCGGCGAGAACGGCAGCGGCTACCTGCACCCCGGCCAGAACGGCGGCTTCTACGGCACGCGCGTCGCCGAGCTCGACCCGGATCTCGAGCCCGACATCATCGTCGTGCAGGGCTCGATCAACGACCGTGGCGAGTCGCTCTCGGCGCTCCCCCGCGCGGCGAAGGCCGTGTGGCAGGCGTTCGAGCACACCTACCCCGACGCCGATCTCGTCGTCCTCGGCCCCGCGCCGAGCGTGCTCCCGATCGAGGAAAACGTCGAGAAGATCGACGAGGCGCTCTCGCAGCTCGCGGCCGACGAGGGCCTCGACTACATCTCTCCGATCGCCGAGGGCTGGCTCACCGACGACAACATCGGCGACTACATCGACGCGTCGGCCGCCAACCACCCGTCCGACGCGGGCCACGCCTACCTCGCCGAACGCCTCGCGGCCGACCTCAGCCAGCTCGACCTGCTGAGCCCATTCGTCGCGGTCGAGGAATAGCCCGCGCTACGCGCGCCTCAGGCTCAGCCCCACCCGCGGCTTGCGCTGGTGAATCGAGAGGTAGCGCAGGCCTTCCTCCCCCGCCGTGAACGCGCGACGCGACCGCTTCGGCAGCCACACGAGCGCGCCCGGCACGAGCGCGATGTCGCCGCCCTCGGTAGCGAGGACGCCTCCGCCCTCGATCACGTGGATCAGCACGTCGAGCTCGGGCCCCGCGTGCTCGGCGATGCCGTCGCCCGCTGGCAGGTGGATCACGTTCGCGTCGAGCGTGCGCTCGCCCGGCTCGAGCCGCCAGACCGCGCCGGATCCGTCGCCCGCGCCCGCGTCGCCGACGACGACCGGAATGTTCTCTGCCATGGGACGCCCTTCCGATGAAAAAGAGGGGATGACCTGACGGCCATCCCCTCTTCACATATCCGCGCCCCTGGAGGGAATCGAACCCCCGACCTTTGGTACCGGAAACCAGCGCTCTATCCCCTGAGCTACAGAGGCGGACCACACGAGCTTATCAGCGCGCGCGGCCCGCCTCGTCCAGGAAAACTCCCGGGTGCGTCGCGCGGGTTAGCGGCGGCGCGCCGCGACGACCATGCCGAGCGACACGAGCGCGATCACGAGCGCCGCGCCGGAGGCGGCGTAGCCCGCGATCTCGAGCGCGCCGGGGCCCTCGTCGACCGCCTCGGGCTCGGCCGTCGGCGTCGCCATCGCGAGCGTCGGGGCCGGGGCCTCGAGGTCGTGCGCGTCCTGGCCCGCCTCGGCGACCTCGGACCACGACGTGGATCCGGCCTCGCACGTCTGCTCGACGGGGAAGACGAGCTCTCCCGCCGCGTCGTCGGCGAAGCCCACTAGCATCTTCACCTCGCCGCGGATGTCCGACGGCAGCGGGTCGACCGCCGTGTAGGTCACCGTCGACACGCGGCCGGCGTCACCGGCGCGCTCGACCTCGATCGTCCAGCCCGCGTCGGCGATGGGGTGCACGCCGCTCAGTCCCTCGGGGATCGAGACGGCGACCTTCGTCGTCGGCGAGCCGTCGCAGCCGTGGTTGACGCCGAAGGTGAGCGTCGTCGACTCGCCCGCGAGCGGCTCGGTCGACGGGTCCACGCTCACGTGCGCGAACGCGGCGGCGGGTGCGAGCACGAGGCCCGCGGCGAGAGCGGTGGCGGCGAGGCCCTGGGCGAGCTTGTTGTTCTTCTTCATTTTTTCTCCTGTGAATGCATGCGAAAAGCACCGGTCGGTGACCGGTCGGATGGTGTTTCTCAGGAGAAAACGGGCGGGCCGCGAAGCCCGACGGGCGGCGTCCACGACGCCACCTCGCGGATCCGCAGGCGCGCGGAGGCGAGCACCCGCGGGATCCGCCGGAGGGGTGCCGCGGGCGCGAACACGCGCGCGGCGCGGCGGATCCAGCGCGCGCCCCGCCGGATCACGCTCTCGCCGTACGCGAGGATCGCGATCGTCGTGAGCGCCGCGACGGCGTGCGCGGCGAACATGCCGGGATCCTCGACGTGCGGGGCGCCGCCGCTCAGGACGATGGCGCCGTGGTGGTGACCGCCGACGACGGAGCTGCCCTCGAGCGGGTCGCCGAGCGCCGAGAACGCGGCGTGGAACGCCAGCTGGGCCGCGATCGTCGTGAGCGCGATGCGGGCGAGCCCGCCGGTGCGCCGCGCGCGGAACCTGCGGGGCACGGGCGCGCGCAGCAGCAGGGCCGAGGGCGCGATGAGCAGCACCATCATGCCGAAGACGATCGACGGCGCGGGCGCGGGGCCGCCTCCCACCGTGTGGGAGACCGCGACGAGCATCGTCGTGACGATCGAGGCCGCGGTGCCGCGGCGCACGAAGGCCGCGCGCGCCTCACGCGCCTTGAGGTGCGCTTCCGGGCACGCCGAGGCAGGCGGCATGCCGCCTGTGCCCCGGACGCGCGTCATCGATTAGCGCGCGACGCGGCGGTAGGTGAGGTCGCGGATGTCGCGGCCCTTGTCGAGGCCCTTCTTCTCGAAGGCCGTCATGGGGCGGCCGGCGAACCGCTCGTCCCACTCGCCCTCGAAGACCCGCTCGAACTCGGGCTCGGCGTCCATGACCTCGCGCATCTGCAGCGCGTAGTCCTCCCAGTCGGTCGCGAGGCGCAACAGGCCGCCGTCGCGCAGCACGCGGCCGACGACCGCGCCGAAACCGGGGCTGATCATGCGGCGCTTGTTGTGGCGCTTCTTGTGCCACGGATCCGGGAAGAAGATGCGCACCTCGTCGGCCGAGCCCTCGGGCAGCAGCGTCTGCATGACCTCGGGGGCGTTGGCCTCGATGAGGCGGATGTTGGTCAGGCCGTTCTTCTCGGCCTCGAGCATCGTGCGGGCGAGGCCGCCGTGGTAGACCTCGACGCCCAGGAAGTTGGTGTCGGGGTTCTCGGTGGCGGCGTGCAGGATCGCGTGGCCCTGGCCGGTGCCGACCTCGATCACGAACGGCGCCGTGCGGCCGAACTCGTCGGCGGGCGCGATGCGCGCGTCGGGGTGCACGCTCGTTTCCGCGACGTCGCGCGGCACGTCGACGACGTAGGTGGGCGCGAGCTCGCGCCACGCGCGCTCCTGCGCGTCGGAGATGCGGCCGTTGCGGCGAACGAACGAGAGTGTGCCCTTGCGCTGGGTGCCGGGTTCGGTCATAGCGTCAAGCGTACGGGCGACCACTGACTATTCACCGACGGTGACGAAGTCGATGAGCTCCTCGACGCGGCCGAGGAGGGCCGGCTCGAGGTCGCGGAAGGTCGTGACGCGCGACAGGATCCGCTGCCACGCGATGCCGATGTCTTCCTTCGACTCGGCGGGCCAGCCGAGGCCCCGGCAGATGCCGGTCTTCCAATCCTGGCCGCGCGGAACCACGGGCCAGGCCGGGATGCCCATGGCCTGGGGCTTCACGCACTGCCACACGTCGACGAACGGGTGGCCCACGATCTTCAGGTGCGCGCCGTGGCGGCCCGCGAGGATCTTCCGCGCGATCCGCTCCTCCTTGGATCCGGAAACCAGGTGGTCGACGAGCACGCCATACCGGCGCTTCGCGCTCGGCGGCTCGACCTCGAGGAGGTCTTCGAGCAGGTCGAGGCCCTGCAGGAACTCGACCGCGACGCCCTCGGCCCGGAGGTCGGCGCCCCACACCTTCTCGACGAGTTCGGCGTCGTGCTTGCCCTCGACGAGGATGCGGCTCGGCAGCGCGACCTTCGCGCGGTCGTCGGCGGCGACGAAGGATCCGGAGGCCGTGCGCGTGCGGCCCTGCTGCTTCGCGAGCGCCTTCTGCAGGATGACGGGCTCGCCATCGATGAGGAAGCCCGCGCCGAGCGGGAACTGACGGCGGCGGCCCTTCCAGTCTTCGAGCTCGACGTTGCCCGCCTCGACGCGCGTAATCGCGCCGCACCAGCCGTCACCCGCGACCTCGACAACGAGGTCGATCTCGGCCGCGACCGGCTTCGATACCTTCTTGCCCGCGGCCCGCCAATTCCCGGCGAGCACATCGGATCCATACCTGTCTTCGACCATCTCCCCCAGAGTACGTGGATCCGTGACGCGCCGAACTATTCGTTTGTCGCCGCTTTTCTCTAGGATCGTTTTCACAGGCATCCGAAGGGGGACCCATGCGCAGACGGATCACACACCTACTCGCCGCGCTCGGGCTGGGATCGGTGCTGGCGCTTGCCCCGCTCGCCGCCCACGCCGAGGAGCCGCCGCGGCTGGGCGATTCGTACGTCTACGACGGCGCGGATGTCCTGAGCGACGCGGAAGAGCAGGCGGCAGACGCGCGCCTCGACGCGCTGAAAGACGAGACGGGCCTCGACCTGTGGGTCGTGTATGTGTCGAACTTCGAGTCGCCCTCCGCCTCGGGCGATTGGGCGAACGCGACGGCCGACCTCAACGGCCTCGGAAACGACCAGTACCTCCTCGCGATCTCGACCGAGGGCAGGCAGCTGTACCTCGCGAAGCCCCTGAACGGTGGGCTCGCCGAGTCGAAGCTCGTCGCGATCGAGGACGCCGCGGGCACGGCCCTCGGCGACAACGACTGGGCCGGCGCCGTCGACCTCGCGGCCGACGAGATGGCGCAGCAGGTCAAGCCGAGTTACACGATCTGGTACGTGCTCGGCGGCGTCGTCGTCGTGGCGGCCATCGTCATCGTCGCGGTCTCCGCGGCGAAGAAGGCCAAGAGGCGCCGCGGCGAGCAGGAGGCCCGCGAGACGCTCGCGGCCGAGGTCGAGAAGTTCCGCACGCAGGCCACGGGCCTGCTGCTCGAGATGGACGACTCGCTGCGCACCGCCGAGCAGGAGATGGGCTTCGCGACCGCGCAGTTCGGATCCGAGGCCGTCGGCGAGTACGAGACCGCCGTGACGAACGCCCGCCAGGCGCTCAACCGCTCGTTCACGCTGCAGCAGCAGCTCGACGACCGCACCCCCGAGACCCTCGAAGAGCAGCACGCGATGTACTCCGAGATCATCCAGCTGCTCGAGACGGCCGACGCCGACCTCGACGAAAAGGCCGAGGGCTTCGAGCAGCTGCGCGCGATCGAGAAGAACGCGCCGCAGGTGCTCGAGCAGCTCACGGCGCGGCGCGCGAGCGCCGCCGACGGCCCCGAGCGCATCACGGCAGAGATCGCCCGCCTGCGCCAGACCTACGCCGCCCCGGTGCTCGACGACGTCGACGACAACGACGACGAGGCCGCCAGCCGCCTGCAATTCGTCGACGCGCGCCTCGCCGAGGCCCGCGACCACGTCGCGCAGGGCGACTCGGGCTCGGCCGCACTCGACCTCCACGAGGCCGAGCAGGCGCTCGGGCAGGTCGACGAGCTCGTGTCGGCCGTCACGGGCCTGCAGAAGCGATTCGCCGAGGCCGAGAAGGACGCGCGGGCGACGATCGCCGACCTCGAGAACGACATCGCGCAGGCGCAGGGGCTCACCGACAACGACGGTTCGCTCACCCGCGCGATCCAGGCGACCCGCACCCACATCGAGCAGGCGCGCACGAACCTGTCCGGCAGCGAGCGCACTCCCCTGCTCGTGTTCGAGGCGCTCACGAACGCCAACACGCAGATGGACCAGATCCTCGAGAGCGCCCGCGCCGCCGAGGAGGCGCGACGCCGCGCGGCCGCGCAGCTCGACCAGACGCTACGGCAGGCGATGGGCCAGTTACAATCGGCCGAGACCCTCGTGAACACCCGCCGCGGCGCCGTCGGCGCCGAGGCCCGCATGTCGCTCAGCCAGGCCCAGGGCGAGATCAACTCGGCCATCGCTCAGCGCGAGTCCGACCCGACCGCGGCCCTCGCGGCGGCCCAGCGCGGGCTGCAATACGCGCTGAGCGCGTCGAAGAGCGCCCGCGCCGATATCGGCGCGTACGAGGCGCCCGCTTCCTATTCGCAGGGCTCCTCGTCGGGCATCGGCGAGCAGATCGTCGGCGGCATCATCGGCGGCCTGATCGGCGGCTCGCTGTCCGGCGGCTCGCGCCGCGGATCCGGTTGGGGCGGCTCGTCGCGCTCGAGCTTCGGCGGCTCGCGCGGCGGCTCATTCGGCGGCGGATCCCGCGGCCGGTCCGGCGGCGGTGGCGGATCCCGCTCGCGCTCGGGCGGCGGCCGCCGCTTCTAGGTTCGAACCCAATTCTTAACCTTCCTCCGGCATACTTCCCCCAACATCCACCGCACCCCTGAAAGGCACTCATCATGAGCAAGCAGTCCATCTTCGGTCGCATCTCGACCCTCATCCGCGCGAACGTCAACGCCCTGATCGACCAGGCCGAAGACCCGCAGAAGATGATCGACCAGCTGATCCGCGACTACACCAACAACATCGCCGAGGCCGAGTCGGCCATCGCCGAGACGATCGGTCAGCTGCGCCTTCTCGAGCGCGACACGGCCGAGGACCGCACCGCCGCGGCCGAGTGGGGCAACAAGGCCATCGCCGCCAGCCGCAAGGGTGACGAGCTTCGCGCCGCCGGCGACGCCGCCGGTGCCGACAAGTTCGACAACCTCGCCAAGGTCGCGATCCAGCGCCAGGTGCAGACCGAGAACGAGATCAAGGCCGTCGAGCCGCAGATCACGCAGCAGCAGCAGGTCGTCGACAAGCTCAAGGGCGGCCTCGACGGCATGAAGCAGAAGCTCACGCAGCTCAAGGCCAAGCAGAGCGAGCTCGCGTCGCGCGCCAAGCTCGCCGAGGCGCAGAACAAGGTGCACGACGCCGTCAAGTCGATCGACGTCATGGACCCGACGAGCGAGCTCGGTCGCTTCGAGGAGAAGGTGCGCCGCCAGGAGGCCCTCGCCGCCGGCAAGGCCGAGCTCGCCGCCTCGAGCCTCGACGCGCAGTTCGAGTCGCTCGAAGACATCGGTGAGCTGACCGAGGTCGAGGCCCGCCTCGCCGCCCTCAAGTCGGGCAACGCGGGCGCCCTCGAGGCGTAAGCGGTTCCGAAGAGGCACCGGGGGTTTCCCCGGTGCCTCTTCTTCTTTCACCCCAGAAAGAGAGAAGATCGTCTCATGGCTCGTTTCATCGTCGTTCCGCAGTGGCAGGGCTCGCCGTCGCCCCGCGCCATGAGTCTCATCGATGGCGCCGAACTCATCGCGGGCGACCTGCCGAGCTCGGCCTGTCACCGCGTCGACGTGCCCGTTGAGGCGGGCGAGAGCCTCGACACGGGGGTGCTGCGCGCGAGCACGCTCCGCCGCGTGGCCCTGCACACCCGCGAGGAGCTCGAGGCGTTCCCCGGCGAGCGCCTCGTCGTCATCGGCGGCGATAGCGGCGTCGCGGTCCCCGCGATCGCGCACGCGGCCGGCTCTTCCGGCGATCTCGCGATCGTCTGGTTCAGCGCGCGCGGCGGCCTCCATACGCCCGAGACCTCGCCCACCGGCGCGTACGCGAGCATGGCGCTACGCGCAGTGCTCGGCGAGGCACCCGAGGGCCTCGCGCTCGCGGCGGGATCCGTCGCCCCGGAGAGCATCGTGATGGTGGGCTCGCGCGACCTCGACATCGCGGAGGAGATCTTCGTTCACGACGCCGGCGTGCGCGCGGCGGAGATCGCCGAGCTCGGCGAGGCCCTCGCGGCGACGGGCGCCCGGCGGGTGTACGTGCACGTCGACCTCGACGTGCTCGACCCGGCCCACATCGAGGGCGTCTCCGCTCCGCAGCCGTTCGGCCTCGAGCCCGCGGCCCTCGTCGAAGCGATCGCGGCGATCCGCGATCAGCTACCCATCGCGGGCGCCTCGCTCGCGGGCTTCGCGCCGCGCTCGGCAGACGCGGGCGTGACCGACATGGGCACGATCCTGCGGATCATCGGGGCACTCGCGAAGGCGTGAGGCGCCTTACACGTAGTGCGAGAGTGCCTCGGTGACCGTGATCGACTCGCGGTCAATGCCGCGGCGGGTCGTCAGGTGCTCGACGATGTCGGCCGTCGCGACGTAGCCCGCGAGGAGCGTGACGTTCGTCTCGCACGCGTCGTCGTCGCACAGTACCTCGTCGGCGTAGGCGATCGCGGCGCGGGTCATGGCCTGGCCGGGGCGGCACAGCTCCGCGCTTCCCACCTCGCCGCGGCGAACCGAGCGGTCGAGCCACGTGACGCTCATGCGCGGCGGGGCCTGCAGCGTGCCGATCCACGACGCGTCCGGAACCTCGATGAACACGCGGCCCGACGCGCAGATCGGCAGCGCCACGAGCGCCAGCTCGAGCTCGGCGAGCGACCGCTCGTCGGCGACGATGAGGTACTGGGCGCGCGCGTGCCGGCGCGAGCGACAGGAGCTGTCGTCGTGGGCTGCGAAGTCGGGGCGTGAAGTCATGGTGAGACCATGATACGCCCATTAGTGAAGGCTTGCCTAACCCTGGAGGGGCGGCACGGGGTATCGACCGGCAATCGTCAGCCGGTTGAAAGCATTGATCGAGATCGCCGTCCAGCTGATCGCGACGTACTCCTCCTCCGTCAGCACGGATCCGACCCGGTTGTAGACGTCGTCGGAGATGCCGTCGGCGTGAATGAGCGTGTGTGCCTCGGCGAGCTCGAGCGCCGCGCGCTCGCGCTCGGTGAAGACGCCGGACTCGCGCCAGGTCGAGAGCTGGCCGAGCTCGTCCATCGTGATGCCCGCCTTCTCGGCGCGCTCGACGTGCACGCGCATGCAGTAGGCGCAGCCGTTGATCTGCGAGCAGCGCAGCTGCACGAGCTCCTTCAGGCGGTCGTCGACGCCGTTCTCCCGGCACACCGCTCCGACCTGCTTCGAGAACGCCTCGAGAGAGCGATAGACGTCCATCGCGCTCTTGGCCAAATGCACACGCTGTTCGGTCATGTTCGAACCCTATCGGCCGTCGTCCAAAAATGACCCAAAAATCAATATGCCAAATCTGCGTTCAAAAATATGAACACAGTGATGGATTGTGACAAAAATAGTTGTGCACTTTTTCGCTGAGTTTCGCGGCGGCCCGCGTGGGGCCTCAGAATGGGCCTTGCCGCAAACCCTCCAGAAGGACACCCCGTGACCGCACCTGCAGCTCTCGACGAGTTCGCGTTTTTGATCGACGACGCTCGCGACCAGCACGCCGCAGTTCCCACCGTACGCCGAGAGCAGCTCGCGCTCGACGGATCCCTCGTTCTCAGCGCCCTTGTCTTCGGCGACGACCGCCCGCGCGCGGTCTTCGTGCACGGCGCCGGCCTCAACGCGCACACGTGGGATCGGACGATCATCGACCTCGGCGAGCCCGCCCTCGCGATCGATCTGCCGGGCCACGGCGACTCGCCCTGGCGCGACGACGCCGACTACTCCCCCGAGACCAATGCCGACGCGGTGATCCGCGCGATCGAGCACTGGGCGCAGGCCCCGGTGTCCCTCGTCGGCCACTCGCTCGGCGGACTCACCGCGATCCACGTCGCCGCCCGCCGCCCCGATCTCGTCTCGCACCTCACGCTCGTCGACATCCTGCCGGGCATCGGCGGGGTCGGGCGCTCCGCGCTCGCGCCCTTCTACGAGCGGCTCGAGTTCGCCTCGGTCGACGATGTGCTCGACCACGCGGTCTCGTTCGGCCTCGGCGGCGAGCGCGAGAAGGCACGCCGCAGCGTCATCCTCAACACCCGCACCCGCGGCGACGGCGTCGTCGAGTGGAAGCACCACATGGCACGCATCTTCTCGAACTCGGCGCCGGATGACAGCCCCGTCGAGATCGACGACGACCGCGACGCGCGGGCACTCGCATCTATCGAGGTCCCCGTCACCCTCATCGCCGGCTCCCACGGCTTCCTCTCGCCCGAGCGGATCCGCGACTTCGCGGCCGCGCGCCCCGAGAACGAGGCGATCGTCCTAGACGCCCCTCACAACGTGCAAGAAACCAGCCACCTCGACCTCGCGCACTCGGTGCGGGCGAGCCTCCCCGGAAGGAACTGACCGATGTCTCGCGCCAGTCGCATCCTCCCCGCCGCCGCCCTCGCGGGCGTCCTCGTTCTCGCCGGCTGCGCCGGTGGATCCGGCGGATCCGCAGACACGACGCTCGACGTCGGTCTCGTGCTCGAGCCGAGCAACCTCGACATCCGCCACACCTCGGGCGCCGCGCTCGAGCAGGCGCTCGTCGACAACGTCTACGAGGGCCTCGTCACCCGCGGCGAGGGCGGCGAGGTCGTCCCGGCGCTCGCGAGCGAGTGGCAGATCTCGGACGACGGCCTCACCTATACCTTCACCCTGCAGGACGGCGTGACGTTCCACGACGGATCCGCCATGACGGCCGACGACGTCGTCACGAGCCTCACCGACACGAAGAACGACGAGTCGAACACGGGCGCGAAGGACCTCGCCGCGATCCAGGACATCGCGGCGCCCGACGACTCGACCGTCGTCGTGACGCTCGCCGAGCCGAACATCAACTTCCTATTCCTGCTCACGGGACCGGGCGGGCTCGTGTTCAAGAGCGGCGACGAGACCGACCTCAAGACGGCGGAGAACGGCACGGGCCCCTTCACGCTCGGCGAGTGGATCCAGAAGGACAGCATCTCGCTCGAGCGCTACGACGACTACTGGGGCGAGCCCGCCGGCACCGACGAGGTCGTGCTGCACTACATCCCCGACGCCAACGCGCTCGTCAACGCGGGCCTCGACGGCACGCTCGACGTGCTCACGGGCGTGAACGCCGACCTCATCCCGCAGCTGGAGGACGACTTCACCGTCACGCAGGGCGAGACGACCGACAAGTTCATTCTCGCCTTCAACGGCAAGGACGACGCCCTCAGCGACCTGCGGGTGCGCCAGGCGCTGCGCATGGCGATCGACCACGACGCAATCCTCGCGACCGTCGGCGCCGGCCAGACCCAGTTCGGCCCGATCCCGCGCCTCGACCCCGGCTACGAGGATCTCTCCGACACGACGAGCTTCGACCCCGAGGGCGCCCGCGCGCTGCTCGCGGAGGCGGGCGTGAGCGACCTCACGCTGACGCTGACATTCCCGAATGTGTATGACTCGCAGCTCTCGTCGCTCCTCGTGTCGATGTTCAAGGACATCGGCGTGACCCTCAAGGTCGACACCGTCGAGTTCTCGGCCTGGCTCAACGACGTCTACACGAACCGCGACTACCAGCTGAGCTTCGTCAACCACGTCGAGCCGCGCGACTTCGACTCGTGGTCGAACCCCGACTACTACTACTCGCTCACCGACGCCGACGCCCTCGCCGAGGTGCAGGACCTCTACGCCGACGCGATGCGCCAGACCGACACCGACGCGTCGGCGAAGCTCCTCGCAGAGGCCGCGCGCGTCGTCGCCGAGCAGGCCCCGGCCGATTGGCTCTTCACCCGCGCCGACATCATCGCGACCGCGCCGGGCGTCGAGGGCTTCCCCACGGCCGCGACCTCGACGCGCCTGAAGCTCGCGGGCGTGACGCTCGCCGAGTGACGTGATCCGATACGCCCTCACGCGGATCCTGCTGCTCGCGCTGGGTCTGATCGCCTCCAGCGTGCTCATCTTCGCGGCGCTCCGGGTCCTCCCCGGAGACGTCGCGCAGATGATCGCCGGATCCGACGGTACGGCCGCGCAGGTCGCCGCGATCCGCAGCGATCTCGGGCTCGACCGCTCGCTCCTCGCCCAGTACGGCGACTGGATCGGCGGCGTGTTCACGGGCGACCTCGGCTCCTCCCTCGTCACCGGATCCCCCGTCGCCGATCAACTCGCGCAGAAGGCGCGCGTGACGGTCCCGCTCGGGATCCTCTCGCTCGTCATCGCGCTCGCGATCGCGATTCCGCTCGGCATCGTCGGCGCCCAGCGCCGCGACCGCGCCGCGGGCGCCGCGCTGAACGTCGTCGCGCAGCTGCTCGCGGCGGTCCCCGTGGTGTGGGCGGGCCTGATGCTCATCGTCGTCTTCGCGGTCGGGCTCGACTGGCTACCCGCGCAGGGCTTCCCGCGCGCCGGCTGGCGGGATCCGATCGCCGCCCTGCGCGCGCTCGTCCTGCCGGCCGTCACGATCGGCGTCGTCGAGGGCGCCCTGCTCATGCGCCTCGTGCGCAGCGCGACGCTCTCGGCGATGGGCGAGGACTTCGTGCGCACCGCAGCGGCCAAGGGCCTGACCCGCAATAGCGCGCTCGTGCGCCACGGCCTCCCCGCCGTGGGCCTGTCGATCATCACGGTGCTCGGCGTGCAGATCGCGGGCATCATGGTCGGCGCTGTCGTCGTCGAGCAGGTCTTCTCGCTCCCCGGCATCGGGCGCATGCTCGTCGCCGATGTGGGCGCCCGCGATCTCACGATGGTGCAGGGCGAGCTGCTCGCGCTGACGGCGTTCGTGCTCGTCACGGGCTTCGTCGTCGACCTCGTCCACCACGCAATCGACCCGCGATTGAGGGAGCACGCATGACCGCCCTCCGAAACCTCTGGCGGATCCCGACCGGCCGCGCCGCGGCCCTCGTCGCCACCTCGATCCTCGCGATCGCCGCGGTGTCGCTCGTCTGGACGCCGTTCGACCCGGCCCGTGCCGACGCGTACTCCGCGTGGACGGGCCCCAGCTGGCCGCACCTGCTCGGCACCGACGGCACGGGCCGAGACATCCTCTCGCTGCTCATGGCGGGCGCGCGCTCGACCGTCGTCGTCGCCGTCGGCGCGAGCGTCGTCGCCGTCACCGTGGGCGTCGCCCTCGCGGCGCTCGGCGCCCTGACGGCCCGCCCCGTGCGCGAGGCGGTCGCGGTCGCGGTCGACATCCTCATCGCCTTCCCCGTCCTCCTCATCGCGATGATGGTCGCCGCGGTCTGGGGTGGCTCGCTCTGGGTCGTGATCTGGTCGGTCGGCATCGGCTACGGCGTCAACATCGCCCGCGTCGCCCGCGGCGAGCTACGCCGCATCGGGCGCGCGGAGTTCATCCTCGCCGCCCGCGCGAACGGCCTCACGAGCGGTCAGATCCTCGTCCGGCACCTGCTGCCGAACGCCGCGCCCGTCTTCATCGTGCAGCTGTCGTGGTCGATGGCAGCGGCGGTGCTCGCCGAGGCGGGCCTGTCGTTCCTCGGCTTCGGCGCCCCCGTGACCCAGCCCAGCTGGGGCCTGCTGCTCAGCCAGCTGCAGTCGTACGTCGCGATCCACCCGCTGAGCGTCGTGTGGCCGGGCCTCGCCATCACCCTCACGGTGCTGTCGCTCAACCTGCTCGGCGATGCGCTCCGCGACGCGACCGATCCCACGCTCACCCGCTCCCGTTCGGAGGCCAGCGCATGAGTCTCAGCGTCCGCGACCTCCGCATCGACATCGGCGGCTCCCGCGTCGTCGACGGCGTCTCGTTCGACGTGCCGAGCGGATCCCGCGTCGGCATCATCGGCGAGTCCGGATCCGGCAAGTCGCTCACGGCGCTCGCCGTCGTGGGGCTCCTCCCCCGCGGCGCCCGCGCGACCGGATCCGTCACCTGGGACGGCCGCGAGATCCTCGGGATCCCGGACCGCGAGCTCGCCGAGATCCGCGGATCCGAGATCGGCATGGTCTTCCAGGAACCGCTCACGGCGCTCAACCCGATCCGCCGGGTCGGCGGGCAGATCTCCGAGGCGGCGCGGATCCACCGCGGCGTGCGCGGCGCGGACGCCCACACGCTCGCGGCCCGGCTCGCCGCGTCGGTCGGGCTGCCGGATCCGGAAGAAATCGTGCGGCGCTACCCGCACCAGCTCTCGGGCGGGCAGCGCCAGCGCGTCGGCATCGCGGCGGCGCTCGCGGCCGAGCCGAGCCTCATCATCGCCGACGAGCCCACCACGGCGCTCGACGTGACGGTGCAGAAGGGCATCCTCGAGCTACTCGGCTCGCTCGTCGCCGAGAAGGGCGTCTCGCTGATGTTCATCACGCACGACCTCGCGGTGCTCGCGCAGGTCGCGACCGACGCCGTCGTGATGGAGCGCGGCCGCATCGTCGAGGCGGGCCCCGTCGCGGGCCTCCTCACCGCGCCCGCGCACCGGGTCACGCAGGGCCTGCTGCGCGACTCGAAGGCCACGCTCTGGAGGAAGAATGACTGACCCGATCCTCCGCGCCTCGGGGCTCACCCGCACCTTCTACGCGCCGCGCCGCGACATCTTCTCGCGCCGCGAGGCGTCGTTCACGCTGCACCCCGCCGACATCGAGGTCGCGGCCGGATCAAGCCTCGGGATCATCGGCGAGTCCGGATCCGGGAAGTCGACGCTCGCGCGCCTCCTCCTCGCGCTCGATACGCCCGACGCGGGCGGCCTCGAGGTCGCGGAGCGCGCCGTCGACTTCCGCGCCGGGGCGCGCGAGATGCGCTGGCTGCGCGCTTTGACGGGCGTCGTGCTGCAGGATCCGTACGGCTCGCTCGACCCGCGCATGAGCGTCGGCCGCATCGTCGGCGAGCCGCTGTGGGCGCTCGACGTGGCGGGCGACCGGAGGGCGCGCGTGCGCGAGGTGCTCGCCCGCGTGGGCCTCGACGGCGCCGCCGACCGCTACCCGCACGAGTTCTCGGGCGGTCAGCGCCAGCGCATCGCCCTCGCGCGCGCCCTCGCCCACCGCCCGAAGATCCTCGTCGGCGACGAACCGCTGAGCGCGCTCGACGTGACCGTGCGGGCGCAGATCCTCGAGCTGCTCGCCTCGATCCGCCGCGACGAGGGTCTCACCCTCATCATGGTGAGCCACGACCTCGGCGTCGTGCAGAACGTGTGCGACGAGGTGCTCGTCATGACCGACGGCGCGGTCGTCGAGCAGGGATCCACGCGCGAGGTCCTCTCGCGCCCGGCGCACCCCTACACGCAGAAGCTGCTGTCGGCGATCCCGACGATCTAGGAGGCGTCGGCCGGCGGCGTCGTTTCGGGTGCCGTGGTCTCGGGTGCCGCAGTTTCGGGTACCGCGGTCTCGGGCGTTGCCGACTCGGTCTGCTGTGGCGTCGCCGAGGGTTCGGCGGACTGCGTCGGCTGCGCGTCCTGCGTGGGCGCCGCCGACGGGGTCGTCGTCTCCGGAGGCGTGCTCGGGCTCGGCGGCGTCGTCGGGCTCGGCGGCGTCGTTTCAGGCGGAGTCGTCTCTGGCGGCGTGGTCGGCTGCGTCGTCTCGGGAGGAGTTGTCGGCTTCTGCGTCGGCGTCGGGTCCTTCGTCGGGGTCGGCGACGGATCCTTCGTCGGCGAGGGGCTCGGCGACTTCGTGGGGCTCGGCGAGGGTGTCTTGCTCGGCGACGGGCTCGTGGACGGCGTCTCGGACGGCGTCGGCGATTGTGAAGGCGTCTCGGACGGCGTCGGCGATTGTGAGGGCGTCTCGGACGGCTCGTCGCTCGGCGTCGGCTCCTCGCTCGGCGAGGGCTGCTCGGTGGGCCCCGGGTCCGGCGGAACGGGGAGGGCGGGCTTGATCTCGTCCGGCGCCGCGGATCCGCCTGTGAGGAGCGGGTACGGGTCGACCGGCACGCCGTTCTTGCGCACCTCGAAGTGCAGGTGGTTGCCGAAGCTGTGGCCGGTGTTTCCGACGCCGCCGAGGTGGTCGCCGGTCTCGACCCAGTCGCCGACCTCGACGGTGCGGGATCCGTAGGTCATGTGGCCGTACACGCTCTGGTAGCCGTCCGCGTGCTGGATGACGACGGCGGATCCATAGCCGAAGTAATAGTCCTGCGACACGATCACGACGCCGGGGGCAGCGGCGCCGATGGGCTCCATCGCGGCGGCGGCGAGGTCGATGCCCATGTGGCGCCCGCCACGGGTGCCGAAGTAGTCGCTGATCGTATAGTGCGCGACGGGCCAGGCGAGCAGGCTGCCGGGGCTGAGGGTCGCGTCGTCTTCGAGCCACTTGGGGTCGATGGGCAGGCCCTTGGCGATCGCCTCCTGCACCAACTTCTGCCGCGCCTCGCGGCGCATGTCTTCGAGCTCGTCCTTCGTCGAGGCGGCGTAGGTGCTGTGCGCGAGCTCGGCGACACTCGCCGCCACGTCTTCTTCGCTCACGCCGCCGTGGGCGTGCTCGACCTCGCCCGTCAGGGCCTCGGGAGTCTGCGAGGGGGTCGCGGTGGGCGCTGCCACGAGAGTGTCGGCCGCAGCGAGGGGCGTGACGCGGTTTCCTTCGCCGAAGGTGCCGGCCACCGCGACGGTGCCGAGGGTTGCGACGAGAAGGCCCGCGCCCAACAAGATGTGCGTGCGCCTGAGCCGTTTAGCCGAGCGAATAGACCGCCGTGACGTCATCGATTTGCCTCCCCGCACACCATCCTGACCCGAAGTCACGATTATGTAAACCCTCTGCGTTTGCACAGAGGTTCCGGCGTGTCGCGTTACCGCACGGTCCAGTCGATCGCATCGGCGCCCTGTTCCGCGAGCAGCTCGTTCGCCCGCGAGAAGGGCCGGGATCCGAAGAAGCCTCGTCGCGCGGAGAGCGGCGAGGGGTGCGCGGACTCGATCCGCGGGGCGGATCCGAGAAGCGGCGCGAGCTTCCGCGCCGGATTTCCCCAGAGGATCGCGACGAGCGGGGCGTCGCGGGCGGCGAGCACCCGGATGGCGTGCTCGGTCACGGCCTCCCAGCCCCACCCCTTGTGCGAGTCGGATTCGGCGGGCGACACCGTGAGCACCCGGTTCAGCAGCATGACGCCCTGATCGGCCCAGCTCGAGAGGTCGCCGTGTTCGGGCGGCGTCAGCCCAAGGTCGTCGTGCAGCTCCTGGTAGATGTTGCGGAGGCTCCGCGGCACGGGCCGCACGTCGCGCTCGACCGAGAACGAGAGCCCGACGGGGTGCCCGGGCGTCGGGTACGGATCCTGCCCGACGATCAGCACGCGGACGTCTGAGAGCGGCCGCTGGAAGGCGCGGAGGATCCGGTCGCCGCCCGGCAGGTACGGCTTCCGCTCGGCGCGCAGGCGCTCACCGATCCCGGCGATCGTTCCGGCGACGGGTTCGAGCGCTTCCGCCCACCCGTCGTCGATGGGGCCGGCGGCAGGAAACCCCGGGAGGCGCGTCGACATCGTTCAGTCGCGGGGCGTGAGCGGGCCGCGGTGCACGAGGTGCTGGGCGGCCTGCGCGACGGGGCGCACGGTGACGAGGTCGAGATTAACGTGGCCGGGCGCGTTGAGGCTGTAGGAGACGACGTCGGCGACGTCGTCGGCCGTCAAGGGCTGCTCGACGTTGTCGTACACGGCGTCGGCCTTCGCCTGGTCGCCGAGGCGCACGAGCGAGAACTCCTCGGTGTGCACCATGCCAGGGGCGATCTCGATGACGCGGATGGGCTCGCCCACGAGCTCCTGGCGGAGCGCGTTCACGAGCATCGACTCGCCGGCCTTGGCGGCGTTGTAGCCGGCGCCGCCGGGGTAGGCGACCTGGGCGGCGGTCGACGTGAGGAAGAGGGTGTCGACGTGTGTGGCCTCGGCGCGCGAGGTGGCGCGCAGCTTCGGCAGGAGGGCCTTGACGAGGCGGTGGGCCGAGAGCGTATTCATCTCGTACATGCGCAACCACTGCTCGGTGTCGCCGTCTTCGATGCGGTCGGCACCGAGGGCGCCGCCGGCGATGTGCACGAGCGAGTGCACCGGATCCGCCCCGATGCGCTCGGCGAGCGCGTCGATGTCTTGCTGCTTCGTGAGGTCGGCGGCGAAGACCTCGGCGCCGGTTTCGGCTGCGAGCTGCTCGAGTCGTTCGGCGCGGCGGGCGACGCCCAGCACGTCCCATCCGCTCCTTCGGAGGGCCACGACCGTTGCCCTGCCGATGCCGGAACTTGCTCCCGTAACCACTGCGCGTCGCGTCATGGTTCCAGCCTAGTCATCCGCATATGACGCAACATTTCCCGGGTGTTGGCGCGCGCGCAAAGCGGCCGTATCGTCGTCTCAAACGACCACAACCATCAGTGACAGGGGAACACCCATGACCGACTCCGCTCAGTGGGCCTTCGAGACCCGCCAGATCCACGCGGGCGCGCAGCCCGACCCGACGACGGGCGCTCGCGCGACGCCGCTGTATCAGACGACCGCCTACGTGTTCCGCGACTCGGATCACGCGGCGAACCTGTTCTCGCTCGCCGAGTCGGGCAACATCTACACCCGCATCATGAACCCGACGCAGGACGTCGCCGAGCAGCGCATCGCCGCGCTCGAAGGCGGCACGGGCGCGCTCCTCGTGGCGAGCGGCCAGGCGGCCGAGACCTTCGCGGTGCTGAACATCGCGCAGGCGGGCGACCACATCGTGTCGTCGGGTGCCATCTACGGCGGCACCTTCAACCTCTTCAAGTACACGCTCGCGAAGCTCGGCATCGAGACGACGTTCATCGAGAACCAGGACGACCTCGACGAGTGGCGTCGCGCCGTACGCCCCAACACGAAGCTGTTCTTCGCCGAGACGATCGGCAACCCGCAGGCCAATGTGCTCGACATTCGCGGTATCTCCGACATCGCGCACGAGAACGGCATCCCGCTGATCGCCGACAACACGATCGCGACGCCCTACCTGGTGCGTCCGTTCGAGCACGGCGCCGACATCGTCGTGCACTCGGCGACGAAGTTCCTCTCGGGCCACGGCACCGTCGTGGTCGGCGCGATCGTCGACGGCGGCACCTTCAAGTGGTCCGAGAACGCCGAGAAGTTCCCCGAGCTCACCGAGCCGGACCCCTCGTACCACGGCATCAGCTACACCGGCGCTCTGGGCGACGGCGTCGCCTACATCACGAAGGCCCGCGTGCAGATGCTGCGCGATCTCGGTTCGTCGGCGTCCCCCAACAACGCCTGGCAGCTGTTGCAGGGCATCGAGACCCTGTCGCTGCGCATCGAGCGTCACGTGCAGAACACGCAGGCGATCGCGGAGTGGCTGGAGCAGCACCCCGACGTCGCAACCGTCAGCTACTCGGGCCTGCCCTCCTCGCCCTGGTATGAGGCGGCCCAGAAGTATGCGCCCCGCGGCGTGGGCGCGGTTCTCTCGTTCGAGCTCAAGGGCGGTGTCGACGCGGGCCGCGCGTTCGTTAACTCACTGACCCTGTTTAGCCACCTCGCCAACATCGGTGACGTGCGCTCGCTGGTCATCCACCCTGCCTCGACGACCCACTCGCAGCTCACCCCGGAAGAACAGCTGGCCGCGGGCGTCACCCCGGGCCTCGTCCGCCTCTCGGTGGGCCTGGAAAACGTCGAAGACCTCAAGGCCGACCTAGCCCAGGCCTTCGACAACGCCAAGGCCTAATCAAGAGCAAGCGGTAACAAGCGAGAAGTCCCGGGGCACACCCCGGGACTTCTCGCTTTCCCAAGAAACACGGCAGAATAGACCCCACCATGGACTGGCAAATCTCGGAAGACACTGTCCCGTCGGCATTCGTGACGGAGGCTGACGCGCGCTTGATGGCGGGACGCCCGCCGGCGAGTGGTGCGTGGCAGGACGGGGACGCGTTGGGCCAGCGGAAGTTTGCGCGTCTGGGGCTGTTCACGACGGAGCGGGGCGATGAGATCCCGCATATGCGTCTGGCGTATGAGTCGTGGGGCGAGCTGAACGCGGACCGGTCGAACGCGGTGCTTGTTCTGCACGCGTTCACGGGAGATAGCCACGTGCGAGGCGAGGCGGGCCCGGGGCATCAGACGGCGGGCTGGTGGGAGGACATTGTCGGGCCGGGGTGTCCGATCGATACCGACCGCTTGTTCGTGATCGCGCCGAACATCCTCGGCGGGTGTCAGGGTTCCACGGGGCCGTCGAGCATTCATCCCGATGGGGATCATTGGGGGTCGCGGTTCCCGTTTGTGACGATCCGGGATCAGGTGGACGCACAGCGGGCGCTGGCGGATCATCTGGGGATTGATCGCTGGCATGCGATCGTCGGCGGATCCATGGGCGGGATGCACGCGCTGGAGTGGGGCGTGACGCACGCGGATCGCGTGGAGCGGCTCGCGGTGATTGCGTCGCCGCCGGAGACGAGCGCGGATCAGATTGCGCTGAACACGACGCAGCTGGAGGCGATTGAGATCGATCCGGGCTTCGCGGGTGGCGAGTATTACGAGTCGGGGCCGGGTGAGGGCCCGCACCGAGGGCTGGCGCTTGCGCGCCGGATGGCGATGCTGAATTACCGCGGCGTGGTGGAGCTGAATAAGCGTTTCCAGCGGTCGTGGCAGTCGGATGTGAGCCCGCTCGGGTACGGCGGCCGGTATGCGGTGGAGTCGTATCTCGATTTCCACGGCAACAAGTTCACGCGCCGGTTCGACGCGAACACGTATACGCGGCTGATCGAGGCGATGAACTCACACGATGTGGGCCGCGGCCGGGGCGGCACGGAGGATGCGCTGAAGCGGGTGACGGCGCGGACGCTCGTCGTCGGCATCGATACCGACCGGCTGTTCCCGATCGAGGGTCAGCACCGCATCGCGAATGGCATCCCGTCGACGATTCATGGCGACGAGGCGGTGGTGATCCGCAGCGATTTCGGCCACGACGGCTTCCTCATCGAGACGAGCGTGCTGGGCCACCACCTGCGGGCGCTGCTGTCGGAGTAGCGCCCCGGGCGTCAGGCCGCGAGCGAGACCTTCTGCTTGTCCATTGCGAAGGATGCCATGGCGATGAGGATTCCGAGGGCCGACAGGATGATGCCGAGCCACGCGGGCGCCGCGTAGCCGAAGCCCGCAGCGATGACGACGCCGCCGAGGGCGGCGCCGATGCTATTGCCGATGTTGAGCGCGGAGTGGTTGAGCGCGGCGCCGATCGACTGGTACTGGCCGGCGACGTCGAGCAGGCGCAACTGGATCGACGGCACCGTGATCTGACTCGTCGCACCAAAGAGGAAGAGCCCGACGAGCAGCGTGACGGGGTGTGCGGCGGAGACCGCGACGACACCCGACATGATCGCGACGATGCCGAGGCCGATGATCAGGGTTCGCTTGACGCTCTTGTCGGCGAGGCGCCCACCGATGATGTTGCCGACGACCATGCCCAGGCCGATCGAAACGAGCGCGAGGGGCACGGCCCACTCGGGCCCTCCGGCTGCCTCGGTCATGAGGGTCGAGATGTAGCTGTAGATCGCGAAGAACGCGCCGAAACCGATCGCGCCAAGCGCGACCGTCATCCAGACCTGCGGGATCCGGAAGATCCGAAGCTCGCCGAGGAAGGATCCGCCCTTGTCGCCCTCGTGGGCGGGGATGAAGATGGCGCACATGACGAGCGCCAGCGCGAAGACGATGACGACGACGGCGTAGGCGATGCGCCAGCCGAAGAACTGGCCGAGGAAGGTGCCGCCGGGCACGCCGACGACGTTCGCGATCGTGAGGCCGCTCATGACCATCGCGATGCCGTGACCGCGGCGGCTGGGGCCGAGGAGCTCGCTCGCGACGACGGTCGCCATGCCGAAGTAGGCGCCGTGCGGGAGGCCCGCGAGGAATCGGGCGATCGCCATCGTCTCGAACGTCGGCGCGATGACCGCGAGCCCGTTGGTGACGAGGAGCGCGACCAGCAGGCCCATCATCACGCGGTTGCGCGGGAATCGGGCGACGAACGCGGCGATGGTGGGCGCGCCGATGACGACGCCGAGCGCGTAGAGGCTGATGAGCACGCCCGCCTGCGCGATCGCGTCCTCCTGCCGTGTCTCGTAGAGGCCGTGCAACAGGTCTCCGGCGATGCCGGGGAGCAGGCCCATCGACACGAACTCGGTCATGCCGATGCCGAAGGCGCCGATGGCCATCGACGTGAGGGCCAGGCCGATGCCGCCTCGGGGCGCAGGGGTGGGTGTCGTCACACTACAAGCGTAGAAGACGACGGCTGGGGTCGCGCCGACCATACCCCGACGATCGCCCACACGAGCAGCGCGACGACGGCGAGATTACGCGCCGCAAGCACCAGCAGGGCGGGCGTCTGCGTCTCGAGAATCTGCTGGTAGACGATCGGGTAGACCACCTGCGTCAGGCCGGCGATCACGAGCGTGAGCACCGCGGGCCCCTTCGCGCGGTCACGGTCCCACACGATCCACAGCACGATCGGCACCGCGAGCCATGATTGGAACTGCGGCGAGCCAACCTTGTTGGTGACGATAAACGTCGCGACGAGCGCGAGCGCAAGCGGCGGCAGCAGGCGCAACGCCGTGGCGCCCTGGCGCACGCGCCAGGCGCCGATGACGCAGACCGCGAGCATCACGAGCCCCATGATCGGCGTGAGCGCGTCTGAGACGTCCTGGGTGCCGGATCCGGTGACCTGGAAGGTGAGGATCTCGTAGCTGTACTCGACAACCGCGCCGCCGAGCCCGAAGAGGAACGGTGCCGCGGCGACGGCCTCGATCTGCAGCCCCCTGCCGCCCTGCTCGGCGACGAAGCTGAGGAGGTTTTCGGATCCGCCCGCGGCGACGACGACGAACGCGATGACGAGCGAGACGACGGCGCCGCCCCAGATGATGCTGAGGCGCCGGCGGAGCGCGACGACGAGCGCCGCGACGAGCGCCGCCGGCCACACCTTGATCCAGGTCGCCACGCCCACGAGGGCGCCGGCGACGCGCGGGTGGCGGGCGGCGAGCAGCAGCCCGACGAGCGCAATGGGCACCGAGATCGCGTCGATCCGGAAGATCGCGATGGGGCCAAGCAGGGTGATGAAGACGACCCAGTAGCCGGCCGCGATCAGCCGCGGGCGCGAGGATCCGCGGCCCAAGAGCAACGCGAAGGCGCCGGCGTTCAGGATGGCGACGAGGATGGCCCAGGCGAGCGAGTACGACGAGAACCACACGAGCGTCTTCGCGATGATCATCGGCGCGAGCGCGAGGGGCGGGTACACCCACGACGAGTCGACGCCCACGACGCCGCCGCCCGTCAGGGCCGCCGTCGCCCACGGCTCGTAAACGAGGTAGGTGTCGCCCATCGGCTGGTTCGGCCACAGCCACCCGAGGGTGATGGCCCACATGTGGGCGGCGGCGAAGGCTACCCAGAGCCCTGCCCGCGCCATCACGCGTAGGCCTCGACGAGCGCCTCGGGCAGCGACTGCGCGACGTCGAGCGCCGTGATCGGCATGCCGGGTCCCGCCGCGATGCGGCCGGCCGTGCCATGCAGCCACGCGGCCGTCGCCGCGATCGGGCCGAGGTCTTCAACGTCGATCTCGCCGCCGCGGGCGCGGCTCGCGGTCGCCGCGATGGCGCCCATGGCCCCCGCGAGCACGTCGCCTGTGCCCGCGGTCGCGAGCCACGGTGTGCCGGAGCGCACGACCGTCCACCAGCCGCCCGGCGTCGCGACGATCGTGTCCGATCCCTTCAGCAGCACCACTCCCCCGAGCGCAACCGCGGTCTCGCGCACCACAAGCACCCGCTCGCGAAAGTCGCCCGAGAGCCGCTCGTTCAGCGGGTCGACCTCGATGTCGTCGACGCCGAGGCCGAGCGGGATGCGAACTTCTTGTAATTCACCCGCGTGCGGCGTCACGACGAAGGGGCCGCGCGCCCGCGAGGCCAAGTCGAGCGCTCCGGCGTCGATGATGGCAGGGGCCGGGGAGGAGAGGAGGCCGGTGATGAGCTTCGTCTGCTCCTCGCCGCGCGTGCGCCCGTCGATTCCACTGCCGACGACGAAGGCGTCGGCGGCGCGCGTACCCATGACCGTCTCGGGGCGGCGCTGCAGCACGAGGCGGGCGACACGGCGGTCGCCGAGCCACGTCACCATGCCGACTCCCGCGCGCCACGCTCCCTCGACCGACAGCACGGCCGCGCCGGGGTATCGCCCGCTTCCGGTCAGGAGCGATACCGTGCCCCGGGAATACTTGTAGTCATCGTGCGTTGGCGTGCGGAGAACGCTTCGAGCGTCTGCCGCCGTCCATTCGGACGAGTGTAGATCGTGTCCACCGGGCATGATGCAACATTATCCGGCGCCACCGACAACCCATGAAAGGCCGCGATGAGCCTGCTCTTCTCGCCCCTCACCATCCGCGGAATCACCCTGCGAAACCGACTCTGGGTCTCGCCCATGTGCACTTATAGCGCGAAGGACGGCGTGGTGAACGACTGGCACCACGTGCACCTCGCCCAGTTCGCGTCCGGCGGCGCGGGCCTCGTCGTCTCGGAGGCCACCGCCGTCGTCCCCGAGGGACGCATCTCGCCCGAGGACGCGGGCATCTGGAACGACGAGCAGGTCGCCGCCTGGCGCCCCATCACGGCGTCGATCGCGGCGCGCGGATCGGTCGCCGGCATCCAGCTCGCGCACGCGGGCCGCAAGGCGTCGACGTACGCGCCGTTCGCGGGCGAATCCGGATCCGTCTCGGTTGACCAGGGCGGTTGGGTCACGGAGGCGCCGTCGGCGATCGCGTACGACGGCTTCGCCGAGCCGGAGGAGATGACGCTCGAGCGGATCCACGAGGTCGTGGAGGCGTTCCGCGCGGGCGCGCGCCGCGCGCTCGACGCGGGCTTCCAGGTGCTCGAGGTCCACGCCGCGCACGGCTACCTCCTGCACGAGTTCCTCTCGCCGCTCACGAACACCCGCACCGACGAGTACGGCGGATCCCTCGAGAACCGCGCGCGCTTCGTCCTCGACGTCGTGCGCGCCGTCCGCGCGGAGGTCGGCGACGACGTTCCCGTCTTCGTGCGCTTCTCGGCGACCGACTCGGCCGAGGGCGGCCTCGTCGTCGACGATGTCGCGGCCGTGGCGGAGTGGGCCGTCGAGGCCGGCGCCGACCTCTTCGACGTCTCGACGAGCGGGCTCGTCGCGCACCAGCGGATCGACGTGTTCCCGGGCTACCAGGTGCCCTTCGCGGCGCGCGTGCGCGAGCACACGGGCGCGCTGACGGCCGCCGTCGGCATCATCACGAACGGAGAGCAGGCCGAGAACGTCCTCGCCTCCGGCCAGGCCGACGTCGTCTTCGCCGCCCGCGAGTGGCTGCGCGACCCGCACTTCGGGCTGCGCGCCGCGACCGAGCTGGGCGAGGATCCGACGAGCATCTGGCCGCCGCAGTACATCAGGGCGCACCGCGCGCGATAAGCGGCGCTCTAACGCGACGAAGCGGCCGGGTCCCCGAGGGGATCCGGCCGCTTCGTTATGCGCGGGTTAGCGGTTCAGCGCGCGGCGGAGCAGGTCGGCCTGCTCTGCCTGGTGCACCTTCGACGAACCGGTCGACGGCGCGGCGGCCGCGGGGCGCGACACGACGCTGATCGCGCGGCCGACGGGGCCCTGCACCCACTGCTGGATGAACGGCCATGCGCCCTGGTTCTCAGGCTCGTCCTGCACCCACACCAGCTCGGCGTTCGGGTACTGGGCGACGATGTTCGACAGCTCGTCGATCGGCGCCGGGTAGAACTGCTCGAGGCGCACGAGCGCGATCGACGGATCGGCGTTCTTCTGTAGCTCGGAGGCGAGATCCCAGTGGATCTTGCCCGAGTGCAGGAGCACGCGCGTGATCTGGCTCTTGTCGATGCCGCGGTCGTCGTCGAGCACCGTGTGGAAGCTGCCCGTGGCGAAGTCGGCGACCTCGCTCGTCGCGCCGCGCAGGCGCAGCATCGCCTTCGGCGTAAAGACCACGAGCGGGCGGCGCGGACGCGAGTACGCGTGGCGACGCAGCAGGTGGAAGTACGACGCCGGGGTCGACGGGCGCGCGACGGTCATGTTCTCCTGCGCGCAGAGCTGCAGGAAACGCTCGATGCGTGCCGACGAGTGGTCGGGGCCCTGGCCCTCGTAGCCGTGCGGCAGCAGCAGGACGACGCCCGACTCCTGGCCCCACTTCTGCTGGGAGGACGAGATGAACTCGTCGATGACCGACTGGGCGCCGTTGACGAAGTCGCCGAACTGCGCCTCCCAGAGCACGAGCGCCTTCTCGTTCTCGACCGAGTAGCCGTACTCGAACGCGAGGGCTGCGTACTCGCTCAGGAGCGAGTCATACACGCTAAAGCGCGCCTGGTTCTCGGCGAGGTTCGAAAGCGGCAGCCATTCCTGGCCGTTCACGCGGTCGTGGAACACCGCGTGGCGCTGCACGAACGTGCCGCGGCGCGAGTCCTGACCCACGAGGCGCACCGGGGTTCCCTCGAGCACGAGCGAGCCGAGCGCGAGGAGCTCACCGAAGCCCCAATCGATCTTGCCCTGGCGGCTCATCTCGACGCGCTTGTCGAGCAGCTGCTTGAGCTTCTGGTGAACCGTGAAGCCCTCGGGGATGTTGGCGTGAGCGTCGCCGATCTGCGCGACGACGTCGGCGCCGACGCCAGTCTGCTCGGGCTCGCCCTCGATCGCGGGGCGGAGCTGGTCGGGCGTGACGACCGAGATCGCGCCGGTCTCGGCGGCGTGGGTCTCGGCAAAGGCGACCTCGAGGCGATCCTGGAAGTCGGCCTTCGCGGCCTCGTATTCTTCCTCGGTGATGTCACCGCGGCCAACGAGCGCCTGCGTGTACAGGCGGCGCACCGAGCGCTTGTTCTCGATGAGGCCATACATCAGCGGCTGCGTCATCGACGGGTCGTCGCCCTCGTTGTGGCCGCGGCGGCGGTAGCAGACGAGGTCGATGACGATGTCGCGGTGGAACTTCTGGCGGTACTCGAAGGCGAGCTCCGCGGCGCGCACGACCGACTCGGGATCGTCGCCGTTCACGTGCAGGATCGGGGCCTCGATCGTCTTTGCGACGTCGGTCGCGTACTTCGAGGTGCGCGAATCCTGCGGCAGGGTCGTGAATCCGACCTGGTTGTTGACGACGACATGGATCGTGCCGCCGGTGCGGTAGGCACGCAGGTTCGACATCTGCAGGGTCTCGACGACGACACCCTGGCCGGCGAAGGCCGCGTCGCCGTGGACGAGGATCGGCAACCACGGGAAGGTGCCGTTCGGGAACTCGTCCTGCTTCGCGCGGACGATGCCCTCGAGCACGCCATCGACGGTCTCGAGGTGCGACGGGTTCGCCGCGAGGTACACGTCGATCTCGTTGCCGTTCGAGCCGCGGAAGGTGCCCTCGGTACCGATGTGGTACTTCACGTCACCGGATCCGCGCTTGTTACCCGGCTGCGCACCCTCGAACTCGCTGAAGACCTCGCCGTAGGTCTTGCCCGCAATGTTCGTCAGCACGTTGAGGCGGCCGCGGTGGGCCATACCGATCGCGGCGCCCGAGAGGCCCTCGGCGGCGGCGCCGTCGATGATGCGGTCGAGCAGCGGGATCAGCGACTCGCCGCCCTCGAGCGAGAAGCGCTTCTGACCGACGTACTTGGTCTGCAGGAAGGTCTCGAAGGCCTCGGCCTGGTTGAGCTTGCCGAGGATACGGAGCTGCTCGTCGTGGTCGGGCTTCTCGTAGGGGCGCTCGAGCTTGCCCTGGAACCAGTCGCGCTCTTCGTGGTTGCGGATGTGCATGTACTCGATGCCGATAGTGCGGCAGTACGTGTCGCGCAACACGCCGAGGATGTCGCGGAGCTTGGCCTGGCGCTTGCCGCCGAAGCCGCCGACGACGAACTCGCGCTCGAGGTCCCAGAAGGTGAGGCCGTGCGACTCGATCTCGAGGTCGTGGTGCTCGCGCTGCACGTAGGCGAGCGGGTCGATGTCGGCCATGAGGTGGCCGCGAACGCGGTACGCGTTGATGAGCTCCTGCACGCGGGCGGTCTTGTCGACGCGCTCGGCGATGTCGACGGAGACGTCGGCGTTCCAGCGGATCGGCGCGTATGGGATGCGGAGCGCCGCGAAGATGTCTTCGTAGAAGTTGTTGCCGCCGATGAGCAGCTGGTGCACGATCTTCAGGAACTCGCCCGAACCGGCACCCTGGATGACGCGGTGGTCGTAGGTGCTCGTGAGCGTGATCGTCTTGCCGATCGCGAGCTCGTTGAGCGTCTTCTGGCTGGATCCGGCGAACTCGGCCGGGTAGTCGAGGGCACCGGCGCCGATGATGCAGCCCTGGCCCTGCATGAGGCGGGGCACCGAGTGCACGGTGCCGATTCCGCCCGGGTTCGTGAGCGACACGGTCGTGCCGGCGAAGTCGGCACCCGTCAGCTTGTTGCCGCGGGCGCGCTTGACGAGGTCTTCGTACGCCGCGAGGTACTCGTTGAAGGTCAGCGTCTCGGCCTTCTTGATGCTCGGCACCATGAGGGCGCGCGTGCCGTCGGGCTTCGGCAGGTCGATCGCGATACCGAGGTTGACGTGTGCCGGAGCGACGACGCTCGGCTTGCCGTCGATCTCGGCGTAGTAGACGTTCTGGCTCGGGAACGCCTTGAACGCCTGGATGAGCGCCCAGCCGATGATGTGGGTGAACGAGACCTTGCCGCCGCGCGTGCGCGCCATGTGGTTGTTGATGACGATGCGGTTGTCGATCATCAGCTTCGCCGGGATCGTGCGGACGCTGGTCGCGGTCGGGACCGTCAGCGACTGGTCCATATTCTTCGCGAGCGTCTTGGTCATGCCCTTAAGGACGGTGACCTTGTCTTCCGCGGCGTCGGCCGACTCGTCGGCCTTTTTCGCGACCGGCTGCGCGGGAATCGGCGCGGCGGCGGCGGGCTTCGCCGTCGTCTTCGCGACGGGCTGCGACTGCGCGGGCTTCGCGACGGGCTGCGACTGCGCGGGCTTCGCGGCCGGCTGCGCCGGGGCTGCAGGTGCCGTGCTCGCAGGTGCCGCGGGGGCGGATCCCTGGGACGCGGCGTACTGCTCCATTACAGGCCACCATTCCTTGTCGACGGTGTTCTTATCGACCTTGTACTGCTGATAGAGCTCGTCGACAAGCCACTGATTGGCCCCGAAGTCTCCCTCATTCGATGTACCGACACCCGTCACCTGACTCGACACGGCCAGACCGCCTACTTTCATCGATGAATGTTGCTCGACATTTGCGCGTGATTGTCAAGCGCAAGCCGGCATCAAGCCTAACCCAGTCCAGCTGAGTTGAGACGCGACGCACGGGTGAACTCATCGCGTATGCTATGAGGACTATGGACGACCCTCCGAGTTGTAGATCCTTTTCAACCCCCTCACTCGCGGCCGCCCGCGCGCGTCGTACCAAGGCAGGTGCGACGAAGCAGTGATCGACTGGATCATGTTGGCCGTCGGCATCGTGCTGATCTTCGGCACGGGCATCTTCGTCGCCAGCGAGTTCTCCCTCGTTAACCTCGACCGCGCAGACCTCGAGGCCCGCAGAGATCGCGGCGAGAACGGCCTGAACGCCACCATCTCGGCGCTCCGCCACACTTCAACCCATCTCTCGTCGGCGCAGCTGGGCATCACCCTCACGACGCTCCTCACCGGATACACGATGGAGCCGGCGCTCTCGCGTCTGCTCTCGCCGCTCCTGGAGTCGTGGCTTCCCGAGGCCGCCGTCGCCGCCATCGCAACGATCATCGGCATGGCGATCGCGACGATCGCGTCGATGATCCTCGGCGAGCTCGTGCCGAAGAACTTCGCGCTGGCGCTCCCGCTCCACACCGCGAAGCTCGTCGCCCCGCTGCAGATCGCGTTCACGACGGTCTTCCGTCCCGCGGTCTCGGCGCTGAACGGCAGCGCGAACGGCATCCTGCGCGCGATGGGCATCGAGCCCCAGGAAGAGCTCTCGGGCGCGCGAAGCGCCGAGGAGCTCTCGAGCCTCGTGCGCCGCAGCGCCACCGCGGGCGTCCTCGAAGAGGACACGGCGACGCTGCTCGACCGCTCGCTCACCTTCACGCGCCTGTCGGCCGGCGACGTCATGACGCCGCGCCCGCGCATGCACGCGATCGCCGTCGGCGAGTCGGCGAGCGACGTCATCGTGCGCGCCCGCGAGACCGGACACAGCCGCTTCCCCGTCTACGACGACGACCTCGACGACGTCGTCGGCATCGTGCACCTCAAGGCCGCGATCGCGGTCCCGCGCGAGCGCCGTAGGGAGGTGCCCGTCGGTGCCCTGCGGTCCGACGCGCTCCGCGTGCCCGAGACGGTAAAGCTCGACCAGCTCCTCGCGGAGCTCCGCACCCGCGGCTACCAGATGGCCGTCGTCGTCGACGAGTACGGCGGAACCGCCGGCGTCGTCACGCTCGAAGACCTGGTCGAGGAGATCGTCGGCGAGGTCTCCGACGAACACGACCGCCGCAGGGCGGGCGTGGTCAGGCACACCGGTTCCGTGACCTTCCCCGGCCAGCTTCGCCCCGACGAGGCCCGCGAGCGGGTCGGCATCATCGTCCCCGAATCCGACGACTACGACACCGTCGGCGGATACATCATGAGCGAGCTCGAGCGCGTCCCGGCCGTGGGTGACACGGTCCGCGTCGAGCACGGGTCCCTGGAGGTGGTCCGGATGGACTCGCGGCGCGTCGACCGCGTGCGCTACATCGCGGATCCCGTACCCGCCGCCGCAGAAAGCGAGGGCCAGCGATGAGCGATTGGGCCGGACTTGCATGGCTTGTCGTGCTGCTGCTCGGCAACGCCTTCTTCGTCGGCGCCGAGTTCGCCGTCATCTCCGCGCGCCGCTCGCAGATCGAGCCGCGCGCAGAAAAGGGATCCAGCGCCGCGAAGACCGCGCTCTACGCCATGGAACACGCGACCGCGATGCTCGCGACGAGCCAGCTCGGCATCACGATCTGCTCGCTGCTGATCTTGAACGTGTCGGAGCCCGCGCTTCACCACCTGCTGATGGCTCCCCTGGGCATCACGGGCCTCGGCGAAGCCGCGGTCGACACGATCGCGTTCGTCATCACGCTCGTGTTCGTGTCGTACCTGCACGTGGTGTTCGGCGAGATGGTCGCGAAGAACCTCGCGTTCAGCGTTCCCGACCGCGCCGTGCTAATCCTCGCGCCGCCCCTCGTCTGGGTCTCGAAGGTGTTCCACCCCGTGATCTGGATGCTTAACGGCATCGCGAACGCCGTGCTGCGACTGTTCCGCGTCGAGCCGAAGAACGAGGCCAACTCGACCTTCACGCTCGAGGAGGTCGCGACGATCGTGAGCCAGTCGCGCCTCGAGGGGGTGCTCGACGATTCCTCTGGAACCGTCGTCGCCGCCCTCGAGTTCACCGACAAGCACGCGTCCGACATCGCGGTGCCCCTCACCGATCTCGTCACGCTGCCGCAGAACGCGACGCCCGCCGAGATCGAGCGCGCGGTCGCCCAGCACGGCTACTCGCGCTACGTGATCATCGACGAGGCGCACGAGCCCATCGGTTACGTGCACCTCAAGGACATCCTGCGGGCCTCCGACGAGCAGGCCGACAATCCGATCCCGGCGAAGCGGATCCACCACATGGTGCCGATGAACGAGACGACCGACCTCGAAGACGCGCTCGCGCAGATGCGTCGACAGGGCCGCCACCTCGGCCGCGTGCGCTCGCGCACGGGCGAGACCGTCTCGGTGCTGTTCCTCGAGGACATCCTCGAGGAGCTCGTCGGCGAGGTCCACGACGCGACGGAGCGTGGGCACAGGAGGTAGTAGCCCCTGACGCACAAAAAGAGCCGCAGTCCTTCGACTGCGGCTCTTTTTGTCATGTCGCTCAGTGAGGCTCCGCCTGCACGTCCTTCAGGCTCGAGACGATGCGCCGGCGGAGCTCGTCGGGCGCCACCTCTTCGCGGCAGGCGCGCTGAATGGCGACCGTCATCGTGCGCGCGACGGTCGCCTCGTTCTGGCAGCCCGTGCACGTCTCCATGTGCTCGCGAATCTCGGCCTGCGCCGTGTGGCAGTAGTCGAGCTCACCCCGCACGAACGCTTCGAGGTCGGCGCGTGCCTTCTCACACCCGCAATCGTTCACTTCTTTGCTCCTGTCTGTGCCGCGACGATGCCTCGCTCAGCCGCGTAATCCTGTAGTTTCTCGCGCAGCAGCTTCCTGCCGCGGTGCAGACGACTCATGACCGTGCCGATCGGCGTCTGCATAATGTCTGCGATCTCTTGGTAGGCGAAGCCCTCGACGTCGGCGAGGTAGACGACCATGCGGAAATCCTCCTTGAGCTCCTGCAGGGCGTCCTTCACCGCGGACGAGGGCATGTGGTCGATCGCCTCAGCCTCGGCGGAGCGGTGGCTCGACGACGTCGTCGATTCCGCGCCGCCGAGCTGCCAATCCTCGAGGTCGTCGATCGCGCTCTGGTACGGCTCGCGCTGCTTCTTGCGATAGCCGTTGATGTAGGTGTTGGTGAGGATCCGGTACAGCCACGCCTTCAGGTTCGTTCCCTGCGTGAATCGGCTCCACGCGGCGAACGCCTTCACGAAGGTGTCCTGCACGAGATCGGCGGCGTCCTGCGGGTTGCGCGTCATGCGCATGGCCGCGCCGTAGAGCTGGTCCATGAACGGCAGGGCCTGCTCCTCGAACTGCGTCCGCGGATCGGCTGGGGTCTGATCGATGTCGTCCATCCCTGGCCACACTACGCCGAGTTCGTCGACGAGCCGCTGGGTATCGTCGGCGACGCACACGGGTGCTGACATAGGCGCTCCTCTCGAAAACTTCACTATGGTTGAACCGATGACCACGCGAGGCTATTCCCCAACGTCCGCCGCAGCGGCCGCGCCGCATGCCGGCCGCTTTGACGCGCCCACCGTTTCGGTGCCCCTCGAGGCCACAGTTGAGGTCCCGGGTTCCAAGTCGCTCACCAACCGTGAGCTGATCCTGTCGGCGCTCGCTGACTCCCCCAGCCGGCTCCAGTCGCCCCTCCACTCCGCCGACTCGTCGCGCATGGAGGAGGCCCTCCGCGCCCTCGGCGTCGGGGTCGAGCGCGTGCCGGGCACCGGATCCTTCGGCGACGACCTCACGATCACGCCGGCGCCGCCCCTGCGCGGCGGCTGCACGATCGACAGCGGCCAGGCCGGCACGGTCATGCGCTTCATCGCGCCGCTCCTCGGCCTCGCCGAGGGCGACGTGCACCTGACGGCGGCGGACAACGCGCTGCACCGCCCGATGGGCACGATGATCAAGGCCCTGCGCGACCTCGGCGTCGACATCGACGACGGCGGCAATTGGAGCCTGCCGTTCACGGTGCACGGCCGCGGCCACATCCGCGGCGGCGAGCTCGAGATCGATGCCTCCGAGTCGAGCCAGTTCGTCTCGGGTCTGCTGCTCGCGGCGCCGCGCTTCGACGTGGGTCTGCACCTGATCCACCGCGGCGAGCGCCTGCCGAGCGTGCCCCACATCGAGATGACGATCGAGACGCTCGCGCACCGCGGCGTGCACGTCGAGCGCGTCGCGCCCGGCGAGTGGATCGTGCCCGCGGGCGCGCCACGCGGCAAGACGATCGACATCGAACCCGACCTGTCGAACGCGGCGCCGTTCCTCGCGGCCGCGATGGTGGCCGGCGGATCCGTGACCGTGCCGAACTGGCCGGCGCACTCGACCCAGCCGGGTCACCAGCTCACCGACCTGCTCTCGCTGCTCGGCGGCCGCGTGACGCGCCGCGCCGGCGCCGTCACTGTGACGGGCGGATCCGTCATTCACGGGGTCGATCTCGACCTATCGGCCGTCAGCGAGCTGACGCCCACGCTCGTCGGGCTCGCGGCCTTCGCAGACGGCCCGTCGTCGTTCACCGGCATCGGCCACATCCGCGGACACGAGACCGACCGCCTCGCGGCGCTCGTGGCGAACCTCCGCGCGGTCGGTTGCGGCGCCGAGGAGCTGCCCGACGGGATCCGCATCATCCCGCAGCCACTGCACGGCGGCGAGTGGGGCGCGTTCCACGACCACCGCCTCGCGACGACCGGCGCGCTCGTCGGCCTTAGAGTTCCCGGCGTCGTCGTCGACGACATCGGCACGACCGCCAAGACCATGCCCGAGTTCGTGACGATGTGGCAGGGGATGCTGGGCGCGTGAGCGCGAGCTGGTGGGACGCCGACGACGACGAAGACGACGAGTTCTTCGACGAGTCGGATATTCGGGTGCGCCCGAACCCGAAGGCGAACCGCCCACGCACGAAGATCCGCCCCGCGCACAGCGACGCGATCATCGGCCGGATCCTCGGAGTCGACCGCGGCCGATACCGCGTTCTCATCGACGAGGATCTCGAGACGGAGCACGAGATCACGGCGGCCCGCGCCCGCGAGCTGCGCCGCACGCCGATCGTCACGGGCGACCGGGCGAAGATCGTCGGCGACACGTCGGGCGACGAGGGCACCCTCGGCCGCATCGTCGGCATCGAGGACCGCTCGTCGCTCCTGCGCCGATCGGCCGACGACACCGACAACGTCGAGCGCGTCATCGTTGCGAACGCCGACCAGATGCTGGTCGTCGTCGCGGCCGCGGATCCGCCGCCCCGCCCGCGACTCGTCGACCGCTACCTCGTCGCCGCGCTCGACGCGGGGATCCGCCCGCTGCTCGTCGTGACGAAGACCGACCTCGCGGATCCGGCCGAGTTCCTGAGCCACTTCGAGGGCATCGACGACCTGCGCGTGTTCCGCTCAGCTCAGGACGCCTGGCCCGTCGACGAGATCGGCGCCGCCCTCGAGGGGCACTCGACGGTGTTCGTGGGCCACTCGGGCGTCGGCAAGTCGACGCTCGTGAACGCCCTCGTGCCCGACGCGAAGCGCGCGACGGGCCACGTCAACCAGGTCACGGGCCGCGGCCGCCACACCTCCTCGTCGACGGTGTCGCTGCGGTACCGCTCGGCAACCGGCTCCGGCTGGGTCATCGACACCCCGGGCGTGCGCTCGTTCGGGCTCGGGCACGTGGATCCGGAAAACATCCTGCGCGCGTTCGCCGACCTCGCCGAGGCCGCCGAGAACTGCCCGCGCGGCTGCACGCACCTGCCGGACGCGCCCGATTGCGCCCTCGACGAGGCCGACGTCGCCCCGGCGCGCCTCGCCTCGCTCCGCGGCCTGCTCGAGACCTTCGCTTCGCGCGAGGAGCACTAGTTTAAATATTCGAACAGATCAACCCTTGTTTATCGAATCTAGTTTCGATAGAATGGGGGCATGAACGAGACGTTCGAAGACCAGCTGGCCGGGCTCACGCCCGAGCAGGTCAACGAGGCTGTCGCGATCATGGACGAGCTGGGCGCCGCGCGCGAGGCGATGGCGATCGTCGAGGGGCACGTCGCCGGCCTCCTCGCACAGCTCGGCGCCCTCGCCGACGCGCAGGCCGCGGCGTCGAAGAACTCCCACGCCGGGGCCGACGCCCGCCGCTCGCTCGCGGCGCAGGTGGCGATCGCCCAGGGCGTCGCGCCGGGCGAGGCACGCGCACACTTCGAGCTCGCCGAGCGCCTCCAGGGCGACTACCCCGAGACGCTCGCGGCCCTGCAGGAGGGGTCGTTCTCGCTCCGCCACGCCGAGCAGGTCGTGCGCGCGGGTGCGGGGCTCGACGCCGACGCCCGCGCCGAGCTCGACCGCACCGCCGTCGAGCTCGCGCCCGGCCGCACGTCGCGGCAGCTCGGGCGCCTCCTCACGAAGCGGGCCGTCGATCTCGATGAGCGTACGTTCCGCGAGCGCCACGCGGCCGAGCGCGCCCGCCGTCACGTGTACATCCGCGACGAGGGCGAGGGCATGAGCACGCTCATGGTCTACGGGCCCACGCTCGAGATCCGCGCGGCATACGACATCCTGAGCAAGCGGGCGGGCGAGATCCGTAACGACCGCCTGCGTGCGCGCCGCATCTACGAGAACGCGCACGGCCACCTGCCCGAGCAGGGGTGGACGGCCCCGGTCTCGGGCGCCGTCGACACGACGGACGCGTTCACGATCGCCGCGAGCGACGTGCGCTCGCTCGGTCAGATCCGCACCGATCTCCTGCTCGACACGCTCCTCACCGCCGAGCCGACGGGCCACCAACTGCTCGCCTCCGGCACCGGCGAATCGCTCTCGAGCGTGCAGGCCACGGTTCACGTCACGATCCCGGTGGCGCAGCTCATCGACCCGAACATCGGGGCGGGGTGGATGGACGACGGCACGCTCGTTCCGCCCGACACGCTCCGGATCCTCGCTGGCAACAGCCCCGGCTGGGAACGGATCTTCTTCCGAGAAGACGACGGATCCATCGAGAAGGTCGACCACTACCGAGCAACCGCCTGGCAGCGCCGCATCGTCGGCGCGCGCGACATGACCTGCCGCGTGCCCGGGTGCGACGTGCCCTCGCGCTCGTGCGACATCGACCACGGCCTCGCCTATAGCGAGGGCGGCGAGACCCACACCGGCAACCTCGAATCTCTCTGCCCCGCCCACCACCAGATGAAGCACCAGGCGGGCTGGAAGGTGCGGCAGGTGGCGGGCGGCGTCATCGAGTTCACGACTCCGCTGGGCCACGTCGTCACCGACGAACCGATGAGCCGCGTGTTCTTCCAAGACTCCGCCGCGTGCGAGGCCGAGCAGGTGCTCCTCGAGGCCGAGCACGCCGAGGAAGACCTCCGGCGGGCCGCCGATGAGCTCGACGAAGACCGGCTCGACGTCCTCCGCCGCGAGGCCGAGCAGCTTCGCGCCGAGCGCCGCGAGGCCGCGGCCGAATACGACGAGATGATGGCGGCGGCCCCTCTCCCAGACCGCGCCGATAGGCTGATCTGATGACTTCCACGCGCCTCGAACCCGGTACCGCAGCCCCCGACTTCACGCTCCTGAACCAAGACGGCGAGACCGTGAAGCTCAGCGACTTCCGCGGCCAGAAGGTGGTTCTGTACTTCTACCCCGCCGCCATGACGCCGGGCTGCACGACCGAGGCATGCGACTTCCGCGACTCGCTCGCCTCGCTCCAGGGCGCCGGATACGCCGTCGTCGGCATCTCGCGCGACGAGCCCGCGAAGCTCAAGAAGTTCGCCGAGCGCGACGGCCTCACCTTCCCGCTCCTGAGCGATCCCGATGCCGAGGTGCACCGCGCCTACGCGACCTGGGGCGAGAAGATGAACTACGGCAAGGTCATCGAGGGCGTCATCCGCTCGACCTTCGTGATCGACGAGGCGGGCACCATCACGCTCCCGAAGTACAACGTCAAGGCGACCGGCCACGTCGCCCGCCTGCGCCGCGAGCTCGGCCTCGACTAATTTGCCTGGCGGGTAAACACCTGTTTACTCTGGAGGGATGACCTCTCCCGACTCGGATCCGATCGTCCGCGCCGCCGTGCTGCGCTTCGCCGTCGAGGGATTCGAGGCACCGTTGCGCGGCATCGGCGCCGACGCGGGGGTCTCCGCGGCGCTCATCATGAAGCGCTTCGGATCCAAGGAGGGCCTGCGCGAGGCGACCGACGCGTTCGTGCGCGAATGGATCCGCGACGTGCGAAGCGACATGCGTGCCGACACCCTCGCGGGCGACGCCAGCGCCGACTTCCTCGCGCGCCTCGCGACGCACGACGAGCACGCGGCACTCGTGATCTACCTCGTGCACTCGATCCTCGAGGGTAGCGACCTCGGCCGCGACCTCATCGAGGAGCTCGTCGCGGACGCGGGCGACACCCCGCGCTACAAGGTTATCGACGGGGTCGGCGGCTTCTTCCTCACGATGCTGCTGCGCGGCGACGACCCCACCGACCTGCCGACGCTCGCGCGCCGATTCCTCGCCGAGCGCGCGTAGATTTCTCCCCGCGCGCGCGCACAAAACGACTTCCGCCGGAAACCGATTTCCCGCTACACTTCCTGGCATGACTGCTTCGAAGAAGAACATCACGCGGCTGGGCGCGCTCGCGCTCGCGGCGATCACCGTCGGCACGCTCGCGGGTTGCTCGAGCGACAGCGCCCCGGCAGAGCTGAGCGACGGCCCCGTCACAATCGGCTTCACCTTCTGGGGCGGCGACGCCCGCGTACAGGACACGACCGAGGTGATCGCGGCCTTCGAAGCGAAATACGACAACATCACGGTCGACGTGCAATCGGCCGACTGGACGGGCTACTGGGATCAGCTCGCGACCCAGACCGCGGCCGGCGAGATGCCCGACCTCGTGCAGATGAGCGACCTCTACGTCTCGTCCTACGCCGACCGCGGCACGCTGCGCGACCTCGAGGAGCTCGACATCGACACCTCGAAGATCGACCCCGCCGTGCTCGACCTCGGCCGCGTCGGCGGCACGCTCTACGGCCTCACGCAGGGCACCGGCATGTACGCGCTCGTCGCGAACGTCGACCTGTTCAACGAGTACGGCGTCGAGCTTCCCGACGACGACACCTGGACGTGGGACGACTACGCCGCGACCGCGCAGGAACTCAGCGAGAAGAGCGGCGGCGCGATCACCGGGTCCGACCAGACCGGCGGCTTCGACGTGCACGGCCTGCGGTACTGGATCCGCTCGGCCGGCGGCGAGCTCTTCGACGACGAGGGCAACGTGGCGATGGATCCGCAGGCGCTCGCCGACATGTGGCAGTTCGAGCTCGACCTGCAGGCATCGGGCGGCATGCTCTCGTCGTCGGCGATCACCGAGAGCTTCAACGCGGGCATCTCGGGCAACGCCCTCGCCTCGAAGCAGGTGGCCCTCGGCGTCGCGACCGATAACCAGCTCACGGCCCTGCAGGAGTCGACCGGATCCGAGCTGCGCCTGCTGAAGCTGCCCGAACCCGAAGGCGTGCACCCCGCCTTCTTCGGCCCGACGATGTACTGGAGCGTCGCGACGACGAGCGAGCACCCCGCCGAGGCGGCCCTGCTCGCCGACTTCCTCGCGAACAGCCTCGAGGCGGGCCAGATCATCCAGACCGAGCGCGGCCTGCCCGCCAACAGCGAGGTGCGCGACGCGATCTCGGCCGACCTCCCCGAGGCCGCGCAGGCCGCGATCGACTTCGAGGCCTCGGTCGAGACGGGCGAGGCGCCGCTCGTCGCCCCGAACGGTGCCTCGACGCTCGAGACGATCCTGCAGCGCTACACGCAGGAGGTACTGGCCGGCCAGTCGGCACCGCTCGATGCCGCCGAGGCCTTCGCCGCCGAGCTCCAGTCCGAGATCGACAACGCGCGTTAGCGCACCCGCACGGCGGCCGCGAGGCGCGTTCGCACGTCGAAGACCTCGTTACCGCCGACGGGGCGCGCGCCGGGGATCCCCTGGCGCAGCGCGATCGAGAGCGCGCTCCGGCGAACGGCCGCGACGAGGATCCCGCGCGCCTCGCCGAGCACGATCGCCGGCTCGCCGAGGTCGTCGTCGGGGAGGATCAAGATCGCGCCGCCGAAACGCACGCGCGCGGCCCGCGCCACGGCCCGCGCTCGGCGCACGAGGTCGTCGACGGGCGTCTGCCCCGAGGTTCCGGATCCGATCGGCTCGCCGCCGCGGAAGCGCACGGGCCCGCCGAAGTCTTCGGACGTGAGCGCGTAGAGCCCTGTCGGCCCGAGCACGACGTGGTCGAGCACCTCGTCACCGAGGTCGATGCCGTGCCAGGCGGTGAAGCCGATGCCCATCTGATCGATCGCCGCCGCGGTGGCCTCCTCAGCGAGCGCGTCGGCGAGCAGGCGGCGCTGATCCCACGGCGCCTCGCGCACGATGCGCGACGAGTACACGTCGGCGTCGCCCGCCCACTCCCCGACCATGCGGGCGTAGAGCTCGCGCCGCCACCCGCCGGCCGTGCCGAAGCTCTTCGCCCCGAGGCGGGATCCGCGCCGGGCGCGCTCGCGCCTCGCCCAGCTCGTCTCGCCCGCGCCGCGGTCGTAGGCGGCGCGCGCGGCCGCGGATCCGAGCAGCTCCCACGCCTGCTGCACCTGGATGAACTCGGCCGCGTCTCCCCCGACGTCGGGGTGGGTGTGCCGGGCCCTCCCGCGGTACGCGCGGCGGATCTCGTCGTCGGTCGCGGAGGGCGCGACGCCGAGGACCTCATACGGCGAGGCCGAGAGGGGGCTCGTGAACATCCCTCCAGGATCCCACAGCCCCGCGGTGCCTACGCGACGCGGCGCCCGTCGACGAGGTGCACGAGGTCGTCGGACGCGTCGACGTCTTCCTCGTCGTGTGTGACCCAGCCGATGGCCCTGCCGGCGGCGGCCTCGGCGGCGAGGATCTCGCGCGTGCGCTGGCGGCTGCGCACGTCGAGGCCGGCGGCGGGCTCGTCGAGGAGCAGGATCTCGGCGTCGCGGGCGATCCCCTGGGCGATGAGGGCGCGCTGGCGCTGACCGCCCGAGAGGGAGTGGAGCGAGCGCTCGGCGAGGTGGTCGAGCCCCACGCGGTCGAGCGCGGCCTCGACTGCTGAGACCACCTCGCGGCGCGGCCGGCGCTTCCCCCACGTCCCCATCGCGACGGTCTCGCGCACCGTGAGCGGCAGCGCCTGAGGGATCTTGGGGCGCTGCACGACGAGGGCGACCTCGCCGGCGCGCGAAACGCCTCCCCGGGACGGCTCGCGGACCCCGGCGAGGAGCTCGATGAGGGTGGATTTGCCGGCGCCGTTGGGGCCGATAATCGCCGTGACACGCCCGGGCAGGAGCGCGGCGTCGACGCCGTGGAGCACCTCCGCCCCGGCGTAGGAATAGCAGAGATCGGTGGCGGAGAGCACGACAGACATGCCTCCACTGTAATTGATAACCGTTACCGTTTACGTATAGGCTCGTTTCTCGTGTCTTGGCTTGTCTCCCCCTTCTCCGCAGATTTCATGGTTCGCGCGCTGCTCGGCGGCCTGCTGATCGCCGCCATCTGCGCGGTCGTCGGAACCTGGGTCGTCGTGCGCGGCATGGCGTTCCTCGGCGAGGCGATCGGCCACGGCATGCTGCCCGGCGTCGCGATCGCGACCCTCGTCGGCGTTCCCCCGATCATCGGCGCCGCCGTCAGCGCCGCCGCGATGAGCGGGGCGATCGGCATGCTGCAGCGCCGGGGCAAGCTCTCGTACGACACGAGCATCGGCCTGCTGTTCGTCGGCATGCTCTCGCTCGGCGTCATCATCGTGTCGCACTCCGGGAGCTTCGCGACCGACGCGACCGTCATGCTCTTCGGCGACGTGCTCGCTGTCTCGTGGCTCGACCTCGCAACGCTACTCGCCGCCCTCGTCGTCACCCTCGTGCTCGCGGCGCTGCTGCACCGCGCGTTCGTCGCGGCGGCGTTCGACGACCGCATCGCGACGACGCTCGGCCTGCGCCCGCGCCTCGCGCACATCGCCCTCACGGCCCTCGTGACCCTCGCCGTCGTCGCCTCGTACCAGGCCGTCGGCACCCTGCTCGTCGTCGGCATGCTCATCGCCCCCGCGGTCGCCGCGGGCCGCTGGACCCGGTCGATCGTCTCGACCATGATCCTCGCCGCCGCCTTCGGCATGGTCTCGGTCGTGGTGGGCCTGCTCGTGTCGTGGCACGCCGCGACCGCCGCGGGCCCCTCGATCGCCGGATCCGCCATCGCCCTCACGGCGCTCTCGGCCGCCGCGGCGAGCGCCGTGCAGCGATCCGCCTCGCGCACCCACGCACTCGAATCCCGTACCCCCGTTCCGGAAAGCGTTTCATGATCCGTCGTTCCCTGATCGCCGCGACCGCGGCCATCACCCTTCTCACCGGATGCGCCGCGGAGGCGCCTGCCAACCAGCCCGCGCCGAGCGCGGATCCCGCCGTCGAACCCGAGGCCACCGAGTCGGGGCACGGTGCCCGCGCCGGCGCCGAGGAGATCGGCGAGCCGCAGAACGGCATCCTCACGATCTCCGCCAGCGGCGAGGCCAGCCTCATCGACCTCGTGTCGGAGGAAGAGACCTCGATCGGTCAGATCGGCGCCCCCGAGGCGCTCGCCAGCGAGGGCCGCTACGGCTTCGTCACCACCGCCTCCGGCATCGACATCGTCGACGGCGGCGCCTGGAGCTGGGACCACGGCGACCACTTCCACTTCTACCGCACGACGCCGTCGGTGCGCGGCTCGGTCGAGGGCTCCGGCCCCGTCTCGATCACGCCGCCGCAGCTCTCGACCCAGGGCGCCACCGGCATGTTCTTCGCCGACGGCACCGCCGTCGCCCTCGACATGGCCGCCCTCGACGAGGGCGAGGTATCGGAGTGGTTCCGCATCGACACGGGCGAGGATTCGGGTGTCGTCGCCCCCGCGGGCGATCACGCAATCGTCGCGGCCGGGTCCGAGGCCCGCGTCTACGACGCCAGCGGCGAGCCGCAGGGCGACGCGGTCGCCTGCGAGGATCCGTCGGGCGCGATCGCGACCCGCGTCGGCACCGTAATCGGGTGCGCCGACGGGGCGCTGCTCGCGACGAGCGATTCCGGATCCGTGAGCATGGAGATGATCGAGGCGCCCGAGGGCTTCGAGCGCGCGACCGCCTTCGACGGCCGCAAGGGCCGCCCGACGGTGTCTGCACTCTCGGGCGAGAACGGCTTCTGGCTGCTCGACACCCGCGCGAAGGCCTGGACGCACGTCGACGTCGACGCGACGCTGCGCACCGTCATCGCGGCCGACGACAACGACGACAACGTGCTCGCGATCGACGACGAGGGCGTGTTGCACGTGTACGGGCCCGACGGATCCGAGCGCGGGGCCACCGAGCCCATCGCCGATGAGGCGTCGACGCTCGTCGTCGACATCCAGCGCGCGTACCTGACCGCGCCCGAGTCGGGCCTCGTCTACGAGATCGACTACCGCGACGGCGCGCGCATCGCCCGCGAGCTCGCACCCGCGGCGGGCCTCGCCGTCGGCACGGAGGTCGGCCGATGAGGGCCGCCGGAGCGGGCCTCGCCGCCCTCGCGGTCCTCGGCCTCGCGGGCTGCGGCGCCGACGCCTCGGGCGGCGAGAAGCCCCAGATCGTCGTCACGACGAACATCCTCGGCGACGTGACGCGCCAGCTCGTCGGCAATGTCGCCGAGGTGACGACCCTCATGAAGCCGAACGCGGATCCGCACTCGTTCGAGATCTCGGCGCAGGAGGCCGCGAAGCTGCAGAGCGCCGACCTCGTCGTCTCGAGCGGGCTCGGGCTCGAGGAGGGCGTCGAGCAGCACCTCGAGGCCGCGGGCGCCGCCGGCGTCGACCGGTTCGTCGCCGCCGACCACATCGACGTCCTGCCCTACACCGGGGAGGCGAGCGGGCCGGATCCGCACTTCTGGACAGACCCCGCCCGCATGGTCGACGTCGTGGCGGCGCTCGGCGACGAGCTCGACTCGCTCGGCATCGAGAGCGAGGCCGACGCGTACCTCGCGGAGCTCGACGAGCTCGACGCCGAGATGACGGCCGAGTTCGCGACGATCCCCGCCGAACACCGCGCGCTCATCACGAACCACCACGTGTTCGGCTACCTCGCCGACCGCTTCGGGTTCGAGCTCATCGGCGCCGCGATCCCGGGCGGATCCACGCTTGCGTCGCCCTCCGCGGCCGACCTCGCCGAGCTGGTGAGCGCGATCGAATCGAGCGGCGTTCCGGCGATCTTCGCGGAGTCGTCGCAGCCCGACCGCCTCATGCAGGTCTTGAGCTCGGAGGCCGATATCGACGTCGACGTCGTCGAGCTCTTCACCGAATCCCTCACCGCCGAAGGCGGCGGTGCCGATACCTATCTCGCCATGATGCGTTCGAACACCGAGCGCATTACCGAGGGCCTGAGCCCGTGATCCGGGCTCCCTTTCGAAAGGAAAACATGTCCATCAAGCAACGACTCCTCGCAGGCAGCGCACTCACAGCCATCGCTCTGCTCGCCGCGGGCTGCGCGTCCGACGGGGCCGCCGAGCCCGCCGCGTCCGAGCCCGCATCCTCCTCCACCTCCGCCGCCACCGCGGCAGACGTCGCCCCAGGATCGCGGGTCGCCGTCTCGCTCGAGGGCGAGGTGGCCGTCCTCGACGCCGCCACGCTGCAGATCATCGAGACGTTTCCGACGGAGGACTTCACCCGCGTGAACGCCGTGGGCGACGGCCGCAACGTCTTTGTGACGACCTCCGAGGGCTTCCAGGTTCTCGACACCGCCGAGCCCGCCCTCACCGACACGCTCTTTCCCGCCGACGCGGCCGGCCACGTCGTGCGCCACGCGGGCAAGACCGTGCTGTTCTCGGACGGCTGGGGCGAGACGACCATCCTCGACACCGACGCGCTCATCGAATCGAACGGCGCCCTGCCCGAGATTCAGCAGTACGAGGCACCCGACGCCCACCACGGCGTCTCGATCGTGCTGAGCGACGGCACGCTCGTCACCTCCGTCGGCACGACCGACTCGCGCTCGGGCGCCATCGCGCTCGAGCCGCACGACGACCATTACCACGAGCTCACCAGCTCGAACGAGTGCCCCGCGATCCACGGCGAGGGCACCGCTGCCGGCGAGGTCGCCATCTTCGGCTGCGAGAACGGCGCCCTCATGTTCAAGGACGGCGAGTTCATCAAGCTGTCGGCGCCGGACGAGTTCGGCCGCATGGGCAACGCCTACGTGTCGGAGGAGAGCCCGATCGCGATCGGCGACTACAAGAACGACCCCGACTACGAGGGCTACCTGCTGAACAACATCGCCGTCATCGACACCGAGGCCGAGACCTACGACGTCGTGAACCTCGGCGACGTCGAGTTCACGTGGCGCGGCGCGGGCCGCGGCCCCGACGGACTGTTCTACATGCTCGCGACCGATGGATCGATCCACGAGTTCGACCCGGCCACGTCGGAGTTCACGGGCGAGGTCTTCCCCGTCATCGGCGAGTGGGAGGGACCGGACGACTGGCAGACGCCCCACCCCGGCATGATCACCGTGGGTGACATCGCCTACGTCGTCGACGTCGAGAACCAGCGCCTCGTGTCGGTCGACCTGACTACGGGCGAGATCATCACCGAGGGCGAGGAGCTCTCGTCGTTCCCGAACGAGGTCGCGGTCAACCTCTAAGCTGACGCACGAAAGGGGGGGTGAGTGTCTCGTTACGGACACCCACCCCACTTTTTGTTTATGACTTGCAGCGATAAGTGTCGTGGTTCCCGCGTCGATTATCGTCCGATGAGGAGTGCTTCTTGGGCGGCGTCGACGGCCTCGGGGATGAGGTGCGTCTGCTTGTTGATGTCGGGTATGCGGTTGAAGAAGCAGATCGCCGAGTTGGAGAAGGCGAACGAGATCCTCCGGTCAGCGAGCATGTTGTTCGCGACCGAGCTCGGCCGCCCCTCGTAGAGATGATCGCGTTCGTCGACAAGATGCGTGGTCGTTTCGGGGTCGAGCTCGTGTGCCGTGTGATGCGGCAGGCCGAGGTGGGGTTCCTTACCCCCCCGCGGATACCGGGCCACGAAAGCGCGTTCGGCGTCGGCGCGGCAGCAGCGCGATGAGCTATCGATGGAAGCCCTCCTGAACGCGACCTCCAGCACGGTCGAGTTCGATCTCGATCTGAGTCGCAAAACGATCGTGCTGACTCTCCGTTAGGGGAGTGGCCAAAGCGGAAGCGCGATCTGGATCGAACTCTGTGAGCCGTCGCGGGAGGTACTTGCCCGCGCCGATCCAACGCGAGTTCGAGAGCAGTATGAGTTCAGCCGTTTTCTCGTAGAGGAGGGCCGCAAGTATGTGACGTTCAACCGGGTCGGTTGCGTCACGATAGTCATCCAGCAAGTCCGTTATGACGTAACGACGGAACGTTGCTTCCGCAGGGTCAAGGCTCGGCCCAGCCGCGTATTTAGAAGACCACTCGTGTTTGTACCTCTCGTGTTCGGTTGCGCCACGGACAGCGATCCCATCAATAAGCATCTGGACAATCACTGGTCGATGCTGTTCGAACCCGCGGTTCGCCCAGACCGTGAAGCCCGCTTCGGTATACGCGAAGACCTCAAAGATCTCGTCCTCGAAGCGGTACGTCGCCGCCAGGCTCGTGCGGTCGTCGGCGAAGATCTCTTCACCGAGAAGGAGAAGGTCGATGTCGCTGGTCGAGGTCCTCGTTCCGCGAGCCGTGCTTCCCGCGAGCAGCGCGACACTCGCGTGCGGAAAGTGATGTGAGACGAAGCGTTCGACGATAGCGAGATAACTCATGAGATAAGAGCATAGGAGCTGGGCTCAAAGCCGCGTCACACCGCTTATGCTTCCGCCGGAAACGATCGTTTCTGGAGGGTCGGGGCAAAAGTCCGTGCGCTGACCCCGCAAACGCCCGCCATAACCGCCAGCTATCACCGGCTTCCGGCAGGCTGCGATTGCACGAGTCCGTGACTGGGGCCGCCGCCCTCAACCTGGCATAACTGCGGCCGCCTCCAAATGGTCTAACCACGCGTCGGCTGTCGGGCCGTCGAACGGCGATACGTGAGCACGCAATCGACGCTCCAAGGAGATCGCGAGCGTTTCGAGATGGGAGATGACGTCGAGCGGATACTTGTACCGGCACTGGTTCTCCAGCCACTCATCGCCGTCATCGATGTAGATTCCACGGTCGTCGAACCGTTGAACGACATCAAGGTCCATGTCGATACCGGTCACCAGCCCGGAGTGCTCCCATCGAAGAGCATGTGCGAGATCGACATATACGCCGAGTGCCCGCGGGTGCCGCCGGTTGAAGGTCACCGTATGATCGGCATGCCCAACCGGGAGCAACGTGACGGCAATATTCTCCGCCGTGTACTCTGCCCCCGGGCGCGTGTACCTCCACCCGGTTTTCTTCCCAAGCCAATCACCGCGGTCATCCGAACCAAGATAGACACACTGCCCACCCCAGTGCAGAGAGCCATCCCACTTGCGCCATTGCATGCGGACGATCGTTCCGGGGGTCGGACGCTGCACATTCATGAAAAGAGCCTATGGGTGACGGTCGTGCCCGTTGCGTCTCCGATTCAAGAGTCGCTTCCGGCAGGCGCCAGCGCGCGGCACGTTCGTTCTGCCGGAAACGATCGTTATCGGCAGGTGCTCAAACATCACCTTCTACGCCGAATGGGTGTGAGCCGTGTTGCTCAAACTGCGACGCCCTCGGCGATGAGCCGAGTTCGAAGGCCTTCGACGCCCTCGAACAAATGGGTGCGCATCGAGAGACTGGCAGCACCGGAACGATTCGATGCAGAGTCATCTGTGAAGAAGATCTCGCCTGGTCCCACGTCAAGTGCATCCAAGACGTGTCTGAAGGCACGCACATCTGGCTTCGTGAAGCCGATGTCCGCCGAGTTGAAGATCGCATCAAACCTCTTCGCAATGCCCATCGCAGCGACCTCCGCGGGGATGGTGTCCGTACCGTTCGTGAGCACTGCCGTTCGAAGACCAAGGCTGCGCACCTTGTCGGCCAACTCCAAGACGGCGACGTCTAGGGCTGCAGGTTGGACTCCCCACTCGTCAGCAGCCTGGACGCTACCGGCACGGTCACCGACCTGTCGGATCCACTCGGCTCTGGAGATCCGACCAGTGGTTACCGCTTCAATCAATGGTTTCGCGAAAGCGATGCCTTCGAGAGACCCGGGAGCCAGCCCGTGTCTGAGCTCTATGCCGGTCGTGTAATCCCGATCGAAGTGACGAATGACGCCGTCGAGGTCGAACAGCACGACGCGAATCATGCGGCAATTATTCCACTGGTTGCAAGACCATAACGTCGACCGGCTGTCAATCAACCCAACCTCCACCAAAAACGCCTGCCGATTCGTGGTTGCGACGAGCGTTAACGGCACCCCTGTCGTGTGACTTCGTCCGCTCATTGGCGGGGATCTTCCGACGCTTGATGGCGGCCCCGTCGTTGTGGCTCCGGAGCGATGGCTGCGGGACGGCGTCCCGCAAGACGATCGCCAACACGTAGCGGGAACGGTGAGCCCCCTTCTGTTTTGGACCGACGATCTGTCAGCAGGCGCTGGTTGAAGCCTTATCGCGAACTCCGCGGCTTGTCATGAGAGCTACACCGGCAAGGGCCGTCCAGAGGCTAAGCGTGTCAAAGGAGATCCGTTCGGCGCCGCCGAGCCCCAACCAAGGCACCTCGGCCCCCTCCAGCGCCGCGAGGAACGCTGCGAACCCGACTATTGACACCACCAAGGCCACAATTGTGAGCTGGCGGAAGCGCCCCGGCCCAGCAGCTGCGGCGAGCATGCCCATTGCCAGCCACTGTGCGACCGCTTGGCCGAGTGCGGCACTATCGTGCGCCCCGGGATATATGTCCCACGGCGCCAGGCCGACGATCGAGACCAAGAGCCCGGTCAGCGCCATCAAGATCATCCCAGCTCGACCTGAGCGGCTGTCCCACCAGCCGTACATCAAGATCGCGCCGATCATGATCAGCACACCGGATGCGGCCATGCCGGCGTTGAACAGCGGATGCCATGGAGAGCAAACGTCGCGCACCTGCTGGCCCTGTTCGGAGAATTGCCCACAACCGACGACCCCGAGGTCGCTGATGGCGTTGTGCGTCACCGAGTACCCCTGGGGCCACCGCCGCGCGACCAGCAGCTGCACAGGGAATATCACAGCGCTGGCCATCCAAGCCACGGCTCCGGCGCGGTATCGATTCACTACGTCCCCCTCATGTACCATACGAACGTATGGATACCGTAGCAATGACCGGAAGTGGCCGCAACTCCGTCCGGGAGCTGGTGATGGACGCTGTCGTGCAAGTGCTGGTCCGTGACGGTCTTGACGGCCTGTCAGTGCGGCGAGTGGCTGCTGAGGCAGGTGTCTCTATTGGTGCCGTTCAGTATCATTTCGCCACCAAGGATGCTCTGTTGGTCGCCGCCGCCAATCACGTAACCGCCCAGTTCAAGTCGCGTGCTGAAGAGTTGACCCATCGGGTGCTGGCCGAGGAGGGGGCAGCTGCTGCATTCCTCGCCTTCTGTCAACTCCTGGCCAACGCGATTGAGGCTCCCGATGGAGAGGCCGGGGACACTAACGCCACGATCGTCTGGTTGTGGTTCGCAGCGAAGGCTACGCAGTGTGGCGCCGTCGCCGATGCCTTTGCTGCCGGATGGTCACTGACAGAGAACTACCTGCGCGGCCTCATCGCCGACCTCTTCCCACAGCTCGACGCGGCCGAGGAAGCCGGGCATCTGCTCGCCGTCCTCGACGGTCTCGCAGTCGCTCGAGCCTCCGAGCCCGACCGGATGCCGCCGCACCGCGCCGCCACCATCGTCCGTCGCCACTTCGCCCACCTGAGCGGCGGAGATCCGGCCAGTTGACCGAGAGGTGGCGTGCATCCCACATGGGGAACCCTCACCGGACACTACCGCTGCTTATCGGGAGGAGGGGCGTGAGGAACGAATCGGTGACAACTGATCGTTAGTGCCGGGAGGCGCTGGCGGGGAGGATGTCATCATGCCCGGTCCCTATCCCAGAGAGTGCCGCGAGGACGTTGTCGCGGTCGCTCGTAGCCGTGAGAGCGGCGTCACCATCAAACAGATCGCCACTGACTTCGGTATCAGCGAAGCAACGTTGCAGAACTGGCTCCGCCAAGCTGACGTCGAGGAAGGCAACCGTCCTGGCCAGACCGCCGCGGACGCGGCTGAGACCCGTGAGCTGAAGAAGCGAATCCGGCTGCTCGAGCAGGAGAACGAGGTGCTCCGGAGGGCGGCGGCGTATCTGTCGCAGGCGAACCTGAAACTCGGTGGCTCCCCAAAATGACGTACCCGCTCGTTGCTGAGCTCGCCGACGCGGGGATCCCCGTGACGGTGTCGTGCCGGGTCCTCACGCTCGCCCGCCAGCCCTACTATCGCTGGCGAAACGACCCGGTGCGGGATGCCGATGTGCTCCGCGCGTATCGGATCAACGCGCTGCACGACGCGCACCACGACGACCCGACGTCCGGCTATCGATACCTCGCCGACGAAGCGCGGCGGGCGGGGTGGCGGATGAGTCGGCGGACGGCGTGGAAGCTGTGCTCGCAGGCCGGGATTCTCTCGTCCGCGCAGCGCCGACGGCGCGGGAAGGGCAAGAAGGCCGGCCCGCCCGTGTTCGACGATCACGTGCAACGAGTGTTCCGCGCAGACGCGCCGAATCGGCTCTGGCTCACGGATATCACGGAGCATTGGACGAGCGAAGGCACGCTCTACTGTTGCGCGATCAAGGATGCCACTCCAACCGGATCGTGGGGTACTCGATCAGCGACCGGATGACCGCGAAGCTCGCCGTCGATGCCGTCCGCAACGCCGTCGCCCGCCGCGGTGAGATCGCCGGGTGCATCCTGCACGCCGACAGGGGCAGCCAGTTCCGCAGTCGTGCCATGGCCCGCGAGCTACGCCGCCACGACATGGTCGGATCGATGGGCCGTGTCGGCGCCGCCGGGGACAACCCGGCCATGGAGTCGTTCTGGTCGCTCGTGCAGACCAACGTCCTCAACCAGCAGCGCTGGACAACACGGCAGGAGCTGCGTCTCGCGATCGTCGTCTGGATCGAGCGGAAGTACCACCGCCAGCGCGCCCAGGACACCCTCGGCGGGTTGACTCCCATCGAGTTCGAAGCCAAGCTAGCCGAGCCGCTCACACTCGCGGCCTAAACCGAACCTGTCACCAGTTCGTTCCTCACGCCAACCGCCAAGACGACCGCGCTGCGGGTCGAACCGCGCTAGGCTTGCGGGCAGTGACACGGGGTGCCGCGGAAAGCGGCTGAGACTACACCCGTCGAACCTGATCCAGTTAGTACTGGCGAAGGGATTGTCCGGCTCGCTATGCGCCTTCTTGGTGTGGTGCGGCCTTCCTTCGCCGTAGAAGGAAAGGCACGCGCATGACCACCACCACCCGCACCATTCCGGCGATCGCCGACCAGATCGTCCTCGTCACGGGCGGCGCCCGCGGGCTCGGCCGCGCCATCACCGAGGCGTTCCTGCGCGAGGGCGCCCGCGTCGTCATCGACTACGTCACGAGCGCCGACGCCGCCGCCGAGATCGTCGCCGCCCACCCGGGCCGCGCGGTCGCGGTGCGGGGCGACGTGCGCGACCGCGCCCAGGTCGAGGCGCTCTTCGCTGCCGGTCGCGAGGCGTTCGGCGCGCCCGTCACGACCGTGGTCAACAACGCGCTCGCCGATTTCTCGTTCAACGGCGACGCCCGCGCGAAGGCCGACGAGATCGACTTCCCCGCCTTCGCGGGCCAGTTCGCGAGCGCCGTGCAGGGCGCGCTCCACACCGTCCAGGCCGCCCTCCCCGGTTTCGACGAGGCCGGATCCGGTCGCGTGATCAACGTCGGCACGAACCTATTCCAGTACCCCGTCGTGCCGTACCACGACTACACCGCCGCGAAGGCGGCGCTGCTGTCGCTCACGCGCACCTTCTCGGCCGACCTCGGCCCGCGCGGCGTCACCGTCAACATGGTGAGCGGCGGCCTGCTGCGCACGACCGACGCGAGCGCCGCGACGCCCGACGCGGTCTTCGACGCGATCGCGGCCGGCACACCGCTCCTCTCGGTCACGACGCCCGCCGAGTTCGCCGACGCCATCTTGTTCTTCGCCTCGCCGTGGTCGCGCGCGATCACGGGACAAAACCTCGTCGTCGACGGCGGGCTGGTCAAGGACTAATGCCCCGGCATGTTCGGCTGAACCTCTTCGCCCACGCGGTCGGCCACCACTCCGCCGCGTGGCGGGTGCCCGGATCCGGCGTCGATCGCCTCGGCGACATTGCCTACTGGGAGTCGCTCGCGCGGACGGCCGAGCGCGGCAAGCTCGACGCGATCTTCCTCGCCGACGGGCAGTCGCTCTCGATCGACGCCGCCCGGCGCGGGCCCGTCTGGCACCTCGAGCCGATCACGGTATTGACCGCGATCGCCCGCGCGACCGAACGGGTCGGGCTCGTCACGACGGTGTCGAGCACGTTCTGGGATCCGTTCCACGCAGCCCGCCTGCTCGCGAGCCTCGACCACATCTCGCGGGGCAGGGCGGGCATCAACGTCGTCACCTCGATGACCGACGAGGAGGCGCGGAACCACAGCATGCCCGCCCTCCCCGGGCACGACGAGCGCTACGCGACGGCGCACGAGTTCATCGAGATCGTGCAGGGTCTCTGGGATTCGTGGCCCCTCGAGGCGATCACCGCCGACCCGCGGGGCGCGTACGTCGACGCCTCGAGGCTGCGGCCCATCGATCACCGCGGTGCAAGCTTCGAGGTCGCGGGGCCGCTCAACGTGCCGCGCACCCCGCAGGGGCGCCCCGTGCTGTTCCAGGCGGGAGCCTCGGAGCCGGGGCGCGACCTCGCGGCGCGATACGCCGAGGGGATCTACGCCGTCGCGTGGGACCTCGAGTCGGCCCTCGCCTACCGCGCCGACATCCGCTCGCGCGCGGGCGCCGCCGGCCGCGACCCCGACGGCATCGCCGTCATGCCGGGGCTCGTCACTTACCTCGCCTCGAGCGAGGCCGAGGCGAGGCGGAAGCAGCGCGAGCTCAACGAGCGGCTCCCCGTGGCCGACGCCCTCCAACAGCTGTCGTCCTTCGTCGGCACCGACACCTCGGGGTGGGACCTCGATGCGCCGGTGCCGCCCCTCCCGCCGCTCGAAGAGTTCACGGGGCCGAAGGGCCGGTACGCCACGGTGCTGCGGATCATCGAGAGCAGGCGCCCCACGGTGCGGGAGCTGCTCGGTTACCTCGCCGCCGGTGGCGGTCACGCGACCTTCGTCGGCACGCCGGAATCGGTCGCCGACGAGATCGAACGCTGGGTCGACGCCGGCGCGGCCGACGGCTTCAACCTCATGCCGCCCACCCTGCCCGGCGGCATCGACGACATCGTCGACCACCTCGTCCCCGTACTACAGGCCCGCGGCCGCTTCCGCCGCGAATACGACACGACAACGCTCCGCGGACACCTCGGGCTGCCGACGGTGTAAGCATGGGAGTGGCGTAACAAGGGAGACGACGTGGGCATCAGGCAGGCCGGTTTTGTCATCGCGACGGCGTTCGGATTCGTCTGGGGCGGGATCTGGAGCACGGGACGCGTCGAGAGGCACGGCGAGCTCTTCGTCTTTCGGGGCATGCCCCGCTGGACGCATGCGCGAGGCGGCGTCTGCATCGGCCGCTGCTACCTCACGCATGCGTCCCGCGAGAGCCCGCGCGTCATCGCCCACGAGCTCGTGCACGTGCGCCAATGGCGCCGCTACGGCCTGCTCCTGCCGGTGCTCTACGCGCTCGCCGGGCGGGATCCGCTCCGCAACCGCTTCGAGATCGAGGCAGGGCTCGAAGACGGGGGCTACGCCAGTCGCGCGAAAGACTAGTCGGACAAAAGACTAAAGGGCCGGTCAGAATCCTGACCGGCCCTTCGGTTTTGGTGGAGCTAAGGGGATTCGAACCCCTGACCTCTTCATTGCGAACGAAGCGCGCTACCAACTGCGCCATAGCCCCTTACAACTCGATCTACATTACCGGTCGAGCCTGCAAATGAAAAATCGGGCTAGCCCGCGGCGCGTCGCGCGAGCATCTCGCGCACCTGGCGCTCGATCTCGGCGTCTTCCTCGCGGTGCTCGTCGAGCGAGATCGGGCGCGGCTGGCTCGCGGCGAGGCGCTGGCGGGCGGCCTCCTCGCGGGCGGCCTGCTCGAGCTTCTCGCGCGCACCCGCGGCGGCCACCTCGTCGGCGGCCCGGGATCCGGCGGTCGCCGTGAGCGGCGCCGGCAGGCGGCGCGGCACCCAGCCGCGGTCGGTGGGGTTGAGGAGAACGGGCTCGGGGCGCTCGCGCGCCTCCTGCACCGCGACGGGGGCCGTCATCGGGGCACGGCGCGCGCGCTCGGCGACGGCGGCCATGCGGCGAAGCGCGAGCATGCCGAGGGCCGTCACGACGACGCCGACCGCGAGCCACGCCCACACGCCCGTGGCGATGGCCTGCCAGGTCCCCAGCCCGATCGCGACGAGGCCGGCGATCGTCGTCGCGGTCGCGGCGAGCCGCCCCCGGCGACGGGCCGTCTGCAGCCGCACTCGCGGATCCCTCTTGAGAGCCTCGATCTCGCGCTTGCGCTCCTCGGCCTCGAGGGCCCGGGTGAGGCGGGCCGCCTCGGCGTCGCGCCTCGTGCGCTCGAGCTTTTCCTCGTTCTCCTCGCGGCGGCGCTCGGTCTCGGCGCGCTCGTACTCCTCGCGCAGGCGCGCGTCTTCGGCCTCGAGCTTCTTCACGAGGCGCTGCTGGCGCGCGACCTCGCGGGTCGAGAGCTGGATCCGCACATCATCGGACGCCTCGCTCGACTCGGCGAGCACGCGGAGCGCCTGGTTGAGGCGCACCGCGTTGCGCTCGGCGGCGTTATCGCGCACCCGGGCGTACCAGGTCGGCAAGAGGTAGATTAGCCACAGCAGCACGACAACTAGAGCGATAACACCGCCACCGAGAATCTGCCCACCCATGCGATAAACGGTAGGCCATCAGGCCTAAACGGAGCCCGTCCGCACGGCGTGTCTAGAACAACTGCCGCAGATTGGTCTTCGCGAGGTCGATCAGCTCGTCGCCCTTACCGGAAAGCACCGTGCGGATCGCGTAGAGCGCGAAGCCCTTCGCCTGCTCCATCGTGATGGTCGGCGGCATCGAGAGCTCCTGGCGCTCGGTCGTCACGTCGAGCACCGCGGGGCCGTCGTGGGCGAGGAACTCCTCGACCGCGGCCGGAAGGTCGGCCGATTTCTCGACGCGGATGCCCTTGATGCCGACCGCCTCGGCAACCTTCGAGAAGTCGGGGTTCTCGAGGCCCGTGCCGAAGGTCACGAAGCCCGCCGCCTTCATCTCGAGCTCGACGAAGTTCAGCGACGCGTTGTCGAACACGACGACCTTCGCGTTCAGGCCGTTCTGCGTGAGCGTGATGAGCTCGCCGAGCAGCATCGCGAGCCCGCCATCGCCCGCGAGCGCGATCACCTGGCGCGACGGATCCTGCGCCTGCGCGCCGACCGCCTGCGAGAGCGCGTTCGCCATGGATCCGTGGGTGAAGGATCCGATGAGCCGGCGGCGGCCGTTCATCGTGAGGTAGCGCGCGGCCCAGACGGTGGGCGATCCCACGTCGGGGATGAAGATCGCGTTGTCGTCGGCGTGGTCGTTGATGAGCTTCGCGAGGTACTGCGGGTGGATCGTGCGCTTCGACGGCGTCGCGAGCGAGTCGAGGTCCTTCCGCGCGCGGCGGTAGTGCTTCACCGCGGCGTCGAGGTGGCCGCTGTCCTTGTCCTCGGTCAGCCGCGGCAGCAGCGCCTCGACGGTCTCGGCCGTGCCGCCCACGAGCCCGACGTCGACGTGCGTGCGGCGGCCGATCTGCTCGCCGCGGATGTCGACCTGGATGACCTTCGCGTTCTCGGGATAGAACTGCTGGTACGGGAAGTCGGTGCCGAGCATCAGCAGCGCGTCGCACTCGCGCATGGCCGCGTAGCCCGACGAGAAGCCGATGAGGCCCGTCATACCCACGTCGAAGGGGTTGTCGTACTCGACGAACTCCTTGCCGCGCAGGGCGTGCACGACGGGCGCCTGCAGGCGGTCGGCGATCGCGATGAGCTCGTCGTGCGCGCCTTCAACGCCCGCTCCCGCGAGGATCGTGACCTTCTTCGCGCTGTTCAGGATCTCGGCGGCGCTCTCGAGCTGCGACTCGGCGGGGATGACGCGCGAGGCGTATCCGCGCACCTCCTCGATCTGCGACTCGACGTCGGCGAGCGCGATGTCGCCCGGGATCACGAGCACGGCGACGCCGCGCTTCTCGATTGCCTCGCGCATCGCGATGCGCAGCATGCGCGGCATCTGCGCGGCGTTCGACACGTACTCGGCGTAGACGCTGCACTCGCGGAAGAGCTCCTGCGGGTGGGTTTCCTGGAAGTACCCGGATCCGATCTCGTCGCTCGGGATGTGGGCCGCGATCGCGAGGACGGGCACGCGCGAGCGCTGCGCGTCGAAGAGGCCGTTGATGAGGTGCAGGTTGCCGGGGCCGCAGGATCCGGCGCACACCGCGATCTCGCCCGTGAGGGCCGCCTCGGCCCCCGCGGCGAACGCCGCCGCCTCCTCGTGGCGCACGTGCACCCACTCGATGCCCGACGTCACCCGCAGCGCGTCGGTGAAGCCGTTGAGCGAGTCGCCCGGCAGGCCGTAGACGCGTTTCACCCCACTCGCGAGAAGAGAATCGACGATGTTCTTAGCGAGCGTGGGCATGAGGTGAATCCCTTCTGCAAGGCGGCGCGGATGTGCGCTACGCCCGAGCCTACGCCGGTTCGGTGCCCGTCGGGCCAACCGGAATCGAACCCGGCACGGATCCCATTCCCTCGGGCACCTGCCCGCGGATCCAGCGTTGCAACACGCCCTGCGGCACGTCCTCGCGCGTCAGCGCGAAGGCGTGGTGATCGCGCCACTCGCCGTCGATGTGGATGTACCGCACGCGGTAGCCCTCGTAGCGGAAGCCGAGCTTCTCGACGACGCGCAGGCTCGGCGCGTTCTCGGGGCGGATGCAGATCTCCATGCGGTGCAGGCGCAGGCTGCGGAAGCACAGGTCGGTCGCGAGCGCGACGGAGGTGGGCGTGATGCCCTTGCCCGCGAACCTCTCGTCGATCCAGTACCCGATCGTGCCCGACGACATCGAGCCGCGCGAGATGCCCCACACGTTCAGCTGCCCGGCGATCTCGCCGTTGTATTCCATGACGAACGGTACGCCGCTGCCGTCGCGGTACTGCTGCAGGAGCCGGCGGATCGCGCCGCGCATCTCCATCGGCACGGCGCCGTCGGGGTTCGTCGCCTCCCATGGCACGAGCCACGAGCGGTTATCGATCAGCGACTGCTGCAGGGGGCGGGCGTCCCGGGAACGAATAAGCCGGATGGACACCGCCCCGTGCGAGGCGTAGGGCGTGTCCATCCGGCTCTCCTTATCGTCTGGTGACGGGCAGGATTACAGCGTAGCGGCGAAGTCCTTGATCCACGGACGCAGGTCCGGGCCGAGGTCCTCGCGGTCGCTCGCGAGCTGCAGGATCGCCTTGATGTAGTCGAGCTTGTCGCCCGTGTCGTAGCGACGGCCGCGGAAGATCACGCCGTAGACGTCGACGTTGTCGTCGTCGGTCGCGACCTCCTTGAGGGCGTCGGTCAGCTGGATCTCGTTGCCCTTGCCCGGCTGCGTGTGCTCGAGCACGTCGAAGATCTCGGGGGTGAGCAGGTAGCGGCCGATGATGGCGAGGTTCGAGGGGGCCTCTTCCTTCGCCGGCTTCTCGACGAGGTCGAGGATCTTCACGACGTCGGGGTCGTCGGTCGCCTCGACCGAGGCGCAGCCGTACATGCTGATCTGCTCGGGGTCGACCTCCATGAGGGCGATGACCATGGCCTTCTTCTGCTCGTTGACCTCGATCATCTTCGGCAGCAGCGGGTCGCGCTCGTCGATGAGGTCGTCGCCGAGCATGACGGCGAAGGGGCTGTCGCCCACGTGCGACTTCGCACGGAAGACGGCGTGGCCGAGGCCCTTGGGCTCGCCCTGGCGCAGCATGTGGATGTCGGCCAGCGAACTCGAGTGCTGCACGTGACCGAGCTTGCGGTCATCGCCCTTCTCCGTGAGCTTGCCCTCGAGCTCGGGCATCGCGTCGAAGTGGTTCGCAATCGCGTTCTTGTTGCGGCCGATGATCATCAGCACATCGCGGATGCCGGCAGCGACGGCCTCTTCCACCACGTACTGAATGGCGGGCTTGTCGACGACGGGAAGCATTTCCTTCGGCGTCGCCTTCGTCGCGGGCAGGAAGCGGGTACCGAGACCCGCAACCGGCATAACGGCTTTGATCTTCGCAGGTTCCATCCGAACACCATAAGCGACTCAGGTGGGAATTCCTGACTTTGTCCACTTAGCCTGAACGGATGGACGGCGAAAAGAACGAACTGCGCCAGCGGATCCGTTCCTCGCGGGCCGCGCGCGGCCCCCGTGAGCGGGCGGCGGCGGACGCCGCGATCGCCGCGCGAGGCATCGCCCTCGCGGAGCGCGCGGGCGCCCGCACGCTCGCGTGCTACCTCTCCGGATCCGCCGAGCCGCCCACGCGCGCCCTCATCGACGCGGCGACCTCCCGTGGGATCCGGGTGTTGCTCCCCGTGATCCGCCCGGGCCGCGTGCTCGAGTGGGCCGAGCACGACGGATCCGAGCGCCAGGCCCGGCTCGGCGTGCCCGAGACGGCCGCGACCCCGCTCGGCGAGGGCGCGCTCGCGGAGGCCGACCTCATCCTCGCGCCCGCCTGCGCCGTCGACGAGCGCGGCTTCCGACTCGGCTGGGGCGGCGGGTTCTACGACCGCGCGCTCGCGGGCGCGGGATCCGGGATCCCCGCATACGCGGTGCTTTATGATTCTGATGTGGTCGCGCGCGTGCCTCACGAGGCTCACGATGTTGCCGTAACCGGCGTCATTACGCCGACCCGCACGCTGACATTCGACCGGTGAGACGCGACGACATCGCGAACCGGTGCATCCGGGAGGCCCTTCTATGCCCACGTACGCCTACGCCTGTAAGAACTGCGGGCACGCTTTCGATGCCGTGCAGTCGTTCAGCGACGCGGCCCTGACCGAGTGCCCCGAGTGTGGCGGCGAGCTGCGCAAGCGCTACGGCACCGTCGGCGTGACGTTCAACGGATCCGGCTTCTACCGCACCGACTCGCGCGCGCCTTCTGGCGCTGGGGCCTCGCCTGCGGCATCATCGTCTTCGTCGGCTTCCAGCTGACGGCTCCGGCCGGATAAGCCGGCGGACCGATTCTCGAAGGGGGACCATGTTCCAGGGATTCAAAGAATTCGTCATGCGCGGCAATGTCATCGAACTGGCCGTCGCGGTCGTCATCGGTGGCGCGTTCGGTGCGATTGTTACCGCCGCAGTTGACTCGATCATCAACCCGCTGATCGGCGCCTTCGTGCCGTCGGGTGACCTCGCTGGCTGGACCATCACGATCCCCGGCCTCGTCGACGACGCTCAGCTCGGAATTGGTGCATTCATCTCGGCGCTGATCAACTTCATCGTCATCGCCGCGGTCGTGTACTTCGCGCTCGTCATGCCGATGAACAAGCTCGCCGAGCGCCGCGCCCGCGGCCAGGTCGCCGAGGACGTTCCCCCGACGCAGGAAGAGCTCCTCGCGCAGATCCGCGACCTGCTCGCCGCGCAGAAGAACACGCCGTAAGGCAGACACAAAAAATGCCGCTCCCTCGGGGGCGGCATTTTTTGTGCGTGTGACGGATCAATAGTGGGGCGGCTTGTCGCCGAAGAGCCGAGCGTCGTTCGCGCCGGCGGGCCCCACGGGCTTCGCCTCGGGCTCCTCGCCGCGCAGGGTCGCCTCGGCCTCGGAGTCGCTCAGCGTGCCCTCCACGCGCGTGAGGCGCGCCCTGCGGGATCCGCGGACCTTCTCGACCCGCTGGCGCGGCTCGTCGCCCGTCACGGCAGCGGCGCGGTGTCGTCGTCGACGCGCGCGACCTCGTCGCCGATCCCGAGGACCGACGCGACGCGGGCCGCAACGGCGCGCGGGTCACTGTAGAGGTCGAACGCGTGCACTCGCACGTAGTGCCAGCCGAGGCGGCGCAGCACCTGCGGGCGCAGGCGTAGCGTCTCGCGCAGCGACTCGTGCTGCGCCTCCGGATCCGACTCGACGATGAGGGCCTTGCCGTTCGCCTGCGCGACGAGCGGCAGGAGACCGCGGTAGTCGACCTCGACGGCCACGCCCATGCGGCGCAGCTCGCGGGCGAGCACGAGCGTCAGCGGATCCGCGTCGTCCTCGCGGCGCGGGGTGCTGCGGCTCTCCTCGTAGGAGCGCAGTATGTCCATCAGCAGGGCCGCGCCGTTCGAGAAGCGGCCGTCGTCGATGTCGGGCGGTCGCACGCACGAGACGACGACCATCGAGCGCCGGGCGCGCGTCATGCCGACCGTCAACAGGCGTTCACCGTCGTCGCTCGACAGGTCGCCGAGCTCGCTGAGCACGCGGCCGTGGCGGGTCTTGCCGTAGCCGAGCGAGAAGATCACGCGGTCGCGGCTCTCCGCGACCGACTCCTCGAGCGTCAGCACCGCGAGCGGCTCGGCCGTCTCGCGCCCGACGAAGTCGGCGACGTCGCTGCGGCCCGCGAAGGCGGCCGTCACGGCGGCGCGCACGCGGTCGGCGTGCTTGCGGCTCGCCGTCACGACCATGAGCGACTCGTTCGGGCGGTTGACGGCGTGCTCGACCACGAGGGTGACGACGCGCGCGACCTCGGGATCCGGGCTCTCGACCGCTCCCGTCTCGGGATCCGGGGCGCCGGATCCGCCCTCGACGAAGTCGACCGTGAGGCTGCCCCGGCCGAGGTACGAGCCGGCCCACGGGAGCGAGTGGATCTCGCCGCCGTAGAAGGCGTCGTTGACGAGCTTCGCGAGGTCCTCGCCGCCCGCGCGGTAGCTGCGGGTGAGGGTCTCGACGGGCAGGATCTCTGCGAGCTGCTCGAAGGCGCTCGGCTCCTCCGAGAGTCCCGCGTGCTGGGCCGGGACGGCGGTCGACACGTCGAACGACGTCGGGCGCTGCGTCACCGGGTCGCCGAACGCGACGAGTTGCGTGCCGCGGCGGATCGCGGGGGCGACCTCCGCGATGTCGAGGGCGGCGCAGTCGACGAGGATCACGGTGTCGAAGCGCTCGTTCTCGGGCAGCAGCGGCACGTCGTACGGCGAGCAGAGCCAGACGGGCGCGAGGATCCGCATGAGGCGCGGGGCGTCGGCGAAGAGTTGGCCCGGCGTCACCTCTCCGCGCATGAGCGCGCGGCGCAGGCGGTCGGACTCGTCGGGCTCGTCGACGATGCCGATCTTCCACTCGCTGGCGAGCTGCCAGGCGAGGAGCTCGCCCGACGCCGCGGCGTGCGCGCCGTCGACGAGGCGGAAGTCCTTCTCGAGGCGGTCGACGACGGCCGTCGAGGCGCCGAGGAGCGCCGGATCCGATCGCATCGCGTGCTCGAGGGCCGACTGCCACCAGGCGAACTCGAGTTCCTCCCCCACGCGCGCCTCGTCGACGTGGCGCACCGACAGCTCGGTGAGCAGCGGCGACAGGCCCCACGAGTCGAGCGTCGTGCGCAGCTCGGCGCGCTCGACGATGTTCTCGAACACGTCGGACTCGGCGGCGAGGCCCGCGATGGTGCGGATCAGCCGGTCGATGGGGAGCGAGGCGAGGCGGGTGCCGCGCGCGAGGTCGCGGTCGAGCGCCGAGAGTTCGGCCTCGACGGCGCGCCACTCGTCGTGCGCCTCGGAGAGGCCGAGCGGGATCTCGGGGGCGCTGACGCCCTCGACGAGGTCCTTCCACTGGGCGCGCTGGTGGCGGATCCGCGTGAGCGAATCGTGCATGTCGGCGATGTGGATGCCCGGGCGGACGAGTTCCTTCGACAGGCGCTTGAGGCGACGGCGCTGCGAGCTCGACATGCCTGCGGCGTCGCGGCGCGAGCCGTGCGCCTTGATCATGTCGTTGAGCGGGCGCGAGAACGCGGCCGGCTGGAACCGGTCGAGCGAGTCGCGGATGCCCTCGAGCAGCGTGAGGTATTCGCCCAGCTCGTCGACCGTCGTGAACGGGCGCATGCGGGTCTGTGAGATCAGCGAGTAGCCGCGCTCGAGCACCGCCGGCACGAGCTTCTCGTGCAGGCGCTTGGCGCGGGCGTGCGCGTCGCGGGCGCGCTGCGTGGTCGTGAAGCTGACGCCGTACCAGGGCGAGTCGTCGGGGCCGACACGGAACTCGCCGAGGCGGGCGGCGAGGGCGAGCGTGCGCGCGGCCTCGGCGCGGTCGCCCGCGAGCTTCTCGAGGGCCTCGGGCGACAGGCGAGCCGAGGAGGTCGGCGGGATCGGGAGCGAGGCGAGGCGCGTGAGTTCGCGCGTCATGTCGAGCACCGAGACGCCGAGCTCGCGGCGCGGCTCGGCGAGCGCGCCGCGATAGTCGCGCAGCATGCCGCGCAGGCGCACGAGCGCCTCGTCGATGTCGCTGACCTTGGGCTGCTTCGCGCGCTCGTTGCGGCCGATCGCGCGGATCAGGTCGGCACGGAGCGTCGTCGGCGAGACGGCGAGGCCGTCGAGGTGGATCCCGCGGAGGCGGTGCGCGACGCCCTCGAGCGTCGAGCGGCGGGCGCTGACCACGAGGGTGCGCTTGCCCGCGCGGACGAGCTCGCCGACGGCGTTGATCGTGGTCTGCATGCTGCCGGTGCCGGGCAGGGTGTGCACGACGAGCGACTGGCCGCCGATGATGCGGGCGAGCACGGCCTCCTGCTCGGCGTCGGCGTCGAGAAGCAGGGTGTCGGACGAGGGCGAGCGGTCGTCGGGGTCCGTCGGCATCGCGACGGGCCGCGTCTCCTGCACCATGCGCAGGTCGTCGGGCTGGCCTGCGAGGGCGCCGAGGATCGGGTGGTCGATGCGCTGCAGGTCGCGCACCATGTCACCGGCGACGTCGGCGAAGGTCGACACGACGAGGCGGGCCTTGACCGAGAAGCTGTCGACGTGGCTCGTCAGCTGGCGCAGGCGGTCGATGACCGGCTGGGGCTGGAAGAGGCCGTCGTCGTAGGCGAGGGAGGCGAGGGAGGCGCCGTCGAGTTCGACGCCGAACTGTTCGCGCACCGCGCGGACGAGCTCGGGGTTGACGCTGAAGTGGCCGCGCAGCTTGAGCTCGAAGTCTGCGTGGTGGCGGCGCAGGCCGAGCGGGCGGAGCAGGACGGGTGCGGTGAACTGGCGTCCGCCGAAGCGCCACGAGGCGACGCCCACGGCGAGGCGCACGGCGTCGATGCCGCGGGAGGTGCGGAGCTCGACGTTTTTGGCGGCGATGCGCTCGGCCGCGAGGCGTGCGCCGCGGAGCGCGACCTCGTCGCGGAAGAGGTTCGACAGCAGCGTCGAGCGGCCCGTGATGAACTGGGGAAGGCTGCCGGGGTGCGCGGTCGTCATCTCGATGAACGACTCGGGGGCCTCGTGGTAGTGGAGGAGGGTGGAGCTGCCGCCGAGCCCTCCGGCGACGTTTCTGACGCGCTCGCCGAACGCCCCGCTCACGGGGTCGTTCGTCGTAACGCTTTCTTCCGTTCCGGACAGCGCCGCCGAGCCTCTGATACGCCACACACGCGCAAGGGTACGTGGTATGGGGCCATTTTTGCGTGGGGATCGCCGCGATTCGGCAATGTCGTGGCGTGAGACGATCCACAATGCCGAATTTCGCCGTTTTCTCCACATTCCGCGCCGCGGCCGAACGGGGCGTGCGATCGGCCCCGCAAGATGGATCCATGAGTGATTTCACCTTTCCTGCCGGGTTCATTACCGGTTCAGATGGCGTCTCGCGCCCGCCGTGGGCCGAGCAGACCGAGCTGCTGCGCGACTATTACGACACCGAGTGGGGTGTCGCCGTGACCGACGAGCAGGGCGTGTTCGAGCGGCTGAGCCTCGAGGCGTTCCAGTCGGGCCTCAGCTGGGTGACGGTGTTGCGCAAGCGCCCGGCGTTCCGCGAGGCGTTCGCGGGCTTCGACCCGGATGCGGTCGCGGCGTTTGATGAGGCGGACGTGGAACGGCTGATGGCGAACGAGGGCATCATCCGCAACCACGCGAAGATCCTCGCGACGATCGACAACGCCCGCGCGACGGTCGCGCTGCGCGAGACCGGCACCGACCTGGCGAAGCTGGTGTGGAGTTTCCGCCCCGAGAACCAGGAGCTCCCCACATCACTAGAGACGATCCCGTCGACGAGCCCAGAGTCCCTAGCGCTCTCAAAGACCCTGAAGGCGGCGGGCTTCCGCTGGGTAGGCCCCACCACAATGTTCGCCCTCATGGAAGCGATAGGCCTAGTCCCCAAAGCCCAGCGCCCGTTCCTGGAAGGCCAGTCCTAACAACGAGCAACGACTCCCCGGCGCCGGCGAAGCTCGGCGCAGGCGCCGGCAAAGCCGGCCGCCAAAACGCAACCACTTACCAAACGCAAGCGACCGCCCGCAGGCGACGGAGCCGGAATCTGGGAGCCGAAGGCAACCAGATTGCGGCGACGTCGCCGAGGACTCCAAAAAGCACCGAGGGGCTCTTTGCGGCTCTCGGCCGCAAAGAGAGCAAATCCTCGCGGCGACAGCCGCGAAGATTTGCGCCCCCGATTGGATTCGAACCAACGACACCCGCTTTAGGAGAGCGGTGCTCTATCCCCTGAGCTACGGGGGCGAAACGCGTAACGCGCCCGACCCATATTACTGGGCCGGGCGCGTTACGCGAACCGGGTTAGTTTGCGGCGTCGTATGCGTCGAGGATGGTCTGCGGGATGCGGCCGCGGTCGCTGACGGTGTGTCCCTGCTCGCGGGCCCATTCGCGCACCTTCTGGAGGTTGCGGATGTTTCCGGTGACGCGCGGGGTGCGGGTCGTCTTCGCGGAGGCTACGGAGCCGATCGTGCGACGGCCGGCACCGATGTACGGGGCGAGGAGTTCGCGGAGCTGCGTTGCGTTTGCGTCGGTGAGGTCGATTTCGTATCCGCGACCGTCGAGTGCGAACTGAACGCTCTGGCCCTCACCCGGCTCAAGAACGGTTCCGTCGATGTCGTCGACAAGCTGGTGAATGATCTTACGTGCCATGTCCGCAACAGTAGCGCATATTGCACCGTTATCGGTAACGATTGTTTTTGAATTCAGGCCGCCATTTGCAGATAGGGTTCCCAGGCGGGTTCTGCCTGTTCGGATCCCCGGACTTCCCATGCGGTTCCGTGTGGAGCGGTGGGGCGGAATCGCAATTCCCATCCCATCTCCGCGGGTGTGCGGTCGCTCTTTATGTTGTTGCATTTGACGCAGGCGGCGACGAGGTTCTCCCAGGTGTTCTTTCCGCCGCGTGAGCGCGGGAACACGTGGTCGATGGTGTTGGCGGATCGTCCGCAATATGCGCAACGGTGTCCGTCTCGGCGGAGAACTCCGCGCCGTGTGACGGGCACCTTCTGTGCACGGGGAACGCGCACGTATCTTGTCAGCACTATGACGGCTGGTCTATCGAAGATCTCGGTGGCTCCCCAGACCGGCGATTCTTCATCGCATTCGACCATGTTGGCCTTCTGATTCATCACGAGCATCAGCGCGCGCTTGAACGAGACGATTGCGAGGGGTTCATATCCTGCATTGAGTACAAGTGTGCGCATACCGGTCGCCCTTCTTCGTGCCCCGGATGGCTTCCGGGGACAAGACCTGTGCTCGCGCGGTGCGATTGGCGCACGGCGCGACAGGACGAGAGTAACCCATTCGACACGCCCGGGGGATGTCGACAAGGTAAATTCTTCCGGAAACGACATTGGGCCCCCGTTCCGAATGGAACGGGGGCCCAATGTATGAAAGGCGAATTAGCCGATCGGCAGGTACGAGCGCGGCTCGACGAGCTGGCCGTTGACGCGCACCTCGACGTGGAGGTGGTGTGCCGTCGAGCGACCGGTCGAACCGACGTAGCCGATGATCTGGCCCTGCTCGACGTAGTCGCCGGCCTGCACCTGGCGCGAGCCGTAGGTCATGTGGCCGTAGAGGGTGGTGGTGCCGTCGCCATGGTCGATCTGCACCGCAACACCCCAGCCGTAGTGTGCCTCGCTCGAGACGACGACGGTGCCGGACTTGGCGGCGTAGATCGGGACGGTCCAGTCTGCCTGGCTCGTCGTCACCATGTCGGTGCCGTCGTGGCCGCTCGAGAGCGAGCGGCTGATGTAGTAGCCGGCGCTACCGAGCGGATTGATCCAGCCGTTCTGCGCCTCGGTGGGCGCGGCTTCCTGGTCGCTCGAGGTGTCGGGCGTGACCGCGGCGGGCGAGCCTTCGCTCTCCTGTGCCTGCTGCTGCTGGGCCTGCTCTGCGAGCTCTGCCTGGCGGGCGCGCTCTTCCTCGGCGCGCTCGAGCGCGATGCGCTCGGCGGCGACCTGGGCGATCTCGGTCGCGCTGCGGGCCGAGTAGCTCGTCGCCGCGACGTCGGCGCCCTGCGCCTCATCGCCCGCGGCGAACGACTGCGCGTCTTCGGCGGCCTCGTCACGAACGGTGGCGGATGCCGCGACGTCGGAACCCTGCTGGGTTGCGGCGTATGCGGGGATGGCGACTCCGGCGATCAGGGCGCAGACGGCGATGGCGGTGCCGACGGCGCGAACGCCGCCGACGCGGCGCTTCGGCGCCGCGGCTACTGCCTTGCGGCGCTCGCTGCGCTCGACGCGTCGTGCCTGCTTGCGCGCTTCCGCGACGAGCTTCCTGCTGCTGACCGAACGGTCGGCGGATTCCGGTGCGTCCGTACGGGCGATGTCGTCATTCGCCGCTTCGTTCTCTGCCACGTGTTTTCCTCCGCCGGGTGCCCGGCTCATGCTTGGTGTCACTCTACGGTAACGAAAGATAACGAATCTGTCACGCTCAGAGTCGATATTCTTCCGGACGTACCGATGTTTCGGAGGTCACTCAGAGACAAGGAACACGTGCGAGGCCAGGTCGATGGGCAGTTCGAGGCCACCCTCGACACCATCCATCTGCATCAGCACATAGCCGTCGTTGAACTGGAACGAGCCGTGCGCGCCGGGCACGACGCCCGCCTCGCGCAGCTGGCGCAGGAGCTCGGGCTCGACCTGAATCGGCTCCGCGAGGCGGCGCACGGTTCCGGTGATCGGGCCGCCCTCCGCCTCGAGGCGCTTGACGACGCAGACCACGCCCTCGTCGAAGGTGCCGGCGGCCGAGGTCTCGCCGAGTCCGCCGAGGCCCGGAATGGGGTTGCCGTAGGGCGACTCGTCGGGGTGTCCCAGCAGCTCGACGAGGCGGCGCTCGACGAGCTCGCTCATGACGTGCTCCCAGCGGCAGGCCTCGTCGTGCACGAAGGCCCAGTCGAGACCGATGACGTCGCTCAGGAGGCGCTCGGCGAGGCGGTGCTTGCGCATCACCTCGATCGCCTTGCGGCGGCCGTCATCGGTCAGGACGAGGCGGCGATCCTCAGCGACACGGATGAGGCCATCGCGATCCATGCGGCCGATGGTCTGCGAGACCGTCGGGCCCGAGTGCCCGAGGCGCTCGGAGATGCGCGCGCGCAGCGGCACGATCCCCTCCTCCTCCAGCTCCAGGACGGTGCGAAGGTACATCTCTGTCGTGTCGATGAGGTCAGCCATTACTGCTCCCGGTTGGCGAGGATGAATTCGATGCTCTTGACGAGCTGTCGCACGTCGTTCGGCTCGATCGAGACGAACGTGGCGACGCGCAGCTGGTTGCGGCCGAGCTTGCGGTAGGGCTCGGTATCGACGATACCGTTGGCGCGCAGGGCCTTGGCGATCGCGGCGGCATCGATGCTGTCGTCGAAGTCGATCGTCGCGACGACGGGCGAGCGGTGCTCGGGGTTCGCGACGAAGGGCGTCGCGACGTCGGACGCCTCGGCCCAGTCGTACAGCACGCTCGACGACTCGCGGGTGCGCGCGTCGGCCCAGCTGAGGCCGCCATTGTCGAGGATCCAGCCGAGCTGGCTGTCGAGCAGGTGCAGGGTCGTCACCGCGGGGGTGTTGTACGTCTGCTCCTTGCGCGAGTTGTCGAGCGCCGTCGCGAGGTTGAGCGACTCGGGGATGTAGCGGCCCGAGGCGGCGATCTTCTCGATGCGGGCGATCGCGGCGGGCGACACGGCGGCGAGCCACAGGCCGCCGTCCGAGCCGAGGTTCTTCTGCGGTGCGAAGTAGTAAACGTCGGCCTGCGCCATGTCGAAGTTGATGCCGCCGGCGGCGCTCGTCGCGTCGATGACCGTCAGGGCGCCCTCGTCGCCGACGACGCGCGTGATGGGTGCGTAGGCGCCCGTCGACGTCTCGTTGTGCGGCCAGGCGTAGAGGTCGATGCCCTCGGTCGGCTCGGGCAGAGCGATAGAGCCGGGCTCGGCCGAGATGACCGACGGGGCCTCGAGCCAGGGGGCCTTCGCCGCGGTGGCGAACTTGCCGCCGAACTCACCGAACGTGAGGTTCTGGCTGCGCTTCTCGATCAGGCCGAAGGCCGCGGCGTCCCAGAACGCCGTCGAACCGCCGTTGCCGAGGATGATCTCGTAGCCCTCGGGCAGGTTGAACAGCTGCGCGAGGCGCTCGCGCACGGATCCGACGAGGTTCTTCACGGGAGCCTGGCGGTGCGACGTGCCGAGCAGCGAGGCACCCACCTCGGCGAGCGCGGCGACCTGTGCGGGGCGGACCTTCGAGGGGCCGCAGCCGAACCGTCCGTCAGCGGGAAGGAGGTCGGAGGGGATCTGGAGCGTCATGCAGTCAGTTTAGCCGCGCTCGAGGGCCCCTACTCTTCCTCGTCGCCCGCCTCGTCGTCGAGCTCGTCGATGTCGACGCCGTCGACGTCACCGGCGTGGAGGAACTCCTCGCCGTCGTCGTCGTGGTCGTCGTCATCCTCGTCCTCGCCGTCGTCGTCGAAGTCGTCGTCCGCGTCGTCGTCCGAGTCGGCGTCGTCGTCTTCCGCGTGCTCCTCGGCGGCGAGCGCCTGCTGTGCTTTGAACTCCTCGAGGCGCTGCGACCACGGGATCCAATCGGGCGCGACGAGCGCACCCTCCCCGGGCAGCAGCTCCAGCTCGAGCACGGTCGGGTCGGATCCGTCGACCGCGGCGAGCGCGACCGTCCAGAACCAGCCCGGGTAGCCCGCGAGCTTCGTCTCGAAGCGCAGCAGCGTGACGCCGTCTTCGGTGACCTCGTGGCCGGCGTACTCGCCGATGCTCTCGGCGGGCGTGACCTCACGCAGCGCGGCGAGCGCCAGCTCGCGCTCCTGGGCGAGGGATCCGGTGGTGTCAGGCGTCGATGTCATCAGCGACCTTTCGCAGCACGGCGGCGACCTTCCGCGCGTGCGAGTTCGAGGGGTAGCGGCCGCGGCGCAGATCGCCGCCCATGCCGTCGAGCAGTGTCACGAGGTCTTCGATGATGACGGCCATGTCGTCGGCATTCTTGCGCTGGGCCTTGACGGCGCTCGGCGGCGCCTCGAGGGGCGTCACGGCGAGGGCCGAGGGGCCCCGCCTGCCGTCGGCAACACCGAACTCGACCCGGGATCCCTTGCGCACGCTCACGCCCTCGGGCAGGGCACTCGCGTGAAGGAAGACGTCCTGTCCGTCGTCGGAGGCGATGAAGCCGAAGCCCTTCTCCTCGTCGTAGAACCTGACCTTGCCGGTGGGCATGGCGCACCTCACTGAAACTGCGGCGAACAAAGAAATGAGGGATCGAGCGATCCCCCGCTCCCAGACTACCGCGCACAGGCGGGGAAGGTATCGTGGGCACGATGAGCAAAAACGACGACGGCGCGCCAGTAGTTCGCCGTATCGACAGAATCCTGGCGTTCATGTCGCTCGGCCTGCTGCTGGTGTCAGTGGGCTGCTTCTTCGCGACGATGATCATAGGCGAGGGCATCTGGCCCGTCGTCCTCGTCGTCCAGGCCTACGGCCCGATCGTCGCGTTCCTGCTCTTGCTCGTTCTGCTCGTCATGAGCTTCTCGCGGCGGGGCAAGGCCAACAAGAGGTGACGGGTTCAGGCAGCACCGCGCAGCGCGTGGTTGCGCAGCGGCTCTCTGCCGCGAGCGACCGCGCCCTCTCGGAGCTGTTCCGCGCACGGCGCATCGCCGTGAACGCGGCCCCGGCAACGGGGTGGCACGACTTCTTCGACGCCGCCGAGCACCTGCTCGAGCCGGCGTCGATCGATCTGGGGCTCGCGGCGCTCCCCCGCAACGATCTCGCGGCGCTCGCGAGCGGCGGATCCGGCGAGCTGCTCGCCCTGACCGACGCCGAGGGGCGCGCGCTGGGCGCCGTCGCCGAGCGGCTGGCCCCGCACGCGATCGATCCGCTCCCGCCGACGGATCCGCGACCGGCCGACGAGGCCGCGTCCGCGCGCGCCGCCGAGCGCGCGTTCCAGACCCTCGGGGGCCTGGCCGACGTGCTGATCCATGCCCTGCAGACCCCGCTCGCCCGCATCGGGACGGGCGCGCTCAGCGTCACCGAGCGGCGGCGGCTCGTCGAGCAGGGCTTTGCCGACTCGACGGGCGAGGCCGAGATTCTCGTGCGCATCGCCGTCACCGCGGGGCTACTGGTGGGCAGGGACCGGCACCTCGGCGTGACCGAGTCCGGCCGGCACTGGCTCGCGCTGTCGACGCCCGAGCGGTGGGCGACGATCGCCGTCCGCGTGCGCGCCGCGCTCCCCGGGGGCCTGCGCACCGACAACGGCGGCTGGATCGCGCCCGAGCTCTGGCCGCTCGCCTATCCCCTCGATACCTCGTGGCCCGCGAAGGCCCGCACCTGGCTCGACCTCTGCGAGGCGCTCGGGATGACCGCGGGCGACGCCGAGCCGGCGTGGTCGGAGGGCCTCCGCACGGGCTGCGCACCGGATCCGGCGCCGCTCGTCGACCTCATGCCGCATGAGGTCGACAAGGTCTTCCTGCAGAACGACCTCACCGCGATCAGCCCCGGGCCCCTCGCGCCCGTGTTCGACGCCCGGCTGCGCTCGATGGCGGTGCGCGAGAGCCGCGCCCAGGCGTCCGGCTACCGCTTCACCGAGGCCTCGATCGCGCGGGCCCTCAGCTCCGGCGAGAGCGCCGAGAGCCTCCGCGCCTTCCTCGGCGAGCTCTCGCTCACGGGCGTCCCGCAGCCGCTCGGTTACCTCATCGACCGCGAGTCGTCGCGGCACGGGCTCGTCCGCGTGACGACCGACCCCGCGCTGGGGATGACCCGCGTGCTGAGCTCCGACGAGACGCTGCTGCGCACGCTCGAGGTCGACCAGTCGCTCACCGGCATCGGCCTCGCACCCCACGGGGGCGAGCTGCGCACCCGCACGCCGCGCGACGTCGTGTTCTGGGCGCTGTCGGACGCCCGCTACCCGGTCGTCGCCGAGAACGCGCGGGGCGAGGTCGTCCGCGCCGATCGGCACAGCGTCTTCGACGACGCGGCCCCCGCGGATCCGTATGCCGGCCTCGTCGAGCGGCTACGCGAGCGCCAGGGCGAGGACACCGAGGCGGCGTGGCTCGAGCGCGAGCTCGCGACCGCGATCCGCGAGAAGACCGCCCTCGCGATCGTCGTGAACATGCCGGGCGGATCCACCCGCGAGCTGCTGCTCGACCCCATCGGGGTCGGCGGCGGGCGCCTGCGCGGGCGCGACGCGGCCGCCGACGTCGAGCGCACATTGCCGCTCTCGCTCATCGCGTCTGTTCGGCCCGCGTAAACTTGTCGGTTATGTCCGGCCCGCTGATTGTCCAGAGTGACCGCACGGTACTGCTCGAGGTTGCGCACCCCGATGCCGAGGCCGCCCGTCACGCCCTCGCGGTCTTCGCGGAGCTCGAGCGCGCGCCCGAGCACATCCACACCTACCGCATCACGCGGCTCGGCCTCTGGAACGCGCGCGCCGCGGGCCACACGGCCGACGACATGCTCGCGACGCTCGACCAGTACACGCGCTTCCCTGTGCCGCCGTCGGTGGCGCTCGACCTGCGCGAGACCGTCGATCGTTACGGCCGCTTCACGATCGAGCGGAACGACGAGGGCGAGCTGCTGCTCCGCTCGGCCGACCGTGCCGTGATCGCCGAGGTCGCCCGCAACAAGAAGATTCAGAACCTTCTCATCGGGCACCCGGATCCGGAAACCTTCGTGATCGACGCGTGGGCGCGCGGGCAGATCAAGCAGGAGCTGCTGAAGATCGGCTGGCCCGCGGAGGACCTCGCGGGCTACACCCCCGGCACGCCCCACGAGATCACGCTCGACGAGGACGGCTGGGAGCTGCGGCCCTACCAGCGCGAGGCCGTCGAGGTCTTCTCGAAGGACGGATCCGGCGTCGTCGTGCTCCCCTGTGGCGCAGGCAAGACGCTCGTCGGCGCCGCGGCGATGGCGTCGGTCAAGACGACGACCCTGATCCTCGTGACCAACACCGTCTCGGCGCGACAGTGGCGCGACGAGCTGCTGGCCCGCACGACCCTCACCCCCGACGAGATCGGCGAGTACTCGGGCCAGGTCAAGGAGATCAAGCCCGTCACGATCGCGACCTACCAGATTCTCACGGCGAAGCGGAAGGGCGTGTACGCGCACCTCGACGTGCTCGACGCGCTCGACTGGGGCCTCATCCTGTACGACGAGGTGCACCTGCTCCCCGCGCCCGTGTTCAAGCTGACGGCCGACCTGCAGGCGCGCCGCCGCATGGGCCTCACCGCGACCCTCGTGCGCGAGGACGGCCGCGAGGGCGACGTCTTCAGCCTCATCGGGCCGAAGCGCTACGACGCCCCGTGGAAGCAGATCGAGCAGCAGGGCTACATCTCGCCCGCCGCCTGCTTCGAGGTGCGCGTCGACCTCACGCCCGACGAGCGGCTCGAGTACGCCGCCGCGGCCGACAACGAGCGCTACCGCCTCGCGGCGACGGCGCCCGAGAAGCTCGACGCCGTGCGCGAGATCATCGCGCGCCACCCCGGCGAGCAGATCCTCGTGATCGGCCAGTACCTCGACCAGTTGCAGGAGCTCAGCGACGGCCTCGGCGCGCCGCAGATCACCGGCGCTACCCCCGTCGACGAGCGCGAGCGGCTCTTCCAGGAGTTCCGCGAGGGCACGCTCAACCTGCTCGTCGTCTCGAAGGTCGCGAACTTCTCGGTCGACCTGCCCGACGCCTCGGTCGCGATCCAGGTCTCCGGATCCTTCGGCTCGCGGCAGGAGGAGGCGCAGCGCCTGGGCCGCCTCCTGCGCCCGAAGTCGAACGGTCACACGGCGAGCTTCTACACGCTCATCGCCCGCGACACCGTCGACCAGGAGTTCGCGCAGAACCGCCAGCGGTTCCTCGCCGAACAGGGTTACAGCTACACGATCCTCGACGCCGCGTAGGCCTCGGCGAGCGCGGCCGCGGCCGAGGCGGTGCCCGTGAAGACGGGCGCGGCCTGCGGCGCGAGGGTCGCGGATCCGGTCTCGTCGAGCACGGCGCCGCCGGCCTCGGAGACGACGAGGATCGCCGCGGCGTGGTCGATCGGGTTGTAGCGGTGCACCATCGCGGCGACCCCGCGGCCGAGCGCGACGCCCGCGAGGGTGGCGGTGCCGGATCCGGGAACCCGCGTCGTGCAGTGACGGGCCGCGAGGCGCTCGAGGAGCGGCACGAAGCCCGGCCACGGATCCGCGCCCGCGAGCTCCGTCGTCACGATGCGGCCCGAGAGCGGATCCGCCCCGCCGGGGTCGGCGATGCTCAGTCGCTCGCCCGCGCGCCAGGATCCGCGGCCCTCGGCTGCCACTATCGGGACCCCGCCGACGGGGTCGAGCACGGCGCCGACGACGGGCCGGGCGCCCTCGACGAGGGCGAGCGAGAGGCTCGTCCACGGCACGCCGTTCGCGAGGTTGGCGGTGCCGTCGACGGGGTCGAGGTACCAGCAGGGGCGCTCGGCGGTGGCGGATCCGCCGTATTCCTCGCCGACCATGTCGTGCTCGGGGAACTGGGCGCCGATGACGGCACGCACCCAGCGCTCGACGCCGCGGTCGACCTCGGTGACGTGGTCGGCGGGACTCGCCTTCGTGTCGATGGCGCCGACGCCCTCTCGCCGCGCGCGGGCGACGATCTCGGCGCCGTGGCGCGCGAGTTCCTCGACGATCGCGAGGCGGCGGGACGGCTCGTCGTTCTCGGCGCCGCGCACGGCGGCGAGGTCGTTCGAGGTGATCGAGTCGACGCCGAGGGCGGCGAGGTGCGCCGCCTGGGCGGGGGTGTCGACCGTCCAGCACGCGGCGCGGGCGCCGGCCGCGTGGACGGCGTCGATGAACGCGCGGCCGACGAGCAGGTGCTGCGCGTTGACGAACGCGGGCTCGAGCTCGGCGAGGTCGGCGGGGGCCGGTGGCTCGGCCGTGTACCAGGCCTGGTGGATCACGGCGCCGGGAAGCGCGCCGCGCACGAGACGCATGGCGGGGGTCATGCCGCACCACTCGACGTCGCCCTCGGCGCCGGCCTCGCGGACGACGTCGACGGACGGGAGCGCGGGCGCCTCGTGATCCATGTCGATGAGCAGCGGCACGCCGGATCCGCGGAGCGCGGCGAGCGCCTCCGCGAGGGTCGGGATCCGGCGGTCGCCGCCGCCGAACTCGCGCACCTCGGCGAGGCTCAGGTCGGCGACGCGGCGGGGGTCGCCCCAGATCCGCTCGAGCGTCTCGTCGTGCAGGAGCACGACCTCGCCGTCGCGGGTGACGCGCACGTCGATCTCGACGACGTCGGCGCCGAGATCGAGGGCGGCGCGGATCGCGGCGAGGGTGTTCTCCGGCGCGGCGGCGGAGTGCGCGCCGCGGTGGGCGACGTAGCGGGCGCTCACGCGGCGACCCTCTCGGCGCTCTCGAGGGACGCGCTCTCGAGGGATGCGTCTTCGAGCGACGCCTTGTCGAGCACGCCGTTCTCGTAGCGCAGCGCGCGCTCGATGCGCACGCCGACCTCGGCGCCGACGGCCGGCACCGCACCGTTGACGTAGGCGCGCAGCTCGGTGTCGCGGGCGACGACGGCGACCTCGGCGAAGTGGCCGTGCGGCAGCACGCGGGTCACGCGGCCGGGGATACCCTCGCCCGCATCGAGGAGGGCGACGTGCTCGGGGCGCACCATCCAGTGCACGCCCTCCTCCGCCACGCCCAGCTCGGGCGTGGCGACGCGGTTGCTCGAGCCGATGAAGCCCGCGACGAAGTCGGTCGCCGGGGCGCGATACAGCTCGGAGGGCTCCGAGACCTGCTCGATGCGCCCGCCGTTCATGACGGCGACGCGGTCGCTGACCGCCATCGCCTCCTCCTGGTCGTGCGTCACGAGCACCGTCGTGATGCCGAGGCGCTGCTGGATGTCGCGGATCTCCTCACGCACCCGCACGCGCAGCTTCGCGTCGAGGTTCGACAGAGGCTCGTCGAGCAGCAGGAGCTTCGGGCGCTGCACGAGCGCGCGGGCGAGGGAGGCGCGTTGCTGCTCGCCGCCCGAGATCTGCGCGGGGCGGCTGTTCGCGTGGTGCGAGAGGCCGACGAGCTCAAGCACCTCGGCGACGCGCTCGGCGATCTCGCGGCGCGGCACGCGCGCGACCTTCAGGGGGTAGGCGACGTTCTTCGCGACCGTCATGTGGGGCCAGAGCGCGTAGTTCTGGAACACCATGGCGCTCGGGCGCTTCTCCGGCCCGAGGGCCGTGACGTCGGATCCCTGCACCTCGATGGATCCGTCGTCAGGCGTCAGGAAGCCGGCGATCATGCGCAGCGTCGTCGTCTTTCCGCAGCCCGACGGGCCGAGCAGCGAGACGAGCTCGCCTGGCTCGAGGTCGAGCGAGAGGTCGTCGACGATCGTGCGACCGCCGAGAATCTTCGTGAGGCCCGCGAGGCGCAGGCCGGGTGTCATCGAGTTCATGGGGTCCTACCGAATCTGGAAGCCCTCGGCCAGCTGCCCGCCCATGATGTATTTGCGGGTCAGCAGCAGGAGGACGACGGAGGGGATGGAGAGCAGGATCGCGAACACGGCGGCGACCTGCGTCGGGTAGTTGAGAACGAGCGAATACATCTCGGTCGGCATCGTCATGTACGACGGCGCTCCGACGAGGTACGTACCCTGGGCCTCGTCGAACGAGGCGAGGAACGACATGACGGCGGCGACGAGGATGCCGGGCAGCGCCATCGGCAGCGTGACGGTGAGGAACACGCGGATCTTGCCGGCGCCCGCGTCGCGGGCCGCCTCCTCGAGCGAGCGCGGCACGGCGCTGAACGCGGCGGCGGGGATCCACGTCATGAAGACGACGGTGCCGATCACGTGCACGATGACGATGCCGAGCGTCGTCTCCATGAGGTTGAGGCCGTAGAAGATCGTCGCCATCGAGACGAAGAGGCCCATCTTGGGGAACGCGTTGGTCGCGAAGAGCCCGACGAGGAAGAACCGGCGGCCGGGGAAGTCGAAGCGCGAGAACGCGTACGCGGCCGGCAGGCACACGATCGCCGAGACGACCACCGTCACGGGCGCGAAGAACAGCGAGTTGCGCATCGACGAGAACAGCCCCGGATCCGCGAACACGGTGCGCCACCAGTCGAGAGTGAGCCCCGATGGCAGGAGGTTCGGGTAGCGCCACTCGGTCGCGAACGCGTGGGCGGCGAGCCAGATCAGCGGGCCGAGGATGAAGGCCGCGACGATAAGGACGAGGACGACGATGAGGGCGCGCCCTCCGGCGCGGCGAGCGGCGAGCATCAGACCCGGCCCTCCTTCTTGGCGCTGCGGAAGTTCGCCCACACGTAGAGCGCGGCGACGCCCGAGGCGAGCACGAACACGACGACCGCGAGGGCGGCGGCCTGCTGCGGCTGGTTGAACGACTGGAACTGGTTGCTGATCGAGACGCCGAGCTGCTGCGGGGCGTTGGGGCCCACGAAATACGGCACCGTGAACTGACCGAGCACGCCGATGGCGGTAAAGGTCGCCGCGATGATGAGCGGGATGCCCGCCATCGGGATCAGCACGGTGCGGATCACCCGTATCGTCGACGCGCCCGCGTCGCGCGCGGCATCGATGAGCGCCTGCGGCACGCCCTGCATGCCCGAGGTCGCCATGAGCAGCGCGAACGGCAGGTTGACCCAGACCGACGCGATGATGACGCCCGTGATGGTGAAGCCGAAGGTCGGGAATTCGATGCCCCACTGCGCGAACAGGCTGCGGAGGAAGCCCGTGCCCGAATAGAACTGCAGGATCGCCCACGAGGCGATGACGACGGGGATGAACATCGGCACGATGCCGAGGCCCGCGAGGATCGCGCCGAGGCGGCCGCCGCGGAGGCGGAGGAACACCGCGATGCCGGTCGCGATTCCGAGGGTCACGAGCGTCGTCACGACCGTGACGAGGATCGTGGCGAGGAGGTCGCGAGGGAAGCGCGCGTCGGCGAACAGCTGCCGGTACGCGTCGAGGGTGATGAGGCCGTCGGCCTCGTGGACGTTTTGTCCGATGGCGGCCGAGGTGCTGTTGAGGCCGCCGGTCATGCCGAAGCTGAAGCCGATGGCGAGCAGCACGGGGAATCCGACGAAGAGGGCGATAATCACGACGGGCGGAAGCGCCATCGAGAAGCCGGTCCATCGCCGGCGGTTCTCAAGGCGCTTCGCCGCCGAGCCGGCGGGGCGTGCGCTCACGGCGCGTGCCCCACCGGCTACGGGAGCGGTAGCGGTCACGGAACCAGCTGGTCCCACTGGTTCGCCATCTCCGAGCTGACCTCGCTGTAGTAGCCGGGGCGCAGCGCGCTCGGGTCGGCGTCGACGAACTGGTCCTGGACCTCCTGCGGCAGCGTCGACAGGTCGACGACCGGGTAGCCCGAGATCTGCTCGGCGATGATCTGCTGGCCCTCGCTCGAGAGCACGAAGTTCACGAGGTCGATCGCGGCGTCGGTGTCGTCGCTCGTCTTGGGAATGCCGAGGTACGAGGCGTTACCCGTGAAGCTCGGGTCCGAGATCTGCGCGAACGAAATGTTCTCGCCGATGAGGCCGCTCTGCTGCGAGGTGAGGAACTGGTCGCTCCAGACCGGGGCCATCGAGATCTCGCCCGAACCGAGCATCTCGAGCACCTGGGTGTTGCCGTTGGGGTAGACGCCCTCCTGGTAGGTCGAGGGGCCGAGGGCCTTGAGCTCGTCGAAGCCCTCGCTCCACTTGGCCATGATGTCGGCGTCGGCCTCGGTGCGCAGGGTGTCCTGCTCGTCCTGCGTCAGGAAGCTGTCGAGCACCGTCGTCACGAACGCGCCGCCGGATCCGCCGGTCGAGGGCGAGTTGTACGCGAACTCGCCCGGGTTGTCCTGGATCCACTGGGTCAGGTCGGCGAGCGTCTCCGGCACGTCGGTGACGGTGTCGGTGTCGTACGCGAGGAGCACCGAGGAGGCGCGGTACGGGATGCCGAAGCCGCGGCCCGCGGCGACGGTGGTCTCGGGCACGTCGGCGAGGCCCGAGACGGTGTCGGCGTCGATGTCGAGGAGCGTGCCGGCCTGCGCGGCGCTCGAGGTGACGAAGCCCGCGTCGATGAGGTCGTAGCCGGGGTCGTCGCCCGCCTCGGTCGCGGTCGTGAGCTTCGCGACCGTCTGCTGGTCGTGCTCGCCGTGGAGGTCGATCGTCGTGTTGACGGTGACGTTCGGGTTCTCGGCCTCGTACGCGGGGATGATGCCCTTGTCCCAGAGGTCCTGCACGTTGGTGTCGCCGGAGATAAAGACGGTCAGGGTCGTGCCGTCGCCGTCGCTCGACGCGTCGGCCGAGGTGCCGGTGGCGGCGACCGGCGCGCAGGCGGTGAGGGCGCCGGCGGCGCACAGGGCGAGGAAACCTGCCGCGAGGGAACGCTTGTGAGTCACGATGCTCGTGTCCTTTGTGTGGGGGAATGCGAGGGAAAAGTGGGAGTGCGATCGGCATCGCACCGTTTCGATGATTCGGGCGTCGTGTGGCCGCGAGGTGAACGGACGGTGGCCATTCGTGAGGTTCGAGGCAAACGAATCGAAACGTTGCGATATGCGACTACTGTGAGACGCATGCCTTCCAGAACACCGGGTGGTCGGGGGCGCGCGGGGCGCGTCACGATCGCCGATGTCGCCGCCAGCGCGGGGGTCTCGACCTCGACGGCGTCGCTCGCCTTCCGCGGATCCGATCGCGTGCTCGGCGAGACCCGCGACCGGATCCTCGCCGCCGCGGCCGCGCTCGGCTACGACGGCCCGCACCCGGTTGCGAGCTCGCTGCGCAGCGGGCGCAGCGGCATCGTCGGCATCGTCGTCGCGGAGCGCGTGGGCCTGGCGTTCCAGAACCCCGTCGCCCTCGCGACCATGGACGGCCTCTCGGAGCGGCTCGACTCGGTCGGCTACGGGCAGCTCCTGCTCCCGGGCCGGGCGCGCCCGCTCCCCCACCCGGATCCGCTGCGCTCGCTGCCCGTCGACGCCGTCGTCTTCGCGACGCGCGGCGAGGAATTCGACCAGCTCCTCCCCCTCGTGCGCGCCCGCCGCGTCCCGATAGTCGGCATCGAGGGTCCGCACGCCGACGACGTGACGCTCGTCGAGATCGACGACGCCGGCGGCATGACCCAGATCGCCGAGCACGTCGCGACCCTCGGCCATCGCCGCGTCGGCGTCGTGATGCGCACGACCCAGCCCGGCGAGACGCACGAGCCCGGCCCCGCCGTGCCGATCCTCGAGGGCATCGACGAGATCACGAACGAGACGATCCGCGGGCGCCTCGAGGCCGTCGCCCGTGTCTTCCCCGGCGCCGTGCGCGTCGAGGCGGGCGGGCGTGACTCGGCCGCGGGCAACGCCGCCGCGCACGCGCTGCTCGCCCTCGGCGACGCGCCGAGCGCGATCCTCGCGCAGAACGACATCCTCGCCGCCGGCGCAGTGTCCGCGGCGCGCGAACGCGGGCTCGACGTGCCCCGCGACGTCACCGTCACGGGCTTCGATGGCATCGAGGTGCCATGGCTCGACATCCCCCTCACGACCGTCAAGCAGCCGCTGCGCGGGCGCGGGCGCGAGGCGGGCCGCATCGTCGACGAGCTGCTGAACGGCGGATCCCCCGCGAGCGTTATGCTGCCCGTGTCGTTCCGCGCGGGCGCCACGGCGGCACCGCCACGGGTGCTTACGAGCTAGACGATCGCTATGCGATGACCGGATATCACACACTTCTGTAGCTACACCCGACATAATGGGGACATGACCGCAGCGCGCATTCTCGTAGTCGACGACGAACCCAACATCCGTGATCTGCTCTCCCAGAGCCTGCGATTCGCAGGTTTCCAGGTGCGCACCGTTATCAACGGTGCCCAGACGATCTCGGCCGTCCTGGAAGAGGAGCCCGACCTGATCGTGCTCGACGTGATGCTTCCCGACATGAACGGGTTCAGCGTCACCAAGCGTCTGCGCGACGCCGGCTACACGGCCCCGATCATCTTCCTCACGGCGAAGGACGAGACGGAAGACAAGATCAAGGGCCTCAACGTCGGCGGCGACGACTACGTCACCAAGCCCTTCAGCCTCGACGAGATCGTCGCGCGCATCCAGGCGGTCCTCCGCCGCACGATGCAGACCGAAGACGAAGAGTCGGTCATCCGCACCGGCGAGCTGACGATGGACCAGGACACGCACGACGTCTATGTCGGCGAGACCGCCATCGACCTCAGCCCCACCGAGTTCAAGCTCCTGCGCTACCTCATGCTGAACCCGAACCGCGTGCTCAGCAAGGCGCAGATCCTCGACCACGTCTGGGAGTACGACTTCAACGGCGACGCCGGCATCGTCGAGAGCTACATCTCGTACCTGCGCCGCAAGATCGATCCGCACGCCGCTGAGTCGCTGATTCAGACCAAGCGTGGCTTCGGGTACATGCTGAAGGTCGACAAGCTCTAAGAAGGACGAGCCCTGGCCGCGCGAGTAGATCCGTTCACTCGGTGGTGGCGACGCACGAGTCTGCGCGCCAAGATCACCGGTGTGACGGTCGGCGTTCTCGCGGCCGGGCTGCTCGCCGCCGGAATCGGCACGCTGCCCGTGCTGCAGGGCATGCTGCGCGCCAACATTGACTCGACCGTCAAGCAGCTCGCGGGCACCAATATCTACGAGACGCTGTTCGACGTCGATTCGGGTCCGTCGGGCGCGCCCGTCCTTGACGAGAAGTCGGCGCCGCCGCGCACCGACTACATCATCGCGATCTATGACGTCGATGGCGAGCTCGTGGCCGTCGCCGGCGGCACCGAGGGCTCGCGCCGCTACCCGACGTTCCCCACGAAGCTGACGGTGCAGGACGCGTTCCTGAACCAGAACGAGGCGTTCACGCTCCACGCCCTCACCGGATCCGATTATCGCGCCGCGGTGGCACCGATCGAGATCGCGGGCGACAGCACAAACGCCCTCTACGCGCAGCTCGTGGCGCAGCCCGTCGGCGACGCCGACTCGTTCGTGGGCACCTACGTGGGCGTGTTCACGACCATGACCGTGATCACGCTGATCCTCGGCGCCCTCGGCACGCGCATGCTCGTGACGCTCGCGTTCCGCCGTCTCGGTCAGGTCGAGGAGACGGCGATGAGCATCGCCGAGGGCGACTTCTCGCAGCGCCTCACCGAGATCGAGCCGACGACCGAGGTCGGCCGCCTCAAGATCGCCATCAACACGATGCTCGAGCGGGTCGATGAGTCGTTCGCCGAGCGCGACGCCGCCGTCGTCAAGATGCGGCGCTTCATCGGCGACGCGAGCCACGAGCTGCGCACGCCGCTCGTAAGCGTGCGCGGGTACGCCGAGCTGTACCGCATGGGCGCGATGCAGACCGAGGAAGACACCGCGAAGGCGATGGAGCGCATCGAGAAGGAGGCCAAGCGCATGTCCTCCCTCGTCGAGGACCTGCTCTCGCTGGCCCGCCTCGACGAGCGCCGCGCCCTCGAGATCGTCGACGTCGACCTGCGCAAGGTCGCAAGCGACGCCGCGCTCGACGTGCGGGTCTCGGATCCGGGACGCAACGTGACGGTCATCGACACCACCTTCGTGGCCCTCACGGGGCCCGTGAAGGTGCTCTCCGACAACGAGGTCGCCACGGTCTCGGAGGAGCCTCCCGTGACGACCGCTCCCCTGCCGCTGCCGAAGAAGGAGACCTCGACGGGTCTCCTCAACGTCATCACCACGAGCACCGCCGCCCTCGGCCGCGCCTCGCGCAAACGCCGCAAGGCGGCTCAGGCCGAGGAGGCCCCCGCGAAGGCACCCGCCGTCGACTTCTCCGGCCCCGCGGAGGGCAAGGTCATCGACATGCCGCCCATCGTGGTCGGCGCCGAGGAGCCCATCCAGCAGGTCGTCGCGAACCTGCTCGGCAACGCGCGCCGCTACAGCGCGCCCGACGCCCCCATCGAGATCGAGGTCGGCGTCAACCCCGAGACCCGCATGGGCTGGATCGCCGTCGTCGACCACGGTGAGGGCATCCCGCCCGAGATCCGCGACAAGATCTTCGAGCGCTTCTGGCGCGCCGACACCTCGCGCACGCGCGAGACGGGCGGATCCGGCCTCGGGCTCGCGATCGTGTCGTCGATCGTCGAGCGCCTCGAGGGCGCCGTGGAGGTCGTCGAGACGCCCGGCGGCGGCGCGACCTTCCGCATGTCGTTCCCCCTCGCGTAGGCCCCTCAGCGCGTCCACAGGGGCGCTTTACGGGGAAGTTATCCACCGATCGCGTTCTCGGCGAGCGGGCGGGCCGTCCCGGCTCCTAGCGTGGTGCGCACACCACCAGAAAGGAGCCATCCGAAATGGCACAATTCACCGTCGATAGCGATTCGCTCTTGCACACCAAGGCGGAGGTCGCGCAGGGATCGGAACGCCTGCGCGGCGACGTCGCCTACATCATGGGCCGCGTGCACTACCTCGAGGGCACGTGGCAGGGCGCCGCGTCGCAGGCCTTTCAGGGCCTCGCCACCGAGTGGCAGGCGCTACACCTGCAGGTCGAGAACGCGCTTGCCGACCTCGCCCGCCGCCTCGAGGTCGCCGGCACCGGCTACCAGCAGGTCGAGCACGACGTCGCCGGCATGTTCCGCTAAACGAAAAGCAACCGCCCCTCTCCCGAAGGAGAGGGGCGGTTGCTACCGGAGTGGCTGGATCAGAAGTCCATGCCGCCCTCGGCCGGAGCGGCGGGCGCGGCCGGGGCCGGCTTCTCCGCGACGACGGCCTCGGTCGTGAGGAACAGACCCGCGATCGACGCGGCGTTCTGCAGGGCCGAACGCGTCACCTTGGCGGGGTCGATGATGCCCGCTTCGAGCATGTCGACGTACTCGCCCGTGGCGGCGTTGAGGCCCTGGCCCGAGGGGAGCTCGGCGACCTTGGCGGCCACAACACCCGGCTCGAGGCCGGCGTTGAGGGCGATCTGCTTCAGCGGAGCCTCGATGCCGATGCGAACGATCTTCGCACCCGTCGCCTCGTCGCCGTCGAGCTCGAGCTTGTCGAACGCGGTCGTCGCGGCCTGGAGCAGCGCAACGCCACCACCGGGGACGATGCCCTCTTCGACGGCAGCCTTCGCGTTGCGGACGGCGTCCTCGATGCGGTGCTTGCGCTCCTTGAGCTCGACCTCGGTCGCGGCACCAGCCTTGATGACGGCCACGCCACCGGCGAGCTTCGCGAGGCGCTCCTGGAGCTTCTCGCGGTCGTAGTCGCTGTCGGTCGCCTCGATCTCACGGCGGATCTGGGTCACGCGACCCTCGATCTGACCGGCGTCGCCGGCACCCTCGACGATGGTCGTCTCGTCCTTGGTGACGATGACCTTGCGGGCACGGCCGAGCAGGTCGAGGTCGGTGTTCTCGAGCTTGAGACCCACCTCTTCCGTGATGACCTGGCCACCGGTGAGGATGGCGATGTCCTGCAGCTGAGCCTTACGGCGGTCGCCGAAGCCCGGAGCCTTGATGGCGACGGCCTTGAAGATGCCACGGATCTTGTTGAGCACGAGGGTCGCGAGAGCCTCGCCCTCGACGTCCTCGGCGATGATGACGAGCTCGCGGCCCGCCTGCATGACCTTCTCGACGACGGGGAGGAGATCCTTGATGTTCGAGATCTTCTGGTTCGCGAGGAGGATGTACGGGTCCTCGAACACGGCCTCCTGGCGGTCGGGGTCCGTGACGAAGTAGGGGTTCAGGTAGCCCTTGTCGAAGCGCATACCCTCGGTCAGCTCGAGCTCGGTGCCGAAGGCCTGAGCCTCCTCGACCGTGACGACGCCTTCCTTGCCCACCTTGTCGATGGCCTCGGCGATCAGCGCACCGATCTCGGGGTCAGCGGCCGAGATCGACGCGGTCGCGGCGATCTGGTCTTTGGTCTCGATCTCGCGGGCGTTCGCCTGCAGCTCACCGATGACGGCCGCGACGGCCTTCTCGATGCCGCGCTTGAGGCTCACGGGGTCGGCGCCGGCGGCGACGTTGCGGAGACCCTCGCGCACGAGTGCCTGAGCAAGAACGGTAGCCGTCGTCGTACCGTCACCGGCGACGTCGTCGGTCTTCTTGGCGACCTCCTTGACGAGCTCCGCACCGATCTTCTCGTACGGGTCGTCGAGCTCGATCTCCTTAGCGATCGACACACCGTCGTTGGTGATCGTGGGGGCGCCCCACTTCTTCTCCAGAACGACGTTGCGGCCGCGCGGGCCGAGCGTCACCTTGACGGCGTCGGCCAGCTGGTTGAGGCCGCGCTCGAGGCCGCGACGGGCCTCCTCGTCGAAAGCGATCATCTTTGCCATGTGTGTTCGTCCCTCCCGGACGTAAGGCCTGTGTTTTTTAGCACTCACCGATAGCGAGTGCTAAGAGCATTCTGGCACTCGATAGGTGCGAGTGCAAACCGCGGGGAGGGATTACTCAGAGATGTGGTCGAGGCCGACGACGATCGTGAAGCCGTCCTCGCTCTGGTCCTTGAACTCGTCGCTCTGCACGACCTCGGCGCCACCGATCGACTCGGCGACTCCGAGCGCGCGGGCGCGGTCGTCCTCCGTGACGTAGTACACCGTCGTGACCTCGAAGTCCGTCGTGTCGGAGTCGAACACCGCGACCATGTCGTCGGCCCAGCCGGCGCTCATGAGCTGCGCCTCGACGTCGGTTCCGGCGTTCGGATCCGAGGTGCCGTTCAGCACGACGAGGAACGCGCTCGTGTCGACCTCGGGCTCGACCTCGGCGGTCGGGGTTGCCGAGGCCGTCGCGGTCGGGCGCTCGATCGTGCCGGTGTTCGACAGCGCGAGGAAGGCGAAGATGCCGCCGCCCGTCAGGACGATCACGGTGAGCAACCACCAGAGCAGCGTGACCAGCCAGCGCAGGCGGGGGCGGGGCGCTCGGTGCGCGCCAACCCGCGACGGATCGCGGGGGACCTCGTCGAAGCGGTCGCGCGGAAAATTGTGCTTCGGCATCCGGGACATTGTAACGACGTAGCTGAGGGATACCCTGCGTTATCAGCGCAGGAGGCTCGCGCGTCGCGAGCTGCCCTTTTCGCGCAGGCGCCGCAGCCGCCCCACGAGGAGGGGCGCGTACTGCGCGGCCGCGGGATCCTCGACCAACCGGCCGAGCTGCTGGTAGTACCGCGCCGGCTCGATCTCGAGCCGCGCCCGGATGGCGTCTTCCTTCGCCGGGCCGTCGGCGGGCCACTCCCCCTCGAAGTCGAGGATCGCGCGCGAGCGCTCACTCAACTCGGTACCCATCCCCCCAGGCTACCCCGCGCCGGCGCGGCCGGCCTGCGCCGCCCCTCCGCCCTCAGCCGAAAGAACAAGATTTGCCCGAACGCACATGAAATAACGTAGGCGTTCGCGTAACTCTTGTGCGTTCGGGGTCAGAGGGCGGCGATCCAGCCGCCCAGCGGATCCACCTCGGCGAGCGGGCGGCCGTCGAGCGCGAGCAGGAAGCCACGCTCGCCCTCGGGCGCCGGATCCCAGGTGTCGTGGAGCGCCGCGCTGTCGATCGTGATCCAGCGCGCCGGGAGCCCCTGGATCGTGGCGATGAGCCGCTCGCGCGCCTCGCGCGGGATGTGCGGCAGCACGCCCGGCGTCGTGATGACGATCGTCGCCCCCTCGGGCGCCCGTGCGACAAGCTCCTCGAGCGCGCCGGGCTCCGATGCGTCGCCGGCGACCATGAGGGGCGGATCCGCGGCCGCGATGTCGAGGGCCGCGTGGATCCGCTCGGCGCGCTCGGTCTCGCCGGGCCACACGAGGCCCTCGATCCACGCGCGGTCCTGCGGATCCCGCGCGTCGCGCGGCTGGATGTCGATCCCCGCGCGCCACACGATCTCGGGGATCCGCGAAGGGCCCGCGATGTCGCCGCGCAGCACGCTCGCGAGCTCGACGGAGCCGGATCCGAGAGGGGCCTCGTCGCCGTAGCGGTACGCGTAGCGGTCGGGGAACAAGCACAGCCCCGCCGAAGCGCCGACCTCGATGAGCGCGATCGGGCCGCGCACCCGCGTGAGCGCGAGCATGAGGGGCGCGCACCGCAGCGGTTCGTTGGTCTGCGTCGACCGCGCGGCGCACTCGGCGACGACGCGGTCGGCGTTCGCGCGCACGAAGGCGGCCCACTCGGCGTAGGTGCCCTCGCCGGATCCGAGCATGCGCGTCGCGGCGAAGACGACCGGCGGCTGGCGGTGCGGTGAGGGAAGCTGCGAGAGGATCGCCAGGATCTCGTCGTCGGTCGCGACGCCCTCCGCCCACTCGCGGTAGACCTCGCTGCGGCCGGGGGCCTCGTTCGCCGCGAAGCGCTCGTACCGGGCCCGGGCGTCGTTAATATCACTCACTCCCCTATCCTGCCCGACGGGTTACGGCGTGTGTCAGAGGCTCGGGAATAGTTCCGAGGCCCCCGGCGTAGTCTGTTGGCATGGGATACGACGTTTCGAAGACCGATGAGGAGTGGCGCGCTGAGCTCACTCCCGAGCAGTACGCGGTGCTCCGCGAGCAGGGCACCGAGCGTGCGTGGACCGGAGAGCTCCTCGACGAGGACCGCGCCGGCATCTACACCTGTGCCGCCTGTGGCGCCGAGCTCTTCAAGAGCGGCACGAAGTTCGACTCGCACTGCGGCTGGCCGAGCTTCTACGAGTCGGTCAACCCCGAGGCGGTTCAGCTGCTCGAGGACAACAGCCTCGGCATGGAGCGCACCGAGGTGCGCTGCGCGAAGTGCGGCGGCCACCTCGGCCACGTCTTCCCCGACGGCTTCGGCACCCCGACGGGTGACCGCTACTGCATGAACTCCCTCTCGCTGAACTTCACGGCGGACGAGGCGTAAGCAGCACGAAAAACGGCCACCCGCTCGGTTGAGTGGGTGGCCGTTTTTGCGCTGTTAGATCTTTGCCTTGCGGTAGCCCGCGCGCTGGGCGTCGGCCTCGTTGGCAAAGCATTCCTCGGGCTTCGTGCGGTCGTAGAAGCGCTGACCGGGCACGTGGTAGATCCCGCTGTCCTTGTTGCCCTTGATCGGGTATCCCTCGGGGCAGCTGTACCCGTTGCCGGGCTTGCTCTGCCCGGGCCCGGGCTGGGCCGGCTTGGGCGCCGCCGGGCCCGTGAGCTGGGGCGAGGATCCGCCGGACGTCGGCGAGTACATCGCGATGCCCTCGTACGTCCAGTTGCGGTCGCCGCGGCGCAGCGCGTCGGCCTCGGACTGGTTCGCCGTGTAGAAGTGCTTGCCGAACTTCGACGACCAGAAGCGGTAGACGGGCTGGGTGCCCTTCGTGCCGGGGGTCGCGGTGCAGAACGCGGCGCCCTCATACGACCAGTTCTTGTCGGTGCGGCGCACGAGGTCCGACTCGACCGTGCTCGTCGTGTAGAAGTGCGACTCGAACTTCGACGACCAGAAACGGTAGACGGCGATGGTGCCGGCCTGGCAGCCGCCGTTCACGGTCGGCCAGACGCGGAAGTCCTGGCCCTCGTAGGCCCAGTTCGGGTCCTTCGAGTAGATGCCCTGGGCCTCGCTCTGGCTCACGGTGTAGAAGTGAGCGTTGTCGAACTTCGACGACCAGAAGCGGTAGACGGGGCGGCTATCCGCGACGTTCGCGATCATGTCGAGCTCCTCCGTGGGAGCGGCGACGGAATCGGTGACGGCGGTTTCGGCGGGCTCGTCGCTCGCGAGGGCCGGGGCCGTCGGGAGGACGAGGGCGGCGATCAGGGCGGTGACGCCACACAACTTCAATGCGAAAGAACGCATGCGCAGGGGCCTTTACAGTAAAAGGGCAAGAGAAACCCCAGTAGATATCTTGGGATTCCTGTGATCGTACCGAATGCCGGTTAACGGTTAGCGACGGAACGTGCTGCCCCGCACGAGCAGGGTCGGCTCGTACCAGGCGCGCTCCGGATCCGTGCGGCCGTCGCGCCGCTCGGAGATGCACTCGATCGCGCGGCGGCCCATCGCGCGCTGCGGCTGGTTCACGCTCGTGAGCGCGGGCGACACGATGCGGGCGAGCGGGGTGTCGTCGTAGCCGACGAGCGCGATGTCGCCCGGCACGTCGATGCCGCGCTCGCGCGCCACCCGCAGGATCTCGGTCGCCGTGAGGTCGTTGTTCGCGAGCACGCCGTCGACGCCGGAGCGCAGGATCCGCTCGATCTCCTCGTCGTCCTCGGGGCCGACGCGGTACTCGGCCAGCTCGAGGCCCACCTGCTCGATCGCGGTGCGGACGCCGCGGCCGCGCGCCGCGCTCGTCACGCTCGTCGAGCGCGTGACGTAGGCGATGTGCCGGCACCCGATCGCGAGCAGGTGCTCGGTCGCGGCGCGCGCGCCGTGGGCGTCGTCGCTCGCGATCATGTCGAGGCTCTCGGGCGGCTCGTCGAGCCGCGCGACGACCGCGACGGGCGTCAGCTGCGCGGCGTGCTCGAGAACCTCGCGGGGCGCCCAGCTGCTCACGACGACGATGCCGTCGACGCGCAGCTCGAGCATCGTCTCGATCTGGCGGGCGAGGTCGGGGGCGGATCCGGCGCCGTGCCCGATGATCGTGCGCAGCCCGCGCTCGCGCGCCTCGGCCTCGGCGCCCGCGACGACGCCCGTGAAGTGCGGGTTGCCGATGTCGTTGAGCACGATGCCGACGATGCCCGATTGGCCGCGCGCGAGCGAGCGCGCGGCCGAGTTGATGCGGTAGCCGAGCTCGGCCGCCGCGACGTGGATCCGGCGGCGCGTCTCGTCGGCGACGCCGCGCTCCCCGCGCAGCGCCCGCGACGCGAGCGACTTGGAGACGCCGGCGCGCGCCGCGACCTCGATGATCGTCGGCGCGCGCCCCGCGGGAGTGCTCATCAGCCGCGTCGCCGAGCGACGATCGCGCGCGAGACCTCGTCGAGCACGGGGTACTCGGCGCCGGCGCGCAGCGCGACGTAGCCGGGCGCGAGGTGCGCCCCGCCGGTGGGGGCCTCGTCGTACCAGAGCGGGCGGTAGTCGCCGCCGGCGCGGAGGAGGATCAGCATCGACGCGGCGACGTCCCACGGGTTGACCGAGGATCCGAGCGCGCTATCGGTCCAGCCGGCCGCGACGTGCGCGATCGAGAGGGCACCGGATCCGGTGCGGCGCACCGAACTGAAGGTGTCGACGAGCGAGCCGAACTCGGCGAGTGCCGCGGGGCCGTCGGCCTCGAGGTCGCGTGCCGTCGGGAACCCGGTGATGAGCGTCGCCGCCTCGGCGGGCAGCGCCGGGCCCGTGACGAGCGACTCGCCGTCGAGGAACGCGCCCTCGTCGCTCGCCGCGAAGAGGCGGTCGGCGATCGGGTCGTACACGACGCCCGCGACGATCTCGCCCTCGACCTCGGCGGCGACGACGACGCAGAAGAACGCGAGGCCCTGCGCGAAGTTGCTCGTGCCGTCGATGGGGTCGATGTACCAGGTGACGGGGCCGGATCCGCCGCGCACGCCGCCCTCTTCGCCGACGATGCGGGATCCGGGGGCGCCCTCGAGGAGCAGCGGCACGATGATCTCTTCGCTCGCGCGGTCGTGCTCGGTGACGAGGTCGTGGCGGTCGCGCTTGTGGTCGATCGTCATGTCGCCGCGGAAGACGCCCTTGAGGTATGCGCCGGCGGTGCGGGCCGCGTTCTCGGCGATGCTGCGGAGCTCGAGGGATGAGGGTGTGAGGGTCATGCCATCTCCTTCATGACGGCCAGGAGCCCGGCCGGGTCGGTCGTCGTGATGTCGGCGGTGATGCCGAACACCTCGGGGTGTGCCGCGGCGTAGGGCGACGGCATGAGCACGTTCGCGCCGATGCCGGCGCGGGTGCCGCAGAGCACGTCGCGGTCGAGGTGGTCGCCCACGTACCAGCACTCGCTCGCGGGCACGCCGACAGCCTCGCAGCCCATCAGCAGGAAGTCGGGGTTGGGCTTGCGGACGCCCACCTCGTCGGAGTAGATCTCGGCGACGAAGTAGTCGGTGAGGCCCTCCTGCGCGAGGTAGTCGCGGTGCACCTGGCCCGAGAGCGCGTTCGACACGATCGCGACGGGGATCTCGGCCTCGCGGCAGAACTCGAGCAGCTCGCGCATGCCGGGGCGCAGCTCGCGCTGCTCCTTGGTCGCCGAGACGCGGTACGACAGCTCGGTGACGTGCGGCTCGATCGCCGCGCGCTGCGACTCCGTCCAGTCGGCGGCGATGAAGTCCATCACGAACTCCCGCTGCGACAGCTCGCGCGGGCGGAGCGGGCGCGACATCGCGTTGCGCCACTGGCCCGCGGCCTTCGCGCCCGCGGTGATGTCGGCGACGAGGCGCTCGCGCGACGGGAGGTTGTCGGATCCGGCAAGCTCGCGCGCGGTGTCCGCGACGATCTCCTGCCAGCCGGCGGGCTTCTTCGAGGCCACGATCACACCGCCGAAGTCGACGATGAGGGCGCGGGGCAGCTTCAGGGAGGTCATGCGGTAATCAGGCTTTCTGCAATGCGGGATCCGTCGTCCGAGAAGAAGAGCGCATCGCTCGGCGAGACCGAGCAGGTCGTGCGCTCGCCCTCGCGGACGGCGGGGAGAGAGGTGGTGGTGCCGAAGAGGCGGCGGGCGCCGTCGGAGGCCTCGACGATCCAGGATCCGCCGGTCGGCAGGAGGGCCTCGATCGTGACGGGAAACTCGAGCGGCCCGGCGGCGCCAGCGCCGAAGCGCAGCGCCTCGGGGCGGAGGCCCGCCGACGCCGCGGCGGGGTTCGCGTCGAGGACGCGGGCGGAGGATCCGGTCTCGCCCCGCTCGATGACGTTGAGGGGCGGGCTGCCCATGAACTCGGCGACGAATCGGTTCGCCGGATCCTGGTACACGTCGAGCGGCGAGCCGACCTGCTGCACGCGGCCCTCGTTCATCACGACGATGCGGGTCGCGAGGGTCATCGCCTCCCACTGGTCGTGCGTGACGAAGACCATGGTCGTGCCGGTCTCGCGGTGGATCCGCTGGAACTCGGCCCGCATCTCGAGGCGCAGGCGCGCGTCGAGGTTCGACAGCGGCTCGTCGAGGAGCATGACGGAGGGACGCGCGGCGAGCGTTCGCGCGATGGCGACGCGCTGCTGCTGACCGCCCGAGAGCGCCGCCGGGAAGCGGTCGGCGTAGGGCGCGATGGCGAGCGTCTCGAGCGCGTGGTCGACGCGTTCGCGCCGTTCGCGTGCCGACACCTTCTGGATCGTGAGCCCGAACTCGACGTTCTGGCGCACCGTCAGGTGCGGCCAGAGCGCGTAGCTCTGGAAGACGAATCCGAGGCCCCGTCGCTCGGCCGCCGTGTGGATCCCACGGGCCGCATCGTCGACGACGGCGTCGCCGATCGTGATCCGGCCCTCGGTCGGCATTTCCAGACCGGCGATCATCCGCAGCGTCGTCGATTTGCCGCAGCCCGACGGGCCGAGCAGGCAGAGGAAGTCTCCCTGCTCGACCGTGAGGCTGAGGTCATCGACGCTCGGCGCTGCGCTTCCGGCGTACGTCTTCGCGACTCGTTCGATCGTGATGGCGCTCATCGCGCGTTCCCTTCGTCAGGCGTGAATTAGCGTGCGGAGACGCGCCAGAGGTCCTGCCACGACTCGCGGTTCGCCCAGTCGGTGTCGAGGCCCGCGTTGTCGAAGAAGTAGAGCGAGTCGAGGTGGTCGGCGGTGTGGGCCGGGTCCTCGGGCTGCACGACGGTCGAGTTCGACGAGATCTTGCCGTCGGCGATCTGGGGCTCGATGCCCTCCTGGGTCAGCGCGTAGTGCACGAACAGCATGGCGGCGTGGGGGCTCTTCGTGCCCGTCGCGATCGCGATGCCCTTGGGGGCGGCGCGGCCCGTGAACGGCTCGAGGCCCTCGCAGACCGAGAGCGCGTAGCCCTTCTCGTCGATGTTGCGGTACTTGGCGCTCGACATCAGGCCCATGGGCGGATCCGTCTGGCCGAGGGCGCCGACGGCCTCCGAGGCCTCCTCGCCGGACTTCGTGACGATCGGCGAGTTGCCCGCGAGGCGCGCGACCCACTCGGCCGTCGCCGAGTCCTGCTCGGTCTCGAGCGGCTCGCCGTACAGGTCTTCGTAGGCCTGGGCGAGCGCGTCGTCGTCGAACTGCGACATCTGGCTAAACCAGTCGAGGGTCGCGTTCGAGCCCACCGGGTCATCGATCGCGAACTTGCCGGCCCAGTCGGCGTCGGTCAGCTGCCACACGTTGCTGATGGGGCAGGCGTCGTAGACCTCGGTGTTGTACGTGAAGAACGCCGGGTCGGTGATCATGACGAGCGGCTCGCGCATGTTCTCGGGGATGTTCTCCTCGAGGTCGGCGGGCACGTAGGTGGTGACGAAATCGTTCGGCAGCAGCTGGCTCTTGAGGGCCGGCAGGTCGCTCAGCGCGACGACGTCGCCGACGATGTTGCCCGACTGCGCCTCGCGCGTGGTCTTCTCGATGACCTCGGCGGCGTCGGCCTTCACGCCGGTCGCCTCGATGCCGTATTCCTCGGTGAAGGCGGCGGCCATCTCCTCGATCTTCGACGTGCCGTCGTAGATCGTGATCGGGCCTTCTTCCTTCGCCGCCGCGATGAGCTCGTCGAGCGTCATGTCGGTGTCGAAGACGTTTTCGGTCTCGGTGTCGGTCTCGGCGGCGGTGCTGGTGGGCTGGCCAGCGCAAGCGGTCGCGGCGAGCGCGACGCCGAGCAGAGCGCCGGTGACGCCGGTGAGGCGGCGGGCAGTGCGGTTCATGTGAACTCCAGATGGGGTGAAATGCGGTGGAAAGGAGCGGAAGGGAAAGGTCAGGATCCGAGGCCGGACGACAGGTCGGCGCGGAATAGCTTCTTCGCCGCCCACGTGCCGGCGAGGGCCACGGCGCAGATGATGATCACGACGCCGTTCGCGGCGTGCGTGTAGCCGTTGTCGACGAGGTTCATCGACAGGGTCGTGAGCAACTGGGTGCCCGGCGTCGCCAGGATGATGACGAGGCTGAGGCCCTGCACGCCCGAGACGAAGGGCAGCAGGATCGCGCTCGCGAGGGCGTTTCGCTGGATCGGCAGGACGATGCGGCGCATGCGGGTGAGCCAGCCGGCGCCGAGCGTCTGCGCGGCCTCCTCCGGCTCGCGGCCGAGCTGCATCATGGCACTGGATCCGGCGCGCGAGGCGAAGGGCATCTCGTCGGCGATCATGACGATGATCAGCAGCAGCGACGTGCCGTAGAGCGCGGGGATGGGGCCGCGCTGCACCGCGAAGAGCGACAGGATCGCGACGGCGAAGGCGATGCCGGGCACGAGGTAGGGCATGAAGGTGACGGCGCGGAGCGTCGTGCCGAGCCAGCGCGCCGGCGCCCGCGACACCACGTAACCGACGAGCATGCCGAGCACGCCTGCCGCGATGGCGGCGATGCCGACCATCCAGATCGTGTTCCACGCCGACTCCCACGTCTTGGGGTTGACGAGGATGCCGTCGGCGAAGCCCACGGTCGGCAGGTCGTGCCCGATCCAGTAGTCGAGCGTCACGTTCGACCACTCGAAGCGGCCGGGCACCCGCATGACGGTCGAGAGCGCGAGCACGCCGAGCGGCACGAGGACCGACGCGGTGAAGAGCGCGCTCACGGCGGCGAGGGCCGGGATCCGGCGCCAGCCGAGGCGCTGCGGCACGCCGCGCATGCCGCGGCCCGACACGGTCGCGAACCGCTTCATCTCCTTGAGGAAGCGCACGTCGACGTAGACCGAGGCGGCTCCCAGCACGACCATCACGGCGGCGACGACCGCGGCGACGCCGGGCTGCTGCGTGCCGATCGCCTGGTAGAGCGTGGTCGACAGCACCGAGAAGCCCGCGGGCGTTCCGAGCACGTAGGCGACACCGAACTCGCCGAGCGCCTTCGCGAAGATGAGGGTCGCGGCCGACAGCACCGCGGGGGTCAGCAGCGGCAGGATGATCTTGCGGGTGCGAAGCGCCGAGGAGGCACCCAGCACCTGCGCGGCCTCGGAGAGGTCGTCGGGCACGTTCTTGATGGCGTTCGTCGTCAGCAGGATGACGAACGGCACGAAGTGCATCGTGAAGATGATGAGGATCGGCACGGGGCCGTACGCCAGCCAGTCAGGCGGCGTGAGGCCGGCGGCCTCGAACCAGCCCGGGGCGCCGCCGATGCGGCGGTTCTTGAAGATCGTGGTCCACGCGAGCGCGAAGGTCCACGCCGGCAGCATGTACGGCACGATGAGCGCCGTCGAGAACCAGCGGCGGGCCGGCAGATCGGTGCGGGCGAGGAGCCACGCGACCGGAACGCCGATCGCGAGGGCCGTGACGATCGCGCCGAGGGCGAGCAGCAGGGTGTTGCGCAGCGGCTCGTAGAAGATGATGTCCGCGACGGGCGAGGCGAAGACGCGCTCGAGGTAGTAGCTCGTGAAGCTGCCCGCAGGCGAACCCGTGCGCACGTCGTCGCCGAAGCCGACCTGGATCGCGCCCAGCAGCATCGAGATGACGGGCGCGACGATGAGGTAGCCGAAGACGGCGATGAGGATCAGGCCGAGGAGCGTCGCAGGGTGGGCGAGCGCGAGGCGCGCGCGGTGGCGCCACGGCATGGTGCGGCGCGGCTCGTTCGCGCGCCGTTCCTCCGGACGCGTTGTGGAGCGTTCCACCTCGACGAACATCTCGATCCCTTCGATTGACAACGTGTCAACGGTAGGAATCGGTCACGAATGACAGGCGGCGCGCTCGTGACGCATTGGTGAACGCATGTGGAACGCTCCACACGCAAAGTTACAAGAGAGAAACCCTCTCCCCCGCGGGCCGCTACGGCCGGGCCGCGCGCTCCTGCGCCGGATCCGCGAAGCGGTATGCGCCGTCGTGCGTCGGCAGATCGGCGGGCGCCGTCGTCGCCCAGAACTCGTCGGCGAACGCCTCGCCGCGCGTCGCGACGGCGCCGGTCACGAGCTCGAGATAGCGCGTCGGCAGGACCATGTCCGGGTACGCGCGATGCTCCGCGCGCCCCATGAACGCGAACACCGGCCCCGAGAGCTCGATCTCGGCCGTAATCGAGTCGGTAACCTCGACGGTGTCGTACTGCGCCTCGCGGCCCTCGAGCATGCGCAGCTCCGCGGGCGAGACCGCGAGCAGCGCGCCGAGCACCGCGGATCCGGGATGCGGCTGCACGTCGAGGAAGCCGCCGGTCGCGCGGGTGCCGTCTTCGAAGACGATCGGCGCGCCGATCCGCCAATCGCGGCGGTGGCCCGCGAGGCGGGCCGCGGGGAGGGCCTCGACGTCGCGGAGAAGCGTACGGCCGGCGCTTGCCGGCGAGACGAGGGAGCCATATCCAAAGACGTACATAAGGTGCCGGCTGAGGGGCTCGAACCCACGACCCCCGCTTTACAAGAGCGGTGCTCTACCAACTGAGCTAAGCCGGCCAGGCCCGCGAACGGGCCAGGAGATATCCTACTCGGAGTCTCCCTGACTGGTGTCACCGTAGTACTGCTCGCTCTGCAGCGTCAGCAGGAACTGGCTGAAGTCGGCGGGGTCGTCGAGGCCGCCGTCGTACAGCTTGTGGTCGGCGAGCACGATCGGCGTCGTGACGCGGATGCCGTCGGTGTCCGGCAGGTCGCTCGAGGTCGCGCGGGTGGTCGCCTCGCCGATCCACGGTGCGTAGGTGTGGTCCGAGATGCAGTCGTCGAGGCCCGGGGCGCCGGCGTCGCTCGCGATCTTCGCGAGCTCCTCGTCGGTCGGGCCCTCGGTGCCGATCTCGGGCTGCGCCGTGAGGAGCGCGGTGTTGAAGGTGCGGAACGCCTCGGGCGCCTCCGACACGACGCACATCGCGGCGGCGGCCGCGCGCGTCGAGTACTGCGAGCCGTTCGACTCGTTGGGGATCAGCGAGAGCGGGTGGTAGGTGAGGGTCACCACGCCCTCGTCCATCAGCTCGTAGATCTGCGGCGCGAGGTTCTGTTCGATCACGCCGGCGTCGGGCGACATGTAGTCGAAGTAGACGTCGATCGCGATCGGCTCGTCGGCCATCGCAGGGCGCTCGTCTTCCGGGATGAGCGACAGCATGTCGACGCCGTCGCCCGTGAGGTTCTTGGGCTCGACGACGGGACGATCGAGCTCGGGGGTGACGGTCTTCCACACCCACCAGCCGGCCGCGCCGACGGCCGCGATCACGACAACCGTGATCAGCGTTCGGCGCGCGACCTTGCGGCGCCGGATCCGCGCGCCGACCTTTTTGGCCTGTGCTCGCACGGCATCGCGTCGCTCGTTGCTCACATCGTTGCTCATCGATAGCCCCCTCGTGGTACCCCGCAGATCATAGTGAGACCCGCTGTGAATCGCCCTCGGTTGAAACGTATGCAATACTGATCGGGCACCCAAAGACGGGTGCGCGGAGCGCTTCGGCGCCTCGCTCATTCACAAAGGATCGTCCGGCACGTACCTGCCGGTGAAGGAGAAGCAGTTATGGCAACTGTGACGTTTGACAACGCAACCCGTGTCTACCCGGGCGGTACCCGTCCGGCTGTCGACAAGATCAACCTCGAGATCGCCGATGGCGAGTTCCTGGTCCTGGTCGGCCCCTCGGGTTGCGGTAAGTCGACGACGCTACGTATGCTCGCAGGCCTCGAAGAGGTCAACGACGGCGCGATTCGCATCGGTGACCGCGATGTCACCGACGTTCCGCCGAAGGACCGCGACATCGCGATGGTGTTCCAGAACTACGCGCTCTACCCCCACATGACGGTTCGCGACAACATGGGCTTCGCGCTCAAGATCGCGGGCGTCAGCAAGGAAGAGCGCAACAAGCGCGTGGAAGAGGCTGCGAAGCTCCTCGACCTCGAGCCCTACCTCGACCGCAAGCCGAAGGCCCTCTCGGGTGGTCAGCGTCAGCGTGTCGCGATGGGTCGCGCTATCGTCCGTGAGCCCCAGGTGTTCCTCATGGACGAGCCGCTGTCGAACCTCGACGCGAAGCTCCGCGTGCAGACCCGTACGCAGATCGCGTCGCTGCAGCGTCGTCTCGGTGTCACCACCGTGTACGTCACGCACGACCAGACCGAGGCCCTCACCATGGGTGACCGCATTGCGGTTCTGAAGGATGGCATCCTTCAGCAGGTCGGTTCGCCGCGTGACCTCTACGAGACGCCGCAGAACGACTTCGTCGCAGGCTTCATCGGTTCGCCGGCTATGAACCTGTTCCCCGCCGCGGTCTCGGGCGATGCTGTCCAGATCGGCACGAGCGTTGTGCCGGTTGCGCAGAACGTTCAGGCGGCTACGGGCAACACGGTCACGGTCGGCGTGCGCCCCGAGGACTTCACGGTGGTTTCGGCCGCCGAGGGTGGTCTTCAGGTCACGGTGAACCTGGTCGAGGAGCTCGGCTCGGACGGTTACCTCTACGGCAACGCCGTCATCGACGGCAACGAGACGGAGATTGTGGTCCGCGTTGACGGCCGCAACCACCCCTCGGCCGGTGACGTCGTCACGATCACCCCGAACGCTGCCCGCGTGCACGCGTTCGACGCATCGACCGGCGAGCGTCTCCCGCTGAAGTAAGCGGAAACCAAGAAGGGCCTTCCCACTCGAGAGTGGGAAGGCCCTTCTTGCGTGTGCGGCGTTACTCGCCCTGCGCCTGGCGCATCGTCGAGACCTGGTAGAGCGCCACCGACGCGGCGATACCGGCGTTGAGCGACTCGGTCGCCGACGAGATCGGGATCGAGACGATCTGGTCGCAGTTCTCGGTGACGAGGCGCGAGAGGCCCTCGCCCTCGCTGCCGATGACGATCAGCAGCGGGCGGTCGGCCAGCTCGATGTCCGGCATCTGCACGTCGCCGCCACCGTCAAGGCCGAGCACGAACACGCCCTGCTTCTTGAACTCCTTGATGATGCTCGTGAGGTTCGGGGCCATCGCGACCGGGATCCGGGCCGCGGCGCCCGCGCTCGTCTTCCAGGCGGCCGAGTTGAGGCCCGCCGAGCGACGCTGCGGGATGATGACGCCCTGGCCACCGAACGCCGCCGTCGAGCGGATGATCGCACCGAGGTTGCGCGGATCCGTCACGCCGTCGAGCGCGACGAACAGCGGCGTCTCGCCGCGGTTCACGACCTGCTCGAGAACGTCCTGCGGGTGCGGGTACTCGTAGGGCGGCACCTTCAGCGCAACGCCCTGGTGCACGCCGTCGAAGCCGGCCATGCGGTCGAGCTCGGGGCGGGTGACCTCGAGGATCGGCACATCGCCGTTCTTCGCGAGCGCGATCATCTCCTTGACGCGGTCGTCCATCTCGACGCGGTGCGCGATGTAGAACGCCGTCGCCGGGATCTTCGTGCGCAGCGCCTCGAGCACGCTGTTGCGGCCCGTCACGTACTCGTTGTCGTCGTTCGGGCGGCGGCGCGGCGCGGCGGCGCGCTGCGGCCGCTTCGCCGCGGCGCGCTCGGCGAGCTGCTTCTGCTTGTAGGCCTTGTGGTAGGTGCGGTCCTCGGCCTTCGGCGTCGGTCCGCGGCCCGCGAGGCCGCGCTTGTTCTTGCCGCCCGTGCCCTTGGGCGCGCCCTTCTTGCCCTTAGCGGCGCCGGGCCGTCCTGGCTTAGCCATCGATGCTCCAATGTGTTCCGGATGGGGTGTCTTCAAGGGTGATGCCGGCCGCCACGAACGTGTCGCGCAGGCGGTCGGCCGTCGCCCAGTCCTTCTCGGCGCGCGCGGTCTGTCGCTGCGTGAGGAGGTGGTCGACCAGTGCGCCCAGCGCCTGGTCGGCGGATCCCGAGGATGCCACAGCACTCGAATAAAGAGGCAGCCCCAGCACGTCCATCATGCCGAAAACAGCTGAGAGAGCGCCCGCGGCGGCCTCACGATCGCCCGCATCGAGCGCCGTGTTGCCCGCGCGCACGGTCTCGTGCACGACGGCGAGCGCCTGCGGAACGCCGAGATCGTCGTCCATCACGCGGACGAAGGCCTCGGGGAGCTGCGACGGTTCGAACGGGCCGATCTCGCGCAGGCCGCGCTGGGCGAAGCCCTCGATGCGGTCGAGCGCGCTCGACGCCTCGGCGAGCGCCTGCTCCGACACGTCAAGGCTCGAGCGGTAGTGCGCCGCCGAGAGGGCGTAACGGACCACGCGAGCGGGGTTCTCCGCGAGGAGGTCGGCCGCGAGTACGAAGTTGCCGAGCGACTTCGACATCTTCTGGCCGTTCACCGTCACGAGGCCGTTGTGCACCCAGTAGCGCGCGAAGCCGTGGCCCGCCGCCGTCGACTGCGCGAGCTCGTTCTCGTGGTGCGGGAAGCGCAGGTCGAGGCCGCCGCCGTGGATGTCGAACTCGTCACCGAGGTAGCGGCGCGACATCGCGGAGCACTCGATGTGCCAGCCGGGGCGCCCGGGGCCCCACGGCGAGGGCCACGACGCCGTCTCGGGCTCCCCCGCCTTCGTCGCCTTCCACAGCGCGAAGTCGTGGGCGTCGCGCTTGCCGCGCAGATCGGCGTCGACGTCCGGATCCATCTCGTCGGGCCGCTGGCGCGTGAGCGCGCCGTACTCCGGCCACGAGCGCACGTCGAAGTAGACGTCGCCCTCCGACGCGTAGGCGTGCCCGCGCTCGATGAGGCTCGCGATGAGCTCCTGCATCTGGTCGATGGATCCGGTCGCCCGCGGCTCGTAGGTCGGCGGCAGGATCCCGATCGCGTCGTTCACGGCCGTGAACTCGCGCTCGACGCGGTACGCGAGCGCCCACCATGGCTCGGCCTCGGTCGCGTTCGCGAGGGTCTTGTCGTCGATGTCGGTGACGTTGCGCACGAACGTCACGCGGCCGTAGCGGTGTTCGAGCCAGCGGCGCAGCAGGTCGAAGGCCAGCGAGGCGCGCAGGTGCCCCACGTGGGGGCCCGACTGCACGGTCGGTCCACAGACGTACATCGTGACGTTCTTCTCGTCGAGCGGGGAGAAATCGCGAAGCGCCTGGGCGCGGGTGTCGTACAGCCTAAGAGTCACGTACCAAGACTACGCGGGCACGACCATCGCCACGGCGAACACCTGCACGCCTTCCGCGCGCCCCGTGAAGCCGAGGCCGTCGGTCGTCGTCGCCGACACCGAGACTGGTGCGCCGAGGGCCGCCGAGAGCGCTGCTTCTGCCTCCGCGCGGCGGTGCGAGAAGCGCGGGCGCTGCGCCTGCATCTGAACCGAGACGTTGCCGATGACCCACCCGGCGTCTCGCGCGATGCGGGCGGTCTCGGCGAGGAATGCCTCGGCGTGCGCGCCCGCGAACTCCGGGCGGTCGACGCCGAAGTGGGTGCCGATGTCGCCGAGGCCCGCGGCGTTCAACACGGCATCGACGATCGCGTGCCCGACGGCGTCGCCGTCGGAGTGGCCCGAGAGGGCGGGCTCCCCCGGCCACTCGAGCCCCGCGAGCCAGAGGTTGCCCTCTCCCCCGAAGGCGTGAACGTCGGTCCCCACGCCCACGCGCGGGTATCGCTTGTCGTCGGCCATGGTGCCCTCCTCGTGACCTTCTTCGCGGATCCGCGGGGCGCGGCGAACGAGGTCGCGCGCGCGGGCGAGATCGGCGGGGGTCGTGATCTTGAAGCTGTCCTCGGATCCGGCGACCCGGCGCACCGGCAGGCCCGCCTCGGCGACCACCGCGGTGTCGTCGGTGAAGTCTGTCGTCGCGTTCTCGTAGGCGTCGAGGAGCGCGCGCCGCGGGAAGCCCTGCGGCGTCTGCGCCGCGGCGAGCTCCGACCGGTCGACGCTCGCGGCGATGAAGTCTCCCTCGGTGCGCTTGATCGTGTCGACGACGTCGAGCACCGGCAGCACGCCGTGGCCCGTCGCCCGCACGGTGTCGGCGACGCGGTCGATCACCTCGGGCGGCGTGAGGGCGCGCGCGGCGTCGTGCACCAGCACCGTCGCGACCTCCGGATCCAGCGCCGCGAGGCCCGCGGCGACCGACCGCTGGCGGGTGGATCCGCCCGCGACGATCGTGACGCGGCCGGCGGCGGATCCGGCCTCGGCGAGCGCGACCCGCCGCGCCTCGTCGAGGTGCGACTCGGGCGCGACGACGATGACCTGCGCGGGACGCGCGCGGAACACGCCGCGGAGGCAGTGCGCGAGGATCGACGCGTCGTCAACCTCGACGAAGGCCTTGGGGGCCGCCGCGCCGAGGCGCGTTCCGCTGCCCGCGGCGACGACGACGATGGCGGTGTCGATATCGGTCATGCTCACCCTTACGAAAATAGCCGCAGACAGAACCGCCCCGCACCGAGACACGGTGCGGGGCGGTTCGTGAAAAGACGGTCAGGCCGCCGCGACGTCCTGCGCGAGGGTCTCGTCGAGAATCTTCGCGGCATCTTCCTCGGACACCTTCTTCGCGAGCGCGACCTCCGACTCGAGCACCTGGCGGGCCTTCGCGAGCATGCGCTTCTCGCCGGCCGACAGCCCGCGGTCCTGATCGCGGCGCCACAGGTCGCGGACGACCTCGCTGACCTTGATCACGTCGCCCGAGGCGAGCTTCTCAAGGTTCGCCTTGTAGCGGCGCGACCAGTTCGTGGGCTCTTCCGTGAAGGGTGCCTGCAGCACCTCGAACACGGCGTTGAGCCCGCCCTCGTCGATAACGTCACGAACGCCGACAAGGTCGACGTTCTCGGCGGGGACCTCGATCACGAGGTCGCCCTGCGTCACGTTGAGCTTGAGGTACGTCTTCTCCTCGCCCTTGATGACTCGAGTCTTTACCTCGGTGATGGTTGCAGCCCCGTGGTGGGGGTAGACGACAGTTTCGCCGACCTCAAAAAGCATATGGATTACGTCCTTCCCAGCGACCGCTAGTTTATCACAGCGCGATGTGTACTAGGATTACGCGCCCACTGCCCTGGCGCCGCGGGTAGGAGCATTCAGTCGCACCCGATAAGATGGCGACGGCCCGCCTCCCGTGCGGGAATCGCACCACCTGGAGGATCCGTGAAATCGCGCATCATCGCGTCCCTCGCCGCTGCCGGCGCCGTGCTTCTATCCGCCACGGGTTGCGGAATGGTCGCACAGCAGGCAACGACCATCGAGTACACCGCTTCTGACGGTGTCAACCTGCCGCACTCTGACACGCCTGGTCTCGACGTTCGCAACGCCTTCGTGGTCGCCGACGAGGACGGCCGCCAGGGCAACCTCGTCGCGGTTCTCGTGAACAACACCGACGCGAACCAGACCTTCGGCCTCGACTGGGACGGCGGAAGCGTCTCGATCGACGTCGCCGCGGGCGAGACCCTGAGCCTCGGCGCGAAGGATGCGCCCGAGCTGCTCGACAACATCGACACGATCCCCGGCTCGACCCTCGAGGTCTACGCGCAGCCCGGCGACTCCGACGGCGTCGAGATCAACCTGCCCGTGCTGAACAACTGCCTCACCGAGTACAGCGACCTCGCGCCGAACGACGTCTACGACGCCGAGGCGTGCACGCCCGTCTCGATGGTCACCGAGCACGGCGAAGAGTAAGACTCCGGAACGCAAAAAATGGGATCCCCCGAGGGGATCCCATTTTTTGTGCCGTTGTTTTTCGTGCCGCTGCGTTTACGCCTCGGTGTTCTCCGGGGCCTCGGCCGGCGCCTCGATCTCGTCGAAGTCGTCGTCGGCGCCCGACCAGTCACCCGTCGCGAGGTACACGACCTTCTTCGCGACCGACACGGCGTGGTCGGCGAAGCGCTCGTGGTAGCGGCTCGCGAGGGTCGCGTCGATGGCGTGAGGGATCTCGCCGCCGAACGAATCGCCGAGGACGCGCTCGTACACGCTGGCGTGCAGCTCGTCGATCTCGTCGTCGGTGTCGCGGATCTGCGTTGCGTACTGCAGGTCCTGCGTGCGCAGCAGCGTGGTCAGCGTGCGCGCCACCTGCACGTCGAGGCGACCCATGCGCTCGAACACCGGCATGAGGCCCTGCGGGATCGCGCGCTCGGGGTAGCGCGAGCGCACGAGCTGAGCGATGTGGTCGGCGAGGTCGCCCATACGCTCGAGCGACGCGCTCGCGCGGAGGGCCGAGACGATGACGCGCAGGTCGTGCGCGACGGGCTGCTGCATCGCGAGGGTCTCGATCGCGATCTCGTCGGTCGTAAGAACGAGATGGTCGATGTAGTCGTCGTTCGCGATGACCTCTTCTGCGAGGGCGACATCGCGGGTCGCGAAGGCACGCGTGGCCTTTTCAATCGCCTCTGCGACGAGCTCAGAGATCTCGACGAGTCGGTTCTGGATGTCTTCGAGAGTGTCGTGGAACACTTCACGCATTTTTGGGCGCCCTTTCGTGTGTCCGTGGATCGCGCGACGCTTCGAACGCCCCACGTGGCGAGCCCGATTCTCGCCTCCGAAGGTTAACGGACGATGGAGTGATTGTGAATACACGCCGCGCGGGTCCGCGATATCCGTTAGTTCATCAGCGTGTCAGCTCACGTCCACGTACCCTGGAATTATGCCCGGATCCCTGCTTGCGATGTTCGTTGGGATCGCGATCGGCACGCTCGTCACCCTTGTCATCGTCGGAGCGTTCCAGCTCCGCGATCGCGCCATGCGATCGGCGAACCCTCAGGTGCCCGCTGCCGTCACATCGATGCTCGATGTTCTCGAAGATGCCGCGGTCGTGACCGACGCCTCCGGCATCGTCCTCGCGGCCTCCCCCTCCTCTCGATGGCTCGGGGTCGTCGCCGGCCGCCGCCTCGCCCAGGAGGAGCTGCGCGGGCTCATGAAGCTCGCCCGCCAGAACGGCCGCTCCCCCGCCCAGACCATGCGGATCCGCGTGAGCCGCGTCTCGAGCGACACCCGCCTCGTGATCGGCCGCGCCGCCGCCATCTCGGACGAGTTCATCGCCATCTTCGTGCGCGACATCTCCGAGCAGGAGCGCGTGCAACAGATGCGACAGGACTTCATCCAGAACACGAGCCACGAGCTGAAGACCCCCGTCGGCGCCATCGGGCTGCTGGCGGAGGCGCTCGTCGTGGCCGCCGACGACCCCGACCAGGTGCGTCACTTCTCGGAGCGCGTGTCGGCCGAGGCCGACCGCCTCGGCCAGCTCACGGCGCGCATCATGAACCTGTCGCGCCTGCAGGCCGCCGACGAGCTACTCGATGTCAGCGACGTGTCGGTCGACGAGATCGTCGCCCGCACCGTCGACGCCCATCAGACGACGGCGCGCGCCGCAGACGTCGAACTCGTCACGGGCGGCGAGACCGGGATCCGTGTGCACGGCGACGCCCGCGTGCTCGTCGAGGCGCTCAGCAACCTCGTCTCGAACGCGATCGCCTATTCGCCCGAGGGCTCGCACGTCGGCATCGGCGTGAAGCAAGACGAAGACATCGTCGAGATCGCCGTCACCGACCAGGGTCTCGGCATCTCGGAGGCCGACCAGAAGCGCATCTTCGAGCGCTTCTATCGCGCCGACCAGGCGCGCTCGCGGCACACGGGTGGTACGGGCCTCGGCCTGTCGATCGTGAAGCACGCCATTCAGCGGCACGGCGGCGAGGTGCGCCTGTGGTCCCGCGAGGGGCAGGGATCCACGTTCACGATCCGCCTGCCGCTCGGTGGGCCGCTCACGGGCGCCGTGCCGCTTAAGCTCGATAAGAAGTCGAAGAAGCAACGAGAGAAGAAAAAGCGCGCCGCCGAACGGGCGGCGAAGCGAAAGGAAAGCTCTGCATGACCCGCGTGCTGCTTGTAGAAGACGAACCCGATCTCGCGGATCCGCTCGCGTACCTGCTCGGACGCGAGGGCTTCGAGGTCGAGATTGCAGACGACGGTGAAAAGGCGCTGCGGCTGTTCCAGGAGCAGGGCGCCGACGTGATCCTACTCGACCTCATGCTGCCCGGTATCCCGGGCACCGAGGTATGTCGCCAGATCCGCACGACCAGCCAGGTGCCGATCGTCATGCTCACCGCGAAGGACTCTGAGGTGGACATCGTCGTGGGGCTCGAGCTCGGCGCCGACGACTACGTCACGAAGCCCTACTCGTCTCGAGAGCTGCTGGCGCGCATGCGCGCCGTGCTTCGCCGCTCGGCCCAGCCCGAGGAAGACTACGAGGAGCACGTGCTCGAGGGCGGGCGCGTCACGCTCGACATCGACCGCCACACCGTCGCCGTCGAGGGCGAGCAGATCAACATGCCGCTGAAGGAGTTCGAGCTTCTCGAGCTGCTCATGCGCAACACGGGCCGCGTGCTCACGCGAGGCCAGCTCATCGACCGCGTGTGGGGATCCGACTACTTCGGTGACACGAAGACGCTCGACGTGCACATCAAGCGCATCCGCTCGCGCATCGAGGAGACCCCCTCGAAGCCGACGATGCTCGTCACCGTGCGCGGCCTCGGATACCGCTTCGAGGGCTGAGGAACGCGAAAAAGGATGGGATCCCCCTTGGGGATCCCATCCTTTTTGCGTCGGGGCTTACTTGCCCTGGTTGGCGACCGCGGCGGCTCCGGCAGCGGCGGCCTCGGGGTCGAGGTAGCGGCCGGGGCCCGTGGGCTGCAGGTTGTCGTCGAGCTCGTACACGAGCGGGATGCCCGTGGGGATGTTGAGCGCGGCGATGTCGTCGTCGCTGATGCCCTCGAGGTGCTTCACGAGCGCGCGCAGCGAGTTGCCGTGGGCGGCGACCATGACGGTCTTGCCCGACTTCAGGTCGGCGGCGATGTCGCTCTCCCAGTAGGGCAGAAGGCGGTCGATCACGAGCGCGAGCGACTCGGTCGCGGGCAGCTCGCCGTCGATGTCGGCGTAGCGCGGGTCGTGCGTCTGCGCGAACTCGTCGTCGGCGTCGATCGCGGGCGGCGGAACGTCGAACGAGCGGCGCCACTCCATGAACTTCTCCTCGCCGAACTCGGCGAGGGTCTGGGCCTTGTCCTTACCCTGCAGCGCACCGTAGTGGCGCTCGTTGAGGCGCCACGAGCGCTTCACGGGGATCCAGAGGCGGTCGGCCGAGTCGAGCGCGATGTTCGCGGTCTGGATGGCGCGGCTGAGCAGCGACGTGTAGAGCACGTCGGGCAGGACGCCCTCTTCGGCGAGCAGCTCGCCGCCGCGCTTGGCCTCGCCGCGGCCCTGCTCGGTGAGTCGGACGTCCACCCAACCGGTGAACAGGTTCTTTTCGTTCCATTCGCTCTGCCCGTGGCGGAGCAGGATGAGGGTGTGCGTCATGGTTCTAGCCTACCTGGGGCGTGGACCTCATTCGGGTGCGGCGGGCGGCACCTGATCGCACGCAGGTCGCCCACCAGCTGCAACGGCCCCGCCGAGTGCGGGATGACGACGGTGGCGCCGCGCGCGACGGGAACCTCCCTGAGGGATCCGGCGCCCTCGAGCACGACGACGACGCTGAAGCCGGCGTCGAGGATGTCGCCGCCGCGCACCTGCTCGGCGCGGTAGAACGGATCCGCCGCCAGTGGCAGGAACGAGCCGTCGACGACGGCGCCGTGAAGCGCCGACGGATCCGTGCGGTCGCGCGACACCGCGGCGAGCGCCGTCTCGACCGGTAGCCCGAGAAGCGCCGCCTCGCGGTCGAGCGCGGGGAAGGGCGCGTACTCGAGGATGATCGAGAGATCGACGGGTTCTTGTAATTCGACGAGGGTGATGCCCTCGCCGATCGAGTGCGGTGTCCCCGCGGGGACGTGGATCCACTCGCCCGCACGCACCGTCACGTGGTTGAGCGCGGCCAGCATCCCATCCGAGTCTTGCCGCGCGAACCACTCCGCGATCTCGCCCTCGGTGACCTCGCGGTTCCACCCGAGCCATACGTCAGCGCTCTCGCGTCCGCCCGTGTCCGTAATGATCCAGGCCTCGGTCTTGCCGCGGCCGATCCCGAGGTGTGCTTCCGCGAAGACCGCGTCCGGGTGTGCGTGGTTGAACAATCGCTCACCCGTGTGCAGGAGCTTCACGAGAAGCGCGGTCTCGCCGCCGAATACCGCGACGTGCTCGGCGCCAAGCCAGGCTGCGGGGTCGGCCGCGATCGCGTCGCGGAGGAGTGTGCCATCCGGGAGCCTGCTGAGCCCCACGGTGTCAGATCCGAAGGTGCAGGTCGTCGACGCGACGAAGTCTTCCGGGGCGTACACGTCTTCCGAGCCCGTGCCGCGTAGCTCCCGGATGCCCGCTCCCCCGCGATACGGCCGCGCGGGCGGCTGGTTCGGGCCGAGAATCACCGGTGCGCTCATGACAAGATCCTCTCCGATGCGCGCGCGAGGGAGCCAATGAGGCCGCCAATAAAGGTATCGCCGAGGCCGATCGTCGTCGGGCTCGGTGGGTCGATGTGGAAGCCCGGCAAGACGCGGCTTCGCGCCCCGAGCCTCGCCTCGAGATCGCTCGCGAAGGCGATGCTCTCCGCCTGCCGCGGCCCGGCGGCGATCGCGTCGATGTCCGCGGCCGTGACGTCGTCGCCGTGGGCGTAGCGGCCGGCCGCCGTCGCATCGCCCGCGTCCGCGGCGGTCGCGACGCGATCGAGGATCCGTTCGCGGCTCTCGGACGCCCATACGGCGGTCCAGTATCGCGTATGGACGACGAGGACCGGATCCGGGATCCGGGAGCGCAACTCGCGGAGCGCGTCCTCGATCTGCGCGGCATCGCGGAGATCGAGGGCCCGACCGAGCCGCGCCTGTAGCTCGTCCTCATTCATGCTGAAGACGTCGACCGCGGGACCGATCGCATCGGCGACCGCCGGCTGGAAGCCGGCGTTGTGGAAGCCGGCGTCCTCGTAGACGCTGATGCCGTCCTCCGGCAGCCGCGCCGCGACCGTGCGGATTTCATCGAGACGACGGTGCAGGATCGCTTCGTCCGCGATCGCGTTGAAACCGGAGATGAGGAAGACGCGCGATGCACCAACGCGGTCGCCGAGCTCGTCGCTCAGCACCAGGTTGGCAGCGGGCGGATCGTTGGCGATGATCAGGCGGTTCGCCTCTCGCACCGCGTATTCGCGGTCGCCGACGCGGGCGCCATCGCCCGGCCGGAACTGAATGATGAGGTGCGGGTCGAGCGTGTCGTGCGTCGCGCTGGTGATGTAGTCGATGTCATCGGGGAGGAGCCGGCGCACGTTCGCGTCGGTGCTCACGAGATGCAAGAGCGACGGGATCCCGAGCTTGCGGAGCACCAGCGCCGCGCGCACGCCGGTGCCGCCGAGCGTAATCTCCCGCGGGAATCGCGCCGCGAAGCGCTCCACGATCTCGGACGAGGCGGCGTGGCGTTCGCCGCCGACCCCCGTCGCGAGAAAGCCGAGCACCGAGACCAGCAGGGTGCGCTCGTCGACGACTGCGATGCCCGCATCAATCTCGCCCTGTTCGATGCCGTACTCGGCGATGAGCGTATCGATCGCCTCGCGGTCCCAGGCGATCTCATAGTCGACCGTCCCCTGAAGCCCGAGGACGATCTCGCCGGGAGCGACGGTGCGGTCGCCGCTCCCGGTGAGGTCGTGCGGGGTCATCAGTACGTCTCGCCCTGTCCGGATCCGAAGAGGTTCACTTTGTATGCCGCGGGCGAGGTGTATAGCGAGGCCTTCCCCGCCGCGCCGAAGAGGTCGATCTTCTGCGCCGCGACGGCCTTCATCGCCTCGAGAGCCGGGGGCATGATTGCGTCGGGCTCGCGGAGCCCGCGGTCTTCGAGCACTTCGCGCAGCTTCTCAAAGAAGGCGACCTTCACGTCGCTCGAAATGTTGATCTTGTTGACGCCGCTTCGAGCGGCCTCACCGATCTCGTCATCGGGGTTGTTGGATCCGCCGTGCAGCACAAGCGGGATTCCGACGGCTGCCTTGATCTCGCGGAGGAGGTCGAGCTTCAGCTCGGGCTTGATGTCAGCCGGATAGATGCCGTGGCGGGTGCCGATCGCGACTGCGAGCGAGTCGACGCCCGTCTGCTTGACGAACTCGACGGCGTCCGCCGGATCCGTGTAGATGATGCCACCGTCTGCCGACTCCATCTTGCCGATGGTACCGAGCTCCCCCTCAACCGAGACGCCCACCACGTGGGCGATGTCGACGGCGCGCTTCGTCTGGGCGACGTTCTCCGCGAACGGCTCCGCCGAGGCGTCCAACATCACGGAAGTGAAGCCGCCCTGCACGGCTGCGATCATCTGTTCGGTCGTCGCTCCGTGGTCCCAGTGGATCGTCGCGGGGACGGGCGAGCGGTGCAGGCGCTCGCGGATCGCGCGCAGCACGTCGAAGCCCAGCAGGTTGATCTCATTGGGGTGGATCGCGATGATGACCGGCGAGTTCTTCTCCTCGCTGATCTCAATGAGGCCGTTGAACATGTGGTAATCGGCGACATTGAACGCCGGAATCGCGAAGTTGTTCTTGTGGGCGACGTCGAGCAGGTCGTGTCCGGAAATGAGCATTCGGGTTCTCCTTTGAATGGGGTTGTTAACTCTTGACGGATCCAGCGGTGAGCCCACCGATGAAGTACCGCTGGAAGAAGAGGAACAGCACGAGAACGGGAATCGAGCCGACGATGCTCATCGCCATCATCTCGTTCCACTCGTACGAGTGCTGTCCCATGAGCAGCTGAATTCCGATAGGCACCGTGCGCATTTCGACGGTCCGGGTCAGGGTCAGCGCGAAGAGGTATTCGTTCCACGCGAGAACGAAGGTGTACATGCCGGCCGACACGATTCCGGGCGTCGCGACGGGAACCAGGATCCGCCAGAGCGCGGTCCAGGATCCGCCGCCGTCGACGCGCACCGCCTCGTCGAGCTCTCGCGGGAGCGAGTTGAAGTAGCTCGTCATCATGATCACGGCGTAGGGAAGCGTGAACACCATGTAGGTGAGGATCAGGCCTGGGTATGAGTCGTACAGGCCGAGCAGGACGATGAGTCCGAAGTACGGAATCAGCAGCGTGATCGGCGGCACGGCCTGGACGCTGATGATGACGACGTTTAGGATCTTCTTGCCGCGGAACTCGAACCTGCTGAACGCGTACGCCGCGAGGATCGCGACGACGAGCGTGCAGGCGACGACCGAGAGCGCGACGACGTAGCTGTTGACGAAGAATCGCACTTTCTCGGGGTCGGTGAAGATCGTGACGTATGCGTCGAGGCTGAACGTCTCGGTGATGAGCCGCGGAGGGTTCTCGAAGATCTGCGTGTTCGACTTGAACGAGCTCGAGAGCATCCAGAGCACGGGGAGACCGGCGAACAGGGCCCCGAGGATCAGCCCGACGACCGTGAGCGTCTTCGCCGTGCGGCGCCTCGACCGGGCGGTGACCGCGCGGCGCGGCACGTGCCGCTTGGTGACGAGTGTCTGCGTCGTCGCGGGTGCTTCCGTGAAGACCATGGCTCTAGTCCTTGTCTCTCTGGTGCCGCACGTAGGCGACGGCGAGGATCATCGAGAGCGCGAGCACGATAACGGCGGCGGTCGATGCCGCTCCGAACTCGTAGCGCGTAAACGCGAGCTTGTAGGTAAAGGTGCTGACGAGCTCCGTCGCATCGACGGGGCCGCCGCCCGTCGTCATCCAGATGAGCGCGAACTGCTGCGACGTCCAGATGAGGTCGAGCAGCCCCATGCTGATGATGATCGGCTTCAGGCTCGGCAGGGTCACGGCTCGGAATCGCTGCCACGCGCCGGCGCCGTCGACTCGCGCCGCCTCGTAGAGGTCGGCCGAGATGCCCTGCAGGCCAGCCAGCATGCTCACCATGAAGAACGGGTAACCGCACCAGATGTTGATGAAGGTAACCGTGCCAAGCGCGAGCGCCGGGTTGCTGAGCCACTCGGTCTGCCCCATGCCGAGGAAGCCGAGCAGATAGTTCACGATGCCGTTAGGGTTCAGCAGCATGCGCCACAGCACCGCAACGATCGCAATCGTGAAGAGCCACGGGAGAACGTAGATCGCCCGGAAGATCGCCGTCGTCATGCGCCCGACGAGGGGCGAATTTAGCAGCAGGGCGAAGGCAAGGCCGATCGTGAAGTGTGCGACGACACTGACGACCGTGAAGATCAGGGTGTTGCCGATCGACTTGTAGAACCCCGTGTCGGTGAGTAGCTCGGTGTAGTGAGCGAGCCCGACGAATTTCGGGTTCGGGTTCGTGATGACGTTGTCGAAGAGCGAATACCCGATGACGGTCACGACGGGAACGACGAGCAGGATCCCGATGAGGATGACCGTGGGGCCAACGTAGAGGAACGGTGCGGTGCGCGAGACGCCCGGCGCTCCGCTCCGGCGTCTGCCCTGGGCACCGCCGGGGGCGGGCGTCGCCGCGCCCCGGCGTTCGGACAGGAGAGTCATACGATCAGAACTCCGCCGACCAGGATTCCTGCGTGTTCTTGAGCATCTCGTCGACCGAGATGTCGCCCTGCAGGAGCGATTGGAACTGCGTGTTCATCTGCCGCATGAGTTCCTCGGCGACGGGAAGGCCCGTGAACTCGTTGGCGGGGTAGCCGTCCTGGTAGATCTCGAAGGCCTTCGCCATGAGGTCGTCGTCCTCGACGAAGTCGGGGACCGAGTCGACGTTGCCGGGGAAGGCCTTTGCCATCGACGAGAGCTGCGAGTTGGCGTCCTCGCTCATGAGGAATTCGAAGAGCTTCCAGGCTTCCTCCGGGTGCTCGGTGCTCGACGAGATGCCGAGGCCCCACGAGGCGTAGGGGATGCCGCGCTTGCCGTCGTATCCGTCCTCGGCGGGCAGCGCGCTGATGCTGAACTCGAGGTCGGGGTTCGACTCGCGAATCAGGTTGAGGTGCGCGAGCGAGTCGACCATCATGCCGACGCGGCCGTTCGTGAACTCCTCGACCATGTCCTGCTCCTTCATCGTGAAGGCGCCCGGCGCGAAGACGCCCTCCTGGTACAGGTCGTCGAAGTAGGTAATGGTGTCAACCACGCCCTGGTTCGTCAGGTCCGGCTCGCCGTCCTTTAGCATCGAGCCGCCAGAGGCCCAGAGCCACGACATGACCTGGTTCTGCACGCCGCTCGGGGTCTCGAGCGAGAGCGGCATCGCGGTTCCCGCGGCGTCGGTGCTCTCGGTGATGGCCCGCGCGGCGTCTGCGAACTCGCTCCGGTCGCTCGGCGGCGCATCGACGCCGGCCTCGGCGAGGAGGGCGTCGTTCGTGTAGAGGGGGTACACGAAGTTGACCGCCGGGACCATGTAGGTCGCGCCGTTCACCTGAACCTGCGAGGCGAGCTGGCTGTCGTCGTACCCGTTCTCGTCGATGAGTGCGGAGAGGTCGGCGATCGCACCCTGTTTGGCGAAGTCGTTGACCCAGGCGCCGTCGAGGCCCACGACGTCGGGCATCGTGCCCGAGGCAGCACCCGCCACGAGCTGCTCGCGCGTCGAGGCGTAGGGTCCGCTGAGCAGGTCGACCTTGATGCCGGGGTTTGCGTCTTCGAACTGGTCGATGAGTGCGCGCAGCTCGCCATCCGGCAGCTCGGGTTCCCACCACTGGGCGAGCTCGATCGTGACGTTGCCATCGGCATCGACGCCGCCACTTCCGCCGCTACAGCCTGCCAGAGCGAGAGACGCCACGGCAACGGCCGAGACGCTGAAAAGGATCTTGCGCTTCTGAGTCATGTGAGCTCCCTTGCCCATCCATAAACTGCGGCCCTTTGCTGATTCTTGCTGTTTTACGCCGCTGAATGCATGAAACACGAGAATCTGGGAGCTGTCAAGTACTCTGAGATTACGAAAGCGCGGTAATCTCAGCGTCGAGACCGCGGATTACGGAGGAGACGGGACACATGACGAGCAGCCAAGCCGATGGAAAACGCAAAGATCGGCAACTTCCCGCAGGAAGGAAGGCGGACCTCGCGGCCTACGTGACCTCGCGCGGCCAGGTGACGGTCGCCGAGCTCGCCGAGGAGTTCTCGGTCTCAATCGACACCGTGCGCCGCGACCTCGACCGGCTCAACGCCGAGGGGCGACTCATCCGCACCCACGGCGGCGCCGTCAGCAACGATGTCGGCGCACCACCCGACCAAGGCCTCGGCGTGCGCCTGCACATCAGAGCTAGCGAAAAAGACGCGATCGGTGCCGCCGCGGCGCGACTCGTCGCCGATGGCTCGGTCGTCTTCGTCAACGCCGGCACGACCACTATGGCGTTCGCCCGCCACCTGCGCGACCACCACGACCTGACGATCGCGACGAACAGCGTTGTTCTTCCCGGCGAGGTCTCCCCGTCGTCGGTCCGCGAACTCTTCCTTTTCGGCGGATCCGTGCGCACCGTCACGCAGGCGACGACGGGACCGGTGAGCTTCCGCCCCACCGCCAATGGCCCCGCCATGGAGGTTCAGGCCGACCTCGCGATCATCGCCGTCGGCGCGGTCTCATCGGCCGGATACAGCACCAGCAACCTGGGCGACTCGGCGATGATGTTCGAGATGATGCAGCACGCGAACAAGATCGCGGTGCTGGCCGATAGTTCGAAGTTCGGGCACCGCCTCTTCGCCCGCATCGGCGGGCTCGAGCTCGCCGACTACTTCGTGACAGATCGCGAGCCCGAGGGCGAACTACGCGAGGCCCTCGCGGCGGCGGGCGTCGAGGTTATCGTCGCCGCCGCCTAGCGAGAATCACGCGGGCGGATCAACCTGCTTGCGGCGCGACAGGCGCGTCAGCTTCGGGATGTCGGCCGTGCGGCCCGCGTCGGCCGGCACGATGATCTCCTGCGCCGCCGCGATGCGGGATCCGTCGGTCTCGACCTGCAGCTCGTGGTCGCCGGGCGTGCGGCGCGAGAGCACCGCGAGCGCGATCGGGCCGAGCTCGTGGTGGCGGGCCGCCGAGGTGATGTGGCCGGCCTCGTTCTCGCCGTCGAAGACAACGTCGCCCTTTTCGGGGAGCACCGAGTCGGATCCATCGAGGTGCAGCATCGCCAGGCGGCGCGGCGGGTGGCCGAGGTTGTGCACCTTCGCGACGGTCTCCTGCCCGCGGTAGCACCCCTTGTTGAGGTGCACGGCGGTGCGCAGCCAATCGGCCTCGTGCGGGATCGTGCGCTCGTCGACCTCCGCCGCCCAGCGCGGACGCCAGGCCGCGACGCGCAGCGCGTCGACCGCGAGGGATCCGGCGATCGGCAGCTCCGCGAGCGGCGCGGGGTCGGCCACGACAGCCTCGACCCAGTGGAACTGCGCGCCGGGGTGCTCAGCGACCTCGGCGTACTGCCAGCCGCCCGCCGTGACCGACGGCCACGGATCCGACCACACCACGGGGGCATCGCCCGCGCGCACGGCGGCCGCGACGAGCGCGTCTGCCGCCGCTCCCCCGCGCATCGCGCCGATGACCGTGACGTTTTCGGGGATCTCGATCTGCACGTCGGCGCGGAAGCGCATCATCGTGAGCCACTTCACGAGCGGGGCCGCGTCGCCGGCGTCGGCGATGAGCCACAGCTCGTCACCCGCGTCGACGACGGCGGCCGCATGCTCGACGCGGCCCTGCGGATCCAGAACCAGAAGCTCAGTGCTGTCACCCGGGGCGAGCGAGGTGAGCGCCTGCGACGTGATCGAGTCGAGCCAGCTCTTGCGCTCGGCGCCCGTGAGCCGGATCGCCGTGCGATCCGCGCGGGGCGCGATCGCGGATCCGAATTCGAGCTGCCGCTGCTCGCGGACGGGGTTACCGGCGTGCGAGATCACGCCCGCGTCGTCGGAGACGACGCCCTCGCGGGAGAGGAACGGATCCATTAGGCGACCTTGTCGAGCTCGGCGGACGCGTGCGACGCCATCTCGGCGCCGAGCGCCGCGATGTCCCACACCCAGAACAGGCGGCCGCCGACGAGGCCGTACATGCGGGTCGCGGCGCCGTAGTGCTTCGCGCTCGCGGAGCGCACGACGGCGTCGGTGCCGATCTGGATCCGCGGGCCGTTGATTTCGCCGACGTACAGCTCCTGCACGCCGTCGGAGTGGCTGAGGGCGACCTCGATCGGGAACGCGCCCTCGGCGTTACGGAGCTTCTCGACATCGTCGGCCGAGCGCTTCTCCTCCGCGGCGAGCGCCGGCAACAGGCCAGGGCCGGGCGCCGCGTCATGCGCGGGACGCGCGAGGCGCCAGAAGCCGCTCTCGGAGGTGAGGAGCTGCTCGGGGCGCTCGTCGGTCGCGATGAGCGTGGCCGTCGCGGAATAGTTGAGGAACGGCCCGCCGTCGTGGCTGAAGCTCACGCGGTGGCGGAACTCGCCCTCGAAATGCGTGTCGCCGGCGGTGTAGTTGATGACGCCGGTGCCTTCCCACACGCCGATCAGCCACGAGAGCGGAACGAGGTCGGCGGGGGTATCGGTGGGGATCTCAATCATGGTGCTTCCAGCGTATCTGCCGGGCACAGCAAAAGGGCCGGATCCCGCTGAGCGGACCGGCCCGAGAGGTGGCGTCGTTACTTCTGACCCCGGAAGAGGTTCACGAGAACCGACACCGAGCAGAATGCAATCGCAACGCCCGCAAGGCCGAGGAGGCCAACGAAGAACATTTCGAGGGCAAAGACGTCGATACCGCGAAGAAATTCGAGCATGGTCCTATCCTACGCCGCCGTCAGCTCGCGCCGAAATCGGCGGGGAACAGCGACAGGCCCGCGCCGGATGCCGAGAAGAGCGCGCCCACGAACGACACGATGCCGACGATCAGCACGCTGCCGAGCGCGGAGGTAGAGGTGCGGAGGATGAACCCGTCGGGGCGCGCGATGGTGATCTGCACGAGGAAGGTGACGATGACGGCGACGCCGGCCGCCGCGGCGAACCAGTCCCACCGGTGCGACACAGGGGCGAAAATCTCGACCGTGATCGCGAGAACCAGTGCGACGCACCACGGGACGATGAGCCCCTGGCTACGGGCGACACGCCCCACGACACTGCGACGCTGCTGCGGCGCTTTTCCCGCGCTCTGCACCATCAGGTCCTCCCCTTACACGCGGCCTCTCGAGTGGGCCTGTCGTCCATTGTGCCGGATCCGCGCCGTGGACACGCATAAGATGGAACCTCACGAGAGGAAATCCGCGTGGCACATCTACTCAGCCTGAGCTCAGCTCCCGAGTCAGACGCGCCCCTTCCGGCGCTCGAGCTCCTGAGTCATCAGGTCACCGCGCTGGCGGCGACACCCGCGATGCTCGTCTCGGCCCCCGCGGCCGACGTCATCATCGTCGACGCCCGGCGCGACCTCGCACAGGCCAAGTCGCTGTGCAAGATCCTGCGAACGGCAGGGCATGTGGCCCCCGTTCTGCTCGTCGCAACCGAGGGCGGCCTGGCCGCGATCTCGCCCGATTGGGGCATCGACGACCTCGTCCTCCCGGGCGCCGGACCCGCCGAAATCGACGCGCGGATCCGCCTGCTCACGGCCCGCACCGTCACCGAGCAGGAGACGACGCGCGTCAGCACGTCGGGCATCACGATCGACGAGGCCTCGTACTCGGCGAAGGTGCGCGGCCGGCCGCTCGACCTCACCTTCAAGGAGTTCCAGCTCCTCCACTTCCTGGCGACGCATCCCTCGCGGGTGTTCACGCGCGAGCAGCTGCTGAGCGAGGTGTGGGGCTACGACTACTTCGGTGGCACCCGCACGGTCGACGTTCACGTGCGACGCCTCCGCGCAAAGCTCGGCGACCTCGACCACCTGATCGGCACCGTGCGCAACGTCGGCTATCGCTTCACCGCCGACGACTCTGATTGATTTTTGTTCACCGGCGCTTCCCCTGCCGGGTGTAAGGATGGATCCCATGACCGACACTGCAATCGTCGATGCTGGCCTGAGCGGCGAAGACGACGACTTCGATGAACTCTTCGAGGTCGACGCCCCTGACCTTCCCGAGCACCGCTACGTTGACCGCGAGCTGAGCTGGCTCGCCTTCAACCAGCGCATTCTCGAGCTCGCCGAGGATCCGAACGTGCCGCTCCTCGAGCGCACGAACTTCCTCGCGATCTTCGCGAGCAACCTCGACGAGTTCTTCATGGTGCGCGTCGCGGGCCTGAAGCGCCGCATCATGACCGGTCTCGCGGTGCCGACCAACGTCGGCACGCCCCCGCAGAAGGTCCTCGAGGCCATCAGCGAGAAGGCACACGAGCTGCAGGAGCGCCACGCCCGCGTCTGGCAGGACGACCTGCGCCCCGCCCTCGCCGCCGAGAAGATCGAGTTCGTCGAGTGGTCAGACCTCGACGAGGCCGAGCGCGAGGGCCTCTACTCCTACTTCCAGGAGCACGTCTTCCCCGTGCTCATGCCCCTCGCCGTCGACCCCGCGCACCCGTTCCCCTACATTTCGGGACTGTCGCTGAACCTCGCGGTGCGGATCCGCCACCCCCGCAACGAGCGCGAGGAGTTCGCGCGCCTCAAGGTGCCCGCGATGCTGCCCCGCGCGATCCAGGTGCCGACCGTCGACGGCGACGGCGACGCCGTGCGCCTCATCCCGCTCGAGAGCCTGATCGCCGAGCACCTCGACGAGCTCTTCCCCGGCATGGAGATCATCGAGCACCACACGTTCCGCCTCACGCGCAACGAAGACATGGTGATCGAGGAAGACGAGACCGAGAACCTCATCCAGGCCCTCGAAGAGGAGCTCCTGCGCCGCCGCTTCGGCCCGCCGATCCGCCTCGAGATCACCGAGGACATGGACGACGTGACGCTCGACCTGCTGCTCGGCGAGCTCGGCATCTCGGAGCAGGAGGTCTACCGCCTCCCCGCTCCCCTCGACATGCGCGCGTTCTTCGAGCTCGGCCGCGTCGACCGCCCCGAGCTGCGCTTCAACAAGCACGTGCCCGTCACGGCGCTCGACCTGCAGCCCGTCGACAGCGACTCGAAGCACCCGAAGGCCGACATCTTCGGCGCGATCCGCCAGGGCGACGTGCTTGTGCACCACCCCTACGAGTCGTTCGCGACGAGCGTTCAGGCCTTCCTCGAGCAGGCCGCCCGCGACCCGCAGGTGCTCGCGATCAAGCAGACGCTGTACCGCACCTCGGGCGACAGCCCCATCGTGAAGGCGCTCATCGACGCCGCCGAGAACGGCAAGCAGGTTCTCGCGCTCGTCGAGGTCAAGGCCCGCTTCGACGAGGCCAACAACATCGAGTGGGCGCGCGTGCTCGAGAAGGCCGGCGTGCACGTCGTGTACGGCATCGTCGGTCTCAAGACGCACTGCAAGATCGTCTCGGTGCTCCGCGAGGAGAACGGCCAGCTGCGCCACTACACGCACGTCGGCACGGGTAACTACAACCCGAAGACGAGCCGCCTGTACGAAGACTTCGGCCTCTTCACGTGCGACCCGGTCGTCGGCCAGGACGTCACGCGCCTGTTCAACGAGCTCTCCGGCTACGCGCTCGAGAAGAAGTTCAAGCGCCTGCTGACGGCGCCGAGGCACCTGCGCAAGGGCCTGCTCAAGCTCATCGAGCGCGAGCGCCAGAACGCCCTCGCGGGCAAGCCCGCGCACGTGCGCATCAAGGTCAACTCGATGGTCGACGAGGAGATCATCGACGCCCTCTACCGCGCCTCGCAGGCCGGCGTTCCGGTCGATGTGTGGGTGCGCGGTATCTGCAGCCTCCGCGTCGACCTGCCGGGCGTCAGCGACAACATCCGCGTGCGCAGCGTCCTCGGCCGCTACCTCGAGCACTCGCGCATCTTCTCGTTCGGCAACAACGGCAAGACCGAGATGTACATCGGCAGCGCCGACATGATGCACCGCAACCTCGACCGCCGCGTCGAGGCCCTCGTGCAGATCACGCGCCCGTCGCACGTCACCGAGCTCAGCCGCTTCTTCGACCTCGCGATGGACGAAGGATCCGCGACCTGGCACCTCGGTGCCGAGGGCACGTGGGAGCGCCACCACCTCGCCGAGGATGGCACGCCGCTCATCGACGTGCAGGACACGACGATGTCGAAGATCCAGCGCCGACGCCGCGCCCGCGTCGCCCGGAGGTAACGCGAGTGCCGAGCCAAACAGTGCTCGCCGCCGGCGGCGTCGTGTGGCGCCAGACCGACGAAGGCATCCGCGTGCTCGCCGTGTGCCGCAAGAAGTACCGCGACCTGTCGTTCGCGAAGGGCAAGCTCGACCCGGGCGAGACCTTCGCGGAGGCGGCCGTGCGGGAGATCCTCGAGGAGACCGGCATCGCCGGTGTCCTCGGGGCCCCGCTCGGCGCGGTGAAGTACCGCCTGCCGTCCGGGCGTAAGAAGCACGTCGCCTACTGGGCCGTGAAGGCCACGAAGGCCGCCATCGCGGCGTCGAAGTTCTCGCCTAACCACGAGATCTCCGAGATCGCCTGGCTGACGCTCGACGAGGCCCGCGAGGGCCTCAGCTACCCCGCCGACGTCGATATCCTGAACCGCTTCGAGCAGCTCGTCGCGGCCGAAGGCCTCGACACGTACCCCGTCGTGTTCCTGCGGCACGCGAAGGCCGGAGCCGCCCCGACCGATTCCCAGCGCCCCCTCACCGAGACGGGCCAGGAGCAGGCGCGCGCGGCCGTCGGGCCGCTGCGCGCCTTCGGCGTGCGCCGCGTCTTCGCGTCGACGGCGCTGCGCTGCCAGCAGACCGCCGAGCCCATCGCCCAGGCGATCGGGCAGGAGGTGCACGCCGAGGAGGCGATCAGCCAGGCGGCGTGGGAGCGCGGCGAGGACGACCCGACCACGATCATCGCGAGCCGCGTGCAGAAGGCCAAGCCGGTCGTGCTCTGCTCGCACGGCCCCGTGATCCCGGCGCTCATGGAGGCCCTCGCGGCCGAGACCGGCACGGGATCCTCGCGCGAGCTGCGGGAGGCATCGTCGCTCTCCACCGGATCCTTCACGGTCGCGCACGTGCGCCGAGGAGGTCAGATCGTCGCGATCGAAACCCACTCGCCGTTGGATGAGCGCCGCCCACCGAAGTAGGCTGTCAGGGTGATGAAACCGCGCCTGTTCTCTGGAATGCAGCCCTCCGCCGATTCGCTTCAGATCGGTAACTACATCGGGGCGCTCAAGCAGTGGCGTGACATGCAGGACGACTACGACGCGTTCTTCACGGTCGTCGACCTGCACGCGATCACCGTCCAGCAGGATCCGCAGGAGCTGCGCCAGAAGACCCGGCGCACCGCCGCCCAGTACATCGCCGCGGGCATCGACTCGACCAAGTCGACGCTCTACGTGCAGTCGCAGGTGCCGGCCCACGCCGAGCTCGCCTGGGTGCTCTCGACGATCACGGGCTTCGGCGAGGCCGGCCGCATGACGCAGTTCAAGGACAAGTCGCAGCGCTACGGCACCGACAAGACGAGCGTCGGCCTGTTCACCTACCCCGTGCTCATGGCCGCCGACATCCTGCTGTTCCAGGCCGAGGCCGTGCCCGTCGGCGACGACCAGAAGCAGCACGTCGAGCTCACCCGCGATCTCGCCGAGCGCTTCAACTCGCGCTTCGGGGAGACGTTCACGATCCCGACCGCGACGATCCCCGGCGAGACGGCCCGCATCTACGACCTGCAGAACCCGTCGTCGAAGATGTCGAAGTCGGCCGAGTCGCAGGCCGGTGTGCTGTACCTGCTCGACGACATCAACGTCACCGCGAAGAAGATCATGCGCGCCATGACCGACTCCGAGGGCGTCGTCCGCTACGACCGAGAGAACAAGCCCGGCGTCTCGAACCTGCTGTCGATCCAGTCGGCCCTCACCGGCCAGACGATCACCCAGCTCGAGGAGGAGTACGCCGGAAAGCAGTACGGCCACCTCAAGCAGGGTGTCCGCGACGCGGTCGTCGCCGAATTCGAGCCCGTGCGCGCCCGCGCGCTCGAGCTGCTCGAGGATCCGGCCGAGCTCGATCGCGTGCTCGCAGACAACGCCGACCGCGCGGCTGAGGTCGCCGAGGAGACCCTCAAGAAGGTCTACGACCGCGTGGGGCTCCTGCGTCGTGGCTGAGCCGGTCACGCTCACCACTCCCCGACTCACGCTCCGCGCGCCCGTTGCCTCCGACGCCGAGGCGATCTACGAGGCGTGCCAGGATCCGGACATCCAGTACTACACGACCGTCCCCTCCCCCTACACGCGCGCCGACGCGGAGGCCTTCGTCACGCTCGTCGACGGCTGGTGGGACGACGGCTCGGAGTACGTCTGGGCCCTGCACTCCCCCGAGGGCTTCGCGGGCATGGTCGGGTTGCACAAGATCGGCGACGGCGGGAGCGAGCTCGGCTTCTGGGCCGCGCCCGAGGCCCGCGGCAACGGCTACATGACCGAGGCCGCCCGCGCGGTGCTCGACTTCGCGTTCGGCCCGATGCGGCTCGAGCGCGTCACCTGGCGCGCCGTCGTGGGTAACCGGGGCTCGGCCCGGGTCGCGCAGAAGCTGGGCTTCCAGTTCGAGGGCGTGCAGCGCAAGGGGCTGCCCCACCACGGCATCGGCGGCGCCCACGGCCGCACCGACGGCTGGATGGCCGGCCTGCTGTCGACCGACCCCCGAGTCCCCACCAACTGGGAAATCTGACCCCACGGTCTCGTTTCCCCGTACACAACGACGCAAATTTTTGGCTGGCTCAGGCTGAGAACCGGTTTCTCGTACGCCCAGCCCGAGAATTTGCGTCGTTGTGTACGGAGGAGGGGCCGACGGCACGGAGGCCGCGGACGGCATCCGTCAGGCGATGCGGGGAGTTAACCAGCTGATTCGCCGTCGGGCGGAGGGTGGCGTAGCCCTGTGCCGCGGCGGCGAGGTCGCGCATCCGGTCCTTCGACTGCTGATCCCACCCGCCGTGGAAGGCCCGGCTATCGCACTCGACGATGATCCAGCCGTCGACGAGCAGGTCCACCCTGCCGACCCCGCTAATCTCGACCTGCAGTTCGATCGAGCAGTCGAGCGTGCGCAGGAGCAGCCGCGCCAGCGTTTCCGGCCCTGACTCGGCCCGGCCGTCAATCAACTTGCGCAGCTTCTGCAGGCGCTCGGGAAGGTAGCCGAACACCTCGCAGAGATCTGCCTGCCCAATCACGCCCAGGTGCAGGGCACTGTCGAGCGTGGCGATCGCGGCCCTGGGTGATTGACAGAGCACGGCCTGGGCGACGGCCCGTGGCAGGTAGGCGATCGTCGAGTGCTCATCCACCGGATCCGGGCGCCAGTGCGTCACGATCTTGGCGTTCGTCTCGGCGAGGCGGATCGATCGCGAGCGCGGCGCGCGCAGCCAGTGGCGCCCCTGCTGGATATGCACGTGGATGGCCGTCGGTGGGAGCAGGACGAAGACGCCGAGCTCGCGCATGAGGGAGACACAGTCGAGGTGTCCCCCGACCCTGACTGCGGATTTGATGGCGTCGCTCGCCGTTCCATCCACGTAATAGTCGCGACGGGCGTGGAACAACGTGCCGGAATCGATGTTGTCGCGAATGCCGCGCCGTGTCGTTCCGTCGGCCCGAAGATCGGCGTAGGAGAGGGATCTGAGATGGGACTTGTCGGGAGTCATGAGCCGACACTGCCCGAATTGAGAAATCCGCCGAGATTAACTTCCGCATGATTCCGCGGCCCTGTGGACAACTGGCCCAATTTCCGGACCTGTGGACAAGCTACCCCATGTACACAACGACGCAAATTTTAGGGTGGATGGCGTCGGAAACCGGTCTACGGGCCACCTGGGCCAAAAACTTGCGTCGTTGTGTACATGGGGCACCGGGGAAGGGCCCGGAAACGGAAATACCCCCTGCTCAGCAGGGGGTATTTTGGCGGAGACGGGGGGATTTGAACCCCCGGTTAGGTTTAACCCCAACCCTTCATTAGCAGTGAAGTCCGTTCGGCCGCTCCGGCACGTCTCCTCATGATCGCCAAGGCGCGCATGTCCTCTTATCCTACAGGCCCGACCCGCCCCGCACGAAATCGAGCGGTCAGAAAAGACCCTCGGGCGTGCCGCAGTTTCCGGCGTTGTTCGAGGCGTTGGATCCGCGCAGATAGCCCGGGATCGTCACGCGTTCGTCGTCCGGCGAGGGCGAGACCGTGGGCGTCTCCGAGGGTGAAGGCGTAGGCGTCGCCGTCGGCTCGTCCTCCCCCAGCTCGATCACCTGGTTCTTCTCGAGCGCGTCGGCGATGAGGTTCCAGGTGTCCATCACGGGCAGGATCCGGTTGCTGTCGGCCGGGTCGTCCATCGCCGGGAACTGGATAAACGTGTAGTCCTCGGTCGGGATGCCCTGCAGTGCTCCGGCGATCGAGACGAGCGCCATCGGGTTTGTGATGCCCGACGACACCTGCGCGTTCGACGTCACGGCCTTCGCGAGGCGCAGGAGCTTTCCGACGTCGCCGAAGGTGTCCTCGCTCGTCATCTGGCGCACCAGTGCGCCCATGTAGAGCTGCTGATTGCCGATGCGATCGAGGTCGGATCCGGTGGCCAGCGTCTTGCGCGTGCGCAGGAACTGGAGCGCCTGATAGCCGACGAGCGTGTGCGTGCCCGCCTTGAGCTCGAGCTCGGTCTCCTTGTCATACGGAATATCCTGCTCGAGGCACACCTCGACGCCGCCGATCGCGTTCGTGATCTCGATGACGCCGTTCCAGGTCATGAGCGCCGCGTGGTCGATCTCGAGGCCCGTGAGCAGCGACGCCGAGCGCGCGACGCAGTCGAGACCGCCGTTCGAGTACGCCGAGTTGAACTGCGCGAGCGAGGATCCGGGGGTGTCGACGCCGCGGTGGTCGTCATAGCAATCGGGCCGCGCCGTCATGAGGTCGCGCGGCAGGCTGATGACGGTGACGTGGCGCGGCTCGGGCGAGATGTGGATGATCATCGTCACGTCGTTGAGCTGGCCGCCGTACGACGTCTTCTGCTCGTCGATGAGCGACTGCGGGCAGCGATCGCCAAACTGCTCGTACGAGCCCTCCTCGCACTTGTCGACGCCCGTCACGAGGATGTTCAGGTCTTCGTTCGCGAGCACCTCGACGGCGGGCGGATCCGTGTCCTGCCCCGAGAGCACGATGGAGTTCTGCTGCAGCGTGCCGAAGTAGTCCTGGTACGCATAGGCGCCGACGCCGATCGCGGCGACGAGGACCGCCGAGAGCGCGAAGGCGACGCCCTTCAGAAACCCGACAAAGGGATTCGGGCGACGAAGCTTCGTGTGTCGCGCGAAGGGCACCTGGCTCATGCGGGTCTCCTGGATAGGGGCACGTGTGTGCCCCTATCAAATCAGAAGATGGTGCCGCTGTTCGAGCAGGTTGCCTCGTCGGCGCTGGATCCGCGGATGTTGCTGGGCAGCACGATCTGGTTCGGATCCGTGGTCGGCTCGACCGTCGGAGTCTCGGTCGGCTCGTCGGTGGGCTCTTCCGTCGCCGTGTCGTCGGCGATGACCGACTGGCCGGCGTCGAGCGCGGCCTTGATCTGCTCCCACGTGTACGTGTCGGGCGCGACCTTGTTGGGGTTCGGCGCGTACTCGACGTACGGGAACTGGATGAACTCGTACTCGCTCGTCGGCACGTCCTTCAGCGCGCTCGCGATCGACACCATGGTCGAGGGCTTCGCGAGGGCGTCGTCGAGCGTCGTGTTGTGCACAACCGCGTTGGCGAGGCGCAGGAGCGCACCGAAGTCACCGAGGGTCTCGTCGCTCACGAGCTTGCGCACGAGCGCGCCCATGTAGACCTGCTGGTTGCTGATGCGCGAGAGGTCGGATCCGTCACCGACGCCGTGGCGCACGCGCAGGAACTGCAGCGCCTCGACGCCCACGAGGGTGTGCTCGCCGGCGGCGAGGTCGAGGTGCGTGTGGATCGGATCCTGGATCGGCTGCGCGATGCAGACCTCGACGCCGCCGATAGCGTTGGTGACGTCGATGACTCCGCCCCACGTCATGAGCGCGGCGTGGTCGATGTGGTAGCCCGTGAGCTCCTCGGCCGTCAGCGCCACGCAGGCCAGGCCACCCGTACCGTACGACTCGTTGAACGGCATCGCGCTGGCGGCGGCCGTCGTGTTGCCGTCGATGTCCTGGCACTCGGGGCGCGCCGTGACGAGGTCGCGCGGGATGCTGATGACGGTGACGCGACGGGGCTCGGGCGAGATGTGAATGAGCATGTTCACGTCGTTGAGCTGGCCGCTGTACGAGTTCTCCTGCTCCGCGGCCATCTCCTCGGTGCATCGGCCCTCGAACTGGCCGATCCACTCGGCCTCGCACTTGTCGATACCGGCGACGAGGATGTTGATCTCCTCGTCCGGCAGCACCTCGATGTCGGCGGCGCCGACCTCCTGGCCCGCGAGCGTCACCGAGTTGCTCTGCAGCGTGCCGAAGTACTCCTGGTATGCGTACGCGCCGACGCCGGCCGCGGCGACGAGCACGGCCGAGACGATGAAGGCGAGGCCCTTGAAGAATCCTGCGACGGGGCTCTTGCCGCGCAGCGTGGAGTGGCGCGCGAACGGCTCCCGGTAGACGTTCTTCGAGGAGTAACTCACACAGGATCCTTCGATGATGTGGCGGAGAGTGTGGGATTCGAACCCACGAAGCATTTCTGCTTACTGGTTTTCAAGACCAGGTCCTTCGGCCGCTCGGACAACTCCCCAGTTCGCGTAAAGCGGACCCAGCAAGCTTAGCGGACGAAGCTGTCGCCGATTCTGCACGGCCCAGCTGTGGGAGAGGTTCAGGATCGCTTAGCGTGCGGTGACACCGAGCGCCTCGAGGGCCGCAGCGACGCCGCCCTCGTGAACCGTGCTCGTCACCCGCGTGCCGTGTACCCGCACCTCGTCGATCGCCTGCCCCATCACGACGCCCTCGCCACCGCCGGCGCGCGCCCAGTCGAGCATCTGGATGTCGTTGCGGCCATCGCCGATCACGATCACGCGCCGTGGATCCATGCCGAGGCGCTCGCGCACCTGCTCGAGCGCCGTCGACTTATCGATGCCCTGCGGCGCGATGTCGAGCCAGGCCGACCAGCCGACGGCGTACGACACCTGCTGCAGGCCCATGCTCTCGACGAAGACGGCGAAGTCGTCGCCCGCGTGCTCGTCGGAGACGACGACGACGCGGGTGACCTCGCGGCCCTTCATCTCGTCGACGTCGACGTGGTGCGCGTTCGGCGCCGACAGATCCCAGTCATCGACGAAGTTGTTGTAGAGGCGCGTGCCGTCGCCGAGCTCGACCAGGAAGTTGGCCTCAGGCAGGTGTTTCTCGAGCTGCGTCAGCACCTCGGTTGCGTCGAAGGTCTCGACGACGTCGCGCACGTATCCCTCGGGCGCCGATTCGTCGCGCGCCATGATCGTCGCGCCGTTGGCCGTGACGATCAGCTCGGGCGAGATGCCCAGCCACTCGACGACCTTGCGGGTGCTGAGCCAGCTTCGGCCCGTCGCGATCGTGACGATGTGCCCCGCCTCGACTGCCGCCGAGACGGCGTCCGCCGCGCCCGGGCTCAGCGACTCGTCCTCGAGCAGCACGGTGCCGTCGATGTCGAGCGCGATCAGGAAGCGGGCGTCGTTCGAGCCGGTCTCGACGACTTCGAGCAGGGAGTCCGTCACGCGATGGGCTCCAGCACCTCGAGTCCGCCGAGGTACGGGCGCAGCACCTCGGGCACGACGACCGATCCGTCGGCCTGCTGGTGCGTCTCGAGGATCGCGACGATCCAGCGCGTCGTCGCGAGGGTGCCGTTGAGCGTCGCGACGGCCTGCGTCTTGCCGCCTGCCTCGGGGCGGTGACGCACGTTGAGGCGGCGCGCCTGGTAGGTCGTGCAGTTCGAGGTCGACGTGAGCTCGCGGTACGCGTCCTGCGTCGGAACCCAGGCCTCCGTGTCGAACTTGCGCGCGGCGCTGGATCCGAGATCGCCGGTCGCGACGTCGATCACGCGGTACGCGAGGCCGAGCGACGAGAGCATCTTCTCTTCGAGCGCGATGAGCTTGTCATGCTGCGCCTCGGCGTCGGCCGGGTCGCAGTAGACGAACATCTCAAGCTTGTTGAACTGGTGCACGCGGATGATGCCGCGGGTGTCCTTGCCGTACGAGCCCGCCTCGCGGCGGTAGCAGGTCGACCAGCCGGCATACTTCAGGGCGCCGTCGGCTCCGAGGTCGACGATCTCGTCCTTGTGGTAGCCGGCGAGCGCGACCTCGCTCGTACCGACGAGGTACATGTCGTCTTCCTCGAGGTGGTAGATCTCGTCGGAGTGCTTGCCGAGGAAGCCCGTGCCCGCCATGATCTCGGGGCGCACGAGCGTCGGCGTAATCATGGGCGTGAAGCCCTCTTCGAGCGCGGTATTGAGCGCGTAGTTCATGAGCGCGAGCTCGAGGCGCGCACCGACGCCCTTCAGGAAGTAGAAGCGGGCGCCGGAGACCTTGGCCCCGCGCTCCATGTCGATCGCGCCGAGCATCTCGCCCAGCTCGAGGTGATCGCGCGGCTCGAAGTCGAAGGTCGGGATCTCGCCGACCTCGCGTAGCGTGACGAAGTCGTCCTCGCCACCCTCGGGCACGCCGTCGATGACGACGTTCTCGATCTTGTCGAGCGCGAGACGGAAGGCCGCCTCGGCCTCCTTCGCGGCGACGTCGGCGTCCTTCACCTTCTGCGCGAGATCCTTCACCTGCGCTATCAGGGCGGGCTTTTCGTCCTTCGGAGCCTTCGAGACGACCTTGTTGAAGGAGTTCTGCTCGGCGCGCAGCGACTCGAACGCGGTCAGGGCCTCGCGACGCGACGAGTCTGCGGCGAGCGCTTCGTCGACGGTGTCGGGCGAGTTCCCGCGCGCAATCTGCGAACGCTTGACGGCCTCGGGGTTTTCGCGAAGAAGAACGGGATCGATCACACCCACAGTCTAGAGTGACGGTATGAATGCTGGGCGTGCGGCTCTCCTCTATAACCCCGTCAAGGTCAAGAGCGGTCCCGAGTTGATCGCCGCCGTGACGAATCGTTCGGCGCGCGCGGGCTGGGCGGATCCGCTGATCCTCGAAACCTCGGTCGAGGATCCGGGGCAGGGCATCACGCGCGAAGCGCTCGAGCAGGGCGCGACCGTCGTGCTCGTCGCCGGAGGCGACGGCACCGTGCGCGCGGTCTCGGAGGCGATGCGCGGATCCGGGGTGCCGCTCGCGATCGTGCCGAGCGGAACCGGCAACCTGCTGGCGCGCAACCTCAACCTGCCGCTCTCGGGCCACGACGCGATGATCGACGCGGCCTTCGACGGATCCGTTTTGCCGATCGACATCGGGATCGCGGAGCTCACCCGCGAATCGGGCGAGCAGGAGCAGCACGCCTTCGTCGTGATGGCGGGCATGGGCGTCGACGCCGCCATGATCGCGAACACGAACCCGCGCATGAAGAAGCATCTCGGCTGGGTCGCCTACGTCGACGGGGCCGCGCGGTCGCTGCCGAGCGCGAAGCCGTTCCGCCTCGCGTACCAGATGGACGGCCTGAGCCTGCACATGGCGAAGGTCAACAGCGTGCTCTTCGCCAATTGCGGCGCCCTGCCAGCAGGCATCGACCTCATACCCGACGGGCTCGTCGACGACGGCCTGCTCGACGTCGCGCTCATCCAGGCCCGTGGCCCCTTTGGATGGCTCGCCGTGTGGCGCCAGCTCTGGTGGCACAACTCGGTGCTCGCGAAGTCGCGCGTGGGCCGCAAGGTCGTCGCGCGGGCGAACAACCAGTCGATCCGCTACCTCGTCGGCACCGATGCCGAGGCGGCATCGCCCCACCCGCAGCCCGTCGAGCTCGACGGCGACGAGTTCGGCGAGGCGGCGCGGATCCGGTGCAGGGTCGACCGGGGAGGCCTGCTCATCGCGGCCCCCGCCGGACACAAGATCACTGCAGCGCGCTCGTAAGCCGCGCGACGTTGTCGAGCACGCGCGAGCGGATCGGCTGCTTAAGCCACTCCTCGAGCGTCAGCTCGCGGCTGTTCTCGCGATAGTTCTCCTCAACCGCGCGCAGCTGGTCGACGAACGCCGTGCCGCGCACGAGCAGCGAGATCTCGAAGTTGAGGCCGAACGAGCGCATGTCCATGTTGCTGGATCCGATGACGGCGGTCTCCTCGTCGATCGACAGCGACTTCGTGTGCAGGATGTAGGGCGACTTGTAGAGCCAGATCTTGACCCCCATGCGTAGCAGGTCTTCGTAGTAGCTGCGCTGGGCGTGATAGACCATCGCCTGGTCGCTCGTCTCGCTGACGAAGAGCTCGACCTGCACACCGCGGCTGCAGGCAGCCGAGACGGCGCGCAGGAGCGCCTCGTCCGGCACAAAGTAGGGGCTGACGAGGATCGCACGATCCTGCGCCGCGTAGAGCAGGCTCAGGAAGAGCTGCAGGTTGTTCTCGCTCTCGAACCCCGGCCCGCTCGGCACCACCTGGCAGTCGAAGTCGTCGCTCCCCGGTTTCGGATCCGCGAGGTCGATGCCCTCGGGGATCGTGCCGACCTCGCTGTAATAGTCGGTGAGGAAAACGGCCTCGATGCTGCGCACGACGGGGCCATCGACGCGCACCATGAGGTCGACCCACGTGAGGCCGCGCCGGATGTTCGAGCGCACGTTATACGACGCGTGGGTGAGGTTCTGGGATCCGATGAACGCGACCTCGCCGTCGACGACGAGGAGCTTCCGGTGGTTGCGCAGATCCGGGCGCTGGAACTTGCCCTTGAGCGGCTGCAGCGGGAGCAGGAAGTGCCAATCGGCGTTCATGCGGTCGAGACGTTCCTTCGTCTCCTTGTGCAGCGGCTTCGACAGGTTCGCCCAGTGATCCATGAGCACGCGCACGTGCACGCCGCGGGCCGTCGCCTCCTCCATCGCGCGGAAGAAGTCGTCGGTCGCCGCGTCGGACTTGAGGATGTAGAACTCGATCTGCACGTAGGTCTTCGCCTCGCGGATCGCCGCGGTCATCGCCGCGAGCGACTCGTCGTAGTCGGAGATGATCCGCGCGCTGTTATCGCCCGAGAGCGGGAGCGCGCCGAGCTGCCGGTTCATGCGCACGATCTGGTCGAACCACGGCGGCGGGTTCGGCAGGAGCGAGCCGAGCTCGAGGTGCTCGTTCGACTGGCGCAGCACCTCGTTGACCTCGGACTGAATGTCGCGCCGCTTCTTCGGCAGGCGCGGGTTGCCGATGAGCATGAAGAACAGCACGCCAGGAACCGGCAGGAAGAAGATCAGCAACAGCCAGGCCATCGCCGAGGTGGGACGCCGCCCAGGCGGCACGAACATCACCGCTGTGATGCGAATCACCATGTCCAGCGTGAAGACGAAGGCGGCCCACACGGCCGACCACGAAAACCAGTCCACTGATCCTCCTTGCCGGCGGCGTGCCGGCTCAGATCAGCTTAGTCGCGCGGCGCCATCCCGCGCTTCGCGCGCTCCTCGGCCTCGATCTTCGAGTAGACGCGTCGCTCGGTGCGGTCGAACTTCAGCACGTTGCGCAGGATCCAGAAGAAAATGGCCGCGATGATGACCGTGGGCGCGATGGTGATAAGCGCCGTCACCCAGTACTGATCCATGGTTTCAGTCTACTCGGGGCGGCCTCGGCGGCGGCTGAAACTATACACAGCCCCTTTCCGGCCCCTTTCGCCTGTGGACAGCCGTTTTCGGGCGTCGATGTGGCGAAAGATCGCTTCATGGACACCATTCTTCGCCATTCTTCCGCCGTCAAACTCCTCGCGAGCATCCCCCGCCAACTCGAGCGCGAGCCGCGCGGCAGCCTCGTTCTCATCCCGATATCCGGGCGCGAGACGCTCGGGGCCCTGCGGCTCGACCTCCCCCTCGACGCGGGCGCCGACGCCGTGGCCGACCTCGCCATCGGCTACCTCTGCCGCATCCCGAACGCCGAAGACGTCATCACGACGATCTGGACCGACAGCCCCGCCCTCGACGGCGATGGCGTCGCGCACGAGGCCCTCGCGATCGCGATCGCGGAGCGCGCCGAGGCGGCGGGCCTCCGCGTCACCGGCGAGTACTGCGTCGGCGACGACGGCTGGACCTCCTACGCCCGTCCCGAGCTGCGCTCGCTCGCCGAGCTCGCCGAGGCGGATCCGGATCCGCACGCGGCCCGCGCGCGGCACCCGCGGGCGGGCGCGGCGCTCCCCCGCGCCGACGCCGCCGACCGCGAGGAGGTCGCGCGGCAGCTCGTCGCCCTCGAGGAGCTGCCGACGGATCCGTTCCGCCGGATCTGGGAGGGGCCGCGGCCGCCCGCGGCCGTCGCGGAGGCCGACGACGAGCTGCGGATCTTCGACGCGGATCCGTTCGCGGGGGTGACGCCCGCGCTGATCTCGACCGACGCCGCGCCGGCGCGGGCGGCGATGTGGATGTGGATCTTCCGGTGCCCCGCGCTGCGCGACGTGATGCTCACGGCGTGGGCGGGCGGCGTCGACGAGGGCCGCCGGGCCTGCGAATGGCAGCAGGAGTGGATGGCGGGGTCGCAGGAGACGCCGGAGTTTCCGATCCGGCTGGCGGGCGAGGGCGCGCGCCCCTCGGCCCACCGGCTGCGCGCCGCGCTCGACTTCTGCCGCGGGCTCGCCGCCCGCGCGCCCCGCACGCACCTCGCCGCGTGCCTCGCGGTGTGCGGCTGGCTCTCCTGGGCGCTCGGCAACTCGACGCACGCCGCTGAATACGCCGACCGGGCGCTCGAGATCGACCCGCGCAGTTCGTTCGCGACGCTTATCCGCACCATGACCGACAGAGGCATCCTTCCCGGCTGGGCGTTCGACCCGGCCGGAAGGGATGCTTCTGTGAGAACGGAAAGGGTTACTTGACGAGCGGGAAGAGGATCGTCTCGCGGATGCCGAGGCCCGTGAGGCTCATCAGCAGGCGGTCGATGCCCATGCCCATGCCACCCGACGGCGGCATGCCGTGCTCGAGCGCGCGCAAGAAGTCTTCGTCGATGCGCATGGCCTCGTCATCGCCGCGGTCGGCGAGCTTCGCCTGCTCGACGAAGCGCTCGCGCTGGATCACCGGGTCGACCAGCTCGGAGTAGCCCGTGGCCTGCTCGTAGCCGTTGATGTACAGGTCCCACTTCTCGACGACGCCGGGGATCGAGCGGTGCTCGCGCACGAGCGGGCTCGTGTCGACCGGGAAGTCCATGACGAAGGTCGGGGCCGTGAGGTGGTCGCCCACGAAGTGCTCCCAGAGTTCTTCGACGAGCTTGCCGTGCGTCGCGTGCGCGGGAACCTCGACGCCGCTCTTCTCGGCGAACGCCTCGAGCTCGGCCTGGGTCGTCTCGGGGGTGATCTCGATGCCGGCGGCCTCGGAGAGCGACGGGTACATCGAGATGCGGGCCCACTCGCCGCCGAGGTCGTACTCGCTGCCGTCGGCGTGCGTCACGAGGGTCGTGCCGTGCACCGCGAGGGCCGCGTTCTGGATGAGCTTCTGCGTGAGGTCGGCGATGCCGTTGTAGTCGCTGTATGCCTCGTACGCCTCGAGCATCGCGAACTCGGGGCTGTGCGTCGAGTCGGCACCCTCGTTGCGGAAGTTGCGGTTGATCTCGAACACGCGGTCGATGCCGCCGACGACGGCGCGCTTCAGGTAGAGCTCCGGCGCGATGCGCATGTACAGCTCGGTGTCGAACGCGTTCGAGTGCGTGATGAAGGGGCGCGCCGCGGCGCCGCCCGGCTGCACCTGCAGCATCGGCGTCTCGACCTCGAGGAAGGCCTCGTCTTCGAACGTCTGGCGCAGGCTCTTCATCACGGTCGAGCGGGCGCGGGCCGTCTCGCGGGCCTGGTCGCGCACGATGAGGTCGAGGTAGCGCTGGCGCACCCGCGTCTCCTCGTTCAACTCGGAGTGCAGGTTCGGCAGCGGCAGCAGCGCCTTCGCGGCGATCTGCCACTCGGTCACCATGATCGACAGCTCGCCGCGGCGGCTCGAGATGACCTCGCCCGAGACAAACACGTGGTCACCGAGGTCGACCAGCTCCTTCCACGCGGCGAGCGACTCGTCGCCCACGTTCGCGAGCGACACCATCGCCTGGATGCGGGATCCGTCGCCCGCCTGCAGCGAGGCAAAGCAGAGCTTGCCGGTGTTGCGGCTGAACACGATGCGGCCCGCGACGCCCGCGGTAACGCCGGTCTCGGCGCCCGCCTCGAGCTCGCCGTACTGCTCGCGCAAGGCAGGGATCGTGGTGGTCACGGGGAGCGACACGGGGTACGCCCCGCCGGCCGCCGATTCGCGCTGCTCGATGAGCTTCGCGCGCTTCGCCAGACGCACGGCCTTCTGCTCGAAGATGTCCTCTTCGGGGGCGGCGGTTTCGGGCGAATCAGTCATGCGCGTGTTCCTCGAGTGTCGGGGCGGAATCTACGCGCACCATCCTATTGCCCACCCGCTGAGAACAAGGGTCGCCACAAATTGTCGCCTCAACGTACCCCGAGGCGACACTTTGTGGCGACCCAAATGATGGGTGTGGGTCGCCACATATTGTCGCCTCGACGTGCCTTGAGGCGACGATTATTGGCGACCCAAATGATGTGTGTGGGTCGCCACAAATTGTCGCCTCGACGTGCCTTGATGCGACGATTATTGGCGACCCTAGAGGGTGTCGGGGATGGCCGGGGTGGCCTCGGCGAGCGCCTGGTCGACCGTCGAGCGCACGAGCGACGAGAGGAACCCTCCGGGGTTCTCGACGCCGATCTCGCGCAGGTTTCCCGTGGCCTGCTGCACGATCTGGCGCGAGAACTGCGTAACGGTCGCGATAGCGTCGGCGTAGGCCTCGCGGTCGCCCTCGGCGATGACGATGGGCTCGCAGCCGAGCTCGACCGCGAGCGCCTGCGCGATCGGCAGCACGGCAGCCGGGGCCGAGACCCCGGCGTACGTCGCGGCGAGCTGGCGCAGGTCCATCGACGTGCCCGTGAACGTCATCGCCGGGTGCACCGCGAGCGGGATCGCGCCGCGTTCGGCCGCGGGGCGCAGCACCTCGTACCCGAAGGCCGGATCCGTATGCAGCAACAGCTGCCCCATCTGGATCAGCCCCGCCTCCGCGAAGCCCGCGGCCGTCGGCGCGAGCTCGCCGTGCGGCACGGCGAGGATCACGAGCTCGCTGCGACGCAGCACCTCGGGCGCCTCGAGCACGGGCGCGCCGGGGAGCACGGCGGCGACGCGCTCGTCGTCGGATCCGTTCGTGATCCCCGTGATCTGGTGCCCCGCGCCCGCGAGCGCCGCCCCGAGCACGGGGCCCACGCGGCCCGCGCCAATGATTCCGACGCCGAGCCGTCCATCCCGCTGCATACGTTCCAGCCTATGCCGAGGCCGACGCCCACCGGTGGGTGTGGTCGCGCTCGGCGGCCGCCACCGCGCCGCGGCGGGTGAGCTCTGCCAGCGCCTGCGCGTCGGAGGCGTCGAGCGCCGAGACCTCGCCGGCGACCGGGCCCGGAACCGTGTGCACGCGCAGGTGCGCGAGCTTCTGGCCGCGGGCGAGGAAGCCCTGCGTCACGCCGACGCCCTGAATGCGAGCGAGGGGGAAGATCGCGAGGCGGCGCCCGAGGCGTCCGCGGCGGATCAGCAGCGCGTAGTTCGTCACGCGCACGCCGAGCCGGCGGCGCTGCAGCCAGTGCCAGAAGTATCCGCGGCGCGGGATCGTCGTGAACGAGTCGGGCTTCTTCGGCCCGAGCACGCCCTGCTCCCACACGAAGACGGCGTCGTTCGCGGGCGCGTCGGGCAGCAGCAGCGCGACGACGCGCTCGACGTCGGCGCGCGTGCCGACGGGCAGGACGACCGCGGCGGCAGCGGCGTTCTGGCCGTTATTCTTCGACGCCTCGCTCTGACCGCCCATGCGGTTGATGCGCACGCTCCACCAGCCAAACGGGCGCCAGAGCAGGTTCTGGGTGATCTCGACGGCGTGGATGCGCCCCGGGGGCAGGGTGCGCGACACCGTCGTGAGCAGGCCGCTCGAGATGCGCACGCCGTCGGGCGTCGGCGCGATCGAATACCGGAAGCCCTTCTGCAGCGCGCCCCACACCACCGCAATAAGCGCGATGGTGATGGGGATTCCGGTGCTGAGCAGGGCAATGCCGAGCCCGATCCACTTGCCCGTGCTGTTCTCCATGAAGAGGAACGGCACGATGATGACACCGCCGATGATCAGGACGAAGAACAGTGCCCACAGCACCGCCGAGATCGCCTGCGAGCCGATGAGGCGCGCGATCGGGATCCGCACGACCGTCTCGGGGACGACGTCGGCGTTATCGACTCCGTCGACGAGGTTCGACACGCTCTGGTTGAACGTGCCGCTGACGGTCGCGGGCGCGACCGGCGCGTTCTGCTCGGCCTTCGCCTGGCGGATGCCGGAGGCGAGGCGCAGGATGTCGGCCCGCACCTGCTCGGCCTTGGTCGTGTTGAGGTACTCGAGCGCGACATCGGATCCGCTACCCGCGCCCTCGAGGGTGAGCTTCGCCATCCCGATCAGTCGCGCCGGGAAGGGGCGCGTGAGGTTCACGCCCTGCACGCGGTCGAGCGGCGCGCGCCGCTGCGAGCGGAACACGATGCCCTTCTTCACCTCGACGTTCTCGGCCGTGATGCGGAACTGGTGGAACCGCCACACGAGCCAGTAGCTCAGGATCACGAGCGCGACGATGACGAACAGCGCCAGCAGGGCGAGCACGATGTAGTTGTTGACGACGACGTAGTCGATCGCGAACGAGATCGGGTCGTCGGAGTCGATGCGGATCTCCGACGACATCTCGTCCGGCGCGAACAGGCCCACGACGAGGTAGATGAGCCGGTCGCGCATGTTTGCGAGGATGATGCCGAGCACCACGATGAACACGAGGCCGCCCTTGAACAGCGGCGTCAGCGGGTGCATGCGGTGCCACTCGCCGTCAGCGAGGTCGCTGGATCCGCCGTCGAGGATCAGCGCGCGAACGCGCGCGGCCGCGGGCCCCGAACGGTGATCCGGATCCGCGGGCGGGCCGGGAGGGAGGTGCGTCACAGCCCGGTCCTCCGGGTCTCGGCAACCTCGATGAGGGTGTCGCGGAGCGCCTCGGCGCCCGCGGTCGTCAGGCCGGGGATCTCGATGCCGGTCGACGCCGCGGCGGTGACCATCTTCAGCTTCGAGACGCCGAAGACGCGGTCGAGCGGGCCGTGCGTGATGTCGATGAGCTGCATGCGACCGTAGGGAACGGCGACCATGCGCTGCCAGACGATGCCCTTGCGGAACACGATGTCGTCGCCGCGCAGCATGTAGCCGAGCGCCTTCGCCTGGCGCGGGATGAAGATGAGGCTCACGAGGTTTGCAAGCGAGATGACGCCCGCGGGGATCCACGCCCACGGCTCGCCCAACGCCGTCGTCACGACGGCCGCGCCGATGAGCACGACGGCGATCCAGAACACGTACTGCACGACCTGCGAGATCACATACTTTTTCGAGATCTGGTGCCACGTGCCGTCGAGGGCGAGGCCCTGGCGGTGCGGCTCGCGGATTCGGTCGAACGTGCCCTCGTCAAGCACCGGCGGCGTCGCGAGCGGCGGGTTGGCCGGGCCGAAGTCGGGCTCCGCCGGCGCGGACTGCGCGGCGGGCGGCGGCACGATGCCGGGCTGCGGTGCGCCGGGGTACGTGACGGGCTGCTGAGCACCCGGGTACGCGGCGGGCTGCGCCGCCTGCGGGTTCGCCGACGGATCCGCGGGGAACGCGTACTTCTGCTCCGGCGCGTAGGCCGCGGGCGGCACGGGCGCCGGCGGGACCGGCGTGGTGGCCTCGGGCTGCGCGGCCGCGTCGGGCGCCGGGGGAACCGGCGCGGGCGAGCCGGGCGCGGGCTGCGCGGCGGCGGCCGCTCCCTCCGCCCTCAGCTCGCGGCGGCTCGTCGGGGCAATCGGCTCAGAACTGGGGTTCTGCTCCGGCGGAGTCGGCGTCGGATTCTCGCTCATCGGGATCCTTCGGAAGGGTGCACATGTGTTCGGCGATGAGCGCCAACACCATGAGGACTCCCCCTGCGATGGTCGTGACGATCTCCGCTGTCAATGAGCCTAGCCCGACGGCGACGGGGCGCGTGAGAACGTATCCGATAAGCCCGAGGGCGAAGCCGCCCGTGGCGGCGCCCAGCATGCTCGACGCCTTCGCGAGCGCGGCGACCCGCACGGCGCGGAACGGATCCGGCCGAGGCGCCTTCGGATCCCGCACCGCGCGGCGGATCGGCCACGCGAACGCGAGGCAGAACAGGCCCAGCAGCACGAGCAGGATCGGCAGCATGTAGGGCGGCGTGAACGTCGCGCGCGACGCCGCCGTCAGGGCGACGTCGAGGACGACGCCGACGGCCGCGCCGATGACGGCGCAGACGATGAGGGTGACGGCCGAGGTGCGCTTCACGGCAGCGCCCGGCGAAGTTCCGCGATCGGGCCGAGGCCCGGGAGTGTCGCGTCGGGATCGATCTCGAGCCACGGATCCAGCACGAAATCGCGCTCGTGCGCGCGCGGGTGCGGCAGGGTGAGGTGCGGATCCTGCGACGTCACGCCGCCGTAGGCGACGACGTCGAGGTCGAGGGTGCGGTCGCCCCAGCGTACGTCGCGCACGCGGCCGTGGCGCGCCTCGATGTCGTTGAGCGCGGCGAGGAGCACGGTCGGGGCGAGATCGGTGTCGACGAGCGCGACCGCGTTGGCGTAGCGGGGCTTGTCCGGATCCGGACCGTCGAGGGTGATCGCGATCGACGAGATGACGCTCGACGCCGTGACGCCGCGCACGAGGGGCAGCGCGCGGATATCGGCGAGGGCCTCGTCGAGCGTCGCGGAGCTATCGCCGAGGTTCGAGCCCAGGGCGACGACGGCGATGCTCACGCCGACGCCCGTCGGCGGCGTGCCGTCACCGACACGTCGGTGAACGCGTGCGTGATCGGGGCGTGCGGCTTGTGTACCGTGACGGCGGTTTCGATGACCCGCGGATCCTCGAGCACTGCCACCGCGAGCCGGTCGGCGAGCGTCTCGATGAGGTCGTACCGCTCGCCCGTGACGATCGCGACGACCTTGTCGGCGAGCTCGCCGTAGTGCACCGTGTCGGCGATATCGTCGGTCGCGGCCGCGCGGGCCGTGTCGACGTCGAGCGAGACGTCGATCGTGAACTCCTGGCCGTCGCGCTTCTCGTGCTCGAAGACGCCGTGGTAGCCAAAGGCCACGAGGCCCGTCAGGGTGATGGTGTCGTTCATCGGTCTCCGTCCCAGGCGTCGAGAACCGCGAGCGCGTCGCGGGTGGCCGTCACGTCGTGCACGCGCACGCCCCAGGCGCCGGCGCGCTGGGCGAGCACGCTCGTGACCGCGGTGGCGAGGTCGCGGCGATCGCGCGACGCGTCGGATCCAAGCGCCTGCTCGAGGAAGCGCTTGCGCGAGGTGCCGATCAGCACGCGGAAACCCAGCGCCGTGACGGCCTCGATCTCGCGCAGCATCGCCCAGTTCTGCTCGCCAGACTTCGCGAAGCCGATTCCCGGATCCAGAATGATGCGCGACGCGTCGATACCCGCGGCGAGCGCTTGGTCAACGCGGCGAGAGAGCTCGGCGGCGACCTCGGTGCCGATGTGCTCGTACGTCGCCTTCGCGTACATGTCGGCGGACGGGCCGCGCCAGTGGCCGATCAAAAACTCGGCGTCGGAGGCGGCCGTGACGCGGAGGATCTCCGGATCCGCGAGCCCGCCCGAGACGTCGTTGATGATCGTCGCGCCCTCGTCGATCGCACGCGCGGCGACGGCCGCGCGATACGTGTCGACGCTGATCCGGTACCCGTCGGCGGCGAGCTGCGTGATCGCGGGCAGCGCCCGGCGCAGCTCCTCCTCGGCACCGACCGGCTGGGATCCGGGGCGCGTCGACTCACCGCCGACGTCGAGGATCGTGGCGCCGAGCGCCATGAGGTCGCGACCGTGCTCGATCGCGGTGTCGCGCGTGAAAAACTCGCCACCATCGCTAAACGAATCGGGTGTGACGTTGACGACGCCCATGATCTCGATCACGCGTCGCGCCCCTTCACCCCGGTCGTGGCCTTGTTCTGCTCACCGATGATGATGTACGCGGCCATCTCGGCGCGCGCCGCCTGCGTCGCGAGGTCGCCGCGGGCGGCGACCGTCACGGTCGAGGCATCGGGGCGCTTCTCGCCGCGGGTGCGCAGACACTGGTGCTCCGCGTCGAGCATGACGAAGACGCCGCGGGCGTCGAGCGCGTGCTCGATCGCGTCGGCGACCTGCTCCCCCAGGCGCTCCTGCACCTGCGGGCGGGCCGAGCAGATGTCGAGCACGCGGGCGAGGGATCCCAGCCCCACGACCGCGTCGGCCGGCAGGTACGCGATGTGCGCGCGGCCCTGGAACGGGAGGAGGTGGTGCTCGCACACCGAGCGGAAGGTGATGTCGCGCACCAGCACGGCGCCCGTCGGGACCGTCTCGGGGGCCGGCCCGCGCGACACATCGATCGTGCGGCGCAGCGGCTCCTCCGGATCCTGCCCGATGCCGGCGAACAGCTCGGCCATCGCGCCCGCGACGCGCTCCGGCGTCTCGCGAAGCCCGGCGCGATCGGGGTCCTCCCCGATCGCGACGAGCAGCTCGCGCGTCAGCTCGGCGATGCGCGTCGTGTCGACCGCCATCTCGCCCCCTTCGGTTACGCCGTCGCCGGGCGGGTGGATCCGCCGGGCTCGGGTGCCGTGTGCGGCGCGGCCGGGAACTGTTCGGCCGCCGCCTGCTGCGGTGCTTCCGTCGACGCCGCGCGCGGCACCTGAATCGGGGGCATCGCCGACACCGGACGCTCGCTCGACGACAGCCACTGCGGGCGCTCGTCGATCTTCTTCACGTCGCGGAAGATCTCGGCGATCTGCTTGTAGTCGAGCGTCTCCTTCTCGAGCAGCTCGTGCGCGAGCTTGTCGAGGATATCGCGGTTGGCGTTGAGCACCTGGTAGGCCTCGTCGTGCGCCTGCTCGATGAGCGCGCGCACCTCGCGGTCGACGCGCTCGGCCATCGAATCCGAGTAGTCGCGGCCGTGACCCATGTCGCGGCCCATGAACATCTCGCCCGACGAACCCGACAGCAGCACGGGGCCCACGTCACGGGTCATGCCGTACTCGGTGACCATCTTGCGGGCGATGCCCGTGGCCTTCTCGATGTCGTTCGACGCGCCCGTGGTCGGGTCGTGGAAGACTATCTCCTCCGCGACGCGGCCGCCCATGGCGTAGGTCAGCTGATCCTGCAGCTCGTTGCGCGTCACCGAGAACTTGTCGTCCACCGGCAGCACCATCGTGTAACCCAGCGCCTTACCGCGCGGCAGGATCGTGATCTTGTTCACCGGATCCGAATAGTTCATCGCCGCCGCGGCGAGCGCGTGACCACCCTCGTGGTACGCCGTGATGAGCTTTTCCTTGTCCTTCATGACGCGCGTGCGGCGCTGCGGACCCGCGATCACGCGGTCGATCGCCTCGTCGAGCGCACGGTCATCGATCAGCTGCGCGTTCGAGCGCGCTGTGAGAAGCGCCGCCTCGTTCAGCACATTCGCGAGATCCGCACCCGAGAAGCCCGGCGTCTTGCGCGCGACGTCCTCGAGATCCACACCATCCGCGAGCGGCTTGCCGAGCGCGTGCACCTGCAGAATCTGCAGGCGGCCCTTCATGTCCGGGGCGTCGACACCGATCTGGCGGTCGAAACGGCCCGGGCGCAGCAGCGCCGGGTCAAGGATGTCGGGACGGTTCGTCGCCGCGATGACGATGACGTTCGCCTTCGGGTCGAAGCCATCCATCTCGACGAGCATCTGGTTCAGCGTCTGCTCGCGCTCATCGTGACCGCCACCCATGCCCGCACCGCGGTGGCGACCGACCGCGTCGATCTCATCGATGAAGATGATCGCCGGCGAATTCTCCTTCGCCTGCGTGAACAGATCACGCACACGGCTCGCACCGACACCCACGAACATCTCGACAAAATCGGATCCCGAAATCGGGTAGAACGGAACGCCTGCCTCACCCGCGACCGCGCGGGCAAGCAGCGTCTTACCCGTACCGGGAGGGCCATACAGCAGCACGCCCTTCGGGATCTTCGCGCCGAGGGCCTGGAACCGCGTCGGATCCGACAGGAACTCCTTGATCTCCTGCAGCTCCTCGACCGCCTCGTCGGAACCCGCGACATCCGCGAACGTCACATCGGGGTTCTCCTTCGTGACGTTCTTCGCGCGCGACTTACCGAACTGCGCCATCTTGCCGCCACCCTGCGCGCTCGACAGCAAGAACCAGAACAGCAGACCCAGCAACACAATCGGGATCAGCAGCGACAGCAGGCTGCCGAAGAACGAACCCTGCGGAACAGCATCGTCGTAGCCATCCTTCGGATCGGCCTTCGCCACCGCGTCTACCACGTCCGCCGCACGGGCGCTCACGTAGTAGAACTGCACGTTCTTCGCGCCCTCGAACTCCTCCGACAGAGTCAGATCCACCCGCTGATCACCATCCGTGACCGTCGCCTCGGTGACCTTGCCCTCGCTCAGCAGCTCCAGGCCCTCCTGGACCGTCACATGCTTCGGCCCGCTGAAGGCCGTGAAGAGCGAGAAACCGGCAATCAACAGCGCCGCGATCAGCAGCACATAGACAACGGGATGGCGGAAGATCTTCTTCGCGTTCATAGTGCGTCGGTAATCCGACTCCTCCTGGATCTCAACGCGGGGGCGGGGCCCATCGCAAGTCGTTTCAGGTTACCCGCGCACCCTATGCACCGTCGCGAGATTCGCCCACGGCGGAACGTCTACTGGGGCCGTCGTCCGCTTGGCTTGTTTCGTCCGCTACGGCGGGGCATGCCTGCCGCGGTGCGTCCCGGCTTGGCTTGTTTGTCGTCCGCTACGGCGGGGCGTGCCTGCCGCGGTGCGTCCCGGCTTGGCTTGATTGTCGTCCGCTACGGCGGGGCATGCCTGCCGCGGTGCGTCCCGGCTTGGCTTGTTTGTCGTCCGCTACGGCGGGGCATGCCTGCCGCGGTGCGTCCCGGCGGCGCTGCGCGCCGCCCCGCCAGACCCGAAGCCAGCACCGCGGCGGGCATACCCCGCCTTCGCTTCGCTCGTCGGCGGAGGTGCTGCGGCTTACCTGGCCTGTTGCTTACGAGTAGACGTGGGGGGCCAGGACCGCTACGTCGCGGAGGCCGCGGTAGCGCTCGGCGTAGTCGAGGCCGTAGCCGATGACGAAGTCGCTCGGGATGTCGAAGCCGATGTACTTTGCGTCGATCTCGACCTTCATGGCGTCGGGCTTGCGGAGGGCAGCGAGGACCTCGATCGAGGCAGCGCCGCGCGTCTCGAAGTGCTCGAGAAGCCAGTTGAGGGTCAGGCCCGAGTCGATGATGTCTTCCACGACGAGGACGTGCTTGCCCTCGAGGGGGGTGTCGAGGTCCTTGCGGATCTGCACGACGCCGCTCGATTTGGTCGAGGCGCCGTAGCTCGAGACGGCCATCCAGTCCATGGGGGCGTCGATCTGCAGGTGGCGCACGAAGTCAGCCATCACCATGACTGCGCCCTTCAGAACGCCGACCAGGAGGATGTCCTTGTCGGCGTAGTCTGCGTCGACCTGCTTCGCGAGTTCCGCGAGGCGGGCCTGCATCTGCTCCTCGGTGACGAGGACTCGGTCAAGGTCTTTTTCGATGTCTGCCGCACGCATGGGGAAAGCCTATGCGGCAGACCTTCACGAACGCACAAGATTTCCGCGAACGAACACGTTAATTCATGTGCTTTGGGTGATTTCTTGTGCGCTCGCGGTGAAGATCACGAGGTTACCCCGGCGTGAGGCCTGGAAGCCCGGCAGATCTAGCGGGCCCTGGCCCTTCCAGTCGGTGACCAGGCGCGCGATTTCCAGGGTCTGGAGGCGAGTGAGACTGACGCCGAATTCCGACTCGACCACGTGGCGGATGATGCGGTGGCGCAGCGCCGTGGGGTTGGCGTGGAGCGCCGGCACCGACACCGCGATGCCCGCCTCGGCGTGCTCGACAATGTCTTCGATCGTCTCGTCGATCATGTCGGCGAACGCCTCGTCGTCTTCGCGCAGCTGCTCGGCCGTGCGCCAGAGCGCCTCCGCGATGCCGGGGCCGAGCTCCGATTCGAGCACCGGGAGCACGCGCTCGCGCACACGGACGCGCGAGAAGCGCTCGTCGGAATTGTGCGGATCCTGCCACGGCTCGAGGCCCTCCGCCGCGCAGAACGCGGCCGTCGTCTCGCGGCGCAGCCCGAGCATCGGGCGGATCCACGCAAGCCCCAGCCCGTCGAGCGAGTGCGGCGACATCCCCGACAGGCTCGCGGATCCGGATCCGCGTGCGAGACCCAAGAGCACCGTCTCGGCCTGGTCGTCGAGGGTGTGGCCGACGAGCACCGCGACCGCGTCCTCTTCCGACGCGACCCGGCGTAGCGCGGCGTAGCGCGCGTCGCGCGCCGCCGCTTCCGGCCCGCCCGCGGATCCGACCTCGACGCGCTCTATCCGCGCCGTGCGGATCCCGAACCCGCGGGCGAGGTCGGCCGCGCGCTCGGCGATCTCGGCGGATCCGTCTTGCAGCCCGTGATCGATCGTCACGGTTATCGGCTCGAGGCCGACCTTCGGGGCCTCGTGCGCGGCCGCCGACGCGAGCGCGAGCGAATCGGCACCCCCGGAGAGGGCGATGAGGATCCGGGCGCCCGAATCCGCGAACGGGGCAAGTGCTTCGCGCACTGCGCGGCGAACATCTGCGACGGCGGGATCCAGCATGCGTACCAACGTAGCGGCTATTGTTGCGCTGACCCCTCCCATCCGAACTCAAGGAGCAACATGGGTGCGTATGACGCAGTAATCGAGATCCCGCGCGGCAGCCGCGTGAAGTACGAGGTCGACCACGAGACCGGTCGCGTCTTCCTCGACCGTGTTCTGTACACGACCTTCGGCTACCCCTCGGACTACGGATTCTTCGAGAACACCCTCGGCGAAGACGGTGACCCGCTCGACGTGCTCGTCATCATGGACCACTCGGTCTACCCCGGCGTTGGCGCCAAGGTTCGCCCCGTTGGCGTGCTCAAGATGAGCGACGAGGCCGGCGGCGACGACAAGGTCGTCGCGGTTCTCGCGAAGGACCCCCGCTGGGAGCACATCCAGGACGTCTCGGACCTCGGCGAGTTCCAGCGCAAGGAGATCGAGCACTTCTTCGAGCACTACAAGGACCTCGAGCCCAACAAGTGGGTCAAGGTTGACGAGTGGGCCGGTGCCGAAGAGGCCGAGCGCCTCGTGAAGGAAGCCTTCGAGCGCGCCGCCGCCGAAGGGCACTAATAAGTCGTCCCAACTCAAAAAAGCACCCCTCACGGGGAGCCTTTTTGAGTTGCTAGGTGCCGTTTCACACCGCACAAAAAGGGCATCCCTCGCGGGATGCCCTTTTTACGTTGCCGGTCCGACTTAGACCGAGATGCCCTTGCCGGCCATGAAGTCGATCGGGTTCGTCGTAGCGCCGTTGATGTAGACCTCGAAGTGCAGGTGGCAACCGAACGAGTTGCCGGTGTTGCCCTCGTAGGCGATGAGCGTGCCAGCCTCGACGTACTGGCCGTAGCCGACGAGAACGCCGCCGTTAACGATGTGGGCGTAGCCCGTCGAGACGCCGCCGCCGTGGTTGATGCGGATGTAGTTTCCGTAGCCGCCGTTGTATCCGGCGTACTCGACCGTGCCCGCCGATGCCGCGACGATGCTCGCGCCGCAGCCGGCGGCGAGGTCGACGCCCTCGTGGAACGAGCTCGAGCAGTACGAGGAGCCGCAGATCTGCGAGCGCCAGCCGTAGCCGGCCGTCTGGACACCCGAGTTCGGGCGCACCCAGCCGGTCGCCGGCTGCACGGGGGCCGGATCCGGCGCCGCGGGGGCCGCGGGCTGCGCCGGCGATGCGGGGGTGCCCTGGTTGAGTTCTGCCTGGCGCTGGCGCTCGGCCTCAGCCTGGCGGGCGGCCTCTTCCTCCGCGGCCTTGCGCGCGGCCTCCTGGCGCTGGCGCTCCTCCTCGGCGCGGCGTGCCGCTTCTTCGGCGGCCTTGCGCCGACGCTCCTCCTCGAGGCGGCGCTGTTCGGCCTCGTAGGCCTCGCGCTGCGCGACGCCGTCCTTGTATTCCTGGAGCGTCTTCGACGAGTTGTCCTGGAGGGCGGCAAGCTGCTGCTCGAGCGTGATGAGGTAGCTCTGCTGATCGGCGAGGGCCTGCTCTGCCGCGGCCTGCGCCTGGCGCGCGATCTCCATCTTCTCTTCCGCGACCTTCTGCAGGCGGTCGCGCTCCTTGCGCGCCTCCTCCGCCTGATCGGTGAGGTGCTGGGCCGAGTCGCGCGCCGCGACGGCGTCGGCGTAGATCGACTGGTTGCGCTCGGCGAGCTTGTCGAGCTGGCCGAGCTGCGCGAGGATCTCGTCGGCGTCTTCACCGGATCCGGCGAAGAGCACGTCGTATGCGGTGCTGTCGCCGCCCGAGCGGCTGAGCTTCGCCGCGACCTTCGCGGCCGCCTGGGCGGCCTCATTGGCCTTCGTCGACTGCTCGTCGGCCTGCGCCTGGAGGTCGTCGGCCCGGCGAGCGGCCTCGAAGAACTCCTGCTGCGCGGCGTAGTAGTCGTCGGCTGCCTGCGTCGCGGCGGCCTGCGCGGCCGCGACCGCATTCTGCAGCTGCGTGATGAGCCCCTGGATCCGCGTGACCTCTCCCGCCTTCGCGGACTCGTCGTTGCGCGCGCGCTCGACGTCGTCCCACGTCGGGTAGTCGTCGGGGTTGTACGTGATCGCCGCCTGCGCGGGGGTCACACCGCGGAACGCGGCAATGGCGCCGATGGTCGCGATCGAGAGGGCTCCCACCGTGATGGCGCCGCGACGGGTCAGCGGCGACCAGAGGCTACGGCGTTCTTCGGCGGTCGGTGCGCAGTCGCACGGGACGTCGTCGATGTCTTCGTGCGCGTGCGCGCGCTGGGGGGAGTTCACATCCGTCACACTAACAAGCCTTACTTTTTACTCGGTCTGAGGGTGTTCGGTTTTGGGCGTCTACCGGGCCTTCGCGCCAGACACACGCCCACTCAGCATCCCACTGCGACACGCCCGAAGTGCCGAAGACGCGCCGCCGTTTTGCGATCCGGATCGACATCTGCCTAAGATAAACGGGTTGGCAGGTGAGCCGCGAGGAACACCAAGACTAACGGCCCCATCGTTTAGTGGCCTAGGACGCCGCCCTTTCACGGCGGTAGCACGGGTTCGAATCCCGTTGGGGTCACTGAAACACCTTATAATCGAATATTGTGCACATGCACACTATGGCCCTGTAGCGCAGTTGGTTAGCGTGCCGCCCTGTCACGGCGGAGGTCGCGGGTTCAAGTCCCGTCAGGGTCGCTCTAGGTGAGGGGCCTTCTTTCTAGGAAGAAGGCCTTTTGCGTTAGGATGCGACACATGTATCGCATGGCTCTGTAGCTCAGTTGGTAGAGCGTTCGACTGAAAATCGAAAGGTCACCGGATCGACGCCGGTCGGAGCCACAAGGGTGATCGTTACAATCACTCCAGAAACCCCCGCGTAGCTTCTACATCGCGGGGGTTTTGCCTTGCCCCTGGAAACACCGGAGTTATGGAGGCCCCCAGGGGGCGAGGGATGAGCGGGCCGTTCGGCTTCCTGCGCATCACGCCCGCGACGACTCGCGGGCTCTGCGCCGACTTCCCGTCGAGCTTGTACCGGTTCTGTGCCGGCTCACCTACGAAACACCTCAACCCGCCGCTCTCGCTCGCCTCGAGCATCCAAGCCGCGTGCGCGTCATCAGCTCAGAGATGCCGCTTGACATTGCTATACCATACCTCTGAAGTATGCTTCAGCAATGTTAGGAGGACGCCATGCGTGATACCGAGCTCGTTCAACACATCGCGCGGATGCCGCTGCGAACAACACGATGGCAAGACGTTGATGACGTCGAGGCCAACGCGGCGCGCAAGCTGAAGCGACTCGAGGAGCTGGGAGCCGTGACCAGAATCGCAAACGGCGTGTACACCGTTCCACCCAACGGGGCCGATGGACGGCGCTGGAAGGCACCGCTCGAAGCCGCCGCGCTCGCCCTCGCCACGGTTCGGTTCGGTGAGCGGCAAGCGGTCCTGATGGGTCCGAGCGCGGCGCGACACTGGGGGGCGATCCCCCGCGCACTTGGTGAGGCTCAGATCGCTATCAGCGGAGCAACCACGCGCCCGATGAGACTCGTCGACGGAACCGCGGTGACATTCGTGGTGCGCGACCTCACCCGGTTGGACACGGTCGCGGAACGAACAGCGCTCGGCGACGCACTCATCACGACGCCCGCGCAGACGTTCTATGATCTATTGGCCCGTGGCCGACACAACGATGATGCTGAAGCAACGCGGGAAGGCATCACGAACCTCGCCCATCGCGTGACCCAGGACGAGATCGCCGCGATCGCGGATCGGCATCTGCGGGTTGCCCCCACGATTCGCGAGTTCATCAGGACCGGCGCGCTGTGAGCGAGGCACGCCCCCGCCGAGTTCGTCGCCAGGGGCCCATCCCAGGAATCCTCTCCACAGAGGACCTACACACGGTCCAAGACGCGTTCGGCGTGGACGAGGCGCAGGTACGTCGCGACCACGTCATCTCGCACTGCCTGGCAGGTCTCACCACCATCGACGATGACCGCTTGACTTTCTTCGGCGGCACAGCGCTCTCGCGAACACGCCTGCCTGATCTGCGCCTGTCGGAAGACATCGATCTCATTGCGCGTGTGCCGCGCACCGACATCGCAAAAGAAATTCAAGACGTGTTGACCATAACGCTGCGACCACTGATCGGTACGCCAGTTTTTGAGCCACCTCTCACGCAAACGCGGGGCGCACAAGCATCCGTCATGCGCCTCGCCGACGTCCGTGTGCAGATCCAGCTGCTTGCGTCAGAGGGGTACCCACAGTGGCCGACTGAGGTCGCTGAACTCCATCAGAGATATGCCGATGCACCGTCCGCTCGAATGCGTGTGCTCACTCGGCCTGCAGCGGTGGCTGCGAAGTTGTCGGCGTGGGTGAACCGAAGTGCACCCCGAGATCTATACGACCTCTGGGCTCTCGCCACACGCGGCGACATGGACGCGGATGCCGTCGCGCTGTTCGCAACGCATGGACCCTTCACGGACGCGAAGCGGATCTCGTTTAATCACGTGCCAAACAGGGAGCGCTGGCATACCGCTCTCAGCCACCAGGGTCGAGTGCACGTCGGACCTGACGAGGCAGCGGACGTCGTACGCAATATCATCGCTGACCTGTGAAAACTTTCTAGACTCGTTCAAGGCCGGCCTCCGGCGTGCGCCGTAGCCAACTGCGGTGCGTCCGGTCCTCGCTTCGTTGCGGTCCGGGCGCTCCTCGTCGGCGAGCACGCCGATCGGCTCGAAGATCGAGGTCTGTATGTGGCCCGAGCGACGAGGCCGACTTACTCACTCCGCTACTGTTCCTACATGACCATTGAACCTGCCGAGAATGCACTCCTCACACGAGTCAGCCTGGGGCGCCTCGACGCTGAGCAAGACGAGAACCTGCTGCAATACTTCCTCGATACGGGCTCAGTTGACGAAGTGCGCGCAGGAAAGTTCCTCGTCGTCGGTAGAAAAGGATCGGGCAAGACCGCGATCTTCCGCCATCTTGCGGCTACACTTCCCGGCGAAGTCGTGCAGATGGATCTCGACCGATACGTGTTTCAAGCACATCGAAAACTGATCGATGGAGGTGTGACCCCAGCGAGTGCGTACACAGAGTCCTGGCGAGCGGCGATCGTAATCGCAATGTTCGCCGCCCTCTCGCCAAAGCTTCGCTGGCTCCGGAGGCGCCGCGGAATCAAGATCCTCCGAAAGATCGGTGCAGGGCCCAACGCGGGGCCGTTTGGCGCGATCCTTGAATGGCTAGCGCGAGTTCGCAATATCAAGTTGCCATCGGTCACGGGTGTGTTTGACCTTGGCCAGATTCAGATTGAATCACCGAGCGAGGCCTTGATCGAAGCAACAACGACGAGACTGGTCGATGAACTCCTCGAGCTAATCGCTCCGCAGATTACAGCGATGCAGGCGACGACTCTTATCGACCGTCTCGACGATGCCTGGGACGGAGAGCCCGACTCCCTCCGCCTCATCGCCGGTGCAGTGCGAGCAGCCCGTGACCTTGCGCTCAAATTCCGAGAAAAGGGCAGGGCGCTGCCCCCAGTAGTGGTGTTCCTACGTTCAGATCTGTGGGACAAATGCACGTTCAACGACAAGAACAAGATCCCACCAGACACGGTCGAGCTCAACTGGGATGATGATGAACTTGCAAGCATATTTGCAAGGAGAGTCGAAGCGTCCACCGACCTCCCCGCGGACCAGGCATGGGAGACCCTGTTCACCGCAGATCGAATGCGACAGAGTGTCACAGCAAAGAGTTACGTCCTCAAGAGAACCCTCGGGCGCCCCAGAGACGTAATCGCCTATACGCAACATGCCGTTGATGTCGCTCGCGACAATAGTCACGACGTTATCGCCAAGGATGACGTCTACGAAGCCGAGCGCCGCTATAGCCGCCACGTTATTCGCGAACTTCAGGATGAAATCGCTGAGCATGTTCATGATTTCAACAACGTGCTGAACGCGATGAAGGCACTGAGAAAACGAACCTTTTCGCGCGACAAGTGGCTGGAAGTCTCCAAGAACTCTGGGATCCATGCTGACGAAGCCGGCAACATTCTGCAGATGCTCTTCGAGGCCGGAGTCATCGGGCTGCTACGCTCGGGTGGCTCAGGCGGAGGCCGAACGACGATCTATCATTATCAGGAGCGACTTCTCCAACTCAATGCGGCCGACACACAACTTCAGGTCCATCCTGCCCTCACCCGTGAACTGAACCTCACGGAGAAGTACTCAAAGCGTAGGTCTACGCTCACGGATGGTGCCGAAGACGATCAACCTGAAGCCGGTATGGAAACCTGATCCGCGTGCCGGTTCCGTGCCGGTAGCTCCGCTGAAACCACCCTCAACCAGCCGCAACCAACGATGACAACTTCCGCGGAATCACGCGGCAAACAGCGACCAACGAGCACCCGTTGCCCCGGCGCAGCCAACTGAAAATCGAAAGGTCACCGGATCGACGCCGGTCGGAGCCACAAGGGTGATCGTTACAATCACTCCAGAAACCCCCGCGTAGCTTCTACATCGCGGGGGTTTTGCGGCTCATCGTGTTGGAGGGCGTAGCGCCCGCCTGACGGGCCGGCGGCGTGGCGGTCGCGGAGACGAGGTCGAGGCCTTCCGATGATGGGAGTTCCTACGCTCGCCATCCGAAAGACCTCGACGTGTCCCACGGTACCTTCGCCCACAGCGACGAATGGTCCCCCTCCCGTGCAGTCACGTCCGCAAGCACCTCCGCAACGCGGTCCGACATGGGACGGTCGCCAAGCGAGGCCAGATACGCCTCGACCTCAGCGGGCGCAGCAGGTGCTTCTTCGCGGGGCTCCCGGCCGTTGCCGGTCGCCACGCCGGGTATGTACGTCGTCCCCTCGCGGAGCCACCGGCGGAGCGTGTCGGAGTCCGTCGTGGCCGTGTACACGCCTCCAACGGGTGATTTCGGGGGCAGAGTGCGGCCGTCTACCTCTGCGTCAACGGTGCGGGTACGGAGCACGGGGAGGCCGAGCGCGGCCAGGCCGAGCGCCTTCTCGAGAGCGGAGAGCGTGAGGGTCATCGTGCACCTCGGATCTTGTGAGCCGTGCGCACCTCGTGAGCCTGAACTGAAAACGTCTGCTCGTCAGCGAGCGTGAGAGTTACGGAGGACTTGTGGATGAGACGGCCGATAAGCTCCTCGGACTCAGGCACCACAGAACCCGCGCCGTCCGTCCGCGCCGCGAACGTTTTGCGCACAGGAAGCAGGGCGTAAGTCGCCCCGATCTCCAGTGCTTGCCACTGACGATCTGACATTGCCACGCTCATCGGGTCACCTCCGCCGGGGTGTAGCGACGAACGGTCTCGAAGTACTTATCCGGCACGCGGGCGGTGAGCGACTGGATCGAGGCCCAGGGGTAATACTCGAAATCAGGGCCCTAAGCTCGTGTAATCGCGATGCCGTTACCATCCGCGAAGAAAACACGACCCTCTGCGGCGATGGGTGCGTGAACATCCTCGGAACGGAGGTTGAGAGTTACCGGGGCACCAGGGCTCACAGTTTCAGTGAACTTAAGCATGAAAAAAGCTCCAATCAGTTAATGAGTTGGAGCCTCCGAGTACCTTCACGCGAAGGTAGCCCGATCTATGGAGATCGAAAGAGGCTCTCACACTAGTCGAACACAGCCGTCAACCCGGTTATTCCCCGGGAGCGTTACGAGCTGATACCTCAATTCTACGTAGTGCGATCGTTCGACCCCTAGACCACAATCCACTTCCGCCCGATACGCCCGTGCCTTGACGGCTTACCGCCCGGTCAAGGGTGCTTTCCGGCGCAGGGGTAGAGTCGCATAGTGGCGTGTGAGCCGCGCGGGCGCATGTCGGGATATTGTGCCCCTCCACATGATTAGCGCTCTTAAGATCGACGGATTAAGCATTTTCTTCGTCACACGCGTAAAGCAAATTGTCGGTCGCTACGGAAAACTCGGCCCACGAAGGCCCCTCAAAGCTGCCTAGCTTACCCGTAACACCCGAGCCAGCAAAAGCATTTTCGACAGTCTCCGTGAAAGCAAATGCAGCCCTTACCCATTCATCCCGCGCGATTCGCAGATCAGAGGAATCAAGTTCTATTCTAGACGTTTTATCCAGGTGCCTGGTTACGGCACCCGCATACACTTGAGCTTCTGCGCTACTACTCGACTTTACCAGGTCCGAAAACGTTTCAGCGACCTTCGTGGCTTGCGATATAATATCGGCACAACCTTGCTCATCCGTCGAAGATGAACACCCCGGAAGAAATAGCAAAAGACCGACCGAAGCTACAATCACATTGACGCGAAAAGTCATTTTCATATGCTCAATATAACACAAAATACAGCTTTTTCAGGCTTATCGTGTTTGAGGGTGTAGCGCCCGCCTGACGGGCCGGCGGCGTGGCGGTCGCGGAGACGAGGTCGAGGCCTTCCGATGATGGAAGTTCCTACGCTCGCCATCCGAAAGACCTCGACGCGTCCCACGGTACCTTCACCACCCCCGATCTCTCTGCGTTCTGCTTCCTCGACGACCACGGCCTCACCGTCACCGGTCAGGAGATCTCGCCGGACAAGGCGGTGCTGGAGTGCCGTGTCACCGACCGCGACCCGTTCTGTCGCGGCTGCGGTGCTGAGGGCGTAGCCCGAGGAACGCAGGCACGCCGTCTCGCGCATGTCCCGCTGGGTTGGCGGCCGACGACGCTCCTGGTCCGCGTCTGCCGCTTCGCCTGCTCCTCGTGCGGGACGATCTGGCGCGAGGACACCACGGCGGCTGCCGAGCCGCGCGGGAAGCTCACGCGCGCCGCTGTCCGGTGGGCGCTCGAGGCGGTCGTCTGCCAGCACCTACCGGTCACCAGAGTCGCGGAGTCTCTCGACGTGTCCTGGCATGCCGCTGGCGACGCGATCCTCGCCGAAGGGCGGCGCGTCCTGATTGACGATCCCGCCCGGTTCGACGGGGTGACCACGATCGGTGTCGACGAGCACGTCTGGCGCCACACGCGCCTCGGCGACAAGTACGTGACCGTGATCATCGACCTCACCCCGACCCGCGAGAAGACCGGCCCCGCCCGGCTGCTCGACATGATCCCGGGCCGGTCGAAACACGCCTTCAAGACCTGGCTCTCCTGACGCCCCGAGGCCTGGCGGGACGGGGTCGACATCGTCGCGATGGACGGGTTCACCGGCTACAAGACCGCCGCCGGCGAAGAGATTCCCGACGCGGTTGCGGTAATGGACCCATTCCATGTCGTCGCCCTGTTCGGCGACGCTCTCGACAAGACCCGTCAGCGTGTTCAGCAGGAGACCCTCGGGCATCGAGGCCGGAGGGGTGATCCGCTCTACGGTTGCCGGCGCCTGCTCAGGACGGGGCTCGGCCTGTTGACGCAGCATCAGCTCGCGAAGCTCGAGGACGTATTCGAGCACCACCCCGACCACCTCGCCGTCGAGGTGACCTGGGATATCTATCAGCGCGCCGTCGCCGCATACCGACACAAGGATCCGGCGCGCGGGAAGAAGATCCTCGAGGCCGTGATCGCTGGGCTCACCAGCGGTGTTCCGAAGGACCTGCCCGAGCTAATCAGCCTCGGCCGCACGATCACGCGCCGCGCCGCCGACGTCCTCGCGTTCTTCGACCACCCCGGCACGTCCAACGGGCCGTCCGAGGCGATCAACGGTCGCCTTGAGCACCTCCGCGGCACCGCGCTGGGCTTCCGGAACCTGACCCACTACATCGCCCGATCGCTACTCGAGGCCGGCGGCTTCAGACCAGTCCTACACCCTCAAATGCGATGAGTCGGCTTTGCTTTATCTGACCAGGGGTTTCTCAATCGTCTGGCTGATGACACATTGCGCGGTGGGCTCGACCGACTCGAACCCGCCGCCGTAGGTGCCTCGCCAGGTGTAGCCACAGGTGTAGCCATTCTTTTCGGCTCGATTCCTCGGCGCGTCGCGCGCTAATCTCTCGGTATGAGCACCACTCCTCCCCGCGTCCCGTCTGCTCTGAGGTGCGTGATCTGCTCGACATGACGGGCTGTGTCGACGTCGCGGAGCTGATCGGGGTGCTCGAGGCGTGTCGGGATGATCCGCTACTTCCGAATGAACCGGTCGATAGCGTCGAATAGTTTCGAACATGTGTTCTATACTCGGGCGCATGGGATCGAACCGCCGCTACCCCGAACACGGCGCGAAACTGATGGAACACCGCGACCTCCGCACCGCCGCACAAAAGGGCGAACTACAGACCCTCACGGCCATACAGCTCGGCCTCGACCGTACACCCGTCACGATCGCGCCCGAAAAGACCCACATCGCCGGTACCGCATGGCTCCGGTTCGGCACCATCGACGTACACGCCGAAGTTCGCATCGAACGATGGACCGACCGTGCCGTCGGCGTCAGCTTCGAAATCGACGGCCGCCCCATGCGCTGCTGGCTATGGCAGGGCGCCGTCACATTCAAGGAATAGCCTGAACCCGTGCCTCACGCTTCCGACTCTACCGAGCAACGTCTTGCCGAGATCGCGATCATCGCGGCCGTAAGTGCCGCGATCGACGTTCCTCTTGCGCCCGCTCGTATACCGATCGCCGGTGCACGAGTAGAGATCGATGGCGCGAGCGATGACCGCACTGTGCTCGTGGAGGCCTACGCGCGAATTGGTGCTCTCCGTGGCGGTCAGCCGAAGAAGCTTGCGACCGATGCCTTCAAGCTCGCATGGGCCGGGCAGAAACTCGGATCCCAACGCCTCATCATCGCGGTTGCCGGCGAGGAAGCCGCGGCCTACCTGCAGCGCCCCGGCGCGTGGCTTACAGCCGCGATCCGAGACGCAAACGTCGAAGTGATGTACGTGCCACTCGAGGCCGCGCTGCAGGCATCCCTCACAGACGCACAGGCACGGCAGTACCGCTGATGTCAGGTGCTCTTGCGACTCAACGCGATACGGTCAGCCCCTGGGCACGAATCGATCGGCCATGGCCGTTCACTCCGTCTAGCGTCCCTCGCATGGCGTCATAGGTGAAGAGCGCGATTCCCGCCCGGTCGGCGAACTCCAGACCGCTCGCAGTGTAAGAACCTGAGGTGAAAAAAAGAGCCTGTCGCCGGTCGTGTGCCGCGACGCCGGCGAGCTCGCGGATCTGGGCGACTGGCACTCTGTAACCCGCAGAAAGATTCTTAACTTGGGCGATGTGAGTTGTGCTGACCACGTCTATGCCACCGTCCGCGGAGTATCTCGTCACCTCAGCATCGGCAGCACCGAGGAAACGCATCCACTCCGCGACGAGCCACTCGGCTTCCTCCGGGCTGACCCCATTGGGGCGGGGCTGTGGCGCGGGGAAAGAGACAAGAAGAGGGAAGGCCGGTGGGAGACGCCCTGGACGTCTAGCTTCAGCCATGGCGGAAGAGAAAGCCAGACTACGGACCTCGTCCGTCAGCGCTCGAGCCGCGGCGACAGCGAGTCCGAGCTCTCGATCGTAGGGGAATCGTTTCCACGCATGGAAGACCCCGAGGCACGTTGCTCCGACGAAGACAATAGTCGTCATGAAAAGCGAAACGAGCGGGCCAGCCCCGAATACGGCCTCAGTGCCGGCTCCCACGGCGATAACTCCGAAGCTGAAGACAACCCACCAATACCAGAAAACTGGACGAGGCCCGATCCGGGGCGCTGCCGCGGGAACCTCTTGGCTCACTGTCCTCCACACTGCTTCGGCAAGGACAGCATCCGGCAGCTTGAGCGGCGCACGAGCGCCAATGTAGCGGCCGAAATCTTGCGCGTAGGACTGTGGAGTCGCCTGTGACGGCGGAAAACTCATGTAGCCATCATATTCCCGCCTTCGGTGTGACCCCGTCGCGCCGACAGCGACCTAGGTGTGATGTCCAGGGACGTTGTTCTGCCCCCGCGCGCAATGACACCGTGCTGATTCAAGAAGCATCTGTCCAGACCGCTCACCATTGAAGGCATGTAGAGTTTGGGGCATGTCGAGTCCCGAATCAGA
>NZ_KZ848475.1:507338-570685 GCF_003327285.1 Microbacterium sorbitolivorans | reverse complement strand
CACGTCGAGGTCTTTCGGATGGGCGAGTGTAGGAACTTCCATCTTCGGAAGACCTCGACCTCATTGCGGCGACCGCCACGCCGCCCGCGCATCCAGCCTCGCGCTACACCCTCAAACGCGAAGAGCCCGTTTACGGAGCGCTAGCTGATGGATCCGGCGCTCGTCTGCAGGTCGCCGTCGGCGACGAGGGCGATGCGGATGGCGGTCTCGAGTGCGCCGACGATCGTCCGGGCGGGGAGCGACGGCTGCCCCTCCGGGGCCAGCTCGTCCGACCACGGCACGTGGATGAACCCGGCCCGCACGGCGGATCCGTGGGTCTCGTCGAGAACGGCGTACATGGTGTCGTTGCAGACGAACGTGCCTGCCGAGTGGGAGACGGATCCGCCGATCGCGCTCGCGATGCGCTTTACCGGCAGCGTGCTGAAGTATGCCGCCGGGCCGCCGCCGAGGCTCGGCTCGTCGATGGGCTGCGCGCCGCCGTTATCGGGGATCCGCGCATCGCGCAGGTTGATCGCGACGCGCTCCGGCGTCACCGCCGTGCGCCCGCCCGCGACGCCGGTCGCGATGACGACGTCGGGGCGTAGCTCGCGGATCCGTGCGCGGATCTCGCGCGCTGCCGCATCGAACTCGACGGGGAGGATCGCGGTCTCAAGACGATCCGGGCCGTCCCAGCGCTCCGCAAGGGCGCGCACGGCGTCGCCGGACGGGTTGCCTGCGTCGCCGCCGAAGGGTTCAAATCCGGTCACCAGGATCGTGCGCATAGAGCCAGCCTAGGGGCGTTGCGCACCTGGGCGCGCTAGAAGCGGCTGGATCCGCCGGATCCGGAGAAGCTCGTGCCGCCGCCGTAACCCGACGAGATACCGCTGCTGCTACTGCTCGCAGCGGCCCGAGAGCTCTCGACGGACTGCGTCCCCGCGCGGTAGCCCGCGTGATAGTCGGCCACGTGCCAGAAATAGCTGTAGCCGTAGGTGAGGTCGAGAATGGATCCGCCCGCGCGCGCCGAGCCCCTCCGCGACTTGCGCATCTCTTCGCGCATCTCGTCCGCCTCGCTCTCGTCCTTCGCGAAGGCGGCGATCTGCGCCTCGGAGAACGCCTCGAGCTTGCTCGTGAGCTCGGCGCGCATCTCACGGAGGCGGTCGAGAGCATCGTCCACCGAGATCGCCTCGGTGGCCAGATCCGCGCCGAGACGCTCGACGGTTGCGCGCGCCTGTTCGCCGTATGATGTGAGCGCCACCGCGGGCGCGGCGAGCTCATTCTCGGCGTCCTCGACGATCTCGGGGAGAGCCGAGAGATCGTCGAGGAACGGTTTCGTCTGCGCCGCCCACGCGCGCTGCCACGCGGGGGAGCGGCGGTACAGAGCCGACGCGGCGCTGATCGCATCGTCGATGGCGTCGAGCTTCTGGGCGTTCGCCTGGAAGGTCTTCGCGCGGGTGACGTTGACGGTCTGGGAGCGCTGCTTCTTGTCGAGACCACGAAGCTGGTCGCGCTCGGCGTCGGAGGCCTTGTACAGGTCGAGGAACTCGTTGAACTTCTTCTCGAGTTCGGCTGCGTAGCGGGATCCGCTCGGGAAGGTTGTCGCGGCGATCTCGGTCTCCTGCAGGTCCATCGCGACCTGGGTGAGGTGTTCGGATCCCTTGTCTAGCGCCCGCGCGAACGCCTCGCGACGGCTGCGACGCACGGCGAGCGTGATGCCGGTGACGGCACCGGCGCCGCCGACGCCACCGATCCCGATCGCGGCCCAGCCGCCGGCGGAGATGGGCGGGGCGCCGATGAGTTCGGCGCCGCTCTCGGCGACATCGATCACGCCATCGGTCCAACTGGCCAGGCGGAAGTTGTCGGTGCCGGCGGCGTGCATCGTCTCCATGCGGCTCTCGCTGACCTTGCGGTCTTCGCCGAAGTAGGTGCCGATCTGGCCGTGCCCGTCGTCTTCCACCGAGAGGGTGATGATGAAGAGCCCATCGGACCAGTAGTCTCCGTAGTCGTCGGGGTCGTCGGAGATCCACTCGGGATGCACCTCGCGGGCGTAGTCGAGCGTCTCGCGGTTGATGTTGTCGCTGTACTCGCCCGTGCGGGTGTAGATCGCGACGTCCGTCGGTTCGCGGAACTCGAGTTCACCGATGACGTCGTTCAGCTTCTCCGCGTTCAGAACTCCCGCGGTGTCGTCGATCGTGAGCGATGTCGGTGCCGCCTTATCGTTCGCGGCGCACCCCGCGGATCCTGCGATGACAAAAAGCGCGATACCCGCGCCGGCGATCAGTTTCGTGACAAGCATGAGAACCCTCTCCGTCGGGAGTTCCACGCTATCGGTTCGGAGGGGCTGACGGGAATCGAACCCGCGCTGTCTGCTTGGGAAGCAGAAGTTCTACCATTGAACTACAGCCCCATGATCGTTCTGCCGCGTGATTTCGCGGTCGAACGAGGTGATCCCAGCGTAGCGGTTGCCTGCGCGATGACCAAACTTACCGGTTACCCACCGTCTTGAGTGAGACGTGTGTCGGCGCGTTGAGTCCGGGCTCTCATGGAGGCGGATGCTGTCGCACCTCGGCGAGTTCGCCACGTGAACGATCTGCCCGCCACTTGAGTGGAAGCGTTTCCATTAACGTGACACCTCGCGTGGTGCGAGAAGGTCGACGGCCCGATGCTCGTGCCTCCATATCGCCGGAAATATCAACCTTCTCGGACCCTGCGTGCCGCCGTGCCGCGGAGGCGAGTTGCCAATGGAAAATGGAAACGTTTGCAGTATCGCGCGCCGCGCTGTTACTGTGACGACACTCACCCGAGGGCCCCGGCCCACAGCTTCCTGGAGAAGACGTGACGACGATGTCATCTGAACCTCGCACGCCCGCGCGCCGCGACGGATCCGCCCGCACCGCACGCACGGCCTTCGCGGCCCTCACCGCGATCGCCGTCGTGGGTGCGCCGGCGCTCATCCCACAGCAACCCGCGGCCGCCGCCGATCGCACCTTCGTGGTCACCGGCAGCCTGCAAGATGAGCTGGGCTGCGGATCCGATTGGGCGCCCGATTGCGCGGCGACGGCCCTCGCCCCGACGGACGAGGCGAACGTCTACGCGGCGGAGTTTGAGGTGCCGGCGGGCGACTACGAGTACAAGGTCGCGGTCGACGGCGGCTGGGACGAGGCATACGGCCTCGACGGCGGCGCCGACAACATCCCGCTGCGGATCGCCGGCCCCGCGCAGCTGCGCTTCGTCTACAACGACGAGACCCACCGCGCGGGCGTCGAGGTGCTGAGCCTCGACGACGGATCCGCCGACGCGGCGCTCGTCGCGGATCCGGCGCGCGAGCCGGGATCCGACGAGACTTTCTACTTCGTGATGACCGACCGCTTCGCGAACGGTGACACGAGCAACGACACCGCGGGGATCGAGGGCGGCCGGCTCGATCACGGCTTCGACCCGACCGACAAGGGCTTCTTCCACGGCGGTGACATCGCCGGCCTGCGCGAAAACCTCGACTACATCGACGGCCTCGGCACGACCGCGCTCTGGCTGACGCCGAGCTTCGCCAACCAGCCCGTGCAGGGCGCCGGCGACGACGCAAGCGCCGGCTACCACGGCTATTGGGTGACCGACTTCACCCGCATCGACCCGCACCTCGGCACGAACGACGAGCTCAAGGCGCTCATCGACGAAGCGCACGCCCGTGACATCAAGGTGTACTTCGACATCATCACCAACCACACGGCCGACGTCATCGACTACGCCGAGGGCGAGTACGGCTACGTCGACCAGGCGACGTCGCCGTACCTCGACGCGGACGGAAACGCGTTCGACCCCGCCGACTACGCCGGCACCGGCACCTTCCCGGCGCTCGACGCTTCGACGTCCTTCCCGTACACGCCCGTCGTCACCAACGCGAACGCGAAGACGCCCGAGTGGCTGAACGACCCGACGCTCTATCACAACCGCGGCGACAGCACGTGGACAGGCGAATCGGTCACCTACGGCGACTTCTCGGGCCTCGACGACCTCATGACCGAGAACCCGGCGGTCGTCGACGGATTCGTCGCCGTATACAAGGACTGGGTCGACTTCGGTATCGACGGCTTCCGCATCGACACCGTCAAGCACGTGAACTTCGAGTTCTGGGAGCAGTGGACCACCGAGGTCTCCGACTACGCCAAGTCGCAGGGCAAAGACGACTTCTTCATGTTCGGCGAGGTATACGACGCCGACCCGGTCAAGCTCTCGCCGTACGTGCGCGACACCGACATGAGCTCGGTGCTCGACTTCACGTTCCAGAGCTCGGCCGTGAGCTACGCGGGCGGCAACTCCGCGCGCGGCCTGGCGGCGCTGTTCGCCGGCGACGACTACTACACGACCCCGACGACCTCGGCGCAGGCGCTACCGACGTTCCTCGGCAACCACGACATGGGCCGCGTCGGCTCGTTCCTGCAGAACGCCGACGACAGCCTCGCTCGCACCGAGCTCGCTCACGATCTGATGTACCTCACGCGCGGCCAGCCCGTCGTCTACTACGGCGACGAGCAGGGCTTCGCCGGAACGGGCGGCGACAAGGACGCGCGCCAGGACATGTTCGCGACCGAGGTCGACGAATACGCGAACCAGCCGCTCCTCACGGGCGAGAATGCCGGATCCGTCGACCGCTTCGACGAGACCGCCCCGCTCTACGAGCACATCTCGGCGCTCGCCGCGTTGCGGGCGGGCAGCGCCGCGCTCACCGACGGCGCGCAGATCGAGCTTTACGCCGAGAACGGCGCGGGCGTCTACGCCTTCTCGCGCGTCGATCGGGACGAGAAGATCGAGCACCTCGTCGCCGTAAACAACAGCGCCTCCGAGCAGACCGTGACGTTCACGGCGCTGACGCCCGGCGCCGGCTACGCGCCGCTCTACGGCACGGATGCCGCCCTCGAATCGGCGACCGACGGATCCGTCACCGTCACGGTTCCGGCGCTCGGCGCCGTCGTCTACCGCGCTGACGCCACCGTCGCATCGGCGGCTCTCGATCTGCAGGTCGCGGCTCCCGCGGCCGGCGCCGCGCTCGAGGGCCTCGCCCCGATCTCGGCCGACCTCGGCGCGACCGCGTGGGCCGAGACGAGCTTCGCGTGGCGCGTCGTCGGCTCGGAAGAGTGGACCCCGCTCGGCGTCGCCGAGGACGCGACCCCGCGCGTCTTCCACGACGTCCGCGACCTTCCCGTCGGCACCCTCATCGAGTACCGCGCCGTCGCGAAGACGGCCGACGGATCCGTCACCGGCGCGTCGACGTACGCGTCCGTCGGCAACGCCGTGAACCTCGACGAGGCGCCGGACGACGGCGAGGAGGAGATCGGCTCGGTCTCGATCCCGGGCGATCACAACACCGAGATGGGTTGCGTGAGCGACTGGGATCCGGCCTGCGAGGCGGCCATGCTCACGCTGCGTTCCGACGGAATCTACGAGGGCACCTTCGACCTGCCCGCGGGCGACTACGAGTACAAGGCCGCGATCGACGGTGCCTGGGCCGTGAACTACGGCGCGAACGGCGAGAAGGACGGCGCGAACGTCACCTACTCGCACGACGGCGGCCCCATCACGTTCTACTTCGACCCGCGCAGCCACGTCGTGCAGTCGAGCGCCGACGGGCCGATCATCACGATCCCCGGCAGCTTCCAGCAGGCGCTGGGCTGCGGCGGCGACTGGGATCCCGCCTGCCTCGCGACGCTCATGCATGACGGCGACCACGATGGCGTGTACGAGTTCACGACCGACCGGATCCCCGCCGGAAGCTACGAGGGGAAGGTTGCTCACGGGCTGAGCTGGACCGAAAACTACGGCGTGGATGGCGCGCTGGACGGCGCGAACTACGCCTTCTCGGTGGCCGACGGCGAGCCCGTCGCGTTCCGCTACACCCTCGAGACGCACATGCTCGAGATCGCCGCCGAGGGTCCCGCTGTCGCGGGCTTCGGCGAGCTGAGGGCGCACTGGATCGACGAACAGACGTTCGCCTGGCCCGCCGGCTTCGGAACCGACGACGAGGGCGCGCGGTGGGAGCTCCTCGCGAGCGACGACGCGCAGATCGCTCTCGACGAGGGTGCCGTGTCGGGCGGATCCGCGACCGAACTGACGCTCGTCGACGGCGGGCTGACCGACGCTCAGCTCGCGCGGTTCCCCGCGCTCGGCGGATCCACCGCCCTGCGCGTCGACGCGGGTGACGGCGTCGCCGACCTCCTGCGCGGCCAGCTGGCCGTCGCGGAGTACGACGCCGACGGCACGCTCGTCGCCCTCACGGGCGTGCAGCTGCCGGGCGTGCTCGATGACCTCTATGCCGACGAGGCTGCGGACGCCGAGCTCGGCCTGACGTTCGACGATGAGCAGCCGACGTTCCGACTGTGGGCGCCGACGGCGCAGAGCGTCACCCTGCTCACGTGGGGCGAGGGGTCTGCGGATCCGGCCCGCCACGAGGCCGTGCGAGATGATGCCTCCGGCGCGTGGGCGGTCGAAACCCCCGATGGCGTCGCCGTGGGTGACGAGTACCTGTGGGAGGTGCGCGTCTATGCGCACGACACCGGCAAGATCGAGACGAACCTCGTGACGGATCCGTATGCCGCCGCGCTGACGACGAACTCCGAGCGATCGGTCGTCGTCGACCTCTCGGACGCGTCGCTGCAACCCGAGCTATGGCGCGAGGCGGAGGCGCCGGAGGTGGAGCGGTCGGTTGACCGTGCCATCTACGAGCTCCACATTCGCGACTTCTCGATCTCGGACGAGACCGTGCCCGAGGCCGCGCGGGGAACCTACCTCGCCTTCGCCGAGGACAGCGACGGCACCCGCCAGCTGCAGGAACTCGCCGACGCGGGCATCACCAGCGTGCACCTGCTGCCATCGTTCGACATCGCCACGATCGAGGAGGACCGTGCGGCGCAGGCCCGCACCGAGTGCGACCTCGAGCAGATGGCCCCCGATTCCGACGAGCAGCAGGCCTGCGTCGCCGAGATCGCGGCCGGCGACGGCTTCAACTGGGGCTACGACCCGTACCACTTCTTCGCGCCCGAGGGCTCGTATGCGACGGATCCCGAGGGCGGATCCCGCGTCGCGGAGTTCCGCACGATGGTGGGCGCACTGCACGACACCGGCCTCGAGGTGATCCTCGACCAGGTCTACAACCACACCGCGGCATCCGGCCAGGCCGAGCGCAGCGTGCTCGACAAGGTCGTGCCCGGCTACTACCACCGCCTCGACGCGAAGGGCGTCGTCGAGACGTCGACCTGCTGCGATAACGTCGCCACCGAGCACGCCCTCGCGGGAAAGCTCATGGTCGACGCGGTCGTCTGGTGGGCGAAGGAATACCACGTCGACGGCTTCCGCTTCGACCTCATGGGGCACCACTCGCGCGAGAACATGCTCGATGTGCGCGCCGCGCTCGACGAGCTGACGCTCGAAGACGACGGCGTCGACGGATCCGGCATCTTCCTCTACGGCGAGGGCTGGAACTTCGGCGAGGTCGCCGATAACGCGCTCTTCGAGCAGGCCACTCAGGGCCAGCTCGGCGGCACGGGCATCGCGACCTTCAACGACCGCCTTCGCGACGCCGTGCACGGCGGCAGCCCCGTCGACTCGTCGTCGACGCGGGTGCAGGGCTTCGGAACCGGGCTCGGCACGGATCCGAACGGGGATCCGTCGAACGGCACCGACGAGGAGGCGCTCGCCGACCTCGCGCACCAGACCGACCTTGTGCGGCTCGGCCTCGTGGGTAACCTGCGCGACTACACGTTCGTCACCTCCGACGGCGAGATGACGCGCGGCGAAGACATCGACTACCGCGGCGCGCCCGCGGGCTACGCCGACGAGCCCGACGAGGTCATCAACTACGTCGACGCTCACGACAACGAGACCCTCTATGACATCGGCGTGCTGAAGCTGCCCGTCGACACGTCGATGGCCGATCGCGTGCGCATGAACACGCTCTCGCAGGCGACCGTGACGCTGTCGCAGGGCGTGCCGTTCTGGCACGCCGGCACCGAGCTGCTGCGCTCGAAGTCGCTCGACCGCAACAGCTACGATTCGGGCGACTGGTTCAACCGCATCGATTGGTCGGGCCAGGAGTCGACCTTCGGATCAGGCCTGCCGCCTGCCGCCGATAACAGCGAGAAGTGGGACATCATGGGGCCGCTCCTGGCGGATCCGGCGCTGAAGCCCGACGCCGACGCGATCGCGACCGCGGAATCGTCGGCGATGGATCTCTTGCGGATCCGTAACGAGGTCGACCTGCTGCGGCTCGGCAGCGCGGAGCTGATAACCGAGAAGGTATCGTTCCCGAACAGCGGGCCGGACGAGGCCCCCGGCGTGATCGCGATGCTCATCGACGACCAGAAGGGCGAGTCGTTCTCGGAGGAGTTCGACGGCGCGCTCGTCGTCTTCAATGCCAGCCCCGACGCTATCACCGAGCAGGTCGCCGGCCTCGAGGGGCGCGAGTTCCACCTGACGCAGGCGCAGCAGGACGGCGCGGACGACGTCGTGCGCTCGACGAGCTACGACGCCTCGACGGGGACGGTGAGTGTGCCGGCGCGTACCGTTGCAGTGCTCGTGGAGGACGCGCCGGAGGTTGATGGCGGGGACGATGGTGGCTCTGACGAGGGGGCGCAGGGGGACTCCGATGACGCGTCGCAGGGTGGCTCTGACGACGGATCGCAGGGTTCCGAGGGTGACACCGATGGTGGTTCCGATGACGGTGCCGGTTCCGACGGTGGTGCCGATTCGGAGGACGGTTCCGACGACGGCGCCGGACCCGACGATGGTGCGGACTCCGAGGGCGGTTCGCAGGGCGGGTCCGAGGGTGACACCGATGGTGGTTCCGACGATGGTGCGGATTCGGAGGACGGTTCGCAGGGTGGACCCGAGGGCGATACCGATGGTGGCTCCGACGACGGCGCCGACTCCGAGGGCGGTTCGCAGGGCGGGTCCGAGGGTGACACCGATGGTGGTTCCGACGATGGTGCGGATTCGGAGGACGGTTCGCAGGGTGGACCCGAGGGTGACACCGATGGCGGTTCCGACGACGGCGCTGGATCCGACGACGGTGCGGACTCCGAGGACGGATCGCAGGGCGGATCCGAGGGCGACACCGATGGCGGATCCAACGCGGATCCGGGCGACGGCGCCGAAGAGCAGGACGGGTTGAACCCGACCGGCGGATCCACGCCCGTGCCGACCGCGATCGCGCTCGCGGCGCTCGTTGCGGGCGCGGGGATCCTGGTGATCCGGCGCCGCGCGCGCTCGGACGCCTAACGAGAGACGACGCCGCGGATCCTCGGGAAATTCCCGGGAATCCGCGGCGCCATCGTGCCCGGCAAGCGCGGACGACTTGCGGGATCCGCCAGAGAGTTTTTACGATTGGTGCCAGGTGACGACGCCGTACCAGAGGTTGCGATCGTTTGCGCCGACGCCCCGGGCACACGACGACTTCACGTTAGTGCCGCCGCTCTTGATCACGTGTGCCTTCTTGGCGGAGACAGCCTTAGAGCAGACCGTAAAGTACCGCGTCGCTCCGGTGCCCCAGAACTTGTCGGAGGCAGTGTAGCCGCCGATGGCCGTGTTTCCGTTGGCAGAGGTGGTCGGGGCCGCGTGAGCGGCGGAACTCGTGGCGACGCTGCCGCCAATGATCAGAGCGGCCGCGAACGCGACGCTGGCGAGCTTCTGTGTGAACTTCTTCTTTGTATGGGTCTGGCTAGTCATCGTATTTCCTTTCGTTCTCGTCAGTGCGTGGCCAGGATTGCGAACCCGCAGGCGGAAGTCAACCGTGCGGTGCTTTCGGAGTGGCGCCCGTAGAATCATTACGTGCTGCTCTCCGACCGCGATATTCATGCCGAGCTCGATGCCGAACGGATCGGGCTGGATCCGCTTGATCGCGCGATGGTGCAGCCGTCGAGCGTCGACGTGCGCATCGACCGCTACTTCCGGTTGTTCAGCAACCACAAGTACCCGTTCATCGACCCGGCCGAGGATCAGCCCGATCTGACGCACCTCATTGAGGTCGAGCCCGACGAGGCGTTCGTGCTGCACCCCGGCGAGTTCGTGCTCGCGAGCACATTCGAGAAGGTCACGCTGCCCGACGACGTCGCTGCGCGCCTCGAGGGCAAGTCATCGCTCGGCCGCCTGGGCCTGCTGACGCACTCGACGGCGGGCTTCATCGACCCCGGATTCTCGGGGCACGTGACGCTCGAGCTGTCGAACATGGCGACGCTGCCGATCAAGTTGTGGCCGGGCATGAAGATCGGTCAGCTCTGCTTCTTCCGCCTCTCGTCGCCGGCCGAGAAGACTTACGGCGCGTACGGCAACCGTTACCAGGGTCAGCGCGGCCCGACCGCGAGCCGCTCGCACCTGCGCTTCGCCCGCGCTGACGTCTCGACGACCGACGCCGGCTCGGCGGGGGAGTAACCCCGCCCGTCGCTGTCCCGGTCGCCGCCTCCTACCCGGCGGCCACTCGGTTCCGGTCGCGCAATCTGCTGTTCCCCGGCGCGGGGAAGCGCAGATTGCGCGACCGGAACGCGGATAATGGGGGCATGGCGTACAACCCCGAGCTTGCCGATCGCGTGCGCGCGATCATCGAGGTCATGGGCGACGTCGACGAGAAGCGCATGATGGGCTCGCTCGCGTTCATGGTTAACGGCAAGATGGCTGTCGGAGTCTCGGGCGACGAGGTGTTCTTCCCGATGGGCGGCGGCGAGGCGCTCGAGGTCGCGCTGCAGCAGGGTGCGCACCGGCTCGCGCTCGCGAGCGGGCGCTCGGTGCCGTTTGCGGCGCTGACGGATCCGGATGACGACCTGCTCGCCGACTGGATCGGCGACGCGGTCGAGCGCGCGCTCGGCTGATCCGCGCGCCGCTTTAGGGTAGCCTTACCTGAAAAGGGGGAGGGCTGTGTCGAACATCACTGTCACGCACGCCGAGTCGGGCCTGGTTCACGCCGAGGTCGTGCGGAGTGCACGCGTCACGCCGAACATGGTGCGCGTCACCCTCGGCGGCGAAGACCTGCGGCGCTTCACGTACCGCGGTTTCGACCAGTGGTTCCGGCTGGCCCTGCCGGTGACGGCCGACGCCGACCTCTCGCGCATGCCGCAGAAGTTCGGCATCGGCGGGTACCTCTCGTACCTGCGGATCCCCAAGGGGCACCGCCCCGTCGTGCGCAACTATACGGTGCGCGACTTCCGCGGCGACGAGCTCGATATCGACTTCGTATCGCACGGCACCGAGGGCGTCGCGGGGCCGTGGGCGGCCTCGGCCGCCGCCGGCGATCCCGTCGCGTTCATCGACCAGGGCTGTGGCTGGCTCGGGAAGCCCGCCGACTCGAACCTTATCGTGGCCGACGAGAGCGCGCTGCCCGCCGCCCTCGGGATCCTGCGCGACATGCCGCGCGACGCCGTCGGTCACGCGGTCATCGAGCTGTTCGACGAGCGCGACCGGCAGGACATCGACGCACCCGCGGGCATGGAGATCCACTGGCTGACCCGCGAGGGCAACCCCGGATCTGCGGCCCTGCCGAAGCTTCGTGAACTGCAGTTCACGGGCACGCCGTACGCGTTCGCGGTGGGGGAGCAGGCGCTCGCCGCGGGCGCGCGCCGCTACCTTGTGAAGGAACGCGCCGTGCCGAAGGACTTCATCACGTTCTCGGGCTACTGGCGCATGGGGCGGGCGGCGGGCTAAATCTGCAATTCTCCGCGCGGTCGTATGCGAATCGCATACGACCGCGCGGAGAATTGATGACTTGGTAGCGTCGGGGGATGACGCGCACCTTCCGCCAAGTCGATGTATTCAGCTCCGAGCCGCTGCTCGGTAACCCCGTCGCCGTCGTCCACGACGCCGACGGCCTCACGGAAGACCAGATGGCGGCGTTCGCCCGCTGGACGAACCTTTCCGAGACCACCTTCCTCCTGTCGCCGACGGATCCGGCCGCCGACTACCGCCTGCGCATCTTCACCCCGGGCGGCGAGCTGCCCTTCGCGGGCCACCCGACGCTCGGATCCGCGCACGCGTGGATCGAGGCCGGCGGATCCGCGGGCGACGAGGTGATCCAGGAGTGCGCGATCGGGCTCGTCACGATCCGCCGCGGCGCCGGCGGGCTCTCGTTCCGTGCGCCCGAGCGGATCCGCGCCGGCGCCGTCGACGAGAGCGTCGTCGCCGAGGCGGCCGCCGCCCTCGGCGTCGCGCGCGCCGACGTGATCGACGCGGAATGGTGCGACAACGGGCCGGGATGGCTCGGGATCCAGCTCGCCGACGCCGCGAGCGTGCTCGCGCTGCGCCCCGACCAGGCGGCGCTCCCGACGAAGATCGGCGTCGTCGGCGCCTACGCCGACGGCGAGTGCGCGATCGAGGTGCGCGCGTTCTGCCGCCCGGAGCAGGGGGTGTTCGAGGATCCGGTGACCGGATCGCTCAACGCCGCCCTCGGCCAGTGGCTCGCGGGCACGAAGCTGCCCGACGAATACGTCGCGAGCCAGGGCACCGCGCTCGGCCGCCGCGGCCGCGTGAGCGTGCGCCGGATCGGCGACGAGGTGTGGGTCGGCGGCGCGACGAACACCACGATCGTGGGCGAGGTCGGGCTCTAACCCGCGCAAAACTGCAATTCTCCGCGCGGTCATCTGCGAATTGCAGATGACCGCGCGGAGAATTGCAGAGTTAGTTACGCGTTGTACTTGTACTGAGCCGCGCGGTGCGTCGACTTCACGCGGTCGCCCTCGCCGGAGAGCTTGTGGCGCAGGGTGCCGGGCACGTACTCCGTCGGGTAGATGCCGCGCTCGCGCAGAACCGGGATGACGTACTTGATGACGTCTTCCCACGTCTCGTGCGCGACGGCGTACGCGAGGTTGAAGCCGTCGACGTCGGCCTCCTCCTGCCAGCGCTGCAGTTCGTCGGCGATCTGCTCACCGGATCCGACGATCGTGGGGCCGAGGCCGCCGATCGCGTTCTTGCGGGCGAGGTCGCCGACGGTCCACTCGCGGCCGAGGTCGGCCTCCTCCTGCAGGTGCTGCAGGGTCGACTGGATCGCGTTCGATTTGACGTTGCCGAGCGGCTCGTCCCAGTCGTAGGTCGAGAGGTCGACGCCCATCCAGCCCGACGTGAAGACCAGCGCGCCCTCGGTCGAGGCGTACTGGTCGTACTCGGCCTTCTTCGCGAGGGCCTCCTCCTCCGTGGCTCCCGTCACGATCGTGAGGAGGGTGTAGATCTTGGCGTCGTAACGGTCGCGACCCGCGGCCTCGAGGCCGTCGCGGATCCGCTTCACGGTCTTCGCGAGCACCTCGGTCGACGGGGCGCCGACGAAGATCGCCTCGGCGTTACCGGCGGCGAACGCGACGCCGCGGGGCGATGCACCCGCCTGGTAGATGACCGGCGTGCGCTGCGGCGACGGCTCGGAGATGTGGATACCGGGCACGTCGAACCACTTGCCGTGGTGGCCGATCTCGTGAACCTTCGACGGATCCGTGAAGATGCCCGCCTCGCGGTCTTCGATGACGGCGTCGTCTTCCCACGAGCCCTCCCACAGCTTGTAGAGCACCTCGAGGTACTCGTCGGCGTGGTCGTAGCGCTCGTCGTGCTCCATCTGGTCTTCCGCACCCATGTTGCGGGCGGCGCTCGGTAGGTAGCCCGTCACGACGTTCCAGCCGATGCGGCCGTTCGTGAGGTGGTCGAGCGTCGACAGGCGGCGCGCGAAGGGGTAGGGGTGCTCGAACGCGGTGCCGGCGGTGATGCCGAAGCCGAGGTTCTCGGTGACCGCCGCCATGGCGCTCGCGAGCAGGATCGGGTCGTTCACGGGAACCTGCGCGCCGTTGCGGAGGGCCGCCTCGTTCGTTCCGCCGTACACGTCGTACGTGCCGAGCACGTCGGCGATGAACAGGCCATCGAAGGTGCCCGACTCGAGGAGCTGCGCGAGATCCGTCCAGTACTTGATGGTGTTGTACTCGCGCGAGCGGTCCCGCGGGTGGCGCCACATGCCCGAGGCCTGGTGCGCGACGCAGTTCATGTCGAAGGCGTTGAAGCGGATCTGACGTGTCATGGAATGAGACAACCGTAACGCGCGCGTGCGCGCAAGGCGGCGCGACATGAACGGTCATCTGACTAGCCTGGACGCGTGGCTCACGTGCCATAATGAGAGTGCATTCGTCTTTGCATGAATATGCACGCCGATTCAACGGAGAATTCACATGACCAGCGCGCACATCCCGGACCTCACGCCCCTCACGCTCGGAACCTCGCCCCTCGGGCAGGGGACGACCCCCGGATCCGCGGAGGAGGCGGCCGCGGTCGAAACCGCGATCGCGCTGCTGCGTTCCGGGCACTTCGTCGACACCGCGAACATGTACGCGGACGGGCGCTCCGAAGAGGTCATCGGCATCGCGCTCGGCGAGCTGAGCGCCGAGGAGCGCGAGGACGCCGCGGGCCGCCTCATCACGAAGGTCGACCGCGACCTCGAGACGGGCATCCTCGACGGCGACCGCGTGCGCCGCTCGTACGAGGAGAGCCTCACGAGGCTCGGCCTCGACCGCGTGCGCTACCTGCACCTGCACGACCCGTACCGCACCCCGTTCGCGGAGGCGAGCGCGCCCGGCGGATCCATCGAGGCGATGGTCGCGCTCCGCGAGGCGGGCGCGACCGACGTCATCGGCATCGCGGCGGGCAAGGTGCCCGTCGTCTCGCAGTACGTCGCGACCGGAGCCTTCGACCTGCTCCTGCTCCACAACCGCCTGACCCTCGTCGACCAGAGCGCGACCGGGCTCATGACCGAGGCGAAGAACCGCGGCATGACCGTCTTCAACGCGGCCCCGTTCGGCGGCGACCTGCTGGCGAAGGGATCCGCCGCCGGCACCTCGTACGCGTACCGGCCCGTGACCGACGAGCTACGCGCGTGGACGGCGCGCGCCGAGGAGGTCTGCGCGCGCCACGGCGTCGCGCTGAACGCCGTCGCGCTGCAGTTCTCGCTGCGCTCGCTGCTCGTCGACTCGACCGTCGTCGGGATCAGCTCACCCGCCCGCCTCGAGGAGGCCCGCGCGCTCGCCGCGGCCGCGATCCCGGACGCCGTGTGGGGCGAGATCGAGGCCCTGGGCGCCGCGCCCACGACGGTGAGGGATGAGTGGGAAGAGGTCTTGTGAGCGACTATTGGCAGTCGTTCGCCCCGGGCGAGGGACGCCGTGCCCCGCGCGCCGATGCCGTGACCGACGCGCGCACGATCTCGCTTAACGGCACGTGGGCGTTCCGGCTCTCGCCGACCGCGGCCGGCACGGGCGAGGCGTTCCTTTCTGACGACTTCGACGCTGCCGGCTGGGACTCGATGCGCGTGCCGAGCCACTGGGTGCTCGAGGAATTCACGCCGCTCGCGGGCGGCGCGGCCCGGTCGATGCGCGGCACCGCCGAGGGGCCGCTCTACACGAATACGGCCTACCCGATCCCGATCGATCCGCCGTACGTACAGCGCGAGAACCCCACGGGCGACTACCGCCTCGAGTTCGACGTGCCCGCTGACTTCGGCGACGCCGTGTTGCGATTCCAGGGCGTCGACTCGTGCGCGAAGGTGTGGCTCAACGGGGTCGAGCTCGGATGGTCCACCGGATCCCGCCTGCCCTTCGAGTTCGACGCACCCGTGCGGCCCGGCCGCAACGTGCTCGCCGTGCGCGTGCACCGATTCTCGGCGGGCACGTATCTCGAAGACCAAGACATGTGGTGGCTGCCCGGCATCTTCCGCGACGTCGAGCTCATCGAGCGGCCCGAAGCGTCCATCGACGACCACTTCGTGCACGCCGACTACGACCACGTCACCGGCGTCGGCACGCTCCGCGTCGACGCGACCTGCGCGGCCGTCGTCGAGATCCCCGAGCTCGGGATCCGGATCCCGGCCGGGGACACCTGGTCCGGATCCGTGGATCCGTGGAGCGCGGAAAGCCCGCGGCTGTATCGCGGGACGCTGCGCTCGGCGGGCGAGGCGATCTCGCTCGCCGTCGGCTTCCGCCGCGTCTCGATCGACGACGGCGTCTTCCGCGTCAACGGGCGCCCCGTGAAGCTGCGCGGCGTGAACCGGCACGAGCACGACGCCGACCGCGGGCGCACCCTCTCGCTCGACGACATGCGCCGCGATATCGAGCTGATGAAACGTGCAAATGTCGATGCCGTGCGCACGGCGCACTATCCGCCGCACCCCGATTTCTTGCGGCTCTGCGACGAATACGGGCTCTGGGTGCTGCTCGAGAACGACCTCGAGACGCACGGGTTTATCTACTCCGGGTGGGAGGGGAACCCGCCCGCGGTGCCCGAGTGGCGCGACGCGATCATGGACCGCATGCGTCGCACCCTCGAGCGAGACAAGAACCACCCGAGCATCGTCATCTGGTCGATGGCCAACGAGTCGATGACGGGCGACGCGTTCGCCGAGCTGCGCGCCTATATCGACGAGCGCGACGGATCCCGCCCCGTCATCTACGAGCGTGACCCCTCGTATCGCGATAGCGACTTCTACTCGGTGATGTACCCGTCGCTCGAGGTGCTCGATCAGATCGGGCGGCACGAGGAGCCCGCGTCGCGCAAGGTCGGCATGCACGGCATGGAGTTCGACGCTGCGTCCTCCGAGCCGGATCCGTTCGATGAGCGTCGCCGCGGCCTACCGTTCCTGCTCATCGAGTACGCGCACGCGATGGGCAACGGCCCCGGATCGCTCAGCGATTACTGGGAGATCATGGCCCGGCACGACCGCATCTGCGGCGGCTTCGTGTGGGAGTGGATCGACCACGGCTTCCGCGGGCCCGAGGGCGGGTTCCTTCACGGATCCGACATCGACTACGAGCCGAACGGCGGGCGCTTCAACCTCGACGGGCTGCTCTTCTCCGACCGCACGCCGTCGCCTGCGGTCCGCGAACTCGCGAAGGCGTATGCCCCGATCGGCATATCTGTGACTTCCTCGGTCATCACGGTGACGAACACGCGCCACTCGCGCCCCACCGACGACGTGGTGTTCGAGTGGCGGTGGACGAGCGGGGCGACGGTTGTGGCCTCGGGGGCGTTCGATCTGCTCGTCGACGCCGGATCCTCTGGTGTCGTTGACGCGCCGGCCGCGCCCGCGGGCGACGACCTCGTGCTGACGGTGTCGGCCGTGCTCGCTGCGGATGAAGTATGGGCGCCCGCCGGGCATGTTGTGGCGTGGGGGCAGTTTGTTGTGGTGGGCGGTCCGGAACTTCGGAGTTGGCCCCAAACTGCGGACCGCGCCGCGGGGGTGGATCCGCAGTTCGGGACCGTCTCCGCAGGAACGGACCACAGGATCCGGCTCGGCGACGCCCTCTTCGAGGGCGGCCGGCTCGTGTCTCTCGGCGGGATCGACATCGCGGGCCCCGTGCTCGACCTACATCGCGCGCCGACCGAGAACGACCACGGGCAGGGCGGCAACAATAACCTCGCCCGGATGTGGCAACAGGTGGGGCAGAACCGGCTCATCGACACGGTGATGTCGATCGATCCCGGGCCGGACGGCCTCGTCGTGCGGGGCCGAACGGGCGCCGCCACCCGCAATCACGCCGCCGAGTGGGAGATGAGGTGGCGCTGGGTCGACGCGGCGCTCGAGCTCACGACGACGGTCGACTTCGTGGGTCCGTGGGGAGATACCCCCTATCAGCACCACGACGTCTGGATCCCGCGGATCGGGCTGCTGTTCTCCCTCGGATCCGCGGACGAGGCCACCTGGTTCGGGCATGGACCGGACGAGACATATGCCGACTCGCGCATGGGATCTCAGGTCGGCGTGTGGACACGTACGGTCGACGACATGCAGACGCCGCACGAGGTGCCGCAGGAGAACGGCAACCACGTCGACACGCGCTGGCTCGAGATCGGGGGGATCCGCATCGACGGAGGCTTCGACTTCACCGCCCGCCGGTGGACCCCCCTCGACCTCGAGCGCGCCGCGCACCTGCGTGAACTTCGGGATAGCGGTCGCGTGTGGCTCAACATCGACCACGCGCAGATGGGCATCGGCTCGGCCTCGGTCGGGCCCGCGCTCCCCGAGAAGTACCGCGTGCCGCGCGAGCGCACAAGCTGGACGGTGCGGCTGCGCGCGGCGTGACCCGTGCACGAATGTCGGAGAAATCACGGGGATCGGAGGTCTGGCCCGGATTTGTCCGAGTTTCGTGATTTCTCCGAGTCTCGTGCCACGCCGCCCGCCCCACTATCCTGGCTGAAACGTTTCGAAACGAGGATCCCGTGACAGAGCTGTCCGAGAAGTTCCGCACGCCGCCGCGCGAGGCCGCTCCGATGATGCGCTGGTGGTGGTTCGGGCCGGCGCAGACGCCGGAGCGGATCCGGCGCGAGCTCACCGCGATGCGCGACGCGGGGCTGCGGGGCGCCGAGGTCTCCTACGTCTACCCGATGGCGGAGGAGGGCGACCTGTTCCTCAGCGAGCCGTTCCTGCAGAATCTGCGCCACGCCGGAGAGGTCGCCGACGAGCTCGGCCTGCGCCTCGACATCACGCTCGGCAGCGGCTGGTCGTATGGCGGCGCGCACATCGGCCCCGGGCATGCCGCGCGCACGCTGCACTGGGAGAGGTTCGAGATCGCGCCGGGCGCGCAGCGGATCCCGATCCCGGCCGCGTGGCCGGGGGACGAGCTCGTCGGCGCGTACCTCGGCGACGGATCCATCCAGGAGGCCCCCGACGACGTGCGGCCGCTCGCGTGGGACGCGGACGGGATCCGGATCCCCGCGGGCGCGGGCCCGCGGGTCGTGCTGTTCGCGATCTCACGGCTCACCGGGCAAAACGTGAAGCGTGCCGCCCGCGGCATCGAGGGGCCGGTGCTCGATCACTATTCCGAGGCGGCGATCCGGCACCATATCGACGTCGTCGCGGAGCCGCTGGTGAACGCGGTCGCGCGGATCGGATCCGTGTTCTGCGACAGCCTCGAGGTGTATCACGGCGACTGGACGCCGCTCTTTCCGCAGGAGTTCGAGGCGCGGCGCGGGTACCCGCTGCTTCCGGAGCTGTGGAAGCTCGATGTCGACGACGCGGGCAGCGCGAGACTGCGCGCCGACATGGGCCAAACCCGCACCGAGCTTTACGAGGATCGATTCCTCATGCCGCTGCAGGCATGGGCCCGGTCGAAGGGCGTGCCGCTGCGCGTGCAGGGCTATGGCGAGCCGCCCGCCGCCGTGAGCAGCTACCGTTTCGTCGACCAGATCGAGGGCGAGGGCTGGGGCTGGCGCGACATCACGCAGACTCGCTGGGCGTCGTCGGGTGCGCGGGTGTGCGGCGTGACGGTGGTGTCGTCGGAGACGTGGACCTGGAACCACTCGCCCTCCTTCCGCGCCACCCCGCTCGACCTCGCGGGCGAGGTGCACGAGCACATTCTGTGCGGCATCAACCAGTTCTTCGGCCACGGCTGGCCGTCGACGCCGGCCGATGGGCCGGGCGTCGGCAACGTCTTCTACGCCGCGGCCGCGCTCGACGACCGCAACGCGTGGTGGCCCGTCGCCCCGGATCTCTGGAGCTACATCGCGCGCCTGTCGTGGATCATGCGCCAGGGCACCCGCATCGCCCGCGTCGGACTCTACGTGCCGATCCGCGACATCGACGCCTCGCTCGAGGGCCTGGATCTCTCGCGCCGTGCCCGCACCTGGATCGGATCCGCCATCCCCGCCGCGATCCGCGACGCCGGGCACGATTTCGACCTCTTCGACGACGCCTCCACCGCGTTCCTCGCACCCGACGCCTTCGACGTGATCGTGCTGCCGCGGGCGAGCGAGGTGCCGTCGGCAGAGTGGATCCGCCGGGCCCGCGCGGCGGGCGCTCTCGTGATCGCGGTGGATCGCGCGCCGGGTGATGCCATCGCGGACCTCACCGTCCCCGAGGCCGACCTCCGCGCGGCGCTCCAGCGGCGCCTCGCCTCCGACCACCCGCTCGTCGTGCCCGAGCGGCACCGCGCGGCGGTCGGTGTGACCCATCGCCGCTCGGACGACAACGACATATTCTTCGTCGCGAACACGGCAGCGACACCGGCTGTGATCGCGTTCGCGCCGACGGGCGCGCACGAAAACTGGGCGCTCGCGGATCCGCGCACCGGCGACATCCGCGCCCTCGCGGCGGGTGAGATCGAGCTCGCGCCGTACCAGGCCATCGTGATCGTGGGCGGTGTCGAGGGGGATCGGCGGGTTTACAAGGCGGACCGCGAGGTGCGGGCCGAGAGGTGGAGCGTCGCGTTCCCGGGCGAGGTGCAGGAGCCCATCTCGTTCCCGCACCGCTGGGAGGATTCGCGCACGGGCTACTCCGGATCCGCAAGCTACCGTGCCGCATTCACCCTCGACCGCGCGGGCGACGTCGCGCTCGACCTCGGCGGCGTGGAGGCGCTGCCGAGCGAGCTCGCCGACCGCGGGATCCGCGGGCCGTCCTTCCGCGCGAAAATCGTCTACCCGGTGGGCGTCGCGGCGGAGGTGTTCGTCGACGGGCGCAGGGCCGGATCCGCGTGGTCGGCCCCGTTCCGCGTCGAGCTCGGCGCGCTCGCCGCGGGCGACCACGAGATCGAGGTCGTCGTGCACAACACGACGGCGAACCGGCTCGCGGTGGACGAGCACCTGCCCGCCGTCGCGGAGGCGGCCGAGCGCGCGCACGGCCGCCGATTCCGGATCCAGGATCTCGACCTCGCGCTCGAGGGCGTCGAATCGGGCCTGCTGCAGGAACCGCGGCTGCGGGTGCACACCCGGTAGGGTCGCCATGAATTGTCGCGTCGGTGTGGCTTGAGGCGACGTTTTGTGGCGACCCTATAGGGTGCGTAGGGCCTCGAAGAGGTCGTCGTCGCCGACCTGACCTCCCTTGAGGAGAAGCTCGATGCCGTCGATCTGCGGATCCGTGGCGTGGGTTTTGAGTAGCACGACGTTCGCACAGGGGTTCGCCGCGATCGACAGCGATGCCACGCCGAGCAGGCTCGTGACGCGGCTCGACGTGTCGCCGCCGGCCACGATGATCCGGCGCGTGTGGGGGAGGGCGGCGCGGATCGCGTCCGCGCTCGCTGCGGCGATCCGGGGTAGCACATCGGCGGCGCCCGAGGTGTCCGCGTCGTCCGATGTCAGCACGACGCTGCGCCCCGACGCGAGCGCCGCGATCACGTCGTCGAGCGGCCCGCCGGTGAGCGAGAGCGGTCGCACGAGCCACCCCGCGCAGGCGGCGTGGTCGGCCTGGCGTCGCGTCGCCGCCGACCGGCTACCCGAGACGACGAGCACGGGCCCGGTCTCGGATCCGCGGGCCGGGATCGGCGCCGCATCCCGCGGATCCGCGGCTGCAATCGCGTGGCTGAGGCCACCGGATCCGATCGCGAAGACCGGGCGCGGGAGGGCGGAGACCGCGGCCCCGACCGCGAGCAGATGCGACTCGTCGAGCGCGTCGAGCACGACGCCCGCGGCGTCGGACGCGCGGATCAGCGCGGCGAGCGCGTGGCCCGGTTCTTCGGAGTTGGCCCCGTTCTGCGGAGCGCCACCCGGGTCTGGATCCGCAGTTTGGGGCCAAGTCCGTAATTCGGGGTCAGCGCCCTGCGCGGCACCCGCGTGGTCCGTAACTTCGGAGATGACCCCATTCTGCGGAGTGCCTTCGAGGTGGGGATCCGCAAATCTGGGCCAACTCCGCAGTTCGGGCACCGGGTACTGCGTGAATGGCAGGCTCGCGATGGGCAGGGAGGTCTGCTGGCGCAGGTGCTCGGCGAGATCCGACTCGTGCATCGGGGTCGACGGGTGCTGAGACATCGTTGGCTGCCGATCGAGCCGATAGACGGTGCCGCGTTCCGCTGCGAAGTGGTGCCCGAACGCCGTGTATCGCCCGAAGTCGGGCTGCGCGAACAGCATCGGCACCACCCCGGAAAAGCGCGAGCGCGATACCTCGAGCACGCGTCCCAGGCTCCCGACCGTCGGCGACGAGTCGGCGGTCGAGCAGGCCTTGTACTGCACGATGTCCGGATCCACCGACAGCAGCAGGTCGAGCGCGGGGCCGACCTCCGCCTCGATCTGATCCGTCGGTAGCGATCGCGCGACGCCCGCGATGCCGACGACGTCGTTCGTCGCGGCCGCGTCGGCGAGGTCTCGCGGAGTCGGCCTTCCCACGAAGAGCCGTGCCGACCAGCCGCGCCGCGCGAATTGCAACAACACGTCGACGCTGCCCGTGAAGTCGTCGCCATAAAACGCGACGCGCGGCCGCGCGCCCCCCGCACCGGATCCGCTCGCCAAGCCGCCCGAACCCGCGGATCCGCCCGCGGGTCGGCCCGCGCCGGCCCGGCCCACGACGAAGCCCGCGCCGGCCCGGCCCACGACGAAGCCCGCGCCGACCCCGCCCACTACAAAGCCCGCACCAGACCCTCCATCACCCATGCGCACCACGGTAGGCCCCAAACCGCTCGGCCGCGCGGCGCAGGGCCGACGACGAGGCGTACGCCTCGTCGAGGGTCTCGCCCCGCTCGGCCGACGCCCACGCTTCGCGCATGCTCGCGACGCCTCCGGCGGGGCCGTCGGGGTGTCCGTGCACGCCGCCACCCGAGAGCACGAGCAGGTCGGAGGTGCCCGTCGCGGCGTGGGTCGCGTGCGCGAGGCCCGCCCACTGCCCGCTCGAGAGCACGGGCACGGTCGGGATGGTGCCGAGCAGGGGCTCGCGCACATCGGAGATCGCGGCGAGCACCTGCTCGTCCGACTCGTAGAACTTGTTGCTGATGCCGTTCGTGTGCAGGTGATCGGCGCCGGACAGGCGTGCGAGTTTCTGCCACGCGCGGAAGGCGATGCCGACCTGATCGCTGCGCCCGATGGATCCGAACATCGCGCGGTGCCCGTGAATCGGCACCTCCGCGCGGCGGGCGAGGTATTCGAGCCCCGACAGCCCGACCATGTTGATGCACGCCATGACGCAGGTTCCGCCGGCGGCGACGACGAGGTCGTGGTTCGCCTCGAGGCGGTCGATGTCGTCGGTGATGTTGAACGCGTACATCGGCATCTTGCCGGTGCGATCGGCGTGACGCTTCAGCACGGGCATGACCGCGCGAACGCGCTCTTCGAGCGGCGAGGAGGGTCCGTTGCCCTGGAGCTCGTCGTCCTTGATGAAGTCGATGCCGGCCGTCGCGAGCTCGTCGACGACTTCGGCCAGCTCGTGCGGGGCGAGGCCGATGCTGGGCTTGATGATCGTGCCGAGCATCACCCCGCTCGGCGCGTTCATGAGCAGGCGCGTGCCCGAGAGCCCGAAGCGCGGGCCGGGGTATCGCACCGCGAACTCGGCCGGCAGGTCGAGGTCGACGAGGCGGATCGCCGCGAGCTCCTTGATCTCAAAGAGGTTTCCGGCGACCGCGGCGAGAAGGTTCGGGATCGACGGGCCGAAGTTGTCGAGCGGGTACCGGATCACGAGCCGCGCGCGGCGCCGGAGGGCCGGATCCCCGACCGCACCCGGCAGGGGAGCGGATCCGGTCAGCGGCAGCTCGTCGAGGCTCGCGACCTGCGCCGCGAAGCGCGCGCGGACGTCGTCGGTCTCGCGCTCGACGCGCACGAAGGTGCCCGTCGACTGCTCGCCCGCGAGGATCTCGGCCGCCTGCTGCAGCGGCAGCGACGTCTCGATCTCGTAGGTGGCGTGAACGTACGCGGTCATCACCACACCACCGGCATCCACACCGACATCTCGCCGACGCCGCGGTTTCCCCACGCGTAGTAGGGAACGAGGCGCACGGGCGCCGTCTCGAGGTTGCCGTCTTCGAGGTCCTCGTAGAGCCCATCGGATCCGGAGAGCGGCAGCACGGCCGCCTCCGTGTCGAGGGCGAGCAGGCGGGCGCCCTCGATGGCGATCTCGCGGGGCTCGAACGCGGATCCACGGCGCAGCGCGATCTGTTCGAGGCGCGCGCCGGCCGGCAGGTCCATGCTCTCAACGGCATAGACGACCGGGCCGCGTTGCACGGCGACCTGCCCCGTGAGTTCTTCGGCGAGGCGGTGGCCGCGCACGAGGCGCGTCGGCATGGGCAGCTCGAGCACGATCTCGTCGCCCACGGCCCATGCGCGCTCGATCGGGGCGTAGCTCGACGGCGCCGTGACGGCGACCGGCTCGCCGTTAACGGCGAGGGTCGCCCCGCGGGCCCAGCCGGGGATCCGCAGGTGTACGGGGAGGGATCCGGTCGCCGCCGTCACGGTGAAGGCGATGCGGCCATCCCACGGGTAGTCGCTGTCTTCGCGCAGCGAGACGCTCGCGTCGCCGACGTCGACCGAGATCTCGCTGCCGCCGTACTGGTGGATGAACAGGCTCTCGTGCGAGGTCGAGGCGACGCGCGTGTGGAAGCTCGCGAGGGCGCGCGCGATGTTCGGCGGGCAGCAGAAGCACGACATGAACTCCTGGCGCACGCGCTCGTCGGACGGCGGCGGGGCCGGCACGTCGAGCTGGCCGGTATCGCCGGGGCGGCGCAGCTCGTAGGGGAGGCCCCGCACCTGACGCAGCGCGTTCGTGTAGAAGTAGGTGCCGCCGTCGAGGCCGATGCTCGCGAGGAGCACGTTGTAGGCAATGCGCTCGATGACGTCGGCGTACTTCGCGTCGCCCGTGAGGGCGAGCATGCGCTCGCTCCAGAAGATCATGCCGATGTTGGCGCAGGATTCGGCGTGCGCCGTCGTGTTCGGCAGCTGATACGCGTAGCCATAGGCCTGGTGGACCCGGCTGATCTCGCCCTGCCACTGGTGGCCGTAGGGCGAGGCGCCGTCGTAGAGCGCGCCGCAGCCGCCCGTGACGTACAGCTTCGTGTCGTTGACGTCGTCCCAGAGGCGCTCGAGCACGGTGCGCAGCTCGGCGTCGCCGGTCTCGAGCACGAGGTCGGCGAGGCCCGCGTAGAGGTAGTTCGCGCGCACGGCGTGGCCCGCGACGACGACCTGGTCGCGCACCGCGAGGCGATCCTGGTTGTCGTCGCCGCCCTCATCGAACTCGTCGCGCACCCGCAGGAATGCCTGCGCGAGCTCGAGGTACTGGCGATCGCGGGTCACGCGATACAGGTCCATCACCGCCATGTAGTGCGACGGGCAGATCGCGCTGCGGGCGAGCTCGAGCGGCTTGTCGTTCGCGAGGTGGGCGAGGAATCGCGCGGCACCCTTCGCGGGGCCGAGGAGCGCCTCGCTGCCCGTGACTTCGTAGTGGCGCACGCCCGCCGTGATGAGGTGGCCGAGGTTGTACGTCTCGAAGTTGAAGCGGTCGGCGAGCGCGGTCGCCGCCTCGCCGTTCACCTCCGAGATCGTCGTCGGGGTGTGCACGTAGCCGTCGTCGCGCTGCACCTTCGCGATGAGGCCCGCGAGGTGCTCGATGCGCTCCGCGAGCTCCGGATCCGGGCGGGTCTCGAGCGAGTCGATCGCCGCCTCCATCCACTTGTAGAGGTCGCCGTCCATGAACGGCGGGCCGAGGTGCACGCCCTCCTTCTCGCCCGTGGCGATGAGGAAATTCGTGAGGCCCTGGCTGACGGCGGGATCCGCGAGCGACCCCCAGATCTGCGGGATCGTCACGTCGCGCGTGCGGGCGTGGATGCCGCCCCAGAAGCCGTCGGCCCAGCGGGCGCTGGCGGCGGTCACGGGAGCGAGGAGGGCGGAAGATGCAGGGTGCATGTCTCGATTCAGACACAAGTTGCATAAAATTTCAACCCCGAGTGTTGACACAGAGCGAAACTTTTCCTACTGTTCTGGCGTACCCACACCTCGTCAAGGAGGACGACATGACCATCCACAGCACTTCGCGTCGCTGGGCCCTCACCGGCTTCGCGGCGCTGACCGTTGCCGCGCTCGCCGGATGCGCGGGCGGCAACGGCGGATCCACCGACGGATCCACCGGCGGCAGCGACGAGCCGGACAAGTTCACCGTCCTCACCGCCAACGAGAACCAGGCGCTCGAAGACCAGCTGCAGATGCTCGCCGACGGCGCGTGCGCGGAGGAGAACGCGGCGATGCCGATCGAGCATCAGAAGACCGCGCAGGCCGACACCGTGCAGAAGGTGACGCTGCTCGCGAGCCAGAACGCACTGCCGCAGCACTTCATTGCCGGAACCGACATGGTGCGCCCGACGGGCGACCTCGGCGCCGCGGGCCTCGTCGCCGACTACGAGGACGTGCTGGGCGACGCCTTCAGCAACATCCTTCCCGCGGCGGCCTCGACTGTGAAGAACGTCTACGGCCAGATGGTTTCGCTGCCGTACCAGTACAACCTTGAGGGCATTTGGTACAACAAGACGATCTTTGACGAGGTCGGCATCGACGAGCCCCAGACCTACGACGAGCTCCTCGCCGCGGCCGACGCGCTGCAGGCCGCGGGATATCAGCCGCTGACGACCGCCGGCGCCGACGGCTGGCCGATGACGCGCCTCATGGGCATGTACATCTTCCGCAACGCGGGCCCGGACGCGATGGCGAAGATCAAGGACGGATCCGCGAAGCTCACGGATCCGGAATACGTCGCCGGCGCGGCCGCGCTGCAGGATCTCGCGACCGCGGGGTACTTCGGCACCGGCTTCCAGACGATGGACGGCGGCACCTCGACCGCCCAGTTCCTGACCGGTAAAGCCGCCATGAAGTACGACGGCTCGTGGCTGCTCAGCGCCATCAACGACGACAGCCAGGATGAGATCGGCGCCGAGAACATTGGCTTCATGCCGTTCCCCGCCGTCGAGGGCGGCGCGGGCGATATCAACCAATGGGCCGCCAACGCGGGCGCCGCCATGGCCGCGAACGCCAAGACCATCGGCCCCAAGACCGAGGCCTGGTTCAGCTGCATCGCCGAGAACTACGGCACGCAGGCGCTCGAGACCGCTGGCATCGTGTCGGGCTTCCAGGTCAACGGCGACGTGGCCGACGTCGCCCCCGCGACCAAGATGGTCCAGGAGAAGGTCGCCGACATCGACGAGACCGTGCTGTGGTTCGAGGCGCTGTTCGACGCGAAGACGAACTCGCTCGCCTCGACCAACGGAAGCCTCCTCGTCTCGGGCGACATGAGCCCCGAAGACTACATGACCGCGCTCCAGTCGAGCATCGACGCCGCCCAGTAATGCCGTCCGGGCGCCGGCCTTCCGCGGAAGGCCGGCGCCCCTCTTCCGTGTAAAGGGGTCGCGATGTCACGCGTCTTCGGGGACCGCAAGACCGTCCTCATCCTGCTCGTGCCGGTGCTGGCGGTGTACGTTCTGCTAAAGATCGTGCCCGTCCTGTGGTCGTTCGGGCTGTCGTTCTTCCAGGGCAACCTGCTGCGCGGCTTCACCTTCGTCGGCGTCGACAACTTCGCGACCTTCTTCACCGACAAGGACGCGCTCCACGCGCTGTGGATCACGATCCTGTTCGCCGTCATCATGACGGCCGCGCAGGTGACGGTCGGCTACCTGCTGGCGCTGCTGTACGTGTTCGTGCTGCGCAAGGGGAGCGCGTTCATCCGCACCGTCGTGTTCTTCCCGATGGTGCTGCCCACCGTCGCGGTGTCGATGCTGTTCAAGAGCCTCGTCGCCGTCGGCGACAACCAGGGCCCCGTGAACGACATCATCAACCTCTTCGGCGGCGAGAGCGTCGAGTTCCTCGCGACGACGTGGGGCACGATGCTCGTCGCGATCCTCATGACGCTGTGGACCTCGATGGGCTTCTACGCCGTGCTCCTCTACACGGGCCTCCTCGACATCCCCGACGAGGTCATCGAGTCGGCGCGCATCGACGGCGCGAGCGGGTTGCGCCTCGTGCGCCACATCATCCTGCCGCTGTCGGCGCCGATCCTGCTGTCGTCGGTGATCTTCAGCTTCAACGCGACGCTCAAGGTGTTCGACAGCCTGCTCGCCCTCAACAACGGCGGCCCCGGCACCTCGACCTCGCCGCTGACCCTGTACATGTACCGCACCGCGTTCGAATACGCCGAGTACGGCTACGGATCGACCATCGCCGTCATCCTGACCCTGCTCTGCATGGTGTTCACGCTGACGGTGTTCCGCTCGTCGTCGAAGCGCACGGAGGACTGACGTGACCGCCACCCAGACCCTCATCCAGGCCAAGGCACCCTCTCGCAAGGTGCCCACGAAGCGCGGGCGCGCCGCCAAGCGCGCGCTGAAGCGGATCCCCGTGTGGATCGCCGTCGCCCTCTTGCTCATCGTCGTGATGTACCCGATGCTCTGGATGATCCTCGGCTCCTTCAAGACGCAGGGCGAGTTCTTCTCGAACCCGACGTGGGCACTGCCCGAGAGCTTCAACCTCACGAACTACATCGAGGCGTTCACGCGGGGCAACATCCTCGTCAACTATCGCAACAGCCTCATCGTGACGATCCCCTCGGTCGTGCTCATCATCTTCCTCGGCGTCGCCGCCGGTTACGCGCTCGAGGTCATGATCTGGAAGGGGCGTCGCCAGACGCTGCTGCTGATCATGGCGGGCATCATGGTGCCCGGCCAGATGATCCTTGTTCCGCTGTTCACGACCTACTTCAAGCTCGGCATCACCGACAGCCTGTGGCCGCTGATCCTCACCTACACGGCGATGGGCATCCCGCTCACGACCTTCCTGATGGCCGCCTACTTCCGCGCCGTCCCGCGCGAGATGTTCGAGGCCGCCACGATGGACGGATCCAGCCCGCTGCGTTCGTTCTTCATCATCGGTATCCCCATGATGAAGAACGCGATGCTCACGATCGGGCTCGTGCAGTTCTTCAGCGTTTTCAACGACCTGCTGATCGCGCTGACCTTCACGACGCGGCCCGAGCTCGCGACGATTCAGGTCGGGCTGCTGAGCCTGTCCGACCAGTACGGTGGAACCAACTACGGCGCGCTCTTCGCGTCGGTCAGCATCAACATCATCGCGCTGCTGATTGTCTTCATCTTCCTCAACAAGAAGATCATGGCGGGCATGGCCGCCGGATCCGTGAAGGGCTGATCATGACCCGAATCGCATTTCTCCATACGGGAGCGGTCGTCATCCCGCCGGTGATGGCGCTCGCCGGAGAGCTGCTGCCGGATGTCGCGACGGTCAACTACCTCGACGACAAGATCGTCGCCGACCTGCGCGACCCGCGGCTCTCCGGATCCATCGAGGGCCGCCTCGAGAGCCTCGCGCGCGCGGCGAAGGACGGCGGCGCGGACGCCGTGATGTTCACCTGCTCGTCGATCTCTCAGCTCGCGGCGCCGATCGCGGAGCGCGTCGGCATCCCGGTGCTGCGCATCGACGAGGCGATGGCCGACGTCGCGGTCGCGACGGGGCCCCGCATCGCGGTGATCGCGACGCTGCCGACGACGTGCGAGCCGACGACCTCGCTGATCCGCGAGCGCGCGGAGCTCGCGGGTCGGGATCCGCAGATCGTGAGCGAGGTCGTCGAGGGCGCGTTCGAGGCGGTCGCGGGCGGGGATCGCGAGACCCACGACCGGCTCGTCGTGGCGGCGATCGAGCGGCTCGCGCCCGACGCCGACGTGATCGTGCTGGCGCAGGCATCGATGGCGTCGGCCGCTGACGCTGCGACGGTCGACGTGCCGGTGCTCACGAGCCTGCGCCCGGGCATCGAGCGCCTGGCCGCGTCGCTCTAGCCCGTCTTAAGGGTCGCCACAAAACGTCGCCCGAGCGCACGCGCAGGCGACATTTTGTGGCGACCCATTCCTCCATACTGGGTCGCCATGAATTGTCGCCTCGGGGTGGCTTGAGGCGACGTTTTGTGGCGACCCTCTACTCCGCGACCAGCGCCTCGGCGGTGTGGACGTCGGTGATGAGGGTCGTGATCCACCTACCCTCGAGGGCGCCGCGGATCGCGTCGCGCTTGCGCGGGCCGCCCGCGAGGCCGACGCGGCGCGGGATCCGCAGCAGGTCGTCGGTCTGGATCGCGATGATGCGGTCGTCGTGGTCGCCCTCCACGAGCGATCCGTCGGCGCGGAAGATGCGGTGGCAGATGTCGCCCGCGGCGCCGGCGTCGGCGAGCCTCTGGATCTCGCCGGACGAGAACGCGTTGCCGCTCGTCGCGAGCACGGCCGACGGCTCGATGCTGCCGATGCCCATGATCGCGACCGTGAGGTCCCGCCAGTGCCGCGTGATCTCCTGCATCGGCGCCTCCTGCATGAGGCTCGCGTGGATCTCGCGCGTCGCGACGATTCCGGGCGCCGGCACGTAGACCGCCTCGGCGCCGATCATGCGGGCGAACTCGCCCAGGATCCGGTTGGAGTGGCTCTGCGCCTCGGGCGCCCCGACGCCGCCGAGCAGCTGCACGACCTCCTCGGCCCCGCGCGGGTTGAGGGGGCGCATGCGGTCGACCATCGCGAGCACCGTCTGGCTCCACGACGAGACGCCGATGCGGTCGCGGCCCGAGAACGAGGCCTCGAGATATCCGGCCGCGCCCGCGCCGATCGCGGCGAGGATGTCCTGCTCGCTCGCCTCCGGATCCACGTCGACGACGACGGCCTCGTTGAGGCCGAAGCGCTTCTCGATCTCCTCCTCGAGCTCGGCGTAGACGCCGGGTGCCGCGGTCACGATCGTGCGGATGATGCCCGCCTGCTCGGCGCGCTTCAGCAGGCGCGAGACCTTCGCCTGCGAGATGCTCAGCTGGCGCGCGATCTCGGCCTGACGCAGACCGTGCTCGTGATACATGCGCGCGATCTTCGTCATCAGCCGCGTCTGGCCATCGGCCTGACGGATCGTGTTCTGGGTCACCCTGGTCTCCGTTCCCCTCGCAAAGCGATCGGGTCTGAATCTTTATTCATACCCTAACCCGTGTCGGCCGATGATCGAATGCGATCGTTCGTGCAATTCGCGGCGCGGAGACTGCGTAACGTCGGATGTATGCCCGCCCACGCGGGCCCTGAAAGGGAAGACGATGACGACCTCTCCGTTCGATAAGAACCACTTCGACTACTCGCCCTGGTTCTTCTGGGAGCACTCGAGCGCCGACGAGCGGGAGCGGCAGCTCGCCCTGCAGGCCGAGGCGATGCGCCTGAACCCCGAGGTCTCGATCGGCGAGCGGTGCTTCGTGTCGGAGATCGCGGCGGTGCAGATGGACCGCATGGTGCTCGGCGATAGCTCGTACGTCGCCGGCCACGCCTACGTGACAGGCACCCTCGTCACCGGCGCGAACTGCACCATTAACCCCTTCACCGTCGTACGCGGTGAGGTCACGCTCGGCAACGCCGTGCGCATCGGCGCGCACACGTCGATCCTCGCGTTCAACCACACGATGGCGGATCCGGACACCCCCGTCTTCAAACAGCCCCTCACCGCGAAGGGCATCACGATCGGTGACGACGTGTGGGTTGGCTCGCACGTCATGATCGTCGACGGCGTGACGGTCGGCGACCGCGCGATGATCGCGGCCGGATCCATCGTCACGAAGGATGTGCCCGCCGGCGCGGTCGTCGCCGGAAACCCCGCGCGCGTGCGCAAGTGGCGCGTGAAGCCCGACGCCCCCGAGGGCGATGTCGCGAGCCGCCTCGCCGCGTTCGCGGACGAGGCGCGCGCCAGCGCGCCCCGGATCCTCGACCGCGCGTGGGATAGCGCGGGTTACCTCGATAAGCCGGGCGCGGATCCGACCGTGCGGGCGCACTGCGATGCCGTCGAGATCGCGGCGTACCTGCTGGGCGACGTCCCGCCGCAGCTCCCCGCGGACGAGCACGTCGCGCGCCTGCGCGCGCTGCAGGATCCGGAAACGGGTCTCGTGCCGCCGTTCGATTCCGCCGGCAACCCGGATCCGTCGGGTATGGCCCTCGTCGACAGCGAGTCGCCGTATTCGGTGCTGAGCGTCGGCTACGCGCTCGACGTGCTCGGTTCGGAGTTCGCGCACCCGATCGCGGCGTTCGACGAGCTCGGCGCCGACGGCACGCTCGACTACCTCGCGGCGCTGCCGTGGGAGGGGCGGCCGTGGAACGCCGGCAACTATGCCGACGCGCTCGGCACGGCGCTGCTCTGGAACCGCCGCAAGAACACCCCGGGCGCCGAGGCGACCGCGGTCGCGCTGTTCGGCTGGTTGACCGCGCACACGGATCCGCGGACCGGCATGTGGGGAACGCCGTCTCCCGCAGACGGCGATCTGCAGATCGTGAATGGCTTCTACCGCGCCTCGCGCGGCAGCTACGCGCAGTTCGGGGTGCCGCTGCCGCGGCCGCAGCGTGTGATCGACACGGTCCTGGCGCACGCCCGCGAGGGGCGGTTCTTCGATCGCGAGAACCAGAACGCGTGCAACGTGCTCGACGTCGCGCACCCGCTGTGGCTCGCGCGGCAGGGGGCCCCGGATTACCGCGCCGACGAGATCCGCCGCACCGCGAGCCTGCTGCTCGAGGATGCCCTGACGCACTGGGTTCCGGGGGAGGGCTTCCCCTTCGCGGCCGCGAAGGCCGGGCCGCGGCGCGACGCGCAGGTTCCGGGGCTGCAGGGCACCGAGATGTGGCTGGCCATTATTTGGCTGTTGGCGGATCTGGTGGGGGTGTCGGGGGCGCTCGGGTATCGGCCCCGGGGCGTGCATCGGCCCGAGGCTGCCGAGGTGTTGGGGGCGGCTCGGTGAGATTCTGACGATCGCGTGAGAATCGGCGTATTCGCGATAATCGCCAGAATCTCGAGCGATCGTCAGAATCTCACCGCCCGCAAAACGCCCTGCTAGACTAATCAACAGTGAATAATAACTCACTCGCAAAGGAGCGGCGAATGATCATCGGCGTCACGGGAAGCAGCGGCAAGCTCGGCCGCGCCACGGTCGAGCGGCTGACCGCGGAGGGCCACGAGGTCATCGGCTTCGACCTCGTCGGATCAGCAGGTGCCGGCTTCACGCGGGTCGACCTCGGCGACTACGGCCAGACGCTCGACGCGCTTTTCGGCGTCACCGCCCGCCACGAGGGGCTCGACGCGCTCGTGCACCTCGCGGCGATCCCGGTCAACGGCCTCGTGCCCGACGTGACCACCTTCCACACCAACGTGACCGCGACGTTCAACGTGCTGCACGCGGCGCACCGCGTAGGCATCGACAATGTCGTCTTCGCCTCGAGCATCACGGCGATGGGCTTCCCGTTCGACGAGGCCCCGCCGCAGCTCCCGGTCGACGAGACCTATACAAGCGCTAGCAACACTTACGGCCTCGGCAAGGTCGCCGAGGAGGCGATCGCCGCGCAGCTCGCGCGCTGGGGATCCTCCGCGTACACCGCCCTGCGCTTCACGAACGTCGTCGCCGAGGGCGAATACGACACGTTCGCGCGCGCGGCGGATCCGGGATACCGACGCGACCTCATCGGCAGCTGGGTCGACGCGCGCGACGGCGCCCGCGCCGTCGCCCTCGCGCTCGCGGATCCGGTGCCCGGCTTTCGCGTCTATAACGTCGCCTCCCCGACGTCCGGCACCGCGGATCCGTCGCGGGCCGTCGCCGCGCGATGGTTTCCCGGGACGCCCGTCGCGAGCGACCTCGGCGAATACGAATCTCTGATGTCCACCCGCAAGATCCAGGCCGAGCTCGGCTTCGTCGCCGAGCACGACTGGCGCTGAACCCCGATCGACGAGGATCCATGACGCACGCCCTGTACCAGCTCATCGAACTCTCCTTCCGCGGCGAGAGCGCCCTGCCGGTCATCGCGACGGCGCCGTTTACGGTGCGGCTGCGGCACGCCGACGGCGACGAGGTGACGGTCGCCGGTTTCTGGGACGGCGGCCGCGATTACCGCGCCCGTTTCCTGCCCGAAAAGCCCGGATCCTGGAGCTGGGCCGTCGAAAACGCGCGCACGCCGCTCGACGTGCTCGGCGGATCCGTCGACGTCGGCGAGGCGCGCGGGCGCGGCCCCGTGCGGGTCGCGCACACCTTCCACTTCGCGCACGCCGACGGCACGCCGTTCCGGCCCGTCGGCGGCACCGCCTATAACTGGCTGCACCAGGACGAGCCGCTCTTCGGCGACACGATCTCGTCGTTCGTCGAGGCGCGGTTCAACAAGCTGCGCTTCATGGTGTTCCCGCAGGCGGGCGGATCCGTGGAGCACGCCCCCGAGCTCATGCCGTTCGAGAAGACCGACGGGCGCTGGGACGTGACGCGGCCCGTGCCCGCCTTCTTCCAGAGGCTCGACGGGGCCGTGCGCGCGCTGGGCGAGGCGGGGATCGAGGCCGACGTGCTGATCCTCAACGCCTACGACCGCGGCGTCTTCGGCCTCAACGAGCTGAGCGAGGAGGAGGACGCGATCTACGCGCGCTATCTCGTCGCGCGCCTGGCAGCCTTCCCGAACGTGTGGTGGTCGCTCTGCAACGAATACGACCAGCTGCTGCGCCCGGAGGAGCGGTGGGATCGTCTCGGGCAGCTCATCGCCGACATCGACCCGTCGCAGCACCCGCGCTCCATTCACAACTGGATGCACATCTTCGACAACAACCGCCCCTGGGTGACGCACGCGTCGATCCAGAACGGCTTTGCGACCGAGAAGCCGGGCCGCGCGCGCATCTACCGCGACGCCTACTACAAGCCGATCGTGCTCGACGAGATCAAGTACGAGGGCAACGCGGCGGCGCGCTGGGGCCAGCTCTCGGGCGAGGAGCTCGTCGATCGCTTCTGGAACGTCACGATCGACGGCTGCTACGCCTCGCACGGCGAGAGCTACGAGACCGAGAGCGGCAGCCTGCAGATCGTCGAGGGCGGGAGGCTCCGTGGATCCTCGCCCGCCCGCATCGGCTTCCTGCGCGGCATCCTCGACGACCTCGTCGTGCCCGGCCTCGACCCGATCGACAAGTGGGACGACCCCGAGCTCGGCGTCGGGTGGGGTCGCCGCCAGTACCTCATCTACTTCGGGCGCACCGCGCCGGCGTCGTGGCGGGTGCGGATCCCCATCACCCACTACGAGGGCGAGGCCCCCGTCGAAGACGACCGCTTCGTCGTCGACATCATCGACACCTGGAACATGACCATCACGCGCGCGGGCGAGTTCGAGATCGACGAGGTGCACCGCGACTTCGCGTTCGCGGGGGCGGACCCGGTTGCTTTGCCCGAGGGGGAGGCTATTGCGGTGCGGGTGACTCGGGCCGATTTGGTCTGACGCCCCGGCCCCGGCGGCGGCGAGATTCTGACGATCGCGTGAGATTAGGCGTTATCGCGATAATCGTCAGAATCTCGACCGATCGTCAGAATCTCGGCGCGCTACGCGAACCGATGCGTCCCGGATCCGACCTCGTGGCGCCCGGAGGGAAGCTCCACGATGCCTGTGGCCCCGGTGGGCACGGTGACCTCCACCGAGAGTTCCCCATCCGCCGACGTCCACGAGATCGCCGCCTCGCCGTAGGGGGTGAGGTGCCGCGCCGACGCGGAGGCGAGCGGGCCGGGCGTCGGCGCAAAGCGGATCCGCCGGTAGCCCGGCTCGGCGGGCGACAGCCCCGCGACCTCGCGGTGCAGCCAGTCGGCGATGGATCCGAGCGCGTAGTGGTTGAAGCTCGTCATACGGCCGGGATTGACGGTGCCGTCGGGCATCTGGCTGTCCCAGCGCTCCCAGATCGTGGTGGCGCCCTGGTCGACCATGTACATCCACGACGGGCACTCTCGCTCGAACAACAGGTCGAACGCGGCGTCGGCGTGACCGGTGGAGCTCAGCGCATCGGCGACGACGTTGACCCCCGCGAAGCCGACGGCGATGCGGTTTCCTCCCTCGGTGACGAGCTCGGCGAGGCGGCGCCCGGCAACCTCGCGAAGCGGGGCGGGCAGGAGTTCGAAGCGGATCGCGAGCGCGTACGCCGTCTGCGCATCGCTCGTGAGACGGTCGCCATCCCAGTATTCGTCGACGAACGCCGCGCGCACCTCCTCGGCGAGTGCCCGATACCGGGCCTCGTCGGCAGAGAAACCGAGAACGGCAGCCGCGTCGGCGAGGCGCCGTGCCGACCACGCGAAGTACGCCGTCGCGACGAGGTACCGATCGGTCTTGGCATCGGCGGGGTCGTCCGGCGGCGCGGCCGGATCCAGCCAATCGCCCAGTTGGAACCCGGTGTTCCACAGCCGCGACGGTCCGGCGAGCGCCTCGATCTGATCCACCCATCCGCGGGCGGACTCGTATTGCGCGGCGAGGACTCCCTCGTCGGCGAAGCGCTCGAAGAGCGTCCACGGCGTGAGCACGGCGGCATCGCCCCAGACGGCACCGGGACGCGTCGGCGTCCACATCGGCCCGCCCGGGATCACCGGAACGTACCAGGGCACGGTGTCCTCACGGCGCTGCTCGACCGCGAGGTCCTTGAGCCAGCTCGAGAGGAAGCCCGACACGTCGAAGAGGAACGACGCCGTCGGCGCAAACACCTGGATGTCACCCGTCCAGCCGAGGCGCTCGTCGCGCTGCGGGCAGTCGGTGGGGATGTCGACGAAGTTGCTACGTGTGCCCCACACGACGTTCTCGTGCAGCTTGTTGAGCGACTCATCTGACGAGGTGAACCAGCCGGTGCGGGGCATGTCGGAGTGATAGACGCGGCCCACGATGTCGCCGGCGTCGAGGGATCCGGGCCAGCCGGTCACCTCGACGAAGCGGAAGCCGTGCGTCGTGAAGCGGGGCTCCCAGGTCTCGGATCCGCCGCCCCGAAGCGTGTAGACGTCGGTCGACTTCGCCGCGCGCAGTGGCCTCGTGTAGATCTCGCCGCCCTGCAGCACCTCGGCGGTGCGCAGCGTGACGGTATCGCCCGCGTTGCCCGACACCGTGATCCGGAGCCGCCCCGTGAAGTTCTGGCCGAAATCGAGGACGGTGCGACCGGCGGGCGAGGTGAGGACCTCGACGGGCGTGAGCTCCTCCGTGCATCGCACGGGAGGCCCCTCGGGCGCGACGAAGCGCTCGGGGCGCGCGGGCCGCACCGCGACGGGCGTCCAGCCGGCAGTGGCGGATCCAGGCGCCGACCACCCGTCGACCTCCTCGCGGGCATCGTAGACCTCGCCGTTATAGAGCCCGGAACGCAGGATCGGCGACGGGTGCGCCTCCCACGAGCCGTCGGTCGCGATCGTGGTCACGGATCCGTCGGCGTGCGTGATCTCGAGCTGCGCGATGAACGAGAGATCGTCGCCGTAGAGGTCGAAGGTGTGGCCGTGGTGCGTGAAGCCGAGGCGGCCGCGGTACCAGCCGTCGCCGAGCCACGCGCCGATGACGTTCTCGCCGTCGCGGAGCAGCGCCGTGACGTCGTAGGCGTGCACGCGGAGGCGCTCGGAGTACACCGTCCAGCCCGGGTTCAGGGCGTCGAGCCCGACGCGGCGGCCGTTGATCTCGGCCTCGTAGACGCCGTGAGCGGTGGCGTACAGGCGCGCGCTCGCCACGTCCGACGCCGCGAACGCGCGGCGCACGAGCGGCGGGCGGCGCAGGTCCTTGTCCTCGTTCTCCTCCCACGCGGCCCCGACCGCGTGCGCGATCCAGTCCGATGGATCCAGCAGGCCCGCCTCGGCGGCGGCCCACTCGCCGAACTCGGACGCGGATCCGTCGGATCCCCAGAGCCGCACGCGCGCCTCCGCGCGCTCGCGGCTTTCCAGCGGATCCGCCGGCCACGGCACGAGGATCTGCTCGGCGGACTCGACGCGGCCGCTCGTGGCGGTCGCGGATCCGCGGCGGATCTCGATCTCGTAAGCGGCCTGCGACCACCCGGCGGGTGCGTCGGTCGTCCAGCTGATGCGGGGAGCGGGGACCCCGATGCCGAGGGGCTCGGCGAGGTGCTCGAAGCGGGGAGCGGAGGCGGTGATCGTCATAGTCCTTAGCCCTTCACCGCGCCGCTCGTCATGCCCTCGACGATCTGGCGGTTAAAGAAGATGTACATGATGAGCGGGGGAATCGTGATGAGCAGAATGTTCATGAAGAGCAGGTTCCACTGGTTCAGCGTCTGATCCTGGAAGTTGTACAGCGTCAGCTGCAGCGTCACGTTCTCGTCGCCGGGGAAGAAGTACAGCGGGTTCGTGAAGTCGTTGAACACGCTGACGGCCTGCACGACGATGACCGTGATGGCGATGGGCTTCAGTAGCGGCAGGATGATCGTGAAGAACAGCCGCAGGGGGCCCGCGCCGTCGATCACGGCGGCCTCGTCGAGCTCGCGAGGGATCGTGCCGATGAACGAGCGGAACAGCAGGATGCAGAACGATAGCCCGAAGGTGACCTCGATCAGGATCATTCCGGGCATGGTCTTGAAGAGGCCGATGCCCTGGAGCACCCAGATCGTGGGGACGATCGCCGGCGGCACGATGAGGCCCGCGAGCACGAAGAGGTTGAGGACGGCGTTCCACTTCGACTGGCGGCGCTGCATGATGTAGCCGACCATCGCGGCGAAGATAACCATGATCGTGACGGACCCGACCGTCAGCGTCGTCGAGTTGATGAACGCGCGCAACACCATGAAGTTGCGGGTCTGCAAGACCTCGAGCATGTTCTCCCACGCGTGCCAGCCCTGCTGCGGCAGCGAGAACTCGAGCAGCGACGCCTCCTGCGGGTTCTTGACCGCGGTGAGGATGATGAAGAGGAACGGCACGATAAACACGACGATCGAGACCAGGATCGCGATGATGCCGACGAGGTAGCGGCTCGTGAAGCGGCGCAGCGTGAGCGGCCGGCGGTGGGTGAGGCGCTTCGACGCGCCCCTCGTGGTGATGGCCTGGGTGGCGCTCATGCCTCGACCTGCCTCTTGTTCAGCACGTACTGCACGGGAATGACGATGGCGGTGACGACGAGGAAGAGCACGACGTTACCTGCGGTGGACAGGCCGAAGAAGCCCGACTGATACTGCTTGTAGATGACCGAGGCGATGACGTCGGTCGTGAAGCCCGGGCCGCCCTTCGTCATGGCCCAGATCAGCTCGAACGAGCGCAGGCCGCCGATGAGCGAGAGCAGTACGACCGTCGCGGTCGCGGGTTGCACGAGCGGGAGCGTGATGTTGCGGAAGCGCTGCCACGCGCTCGCGCCGTCGACGCGCGCCGCCTCGTAATAGTCCTTCGGAATCGCCACGAGACCGGAGATATAGATGAGCGTCGCGATACCGACGCCCTTCCACACGTCGACGAGCGCGACGGAGAACAGGGCCCAGGAGGTATCGGTCAGCCAGGCAGGTCCGTTGATACCGACGAGCGCGAGTGCCTGGTTGATCAGGCCGTCGAACGGATCCATCAGCACCTTGAACGTGATGCCGATACCGATCGTCGACACGAGCACAGGGAAGAAGATCGTCGAGCGCAGGTAGCCGCGGCCGAGGATCGAGCTCGTCAAGAGTAGCCCGAGCGCGAGGCCGAGCACGACCTTGAGGGCCGACGTGACGAAGCCGTAAATAAAGGTGTTGATGAAGCCCTTGAGCAGGCGGGACTCGGTAAAGAACTGCACGTAGTTCTCAAAGCCGATGAACTCGGCGTTCGTGAGATCCCAGCGCGTGAGGCTGAAGTAGAAACCGGCCAGGGTCGGCACGCCGAAGAGCACGACGTACAGCACGGCCGAGGGGATATAGAACCAGGTGGGGTAGGAGGCCGCCATTCCCTTGCGGGAACGCCGGCGGGGCGCTGTGGCCGTCGTTGTCATCTCGCACTTCCTCGTGAGGGACAGAGGGGGAGCGCGGGCCCGCCGAAGCCGCGGGCCCGCGCAAAGGGGCGGCCTACCAGCCGTCGATACCGAGCTGCTTGGCCTGCTTGACGACGTCGGCGTCGTACTCTGCGGCTGCCTTGTCTGCCGTCGTGATGCCGGATCCGACCTCGACCGTGAGCTGCTCGAGCGCCGGGCCCTTGATCGGCGAGAGGAACTCGAGCGCCGGCGCCGCGAGGTCGTTATCGACGTACTCCTGCATGTCGGCGATCATCGGCGCGGCGTCGTCGGGCAGCGTGCAGGCGCTCGTGGCGTAGGGGCCGCCGGGCGTCATGTACTCGTTCTGGATCTCGCAACCATCGGGGGAGTTCACGAACTCGAGGAACTTCTTCGCAGCGTCGAGCTCGTCGCCCTCCGTCGAGGTGGGGATGTAGAGCGCGTTCGGCAGCCAGATCGACAGGCGCGTGTCGGCGGCGTCCTGAGCCGGTAGCGCGAACACGCCGATGTCGTCGACCTTGTCGGGGTTGTTCTGCGCGATCGCCGAGATCGCGTTGGTGAGGATCGGGTAGTGGGCGCCCTCGCCGTTCGCGAGCTTCGCCAGCGCATCGTCATACAGCACCGACGCGTAGTCCTCGTTGAACCAGCCCGACTCCGCGGCCTCCTGCTGGTTCAGCAGCCCCTGCAGAGCGGGCTGCTCGGTGTAGGAGCGGTTGTTGGCCGTGTACTCGGCCGCCCACTCCGGATCCTGCGCCGAGACGTTCGCGAAGTCGCCGAGCACCCAGAGCTGGCTCGTCCACGGGTCGCCGTACGACTGGATGACGGCGTCGAGGCCGGCCTCCTCGATCGCGTCGTTGTTCGATGCGAAGGTCGCCCAATCCTGCGGAACCTCGAGGCCGAGATCGGCATAGATCGCCTTGTTGTAGAGCACAGCGCCGCCGAAGGACGCGCCGAGCGGGGTGCCGTAGAGGCCGTTTTCGCCCGAGACGACGGTCTTCATGTCTTCCGTCAGGTCGGCGACCCAGCTCTGGTCGCTGAGGTCGACGAGGTTGTCGTCTGGCTTCAGGCCCTGAAGCTGCGAGCCCGAGTTGTACCCGAAGATCGTGTTCATCTCGCCCGTCGAGAGCTTGGTCTTCATGAGGTTGTCGCCCTCGCCGCCGCCGGGCTGGGTTTCGACCGTGACGGTGATGTCGGGATTGGCGGCGGTGAAGGCCTCGCCGAGGGCTTGGATCGTTTCAGCGCCCTCGCCGGACGAGGCGATAAGCACGCTGATCTCGAGGCCGTCACCGTCGCCACTGCCGCCGCCGCCGATGCTGCCCACGCTGCACGAAGCGAGCGGAAGGGCGAGCGCCGTAATGCCGACCGTGCCGAGCAGGATCCTCCTGGTGCGGGAGTTCTTCATCTCTTACCTCCATGTAAAAGCTGATCCGAATCGGCCTCACCGATGAGTCCGACGTGGTTGAATGTACTTGAAGTTGAAACCATTCAACGCACGCAACTTTCGCAGAGTCCGCGACGAGAGTCAACGACAGTTACACAATCGAGTCCGGCGCGACGACGCGCCGACGAAAGGACATGAGCCATGGTGGCCATCCCCGATTCCTCCCTGATCGACCCGTCGACGCGGGTTTCCTCGCTGCGTTCCCAGCACGGCGCGGGCCTCATCGGCGTGCCCGGCGAGGGCGTGCGCCTGACCTGGCGCGTGACGGCCGAGCCCGGCGTGTCGCAGCTCGCCTACCAGCTCGCGACCGCGCCCGCGGGGCGCGAGCTCGTTCCCGGATCCGTGATCGCCGGATCCGCGCAGGTCGCCGTCCCCGCGGGGGACGTTCCAGCGGGTGCGCGCCACGGCTTCGCCGTGCGCATCGCGACCGAGAACGGCTGGTCGGCCTGGAGCGACGAGCTCGTCGTCGAGGCCGGGCTCGACGCGTACGAGGCCGCGGTGATTGGGATCCCGACCGAGATCGAGGGCCCCGTGGCGCTCCTCCGGCGCGAGTTCACGGTGTCGACGCTGCCGGAGCGCGCACGCCTGCGCCTCTCGGCGCTCGGCCTCGTCGACGCCTGGATCAACGGCGTGCGCGCGAGCGACGCGCACCTCACACCGGGCTGGACGTCGTACGGCACCCGCGTGCTCGTCGACACCCTCGACGTGACGGGCCTGCTGCGCGAGGGATCCAACACCATCGTGCTCGAGGTCGGCGACGGCTGGTACCGCGGCCGCATGGGCTTCGCGGGCCGCACCGGAATCTACGGCGACCGCTCGGGCGCGCTCGCGCAGATCGACACCGAAGACGGCGTGCTCGTGGCGACCGACGCGTCGTGGCGCGGCGGCTTCGGATCCACCCGCGGGGCGAGCATCTACGACGGCTCCGACCTCGACCTGCGGCTCGCTCCGGAGGGCCTGCACGAGCGGGGCTTCCGCGACGAGGCCTGGACGAACGCGGAGGTCATCGAGGCCGATCTCTCGCGCTTCGAGCCGCGCTCGGCGCCGCCCGTCCGCACCGTCGCCGAGCTGCCGATGAGCCGCACCGACCGCGACGGATCCGCGCAATTCAACGCCGGTCAGAACGTGACCGGCTGGGTGCGCCTCGTGGTGCGGGGCAAGGAGGGCGACGTCGTCACGATCCGCCACTCCGAGATCCTCGAGCCCTCGGGCGAGCTGCACACCAAGGCGCTGCGCAGCGCGAAGGCGACCGACACGTATGTGCTCGCCTCGTCGGAGGAAACGGCGCTCGAGCCGCGCTTCACGTTCCACGGGTTCCAGCACGCCGAGGTCACGGGTGCCGAGGTCGTCTCGGCCACGGCGATCGCAATCTCGTCCGACCTGCCGGCGAGCTCGAGCTTCCGCTCGTCGTCGGAGGCGCTCGACCAGTTCCACTCGAACGTGTTCTGGTCGCAGCGCGACAACTTCGTCTCGGTCCCGACCGACTGCCCGCAACGCGACGAGCGCCTCGGCTGGACGGGCGACGCGCTCGCCTTCGCCCCGACCTCGTCGACCCTGATGGACTCGGAGGCGTTCTGGCGTAACTGGCTGCTCGATCTCGAGGCCGACCAGACCGACGAGGGCGGCGTCGCGAGCGTCGTGCCCGACATCATCCGCCGCGCCGACATGCTGATGGGCGGCGTCGACGTCGACAACATGGGCCGCGCGGCCTGGGCCGACGCCGCGACCTTCGTGCCGTGGGCGGTGTACACGGCCGGCGGAAGCGACGAGGTGCTCCGCCAGCAGCTGCGATCGATGCGCCGCTGGGTCGAGCACCTGTGCCGCCGCGCCGGCGACGACGTGCTCCTGCCGACCGAGCCGTTCCAGTACGGCGACTGGCTGGATCCGGACGCCCCGGGCGAGCGCCCCTGGCAGGCGAAGGTTTCGAGCGACTTCGTCGCGAACGCGTTCTACGCGCGATCCGCGCGGATCCTGTCGCTCGCGGAGCAGGTCGCCGGATCCGCCGAATCGGCCGCGGCCTACGGCGCGCTCGCCTCGCGGGTCGCGGAGGCGGCGTGGGAGAAGTGGGGCGAGGAGGCGATCCAGACCCAGACGGGCGCGGCGCTCGCGCTCGAGTTCGATCTCGCTCCCTCCTCGGAGCGGGCGCGGGTCGCCGACCTGCTCTCCGCGAACGTGCGCGCCGAGAACGGGCGCATTGCGACGGGCTTCGTCGGCACCGCCATCATCCTCGACGCCCTCTCTCGCAATGGCCACCTCGCGGAGGCCTACCTGATGCTGCTGCGCCGCGAGGCACCGAGCTGGCTCTACCAGGTCGACCGCGGCGCGACCACGGTGTGGGAGCGGTGGGACGCGATCCGGCCCGACGGATCCATCCACTCGGGCGACATGGACGCCGGATCCACCGAGGAGGGCGGCGGCATGCTCTCGTTCAACCACTACGCCTACGGCGCGATGATCGACTGGGTCTACCGCAACGTCGCCGGCCTCGCACCCGCCGAGCCCGGCTATCGCGTGACCCGCGTCGCCCCGCGCCCCGCCGCGGGCCTCACCCACGCGACCGCGACGATCGAGACGGGCTACGGATCCGTCGGCATCGATTGGAAGCTCGTCGGCGGGACGCTCGAGGCCAATCTGCACATCCCGTTCGGGGTCACCGCCGAGCTGGATCTGCCCGTGACCGAGCAGTCGATCGTGAACGTGGGCGGGGTGCTGGGGCACGGGACGCATCGCGTGACGGTGACGAACGCGGCTGTCGCCGCTGCGTAGGCGTCACGGATCTCGGAGAAATCACGAGTCTCGGAGACTTTCGGGGTTATCGCCCGAGTCTTGTGATCTCTCCGACTTCTGTGCCACCCGGGATCGAGTAACGTCGATCTTTGATCTACGGAGGAGGCGCGATGCGGCGGGGGACCCCCAATATCGGCGCGGTCGCGCGGGCGGCAGGGGTGTCTGTCGGCACCGTCTCGAACGCGCTCAATAACCCCGAGCGCCTCGCGCCCGAGACCCTCGAGCGCGTGCACGGCGCGATCGAGAAGCTCGGCTACATCCGCAGCATGGCGGGGCGCACGCTGATCCAGAACGCGTCGGAGGACCTCGGCCTCATCGTGCCCGACCTCATCAACCGGCTCTTCGTCGAGGTCGCGCGCGGCGCGCAGCTGACGGCGCGAGAATCCGGCAAGCGCGTCGTCATGTCGAATAGCGGATACAACGCGCACGACCTCGCGAACGGCATCGAGCAGCACGACGCGCAGGACGACCTGCTCGGCTACTTCGCCGAGGCGCGCGCCGGCGGCGTGATCGTCTGCTCGATGCGCGAGCCGAGCGCCGGCATCGAACGGATCCGCAACCACGTGCGCCCGATCGTGCTCGTCAACTACGATGTGCCGGGCGCCGATTGGTGCACCGTGCTCATGGACAACGAGCAGGTCGGCCGCGCGGCGGTCGATCACATCGCGGACCTCGGGATCCGGCACGCATATTTCTTGTCGATCGGCGACATCGTGCAGCCGGTGGGCGAGCGCCGCCGCGGCGCTCGTGAGGCCGCCGCGCGCCGCGGGGTCCACCTGACGGAGACGACCACGGCGGGCCTGTCGCAGGATGCGGGAGCCGAGATCATCGGCGAGCTCCTCGAGCCGATCCGCGCGGCGAAGGCCCGCGGCGAACGCGTGGCGCTGCTGTTTCTCGCCGACGATCTCGCGATCGGCGCGATCCGGGCGCTGCGCGCGGCGAGCGATCTGCGGATCCCGGACGACGTCGCGATCGTCGGCCTGGACGGCGACCACCGCCCGAACGGCAACGACTGGATGTCGATGACGTCGATCATCCTGCCCGGCTACCGCATGGGCGCCGAGGCGGTGCGCCTCCTCGGCGTCGAGGCCCAGCCCGACCACGTGCACGAGCGCGTCGTCGTCCCGGTCGAGATCCACCCCCGCGCGACAACGATCGGGTAGGGCCGCCACCCCGCGAGGTCTCACCCATCTCGCGAGATCTCACCGAATTGAGTGAGGCCTCACCGAATTGAGTGAGATCTCGCGAAAAAGGTGAGACCTCGCGGACGAGGCCCCGGGATCCTCGAGGCCCAAACCCCGCGAGATCGCACTCTTTTTCCGAGATCGCACCGAATTGAGTGCGACCTCGCGAAAAGAGTGCGATCTCGCGGAAGGGGCGGGGCGGAAGCGGAAGGGGCTAGCGGGTGGCGTGGAAGTGGCGGAGCTTCTGGAACATGTCCTCGAGCAGCCAGCGGATGTCCATCGACTCGCACACCGGGATCTCGCGGCGGCCCGGGGCGGGCTCGATCATCTTGCCCTCGGCGTCGTAGAGCGGCGCCGGGAAGCTGCGCCACACGCCGCCGCGCGGGTTCATCACGGCGCCGATGCCGGGGCTGTCGCCGAGCGAGCGGAAGTCCATCGCGAGGTTCTCGACGGTCGCGTTGAAGTCGATCACCTGCTGTGTCAGGTAGGCGCCGAGCTCGCCGAGGGGCGCGACGCGATCCTCGAGCTCGAGGTGCGTCACCGACACCATCGAGTACACGGTGCTCGGGATCTGCCAGACGGGGATCCGCGAATTCATCACGACGTTCGCCGACTCGATGTCGTTCGAGAGGTTGAACTCGATGCTCGACGGGGCGATGACGCCGCCGTGCGGCGGGCCGCCGATCCAGACCACGACGACGTCGCGATCCTGAATCTCCGGATCCTCGAGGATCGCCGACGCCATATCCGTCAGCGGCCCGAGGAACGCGACATAGAGCGTGCCCTCGCTCTTCTTCGACTCCTCGATAATCAGTCGGGATCCGTCGGACGGCACCGCGGTCTGCTCGTCGGGGAGCTTGTGGGGCGCGCCGTCGGCGACGACGTACTGACCCTCGCGGCCCATGAGCCGCAGCAGCAGGTCGACCTCCTCGCGCGATTCGCGGAGGCTCTCGGTCGTGCGGCGGGTTCCGAAGTGGGCGGGAACGATGCCGCGCACGTCGAGGGTCGGCGAGAGGAGGGCGTGCACGATCGCGAACTGATCGTCGGCCTCGTTCTTCGCATCGGTGTTGATGATGATGCGGCGGGGAGCGGCAGTCATTGGCGTTATCCCTTCACGGCGCCGGCGAGGGCGCCCTGGACGAAGTACCGCTGGAACAGCAGGTACACAATGAGAACGGGGATCGCCGACATGAAGATGAAGGCGTTAAGGGGACCATAGTCGGTGCCGTGCTGGGTCGGTCTGTTTCGGCGGAGATGGCCCGTATCTGCGGAGGAATAACCCCCATGGATCCGCAGTTCGGGGTCATCTCCGCAGGTACGGCTCACCGGTCGACCGACACCCACCCCTTCGCGGGCACATCGACCTCCCCCTCGGCCACCGAGAGCGCGCGCGACGCGTCGCCCAGGTTCGCCACCAGCAGGGTGTTCTCCGACGCGATCGCCCAGACGGATCCGTCGTGCGCGGTCGCGAGCGGGCCCGCGAGGGCCGCGAGGGCGCGGATTGCATCGGCGACGGGGTACTCGGATCCGTCGGCCGCCCGGATGCCGCGCGGTCCCCACCCCTCGAAGAACGACACCGTCGACACCCCGGGAACGGCGAGGGCGGCGGCGCTCGCGATCGTCCACGCGGCGAGCTCGGGCGCCGTCTGCCGGTCGTCGTCTGCGTTCAGCAGCTCGGGCCCGTAGCCCTCGGAAAGATCGGCGACGCCGGGCCGCTCGGGTGACGTCGTCGCGACGTTATTGAGGTGCGCGCGCAGGGTCACGGGCCCCACGTGCACGGGAGCGCCGTCCGCGATGCGCACGGCCTGCTCGGCGACGAGGCGCTGCATGCCGATCGCCTGCTCGAGCTGCAGGGTCTCGAGCGTGTGGAACATGGGCGTCGTGCTGAATGCGATGCCGTCGAGCCCCTCGGGCACGAGGTGCTGGCCGCGATTCAGCTCGGTGAAGTGCGAGCGCGTGCCGCCGATGACGGGCACGTCGCGGTCGCCGAGGGCGGCCCGAAGGATCCGCACAGCCGCGTCGTCGGACATGTGCTCGGCGGGGTGCGTCGGGGGCTGGATTGCCGCGATCCGCGCGACCGGCAGCTCCGCGAGGGCGGCGACCGCCTCGCGCACCCGCGGATCCGGATCCTCGAGCGGCAGCACGAGACGCACATCGAGCGGCAGGCCGCTCGCGGCCGCGCGCTCGATGACGGCGGGCCACCCGTCCCAGTCGAGGTCGACCTCGACGAGCGTGTCGTGCCCGATCGGATCCGTGGGCCCCTCGCCCGGGGCGGTGGACGCCCCGACGGAGAAGCGCACGGGGCCGGCCTCGGTGAGCGTCAGATTCTGACGATCGCTCGAGATGGGGCCCATTTCCCCGGAATCGTCAGAATCTCGGCCGATCGTCAGAGTCTCGGCGAGCTCGGAACTCACCGAGATCGTCACGCTCTGCCGCACGGGCCCGTCGAAAAGGTAGGGGAACGGATCCGCGAGCGCCCGGCTGTACGTCTTGAACGACGCATCGGTCCAGTTGCGTTGGTCCTCCATCTCGAACGCATCTCCCTCGAACGCCACCGTGACGCCCTCGGCCTCGAGCGCCCGGATGTCGAACGCGGGCTGGTGGGGCGAGATGTCGGTGGGGAAGTGGGTGCGCGATACGAGGCCCGAGGTATGGGTGATCGTGAGCGGTGCCCCCGAGAGCGCGGCAGGGTGCAGCACGACGAGGCCCGTGCGGTTCGTCCAGAACTCGCGCTCGGCGTCGACCTCGAACGAGATCCGCAGCGACGAATCGTCGGCGACGAGGCTGAGGGATCCGTCGAATTGGTTGTCGAAGGACGTCGACGAAAGCGCGATGGAGTCGTCCGCGACGGACTCCACCGTCCACACCGCGGTGTTCCAATCGCGGTCGCGCACGACGGCGCGCACCGATCGCAACACCTCGTGTCCGCGGAAGCGGATCTGCGCGAGGTCGTCGTCGCGAAGCTCGAGGCTCCACTCGCCGAGCGCAATCTCGCGCACCTGTTCACGGATCCAGGTCATTCTGCCCCCTCAGGAAACTCGCGCCCCATCGCGCGATATGGCTCTATCTTGCCCACCCCGCGTACACAACGACGCAAATTTTGCCGCGACATGGGCGACACGCCGGTGTTCCGGCGTCCATGGCGCAAAATTTGCGTCGTTGTGTACAGACAGGGAGCGCTACAGGTTAGTCATCCCGCCATCGACGGTGAACATGGCCCCGGTCGCGAACGCCGAGTCGTCGCTCGCGAGGAACGTCATGACGCCCGTCAGGTCGTCCGGCGTCGCCGGGCGGCCCATCGGGATACGGCTGGTGATGGCCGCGCGCTCGACGGGGTTGTTCTTGATGGCATCGACCAGCGGCGTCTCGACGTACGACGGCACGACGGTGTTGACGCGTATGCCCTGCGTGGCATATGCCGCCGCGACGGTGCGACCCATGCCGTGGATGCCGGCCTTAGTCGTGCTGTACGCGGTGAAGTCGTTGCCCTCGCCCGTGACGCCCGTCGGGCTTCCGGTGAGGATGATGGATCCGCCGTCGTGGGCGAGCATCGCGCGCACGGCGTGCTTGACCGTCAGGAACGTGCCCGTCAGGTTGATGTCGACGGTGCGGCGCCAGACGTCGAGATCGAGGTCGGCGACCTTCGCGTCGTGCCCGAAGAGCTGCACTCCGGCGTTGGCGACGACGACGTTCGGGGCCCATCCGTCGGCCTCGAGCGACGCGAATGCGGCCGAGACCTGGGCCTCGTCGGAGATGTCCATCGTGACGGCGCGGGCCGCGTCGCCGAGCAGCGCGGCAACGCGCTCAGCGGCCGCGGTGTCGCGGTCGGCGATCACGACGCGGGCGCCCTCCGCGGCGAACCGGGTCGCGACGGCTTCGCCGATCCCGGATCCGGATCCGGTAACGAGCGCGGTCTTGCCTGCGAGCCGGGCCATCAGCGCTTGATCTCGTCGAGGTGGAGCATGGCGGCGAGGTTCTTGTCGAGCTCGTCGTCCTGGAAGATCTTCTTCCAGTCGTCCTTGATGATGGTCTCGCGGCCGTACTTCATGGCGATGAGGCAGGCGTCCGAGAACGGGTTGTCGCCGCGCAGGCCGTTGGCGAGGGCCACCTGGGTGTGGCCGTACATGATGCTGCGAGCGGCGGCCTCGGGCACGCCCATCGTGTTGATGGCCTCGGAGAGGGCCTCGTTGAGCAGCTCGCCGATCATGCAGGCGACGGTCTCGACGAGGGTCGGCTCGAGCTGCGCGAGCTGCTTGATCGTGACGAAGTGCACGTCGATCACGGGGGCGTAGATCGAGCGCACGGTCTCCTCGACGAGCGCCTTCATGGCGGGGTCATCGCTCTCGACGGCGGCGATGGCGTCCTGCGGGGCGGCGATGCCGCCGAAGGTGTCGGCCCACTGCTCGGGGGTCTCGCGCTGCAGGAAGATCGACGGGTGGCAGGGGTGCGCGACGGCCTGGATCACGTCGTCGCGCGTCGTGAGGAGGCCCGCGTAGGCGGCGGCCGGGTCGAGCGTCAGGCAGACGGCGCCCGACTTCATCTGCGGGACGAGGTCGGCGGTGACGGCGCCGAGGGCGAGGTCCGGCACGGCGAGCACGACGATGTCGGCGTCGGCCACGGCGACGGCGGCGTCGGTGAGCTCGCGGCCGGCCTCGCGCGTGCGCTCCTGGCCCGCGGGGGAGTTCTCGACGTAGAAGACCGTGTGCTCGGTCTTGACGAGGTTGTTCGACACGCGCATGCCCATCTTGCCGCCCGCGCCGATGACGGCGATCGTGTACTTCTCGCTCATAGTGTGCTCCTGAGGATATCGAGGGTTCTGCGGGTCCATTCCCGCTCGGTGGTGATGGTCGTCTCGGCATCCGACTGCCACGGCAGCCAGTGCTCGACGATCTCGTTGATGCCACGCTCGCGCGGCATCACGGTCTGGAGGAGGTGGTCGTAGTCGTGCAGCCCCTCGCCCATGGGGGCGCCGCTGTACGTGAATCCGACCCAGCCATCCTGGCGCGCGAAGGCGAAGTCCTTCACGTGCACGTTCTTGACGTACGCCGAGGTGGCCTCGACGCAGCCTCGCGGGCTCTCGAGCTGCGCGACGACGTTGGCGGGATCCAGGCAGATCCCGATCGCGTCGCTGCCCACCTCGTCGATGATGCCGAGCAGGGTGCGGGTGGGCACCTGCTCGTAGGTTTCGAGCGCGAGCGAAACGCCCGCGCGCTCGAAGGATCCGGCGACCTGGCCGAGCAGGCCGGCCGCGTTCGCGGCCTGGTCGCGCAACACCATGCCGCGGACAAGTCGAGCATCGAAGATCTCGGCGAGGTCGAGGAAGCGCCGCAGGTGATCCGGATCCACGCCCTTCGTGCCGAGCTCGATCGTCAGACCGAGCCCGCGCGCGACGCCCGCGGCCTCGCGCAGCTGGGCGCCCGTCATCTCGAGGAGCGGCGCGTAGTCGCAGATCTGGAAGAGGTCGACGCCCTGCGCCTTGGTGTCCTCGAACGCGCCCGCGAGGGAGAGGCCCTCGGCGTGCTGCCAGAAGTAGGCGTAGGTTCCGAGGCCGATCACGATGCGGCCTCGTTGATCACCTGCATGAGCGCGTCGGGGTCGTGCGCGAAGCGCCCGAGGAAGACGCCGTCGACGGCGTCGCCGAGCCGCGTGAGGAGGCCCGGCTTTGCGGCGCCCCCGTAGATCACGGCGGATCCGGGGCGCCCCGCGAGCGCGGCCCGCAGCGCGCCCGCGACGACGCGGACGTGATCCTCGCCCGCGGGCTCGGGTGCCCCGATCGCCCAGACGGGCTCGTAGGCGACGATGACGGATCCGTCAGGCGCGCCCGCGAGGGAGGCCTCGAGCTGCGCGACCGCGACCTTCGCCGCGTCTTCGGGTGACTGCTGCTCGCTCTCGCCGATGCACAGCAGCGGCTCGAGGCCCGCCTCGAGCGAGCGGGCAACCTTGCGGGCCGCGTCGGCGTCGTTCTCGCCGAAGAGGCGGCGCCGCTCGGCGTGCCCGATCTCCGCGAGCCCCGCGCCGACCTCGGCGAGCTCGGAGGCCGAGACCTCGCCGGTGTAGGCGCCCTCGGCCTCCGCCGCGACGTCCTGCCCGCCGACCCGCACGGGGGTGCCCGCGAAGGCCCGGACGGCGGCGGGAACCTGCAGGAACGTCGGCGTGACGAAGACCTCGACGGCGCCGTTCATAACCGCGGGCTGCGCGCTCGCGAGCGACGCGACCCGGTCGAACCAGTCGGTCGCGCGGGCATGCCCGAAGTACATTTTCAGGCTGATGCCGACGATGCGCCTCGCCATCAGCAGCTGCCGGTGGTCTCGTATTCGGTGAGCACGGCGACCTTGTCGGCCGACGCGCTCGACTCGTCGAAGCGATACGTCAGCCACTCGCGCACGAGCCGGCGGGCGAGCTCGATGCCGATCACACGTTGGCCCATGCAGAGCACCTGCGCGTTGTTCGAGAGCACCGCCCGCTCGGCCGAGAAGCTGTCGTGCGCCGTGACGGCGCGGATCCCCGCGACCTTGTTCGCCGAGATCGCGACGCCCAGGCCGGTGCCGCAGAAGATCAGCGCGCGGTCGGCCTCGCCGCGCGCGATGCGCTCGGCGGCCTCGATCGCGACCTTCGGGTACGCGGTGTGGCCGTCGGCGTTCACTCCCACGTCGACGACGCTCGCGACGCCGTCGTTCGCCTCGAGATCCTTCTTGAGGATCTCTTTGTAGTCGAATCCGGCGTCGTCGGATCCGATCACAATACGGAGCTGGTCAGTCATCGTCGTGCCTTTCGAGGAGGGCTTGCGCGAGGAGCGCGAGGGAGTGGGCACCCGGATCCGGGATCCCGAGGGCCTTTTCGTGGTGCGCGCGGGCGCGCCCCATCTGCGGGAGCATGTCGGTCGTCGCGGCGGCGGCCGCCGTCGCGGCGTCTGCGGCGGCGCGCCAGGCGTCCGCGATGCTCGCGCCCTCGCTCACTCGTGCCGAGAAGGTCTCGACGAGCGGGTTCAGCGAGTCGACGAGGGTCTTGTCGCCCGGAACGGCGCCGAAGGTGGCGACGCGGGCCTTGGCGGCGTCGAGCCCCTCGGCGACCTGTTCGTTGGTGGGGCGGCCGGCATCGCCGAGGCGCTGCGAGACGGTGTCGAGGATCGCGCCCCAGATCGCGCCGGACGTGCCACCTGCCCGGTCGGACCAGGCGTCGGCCGCGCGGGCGAGCGTGGTCGCCGCCCCCGCGCCGCGGTCCGCGGCGTCGCGGGCGGCGGCCTGGGCCGCGTGGATCCCGCGCTGCATGCCGATGCCGTGGTCGCCGTCGCCGGCGATCGCGTCGAGGCGGCCGAGCTCGTCGACGTTCTCGTCGATTGTGGTGCGCCAGACGTCGAACGCGTCGGCGATGGTCTTGGCGATGGCTCGGGAGTCGTCGTCGGCGTCGCCGATGAGGTCTTCGCCCTGCTCCTCTGCGGTGTCGATTCTTTCGAGGCGCGAGGCGTCGATGGATCCGCGCCGGTACGCGGGGGTGTCGACGCCCGTGTCCCAGAGGTCTTCGAGCTCGTCGTCGAGCCACAGCAGGGTCAGCGAGGTGCCTGCCATGTCGAAGCTCGTGCAGTACTCGCCGACGTGCGGGTCGACGGCGGTGATACCTGCGTCATCGAGCAGCTGCGCGATGCGGCGGTAGACGACGAACATCTCCTCGTACTTCAGCGATCCGAGGCCGTTCAGCACCGGGACGACGCGCGCGCCCTTCGCCGAAGGAACGTCGTCGGGGAGCTCGTCGAGTAGGCGCTCCACGAGCATCTCGGCGAGGCCGTCGGCGGTCGGGATGTCGGCGTCGCCGAGGCCGGGCTCGCCGTGGATCCCGAGGCCGATCGCCATGTGGCCTTCCTTGACCTCGAAGAGCGGCTCATCCGCGCCAGGAAGCGAGCAGCCCGAGAAGGCGACGCCGAAGGAGCGCGTGCGGTCGTTGGCGCGGCGGGCGAGGCGGGTGACCTCGTCGAGGTTCAGGCCCCGCTCGGCGGCGGCGCCCGCGATCCGGAACACCGTCAGGTCGCCCGCGATGCCGCGGCGCTTGTGGATCTCGTCCTTCCCGGCCGACGAGACGTCGTCGGTGACGGCGACCGTCTGGCACGGGATCCCCGCCGCGCGCAGCTGCTCCTGCGCGGCGTCGAAGTTCAGCACGTCGCCGGCGTAGTTTCCGTAGCTGAGGAAGACCCCGCCACCGTTCTCAGCGGCCTTCGCGACGGAGAGCACCTGCTGGGTCGAGGGCGAGGCGAAGAGGTTTCCCATGGCCGCGCCGTGCGCGAGGCCGGGCCCGACGAGGCCGCCGAAGGCGGGGTAGTGGCCGGATCCGCCGCCCGTCACGAACGCGACCTGGCCCTCGGGCGTCTGCGTGGATCGCGCGACGCCGCCGGTGACGCGGCGCACGTAGCGGCCATTGGCCGCGACGAAGCCGTCGATCATCTCGTCGGCGAAATCGGCCGGATCATTCCACAAGCGGGTCATCGTCGAACCTTTCGTGAGGGACGTGTGAGCCTAGTTTGGCAAACCGGTTGACCAATTGCAAGTGGGGAGGGGTAAGATCGATTCATGCCAGCAGACCCCACCGGCGGATCCGACGCCATCGCCGAGGCGCTCGGCTCACTGCCCTCGGGAACTCCCGTGAGCGAGGTCGCGCGCCGCCTGCTCGATTTGTTCACGAGCGGCGACATCGCGCCGGGCACCCGACTGCCCGCGGAGCGCCAGCTCGCCACCTCGCTCGGCGTCGGCCGATCCGCCGTGCGCGAGGCGCTCGCTGCGCTCGAGATGCTCGGCATCGTCGACGTGCGTCCCGGATCCGGGACCTACCTGCGCGGCGAAGCCAGCGCGCTGTTGCCGCAGACGCTGCGCTGGGGGCTGCTGATCGGCGAGCGCAACACGGCCGAGCTGATCGAGCTGCGATCCGGGCTCGAGATCTATGTCGCGCGCATGGCCGCAACGCACGCGTCGTCGGAGGCGCGCGACACCCTCGCCGGGCACCTCGACGACATGCGCGCCGCGGGCGATGACCTGCAGGCGTTCGCGAAGGCCGACTACGCCTTCCACCTGGCCCTTGCCGACGCCGCCGGCAACGCGACGCTGCGCGACCTGCTGCACGTCGTGCGATCGCTGCTGCAGGTGTACTCCGACCGTGCCGTCCACACCCTCGAGGCCGCCCAGTTGGCCCTTGCCGAACATGAGGCCGTCGCCCGCGCCCTCGACGCGAACGACGCCGACGCCGCGGCCTCGGCGATGGCCGTGCACATGGTGACGGCGGGCGAGCGCCTCGCCGAGTCTGCCCGCTGAGGGGGCTTGGGGTTGGGCTCTGGCCCTGGCACCTGCCCTGTGCCCCTGTGCCCTGGCCCCGAAGTGCGGAGATGACCTCAATCTGCGGGTCCTGCGACTAATCGGATCCGCACTTCGGGCTCATCTCCGAAGTTCCGGCGCACGACCCCGCGCCTGAGCAGGAAGTGCGGATCTGGCCCCTATCTGCGGAGCTCCGGGCTGATTGGATCCGCAGTTCGGGGTCAATTCCGCAGTTCTGGTCTGCGGGGGAACCTGTGGTCCCGAAGTTCGGAGATGGTCCGCAATTGCGGAGTAATTGCTCGGTGTGGTCCGCAGCTCGGGGTCATCTCCGCAGTTCTGGTCTGGGGGGAGCCTGTGGTCCCGAAGTGCGGAGATGGTCCGCAAGTGCGGGGCAATTGTTTGATTCAGTCCGCAGATTGGGGTCAACTCCGTAGTTCTGGCCCGCGGGGGAACCTGTGGTCCCAAACTGCGGAAGTGAGCCGCAACTGCGGAGCAATTGCCCGATTGGATCCGCAGTTCGGGGCCAACTCCGCAGTTGCGGCCCGCGCGCCCCGCGCCCGCGCGGCCCCACCCTCACGCATCCAGCGTGATGTACTGCTCCTCCAAGAACTCGAGGATCCCCTCGGCGGAGCCCTCGCGGCCGAGCCCCGACTGCTTCATCCCGCCGAAGGGGGCCGCGGGGTCGCTCGCGACGCCGCGGTTCACGGCCACCATGCCGGCCTCGATGCGCTGCGCGGTGAGCACGGCCTCGCGCTCCTCGCCGAACACGTAGGCCATGAGCCCGAATTCGGTGTCGTTGGCCATCCGCACGGCCTCGGCGGCCGATTCCACGCGCACGATCGTCGTCACGGGGCCAAAGATCTCGTTCTTGGTGATCTCGGATCCGTGGGTCACGTTCGTCAGCAGCGTCGCGGGATAAAACGCGCCGGCACCGGAGGGCGTCGACCCGCCGATCGAAAGAGAGGCGCCGGCGCCGACGGCCCGGTCGACGAGCCCCGCGACCTTGTCGCGCTCCTTCATTGACACGAGCGCGCCGAGGTCGTTGTCCCGCGACAGCCCGGATCCCTGCGTCACCCGAGCGAGCCGCTCGCGGTACGCGGCCACGAACTCGTCGTGGATGTCGGTGTGCACGTAGAACCGGTTCGCGGCGGTGCACGCGGATCCGCCGTTGCGCATCTTCGCGGCGAAGGATCCCTCGACCGCCTGCGCGAGGTCGGCGCCCGGAAGCACGATGAGCGGCGCGTTTCCGCCGAGCTCCATCGAACAGCTGATGACGCGCTCCGCGGCCTGGCGCAGCAGCGTGCGGCCGACGGGTGTGGATCCCGTGAACGATAGTTTACGCACCGCGCGGTGGGCGAGCATCGCCTCGGTCGCGGGGCCCGGATCCACGGGCGTCACGAGGTTCACCACGCCGCGCGGGAGCCCCGCGCGAGTGAGTACGTCGACGATGTACGCCGCCGTGAGCGGCGTCTCGAGCGCGGGCTTCAGCACCGTCGTGCACCCGGCGGCGAGGGCGGGCGCGAGCTTGCGCGTCGCCATCGCGGCGGGGAAGTTCCACGGCGTGATCAGCAGTGAGACCCCGATGGGCTGGTGCGTGACGATGATGCGCTTGTCGCCGGTGGGCGAGAGGCGGTAGTCGCCCGGGATCCGCACCGCCTCCTCCGAGAACCAGCGGAAGAACTCGGTCGCGTAGGCCGCCTCGCCCGCGGCGTCGGCCCATGACTTGCCGTTCTCGCGCACGATGAGCGTCGCGAGCGTCTCGGCCTCGTCGGTGAGGATCTCGAAGGTGCGGCGCAGGATCTCGGCGCGCTCGCGCGGCGGCGTCTCGCGCCACGACGGCAGCGCCCGCTCGGCGGCATCGACCGCGTCGAGGCAGTCGCCGACGCTCGCCGCGGCGAAGCGCGCGATCTCGTCGCCGGTTGCCGGATCCGTGACCGCGAAGTCGCCCTCGCCGGCCCGCCACGCACCATCAATAAAGAGCTGATCCATACACCCAGCCTGGCACGCGAGGACCTTCTATTCCACCAGCCCCACGCGCTTTGCGGTGGCGACGGCGTCGGCCCAGCTCGACACCCCGAGCTTCTTGTAGATCGACCGCAGCTGCGTCTTGATCGTGTTGGGCGAGACGTGCAGGCGCGCCGCGAGATCCCTCGTCGACTCGGCCTCGACGAGCGCGCGCACGACGGTGCGCTCGCGGTCGCTCAGCGCGAGCGTCGAGCTCGTCGCCCGCTGCAGTTCGTCGCGCATGCGCTCGAGCTCGCGCACGAAGCGGGATCCGCCGGGGTCGAGCGCGAGCCCGCTTGCCTCCGCGATCGTCGCGTTGAGCGCGCTCATGCCCTGCGCCGCGAAGGGCAGGAGCGGGCGCGAGCGCACCGCGGCGACGATCGCGACCTGCAGGTGCTGGCGGGCGACGTCGAGCGACGAATCGGATCCGATGGCGTGGTACGCGTGGAAGAGGACGAGGTGCGTCCAGACCGCGAGCACGCCGGTGCCGTGCGCGGTCGCCGACGACGCGAGGCACGCGATCGCGCGCTCGGGCTCGCCGCCGCGCAGGTGGATGCGGGCCATGAGCAGGTCGAGGGGGACGACGCGGGCGGCGGCCTCCGGGATCCGCGAGATCGCCTCGACGGCGGCGTCGTACTGGCCGTCGCCCGCGAGGGCCTCGGCGCGCGCCCAGGACAGGATGACGAGCTGATTCGGGGCGATCTCGGCCGTGTGCGCGTCTTGCTCGAAGAGGTTGATGCTGCTGAGCGCGAGCTCGGACGTGCCGAGCAGGCCGTGCGCGATCGTGCGCAGCACGAGCACGATGTAGGCCATGATGCGCGGATCGTCGATCGGATCCGCGGGGGCGAGCGCCTCGCGCATCGCCGTCGGATCCACGACGTAGAGCGCGTTCGAGAGCTCGACGACGCGGCGAATCGGGCGCGACATCGCCTGCGCGCCGACGAGGTTATCGAGCCGCGCCTGGAAGCCCGAGGCCATCGGCAGCTCGTTGGGCGCCGTGAACAGCATCAGCTCGTGGGCGAAGCGGGCGAGCCGGTCGTGGCCGGCGCCGTGCGCGAGCGAGGCCGCGGCAGAGAGGCGGGCGGCCGCCACGTCGGGGCGCGAGGCATCGAGGGCGCTGAGGCCCGCCTGCAGCAGCATGTTGGCGCGCAGCGTCGAGGCGGCGGCGACGTCGGAGATATCCGACGTGTTCGCGAGCTCCTCGTGCAGTTCCAGCGCCTCGACGTAGTGGCCGTCGAGGCGGAGCAGGATCCCGCGCAGCAGCTCCGCGGCGATCCCGAGGTCGCCCGGCTGCTCGCCGACAGCCTCGAGCTGCTCGCGCGCGGCCTGCCGGTCGGCGAGCGGCACGGATCCGCTGTGCCCGGCGCTCGTCACCGAGACGAGCGCGCGCGCGAGCGCGACGCGGAGCGCGGGAAGCGGATCCCGCTGCACGGCCTGCTCGAGCCACGGCCGCGCGAGCGCGACGTCGACCTCGCCGAGCTGCCACCAATAGGTCGCGAGCAGGCGGGCGCGGGGGCCGGGGAGGTCTGCGACGAGGGCCCAGCCGTCGCCCGAGTTGCCCTCGTCGAGCAGCTTCGCGGCGAGCGCCGCGATGTCGTCGTCGACGGCGTCGAGCTGGCCCTCGCGGGTGATGCGCTCGACGAACGCCGACTCGAGGGCGGGGCGCAGCGCGATCGTGTCGCGGGCGAGATCCTCGACGAAGAAGCCCGACTGCATGGCGTTGTCGAGCGCGGCCCGCACGACCTCGTCGCGGCCCCACACCCGCAGCAGCGTGCGGCGCGGCATCGGCCCGATGCGGGCGGTGACGAGCGCCGCGTACCAGCCGTTCGGCCGGAAGACGCCCGCGGCGGCGGATCCGGCGAAGTGCGCGGCCTGTTCGTGGCAGCCGGTGTGGAAGGCCTCGTCGTCGAGGATCCCGCGCGCGGCCGCGGCGCGCAGCACCGCGTCGACGAAGCCCACGTGCGTGCCGACGAGCTCGAGAAGGTTCGTCGCCTCGTCCCACGCGAGGGCGAGGCCGAGCTGTTCGGCGCGGTCGAGCACCTCGTCGACGGTGAAGCCGAAGAGGGATCCGGCGAAGATGCGCTCGGGGCGGAGCCCCGCGTCGAGCAGCTCCGGCGGCCACTGCGTGCTCGAGACGGCGATGAGCGTCGCGTCGGGCCAGTGCTTCCGCACCGCGAGCGTCGCGGTGGCGTGGTCGGTGCGCATGCCCTCGAGTTCGAGCACGATGACGTCGGCGTGCGGGGCGTTCTCGGGGACCGAGAGCCTATTCGACGACCAGAAGACGAGTTCTTTTTCGGATCCCTCGAGCCATTCGCGCACGCTCGATGCGACGCCGCTCTTGTGCTGCGCCGTCACGAGCACTGTCGCGCCCGGCATGACGCGCTGCCAGAGCGCGACGAGCCGAGGCCGTGACAGGCGATCGGTCGAACTCATGCATCCATCGTCTCACGCGGGGTGATCTCGTGTGATTCGAGGGTGATCGACGGGTGAAAGGGGTGAAAACGGTGAAATCTCGTTCGGCGTCCACGTATTCTCAAAGAGTCGGGATCGCGGATAACGTGATACCGGCAGCCGAAAGGTTCGGGGCCCGGGAAGCGGTCGGGGGAGCGCTGCCCGGGCTTTCCCATGCCTTCTGGGCGCGCCAAATCTGCAATTCTCCGCGGCGTCATCTGCGAATTGCAGATGACCGCGCGGAGAATTGCAGAGTTGGGGCCTAGACCAGGCCGTGCTTCGCGAACGCGTTCCAGATGCCGTCGGCATCGACCGTGGTCGTCGTCTCGTCGGCCGCCGCGAGGGCCTCGGGGGTACCGTTGCCCATTGCGATGCCCGTGCCGGCGGCGCGCAGCATCTCGAGGTCGTTATTGTTATCGCCGATCGCGATCGAGTCCTCCACCGCGATGCCGAGCTTCTCGAGCAGCATCAGCAGCGTGGATCCCTTCGTCACGCCCGAGGGGGACACCTCGCCGCCCGCCGTGCCGAGGCCGGGCATGGTGCCGGTGATGACGTGGAAGCGCCCGCCGAGGCGCTCCTTCACCGCCGCGTACGCGCCGGGGTCGTCGCTCGAGAACACCGACTTCGCGATGCCCTCGGTCGGCGGATCCTCCGTGACGGTGACGTGGTCGAGGAGCGCCGCGCGCGTGGCGTCGGAGAGCCGGCCCTCCGCCTCGAGCGCGCCCGCGAGGCGCGCGAAGCCGCCGGGCGTCGCCCAGACCTGCTCACGGCCCTGCAGCACGAAGTCGGCGCCCACGTCGCGGTAGCCGGCGATCATCTCGGCGGCGTCATCGGCCGACATGAGCCGCTCGATCGCCCATTCGCCGTCGCCCCAGAGCTCGCCGATCCAGGCGTACGCGCCGGCGCCGAGGATCGCGCCGTCGAGCCCCATGTCGGCGACGCGGGTCTCGACCTCCGTCGGCGTGCGGCCCGAGGCGAGGAACACGAGGTGCCCGTTCGCCCGGGCCGTGTGCACTGCCCTCACGGTCGAGTCGGGGAGGTTGCCGTTTTGATCGATGATCGTGCCATCGATGTCGAGGAAGACGATGCGCCGGGTCATGAGATCAGTCTGTCAGCCCTGCCGATGCGCTTACCGCGCGGCTTTCACCGGCAGCACGAGCAGCAGACCCGCGAGTAGCACGATGACGATTCCGAGAACACCGAAGATCGTGGATCCGGCGATCGCGATGAGCGTCGCCCAGAGCGCCGACGACATCCAGCTCGCGGCGCGGCCCGTCGTGGCGTAGAGGCCGAAGATCTCGCCCTCGCGGCCCGCGGGCGTCACGCGCGCGAGGAACGAGCGGCCGGCCGACTGGGCGGGGCCGACGAAGGCGCAGAGGATGAGGCCGAAGATCCAGAACACGATCTTGCCGGTGTCGGCGAGGAAGAACACGACGAGGCCCGAGACGACCATGCCGACGAGCGCCGTGACGATGATCGCCTTCGGCCCGAAGACGTCGTCCCAGCGGCCCGCGATGATCGTCGAGAGGCCGGCGATGAGGTTCGCCGCGATGCCGAAAATCACGATGTCGATGAAGCCGAAGTCGAAGACCTGGCCCGCGATGACGGCGCCGAACGCGAAGACGCCGGCGAGGCCATCGCGGAAGACGGCGCTCGAGAGCAGGAACCAGAACGTGTTGCGCGTCGCGGGGTTGCGGTAGAGGTCCACGATGTCGCGCACGAGCTGCGCGTAGCTCTGGAAGAAGCCGACGCGGCGCTCGGGGCGGCCGAGCGGCGCGGGCTCCGGAACCTTGAGGAACACGGGCAGGCAGAACGCGATCGCCCAGATCGCGCATCCGACGGCGATGAGGCGGAACGGCACGCCGCCCTCCTCGGGGATCCCGAACCAGTCGCCCATGTAGAAGACGACGACGAGGATCAGCGCGACCACGCCGCCGACGTATCCGAAGCCCCAGCCGAGGCCAGAGATGCGACCGATGTTCTTGGGCGTCGCGATGCTCACGAGCAGCGCGTTGTAGTTGACGGCGGCGATCTCGCCGAGCACGATGCCGAACGAGATCATCGCGACCGCGAACCAGAAGAAGCTCGGCGACGGCTCGGCGAACCAGAGCGCGAACATGGCGAGCACGGATCCGACGGTGCCGATGCCGAGCCACAGCTTCTGCCGTCCCTGCGCGTCGGCCTGCTGGCCGAGCACGGGCGCGAGTGCGAGGATCAGCAGGCCCGCGATCGTGGATCCCCAGCCTAGCCCGCTCGCGAGGTTCGCGAGCGCGGCGTCCTTGACGGGATCCTTGTCGGCGAGGGACGCGATCTCCTCCGGCAAGAACGCGTCGGTCGTGAGGTAGAGCGCCGTGAAGATGAACGTCACGATGATCGTGTTGAAGGGCTGCAGCCCCCAGTCCCACAGCGCCCACGAGAGGATCGTCGATCGCTTCGTCGGCTCGGCGCTCAGGTTCTTCTGCAGGCCGAGCACCGGCAGTGCCTCGCTATCGGCCGCAGCGGGCGGCCGGGGAATCTCGCTCATGGGCGCACCTTATCGCGCGCATGTGACTTGTCGTGGTCGATCAGGGAGGATCTACTGGTGACGATCTATTCCGAACGCGCGCTGAGGCGCGGGCACATCGCCGCGGCGACATTCTTTTTCACCAACGGGGCGGTCTTCGCGAACCTCGTTCCGCGTTATCCCGAGCTCAAGGCCGAGCTCGGTCTGAACGCGACGATCTATGGCGTCGTGCTCGCGATGAACCCCGTCGGCGCGATCGTCGCCGGCGTCGCGGCGGGCGTGCTTATCCGGCGCTTCGGATCCGCGGCCGTCGCCGTCATCGGCACCCTCGGCCTCGCGTTCGGCGTGACGGCCGCGGCGTGGGCTCCCAACGTCTGGATCCTCGCCTGTGCCTTCTTCATCGGCGGCTCGCTCGACGCGATCACCGACGTCGCGCAGAACGCCAACGCCCTACGCGTGCAGGCCGCGCGGGGACGCTCGATCATCAACTCGATGCACGCCCTCTGGTCGCTCGGCGCCGTCACGGGCGGCGCGATCGCGGCCGGGGCGATCGCACTCGACATCCCCGTGAAGTGGCACATCCTCGCGTCCTCGCTCGTGCTCGTCGGGGTCGCCTTCTGGGCACGTAGTTGGTCGCTCCCCGGGTCCGAGAGCGAATCGGGATCCGGATCCGCCGAGGCGGCGACCGCGCGCCCCGCGGGCCGCGCGACGACCGCGATCGTGCTGACGCTGACGGCGCTCGTGCTCATCGCGATCGGCGGCGGGCTCACGGAAGAGGTCGCCTTCTCGTGGGCCGCGCTGTACCTCGGCGACGAGGTGGGCGCGCCGGCGCCGCTCGCCGCGGCCGGGTTCATCGGCCTCGTGGGCGCCCAGTTCATCGGCCGCATCGTGAGCGACCGGCTCGTCGACCGCTTCGGCGAGCGCACCGTCATCATCTGCTCGGGCCTGTTCATCGCCGGCGGCATCGGGCTCGCGATCGGCGTGCCGACGGTGTGGGGCGCGTGCCTCGGCTTCGCGCTCGCGGGCTTCGGCTGCGCGCCCGCGATCCCGCTCGCGATGCAGCAGGCCGACCGGATCCCGGGCCTGCGCGCCGGGACCGGCCTCACGATCGTGACGTGGCTCATGCGCCTCGCGTTCCTCGTCGCGCCGCCGCTCGTCGGAGCGATCGCCGACGCGACGAGCATCCGCGTGGGCCTCGCGGTGTCGCTCACCGGCGGGCTTCTCGTGCTGGCCCTCGCCTTTGTGATGCCGCGTAAGGTGGCCGCATGAAGATTCTGGTGCCCGAGACCATCGATGTGCCGGGCGAGCTCCACCCGCTCGTGCACGTCGAACGCTACGACCCCCACACGCCGATCCCCGCCGAACACCTCGACGCCGAGGCGATCGTCACGTGGGGCAACGGCCCCGAGAGCCTCGAGAGCATCCCGAAGCTGACGCAGCTGCGATGGCTGCAGGCTCTGAGCGCCGGCGTCGACCACGTGCTGAGCCTCGACGTGCCGGAGGGCGTAATCGTGACCAGCGGATCCGGCCTGCACGACCGCACCGTCACGGAGCACGCGACGGCGCTCGCGCTGACGCTGCTGCGCCGCATGTCCGATGCCGCGGCGGCGCAGGAGCGCCACGAGTGGTCGAGCGAGATCGGCGGCGTGCAGCCGCTGCGCCCCGCGGATCGCGTGACGAGCTTCATCGACGCGAACGTGCTCGTCTGGGGCTTCGGCAACATCGGGCAGAACCTCGCGCGAGTGCTGACGCTTCTCGGGGCGAACGTGCGCGGCGTGGCCCGCAGCGCCGGTGAGCGCGGCGGGTTCCCCGTCATCGCCGAGGGCGACATCGACGAGGCGCTCGGCGACACCGACGTGCTCGTCATGGTGCTGCCCTCGACCGACGCGACCCACCACGCGCTCGGCGCCGCGCGGCTCGCGAAGCTGCCGCGCCACGCCTACCTCGTGAACGTGGGCCGCGGATCCACGGTCGACGAGACCGCGCTCGCCGCGGCGCTGCGGTCGGGCGAGATCGCGGGCGCCGCGATCGACGTCACCGAGACCGAGCCGCTGCCCGAGTCGTCGGCGCTGTGGGACACCCGGAACCTCATCATCACGCCGCACGCTGCGGGCGGTCGCCCCGACGGCGCAGCGATGCTGATCCGCGAGAACCTCCACGCCCTGCTGGCGGGCACCCCGCTGCGCAACGTCGTCGAGCGTTAAGCACTAAGTAGGGTCGCCAAAAAACGTCGCCTGCGCGGAGCGCAAGGCGACGTTTTTTTGGGACCCAACAACTTATAAAAGGCCGGGGAAGAGGCGCGGGGCC
>NZ_KZ848475.1:0-507328 GCF_003327285.1 Microbacterium sorbitolivorans | reverse complement strand
TACCCACTCCTTGGCGCCCCAAACACCCGGCGCCGGCGCGCCCCCCGCGGCGACGTTTTTTGGCGACCCTACAACTTAGAACTGGCCGTCGACGAGGCGCGGGACGCCCCAGGGGTTGGCCTCCTTCAGCGGCTCCGGGAGGAGCGCCTCGGGTAGGTTCTGGTAGGCGACGGGGCGCAGGAAGCGCTCGATCGCGAGCGACCCGACGCTCGTCGTTCGCGAGTCGCTCGTGGCCGGGAAGGGTCCGCCGTGCACCATGGCGTGGCCGACCTCGACGCCGGTGGGCCATCCGTTCGCGAGGATGCGGCCGGCTTTGCGCTCGAGCACGGGAAGCAGCGCGCGCACCGACTCGGTGTCCGAATCGGCGATCTGCAGCGTCGCGGTGAGCTGGCCCTCGAGGCGGTCGGCCGCGGCGGGCAGCTCCGACACGTCGGCGTAGCGCACGATCAGCGAGGCCGCGCCGAAGATCTCCGCGTGAAGGATCTCGTTCGACACGAACTGCTCGAGCGTCGCGTCGTGGATCACGGGCGCGGGGGCGTTGGGGCCCTCGCCCTCGGATCCGCGGGCGATCGCCGTCGCGTTGTCGTCGCGCGTCGCGGCGCCGTCGCGCCAGGCGCCGGCGATCGACGGCGAGAGCATCGTCTGGCCGACCGAGGCGTCGATCGCCTTCGATGCGGCGGTGACGAAGGCGTCGCCGTTCTCGCCCGCCGGCACGAAGACGGTGCCGGGCTGGGTGCAGAGCTGCCCGCTGGATCCGGTGACCGACGTCACATAGGAGGTCGCGAGCGCGTCGATGTCGCCCTCGAGCGCGCCGGGGAAGATGAAGACCGGGTTGACCGAGCTCATCTCGGCGTAGACGGGGATCGGCACGGGGCGACCCTGCGCGGCCTGCACCAGCGAGATGCCGCCCTCGCGGGATCCGGTGAAGCCGACCGCCTGAATGGCCGGATCCGTGACGAGCGCCTGGCCGACGGTGCGGCCGGGGCCGTAGATCGCCGAGAAGACGCCGGGGTGCAGGTTGTGCTTCGCGACGGCGCGGGTGATCGCGCCGGCGACGATCTCGCTCGTGCCGGGGTGCGAGCTGTGCGCCTTGAACACGACGGGGCAGCCCGCCGCGAGGGCCGAGGCGGTGTCGCCGCCGGCGGTCGAGAAGGCGAGCGGGAAGTTCGACGCTCCGAAGACGGCGACGGGGCCGAGCGGCACCTTGCGCTGGCGGATGTCGAGGCGCGGGAGCGGGGCGCGCTCGGGCTGCGCCGGATCCACGCGGGCCCCGCGGAACAGGCCCGTGCGGACGACGCCCGCGAACATGCGCAGCTGGCCGGAGGTGCGGCCGACCTCGCCCGTGAGGCGGGCGACCGGGAGGCCGGTCTCCTGCGTGGCTCGGGCGATGATCTCGTCGCGCACGGCCTCGATCTCGTCGGCGATGGAGTCGAGGAACGCGGCGTGGGTCTCGGGGTCGAGGGTGGAGTACGACGGGAAGGCGGCCTCGGCGGCGGCGGTCGCCTCGCGGAGCTGATCGACGTCGATCTGCGAGTAGCCGGGCTCGAGCTGCTCGCCCGTTGCCGGGGCGATCGCGTGGAGCGGCTTGCCCGTGCCGGCTACGGTGCGGCCGGCGATCAGGGAGTGTCCGGTGAGTTCGGTCATGCGACTAATCCTCTCGCGGTTTTCAGAGGGCGGGGCTGACGCCGGCCGACGTGATGAGGGCCGTCAGGTCGGCGAGATCCTTCTCGCCGAGGTTCTCGAGCGGGGCGCGAACGGTGCCGATCGGGCGGCCGACGGCCTCGAGGCCCGCCTTGACGATCGAGACGCCGTAGCCGTTGCCGCGGTCGCGGATGTCGAGGTAGGGGAGCACGAAGCGGGCGAGCTTCTCGCTCACGGCCGCGCGGTCCTGGCGGCGCACGTCGGCGTAGAACTCGAGCGCGAACTCGGGCACGAAGTTGAACATGGCCGACGAGTAGGTGCTCATGCCCATCTGCAGCAGCGGCAGGGCGTAGGTTTCGGCGGTCGGCAGGCCGCCGAGGTAGAAGAGGCGGTCGCCGTTGAGCGTCGTCACCTTCGCGAGGTGCTCGATGTTGCCGAGCGCGTCCTTGAAGCCGATGAAGGTCTCGTGGGCGTCGGCGAGGCGGCCGACCGTCTCGGCCGAGTAGATGGCGTTGGCGCGGTTGTAGACGATGAGCGGGAGCTTCGTGGCCTCGGCGATGGCCGAGACGTGGTTGAAGAGGCCGTCCTGCGTGGTCTCGGTGAGGTAGGGCGGCAGCACGAGCAGGCCCTCGGCGCCGGCCTCCTCGGCCGCGATCGCGTTGGCGACGGCGTTCTTCGTCCAGCCGCCGGCGGATCCGAGAACGGGCACCTCGGGGCGCGAAGCCTCGACGGCGGCGCGCACGACGCGGGCGTTCTCCTCGGGCGTGAGGCTGAAGCCCTCGCCCGTGCCGCCCGCGGCGAAGAGGCCGCCGACCTCGTAGCTTGCCTGCCACGCGACGTGCTCGCGGTAGCGGGCCTCGTCGAACTCGCCATCTGCGGTGAAGGCGGTGACGGGGAACGACAGCAGGCCGTCCTTGAGGTGGGCGGCGAGCTCGGAGGGAGTGAAGTTCGTCATGCCTCCACGCTAGGTCGCAATGGATACCCAAAAAACCTAAAGAATGGATCAAACGATACCTGTAGGGTATGGATCATGATGACGCTCGTGCAGGTCGAATGCTTCGTCGCCGTCGCGGAGGAGGGCCACTTCGGCCGCGCGGCCGAGAGGCTCAGCATGACGCAACCCCCGCTCAGCCGCCATATTCAGGCGCTCGAGCGCGAGATCGGGGCGCAGCTCATCGACCGCTCGCAGCGCGCGATCCAGCTGACCGCCGCCGGCAAGGTCTTCCTGCGCGAGGCGCGCTCGCTGCTCTCGGGCGCCGAGGCGGCGGCGAAGGTCGCGCGGCGCACGGCGCGCGGGATCCAGGGATCCCTGCACCTCGGGTTCACCTCGGCCGTCGGGCGCACGGCGCTCCCACGCGTGCTCCGACGCCTCACGAACGAGGTGCCCGACGTGACCCCGACGCTGCACGAGATGGTCACCGAGCGCCAGATCGAGGCGGTGCTCGGCGGCGTCATCGACCTCGGCATGGTGCGCCACACCTCGCACACGGCGGGGCTCTCGTTCCGCTCGCTGCCCGCCGACCGGCTCGTGATCGCGGCGCCGCGGCAGTGGGGGCTCGCCTCCGGGCAGCCCGTCGCGCTCTCGGCGGTGCACGGGCGCGACTTCGTCATGTATTCGCCCGACGCGTCGCGGTACTTCCACGACATGCTGTCGGCGATCTTCGTCGCGCGCGGCGTCGTGCCCCGCTTCACGCAGCACGTCGTGCAGATCCACACGATGCTGACGCTCGTCGACGCGGGCCTCGGGGCCGCGCTCGTGCCGGCCTCGACGGCGGTGTGGGCCGGGCCCCGCACCTCGATCGTGCAATCGCCCGAGCTCGAGGACTTCCCGATCGAGTCGTCGCTCGTGTGGCGCACGGATTCGGCGAACCCGGTGCTGGCGAGGGTGCTCGACGCCATCGCGCCGGCGGCGTAAACGCGGCGCGAGCACCCCCGTTCTCCGTTAGCCGGCGATCCCCTCGAGGATCAGCGACGTCCGGATAGCGCGCGCCGCGACGCGGTAGCGCGGAAGCGTGCCCGGTCCGCAGCTCGCGGTGCCGACGCCCGACTGCAGCAGGTCGATCGAGACGTGCGTCTTGCCGTCTGCCTCGAGCTCCCAGTTGTGCGTCTTCGCCGCGAGCTCGTCGCGCGAGTGCGGCGAGACAGTGAGGGCGAAGGGCGCGTCGAGCGCGCGGATCCGCAGGGATCCCGCCTCGGTGCCGACGGTCGCGTCGATGACGCCCTGGCGGGCGCCCGACTCCTGCGGCGTGATCGAGTCGACGGTGATCTCGTCTGCCGCGAGCGACCACCAGCCGAAGCGCGCGGCGGCGCGCATATCGGGGTAGGCCGACACGGGGCCGTCGCCGACGAAGTCGAGGCCCGTCGGGGCGGCGTCGATCACGAAGTCGATGCCGAGGCGTGCCCACTCGACGGGCCAGGATCCGTCGGGCTCGATCTCGAGATCGAGGCGCACGGATCCGCCCTCGAGCGGCGTCCACGTCATGCGCGCGTCGATCGCGGCGTCGAGGATCGGCACGCCCGTGCGGGTGTGCACGCGCACGCTCGCGCCCTCGGTCGCGCTCGAGACGACGCGCGACACCGTGCGGTCGTATCCGCCACGACGCCAGCGCTCGGCGTAGGGGGTGGGATCCTCCTCGCCGTGCAGGCGACCCCAGTCGTTGTCGGTCGGCGCGCGCCAGATCCCGACGGCCGGGCCGGCCGCGATCGCGAGGCCGCCGACGCTCGCGAGCTCGCCGGATCCGGTGGAGACGTCGACGGATCCGTCGGCCGGCACCGGGGCGGGCGGGGCCGCGACCCGGACGTCCTGGCCGCTCGAGATCTCGTGGCCGGCCTCGGCCCACGACGCGTCGTGCGCCGTGAGGGCGCGCACCGTGACGACGTCGGCGACGGCCGATTCGCGCGGATCCGAGAGCTCTGCCGGGAGGGCGATCTCGGCCGCGTGGCGCGGGGCCACCTGCGGGGTGTCGAGGCCGACGCGGGCGACGCTCTCGCCGTCGACGATGCGCTCGGCGACGAGGGTCACGCCCGCGAGGTCGACGTGGTCGAAGCGGTTCTCGATCGTCGCGGTCGCGCGCGAGGCGTCGACGCGGATCTGCACCTGAGCGATCGTCGCGGCGTAGTGGATCAGGCCGGGGCGCGGCTCGCGGTCGGGCGAGACGAGGCCGTCGATGACGAAGTTGCCGTCGTGCACCTTCTCGCCGAAGTCGCCGCCGATCATGATGCGGCGCACGCCGTCGTCGCCCGTGACGGCGATGCCCTGCTCGACCCACTCCCAGACGAAGCCGCCCGCGAGGCGCGGGTACTGCTCGAAGAGGTCCCAGTACTCCTGCATCCCGCCGGGGCCCGTGCCCATCGCGTGCACGAACTCGCACTGGATGAACGGCAGCGTCAGGCGGCGGGCGTGCGCGGCGTCGAGGCCGGCGGCGGCGGGCTCGAGGCCCTCGCGGCCGATCTGCGCGACCTCGTCGTGCGAGGCGTACATGCGCGAGTAGACGTCGGCGATGCCGCACGACCAGTCGCCCTCGTAGTGCGTGAGGCGCGAGGGGTCGAACTGCTTCGTCCACAGCAGCATGGCGTCGATGTTCTGGCCGACGCCGGCCTCGTTGCCCATCGACCACATGATGACCGAGGCGTGGTTCTTGTCGCGGTGCACCGTGCGCTGGATGCGGTCCATGAGCGCGTCGCGCCAGGCCGGATCCGCGCTGGGGTTGCCGCGCCAGTCGACCATCACGAACTCGTGGCTCTCGTAGTCGCACTCGTCGATGACCCAGAAGCCGAGCTCGTCGAAGAGCGCGAGCGTCTCGGGGTGCGGCGGGTAGTGCGAGGTGCGCACGGCGTTGATGTTGTGGCGCTTCATGAGCTCGAGCTCGGCGCGCACCCATTCGGCGTCGTAGACGCGCCCCTTCTCGGGGTGGTGCTCGTGGCGGTTGACACCCCGCAGCAGAATCGGGGATCCGTTGACGAGGATCTCGGTGTTCTTCACCTCGACGCGGCGGAAGCCGATGCGCAGCGACACCGACTCGCTCGGCGTGCGCACGACGACGTCGTAGAGGCGCGGGGTCTCGGCCGTCCACGGCTCGACGGCGAGGCCCTCGAGCGATCCGGTCGAGTCGATCCCGAGTTCGGGGATCTCCACGCTCCACTCCGCGGCGGCGTCGACAACGAGCGCGAGGGATCCGGTGCCCGTCGCGGGGTCGAAATCGCCCGTCGCGAACACGTCGCGGATCCCGCCCTCGGGGCGGGCGAGCAGCGTGACGTCGCGGAAGATGCCGGGCAGCCACCACATGTCTTGGTTCTCGAGGTACGTCGCGTCGCTGAACTGCGCGACGCGCACCGCGAGGCGGTTCTCGCCCGCGCGCAGGATGCCCGTGACGTCGAACTCGTGGGCGAGGCGGCTGCCGCGCGTCGAGCCGAGCCACTCGCCGTTCAGCCAGATCTCGCCCGCCGACTCGATGCCGTCGAAGCGGATCAGCTGCTCGGCCGCGGCGAGGAGGCTCTCGTCGGCGACGAAGTCGAGGATGTGGTCGCCGATCGGGTTCGCCTGCGGCGGGTGGGGCGGATCCACCGGGAACGGCATCTGCACGTTCGAGTACGCGGGCGCGCCGTGGCCCTGCAGGACCCAGTGGCCGGGCACCTGGATCTCGTCCCACGCGGCGGTGTCGTCGTCGCGCCACTCATCGGGCGCCTCGTGGAGCGTGGGGGAGAGGCGGAATCGCCACGACCCCGCGAGCGATTGCTGCGGGGCGTCGGTTGCGAGGTGCGCGCGCGGGGCGAGCGCGCCAATTCCGGGGGCGGGGCGGGAGATCTGCATTGGTCGGTCCTTCCGTCGGGTTCGGGTCAGCGCAGACCCTGGCTGCGGAGCTCGGCGGCAGCGGCAGTCATCGTCGTCGACATCATCCCCTGAATCCTGGCATCAACTGCCACGTTTCACTATTTGACGCGAGTCCGATATGAACGTCTCTGAACGGTCGTGCCAGACGAGCGGAGTGATCATGACCCAGACCCTCATCATCGGCGGCTACACCGACCGCGACGACGTGCCCGCCGGCGCGGCCGCGGGCCTCGGCCTCTACGCGTTCGACGGATCGGCGGCGACGCTCGCCGCCACCGTGCCCGTCACGAACCCGACCTGGTTCGAGTGGGACGCGCGCCGCCGCGTGCTCTACGTCAGCCAGTCGAGCCTCACGACGCTCACGGCCGTCTCGATCCCCGAGGGCCCCGAGTCGGCCCGCGTGCTCGACGAGATCGAGCTCGACGCCGTGAATCCCGCGCACCTCGCGCTTGCCCCGACGGGCGACGCGGTGCTCGCGGCGTGCTTCACCGAGGGGCAGGTGATCACGGTGGGGCTGACGGAGGACGGCCGCTTCGACGGCGTCCGCGGCCGCGTCGATCTCGCGACGGAGCGCAACGCCGAGCCGCACCAGATCTCCTTCGGCGGATCCGGCTTCGCCGTGCCCGACCGCGCGCGCGACGAGGTGCACCGGTTCTCGTGGGCCGCGGGATCCGCGCCCGAGCTCGTTGGTTCGGATCCGCACCCCGCCGGCCGCGGGCCGCGCCACCTCGCGTGGCACCCGGCGCATCGCGACATCGCCTACCTCGCGGGCGAGTTCGACAACACCGTGACGGCGCTGCGCCTCACCGGTGGGCGCTTCGAGATCGCCGGATCGGCCTCGACGCTCCCCGAAGGCTTCTCGGGCGAGAACTCGGTCGCGGCGATCTTCGTCGACGCCGCGGGCACGCTCTACGTTTCCAACCGCGGGCACGATTCGCTCGCGACCTTCGACATCTCGGATCCGCTCGCGCCGCGCCCCACCGATTTCGTCGACGCGGGCGGCCGCACGCCGCGCTTCGCGGGCGAGATCGCCCCCGGGCTCATCGCGAGCGCGGCCCTCGACTCGCACGCCGTCGACCTGATCCGCGGCGGCGAGGAACGGATCCGCATCGCGCACGGGGCTCCCGCCTGCGTGCGCCTGATCGACCTCGCGTAGCCGCTACAGCCCCGCCGCGACCTCGCGGATGCACTCGACGAAGACCTCGCGCACGGCCGCGCCGCCCGCGCGCGTCGGATAGGCGGCGAGGAGGCGGGTCGTCGCGTCGCCCGCGATCGGTACGACGGCGATCGAGGCGGGGGCGAGCTGGCGCACCGACTCGGGCAGGATGCTCGCGCCGACGCCCGCGGCGACGAACCCGAGCGCCGTCTCCTGGTGCACGACCTCCTCGACGACGTCGAGGGCGCCGACGGCCTGGGCGACGCGGTCGACGTAGCCGGGCATGAGCGAGCGCGGGTACGAGATGATCGGCATCGTCGCAAGTTCCTCGGCGCTCACCTCCTCCTGCTCGGCGAAGGGATGGCCGAGGGGCAGGCACGCGACGAGCCGCTCTTCGTAGACCACCTCGGCGGTGAAGTCGTCGTCCTCGGGGAACTCGTCGCGCAGGATCCCGACGTCCAAGGATCCGTCGCGCAGCCGCGCGAGCTGCTCACCGGAGGTGAGCGGAATGAGCTTCAGCGAGACCTGCTCGCGCCGTGCGCGGAACAATTGCACGACGCCGGGGAGGACGGTGTAATTCGCTGAGCTCACGAATCCGGCGGTGATCTCGCCGGCGTAACCCGTCGCGAATTCGCTCATTTCGTCGCGGATCTGATCGAGGTTCGCCAACAGCGAAATCGCCCTCTCGTGCAGGTGAACACCCGCCGGGGTGAGGGTGACGTGGCGCGTGTTCCGCTCGAAGAGGGGCGTGCCGATCTCCTCCTCCAGGCGGCTGACCTGCACGCTGAGCGGCGGCTGCGACATGTGCAACCGCTGCGCCGCCCGACCGAAGTGCAACTCCTCTGCGACGGCTATGAAGTAGCGCAATTGGCGGAGTTCCATTCGGGAAGGATATGGGTCAAAGATTGCCGTTTTGTTTCGAATAAATTGCGAGCAAAGCGCTATTAATCGGCGTGACAAATGGTATTTGACCTGGGGTTAATGTCATTGCTTATCTGAAGGAGAACCTTTCCCCTCAGGAGGACACGATGACCACTCCCAGCACCCGCCTCGACCTGCTCTACCTCAGCGAGCCCGAGGTCATCGAAGCAGGCATGAAAGACATGGCGCGCTGCATCGACGTGATGGAGGAGGTGCTGGTGCTCGTCGCGAAGGGCGACTACCGCATGGCCGGTAGCACCTGGAACTCGCACGGTGCGCAGATCAGCTTCCCCACCTCGTCGCCCTTCCCCGGCATGCCGCTCGACGCCGCCGACCGCCGCTTCATGGCGATGCCCGCCTACCTCGGCGGCCGCTTCGACACCGCCGGCGTCAAGTGGTATGGCTCGAACATCGACAACCGCGAGCAGGGCCTGCCGCGTTCGATCCACCTCATCGTGCTGAACGACAAGGAGACCGGCGCGCCGTTCGCGATCATGTCGGGCAACCTCGAGAGCGCCTACCGCACGGCCGCCGTTCCCGGCGCCGCCGCGAAGAAGCTCGCCCCCGTGAACGCGAAGACCCTCGGCATCATCGGCCCCGGCGCCATGAACAAGTCGGCGCTCCACGCGATGACGACTGCCCGTCCGACGCTCGACACGATCAAGATCAACGGCCGCCGCCGCTCGACCTCCGAGGCCTTTGCGGCCTACGTGAAGGAGCACTACCCGCAGTTCACGACGATCGAGATCGCCGACACTGTTGAGGCGGCCGTACGCGACTCGGACATCGTCTCGGAGGCCGTCACGGGCCTCGTCGGATCCGAGAACTACCCCTACATCGATGGTGACTGGATCAAGCCGGGCGCCTTCCTGAGCCTGCCCGCCAACCTCAAGATGGACGAGGAATACACCCTTTCCGGCAAGGCCCGCCTCATCGCCGACGCCAAGAAGATCTACGAGGCCTGGGCCGAGGAGTACCCCGCCCCGAGCCACGAGACCGCCTTCGGCATGATCGGCCTGTACTGGCAGGACCTCATCGGCCTGCGCAAGCTTGACGAGTCGCGCGTCGTCAACATCGGCGACGTGCTCGACGGCACCGAGCCGGGCCGCGAGTTCGACGAGCAGCCCGTGCTGTTCAGCGTCGGCGGCATGGGCGTCGAGGACGTCGCGTGGGCGAAGACGATCTACGAAAACGCCGTCGAGAAGGGGATCGGCACGAAGCTGAACCTCTGGGACGCGCCGGACCTGGTCTGATACCCGTGGTCGCCTCCTCGCAGCGGACCGCAGAGTCCGCCACCTACGCCGTCGTCGGCGCCGGCCTCGCCGGCTCGTCGGTCGCCTGGCGCCTCGCCCAGCAGGGCGAGAGCGTCGTCCTCCTCGAGCGCGATGTGCCCGCATCGGCGCTCGGATCCTCCCACGGATCCGCACGCATCTTCCGGTACGCATACCCGGATCCGTTCTACGTCGGCCTCGTCGCCGACGCGCGCCGCAGCTGGGACGAGCTCGAGGCGGTGGCCGGCAAGCGCCTGATCACGCCGAGCGGCTCGCTCGATTTCGGATCCATCCGCAACCCGCGCGGGCTCGCGGGCGGGCTCGAAACCCACGGGATCGAGCACGAGCTGCTCTCGCAGGAGGAGGCCGGATCCCGCTGGTCGCAGCTCTCGTTCGACGGCGAGGTGCTCTGGCACCCGGGCGCCGGCGTGATCGACGCCGAGGGCTCGGTCGAGGCGATGGTCGAGCTCGCCGCCGCCTCCGGCGCGGTCGTGAAGACGGGGTGGGAGGTCGCGAGCATCCGCCGCGCCTCGTCGGGCTACGTCGTCACGTCGTCGACGGGCGAGGCCGTGCACGCCGAGCAGGTCATCATCGCCGCGGGCGGATGGCTGCCGTCGCTCCTGGCCGACACCGACGTCTCGGACGCCTTCGCGATCCCCGAGCTCGAGGTCATGCAGGAGAACGCGTACCACTTCCCCTACCTCTCGGCCGCCGACCGCGGCGAGACGCCCGCGGGCGCGGCCACGAGCTGGCCGACCTTCATCTACAAGGGCGAGCGGATCCAGGTCTACGGCCTCCCGGGAGGCCGCGACGCCGACTTCGCGGGCCAGAAGGTCGCCGAATACATGGGCGGCAAGCGCATCGCCTCGGCCTACGCGCAGGACGGCATCATCGACCCCGCCAACCGCGTGCGCGTCACCGACTTCGTGCGCGAGTTCACGCCGGGCCTCGAGGCCGCGTCGTACGCCGAGACGACCTGCCTGTTCACGAACGTGCCGCGCGACGACATGATCATCGACCGCGCCGAGGGCATCACGATCATCTCGCCCTGCAGCGGCCAGGGCGCGAAGTTCGCCCCGCTGTTTGGCGAGCTGGTCTACGACCTCGTCGCCGGATCCGGGATCGCGGGCGACCGCTTCCGCGCGACCGGCCAGCGCTTCGAGAGGATCCCCGCATGATGGCCTTCGCCGATGCCAACGAGCTCCTCTGCCAGATCGAACGGATCGGCGTCGACGCGGAGCGCGGCGGATACAGCCGCCCCGTCTTCTCCGAGCCCGAGATGGAGCTGCGCCGCTGGTTCATGCGCCACGCGGAGCGCCGCGGCCTCGAGCTCGAGACCGACGGCAACGGCATCATCTGGGCGTGGTGGGATCCGGCCGGCCTCGGCCGGGACGGCGCGATCGCGACCGGATCCCACCTCGACTCGGTGCCCGGCGGCGGCAACTTTGACGGCCCACTGGGCGTCGCGAGCGCCCTCGCGGCCGTCGACGTCCTCGTCGGCCGCGGCGTGAAGCCCGCCCGCGCCCTCGCGGTCGCGGTCTTCCCGGAGGAGGAGGGATCCCGCTTCGGGATCGCCTGCCTCGGATCCCGTCTCGCGACGGGCGTCTCGGATCCGGCGACCGTGCACGGCCTCACGGACGCGCGCGGCATTACCTACGACGAGGCCGCCCGCGGCGCGGGCTTCGACCCGTCGCTCATCGGGCCGGATCCGGAGCGTCTCGCGGCGCTCGGCGCCTTCGTCGAGCTGCACGTCGAGCAGGGCCGCGGCCTCATCGACCTCGACCGGCCCGTCGCCCTCGCCGGCGGCATCATCGCGCATGGCCGCTGGCACGTGCGCATCGACGGACGCGGCGACCACGCGGGCGCGACCCGCATGGCCGACCGACAGGATCCGGTCGTCGTCGCCGCCCGCGTCATCGAGAGCCTGCGCGAACAGACCCTCGCGATCGACGAGGCGCGCGGCACCGTCGGGCGCGTGCAGGTCACCCCCGGCGGCACGAACGTCATCGCCTCGGCCGTCGACCTCTGGCTCGACGTGCGCCACCGCGGCGACGCCGAGGTGCGCACGATCGTGGCGGGCGTGACGGCGGCTGCCGTTGCGGCGGCTGAGGCTGAGGGATGCACCGTCACCGTCACGGAGCAGTCGTTCTCACCCACCGTCGACTTCGACGCCGAGCTGCGCGACGCGATGGCGTCGGCGCTGCCGGGCGCACCCGTGCTTGACACCGGCGCCGGCCACGACGCCGGTGTGCTGAGCGAGGTCGTGCCCTCGGGCATGCTCTTCGTCCGCAACCCCAGCGGCGCCTCGCACACCCCCGCGGAGCACGCCGAGCCCGCCGACGTCGCCGCGGGCGTCGTCGCGCTCGCCGACGTGCTCGAACACCTACTTACCCGCTAACCCCTCGAAAGGAGCACCCATGGACATGTCCTCGGCCATCAACACCGGCTGGATGCTCACTGCCACCGTCGCGGTCACCCTCATGGTGCCCGGCCTCGCCCTCTACTACGGCGGCCTGTCCCGCACCAAGAACATCCTCAACACGATGATCATCGTGCTGAGCGGCTTCGCGGTCACGGCCGTGCTGTGGGTGCTCTACGGCTACGGCCTCACGCTCGGCAACTCGATCGGGGGAGCGGGCCTGCTCGGCAACCCTGACGGCCTGTTCGGGATCCAGTCGCTGCTCGGCCAGGAGACCCCCGAGGGCGCCGTGCCCGCGATCCTCATCGCGGTCTTCCAGCTGATCTTCGCGGGCCTCACCGTCGCGATCATCGGCGGCGCCGTCGAGGGTCGCATGAAGTTCTCGGCCTGGCTCGTGTTCGCCGGCATCTGGGCGACGCTCGTCTACTTCCCCGTCGCGCACTGGGTGTTCGCGTTCGACTCGGGTGACGGATCCGTCATCGGTGGTTTCATCGCCAACAAGCTCAAGGCCGTCGACTTCGCGGGTGGAACCGCGGTGCACATGAACGCCGGCGTCGCCGCCCTCGTGCTCGCCCTCTTCCTCGGCAAGCGCCGCGACTTCCCGAACGTCGGCCGCCCCGGCAACCTGCCGATCGCCCTCGTGGGCGCGGGCCTGCTGATGGTCGGCTGGTACGGCTTCAACGGCGGATCCTCCGGAGGCATCAACGACAGCGCCGGCGTCGCGCTGACGAACACCCTCATCGCCGCGTGCACGGGCCTCATCGGATGGCTGATCGTCGAGCGCGCGACCCGCAAGGTCGCCACCTCGCTCGGCGCGATCTCGGGCATTATCGCGGGCCTCGTCGCGATCACCCCGGCGGCCGCCTCGGTGTCGCCGCTCTCGGCGCTCGTCATTGGCCTCTTCGGCGGCGCGATCGCGTTCTGGGCCCTGGGGCTCAAGGAGAAGCTGGGTTATGACGACGCGCTCGACGCCGTCGCGATCCACATGTTCCCCGGTATTTTCGGGACCCTCGCGATCGGCTTCCTCGCGGATCCGTCGTCGCCGACCGGCGAGACCGGCATCTTCTACGGAGGAGGCTTCCACCTCCTTGGGATCCAGGCGCTCGCCGTCGCGATCGTTTTCGTGTACACCTTCGTGGTGACGGGCATCATCGCCTTCGCCATCAAGAAGACCATCGGCCTCCGCGTGCCGGACTCGGTCGAGAGCGCGGGCCTCGACCGCACCCTCCACGCCGAGACCGCGTACGACTTCGACGACATTCGCTCCTAGCCAGAAGGAAAAGCCATGAAGCTCATTTCCGCAGTCGTCCAGCCCAGCGCGCTGGATCCCGTGAAGAACGCTCTCGACGAGGTCGGCGTGACCGGCATGACGATCGTCGACGCGAAGGGCCGCGGCGCCCAGTCCGGCAAGGTCGAGGTCTACCGCTCGCAGCGCGTGAAGGTCGACTTCCTGCCGAAGATCCTCATCGAGATCGTCGTCACCGACGAGAAGCTCGACACCGCCCTCGGGGCGATCGAGGATGCGGCCCGCACCGGCGCCATCGGCGACGGCAAGATCTGGGTCACCGACGTGCTCGAGGTGATCCGCGTCCGCACGGGCGAGAAGGGCCCCGAAGCCGTGCAGTAACTCCTCGCCGACCTCACGAACGTGTGAACTACTTATGAACTTGAGTCGAACCGGCTCAACTTTTTTGACACGTTCGTGAGGTCGTCGTATAGTTGAGCCATCGCGACTCAAGTCTCGCGAGTTCCTCAACGAAACGGAGCAAGTCATGGCACGTGCTGTGGGTATCGACCTCGGAACGACGAACTCGGTCGTTGCCGTTCTCGAGGGTGGCGAGCCGAAGGTTATCGCCAACGCCGAGGGTCTTCGCACGACCCCCTCGATCGTCGCATTCGCGAAGGACGGCGAGGTTCTCGTCGGCGAGACCGCGAAGCGCCAGGCCGTCACGAACGTCGACAAGACGATCGCCTCGGTCAAGCGTCACATGGGCACCGACTGGACGTTCGACGTCGAAGGCAAGAAGTACACGCCGCAGGAGATCTCGGCGCGCATCCTCCAGAAGCTGAAGCGCGACGCCGAAGCATACCTGGGTGACACCGTCACCGACGCCGTCATTACGGTCCCCGCCTACTTCAACGACTCCGAGCGTCAGGCGACGAAGGAGGCCGGTGAGATCGCGGGCCTCAACGTGCTCCGCATCGTCAACGAGCCGACCGCCGCCGCCCTCGCCTACGGCCTCGACAAGGGCCAGGAAGACGAGCTCATCCTGGTCTTCGACCTCGGTGGCGGAACCTTCGACGTCTCGCTGCTCGAGGTGGGCAAGGACGACGACTTCTCGACCATTCAGGTCCGCGCGACCTCGGGCGACAACCGCCTCGGTGGCGACGACTGGGACCAGCGCGTCGTCGACTACCTGAAGGACGAGTTCAAGAAGGACACGGGCGTCGATGTCTCGGGCGACAAGATCGCCCTGCAGCGCCTCAAGGAGGCCGCGGAGCAGGCGAAGAAGGAGCTCTCGAGCGCCCAGTCGACGACCGTCAGCCTTCCCTACCTCTCGCTGACCGCCGAGGGCCCCGCGTCGCTCAACACGACGCTCTCGCGCGCCAAGTTCGAGGAGCTCACCGCCGACCTCGTGCAGCGCACGAAGAAGCCGTTCCAGGACGTCATCGCCGAGGCCGGCGTCAAGCTCGCCGACATCGCCCACGTGGTGCTCGTCGGTGGCTCGACCCGCATGCCGCAGATCGCGGAGCTCGTCGAGAAGGAGACCGGCAAGTCGGCCAACAAGGGTGTCAACCCTGACGAGGTCGTCGCCGTCGGTGCCGCGCTGCAGGCCGGCGTGCTGAAGGGCGAGCGCAAGGACGTTCTGCTCATCGACGTGACCCCGCTGTCGCTCGGTATCGAGACGCAGGGCGGTCGCATGACCAAGCTCATCGAGCGCAACACGGCCATCCCGACCAAGCGCAGCGAGACCTTCACCACGGCGGAGGACAACCAGCCCTCCGTCGCGATCCAGGTCTACCAGGGCGAGCGCGAGTTCACCCGTGACAACAAGCCGCTCGGCACCTTCGAGCTCACCGGTATCGCCCCGGCGCCCCGCGGCATGCCGCAGGTCGAGGTCACCTTCGACATCGACGCGAACGGCATCGTGCACGTGTCCGCCAAGGACAAGGGCACGGGCAAGGAGCAGTCGATGACCATCACGGGCGGCTCGTCGCTCTCGAAGGACGACATCGAGCGCATGGTGCACGAGGCCGAAGAGCACGCCGAGGAAGACAAGAAGCGCGCCGAGGCCCTCGACCAGCGCAACCGCGCCGAGACGCTCGCGTACTCGGTCGCGAAGCTGCTCGACGAGAACGCCGACAAGCTGCCGGAAGACGTCAAGACCTCGGTTCAGGCCGACGTTGACGCTCTGAAGACGGCGCTCGCGGGAGAGGACGACGACGCCGTCAAGGCGGCGTTCGACAAGCTCAACGAGTCGCAGTCGAAGCTCGGCGAGGCACTCTACGCCCAGTCGCAGCAGGAGGCTTCGGAGCCGCAGGCCGAGGCCTCGAGCGACGAGGACGTTGTTGACGCCGAGGTCGTCGACGAAGAGGACGAGAAGAAGTAATGACTGCTCAGGACCCGATCGAGCCGGGCGACGGCGAAGACCAGGTCCAGCAGGGCACCGAGGCGGGGGCTGACGAAGCCCCCGCCACGGGCGCATCTGCTGAGGACGGTCTTACTGTCGACGACATCCTCGACGCGGAACAGACCGACGAGGCCGTGGAGCAGGAGAAGAGCGACTACGAGACGCAGCTCCTGCACGACCTGAAGCGCATTCAGGCCGAGTACGCCAACTACCGTCGCCGCACGGAAGACCAGCGTCAGCTCGACATCGAGCGGGCGAAGGGCGACGTCGCGAAGCGTATGCTCGGCGTCCTCGACGACCTCGACCGCGCGGCCAAGCACGGCGACCTCGAAGAGGGATCCGCGTTCGCGATCGTCGCCGACAAGATGCGCGCGGTGGCGACCGATACGGGCGTCACGGTCTACGGCGAGGCCGGCGAGGCCTTCGACCCGCAGCAGCACGAGGCCGTCTTCCAGGCGCCGACCCCCGGCGTCACGGAGGCGACCATCCTCGAGGTCGTGGAGGTGGGATACCGCCTCGGCGGCGTCGAGCTTCGCCCGGCCAAGGTGGTCGTGGCGGTTCCCGCCGAATAATCGGTAACTCTCGGAAAGGCGATCGATGGCCAGTCAGGACTGGTTCGACAAGGACTTTTACAAGATCCTCGGCGTCGAGAAGACGGTTGAGGCAGCCGAGCTGAAAAAGGTGTACCGAAAGCTCGCCCGCAAGTACCACCCCGACTCCAACCCCGGAGACGCGGCGGCCGAGGCGAAGTTCAAGGACATCAGCGAGGCGTATTCGGTTCTGTCGGATCCGGAACAGCGCAAGGAGTACGACGAACTCCGTGCGATGGGTTCGGGCGCGCGCTTCACTGCGGGCGGATCCGGTTCTGGTGGGTTCGAAGACGTCTTTAGCCGCTTCCAGCGAGGCGGCGGGGGCGGCGCGGCCGACCCCGGCTTTGATGATCTCTTCTCGATGTTCAATCAGGGCCGGGGATCCCGCCGCGGCGGCTTCGGCGGCTTCGGCGGCCCCCAGAAGGGAGCCGACGTGCGCGCCCGCACGACGCTCGACTTCCTCGACGCGGCGAAGGGCGAGACGATCTCGCTGAAGGGCGAGGACGGCAAGACCTTCAAGGTCAAGATCCCCGCGGGTGTCGCAGATGGGCAGAAGATCCGTCTGCGCGGCCGCGGTCGCCCCTCGCCGAACGGCGGGGACGCGGGCGACATCGTGGTCGAGGTCACGGTGCGCTCGCACCCGGTCTTCAGCCGCGACGGGCTGAACGTGCGTCTTACCGTGCCGGTCACCTTCACGGAGGCCGCGCTCGGCGCGACGATCGAGGTGCCGACGCTCGACGGCGGCCGCGTCAAGCTGCGCGTCGCCCCCGGCACCCCGTCGGGGCGCGTGCTCCGCGTGAAGGGCCGCGGGATCCAGACCACGAAGGGCACGGGAGACCTGCTCGCCGAGGTCGAGGTCGCGGTGCCCGCGCACCTGAGCGATGCCCAGCGCGAGGCCCTCGAGGCCTACCGCGCGCTCGAGCCGAACGAGAACCCGCGCGCGGGCCTGTTCGCCCACTAACCATGTCCCAGTTTGTGCGGGAATAGCGCCGCTATTCCCGCACAAACTGGGACACGCAATCGAAGGAGCGGAGAGATGCAGCTTCCAGAGGGTGTGACCGAACGCGACCCGATCTTCCCGATCGCGGCCGCGAGCGAGCTCTCGGGCCTGCACCCGCAGACCCTTCGGCAATACGACCGCATCGGGCTGGTGGTCCCGGGCCGCACGCGCGGCGGATCCCGGCGCTACTCGGCCCGCAACATCGTGCAGCTCCGCGAGGTCGCGGGCCTGTCGAGCGAGGGCGTGCCCCTCGCGGTGATCCAGCGCATGCTCGACCTCGAAAACCAGGTGCAGGAACTTTCGGCCGAGGTAGCCGGCCTGCGCGTGCAGCTGCAGGAGGAGCGCGACAACCGCCCCGGCGCCCGCGTCTTCGCGACCAACGCCGCCGGCGGAGTCGTGACGCTTAAGGGCACGACCCGCGTGCGGCGTCAGACCGACGTCGTGCTGTACCGGGGGCCCCGGGGGTAGCATCGGGGCCCCCGCCGTCACGGATGTCGGAGAAATCACGAGTCTCGGGGCATCTGCCCGGATTCCTCCGACTTTGGTGATTCTTCCGAGTTTGGTGTCGGCTCGGGTGGCGGCGCCGTGCTCGCTTCACGGCAGTCGGGGCTTCTGCCCGAATCCTTCCGATTCTGGTGATTCTCCCGAGTTTGGTGCCGCGTGCGCGTGCTCGCGCGACGCCCAGCCCACCACGAGTCTCGGAGAAATCACGAGTCTCGGGGATTATCCCCGAATTTCTCCGACTCTCGTGATTCTTCCGAGTTTGGTGTCGCGACGGCACGGTCGCACGCTGCCTCTGCAGGCACGGATCTCGGAACTATCACCGGAGTCGGAGCCTTTGAGCGATTCCCTCCGACTCTCGTGATTCTTCCGAGTTTGGTGTCGCGTGCGCGTGGCGGCGCGGTGCTCGTGTCACGCATACCGGAGAAATCACGGCAGTCGGGGCTTCTGTTCGAATCGCTCCGATTCTCGTGATTTCTCCGAGTTTGGTGCGCGCTTCGGCGCGCGAAGTAGGCTCTCAGCGTGAGTATTTCGCGCATTGTGGTCGTCTGCACCGGGAACATCTGCCGCTCGCCCATGGGCGAGGTGGTGCTGCGCGACCGCCTCGCGGCGGCCGGCCTCGATGTCGAGGTGGTCTCGTCGGGCATCAGCGACGAGGAACTCGGCAACCCGATCGACCCGCGCGCGGCCGACGCGCTGCGGATCCGCGGGTACGAGGTACCGCGCCGCACGGCGCGCTGGGTCGACGACACCGACGACCTCGAAGCCGACCTGATCCTCGCGATGACGGAAACGCACCGCGCGGCGCTTATCCGCCGGGGTGCGGATCCGGAACGCACGCGGCTCTGGATGGATTTCGTTCCCGGATCCACGACCCGCGACGTGATCGATCCCTGGTACGGCACGCGGAGCGGCTTCGACGACACTCTCGACGTGGTCGAGGCGGGCGCCGACGAGGTCGTGAAGTACGTCCGCGAATCCGCGCGATAGCGTCCCCGATCTCGGAGAAATCACGAGACTCGGGAATCCTGCGGGGGTCCTTCCGATTTTCGTGATTCTTCCGGGTCTGGTGTCGTCCGTCGCGTGTCCCGACGTCGACATCAGCGTGTTGTCCATGTTCCCCGTTCCTTTGTCGATGGGGAAGCGGGGCGAAGCTCGATAGCTTCGAGCGAGTGAACATCCCGATGACCGAAGCCACCACGAACGTCGTGCGCGTCACCGCGCCGAAGCCGGCGACCGAGACGCCCCTCGAAATGGGCGACGACCGCAGCGTCGAACAGAGCATCAGGCTCACCAGCCGATACGTCACGGTTGACGGTACCCCGTGGATCCCCGTGATGGGCGAGTACCACTTCAGCCGCGACCTGCCGCAACGCTGGGAGACGGAGCTGCGGAAGCTGAAGGCCGGCGGCATCAGCGTGCTCGCGACCTACCTGATCTGGAACATCCACGAGGATGTCGAGGGGGAGGTGCGATGGGACGGGCACCGTGATGTGCGCCGCTTCATCGAGATCGCCGACCGCGTGGGGCTCAAGGTCATGCTCCGCATCGGGCCGTGGGCCCACGGCGAGGCGCGCAACGGCGGCTTCCCCGACTGGCTCCAGGCGATGCCGATGCGGCACCGCTCAGATGACCCCGCCTACCTGGCGTACGCCCGCACGTGGTACGCCGCGATCGAGGAGCAGGTGCGGGGACTCTTCCACACGGCCGACAACCCCGCCGGCCCGATCATCGGCATCCAGGTCGACAACGAGCTCTACGACAACGGTCCGCACCTCGCGACACTCCGCACCATCGCGGAGGAGGTCGGCATGCGCGCGAGCCTCTGGACGGCGACGGGCTGGGGCGGCGCGGAGCTTCCGTACGGGCGCGTGCTACCGGTGTACGCGGGATACTCCGACGGTTTCTGGGAGGAGAGCACGACGGGCTGGCCGGGCTTCGGCGTCATGCACTTCACCTACAACACGGTGCGCGACGATCTCACCGTCGGCGCCGATCTCCGGGACGCGCCGGTCGAGATCGACGACGACGCGAACCTCGGCACGGGCGACCCGTGGCCGTTCGTCACGTGCGAGCTGGGCGGCGGCATGGCGGTCGCCTATCACCGACGTCCGCTCGTCGATTCCGATGACGTCGCGGCGCTCGCCCTGACGAAGGTCGGGAGCGGATCGTCGTGGCAGGGCTATTACATGTACCACGGCGGCCTTCAGGCGATGGGCCTGCAGGAATCACACGACACGGGCTACCCGAACGACGTCCCCGCGCGCGACTACGACTTCCATGCGCCGCTCGGCACGGTCGGCAGCCAGCGCCGCCACTACCACCTGCTTCGCCAGCAGCACCTCATGCTGTCGTCGTTCGGATCCGCGATCGCCGACTCGGTGACGACGATCCCGGAGCAGCACGAGGGATCCCCGCGCTGGGCCGTGCGCTCCAACGGCCGGAGCGCCTTCCTCTTCGCCAACAACCACCAGCCCGCGATCGCGGCGCTCCCCGCACTCGACGACGTGCAGTTCACCGTCGAGTTCGACGACGCGAGCGTTACGATCCCGACATCGCCGGTCTCGCTGGCCTCGGGTGCGTACTTCGCCTGGCCGCTGCGTCAGCGCTTCGGATCCCTGGCCGCCGCGTCGGTGACCGCCCAGCCGGTCACTGAGTTCGAGGGCCCGAACGGTCCCGTCGTGCTCTTCGCGGCGAGCGAGGGGATCGACGTGGAGATCCAACTCGAGGGATCCGCGGGAGACGTCGAGGGTGCGACGGCGATCTCGGACGGTGAGGTGCTCGTGCTCCGCCCGGACGCGGCGCGGGGCCTCGGCCGCGAGGTACGCATCGGTGACACGACCCTCGTGTTCCTTGATGGTGCGACGGCCGAATCCGTGTGGCGCGGTGACATCGACGGACGCGACTCCGTCGTGCTGTGGCGAGGCGGCGGCTGGTTCGGCGAGCGCGGTTTCGAGGCCGTCCTCGGATCCGCCGGGCAGGAACTCGACGTCTTCCCGCCGCTCGAGGGTGCGGAGCGCCTGAGCGGCGAGGGATCTGTCTTCGCACGGTACGCGGTTCCCGCCGCGCCCGCCGAGCGCGCTCTCGAGGTTCCGGCATTCGGATCCGCGCCGGTCGCACCGGTGCGCCGCGCGGGATCCTCCGGTCGCCTCTCGGCGCCCGTCGACTTCTCGGGCGCGGCGAGCATCGAGGTGTCGGTCCCGGCCGAGGCGCTGACCGCGGATCGCGCGATCCTGTCGCTCGACTGGACGGGCGACGTCATCCGCGCGTACGTGGGCGATGAGCTGATCGCCGACCAGTACTGGTACGGCCGCATGCTGGAGATCGATCTCGCGCCGTATGCGGAGAAGCTCGAGGAGACGCCGCTCACCCTCCGCGCGTTCGCCTGGGAACCGGCCACCGAGGTGTACGTCGACGAGCGTGTGCGCCCGCAGAGCGAGACGCCCGTGCTCGAGGTACGTTCGGCGATCGTGCGCCCGGTGGCGACCCGGGCTTTCGCGTAGCGACGCTGTGACAGTCACCGTTGAGATAGCGCCAGTGAGACGGGTGCCGTTCGCCCTGGTGAACGGCACCCGTCTCACTTAATGGATAGTGATTCCTTGACCACGCCTCGGCGTCACGATGAATATTTCATAAGAGTGGCGAATCATCCATGTGAACACGCGAAGTACCCATGTTTTGTCGCATATTTCCCGCGTAACATCGTGCGATGTCCCTGGGGAAATATCCATCCCCGACTCCGCGCGAAGGAGCGTCCATGTCTATATCACCTCTGAGCCGCCGCTGGCTCGCAGCATCCGTCGTCATGGCGACGGCGGTGTCCCTTGCCGCATGTTCATCGGACGACTCGTCGTCGGACGGCCCCGTCGAACTCACCTTCCAATCCTGGGTCCCGAACATCGACCAGGTGGTCGACGCGTTCAACGAGGCTCATGACGATGTGCACGTCACACTCGAGACCGTGACAGCGGGTCCGGACGGCGGATACGCGACCATGCAGTCGGCCGTGCAGGCGGGCAACGCCGCGGATGTCGCGCAGATCGGCTACGACGCGATTCCTGACTTCCTCATCAACGACGCACTCGAGGACATCACCGAGTACGTCGAGGACGACGCCGATCTCTTCACCGAGTGGCAGTGGCAGACCGGTGTCTTCGGCGGTTCGGTCTACTCGATTCCGCAGGCATCGGGCCCGCTCGGCCAGTTCTACCGCGCCGATGTCTTCGAGGAGCTCGGCATCGAGTACCCGGAGACGTGGGACGAGTTCTACGAGGCCGCGAAGACGGTTCGCGAGTCGGGTGCATACATCGCCGCGTTCGCGTTCAACCAGGCGCCCTGGATGATCGGTCTCGCTCAGCAGGGCGGTGCGCAGTGGTTCACTCCCGAGAACGACGCCTGGACCGTGGACATCAATGGCGCCGACACGCTCAAGGTCGCCGAGTTCTGGCAGAAGCTCGTGGACGAGGATCTCGTCAAGGTCGAGGCCGACATGTCGAGCGAGTGGAACGCTGACATTCAGAGCGGCAAGGTCCTCACCTGGATCTCGGGTTCGTGGGCCGATGCGATCCTGCGCGGCACCGCGCCGGACCTCGCGGGCAGCTGGGCAGTCGGTCCTGTTCCGCAGTGGAACGCGGACGAGAACGTATCCGCGACGTGGGCTGGCGGATCCGCCAGCGCCGTGCTCAAGGGCTCGAAGCACCCGAAGGAAGCGGCTGAGTTCGCGGTGTGGATGAACTCGAACCCCACCAGCGTCAATCTGCTGACCGAGGTCGGCGCCGGGTGGCCCGCCATCGACGACATCTCCGAGATCACGGCTCTCGAGGACTCGGAGGTCTTCGACTTCTACGGCGGACAGAACATCTGGGACGTCTTCGCCGAGTCTGACAAGGCCGTCGACACCTCGTGGACCTGGCCGCCGCTGTCGTCGACCCTGTTCGCCGACCTCGTCGACAACGTCAAGGCCTCCGTCGACGGCGGCAAGCCGCTTGTCGACGCCTACAACAAGACCCAGGAAGACATGATCGCGGCGCTCGAAGAGCGCGGCATCTCCGTCAACTGATCGATCCGATCGGGGGCGGCGCGCCGAGCTCGGCGTCCGCCCCCGACCCCTTGGAGGAGACCGTGGCAACACGCACTCATCGCACCCGGGCGCGCATTCCCCGCGCGGCCTGGGTACTCATCCTGCCCTTCGTCATCATGTTCGCGGCATTCTTCATCGCCCCGATCGTGTATGCCGTTGTGCAGAGCCTGTTCGCCACGGAAAGCTCGGGACTCGGCTTCGGAGCGCCCGAGACCAAGTTCGCCTTCTTCGACAACTATGTGCGCGCGTTCTCGGATCCAACCTTCTCGCAGAGTCTGCTGCGTCTGCTGTTGTTCTCCGCGATCCTCGTCCCGCTCATGGTCGTCACCGCGCTGGGTCTCGCGCTCCTGCTCGACTCCGCGAGCGCACGCTTCCCGCGGGTCTTCCGCATCATCTCGTTCGCGCCGTACGGCGTCCCGGGCGTCGTCGCGACGCTGCTCTGGGGCTTCCTCTACGTGCCTGCTACGAGCCCGATCCTGCAGGTGCTCAGCAACTGGGGGATCGACGTCAACCCGTTGTCGTCGAGCGTGGTCCTCTTCGCGATCGCGAACATCTCCCTCTGGGGCTTCGCCGGATACAACATGGTGATCCTGTCCTCGGCGCTCGACGCCATTCCCTCGGAACTGTACGAGGCGGCGCGAGTCGATGGTGCGTCGGCGTGGGCGACCATCTTGCACATCAAGCTTCCGCTCGTGCGTCCCTCGGTGATCCTCGTCACCGTGTTCACCATCATCGGCACGCTGCAGCTCTTCGTCGAGCCGCTCGTGCTGCGACCGCTTACCACGGCGATCGGCACGACCTTCACCCCGAATCTCGCCGCATACAACCAGGCGTTCGCACAGGGCAATTCGAACCTCGCCTCGGCGATGGCAGTGATCGTCGCACTGCTCGGCTTTGTCGTGTCGTTCGGATTCCTGCGATTCGTCAACCGAAAGGGGAACCGCGCATGGTGACCGCAACTCGCAACGTAACGCGCGCCCTGACGGTCGGCGACAATGCCCCGCGCCGTCGCCGCCAACCCGCCGGACCCAGCGTCTACGCCGTCAACCTGGTCCTCATCGTCGCGGCCGTCTACTTTCTTCTGCCGCTGATCTGGGTGATCATCGCCGCGACGAAGTCGCCTGCCGACCTCTTCGGCACCTTCGGCCTGTGGTTCTCGGACACCCCGGCCGCCTGGCACAACCTGGTCGCGCTGTTCACGCAGGACGGCGGCGTCTTCACGCGCTGGCTCGTCAACAGCGTGATCTACTCGGGGCTCGGCGCGCTCGTCGCGATGGTGCTCGCGGCAGCCTGCGGCTACGCGATCGCCAAGTATCCGTTCCGGGGCCGCGAGGCGCTCTTCAGCGTCATCCTCGGTGGTGTCCTCGTTCCCGCAACCGTCATCGCGCTTCCGCTGTACTTCCTCATGAACGAGGTCGGGCTGGTCGGCAGCTATTGGTCGGTCCTCCTGCCGAGCATGGTGAGCCCCTTCGGCGTCTACCTGGCGCGCATCCACGCGAGCGCGTCGGTGCCGGACGAGGTCATCGAGGCCGCCCGTCTCGACGGCGCGGGCGAGATCCGCATCTTCGCGCAGATCGCGTCGCGCATGATGACGCCGGCGTTCGTGACGATCTTCCTCTTCCAGTTCGTCACGATCTGGAACAACTACCTGCTGCCGCTCGTCATGCTGGACGACACGAAGTCCTTCCCCGTGACGCTCGGCCTGACCCTGTGGAACGGCCAGACGCAGCGCGACCCGATGTTCTACGCGCTCGTGGTGATGGGATCCGCCGTCTCGGCGCTGATCCTCGTCGCCTTGATGTCGAGTCTGCAGCGATTCTGGCGCGCGGACTTGACGGCGGGGGCGACGAAGGGCTAAACGCAGGGGCCGGGGTTCTTCCCGGCCCCTTTGGCCCTACCCCTTGCGCAGCGCGCGATACGCGCGGGGGCTCACGCCGTGCACGCGGCTGAACTGCCTCGAGAAGTAAAACGGATCGTCGCGACCCACCGCCTGTGCGATCTCGGCGATCGACAGCGACGTGGTGTCGAGCAGGGTGCGGGCATACGCCATCTTGAGGGCGTTGTGATGTGCGAGGACCCCGCCGCCCGTGGCCTCGCGGAACAGCGATGCGAGGTGGGAGGGCGAGACACCGACGAGGTCGGCGAGCTCGGGTACCTGCACCTGCGAGTCGATCCGCTCCTCGAGGTAGCGCATGGCGCGTTCCAGCGGCGTTCCCTCTGCGGGGAGGGAACGATCGGCGGCGAGCATCGTCAGCAGATGCCACGCAATGCCCGACGCCGCCAGGATCCGCGCCGGCGTCGTGTCGCGAGAGAGCGAGACAGCCATCTCGTCGAGAAGCGCGGTCGCGCGCTCGACCGCGCGAAGCGCGACAGTGCGCGAGCCGCGGGTGATGCCCGCCGCGTTGATGAGCTCGGGCACGTCGGTGCCGCGCACGTGGCACCACCAGATCGTCCAGGGATCGGAGTCCGAGGCTCCGTATGAATGCGCGACGCCCTCGGGGATCACGAGCGCGGTTCCGCGCGTGATCCGGGTGCGCATCCCGTCGATCTCGGCCCAGCCAGAGCCGGATCCGCAGACGATCACGATCGTCTCGCGGGACCCCTCGGGACGATGCCGTCCATGATGACGCGCCTGTGGGAAATACCCTGCGTCGGTGACCAACATGCGCTGGGTGACGGCCTGGCCGAGCGCCCGTTCGGCGATCGGACGCGGTAGCACGCTCATACGTTGGCGATCGAAGCCGTCTGCGAGTTCCATACGGCAATCCTGCCACGCAACATCATCGGATCGTCCATGTAAGTGGTGAGAACGGCCATGCTCGGGGCTCGAGGAACTCGGTAACGTGAAGGTCTGCTCGGTGGCGAGGCCGTACCGGGTGAGCGTGGACCTAGACAGATACGGAGCCCCCATGACAGAGCGTTATCTCGGCGCGGGCACGATCGCCCGCGACCACTCGCAGCTGACCGGCGTCGTGCCGGCGCATCTGCCGCAGCGGCTCACGATCACGCTGTGGGACTTTTCGTGGTATACGCAGGCGGGCCCTGGACAGCCTTACGAAGACCTCGACGCCGTCGTCGCCGACGCCGCGTCGCTCGGTTACAACGCGATCCGCATCTGTGCCGCACCCATGTTGATGTTCGGCGGGCTCGGCCTCGACGACCTCGCCCGGGATCTGGAGATCGAGGGGCTCGGACCCGCTCCCGATGGCGGCTTCTACGGTCAGCGCACCCGCTGGTACGACACAGCGGGCGGCTTCCGCGTCGACATGTTCGCGCGCACGCGCCAGCTCTTCGAGGCCGCGCGCCGCCACAATCTGGTCATCGTGCTCGCGAGCTGGGAGTACCAGCAATCGGCATCATTCGCCGCCTCGCCGCGCTGGTTCGAGGCAATGGACGCCATCGCTCTCGATGGGCGTTACGACGCCCTCGCCGCCGCCTGGACCCGCATGATCGTCTGGCTCACGGAGGCCGGCTTCCGCGACATGATCGCGCTCGTCGAGGTGCACAACGAGGTCGACTTCTCGATCCTGCCCGACATCACGCTGCCCGCCGGCCGTGCAGCCGTCGCGGGTCTCGCGGAGGCACATCCCGACCTGCTGGTGACCGCCAGCTATGGCAAGCCGCCGCACCTGTCGATGCACGAGGTCCCCGAAGAGCTCGGCACGGCGCAGTTCCACATCTACAGCTACGGCGTGCTCGACGAACTGCAGAAGCGCATCGATATTCGATCCGAAGGTACGGAGGACTTCCCGAACGCGACCCTGCGATCGCTTATGCGGCGCGACGCCCCGGCGTTCGGCGAGTACGGCCGCCCGCTCGACTGGAAGATGCGCGCCACCGTCATCACCGACCAGATGGTCTACGGCTACGACTGGGTTGATCCTGAGGCGTGGGATGGCTGGCTGAACGAACACTACGCTCCATTCGCCGAGGTCATGGCCCGGGAGATCGAGTCGCGCGTCATCGCGATCGCCGAGTGGGCCCGCTGGCGCGGCATCCCGGCGATGGTCGGCGAGGGCTGGATCGGATACACGCCGCTGCACGGCACCTTCGAAGAGGGCGAGATCGGTCGCGGACTCGCCGAGCACGGGATCCGCACCGCGCTCGCGCGCGGCGTATGGGGCATGGTCCTCTGCTCGAACGCCGCGCCTCATCACCCGATGTGGCAGCTGCGCGAGTGGCAGCGGGCGATGAATGCCGAAATCCTCGCAGCTTAGGAGCAACGACGTGACGAAGACCGCAGTGATCACAGGATCCGCAGGCGGCATCGGTGCCGCGACCGCGGCGGTGATGGCCGAGGCAGGCGCCAACGTGTTCCTCATCGACCGTTCGCCTGAGGTCCTCGAGACCTGTGACCAAATCCTGGCGGCAGGTGGAAAGGCCGCCGCGCGCGTCATGGATGTCTCCGACCCGGACGAATGGCGGGCGGCCGCCGACGAGTGCCGCAGGACGTTCGGTCCCGCCGACGCGCTCGTGAGCAACGCCTACACCGTCGAGATCGTCGACATCGAGCAGACCTCGCTCGAGAGCTGGGAGCGCCAGCTGAGCGTGAACCTCACGGGCGCATTCCTCGGCTTCAAGGCCCTGCTGCCGCAGCTCCGTGAGAACGACGCCGCGTCGGTCGTGTTCGTCTCCTCCGTGCACGCGCATTTCGGTCTGCCGGGGCGGCCGGCATACGCCGCGACGAAGACCGCGCTGACGGGGCTTACCCGCCAGCTGGCCGTCGAGTACGGGCCCACGATCCGCGTCAACGCCGTGCTTCCCGGGCCTGTCCTGACCGCGGCGTGGGCCGAGATCGGTGACGAAGACCGCCGCCTATCGGCGGAGGCGACCGCGGCGGACCGCCTCGGAGACCCGTCAGAGGTCGGTGAGGCGATCGCGTTCCTCTGCTCGGATCGCGCCTCGTTCATCACGGGCGTCGAGCTGCCGGTCGACGGCGGCTGGAGCGTCAAGAAGGCGTCGTCCTGAGCTTCTGGTAATGGAAGATGCTCTTCCCCCAGTCAGGGAAGAGCGTCTTGCATTACTTAGATGACGTCATCGAGCGGCGCGACCAGCGTGTGGCCGTCGAACTCGTTCGGTTCGGTCAGATCCGACGTCGCCGAGGTGACGTACACGTGGCCGTCGTGAACCAGCACGCTCGTCGGCTGCGAAACCGGCACCGCGATCGAGTGCAGCAGCGCGCCCGTCGGCTCGTAAACATCGACGCGTGAGCCGCCCCACACGGCGTTCCAGATGCGGCCCTCTCCGTCGACATGGATGCCGTCGGGGGATCCGCCCTCGACCTTCGCGAACACGCGGCGGTGGTCCGGCGCGGTGGCGGGGACCTCGTAGATCACGCCGCGCGGGCTGTCGGCGAGGAGGAAGCTTTCGCCGCCGGGGAGGAAGGTCGGGCCGTTGGGGATCGCGAGCCCGTCGATCTCGCGCGTCATCTCGCCGGTGGCCGGGCTGTAACGCCACACGAATCCCTCGCCTGCGGCACCCTGCCACGGCATCGTGCCGAACCAGACGGACCCGTCGGCGGCGATATCGCCGTCGTTGACGCGGTTCGATGCGAGGTCGAGGCCCGTGTCGCCGATGGCGCGTGCGTCGCCCGCGAGCGAGACGAGGCTCGTGCCGAGGATACCGATGAGTGTTCCGTCGGGCGCGCGGTCGGCGAAGCCGAGCGGCGCGGCCTCCTTGCGGACGAGCGCCGTCGAACCCTCACGATGCGCGTACAGCTCGCCGGCAAGGAGGTTCACCCAATGGGGTGCGCCGTCGACGAGGCGGAGACCCTCGCCGAGTTCGTGCGGGGTGAGGGAGATTGTCTTCCAGGTCATGCTGATCACCATTCTGCAAAGGCGCCATCGTCATCGCGCCAGGTCGGCGAGATCCATTCGAATTCTGCCTTGTCCGCGGCGCGGACGGCGGCCTCGTCGATCTCGATGCCGAGGCCCGGGCTGGTGAGGCGCGGGATTGCGCCGTTCTCGGTCGTGAACACCGAGGTGTCGACGAGGTAGTCGAGCAGGTCGGCGCCCTTGTTGTAGTGAATGCCGGCGCTGATCTCCTGGATGAGGAAGTTGTGCTTCGCGAACGCGATCTGCAAGCTCGAGGCAAGCGCGATCGGGCCGAGCGGGCAGTGCGGCGCCACGTGTACGCCCCATACCTCGGCCATCGTCGTGATGCGCGCGACCTCGGAGATGCCGCCCGCGTGGGAGATATCGGGTTGAGCAACCGAGATGCCCGCTTCAAAGGCAGGCAGGAAATCCTGGCGGCTGAACAGTCGTTCACCCGTCGCGATCGGCACGCCGAGGTTCGTGAGCTGGGGAAGCAGATGCGTCTGCTCCGGCACGACGGGCTCCTCGATGAAGAGCGGTCCGGTCTCGGCCAGGCGCGGTATCATGCGGCGCGAGTCCACGATCGACATGCGTCCGTGGAAATCGATCGCGAAGTCGCCTTCGCGACCCAGCGCCGAGCGCGCCTCCTCGGCGCGGGCCACGACGCTATCGAGCTCGGCGTTCGTCGAGATCGCGCGAGTCCGACCGATCGCATTCATCTTGATGGCGGTGGATCCTTTCTCCACCTGCTCGCGCACCGCGTCCGCGATCTCGGCGGGCTCGTCACCGCCGACCCACGAGTAGTAGCGCACCCGGTCACGCACGGGGCCGCCGAAGAGTTCGTGCACGGGCACCCCGTGCATCTTCCCCTTGATGTCCCACAGCGCCTGGTCGATGCCGGCGACGGCACTCGAGAGGATCGGGCCGCCGCGGTAGAAGGTGCCGCGCGTCATGTGGATCCACAGGTCTTCGATGCGCGACGGATCCCTGCCGATCAGCAGCGGGCGTAGCTCCTCGACGGCGGTCTGCACCGTGCGGGCGCGGCCCTCGAGCGACGGCTCGCCCCAGCCGACGAGCCCCGTGTCGGTCTCGATGCGGCAGAGCAGCCACCGCGGGGCGACCAGGAAGGTTTCGATGCGTTCGATCTTCACGGGCGTACTTTCGTGTGTGCGGCGACGGCGTCGTCCGACGCTCGTCCCAGGAGGTCATCGGTGGCGCTCCGCGCGGCGGCTGCGTCGCCCGCGGCGATCGCGTCGAGCAGGGTCGCGTGTAACGCGAGCGCGGCGGACCCCGGCACCTGCGCGTGCACGACGCGGTCGCGCTCCTCGAAGAGGGAGCGCGTAAGCAGTTGCACGCGGGCCAGGAGGTCGTTCTTCGTCGCGCGGAAGATCGCGCGGTGGAACGCGAGGTCCGCCGCGGTCTCCCCCGCCGAATCCCTTGCATGCTGCATCTCGGCGAACGCCTCGCGGAGGGCGGTCACATCGTCGTCGTTCCGGCGTTCGGCCGCGAGTTCCGCCGCTGCAGGCTCGAAGATCGCGCGGATCTCATCGAGCTCTCGGAGCATGTGGGGGAGCGTCTCGGGCGTGATCTCCCACGCGAGGACGTCCGGATCCAGCAGGTTCCAGCTGCTTCGTGGCTGCACGAAGGTGCCACGGCGCTGACGGGCATCGACGAGCCCCTTGCCGGCGAGCACCTTGAGCGCCTCGCGCACGACGGTGAGGCTGACGTCGTGGTCCACCTGGACTCGATCGAGGTCGAGCGTCTCGCCCTCGGCGATATCGCCTCGGACGATCGCGCGGCCTATCGCATCGACCACCAGGCCGTGTCGACCGCGGCCGTTGTAGCTCGTCATCCCGCCTCCTCAATAATTCATAATAATTATATGATGGATGGCATGACCCCCTTCGACGCCATCACGATTGGCGAGACCATGGTCGCGCTCGTGCCGGACGACGCGAAGCCCATCACGGACAAGAGCCGCATGGTGCTGCGCGTCGCGGGCGCCGAATCGAACGTGGCGACATCGCTCGCCCGCCTCGGTCACTCGGTCCGCTGGGTGAGCGCCGTCGGCGCGGATCCGTTCGGCGAGATCATCACGAACGAGCTCGCGGCCGCGGGTGTCGACCTCGGCGCCGTGACGCTGTCGGGCGACGCGCCCACGGGCATCTTTGTGAAGAACCCGCAGGGGGAGTCGACTCGCGTGCACTATTACCGCCGGGGATCCGCCGCCGCGCGCATGACTCCCGGGGTGATCACAGGTGACGCGCGACTCGTGCACATCAGCGGCATCACGCCCGCTCTGAGCGAGAGTTGTCGGGAGCTGACGGAAGCCGTCATGGAGTTCGAAGCGACCGTCAGTTTCGACGTGAACTATCGTCCCGCGCTCTGGCGCGACATCGGCGAGGCCGCCGGGGTCCTGGCCGGGCTCGCGCGCCGGGCCGACATCGTCTTCGTCGGACGCGACGAGGCTGAGGAGCTCTGGGGCACGGCCACCGCCGAAGACGTGCGGGACTTCCTGCCCGAGCCACGGATTCTCGTCGTGAAGGACGCCGCGATCGAGGCCGTCTCGTTCTCCGCCGAGGGGACGGTACGCGTGCCCTCGCGGCGCGTCGAGGTCGTCGAACCCGTTGGTGCGGGCGACGCGTTTGCCGCCGGCTGGCTCAGCGGATATCTCGACGATCGTGCGGCGCGCGAGTGCCTGCTAATCGGCCATCTGCTCGCGTCCCGCACCGTCCAGATCGTCGGCGACTGTCCCGAGGTGCCCGCCGCCGACGAGATCCAGGCCTATCTTTCGGAGGACCAGCAATGAATGACATGTTCGACTTCGCGTTCGCCAGCACTCGCGTGATGGGAATCTTCCGCGGCAAGTCTCCTGCCGACACCGTGCGGCTCTGCCGTGCCGCCTGGGACGCGGGCGTCGTGGCGGTCGAGGTGCCCGTGCAGAACGACGCGGCCTTCGACGCGCTCGCCGCGGCTGCGGCTGAACGCGGCGAGGGTCGGCTGATTGGCGCCGGAACCGTGCGCACGCCCGAGCAGCTGCGTCGCGCCGTCGATGCCGGGGCGCAGTTCACAGTCGCGCCGGGAACCGACACCGACATCATTGCGCTCTCGATCGAGCTGGGCGTGCCTCACCTGCCGGGTGTCGCCACCTCGAGCGACATCCATCGCGCCCTGCTCGCCGGCGCGCAGTGGGTCAAGGCCTTTCCCGCGGCCGAGCTCGGCGCCTCGTGGATCACCGCCCAGCTCGCGCCGTTCCCCGAGGCGAAGTTCGTCGCGACGGGCGGGATCAGCGCCTCGAACGGCGCCGAGTTCATCGCCGCGGGCGCGCGAGGCCTCGCCATCGGGTCGGCGTTCGAGAACCCCGAGCTGCTCGCGGCGATGAAGGCCCAGGGACTACTGGGCTAAGCCTCCACAACTCCACTTTTCTCCCACATCTCCTACGCTCATGCGGCGAGAATTGTGGGAGAAAAGTGGAGTTAGCCCAGTAGCTTCACGCCGAGCTCCGATGTCTTGACGGGGAGGCCGGTCCCGAGGGAGATGTTGCCCGCGATGCCCACCGCGATCGACCTCACCCCGTCGCTCCAGTCCGCGGGCCGCGCCAGCGGGTCCTCGCCCGGGCCGAGGAACAGGTCATCGAGCAGGAGCCGGTCACCGCCGCCGTGCCCGCCGGGGCCCGAGACGATGTCGATCTCGACGGGTTCTTCCCAGTGGCGCTGCAGGATCAACCGGTCGCCCACGGGCCGCAACGAGTCGGCCTCGACGGCACTGTAGGAGGGGTCGAGCACGGGGTGCAGGCCCTCGCTCTCGGCCAGCGATCCGCGTTCGACGACGTCGAGCTCGACGCGGCCCTCGGTGCCGTTGACGGCGACGCGGTACCCCTCCCAGGGGGGAGTGGGCGTTGAGGGAGTAGCTGAGGGTGGCGCCGGAGGCGTAGTCGACGATGAGGGCGAGGTTGTCTTCGATGGTGATGCCGTCGGTGAACACGTCCGTGTCGCGGATGTAGCCGTCTTCGGCTTCGGCGTCGAGGTAGAGCGCTTGCAGACGCGGGTCGTCGCGCAGGTCGAGCTCGAACGGGTCGTGGGTGCCTTCGTGGGTGCCGCGAGGGGGACGGGCGGGCAGGCCGCGGGAGGCGGCGTTGTCGGATCCGTAGAAGCGCAGGGCGCCGGAGGCGTAGACGCGGCGGGGTGCGGAGTCGATCCACCAGTTCACGAGGTCGAAGTGGTGGCTGGATTTGTGTACGAGGAGGCCACCGGCGTTGGTCTTGTCGCGGTGCCAGCGGCGGAAGTAGTCGGCGCCGTGCTTGGTGTCGAGCATCCAGGAGAAATCGATCGAGGTGACGGTGCCGATGCGGCCGGATTGGATGACCTCGCGCAGTGCGGAGTTGCGGGGGGAGTATCGGTAGTTAAAGGTGACGACCACGTTCCGGCCGGTGCGGGCGACGGCGTCTTCGATCGCGGCGGCGGATTCGGCGTCGATGGTGAGGGGTTTTTCGACCATGACGTCGATGCCGGCCTCAAGGCAGCGGATGATGAGGGTGGCGTGGGTGTCGTCGCGGGAGGCGATGATGGCGCGGTCGATGTTCTCGTCGCGGATCATCTGTTCGAGCTCGTTCGGGTTCCACACCGTGGGGGGGGCGGGGGCTCCGTTAGCCGTCGCCCGGGCGACGTAGTAGGTCGCGGGCGGTGTTGGGGTCGCAGAGCGCGGCCAGCGTCGTCGTCTCGGGGTAGAGCGTGGTGATGGCATCGACGTACATCTCGGCGCGGTGGCCGGTACCGTCAATGGCATAGCGAGTGGTCGTCATTGATCTCTTCCTCCCAGGTGATGAGAACGTTCACATTAGCGAACGACGCGCGAGGTGCGGAAAACCGGGGCATGCGAGACGGCGTGCTCGTCCACCAGCCCGTTATTGTCACAAATTTGCAACGGCATCTTGTTGAAACGTTTTTTGTATCGCTACAATCGCGATTGGGCCCTCGCCGATGAGGGGATACCGAGAGGACTTGCCGCGATCGCGGCGGTTTCGAAAGGACGAAGATGTTCACGAAGAAGCGACTGCTGGGCGGCATCGCCCTGGCGGCGAGCGCGGCCATCGCGCTGACGGGCTGCTCGAATGGATCCGGTGCGCCGGCCTCGGGGGAGGCTCAGGAGTTCGACCCGGACGAGAAGGTCACGCTCACCCTCGCCTTCTGGGGCGACGAGACGCGCGCGGGCTTCTACGACGAGGCCATCGCGGCCTTCAACGAGGAGTACCCGAACATTACTGTGAACGCCTCGTTCCTCGACTACGCGGGCTTCTGGGAGAAGCGCCAGACCGAGGCCGCGGGCGGCGGCCTGCCCGACGTGATGCAGTTCGACTACTCGTACCTGCGCCAGTACGGCGAGAACAACCTGCTGCTCGACCTCGCCCCGTACCTGGGCGAGGAGATCGCGACGGATGCAATCCCCGAGTCGGCCGTCAACATCGGCGTCGTGGGCGACAAGACCGTCGGCCTGCCGACCTCGACGAACGCCTGGGCGCTCTTCCAGAACGCCAACCTCGCCGACGAGCTCGGCGTGGGAACCTTCCCCGACGGCGGCACATACGAGGAGTACGAGCAGTGGATCTCCGACGCGACCGAGGCCGGCAACGGCGAGGCGTGGGGCGCGGGCGAGTTCACCGGCATCATCCAGTTCTTCGAGCTCTACCAGCGCTCGAACGGCAAGGACCTCTTCACCGACGACGGCCAGCCCAACTTCACCGAGGAAGAGCTCGCGAACTTCTGGAAGCTCGGCGAGGACGTGCGCGGCGGCGAGGGCATCACGACCCCCGAGGCCATGGAGTTCGACCCGGTCGGCGCGTTCGCCTCGGGCAAGCTCGCCGCGGAAATGACGTGGGACAACTTCGGTGCCGGCTACCTCGCGCAGCTGCCCGAGGGCTACCAGGACCTCGAGATCACGGCCCCGCCGGTGTGGGTCGAGGGTGCGAAGGACCTTTACCTCAAGCCCTCGATGCTGCACACGATCTCGGCGAAGACCGAGCACCCCGCCGCGGCGGCCGTGCTGGTCGACTTCCTCATCAACAGCCCCGAGGTCGGCGCGATCTTCGGCACCAACCGCGGCCTGCCGGTCTCGCAGACGCAGCTCGACGGCGCTGACCTCGACGAGCTGAGCACGAAGGTGCGCGACTACGAGGCGTCGATCGCCGACCGCCTCGGCGACGCCCCGCCCGTTCCGATCAAGGCCTACGGCTCGCTCGAGGGCAAGTTCCGCGAGCTGGGCGAGGAGCTCGGCTACGGCACGAAGACGCCGGAGGACGCGGCCGCAGAGTTCTTCACCGAAATGGAAGCCGCTCTCTAAGAGCTGATTGTCGGCGCGGGCAGGGTCGAATACTGGCCCTGCCCGCGCGGGCTCGAGTCGAGGAGGACTTGTGACCAGCACGACCACGCGCGCCGTGGTGACGGATGGTGCGCCGAAGCGCGCGTCGCGTCAGCAGGTGCCGCATTCGAAGGGCGCCAGCGCCCGCCAGCGGCGCGACAACATCGCAGCGTATACGTTCCTGATCCCGTGGCTCATCGGATTCTTCGGCCTGACGGTCGGCCCGATGCTCTACACGCTGTACCTGTCGTTCACGAGTTACGACATCTTCTCGCCCCCGACGTGGACGGGCTTCGATAACTACATTCGCCTGTTCACGAAGGATCCGAACTTCATCCAGTCGGCGCAGGTCACGCTGATCTACGTGCTCGTCGGCACCCCGCTGAAGCTCGGCGTCGCGCTCGGAGCCGCGATGCTGCTCAACTACCGCGACACCGCGGCGAGCTTCTTCCGCTCGGCCTTCTACGTGCCCTCGCTCATCGGCGCCAGCGTCTCGGTCGCGATCGTGTGGCGCGCGATGTTCGTGAGCGACGGACCCGTCGACTCGGCCCTCAGCTTCTTCGGCATCAACCTCGGCGGCTGGGTCGGCAACATCAACCTCGTCGTGCCCATGATGATCCTGCTCGCGGTGTGGGGCTTCGGCGGCACGATGATCATCTTCCTCGCGGGCCTCAAGGGGATCCCCGCGGAGCTGTACGAGGCCGCCGACGTCGACGGCGCCGGCCCCTTCCGCAAGTTCCGCAACATCACGATCCCGATGCTGTCGCCCGTGATCTTCTTCAACCTGCTGCTCGAGACGATCGGCGCGTTCCAGGTCTTCGGATCCGCGTACATCATCTCGAACGGCACCGGCGGCCCCGCCGGAATGACCAACTTCTACACGCTGTACCTGTACAAGCGAGCCTTCACCGACGGGCAGATGGGCTACGCCTCGGCGATGGCCTGGGTGCTGCTGATCGTCGTCGCGATCGTGGCGGTCTTCATCTTCCGCTCGTCGCAGTCGTGGGTGCACTACGCGGGAGACGAAAAATGACCCTCACTACGCAGGCGGTCGTGACGGGCGTCGCGAAGCCGCAGCGCCGCATCAAGCGCAACACGTGGAAGACGGTCATCTGGCTCGTCGCCATGATCGTCATCGCGGCGATCATCCTCTACCCGCTCGTCTGGCTGACGCTCGCGACGCTCAAGCCGTCGAGCGAGTTCGGTACCAACCCGGGCCTCATCCCCGAGAACCCGACGTGGCAGAACTTCGTTAAGGTCTCGCAGGGCATCGCGGGTGTGCCGATGTGGCGCTTCTTCTGGAACACCATCGTGCTGTCGGTCATCGCGACCGCCGCGACGGTCGTCTCGCACGCGCTCGCCGCCTACGCGTTCGCGCGCATCACGTTCAAGGGATCCAAGATCCTGTTCACGTGCATGATCGCGACCCTGCTGCTGCCGTTCCACGTCGTGATCATCCCGCAGTACATCATCTTCAATAACCTGAACCTCGTCGACACGTACGTGCCGATCCTCATCGGCAAGTTCCTCGCCACCGAGGCGTTCTTCGTGTTCCTGATCATGCAGTTCATCCGCTCGATCCCGCGCGAGATCGACGAGGCGGCGCGCATCGACGGGGCGGGCCACGCGCGCATCTTCTTCTCGATCATGATGCCGCTCATCGTGCCGACGCTCACGACGGTCGCGATCTTCACCTTCCTCGGTCAGTGGAACGACTTCTTCGGACCGCTGCTCTACCTGACCTCGCCGGAGAACTACCCGCTGTCGATGGCCCTGAAGATGTACAACGACCAGACGAGCGTCTCCGACTACGGCGCGACGACGGCGGCGTCGTTCATCGCGCTCGTGCCGGTGCTGCTCTTCTTCGTCATCTTCCAGCGCTTCATCATCACCGGCATGGCGGCCGGCGCGGTCAAGGGATAGGTGGTCACGATGGGCAGGAACATCACGCGCGCGCAGAAGGAGGCGCGCCGCGCCGACCTCTCCGGAAGCGGCCCGACGCGGCGCGGGGAGAGCGACGCCGCGGGCGCGCTCTCGCCGTTCCAGCTGTTCGGCGAGGCGATGCTGACGGGCATTCTCGTCGCCGTCGCGTCGGTGCCCATCGTCACCCTCCCCGTCGCGCTCGCCGCCGGATCCCGCCACCTGACGGCGTTCATCCGCGGCGACGCGTCGCCGTGGGCGACCTTCTGGCGCGAGATCCGCGCGGGGCTCGCCGGATCCGCGGGCCTCGGGCTCGGCCTCGTCGCCTTGAGCCTCGTGTTCGTCGCGAACACGGCGCTCGCGCGCACGGGCGCGCTCCCCGGCGGGGTCGCGATCGCCTGGATCACCGGATCCGTGACGGTCGTGTTCGCGACCGCGATCGCGCTCGCCGGCACGGCGTGGGATCCGGAAACCGGCTGGATCCCCGCGCTCCGCGCCGTGCCGGCGCTCGCGGGCGCGGATCCGCTCGGCACGCTCTTGTTTGTCGTGTCGATCGTGCTCGTCGTGTTCTTGACGATGGTGCTCGTGCCGCTCATCGTGCCGCTGCTCGGCTGCCTCGCGCTCGCGATGGTCGCGATCCCGATGCGCCGCGGCGTGGCGGGGTAATTCCTCACTTTCCCCCGCCCCCTGCAATTCTCCGCGCGATCGTATGCGAATCGCATACGATCGCGCGGAGAATTGCAGATTTGGGGCCCGACTCCTCAGAGCAAGGACAACGCAATGACGCTGCGCAAGACCGCCACCCCGCCGATGGGGTGGAACAGCTGGGATGCCTTCGGCACCACCGTCACCGAAGACGAGGTGCTCGAGAACGCCCGCTTCATGGCCGAGCACCTGCTGCCGTACGGCTGGGACACGATCGTGATCGATGCCGATTGGGCGGATCCGGGGGCGCGGGCGCACGGGTACAACGAGCACGCCGAGCTCGTGATCGATGCGCACGGGCGGCTGCTGCCGGATCCGGTGCGCTTCCCGAGCGCCGCCGGCGACGCGGGCTTCGGGCCGCTCGCGGAACGGATCCACGCGCTTGGGCTCAAGGTTGGGTTCCACGTGATGCGCGGGATCCCGGACGTCGCGGTCGCGGCCGACTCGCCCATCGCGGGCACGTCGCTCACCGCGTCGCAGATCGCGGATCAGGCGAACCGGTGCGAGTGGAACCCGCACTACGCCGGGCTCACCGCCGAGGGCGTGCAGGCGTATTACGACTCGTGCCTGGCGCTCTATGCCGAGTGGGGCATCGACTTCATCAAGGCCGACGACATGCTGTGGCCCTATCAGCGCGCCGACATCGAGGCGTACGCCGCGGCGATCGAGAAGGCGCCACGCGACATCGCGCTCTCGCTGTCGCCGGGGCGCCACATGTCGATGGCGCACCTCGAACACCTGCGCGAGCACGCGACGATGTGGCGCGTCAGCGACGACATCTGGGATAGCTGGACCGACATCGAGCCGAACTTCGCCCGCCTCGCGCGGTGGGCGCCGCACGCGTCGGCCGACGGCTGGCCCGACGGAGACATGCTGCCCCTCGGGCGGATCGGCGTGCGCGCGGAACGCGGCGAGCCGCGCGAGGCCCGCTTCACCCCCGCGGAGCGCCGCTCGATCGTCACGCTCTGGACGATCGCGCGCTCGCCGCTGATGATCGGCGGGCACCTGCCCGAGTCGGATCCCGAGACCGTCGCGCTCTTCACGAACGCCGACGTGCTGTCGATTCTCGCGTCATCGCGCAACAACCGCGAGCTCTTCCGCGAGCGCGACCTCGTCGTGTGGGCGGCCGAGGGGCCGAACGGCGAGCGCTGGGCGGCCGTCTTCAACGAGCGCGACGTCGCCGCCGACGAGACGCTCGATGCGAGCTGGCTCGGGTTCGGATCCGCCCCCGGCCCGGTTATCGACGTCTGGACCGGGGACCCGGTGCCGACCGAGATCGCCTGCGAGCAGAGCCACGACGTCTACAGCGTGGCCCCCGGCAGCACCGCCCTGCGCCTGACACTCGAGCCCCACGGCTGCGTGCTGCTGCGGGTGTAGGGAGCGGGGCGCAATTCATCCATTTCCCCACCCCTCATCAACTCTCCGACAACTCTGCCACCGGCAACGGCAGAGTTGTCGGAGAGTTGATGAATTGAGGGTGCGGGAACCGCGCCCGCCTACCGGTCCGAGTCGCCCGCGAGCAGGCGGGCCTCCGTGAGGCGCGGGGTGGGGGATCCGGAGATCTCGATCTCGTGGGTGACGGTGCCGGGATCCGCGCCGAGGGCGATGTCGAGCGACGATCCCGAGACCGAGGCAGCAGACAAGAGAACCCGCCCACCCACGCTCACCCGCAGGGTCGCCGCGTCGTCGCCGCACCAGGCGAGGCGCAGGGTGTCGGCGGTGCCGCTCCAGTCGTTGAGGGTCACGCGGATCCGCGACGACGTGCGCCGCCACCGCACGTCGCCCTCGCGGCCGATCTGCTCGTCGTCGGCGACGAGGCCGTGGTCCGACTCGGGCTGCTGTTCGCCGAAGGTCACGACGTCGCGCGTGCGGGCCTCAAGTCCGAGGGACGCGGCGTCGATCCGGGCGAGCTCCTCGAGATCGCCGAGCGGCCACGCGAGCGTGCACCGGGCGTCGTGGATCCCGTTGAACGGCTCGAGCTCGATCGGCCCGCGCGACGACGGCACGCGCACGCGCCCCGGCCCCGTGCGCTCGGCGTGCACGAGGTCGAGCACGGGCGTCTCGGCGAGCGGCCGCAGGGGGCCGACGGCGATGTGGCTCATCCGCGCCTCGGATCCGCGGTACGCGACGGTGTCGTCCGGGATCCGCTGGGCGAGCACGTCGGGTCCGTCGACGACAAAGCCCCAGGCGGATCCGTCGCTCGCGTGCTCGAAGCGCAGCGAGCGCGGGTAGGCGATCGTGACGGTCGCGGATCCGCCCTCCACCTCGACGCGCAAGCGCGCGCCGGGCTCGGCCGTGGCGCCCGTCTCGGCGCCCGTCGCGAAGCCGCAGACCCAGTCAGGCACGAGGATCGACAGCGTCACGGGGTAGTCGGAAGAGACCGTGATGGTGACCGACAGCGCGAGCCCCACCTCGGCGACGGTCTGGGCGACGCGCACGCCGTCGGCGTCCCACGTCGCGGGCACCGGCGCGTTGACGCTGACGACGGATCCCTCGCGCGCGAACGCGAGCGCGCCGTGCAGCGCCTGCGCCTCGAAGCCCGACCCCATGCAGCACCAGAACCCCTCGGCCTCGGCCGAGTACACCCGGTAGTGCGCGGGGCGCTGCGGCGTGAAGTAGGCGAGCCCGCCGTGCTCCGGGTGCTGCGCGGAGCGCAGGTGGTTGCGGCGCCCGCGCTCCGCGAATTGCAGGTAGCGGTCGTCGCCCGTGAGCGCGTGAAGCTCGGCGGCGAGCTTGATCATGTTGTGCGTGTTGCAGGTCTCGGGGCCCTCGCGCGCGATGAACATGCTCGCGAGCGACGAGTCGAAGTGCTCGCGCACGCTATTGCCGCCGATCGCGACGGATCGGTGCCGGGCGACGCGCTCGAAGAAGACGCGGGCGGCGGATCCCTCGTACGCCTCGACCGCCGGCACGAGCTCCGGGGCGACGAGCCGCGCCGCGCGCTCGATCGTCGCGAAGCCGACGACGACGGGGATCCGGGTGTTCGCGTGCAGGCCGTCGAGCTCGTCGCGGCTGGCGGCGAGCGGATCCGCGAGAACGCGCGGCACGAGCCGGCGCGCCAGCGCGAGGAAGTGCGCGTCGCCCGTGAGGATCGCGAGGCGCGCGAACGACTCGGTGAGCCCGCCGAACTCGCACTCGAGCACGCGCTGCAGCGCGTCGTCGTCGAGCGCGTCGAGCTGTTCGCGCCACCACGCCGCGTAGGCGAGGAGCACGTCGCGCGCGGCGCCGTCGCCGATCTCGGCGGCGTCGATGAGGCCCGCGAGCACCTTGTGCAGGTTGTACAGCGGTACCCAGCGGTCGTTGAGCGCGAAGGCCCCGGCGTCGATCCGCCCGGCGCGCAGCTCGTCCCAGAGCGCGACCCCGCCCGGCACGCCGCCGATGTAACCGGATCCGAGAGCGGCCTGGCACTCGGCGAGCCCGGCAATGAGCGCCCGCCGCATCGCGGTGGTCCGCGGATCCCCGCCCGCCGAGAGCGTCGAAAGCGACGAGAGCACGTGCCCGGCGGTGTGGCCGTCGAGCCCCGTCGCCTCCCATCCGCCGTAGGTCTCGGCGTGGGGGAGGCCCGCCTCGCGCCGGAAGGGCGCGAGCAGGCGGTCGACGTCGAGCCGCAGCACGGTATCGCGCACCGTGTCGATCGCGCGACCATCGGCGCCCGCGACCACGACGGATCCGCGGGAGGGGAAAGAAATCATCGCGTCTCCATCGACGTGGTGCGGAGTGTATCGATACAGCCTACCCTCCCGTCAAGAGATTGAAACGTTTTTCAGAAACTACTTGATCGATACAAAAACTCCTGCCATGATCGAGCGGCAGGAGGGTCATAGCGACCCTCCGATCCCCGCGCGGCACCGTTATTCGGCGTGCCCGCGGTGCCGCATCCGCGGCTCGGAAGAACCTTCGATGGCGAAGTTCTAAGGAGAAAACGGTGGATCCATCCACGCAGCATTCCCGATCATCCCGCGCGAAATCGCGCCTCCGCAGGGGTGCCGGCGTCGGCACCGCGGCCGCGGTCGTCGCGACGCTCCTCGCGGCATCGCCCGCGACGGCGGCGCTCGACCCCGGCGAGGACGGCAGCTGGCGCTTCGATTTCGGCACGCCGACGAGCCCCGTCGCCGAGGGGTACCAGCAGGTCACGACCTCCTCGCTCTACACCGAGGAGCAGGGGTGGGGCATCACGCTGCCCGACGGCGCGAGCCTCTTCGACCGCGACCGCACCGGTAACCTCGCCGAGCCCGACGCCGTCGCGGAGGACTTCGTCGCAGGCACCGCCTGGGGCTTCCAGGTCGACGGCGTGCCCGACGGCGAATACGACGTGACCGTCACGATCGGCGACGCGCTGGTGGGAACCTCCGGCACCAACGCCACGCTCGAGATCGAGGGCGTCGCGCAGGACCGCATGACGACGGGCCGCGGCGGCACCACGACGGCGACCTTCCGCAGCGTCGTGACCGACGGCCAGCTCACGATCTCGATCACGGGCGGCGGCCTCGGCGCCTACATCAACGGCATCGTCGTGGCGCCGGCGCTGCCCGAGGCGCCCGCGGCCCTCGAGGCGACGAAGATCGCCTGGAACGGCGTGGGCCTCTCGTGGGGCGCGGTCGAGGGCGCGGCGAGCTACCGCGTGCTCCGCGCCGACGGTGAGGGCGACTTCGCCCAGATCGCCGAGACGGCCGAGGCGAGCTACACCGACGCCGACGTCGCGGCGGGCTCGAGCTACACCTACGCCGTCGTCGCCGTGAACGACTTCGGCGTCGAATCGGCGCGCAGCGAGAGCGTCGACAGCGGCGTGATCCCCGAGCTCGCGGCCCCCGCGACGCCCGCGGGCCTCGCGGTCTCGCGCGTGACCGACGGATCCGTCGTGCTCGTGTGGGACGCGACCGCGAACGCCGACGAGTACGTGCTCGAGCGCGCGGGCGCCGACGGATCCTTCGCTGAGATCGCGACCGTCGCGGAGCCCGGCTACACCGACGAGGTCGACACGTCCGCGGCGTGGAGCTACCGGGTCTCGGCGCGCAACACCGCCGGATCCTCGGAGGCGACGGGCGCGGTCACCTCGGCCGCGTACACGCGCCCCGAGGCCCTCCCCGAATTGGAGGCGGGCGACTCGGTCACCTTCGATTTCGGATCCGGCGCCCCCGCCGACGGCGCCCTGGGCGTCACGAGCGCGACCGCGTTCGACGACGAGTGGGGCTACGGCTTCTCGACCGCGCCGTCGGCCGCGACCGCCGACGTCGACCGCGGCACCGGCGACACCGTGCGCGGCGACTTCGTCGCGGCCGCGGGCGGTGTCTTCGAGATCGACCTGACCGCCGCTGACTACCAGGTCGACATCGTCTCGGGCGACGCCGAGAACGCCACGACCACGACCATCACGGCCGAGAAGATGGCGAAGGTGCAGGAAAACCCGCAGGCCGCGGGCGAGTACCTCGAGATGGGCTTCCCGATCGCGCTGATCGACGGCCGCCTCACGCTCGAGTTCGGCGGCGACGCCGCCGCGATCAACGCGCTGACGGTCACGCGCCTCGCGGCGCGCCAGGCCGCCGCGATCCCGACCGCCTACATCGCGGGTGACTCGACGGTGCAGACCTACGACCCGATCGCCTATGCGCCGCAGGCCGGCTGGGGCCAGATGATCGACCGCTTCCTCGCCGACGACATCGCCGTGGATAACCACGCGATCGGCGGCCGCTCGTCGAAGAACTTCATCACGCAGGGGCGCCTCGACGAGATCCTCCGGAACATTCGCCCGGGCGACTACCTCTTCGCGCAGTTCGGCCACAACGACGCCACGCAGGGCGTCGACGACCGCTACGCCTCGCCCGAGGACTACAAGGAGTACCTGCGCGAGTACATCCAGGGCGCCCGCCAGCGCGGCGCGACCCCGGTCATCGTCACGCCCGTCTCGCGCCGCTCGTTCAACGCCGACACCGGCGAGGCCAACGTGAGCTTCCCCGAGTACGTCGCGAAGGCGATCGAGGTCGCCGAGCAGGAGGACGCCCTGCTGGTCGACCTCTCGGCCTCGTCGCGCGCGTACCTGACCGAGATCGGCGCGGAGGCGGCGAAGGCCGTGTTCCTCCACGTGGATCCGGGTGTCTTCGCGAACCGCCCCGCGGGCACGGCCGACGACACGCACTTCCAGGAGTACGGCGCGATCCAGATGGCTCGCCTCGTCGCGCAGGACGTCGCCGAATTCGACGACCCCATCGCGGCGAAGGTGACCGACATCGAGGCGCCCGCCGAGGTTCCCGCGGTTCCGGCCGACGTCGTCGCCGGCGCTATCAGCAACGGCGGCGCCACGCTGCAGTGGACCGCCTCGCCGACCGCCGACATCTACAAGATCTACCGCCAGGACGCCCCGGACGGCGAGTGGACCCTCGTCGGCATGGTCACCCAGCCGAGCTCGCTCGTACAGGGTCTCGAGGAGGGGCGCACCTACAGCTACCGCGTCGTCGCGGTCAACGGCCGTGGCGAGTCCGAGCCGAGCGCGGCCGTGACCTTCACGACCAAGGAGGCGCTGTACAAGTACGACTTCCAGCTCTCCGGCAACCCCGTGATGGAGGGCTACACCGAGATCACCCCCGACACGCAGTACAGCGAGGAGACCGGCATCGGCTTCCTCCAGGCGCTGTCGGCCGATGCGGGCCGCGACCGCGGCGACCAGGGCGGCACCGCCGATAACCTCGCGCGCGACTTCGTCCTGCCGGGCGATAGCTCGACCTTCGCGCTCGACGTGCCGAACGGCACCTACTCGGTCAAGACCTACTCGGGCGACTTCATCGGCTCGAGCAAGACGAGCTTCCGCATCGAGGGCAAGGAGGCCGGCAGCGGTAACGCCGGCAAGGGCGGCGTCAACGAGACGCTGCGCGGCCCGTTCCTCGTGACCGACGGCCGCATCGACATCGAGGCGTACGGCGCTGCCGCGGGCTCGCGCCTCAACGGCCTCGAGATCACCCCGATCCTCCTCGGCCCGACCGGCCTCGAGGCGACCGACGTCGACGCGGATCCGGAATCGCCGGCGATCTCGCTCGCGTGGGACGACGTCGACGGCGTCAGCTGGAACGTCTACCGCACCTCGCTCTTCGACACCGCGCCGGTGCTGATCGACGCCGTCGACGAGCCCGGCTACACCGACACCGACGCGCGCGTGGGCCTCGAATACGAGTACTACGTCACGGCCGTCGACCAGACCGGCCTCGAGTCGGTGCCGAGCGAGTCGGTTCCCGTCTCGCTCGTCGACCCCGACGTCGCGCCGCCGGCGGCGGCGACCGGGCTCGAGGTGACGGACACCGAGAAGAACCTCGTCTCGTTCTCGTGGACCCCGGCCGACGACGCCGTCTTCCACCTCGTGTTCCGCTCCGAGAAGTCGGGCGAGCGCGGCGAGCTCATCGGCATCGCCGACGGCGACGAGTACGCCGACGACGACGTGCTGACGACGATTCCGTACTACTACACGGTCGTCGGCGTGAACGCCGGCGGCGCGGGCGACGACTCCGAGCAGGTCGCGACCGAGGCCATCACGACGCTCGAGCGCCAGACCGAGTACCTCGACCGCGCGCCCGTCGCGGTGCACGCCGACAACGGCGTGCTCGTCTCGTGGCGCATGCTCGGATCCGACCCCGACGACATCGCCTTCCACGTCTACCGCGACGGCGAGAAGATCACCGATGAGCCGGTCACAGGATCCACGAACCTGCTCGACGAGGCCGGATCCGACGGATCCGTCTACACCGTCACGCAGGTGCTCGACGGCAGCGAATACACCGCGACCGGCGACTTCGGCGTGCAGGCCGGCGACTACCTCTCGGTGCCGCTCGACAAGCCCGCCGACGGCTACACGAAGGACGGCCAGCCGTTCACCTACTCGGCGAACGACACGAGCGTCGGCGACATCGATGGCGACGGCACCTACGAGCTCTTCGTGAAGTGGGATCCGTCGAACGCGAAGGACAACTCGCAGGCCGGCTACACCGGCAACGTGCTGCTCGATGCGTACCGCCTCGACGGCACGCGGCTGTGGCGCATCGATCTCGGCCGCAACATCCGGGCCGGCGCGCACTACACGCAGTTCCAGGTGTTCGACTACGACGGCAACGGCAAGGCCGAGGTCATCATGAAGACCGCCGACGGCACGATCGACGGCGCCGGCACGCCCATCGGCAACGCCAGCGCCGATCACCGCAACAGCTCGGGATACGTGCTGCAGGGCCCCGAGTTCCTCACGGTGTTCGACGGCGCGACCGGAGCCGCGATCGACACGATCGACTACAACCCGCCGCGCGGCGACGTCGGCGCCTGGGGCGACGGCTACGGCAACCGCGTCGACCGCTTCCTGGCCGGCACCGCCTACCTCGACGGCGAGCACCCGAGCGCCATCTTCAGCCGCGGCTACTACACCCGCGCGGTCGTGGCGGCCTACGACTTCGACGGCGAGAAGCTCATCGAGCGCTGGGTCACCGACTCGAACGACGAGGCGAACGAGGCGCTGTTCGGTCAGGGTAACCACAACCTGTCGATCGCAGACGTCGACGGCGACGGCAAGGACGAGATCATCTACGGCTCGGCCACGCTCGACGACGACGGCGGGCTGCTCTACTCGACGGGCCTCGGCCACGGCGACGCGATTCACGTCTCCGACCTGATCCCCTCGCGGCCGGGCCTGGAGGTCTTCGCCGCCCAGGAGCACGTCTCGGCCGAGGGCGGCATGGGCGCCACGATGCGCGACGCCGCGACGGGCGAGATCCTCTGGTCGATCCCCGCGGTCCGCGACACCGGCCGCGCGGCGGCGGGCGACGTCGACCCGCGCTACGAGGGCGCCGAGGGATGGGCGATCGGCGGCGACTCGGCCTGGAACTCCGAGGTCGGGCAGCTCGTCTCGGCCGACGGCGAGGTCATCTCCGAGGCGATCCCGCCGGCGAACTTCCTCGCGTGGTTCGACGGGGATCCGCTGCGCGAGATCGTCGACCACACCTTCGACCAGGAGGGCTACTGGGGCTACCCGACGATCTCGAAGTGGAACTGGGAGACCGGCACCACCGACGTGATCCTCGCCGACGAGGGCGCGCGCTCGAACAACGGCACGAAGGGCACCCCGAACCTGCAGGCCGACCTGTTCGGCGACTGGCGCGAGGAGATCGCCTGGCGCAGCGCCGACTCGAGCGAGCTGCGCATCTACTCGACGACCGACGAGACCGAGCTGCGCCTGCGCACGCTGATGCACGACCCGGTCTACCGCCTGGGCGTCGCGTGGCAGAACACCGGCTACAACCAGCCCCCGCACACGAGCTACTTCCTCGGTGAGGGCATGGAGATGCCGGCCGCCCCGTCGATCCGCTACACCGTCGACGCCCCCGAGCCCGAGCTGATCGAGGGCTCGACCCACTCGGTCTCCGCCGAGATCACGCACCGCGCGATCGGCAACGGACTCGTGCTGACCGTCACGGTGACCAACACGTCGGACGACTTCGTCACGGCGCAGGTCGTCACCCCGTACGGCGAGAAGAAGATCCAGCGCCTGAAGGCCGGCGCGAGCCGCTCGATCGCCTTCCAGACGCGGTCCGACTCGTTCGACGCCGGATCCGTCGAGATCACCTACGTCGGCGACGACGGATCCGAGGGAACCCTCGTCGTCGACTACGAGGGGGTGACGGGCTAACGCCCGGCCGCGGCGGCCCTCCGGGGCCGCCGCGCGGCGCGGGGTCGCGCTATTCCGGGGTCGCCGCAATTCCTCACTTTTCCCACAGCTCATCAACTCTCCGACAAATCTGCCCACGGTAGCGGCAGACTTGTCGGAGAGTTGATGATTTAGGGCGCCGGCGCCGGCCCGGGCATGGGCCCTGGCCGGCGCCGCGCGGCCTACCGCGAGGACTCGCGCTCGATGAGCGTGTGCGGGATGGTGAAGGTGCGCGGCGGCACGGTGGATCCGGCCATGCGCTCGAGGAGGAACTCGAGCGCGGTGTGGGCGGTCACCGCGTGGTCGGGCGCGATCGTCGTGAGCGACGGCACCGTGAGTGCCGCGAGCGGAACGTTGTCGAAGCCCGTCACGAGCAGGTCGTCGGGCACGCGCAGCCCGGCGTCGGCCGCGCCGCGGATCGCGCCCACCGCGAGGTTGTCGGTAAACGCCGCGATGGCGTCGAACTCGAGCCCCTGCGCGAGGGCGGCGCCGACGGCGCGCGCGCTGGATCCGATATCGAGCGCCTCGATCTCGATGAGGATCGGCTCGAGCCCCGCGGCGGTGACGGCCTCGAGGTATCCGGCGCGGCGCGGATCCATGTCGGTGTCGGGGCGCTTGAGGTACGCGATCTTGCGGCGGCCCCGCGCGATCAGGTGCTCGGTCGCCTCGCGGGCGCCCTCGTGGTTCGGCATGATGATGTGGTCGAGCGGGGCGTCGAAGAGGCTCTCGCCGAGCAGCACGATGGGGTAGTCGACCTGCAGCAGGTCGGTGTCGGCGTCGGTGAGGCCGGCGGTCGAGAGCAGCAGCCCGTCGTAGAGGCGGTTGCGCGACGTCGAAACGACCTCGATCTCGGTCTCGCGGGTGGCGCCGGTCTGTTCGATCGCGACGCGCAGCCCGCGCTCCGCGGCCTCGTCGACGACCCGCGCGATGAGGTGCGCGAAGTACTGGTTGTCGATCTCGGGCACCGCGAAGCCGATCGTGCCGGTGCGCCCGGTGCGCAGGTTCCGGCCCGCGGCGTTGACGCGATAGCCGAGATCCTGAATCGCCGCGAGAACGCGCTCGCGGGTTTCGGGCTTGACGTGCGGGCGGGCGTTTACGACGTTCGACACCGTCATCGGCGAGACTCCGGCCGCCTGTGCCACGTCTTGCATCGTCACCATAGTGCTGTACCCCCGGGGATAGATTCTGTCATCCCGCACCTTTGCGGGCTTGACAGGAAGCGCGAACCACTCCAGTCTATGTAACGATACAAATAATTTCGTCACCTGCGAGGAAGCATGTCCCACGAATCCGCCCGCGTCGTCGTCAATCTCGACCTTCCGGGATCCCGCATCAGCCGTCACCTGTACGGTCACTTCGCCGAGCACCTCGGCCGCTGCATCTACGGCGGCTTCTTCGTCGGCGAAGACTCCGACATCCCGAACGAGGGCGGGATCCGCCTCGACGTCGTCGAGGCGCTGCGCGCGCTGCAGGTCCCGAACCTGCGCTGGCCGGGCGGCTGCTTCGCCGACGACTACCACTGGAAGGACGGCATCGGCCCGCGCGAAGAGCGCCCGCGCATGGTCAACTCGCACTGGGGCGACGTCGTCGAGGACAACTCGTTCGGCACGCACGAGTTCATGCAGCTCTGCGAGATGCTTGGCGCCGACGCGTACGTCAACGGCAACGTCGGCTCCGGCACCGTCCGCGAGATGAGCGAGTGGATCGAGTACCTCACGCGCGCCGACGACTCGCCCATGGCGGCGCTGCGCCGCGAGAACGGCCGCGACGAGCCGTGGAAGGTCCCGTTCTTCGGCATCGGCAACGAGGCGTGGGGCTGCGGCGGCAACATGCGCGCCGACGCCTACACCGACCTCGCGCGCCAGTATGCCACCTACGTGCGCGACCACGGCGACAACAAGGTCTACCGCATCGCCGCCGGCGCCAACGTCGACGACTACAAGTGGACCGCCGCGCTCATGCGCGGCCTCGGCTGCCTCGGCGGCTGCCCGGGCGAGAGCTCGTCGCCCTACCAGGCGCTGTCGCTGCACTATTACACGATGACGGGCCCGTGGGCCGATAAGGGATCCGCGACGGAGTTCACGGAGGATGAGTGGTACGTCGCGCTGTCGCGCGCGTTCCGCATCGAGGAGCTCCTCACCCGCCACAGCACGGTCATGGACGGCTACGACCCCGACAAGCGCGTCGGCCTCGTGCTCGACGAGTGGGGCACGTGGTGGAACGTCGAGGAGGGCACGAACCCCGGCTTCCTGTACCAGCAGAACTCGCTGCGCGACGCCCTCGTCGCCTCGGTGCACTTCGACGCGTTCCACCGCCACAGCGACCGCCTCGTCATGGCGAACATCGCGCAGACGGTCAACGTGTTGCAGGCGATGCTGCTGACGGATCCGGAATCCGGCGCGCTCGTGAAGACGCCGACGTATCACGTGTTCGAGATGAACACGGGCCACCACGACGCCGACTCGCTCGAGGCGCACGTCGTCGGCGCCGAGACCCGCGAGATCGACGGCCGCAGCCTGCCGATGATCTCGGCCTCGGCCTCGATCAAGGACGGCCGCGCGCTCATCTCGCTGTCGAACCTCGAGGCGAGCGAAGACCGCACGGTCACGCTCGACCTGCGCGGCGCCGAGCTCGGATCCGTGACCGCCCGGATCCTCACCGCCGCCGACACCGCCGCGCACAACACCCCCGAGAACCCGGACGCCGTCGCGCCCGTCGCCCACGAGGGTGTCCGCGCCCACGCGCGCGGCCTCGAGGTCGACCTGCCGGCCCACTCGTACGTCACGGTCTCGGTCGAGGTCACCGCGTAACCCACGGTCGCCACAAATCGTCGCCTCACGCACCGCCGAGGCGACGATTTATGGCGACCCACACCCTCTGGGTAGGGTCGCCACAAATCGTCGCCCCACGGTGGTGCGAGGCGACGATTTGTGGCGACCCTTAGGCGGGGGAGCGGCCGATCGTTGACTCGCGCACCGAGAGCGTCGGCTCGTAGACGATGTTTTCGACCTCGGTCGCGTCTCCCGCGATGCGCGCGAGCAGCAGCTCGGCGGCGCGGTGGCCCATCTCGCGCGCCGGCTGGCGCACCGACGTCAGCGGCACGGCCGCGATCGCCGCGAACTCGATGTCGTCGTAGCCGACGATGGCGATGTCCTCCGGCACCCGGATCCCGCGCGAAACGAGCGACGACACGATGCCGATCGCGAGGTGGTCGTTCGGGACGACGAGCCCGTTCGGGCGGTTCTGCGGCGCGCGGTCGGCGAGCTGTTGGCCGAAGGCGCGGCCGATGTCGGAGTTCACGCGGTCGGTCCAGATGCGCTCGAGGCTCGCACCGCCGTGCGCGTCGACCGCCTCCTCGGTTCCGAGCAGGCGGTCGCGGATCTGCCGCACCTCGGCGCGCGCGCCCACGAACGCGAGGCGCGTGCGGCCGAGCGAGAGCAGGTGCTCGGCCGCGAGCCGGCCGCCCGCGACGTCGTTGAACGACACCGACGAGAACTCGCCCGCGTCGTCGATCGCGTCCACGAACACCGTCGGGATCTTGCTGTCGCGCAGGCGCTGGATCCACGCCTCGGGGCCGCCGAACGGGCTCACGAGCATGCCGTCGACGTGCACCGACTCGAAGAGCTCGAGGTGGTCGCGCTCCTTCACGAGCTCGTCGTTGGTGTTGCCGACGAGCACGCGCCGCCCGCCGCGCGCGACGGCCGACTCGGCGCCGGCGACGAGATCCGCGAAGAACGGGTTCGCGATGTTGATGACCGTCATGCCGATGAGGCCGCTGCGGCCCTGGCGCAGCTGTTGCGCGGCGCGGAGAGGCACGTAGCCGAGCTCGTCCGCGGCCTGGCGCACGCGATTCGCGAGCTCGTCGCTGACCATGTCGGGGCGGTTGAGCGCATTCGACACCGTGCTGATCGATACTCCCGCCGCCGCGGCAACATCGCGGATCCCCACGCGCTTCACGCTGTTCTTCTCCTCAGGCCCCGCCACAATTCCTCAATCTTCCCCCACACCTGCAATTCTCCGCGCGCTCATCTGCGATTCGCAGATGAGCGCGCGGAGAATTGCAGAGTTGTTAGGCCCGCGGGGCCGCCATCGTCGCCCCGGGCACGTACTCGCACGGCAGGAGCTCCTGCAGCGGCGGATCCTCGGGCTCGGTCAGCCGCTGCAGAATCGCGTCGGCGCCCAGCCGCCCCAGCTCGGGGCCGGGGGTGCGCATGTAGCTCATGGGTGGATCCGTCATTGCGGCCATGTAATCGCTCGATCCGAGCGAGAGCACGCTGAGGTCCTCCGGCACCCGCACCCCGGCGTGCGCGAGCCCCGTCAGGAACCCCGGCGCGGCGTGCTCGTTGAGCAGGATCACGGCGGTCGCGTCGGGGTGATCGGCGGCGAAGCGCGCCCCGAGCTCGCGCCCCGCCGTCGGGTGCTCGAGGCAGGGGATCAGCGTCGCGGGGTCGCCGTGCGCCGCCGCGACCTCGCGGTACGCGCTTCGGGCACGGGCGTCGGCCCCGTGGTCGTACTTGACGCCCTCGCTGTAGATGTAGGCGATGTTGCGGTGCCCGAGCGCGGCGAGGTGCTCGTACGCCTCGCGCGCCGACGTCGCCATGTCGATGTCGACGTAGGGAAGCCCCGACGGATCCGCCGTGCGGCCGATCATCGCGAACGGCACGTTGTTCGTCGCGAGCGCCGAAACGCGCGGATCCGCGAGCTTCACCTCCATGAGAATCACGCCGTCGACGAGGCCGCCGCGGGCGAGCACGTCGATGTGCTCGACGTCGCTTCCGATGGGCCACAGGATGAGGTCGTAGCCGCGCTCGCGCGCGCGGCGCGCGGCGCTCGTGAAGAACTCGACGGCGGTGTGCGACAGGGTGCGCTCGAGGGTCGGGAAGAGCAGGGCGATGATGCTCGTGCGCCCCTTGGCGAGGGCGGCGCCGACCGGATTCCGGCGGAAACCGAGATCGCGCATCGCCGTCTCGACGCGCTCCCGCGTGCCGTCCGTGACGTGTTTCGTGCCGTTGACCACGAACGAGACGGTCGCGATCGAGACCCCCGCGTGCTCGGCCACATCCCGCATCGTCGCCATGCGGCACCTCCCCCGTATTTCGCGTCAGGTCTGTTGACACGCACTCCCATTATGTGTCATGGTGTACCCGAGTTTAAGCGCTTAACCATCTCGCGCAACACTCCACACAGCATGAAGACAAAGGAGTACATCATGCACAAGAACCGTATCCTCATCACGGCCGCGACCTTCGCGGTCGGCGCCCTCGCCCTGAGCGGTTGCTCGGGCGGCGGCGGAAACGGCGACGGCGGCAGCGACGGCGACGCCAGCACCCTCACGGTGCTCGACTACTACAACAACGAGCCCGACAAGACGCTCATGCAGACGGCCCTCGACTCCTGCGCCGAGCAGGTCGGGGTCACGATCGACCGCGAGACGGTGCCGGGTGCTGACCTCATCCAGACCGTGCTACAGCGCGCGCAGTCGAAAACGATGCCCGACGTGCTGATGCTCGACAACCCCGACGTGCAGGAGATCGCGGCGACCGGCGGCCTCGCCCCGCTCAGCGAGTTCGACGTTGACACGTCGCCGTTCACGCAGGCGATCATCGACGCCGCGACCTACGAGGGGGAGGTCTACGGCCTCGGCCCCGCCGTCAACACGCTCGGCCTGTTCTACAACGCCGACCTGCTGGCCGAGAAGGGCATCGAGCCGCCCACCACGTGGGACGAGCTGAAGGAGGCCGCCGCGGCCCTGACCGAGGGCGACCGCTACGGCCTCGCCTTCTCGGCGATCGCGAACTACGAGGGCACGTGGCAGTTCCTGCCGTTTATGTGGTCGAACGGCGGCGACGAGACCGAGCTCGACAGCCCCGAGAACGCCGAGGCGCTGCAGCTGTGGGTCGACCTCATTAACGACGGATCCGTGTCGCAGGGCGCCGTGAACTGGACGCAGGGCGACGTGAAGGATCAGTTCATGGCCGGCAAGGCCGCGATGATGGTCAACGGCCCCTGGCAGATCCCGTCGCTGACCGACGCCGACTTCGAGTGGGCCTCGGTCGAGATCCCGGTCAACAAGGCGGGCGAAGACTCGGTCGCGCCCCTCGGCGGCGAGATCTGGACGGTGCCCGAGACCGGCAACGACGCGACCAAGGCGAAGGCCGCCGAGTTCGTCGAGTGCATGTCGAGCGAGGACAGCGAGATGGCGATCGCGAAGGCGCGCTACCTCGTGCCGACGCGCACCGACATCATCGACCAGTACATCTCCGAGGTGCCCGAGATGGCCGCCTTCGGTGAGCAGATCAAGACGGCCCGCGCCCGCACCGGCAAGCTCGGCGCCGACTGGCCCGACGCCGCGACCGTGATCTACAACGCGATCCAGCTCGGCATCACCGGCACGCCGGCCGACGAGGCCTTCGCGAAGGCCGCACAGGGCTAACGCCAACCGCTCGTGGCCCGGCCGCATGGCCGGGCCACGGTGCAAAGGAGCACCATGACAACCGCAACACCCCTCCGCGCGCGGCGCCGGATCCGTCGCGACGACGCCGTGAAGTTCATGTTCGTCGTCCCCGCAGCCATCTACGTGCTGCTGTTCTTCGGGTACCCCATCGTCAAGAACCTGACGATGAGCTTCCAGGACTACACGACGAAGACCTTCTTCACGGGCGAGGCCCCGTGGGTCGGCATCGAGAACTACGTGACCGCGATCACGAGCAACCTCTTCGGGCCGTCGCTCCTCAACACGGCGCTCTTCACGGCCGGATCCCTCCTCGGCCAGTTCGTGATCGGCCTCGCGCTCGCGCTGTTCTTCCAGAAGAAGTTCCCGCTCTCGAGCGTCATGCGCGCGCTGCTCCTGCTGCCGTGGCTGCTTCCGCTCATCGTCGCGAGCGCGACCTGGCGCTCGATCCTCGACCAGGACAGCGGGATCCTGAACCGCTTCCTCGGCGTCTTCGGCATCGACGCGGTGCCGTGGCTCACGAGCCCCGACGTTGCCCTCATCGCGGTCATCGTCGTCAACATCTGGGTCGGCATCCCGTTCAACGTGACGCTGCTCTACGGCGGACTCCAGGACATCCCGGAGGAGCTCTACGAGGCCGCGTCGCTCGACGGCGCGACCGGCTGGAAGGCCTTCTGGCACATCACGCTGCCGAACCTGCGCGCCGTCATCAGCGTCACGCTCGTGCTCGGCGTCGTCTACACGCTGAAGGTGCTCGACGTGATCCTGGGCCTCACGGGCGGCGGGCCCGCGAACGCGACGCAGACGATCGCGATCCGCTCGTACCAGACCTCGTTCATCGACTTCGAGTTCGGCGTCGGCGCGGCCTTCAGCAACATCCTCATTCTCATCTCGCTCGTGTTCGCGGTCATCTACCTGCGCGGCACGCGCAAGGCCGTAGACGAATAAGGGGCCGGCCATGACTACCACAGCACTTGTCACCGTGAACCCCGGCGCGGCATCGCGCGCCCGGGCCCTCAAGCCGAAGCAGATCGCCTACGCCGTGATCGGCATCGTGATCCTCGTGGTCATGCTGTTCCCGGTCTACTGGATGATCAACGCCTCCCTCCAGCCGTCCGGAAACACGCTGACGGCGGGCATCTTCCCGACGAACCCCAGCTGGGCCGGATACGAGAAGGCGTTCGCAGACCAGGGCAAGAACCTCGTCACGAGCCTCGTCATCTCGATCGGCGCGGTCATCGTGTGCCTCGCGATCGCGGCGCCCGCGGCGTACGCGCTCGCGCAATTCCGCTATCGCTGGATCTCGATCGCGCTGCTGATCATCCTGATCGGCCAGATGATCCCGGGCATCGTGATCGCGAACGCGCTCTACGCCGCCTACAACGATCTCGGCCTGCTCAACACCCACGTGGGCCTCATCATCGCCGACGCATCGCAGTCGATCCCGTTCGCGATCATCGTCATGCGGGCGTTCATGGCGAACATCCACCCCTCGATCATCGAGGCGGCCCGCGTCGACGGCGCCGGCCAGGTCCGTACCTTCTGGTCGATCGCCCTGCCCGTGTCGAAGAACGCCCTCATCACCGCGGGCCTGTTCGCCTTCCTCTTCGCGTGGAGCGACTTCCTCTTCGCGCTGACGCTCACCACCACGAGCGACATCCGACCCGTCACCCTCGGCATCTACCAGTACCTCGGCACCCAGGTGTCGAACTGGAGCGCCGTGATGGCAACCGCCGTCCTGTCGTCGCTGCCCGCGATCATCCTCCTGCTCATCGCGCAGAAGTACATCGCCGCCGGCGCCATGGGCGGATCCGTCAAATAAACCCTCATAGCCAAGGAGCCACATCATGAATCCCATCCGCGTCGTCGTCTGGGGCGAGAACGTCCACGAGCAGGAGCAGCAGGAGGTGCGCGACATCTACCCCGATGGCATGCACACCACCATCAAGCAGGGCATCGAGGAGAACCTCGGCGAGCGCGTCGAGGTCACGACCGTGACGCTGCAGGATCCGGAGCACGGACTCACGGAAGAGGTCCTCCGAAACACCGACGTGCTCGTGTGGTGGGGGCACGCGGCGCACGCCGACGTCGCCGATGAGGTCGTCGAGCGCGTGCACCGTCACGTGCTTGCGGGCATGGGACTTCTCGTCCTCCACTCGGGGCACTGGTCGAAGATCTTCGGCAAGCTCATGGGCACGAGCTGCACGCTGCGCTGGCGGTCGAAGAACGATCGCGAGATCGTGTGGACGGTGGATCCGACCCACCCGATCGCGCAGGGCGTGCCGCATCCGTTCATCATCCCGGCGCAGGAGATGTATGGCGAGTTCTTCGACGTGCCCGCGCCCGACGAGCTCGTCTTCCTCTCGACCTTCTCGGGCGGCGAGGTGTTCCGCAGTGGCATGACCTACCGCCGCGGCTACGGCAAGATCTTCTTCTTCAGCCCCGGCGACCAGGACTACCCGGTCTACCACCAGAAGGAGGTCCGTCGCGTGATCTCCAACGGCGTCGAGTGGGCGAAGACGGTGCGCCCCGAGCGCACGGATCCGGTCCTCCTCCGCTACGAACCGGAAGACTTCTACAACGGCCACGGCTACACGGGAGCGATGGACAATTGACCGCTTTTGCCACTGTCGATAGCGGCCGCCCGCTGAAGATCGTGCAGGTCGGCGCGGGCGGCATGGGCCGCGCGTGGTTGCGCGCGATCACGGCGGATCCGCTGGTAGAGCTCGTCGGCCTCGTCGACCTCGATCTCGACACGGCGCGGCGCGCGCTCGCCGAGGAAGGGATCCCGGGAGAGGTCGCGCTCGGAACCTCCGCCGCCGCGATCGCGGCCGAGACGGGCGCCGACGCCGTCGTGAACGTGACGGTTCCTGTCGCGCACCTGCCCGTGAACCTCGAGGCGCTCGACGCGGGGCTCCCGGTGCTGTGCGAGAAGCCGGCGGCGCCGACGCTCGCGCAGGCCTACAAGCAGGCCGCCGTCGCCGAGAAGCACGGCCAGCTGCTCATGATCAGCCAGTCGCGGCGCTACTACGCGGCGCTCGACGCAGCTCGCGCGAGCCTGCCCGAGATCGGGCCGGTCTCGCGCGTCTCGACGCGCTTCGCGAAGGGCCCGCACTTCGGGGGATTCCGCGAGGAGATGGATCACGTGCTGCTCGTCGACATGGCCATCCACCAATTCGACGCGGCCCGCTCGCTCATCGGCACGGATCCGCTGGCCGTGTATTGCAAGGAAGCCAACCCCGAGTGGAGCTGGTACGCCGGCGCGGCCGACGCCCACGCGATCTTCGAATTCGAAGGCGGCGCGCGTTACGTGTTCACGGGCAGCTGGATCGCCCGCGGCGAGGAGACCTCGTGGAACGGCGAGTGGATCGCCGACGGCGAGAACGGCACCGTCCGGTGGAACGGCGAACGCGACGTGACCCTCACGCGCACGGGGGCGGATCCGGAACCCGTGTCCGTCGACACCGACGTCCCCGAGGAGATCGCCGGATCCCTGCGCGAGTTCGTCGCGAGCCTGCGCAGCGGCGAGAGGCCGCAGAACACCGCGGCGGAGAACGTGCACAGCCTCGCGATGGTGTTCGCGGCGACGCGCTCGGCCGAGACCGGCCAGCGCGTGTCGATCCCGGAGATCCTTGCGGAGGCCCGCGCCGAGGCGGTCGAGGCCGAGCAGGATCCGGAGCTCCGCGCGATCCTCGAGCGCGTGTAGGGACACGCCCACCAAATCATCAATTCTCCGCGCGGTCATCTGCGAATCGCAGATGACCGCGCGGAGAATTGCAGAGTTAGGCGGGCCGCGGCCGCGCCGTCGACGCGCGCGTGACGAGCTCGAACGGGACCTCGGGGGAGGGGGCCTCGGATCCGGTGAGCTCGGCCAGCAGCACCTCGGCCGCGTGCGCGCCCTGGCGGCGCGGGTATTGCGCGACGGTCGACAGGCCGAAGAACTCGGCCTGCTCGTGTCCGTCGATCCCGACGATCGAAACGTCGTGCGGAACCAGCAGCCCGAGGTCGCGCGCCGCGAGGATCGCGCCGAAGGCCATCTCGTCGCTCGAGGCGAAGATCGCGGTGGGGCGGTTCGGAGATCCGAGGAGCTGCTTCGCGGCGCGGTACCCGCCCGCGAGTGTGAAGTCGGCGCCGATGAAGCCCGCGGGCTCGAGCCCCGCGGCCTCGAGCGCGGCCGAGAAACCCCGGCGACGCTTGATCGGCATGTGGAAGTCGGCGTCGCTCGCCTCGTCGCCGCCGATATGGGCGAGTGAGGTGTGGCCGAGCGAGATGAGGTGCTCGGTCGCGAGGCGGGCCGCCGCGTCGTCGTCGATCTGCAGGGTGCGCACGCCGGGGATCGGTCCGCCGACGCCGACGAGCGGCTTGCCCAGCTCGTGCAGGCGCGACACCTCGTTCTCTTCGAGCTCGAGCGAGACCGCGATCACGGCATCGACGCGCTGGCGCAACAAGAAATCGTCGAAGACGGTGCGGCGCTCGGATCCATCTCCCTCGAGGTTGTAGAGGGTGACGTCGTAGCCCGAGTCCATGAGCCGGCGCTGGGCGCCCGCGAGAACCTGGGTGAAGAACCACCGGTCGAGGAACGGGATGACGATGCCGACGTTGCGGGTGCGCCCGCTCGACAGCGTCGACGCGGCCTGCGAGACGACGTAACCGAGCTCGTCGGCGGCCGCAAGCACGCGCTCGCGGGTGGCGGGCGAGACGGATCCGCGGCCCGAGAGGGCGCGCGAAACGGTCGCGTTCGACACCCCGGCGGCTCGGGCAACCTCGGCGATGTTCACGCCCTACATCCTCTCACTAGGCGCCCGTACACAAAGACGCAAAATCGTGCAGGGGGGTCTGCCCGAGGCCCCGGAATTCCGGGCCTCGGGCGGAAGCCACCCGCAAAATTTGCGTCGTTGTGTACGGGGCGGCGCGGCCGGTCAGCCGAGCCAGACGGTGGTGTCGGCGGGCACGAGGCCGCCGTCGAGCTCGCCGGAGGCGGCGAGGATCCGACCCTCGGGCAGCGCGACCGGCTCGCCCGACACGTTGGCGATGATCGTGACGTCGCCGTTGCGCAGCGCGAGGACGCCGTCCTCGGACGGCAACCACGACACGGATCCGGTGCCGAGGGCGTGCTCCTTGCGCAACGCGAGCAGCGAGCGGTAAAGCTCGAGGGTGGATCCCTCGACGCCGTCCTGCGCGTCGCGGGCATACGACGCCCACGATGCCGGCTGCGGCAGCCACGAGGCGCCCGTCTCGCTGAAGCCGAACGAGTCGCCGTCGACCGACCAGGGCAGCGGCACACGGCAGCCGTCGCGGCCGTAGCGCTCGCCGTTCGTGCGGAACCAGGTCGGATCCTGGCGCGCCTCGTCGGGGATGTCGATCGCCTCGGGCAGGCCGAGTTCCTCGCCCTGGTAGACGTAGGCGGATCCGGGGAGCGCGAGCATGAGCGTCGTCGCCGCGCGGGCGCGGCCGAGGCCGGCCGCCTCGTCCGGCAGGTTCGGCGTCTTCGGCCCGATGCCGTGGCCCTGCGGGGTGCCCTCGTCGAGACTCAGGCGGGTCGCGTGGCGGATGACGTCGTGGTTCGAGAGGACCCACGTCGAGGGGGCGCCGACGGATCCGAACGCCTCGATCGACTCGTCGATGACGGTGCGCAGCTCTGCGGCGTCCCAATCGCTCGACAGGTAGGGGAAGTTGAACGACTGGTGCATCTCGTCGGGGCGCACCCAGTTCGCAATCTCGGCGACGGTCGGCATCCAGGCCTCGCCGCAGAGCACGCGGTCGCCCTCGTACTCGGCGAGCACCTTGTGCCAGTCGCGGTAGATCTCGTGCACGCCGTCCTGGCCCCAATAGGGCACCGGCTCGGCGCCGCCCATGGAGTCGGCGTCAGCCGGCGGGGTGTAGTCGGGCAGGCCCTCGGCCTTGACGAGGCCGTGCGCCACGTCGACGCGGAAGCCGTCGACACCGCGGTCGAGCCAGAAGCGCAGGATCCCGCGGAACTCCTCGCGGACCTCCTCGTTCGACCAGTCGAAGTCGGGCTGCGACGAGTCGAAGAGGTGCAGGTACCACTGGCCGTCAGGCACGCGAGTCCATGCCGGGCCGCCGAAGATCGACTCCCAGTTGTTCGGGGGCAGCTCGCCCGTCTCGCCTCGGCCCTCGCGGAACATGTAACGGGCGCGCTCGACGGATCCGGGAGCGGCCGCGAGGGCCTCCTGGAACCAGGGGTGCTGATCCGACGAGTGGTTGGGGACGAGGTCGGCGATGACCTTCAGCCCCAGCTCGTGAGCGCGGTTCAGCATGGCGTCGAAGTCTTCGAGCGTGCCGAAGAGCGGATCCACGTCGCGGTAGTCCGCGACGTCGTAGCCCGCGTCCTTCTGCGGGCTTGTCATGAAGGGGGAGAGCCACACGACGTCGACGCCGAGGTGCGCGAGGCTGTCCAGTCGGTTGGTGATCCCCGCGAGGTCGCCGACGCCATCACCGGATGCGTCGGCGAATGAGCGCGGATAGATCTGATAGATCACGGCGGAGCGCCACCATTCGTTGGTCATGGGGGACAGCATACGGCTCGCGACCCAAAATTGGAAACGTTTGCAATTTCTCGGCGCAGGGTGCATTCTGGTCATGTAATACCCGTCGGGATCGCCGTACATCTACGGTTCATCCGGCGGGAACCTAAATGGAAGCGTTTGCATAACCCGGCGATGTCGCCGGCAGAACGAAAGGGCACACCGATGACGGTGAACAAGCCGAGCCGCGCCATCGCGGCCATCAGCCTCGTGGCCGCTCTGGGCCTCGCTGGTTGCTCGAGCTCGACGGCCGAAAAGCCTGCCGAGAATTCCGCGGAGCCGTCTGCCTCGCAGGAGGCGTCGACGACGAGCCTCACGGTGTGGGTCGACTCGGAGCGCGTCGATGCGCTGCAGGGTGCCGCGGACGCCTACGAGGCGAAGACGGGCGTTTCCGTCGAGATCGTCGGTAAGGACACCGGCGACATCAAGGACGACTTCATCCAGCAGGTGCCGACGGGCGAGGGCCCCGACATCACGATGGGTGCGCACGACTGGCTGGGCGAGCTCACGACCAACGGCGTCGTCGCCCCGCTCGAGCTCGGCGACTCGGCCGCCAACTACATGGACGTGGCCATCAACGCCGCGACCTACGACGGCACCGTCTACATGCTCCCCTACGCGGTCGAGAACATCGCCGTGCTGCGCAACACCGCGCTTGTCCCGGACGCCCCCGCGACCTACGACGACATGATCCAGGCCGGCAAGGACGCGGGCCTCGACCACCCCTTCGTGGTCGAGCAGGGCGTGGAAGGTAACCCCTACCACCTCTACCCGTTCCAGACCGCGTTCGGTGCTCCCGTCTTCGGCGTGAACGACGCCGGCTACGACGCGACCGACCTGCAGATCGGCAACGACGGCGGCCTCGAGTTCGCCGCGTGGCTCGGCGAGCAGGGCGCCGAGGGCAACCTCAACACCGACATCGACGGTGACATCGCCAAGCAGGCGTTCCTCGACGGCGACGCGGCCTTCTGGCTGACCGGCCCCTGGAACGTCGGCGCCGCGGTCGACGCCGGCATCGACGTCGCGATCGACCCCGTCCCGAGCCCCACCGGTGAGATCGCCTCGCCGTTCGCGGGTGTCAAGGGCTTCTTCCTCTCGTCCGAGTCGGAGAACAAGGTCGCCGCGACCGACTTCCTCGTGAACTTCCTCGGCACCGAAGACGCGCAGCTCGACCTGTTCAACTCGGGCAACGTGCTCCCCGCCCTCTCGGCCGCCGCCGAGACCGCCTCCGCGGATCCGATCATCGGTGGCTTCGCCGCCGTCGGTGAGGACGCCGTCCCGATGCCCGCGATCCCCGCCATGGGTGCCGTCTGGGAGTACTGGGGTATCGCCGAGGCCGAGATCATCAACGGCGCCGACCCGACCGAGCGCTGGAACAAGCTGGCAGCCGACGTGCAGTCGGCGATCGGCTGATCGGCCCCACCGACTAATTGGGTCGCCAGAAAATGTCGGGTTGCGCGCGCGCAACCGACATTTTCTGGCGACCCTCACGAGAGGAACACCGTGAGAAGTACCGAGACCGAACGGATCTCGACGGATCCGCGTCGTGCGCGTAGGCAGGAACGCGCGCGCGGCATCGCCGACCAGGCGGGCGGGAGCCTGCTCGGCCTGATCTCCAAGCTGATCCTGCTCGGCATCGTCGACGCCATCGCGGTGTACGCCGTGATCGTGCTGGCGAGCTTCGCCGAGTGGGGCGTGCTCGCGATCGTGGCTGCGGTCGCGATTCTCGTCAACTGGATCTACTTCTCGCGGCGAGCCCTCCCCGCGAAGTACCTCGCGCCCGGCGTGATCTTCCTCGCGGTGTTCCAGATTTTCGTGCTGCTCTACACGGGCTACATCGGCTTCACGAACTACGGCACCGGGCACAACGGATCCAAGGATCAGGCGGTCGCCGCCCTCCTCAACTCCTCGCTTGAGCGCGTGCCCGATTCGCCCGCCTACCCCGTCACGGTCGTCGAATCCGACGGCGTGCTGGGTCTCCTCGTCACCACGCCCGACGGCGATGCGCTCGTCGGCACGGAAGAGGATCCGCTCTCGGCCGTGAACGCGAGCTTCGACGGCGACAAGGCGATTTCGGCCGACGGCTGGACCTCGCTGCAGTTCGCCGACGTGCTCGCCCGCCAGAACGAGGTCACCGACCTCAGCGTCGCGTTCAGCGACGACCCCAACGACGGCCGCATCTCGACGCCCGACGGATCCAGCGCCTACCGCTACACGTCGACGCTCGACTACGAGGGCGACACCCTCACCGACACCGCGACCGGCGTCGTCTACCACGACATCGGCACGGGCGCCTTCACCGCCGACGACGGCACCGAGATCCTGCCCGGTTGGAAGGTCGCCGTCGGCGTCGACAACTTCGTGCGCGCCGTCACCGACGACCGCCTCGCGAAGCCCCTCATCTACGTCACGCTGTGGACCTTTGCGTTCGCGTTCCTGACCGTCGCGCTCACGTTCGCGATCGGCCTGTTCCTCGCGATCACGTTCAACCACAAGCGCATGCGCGGCAAGAAGATCTACCGCTCGCTGCTGATCCTGCCCTACGCGATCCCCTCGTTCCTCTCGGCGCTTGTGTGGGCCGGCATGATGAACGAGAGTTTCGGATTCATTAACCAGGTGCTGCTCGGTGGCGCCTCGATCCCGTGGCTCACGGATCCGTGGCTCGCGAAGGCGTCGGTGCTGATCGTCAACATTTGGCTCGGCTTCCCGTACATGTTCCTCGTGTGCACGGGCGCGCTGCAGTCGATCCCGGACGAGCTGCAGGAGGCCGCGACGGTCGACGGCGCGAACGCGTGGCAGACCTTCCGTCGCATCAAGCTGCCGCTCCTGCTCGTCTCGATCGCGCCGCTGCTTATCTCGTCGTTCGCGTTCAACTTCAACAACTTCAACGTCGTCTACATGCTCACGAACGGTGGCCCGCGCGACTCGTCGGCGCCCATCCCGGTGGGTCACACCGACATCCTGATTTCGATGGTCTACAAGATCGCCTTCACGGGCCAGACCCGTGACTACGGCCTCGCGAGCGCCTACACGATCATCATCTTCGTCATCGTGGCGCTGATCTCGATCATCGCCTTCCGCCGCACCAAGTCGCTCGAGGAGCTCAACTGATGAACACCAAGAAGTGGTTCCGCGACACCGGTTGGCGGCACGTCGTCGGCGTGCTCGTCCTCATCGTCACGATGTTCCCCATCGTGTTCGTCATCTCGAGCGCGCTCAACCCCAACGGCACCCTCACCGGATCCAACGCCCTGTTCTCGAAGATCGGTCTCGACAGCTTCGAGCGGATCCTGAACAACCCGCAGGCGCCGTTCCTCGCCTGGTTCGGTAACACGCTGCTGATCTCCGGCATCACCGCGATCCTCACGGTGTTCCTGGGCGCCCTCGCGGCGTATGCCTTCTCGCGCATGCGCTTCGCGGGCCGCCGCGTCGGCCTGATCTCGATCGTCATCGTGCAGATGTTCCCGCAGCTGCTCGCGGTCGTCGCGATCTTCCTGCTGCTGTCGGCGATCGGCGACTGGTTCCCGGCGATTGGGCTCAACACCCGCATCGGCCTGATCCTCGTCTACCTCGGCGGAGCGCTCGGCGTGAACACGTACCTTATGTATGGGTTCTTCAACACGATCCCGCAGTCGATCGACGAGGCCGCCCGCATCGACGGCGCCGGTCACGCGCGCGTGTTCTTCACGATCGTGTTGCCGCTCGTCACGCCGATCCTCGCGGTCGTCGCGCTGCTGAGCTTCATCTCGTCGGTGAACGAGTACGTCGTCGCCTCGGTGATCCTCATCGACACCGACGCGCAGACGCTCGCCGTCGGCCTCACGAAGCTCGTGTCGAATCCGCGCTACGCCGACTGGAGCGCCTTCAGCGCCGGCGCGATCATCGCGGCCGCGCCCGTCGTCGTGCTGTTCCTCTTCTTGCAGAAGTACATCGTCGGCGGTCTGACGGCCGGCGCGGTGAAATAACCCGCGAACGGGGCGGCACGGCCTTCGTCACATTCTGAAACACCTCTTCCGGCGCTGTTCGGTCGTCAGTAGCGTCGCAGGAACGACGAAGGTGAGGACATGCGAAACGTGCGATCTTTCGTGAAACGGTTGCGGCGCCAAAAGTTCGAGAATCCCGATTGCATCGCGAACGGGCACCAGTGGATAACGAATTCGTACGCCCCCGATGTGACGCGCCAACCGCGTATCGTCGGAACGATGCAGTCGAGGACCGTGTGCGCACGGTGCGGAGTTGACGCCAGGAAGGCGAGCGGCCGAACACACTGACCGGGCGCCACGAAATCCCCCCGGTCGTCCGCGGCATCCGGCAGGATAGGGAGCACTTCTTCTCTACATTGGGGGATCCATGTTCGGACGTCGAAAGACCGCGCCGGCCGCCGCCCCGGCCGCTGCTCCGCAGCCGGCCGCCCGCGCGAAGGCGAAGGCCGCCCCGGCGGATCCGGGACCCTGGCGCGACGGTCTCGGGCTGCTCGCGATCCGCTCGGTTCAGATCATCGCCGTCGTGCTGCTCGCGGTCGGCGCGGTCTGGGGGCTGCGGCAGCTGACGCTCGTCGTGATCCCCGTCATGCTCGCGATCGTCTTCGCGTCGGCGTTCGAGCCGGTCATGAAGTGGTTGCGCGCGCGGATGCCGTCGGTGCTCGCGACCGTGATCGTGCTGCTCGGCATCGTCGTCGTCATCGGCGGCGTAGGCTACGGCATGGTGCAGGCGGTCGTGGCGCAGTGGGACGACCTCTACGCCAGCGCCGTGCAGGGCGTGAACCAGATCATCGAGCAGGTGCCGATCTGGGTCAACTCGCTGCCGTGGGACATCGACGATAACCAGCTCAACGAGTGGCTCGCGCAGGCGCAGACCTTCATTACGAGCTCGAACTTCGGATCCGCGGTCGGATCCGGCGCCGTCGCCGGCGTCGGCGCTGTTGCCAACTTCGTGACGGGCCTCGTGCTCATGGTTGTCGTGCTGTTCTTCTTCCTCAAGGACGGACCGATCATCTGGTCGTTCCTGAAGCGCCCCTTCCAGGGCGAGTGGCGGGAGCGCATGGACCGCATCGGCACGAAGAGCGTCGACACCATCGGCGCGTACGTGCGCGGCACGGCGGCGGTCGCGGCCGTCGACGCCGTCGGCATCGGTATCGGCCTGTTCATCCTCGGCATCCCGCTCGCGTTCCCGCTGACGCTGCTGGTGTTCCTGCTCGCGTTCATCCCGATCGTCGGTGCGACGCTCGCTGGCGTTCTCGCCGCGCTCCTCGCGCTCGTCGATGGCGGGCGCATGGACAACGGGCTCATCGCCGCGGTCATCGTCGTCGCGATCGTCGTGGCCGTCAACCAGCTCGAGGGCAACTTCCTGCAGCCGGTGCTCATGGGCCGCGCGCTGAAGCTGCACAGCCTCGTCATCCTGGTTGCCCTGACCGTCGGCACGGTGCTCGCGAGCATCCTCGGCGCCATCCTCGCGGTGCCGTTCACGGCAGTGGTGTGGGGCATCATCCAGGTGTGGGACGGCCCGAACCTCCCGGCCCGGTGGGCGCGCAAGAAGTAACCCCTCCTGCCCAAAGAACAAGGTTTACGCGAACGACTACGAAATAACGTATCCGTTCGCGTAAACCTTGTTCGTTCGCGAGGAGGGGGAGGGGTTACGACCCCAGCACCGCCGCCACGATGGCTCGGGCCTCTTCCTGCACCTGGGCGAGGTGTTCCTCGCCCTTCAGGCTCTCAGCGTAGAGCTTGTAGACGTCCTCGGTGCCGCTCGGGCGGGCCGCGAACCAGGCAAACTCGGTCTGCACCTTGAGGCCGCCGATCGCCGCGCCGTTGCCCGGGGCGTGCGAGAGCTTCGCCGTGATCGGGTCGCCCGCGAGGGTATCGGCCGTCACGTCGTCCGGCGACAGCGAGCCGAGCGCCTTCTTCTGTTCGGGCGTTGCCGGGGCGTCGACGCGCTTGTAGCTGCTCGCGCCGAACTCGGCCTCGAGCTCGGCGTAGCGCTGCGACGGGGTCTTGCCCGTCACCGCGATGATCTCGGCCGCGAGCAGGCAGAGGATGATGCCGTCCTTGTCGGTCGTCCACACGCCGCCGTCGCGACGCAGGAACGAGGCACCGGCCGACTCCTCGCCGCCGAAGGCGACGGATCCGTCGATCAGGCCCGGAACGAACCACTTGAACCCGACGGGCACCTCGACGAGCGTGCGGCCGAGCGTCGACACGACGCGGTCGATCATCATCGACGACACGAGGGTCTTGCCGACGGCGGCGCCCTCGCCCCAGCCCGGGCGGTGCGAGAACAGGTAGTCGATCGCGACGGCCAGGAAGTGGTTGGGGTTCATGAGGCCGGCGTCGGGCGTGACGATGCCGTGGCGGTCGGCGTCGGCGTCGTTACCGGTGAGCACGTCGTACTCGTCGCGCTTCGCGACGAGCGACGCCATCGCCGACGGCGACGACGGATCCATGCGGATCTTCTCGTCCCAGTCGAGCGTCATGAACTTCCACGTCGGGTCGACGTCGGGGTTCACGACCGTGAGGTCGAGGCCGTAGGTCTCGGCGATCAGCTGCCAGTACTCGACCGAGGCGCCGCCGAGCGGGTCGGCGCCGATGCGCACGCCCTTCTCGCGGATCGCGTCCATGTCGATGACATTGCCGAGATCGGCGACGTAGGCCGCGCGGAAGTCGTGCTCGCCGATGGCGTTCTGGTCGACATCGGCGTGGCGCACGCGCTTGACGCCCTCGAGGCCGGCGGCGATGAGCTCGTTCGCGCGGTCGGCGATCCAGCTCGTCGCGTCGGTGTCGGCGGGGCCGCCGTGCGGCGGGTTGTACTTGAAGCCGCCGTCGCGCGGCGGGTTGTGGCTCGGGGTCGCGACGATGCCGTCGGCGCGCGTCGGGTCGTCGGCCGCCTTGCCGGCGTTGTGGGTGAGGATCGCGTGGCTGAGCGCCGGCGTCGGCACCCACGCGTCGCGCGCGTCGATGCGCACGTCGACGCCGTTCGCGACGAGCACCTCGATGGCGGTGTGCTCGGCGGGAAGCGAGAGCGCGTGCGTGTCGCGGCCCAGGAACAGCGGGCCGGTGATGCCCTGCTGCGCGCGGTACTCGACGATCGCCTGCGTCGTCGCGAGGATGTGATCCTCGTTGAAGCTCGTGGAAAGGCTCGAACCGCGGTGACCGCTCGTGCCGAAGGCGACGCGCTCAGCGGCAACCGACGGATCCGGTCGGCGGTCGTAGTAGGCCGCGATGAGGGCGTCGATGTCGACGAGGTCCTGCGGCTCGGCGGGAAGTCCTGCTCGGCTTGTCATGCGTCCAATTCTGCCAGGCGCGGGGCCCGGTAGCTGGGCAATAGAGTGAAGAGATGACGAACGAGCGCACGTATAGCTACCTCGGCCCGGCCGGCACCTTCACCGAGGCGGCTCTCGCGCAGGTTCCCGAGGCGCAGGGGCAGCGATGGAAGCCCGTCGCCAACGTCGCCCAGGCCCTCGCCGATGTCACGGATGGCACGAGCGACGGCGCGATCCTCGCCATCGAGAACACGGTCGACGGCGGCGTGTCGAGCGTGCAGGACGCGCTCGCCAAGACGCACGGCGTTCGCATCGTCGGCGAATACCTCGTTCCCGTGAGCTTCGTGCTCGTGGCCCCGCGCGGCACGACGCTCGAGCAGGTCGTCGACATCGCCGCGCACCCCGTCGCCTACGCGCAGTGCCTCGCGTGGCTCGGCGAGAACATTCCCGGTCATTCGCACGTCGTCGCCGGCAGCAACGTCGCGAGCGCGATCGGCGTGCTCGACGGATCCCTGCCCGCGCAGGCGGCGATCGCCGCCCCCGGCGTGCCGAAGCACTACGACGTCGACGTGCTCGCCGAGGGAATCGGCGATAACGCCAACGCCGTCACGCGCTTCATCTTCGTGACGCGCGCGGTCGCGCCGCCGGCCCCCACCGGATCCGATAAGACATCGCTCATCGTCGAGCTGCCCCGCGAGGTGCCCGGCGCGCTGCTCGAGATGCTCGAGCAGTTCGCGACGCGCGGCATCAACCTGAGCCTCATCCAGTCGCGCCCCATCGGCGACCGCCTCGGACGCTACCGTTTCGTGATCGACGCCGACGGCCACATCGACGACGAGCGCATGGCCGACGCGCTCATGGGCCTCAAACGATTCAGCCCGAACGTGCAGTTCCTCGGCTCGTACCCGCGCGCCGACCGCGAGCGCGTGCACGCCGAGCCCCGCTATAGCGACGCGTCGTTCGCCGCGGCCCGTGAGTGGCTGCGCGACCTCCGCAGCCCCTAACTCTGCATTTCTCCGCCAAATCCGCTGCGATTCGCAGATGACTGCGCGGAGAATTGCAGAGTTGGGCAACCCGTGATCGGGAGCACCCGCCCCCCGCGCGTAGCCTCTTCTCCAACGAGGGGAGGACACGCAATAGGCTGTCGGCGTGACGCAAACGCCGAGAATGACCGTCATCGCCGACACCTGGCTCGAGCTGGGGAGCGGCGTCGCGCCGCTGAGCAACGCGGCCGGGCTGCCGCTGGCGCGCACGGTCAAGCTGGTGCTCGATCCGCTGGTCATCCGGCCGGCGCAGCGCCCGCACCTCGGGCACGCCCTCCTGGACGAGGACGCGGCGGGGGAGCTGCGCGAGCGGATCCGGGAGGCGGGCGGCGATCTCGCGTCGACAGCCGCGTGGTTCACCATGATGAAGACCCGTCGCCGCGCGCGGAAGATCACGAGCGGATCCCCGCAGGACCTCTACTTCCAGAAGGCTTACGAGCTCGCCAAGACGGCGGGCGATCCGTCCGAGGCGGCCGCCGACGCGGCGCTCGACGAGGTGCACGACCCGGGCCGCATCTCGGCAGCCGACCTGCGCGAGTTCCTCGCCGCGACCGCCGATCGCGTGCGCAGCGTCATCGACGAGGCGTGGGAGGTCGCGGCGCCCGCGGGGGCGGATCCGGATCTCGCGGCGCTCGCCGACGACCTCGCCGACGGCGGCTTCGACGCCTTCGACGCGGCGACCGAGCGGGGCGACGGATCCGCCGCCGGCCGCGCGCTCGCGGCGCCCGGGGCCGCGCGGGCCGCGGGGATGACGGCGCGCGAGGTGCCCGAGCCGCCCGCCGTGGGCGAGCAGGCATCGAAGGCGCACCTGCCGGACCCGTTCGACCGCTCGATCCTCGAGCGTCTGTTCCAGCAGGTGTCGTCGCTCGGCATCGCGGGCACGCAGGCGCTCTCGGCGCTCGTCGACGACGAGGCGCGCCGCACCGCGGATCCGTGGCAGCTCGCCGCGGAGGAGAGCAGGCTCGTGATGTCGGCGGGCCGCACCGCCCTCGACGGCGCCGGATCGGCGGGCCGGATCCTCGACACCCGCTGGCAACGCGAGGCGTTCGTGCGGCGCGCGCACCGAATGGGGATCGACGCCCGCGAGGGCGCGCGGGAGGCGGTCATGCGCCGCCTCTGGGCGAGGCTGCAGGGCAGGGAGCTGCGCCGCACACCGGCCGACGCGACAGACGCGTGGGACCTGATCGATGGGGCGACGCGGTCGGTCATTCTCGACCGCCGCGACGCCGCGAAGTCACAGATGGGACGGGCATGAACATCGGAACACCGCGCCCCGAGCCCTGGCTCGCGGCCGTCTTCGAGGGCGCGGGGGCGACCCTCTGGTGGAACGTCGCGACGGGCGAGGCGGGCGGCGAGGTCTGGGACGAGGCTCGCGCCGGCGCCTGGCTTGCGCTGCCGGATCCGCGCCTCCGGTCCGACGGCGCGCAGGTCTTCGCGCGCGCGGCGGCCCTCGCGTCGTGGCGCGAGGCCTGGTGGCCCGCGTCCTACGTGCGGGGCATCGCGCCGCTCGACCCGCGGATCCTCGCGGCCGAGCGCGCGGTCGCCCTCGCGGCGCTCGACGGCGTCTCGGACGATGACGACGCCGTCTCGCGCGCGATCGCGGGGCTGGCGGAGCCCGCGGGCGACGCCCTCGAGGCGTCCGAGACGGTCCGCGCGGCGGTCGCGGCGGGTGTTCTCGAGGCGGCCACGACCGAGGCGCTCGCGGCGTTCGCCGACGATTACGGGGCGGCGCTCGCGCCGGCGCCCGCCGCGCAGGCCGATTTCGCGCTCGCGGCCGCGGGCAACGCGCCGGCGGCGGCGCTCGCGGCGGGCTCGGATCCGTTGGATCCCGGATCCGTCCCGCAAGGCGTCGTCGACCCGTTCGCGCGGGTCGAGTGGCGCGTGACCGCCAGCATGGCGCTGGAGGTGACGGTCGCGGCGGCGCCCGTCGCGGGGCCCGCGCCGACGGTCGAGCTTCTCGCGCAGGTCGGCCCCCTCGAGGTGCCGCTCTTCCGCGCCGACGGCGTGTGGTCGGGGCGCGCGGGCAGGGCGGCGGTGCTCCTCGCGCTCGGGCCCGACGAGCGCCGCGCGCACCTTTCGGTGCCGGGCTTCGAGCCGATTCCCGGCGTCGACGCCGAGACGCTGGCACGCATCGCGGGGGAGAGCTGATGGACCTCCAGGCCGTATACGAGCAGTACTCGGAGGCCTACGAGGCGGGCGGCTACGCGGCCGCCGAGCCCTTCGCGCGGCAGATCCTCACGCAGACGAACAAGTGGTGGCGCCGCGGCGACGGCACGTCGCAGGTGCTGTCGGCGCAGATGCGGTACACGATCGCGCGCGCCTCGTTCGACCGCGGCGAGTTCGACGCCGCGTCGGAGGAGATTGCCCGCGGGCTCGAGGCGGTCGCGCGGGCCCGCACGGTTAAGGATCCGCGTTACGCGTTCGAGGGGCTCATGCTGCTGATGACGCGTGGCGAGCTCGAGGCGGCGCAGTCGCGCCACGACGACGCGCTCGGAACGTTCTTCGTCGCCGCGCAGCTCGAGAACGAGTCGGATCACCCGCTGTGGTTCGAGGCGCAGACGAACCTCCTACTGGCGAAGCAGTGGGCGCTGCAGGGGCTCGGCCGCTACTCCGAGTCGGAGCAGGCCGCGAACGAGGCGCTCGCCCTCGCGTCGCAGCACGAGCCGCGGCTCGTGCCGACGGCGCTCGAGCGGATCTCGATGCTCCGGCGCCTCACGGGCGGATCCGGCGACGAACACCTCGCTGCCGCCGAGGCGATCCTCACGGCGCAGGACGCGCGGCCCGCGGACCGCGCCGCGCTCGCCTTCAACCAGGCCTCCGTCGCGCTGCAGCGGGGCGACCTCGACGCCGCCGAGCGATACCTGTCCGAGTCCGAGCAGGCCTTCCTCGGGCTCGGCGACGTCAGATCGGCCGTGAGCGCGCTCACCGGATACGCCGAGATCGCCCGCCAGCGCCGCCAGACGAGCGACGCCATCGCCGCCGCGCGCCGTGCGATCGCGCGCTCGGCGGAGGTGGGCGACCCCGGAACCTCGGCCGAGGCCTACATCGTTCTCGCCCTCGCGCTACAAGACGCCGGGCGCATCGCCGAGGCGCTCGAGACGCTCGACGAGGCCCTCGAGACCGCGGGCAACAGCCGCATGGAGCGCGTGCGCATCGACGTGAACCGCGCAGTCCTCGCCTACAACGTCGGCGTGCAGCTGAATAATGCCGGATCCGCGTTCGGCGCCGCGGCAGCCGGATCCTCCTTCGGCTCCGCCGCGGGGGCGGCCTCCGGGGACGGCGGATCCCTGCCCCGCACCCGCGACGAAGCCTTCGCCCTCGCCGCGTCGATCGCGGTGCCCGCGGCCTTCGCCTCCGACGCCGTGCGGCACGAGCTGCCGCCGGGCGAGATCCGCGAGCGCTGGACCCGCGAGGTGTCGATGCGGCTCGCCGACCAGGCGCTCCAGGCGCTCACGGCGCTCGGCCGCGCCGACGAGATCGTCGACCTGCTCGAGCACGTCGCCGCGAGCGCCTCGGCGGGCGTCGGCGGCGCACCCGACGACGCGTTCGAGCGCGCGAACGCGGGCGGCCCGCCGCCGCGGATCCGCTCCTTCCCCGATAAGGACGGCCCCATCTGGTGGGCGATCGACGCCGCCGAGGAACGCTACGGCCTGAGGCCGCGAGGCGAGGAGACGGTCACCGCATGGTGAACATGATGATGCCGCAGCTGTCGGAGATCGCGGACTTCGACGGCGAGACCCCCGTCGTGCAGCTGAAGTACGTCGACACGAACGGCGGCGGGCTGTGGGTGACGTGGCGCTGGGAGCACGCGCTCGACAAGCCGCGCGTCTGGGGCATCCAGCCGCAGCTCATCGCGGGCGCGCTCGCCGCGTTCGAGCAGGCGTCGCCGAACCCGCGGGGCGGCGAGACCGTCGACGCCGCGCTGCGGCGCGCGTGGGGCGTGTGGGGCGACCTGAAGCAGGAGAAGCGGCTCTCGACGGCGCTCGCGTCGAGCCTCCTTCCCGGCGGGCTCGGCAACGAGCTCAATCACTTCCTGCTGCGCGGGCAGCGCCCGCACGTCCGGATCCAGCCGTCGCCCGCGCTCGGATCCGTCCCCTGGGAGGCGCTGCGCGTCGACGAGGGAGAGCGCATGGTGCACTGCAGCGACGTATCGATCCTGCTGCCGGCGAGCCTCCGGAACGCGCCGCACCGCGCGGCGGCGACGAGCGGATCCCGCACCGTGCGCGTCGTGAACCCCGTGATTCCGGGGCGCGTGCCGAACCTCGGATCCGTGTTGCGCGAGGGCGAGCCGCTGCTCGAGGAGGCCCTCGGCTACTCCGAGCGCCCGCACGTCTCACGCGAGAAGCTGCGCGCCGACCTCGCCGACGCCGCGCGGCTGTTCTACGTCGGCCACGTCACGACGGGTGCCTACGGGCTGGACACCCGGCTGCACCTGACCGACGGGCCGGAGGCCCGGGGCGCCGCCGAGGTCATTGCGGGGCTCCACAAGCCGCTCACCGCCGCCGACCTCATAGACGGCGGGTGGGGGATCCCCGAGCGCGTCGCCCTGCTCGCGTGCGCCTCGGGCGGCGAGACGGGGTTCGCGGATCCGGTGGGTCTCGTCGCCGCCCTCACACTGCGGGGCGCGGAGCTCGTGACGAGCGCGCGGTGGACCCTTCCGACCGACGTCGGGCTCGAGTGGCTGCAGGCGCAGGGGCTCTCGGGCTCCGCGACGCGCTCGTCGGCGCCGTTCTCGGCCTTCGCCGAGATGATCGTCGCGGTCGACGAGGCGCACGCGTCGGCGGATCCGGTCGCCGCACTGAACGAGTGGCAGCGCTCGCGCGCCGACGCGTGGGAGCACTCGGGCGACCCGGCCTACTCGCCCCTGACGTGGGGCGCGCTCACGACGGCCCAGGCCTAATTCTGCAATTCTCCGCGCGGTCATCTGCGAATCGCAGATGACCGCGCGGAGAATTGATGACTTGCTAGAGCAGCGCGCCCGCGAGCAGCTCGAGCGTCTGGAGGCGGCCGGGGGTCTCCGCCTTGGGCTCGCGGTCGTAGGCGCCGGCGCTCGCCGAGATCATGACCTCGTCGACGCCGATCCGCTCGGCGAAGGCCGACAGCTCGTCGGCGACCTTCGCGGGCTCGCCGATGAACCAGCGCTGGCGGTTCTGCTGCATAAGCGAATCCTCGAGCGCGTCCGACGGGTTCGCGAGCACCTCGTCGATCGTCTCGATCTTCTGCAGGGGCTTGTTCGAGCGCAGGCGCGCGAACTGGCGCAGCTGCGGCAGGGCGCGCTCCTCGGCCTCGGCGGCCGTCGGGGCGACGATCACGTTGGCGGTGATGAACGAGAGCGGCTTGTCGTGGTGCTCCGACGGCACGAAGCCCTGGCGGTAGAGGCTCATCGCGCGCTCGATGCCGTCGCCCGCGAAGTGGTTCGCGAACACGTAGGGCAGGCCGAGCTGCGCGGCGAGCTGCGCCGAGAAATCGCTGGATCCGAGCAGCCACACCGTCGGCGCCGCCGCGGCGTCGGGCGTCGCGTGCACGTCGTAGGTGCCGCCCGAGGTGAAGCGCACGGTCGCGCCCTCGGGGCTCATGAGCTGCAGCACGTCCTGCACGTGCTGCGGGAACTGATCGGCCTCGCTCGTCGTCCCCGTGCGGCGCAGCAGCTGCGTGATGACGGGGTCGCTTCCGGGCGCGCGGCCGAGGCCCAGGTCGATGCGGCCGGGCGCGAGCGCCTCGAGCGCCGCGAACTGCTCGCCGACGATGAGAGGGGCGTGGTTCGGCAACATGACGCCGCCGGATCCCAGGCGGATCCGCTCGGTGCGCGCCGCGGCGGCCGCGATGAGCACGGGCGGCGAGGTCGAGGCGACGGCGGGCATGTTGTGGTGCTCGGCGAACCAGTAACGGCGGTAGCCGAGCTTGTCGGCGGCCGCGACGAGATCCATCGACGAGGTCAGTGCCTCGGCGGAGGTTTGCCCCGTGCGCACGGGGACGAGGTCCAGAACGGAAAGTGCGATACTCATCGCTTCTGTGCAACGCCCCCGAGCGTCGATAATTCCCTACTCCATGTCGCGGGCCCACGGCAGGTCGGGGCCGGGGCGCGAGACTGTGATGGCCGCCGCGCGCAGGGCGCGATCGAGGACGCGCCCGAGGATCGCCTCCGACAGATCCGCGACGAGCGCGGGCGCCTCGTCGACCAGGATCGTCATGAACGTGTCGCCCGCCCCGATCGTGTCGGCGACCGTCACGGGCGCCGACGGGCGCGAGATCCGGTGCCCGCGCGTCGCGATGACGGCGCCGTCGCCGCCCCGGGTCAGGGCCGCGATGCGGGGGCCGGCTGCGAGCACGGTGTCGAGCACCTCGTCCTCGCTCGCGCCGGGGTAGAGCCACGCGGCGTCCTCGTCGCTCATCTTCACGATGTCCGACGCGGCCGTGCGCTCGCCGATGAGGGCGCGCACGGCGTCGGCATCGGCGATGAGCGACGAGCGGATGTTGGGGTCGAAGGTCACGAGCGCCCCCGCCGCGCGGGCCGCGGCGAGCATGCCGTCGACGGCCGCGGCGCCCGAGGGTAGCCACGCGCCGAGGGATCCGGTGTGCACGACGCCCGCGCCGCGGGGGTCGATCGCGGCCGGATCCCATTCGAGCGCGAACGAGTAGCTCGCATCGCCGTTCTCATCGATATCGGCGGTCGCGATCGTCGTCGGCGCGGCCGTCGCGCTCTCGGGGGTGAGGGCCACGCCCGACTCCTCGAGGTGCGCGCGCACGGCGCGACCGGCCTCGTCGTCGCCGAGCGTCGTGTGCAGCGTGACCTCGCGCCCGAGGCGGGCGAGCCCGAGCGCGACGTTCGCGGGGGATCCGCCGGGGACCGAGTTCGTGCGGCCGTTCTCGCGCACGACATCGACGAGCGCCTCTCCGATTACGAGCGTTGTCATGGGTGCCTCTTCTCTGAGTGCGCGGACGGACCCGCGGGCTGAACACACCCAACTTTACCCGTTGACGCGGGTTAGTAAAGCGGGTAAGTTGATTTTTCACACCCGCAATCTCACTGACACCGGAGTCGACATGGCACGTAAGCGCCCCGCCACGATGGCGGACATCGCGCACGCCGCTGGCGTGAGCCGCACCACGGTGTCGTTCGTGCTCAACGACCGCACCGACGTCATGATCCCCGAGGCCACGCGCGACCGCGTTCACCGCGCCGCCGCCGACCTCGGCTACCGCCGAAACGCCGCCGCGCAGGCGCTCGCGAAGCAGAGCAGCGGCCTCTTCGGCCTCGTCACCGAGATCGTCACCTCGCCCTTCGCGGTCGACATCATCCGCGGCGCGCAGCAGCACGCCTGGGAACAGGACCGCTTCCTCCTCATCGCCCCGAGCGAAGACGAGCAGGCGCTCGAGCCCGCCGCGATCGAGAAGCTGCTTGAGCAGCGAGTCGACGGCCTGATCCTCGCCGCGACGTGGCACCGCGCGATCCGGGTTCCCGAGATCGTGAAGGACGTGCCCTGCGTGCTCGTCAACTGCTACGACGAGGAGGGCGTGCTGCCCTCCGTCGTGCCCGACGAGGTCGCGGGCGGCCGCCGCGCCGCGCGCGCCTTCATCGAGGCGGGGCACACCCGCATCGGACACATCACCCTCGCCGAGGGGATCCCCGCGCAGGTCGGCCGGCTCGCGGGCTTCCGCACCGAGCTCGCCGAGGCGGGCATCGTCCTCGACGACGACCTCGTCCGCGCGGGCGACGCAACGGCCGAGAGTGGCTACACCGAGGGACGCGCCCTCCTCGACCGGCCCGACCGGCCGACGGCAATTTTCTGCGGCAACGACCGCATCGCGATGGGTCTCTACGACGCCGCGAAAGAACTGGGGCTCTCGATCCCCGAAGACCTCTCCGTCGTCGGCTTCGACGATCAGGAGATCCTTGCCGCATACCTGCGGCCCGGGCTCACCACCGTCGCTCTTCCGTTCGCGGAAATGGGCGCGGTGGGGGTGAGCATGCTCACCGCAATGACAGCGGGCAGCACGATCGACGACACGCACGTCGTGATCGACTGCCCACTGCGAATTCGCTCGTCCGTTGGGCCGGTAACCCCGTGACGAGCATCCCCTCCGCATCGATGAAGTACTCGGAAGGATAACTTCGATGATATCTGCACGCACTCGCGGGCGGCGCTTTGCTGGCGCCCTCGTGGCCACCGCGGCGGCGACGACGCTGCTGCTCGCTGGCTGCACCGCCGACACCTCCTCCTCGCAGGGCGGTGACGGATCCGGCACGATGCTCACCATTCCGCGCGAAGACATGGGCACGTTCAGCCGCAACTTCAACCCGTTCTCGCCCAACGCGGCACCGATGACGCAGCAGGCGATCTACGAGTCGCTGCTCATCTACAACCCCGCCGACGGCAGCACTGTGCCGTGGCTGGCCGAGTCGTGGGAGGCATCCGGCGACGGCCTGACGCTCACGTTCCACCTGCGCGACGGCGTGAAGTGGTCCGACGGCGAGCCGTTCACGGCGACCGACGTCGCCACGACCTTCGCGCTGCAGCAGCAGATCGTCGAGGGCAGCTTCCCCTACGTCGAGGGCGTCGAAGCGGCCGACGACGCGACCGCGGTCTTCACGCTGTCGGAGCCGTTCTCGCCCGGCCTCTTCGAGGTCGGCCAGCAGATCATCGTGCCGGATCACGTGTGGGCAGATCAGGCGGATCCCGACCGCTTCGAGAACCCCGAGCCGGTCGGCACGGGCCCCTACACCGAGGTGTCGAACTTCCAGACGCAGTCGTTCGACCTGCTGCCGAACCCGAACTACTGGCAGCCCGACAAGCAGCAGATCGCGGGCGTGCGCATGCTCGCCTTCGCGGGCAACGACGGCGCGAACCTCGCCGCCATCAACGGCGATGTCGACTGGGCGCCGCAGTTCATGCCCGACATCCAGACGACCTACGTCGACCGCGATCCGGAGCACCGCCACTACTGGTTCCCGCCCACCGGCTCGATGGTCAACTGGCAGCTCAACACGACCGAGGAGATGTTCTCGGATCCGGAGGTGCGCAAGGCGCTGAGCCTCGCGATCGACCGCGAGCAGATCGTCGACGTCGGCATGGCCGGCTACACGATCCCCGCCGATTGCTCGGGCCTGTCGGGCTCGTACGAGACGTGGAAGGACGCCTCGCTCGACGGCGAGTGCGGCTGGATCGCCTTCGACCCGGAGGAGGCGGGCAAGATGCTCGACGAGGCCGGATACGAGCTCGGATCCGACGGCACCCGCACGACGCCGGACGGCGAGCCGTTCGCGTTCGACATCTCGGTCGGCTCGACCTCGACCGACTGGCTGTCGGTCGCGAACATCATCTCGCAGAACCTCACGGATATCGGGGTGACCGCGACGGTCAACGCCCCCGACTGGGCCGCCGTCACGGCGGGCTACGAGCAGGGCGACTTCGACTCGGGCATCGTGTGGAGCGACAACGCGCCCACGCCGTACCAGTACTACCGCTCGCTCATGTCGAGCGAGACGCTGAAGCCGGTCGGCGAGCAGACGTTCTCGAACTACCACCGCTTCAGCGACCCCAAGGCCGACGAGCTGATCGACGCCTTCGCGGCGACGTCCGACGAGGCCGAGCAGCACGACATCGTGAACCAGCTGCAGCAGCTCTACGTCGACGACGCCCCCGTCGTGCCGCTCTTCCCCGGCCCCGAGTGGGGCGCCTACACCGACGCGCGCTTCACGGGCTGGCCCACCGAGGACAACCCCTACGCGACGCTGTCGACGCGTTCCCCCACGACCGTGCTGGTGCTGACCTCGCTTCAGCCCGCCGCCTGACCGCTCCCACGGCGATCGCGCACTCCGCGGGGCCGGGCCACCGGGCCCGGCCCCTGCGGGTCGCGCTCTCCTGACGTGAAAGGACCGTCATGAGATTCATCCTGCGTCGTCTGGGGTTCTACCTCGTGGCGTTCTGGCTCTCCATCACCCTCAACTTCCTCCTGCCGCGGCTCATGCCGGGCGACCCGGTCTCGCGCATGCTGTCCCGCTCGCAGGGCCAGCTGGATCCGTCGCAGATCGACTCGCTCCGCCGCCTCCTCGGCGTCGACGACCGCCCCTGGTGGGAGCAGTACCCCGAGTACCTGTGGCGCGTGATCACGGGCGACCTCGGTATCTCGATCTCGCGCTTCCCGACTCCCGTCACCGAGGTCATCGGCAGTCAGCTCCCGTGGACCCTGCTGCTCGGATTCACGTCGCTCGTTATCGCCGTGATCATCGGCAACCTGCTCGGGATCCTCGCCGCCTGGCGGCGCGGGAGCGTGCTCGACTCGTTCGTGCCGCCCTTCCTGATCTTCCTCGGCTCGTTCCCCTACTTCTGGCTCGCGATGGGCCTGCTCTACGTCTTCGGCATCGGGCTCGGCTGGGCGCCGCTCAGCCACGCGTTCTCGGTGGGGCTGCAGCCTTCGTTCAGCTGGGTCTTCATCAGCGACGTCGCGGCGCACCTCATCATGCCGGCGCTCTCGATCGTGTTCGTCTCGATCGGCGGCTGGATGCTCGCGATGCGCAATACCATGATCGGCACGAACAGCGAGGACTACATCCTCATGGCCGAGGCGAAGGGCCTGCGCCCGTCGCGCATCATGTTCGCCTACGCCTCGCGCAACGCGATGCTCCCGGCGGTGACGAACATCGGCATGAGCATCGGCTTCATCGTCGGCGGCGCGCTGCTGACCGAGGTCGTGTTCGCCTACCCCGGCGTCGGCTACCAGCTGATGGCCGCGGTGCAGGGCCTCGACTACCCGCTCATGCAGGGCATGTTCCTGACGATCACGGGCGCGGTTCTGCTCGCGAACTTCCTGATCGACATCATCTACGTCCGCCTCGACCCGCGCGTGCGGGTGTCCTGAGAGGGGATCCATCATGGCTTCAACGAAGACCGAAGCGCTCGCGATGACGCCGAAGCGCGGCTCGCGCGGCGGCGCGCGGTTGTTCCGCAACCTCGGCCGCAATGGCAAGGCCATCGCCGGCATCGCGATCCTCGTCGTGTTTATCGCCGCCGCGCTCCTCGCGCCGGTGTTTTTCCCCGAGGATCCGTCGCGGATCCTGAGCGGGGGAGCGACCCCGCCGAGCCTCGAACACCTGCTCGGCACGACCGCCAAGGGGCAGGACGTGCTCGCGCTGACCCTGTGGGGCGCGCGTTCCTCGCTCCTCGTGGGCTTCGCGGCGGGGATCCTCGCGACCATCGTCGCGATCCTCGTCGGGCTCGCGGGCGCCTACTTCGGTGGCGTGCTCGACGACATCCTGAGCCTCGCGACCAACGTGTTCCTTCTCATCCCCGGCCTGCCGCTGCTCGTGATCCTCGCGGCCTTCATGCCGCCGGGGCTCGGCACGGTCGTGATCGTGCTCGTTATCACGGGCTGGGCGGGCGGTGCCCGCATCCTGCGCTCGCAGGGCCTGTCGATCCGCGGCAAGGACTACGTGGCGGCGTCGATCGTGGCGGGCGAGAGCCCGCTGCGCATCATGCTGCGCGATATCCTGCCGAACATGGCCTCGATCGTCATGTCGACGCTGCTCGGCTGCATCATCGGATCCATCGGCGCGCAGGCGGGCCTCGAGTTCCTCGGCCTCGGCGACTCCAACACGATCTCGTGGGGCACGAACCTCTTCTGGGCGACGAGCGACGGTTCGCTCATGCTCGGCCAGTGGTGGATCTTCGTGCCGTCGGGTCTCGCGATCGCCCTCGTGGCCTTCGCCCTGGCCCTGTGCAACTACGCGGTCGACGAGATCACGAACCCCCGGCTCCGCAAGCCGCGCAGGGCCGCGAGCGCGAACGCGCCGACCCTCGTGACGGTCGGCGCCGACGACGGAAAGGGGGCGCGCTCATGAGCGCACTTCTCGACATCGAAGACCTCGTCGTCGAATACGTGAGCGACGAGCGGTCGGTGCGCGGCGCCGATCGGGTGAGCTTCTCGATCACGCCGGGCGAGATCCTCGGCCTCGCGGGCGAGTCCGGCTGCGGCAAGTCGACGGTCGCGAACGCGATCATGCGGCTGCTGAAGGATCCCGCCCGCATCAGCGGCGGATCGATCCGTTTCGACGGTAGCGACGTGCTGCAGATGAGCGCTGACGAGCTGCGCTCGTGGCGCTGGCGCGAGACGGCCATGGTGTTCCAATCGGCCATGAACTCGCTCAACCCGGTCATGCGCATCGCCGATCAGATCATCGACGTGCTCCGCACCCACAACTCCATGTCTCGCGCCGCGGCCCGCGCCGAGGCCGTGCGGCTCATGGAGCTCGTTCGCATCGACCCCGACCGGCTGAAGGCGTATCCGCACCAGCTCTCGGGCGGCCAGCGCCAGCGCGTCGTCATCGCGATGGCGTGTGCCCTGCGGCCGCGCCTGCTGATCCTCGACGAGCCCACGACGGCGCTCGACGTTGTCGTGCAGCAGGAGATCCTCGCCCAGATCAAGGATCTGCAGAAGGAGTTCGGCTTCTCGGTGCTGTTCATCACGCACGACATGTCGCTCATGCTCGAGCTCTCCGACCGCATCGGCGTCATGTACGCCGGCCGCATCGTCGAGCTCGCGCCCGCGAGCGTGCTGAAAAACGGCGCCCGCCACGCCTACACGCAGGCGCTCCTCGGGGCGTTCCCCTCGATCACCGGCCCGCGCCGCCGCCTCACGGGCCTCGCCGAGGGCACCCGCTTCACCGACATCGGCGACCTCGTCGAGGTCGCGCCCGGCCACTTCGTCGCGCCGGGCGACGCCACCCTGAAAACCGAGGAGCTGTGATGAACGCACAGGCTGACGCCCCGGCGATCCGCATCGCGGGGCTCGACAAGACCTTCATCCAGGGCGGGTTCCGCTCGCGGCGCGAGGTCAAGGCGCTGAACGGCATCGACCTCGAGATCGGCCGCGGCGAGATCGTCGCCCTCGTGGGCGAATCCGGATCCGGAAAATCGACGCTCGCGCGCTGCATTGCGCGCCTCGAGTCGCCCGATCGCGGCGTCATGGAGGTCTTCGGCGAGGACGTGCTGCGCACCCAGCGCCGGCGCGCGTCGAAGGCGTACCGCAGCGATGTGCAGATGGTGTTCCAGGATCCGTTCGGGTCGCTCAACCCGACCCAGCGCATCGAGCACGTGCTCGCGCGCTCGCTGCGGCTGCACGGCAAGGCGAGGCCCGACCTCCGGGCGCAGCTCGTCGAGCTCGTCGAGTCGGTGGGGCTCCCCGCCGACGTGCTGAGCTCGTTCCCGCACGAGATGTCGGGCGGCCAGCGCCAGCGCATCGCGATCGCGCGCGTGCTGGCGGTCGAGCCGAAGGTGATCCTCGCCGACGAGCCCACGTCGATGCTCGACGTCTCGGTGCGCATCGGCGTGCTGAACCTGCTCGCGAAGCTGCGCGACGAGCACGGCATCGCGATCCTGTACGTCACCCACGACCTCGCGTCGGCGCGCTATCTCGCCGACCGCATCATCGTGATGCACCGCGGCACGCTCGTCGAGGGCGGCGAGTCGCTCGCGCTCCTCGACGCGCCGCGCCACCCCTACACGCGGATGCTCGTCGGCGCGGTGCCGGATCCCGAGCGCACCGCGCCGTTCGACCCCGTCGAACGCGAAAACTACCGCGTGCAGATCGCCGACTGGGCCGCGTCCCCGTCCGAGCGCGTGGTCATCAACGAAGATTCCGGCCACTGGGCCTGGATGCCCAAGGAGGCAGCCCGACATGCATGACACCCTGCGAGAGCTCGCGGTCGCGGATCCGCTGCGCCCCGGATACCACTTCACGTCGCCCGCCGGCTGGCTGAACGACCCCAACGGAACGTGCCAGCGTGACGGCGTCTTCCACCTCTTCTACCAGTACAACCCCGAGTCGCCGCAGCACCGCTCGATCCAGTGGGGCCACGCGACGAGCACAGACCTCGTGAGCTGGAGGGACCTGCCGATCGCGCTCGCGCCGTCGGAGGGCCCCGACGCCGAGGGCTGTTGGTCGGGCGTGCTCGTCGACGACGGCGGGCGCCCCGTTATCGTCTACTCGGGCCACGCCGAGGGCCGCCAGACGGCGTGCCTCGCGTACGGCGACGAGAGCCTCACGAGCTGGACGAAGGAGCCGGGCAACCCCGTGCTCGAGCGGCCCGAGGGCGTCGACGTCACCGAGTTCCGCGACCACGCCGTGTGGCGCGAGGGCGGATCCTGGCGCCAGATCATCGGCAGCGGCATCCGCGGCGAGGGCGGCACCGCCTTCCTCTACTCCTCCGACGACCTGAAGGAGTGGAGCCTCATCGGCCCGCTCGCGGTTGGCGACGCCGACGCGCTTCCGGACGACGACCCGCTGTGGACGGGCACGATGTGGGAGTGCATCGACTTCTTCCGCCTGCGCCCCGACGGATCCACCGCCGCGCCCGACGGCGAGAGCGGCGAAACCCACGTGCTGATCTACTCGGCGTGGGACGACGGCCGCACGATGCACCCGCTCGCGGCGACGGGATCCTACGACGGCCGCGCCTTGTCGATCGAGCGCACCCAGCGCCTCGACCTCGGCGGCCGGCACGCGTACGCGCCGCAGACCTTCGTCGACGAGGCAGGCCGGCGGATCCTGTGGAGCTGGATGCAGGAGGCGCGCAGCGATGCCGCGATGGTTGAGGCCGGCTGGTCCGGCGCGATGGCGCTCCCGCGCACGCTCGCGCTCGACGAGTCGGGCACGATCCGGCAGAGTCCGGTGGCCGAGCTCGAGGGCGCGCGCGGCGCGCGGCTCGCGTGGTCCGGCGGTGAAAAGAGTGCGATCTCGCGGGGGACGCGAGCGGAGCTCGCGTTCGAGGCGCGGATCCCGGAGGGATCCGGCGTCGGCGTCGACCTCTTCGCGAGCGACGACGGATCCGAGCGCACGACCCTGCGCCTCGGCCGCGACGCGGCGGGCGACGTCACGATCGAGCTCGACCGTTCGGCGTCGTCGCTCGGCGAGGGCCTCGACACCAGGGCCCATACCGGCGTCGTGCCGGGCGCGGGGGAGACGGTGGCGGTGCGCGCGTTCCTCGACGGATCCTCGCTCGAGGTGTTCGTCGACGGCATCGCGACGACGACGCGCGTGTACCCGACCCGCGACGACGCGGACGGGATCCGCGTCGGGGCTCGGGGCGGCGCCGCCGTCGCGAACCTCGAGGGCTGGGAGATGCTCGATCAGGAGCAGCCCGTGCGGCAGATGCTGCCGGGCGCGAGCGAGGGTGACGGTCATGAGCGGTGAGGGCATGTCGCGCCGCACACTCTTCGCCGGCGCCGGGGCCGCGGCCCTCGGGGCGGTCGTGATGGGCTCCGCACCCGACGCCGCGCAGGCGGCGGCCGGTGCCAAGTCTCGCGGCCGCCAGCGCCAGCGGCCGGGCTTCCACTTCAGCGTTCCCGACAATTGGAAGAACGATCCGCAGCGGCCGGTCTACGTCGACGGCGAGTACCTGTACTACTACCTCTATAACGAGGACTACCTCGCGGGCGGCGGTGGCACGTCGTGGCGCCTCGCGACGACGCGCGACCACGTGGCCTTCACCGACCGCGGTGTCGCAATCCCGAAGTTCACGAACGACAACGGCGACTGCTGGTCGGGCAGCGCCGTCGTCGATACCGACGACACGGCGGGCTTCGGCGCGGGAGCGGTCGTGGCGATCGTGACGCAGGCGCCGGGCGGCGTGCAGGCGCAGTACCTCTGGTACTCGACCGACGGCGGGCGCTCGTTCGCTCCGGCGCAGGACGCGCCCGTGCTGGCGAACCCCGGGCAGGCCGACTTCCGGGATCCGAAGGTCGTGTGGGACGCTGATCGCGGCCGCTGGCTGCTGCTCAACGCGGAGGGCGACCGCCTCGGCTTCTACGCCTCCGCGAACCTGCGGTCGTGGGAGCGCGTGGGCGAGTTCGTGCGCGACGACCTCGGCCTGCTCGAGTGCCCCGACCTCTTCCAGATGCAGGCCGACGATGGCACGCTGCAGTGGATCCTCGGCACGAGCGCCAACGGCAAGGGCCGCGGGCTCCCCGCGACCTACGCCTACTGGACGGGTGCGTTCGACGGATTCTCGTTCGTGCCCGCGCACGACGAGCCGCTCTGGCTCGACTGGGGCTTCGACTTCTACGGCGCGGTGACCTACCCGGATCACCTCGCCGATGGCAGCGAGAACCCGCGCCTTCGCCGCGCCATCGGCTGGGCGAACTTCTGGGACTACCCGCACAACACCCCGACGCTCGCGACCGACGGGTACAACGGCGACGACATGATCGTGCGCGAGCTGCGGCTCGTCGCGGCGGGCGGCGGCTACGCGCTCGCCTCGACGCCGCCCGCCGCGCTCGAGGGCTACGCGACCGCGACGCACGAGATCGGCGACGTCGCGGTCGCGGGCACGCACGACCTCGACGTGCGCTCCGGATCCTTCGAGCTGCGCTGCGAAATCGTCTGGGATCCGGCGGACCGGCCCGGCAACGTCGGCTTCGAGGTGCTCCGCGCCCCGGGCGGCGGTCGCCACGTCGCCGTGGGCGCCTTCCTCGACGGGCCGTTCGCGTACGTGAACCGGCGCCCGACGATCAACCCGACGGGCGGCGAGTCCCAGACCCCGATCGACCCCGAGGCGGGGCGATTGGAGATCCGGATCCTCGCCGACCGCACGAGCGTCGAGTGCTTCTTCGGCGACGGGACGGTCGTGCACTCGCACCGGGTGTTCCCGCTCGAGGGCGATAGCGCCATCAGGCTCTACGCGAACGACGGCCGCGCGACGTTCCGCGGGTTGACGATCCGCGAGCTGTCGGTGTGACGACTACTGCAGGACGTCCTGTAGCTCGCGGCCGAGCGCCGGGGCGACCTGCTCGACCCAGATGCGGTTGAGGTGCGAGTCGTCGGCGTAGATCGCGGTGTCGCCCGCGAAGAGCGGGCAGCCGGCGTCGGCGCACACGAAATCGGTCGTGTCGAAGAAGAAGCCGCCAGCGGCCTCGGCGCTCGCCTGGGTGATGTCGTTGCTGTCGCGCTCGACGCTCTCGCCGGTCACGAGGCACTCGTCCTGCGACGCGTCGGGGGCGTCGACGCAGTCGTTGGGCTTCGCGTCGGGGCGCGCGGGCACGTCGCCGAGCGCGACGACGGTCTCGGCTATCGTCGACATCTGCGTGACCTCTTCCGTGACGGCCGAGGCCCACTGCTCGTCGATCGTCTTGCCGTCGACGTCGTCGCGCATGTGCAGCATGCCGCGCGCTCCGAGGATCACGACGTCGGGGTCGAGCTCGGCGACCTGCTCGTTCGTGAAGTCGCGGAAGTCGTCGCACTCGCTCTGGTCGCGGCCGTCCGAATCCTGCACGACGGGGTATGCGGCGCAGGCCAGCTTGATAAACGGCACGACCTTGAAGCCGTGGTCCTTGCCGATGATGTCGAGCGCGGGGATCCACATGGCGGCGTGCGAGTCGCCGATGATCGCGATCGTCTCCTCGGCGCTCGTGTCGCCGAACGCGCAGACGTCGGCGTCGCGCTCGTCGGCGCCGGCGTAGCACTCGCCGCCGACGAGGTCGCTCCACTTGGCGTCTTGAATCGTGTCGCTGTCGATATCGGGCGGCACGGGCGCGCCCGACTCGGCGATCTCGACGGCCTCGTTGAGCGTGTCCTGCACATCGTCGATGTTGTCGACCTCGACCTGCTGGTAGCCGTGCTCGTCGAAGTACTCCTCGGCGGCCTGCTGCTGCGCGGCGGCGCGCACGTCGCCGAGCATCGTCGCGCCGAGAACCGTCGCGATCACGAGAACGACGCTGGCGGGCCAGAACCACAGGGTGCGAAGGCCCGGCAGGCGCCAGTTCTGGAAGGTCTTCTCGATGAAGTGGTAGCTGAGCGCCGAGAGCGCGATCGAGATCGCGACGATGAGCAGCGCCGTGACCGACCAGCGCAGCTGCGGGAAGGCGAGCGGCACCGCGAGCGCGACGGGCCAGTGCCACAGGTACAGCGAGAACGAGATGTCGCCGATGTAGCGCACGGGCGCCCACGAGGCGATGCGGCCCGTCAGCGTCGAGGGTCCGGCGGCGAGGAGCAGCGCCGTGCCCACGACGGGCACGATCGCGTGCCAGCCGGGGAACGGCGTCAGCTCGGTGAAGGCGAAGGTCGCGTAGACGAGGATCCCGAGCCCGCCGATGCCGGCGACGTGCCGCCAGCGCGAGGTCAGCGGCGCCGACATCACGCACGCGAGCAGGGATCCGGCGGCGAGCTCGAAGGCGCGCGCCGCGGTGTTGAAGTAGGTCGGCTCGGGGATCACGGCGGTCGAGACGATCGAGTATCCGAGCGAGAGCGCGAAGACGACGGCCGAGACGATCGCGAAGCCGCGCTTGCCGTAGCGGGGCACGACGAAGAGCACCAGCAACGGCCAGACGATGTAGAACTGTTCCTCGACGGCGAGCGACCAGTAGTGCTGGAACATGCTCGGGTCGTCGACCGAGAAGTAGTCGGCGCCCGAGAAGGCGAGGTGCCAGTTCGCGAGGAACACGCTCGTCCATGACGCGTCGACGGCGGTCTGGTCGAGGCGCGCCTGCGAGCCGGTGAGCAGCACGTAGGCGATGACCGCGATCGTGACGACGGTCGCGGCGGGCAGGATCCGCCTCGCACGGCGCACGTAGAACTGCGCGATCGAGATCGTGCCGCTGCGGTCGACCTCGCGCAGCAGCAGCTGGGTAATGAGGTAACCCGAGATGACGAAGAAGACGTCGACTCCGATGAAGCCGCCCTCGGCGCCCGGTGTGCCGACGTGCGCGATCACGACGAGCGTGACCGCCAGGGCGCGCAGGCCCTGAATGTCTGGGCGCCAGGCGGCGGAGGTGCGAGCGGTGGTGCTCGGCTTCTCGGTCGTCGAGGTACTCATCTTCCCAGAATAGTTACCGATTTGTGACATTTCTATGAGAGGGTGGAAAGGCGCAAAGTGCGCAATAAAATCGGAAGATGGATGTCGATCTGATCTTTGTGATGGCGGGTGCCGTCGCGGTTGCGGGTATCGCGCGGTGGCGCGGATGGCCCGCCCCGCTGGTCGTGACGGGCGTCGCACTTCTCGTGTCGTTCCTGCCCTTCGTGCCGAACATCGACATCGACGGTGAGCTTCTGCTGACGGCGACCTTGCCGCCGCTGCTCTACTCCGCGGCGCTCGACGCGTCGTTCACGAGCTTCAAGCAGGCGCTGCCGCACGTGCGCAGGCTCGGCATCGGGCTCGTCGCCGTCAACGCGGCGGTCATCGGCTTCATCGCCTACCACCTCATGCCCGAGATCGGCGTGGCGGGCGCCCTGCTGCTCGGCGCCATCGTCGGCCCGCCCGACGCGGTGTCGGCCGCGGCGATCGGCCGCAAGCTCGGCCTCCCGCGCCGCGTCATGACGGTGCTGAGCGGCGAGAGCCTCATCAACGACGCCACGAGCCTCACGATCGTGCGCGTGTTCGCGGCCGTCGCCGCGGGCGCGACGGTCACTGTCTGGCAGGGCCTCTGGGAATTCGTCCTGGCGGTCGGCGTCGGTGTCATCATCGGCATCCTCCCGGGCATGCTGCTGCACCAGCTGCGCACGCGCCTCGACGACCCGACGGTCACGGGCACGCTAAGCCTGCTCATGCCGTTCGGCGTATATATCCTCGCCGAGCACCTGCACGGATCCGGCGTGCTCGCCGTCGTCGCGATGGGCTTCTACGTCGGCTACCACTCGCCGCGAACCTCTTACTCGCAGCGCCAACACGACAAGCCGCTCTGGCACTCGGTCGACTTCATCCTCGAGAGCTTCGTCTTCGCATACGTGGGTCTGCAGCTGCCGTCGGTCATCCGCACCGTCACGAGCGCGCGCGGATCCGACACACTCGTCCTCGCGGGCGTCGTGTTGCTCGCCGTCATCGTGATCCGCCCGATCTTTGTTTTCGGCTCGTACGAGTGGGGCCAGTTCTGGCAGAAGGTCAAGCTGCGGCGCTGGAAGCACGCCGTCGAGGCCTATCAGATCGACCCGACGAGCAGGGCCGCGAGACCGGTCGTCATCAAGAAACGACGCAACGCGCGCCTTCCCGTCGCGCCCACGAAGCAGGCCATCAAGCGCCGCGTGCTCGAGCCGACCCTGTCGTGGCAGGAGCGCCTCGTCGTGTCCTGGTCCGGCATGCGCGGCGTCGTCACGCTGGCGCTCGCCGTGGCGCTTCCCGACCTGACCGAGCACGCGATGCCGGGCGGCCACGTCGCCGACCTCGTCGCCGTGGCCTACATCGTGACGGTCGGCACCCTGCTGCTGCAGGGCCTCACCCTGCCGCTGCTGATTCGCGGCCTCAAGGTCACCTCGAGCGCCGACATCGCGTCGGACAACCGCGAGATCGCGCGCATGCGCACCGCCGCGGGCGAGGCGGGTATCGAGTACCTGCGCGAGCAGCAGCAGTCGTGGGTCGAGAAGTACGGCGTCGAGTCGGTCGACGCGTTCAACCGCTTCTCGCGCGGGCTGCTGCGCATCGAAAAGGGATCCGACCAGGGCGAGCGCGACCTCGACAGCGTGACGCAGAAGATCGCCGTCGGCGGCATCGGGCGCATCACCTACGACGACCTGCACGAGCTGTCGCGGGGCTGGCTCGCGGTGCGCCGCCGCGTGGCGTTCGAGCAGTGCCGCGCCGGCAACCTCAGCGAGGAGGTCATGCGCGAGGTCTTCGCCGCCATCGACGCGGAAGAACTGGTGCTCGACACGAAGGGCTCCCTCCGGAAGGAGTAACCCCCGCCCTCCCTCCTCGCCGAAAGCACAAGCTTCACGCGAGCGCCTACGTTATTTCGTATCCGCTCGGATAAAGCTTGTGCTTTCGCGGATCCGGGGGTGGGAGAATCGAGGGTCTGTCCGAAAGAAGGGGATCCGTGAGCTCCATTCCACGCGATGTCGCGCGCCTCGAGCGCGCCCGCGAGAGCGCGGCGCTGAGTCTCGTGCGGTCGCCCTGGGCACCGGTGATCGTGGCGATCTTCCGCGAGGTGTTCTCGCAGGACGCGAAGCAGGTGCGGGCCGAGCGCCTGCACGTGCAGGTCGAGACGTACCTGCTCGAGTTGCGCGACGCGGGCCACGAAGTTCCCGCGCAGGACGACGGCCGGGCTCTCTGCCTCTCGTGGATGCACAGCCAGTGGCTGCGCCGCGTTCCCCTCGAAGACGGCGGCGAGGCGTACGAGCTCACCTCGCACGCCCTCGCGGCGATGCAGATGCACGAGGGCCTGTCGCGCGATCGGGCGCTGCTGAGCGAATCGCGCCTCACGACGATCCTCGACGCCGTGCACCGCTGGGCCGTCGAGGCGGATCCGGATGAATCGACCCGCATCGCGGCGCTCGACGCCGAGATCGCGCGGCTGAAAGCCGAGCGCGAGCGCATTGCGGCGGGCGGCGAGGTCGCCGCGGCCGACGACGAGCGCATGCAGGAGGGCTATAGCGACCTCGTCGACCTCATCGACCAGCTGCCGGGTGACTTCCGCCGCGTCGAGGAGGCCCTCGATCGGATCCACGAGCAGATGGTGCGCGACTTCCGCGCCGACGAGCGGCCGAAGGGCGAGGTGCTGGGGGAGTACCTGGCGGCCTCGGCACACCTCGCCCGGCAGACCCGTGAGGGTCGCGCGTTCGAGGGCGCGCTCACGGTGCTGAGCGACGAGAACCTGCTCGAGGCGTTCCGCGAAGACCTGCGCTCGATCATGGCCCACCCCTTCGCGCGCGAGTTGACGGCCGACGAGCGGGCCGGCTTCGTGCAGGCCGACGCCGTGCTGCGCCGGGGCCTGCGCGACGTGCAGATGCGCCAGCGCCGCGCGTCGCAGTCGCTCGCCGAGTACCTCTCGAGCTACTCCGCCGGATCCGAGCGCGAGCTCACCCGCGCGCTACGCGCGCTCGAGCAGGAGCTCGGCGTGTGGATGGAGACCGCCCGCCCGCGCGACACGGTGCCGATGCCGTGGATGCCCGCGCGCCTCGACATCGATCACCTCCGCACCCGCTTCCACGACCCGGCGGCCGAGGCCCCGGCGCCGAAGCTCGACGACGTGTCGGATCAGCGGCCCGAGTCGCTCGTGCTCGAAGACGTGCGCCGCCAGGGCGGCCCGCTGCTCGGCGAGGTGCGCGAGCAGATCGCCTCGCGCCTGGCCGAGGGCGACTCGCTCGCCGATGCCTTCAACACCCTCCCCGACGACCTGCGCCGCCCCGTCGAGCTCTTCGGTCTCGCCTACCTCGTCTCACACGGCGAGATCGGCGGCGACGCGTCCGCGGGCGGCATCGTCCGCGCCGTTCGACCCGACGGATCCACCCGCGCCTTTACGCTCCCGAACATCACAGGAGACGTCCATGAGTGACGAAGAAGTTTTCGCCCCCACGATCGGCGTCGAAGACGACCACGTCGACACGAAGCTGTCGCTCTTCGACGGCGACGACGGCGGGCTCACGCTCGACCAGCGCCGCTGCCTCATCGTCGTGCTGAAGCACCCCATCATCACCGACGACCGCGCCGAGTGGGCGACGCTCGTGCGCGATAGCCGCATCATCAAGAGCCGCCTCAACGACCTGTTCCTCGACCTCGTGATCGACCGCGAGCGCGGGATCGCGTACAAGGTGCAGATCCGCTCAGGCGAGGTCGGTTACGTGCCGCCGCTCCTGCGCGACGCCGCGTTCACGCGCGAGGAGACCGTGCTGCTCGTGGTGCTGCGCCAGCGGCACCTGGCGGCCAAGGGATCCGGGCTGCCGCGCGCGCACGTCGACCGAGAGGAGCTGCTCGCGGGCATCGACATGTTCCGGCCCGCGCGCTCGACCGACCGCGTCGGCGAGGCGAAGCGCGCCGCGAGCGCCGTCGACTCGCTGGCCCGCGCCGGGATCCTCGTGAAGGCCGGATCCGACGACCGCTTCCTCATCTCCGAGGTGATCGAGCGGCTGCTCTCGATCGACAAGCTGTACGAACTGCTGGCGTGGCTGAAGGCGCAGAACGCGCCCGGCACGCCCCGCGACGACGAGGGCCCCGAGGCGAGCGTCGCGTTCGATGACGAGGAGGACGCCGAGTGAGCGATCTGCTGATTGCCGGCTACGACGACGAGACCGCCCAGTGGCGCGCAGAGAGCCTGCAGGTCGTCAACTGGGGCGGCTTCCACGGCCACCACACGACGCGCTTCGACGAGCACGCGACGCTGATCTCCGGCGGATCCGGAACCGGCAAGTCGACGCTGCTCGACGCCTACACGGCGCTCATGATGCCGTCGACGGTGCCGTTCAACGGCGCCTCGAACGACGCGACCGTCGGCCGCGCCCGCGGCGCCGACCAGCGCAACGTGCTCACCTATCTGCGCGGCAAGAGCGACACCGTCGGCGACGTCGACAAGGTGCTCCGAGGCGACGGATCCGCGGTGTGGGGCGCGGTCGCGGCGACCTTCGTCGACGGATCCGGTCGCCAGTACACCGCGATGCGGGCGTACTTCGCGCCCGCGAACGCGAGCCGCACGGTCGACGTGCGCACGCGCCACTTCACGCTCGAGGGCGGCTTCGACCTCAGCCGCCTGACCGAGTTCGCCGACTCGCGTTTCGACCCCCGCGCCGTGCGCGCGGCGTTCCCGGGCCTCAAGAACCACGAGACGACGCAGGACTTCCTCTACGCCGTCGCGGCCCGCCTCGGCATCGGCGAGGGCGGCGATAGCGACAACGCCCTGCGGCTGCTCGCGCGGATCCAGGCCGGGCACCAGGTGCGCACCGTCGACCGCCTCTTCAAGGAGATGGTGCTCGAGCGCCCGTCGACCTTCGCGGCCGCCGATGCCGTGCTCGAGCAGTTCCACGCCCTGCGCCAGAGCCACGAGTCGCTCGCGACCGCCGAGGCGAAGGAGAAGATGCTCGCAGACATCGCGGGCCTCTACGAGCAGTACACGGCGGCGCGCGAGCGCACGACGCGGCTCGACCGTTACGGCGTCGCGCAGGATCCGCTCTCGGCGACCCCGTTCCGGCTCTGGCAGCTGCGCACCGAGCAGCGCCTGCTCGAGGCCGACGCCGATAGCAACCGCGAGGCGCGCGACGCCGCGAAGGCCGCCGTCACGACGGCGCGCGCCGAGGAGGCGTCGCTCGCCGTCGAGGTCGAGGAGCTGAAGCAGCAGCGCGCCTCGGGCGGCGGCGACCAGCTGTCGCGCATCGACGCCCGCCTCGCCGAGGCCGAGGTACGCGCCGCCCGCATCGCCGAGGCCCGCCGAGCCCTCGAGTCGCGCATCGCCGAGGTTGAGGTGTCGCTCGACGACGCCGAGGCCTTCGCCGCAGCCAAGCGCGTCGCGCGCGACTACCTGGCCGGCGTCGACGACTCGCTCGCCGACATCAAGCGCCGCCGCGACGAGGCTGTCGTCGGGGCGGGCGAGCTGCGCCGCACGCAGCGCGAGCTGGCGGGCGAGCTGACGTCGCTGCGCTCGCGCGACAGCCGGATCCCGGACGCCTTCGACCGCGCGCGGCGCGAGATCGCGCGCGCCGCGGGGCTGGATCCGGCGGAGCTGCCCTTCGCCGCCGAGCTGATCGACGTGCGACCCGAGTTCGACGACTGGCGCCTCGCCGCCGAGGCGACGCTCGGCGGGCTCGGCATGACGCTGCTCATGGACGCCCGCCGCCAGAAGCAGATCCGCACCGCGATCGACGGCATCCAGCTCGAGCGCCGCGTGCGCTTCGAGGGCGTCGACCTCGACGCCGAGGCCCCCGAACTCGACGACGAGCGCTACATCTCCGGCCGCCTGGCGTTCAAGGCCTCGCCCTTCGCGGGCTGGGTGCGCGCCCAGGTCGCGCAGCGCGACCACCTGTGCGCCGACTCGGCCGCGCAGCTGGGCGGCGAGACCCGCGCCGTGACGATCACGGGCCAGACCGCCGACGGACGCCGCGGCGCACACGGCCGCGACCCGCGCGAGCGGGGGATCCTGGGCTTCTCGAACGAGGCGCAGCGCGGCGAGATCGAGTCGGAGATCGCCTCGCTCGATGCCCGCATCGACGAGCTCGAGACCGCGCGCGCCGCGTGCGAGCGCGAGCAGGAGGCCGTCGCGGCCCTCGCGAGCGCGCACCGCCGCATCGCGGAGGCCGACTGGGAGTCGATCGATCCGGATCCGGTGCTCGCGCTCGCGGCCGACCTGCGCCAGCAGCGCGCGGCCGTGCTCGACACGTCCGACGCGCTCGCGGGCGTCGAGGAGCGACTCGCCGCCGCCGAGGAGGGGCTCGAGGGCGCCCGCCGCCTGCGCTTCCGCGCCGAGGCCGAGCTCGAGGCGCTGAACGATGCGTGGAGCGCGCTCGTCGACCGACAGGACGCGTCGTACGTCGAGCTCGAGCGCATCGAGGAAGCCACCGAGATCGATGACGACGACGCCGCGCACCTCGACGCCGAGCTCGCCCGCATCGAGCCCGACGTCACCGCCGATGGCTTCGAACGGGTGCTCGCGCGCCTGCGCGACGAGCTGACCGCGAGCGTGAGGCGCGAGGTCGTCGCGGGCGATCAGGCCGCCGCGTCGCTCGAGCGCATCTTCCGCGCGTACGACGAGAAGTGGCCGGATCCGAACCGCGGCACCTCCGTCGACGCTTACGACGAGTATGCGGCGATCTACGACGAGATCACGCGCGACGGCCTGTCGGTGCACCGCCTCGAGTTCCGCCGCCACATTCAGGACGTGTCGTCGACCGATCTGAAGATGCTGAGCGACTCGTTCGGCCACGCGCTGCAGTCGATCCGCGAGCGGCTGGATCCGGTCGACGAGATCCTCGGCGGCCTCGCCTTCGCCTCCGACACCGACCGGCTGCGCATCGAGATGCGCCACCTGCACCCGGAGCGCGTCGAGCGCGTGCGCGCGCGGCTGCGCGACCTGGCCGAGGCGAAGTCGACGACCTGGACCGACGAGGAGGCCGACCGCCGCTTCGCCGAGCTGCAGGAGTTCATCGACCTCATCGACCAGCCCGAGGACGGCACGAACCCGCACCGCGAGGAGCTGCTCGACGTGCGCCGCCACATCGAGATCACGGCGAGCCGCATCGCGCCCGACGGATCCGTCGTGTCGACCTACTCGACCCTCGGCGACAAGTCGGGTGGCGAATCGCAGGAGCTCGTGGCGTTCGTCGTCGGCGCCGCCCTGCGCTATCAGCTGGGCGACCAGACCCGCTCGTGGCCGCGCTTTGCCCCCGTGTTCCTCGACGAGGGCTTCGTGAAGGCCGATAGCGCCTTCACCGGGCGTGCGATCGGGGCGTGGCTCGGCCTCGGATTCCAGATCATCGTCGTCGCCCCGCTCGACAAGGTCACGGCCCTCGAGCCCCACATGGGGCTGAACCTCGCGGTCACCAAGACCCCTGGGGGGTATTCGTTCATCACGACCTTCGAGGATGCGGCGTAGGGGACTTGGCTCTGGCCCTGGCCCTGGCTCTGGCCCGCATCTGCGGAGTTGACCCCAATCTGCGGACCCATATCCCTTCCGGCTCCGCAGTAGGGGACCATCTCCGCAGTTAGGGTGCGCCCACCCCTCATCTGGCGTAGCCTCTGCCCCGACGACCCGCATCTGCGGAGTTGGCCTCGAACTGCGGATCCATATCCCTTCTGGATCCGCAGTACGGGACCACTTCCGCAGTAAGGGTGCGGTCGGCCCGACGGGAAGTGCCTCACACTGCGGAGCCCCCGACCCGCATCTGCGGAGATGACCCCAATCTACGGATCCATATGCCTTCCGGCTCCGCAGTAGGGGACCATCTCCGCAGCAAGCGCGCGGTTGCGCCGACAGAAGTGCCCCACACCGCGGAAGCACCCGACCCGTATCTACGGAGTTGACCCCAAACCGCGGGTCCACATGCATTTCGGCTCTGCAGTATGGGGTCATCTCCGAAGTAAGGGCGCGGGCGCCCCCACTGGAAGTGCCCGCACCGCGGAGGCCCCTGACCCACATCTACGGACTTGACCCCGAGCTACGGATCCACAAGCCTTTCGGCTCCGCAGTAGGGGACCACTTCCGCAGTTACGGCTCAGCCCCGCGCACCTGACCCACATCTGCGGAGATGACCCCGAACTACGGATCCATATGCCTTCCGGATCCGCAGTAGGGGACCATCTCCGCAGTTACGGCGCAGCGCCCCGCGCCCGACCCACAACTACGGAGATGACCCCAAGCTGCGGACCCACATCCCCTCCGGATCCGCAGTTCGGGGCCATCTCCGCACTTACGACAACCCGCTACCGCCGCCGGTACGCGATCGGATCCTCGACATAGGGCTTCCACGCGGCCCGCACCTCGGCGGGCAACCGCGTGGGCGCACCCGTCATGCTGTCGACGAGCACGACGGTGACGCTCGAACGGGCGTAGCAGACCTGCCCGTCGGGGCTCATGACCTCGTAGCAGATTTCGACGCTGGATCCGCCGAGCCGGCCGATCCACACCTGAATATCCAGCGGATCCCGCCCATAGGGCGCGGGTGCGAGGTACTCGATCTCCTGCCGGGCGACGAGCGTGCGAGCGGATCCGCCGCCCGATACGGTGTCTTCGTCGAAGACGGCGAGCGGGCTGTCTTCGAGGCCCTCCTCGCGCCAGAAGGCGCGGAGTCGCGCCTCCTCGAGGATCTTCATCATCGACACGTTGTTGATGTGGCCGAGGGTATCTTGATCGCCCCACCGGCGATGAACGGGAATGTGCACGCGCATGGTCCCATCGTGGCCCCGCCGCGGGCCTAGGGAAAAATCACCGCGCCCGCACGAGCAGCTCGCCGACCTCGCAATCGAGGGCCTCGCAGATCGCGATGAGGGTCGTGAAGCGGATCGCCTTCGCCCGGTCGTTCTTGAGGATCGACAGGTTCACGATGCTCACGCCGACCGCGTCGGCGAGGGCAGTGAGCGTCATATTGCGTTCGGCGAGTAGCTCGTCGAGGCGGCAGTGGATTCCGGAAAGTTCGGTCATACGAGCCCCTCCGTATCGCTCTGCAATCGGGATCCGTGCCGGAAGATCGCCGCGAAGGCGGCGCAGAGGAGCGCGCCTCCGAGGGGGAAGAGCGTGAGCGACACCTGCACCGATTGTGTGAGGTTGACGCTCGAGAGCGCGAGGTACTCGCCGAATGGCGAGACGATGCTCCCTAGGGTCCCGGTCGCGAGGATGACTCCGGCAGCGATCCAGAGCGAGCGGATTACCGTGCGGCCGAACGTGCGCCCGCGGATCGTTTCGAAGCACACGACGGCGACGAGCGCGAATGGTGTGAGGACGGCGATCGTCGTGAGGAACTCGCCGACTGCGAGGAGTGCGCGTGCGCCGAGAGCGATGCCGTCGATGTCTACTCGCGTCGTTGAGCTTGCGATGCAGTCCACCCAGGGCCCGCTACCCGTGCGATCGCCCTCGACAAAGTGTCCGCACGGAAGGGCATCTGCGGAGTTCAGGGATACGTGCGATGTCGTGATCGTGGCGCGCTCATTGACGAGGGCCGCGCCCAAGCGAATGATCCCGAAGATCGCGCCCAGCCCGGTGATCCACGACGACAGCGTGAAAGTGGTGTCGAGTGCGATCGTTCGGCTGCCACGGCGCCGGCCGCGCGCGATCACCCAGAAGGCGATCGCCGCAACGAACAGTATCGCGAGCGCGAGGAACCCGAGGGTCTCGCCGACAGAGCTACCGCCAACGCTGATCATACGAGCCCCTCCGTATCGCTCTGCAATCGGGATCCGTGCCGGAAGATCGCCGCGAAGGCGGCGCAGGCGAGGGCGACGAGCGCCGGCCACCAGGGCACGGTGAAGCTATAGAAGACGTCGGCGTCGGCGGGGAGGACCTCCGCCGCCGCGAGGCCGGCGCCCATGACGCCGAGAATCGGGCCGGCGGATCCGAGGAGCAGTGCGACGGCGCCGCAGATCAGGAACAGGCGGGGGATCCGCTCGGGGAAAACCGAGTTGCGCAGTGCGCTGCGGCAGAGGAGGAAGAGGGCGAGCGCGGGCGCCGCGATCGCGAGCGTCGTGCTGAGGGTGCCGAGCTCGACGAGCAGGCGGGGCCCGAACGAGACGCCGGCGGCGAGCCGCTCGGGGCCGGCGCAGAGAACGTTCCCGGATCCGCAATACGGTTCCCAGTCGACGCCGGTGTCGGCGACGTCGACGTCTGCGCCGGTCGCGAGGCGCGCGATCGAGATTACGACGCCGATCGCGGAGAGTCCGAGCCAGATCCCCGCGAACGTGCCCGTCGCGCGCACCGAGAGGCTCGCGGTCGTGCCGTGCGAGCGCGCGATGAGCCACACGACGACCACGACCGCCGCGATCACCGCGATGAACACGCCCAGGGCCGCAAGCCCCGTCCAGATTTCCGTTCCCGCAGTCGTGATCATGAGTCCCTCTCCGACATTATTTACGACAAACGATAACAACGAATATCGTTAAGCGCCAGATATGCCCACGGCGAACACGGCGCCAGAGGGCGGCGAGGCTGATTACCTTAGAAACACGGCGCGTTAGGCGTGCCGTGCGAACCGTCAAGCGCCCGGAGGAGTGACATGTTCGAGAGGTTCACAGACCGTGCCCGCCGCGTGGTTGTTCTCGCCCAAGAAGAGGCGAAGATGCTCAACCACAACTACATCGGTACGGAGCACATCCTGCTCGGCCTCATCCACGAGGGCGAAGGCGTGGCGGCGAAGGCCCTTGAGGCCCTCGACATCTCGCTCGACGCCGTGCGTGAGCAGGTCCAAGACATCATCGGCCAGGGTCAGCAGCAGCCGACCGGCCACATCCCCTTCACGCCTCGTGCGAAGAAGGTCCTCGAGCTGAGCCTCCGCGAGGCACTGCAGCTCGGCCACAACTACATCGGCACGGAGCACATCCTGCTCGGCCTCATCCGCGAGGGTGAGGGCGTCGCGGCCCAGGTGCTCGTGAAGCTCGGCGCAGACCTCAACAAGGTGCGCCAGCAGGTGATCCAGCTGCTCAGCGGCCACCAGGGCGGCAAGGAGCCCGTCGGTGTCGCGCCGGGCGGCCAGGAGTCGCACGAGAACACGGGCAGCGCCAAGGGCTCGCAGGTGCTCGACCAGTTCGGCCGCAACCTCACCCAGTCGGCCCGCGACGGACAGCTCGACCCGGTGATCGGTCGCGAAAAGGAAATCGAGCGCGTCATGCAGATCCTGTCGCGCCGCTCAAAGAACAACCCCGTCCTCATCGGTGAGCCCGGTGTGGGTAAGACGGCGGTCGTCGAGGGCCTCGCCCAGGCGATCGTCAAGGGCGACGTTCCCGAGACGCTGAAGGACAAGCAGGTCTACTCGCTCGACCTCGGTTCGCTCATCGCCGGATCCCGCTACCGCGGTGACTTCGAAGAGCGACTCAAGAAGGTCACGAAGGAGATCCGCACGCGCGGCGACATCATCGTCTTCATCGACGAGATCCACACCCTCGTGGGTGCGGGTGCCGCGGAGGGCGCGATCGACGCCGCCAACATCCTGAAGCCGCTGCTCGCCCGCGGTGAGCTGCAGACGATCGGTGCGACGACCCTCGACGAGTACCGCAAGCACTTCGAAAAGGACGCGGCCCTCGAGCGCCGCTTCCAGCCGATCCAGGTTGCGGAGCCGTCGCTGCCGCACACGATCAACATCCTCAAGGGTCTGCGCGACCACTACGAGGCGTTCCACAAGGTACAGATCACCGACGGCGCGCTCGTCGCGGCGGCGAACCTCGCCGACCGTTACGTGCAGGACCGCTTCCTGCCCGACAAGGCCATCGACCTGATCGATGAGGCAGGCGCCCGCCTGCGCCTGTCGATCCTGTCGAGCCCGCCCGAGCTGCGCGAATTCGACGAGAAGATCGCGGCCGTGCGCGCCGACAAGGAGAAGGCCTCCGAGGAGCAGGACTTCGAGAAGGCAGCCTCGCTGCGCGACGAGGAGAAGCAGCTGCTCGGCGAGCGCCTGCGCCTCGAGAAGCAGTGGCGTTCGGGCGACGTGCAGACCAAGGAGGTCGTCGACGAGGGCCTGATCGCCGAGGTCCTGGCCCAGGCGACCGGCATCCCCGTCTTCAAGCTCACCGAGGAGGAGACCAGCCGTCTCGTCTTCATGGAGCGCGCCCTACACGAGCGCGTCATCGGTCAGGAGGAGGCCATCCAGGCCCTCTCGAAGACGATCCGCCGCCAGCGCGCGGGCCTGAAGGATCCGAAGCGTCCCTCGGGATCCTTCATCTTCGCCGGCCCCACCGGCGTGGGTAAGACCGAGCTCGCGAAGGCGCTCGCCGAGTTCCTCTTCGACGACGAGGACGCGCTGATCAGCCTCGACATGTCGGAGTACGGCGAGAAGCACACCGTTTCGCGCCTCTTCGGTGCCCCTCCCGGATTCGTCGGATTCGAAGAGGGCGGCCAGCTCACCGAGCGCGTGCGCCGGAAGCCGTTCTCGGTCGTGCTGTTCGACGAGATCGAGAAGGCCCACCCGGACATCTTCAACTCGCTGCTGCAGATCCTCGAAGAGGGTCGTCTGACCGATGGTCAGGGCCGCGTGATCGACTTCAAGAACACCGTGATCATCATGACGACGAACCTCGGTTCGTCGGCGATCGCCGGTGGCCCCGTCGGCTTCCAGGTCGAGGGCAACGCGAAGACGACCTACGAGCGGATGAAGGGCAAGGTCGACGAGGAGCTGAAGCGCCACTTCAAGCCCGAGTTCCTCAACCGCGTCGACGACGTCATCGTCTTCCCGCAGCTCAACAAGGAGGAGCTGCTGCAGATCGTTGACCTGTTCGTCAAGCGCCTGGGCGAGCGCCTGCTCGACCGCGACATGTCGATCGAGCTGTCGCAGGCCGCCAAGGAGCGCCTCATCGAGATCGGTTACGACCCGACGCTCGGTGCGCGCCCGCTGCGCCGCGCGATGGTCCGCGAGATCGAGGACCGCCTGTCCGAGTCGATGCTCTCGGGCCAGCTCGAGTCGGGCCACCACATCAAGGTGGACCTCGTCGACGGCCAGTTCACGTTCGAGAACGCGCCGCGCGGTGAGCGCATCGCGGTCGGCGTGAACCAGGGCGGTCTCTCGGCAACGCCCGACATCGCGGCGACCGAGTAAGCACCGCCAGCGCAAGGCCCACCCCACGGGGTGGGCCTTCCGCGTAGGTAAGGGTCGCCAAGAAATGCCGCCTCGAGGCGGCATTTCTTGGCGACCCTCCAGACCGCCGGAGTAGCCTGGCCTCGATGAGCGAGTACTCCATACGTCCGGCCCGGGCAGACGACATGATCCAGGTGCATGCACTGATGCAGCCGTACGTCGAGCGTCGAATTCTGCTGGGCAAGGAGCTCGTCGTGCTGTACGAGGCGACGCAGGAGTTCCTCGTCGCCGTCGACGAGAACGAGCGCGTCATCGGCGCGGGCGCCCTGCACGTGATGTGGGAGGACCTCGGCGAGGTGCGCACCCTGCTCGTGTCTGACGAGTGGCTGCACAAGGGCGTCGGGCGCCGCATCGTGGAGGCCCTCGAGGTCGTCGCCCGCGAGCTGCGCCTCACGCGCCTGTTCTGCCTGACCTTCGAGGTCGACTTCTTCTCGCGCCGCGGGTTCACCGAGATCGGTGAGCAGGTCGTCACGCCCGACGTATACGCGCAGCTGGTGCGCAGCCGCGATGAGGGCGTCGCCGAGTTCCTCGATCTCGCGCATGTGAAGCCGAACACGCTCGGCAACACGCGCATGCTTAAGCGCCTCACGTAGGGTGGCGGGGTGGCCCAGAAGCGCAGACCGTCGAAGAAGGTGATGTATCGCCGCCGCCGGCTGGCGGTGGGGCTCATCACGCTGATCCTGGTCGCCGCCGTCGTGGTGGGCGTTGTCTTTGGCGTGCGCTGGCTTGTGGCCGAGAAGCCCTGGGAGAACCTCCCGTTCCTGAAGCCGGGCCCGGCGGTCGTGAAGACCCCGGATCCGCTGCCGACGATTTTCCCGTCGGGCGGCACGAACGACGGATCCGCGAGCGAACCGGATCCGTCGGAGTCGCCGACCCCGGAGGCGTGCGCCGCCGGGGCGATCGAGCTCGAGGCGATCCTCGACAAGACCGCCTATGGCGCCGACGAGCAGCCGCAACTGACGATGAAGGTCACGAACGTCGGATCCGTCGACTGCCTCGTCAACGTCGGCACGGCCGCGCAGTCGTTCGAGGTCTCGAGCGGCGTCGACGTCTGGTGGCGTTCGAGCGATTGCGCCGTGGATCCGACGGATCAGTGGAGCACCATCAAGGCCGGCCAGAGCGCCGAAACCGAGACGCCCGTGGTCTGGGACCGTACCCGCTCGTACCCCGACACGTGCGACGCAGAGGAGCGCCCCGCGGCGCCGACGGGCGCGACATATAACCTCACGGTGAAGCTCGACGAGATCGCGTCGCCCGAGAAATCTTTCACGCTTTAGGCTGGATCCATGGCGAAAAAGCGCAAGAAGCCGGTGCAGTTGGATCCGGAAGAGTTCCGTTCGGAGGCGCTCGCGCAGGCGCTCGAGAAGCAGGACATGGCGGCCATCGCCCTGTCGCTGCGCAACGGCAACTCGATCGTGCCGCTGATCTCTTCGGGCGATCGCGATAACCCCCGCGACTCGGGCGAGGTCTGGACGTACCGCGACGCGAAGACGGGCGACGTCGCGCTCCTGCTCTTCAGCGATGCCCGCAACAAGCCCGCGAACCTGCCGCCGACGGTCGCGGCGTACTCGGCGGCGTGGCTCGAGAAGTTCCTGGTCACGCACGAAGACACGATCACGACGGTGTTCATCGACATCGCCGGGCCTCACCCGATGCAGGCCGCGCCCGCCGACATCCTCGAGGCGCTGCGGGCCTGACACGGCCCCGTTCTGCGGACTTGACCCCGTATTGCGGAGACTCTGCCCTGTCGGGTCCGCAGTTCGGGGTCATCTCCGCAGTTGCGGTTCAGGGGTGCGCGTGGGGCTGCGCTGGTCCCAAACTGCGGACTTGACCCCGTACTGCGGAGGTTCTGCCCTGTCGGGTCCGCAGTTCGGGGTGACCTCCGAAGTTGCGGCTCACCCCACGTCGCCGTCGACATACACCCACCGCCCCGCGCGCCGCGCGAAGCGCGAGTGCTCCCGCAGGGATCCGGCGCCGTCGGCGTCGACGTAGTGCGCGACGAAGTCGACGGTGTCGTCCGTCGATGCGAGGATCGTGAGCCCCGTCCACCGCAGGGACGGATCCATCGACAGATCCGCGGGCCGCGTGCGCGGGTGCCAGGTGCGGGCGAGGTAGAACTCGTCGCCCTTCGCGAACGCCGAATACCGCGAGCGCATCAGCTCATCGGGCGTCGCGGCGTCGCGCGCCCCGCGGTGCAGCGCGCCGCAGCACGCGTCATAATCGGCGGATCCACAGGGGCAGGCGGTCATGGATCCATTCTCGCGCGCGGCGCGCGGCGATCCCGGATCCCCACCCAGGAAACGAGACCGCCCGCCGCGAGCAGCGCCGCGACGATGATGCAGGCGCGGTGAAAACCTGCGAGGTCGAGGGATCCGCCGATCGCCGTGCCGATCATCGCGACCGCGATGAGGCCCGCGACGCGGGAGATCGCGTTGTTGACGGCGCTCGCGATGCCGCTGCGCTCCGCGTCGATGGATCCGAGGATCGTGGAGGTCAGCGGCGACACCGTCGTCGTCAGGCCGATGCCGAACACGATCATTCCGGGCAGCACCTGCCACCAGTAGTCGAAGTCGGGGCCGACGAGCAGGAGCATCACGGATCCGGCCGCCATGAGCAGCGGCCCGAGCGTCATGAACCAGCGCGCGCCCCATCTGCCGGCGAGCTCGCCGGCGCGCGAACTGAGCAGGATCATGAGGATCGTCACGGGCAGGCTCGCGAGCCCCGCGAGCGTCGCCGAGAGCCCGGCGCCCTGCTGCAGATAGATAGCGAGCACGAATCCGTTGAGCGAGAGCGCCGCGTAGATGAACGCCGTCGCGAGGTTGCCCGCCCAGAAATTCCGGATCCGGAACAGCGCGAGCGGCAGGATCGGCGAGCGCGCGGTGTGCTGCCGCGCGAGGAACAGCGCGAAGAGCGCGACCCCGCCGATCGCGGCGATGGCGATCGCCGGATCCGCCCAACCCCGCCGCGGCTGCTCGATGAGGGCGAACACGACCCCGCCGAGCCCGAGCACGCACATCGCGGCGCCGAGCGCGTCGATGCGGGCGCCGGCGCTGCGCTGCGGATCCCGGATCCCGCGCGCGAGCACGAGCGTCGCGGCGATCGGAACCACGTTGATGAGGAACGCGAGGCGCCAGCTCGCGAGATCGACGAGCGCGCCGCCGATGAGCGGGCCCGCGATCATCGCGCCCGTCGTGAACGACGTCCACGTGCCGATCGCCTTCGACTGCGCGGGGCCGTCGAACGCCGAGGTGATGAGGGCGAGCGAGCTCGGCACGAGGAACGCGCCGGCCGCGCCCTGTACGAGCCGCGCGGCGATGAGGATCCCCGGATCCGGCGCGAGCGCGATCGCCACCGACGCGATGCCGAAGCCGACGAGGCCGATGCGCAGCACGAGCGCGCGCCCGAAGGTGTCGCTGACCGACCCCGCGACCAGCATCAGCGCGCCGAGCGTCACGAGATACCCGTCCACGACCCACTGCTGCGTCGCGAGGCCGCCACCGAGCTCGCGATCGATCGCCGGCAGAGCAACATTGACGATCGTGCCGTCGAGGAACGACACGAACGACGCGAGAATCGCGACCCACAGGATCCGCGTGGCGGAGGTCATGGGGCCATTCTCGCGCGCGGGGCTGGCCCGCGCGCCCTCACTGCGGAGTTGGCCCACAACTGCGGAGGATCCGGGTGCGCGGATCCGCAGTAAGGGTTCATCTCCGCAGTTGCGGCCTGGGTCTTGCCTCTCGGGCCAACCTGGCCCCGAACTGCGGACATGACCCATATCTGCGGATCATTCGGCCCCGCGGCTCCGCATTAAGGGGTCACCTCCGCAGATCGGGCCACGCGGTGTGTTGTGACCCCGAACTGCGGAGCTGACCTATAACTGCGGAGCATCTGGGCTCTCGGATCCGCAGCTAGGGGCCACCTCCGCAGTTGCGGCGGTGGGCCGGCCACGCGAGGCCCGATGGCCCCGAACTGCGGAGCTGACCCAAATCTGCGGAAGATTCGGGCTTCCGGATCCGCAGTTCGGGCTCATCTCCGCTGTTGCGGCCGCGGGCAGGCCAGGCGCGACCCGACTGGCACCGAACCACGGAGTTGGCCCACAACTGCGGAAGGTTCGACCCCTCGGATCCGCAGAAAGGGCTCATCTCCGCAGTTGCGGCCCCGCCCGCTCGATTGTCAGCGGTCCCGCCTAGCCTGTAGACATGGCCACGAAACGCTCCTCCGCCCCCGCATACGTTTGTTCTGAGTGCGGGTGGACGACCATGAAGTGGGTCGGGCGCTGCGGCGAGTGCCAGCAGTGGGGCACGGTGCAAGAGGCCGGCATGACGGCGAAGGCCGCCGCGAAGCGCGTGCAGTCTCTCGCGCCGACGTCGGCTGCCAAGCCGATCACGCAGATCTCGACGAGCGACTCGCCACGTCGCAAGAGCGGGGTGGGTGAGTTCGACCGTGTGCTGGGTGGCGGCATCGTGCCGGGCGCCGCGATCCTGCTTTCGGGCGAGCCCGGTGTGGGCAAGTCGACGCTGCTTCTCGAGGTTGCGGCACGCGCCGCGAAAGAGGGGCGCCGCGTGCTCTACGTGAGTGCCGAGGAGTCGGTCGCGCAGGTGCGCCTACGTGCAGAGCGCACCGACGCCCTCCACGACCAGCTGTATCTCGCGAGCGAGGTAGACCTCGCGACGGTGCTCGGCCACATCGACCAGGTCGAGCCCGGCCTCGTGATCGTCGACTCGGTGCAGACGGTGGCGTCGGCAGACCTCGACGGCGCGGCCGGAATGCCCGGCCAGGTGCGCGAGGTCGCGTCGACGCTGATCCGCGTCGCGAAAGATCGTAGCCTGCCGATCATCATCGTCGGCCACGTCACGAAAGACGGCAACGTCGCGGGCCCGCGCGTGCTCGAGCACCTCGTCGACGTCGTGTGCCACTTTGAGGGCGACCGGCAGACGGCGTTGCGCTTCATCCGCGCGCTCAAGAACCGCTTCGGACCGACCGACGAGGTCGGCTGCTTCGAGATGACGGGCGCGGGCATCCAGGAGGTCCCGGATCCGTCGAGCATGTTCCTCTCGAAGGGCGAGCCCGAGCAGGGTACGTGCGTGGGCATCTCTATGGAGGGCCAGCGCGCGCTCCCCGTCGAGGTGCAGGCGCTCACGATCCCGACGCACCCCGGCAACCCCCGCCGCGTCGTGCACGGTGTCGACGCGTCGCGCGTCGCGATGATCCTCGCGGTGCTTGAGCGCCGCGCCGGTATTAAGACGAGCGACCAGGAGGTCTACGTCTCGACGGTCGGCGGCGTGCGGTTCTCCGAACCGGCCGCCGATCTCGCGATCGCGATCGCGGTCGCCGGATCCGTCATGAAGTTCACCGTGCCACGCGACGTCGCGGTGTCGGGCGAGCTGTCGCTCGCGGGGGAGGTGCGCCCGGTCACGCAGGCTGCGCAGCGCCGCGCCGAGGCGAAGCGCCTCGGCTACGCCCGCACGATCGACGACCGCGCCGGCCGGCTAAACAACGCGCTCGACGCGCTCATGAAGCGCACCGACGGCGAGACCACGGGCAAGCGCCGCGGCAAGCTCACCGACAACGACATCGCGCCGTTCTAGGAGGGGCGGCGCAGGGCATATATGCCTAGTGAGAAACGCATGGGCGTGAACCCACTTCCAATATACTTCTTATAACTTACGTTGGAGTAGTTGCAAGGAGAAGTCTTGTCTCGTACGCCGGGTTTTCTTCAGGGCACGATGTCACGCAAGGCCGCCGCGTGGACCGCGGGGGCAATGCTGGTCACTGGTCTCATCGGCGGAGGTGCCGCAGGCTCGTCGGGCAGCGCCAGTGACATCAGCGACCTCAATGCAGACAACGCGCAGATATCCACCCAACTCGAGGCCGCCGAGGAACGGGCAGAGGCCGCCGCCACGGAAGCGGAGGAGGCTCTCGCTGCGGCGAGCGACACTGAGTTGGTCGCGAATGACCTGCAGGACCAGATTGACGAGCTCACCGAAGCCATCGAAGCCGAGCAGCAGAAGACCGCCGACGCGACTAACGAAGCCGCGGATGCGCTTCAGCAGGCGGAAGATGCCGCCGCGATCATCGCCGAGCGCGACGCGCGAATCGGTGAGCTCGAAGCCGCCGTGGCGGCGGCGCCGGTGGCTCAGCCCGAACAGGCTGCGCCCCCGGTCGAGACCAGCGTGTATTTCAAGAACTGCAGCGAGGCCCGAGCGGCCGGCGCCGCGCCAGTTCGCGTCGGGGATCCAGGATACGGGTCGCATCTCGACCGCGATGGCGACGGCGTCGGTTGCGAGTGACGCGGTAGCTAGGAGGGGAACAATCCCCGGCGCGTGGGCGTTTACGCAAGCATGACTGACACGACTCCCGCGCCCCTCGGTATCGACATCTGGCTCGACGTGGCCTGCCCGTGGTGCCTGCTGGGCGAGCGTCGCCTCGACGCGGTGATCGACAAGCTGCCGTTTGGCGAGAACGTCGACGTGCGGTACCACTCGTACCAGCTCGACCCGACGGCACCCGAGACGACGACGATGACGCAGACCGAGTACCTCACTGGCCGCGGCCTCGACCCGAAGATGCTCGAGCAGAGCCACCAGCACCTCGACGCCGGTGCGGCCGAGCTCGACTTCGAGTTCAACCACGACGACGTGGTCCCCGCAAACACATTCACGGCGCACCGCCTCATCCAGGCCGCCGCGGCGCAGGGCATCCAGCGCCAGGTCGTCGACGCGCTGTTCCTGGGCTACTTCCAGAACGGCCTCAACGTCGGCGACCACGAGGCCCTCAAGAAGGTCGTCGTCGATGCGGGCCTGTCGGCCGAGGCAGCCGATGAGGTCCTCGCGGATCCGGCGAAGCACGCCGACGACGTGAAGGGCGACATCGCGCAGGCGGCGCAGCTCGGGATCCGCGGCGTGCCGTTCTACGTCATCGACGGCCGCTACGGCGTCTCGGGCGCACAGCCCGCGGAGGTCTTCGAACAGGCGCTGACGCAGGTCTACGACGAGCTCAACCCGAAGCCGGCGCTCAACCTCATGACGCCCGACGGTGAGGTCTGTGGCCCCGACGGGTGCGCCGTCTGACTTTGAATGACAAGGATGGCGCTTCCTTGTGAGGAAGCGCCACTCTCGTCATTCACGCGACGCATGCCGCGGGCATGCGCTGACGCCACAGGGATGCGCTGACGCTGCAGGGGTGTTCTCGTGCCCGATAACGACGCGAGGGGCATCCTTCTGGCGTGCGCTGAAGCTTGAGGGATGAGTTCGTGTCGTTCTCGTGCCCTATAACGACGCGAGGGCATCCTTCAGGCGTGCGCCGCCGCTTCAGGGATGCGTTTGTGTCACTCACGCGTCCCATGGCGACACGAAGGCATTCCGCAGGCATCGCCGAAGCTTCAGGGATGCGTTCGTGCCGTTCTCGCGCCCCATAACGACGCGAAGGCATCCCGCAAGCGCAACAACACCCTCAACAAAAGCAGAAAACCCCTGGTTACCCAGGGGTTTTCTCGTGGCGGTGACGGCGGGATTTGAACCCGCGGTAGGGGTTACCTACACAACATTTCGAGTGTTGCACCTTCGGCCGCTCGGACACGTCACCGAGATCAAGCATACGGATGCGTCCCCGTCATGCCAAATCCGGAAATCATACCCGGGCGTGTCGAGGAACGCTAGGCTACCTTCGCCGCGATGTCGGTGCGGAACTGGCCGCCCTCGAGGCCGATCTTCGAAATCGCCTCGTAGGCGCGGTCGCGGGCGATCGCGAACGTGGATCCGGTGCCGACGACGTTCAGCACGCGGCCGCCCGTCGCGATGAGCTTGTCGCCCTCGAGCGCGGTCGCGGCGTGCGTCACGTGCACGCCCTCGACGGCGGACGCCTCGTCGAGGCCGGTGATCTCGCGGCCCGTAATCGCGGAGGCGGGGTAGCCCTCGCTCGCCAGCACGACGGTCACGGCGACGTCATCGCCGAAGACGGGGCGCGGCTGGTCCTCCAGAGTGCCGTTGGCAGCCGCCATCAGCAGTTCGGCGAGCGGCGTCTGCAGGCGCGGCAGCACGATTTGCGTCTCGGGGTCTCCGAAGCGCGCGTTGAATTCGATCACGCGCACGCCCTGCTCGGTGATGATGAGGCCGGCGTAGAGCAGGCCGATGAACGGGGATCCGTCGCGGTCGAGCTCGGCGATGACGGGCTTCGCGACCGTCTCGGTGACCTCGTCGACGAATGCGTCGACGCTGCCGAACTGCTCGGCGAGCCAGGGGAGGGGCGAGTAGGCGCCCATGCCGCCGGTGTTCGGGCCCTCGTCGCCGTCGAGCGCGCGCTTGAAGTCCTGCGCGGGGCTCAAGGGGCGCACGGTGTCGCCGTCACTGAGGAAAAAGAGTGAGACCTCGGGGCCGGAGAGGAACTCCTCGACGAGCACGGGGCCGCTCGGCAGGAACGTCGCTGCGTGCGACAGGGCCGCCTCGCGGTCCTCCGTCACGATGACGCCCTTGCCGGCGGCGAGGCCGTCGGCCTTCACGACGTAGGGAGCGCCGAACTCGTCGAGCGCGGCCGCGGTCTCGTCGATCGTGCGGGCGTGGGTGGCGCGGCCGGTCGGAACGCCGGCGTTCTCCATGATCCGTTTCGCGAACGCCTTGGATCCCTCGAGCTGCGCGGCCTGCTTGCCCGGACCAAAGACGGGGATCCCGCGCTCGCGCAGCGCGTCGGCGACGCCCGCGACGAGCGGGGCCTCGGGACCGACGACGACGAGGTCGACCGCGTTCGCGTTCGCGAACTCGGTGACGGCCGCCGGATCCATCATGTCGAGGTCGACGAGGGTCGCGTCGCGACCGATGCCGGCGTTGCCGGGGGCAGCAAGCACGTCGTGCTGTGCGGCATCAGCCTTGAGGGCAAGGACAATCGCGTGCTCACGTGCGCCGGAGCCAAGAACGAGGATCTTCACCCCTCCAGAGTACCGGCGGAGAGAATGGATGCATGGCCCGCAAGATTGACACCGAAGAAGGCCGCGTCGCCGTGCGCGCGGCGCTCGGCGATGCCCCGACCCGCAACCAGACCGCGATGGCGGTGCGCTACCTGCTCCAACTGCTCGAAGAGAAGGCGCCGGGGAAGAGCGTCGAGGTGCGGGTTCCGCCGTTCGGGGCCGTCCAGGTGATCCAGGGCCTCTCGCATCACCGAGGGACCCCGCCGAACGTCGTCGAGACCGATGCGGCGACGTGGCTCGCGCTCGCGACGGGCGAGAAAACGTGGGCCGATACGACCGCCGACGGCAAGATCGCCGTGTCAGGCACTCGTGCAGACATTTCCGGGATCCTTCCTGTGCGCTGGTGAGATCGCTCACAGGGTGCGGGTGCGAACATTGGAGCCATGGATGATGCACGTAGTGAGGACGAAGCGGTTCGCGTGAATCAGGCGAGTCCGGTCGCGGTGCGACGCTCGCCGAAGTACGGCGTGTTCACGGCGCTGGGCGTCGCGCTCGGCGTGATCGCGGCGCTCATCCTGACGTTCGCCTTCTCGGGCACGAGCGAGCCGAGCCCCTTCACCGAGGTGCGCTACTCGCAGTCGCAGACCTTCGGGTTCATCCTGATCTGGTGCATCCCCGCGGGCATCGCCCTCATGCTCGTCGTCGCGATGATTCTCGACCGCACGATCGGCGGCCACACCCGCCAGGTCAACGTCGTGCGCGAGATCACCGACGAGACCGAGCAGCAGGGCTAAGCAGCCAGTCGGCCGCCTGGTGCCGATACCGTGTGATGCCCTTGTAGTCGGCCATGTCGTCGGGTAGTTCGCGGAGCACGCCGCCGATGCGTTCGGCCCACCCGGGAATCTCCGCGAGCGCGGTGAGTGGCTCGAGGTAGGAGCGGATCAGGAACATGATCGCGCCCGAGTGAGGCAGCCGGATCAGGTGCTGCACCTCGACGCGCAGGTGCAGCCGCTCGGGTAGCGCGTCATCGCCCGCCACGCTCACTCGATCGGGCCCCCACTCGGGGTAGGTCTCTGTGGACGTATCGAGGCGTCCGTCGACCGACATCGTCCAGTTCGTGCGCCGGTAGGCCTCGTTCGGCTGCATGCGCATCATGAACTGCTGCGCGCGGCTGACGATCTTCTCCTCGTGCACCCGCGGAACGGGGCCGTGGATCTCGAGGAAGCGCATGCCGGTATCGAAGCCCATCGACCAATCGGCGGCGAAGGTCACGACGCCGGCGTCGAGCCAGAGAGCGCCCTCGCGCTGGTCGAGCAGCGCGATGTCCTCTTGGATCTGCGTCGCGAGGAACCAGAGCGGCCCTCCGGGGATCGACGCGTCGTCGCCGAAGCTCGCCTCGACCTCGACGCCCTGCAGCGCGTTGACCCAGCGCAGCCGCCTGCCCTCGCGCGAGAACGACATGTGCTCGGGGTAGGTCGCGGCGAGCTCGCCGAGGCAGTAGACGAGCGCGTCCCACGCCGCCGCGCGCATGTGTGGCGCGCTCGCCGACCTCGTCGGATCCTTCCGGAGGATCTCCGCGCGCTCGGCGAGCTCTCGCTCGTATCGATCGTCGATCTCGAGGATCCGGTCGCCCCAGCGCCCCGCCGCGGTCTCCTGTGCGACGCGCGCCGGCTCGACGTTGGTCGAGTACCGGTAGGTGTCGTCGCGGAAGGGGAACGGGAATCGGCCGAGGCGGGTCGTCGTCGCGATCATAGGTCTAGCTCCAGTTCGGCATCGAGGCAACGCGAGACGCACGGCATGATCGCCGAGTCGCGCTCGTCGTCGCTGAGGAAGGAATCGCGGTGCAGGGGCCGCCCGCGGCGCACCGGCAAGACGCACTCGCCGCACACACCCTGGCGGCACATGTTCGGGATCGCGCGGCCGGTTGCCTCGAGCGCCTCGAGCAGCGAGACGCCCGCGGGAACCGCGACGCGCTCGCCGCTACCCGCGAGCCTCGCGGTGAAGGGCGCTCCCGGATCCAGGGCCGCGGATCCGAAGGCCTCGGAATGCAGCCGGTCTTCCGGCCATCCGGCGGCGCGGGCCTCGTCGAGGATCCGGTCCATGAAGCCGTCGGGCCCGCACGTATAGAGGTGGGATCCGAGGGGCCGGTCGTCGAGGAACGCCGCGATCGCCTCCGGCAGCGCGGCGCGGCCCTCGCAGACGGCGAGCTCGAAGCCCGCCGCCCGCGCGACGGCCTCGAGGTCGTCGAGGTGCGCGCCGGATCCGGGGGCGTGGACGTAGAGGATCGCGGCCTCGCGGCCCCACGCCGCCGCGGCTCGGGCGTGCGAGAGGATAGGCGTGATCCCGATGCCGCCGGCGATGAGCAGGTGCAGCCGCGCGTCGGTGACGGGGGCGAAGGCGCTCCGCGGCCGCGACGCCCGCACGGTGTCTCCGAGCGAGAGCTCGTGCATGAAGAGGCTTCCGCCCCGCCCCTCGTCCTGGCGCAGCACCGAGATCGTGTATCGATCGGGGAAGAGCCCCTCGCCCGTGAGCGAGTAGGCGTTGGCCTTCTCGCCGCACCCGACGACGAGGTGGCTGCCGGCCGTGAAGCCGGGCAGCTCCCCGCCGCCGGGGGCCGCGAGCGCGAGCGAACGGATCCCGCCCGGCCGCTCGACGATGTCGGCGACGACGAGGTCGAGCCCGTCGCGCAGCGCCGGGAGCGTCACGGCGCCGTCTCCGCGTCGACCTTGTGCGCGAGATAGGCGGCGTGCGCCCGCGAGAAATGCTCGTTCGCGAGGAGGGCGGTGCCGCACCCCGCGCACACGACGATGGATCCGGTGGGGCCGTCGAGCGGGGTGCGCTCGCGGCAGTGCGCGCAGAGCACGACGCGGGCGTCGCGCTCGGTGACGCGGATCGCGATCTCGGAGTCGAGCCCGCCCGCCCGGCGGATCTCGGCCCGCGCGGCATACACCGAGCGCTCGGGGCCGACGATCGCGAACCGCACGCCCATCCGCGCGTCCTCGAGCGCCGCCCGCAGCTCGCGCAGGTCGACGTCGGCCCCGATCGACCGCACCGACACCTGCGTGACCGGAACGGTGGGGACGAGGACGGGGAAGCGGTCGCCGTCGCAGCGGACGATGATGACCGACTTCGCGCTCGCGAGCGCCGTCATCTCCTCGCCGCGCGGGGCGTTCGAATGGGTGGCGGCCGGGGGAGCGAGCAGGGTCATAGCGCCTCCGACCCCTCCTCGCCGGTGCGCACGCGCACGACGCGGGCGACGTCGGTGACCCACACCTTGCCGTCGCCGATCTGCCCCGTGCGGGCGCCGGTGACGATGGCGTCGACGATGGCGTCCTCGAGCTCCGCCGCGGCGATGATCTCGATGCGCACCTTGTCGCGCAGTTCGACCGAGTGGGCCTCGCCGCGGTAGTACTCGGTGCGGGAGGCCCCCGCGCCGTGGCCCTTGACGACCGAGGCGGTGAGGCCCGTCACCCCCGCGGCGCTGAGGCTCACGCGCACCTCGTCGAGTCGGTCGGGCTGAATGATGGCCGTGATCAGCTTCATGATGCTCCTCAGATGCGGTCGAAGTCGTAGGCGGTCTCGGCGTGCAGCGCGCGGTCGAGGCCGATGGCCTCCTCCTTCGCGGTGACGCGGATCGGGTGGATCTTGTTCATGACCCAGGCGATCGCGTAGGTCACGCCGAACGAGTACGCGAGCGTGACGGCGATGGCGATCGTCTCGGTGACGGCGAGCATGGGGTCGCCGCCGAAGACGATGCCGGAGAGGCCGGCGGGCGCCGCCGACGAGGCGAACAGCACCGCGAGGTAGGTGCCGACGATGCCGCCGATGCCGTGCACGGCGAAGGCGTCGAGGGCGTCGTCGACCTTGCGGCGGCGCATCCAGGTGATGGCCCAGGCGACGACGGCACCGCAGACGAGGCCGAGGGGAAGGCTCGCGAGCGGCGTGACCGCGTCGGCCGTGGGGGTGATGCCGACGAGGCCCGCGATGAGGCCCGTCGCGAAGCCGAGCATGGTGGCCTGGCCGTCGCGGTAGTGCTCGATGAGGGCGAAGCCGAGGCCGCCGCCGAGCGCGGCGAGGAGCGTCGTGAAGGTCACGTAGCCGGCGAGGAAGTTGGCGCCGGCGGCCGTGCCGCCGTTGAATCCGATCCACCCGGCGAAGAGGAGGCCGGCGCCCAGCAGCACGAGCGAGATGTTGTGCGGGCGTCCGTGCGAGGTGCGGCGCGGGCCGAGGACGGCCGCGAGGGCGAGGGCCGAGGCGCCCGCGTTCATGTGCACCGCGGTGCCACCGGCGTAGTCGTGCAGGCCGAGAACGTTCCGCATCCAGCCGCCGACGACGCCCGTCTCCTCGTCGCTGAACGCGAAGACCCAGTGCCCGAGGGGTGCGTAGACAAGCACGACCCAGAGGGCCGAGAACACGAGCCACGAGCCGAAGCGCATGCGGCCGGCGGCGCCCGAGGCGACGATGCCGATGCTGATGGCCGCGAACAGGGTGTAGAAGGCGCCCCAGTACGCGGAATCGGATCCGTCGTCGGCCGTGAAGGCGTTCCAGCCGGCGTATTCGAGCGGGTTTCCGATGAGTCCGAGGCCGCCGACCGAGTCGCCGACCACGAGACCGTGACCGAACGCGACGTAGACGACGGCGGTGATGGCCATGGATCCCATCACCATCATGAACATGTTGAGGGCGTTGCGGCCCTTCATCATTCCCCCGTAAAAGAGGGCGAGTCCGGGGAACATGAGGAGCACGAGCGCGAAGGCCGCGAGCATCCAGGCGAGATCAGCAGCGGGCATGATGTTCCTTTCTGACCACCCAGGCGGGCGATGCGATAACCATCGCGGAGGTGCCCGCCCCTCCGATTTCTGAGTGGTGTCCGAGCGGTTTCGATGAACGGGGTGACTTTTACATGCCGGAAACGAAAGTGTTCGCTGTCTGAACGCCCGCGCCCGTAGCGTTCCGGGCATGCAGACAAGCAGTACGAAGCCGCCGCTGACGAAATGGACCATGGAGCAGCTGACGCGGCGGGGCATCGTTGCGCCCGAGGCGGTCGAGTCACAACCGTGGCGAAACGGCCTCGGCACGACACGCGTTATTCACGAATCGCTCGCCTGGCGGCTGAGCCTCGCCGAGATCCGCGGAACGCTGTCGTTCTCGCTGTTTCCCGGCATGGACCGGATCCTCGTGCTCGTGAGCGACGCACCCCTCACGCTCACGATCGACGGCGAGCTGCGCCGCCTCACGCGCGGCCGCCTCGTGCGCTTCGAGGGCGAGGCGACGGTGCTGCCGAGCCCCGCGTCGAGCGGCGCCACCGTGCTGAACCTCATGACGGCGCGATCGATCGCCGAGTCGACCGCGTCGCCGCTCATCGTCGACGGCGAGCTCGTCGTGCCGCCGTCGACGACCGCGATCCTCGGGATCCTCGCGGGCGAGCTGCGCTGGAACGACATTCTCCTGCCCGTCGGAACGGTGCTTTTGCCGTGCCCCGACGAGCGGATCCTGGTCGGCGAGGGCGAGGTCATCGAGTTCTGCGTGCAACCGGTATCAGAGCGCGAGTAGGGGCTTCGTCATCGTGGCGAGCATCCAGGTGTATCGCCGGTAAACTCATGGCGTGACTTCATCCACTTCGCCCGCCGAAGCGCCCCGTTCGACGTACTCCGAAGCCGGAGTCGACACAGCGGCCGGCGACCTCGCCGTCGAGCTCATGAAATCTTCCGTTAAGGCCACCCACGGCCCCGAGGTTCTCGGTGGAGTGGGTGGTTTTGCCGGCCTCTACGACGCCTCGTTCCTCAAGGAGTACCGTCACCCGCTGCTCGCGACGAGCACCGACGGTGTCGGCACAAAGGTCGCGATCGCGCAGGCGCTCGACAAGCACGACACGATCGGCCAGGACCTCGTGGGCATGGTCGTCGATGACATCGTCGTGACGGGCGCGAAGCCGCTCTTCATGACTGACTACATCGCCACCGGCAAGGTCTACCCCGAGCGCATCGCCGACATCGTGCGCGGCATCGCCGAGGCGTGCAGCGCGACGGGCACGGCGCTCGTCGGCGGCGAGACCGCCGAGCACCCGGGCCTCCTCGGCCCCGACGACTACGACGTGGCCGGCGCCGCGACGGGCGTCGTCGAGAAGGACGAGATGCTGGGCGCGCACCTGGTGCAGCCGGGCGACGCGATCCTCGCGCTCGAGTCGAGCGGCATCCACTCGAACGGCTACTCGCTCGTCCGTCACATCCTGAAGAACGCCGGCCTCGGCTACGGCGACCACGCCGCCGACCTCGGCACCACGTGGGGCGAGGCGCTCCTCACGCCCACGCGCCTGTACACGCTGCAGCTGCTCGAGCTGATCAAGAACGTGCCCGGATCCGTGCACGCGCTCAGCCACGTCACCGGCGGCGGCATCGCGGCGAACCTCGCGCGCGTGCTCCCGAAGGGATCCTGGGCCGAGGTCGACCGTTCGACCTGGAGCCCCAGCCCGGTCTTCCGCGCGCTGAGCGACGTGGCAGGCACCTCGCTCGAGTCGAGCGAGGGCACCTGGAACCTGGGCGTCGGCTTCTTCGCCGTCGTCTCGCAGGACAAGGTCGACGAGGCGATCGCCTCGCTCGCCGGATCCGGGATCCCCGCCTGGCAGACCGGCACGGTCGCCTTCGGCGACGCGCCGGAGGATGGTTTCGAACAGGGTGCCAAGGGGGTCGACGGCGGCGCCGTTCGCCTCGTCGGCCAGTACGCAAACGGAGCGAAGTAACACCCACATGTGCGGCATCGTCGGAATGGTCGGTCGCGGCCACGTCAATCAAGACATCTATGACGCCCTGCTGCTTCTGCAGCACCGCGGCCAGGATGCCACGGGAATCGCCACGGCCGAGTCGAGCGGTGTCATGCACATCGCCCGCAACAAGGCCATGGTGCGCGAGGCATTCCGCACCCGCGACATGCGCTCGCTGCTCGGCAACGTCGGCCTCGGCCACGTGCGCTACGCGACGAAGGGCACGGCGTCGAGCGAGGAAGAGCTGCAGCCCTTCTACGTCAACGCCCCCTACGGCATCACGCTGATCCACAACGGCAACCTGACGAACACGCGCGAGCTGACGGCCGACATGGCCCGCCGCGACCGCCGTCACCTCAACTCGTCGAGCGACACCGAGCTGCTGCTCAACGTTCTCGCGAGCGAGCTGCAGGAGACGACGAGCCCCGTCGACCTCGAGCCCGAGCGCATCTTCCAGGCGGTCGAGCGCACGCAGAAGCGCATCGAGGGCGCCTACGCCGTCGTCGCCGTCATCGCGGGCTACGGCCTGCTGGCGTTCCGCGACCCGTTCGGCATCCGCCCCCTGATCCTCGGCCGCCGCTCGCACGACGACGGCAGCGACGAGTGGGTCGTCGCGAGCGAGTCGCTCGTTCTCGAGAACGGCGACTACGAGATCGTCCGCGAGGTTGCCCCCGGCGAGGCCGTGTTCATCACGAACGACGGCGAGCTGTTCAGCAAGCAGTGTGCCGACGACGCGATCCTCGCGCCCTGCTCGTTCGAGTACGTCTACCTCGCGCGCCCCGACTCGGTCATGAACGGCCAGAGCATCTACGAGTCGCGCCTGCGCATGGGCGAGAAGCTCGCGAAGACCATCGCGAAGCACATCCCCGAGGGCGAGATCGACGTCGTCATGCCGATTCCAGATTCGTCGCGCCCCGCCGCGATGGAGGTCGCCCGCGTGCTCGGCATCGAGTACCGCGAGGGCTTCTACAAGAACCGCTACGTCGGCCGCACCTTCATCATGCCGGGCCAGGAGACCCGCAAGAAGAGCGTGCGCCAGAAGCTCAACGCCATGTCGAGCGAGTTCAAGGGCAAGAAGGTGCTGCTGATCGACGACTCGATCGTGCGCGGCACGACGAGCCAGCAGATCATCCAGATGGCCCGCGACGCCGGCGCCATCAGCGTCACCTTTGCCTCGGCGGCCCCGCCCGTGCGCTACCCGCACGTGTACGGCATCAACATGCCGACGGCCGAAGAGCTCATCGCTCACGACCGCACGATCCCCGAGATCGGCGAGGTGCTCGGCTGCGACCACATCGTGTTCCAGGAGATCGACGACCTCCGCGACGCGATCATCGAGGGCTGCGCCGCCGGCGGCGTCAAGCTCGACGATGTCGAGATGAGCTGCTTCGACGGCCGCTACATCACCGGCACCGTGACCGACGAATACCTGGAGTGGGTCGCGGCAACGCAGACCTCCTGACCATGCGCCGCACGCGACGAAGGGGATTCCCGCACGGGGGTCCCCTTCGCGCGTTGCGGGGCACAGATATCGGAGCGACATGACAGAAGCAACACCGCACCGGGCGCGCGGCACCATCGCGGCGATCCTCATCATCCTCGGCCTCGTGCTCGTGCCGATCGGGGTCGTCTCGTCGGCCGCCCGGACGCTGCTGACCGACGAGGACGCCTTCGTCGACACCCTCGCGCCGCTCGCGGAGGATCCGGACGTGCAGGGCGTCGTGACCGAGGGGGTGACCCAGTCGATCACCGACGCCGTTGACTCGCTGGGGCTGCCGAGCGCCGTGACGGGCGCCCTCGAGCCGCTCGTCGAGGAGCAGGTGGGTGAGGCCGTCGCCTCCGATGCCTTCGCCCGCGCGTGGCAGAAGTCGCTGCTGCTGAGCCACGAGCAGCTCGTCGCGACGCTCTCGGCCGACCCGGATTCGGCGCTCACCCTCACGGAGGCGGGCGGCATCGAGCTGCAGATCGGCCCGATCGTCGCGGAGGTCCGCGACCGGCTGGTCGCGAACGGCTCGCAGTTCGCCGAGCGGATCCCGGACGTCGATCGCGGGATCCTCATCTACGAGAACGACAACCTCGCGAAGCTCGAGCCCGTCTACAACCGCGTGCTCGTCGTGGGCGCGTGGAGCCCGTGGGTCGCCGCGGCTCTGATCGTCGCAGGCATCGCGGTCGCCGCGCGCCGGGCCCGCGCGGCCATCACGACCGGCATCGTGCTCGCCGTGATCGGCATCGCGCTGTGCGCCGCGCTCGCGATCGGCCGCGGCGTCTTCGCGTCGTCGCTCGAGAGCACGATCGTGACGGCCGACGCGGCCGGCGTCGTCTACGACGCGCTCGCATCCCGGATCCTCTGGCCCGCGATCGCGGTCGCGGGCGGGGGAGCGGTGCTCGCGATCGCGGTCGCGATCGGGCGCAGGATCCGCCGGCGCTAAGCGACACAAGAAAGGACCGGCCTCGCGGCCGGTCCTTTCTTGTGTTTATCGGATCAGTGGTCGAGCGACGAGGCGCGGAAGACGCCGATGAAGCCGGTGACGAGCAGCGAGGCACCGAGGAAGATCCAGAGCCAGACGGCCGTCATGAGCGGCGAGATCAGCACGAAGACACCGGCGAGGATGCTGACGATCGCGAAGAAGATCGTCCAGCCCTCGTGGGCGCGGTCGGATCCGGGAACGGCGGGTGCCTTCAGGCCGAGCGAGGTCAGCGAGACGATGCCCTCGAAGATCCACGAGATGCCGATGAAGGTCGTCACGATGACGGCGAGCACCGCGGTCGACTCGGCAAGATTGGCGAGCGCGACGATGCCGGAGACGAGGAAGAGCAGGCCGAGCACGATGAGGCCGATGCGGGGCCAGGTCGACAGCGTCTTGGCCGTGATGCCGCTTGCGAGCTGCAACAGGCCCGCGATGATCGCGTAGATGCCGATGACGATCGTGACGGCGTATGCCGACTTGACGGGCCAGATCAGCATGACGAGACCGAAGACGATCGCGACGATGCTGCTGACGAGGATGGCCGTGCGCAGTCCCTGGCGGACGGCGAATGTGCTGAGCGGGTCGGCAGACATGTTGACTCCTGTGAGTGGGGTTCCTCCGATAAGTATCTGCGACCGCTGGGCGGAACAGAAGTGTTTACCGGGTGTTTCCGCCCGCGCCCTTGCCAAACGCGATACATCGTGTTTAACTCAAGCTATATCGCGAACAAGGAGGCGATCATGGCAAGCGAAAAATGGATCATCCACCCGGGTGAGACCCGCGTCATCGACGTGGACGGCATTACCCGGCTCAAGGCCGGCCTCGTGGGCGGCCAGATCGACATCGTCGGTCACGACGAAGACCACGTGCGCGTCGAGGTGCACAGCGTCGCGGTCAAGGAGCTGCGCATCGAGGTCGACGGCACCGAACTCGAGATCGACCACCCCCAGGTGCGCTGGGACAACTTCATCAAGACGTTCGTGAACGTCGGATCCTCGGGCCCCCGCGCCGAGATCTCGGTCGCGGTTCCGCGCCGCGTCGCGCTCTCGCTCGGCGTCGTCTCGGCGAGCGCCCTCGTCGCCGGCCTCTCCGAGGACGCGACGATCAACACGGTCTCGGGCGACGTTCTCGTCGACGGACTCATCGGCGATCTCAACACCCACGCCGTCTCCGGCGACGTGCAGGTGCGTGGGCTTGACGGCGACTTCTCGAGCGACATCGTCTCGGGCGACATCGCGGTCGCGGGTCGCGTGCACCGCACCGACATCAACACCGTCACCGGATCCGTCGTGATCGACGCCGAGGGCCCGCTCCAGCAGGCCGGCGTGAACGCGGTCTCCGGATCCGTGACCCTGCGCATCGACGACGAGTACCCGGCCCGCTACAACGTGCACACGCTGAGCGGACGCGTGCAGGTCGACGGCGTCTCGCGCTCGAAGAATTACGACGGCCACGCCGGCGCCCTCTCGGGCATGTTCGCCGAGGTGCGCGCCAACACGGTCTCGGGCGACATCACGGTGCTCCGCCGCGGCGGCGTCGCGCCCCAGGCCGAGGTCGACGCCGAGGTCGAGTGGCCGAACGGGGGCGAGGAATAATGCCTCCCGTCTTCAACCACGGCGACCTGCGGCTCTACCTGCTGAGCCTCCTCGCCGAGCGCCCGCTGCACGGCTACGGCATCATCCAGGCGCTCTCCGAGCGCACGGGTGGCACCTACACCCCGAGCGCCGGCACGATCTACCCGCGCCTGTCGAAGCTCGAAGACGAGGGGCTCGTCACCAAGACGCAGGAGGGTCGCACGACGATCTACTCGATCACCGACGCGGGTCGCGCCGAGGTCAAGCGGCGCGCCGCCGAGCTCGACGGCATCCAGAACGGCCTGAGCGACTCGGTCCGGATCATCGCCGACGGCGTGCGCAACAACGTGCGCGAGGCGATGAAGAGCATGCGCGCCGACTTCGCGGCGGCGGCGAGCTCGCCGCCCCCCGAGGAGCCGCCGGCGGAGGATCCCCGCGCCGCGGCGCGGATCCAGCTCGCCCGCGCCGAGACGCTGCTCGCGGGCTTCCGCGCCACCATCCGAGCGGATCTGCGCACGCACATCGCGCGCGGCGGATCCCTCACCCCCGAGCTCGTCGACGCGCTGACGGCCGATCTCGACGGCGTCACGGAGCGCGTGCGCTCGTCGCTCGGCTGAGTGCCCCGGGCCCTCTCCCCTCGGGGGAGGGGGCCCTTCGCCGTCGGAGGGGGTTCAGCCGACGGGCGTAAAGTAAATCGATATGGCGCGATTGCACGATTCCCCCAAATGGCTCCGCGTCGCTGTCTGGGCCGTGGGGGCCCTCGCCTACTTCGCCGCGATCATGTCGCGCACGTCGCTCTCTGCGACGGCCTCGATCGCGAGCGACCGCTTCGACCTCTCGAGCAGCGACCTCGCGGCGTTCGGCATCCTGCAGATCCTCGTCTACGCGCTCTCGCAGATCCCGGCCGGCATGCTGATCGACCGGCTCGGCGCCCGCACCGTGATCCTGTCGGGCATCCTGATCGTCGCCGTGAGCCAGCTCGCGGTCGGTTTCGGCGGATCCTTCGGCGTGCTCCTCGCCGCCCGCGCGGTCGCCGGCTTCGGTGACGCGCTCGTCTTCCCCTCGGCCATCCGGCTGACGGCCGTCGCGCTGCCGATGAGGTGGGTGCCCGCGGGAACCCAGCTCATGGGCGTGCTCGGAACCTTCGGCATGGTCGCCTCGACGACCCCGCTCCTGCTGCTCGTCGGCGCCACGGGGTGGCCCGCCGGCTACGCGATCACCGCCGCGTTCACGGGCGTCGTCGCGCTCGTCGCGTTCGCGATCCTCGCGGGCATGGGCGCGGATCCATCGCGCACCGCGAGCGGCGAGAGTCTCGGATCCGTGCTGCGCGGTACCGCGGAATCGATGCGGCAGTCGGGCGCGTGGCTCGCGTTCACGGTGCACCTCGTGACGGGCACGTCGTTCACGGCATTCGTCGTGACGTGGGGCCCGCTCTTCCTCGAGCATGGCGCGGGCGTCGGCCCCGCCGGCATCGGGCTGTTCTTCACCGCCGTGCCGATCGTCGGCATGATTACCGGCATCGTGCTGGGCCGCGCCGTCGCCGGCCGCCCGCGCCTGCGCTCGCGGATCATCGTCGGGACCGTCATCGCCCAGATCGTCGCGTGGATCCTCGTGCTCTGGTACCCCGTTCCGACCCCGACCGTGCTGCTCGCGTTCCTCGCGCTCGCGCTCGGCGCTGGCGGGCCCGTCTCGGTCACGGCGTTCGACATCGCGCGCGAGCGGGTGCCGGGCAACCTCGCGGCGCGCGCCAACGGCATCGTGAACACGGGCGGCTTCTCGGGAGCCCTCGTGGTGATCTGGCTGACGGGCGCGATGCTCTCGCTACAGGGGGCGAAGGATCCGGGTGATTATTCGATCGAGATGTTCCGCGTCGCCTACCTGCCGATGCTCGCGATCCTCGTCGCGGGCCTCACGGCCTACGCGCTCCTCAACCGCCGGGCCCGCCACCACTGACCGGTCCGCGGGCACAGCAAACGCCGCGGGTGTGGCACCCGCGGCGTTGCAGTGATGAGTGACGTTAGACCCTCGCGGGCTCGTCGTCCTCATCTTCGTTGTCGTACATGTCGGCCCAGCGGTCGACGTATTGGTCGTCTGTACTGTGCGTGAGTTCACGCTCGAGCGCCGCATAGTCCACGTTCGGACTAAACGACTTCAGTTCACGAGCGAGCTTTGTGTGCTTCGCCTTCTGACGGCCACGCCCCATAGCGCGTCGACCCCCTTAAACGTTGATCTGTAGGAATGAACCCTATTCAGATACATGCTTACATGGCACCCGGTAAAAGACCGGAAAGAGTAAGCTTTAGGATACCACGGGGCCCGAACCGGAGGCTCCGAAAGCGGGAGGTGTGACGCCGATGTCCGAGATCTCAGGCGGCCAGCAGGCCGTAGAAAAAGACCTTCACGGGGCCGTCATTGCGGCGATTATCCCTGATCAGCCCGCCCGCGTCGTGACCGAGGCCGCGCATTATGCGAACATGCTCGGAGTTCCGCTCGTGGTCGTGCACGTCGACGTCACGCGCTTCGTGACCTACGAGGATCCGGATGGTGCGCCACACACCGCGCCCATCGACATCAACGTCGACGCCGGCGCGGAGGAACTCGCCGAGGTGCAAAAGCGCGTCGCCGAGGTGCTCTCGAAGCAGAGCGTCGAGTGGACCACGGTTCAGCTCGTCGGCGACCCGGCGCTCGCGATCAAGCACTACGCCAACAAGATCGACGCGCCCCTCATTGTCGTCGGCACCCGCAAGCGCGGTTTCGGCGAGTCGCTTCGCGAGTTTTTCACCGGATCCGTCGCCGCGAGGCTCTCGCACCGGCAGCACCGCCCGCTGCTGGTCGTGCCGCTCGGCGAGCCGATCGACGACGAGGCCCCGATCTTCGACGAGGCGTAAAATTCATACCGTGGTCTGATCTTCACCTGATCGAAAGGTCGGGCATAGCCTCCCCATGGGAAACTGAGCGGGCCGATACACGTCTGTATTGAATCCCGGGGAAGTCTGTGTCGAAACTCTCTGTTCTCAGTTTGAAGAATCGCGCGTTGATCGCGCTCATCACGATCTGCGTGGCCATCGTGGGCGGTTTTAGCCTCACGAACCTGAAGCAAGAGCTGATGCCGTCGGTCGAGCTGCCGGCGCTCATCGTGATGACGACGTACCCCGGCGCCTCGCCGGACGTCGTCGAGGCCGACGTCTCGACCCCGATCGAAGAGGCGATCCAGACGGTGCCCGGCCTCGACACCTCGTCGGCGACGAGCTCGTCGAACGTGTCGATGGTGCAGGCGATGTTCGACTACGGCACCGACATGGCGACCGCCGAGCAGAAGATGCAGCAGGCGATCAACCGCATCTCGAGCCAGCTGCCGAGCTCCGTGGATCCGCAGGTCGTCGCGCTCTCGCTCGACGAGCTGCCGGTCGTGCAGGTCGCGGTGTCGGGCTTCGACGACCCGGCGAAGGCGCAGGAGCAGCTCGAGGATCTCGTGATCCCGGCGATCGAAGACGTCGAAGGCGTCGGCACCGCGTCGATCGCGGGCGCCGCGGGTCAGCGGATCACGATCGTCCCGGACACGGAGAAGCTCGCGGCCGCGGGCCTCACCCAGCAGGCCATCTCCGATGCCCTGCAGCAGAACGGTAGCCTCTTCCCCGGCGGCGAGATCACCGAAGACGGCGAGACCCTCACGGTGCAGACCGGCGTCAAGATCGGCTCGATCGACGAGCTGCGCGAGCTGCCGCTCGTCTCGTCGGCCGTCACGCAGGTGGATCCGCTGACGGGGCAGGTGCTGCCCACCCAGAACTACACGATCGCCGACGTCGCGAGCGTCGAGCTCGAGGACGACCCGACCACGTCGATCTCCCGCGTGAACGGCGAGGACGCGATCTCGATCGCGGTCACGAAGCTCCCGACCGGCAACACCGTGAGCGTCTCGGCCGGCGTGCTCGACGCCCTCGACACGGCGGGCGAGCAGCTGCCGGGCGTCGAGTTCACGGTCGTGTTCGATCAGGCGCCGTTCATCACCGACTCGATCGAGACGCTCGCGACCGAGGGCCTCCTCGGCCTCGTGTTCGCGGTCGTCGTGATCCTGATCTTCCTGATGTCGATCCGGTCGACGCTCGTGACGGCGATCTCGATCCCGACGAGCGTGCTCGTGACCTTCGCGAGCATGCAGGCGTTCGGCTACTCGCTGAACATGCTGACGCTCGGCGCGCTGACGATCTCGATCGGTCGCGTCGTCGACGACTCGATCGTCGTCATCGAGAACATCAAGCGGCACTACGTCGAGGGCACCGATAAGGGCGACGCGATCCGCCTCGCCGTGCGCGAGGTCGCGGGCGCCGTGACGGCGTCGACCGTGACGACCGTGGCGGTGTTCTTGCCGATCGCCTTCGTGGGCGACATGGTGGGCGAGCTGTTCCGTCCGTTCGCGATGACGGTGACGATCGCCATGCTGGCGTCGCTGCTCGTGTCGCTGACGATCGTGCCGGTGCTCGCGTACTGGTTCATGAAGCCGGGCAAGCAGCTGCTGACTGCGGCCGGCATCCCGATCGATCCCGAGCACCCCGACGCCCCGAAGACCAGGCTGCAGAAGGCGTACCAGCCAATCCTGTCGTGGACGCTCAAGCACTCCTGGTCGACGCTCGGCATCGCCGTCATCGTCCTGATCGGCACCGGATTCCTCGCGCCGCTCATGAAGATCAGCTTCCTCGGCGACATGGGCCAGAACTCGCTGACGGTCACGCAGGACATCGGCGAGTCCGCGTCGCTCGACGCGCAGGACGAGGCGGCCAAGAAGGTCGAGGATGTCCTGCAGGGCGTCGACGGAGTCGACACCGTGCAGGTGACCATCGGATCCAGCACGGGCGGGATGGCCGGGCTCCTCACCGGATCCGGGATCACGTACTCGATCATGACCGACGCCGACGCCGACCAGGCGACGGTGCAGGACGACGTGACGAAGGCTCTCGACGAGCTCGACGCGGGCGACATCTCGGTGCAGGCCGCGGCGGGCATGGGAACGTCGAGCGACATCACCGTCACGGTCGAGGCCGCCGACGACGAGACGCTGCGTTCGGCCACCGAGGCCGTGACCGAGGCGCTCCAGGGCCGCGACGGCATCGAGGATCCGACGAACTCGCTCGAGGCCGATATGCCCTACATCTCGGTTGACGTCGATCGCGCGAAGGCCGCCGAGGCGGGCCTCAGCGAGGCGACCGTCGGTGCGCTCGTGAACGCGACCATGCAGCCCGCCGAGGCCGGCACGGTCGAGATCGACGGATCCTCGCTCACGATCTACCTGCAGAGCGACCAGCCGCCGGCGACCGTCGACGAGCTGCGCAAGATGCCGATCCCGACCGCCGCGGGCGTCGTCGAGCTGCAGTCGATCGCGACGGTCGAGCAGTCGACGAGCCCCGCGTCGATCTCGACGCAGGGCGGCCAGCGCACCGCGACCGTGACGATCACGCCCGCGACCGACAACCTCCAGACCGCGACGGCGTCGGTGCAGGCCGCGCTCGACGATGTCGACCTGCCCGACGGCGCCCGCGCCACGATGGGCGGCGTGGCCGAGGACCAGGCCGACGCCTTCAGCCAGCTGGGCCTCGCGATGCTCGCGGCGATCCTCATCATTTACATCGTGATGGTCGCCACGTTCAAGTCGCTGCGCCAGCCGCTGCTGCTGCTCGTGTCGGTGCCGTTCGCGGCGACGGGCGCGATTCTGCTGCAGGTCATCACGGGCGTGCCGCTCGACGTTGCCTCGCTCATCGGCGTGCTGATGCTGATCGGTATCGTCGTGACGAACGCCATCGTTCTCATCGACCTCGTGAACCAGTACCGCTCGCATCACGGGCTGAACGTGCACGACGCGACCCTCGCGGGGGCCTCGATGCGTCTGCGCCCGATCCTCATGACGGCGCTCGCGACGATCTTCGCGCTCACGCCGATGGCGATCGGCATCACGGGCCACGGCGGATTCATCTCGCAGCCCCTCGCGATCGTCGTGATCGGTGGCCTCGTGTCGTCGACCTTCCTGACGCTGATCGTGCTGCCGACCCTCTTCAACCTCGTCGAGGGTGCCAAGGAGCGCCGCGCGGCCCGCCGCGGCGACGCCCCCGTGGATCCTGCGGCGGGTTCGGGTGTCTCGGGTGAGCCCACGCCCGGCGATGGCGGGGTGATCACGGCGCCCCAGCTGCGCCGCCGGCGTCGCTGAGCCCATTCTTCGGTATTGGCCCCGAACTGCGGACTCCCCTCCGGGATCCCTCCGCAGTTCGGGGCCATCTCCGTGGATAGGGCTCACCCTGTGTGCCGCGACCCGCACCTGCTGAGATGACCCCATACTGCGGATCTTCTTGGCCCAATGCTCCGCACATAGGGGCCATTTCCGCAGTTAGGGCTCGCCCCCTGTGCCTCGACCTGCATCTGCGGATCTGACCCCGTGCTGCGGGTCTTCTTGGTCCTGTGCTCCGCACTTGGGGCTCACTTCCGCAGTTAGGGCTCACCCCTGCGCCCGCCCCAAATCTGCGGGCCTGACCCGGTACTGCGGATCTTCTTGGCCCTGTGCTCCGCACTTGGGGGTCACTTCCGCAGTTAGGGCTCACCCCTGCGCCCGACCCAAATCTGCGGATCTGACCCGGTACTGCGGATCTTTCTGGCCCTGTGCTCCGCACTTGGGGGTCACTTCCGCAGTTAGGGCTCACCCCCCCCTGCGCCCCGACCCGCAATTGCGGATCTGACCCCGAACTGCGGATCCGGATCCCCGGCTGCTCCGCAGATGGGGGTCAGGTCCGTGGTTCGGGACCACGGCGAAGCCCCTCGATCCCGGCCCCGCAAACAATTCACAGGGGCGGAGATCGCGGATTTTGTCCACAATTCGCGGATCCGGCGAGCGAGCGGCGGCGGCCCTCGCGCACGATCGAGGGCATGGAACTCGTAGGCATCATTCGACGCGGTGGCGGCGTCATGCTCACCGCACAGCTCGTGAAGCTCGGTATCTCGCTGACGCGCATCAAACGCGCGGTCGCGGCGGGGATCCTTATCCGGCCGAGCAAGGGATGGGTCGCGTTGCCGGGAGCGGATCCGATGCTGATCAACGCGGCGGCGGCGCGCGTCGTGATCACGTGCGTCACGGCAGCCGCGTACTTGGATTGGTGGGATGTGGGCGAGAAGAAGCCGCACCTGGCGGCCGCGCCACACGCCCATCCGATCCTTACGCAGCCCGCGAGGGTGCACTGGAACGAGCCCATCGTGCCCCGCCAGCCGGGGAAGTTGGTCGACTCTCCCACGAATGTGCTGCTGGCCGTCGCAGAGTGCCGTCCGTTCGAGGAAGCTGTGACGATCTGGGAGTCGGGGCTTCGCTTGGGCGTCGCGAAACCCGATGCATTGCGGCTGCTGCCATTGCGGCCGCGAACCCTCGCTGTGCTCGAAGCCGCCCGGCCCTATGCGGACGCCGGCACGGAGTCGATCCTCTTCCACAGGCTGACCTGGCTCGGCTTGCCGATGCGTCGGCAGACGTGGATCCTGGGGCACCGCGTCGATCTTCTGATCGGCGATCGGCTGGTGATCCAGGTCGACGGCGGGCATCACGTCGATGCGCAGCGCGCGAGCGACAACGAGCACGACGCGCAGCTGAGGCTCGCGGGCTACCACCCGATTCGCGTCACCTACTGGCAGCTCATGAATGACTGGCCCCGTGTGCAGGAACTCATCCTGGACGCCATCGCGCACGGCCTCCACCTCGCCAAACACTGACCCCGTCCTGCGGATCTGACCCCGATCTGCGGAGGTAACCCCGGGATATTTCCGTAGTTAGGGGTCATCTCCGCAGCTAGGGAATAGCGGGGGTACATCCGGGGCGAGGCCGCGCGCTGGCCGTTGCCCCCGATCTGCGGAGGTGGTCCCTTACTGCGGACAGATCCCCCTAGAAAAGTCCGCAGTTTGGGGTCATTTCCGCAGTTGGGGCTCTCCGGGGCGTCGCCGGCGCGTGCCCACCCGCTCGCCGCCGGTCCGGATCCGCGGACATGGTCCCGTGCTGCGGATGGGACCTCGGGATAACTCCGTAGTTCGGGATCATCTCCGCGGCTAGGGGTCGCAGGGGGTGTCCGGGTTGGGGCCGCGCGCTGGCTACTGGTCCGCATCTGCGGACCTGGTCCCTTGCTGCGGAGAGAACCCCGCGAAACCTCCGCAACTAGGGGTTAACTCCGCAGTTGGGGGTCGCAGGGGTGTCGCCGGGATGGGCCCACGCGCTCGCCGTTGGTCCCCATCTGCGGAGGTGGTCCCTTGCGGCGGAGGGGATCCCGCGAAACCTCCGCAGTTCGGGGGCATGTCCGCAGTTGGGGCTCGCAGGAGCGCCTCCGCGTTGGGGCTGCGCTCGCTGTTGGTCCGGATCCGCGGAGGTGGTCCCTTACTGCGGAAGCAACCCCGAGATAACTCCGTAGTTAGGGGTCATCTCCGCAGCTAGGGAATAGCAGGGGGACATCCGGGGTACGCCCGCGCGCTGGCCGTTGGCCCCGATCCGCGGAGGTGGTCCCGTACTGCGGAGAGACCCGAGGGATAAGTCCGTAGTTAGGGGTCATGTCCGCAGTTGGGGCTCGCAGGAGCGCCTCCGGGGCGGGGCTGCGCGCTCGCTGTTGGCGCCGATCCGCGGAGGTGGTCCCGATCTGCGGAAGCAACCCCGAGATAGCTCCGCAGTTCGGGGTCATCTCCGCAGGTGGGGGTCGCACAGGTGCGGCCCCACGCGCTCGCTGCAGACCCGGATCCGCGGACTTGGCCCCGTACTGCGGAGGCACCCCCGCGAAATCTCCGCAGATCGGGGTCAACTCCGCAGATCGGGCACGATGTACGACGCAAGGCCAGGGACTACCCCGGGGTTTCCCAGATCAGGACGGTAACGTAGAAAGGTCGGCTGAGGGATGCCACGTAGTGTGCGTGGGTGTTTATGTGTCCTGTCGTGGCCGCATAACACCTACGGAAGGTGCGTTAATTTCGCATGCCTAAAAACAAGAAGCCCGCAGGCGGACGTCCCGCTAAGAACTTCGACCCCAAGTACGCCGGCGACCGCAAGCCGCGCTGGAACCGCGACGACCGCGACCAGCGCCAGGGCGGATCCCGCGAGGGCGGTTTCAACCGCGGCGAGCGTGGTGGGTTCAACCGCGATGAGAACCGTGGTGGCTACCGCGGTGACCGCGACAACAACCGCGGTGGTTACAACCGCGACAACCGTGGTGGGTTCAACCGCGACGAGAACCGTGGCGGATACGGCCGCGACAACAACCGTGGTGGATACAACCGCGACGATAACCGCGGTGGCTACCGTGGCGACCGTGACAACGGTGGATTCCGCGGCAACCGCGACGACAACCGTGGCGGACGCCGCTTCGAAGACCGCGGTGAGCGTCGCTTCGACGGCGAGCGCGGCGGCCGTTCGTTCGACCGCAACGATCGCGGTGGTTTCCGCGGCGGCGACCGCGACAACCGCGGTGGATACAACCGCGACGACAACCGTGGTGGCTACCGCGGAAACCGCGACGAGAACCGCGGCGGCTTCCGCGGTAACCGTGACGACAACCGCGGTGGCTTCCGCGGTAACCGCGACGAGAACCGCGGCGGCTTCCGCGGAAACCGCGACGAGAACCGCGGCGGCTACCGCGGCGACCGCAACTTTAACCGCGACGACAACCGCGGTGGCTTCCGCGGTAACCGCGACGACAACCGCGGTGGCTACCGCGGAAACCGTGACGAGAACCGCGGCGGCTACAACCGCGACAACCGGTTCGAGAACCGCGACAACCGTTTCGAGAAGCGCGACAACCGCGACGAGACGATCGAGCGCACCCCGCGCGAGCAGAACGCCGGCGAGCGCGCCTGGCAGGAGCGCCGCGACGCTGCCCCGCAGCGTTCGGCCGCGCAGGAAGAGCGCATCGACGTCGTGCACGAGCGCCTCGAGTCTGAGGCCGTTGCCGCCGAAGAGGTAGAGGGCCAGACCTTCGCTGACCTCGGCCTGGGTGACAACATCGTCCGTGCCCTCGCAGGCATGGGTGCCGACAAGCCCTTCCCGATTCAGGCGGCCACGGCCGGTCCGATCATCGAGGGTAAGGACGTTCTGGGTCGCGGTCGCACCGGATCCGGTAAGACGATCGCGTTCGGCGCGCCCCTCGTGGAGGCCCTCCTTCGCGCCCGCAAGGGCAAGGAGCGCGCGTACGGCCGCTCGCCGCAGGCGCTGATCCTGGCCCCGACGCGCGAGCTCGCGCTGCAGATCGACCGCACCGTGCAGCTTCTTGCGCGTAGCGTCGGCCTGTTCACGACGCAGGTGTACGGCGGCGTGCCCCAGGGCAAGCAGGTCGGTGCGCTCAAGAAGGGCGTCGACATCGTCATCGGTACGCCGGGCCGTATCCAGGACCTCGAGCGCCAGGGCAAGCTTGACCTGAGCCAGATCCAGATCGCCGTCCTCGATGAGGCCGACCACATGTGCGAGCTCGGCTTCCTCGAGCCCGTGCAGGAGATCCTGCGCCTGACGAAGGCCGACGGCCAGAAGCTGCTCTTCTCGGCGACGCTCGACCGCGAGGTCTCGGCGCTTGTCGACGAGTTCCTCAAGGACCCGCAGGTCTACGAGGTCGCGGGTGAGGACCAGGCGACCGGCACGATCGACCACCAGGTCTTCGTCGTCGACCAGCGCTCGAAGCGCGACGTGCTCGAGCAGCTCGCCGACCGCGACGGCCGCACGATCATCTTCAGCCGCACCCGTGCCTTCGCCGACCAGCTGGTCGAGCAGTTCGAAGACAACGGTCTGCGCGCGATCGCGCTGCACGGTGACCTGAACCAGGCGAAGCGCACGCGCAACATCGAGCGCTTCTCGAAGGGCAACATCCAGGTGCTCGTCGCGACCGACGTCGCGGCCCGCGGTATCCACGTCGACGACGTCGACCTGGTCGTGCAGGCCGATGCGCCGGACGAGTACAAGACTTACATGCACCGCGCCGGTCGTACGGGCCGCGCCGGCCGCTCGGGTCGGGTCGTTACGCTGATCCCGCGCAACCGCCGCCGCCGCATGAGCGAGCTGCTCGACCGCGCCGAGATCGAGGCCCCGTTCCACGACGTGCAGCCCGGTGACGAGCGCATCGAAGAGCTGACGCGCTAAACAAAGCAGCAAACAAAGCAGCAAGCAAGCAGCAACACGGAAGGGCGGGGGAGACCCCGCCCTTTCGCGTATCAAAAACCGCAGACCAAAAATACGCAACAATGGATCCATGCATACTCCCGTGGATCCCACCGGCCAGCAGATTCTCCTCTCGAAGGGTGACGTCACCGCGCACATCGCGCAGGTCGGCGCGAGCCTTCGCGGCCTCACCGTCAACGGCGTGAGCATCGTGACCCCGTTCCCCGAGGGAACGAGGGCGCCGTCGTGCTCGGGCACGGTTCTCGTGCCGTGGCCGAACCGCATCGCGGACGGCATCTGGAAGCAGACGGATCCGCACGGCAACGAGTACGAGCAGGAGCTCGCCCTGACGGAGCCGGATCTCGACAACGCGATCCACGGCCTGCTGCGCTTCACGCCCTACGTGGTCGACGCGCAGGACGACAAGGCGACGCTGACGGCGACGGTCGTGCCGCAGAACGGCTACCCCTTCGCCCTCATCACGCAGGTCGAGTACGCCCTCACCGACGATGGCATCACGGTCACGCACACGCTCACGAACGTGGGCGACAAGTCGGCGCCGGTGGGCGTCGGAACGCACCCCTTCTTCCACATCGGTGGCGAGGATCCGCGCGAGCTGACCCTGACCCTGCCCGCCTCGCGCTTCTACGAGGTCGACGAGCGCCTGCTCCCGACCGCCGAGCGCGATGTCGAAGGCAACACCGATCTGCGCGAGGGCCGCCGCCTCGGCGACGTCTCGCTCGACACGGGCTTCGCGGGCCTCGAGCGCGACGACGAGGGCCGCGCCGTGACGACGCTCGCGTCGGCCGACGGCAAGAAGGTCTCGGTCTGGCAGGACGAGAACTTCGACTACCTGCAGGTATACACGACCTCGAATTATCCCGGTCAGGACTACGCGGTCGCGATCGAGCCGATGACCATCCCGACCGACGCGTTCAACTCGGGCGATAACCTCACGTGGCTCGAGCCCGGCGCGAGCTGGAATGTTAGTTGGGGTGTCAGCTTCTCGAGCTGATTCGGGGTAACAATAAAGGGATGACTTCCCCGCTTCGTTCCGACGTTCGGCGTGCGCAGGCCTTGCGCCGCGCGGAACGGCGACGCCGCCGAGCGACCGTCACGATCGCGTCGGCGGTGTCGGCGTGCGTGATGATCGTCGCGGGCGCGGCGCTCACGACGGGGGCCGGATCCGCGGGCGCGGCCCCGCAGCCGTCGGCGGCGGCGGCGCCGACCGCGCAACCGACGACGGATCCGTCGGCGGAGCCGACAGCGACAGCGGATCCGGTAGACGAAGATTTCTGCAACGACGCCGTGCGCGCCGCGATCGACTCGGGCGATGCCGAGGCGGTCGTGGTCGCGGCGGGCGGCGGCGAGGCGTTCCGCGAGGGCGTCGTCTCGGGCGCAGCGGACGGCTGCATCGCGCTGAACCACCCCGCGTGGTCGTGGGTCGTGGTGAACAAGCAGCGCCCGATCGAGCCGATCGACTTCGCGCCCGCCACGGTGTCGCCGGCGCTGTACAGCCCCATCGGGGCGACCCTGACGCAGGCCGCCGCAGACGCCCTCGACGAGCTCGCGACCGCCGTCGACGCGGCGGGCCAGGGCCAGATCGGCCTGTTCAGCGGCTACCGCGACTACACCTCGCAGGGCTCGGCGCACGACTCGCTCGTCGACCAGATGGGCGAGGAGGCGGCCGAGCAGACCTCGGCGCGCCCCGGCTATAGCGAGCACCAGCTGGGCCTCGCGGCCGACCTCGTCTCGTGCGAGGGGCAGTCGTGCGGCACGATCTACGACTTCGGCGCGACGCCGCAGGGCCAGTGGGTCGACGAGAACGCCTGGAAGTACGGTTTCATCGTGCGATACGGCGAGCACGGATCCGAGACGACCGGCTACGAGTCGGAGCCCTGGCACCTGCGCTACGTGGGCGTCGAGCTCGCCAAGGCGTACGTCGACGGCGGCTACGAGACCTACGAAGACTTCTGGGGTCTCCCGGCGGCCACCGAGTACGCCAGCTAGTCCTTCTGCAACAGCCCGAGGGCGGCGGCGCGGTAGAGCGCCTCGGCCTCGTTGTGGGCGTCGAGCTTCTTGTAGATCGCGCGTAGGTGGGCCTTGACGGTTCCGGGCGAGAGGAAGAGGCGCCTCGCGACCTCCTGGCGGCTCCCGGTTTCGGCGAGCGCGCGGATCACGATGAGCTGACGCGCCGTGAGGATCGTGGCGTTCGACGCGACGCTCTCGTTCGAGAGCGGGTGCGTGACCGCGAACGCGGCGCGGAGCTCGGCTGGCGAGCCGAGCGATTCGAGGATCCGGATCCGCTCGTCGTCGGAGAGCAGGGCGAACGCGATCCGTAGCTTGTGGGTGCGGGCGAGCACCAGCAGGTGACTCGCGGAGTCGCGTGTGCTGTCGGCATCGTTCTCGGCGATGCCGAGGCGCGCGAGCATCGTGAACACGACGTGCTCCTGCAGCGGCGTGCGCGCGCCGGCGGCGGCCTTGCTGAGCTTGGCCGACGCCGCCTCGATGTCGCCCTGGTCGATGTCGCGCCCGGCGCTGAATGCGAGCGACGCGGGGTCATCCTTCATGCGGGATCCGGTGTTGCTGAGTAGGCGCGGATTCTCGCCGAGCAACACGAGCACGGCGCGGATGTAGCTCGCGCGGCGGGTCGTCGTGCGGCTTGTTGACGGGCCGAGGTTCGCGCCGACCGCCTCGTCGAAGCGCACGCGCGCCGCGCCCGCGTTTCCGCCGGCGATGTCGAGCAGAACCTCGCCGAAGAGCAGGATGTCCCACAGCATCTCGTGCGGCCGAGCGCGGAACGTCGCGACCGCGCGCTGGAGCGCCGAGAAGTCGCCGACCATTCCGGCCCGGATCACGGCGGCGGCGTCGACGAAGGCGTGGTAGCTGCGCGAGCGATCCACCACCGGGGCGGGTGGTGCGTCGAGGGCGCGCGCAAGCGCCTTCGCCGAGGGGATCGCGCCGCTCAGCGCCTCGAGAAACCCGAGGGCCGCGAGGGCGAACTGCCGCGATGCGTCGAGTCCGTTGGCGAGGGCGTAGTGCTCGAGGGCGCGCAGAAGCAATAGGGCGCCCGCGAACTCGTCACCCATGACGAGGGTGACGGCGGCCTGATACGCGAAGTTCGCGAAGATGTGAGCGAGGTCGGGATCAACGGCATGCTCGGCGGCCATTGACTGGGCACGCTCGCCGAAGGCCTGCGCCGTGCTCACCGCGGCGGTCATGTTCCCCGCCCGGCGTAGCGCGAACGACTCGATGCCGAGCATGACGAGCCGCTCGGTCGCGCTGGATCCGCGACGCACGTTGTGCGCCGCATCGGCCGTGTGGCGGTAGAGCTCGATCGCCGACTGGTCGGGGCGCGGGAGGTAATCGGCTGACGCGGCGGCGAGCAGGCTCAACAGCGGGTTCGCGCGGACCTGGGCGAGCGGGATCGCGGCGACGGCCTCGAGCACATCCGGCGTGAGCTCGATGGGGAACGGGCGCACCCGCAGACCGACGCGCGTGATGAGTGCCGCGTCGTCGGAGAGGAGCGCGTACTCGAACGCGAGTTCCCAGTGCTCGTGCGATGCCGCGAGCGCCGCGAGCTGCTGTGCCGCGACCTTCAGAGCGTCGGGCCATGAGCTCCGCAGCTCGGCGATCGCCTCGGCGCGCACCTCCGTGCGGAACACGAATCGCGTTGCGCAGCCGGCCGTCTGAACGGATCCGAGACCCCAGCGCGCGAAGGTCTCGAGCAGCGCGGATCCGTCGCGGCCCGTGAGCAGCGACGCCGTCTCGGCGTCGATCTCGTGCGGGATCGCGGCGACGCACGCGTCGCGCAGCCGCGCCGGATCCTGCACGAGGGTGCGCAGGCCGGGCGCGGGGGAGCGGTAGCGGATCCGGTTGTCGGCGACCTCGCCGAGGAACGCGACGGGCGGGAGATACGACTCGTCGACGACGATGTGCTTCGGCAGATCGATCGACTCGAGATCGGACGGGGTGGTCTCGACGATGATGGCGCGCATGCGCTCGTTGCCATGTAGGAAGGCGGCGAGGTCGCCGAGGATCTCGAGGTAGATGCCGTCGTCGAGCACGCCGTGTAGGTCGTCGATCACGAGAACGGGCGCCTCGGATACAAGCCCGAGCACCTCGCCCGTGATGTCGCGGATGTTGGCATCGGGTGCGCCCGCGCGCTCTATCGCGGCGAACAGCTCCTGATCGTTGATCCAGCCGCGCGCGTGAAGCTGCGTGATGACGCGCATCCAGAAATTATGCGCGTTCCGCGGCGGCGTGATGTGAGGCCAGAGCACGGCCGCGCCGGGCAGGTTCGACGTCCATCGACGCACGAGATCGGTCTTGCCGATCCCGGCGGATCCACGAACTACAACGAGATGCGGTACCCCCACATGGGTAGCGTAAACATAGTTCTCTCGGCCGCCCCGCATACACACTCCGTCCAAGCCTCCACGCGCACGGGCTACGCGCGGAGGCACGAAAAAGTTTCCCCACAGATCACTGTACGGAGGTTCGGGGTGATGCGCGTCGCCGCGGGCCGAAAAACCTCCTATTCTTCGCCCTTGTGCCTCACGCTGCGAGAGGGAGATGGGGGTAAATCTGGGGTAACTTCGCGCCAGGCCGATGGGTGTCAGACGAATCCCGAGATTCGTGCGGCACAGTGGAGCGTGCACCTCCGGACGCCGTGTTTTCGCGGATCCGATGCTGGTGCCACCTCGCGTGGGATCCCGACCCCTCAGCGGGATCCACGCACCGCGAGGCCGCCACTGTTGCGGTTCTCGCACACGGGCAGAACCTCGGTTCGCCCCGCGGGAGCTAGGAAGTGGAGCTCTTAGCCCCCGCACCCCTCTCGCTTCCTGCGGCGGTAACGGTTGCGTAACCCCGAGGGGTAACTCGGGGGTAAAAGGGGGCGTATTTCAGCGTTCGCGCAATGCCGTGCGGAAGGCTGGAACTAAGCGTTGCGCACGTTGTGCGCGCGCCGACACCAGGGCGGATTGGGGGATTCGCTCGCCTGCAGCCGACGAGGCATGGCCTCGTTGAGCGCGGCCGACTTTGGTGTGCGCCAAAGTCGACATCATTCTTTGAGGGGACTCAGTGCACAAACACGTTTCCGAGGGCTCCGTGCTGCCTCAGCGCGGGATCCGCAGATCATTTAAGACGGCCTTCGCGGCCGTGCTCGCGTTCGCCGTGGCCATTCTGGGCCTCGTCGTTCCTGCCGCCGCGGTTGCGGCGCCCGTGACGTCGAACGGCGTCACGCTGACGGTGACGTACGGCGGGGAGACGTACGACGGCACCACCGTCGTCAAGCCCGGTACGTCGTACACCGCCTCGATCGCGTATGACCTCACGAAGGTCACGCCGGGGCAGAAGGTTCGCATCGGGGTTCCCGACGGGATCGACCTCGTCGACTTCTCGCTCAAGGACAACGAGGCGATCGCCAGCGTGGTCCGCGAGGGCGACGAGCTCGTCGTCACGTTCGGCGAGACGTTCGCGAACAACCAGGGCTTCTACGACTTCACCTTCGACTTCGACGAGCCCACGACGGGCTCGAGCTACGAGGAGATCGAGTGGCGTCTCGACGACCAGACGAGCGTCGACGAGGTCATCGTGAAGGACCCGGACGACCAGTTCGCGTGGAACATCGACAACAGCCTGCGCAAGAACGTCGACAACCAGAACCTGAGTTCGTACGTGTCGTTCGATTCCAAGACCGGCAAGGTGGCGCTGAAGGACGGAATCACCGACGCGACCGTCGCGTACACCCTCACGCTCAACTCGGCCGACGCGCGCTCCGGCGCCGTGGTCTCTGACACCATCTCTGAGTACCTCGCCTATAACCAGGGCAGCTTCACGGCGAAGCTCACGACGTGGGACGAGAACGGCCTCAACAAGTCGGTTGACGACATCGACCTCGCGGGCCTGAGCTTCGACGGCCAGAGCTTCGAGATCTCGGGCCTCGACCTGCCGGAGCAGTCGGTTCTGACGATCAGCTACACCGCCAGCGTCTCGGCCGACAAGGTCGACGCGCTCCGGGACGCGCTGCAGGTGCAGGCCGATAAGGTCATCGACGCCAACACCGGCAACGGCGGGTGGTTCGGCGTTGACCTGAAGAACTCGGCCACGATCAACGGCGCCGGCGAGACCACCGGAAGCTTCGGTGTGGGCGCAAACGTGCCGGGCGACTCGCGCCCCAACACGGGTGCCGCGTTTGCGAAGAGCGTCGATGTCCAGGGCGACCAGACGATCGCTCTGGATGAGGACGGCAAGACGCTCACCGAGCCGATCGACGTCACCTACACGCTGCAGGCCGACCTGACGCAGTTCGCGGAGTACGCGGACACGCGCTACGCGCTCTCGCACAACGTCGTCATCAACGACTTCCCGGAGCAGCCCGCGATCGTTCTCGGCGGCACAATCACCGCGACGGTGAACGGCGAGGCCCGCGCTCTCACCGAGGCCACCGGCGTCAGCGTCGCAGACTTCTTCGGCGACGACTACGTCGGCACGTACCAGTGGTTCGACCGCGAGGATGGCTCGCGCGGTTTCCGCGTGAACGTCGGCCAGGACACCACCGAGAAGTGGATCCTCACCGTCCCCGGCCAGATCGTCAGCATCGAGGGCGCCAACGAACAGGGCGTCTGGGACGCGAAAATCGCGAAGAAGTACCAGGCCGCGAACACGGCCGACTTCTACTACAACGGCGCGGGCGGCGGCTTCGACCACCGCTACGGCCAGAACTTCCTCGTCATCCCGAAGGATGCCGGCGAAGAGGTCAAGGACGACAACGCCTTCAACAAGACCGTCGGCGAGCTACCGAAGATGACGAAGGGCGAGGCGTACCCGGTCACCTTCACCTTCACGCTGACGGAGAACGCGATCGTCGATTTCGGCCAGTCGAAGATCCTCGACCACGTGAACCACGACGTGTTCAACGTCACCGACGACACGCTCGCGGCGATCAAGGACTCGATCACGGGCTCCTACGGTTGGGAGAACGGCCTCTCCGGCGACGACTTCGATCTCTCGATCGCCGACGACGGCGACCTCGTCTTCGAGGCGAGCGACTCGTTCGGCTCGCAGCTCACCTGGGCAAAGCCGGAAGGTGCGCTCAACAAGCACCTCTCGATTTCCTTCACCCTGATGACGCACGTCGTCCAGGGCAAGCAGACCATCGACGTGTCGAACAGCGCGTCGGTCGTCGGCGGCACGAAGAACGGTTTCGAGTGGGTCAACGACGCCACCGGATCCGCGACCTCATACGGCAACGAGCTCGAGGTGCAGAAGCACGTCTACGCCGGTGACGGCGAGTGGTCGCAGAACCTGCGCGTCGAGCTCGGCGCCGACGGTCTGCCGGTGCAGAGCGAGTTCGTGTTCCGCATCTCGGTGCTGCCGCACGGCAGCTACGCCAACCGCGCGATCCTCGACATCGTCGACAACCTGCCGGAGGGCACGACCTTCCTCGGCTTCGTGAACGACGAGAACCTCGACAACGACACGCTCAACACGTCGCAGACGGTCGACCTCGATGGCAACCTGCAGGCGACCGTGACCGACGGCAAGGTCACGATCTCGCAGCGCGAGGGGACGACGCTTAACGGCAAGAGCCCGTGGGTGAACTTCAAGTTGCGCATCGACTCGTACACCGACGCCGACGAGTTCGTCGCGAACGTCGGCACGACGAACAAGATCGGTAGCGCCCAGGCGACGGTGACGGGCTCTGACGGCTACCCGCTGCAGATTCTGAAGACCGACTCCGACAACCCGAACACGGTCATCACCGACCGCACCGCGCGGTTCACGGTGACCGGCCCCGACGGATCCGTGATCACCGACGAGGCGTTCGTCGTCGACGGCCAGATCATGATCGAAGACCCGAAGACCGGTCGCGACAGCGCGATCGTGGTTCCGGAGACCGCCGACCACCAGGTTCCCGCCGGTACCTACACGATCACCGAGGTCAAGGCGCCGAAGGGCTACGAACAGCCGGAGGAAGGCGTCACCTTCACGGCGACGATCCGCGCCGACGGCTCGTCGGGCCCCGTCACGATCGCCAATGACCCGGCCACCGAGCCGACGCCGGAGCCGACGCCGACTGAGACGCCGGATCCGACTCCGACGCCGACTGAGGATCCGACCCCGACGCCGGACCCGACGCCGGACCCGACTCCGACTCCGACGCCGACGGAGGACCCGACTCCTACGCCGGAGCCCACTCCGACCGAGACGCCGGAGCCGACGCCTTCGCCGACGGAGGACCCGACCCCGACGCCTTCGCCGACGGAGGACCCGACCCCGACGCCGACGCCGACGGAGGACCCGACTCCCACGCCGGACCCGACTCCGACGGAGACGCCGGAGCCGACGCCGACGGAGGACCCGACTCCTACGCCGGAGCCGACCGACGAGCCGACTCCGACGCCTGAGCCCACCGACGAGCCGACCCCGACGAAGACTCCCACGCCGGAGCCCACGGAAGAGCCGACCCCGACGCCTGAGCCCACCACGGATCCGACGCCGGTTGTCCCGACGCCGACCGAGGAACCGACCCCGGAGCCGACGGATCTTCCGTCGCCGACCCCGACGGCGGATCCGGAACCGCGGCCGACGGAGTACCCGTCGCCGGCGCCGACCGAGGATCCGGAGCCGAAGCCCACCGAGGAGCCGAGCCCGGCCCCCTCGGACGAGCCGACGCCGGAGCCAGCTCCGACGCCGACGGCGAACCCGGCCCCGGCTCCCACGCCGGCCCCGTCGCAGACGCCGAAGGGCGAGCTGAACCCGACGGGTGGCGACATGGCGCTGCCGCTTGGTGCGCTGGGCGCGACGCTGCTGGTCGGTGGTGTGGCGGTCTACGCGATCCGTCGACGCACCCAGCAGTAAACAGGCGTTCACCTACCTTGTTCGTCTCCCCCAAGCGGGCACAAGTAGGTGACGCGGGGCCCGCGTAAGCGTGGGCTCCGGGAGGAGGTCAAGATCCATCCGGGTCTTGGCCTCCTCCATTTGCGTTCGGGCGCCAGTTATCCACAGCCCGCTCGATTGTCAGCCCCCGCTCCTAGGCTGGAGTCATGAGCGATCCGAGCTACGCGCCCGAGCCCGACGACGGCTGGTTCCCGCCCGAAGAGCCGCCGCAAGACTTCTACGGCGACTACGACGGCGGCGCGATCGAGTGGGCCGACCCGTTCGTCGCTCCCGCGGGCGAGCCGGCGAGCTTCGCGGATCCGGTGCGCGCCGCGCGCTCGTCGCGGTACGCGAGCGGGCTGGAGGCGCTCCGCACGGTCTATGGTTACGACGCGTTCCGCGGCGACCAGGCCGAGATCGTCGAGCAGGTGATTTCGGGCGGCGACGCCATCGTGCTGATGCCGACCGGTGGCGGTAAGAGCGTGTGTTACCAGGTGCCGGCGCTGGTGCGCGAGGGCACGGGCCTCGTGGTGTCTCCGCTCATCGCGCTGATGCACGACCAGGTCGAGGCGCTGCGCGCGAACGGCGTTGCGGCCGCGTACCTCAATTCGACGCAGGATCCCGCGGAGCGCGCCGAGGTCGAGCGCGCGTATGTCGCGGGCGAACTAGACCTTATATATGTAGCGCCCGAGCGCCTGTCGAATCCGTCGACCCGCGCGCTGCTTCAGCGCGGCACGCTGAGCGTCATCGCGATCGACGAGGCGCACTGTGTGAGCCAGTGGGGTCACGACTTCCGCCCCGACTACCTGGCGCTGGGCGATCTGGGCGAGGCGTTCCCCGGGGTTCCGCGCGTGGCGCTCACGGCGACGGCGACGCGTGAGACCCACCAGGAGATCACCGAGCGACTGCACCTGTCGCAGGCGAAGCACTTCGTGTCGAGCTTCGACCGGCCGAACATTCAGTACCGCATCGAGGCGAAGACCGAGGTGCGCAAGCAGCTGTTGCAGTTCATCCGGTCGATGCCGGCGGGGTCCGCGGGCATCGTCTACGCCCTCAGCCGAAAGTCGGTCGAGCAGACGGCGACGTTCCTCGCGGGGCAGGGCATCGACGCGATCCCGTATCACGCGGGTCTCCCCGCCGAGGTTCGCGCGGCGCACCAGTCACGCTTCCTGCGCGACGACGGCGTTGTGGTCGTCGCGACGATCGCCTTCGGCATGGGCATCGACAAGCCCGATGTGCGCTTCGTCGCGCACGTCGACCTGCCGAAGTCGGTCGAGGGGTACTACCAGGAGACGGGTCGCGCGGGTCGCGATGGCGAGCCGAGCGTCGCGTGGATGGCGTATGGGCTCGGCGACGTCGTGCAGCAGCGGCGCATGATTCAGCAGGGCGGGGGAGACCGCACCCTGCAGATGCGGCAGAACCAGCACCTCGACGCGATGCTCGCGCTGTGCGAGACAGTGGCGTGCCGCCGGCAGAACCTGCTCGAGTACTTCGGCCAGTCGTCCGAGCCGTGTGGAAACTGTGACACGTGCCTCGAGCCGCCGAAGACGTGGGACGGCCTTGTCGCCGCGCAGAAGCTCATGTCAACGATCGTGCGGCTCGACCGCGAGCGCGGGCAGTCGTTCGGTGCCGGGCACCTTATCGACATCCTGCGCGGCAAGTCGAACGACCGCATTCAGCGCTTCCGCCACGATCAGCTCAGTACTTATGGCATCGGCGACGACCTGACGGAGCAAGACTGGCGCAGCGTGATCCGCCAGCTTCTCGCGATGGGGCTGCTGACGCCGAAGGGCGAGTACAACACCCTCGCGATCACGCCGGCGTCGGCCGGAGTACTGCGGGGCGAGACGCCCGTGCTGCTACGCCACGACGTGATCGGGCGCAAGTCGCGCCCGGCGGTCGCGCGCAAGTCGAGCGCCGCCGACACCCTCGACGAGAGCGACCGGGGCCTGTTCGAGAGCCTGCGCGAGTGGCGCGCGGGCCAGGCGCGCGAGCAGGGCGTGCCGGCATACATCGTGTTCGGCGACGCCACGCTGCGTGCGCTCGCCGAGCACCGTCCGTCGACGCTCGAGCAGATGAGCGGCATCAGCGGTGTCGGCCAGAAGAAGCTCGATGCCTACGGCGAGAAGGTTCTCGAGGTCATCGGGGCCGCATAGACAGAGTGGGGGTAGGCGTGCACAGCGGGGTGCACGCGTAGCCCTCGCGTGCCGATCGTGCGTGAAACATGGCGTAACCCGCGGTTTTCTGCGGGCCGCGCCGCGTAAGGGAATCCTAAATTTCCTCAGAACGGGCTGGACAACGGCCAAAAGTCACGGCAGGATATTCCTTGACTGAGTGAATCCTGCGTGCAGCTCCACGCTCGCTGGCCTCCTCGGTCCCTGGGGCGTCCGCCTCGGGGTCTACTTGCGTACGTATCTGAGGGGATATAAATGCGTGCTGAAAAGCAGCAGCCACGGGTGAAGCCCTGGCTCACAGCAAAGCGGGTCGGGGGTGTTGTCACCACTTGCGCGATCGCTACGGCATTCGTCGGCGTGGGTACGATGGCAGCAAACGCCGCTCCGGACGATGTCGCCGAAGCTGAGGGGCGATTCCTGACCTTCGACGGCGACCTGGCCGCCGTGGTCAATGGGCTCGCCGAGGTTGCGCCGGCCTACTCGGCAACTCCGGGTGCGCCCGGTGCAAACTCGCGCTCGCTTGACCTGGAGCTTCTGAGCGCGCTTGACATCTCGCTCGGCGACGGCATCCAGTTGTTTGGTGAGAACCCTGTCCTCGGGCTTGGCGCCGTCGGACAGTACGCCAACACGACGGACGCTTCGGCCTACGCGTCGAGTGGCCTCCTTGGCGAAGAGGGCGCCATTGCCCCGGCTACCGGCACGGACCCGGCCGAGAATGCCTACCTTGACCTCGCACCGATCCTCGGTGCGGCAGGCCTCGACGCGCTTCTTGACCAGGCGCGCCTTGAGCTTGGTGCGATCTCGGCGTCTGCCACGGTCGATGCGGACAACGCCCCGTCGGGTGACTACCAGATCGCCGGCGGAACGCTGATCCTGCAAAGCCCCGCGATCGGTGACCTTTCGGCCGCGTTGCTCGCCTCGCTGGATCAGATCTCCGGCCCGATCAACGACCTTGCTGGTGCCGGTGGAGTCATCGACACCACGATCGACCCGCTTCTCGACGGCGTGACGACCGCACTCAATACGGTTCTCCTCGGCGTCGGAAGTGTTGACGACCTCGGCGTTACCGCGACCGTGGACGTCGACCTGGCCGCGGCCCTCGACTCCGTACTCGCGCAGCCGCTCACGTCCGAGGACAGCGTTCTCACGATCGACCTGAGCGCCGGTACGGTGAGCGTCGACATTGCGAAGCTTGTTGCCGACACCCAGGGTGGGGACTACGACGGCACGCTCAACGGGCTGGATGCGAACACCGAGCTGCTCGACCCGGACCTCGTCCAGGCCGCGCTTGACGGAGCAATCGGTTCGACTCTCGACCAGATTCCGGCGCTGCTTGTGACTGCAGTCACCGACGCGCTGAACTCCACGGCCGTGAACATTGCGATCACGGGCGAGATCAACGGCCTGTTTGGTGCAGTTTCGATCGGTCAGCTTGACGTTCGACTCGCCGGCACGCTCGGCGACTTCATTGGCGCCGCGGGCTCGTCGACACCGACGGTGGATACCTCGGGCACCACGCTTGTTGGGCTCCCGGTCGGTACCCTGTTGGAGCCCGTGCTCCAGGCCGTGACCAATACGATCCTTCCCGCGCTCGTTACGCCGCTCTCTAACGCGATTACGGATGCGGGCGCGCTGGACACGATCTTCCGCCCGATCGTCCAGGCGGCTAACGACGTGCTTGACCCGCTCTTTGGGCTCGTTACCAACAACCTGCTCTCGCTTACCGCGAACGTGCAGGAGTACGGCGGTGACTTCACCAGCGAGCAGGCAACGAACACGGAGGACACGTTCACCGAACGTGCCCTCGAGCTCACGCTCCTGCCGAACGCGCCGATCCTCCAGCTCGCTCTCGGATCCGCGACAGTTCGCGGTGACTTCGACGCGGTCGTTTACGACACGAGCATCACGGTTGACCCCAGCTCGGTCGAGGCTGGCGAGACCACTACGATCACGGGTGACGGCTTCGCCCCCGGCGAGACCGTGACGATCGAGATCGATGGTGAGACCGTGGCCACAGATGTTGTGGTTGGCGACGACGGCACGTTCTCGTACGACTACACGGTTCCTGCTGGAACCGCCGCTAACTCGTACAGCGTCATTGCGACAGGTGACGAGTCGAACGTCCCCGCTGAGGGATCGCTGACCGTCACAGAGACTGCTGGCACCGATTCGGACACGGACAGCAGCGCGACTGCTGACGTGAACGCGAACGCTTCGGCTTCGGCTGCTGCTTCGGCGAACGCCGATGACAACAGCAACGGTTCGGCTGAGGTTGCCGCACAGGCAGCTGCCTTTGCTGACGCAACGTCGGAGGCTTCGGCTGCCGCGGACGCCGACGCGACTGCTGCTGCTGAGTCGGCTGCGACCGCTGACGCGTCGACGTCGGCTTCGGCTGACGCGACGACCGAGACGAACGCGGCGGCTCAGGCTTCGGCGACGGCTGCTGCTCAGGCCGACAACACGTCGGACACCAACGCGAGCGCTTCGACGGCTGCTGACGCGACGGCGACCGCTGATGCGAACGCGAGTTCTGCAGCTGCTGCTCAGGCGGCATCGACCGCTGACTCGTCGTCGGAGGCTTCGGCCACCGCAGCCGCTGACGTGAACGCTGATGCTGACGCTGACGTGAACGCCGCGGTTGACGCTGACGTGGACACGAACGCGAACGCTTCGGCCTCGGCTTCCGCTTCGGCGAACGCTGATGACGACAGCAACGCTGCCGCTCAGGTTGCCGCGCAGGCTGCTGCTCAGGCGGACGCGTCCACGACGGCTACGGCCGCCGCGAACGCTGACGCTTCGGCTGCTGCCGAGTCGGCCGCGAACACCGACGCGTCGACGACGGCTTCGGCTGACGCGACGACCGAGACGAACGCTGCCGCTCAGACCGCTGCTCAGGCCGCGGCCCAGACCGACGCCACGTCGACCTCGAACGCTGACGCTTCGTCGGCCGCCGAGGCGAACGCCGCGGCTGCTGCTTCGGCGGCATCGAACGCTGACTCGTCGTCGACGGCCTCGTCGACTGCTGCCGCTGACGTGAACGCTGATGCTGACGCTGACGTGAACGCCGCGGTTGACGCTGACGTGGACACGAACGCGAACGCTTCGGCCTCGGCTTCCGCTTCGGCGAACGCTGATGACGACAGCAACGCTGCCGCTCAGGTTGCCGCGCAGGCTGCTGCTCAGGCGGACGCGTCCACGACGGCTACGGCCGCCGCGAACGCTGACGCTTCGGCTGCTGCCGAGTCGGCCGCGAACACCGACGCGTCGACGACGGCTTCGGCTGACGCGACGACCGAGACGAACGCTGCCGCTCAGACCGCTGCTCAGGCCGCGGCCCAGACCGACGCCACGTCGACCTCGAACGCTGACGCTTCGTCGGCCGCCGAGGCAAATGCCGCGGCTGCTGCCTCGTCGGCATCGAACGCTGACTCGTCGTCGACGGCCTCGTCGACCGCTGCCGCTGACGTGAACGGCGATGCAGACGCCGCCGCGACCGACTCTGACTCGGCCACCACGGCCGACACGAACTCGGACGCTGACGCTGCTTCGGAGAGCGAGACCGACTCCGACAGCGCGAGCGACTCGGACGACGACTCGTCGGCTGCGGCTTCGGCCAACGCCACGGCTTCGACCGCCGCTGACACCAACAGCGACGCAGACGCCGCCGCAACCGACTCCGACTCGGCCACCACGGCCGACACGAACTCGGACGCTGACGCTGCTTCGGAGAGCGAGACCGACTCCGACTCGGCTTCGGCTAGCGACTCGGCCACCTCGAGCGACTCGGACAGCGCAAGCGACTCCGACACGGCGAGCGACTCGGACGACAACTCGTCGGCTTCGGCCAACGCCTCGTCGTCGTCGACCGCTGACGCCAGCGCCTCGTCGAACTCGAGTTCGAACGCCAGCGCCTCCGCGAACGCGAACGCCTCGGCCGACGCTGACGCCAAGAGCCTGTCGATCGACATCGAGCAGCCCCGCCTCCAGGTTGGCGAGAAGCAGACCGTTCACGGTCACGGCTTCGACGCCGGCGAGAAGGTTACGGCCGTTCAGCACTCGACCCCGTACTCGATCGGCAGCGGTGTTGCCGACGAGAACGGTGACGTCACCTTCACCTGGAACGTCCCGGCCTCCTCGGAGCTCGGCAACCACTCGGTCGAGCTGACCGGTGCGACGTCCGGTTCGATCTCGGCCACCTTCGAGGTGTACGAGAAGAAGAAGGGCGACCTGTCGCCCACGGGTGGTGACATGGCCCTGCCGCTCGGTGGCGCCGCCGCTCTGCTGATGATCGCCGGTGCCGGCGTGTGGTTCGCCACCAGCCGCCGCCGCAGCAACAGCTAACAACCTGCAGTACCCGGGTGCTTCGATCCACTACCGTGAATCGAAGCACCCGGTGACTCGCACTGAACCGCCTGTGACCCGGTGACAACCTCACCGAGTCACAGGCGGTTCGCGAGTTCGCACTTCGACGAGAGAAGCAGATGGCCGAGACCACACCTCGCCCCCGGCGCCGCCCATATGTGCGCGTCGTCATGATCGCCGCCGCGCTGTTTACCGCGTGGCACATTCTTGCGTCGTTCCTCTGGATCGCGCCGTACTCCGCCTCAGCGCGAGAGATCGTCGGCCAGGAACGCCTCTCCAGCTACATGATCCCCATGCTCGGCCAGTCCTGGAGCGTCTTCGCCCCCGAGCCGATCAATGGTGACTACCGCTTCGAGGTCCGCGCCGTGGTCAACGGCGAAGAGACCGAATGGGTATCGGCTAGCGACGTCGAACTCTCGATGATCCGCTATCACCTCTTCACCCCGCGCGCCGGCATCGTCGGCATGGACGTCTCGAGCCAGTACAAGGGCGCCTGGGGCAAGCTCAACGAAGACCAGCAGGGCGTCGTCGGGCTCAACTATTTCAAGGACGACTGGGAAGAGCGCATGGAGACCGCGCTCAAGGCCTATGGCACCGACAACGTCTCCGCCTACATGGACCAGGAGCGCCGCGCGACGGCATATGCCACGCAGGTCGCCCTGGCCATCTGGGGCGACGACGTCGAGCGCATCCAGTATCAGGCCACCCGCCAGAACGTGATTCCCTACGAGCAGCGCCACGATCCGGACGCGGAGCGCCCCGGCATCCAGTACTCCTTCTCGGGATGGCGCGGCCTCATCGAGGTCGACGGGCAATCGCAAGACGCGTTCACGAAGGTGTTCCGCGCGCAGTACGAACGGATGAACAAGTAATGGCCGGTCTCGTGAAGCGCGCCCCGCGCGCCATCGGCAGCCTCATCAAGCTCCTCCTCAAGACCATCGGCGAGATCATCGCCAACACGTGGTTCTGGACGGAGTCGTGGCTCCTCGACACGAAGAAGTCGCTATACGGCCTCGCCGTCACACGCATCCTCATCGGCCTCACCGGCGTCGGCCTGCTCCTCACGAACTTCTCCACGCGCCTCTACACCTTCGGATCCGGATCCGCGTGGAACGGCGAGCTCGCCGAACCCGTCAGCGACTTCCCGAAGATCTGGCTCTTCAGCTGGTTCCACATGGTCGCGGGCAACGACGCGCTCTTCACGGTCCTCTATCTGGTCCTGCTCGCCCTCGCGGTCGCGATCACCGTCGGCTGGCGCTTCAAGATCGTGCTGCCGTTCTACTTCGTGCTCTGGATCAGCTTCATCGAAATGAACGACGCCGTCGGCGACCAGGGCGACAACATGTACCGCATCGTGTTGCTGCTCATGCTGTTCGCGGATCCGGCATCGCGGTGGTCGTTCGACGCCGCGCGCCGCGCGAAGAAGAACTTCCCGACGATCCTGCCCCGCGAGATCAGCAACCTGCTGCACAACCTCGCGCTCGTCGCCCTCACGGCGCAGGTGATCTTCGTCTACACCTCGGGCGGCCTCTTCAAGGCCGGTGGAACACCGTGGCAGAACGGTAGCGCCGTCTACACGCCGCTCATGACCGAGCGCTTCGGCACATGGCCGATCCTCAGCGATCTCGTCACCGCCTGGAGCCCCGCCGTCGCGGCGATGAGCTGGGGATCCATCATCCTGCAGATCGCCTTCCCGCTCGCGCTGCTCACCCGCCCCACCCGCATCATCGCGCTGTTCGGAATCATGAGCTTCCACATCGGCATCGGCGTGCTCATGGGCCTGCCGTGGTTCTCGCTCGCGATGATCGGCATCGACTTCATCTTCATCCGCGACCGGACGTGGATGAAGGCGGTCGATATCGTCCGCGGCGCATTCCGCGACGATGCCGATAAGGCGCGGGCGCCCGGCGCCGGATCCGCGAAGCCCGAGAAGAGCGAGAAAGCCTCGCTTCCCGCGGGCTACGCAAAGTAACCCTTCGTAAACCCGCCATCGCGTTGTGCGTCTCGTACAACGCGATGGCGGGTTTTGTGCGGATCCCCCTAGGTTCGAAGTGAAGGCACCCTCGCCAAGGATGAGAGGAACACAGTGTTCGACACCGCCCGCGATACCCGCATCGACGTCACCGCACTCAACCGCCAGCTGCTCGGCACCTGGGCCGACATTCGGCTCGAGGCGCGAGAGATGATCAAGGACGAAGCGTTCTGGCAGATCCCCGGCCAGCACTACACCGAGCACCGAGCGCGCGTGCTGGAGCAGCTGAAGACGCTCGCCGCGAAGGATGGCGGCGCTCGCTCGTTCCCGAAGGAATACGGCGGACACGAGACGCAGGGCGGCAACATCGCCGGCTTCGAGGAGCTCGTGCTGGCCGACCCGAGCCTGCAGATCAAGTCGGGCGTGCAGTGGGGCCTGTTCACGTCGGCGATCTACCAGCTGGGCACGAAGAAGCACTGGGACAAGTGGCTTCCCGACGCCATCAGCATGAAGCTCCCCGGCGCCTTTGCGATGACCGAGACGGGCCACGGATCCGACGTGCAGTCGATCGCGACGACGGCCACCTACGACCCCGAGACGGAAGAGTTCGTCATCAACACCCCGTTCCACGGGGCGTACAAGGACTACCTCGGCAACGCGGCCAACGACGGCCGCGCCGCGACGGTGTTCGCGCAGCTCATCACGAACGGCGTCAACTACGGCGTGCACTGCTTCTTCGTGCCGATCCGCGACGAGAACGGCGAACATCTCGACGGCATCATCAGCGAAGACGACGGCCCGAAGGGCGGCCTCAACGGCATCGACAACGGCCGCCTCTGCTTCGACAACGTGCGCGTGCCCCGCGAGAACCTGCTCAACAAGTACGGCGACGTCGCGGCCGACGGCACCTACTCGAGCCCGATCGCGAGCCCTGGCCGCCGCTTCTTCACGATGCTCGGCGCGCTCGTTCAGGGCCGCGTCTCGCTCGACGGCGCCGCCACCTGGGGCGCCGCACTCGCGCTCAAGATCGCGGTGACCTACGGTAACCAGCGCCGCCAGTTCGACGACGGCACGGGTAGCGAGACGGTGCTGCTCGACTACGGCAAGCACCGCCGCCGCCTCATCCCGCGCATCGCGACGGCATATGCCCAGACCTTCAGCCACGACGAGCTGCTGAAGAAGTTCGACCTCGTCTTCAGCGGCGCGGAGGACACAGACGAGACCCGCCAGGATCTCGAGACCCTCGCGGCGGCGCTTAAGCCGCTGTCGACGTGGAACGCGCTCGACACGATCCAGGAGGCCCGCGAGGCCTGCGGTGGCCAGGGTTTCCTCGCCGAGAACCGCCTCGTCGGCCTGCACCACGACCTCGACGTCTACGTGACCTTCGAGGGCGACAACAACATCCTGCTTCAGCTCGTCGGCAAGCGCCTCCTCGGCGACTTCGCGGCGCAGTTCAAGGGCAAGGACTCGAAGCAGCTCGCCGCCTACGCGGCGAAGCAGGGCGCGTCGAAGGTGTTCCACGGCGCCGGCCTGCGCCAGCTCGGGCAGGCGTTCGCCGACCTCGGATCCACGGCCCGCTCGGTCGAGTTCGGCCTGCGCGAGGAAGACCAGCACCAGCTGCTCGCTGACCGCGTGCAGCAGATGGTGACCGACGTCGGAACCCGCCTGAACGCCGCGCGCAAGCTGCCGCCGGTCGAGGCGCAGGAGGTCTTCAACGAGAACCAGGTCGAGCTTCTCGAGGCGGCCCGCGCGCACGGCGAGCTGTTGCAGTGGGAGGCGTTCACCGACGCCCTCGACAAGACCAGCGACGAGGGCACCTGCACGGTGCTGACGTGGCTGCGCGACCTCTTCGGCCTCTCGCTCATCGAGAAGCACCTCGCCTGGTACCTCGTCTCGGGCCGCCTCTCGGCCCAGCGCGGCCAGGCGCTCACGAGCTACATCGACCGACTCTGCAACCGCCTGCGCCCGCACGCGCAGGACCTGGTTGACGCGTTCGGCTTCGCCCCCGAGCACGTGCGCGCCCCGATCGCCTCGGGCGCAGAAGACACCCGCCAGAACGAGGCACGCGCCTACTTCGCCGAGCTTCGGAAGTCGGGCAACGCGCCCATTCCCGAGAAGAAGGCGAAGAAGCAGTAGCGTCAGATCGTGTGCCGGCGGGCGGTGTGGAGCCACCCGCCGGTACACGGCGCACGGGCGCTGGTTTGGTGAACTAGGCCCGTCCGTGTGATGCTCAGAAGAGCGCTATCTGTAGGGTCAAGGGAGATTCGCCATGCACACGATGATCGGTCGACGTTCGCTTGCATACGTCATCGATCTCGGGCTGATCGCGATCATCTCCGCACTCGTCTGGTGGCTCGTCGCCTCCCTCTCCGACGGATCCGCCGGCTGGTTTGCCGGAATCGCGTCCGTCGCCCTCCTGCTCCTCGTCTACTGCATCCTGCAGTCGCGCGGCGGCACTCCCGGCATGCTCGTCGCGAAGGTGCGCCTCGCGAGCGAGGAAACGGGTGACCGCCTCGCGTTCTGGCGCGTCGTCGTGCGCAACATCGTGTGGGCCGCCGGGTGCGCGATCGTCATCGGCGGCTTCTCGGTGTTCTTCGACTCGCTCGGCCGCGGCCGCGGCTGGCACGACAAGTCGGTCGGCGCCGTCGTCGTCTCGCGCACGGCGTTCTCGGGGCCCGCCACCGGATCCATCAAGCCGGTCACCGGTCCGACCGCCACCGCCTCGAAGGCGACGATGGTCGCGGGCAAGGATCAGCCGCGCACGAAGAGCGGGGGAGTGCCGCTCGTCGACACCGCCACGTTGCGCATCGCCAGCCAGACGACCGGCCCCACGAAAGAGCCGCGCGCCATCACCCGCACATCGCTGTCGGCGATGGAGGCTCAGCGCGCCAGCCGGCGCAAGACGATGAACGTGCTCGCCGTCTTCGGCGGCGCCGTCGTGATCGTCGCGGTGGTCATCGCGCTGATCGTGATCAACCTCTAAGAGGCACTCACTCGCTGTGCGCGAGGACCTTGATCATGATGCCGCGGCGGCCGAGCTCGGCGATCGTCTGCGTCTCTTCCGCGGCGTCGCGACCGAAGACGTGCGCGCTCGTCACGACGACGACATCGCCCTTGTCGAGCCGGCCGAAGAGGCGGTTAAGGCGCTCCTCCCACGACTCGACGACATTGGGCGCCGGGTGACGGAAGCCCGCGATCGGCACGCCGAACGCGGTGAGCTGCTCGCGTTGCTCGACGATCGACGGCATGCCCTCTCGGGCGACGACGATGCCGACAAGTCGGGCATCGACGGGGCGGGCGCGCCAGATCTCATCGCGCGTACTGACCTCTTCGAAATGCTCGCTCACCCCACCCATCTTAGTGATGCCTAACCGCCGAGCGGGGCATCGGCGCGGGTACGCGAAGGGGCCCGCGTCCTGCCGAGCAGAACGCGGGCCACTGGGCGGCGCGGGGCGTCAGATGATGCTGAGCTCGCGCAGCTTCGCCTCGACGTCGGCGTTCGACGGCTCGACGTGGTGGCTGCCGTCCGGGTAGACCACGACGGGGATGTTGGTGCGGCCCGAGATGTCCTTCGCGACATCCGCGGCAGCCGGGTCGGCCTCGAGGTCGATGTAGGTGTATTCGACGCCGAGCTCGTCGAGCTGCGCCTTGGTGCGGCGGCAGTCACGGCACCACTCAGCGCTGAACATGGTGATGGTGTTCGCGGTAGGAGTCGTCATAGTTCCAGGATAAGTGCGCGTCAAGGGGTGTGGCTCGTTCATGACAGGATGGGACGGTGGCGGGAGCAACCTATGCGCATGACCTGACGGTCATCGTTCCGACGTACAACGAATCCGGCAACGTCGCAGAGCTCGTCCGCCGCACGGCGCTCGCACTCGAGGGGCTGAACGCCGCGATCCTCTTCGTCGACGACTCGACCGACGACACCGCCGACGTGGTGCGCGAGGTCGCGAAGACCGCGCCGCTCCCCGTCAGCGTGATCCACCGCGACGAGCCGGTCAACGGCCTCGGCGGCGCGGTCGTCGAGGGCTTCCAGGCCGCCGCATCCGCGATCTGCGTCGTCATGGATGGCGACCTGCAGCACCCGCCGGAGAAGATCCGCGAACTCTACGCCCGCGTGAGCGAGCCCGACGTCGACATCGTCGCCGCCAGCCGCTACATGGGCGGCGGCGACGCCTCGGGCCTCGCCGACGTGACCCGCCACCTCGTGTCCCGCGGATCCACCCTCGTCACCCGCGCGATGTTCCCGCTGCGGCTGCGCCACGTCACGGATCCGATGACGGGCTTTTTCGCGATCGACGTCTCCAAGCTCAGCCTCGCGACGCTCAAGCCGCGCGGGTTCAAGATCCTGCTCGAGACGATCGTGCGCACGAACCTGCGCGTCGCCGAGATCCCGTTTGACTTCGCCGACCGCTTCGCCGGCGACTCGAAGGCTTCGCTCATGCAGGGCGTGCGGTTTTTCCAGCAGCTGACCCTGCTGCGCTTCGGCAAGATGAGCGCCTTCGCCGTGATCGGTGCGCTCGGCGCCGTGGCGAACGTCGCGATCGTGTGGTTGCTCACCGAGTTCGGTATGGACTACATCTGGGCGGCGATCATCGCGGCCGAGGTGACGATCGTCGCGAACTTCCTGCTCATCGAGCGCTTCGTGTTCTACGACATGAAGGGCGCCGCGCGAGGAGCCTGGCGCCGATTCGCCTCGTCGTTCGTCTTCAACAACGTCGAGTCGGCCGTGCGCATCCCGGTGATGAGCCTTATGGTCTCGTCGTGGGGAATGCCGAGCCCCATCGCGACGGCCATCACGCTCGCGGTGGCCTTCGTGATCCGCTTCACGTTCCACTCGCTCGTCGTCTACAAGCCGCGGTAGGCGGATCCGCTACCGCAGCTTCTTCGAGAAGCGCCCTGGTGGGATCGTGGTGATCGCGACACCGGCCAGCACGATCGCCATCGACACGTAGGTCGACGCCGTCACCTCGGCGTGCGACGCCTGGAACGTCAGGTCGATCACGAGCGAGCCGACGAGGTTGCCGAACAACGACATCAGGCTCAGCAGCAGCACGCCGAGATAGGCGACGGTCTGCGCCGTGATGCCGATGAACATCATGCCGAGTAGCCCGCCGATCAGCACCCACCACTGCGCCGGAAGTTCCGGGAACGACTCCACCCGCGTCCCGAACGCGAACAGCGCCGCCGACGCGAGCACGAGCAGCACGGATCCGGTGAGGAAGTTCGTAAACGTCGACGCGATCGCGGATCCGGACGCGGCACGCAGGCGACCGTTCGTCGCCTGCTGAACCGCCGTCGCCGCTCCCGCGACGAACGGCAGGATCGGCGCCCACAGCGGCACGCCCTGCCCGAGCACGCCGGCGGCCGAAATGCCGACGCCGACGAGTACGACGATGGATCCGCCAATGCGCCACGGCGTCGGCGGCTTCGGCCCGCCGGGCGGCAGCTGCGTGTTATCGACGCCGAGCGCGCCGAGAAGCTGGCCCGCGACGTACGCCATCGTGAATACCGCGACGCCGATGAGCGGCACCGTGAACGCCTGCGCGATGACCGTGAGGGTGCCCGCGAGGCCGCCCAGCGTCATCCACCACGGAAACTCTCCCGTCCGCACGAGCCGGTACGCCTTCGCGACGCCCGCGCGGGCCTTCGGGAGCGTGAGCGACAGGACCGTCAGAACGACGAGACCCACGAGGAACGACACCGTCGCGGCGAAGATACCGTTGCCGAGAATCGTGCCGAGGGTGCCGTTTACGGATCCCTGGATCGCCATCGCGCAGCCCGCGACGACCGTCGCGAACACGCTCAAAATCGGGGCGATCCCCGCTCGGTTCTTCGTCATCCGTCTATTTTCTCACCGCACGAACTCCTTCAAGCCGCGCCGCGTACCCTGGATCCGTGCCCGCAAAGATTCTGCTCTACTACGTCTTCACGCCGCTCGCCGACCCCGAGGCAGTGCGGCTGTGGCAGCGCGACCTCTGCGAGCTTCTCGGGCTGCGCGGACGCATCATCATCTCCGAGCACGGCATCAACGGCACCCTCGGCGGCGACATGGCCGCGCTCAAGACCTATGTGCGCAAGACCAAGCAGTACGAGCCCTTCAAGGGCATCGACTTCAAATGGTCGACCGGCACGGGTCTCGACGACGACGGCTTGAGCCTCGACTTCCCGCGGCTCTCGGTCAAGGTGCGCGACGAGATCGTCTCCTTCGGCGCGCCCGGCGAACTCGCCGTCGACGAGAACGGCGTCATCGGTGGTGGCACCCACCTGAAGCCCGGCGAACTCCACAAGCTCGTCGCCGAGCGCGGCGACGACGTCGTCTTCTTCGACGGCCGCAACGACTTCGAGGCCGAGATCGGCAAGTTCAAGAACGCCATCGTTCCGAACACCGAAACCACCCACGACTTCATCGCCGAGCTCGAATCCGGCCGATACGACGACCTGAAGAACAAGCCCGTCGTCACCTACTGCACCGGAGGGATCCGCTGCGAGGTGCTCTCCAGCCTCATGACCTCCCGCGGCTTCACCGAGGTCTACCAGCTCGACGGCGGCATCGTCCGCTACGGCGAGACCTTCGGCAACACGGGCCTCTGGGAGGGATCCCTCTACGTCTTCGACGGCCGCGAAACGATGGACTTCGGATCCGACGCCGCGACGATCGGCCGCTGCGCTTCCTGCGGGGCCGCCTCCAGCCGCATGGTGAACTGCGCCGACGACTCGTGCCGGCGTCGGACTGTTCTTTGCGAGAACTGCGGTGATGCTGCTGTGTGTCGGGCGCATGCGGGGGTCGCCGCGTAGCCCATTTCTCGGGGTTTCCCAGACTCTGCGAGAATGGGGGAGAACCTAGAGCGAGGAGCGCGCATAGTGCAGTACATCTCGACCCGTGGCGGCATGGAACCGACCGAGTTTTGCGAGACCCTGCTGGAGGGCCTCGCGCCCGATGGGGGGCTCGCGATTCCCACGCAGTTGCCGAGCGTCGACGCGTCGACGCTCGAGGCGTGGCGCGGCCTTGACTATGCCGACCTCGCGACCGAGGTCATCGGGCTGTTCGCGACCGACATTCCTCGCGACGACCTCTCGGCCATGACGCACGCCGCCTACAGCGCCGACAAGTTCCCGGGCGGCATCGTTCCGCTGCGCGACATCGACGGCGGCATCACCCTCGTGGGCCTGTCCGAGGGCCCGACGCTGGCGTTCAAGGACATGGCCATGCAGTTCCTCGGCCAGGTCATGGAGTACGCGCTCGAGCGCCGCGGCACCACGCTGAACATCGTCGGCGCGACGAGCGGCGACACCGGATCCGCCGCCGAGCAGGCCTTCCGCGGCAAGAAGCACATCAACGTGTTCATGCTCTCGCCGCAGGGCCGTATGAGCGGATTCCAGCGCGCGCAGATGTTCTCGCTGCAGGACGAGAACATCCATAACATCGCCGTCGAGGGCGTCTTCGACGACGCCCAGAACCTGGTGAAGGCGCTGTCGGGCGACCTCGAGTTCAAGCGGGCACACAACCTTGGCGCCGTGAACTCGATCAACCTCGCGCGCATCGTCGCGCAGGTCGTGTATTACTTCTGGGCGTGGCTGAGGGCGACCGACAACCGCGGCGTGCTTGAGGTGTCGGTGGCGGTGCCGTCGGGTAACTTCGGCAACATCCTCGCGGGCTACTTCGCGAAGTCGATGGGGCTACCGATCCGCAAGCTCGTGCTCGCGGCCAACGAGAACAACGTGCTCGACGAGTTCTTCCGCACGGGCCTCTACCGCCCGCGCTCCTCGGAGCAGACCCTCGCGACCTCGAGCCCGTCGATGGACATCTCGAAGGCCTCGAACCTCGAGCGCTTCCTCTTCGACCTGCTGGGGCGCGACGCCGCGCGCATGAACGCCGCGTGGGCCGAGCTCGACGCGAACGGCGTGCTCGACCTGACCGCCGAGCTGCCGCGCCTGACGGGAGAGTTCGGTTTCGGATCCGGAACCTCGACGCACGCCGACCGCCTCGCGACCATCAAGGCCGTGTACAAGGCGACCGGCGAGATCATCGACCCCCACACTGCCGACGGCGTCAAGGTCGCGCGCGACTACGTCGAAGAGGGCGTGCCGATGCTCGTCATGGAGACGGCGAAGCCCGCGAAGTTCCAGGAGACGATCACCGAGGCCATCGGCGTCGAGATCGAGCTGAATGACGAGCTCCGCGCCATGCTCGACGCCCCGCAGCGCGTCGTCGAGATGCCGAGCGACGAGCAGCTCCTGCGCTACTACGTGTCGAAGCACGCGGCTCTCTAACCCACGCGAAAATGCCCTCCCCGCCTCACGGCGCGGAGGGCATTTTCACATCCGCGAGATCTCACTCTTTTCGCGAGATCTCACTGGATTCGATGCGATCTCGCGAAAAGAGTGCGATCTCGCGGGCTTGGGGGCCCAGCCAGAGGGCGCGCCTACCCGGGGAGGCGCGCCCGGGCGGGGTTACTTCTCGTCCTCGGGGGAGGGGTGGGTGAGTTCGCCCTCGTCCGAGAGCTCGGCCGACGCGGCAGCCGCGATGTCCTCGTCCGTCGCCGTGGGGATCGTCTCGTCGTCCTCGGCCGGCGGCGCGATGATGTCGATCGCCGCGGTCTCGACGGTGCGCAGCTCGAACGGCTCGCCGTCGTGGCGCTCGACACCCGTCGCGACGGCCTCGGCGAGCACGTGGCGCGCCAGCTTCTCGCGGATGATGAGCGGATCCCTCGACAGGTCCTTCCACAGCGCGACGCACAGCAACAGCATCACGAGCACGAACGGCACCGACGACACGATCGTGATGTTCTGCAGGCCGTTGAGGGCCGCCGCCGGGTCGTCGCCGCCCGCGACGAGCATGATCGCCGCCACGGCACCGGTCGCCACACCCCAGAAGATGATCGACTTGCGCGTGGGATCCTCGGCGCCGCGCTCCGAGAGGCCGCCCATCACGATCGACGCCGAGTCGGCGCCCGTCACGAAGAAGATCGCGACGAGCACGACGGCGACGATCATGAGGATGGTCGCGACGACGGGCCCGACGGGCAGCTTCTCGAGCATGTCGAACAGGATCGTGTCGGTGTTGATGCTCGGCACGCCGTTCACCATGTTGACGAGGGCCTCGCCGCGGTCGGCGGCCTTCTCGGCGCGCTCCTGCAGGCCGATGGCGCCGCCACCGAAGATCGAGAACCACAGCAGCGAGATCGCCGACGGCACGAGCAACACTCCCACGATGAACTGGCGGATCGTGCGGCCGCGCGAGATGCGTCCGATGAAAAGGCCGACGAACGGCGACCACGAGACCCACCAGGCCCAGTAGAAGATCGTGTAGCTGCTCATCCAGTCAGAGAGCGACTCGTCGCCCGCGACCGAGGTGCGCGATGCCATCTGCGGCAGGTCCTGGATGAAACCACCGATGGCGTTCGGGATCACGTTGAGGATGAACAGCGTCGGGCCGACAATAAACACGATCACGGCGAGCACGACGGCCAGCACCATGTTGATGTTCGACAGCCACTGGATGCCCTTCTCGATGCCCGACACGGCCGAGGCGACGAACGCGGTCGTCAGCACGGCGATGATGAGCACGAGAACCGGGGATCCGACGGCGTCGGTGATGCCGGTGGAGCGCAGTCCACCACCGATCTGGAGGGCGCCGAGACCGAGCGAACACGCGGATCCGAACAGGGTCGCGAGGATCGCGAGGATGTTGATGATCTTGCCGCCGGCGGTGCGCGAGACGCGCTCGCCGAAGATCGACGCGAACATGTTCGAGAACAGCTGCGTGCGGCCGAGGCGGTAGGTGCCGTAGGCCATGCCGAGGCCGACGATCGCGTACATGGCCCACGGGTAGAGCGTCCAGTGGAACAGCGCGGTTCCCATGGCCGTCGTAACGGCCTCGGGCGTGGATCCCTCGACCGTTCCCGGCGGCGGCGACATGTAGAAGTAGAGCGGCTCGGCGACGCCATTGAAGATGAGGCCGATGCCCATGCCGGTCGCGAACATCATCGAGATCCACGAGGCGGTCTTGAATTGCGGCTCTTCGTCGTCCTTGCCGAGGCGGATCCGCCCGAACTTACTGAACGCGACCACGAGCACGAAGATCGTGAAGGTGCTCGCCGCGATGACGAACAGCCAGCTGCAGTTCTCCATCACCCAGTCGAGCGCGGTCGATGCCACGTCGCCGAGCGATGTCGCCGAGATGATTCCCCAGGCGATGAATCCGAGAACGATGGCGCCGGCGCTACCGAAGACGATCCAGTCGGTACCCTCTTTGCCGCCCCTAAAGCGTTTCTTGGGCGTCGCACTCTTGAGATCTTCGAGCAGATCGATCGTAGTCTGCGTGTTTTGGTTCATGGAGAACTATCTGTCCCTGCAGGCGCAAAGCGCAACCATCAGGGCGATCCTTCCTCGTCCGTTTAATATCCAACGTTTGAGCCTAAGCGTGGCGCCTGAAAGTCGTATCCGCCGATTGTCGACATGATCTTGTGATGAACAGTTCATGAAGTCACCCGGCTCGGGGCGGCGCGCGACGTAGCCTGCCAATGAAATGGCAGAACAGACGACACGGAAGAAGATCCGCGCCCCGCACATCATCGGCATCGCGATTCTCGCGGTCGGGATCCTGGCGGTTGTCCTCATTCAGCTTCTCGGCCTCGGCAGAGGATCCACGCCGCGCGGCGGAACCCTCGTCACCGGGGTCGTCGGCAGCGAGAAGGTCGCGTTCTTCGAGGATCCGCGGGTTCAGGAAATCTTCCAAGACAACGGCCTGCGCGTCGAGGTGCGCTCGTCCGGATCCTGGAGGATGGCCGAGCTCGAGGGCATCGCCGACAACGGCTTTGCCTTCCCGGCATCCGAGGTCGCCGCGCAGCACCTGCGCAGCGAGGTCCCCGGATCCACGGGGCTGTACCAGCCCTTCTTCTCGCCGATGGCGGTCGCGACTTTCGAGCCGATCATGGAGATCCTCGCCTCCGCGGGCGCGGCCTCGCAGGACGAGGACGGCGCGTGGACGCTCGACGTCGCCGCCTACCTCGAGCTCGTCGCGAACGACACGCGCTGGAACGAGATCTCGCAGGGCGGCTACAACTCGCCCCGCAGCATCATGATCACGTCGACCGACATCCGCTCGTCGAACTCGGCCGGGCAGTACCTGGCGCTCGCCGCGTACGCCGCGAACGACAGCAACGTCATCACCGATCGGGCGCGCGCCGACGAGCTCCTGCCGGAGCTCTCGCGCCTGTTCCTCGCCCAGGGGTACTCGGGCGCGAGCTCGGCGGGCCCCTTCGGTGACTACCTCTCGCAGGGCATCAGCGCCGTGCCGATGGTGATGATCTACGAGGGCCAGTTCCTCGAGGAGCAGGTCGCCGAGAATTCCCGGATCCGCGACGGCATGGTGCTCGCCTCGCTGTCGCCGACGATCTTCAGCAAGCACACCGCGGTCACGTACTCGGAGAACGGCGAGAAGGTCATGGAGCTTCTCGAGAACAACGAGGATCTCGCGAAGCTCCTCGCCGAGCACGGCTTCCGCCCCTCGGGCACCTACGCCGGGGCCTTTGACGACCTGATCGCCGAGAAGGGCCTCACCGGCTACGTCGACACCGCCGGAATGGTCGATGTCGCGCAGGAGCCGAGCTACGAGGTCATGGACTACCTGCTCACGACCATCGGCGCGCAGTACGACGTCGCCGCGGGCGGCGCCGCGCCGGTCGACGGCGACGCCACGACCGCCCCCGCCGAGGAAGACGAATGAACCTCACCCAGCGCATCATTGCGGCCGGATCCGCGACCCTGCTCGCCATCGGCGGCCTCGCGGCCTGCACGGGCGGACCGGATCACACGCTCCGCGTCCTCGCGGGCAGCGAGGTGCAAGACATGGCCCCGATCCTCGAGGACATGGAGAAGGCGACCGGCGTCCACCTCGAGTTCGAGTACATGGGCACGCTCGACGGCACCGAGGCGCTCGTCGGCGGCGGCGACATCGACTGGGACGCCACGTGGTTCCCGTCGAACCGCTACCTCTCGCTGTTCCCCGAGGGGCAGGACCTGATCGACGAGTCGACGTCGATCATGCGCTCGCCCGTCGTGCTCGGCATCAAGCCGGATGTGGCGGATCAGCTGGGCTGGTCGAGCGGCACGGCGCCGAGCTGGCAGGACGTCGTCTCGGCGATCGAGGCCGGCGACCTCAGCTACGGGATGACGAGCCCCGTCGCGAGCAATAGCGGTTTCACGACGCTCGTGCAGGCGGCGACGGCACTCGCCGGCACCGGCACGGTGCTGACCGATGCCGACATCGAGACCGTCACGCCGCTGCTCGAGGGCTTCGCGGAGGGACAGGACCTCGCCTCCGGATCCAGCGGCTGGCTCGCCGAGCGGTTCGTCGAGGATCCGGACGCGGTCGACGCGATCTTCAACTACGAATCGGTGCTCTCGGGCCTCGGCATCGACCTCGACACCGTGGTGCCGTCCGACGGATCCATCACGAGCGACTACCCGCTGACCCTGCTGGGCGGCGCGAGCGCCGAGACGGCCGAGGCCTATGACGCGGTCGTCGAGTACCTGATGGGCGACGAGGTGCAAAAGCGCATCTCGGATGTGACGCACCGCCGCACGACCGCGACGGCGCCCGACGCCGCCGCGACGACGTACGAGCTGCCCTTCCCGGCGCAGCTGCAGACGGTGCAGCAGCTGCTGCGCACCTGGGTGTCGACGGCGCGCAAGCCCGCGCAGATGGTGTTCGCGATCGACACCTCGGGCTCGATGTCGCAGGGCAGCCGCATGGACGACCTTCACGAGGCGCTGCGCGTGCTCTCGGGCGAACCGGCCACCGATTCTGGCGGATTCCTCACGCTTCAGCCGCGCGAGCGCATCACCTATCTCGAGTTCGCCGACGTGCTGAAGTCCGAGATCACGGTAGAAATCCCCGTCGATCAGGCGGGCTACTCGGCAGCGATGGCGCAGATCAACGACCAGGTCGACGACTATTACCCCGGCGGCGGAACCGCGATCTACGACACCGTCGAGACGGCGCTCGAGCAGGCCGTCGCCGACGCGGGCGACGACAGCATCAGCTCGGTCGTGCTCTTCAGTGACGGCGCCAACGGATCCGGTGCCGACCTCGACGACTTCACCCGCTGGTACCAGGACTTCGTCGAGTCGACCCCGGCGGCGGCCCGCGTGCCCGTGCACGCGATCGTGTTCGCCGAGGCAGACGCCGACGAGATGCGCGAGCTGACCGAGCTCACGGGCGGCCGCACCTTCATCGCGGCCGACGCGAGCCTCGCGAGCGTGTTCCGCGAAATCCGGGGCTACCTATGACGCCCGAGGGCTTGGCGAGGCTGAAGCGCCTCGCGATCCCGAGCGCCGTCGGCGTTGGCGGCGCGCTCGTCGTGACGCTCGGCCTGTGGCTCGGGCTCGAGTTCTCGCCGCTCATCGCGGGCGGCCTGGGCCTCATGATCGGCGGCGGCGGTGCCGCGCTCGCGATCCCCGCGAAGCCGGATCCGGAACCGACCGACGCGGAGCGCGTCGCGGCGGCGCTGAACGAGATCCGCGCCGGCGCGATCGCGCAGGGCGAGCGGGTGCGCGCGCTCGGCTCGCCGCTGTGGCGCGGATCCACGAGCGAGACGGGTGCCGCCGCGAAGAAACGCCTGATGGCGGCGTGCGAACAGCTTCACGGTGTCGCCTCGCTCCCGGACATCATCGCCCGCTCTCACGTCGACGGCGACATCCTGCTGCTGCGCGCGATCGCGACCGAGACTCTGCCGAACGTCGTCGGCCTCGCGGTCGAAAACGACCGCATGTACCCGTCGGCATCGCCCGACGCGCGCGCCGAGATCGCTTCGCTCACCGAGGGCATCGGCGACCAGGCGCGGATCCTCTCCGAGGCCGTCGGCCGCATCGAGTCGGACGTCGTCCAGGGCACGAGCCGCGACATCCGCCAGCACCTCGAATACGTGCGGGCGCGCTTCGCAAAGCTCGACATCGAGGACTCGGCCGACTTCGATCGCGCGTTCCGCGAGCTCGAGGCGTAACAGTCCAGGAACACGCGGGTCGCGGGGCCGTCGATGGCGGATCCGCGCGCGATGGTGCACACTTCAGTCTTGTGGGATCTGCACTGGGTGGGGTAGGAATCGACGACGTCGCGCGGCTGGCGGGCGTCTCGACGGCGACGGTTTCGCGCGCGCTTCGGGGCCTGCCGGAGGTGCGCGAGTCGACGCGGGCGCGCGTGCGCCGCGCCGCGGCCGAGCTCAACTACGTGCCGAGCCCGTCGGCGGCGTCGCTCGCGAGCGGCCGCACCCGCACCATCGGCCTGCTCACCGCGTCGTTCTCGCGCTGGTTCAACCGCAACGTGGTCGAGGGCGCCGAGGAGCGCCTGCGCGGGGCCGGCTTCGACGTGCTGCTGCACGCGTTCGATTTCGCGCCCGACGGATCCCGTGCCCCGATCGACATGTCGACCATGCGGCAGCGCGTCGACGGCATGATCGTGCTCGGCATCCCGCTCTCGCCGGAGGAGCGGTTGACGCTCGACAATCTCAACGTGCCGATCGTGTTCGTCGGCACGGGCCCGCCCGACCACGTGCGGGTGAGCATGGACGACCACGACGGATCCCGGATCGCGATCGAGCACCTCGCCGCCCTCGGCCACCGCCGCATCGGTCAGATCGGCGCGAAGCTGCCGTACGACGCGCACTGGTCGTCGGCCTCCGAGCGGCACGACGGCACGGTGGCGGCGCTCGCCGCTCTCGGCATCGACTATGACGACACCCTCGAGGCGTTCGGCGACTACACGCAGGAGGGCGGGCGAGCCGCGGCCGCGGCCCTGCTCGACGCGCACCCCGACATGACGGCGCTCTTCGCCTACTCGGACGAGATGGCGTTCGGCGCGCTCGAGGAGCTGCGCGCGCGGGGGATCCGCGTGCCCGAGGACGTGTCGGTCGTGGGCATCGACGGGCACGAGCTCTCGGGGCTCATCGGGCTCACCACGGTCGCGCAGGACGCCCGCGCGCAGGGCGATGCGGGCGCGAGCCTGCTGCTCGAGATGATCGCCGGATCCAACGTCGGTCGCGACGTGCGGTTCCCGACCGCGCTCGTCGATAACGGATCCACCGCGCCCGCGCCTGCGGTTCGCGCGGCGTGATCGCACCGTTACGTTCGATTTTCTGTAAGCGCTTGCATTTTGCGTTCGGCCACGGTTTGATAGCCAGTGTGTGAGCGCGGCAGCACCGCCGCATAAACAGAGTTCCACGTCAGAGAGGACGTTGAAATGACGACAATCACGATGCGCCGAGCGGGAATGTCCCTTGCGGGCGGTCTCGTCGCGGTTCTCGCTCTCGCAGGGTGCGCGGGCGACGACCTCGGCGGCGGCTCGGGCGGAAACAGCAACTCGGGCGGAAGCGGTGGCGGCGACACGAGCGCCGACTGCGCGGCGTACGAGAGTTACGGAACCTTCGACGGCGACACGGTCAAGATCTCGTCGACGATCGAGGGCACCGAGGGCGAGATGCTCGAGCAGTCGTGGGCCGACTTCGCCTCGTGCACCGGCATCACGATCGAGCACAACCCCAGCAATGACTTCGAGTCGCAGATCTTCGTGCAGGTCGAGGGTGGCAACGCGCCCGACCTCGCGATCTTCCCCCAGCCGGGCCTCCTCAGCCGCATGGTTGACGGCGACTACCTGAAGCCCCTCGAGGGCGACGCCCTCTCGGCCGCCGAGGCCAACTACACCGAAGACTGGCTGAGCTACGGCAACGTCGACGGCACGCAGTACGGCATCCCGATCCAGGGATCCGCGAAGTCGTTCGTCTGGTACTCGCCGAGCGTGTTCGAGGAGAACGGCTACGAGATCCCGACGACGTGGGACGAGCTCATGGCCCTCAGCGACCAGATCTCGGCCGACCACGGCAGCGACAGCGTGAAGCCCTGGTGCTTCGGCATCGAGTCGGGCGGCGCGACCGGTTGGCCCGCCACCGACTTCATGGAGGACATGGTCCTCCGCGAGGCCGGCGCCGACGTCTACGACCAGTGGGTAAACCACGAGATCCCCTTCGACGACCCGCAGATCGTCGCGTCGCTCGAGCGCGCGGGAGACATACTGCAGAACGAGGACTACGTCAACGGCGGTATCGGCGACTCGCGTTCGATCGCGACGACCCCCTGGGCCGACGCGGGCCTGCAGATCCTCAACGACAACTGCTTCATGTTCCGCGCCGCGAGCTTCTTCGAGGCCCAGCTGCCCGAGGGCACCGATGTCGGCCCCGACGGCGACATCTTCGCCTTCTACCTGCCGGCCGACACCGCCGACGACAAGCCGCTGCTGATCGCCGGCGACTACCTCGCCGCGTTCAGCGACAGCCCCGCCACGCAGGCGGTCGAGGCCTACATGGCCTCGCCCGAGTGGGCGAACGCTCGCATGGAGATCGGCGGAATGGTGAGCCCGAACTCGGGCGCCGACCCCTCGAAGGCATCCAGCGACGTTCTCCGACTCACGATCGACCTGTTCCAGGACGAGGGCGCGACCGCCCGCTTCGACGGATCCGACCTCATGCCCTCGCAGGTGGGTGCGGGTAGCTTCTGGTCCGAGCTGACCAACTGGATCGATGGTCAGGAGACCGCGGCCGAGGCTCTCGCCAAGGTCGAGGCCAGCTGGCCGTAAGCCGCGCACATCGGGCCGGGGCACCCCACGGGGCCCCGGCCCGACCTCGCCTGAAAGGAGGCAACCACCATGGGATTCTTTCTGTACTCCAAGAACGGCCAGCTGATCCTGGCCGTGCTGGCGTTCCTCGCGGTCCTCGCCATCCTGCTGCTCGTCGCGACGGTCGTCGACCGCGTGCGCGGCCGCAAGCAGGTCTACATCATGGCCGCGATCTTCGGCGGCCCCGCGCTGCTGCTGCTCGCCGTCGGCCTGATCTACCCCGCCATCCGCACGATGTGGATGTCGGTCATGGACAAGCGCAGCGACAACTTCGTCGGCCTCGACAACTACGCATACCTCTTCAACGACGGCCTCCAGGCGCTCGCGAACTCGCTGCTGTGGGTCGTGCTCGTGCCGCTCGGATCCACCGTGATCGGCCTCGTCTACTCCGTCCTCATCGACAAGTCGCGCTTCGAGAAGGTCGCGAAGTCGCTACTGTTCCTGCCGATGGCGATCTCATTCGTCGGCGCCGGCATCATCTGGAAGTTTGTCTACGAATACCGCGGCGCCGCGCAGGAGCAGATCGGCCTGCTCAACGCCCTCATCACGAGCCTCGGCTTCGAGCCCGTGCGCTTCCTGCAGGATTCCCCGTGGAACACCGTCTTCCTCATCGTCGTGATGGTGTGGATCCAGGCCGGATTCGCGATGGTCGTGCTGTCTGCCGCCATCAAGGCCGTGCCGAGCGACATCGTCGAGGCCGCCAAGCTCGACGGCGCGAACTCGTGGCAGCTCTTCACCCGCATCACGATCCCGTCGATCCGCCCCTCGCTCGTCGTCGTGCTGACGACGATCTGTATCGCGACCCTCAAGGTCTTCGACATCACCCAGACGATGACGGGCGCCGAGTTTAAGACGCAGGTGCTCGCCAACGAGATGTACGACTGGTCGTTCACCTACGGCGACAACGGCATCGGATCCGCGATGGCCGTCGTGATCTTCCTGCTCGTTGTTCCGGTCGTGATCTACAACGTGCGCCAGATGAACAAGAACAAGGCGGTGCGCTGATGTCCACGCAGACCCTGACCGCGGTCAACCCGACCAAGAAGGCCGGATCCGCCGCCGGCAGCTTCAAGAAGCTCGTCGGCAACCGCATCGGCAGCGCCGTCGCGCTCGTGATCGCCGTGCTCTGGACGGTGCCGACGTTCGGACTCTTCGTCTCGTCGTTCCGCCCCGAATCCGAGATCAAGTCGAGCGGCTGGTGGTCGATCTTCACGGATCCGCAGTTCACGCTGGATAACTACCAGCAGGTGCTGCAGGGATCCACGTCGACGAACCTCGCCGTGTTCTTCCAGAACTCGATCGTCATCGCGATCCCCGGAACGCTCGCGCCGCTCATCCTCGCGATCATGGCGTCGTATGCGTTCTCGGTGCTCGAGTGGAAGGGTCGCGACATCGTGTTCGTCGGCGTCTTCACGCTGCAGATCGTGCCGCTGCAGATGGCGTTGATCCCGCTGCTTCGCATCTTCTCGGGCACCGAGGTCGCGAGCATGTTCCCGTTCCTGTCGCTCTGGACGGCGCACACGATCTTCGGCCTGCCGCTCGCGATCTTCCTCCTGCATAACTTCATGTCGGAGGTTCCGCGAGACCTCATCGAGGCCGCGCGCATCGACGGCGCGGGGCACGTCACCGTGTTCCTCCGCGTCATGCTGCCGCTGATGCTGCCCGCGATCGCGAGCTACGCCATCTTCCAGTTCCTCTGGGTCTGGAACGACCTGCTCGTGGGTCTGACCTTCTCGGGCGGATCCCGGACGGTGCAGCCGCTGACGGCGGCGCTCGCCGCCATGACGGGCGACCGCGGCCAGGACTGGCACCTGCTGACGGCCGGCGCGTTCATCTCGATCCTGCTGCCGCTCATCGTGTTCTTCGCGCTGCAGCGCTTCTTCGTGCGAGGCCTGCTCGCCGGAAGCGTGAAGGGGTAGGCATGAAAAAGTGCCGCGGACCGTATGGTCCGCGGCACTTTTGCGTCTGAATTACTCGGCGGTGCCGTAGAGGCGGTCGCCCGCGTCGCCGAGGCCGGGGACGATGTAGCTCTTCTCGTTGAGGCCCTCGTCGAGGGCGCCGAGAACGAGGGTGACGTCGCGGTCGCCCACGATCTCCTCGATCTTCTGCAGGCCCTGCGGGGTGCCGAGCAGACACACGGCGGTCACGTGCTCGGCGCCGCGGTCGAAGAGGTACTCGATCGCCGCGGCGAGGGATCCGCCGGTCGCGAGCATCGGGTCGAGCGCGAAGCACTGGCGGCCCGAGAGGTCGTCCGGGAGGCGCTCGGCGTACGTGACGGGCTCGAGGGTTTCCTCGTCGCGCACGAGGCCGAGGAAGCCGACCTCGGCGGTCGGGACGAGCTTCGTCATGCCCTCGAGCATGCCGAGGCCGGCGCGGAGAATCGGCACGACGAGCGGCTTCGGGTCGGCGATCTTGACGCCGACGGTCTTCGTCACGGGCGTCTCGATCTCGCACTCCTCGACGCGCACGTTGCGGGTGGCCTCGTAGGCGAGGAGCGTCATGAGCTCTTCGGTCAGCTGGCGGAAGATCGGCGACGGGGTCCGCTTGTCTCGGAGCACCGACAGCTTGTGGGTAATGAGGGGATGATCGGCAATGTGCACGCGCATGCGATCAGGCTACCGACCTAGGGTGAGAGTGTGAACCGAAATTCCTCCGATATCGCCCTGGTGCGCCGCGCGCTCGCGCTCGCGGAGGAGGCCGAGGCCGCCGGCGAGGTGCCCGTCGGCGCCCTCGTCGTGGATCCGTCGGGCGCGGTGATCGGATCCGGCCGCAACCGGCGCGAGGAAACTCACGATCCGAGCGCGCACGCCGAGGTCCTCGCGATGCGCGAGGCCGCCGCGGCCCACGGATCCTGGAACCTCACCGGCTGCACACTCGTCGTGACCCTCGAGCCGTGCCTCATGTGCGCGGGCGCGCTGCTGCAGGCGCGGATCTCGCGCGTCGTGTTCGGGGCATGGGACGAGAAGGCGGGCGCCGCCGGATCCCTCTACGACGTGGTGCGCGACCGGCGGCTACCGTACCGGGCCGAGGTCGTCGGGGGAGTGCTTGAGCAGGAGACGAAGCTCCCGCTCGAGCGGTTCTTCGGCGAGCGGCGTTAGTCGCTCGACGGGAAGACGAACGCCTCGGTCGGGGGCTTGTCACCCTCGGCGCGGCGATACACGTCGGGCTCGAGGTAGATGACGCGGGCCTGCGGGACGGCGGCGCGGATCCGCTCTTCGATCTCGTCGATGTCGCGCGCGACGACGCCGAGCGGCTTGTCGACGGGCACGCCGATCTTCGCGGCGACGAGCAGCTCGTCGGGGCCGAGGTAGAGGGTCTTGATGTGGATGAGCTTCTCGACGTCTTCGCCCGCCTCGATCGCGCGGATGATGTCGTCGAGCTGCTCGTTCGTGGCGCCCTCGCCGACGAGCAGGCTCTTCATCTCGACGCCGACGACGATCGCGACGAGGATCAGCAGGATGCCGATCGCGAGCGTGCCGAGCGCGTCGTAGACCGGATCGCCCGTCATGACCGACGCCGTGACGCCCGAGAGCGCGAGCACGAGGCCGATGAGGGCCGCGGTGTCTTCGAGCAGCAGGACGGGCAGCTCGGGCGAGCGCGAGCGGCGGATGAACTGCCACCACGACTGGCCCTCGGGGCGCACCTCGTTGGCCTCGCCGATGGCGGTGCGGAGCGAGAAGCCCTCGAGCACGATCGCGATCACCAGGATCACGATGGGCAGCCACCACCAGTCTTCGCTGAGCTCGTGCGGGTGGGTGAGCTTTTCGACGCCCTCGTAGACCGAGAACAGGCCACCGACCGAGAACAGGATGATGCCGACGACGAACGCGTAGACGTAGCGGTCGCGGCCGTAGCCGAACGGGTGCTGGCGGTCGGCGTGGCGGCGCGAGGTCTTGCCGCCGACGAAGAGCAACACCTGGTTGCTCGAGTCGGCGATCGAGTGCACGGCCTCGGCGAGCATCGATGCCGATCCCGACAGCAACCAACCGATCAACTTCGCCAGGGCGATGCCCATGTTCGCAAGGAACGCGGCCAGAATCGCCTTGCCGCCACCGTGTGCACTCATACTCGTGAGCCTACGGCCAGTTGTACTGTGATGTGTATGCCACACGGTCTTTCCTCAGTTGCCTTCCCGTCGCTCGCATTCCTCGGGGCCGGATCCATGGGCGGCGCGATCGTGCGCGGTCTCGTCGCGAGCGAGAGCCCCGTCGACGGCCCGGTCTTCGTGACGAATCGCTCGGCCGCGAAGGCCGAGGCACTCGCCGGCCTCGCGGGCGTCGACGCCATCGCGCTCGAGAACGAGCCGGCCGGAAACTCCCGCGCGGCCGCGGGCGCGCGCGTCGTAATCCTGGGCGTGAAGCCGTACATGATCGCCGACCTGCTCGACGAGATCGCCCCGCACCTCGCCGACGACGCCATCATCGTGAGCCTCGCCGCCGGCATAACCCTCGCCCAGATCGAGGCGAAGACGGGCGCCCGCGCGGTCATCCGCTCGATGCCGAACACGCCCTCGACCGTCGGCCGCGGCGTCACGGGCATCGCGGCCGGAACGCACGCGACCGCCGACGACACGGGCCTCGTGCGCCGGCTCTTCGAGACCGTGGGAGTTGCCGTCGAGGTCGACGGCGACGACGGCATCGACGCGATCTCGACGATCTCGGGATCCGGCCCCGCCTACGTCTTCCTGCTCATCGAGCAGTTCATCGAGGCCGCCCGCCACCAGGGCTTCGACGCCGAGACGGCGCGCCTCCTCGCCGAGCAGACCTTCATCGGCGCGACCCGCCTGCTCGAGGCCGAGGGCGAGGACCCGGCCGAGCTGCGCCGCCGCGTCACGAGCCCCAAGGGCACGACCGAGAAGGCCGTCGAGGTGCTGCAGTCGGCCGACCTCGCGGCGACGTTCTCGGCGGCAACGGATGCGGCGTACAACCGGGCCAAGGAACTGGCCGCGGAGGGCTGAGCGGTCATAAGCACCGTTTCTGGTGCACTGTCTGGGACGCGACGGTACAGCCCCGATCTATGAGGATGCTCGCGTCGGCGTGGGCAACGATGGAAATGTATCTATGCCGCTCATGATCGTCGATATCGCCGCGCCCTTCCGCGCTGATATGGCGTAGTGTGAGCCTTGGTGGGGAGACCAATTGGTCTTCCCATTTTTCCTTTGAAGGAGGGCCTATGTACGCTCGAATCTCCACGAGAGGAGCCGTCTGAGATGGGAATGTTGCTCTACGGCGACGCGCAGGACCCGATCAACATCGACGATCGTGCGCTCGCGCACTTGAAGGTCGTCATCGCCACGAAGCTCCGTCGAAATGAGAGCTTCACGCTCTCGTGGCGTCACCCCGAGGGAACCCCCGAGGGGCGCAGTACCATCTGGATGCACCCGTCGATCCCGATGCGATTCGTCTTCGACGACGTCGAACCGCCAGAGCTCAGCCGTCAGTGGATCGATGACCTCGCGCACTCGGCCCACTCGACTGGCGGCATCATCCTCGTCGAGGAACACCTCGAGGTTCCCGCGTAACGCTCTTATACGGATTTCGTATGCCTCGTCAAGGGGGTGATGGGGAGAGGAACAGTTCTTCTAACCTGGCATTCCACCCGCACGACGGAAGGAAACGCTATGAGCGCTGAAGACAAGATCAATGCAATGGCCGACAAGGCCACGGGCAAGATCAAGGAAACCGCCGGCAAGGTAACCGACAACGAGAAGCTTGAAGCGGAAGGTAAGGCAGACCAAGTCAAGGGTCACGCGAAGGAAGCCCTCGGTGACGTCAAGGACGCAGCTCACGGCGCCCGCGACTCGTTGAAGGACTAATACGCCCTCCGAGGTGAGGAGAACACCATGGGATTCTTAGGTTTTCTGTTGCTAGGGCTGATCGCTGGAGCGATCGCGAAGCTCATCCTGCCGGGCAAGCAGGGCGGCGGCTGGTTCGTCACGCTGTTGCTCGGCGTCGTCGGCGCCCTGTTGGGCGGCTGGCTCGGCGGTATCCTATTCGACGCCGATCTGACGTCTTTCTTCTCGCTGACGACGTGGCTACTCGCGATTGGTGGTTCGCTGATCGTGCTTTTGATCTGGGGATTTTTCGCCGGTCGAAGCAAGGCTAGCTAAGCCCATCTCACGACAGCGGCCCGCGGAGACCGATCTCCGCGGGCCAGCGTCGTGCCTTCGTCTTGGTCGACGAGGTGTCGATGTCGTGGTCGTGCTCCCTCGCACTTGCGGCCAGACCATAGCTGATCGTCGCCTCTCGCGAAAGGGGCATGCGGGCAGGGAACGTCTCCGCATAGCCTGGCCACCCCAGCAGGAGGAGGGAAGAATATGCCGAACCCGCGCATCAAGGATGAAGAGGTGTACGAGGCCGTTCTCGAGGACGGTGCCTCCAAACAGAAGGCGGCGCGCATCGCTAACGCGGACGCGCGCGACGGACGGAGCACGGTCGGCCGTCGCGGAGGCAACGCGGAGCCCTACGAAGACTGGACGGTTGACGAGCTCCGCGGCCGTGCGAAGGAGATCGGCCTGACCGGCTACTCCGCGCTCCGTAAGAAGGATCTGATCGCGGCGCTCCGCGACAGCTGACATCACGCATGACGAAAGGAAAGACCGTGGCTGAGATTAACGAGTGGTGGCCGAAGCTTTCGGCCGAGTCGAAGAACGCACTTGTCGAGCGTCCGGGGGAGGTGCTGTCCCTCGAGATCCGCGAGGAGATCCGCGCTATCACGGGCGAGTTCGTCCCCGCGCAGACGATGCTGAGTGACGACGACATCGAATTCATCAAGACCCAGCGCGAGGCCGTCGACTGACGCGTCGGATATGCACGATGATGCCGGGTGGCCGACAGGCCACCCGGCATCATCGTGCATATCAGCGATCGTCGCCGTCTCCGTAGTCGTCCTCGCCGAGCAGTCCCGTGCCCTCCTCGCCCTCGCCCTCGTCGAGCAGCGCGCCACCCTCTTCGACCGCAACGTCAGTGTCCCCGAGTTCGACGTCGTCGGCATCTGCGGGCGGGAGATCCTGCAGGTACTCGCGGTCGCTGTTCGGGTCGCCGCTGTCTCGCTCGACGATCTGCTCGTCGAGCGCGGTCTTCTCGGCATCGGTCAGGTCGTTGTCATAGCGATCGCTCATCGGTTCCTCCTGTGATCTCCTGCGGTGTGGTCGTACCGATCACGCGTGCGACGGCACGAATCCAGGGTCGCGCGGTGTACGCCCGGCGCGGAGGGGGTTGACAATCGACATCGGATCCGACGCGGGGCGAGATGAACGCAGCCGCGCGAATCTAGCGCAAATAGATCCGCGGCCGCAAGCTCCGGTGGGCGAGCGCCGGTGAAAAGGCTGAGGTCGGGGAGGACGAGTTTGAGCCCGGGGCGACGGCACCCGCGTCGACCTCATCATGTCGTGGGCACCGGAAGGCTTCGTCGAGAAGGTGGGCGCCGTGCTCAACCTCGACGAGATGGCCGTGGAGCGAGATCTCGCTATGTTCGCGACGTTCATCGCCGATCGTCCCGCGCCCACTGGCGCATGGCGGTGCCGTGTCGCAGACGAGCCCTCGGCACCAGGCGTGCTTCCCAGCACCGAGGATCCGGGCGTAGACCCCGATATTCGGCTCTGAGTTTGCTTGTAGTGCGGCACCGCTCATGGCGGAGCCCCACTAGTGCTGTCATGGTAGTTGCACCGCAAGTAAAAACAGCTCCGTACCGAAAACGGACCCATAAAAAATGAGGGAGTACATGGGAAAGTTCATCTATTCCGACACCGTCAAGGTCGAGATCGAGGACCGTGCTCTCGCACACCTGCACGTCGTGATCGGCACGAAGCTAAGGCGAGGAGAGCCTTTCTACTTCTCGTGGCGCGACGACGGTAGCCTGGGCGATGGCCGCACGAGCGTGTGGCTCCATCAATCATTGCCGCTGGTGTTCAAGTTCTACGGCAGCCGCCGACCGGCGCTCAATCCGGCCTGGATAGATGCGCTCGCCTACACCGCCAACTCTTCGGGCGGTCTCCACCTCGTCCCGGAGCCGACCACGCCCCCGGGCGGCGCCACCGGGGATGCATCGTTACCGCGATTGTGAGCGTCTGACATGGGGGTACTGCACTACGGCGTCGGTCATCGTATCGACATCGGCGATGACCTACTCGCGCACCTCAAACTTGTCGTCGTCACCAAGCTTCGGCGCAACGAGAGCTTCACGCTCTCTTGGACGCACTCGGGGGCGCAATCCCCGGGCCGTAGCACCATCTGGTTGCATCCGGCGATTCCGCTGCGGTTTGACTTCGATTCACCCGCGCCCGCAAAAATGAACCCCGACCTCCTCGACCAGATGACGCACTCGACGCACTCTACCGGCGGAATTACGGTCAACCTCGACATTACGGTCAACCTCGACCAGGTGCTTCCCGACTAGACCGCGAATCGGGTGTCCCGTATCGAAAGGGACACCCGATTCTCAGTGTTCGTCGATTTCGTTGCCGGGCGGTCGCTCGGATCCGTCGGGATCGGCCGCGTAGTCTGGCCGCCGCGGCTGTGCGGGCTGGTCAGAGTATTCGCCGCCCTGACGACCGCCGTATGGACGACCGTGATCGGCGAACTCGTCTCGCTGGAACACGAGGCGCCACGGACCGATCGTGAACGAAGCACCTGTGCGCAGAGTCTCGGTGCGTGCGCCCTCGTGCGTGCCGGTCGCGGACGGATCAGCGTTCATCTCACCTTCACCATGCAGGGTGAGTACATACTCGTCACGCTCATCGTGGTCGATTGTTGCATGCACAGGATCCGCGCCGGGCAACTCGATTGTGTTCCCGCCGGCCGAGCCGATCGTCGTTTCGTCCTCGATCAGGTCGATCGTCATACGCGTTTCTTCCGAGGTGATGATGAGGTGCGGGCGGCCCTCGCCCCAGGAGGCGTGGGTCGTCGGGCCGTTCAGTTGCTCCCTCACAGGTGTTCACCTCCGGTCACGCCGAGGATCGCGCCCGAGGTATACGAGGCGTCTTCCGATGCGAGGTACACGTATGCGCCCGCGACTTCCGCGGGCTGGCCGGGGCGCCCCAGCGGGCTACCCGATCCGAAGTTCGGCACGTTATCGGGCCAGCCGGTCGCGGGGATGAGCGGCGTCCAGATCGGGCCCGGTGCGACGCCGTTCACGCGGATGCCCTTCTCGCCCTGCTCGGAGGCGAGCGCCTGCACGAACGCCGCGAGCGCGGCCTTCGTCATCGCGTAGTCGAGCAGAGCGGGGGACGGCGAGAACGCTTGAATCGAGGTGGTCACGATGACCGAGCTACCGGGAGGCATGAGCGGGAGCGCCTCGCGGGCCATCCAGAATGGTGCATAGAGGTTGGTGCGCATGACCCGGTCGAACTCGTCGGTTGGAATCTGCGCGTCGGGCTCACGCTGTTTCTGATACGCGGCATTCAGCACGAGTAGGTCGAGGCCCCCGAGTTGGTTATGGGCGTCTCTCACGACCTGGCGTGCGGTGTCCTCATCGGTGAGGTCGCCGGGGAGGAGCACGCATTCGCTTTCGGGCTCATCGATGAGGCAAGCGGTCGCTTCCGCGTCTTCTTGCTCGGCGGGCAGGTAATTGATCGCGACGCGGGCCCCCTCGCGGGCGAACGCGATGGCAACCGCGCGGCCAATTCCTGAGTCGCCGCCCGTGATAAGGGCGCGTCGGCCCTCGAGGCGACCGGAGCCGACGTAGTTGTCTTCGCCGTGGTCGGGGCGTGGGGTGGTCCGGGTTGTCAGGCCGGGCTGTGGCTGGTCGTCCTTGGGGAGCGGGCCACGTAGATGCTTGGTACGCGGGTCGATGAGCGTCATAGTTCTACCTTTCCGTCGGCCATGCTGTTCCAAATGCTTCGAGGTCGATGAGATGCCATCGTGAAGCAATTCCAGCCTGCCGCACGGCGGGTGATCGGGGCCCAGGGGTGGCGACATCCACGCCGAAGTGGTAACGGAATACGCTCGAACTCGCGTCGGCCCGGCGCGTGTACGGGTTCCCTCATTTCTTCACGACGAGCGAAGAGGATGGGGACCTCCCGAAGCCACTAACGGCCTGGCCGCTTCTGGGATGCGCTCGCGCCGCTCTGGTCGCTGAGAACGACACGACGACATCCCTGAAGCCACGGATAGCCTCCAGTACCACGTGTCGGGGCCTCGCTTTTCAGGCCTTTATCGATGCCTCGGTGAAACAGCGCGCTTGGACATCACACCTAGGCGCCGAGGCGCTTCAACGCGGTCTGCACTACGGCGGCAGTGCGACCGAGTGACTCGGCAAAGCGTGTGGCTGGCTCAGGCAGCGGCGGGTGGAGCGACTGCGTCGCCTCAGCCGCGAGTGTCGCGTCATCAACGAAGAACGGCATCAGCCAGTCGTCGATCTCTTCGAGCGGCTCGGCATTCAGGCGATAGAAGCGGTGCTGGCCGTCCTCGCGCACCGTCACGAGCCCGGCATCGCGGAGCACCTTGAGATGCTTCGACACCGTGGGCTGCGTCACACTCAGCTCGCCCACGATCTGCGACACGCTCGTACCGTCTTCCGTCTGCTGGTCGCGCTGCTGGAGCACGCGCAGAATGTCGCGGCGGGTACTGTCGGCGATCACGGTAAAGATGTCGGCCATGCCCCTCAGCGTATTCCATCGGCGACATATACAACATGCCGGGAGCCACGCGGGGATACGATGTTCGCTGATCTGTGAAGACGTAAAGGGGACGATCAGAGATGCCTGGCAGCCAGCCTCCGGTAGGCAGTGCCATGATGCGGCGCACCACCCGTGCGGGGTGGCGCTGGTTTCGCTTCATCACAACGCACTCGCCGTCGCGCTTTGCGATCACGGTGTTCGCGGCGCTCGTGCTCGTCACGACGGCCCTCCTTTCGCTCCCGATCGCCTCGGCCGACCGGAAGGTCACGCCCCTGACAGACGCCCTCTTCACGGCCATGTCGACGATCTGCGTCACGGGACTCTCGAGCGTCGACATGGGCACGCACTGGTCGCACTTCGGCCAGGCCGTCATCTATGTCGGCGTCAACATCGGCGGCATGGGCGCGCTGACGCTCGCGTCGATGCTCGGCATGGTGGTGTCGAAGCGCATGGGCCTGCGCGCGAAGCTGATGGCCGCCGGCGACTCGAACCCGCTGCGCGCGCACGGCGGATCCGTGAACGAATCTCAGGCGGTCCGCCTCGGCGAGGTGGGCCAGCTGCTGCGCACCGTCGCGATCTCGACCGTGCTGATCGAGGCCGTCGTCGGCCTGCTGATCTACCCGTCGGTGCTCGCGAAGTACGGCTGGCTCGAGGCGCTCTGGGTCTCGCCGATGTACGCGGCCATGGCGTTCACGAACACCGGATTCACGCTCAACGACGGCGGCATCGCGGTGTTCCAGAACGACTACGCGTTCATGACCGTCATCATGCTCGCCGTCATCGTCGGAAGCGTCGGCTTCCCCGTGATCTTTGCCCTCTCTCGCCACCTCTTTCATCCCAAGAAGGCGCACTTCTTCCGCCCGTCGACGTGGTCGCTTCATGTCAAGCTCACCCTCATTACCTCCGGCTTGTTGCTCGTCGGCGGCGCGGCGGCGTTCCTCGTGCTCGAATACGACAACCCGCACACCTTCGGGTCGATGCACTTCGGCGACTCGCTCTTCCAGGCACTATTCCTATCGGCGATGACCCGCTCCGGCGGCTTCGCCGTCGTCGACATGGGCGAGCTCTACGGATCCGGCACCGTCGTCGGATCCATGCTGATGTTCGTCGGCGGCGGATCCGCATCGACGGCCGGCGGCATCAAGGTCACGACTCTCGCAGTCCTCGCCCTCGCCGTCTGGTCCGAGGCGCAGGGACGCCAGTCGGTCCAGGTGTTCGGGCGCCGGATCCCGTCGGACGTGCAGCGCGTCGCCGTCGCGGTTCTCGCATGGGGGGCCACGATCGTCGCGCTCTCGACGGTCGTCATCGCCCAGATCACGCACGCCCCCATCGCGCAGGTCATGTTCGACGTGATCTCCGCCTTCGGCACAGTGGGACTGACGAGCGGGCTCACGGAGACCCTGCCGGATTCGGCCCTCTGGGTCATGGCGGTGACCATCTTTATGGGTCGCGTTGGTACAGTCACTCTCGCCGCTGCTGTCGCGGCGACATCGAAATCGCAGCTGTATGCGCTGCCCGTCGAAAGGCCGATTGTTGGTTGAACCGATCAGGAGCGACTCTCCCGTTCTCGTCGTCGGGCTCGGCCGCTTCGGTGCGGCGTGCGCGGGCGAGCTCGACCGCCTCGACCGCGACGTGCTCGCCGTCGACTCGAACCTCGAGCTCGTGCAGAAGTGGTCGGAGCGGGTCACCCACGCCGTGCAGGCCGACGGGCGCAACCTCGAGGCGCTGCGCCAGATCGGCGCCCAGGACTTCGACGTCGCCGTCGTCGCGACCGGATCCTCGATCGAAGCCTCGGTCCTCATCACGGCGAACCTCGTCGACCTGAAGGTGCCGCAGATCTGGGCGAAGGCGACGAGCCTCTCGCACGGCAAGATCCTCTCCCGCGTCGGCGCGAACCACGTCATCTACCCCGAGCGCGAGGCTGGCGAGCGCGTCGCGCACCTGGTGAGCGGCCAGATGCTCGACTTCATCCGCTTCGACGACGATTTCGTACTCGCGAAGATGTTCCCACCGAAGTTCATCCGCGGCGTATCCCTGCAGGATTCGGGCATGCGCACCCGCTACAACGTAACCGTCGTGGGCGTGAAGTCTCCGGCGAAGCCCTTCCGCTACGCCGAGGCCAGCACCGTCGTCACGAACCACGACCTCATCATCGTCTCGGGTACGAACGAGAACGTCGAGCGCTTCGCGTCACTAGAGCGTTAGGCATAGCTCTTCTTGACTCTTTGGTCGCAGAATGGCCCGCGAGGTATATCTAATGCCGTGTGTCTGAAATATTTCTTGGGGTTGGTTTCTGCGAGGATCTCTTCCGGAGCCTTGGCACAGGCAAACGGACGCTTTCGATCGTTCCACGACGTGACCGGCTGACGGATCTTCGCGTTCACGTCCTGCACGCTCGTGAAAACCCCTCGACGGATGACCTGCCCGTTGATAATCCCGAACCAGACCTCGACAAGATCCAACTATCGGTCCCGATATCGGCACGGACACGCTGTACCTGGCTCTATCCTCGGAACGTGCCACGAACGTCCCTCATCGTGCGTCGCGCGGACGATCCCCGGCTGCCCCACGCGGCGAAGGACACTGACCGGTCTCACGCACGCGAAGGCCCCTCCGCCGACGCCGCATGCCTCATGCGCGCCTTCGATTCCGCCCCTGAACTGGACGGCCCCTCCGCCCGTTACATCCTCGTTCGCAGCGGTGAACTGATCGTCAGCGCCGCCCTCGCGGGCCGCCGGATCCGGGGCGAGTTCGCCGGTTACGACTCGGTTCCGCCCGTGCTGCCGATGCTGTGCCACTCCCGCGACATGTCGGAGGCCGTCCTCCGCCGCGGCACGACCGCCACCGGCGCACGCACGATCGGCGCCGAGGACGTCATGGCCGCACTCCAGCAGGGCCGCGTCGACACCCTTCTTCTCGACGTGCGCCTCTGGAAGTCGGGCAAGACGCTCGAGGCGCTCGCCGCGGATCCGTGGGTCGATGAGCGCGAGAGCACCGAGATCGTCGGTTACGGTCCCGTCCCCATGGCCGAGGCGCTCGCTCGCGCTGCACTCCTGTCCGGCGCACGCGTCGTCATCGACGAGCACGCCGGTGAGATTGCCCGATCGGCCCGCGCGGCCCTCCCGCCGCAGGCATTCCTGCGCACACGCGCCGAGCGGCCGCACCCGGTCATGGCGGTTGCCGCCTGACCCGGGCTCTCGCGCTATCGCGGCCGATGGCTCGCTCTCGCGAGTGCATCGGCCGCTCTCACGAGAGCCAGGTGACTGAATGCCTGCGGCACGTTGCCGACCTGACGCTTCGCGCGCGTGTCGTACTCCTCCGAGAGCATGCCCACGTCGTTCGCGAGGGCGCAGAGGCGATCCATCAACTCGTTCGCCTCGTCGAGCCGGCCGGTGCAGGCGTATTGCTCGACGAGCCAGAACGAACAGGCGAGGAACGGAGACTCGTCGCCGGGGAGTCCGTCCAAACCGCTCTGTGTGCGATAGCGCATGAGGAAGCCATCGCGCATGAGGGTCTGCTCAATGCGCTCAACGGTCTTCAGCATCCGGGGATCGTCCGGCGCGCAGAAACCGACCTGGGGGAGCAGGAGCAAGGATGCATCCACCTCGAGCGTTCCCTCATGCTGGGTGAAGTAACCGTCTGCGACGCCCTTCTCGTCGATCTCGCGGGCGATCCGGTCGCGCAGATCGCGCCACCTCTCCACAGGGCCGTCGAGCCCGTGCCGTTCCACGGCCCGCACGCCTCGGTCGAACACGGCCCACATCATGGCGCGAGACTGCGTGAACAGGTGTGGCTCGTTGCGGATCTCCCACAGACTCTGGTCGGGGCGCTCGAGCTGTTCGGCGGCGTACGCGATGAGATTTCGTTCGAGCGGCCACGAGAACTCCGACTCCGTGAGGCCCGCCTCGCGGCCCGCGCTGAGAGTGACGAGCACCTCGCCGACGACGTCGGCTTGGTACTGGTTCCATGCCCCGTTGCCGATCCGAACGGGCGCGGACCCCTCGTAGCCGGGAAGCGACGTCATCTCGCGCTCGACGAGGTCGCGCTCGCCCGCGAGACCGTACACGACCTGCAGATCGGCGGGGTCTCCGGCGATCGCGCGCAGCAGCCACGAACGCCATGTCTCCGCGAGCCCGATAAAGCCGTGATCGATGAGCGCCTCGAGCGTCAGCGCGGCATCTCGCAGCCATACGAATCGGTAGTCCCAGTTGCGCGTTCCGCCGATCTCTTCCGGAAGAGAGGTCGTCGCGGCGGCGGCGATGCCCCCGGTTGCGTGGTTCGTGAGGGCCCGCAGCAGCACGAGCGAACGTACGACGAGATCCCGGTGCACACCCTCGTGCTCGATCTTGTCGGACCACTCCTGCCACCACGCGCGGGTCTCGGCGACCGCCGGATTCACGACGAGCGGCGCGGGCACCGCGATGTGCGATGGGAACCAGGTGAGCACGAGATCGACGCGCTCGCCCGCGGTGACCGTTACGGATCCGCGGTGCGCGTGATCCGACGCATGCAGTCTCGAGCCGCGCACGACGACCGCGTGCGGCCCCGCCATCGCGATGAGCTCGGGATCTTCCTCAGTGCCTGTCTGCCGAACCCAGGGGAGAGCGCGCGAGTAGTCGAAGCGCAGTCTCAGGGTCTGCTCGAAATCGACGGTGCCGGAGACGCCGACGACGCGGCGCACGACATCGACACGGTGCGTGTCGGCGTGCGGAACGGGGTCGATGGGCATGAGGTCGTGTACCTCGGCGATACCCGTCGGGGTAGCCCAGCGGGTGACAAGAAGCATTGTGTCGCCGTCGTAGCGTCGGCTCGACTGTCCCTCTGCGGGGCGTAGTGTCCAGCAGCCGTTGTCTTCCGTGCCGAGCAGGGCGCCGAACACCGACGGCGAGTCGAGGCGGGGCAAACAGAGCCAGTCGAGGCTGCCCTCCCGCGAGATGAGCGCCGCCGTGCGGCAGTTGCTGAGGAGCGCATAATCTTCGATCCGTGTCGTCACCGCCGTCATAATGCCATGCCCGCGCGCGCGGCGCGAGGGGGTTCCTGGTGAGCGGCGGGCATCGCTATGGTGCAATGCATGTCTACGACGCTGCTGATCCTCGGCGCATCCGGCGACCTCACCTCCCGTCTGCTCCTTCCCGCGCTCGCGCAGTTGCTGCATCGAGACCCGAGCCTCGATCTCGACCTGCGCGGGGCCGGCGACGACCCCTGGGACGACAACCGCTGGCGCTCCGCCGTGCGCGAGGCGTTCGAAGCCGCCGGTCTTCCCGACGCGTTCGAACGGGTCTCGTCGACGCGCTACGTCGTCGCCGACATCACGCGTTCCGAGGAGCTTGCGCGCCTCGTGCGAGATACGGGCGACTCCGTCGTTCTGTACTTCGCGGTTCCACCCGCCGTCGCCGCCGCGGCCTGCGAGGCCCTACGCGAGGTCGAACTGCCGGAGCGGACGATCCTCGCCCTCGAGAAGCCGTTCGGAGGCGACGAAGGGGGCGCGAGGCGTCTCAACTCCACCCTCGCCGAGATCGTGCCCGAGTCCCGCGTGTTCCGGGTCGACCACTTCCTGGGGCGATCCACGCTGCTGAACGTCCTGGGCGTGCGCTTCGCCAACCGCGTTGTCGAACCGCTGTGGTCGGCCGATCACATTGAATCGGTGCTCGTACGCTACGACGAGTCGCTCGCGCTCGAGAACCGTGCGCGTTACTACGACCGTGCGGGCGCGATGATCGACATGCTGCAGAGCCATCTGTTGCAGGTACTCGCGGTCCTCGCCATGGAGCCGCCCGCGACGCTCGGCGAACGCGATCTGCGCGATGCGAAGGCCGCTGCGCTCCGCGCGACGCATATCTGGGCAGACGACGCGGCGGCGTCGTCCCGTCGTGCCCGCTACACGGACGGTCGTATCGACGACCGCGAACTCCCGTCGTACGTCGACGAGAAAGGCGTGGACCCGTCGCGCGAGACGGAAACGCTCGCCGAGATCGTCTGCGAGGTGCGTACCGCGCGTTGGCGGGGCGTGCCGTTCGTGCTGCGATCGGGCAAGGCGCTCGGCGAGAAGCGCACGGAGATCGTCGTGAGGTTCGCGCCCGTGCGCCACATCCCCGACGGCCTCACGGGCGATGTCCGTGACGGCGGCACGCTGCGCTTCTCGCTCGGGCCCGACGCCATGTGGCTCGACCTCAACGTCAACGGCGGCGAAGACCCGTTCGCCCTCCGCCGTGAGACGCTCGGCCTCGAACTCGGTGAGGGCAGCGTCCGGGCCTACACCGAGGTGCTCAGCCAGATCCTCGAGCGCGATGTCACGCTGTCCGTGCGGGCAGACGCGGCCGAGGAATGCTGGCGGATCATCGAGCCGGTACGCACAGCCTGGCACCGTGGCGAGGTTCCGCTGGAGGAGTACCCCGCGGGGTCCGCGGGGCCTGTCAACTGGGAGACATCGAACTCGTGAACGAATCGGACGAGACGACCATCAGCGCGCCTCTCGGCACGGAAGCGGCGCTCCGTTCCGCGCCGCGAGAGGACGGATCCGCGCCTCGCGCCCTCGTGCTCGGCGCGACGGGATACGTCGGCGGTCGGCTCGTGCCGCGACTGCTCCGCGGAGGCTGGCGCGTGCGCGTGCTGTCGCGTTCCGCCGAACGGATCCGCGCACTGCCGTGGGCGGACCGCGTCGAGATCGTCGAGGGCGATGCGGGCGACGCTGGTGCGCTCGCCGCCGCGACCGACGACGTCGACGTGCTGTTCCACCTCGTGCACTCGATGTCGAGCGGTCGAGGCTTCGGGCAACGTGATCGCGAGATCGCGAACGCCGTCGCGCGGGCCGCATCGGACGCCGGTGTGAGGCGGATCGTCTACCTCGGTGGCCTGCACCCGGCGGGCGCCGATCTCTCGCCCCATCTCGCTTCCCGCGTCGAGGTGGGGGAGATCCTGCTGGCGTCCGGAGTGCCGACGCTGGTGTTGCAAGCGGGCGTCATCATCGGTTCGGGATCCGCGTCGTTCGAGATGGTGCGCCACCTCACCGATGTCTTGCCCTACATGCCGGCGCCGCGCTGGGTGATGAACCGCATTCAGCCAATCGCGATCCGCGACGTATTGCACTACCTGCTCGCCGCGGCGCGCGCTGATCCTTCGATCAGCCGCGCCATCGACATCGGCGGCCCCGACGTCCTGCGCTACGGACAGATGATGAACGGCTACGCCGTCGAGGCGGGTCTGCCCCAGCGCGGCATCGCGGCGCTGCCCGTGCTCACGCCGCGCCTCGCGTCGCTCTGGGTCGGGCTCGTCACGCCGGTGCCGAGCACGATCGCGCGGCCGCTCGTGGAGTCGCTCCAGAACGATTGCGTCATGGCCGACCGCGCCGTGGATGAGATTCTGCCGCGTCCCGAGTCGGGGCTGACGCCTTATCGCGAGGCCGTCAGGCTCGCGCTCGGCCGCATTAAGATCGACGACGTCGAAACGAGCTGGGTCGACGCGCGCGTGTCGCAGGCGCCGAGCGATCCGCTCCCGAGTGACCCGGACTGGGCGGGGCGTACGGTGCTCGTCGACCGCCGCAGCCGTACGACGACGGCCGATCGCGACGCCATATGGTCGGTCATCACGCAGATCGGCGGCACCAACGGGTGGCCCTCGGGATCGGCGCTCTGGGCCCTGCGCGGGCTCATGGATCGCCTCTCGGGCGGTGTCGGGCTGCAGCGCGGGCGGCGCGCCCGCTCGCACCTCGCCGTGGGGGACGCGCTCGACGTGTGGCGCGTCGAGGCGCTCGAGCCGGGGCGTCTGCTGCGACTGCGCGCCGAGATGAAGGTGCCAGGCAGCGCATGGCTCGAGCTCGGCATCGACGAATCACCGGTTGGCCTCGCGTACGTGCAGCGCGCCGTCTTCTTCCCGCGCGGGCTCTCGGGGCGCCTCTATTGGCTCTCGATGCTCCCGTTCCACGGTTTCATCTTTAGCGGCATGGTGAATCGCATCATCGCAACGGCAGAGAATCACACACAGGAGGAAACGTCATGACCCGCACGCCGTCCCTCGCACGACAGATCATCGTCGCCGCCGTGATCCTGATCGCCGTCGTCGCGGTGGCCGCGGGCGGCTCGCTCGCGACCATGGGCAACGTCGACGGCTGGTACGCCGACGCCGAGAAGGTGCCGTGGAACCCGCCGAACGCCCTCTTCGGCCCGGTATGGAGCGTGCTGTACCTGATGATCGCGCTCTCGGGCTTCCTGCTGTGGCGCTGGGCCGCGAAGGACGGTCGACGATGGGATCCCGCGCTCACGGTCTATGTCGTCCAGCTTGCGCTCAACGCGGCCTGGACGCCGATCTTCTTCGCCGGCTATCCCGTGATCGGAGAAGCCGCCTGGTGGATCGCCCTCATCGTGATGCTCGCCCTGATCGTGAGCGTGGTCTGGTACATGGGCCTCTGCGCGACCCGCATCAAGACGTCGGGATGGCTGCTTGCGCCGTATCTCGTGTGGATCATCTACGCCTCTACGCTGAACGCCGGCGTCGCCGCGCTCAACTGACACTGCGGTCCAGGCCCATGCCGTGGGCGTGGGCGGCGAACCGCGCGAGCGGCGTGGCGGCGGCCGCGCGCACGGCCGCCATTGCCGCGGCGTGACCGGCGACCCCGCGCGCCTGGCCTATTGCGGTGTTCATCCCCGCGAGGTTCGCGGCCGTCCGCGCAGAGGCGAGCCGGTCGCGCTCCCAGCGGTCGACGGGCCGGAGATCCGTGGGTTCTCTCAGCCAGTGGGCGAGCGCGGGTGCCAGCGTCGCCGCGTCGAGCAGTCCCAGGTTCATGCCCTGCCCGCCTATCGGGCTGATCTCGTGCGCGGCGTCGCCGATGACGAAGACACGGCTGCGGCGCAGCCGGCGAAGCAGCACCCGGCGGATCCCGGACTCGCTCGCCCTCTCGATGCGCCTCAGAATGAACAGGATCGTCGCGCACGACATGTTGCCATAGTCGCGCAGCACATCCCGGGAGTATCCCATCGCCTCGTCGGGGAGCGAGAGCCTCGTCTGCACGTGGTCGAGCTCGCTACGCCCACCGGGTGCGCCGCCCGAGCGTCGACCGCGGACACCTGATCGACGCCCTTCCCGAGCATCGCCGAGGCCACGCCCCCGATCTCTCGACCGATGATTCGCGGCACCTGTGCCGTGAGCACCATCTTGAAGCCATGGTCGCCGATCGACCAGTCCCTATGGCCTCGCACTCCGAGTTGATGGCCGTCGAGGATTCGCCGATCTCCATGCGTGGCTCGCCTGTGCGGGGGGCGAAGGCGGCGACCGCCGCCCCGGCGCCGTCGCCGAAGTCGGCCGAAGCGACGATCTGCTCCGGGTTCGCCGTGCCGATGGACATCAGATGGGCCGTCATGCGCCTATGACACCGCTCGGAGCCGCCCGCGTCGAGGGGGTGACTTCCCGACGAACGATTCCTGGACGGGGGCTCACGTCGCCAGCAAGAGCGTCAGCGCCCTCCCTTGCGAGGGCGCACGACGAGCTCTGCGATGTCCGCATCGCGCGGCTGCCGAAGGGCGATCATGATCGCCCGGGTTGTCTCGGCAACGTCGACCGGGCTGTCGCAGAGAGCGCCCGGTGCAAGGCCGTTCGAGCCGGAGTCGGAGAACGGAACGCGGTTCTCTTCCGCGAGAATCGTCGTCACGCTGTAGCCCCCGTGCAGGTTCTCGGTGAGATCTCGCGAGAACTGCCTGACCCCCCACTCGGACGCGCGATACGGAGCCGAGTAGCCGGTACCGGAGCCTCCGGGCGTCACCGCGACAATGATGACGCGCCCTCGAACAGGATCCAGATAAGGGACCGCCGCGCGCACCGCAGCGATCGTTCCGATGAGATGCGTGCCGATTGCGCGTTCCCATTCGGCGGGATCGCCTTCTCCGGATCCGCCCGGACCGATGCCTGCCGCCGTGACAAGGGCATCGAACCCATCGAGCTCAGCTGCGAGAGCCGCGATGGCGTGGTCCATATCAACACGGTTCGATACGTCTGCCAACGCGAACGGCGTGGCACCGTTGTCTGCGAGCGGAACGCGATCGATGACCGCGGGCAACCCGCCGGCGGCACGAACCGCATCGACGACCGCGGCGCCGAGACTCGACGAGCCGCCGGTGACGATTACACGGCCAACGGCATCTGAGTCTTGTTCGGGCATATATTTTCTCCTTCGTCCGGATGTGACAAGTGGTGCTCTCACAAAAGCGTTACGGGGTGGCCGTGGAAAAAAGAGGGGCTTGCGGGGGCGGAGAAGGACGAGTATCAGGAGCGCCCGCCGATAAGGCCCGCGAGCTGGCCCTCGACGTGCGCGATCGTGCCATCGGCCACCACGACACCGTGCTCGTAGCGGTCGATTACTCGCGGATCGATGTAGGAGCCCCGGGCGACGGAGGGGGTGTTGCCGAGGGCCGCCGCGGCTTCGCGCGATGCCGCGGCGATCGCGCGCTTCCGGGCGGCGTCCGTTGCCTCGACGCCCCATCGGGCGAGTGTGCGCGCCGCGATCGTCGTGCCGCGCAGGGTGCGCACGTCCTTCACGCTCGTATCGGCGCCCGCCAGGGCTCGCAGGTCGTCGTTGACGTCGGCCGGGCGTAGCCGGTGCCAGCCCTCGCCGTCGTGCCACGACAGCACCTGAGCCTCGGGTCCGCGCTGGGTCAGCTCCGCGAGCAACGCGGCGAGATCCGGGTCGTCGAACGTGCGCTCCCACGGCTCGCCGCTCTTGCCGATGAACGATAGCGCTACCGTCGCTCCGTCGACGACGACGTGCTCGCCGCGCAACGTCGTGAGCCCGACGGTGCCGTTCTCCTGGGCGTAGCGTTCGGATCCCACCCGCAGGAGCGCCGTGTCGAGCAGGCGGAACGCTCCGGCCAGCACTCGCTCGCGGACGAAGCCATCCCGCCGGAGGTCGAGGGTGACGCGCCGCCGTACGGCAGGCAACCTCTCGGAGAGCGCGAGAGCACGATCGAACTTCCTCGCCGCCGTTCGGCGCGACCAATCCGCGTGGTACAGATACTGCGTGCGCCCTGCGCCGTCGATACCAATCGCCTGCAGATGACCATTGGGCCGCGCGCAGATCCAGACATCCTGCCACGCGGGCGGAATCGCGAGCGCCCGGATGCGCGTGAGCTCGTCGTCATCGCTCACGTGCACGCCGCTCGCGTCGCGGTACTCGAAGCCGCGGCCGCGGCGGATCCTCGTGATCCCTGGGTCCTGGGGACTTGTTTTCCGCAACCGCATATCGACGAAGTAGCAGGATGGAGGGTCCGCGGTCAAGGCCATTGAATATGACATTCGTCACGTGCGCCTCGTGACAGCGGGGGATCGCTCCGCACCGGTTTGAGCGGTTGGCTTGAGTCATGAACCAGCAAAACGAAGCGATAGGGCTGCGCGGCGCGGTGAAGGACTTCCGTACCGGCGGATCCCTTTTCACGGCCGTCGGGGGAGTCGACCTGAGTATCCCGCGTGGCGAGATCGTTGCGCTACTCGGCCCTAACGGCGCGGGCAAGACCACGACGCTCGACATGGTGCTCGGCCTGACCACCCCGACAGCGGGTAGCGTGTCGGTCTTCGGGGAAGCTCCTCGGCGCGCGATCCGCGCCGGCCATGTTTCCGCTGTGCTGCAGACGGGCGGCCTGCTCCGCGACCTGTCGGTCCGCGAGACGATGATGCTCGTCGCGTCGACGTTCAAGGATCCGATGCCCGTCGACGCGGCCATGGAACGCGCCAACATTACGTCGCTCGCGAAGCGCAAGGTGTCGAAGTGCTCCGGCGGCGAGCAGCAGCGGCTGCGCTTCGCGCTCGCGCTGCTCCCGGATCCGTCGCTTCTGATTCTCGACGAACCGACCGCGGGCATGGACGTCACGGCGCGCGCCGAGTTCTGGGCCACGATGCGCGAGGACGCCCGCGCGGGCCGCACCGTCGTGTTCGCGACGCACTACCTCGAAGAGGCCGACTCGTTCGCCCAGCGCATCGTGATGATGGCGGGCGGGCGCGTGGTCGCCGACGGCACGACGGCCGAGATCCGCGCGACCGCCACGGGGCGCCGCGTGCAGGCATACGTTCCCGCCTCTCGGCAGCAGGAGACCGTCGCCGCGCTCGAGGCGATGCCCGAGGTGCTGGCGGTCACCGCCGATGCCGGGCGGCTCGTCGTCACCGCCGCCGACTCCGACGCGGTCGCGCGGGCCCTGCTGACCGGGCTCGAGGCCCACGACCTCGAAATCTCCGCGGGGAGCATGGACGACGCCTTCCGCCTGCTCACCGAGAGGAACGCATCATGAACGTCACCTACTTCCGCATCGAGCTCGTGCGCGTCATGCGCGACTTCGTCTCGATGTTCTTCGTCGCCGTGCTGCCGGCCTTCATGTACGTGATCTTCGGAGCGGTGCAGGATTACGGCACGATCGACATCGGAAACGGCAACGTCGCGGCCTACGTGATGATCGGAATGGCCGCCTACGGCGCCGTCACCGCGACGGTCGGGGTGGGCGGATCCGCCGCCGTCGAGCAGATGCAAGGCTGGGGACGCCAGCTGGGCCTCACGCCGATGAGCGACGCGCAGCGCGTCACGACCAAGGCGGCCGTCGGCTTCGTCATCGCGATCATCCCGGTCGCAGCGATCTTCATCATCGGCTCGCTCACGGGAGCGAAGGCCGAGCCGCACGTGTGGATCCTGAGCGGCCTGCTCGTGCTCCTCGGCGCCGCCGTGTTCAGCTTCTTCGGCCTGCTCGCGGGCCTGTTGTTCCGCAGCGAGGGTGCCGTCGGTGCGGCCAGCGGATCCCTCGTCATCCTCGGCTTCCTCGGCAACGTCTTCTTCCCGCTCGACGGCGTCATGCTCGACATCGCGCGCTTCACGCCGCTCTACGGCGTCGTCGCGCTCGCCCGCTACCCCCTCACCGAGGGCTACGCGGCGTCGATGAACGGCGGCGCGATGTCGCAGGAGTCGCTGTGGGTGCCGATCGCGAACGTGGCCTTCTGGGGCGCCGTGCTGGTCATCGGCACGATCCTGCTCGCCCGCCGCGGCCGTGCCCGCCAGTAGCTATTCCTTGCCCTCCGTACACAACGACGCAAATTTTGGGCCGAAGTGGGACGGACACCGGTTTCCGGGGCCGTGGGAGCAAAAATTACCGTCGTCGTGTACGGGGGAGTTGGGGGAGAGGGAGGTGAGAGCATGGGGGATGTGACGGCGGAAGACGAGCAGCGGGGGCCCTGGGAGCGATTCGCCTGGGTCATGGGCGTCGTCTGGGTCGTGTTCATGGCCTTCCCGATCACGTCGGCCCTCGACGCCGACGTCTCGGACAGCACACGGGGCCTCGCCGTCGGCCTGCTGCTCGCGTACGCGGCGGTGTACATCGCGGGCTACATCTGGATGATTCGTAGCGACGACTGGGGCCGCGCCGCCCGGCGCGGCATCACCGCGATCGTCGTCATGGTCGCGCTCATGATCGCCGCAGCCCTGCTGATCGGCCCCGGCGCCCTCGGGGCCGGATCCTTCCTCATCTCTCTCGCGATGTTCTGCGGCGAGGCGCGCACGGCGGTGATCTTCTCGACCGGGATCCTCATCGCCGAGTACTCGGCGCTCGCGATCGTGCTCTCGGCGATGCCCGACGGATTCGGCGAGTACGGCGTGCTGTTCATGCCGCCCGCGATCGTCTACGTGTCGGTCGGCGTCGTGCGCCTCATCATCGCCGCCCAGGAGCGCCACGACACCATCGAGCGCCAGATGGCCCTCGTCGCCGAGCGCGAGCGCGTCGCCCGCGACGTGCACGACGTGCTCGGGCACAGTCTCACCGTCGTCACCGTCAAGGCAGAGCTCGCCGAGCGGCTCATCGACATCGACCCCGCGCGGGCGAAGGCCGAGATCGCCGAGATCCGCAGCCTCGCGCGCGAGTCGCTCGCGGAGGTGCGCGCGACCGTCGCGGGCCTCCGCGTCGCGCGCCTCGGCGACGAGCTGGACGCCGCCCGCACCGCGCTCGCGGGCGCGGGCATCGCGGCCGAGTTGCCGACGGATCCGTCTGTCGTGGATCCGCGACACCGCATCGTCGTCGCGTGGGTGCTGCGCGAGGCGATCACGAACGTCGTGCGGCACTCGCGCGCGGAATCGTGCGTCGTGACGCTATCGCACGACGGGATCGTCGTCACCGACGACGGCATCGGCGTCTCGCCGGGCGAGGCCGAGCGCGGGTTCCGCGGGCTCCGCGAGCGCGTCTCGACCGCCGGCGGATCCTTCGACGTCGGCACCGCGGATCCGGGAACACGATTGGAGGCGCGCTGGTGAACGACACCGCGACGATCAAGATTCTGCTGGCCGACGACCAGGCGCTCGTGCGCGGCGCGCTCGCCGCGTTGCTCGACCTCGAGCCCGACATCGAGGTCGTCGCGCAGGTGGGGCGCGGCGACGAGGTCGTCGGCGCCGCCCGCGAATCCGGGGCCGAGGTGTGCCTGCTCGACATCGAGATGCCGGGCGCCGACGGCATCGAGGCCGCGGCGCGGATCCGCGACGAGTTGCCCGGCGTGCGGTCGCTCATCGTCACGACCTTCGGGCGCCCCGGCTACCTCCGGCGCGCTCTCGAGGTCGGCGCGAGCGGATTCGTCGTCAAGGACACGCCCGCGGGCGAGCTTGCCGACGCCGTCCGCGCGGTCCACGCGGGCCGGCGGGTCGTGGATCCGGCGCTCGCGACCGAGTCGCTCGTCGGCGGATCCAACCCGCTTTCCGAGCGGGAGCGCGAGATCCTGCGGGCCGCGCTCGCGGGGGATCCGGTCGCCGAGATCGCCCGCACCGTGCACCTCTCGCCCGGCACCGTGCGCAACTATTTGTCGAGCGCTATCGCGAAAACCGGATCCGCGAATCGCATGGCCGCGGCCCGGATCGCGGAGGCAAACGGCTGGCTCTGATATCTAGCTGACAGTGGCCGGGGCGAGTATGCGATAAGATCCTCTGAGGCACTTTTTCTGCCGTTCCGTTCCCGGACGTCGGCACAACTCCTGTGCCAGGCTTCCAGCCCCCTAACTATTAGTGAGGTTCCCATGGGTTCAGTCATCAAGAAGCGCCGCAAGCGTATGTCGAAGAAGAAGCACCGCAAGCTGCTTCGCAAGACTCGTCACCAGCGTCGTAACAAGAAGTAAACGACTGTGCGAACGCCGATCCCTTCGGGGGTCGGCGTTTTCGTGTTTTACGGATCCGTCACGGGCGCCCTGCGCGAGAATAGAAACATGCAGGAGATCACCGTCGCCGAGCTGAAGGCGCGTACCAACACCCCGCTCATCGACGTTCGCGAAGAGTACGAGTTCGTCGACGGACACGCGCCCGGCGCGATCAACATCCCCATGTCGGAGATCGGCGCGCGCCTCGAGGAGCTGCCGATGGAGTTCGACGTGATCTGCAAGGCGGGCGGGCGCTCGGCGCAGGTCGCGATGGCTCTCGAGCCGCGCGGATACGACGTCACGAACGTCGCGGGCGGAACCGACGCCTGGATCATGGCGGGCTACGACGTCGAGCGATGACCGACCTCACGCTCCTCACGAAGCCCGGCTGTCACCTCTGCGACGTCGCGCGCGAGGTCATCGATGTGACCCTCGCGGGGCTGCCGGAATCGGTCAGCGACGCCGTCGAGGTGACCGAGCTGTCGATCCAGGACGACCCCGCGCTGTACGAGAAGTGGTGGGAAAAGATCCCCGTCGTTCTGATCGACGGCAAGCTCCACGCCCACTGGCGCGTGTCGCAGGACCGCCTCGCGGAGGCGCTGCGGGGCGCATAGCGCGCCCCGCGCCGCGCTGCGTCCGCGCGAAAGAACAAGGTTTCGCCGAACGGATACGAAATAACGTAGTCGTTCGGCGAAACCTTGTGCGTTCGGCGAGAGAGCGAGGGTTACAGCTCGATGTCGATCGCGGCGCGGCTCGTCTTGAACGTGCCGATGAACTGCGCCACCTCGACGTGCGCCGGGTGCGTGGCGTAGCCGGCGAGGGCCTCGGCGTCGTCGAAGTCTGCGACGAGGGCGAAGTCGTAGTTGCCCTCGATGTCGACGCCGTTCGCGCCGACGGTCATGGCGCGGAGCCCGGGCACCACGCCCACGAGCTTCTCGAGGCCCAGCGCGGCCTCGGTGATCTTGGCGTTGCGGTCTGCTTCATTGTCGGCCTCGACGCCGAACATCACGATGTGACGGATCATGGTGCCAGCCTAGGCGAACCGGAACGCGACTGCGCCCCCGCTCGAGCGAACGGGGGCGCAGTCGTACATGCAGGGGGCTTACGCCTCCTCGTCCTCCGGGACGAAGTCCACGCCCGCCTCGGCGCGCTGCTCCGGGGTGATCGGGGCGGGCGCGGCGGTCAGCGGGTCGAAGCCGTTGCCGGTCTTCGGGAACGCGATGACCTCACGGATCGAGTCGACGCCCGCGAGCAGCGAGACGGTGCGGTCCCAGCCGAGCGCGATGCCGCCGTGCGGCGGGGCGCCGAAGGCGAAGGCGTCGAGCAGGAAGCCGAACTTCTCCTGCGCCTCTTCCTCGCCGATGCCCATGACCTCGAACACGCGCTCCTGCACATCGCGGCGGTGGATACGGATCGATCCGCCACCCATCTCGACGCCGTTGCAGACGATGTCGTACGCGTACGAGAGGGCGTTCTCGGGATCCTTGTCGAAGGTGTCGAGGTGCTCGGGCTTCGGCGACGTGAACGCGTGGTGCACAGCCGTCCATGCCGAGTGGCCGAGGTCGACGTCGTCGGGGTCGGATCCGGTGGGCTTGAACATCGGTGCGTCGACGACCCACACGAAGGCCCAGTCCTTGTTGTTGATCTCGCCGGTCTGCTTGGCGATCTCGACGCGCGCGGCACCGAGGAGCGCCTGCGCCTCGGTCGTGGATCCGGCGGCGAAGAACACCGCGTCGCCCGGCTTCGCGCCCGTGATGGCGGCCAGGCCATCGCGCTCCGCGTCGGAGAGGTTCTTGGCGACGGGGCCGCCGAGGGTTCCGTCCTCCTGGAACGTCACGTACGCGAGGCCCTTGGCGCCGCGCGACTTCGCCCAGTCCTGCCACGCGTCGAACTGGCGTCGCGGCAGCGAGGCGCCGCCGGCGTAGACGACGGCGCCGACGTACTCCTGCTGGAAGACGCGGAAGGTCGTGTCGGCGAAGTACTCGGCGAGCTCGACGATCGGGTTGCCGAAGCGCAGGTCGGGCTTGTCGGATCCGTAGAGGCGCATCGCGTCGGCGAAGGTGATGCGCTCGATCGGCGTCGGCACCTGCACGTCGATGAGCTTCCACAGCTCCGAGACGAGCTGCTCGCCGAGCGCGATGACGTCTTCCTGGTCGACGAACGCCATCTCGATGTCGAGCTGCGTGAACTCGGGCTGGCGGTCGGCGCGGAAGTCTTCGTCGCGGTAGCTACGCGCGAGCTGGTAGTACCGCTCGACGCCACCGACCATCAGCAGCTGCTTGAAGAGCTGCGGCGACTGGGGGAGCGCGTACCAGGATCCGGGGTTCAGGCGCGCCGGCACGACGAAGTCGCGCGCGCCCTCGGGGGTCGAACGCGTGAGCGTCGGGGTCTCGACCTCGGTGAACTCGGCGTCGTTCAGCACGCGGCGGGCGACCTGCGCGGCGTCCGAGCGCAGGCGCAGCATGCGCGCCGGGGCCGGGCGGCGCAGGTCGAGGTAGCGGTGCTTGAGGCGCGCCTCCTCACCGACGGTCTCCTGGCCGTCGAGCGCCGTCGACACCTGGAACGGCAGTGGGGCCGACTCGTTCAGCACCTCGACCTCGGTCGCGATGACCTCGATATCGCCCGTGGCAAGGTTGTCGTTGGCGTTGCCCTCGGGGCGGCCCGAGACCTCGCCCGTGACCTTCAGGACGAACTCGCTACGCAGCGGGTGCGCAGTCTCCTCGTCGCGGATGACCACCTGGGCGATGCCCGAGGCATCGCGCAGATCGATGAAGGCGACGCCACCGTGATCGCGACGACGATCGACCCAACCCGTGAGGGTGACGGTCTGACCGATGTGCTCGGCTCGAAGCGAGCCAGCTTTGTGGGTGCGCAGCACTTCTGAGATCCTCCTGCGTGGGAAACAAAGTATCCCCGCAATCTTAGTGGGGCAGGCTGAACTATCCCAGACCGGCCAGCGCCCGATACGCATCATTCTGCGCCGCGATCACGCGCGCCTCATCGACCCGGTGCGTCCACCACTCGTTGTCCGCCGTCCGCACGGCGGCGGCGAGGTCGGCGAGCGCCGCGATGATCGCCCGCCGTGCGTGCGCGGCGGCGTCCGGATCCGCGGGTGCCGGGGCCGGATCCGCCTCCGCGCCGCGCGCGGCCGGGTCCGGATCCGCTCCCGGATCCGCGACCCCCGCCGCCGCCGTCGCGGCCTCCAGCCGCTCGACGGCCTCCTTCGCGTGGCGGCGGAGGTGCCCGTTGCGGATGAGGAACGCGGCGAGAACGCCGGCGACGACGCCGACGACGGTGTCGACGGAGCGCTCCCAGATGAGCTCGGACGACGAGAGCTGCCCGCCGAACTGGCTCATGAGCAGCGCGAGCGGCGTGACGAACACCTGCGCGATGAAATAGTTGCGCGCGATGAACGCCTCGGTGAGGGTGTTGAGCACGATCACGAGCACGGCGGCGACGATCAGGTCGACCTGCGCGACGGGCGCGATGAGGGCGTAGAGCCAGACTCCGACGAGGGCACCGAGGGCGCGCGGCGGCGCCTTTCGCCAGGTCAGCAGCAGGTTCGGCTGCACGATGACCGACGCCGCCGTGATCGCCCAGAACGGACGATCGCCGCCAAGCGCCCACGACACGAGCGCCGCGACGAGGGCCGCGACGAGCACGCGCCAGAAGTACGGCGCGGAGGGCGACGTCGGGTGGAAGGCGGCGAGGATCCGGTGCCGCGCCGCGAACGACCGGGGAGCCTCGAGCGCGAGCCGCGCACCGCGGATCCGCGCCTGCTCGGCCTCGGTGAGCGGCGGCGTCGGGATGCGCGTGCGCGAGCGCACGAGCGCGCGGGCGTTCTCCTCCGCGCGGTCGGGATGCGATTGCGAGGGATCCGCGAGGATCCGCTCGCACGCGACGAGGTGCGCCGCGAGCGCCGCGCGACCCTCTCCGCGCGTGTACGCGAGGGTGCGGTGCGCAGCCGTGATGGCGGCGGCGAGAGCGTCGCGGGCGACCGGATCCTCGGGGTTGCGCCCCACGCGTGCCGTCGCCCGCATCGCGACGGCGACCGCGCGGCGCTCGGGCCCGTCTCGGCGCACGAGCGCGGGCGCCATGCTGACGAGCCACGAGATTGCGCCGGCGCCGGCGATGAGGGCGATGTGTAGGGCGAGGCCGCTCCAGGTTTCGGGCACGAAACCGAGCGCCGTCACGAGGAAGATCGGGATGACGGCCGGCGGCATGCCGACGCTCGACGCGTCGTGGGCGACCTTGATGATCGCGGCGAGGAGGGCCGCGACGATGATGCGGACGAGCATGTTCTCGGTCGCCGCCGCGACCGCCAACGAGACGCCGCAGCCGAGGGTCAGCAGGGCGATGAAGCCCGCGAGCGTGATCGCGCGGCGGCGATAGGGGAGGGCATGCGCGAAGAGTGCACACATGGATCCGGCCATCGTGTAACCGGCGAGATCGAGGCGGCCGAAGGCGGCGAGGATCCCCATCGCGATCGCCGCCGACGGGATGAGCGCCCCCGAGCGCAGGTACCACGCGTCTTGCGGTGCGCGCACGGAACGCATCGCCGGCCACAGCGCGAACTGCGGCCTGATGCGCGGGAGCGTGGTCGTCGCCTGGAAGCGTCGCGGAGATGTCACGAGGGAAGCGTATTCCGGGGAGCTGAGGGAGAACAGCCAGTAGGCTCTTACGTAACGCCGACGATGGGAACTCCCGTGAACCACCGCCTTGCTGCCGCCGCTTCCTCAGATCAGCAGTCGTGGCTCGGCGCGCTCGTCGACTGGTCGGTGTCGCTCATGGACACGATCGGCCCCGTCGGAGTCGGCCTCGCGATCGCGTTCGAGAACATCTTCCCTCCGATCCCGAGCGAGGCGATCCTCCCGGCCGCCGGCTTCGCCGCGCACCAGGGCGCCTTCGGGGTCGTGCCCGCGATCGCGTGGGCGACCGTCGGATCCGTCGTCGGAGCACTCGCGCTCTACCTCATCGGCATGCTCGTCGGGATCCACCGCCTGCGCTGGCTCTTCGACAAGATCCCGCTGCTGCGCGCCGACGACATCGACAAAACGGTCGCGTGGTTCACGCGGCACGGATCCGCCGCCGTCTTCTTCGGCAGATTCCTGCCGATCTTCCGCAGCCTCATCTCGATCCCGGCGGGCGTCGTGCGCATGCCGATCTGGCGATTCCTGCTCTACACCGCGCTCGGCAGCCTCATCTGGAACACGGCGTTCATCCTGATCGGCTGGGTTCTCGGATCCGCCTGGCACGTCGTCGAGGACTACATGGGCATCGCCCAGAACGTCGTGATCGTGGTGGTCGCGGCGCTGGTGATCTGGTTCGTGGTGACGCGGATCCGCGCGCTGCGGCGGTAGGCCGGGCTTCCGGTCGCCCAAACTGTCGTTCCGGTGCCCCGGGAGGAGCACTTTGAGCGACCGGAACGGCGGGGCGGTTGTTCCGGTCGCTCAAACGGTCCTTTAGGGGATCCGGGAAGAGCAGTTTGGGCGACCTGAACCGCCGACTGCCGGTTCAGGTTCGGGAATCTGCTCTAGATCCCGCCGGGAGCAGCAGATTCTCAAACCTCAGCGCCGGGCGCCGGGTTCAGGTTCGGGAATCTGCTCCAGATGGCGCTTGGAGCAGCAGATTTCCGAACGGGAACCGAGGGCGCAGAGTTCCCGTCGCGCAAACGGTCCTTGAGGGGATCCGGGAGGAGCAGTTTGGGCGACGGGAGCGGCGGTGGGCCCGGCAGTAGCCCGCGCTACACCGCGCCGAGGTCGATGCCGCCGGCGGCGGGTTCGGCGTAGGCGATCTCTTCGAAGGATCCGTCGGCGCGGCGCGTGAAGCTCGTCACGCTCGAGAGGGCGCAACGGCGCGTGGTGGGGGAGTGCGAGAGTTTCTCGCCCGCGACGGCGAGGTGCGCGATCCAGATGGGCGCCTGGTGGGAGACGATGACCACGTCGCCAGTCGAGGTCTCGTCCCACGCGGCGGCCATTCCCTCGAGCATGCGCGATGCGATCGACGTGAACGGCTCGCCCCAGCTCGGCTTCGACGGATTAATGAGGAAGCGCCAGTTCAGCGGGTTCAGCACGGCCTTCTTCATCCGCTTGCCCGCGAAGGCGTTCCACGGCTCGATGACGCGCTCGTCGAGCACGGGCGCGAGGCCAAACTGCTCGGTGAACGGCTCGGACGATTCCTGTGTGCGCTGCAGCGGCGAGCTCACGAGCCGGGTCACGGGGCGATCGGCGAGGTGGCGGGCGGCGGCGCGCGTCATCTCGCGGCCGGCGTCGCTGAGGCCGAAGCCGTCGATCCGCTCGTACAGAACGTGGTCGGGGTTGTAGACCTCGCCGTGGCGGACGAGGTGGAGGCGCTCAGCTGGCATGCCACCACGGTACCGTGAAGGCATGCGTCGCCACCCCTGGATCCCCGCACTCATCGACCTCGTTCTCATCGTCGCCTTCGCCGGAATCGGCATGTCGAGCCACGAGGAGAGCGTGAACGCGGCGACCCTGTTGACCGTCGCGTGGCCGTTCGTCGTCGGCGGCGCGATCGGCTGGCTCGTGTGCCTCGCGTGGAAGAATCCGGCCGCGCCCCTGCGCACGGGCATCCCCGTATGGATCCTCGCCGCCGGCGGCGGCATGGCGTTGCGCGTCGCGACGGGCGGCGGCTTCGCCGTGCCCTTCCTCATCGTGACGCTGATCGTGCTCGCCGTCTTCCTCGTCGGCTGGCGCGCGATCGCCGCGCTCGTCACGCGGATCCGCGCCCGCCGGGCCGCGTAGCTCGCGTCGCGAGGAAACCCGCGCCCGGATCCGCGCCCGCCGGGCCGCGTAGTTCGCGTCGCGCGGAATCCCGCGCGCGGATCCGCGCGGCCCCGCCCCGCCGCGGAACACTCAGCGTCCTCCTACTACTACAGTCCGTAGAATTAGGGTCGTGCCCTCGAAGAACCTGTTCCGTCGCGCCGCCGCGCTCGCGTCTGTCGTGGTCCTCGGTGCGACCCTCGCAGCCTGTAGCAACGACCCCGTCGCCGAGCAGTACCTGTCTGGCGACAGCAAGGGGTACATCTCGGGCGAGTTCCAGGTGCAGGAGATCGCGCCGGAGGACCGCGGCGAGCCCGTCGTCTGGTCGGGGGTGACCGAGGACGGCGACGACCTCTCGAGCGACGACACCGCCGGCAAGGTCACAGTCGTGAACTTCTGGTACGCCGACTGCGCGCCGTGCCGCACCGAGGCACCCCATCTCGAGAAGGTGTGGCAGGACCACCAGGACGGCGACGTTGCGTTCGTCGGCGTGAACGTCGAGAACGAGGCCGAGACGGCCCGCGCCTTCGCCGAGAAGTTCGAGATCACGTACCCGAGCCTCATCGATGGCAAGAGCGGCGAGGCGAAGCTCGCCTTCGCGGCGGCGACGCCGCTGCAGGCGACGCCGATCACGCTCGTGCTCGACCAGGAGGGCCGCGTGGCCGCGCGCATCATCAGCGCGATCGACTCGCCGTCGGTTCTCAACACGCTCGTCGACGACGTTCTCAACGAGGCGGCGTGAATCTCGAGCAGCTCGTCGGCGCGGGAACACTCTGGGCCGCGATTCCGATCGCGCTGATCGCGGGGCTGCTGTCGTTCCTGTCGCCGTGCGTGCTGCCGCTCGTGCCGGGCTATCTCGGATACATCTCTGGCGCGGTGCTGCCGAAGGAGAAGCAGGGCGAACTCGCCCCGCGCGGGCGCCTCGTCGTCGGCGTGCTGCTCTTCATCGCGGGCTTCACCGTCGTGTTCATGGCGATGAACATCTTCTCGGGCGGACTCGGCGTCTTCTTCCTGAAGTACAACGACATCATCACGCGCATCCTGGGCGTCGTCATCATCCTGATGGGCCTCGTGTTCCTCGGCCTGTTCGGCTTCGCGCAGCGCCAGGCGAAGCTGTCGCTGAACTCGAACCTCGGCCTCGCGGGCGCACCCCTCCTCGGCTTCGCGCTGGGCCTCGGCTGGGCGCCGTGCATCGGCCCGACGCTCGCCGTCATTATGAGCCTCTCCTGGAACACGGGCAACGTCTGGCGCGCGGCTCTCCTCGGCCTCGTCTACTCGCTGGGGCTCGGGATCCCGTTCCTGCTCGTCGCGTTCGGCCTCGGCTGGGCGACGAAGTCGCTCACGTTCATGCGCCGCCACGTGCGCACCATCAACATCATCGGCGGATCCCTGCTGATCCTCATCGGCGCCCTCATGGTGTCGGGAATCTGGGGCGTCATTATGAACCGCATGCAAGGGGTGATCGGCAGTGTCAACCTCCCGATCTGATAGCGATCCGAAGCGTCCGGCAGACCACTACGACTCGGATCCGGGTGCCGCGATCACCGAGCCGAAGCTCGGCTTCGTGGGCTGGTTGCGCTGGGGCTGGCGCCAGCTCACGAGCATGCGCACGGCCATCGTGCTGCTGCTCCTGCTCGCCGTCGCGGCGATCCCCGGATCCATCTTCCCGCAGCGCTCGGCCGACCCCAACGGCGTCGTGCAGTGGAAGGCCGACAACCCCGACTGGTTCGACTTCGTCGACAAGATTCAGCTCTTTGACGTCTACAGCTCGGCGTGGTTCTCGGCGATCTACCTGCTGCTGTTCGTGTCGCTCATCGGCTGCATCCTGCCGCGCACGAAGCACCACCTGAAGGCGCTTCGCCAGAAGCCGCCGCGCACCCCCGCTCGCCTGAACCGCCTCGCGGACTACCGCGAGGAAACGAGCGAAGCGGATCCGGATACCGCGCTCGCCGCGGCCGAGAAGCGCCTGAAGCGCCTCGGGTACCGCACCGAGCGGTACGGATCCAGCGTCTCGGCCGAGCGCGGATACCTGCGCGAGACGGGCAACCTCGTCTTCCACGCCGCCCTCGTCGGCGTGCTCATCTGCGTCGGCATCGGCGGCCAGGTGAAGTACACGGGTCAGTCGGTCATCGTCGAGGGCGAGACGTTCGTGAACTCGCTCATCAACTACTCGTCGATGAACAAGGGTCGCCTCGTCGGCGACGACGCGCTCACGCCCTACTCGATGACGCTCGACTCGTTCGACGTGTCGTACGTGCCGTTCGGCGAGAGCGGATCCGGCCAGGCCGGCGACTTCTCGGCGAACGTGACCATCCGCGACGCGGACGGCAACGAAGAGACCGGATCCGTGCGGGTGAACCACCCGCTGTCGGTGCACGGCGACGACATCTACCTGCTCGGAAACGGCTACGCGCCGACGATCACGGTGCGAAACCCCGAGGGCGAGATCGTGTTCAAGCGCTCGGTGCCGTTCCTGCCGTCGAGCGACCGCAACCTCACCTCGACAGGCGTCGTGAAGGTGGCCGACGGCCTCGAGGAGCAGCTGGGCCTCATCGGTTTCTTCTACCCGACGGCCGCCGAGCTCGAGTCCGGCGCGCTCACGTCGGGGTACGCCGACACCTACAACCCGGTGCTGACCTTCCGCGCCTACGTCGGCGACCTCGGCATCGACGGCGGCATCCCGCGCTCGGTGTACGAGCTCGACCCGAGCGACATGACCGAGATCGCCGGCCCCGACTCCGAGGTCACCTCGCTGCAGCTCACCCCGGGCGAGACGGTCGAGCTGCCGGGTGGCCGCGGATCCATCACCTTCGAGGACGAGACGCCGGAGGACGCCGACGTGTCTGAGGTCGGCATGACCGAGTCGGTCAAGCGCTTCGTCTCGCTGCAGGTGCACCACGACGGCACGAAGCTGTGGGTGCTGGGCTTCGCGATCCTCATCGTCGGTGGCCTCATCACGGCGCTGCTCGTGCCGCGCCGCCGCATGTGGGTCAAGGTCATTGCCGACGGCGAGGGCTCGCGCATCGAGTACGCCGGCCTCGCGCGCGGCGAGGATCCGACGATCCGCCGCGCGGTCGACGACCTCGCAAAAGCGCACACTTCAGAACTGACGTCGAAGTAACGAAACTAGGATCGGGATATGCCTGCTGAAAACGCGCTCACGTATGACACGTGGTCGGTGATCTCGCTGTGGACCGCGATCGCGGTGTACGCGCTGGCGTTCATCTGCTATTCGATGGACCTCGCCAAGCGCTCCGACTCGTCGATCAAGCAGCGCGACCGCGAGCTCGTGGTCGCCGGCGGCGGATCCGTGTCGGCGCCGGTCGCGTCGTCTGATGAACCCATCGCCCACGCGAACAACATGATGGCGCGCATCGCCACCACCCTTACGTGGATCGCCTTCCTCCTCCATCTCGCCGCCGTCGTCCTGCGAGGCATCGGCGCGGGACGCGTCCCGTGGTCGAACATGTACGAGTTCGCGATGACGTCGACGATGCTGTTCACGGGCGTCTACCTCTTCGTGCTGTTCTGGAAGGACCTGCGCTACGTCGGCGCGTTCATGACGGGCCTCGTCACGGTGCTGCTCGGCGCCGCGTCGATGCCGAACATCTACGTGCAGATCACGCCGCTCGCGGATCCGCTGAAGTCGACGTGGCTCATCATCCACGTCTTCGTCGCGTCGCTCGCGACGGCGTTCATGGCGCTCGCCTTCGCGCTCAGCGTGCTGCAGCTGCTGCAGACGCGGCGCGAGCGGCTCGTGCGCGAGGATCCGTCGCGCGACGAGAAGAAGAACCTCCTCCGCACGATCCCGAACGCCGAGAACCTCGAGTCGCTCGCGTACCGCGTGACGATCATCGGCTTCATCCTGTGGACCTTCACCCTCATCGCGGGCGCGATCTGGGCGCAGGACGCGTGGGGCCGCTACTGGGGCTTCGACACGAAGGAAGTCTGGACCTTCATCGTGTGGGTTCTCTACGCCGGTTACATCCACGCCCGCGCGACCCGCGGCTGGCGCGGCACGCGCTCGGCGTGGCTCGCGATCGTTGGCTTCGCGGCCGTGCTGTTCAACTTCACGATCGTCAACATGTTCTTCGACGGCCTGCACTCGTACGCGGGTCTCCCGGACTGATCCGAGCCCTCGAAAGCGGATCCTCCCCTGCGGGAGGGTCCGCTTTTGCGTTGCGCGGATCCGCACTCTAGCGCCTCGCGCCGTCCGCGCGAGTATTGTTTTATCTTTGTTCATGTTGTAACGTGTGGGTTATGTATCAGGCAGAGCGGCTCGATCTCATCGCGCGTGCGGTGCGCGAAGCGGGGCGTGTGTCTGTGCGCGAGCTCGCGGAACAGTTCGATATCACCACCGAAACCGTGCGCCGAGACCTCCAGGGCCTCGAGGAGGCCGGAGCACTCCAGCGCGTGCACGGCGGCGCCATCGCGGTGCGCCGCGCGAGCCTCGTCGAGCGCGGCGTGGGCGAGCGCCTCGCCGACCAGGGCGACGAGAAGAAGCGGATCGCCGAGCGTGCGGCTCACGCGATCCCGTCCCACTTCTCCGGATCTATCCTGATCGACGCGGGCACGACGACCGCGGCCCTGCTGGATCCGCTCCTCGCACGGATCGCGGGCGGATCCGTGCAGATCGTCACCAACGCCGTCGCCCACGCGGCCGCCCTCGCGGGCCGCGACGGCGTCTCGCTCACGGTGCTGGGCGGGCGGGTGCGCACCGTCACGGGCGCCGCGGTGGGCATCGAGACGGTGCGCGACATCGAGCGCCTGCGCCCCGATGTCGCCTTCATCGGCACGAACGGCTTCTCGACCGACTTCGGCCTCAGCACGCCCGACGTCGACGAGGCCGCCGTCAAGAACGCGATGGTGCGCGCCGCGCGCCGCGTCATCGTGCTCAGCGACTCGTCGAAGTTCGGCGACGAATCGCTCACCCGCTTTGCCGGCCTCGACGATATTGACGTCGTCGTGACCGACGCCGAGCCGCCCGCGGACCTCGCGGCGGCGTTCGAACTCGCAGATGCGGAGGTGTGGGTCGCATGATCGTCACACTCACCATGAACCCGGCGCTCGACCGCACGATGTCGTTGCCCGCGCCGCTCGAGGCGGGCGAGGTGCAGGCCGCCTCGGCGAGCCGCGAAGACGCCGCCGGCAAGGGCGTCAACGTCGCCCGCGTGCTCGCCGCCGCCGGCGACGACGTGCGCGCGGTGCTGCCGCTCGCACCGACGGATCCGTACGCGGTCGCCCTCGCGGCCTCCGCCGCGCTCGACGTCGTCGCGGTCCCGATCACCGGCTACGCGCGCGTGAACCTCGCGATCACCGACCCCGAGGGCACGACCACCAAGCTCAACCTGCCCGGCCCCGAGCTCTCGCACGAGGCCGCCGAGGCCCTCATCGACGCCGTCGTAGCGGCGAGCGAGGGAGCCGAGTGGCTCGCGCTCTGCGGATCCCTCCCGCCCGGCGCCGGCGACGACTTCTACGTGCGCGTCATCGACGCGGTGCGTTCGCGCGTCGAGAACCCGCCGCTGATCGCGGTCGACACCTCCGGATCCGCACTCGCCGCGACCGTCGCGGCCGGGAACCCCGACCTCATCAAGCCGAACGAGATCGAGCTCGCCGAGCTCGCGGGCGCCGACGTGCGCTCCGAGCCGGCCGCCGTCGCCGAGATCGCGCGCGCGATCGTGCCGGCGAAGGTCGGATCCGCCCTCATCACGCTCGGAGGCGACGGCGCCGTGCTCGTCACCGCCGACGCCGCGATCCACGCCACCATCCCGCCGAACATCTCGGTGCGCTCGACCGTCGGCGCGGGCGACAGCTCGCTCGCCGGCTACCTGCACGCTCACGTCGCGGGTCAGAACGACCGCGCCGCCCTCGAATCCGCGGTGCGCCACGGATCCGCAACCGCTTCCCTTCCGGGCACGCGCCTCGCGACGCCCGCCGACCTTCCGCTGGGCGAAGTCGCCCTCACGACCCTTTAAGGATCTGACCATGTCAACTATCACGCCGGCGCTCGTCAGCCTCGATGTCGAGTTGGGCGCCGATAAGGAACAGGTACTGCGCTCGCTCGCGGCACGCTTCGTGGCCGAGGGACGCGCGGGAGACGCCGACGAGCTGTTTGCCGCCGCCTGGGCGCGCGAGGAACAGGACGCGACGGGCCTGCCGGGCGGCATCGCCATCCCGCACGCCAAGACCGCGACCGTCAACCAGGCGTCGCTCGCCTTCGCCCGCCTGAAGCCGGGCGTAGACTTCGGCGGCGGCGACCTCAGCGACATCGTGTTCATGATCGCCGCGCCCGACACCGCCGCGGAGGAGCACCTCGCCGTGCTCTCGCAGCTCGCGCGCCACCTCATGGACGAAGACTTCCTCGCCGCGCTCCGCGCCGCCGCGACCGCCGACGAGGCCGTCGCGATCGTGCGCGAAGCCATCGGCGAGGGCACCGACTCGGAGGCGGCCGCCGCACCGGCCGCCTCCGTATCATCCGAGGCTGCGGCCCCGGTTTCGGGCTCGAAGAAGATCGTGGCCGTGACCGCGTGCGCGACCGGTATCGCCCACACCTACATGGCGGCCGACGGCCTGACGAAGGCCGCGAAGGACGCGGGCGTCGAGTTCCACGTCGAGCCGCAGGGATCCAGCGGCTACGAGCCCCTCGACCCGCAGATCATCGCCGACGCCGACGCCGTGATCTTCGCGGTCGACGTCGACGTTCGCGAGCCGGGCCGCTTCGGTGGCAAGCCCGTGATCCGCCGCCCTGTGAAGGCCGGCATCGAGCACGCGGCCGAGCTCATCGACCTCGCCGTCGCCGCATCGAGCGACCCGAACGCGGAACGCGTGTCGGGTTCCGCGAGCGAACCTTCGTCGGCGAAGGTCGACGAGAGCTGGGGCAAGCGGATCCAGCGCATCCTGATGACGGGCGTCAGCTACATGATCCCGTTCGTCGCGGGTGGCGGTCTGCTGATGGCCCTCGGCTTCCTGCTCGGCGGCTTCGAGATCAACGCGTCGGCGACCGACATCGTCGTGAACAACGCGCTGTGGAACCTGCCCGACGGCGGCGTCGCCGAGTACCTCGGAGCCGTCGCGTTTGCGATCGGTAATGCCTCGATGGCGTTCCTCGTGCCAGCCCTCGCCGGCTATATCGCGTTCGCGATCGCCGACCGGCCGGGTATCGCGCCCGGTTTCGTCGCCGGATCCGTCGCCCTCATCATGAGCGCGGGCTTCATCGGCGGTATCGTCGGCGGTCTGCTCGCGGGTCTCGCGGCCTGGTGGCTCGGACAGCTGAAGGTGTGGCGCTGGGTGCGCGGCCTGATGCCGGTCGTCATCATCCCGCTGCTCGGCTCGATCTTCGCGTCCGGACTGCTTCTGCTCGTGCTCGGCGCCCCGATCGCGGCGCTCATGGACCTGCTCGAGGGTGGCCTCACCAACCTCGCCGAGTCGGGCCTGCTGCCCGTCGTCGGCATCATCCTCGGCCTCATGATGTGCTTCGACCTCGGTGGCCCGATCAACAAGGTCGCCTACGCGTTCGCCGTCGCCTCGCTCGCCGATGGTTCGCCCGATAACCCGATCCCGTACTACATCATGGGCGCCGTGATGATCTCAGGTATGGTGCCGCCGCTCGGCATGGCCCTGTCGTCGACGATCCTTGCGCGTAACAAGTACACGGCAGCCGAGCGCCAGAACGGTATCGCGGCGTGGCCGATGGGCCTCGCCTTCATCTCGGAGGGCGCCATCCCGTTCGCCGCCGCCGACCCGCTGCGCGTCATCCCGGCGTCGATGGCCGGTGGCGCCGTGACCGGATTCCTCACGATGCTGTTCCACGTCGGATCCCAGGCGCCGCACGGCGGTCTGTTCGTCGCCTTCGCGATCAGCCCCATCTGGGGCTTCCTCGTCGCGCTCGTCGCGGGCACGATCGTCACGGGCGTGCTCATCAGCCTCCTGAAGAAGAAGGTCGTGGCGTAAGGCTACTCTTTCGGCGGGCGCTCACCCTCGGGGTGGGCGCCCGCTTTGCGTTGGGGCGCTTCCGGTCGCGCAGGGCCGATTTCTCGAACGGTCGAGTTAGGTGCTGGCTCCGGTTTGGGAATCTGCTGTATCTGGGTTCGGGAAGAGCAGATTCTCGAACGGGAACGTCCTAGGGGTCTGTTCCGGTTCTGGAATCTGCTGTTGCTGAGCTCGGCAAGAGCAGATATCCAGACTTGAATGCGCGGCTGTGGATAACTTCTGCGCGGAAATCGTGTCTGCGGCAGGGTTAGGGGATGGGCGCGCGAATCTCACTGCCGACAGAGCTGGGACCATGGTTCTCCGTGGGCGAAGCACTCGGGGCGGGAGTCGGTGCCGGGCGGCTGCGTGGCGCCGACCTGGAGCAGCCGTTCCACGGCGCGCGTGCGCTGCCGCGCACCAACGTCGACACGGATCCGTGGGCCGCGCTCCGCGCGGAGATGATCTGGCTTGCGCGCGCATACGCGCCGCTCCTCCGCGACGACCAGTTCTTCAGCCACGAAACGGCCGCCGCGATCTGGGGTGCGCCGATGTATGCGAGCGGACCTGTCGTGCTTCATGTTTCCGTGATGGGCACGGGCGTCATGCCGCAGCGCCGCGGGGTGCAGGGGCATCGAGCGCAGCCCGTGGCGACGACGACGCGCGTGATTGATGGTCTTCGAGTGGCATCGTTCGCCACGATGTGGGCGATGCTCGGAACGGACCACTCGCGGGATCAGCTCGTCGCGGTTGGCGACTTCGGGTGTCGTGTCTGGCGCGAAGGAATCGGGCGGCCGGATCCGGGGCGCGCTCCGATTACGACGCTCGAGCAACTCGAGGCGGCAATGAATGCGATCCGGCGGCGCGGAATCTCGCGGCTTCGCCAGGCGCATCCGCTAATTCGCACCGATGCGTGGTCGCCGCGAGAGACGAAGACCCGGCTCATTCTGGTTGACGATGGTCTGCCTGAACCTGAGCTCAACCGCGACGTTTTTGACGAGTTCGGTGGGTTCCTCGGCTGCGTCGACTTGGCATATCCGGAGTACAAGGTGGCAGTCGAGTACCAGGGGCAGCTCCACGGAGAACAATACGCGAGGGACCTCGAACGCATTGAGCGCCTGCGCGCTGCCGGGTGGACTGTGATCCAGGTGAGCTCGGATACCCTGCGCTACCCGAACGTGGTGACCCGCCGGGTCTTCGAGGCTCTGTTGGCGCGGGGCTGGCGCCCCAACCGCTAGTTCAGGTTCGACAATCTGCTCTTCCGAAGAGCAGGAAGAGCAGTTTCTCGAACCGGAGTTGCGGTCCCGTCGCTTAGGTTCGGAAATCTGCTGTTCCTCGCCGAGGGAAGAGCAGATATTCAAACGGGAACGACGAGGGCCCTCCCGCGAGGGAGGGCCCTCACCGTAGGCCTACGCCAGGGCGGCCTTCGCGCTGGTCGTGCGGCGGAGGGTCGTGGCGATCACCGTGATCATGACCGCCAGCACGGCCCAGACGATGAGCGCGGCGACCGAGGAAGCCGCGCTGCCGCCCGTGATCGGGGCAAGCAGGGCCGAGATCGCGGGGGCCGTCGGGAGGACTCCCGCCGCCGACACGAGGTAGGCCGGCGCCGTCGAGATGATGCTGACGGCGACCGCGAGGGCACCCGCAATGGCCGCGAGCCAGCGTCCGATCCCGCCCAGCACGGCGGCGAGGGCCTGGTGGATCGCCGCGAACGCGACGCCGACGAGGGCCGAGATGCCGATGAGCGCGAGCGAAGATCCAGAGGAGTAGGCGCCGACCCACACAAGGATCCCGCCGACGAGCACGCCCTGTACGAGCCCGATGAGCCCACCCGGAAGGAACGAGCGCAGCGCGAGCGCGACCGATGAGCGGCGCGACGTGAGCGCGTGCGCGGTGACGGGGCGCAGCGCGAGGAAGGTCGCGAGTCCGCCGAACCACAGCACGATCGCCGCGAGCAGCGGGATCGCCGAGTCGCCGAACAGCGACAGCGAGTTCTCGGTCGCGACCGGCGCGCGCACCGTCGCGGCGAGCGAGGTCGCCTCGTCGTCGGTGAAGCTCGGCAGCTGATCGACGGCGGTTCCGAGACCGTCGCCGAGTTCCGTCGCGCCGTCGCCGAGCTGGCCGATGCCGTCGCCGAGGTCGTCGGCTCCGTCGGCGAGCTGCGTGGCGCCGTCGACGAGGGCGGCGGATCCGGTGCCCGCGGCGGTCGCGCCGTCGGCCAGCTGCTCGATGCCGTCGGCGAGCGAGTAGGTGCCGACGAGAGCCTGCGAGGCGCCGTCGGCGAGCTGGGACGCGCCGCCGCCGAGCTCGGTCGCTCCGGCCGCGAGCTGCGTCGCGCCGTTCACGAGGGCCGGGGCGTTGTCGGCGAGCTGGCCGGCGCCGTCCGCGAGCTGAGATGCTCCAGGTGACAGCTGCGAGATGCCGTCGGCGAGGGCCGTGGATCCGTCGGCGAGCTGCGATGCACCGGGCTTGAGCTGCGCGAGTCCGTCGGAGAGCTGGGTCGCGCCGTCGCTCAGCGCCGAGACGCCCGGCGCCAGCTCCGCGGCGCCGTCGGCGAGGTCGGTCGCGCCGTCTGCGACCTGCTTCGCGCCGTCGGTCAGCGGGCTGATGCCGTCGGCGAGGGCGGCGGATCCGGTGACGAGCTGGTCGAGGCCGCCCGTCAGCTGGGTGGCGCCGTCCGACAACGAAGATGCGCCATCCGACAGCGACGACGCACCGTCGGCCAGCGAAGAGGCGCCGTCGGCCAGCGAGGAAGCGCCGTCGGCGAGCGGGCCGACGCTACCGGCGAGGGTCGCGGATCCGTCGGCGAGGTCGCGGGCGCCCGGAGCCAGCTGGCCGAGGCCGCCCGAGAGCTGGTTCGCTCCGTCGGCGAGGCTGGTGGCGCCAGGGACGAGGTCGGCGATCCCGCCCGAGAGCGAGGCCGCGCCGTTCGCCGCCTGACGCGCGCCGTCGGCGAGGGGCGTGATGCCCGCCGCACCGTCGGCGTTCTGGCGCGCCGCGGCCGCGAGCGCCGCGATCTGGTCGCAATCCGCCGAGCATGTCGCCGCATACGCCTCGAGCGCGTCGGCGAGCTGCGAGGTTCCCGACACGAGGCCCGTGAGCTGGTCGAGGCCGTCGGCGACGGATCCGGTGCCCGCCGCAAGCTGCGAGGCGCCGTCCTGCAGGCCGGACGCGCCGGACGACAGCGCGTTCGCGCCGTCGGCGAGCTGCGAGGCGCCGGGAACGAGCTGGTCGAGGCCGTCGGCGAGCTGCGAGGCGCCGTCGGAGAGCGAGGCGGTGCCGTCGGTGAACTGGGTGATGCCGTCGGCGAGGTCGGTCGCGCCGCTCGACAGCTGAGAGGCGCCGCCCGCGAGGTCGGTGGCGCCGGTCGAGACCTGCGCGGCGCCGTCTGCGAGGGGAGCGGCCCCCTCGGCCAGGGCCGAGGTGCCGTCGGCGAGGTCGTTCGCGCCGCCGCTCAGCGCAACGAGGCCATCGGAAACCTGGGTCGCGCCGTCGGCGAGCGACGAGGTGCCGTCGACGAGTGGGGTGACCCCGTCGTTCAGCTGCGAGGCGCCGTCCGCGAGGTCCGAGGCCCCCGAGGCCAGCGCGGTGACGCCGTCGGAAACCTGCGAGGCCCCGTCGGCGAGCGACGCGGATCCGGGGGCGAGCTGCGAGACGCCGTCCGAGAGCTGGGTCGCGCCGTCCGAGAGCTGCGTGACGCCGCCGGCGAATTCGCCGAGCCCGCTCGAGAGCGTCGTGGCGCCGTCGGCCAGGGCCAGCGCGCCGTCCGAGAGCGCGGACGCGCCGTCGGCGAGCTGGCCGTTTCCGTCGGCGAGCAGCAGCGCGCCGTCGTGCGCGCTGTACGCACCCGACGCGAGCTGCAGGATCCCGTCGCCGAGCTCGCCCGCGCCGTCGCCGAGCGCGGTCGCGCCGTCGGCGAGCGACGCGGCGCCGTCCTGCGCGGATCCAGCGCCGTCGGCGAGCTGGTTCGCGCCGTCGGCCGCGTCGCCCAGCTGGGTGCCGAGGTCGGTGAAGCTGACGAACACGTTCTCGAGCGTCGCCTCCGAGAGCGTCGCGCTCATGGTGTCGGACGCGATCGACGAGATCTGCTGCATGATCGCCTGATCGAAGATGCGCGCGTCGTCGGATGTCGAGACCTGGATCGTCGCCTGCTCGGGCGTCGCGTCGCCCTGGATCGCGTTCGCCGAGCTCATCGCGGCGTCGCTGAATCCCTTGGGGATCGTGATGACGGCCTCGTAGGTGCCGTCGTCGATGCCTTCCGATGCGTCGTCCTCGTTCGAGAGGACCCAATCGATGTTGCTATCGGCGTCGTCGGATCCCTCGACGAGACCCGCCGCGAGCTGGCGGCCGAGCGGCGCGAGCTGCCCGTCGATCTCGGTGCCCTCGTCGAGGTTGACGATGGCGGCCGACATGTTTTCGAGCCGGTCGGTCGGGTTGTTGAGCGCCGCGACGAGCACCCCGCCGAGGAGGGCGGGGAGCAGCGCGACGCCGCCGATGGTCAGCCAGGTGACGGGGCGGCGGGTGCCGGCGCGTTCGATGGACGTGGTCATGCGATCACCTCGGAGAGCTGTGCGAGATCGAGAATCGTGATGTCGGTGCGGCCCGCGTCGCGGGCGAGCGTTGCGGCGGCGTCGGCGTCCGCGGCCGCGAGCACGAGCGTCGACGGACCCGCGAGCTCGGCGGCGGCCTGGTCGGCGAGCGACCGGGGGAGGAGATCGGCGCCGTCGATCGCGACGATGTCGGATCCGCGGGCGGCCTCGCGGATCGCGGGCAGCGGATCCGGTTCGCTCGCGAGCATAGCGACGCCGACGTGGCTGCGCACCCACGCTCCGCGGCCGGGGAGCAGGTGCCCCGCGACGCGCAGCCGGCTGCCCTCGTCGGGGGCGATCCGACCAGCGATCGCGAGCAGCACGCCTCGGGCGGCGCGCGGATCCGACGACGTGATCACGAGGGCGCCGCCCGGCTCGACGGAGGCGGAGACGCCCTCGACGATCCGCTCCTCGTCGATCGAGATCGCGAGGTCCTCCGCCGAGATGACGGCGGTGGATCCGGCGTCCGGCCAGTCGGCGAGCTTGTCTTCGCGCTCGACGGCCTCGCCCTCGACGTCGAAGCGGGGGAGGATCCGGTCGAGCCACTTGGGCATCCACCAGGCGTGCTTGCCGAGGAGGGCCATGACCGCGGGGACGAGCGTCATGCGCACGACGAAGGCGTCGACCGCGATGCCGACCGCGAGGGCCAGGGCGATGGGCTTGATGCTGCTATCGCCCTCGGGCACGAAGGCCGCGAACACGGCGAACATGATGACGGCGGCGGCGGTGACGACGCGGGCGCTCGCGGCGTATCCGCTTCTGACCGCGTCGCGGGCGGCGTCGTGCGTATTCGACCGGGCGTGCACGAAGTCCTCGCGCATGCGCGAGACGAGGAACACCTCGTAGTCCATTGCGAGGCCGAAGAGCACGCCCATGACCACGATCGGCATGAAGGCGATGACGGGGCCGGTCTTCGGAACGTTGAGGAGATCGGCGCCCCAGCCCCACTCGAACACCATCGTGACGACGCCGAACGCGGCGAGGATCGACAGCAGGTAGCCGAGGGCGGCCTTGATCGGCACCCAGACCGAGCGGAAGACGACCATGAGCAGGATCACGCTGAGGCCGACGACGAAGATGCCGAACGGCAGGAGCGCCTGGCCGAGCTTCGCCGACACGTCGATCGCGACGGCCGTGAAGCCCGTGACCGTCAGGTCGATGCCGAACTCGTCGAGCCACTCGTCGTGGTGGTCGCGCAGCTCGTGGACGAGGGCGGTCGTCTCTGGATCCGAGGGGCCGGTCTCCGGAATGATCTGGACGATGCCGGTGTCGGCGGTCTCGTTCGGGGTCGCGAGCGCGACGGTCTTCACGCCGTCGATCTTCTCGACCTCGGCGGCGAGGTCGTCCATGAGGGCGAGTGGGTCGGTGCTCGTGATGATGGTTCCGGTGAGGATGAGCGGGCCGTTGAAGCCGTCGCCGAAGTGCTCGCCCGTGAGGTCGTATGCCTGGCGGGCCTCGGTCTCCTCCGGCAGGGTTCCGGCGTTCGGCAACGCGAGGCCGAGCTGCAGCGCGGGGAGGGCGACGGCCGAGAGGCCGACGACGATCGACACCGTCGTGACGACGGGGTGCTTCGTGACCATGCCGACCCAGCGGCTGGCGAACGACTTCTTCTGCTTCTTCACCTTGGGTACGCGGCCCGCGGCGCGGTTCTTCGCGAAGCCGAGGAATGCGGGCGTGAGCGTCAGCGCGATCGCCACCGCGACGGCCACCGCGACGGCGGCCGCGATGCCCATGACGGTGAGGAACGGGATCCCCGCGAGCCCCAGACCGATGAGCGCGATCAGCACCGTCACGCCCGCGAAGACGACGGCGGATCCGGCGGTGCCGGTCGCTCGCGCGGCCGCGTCTTCCGGATCCACACCCGCGCGCACCTGGTCTTGGTGGCGCGCCGCGATGAAGAGGGCGTAGTCGATGCCGACGGCAAGGCCGAGCATCAGAGCGAGGAGGGGCGTCGTGGCCGAGACATCGGTGAACGCGGTCGCGGCGACGACGCCGAGGAGCGAGACACCAACGCCGATCAGGGCGACGGCGAGGGGGAGGCCCGCCATGACGAACGAGCGGAAGGTGACGATGAGCACTAGCAGCGCGATGAGCACGCCGACGGCCTCGGTCGGGCTGATCGCGGGGAGCTCGGTGGCGTACAGATCGCCGCCGAGCTTGACGACGGATCCATCGGGCAGCTCGTCGGCAAGGGCGTGGACGCGGTCGGTGATTGCGTCTTTCACCTCGTCGCTGATCGTCGTCGACTGGCCGTCTAGCTGGAGCTGCACGATCGCCGCGCTGTCGTCGTCGGAGATCAGGCCGTCGACCGTGTCGCCGTAGGGCGAGGTCGCGTTCGACATGTCTTCGTAGTCGGCGAACTCGTCGACCGCGGCCTCGATGGGCTCGCGGTAGTCGGCGTCTTCGACGCTGTCGCCGTCGGCCGCGACGACGATGAACTGCGCCGCTGTGCCGGAGACCTGGGGGAAGGTGCGGGCGAGCTGTTCGAGGCCATCTTGCGCCTCGGTTCCGGGGATCGAGATGGAGTTGTCAAAGCCCTTATTGAGGCCGAGGGCCCCACCGCCCATCACGAGCAGGATCAGGAGCCATGAGCCGAGGACGCGCCAGGGGTGGCGGTACGACCACCGGCCAAGCGAGGACAGCAGGGTAGACACGAATGGGCCTCCGAGAAGTTCGATACAGATGTGTATCCAATACAGAAGTGTATCGTAGGTGTGGTGGGTATGAATGAATCACAGGTTTCCCCCAAGGTTCGGGGCCGCGAGGCGACGCGGGCAAAGCTGCTCGACGCCGCGGGCGAGGTGTTCGCCGAGGTCGGCCTCGGCGAGGCGTCCGTCGAGCGCATCTGCGAGCGCGCGGGCTTCACCCGCGGCGCCTTTTACTCGAACTTCGCCTCGAAGGACGAGATGTTCATCGAGCTCGCAACGCTCGTCGCGCGTGAGCGCGTCGACGCCGTGCGCTCACGCATCGACGAGATCGCGATCGACTGCGACGCGACCGACGTCACCGTCATCATCCGCGCGCTCGACGTCTTCGGCGATGACCGCGCCTCGGCCATGCTCATGAGCGAGATCACCATCCACGCGATGCGCGACGCCGATTTCGCCGCCGCCTACTCGGTGCAGATCGACGCCGTCACGGCCGAGGTCGTGCAGCTCATCGACGAGATCGTCGAGGCGAAGGGGCTCCGCCTCAAGCTGCCCGCCGACGACGCCGCCCGCATCATCGTCGGCGTCTGGAGTGACAGCTCGGTGCGCGCCGCCATCGCCAACCTCGAGCCCGAGCAGCTCGCGGCGCAGCGCACGCGCGAGCTGAGCCAGATCGTGGATCTGTTGATCGTGAGGTAGGGCGCCCGCGGGGCGCCCCGCGGGGCCGCGCCGCGCCCCGCGCCCCGCGCCCCGCGAAAGTATAGGAATTACGCGAACGCCTACGTTATTTCGTAGTCGTTCGGCTAAATCTTGTACGTTCGTGCAGCCTGGTAGCAGGCGGTGATCCGCGACTCCCACCACGCGCGGCGCTCGGGGGAGACCTTGTGCTCGTCGAGGAGCTCCTCGTCCGGGACCACCCGGCGGACGTCGATCTCGCCGCCGCGCGGGAGAAGCGGATCCGCCGTCACATCCGCCGTCAGGAGCGCCGCGGTTCCGAGGCCGCAGTCGTGGGCGAGGCCCGGCAGGGAGGCCGCGAGGTGCGCGCCCTGCGAGAGGCCAATGCTCGTGTCGATCGCCGACGAGACGACGGCCGGCAGCCCCGCCTGTTCCACGATGTCGAGCGCTCGCCGCACGCCGCCGAGCGGCTGCGCCTTCACGATGATGAGGTCGGCGGCGCCCGCGCGGGCGACCCGCAGCGGATCCTCCGCCTTCCGCACCGACTCGTCGGCCGCGATCGGGATGTCCCACTTCTTCAGCCGCGACCGCAGTTCCGCGAGCTCCTCGACGCTCGCGCACGGCTGCTCCGCGTACTCGAGGTCGAACTCGCTGAGGGCGTGGAGCGCCCGTTCCGCCTCGTCGACGTTCCAGCCCATGTTCGCGTCGATGCGGAGCCGGCCCTCGGGGCCCATCGCGGCGCGGACGGCCGCGACGCGGGCGACGTCGTCGGCGAGCGACTGGCCGCGCTCGGCGACCTTCACCTTTGCGGTGCGGCAGGATCCGTATCGGGCGAGGATCGTCGGCACGCGCTCGGCGTCGACCGCCGGGACGGTGGCGTTGACGCCGATGCTGGTGCGATGCGTCGTGGGCTGCGGCTCGTAGGCGAAGTCGATCGCCGCGGCGAGCCAGGTGCGGGCCTCGGCGGGCTCGTACTCGAGGAACGGCGAGAACTCCGCCCACCCCTCGGGCCCCTCGAACAGAGCCGCCTCGCGGTGGTCGACGCCCCGGAACCTCGTCGCGAGGGGGAGTGCGACAACGTGTAGGTTCTCGAGGATCTCAGCGAGCGGCGGCATGTTCCCATCATGCCCCTCCCCACCCCGCCGTACACAACGACGCAAATTTTGGGTGTCCTGGGGAGGGAAACCGGTGTCTCGACGGCGTGAGGCAAATATTTGCGTCGTTGTGTACGGGGGAGGTGCGTGACAGGGGCCGGGCGTAGGCTTCAGGGGTGACTTCCGCTGTTTCCGACCTGTTTGATCCCGCCGAATGGGCGCTCGCGCCCGAGGCCGACGCCTACACCGACATCACCTCGCATGTCTCGAACGACGGGCGCATCGCGCGCATCGCGTTCAACCGACCCGAGGTCCGCAACGCCTTCCGGCCGCGCACCGTCGATGAGCTGTACCGCGCCCTCGAGATCGCGCGCACGGATCCGCGGATCGGCTGTGTGTTGCTCACCGGAAACGGGCCGAGCCCGAAGGACGGCGGCTGGGCGTTCTGCTCGGGCGGTGACCAGCGGATCCGCGGCCGCGATGGCTACAAGTACTCCGAAGACGAGGCGACCGTGAGTGACCCCGCTCGCGCCGGGCGCCTGCACATCCTCGAGGTGCAGCGGCTTATCCGTTTCATGCCGAAGGTCGTCATCGCGGTCGTTCCGGGGTGGGCGGCCGGCGGCGGGCACTCGCTCCACGCGGTGTGCGATCTCACGATCGCGTCGCGCGAGCACGGCAAGTTCAAGCAGACCGACGCCGACGTCGGGTCGTTTGACGCCGGGTACGGATCCGCCTATTACGCGAAGCAGATCGGCCAGAAGTTTGCGCGCGAGGTGTTCTTCCTCGCGGAGGAATACTCGGCGCAGCGCGCCTACGACATGGGCGCCGTGAACCGCGTCGTCGCGCACGAGGAACTCGAGCGGGAGGCGATCGCCATGGCGCGCACGATCCTCACGAAGTCGCCGACGGCGATCCGCATGCTGAAGTACGCGTTCAACGCGACGGACGACGGCATGGTCGGCCTGCAGATGTTCGCGGGCGAGACGACGCGCCTCGCCTACGGAACCGACGAGGCCGTCGAGGGCCGCGACTCGTTCCTCGAGAAGCGCGACCCCGACTGGTCGGGCTTCCCGTACCACTTCTAATTCGCGAGGTAATTCCTCACTTCCCCGCGCCCCCTGCAATTCTCCGTCGCGTCGTATGCGAATTGCAGATGACGCGACGGAGAATTGCAGAGTTGTTGGGAAGGGAGCGCAGTCATGAGGCTTGAGCGGCTCGAGAGCGACGACCCGCGCGACCTGCTTCGCGCGCTCCGCGGCGCGGTGCTCGGATCCGGTCCGGCGATCGCCGTCGGATCCGCGGGCGAGCTCCCGACGCAGGTCCCGCCGGGCACGGCCGTTGTGCTCACGACGAGCGGATCCACCGGCGTTCCGAAGTCGGTCGCGCTCTCGCGCTCGGCGCTGACGGCGTCGGCGATGGCGACGGCCGCGCGCATCGGCGAGGGCCAGTGGCTGCTTCCGCTGTCGGGCGGCTACATCGCCGGGGTGCAGGTGATGGTGCGAGCGCTGGTGTCGGGGCGCGAGCCCGCGATCGTCGCCGGCAAGTTCACGGCCGAGGCCTTCACGCATGCCGCAAGCGGCATGCGATCCTTCGCCGAAGGTATGCCAGTTGCGACATATACCTCGCTCGTGCCCGCGCAGCTGCAGACGCTCGTCGACGCGGGCGAGCAGGATCCGCGGGTTGCGCGGGCGCTCGCGTCGTTCCACACCATCCTCGTGGGCGGGCAGCGGCTCGCGGATCCGCTTCGCGAGCGCGCGATCGCGCTCGGCGCGCACCCCGTGCGCACCTACGGATCCACCGAAACGAGCGGCGGGTGCGTCTACGACGGCGTGCCGCTCGACGGCACCACCGTGCGGCTCGTCGACGGCGAGCTGTGGATCAACGGGCCGAGCCTCGCCGACGGCTACCTCGGCGACCCGGCACGCACGGCCGACACCTTCGTGACCGACGCGGAGGGCCTGCGCTGGTACCGCACGGGCGACGCCGGATCCCTCGAGGGTCGCGTCGTGAGCGTCACGGGACGCATCGACAACGTGATCATCTCGGGCGGCGTGAACGTGTCGCTCGACCGCGTCGAGGCCGTGGTGCAACAGCTCATCGACGACGCTGTCGTCGTGGGCGTGCCCCACGAGCGATGGGGCGAGACCCCCGTGATCGTAACGGCGGTGGGCGGAGACCTCGAGGCCGCGCGCGCCGCCGTCGAGCGCGAGATCGGCAAGCCCGCGCGCCCGGATCGCATCCTCCGCGTGGCCGAGCTGCCGCGCCTCGCGAGCGGGAAGCCCGACCGCCGGGCGATCCGGGCCCTCGCGGCAGGCTAAAACTGCAATTCTCCGCGCGGTCATCTGCGAATCGCAGATGACGCCGCGGAGAATTGCAGAGCCCGCGGAGAATTGCAGAGTTGGGGGCCTGACAGCGCCCCCGCGTACGATGGTCGCTCGTGGCGAAGAATTATGGACACGTCAGCGGCAACCCCGCTAAGCGCGGCACGACGGCGCACCCCGCGGCCTCCCCGGTCACCCTCGGCGACTGGATCGGCGCGGCGCGGCTGCGCACGCTGCCGCTCGCGATCACGCCGGTGCTCATCGGATCCGGTGCCGCGGTGCTGGCCGACGCAGACCGCAAGTTCCACTGGGTCATCGCGCTGGCGTGCCTCGCCGTCGCGGTGTTCCTGCAGATCGGCGTGAACTTCTCGAACGACTACTCCGACGGCATCAAGGGCACCGACGACTTCCGCGTCGGCCCGGCCCGCCTGACGGCGTCGGGACGGATCCCCGCGAAGCAGGTGCTCTACGTCGCGCTCGCGTTCTTCGGGCTCGCGGCGATCGCGGGGCTGGCGATCGTGATCCGCACGGGGCAGTGGTGGATGCTCGCGGTCGGCGCAATCTGCATCGTCGCGGCCTGGTTCTACACCGGCGGCAAGCGCCCCTACGGCTATAACGCCCTGGGCGAGGTCTTCGTCTTCATCTTCTTCGGCCTCGTCGCGACCCTCGGCACGACCTGGGTGCAGGCGCTCTACCTGCCGCAGGAGGCCTGGTTCGGCGCCGTCGCGGCGGGCTTCTTCGCCTGCGCCGTACTGCTCGCCAACAACCTCCGCGACATCGATCAGGACAAGGCGGCCGGCAAGCGCACGCTGTCGACCTTCATCGGTCGCCTCGGCACGAAGATCCTCTTCACGATCTTCATCGTGGCGCCGTTCGTGATCGCCGGCTACCTCGCGCTGTTCTACCCGATCGCCTGGCTCACGGGCTTCGCGCTGTTGCTCGCAGGCCCCGCGCTCGCGATCGTCTGGACCCACAAGACTCCGCGCGAACTCATCACGGCGCTGGCGCTCACCTCGCTGAGCTCGCCCGTCTACGGCATCTTCCTCGCCTGGGCATTCCTGGGCTGATACGGAAAACGGCGCCAGCGAGGCACATCCCTGCTCCAGTCGCGCAAACGGCGCTTCCCCGACCTCGGGAAGCGCCGTTTGCGCGACGTGAATCGGCGCTACTCGTCCTGAGCAGCTTCGTTCGCCTCGTTCTCGATCTCTTCGTCGACCTCGCGGGCCGTCTTGGTCTTGCGGTTCTGCTGTCGCTCGTAGAGATCCGCGCTCATCTGGGCGCGGGTCTTCTGCAGGAAGAGCACCGAGAGGGCGATGCCGATGAACGCCGCGAAGATCACCGCGAGCCACCACATATTGCGGAATGCGGGGAAGAGCATCATCACTCCGAGCGGCACGAGGAAGAAGGCCAGGCGGAGGATGGTGTACGTCAGGAGCGAGCGGATCTTCACCCGCCCATCGTAGAGAGCGCTCCTACGAATCTGCTATCAGTGTCCACACGACAAGCGGGATGAGACAATCGACTGGTGAGAGAGCTCCTCGGTCTTCGCCGCCGCGACAAGGTCGCCCCGGTTTCGCGCTTCGGCGCATCGCGTTCGGTCGTGCCGGTATCGCGCATGTCCACCGTCGACTTGATCGTCGCTGAGCTCCGCAAGGCCATCCTCGCGGGCGACCTCGCCGTGGGCGAGCCCCTCCGCGAGGTCGAGATCGCGTCGCAGCTGGGCGTGAGCCGCGGCCCGCTCCGCGAGGCCGCGCAGCGCATCGTGCAGGAGGGCCTGCTCGTGTCGATCCCCGGTCGCGGCCTGCGCGTGCGGCGGATCCCCGCGGAAGAGGTTCCGGATCTCTACGAGTCGCGCCTCGCGATCGAGGCCCACGCCGCGCGCCGCCTGGCGCAGCGCCCGAACGCCGTCGAGACGGCCGAGCTCGAGGCCTGCCTCGCTCGCCTCGTCGCGGTGAGCGCGGGGGACGAGGCAGTGCCGATCGGCGACGCCGACATCGCCTTCCACCGCCAGCTCGTCGACCTCGTCGGCAGCGCCCGCATGTCCAAGCGCATCGACACGCTCCTCGCCGAGACGCGCATCGCGAACCTCTCGACGCAGGACGGCTACGCGATGCCGCGCGAGGTCTCGCACACCTACCGCGAGCTCATCGACGCGATCGTCGCCGGCCACGGCGAGGTTGCGGCCGACGCGCTCTCGCGCCAGTTCGAGGCGGCGATCGCGCGACTGACCGGCGTCGACGACTCGACCGAGACGATCGAGTCACCCATCGGCACCGAGACGGCCTCCTTCGCGCGCATCGAACCGGTTGAGTAGAGGCATAGCGCCGCGGCCTAGACTGGGGTCGTGGGACGCCTTCTGATACCTCTCGTTCTGATCGCCCTGGCTTTCTGGGTCGTCAGTTTCGTCGACTGCGCCATGCAGCCGCCGACCCGCCACCGCGGCGCGTCGAAGAAGGTCTGGATCCTCATCACGATCATCCCGGTGATCGGTGGCCTGCTCTGGTGGACGATCGGTCGCGCGAAGCCCGGCCAGATCCCGCAGGTGGGCGCGCCCATCCCGCCCGACGACGACCCGAGCTTCGAACAGCGCATGGCCGAAGACCGGATCCGCAAGCTGGAAGACGAGATCGCCCTCCTCGACATGGAGGAGGCGTTCAACATGCCCGACGCCGAGAAGCCCGACGTCGATGATCCCGATACCGATGACCGCAAGTAGCGACGCGGCCTGCGAGATTCTCGACAGGCTCGTCGCGCGCGGCGTCCGCCACGTCATCGTCAGCCCCGGATCCCGTTCGCAGGCGCTCGCGCTCGCGGCCGCCGAGCTCGAACGGCAGGGGCGGATCCGGTTGCACGTGCGGCTCGACGAGCGCGTCGCGGGCTTTACCGCGCTCGGCATCGGGCGCGAATCGCGCGTGCCCGCCGCGGTGATCTGCACCTCCGGATCCGCCGTCGCGAACCTGCTGCCCGCGGCGCTCGAGGCGCACCACGCGGGCGTTCCGATGATCCTGCTCACCGCCGATCGCCCACCCGAGCTGCGCGGTGTCGGCGCCAATCAGACGACCCACCAGGTGGGCCTCTTCGGCGAGGCCGCACCGTTCTCGGTCGACGCCCCCGTGCCGGACGGCGCCGCACACGGCTACGGCGAGCTCGCCGACCGGGCCTTCGAGGCCGCGCGCGGCGGATCCGTCGCGCACCTCAACCTGCCCTTCCGCGAGCCGCTCGCGGGCGAGCTTCCCGAGTGGTTCGTGGCCGGCGGATCCGCCCCCATCGCGAGCGACCCCGTCGCGCCGCGCGCGCACGCGCTGGGGCGCGGGCCGCGCACCGTCGTCGTCGCGGGCGCCGACGCGGGCCCGCGCGCCGCGCACCTCGCGGAGCGCGGCGGCTGGCCGCTGCTCGCGGAGATCGTGAGCGGATCCCGCCACGGCGCGACCGTCGTGCGAGGTTATCGGGCGGGGCTCGCGGATCCGAACCTCGGCGGCCGCATCGAGCGCGTCGTCGTCGTCGGGCACCCGACGCTCGGGCGCGAGATCACGCGGCTGCTACGCCGCGACGACGTCGAGATAATCGCGATCCAGGCGAGCGACGAGGCACTGAACCTCAACGGATCGACGCTCGCGGTGCGCGACGTCGACGTCGAGACCGGAATCCCCATGGACTCGGAGTGGCTCGCCCTTTGGCGCGACCTGCCCGCGCCCGCCGGGGTGGATCCGGAGCGAGCCGCGCTCGTCGACGCCGTCTGGCGGGCGACGGGGGAGGGCGACCGCATCGTGTTCGGATCCAGCCGCCTTGTGCGCGTCGCCGACGACGTGCTCTGGGGGCGCGCGCACGTGCACGCCAATCGCGGGCTCGCCGGCATCGACGGCACCCTCGCGACCGCCATGGGCGTGCAGCTCGCGGCCGACGACGGCGTGACGCGCGTGATCGTGGGCGACCTCGCGTTCCTCTACGACGCGGGCGCGCTGCTGCGATCCGGATCCGAGGAGCGGCCTGCCGTGCAGATCGTCGTCGGCAACGACGGCGGCGGCACGATCTTCGACGGCCTCGAGGTGGCGCAGGTGGCGTCGCGCGAGGCGATGGATCGGGTGCAGCTGACGCCGCAGCACGCCGACATCGCGGGTCTCGCCGGGGCGTATGGGTGGGAGTATGTGCGCGCGGACACCGCCGCCGAGCTCGACGCGGCGCTGCGTGGTGGGGCCTGTGTGGTCGAGGTGCGGTTGGGGCGGTAGGACTCTCGTCGTGAGTCTCGGAGAAATCACGAGACTCGGAGGTTTTCGCCACATTCGTCCGAGCCTCGTGATTTCTCCGAGTTCTGTGGCGGGGCGCGGCGGACTACGGCGGCCAGCGCCGCGCGGTAAGCGTATTCCGCGCGATGCGGCAGGATAGACCCATGACCTCGCCCCGCACCATCGTGCTCGCCCCCGACAGCCTCAAGGGATCCGCGACCGCCGCCGACGCCGCCGTCGCGATCGCCGAGGGCTGGGTACGCACCGCGCCCACCGACACCTTCGTGTTCCGCCCCATGGCCGATGGCGGCGAGGGCACGCTCGACGCGTTCGAGAAGGCCGTTCCGGGCGCGCAGCGCATGGCGGTGCGCGTCACCGGGCCCGCCGGATCCGCCGTCACGACCTCGTGGCTGAAGCTACCCGCGACCGATGAGCTTCCCGGCGGCACGGGGGTCGTCGAGATCGCGAGCACGTCGGGAATCGAGCTGCTGGGCGACGAGCGCCGCCCCTTCGACGCGTCGACCCTGGGCTTCGGCCAGGCGATTGCCGCGGCGCTGAATGCCGGCGTCTCGCGTCTGGTGCTGGGCATCGGATCCAGCGCCTCGACCGACGGCGGCACCGGCATGCTCACCGCCCTTGGCGCGCGGTTCTTCAACGACTTCGGCGCCTCGATCGCGCCCGGAGCCGCGGGGCTCGACGAGATCGCGAGCGTCGACCTGTCTGCGCTCAAGGCGCTACCGGCCGGTGGCGTGCAGGTGCTGAGCGACGTGACGAATCCGCTGCGCGGCGACAAGGGTGCGGCCGCGATCTTCGGACCCCAGAAGGGGCTCGACGAGGCCGGGATCCAGCGCGCCGATGCGGGCCTCGGACGCCTCGTCGCCGCGACCGGGCGCCCCGAGCTCGCCGAGCTACCGGGCGCGGGCGCCGCGGGCGGCACCGGATTCGGACTGCTGCTGTGGGGCGCCGATCTCGTTCCCGGATCCGCCGCGATCGCCGAGCTTACCGGCCTCGCCGCCGACATCGCGGGCGCCGACCTCGTCATCACGGGCGAGGGCCGCTACGACGGACAGTCGGAAGCCGGCAAGGCCCCCGCGCACGTCGCGCAGCTCGCGCGCGCGGCCGGGGTTCCCGTCGCGCTCGTCGCGGGCGCGATCGAGGCCGACGCGTCGGGCTTCGCGGCCTCCGCGTCGCTCACCGAGCTCGCCGGATCCACGGCCGCGGCGCTCGCGGATCCGCTGCGCTGGCTCCGCGACGCGGGCGAGCAGCTCGCCCGCTAAAGCGCCCCAACTGGGACACGCGTCGAGGCGTGTCCCACTTTGTGTGGGAATGGGCCCGTGATTCCCGCACGAACTGGGACATGCTTCGTAGCGTGTCCCACTTGTGGCGGGAATGGCGCCGTGATTCCCGCACGAACTGGGACATGCCTCAGAGGTCGAGGGCTGCGAGCACGTCGAACCAGGGGCGGGTCGTCGCCTCGTTGAACGGGGCGACGCGGTCGGTGACCTTCTGCTTCAGCTCCTGCGTCACGGCCTCGAGGCGGTTGACGACGTGCAGGGGATACCCGTACTCGACGCGGTGTTCGTCCCACTCGTCCTCGTCGTCGATGTAGATGCCGCGCTGATCCGTACGCCGCACGACGTCGAGATCCATGTCGATCGCGGTCGGCAGCTCATCGTCCCATCGCACGTCCCACGCGACGTCGATGTAGATGCGAGTGCGCTGCGGCGGCGCGTTGACGGTCAGCAGCCATTCGGCGCCGTGGTCACTGCCGGGTTCGGGATCCGGGAGGAGCATCACGCAGCTCGTCTTGAGCAACGTGTCGCGGCCGGGACGGTGGCTGCGCCAACCGGGGCGCTGTCCAAACCACGCACCCCACTCGTCGCGACCGAGGTACACGACTTCGTGAACCCAGTGCGGTGCGCCGTCCCATTTTCGCCAATGTATGTGCGTCCGGGTGCCGGGGCGGATCGAGGTACTCATTACTCGACCCTAAATCTCTGAACGCCTCACAGGCGGAATGACAGTGCCCATCCATAGGATCGTTATTGTGACCGAACCGCTCACATTGCCGCGCCTCGTCGCCACGACGCGCGAGATTAGCCCCGTCGATGCCCTCGAGTTTGCGGATCCCGCGAACCCGCTCGTCTGGACCCGAAACGGCGATATCCTCGTCGCGGCCGGGCCCGATCTGCTGCACATCGACGTCGGCGAGGAGGGGCGCATCGCCGCCATCGCCGATCTGTGGCGCGCCTTCAGCCAGACCGCCGACGTCTTCGACGAGGTCGAACTTCCCGGATCCGGTCTCGTCGCCTTCGCGGCCCTCGCCTTCGACGACACGTCCGCGGCGCCGTCGACGCTCGTCATTCCGACGACCGTCATCGGCCGCCGCGGCGACCGCGCGTGGATGACGCGGATCCGCCTCATGGAGCGCCCCGACGACATCGCCGAGCCCGGCCCGATCGCATTCGGGCCGTCGTGGTCGGCGTCGCTCGGCCCCGGTGCGATGGATCCGGAAGCGCACGAGGGCGCGGTGCGGCGCGCGCTCGAGATCATCGGATCCGGCGCAGCGCAGAAGATCGTCGTCGCGCGCGACGTCGTCGGCACGGTGCCGGCGAACGCCGACATCCGGCGCCTCGTGCGCGCGCTCGCCGAGGAATACACCGACACGTGGACCTTCGCGGTCGACGGGATCGTCGGCGCGAGCCCCGAGACCCTCGTCACCGTGCGCGGCGGCGTCGTGTCGGCGCGGGTGCTCGCGGGAACGCGCGGCCGCGGGGCTCACGCGAGCGACGACGAGGCCATCACGGCCGAGCTGCGCTCGAGCGAGAAGGATCGCAATGAGCACCGCTTCGCCGTCGACAGCGTGCTCGAGGCGCTGCGTTCGCACACGACCTCGCTCGAGGCGGGCGACGCCTTCGCGCTCGAGCTGCCGAACCTCTGGCACCTCGCAACCGACGTGCGCGGCGAGCTCGACGGCGGGGCCTCGGCCCTCGACCTCGTGCGGTCGCTGCACCCGACGGCCGCGGTGGCGGGAACCCCGACGGATCGTGCCGTCGAGGCGATCCGCGAGATTGAGCCGTTCGACCGCGGGCGCTACTCGGGCCCTGTCGGATGGATCGACGGTAACGGCGACGGCGAGTTCGCCATCGCGCTGCGCTGCGCCCAGTTCGGGGCGCCTGACCAGGGCGCGACGCGCACGGTCGAGGCGCACGCCGGCGGCGGCATCGTTGAGGGATCCGTGGCCGAGGCCGAGTTGCTCGAGACCCGCGTGAAGTTCCGCCCCATCGTCGACGCCCTCGCGTAGCCCGCGCCGGCCCCGCGGGCCCCACACCCCGCGGCCCCGCCCGCCGCCCCACTCCCGCGGCCCCGCCACGCCCGCGAGATCGCACCTTTTTCGCGAGATCGCATCGAATTCAGTGCGATCTCGCGAAAAGAGTGCGATCTCGCGGACCGGAGCGGCAGAGAAGAGTGCGATCTCGCGGAAGGGCGGATCCGGACCGCGGATCCGCGCCGGTTCGGGGCACCCTCAAGGATCCCCCGCGTAGACTCGTTGGGTGACCTCGCAGCGGGCCGATCTGGCCAAGGATCCGAAGACTGTCAGCGGCATGTTCGACCTCGTGGCGGAACGGTATGACTTTACGAATATCGCCATGACGTTCGGGCTCGACGCCGTCTGGCGTCGCGCGACGACTCGTGCCGTGAATCCGCAGCCGGGGGAGAAGATCCTCGACCTGGCCGCCGGCACCTGCCGTTCGTCGGCCTCGCTCGCCGCGAGCGGCGCCCAGGTGGTCGCGGCCGACTTCTCGCCGGGCATGCTGGCGCAGGGCAAGAAGCGTTTCGGCAACGTGCGCGGCCTGAGCTTCGTCGAGGCCGACGCGATGAACCTGCCCTTCGCCGACGGCGAGTTCGACGCCGTCACGATGTCGTATGGCCTGCGCAACGTGCAGCAGCCGAAGGTCGCGCTCGCAGAGCTGCGTCGCGTGACGAAGCCGGGCGGACGCATCGTCATCAACGAGTTCTCGACGCCGCCGAACCGCGTCTTCCGCGCGCTTTACCGCTTCTACAACAACGAGATCCTGCCACGCGTCGCGCGGCTCGTCGGGTCAAACGGCGAGGCGTACGACTACCTGAACGAGTCGATCCAGGCGTGGCCGGCCCAGAAGGAGCTGGCGGCATGGATGCGCGAGGCGGGCTGGTCTGAGACCGAATACCGTAACCTCGCGTTCGGAATTGTGGCTCTGCACCGTGCTACACGCGGTGCCGATAGGGTGGAGAAGTGACTACGAGCCCCGTTTCCCCGGGCACGCAGCTGGCGAGCCGTTTCGGTCTGAGCGACCGCGTTTTCGCTGGGCGTGCGGCAAAGCGTCTCGCCGCCACGATCGAAGAGGGCCTCGAGACCGTCGAAGCGGCGATCGCGGAGGAGCTCGGCGCGGCGGATCCGTTGGTCGACGCCATGAGCCGTTACCTCTACGAGGCGGGCGGCAAGCGCGTGCGCCCGATGCTCGTGATGCTCACGGCGCAGCTGGGTGAGGGAATCACGCCGGCGGTGCGCGATGTGGCCGTCGCGCTCGAGCTGATGCACCTCGGGTCGCTGTACCACGACGACGTCATGGACGGCGCCGACCGTCGCCGCGGGGTTCCCGCCGCGCACCGGGTGTGGGATAACTCCACCGCGATCCTCACGGGCGACCTGCTTCTCGCCCGCGCAAGCCGCGTCATGGGCCGCCACGGCGACGTCGCGGTCGACCTGCAGTCGGAGACCTTCGAGCGCCTCGTGATGGGCCAGCTCCACGAGACTGTCGGAGCGGGCGAAGACGACGACCCGATCGAGTTCTACATCCAGGTGCTCGCCGACAAGACCGGATCCTTGATCGCGGCAGCCGCGCAGTCCGGCGCGTTCTTCGCGGGAGCGGGCGACGAGTACCGCGAGCCGCTGCGCGTCTACGGCGAGAAGGTGGGCGTCGCCTTCCAGCTCGCCGACGACGTCATCGACCTGTCGGCGAACGCCGAGGCGACCGGCAAGGTGCCCGGCACCGACCTGCGCGCCGGCGTCGTGACGATGCCGTACCTGCTCCTGAAGGCGAGCGACAAGCCCGCCGACGTCGATCTCGCACGCCGCATCGACGAGGGCGCCGAGGCGATCCGCCAGGGCGCGGATCCGTCGGTTCTCGATCGCGAGATCACCGAGCTCCGCGACCACGACGTCACGGCGCGCACGCAGCAGCTCGCGCTCGACTGGACGAACGAGGCCGTCGACGCGCTCAAGGTGCTCCCGCGCGGCAACGTTCGCGAGGCGCTCACCCGATTTGCTCGTCAGCTCGCCGACCGCGACGCCTGACCCACCCGTACCAGAAGGATCCGCGATATGACAAAGCTCCGCCTTGCCATCGTTGGCGCCGGCCCCGCCGGAATCTACGCCGCCGACATCCTGCTGCGCACCGAGCGCAGCTTCGACGTGTCGATCGACCTGTTCGAGCACCTTCCGGCGCCGTATGGTCTCGTGCGTTATGGCGTGGCGCCGGATCACCCGCGCATCAAGGGCGTCGTGAACGCGCTGCGCGACGTGCTCGACCGCGGCGACATCCGTATCTTCGGCAACGTGAAGTTCGGCGAGGACATCACGCTCGATGACCTGAAGAAGCACTACAACGCCGTGATCTTCTCGACGGGCGCGATCCGCGACGCGTCGCTCGACATCCCGGGCATCGACGCGAAGGGATCCTTCGGAGCGGCCGATTTCGTCAGCTGGTTCGACGGGCACCCCGACGTGGCGCGCACGTGGACGATCGAGGGCCAGCACGTCGGCATGCTCGGCAACGGCAACGTGGCGCTCGACGCCGCCCGCATGCTCGCGAAGCACGCCGACGACCTGCTGCCCACCGAGATCCCGGACAACGTCTACCAGGTGCTGAAGAACTCGCCCGTCACCGACGTGCACGTCTTCGGGCGCCGCGGACCGGCCCAGGTCAAGTTCACGCCGCTCGAGCTGCGCGAGCTCGGTGAGCTGAACGACGTCGACATGGTCGTGTACGACGAAGACTTCGAGTACGACGAGGCGTCGCTCGAGGCGATCGCGTCGAACAAGCAGGTCAAGGTCATCGACCGCGTGCTGCAGAAGTGGCGCGAGCTGCCGAGCGTCAACAACGCCGGCGGTACCGCGTCGCGTCGCCTGCACCTGCACTTCTGGGCGAAGCCCGTCGAGGTCAAGACCGACGACGAGGGCAACGTCACGGCGCTCGTGTACGAGCGCACGAAGGCCGACGGCGCTGGCGGCGTCGTGGGCACGGGCGAGCTGCGCGAGCAGCCGCTGTCGCAGCTGTACCGCGCGGTCGGCTACTTCGGATCCCCGCTGCCGGGCGTTCCGTTCGACCACCGCCACGGCGTGATCCCGAATCACGAGGGCCAGGTGCTCGCGGAGGACTCGAACGACATCCTCCCCGGCGTCTACGCGACCGGCTGGATCAAGCGCGGCCCCGTCGGCCTCATCGGCCACACGAAGTCCGACGCGATGGAGACCGTCACGCACCTCGTCAACGACCAGGCATCGTGGTGGCAGCCGGAGGATCCGTCGGAGGACGCCATCCCCGCCCTGCTCGCCTCGCGCGACGTCAAGTGGACCGACCTCGATGGTTGGCACCGCCTCGACGAGCACGAGATCGCGCTCGGCGAGCCCGAGGGTCGCGCCCGCATCAAGGTCGTCCCGCGCGACGAGATGGTGAAGATCTCGCGCGGCGAGTAACCCGTCGTCAGGAAGGGCCGCTGCAGGTTAATCGCCTGCAGCGGCCCTTCTCCATAACTAATGGGTCGCCATAAATCGTCGCCTTCGGGTGCCCCGAGGCGACGATTTATGGCGACCCAAACAGGGAGGGGCGCCAGAACCTGAGTTCTCGCGCCCCTCGTGGCTATTAGCGCTGGCCTCCGCGGCGCTGGCCGCCGCCTGAGCGTCCGCCCTGGCCGGCCGGGCGTCCGCCGCCCTGGCTCGTGCGCGATCCGGATCCGGAGCGCGAACCCGCACCCGAACCGGATCCGCGACCGCCCTGACCGCGTCCGCCGCGTGGCTGCCCGCCGCGGGATCCGCCCTGGCGTTCGCGCTGCTCGCGCGCCGCGCGCTTGCGCTGCGCGTTCGCGCCGCTCGAGGTGCCGGCCGACTGCTGCGCGGGGGCGTTGCCGGATCCGGGACCGCCCGGGCGGGGAGCGACGTGCTCGGCGATCTCGCCGACGAGCTCGATGACGGCCGCGCTCGAGGCGTCGACCTGCTGCGGCTGCGCCTTGATACCGGCGCGGCGGAGGAGATCCTTGACCTCGCGGCGCTGCTCCGGCGTCATGAGGGTGACGACGTCGCCCGACGCGCCAGCGCGGGCGGTACGGCCCGAGCGGTGCAGGTAGGCCTTGTGGTCGGCCGGCGGATCCATGTGCACGACGAGATCGATGCCGTCGACGTGCACGCCGCGGGCGGCGACGTCGGTCGCGACGAGCACGCGGACGCTACCGTCCGACAGCGCCGCGAGGTTGCGGTCGCGCGCGTTCTGCGACAGGTTTCCCTGCAGGTCGACGGCGGGGATGCCCGCCGCGGTGAGCTGCTTCGCGAGGCGCTTGGCCTGGTGCTTGGTGCGCGAGAAGAGGATCCGCTTCGAGGTGCCCGAGGCGAGCAGCTTGATGAGGTCCTTCTTCGCGTCCTGATCGGCGGCCTCGAAGACGTGGTGCGTCATGTCGGGCACGGGCGAGTCGGCCGGGTCGATCGAGTGCTCGACCGGGTTCGACAGGAAGCGCTTCGCGATCTTGTCCACGCCGTTGTCGAGCGTTGCCGAGAACAGCATGCGCTGACCCTGCGTCGGGGTCTGCGACAGCAGGCGGGTCACACCGGGCAGGAAGCCGAGGTCGGCCATGTGGTCGGCCTCGTCGAGAACGGTGATCTGCACGTTACCGAGCGACACGATCTTCTGGCTGATGAGGTCTTCGAGGCGACCCGGGCAGGCCACGACGATGTCGACGCCGGCGCGGAACGCCTGCTCCTGCGGGCGCTGCGAGACGCCGCCGAAGACGGTCGTCACGTTGAGGCCGGCGGCCTTGGCGAGCGGCGTGATCGACGCGGCGATCTGCGTCGCGAGCTCGCGCGTCGGGGCGAGGACGAGTCCGGTGGGCTCGCCGGGGATCCGGCGCAGGCCCGCGAGCCGCGCGACAAGCGGGATCGCGAATGCGAGCGTCTTACCGGATCCGGTCTTACCGCGGCCGAGAACGTCCATGCCCGCGAGCGTGGACGGCAGGGTGGCGGCCTGGATGGGGAAGGGGGTCGGACGATCCATCGCGACGAGCGCGTCGACGAGGTTCGCGGGAACGCCGAGATCGGCGAATGACGGGGCAGCAGACATAGCTGTCTCTCTATGAGAAGCGGGCGAACGCGGCGGATGCCGAATCCGATTCGCCACGGGGAGCGGTGCGAGCTTCAGCTCGAGCAAACCGCGACGACGAACGCGAATCACGTTCCCCGCCACACTACAGGTGTTGCCTGAACGGATCCCCGGGCGGGGCGTGTCCCACTTTGTGAGGGAATGGGGGAGCTATTCGCTCCTTAACTGGGACATGCCTCGTAGCGTGTCCCACTTTGTGCGGGAATGACGGCGCTATTCCCGCCTTAATTGGGACACGCCCCGCACCGTGTCCCACTTTGTGCGGGAATGGCGGCGCTATTCCCTCCTCAACTGGGACACGCAAAGAAGCGTGTCCCAGTTCAGGCCGGAAAGAGACCCGTCACGGCTCCGACAGCGCGTTCCCCAGCTCCCGCAGCACCGCGTCGCGGGCCTCGCGGCCGCGCGGGCCGCGGTGCTTGATCAACGAGTCGACCAGCGTCTCGATCACGAGCACGAGCGCGACGCGCGAGGTGTGCAGCAGCTCGTCCTGGAACGAGTCGGACATGGACGGCACGACGAGCGCGGTATCGGATCCGGAAGCGAGCGCCGAGCGGGCAAACGACGTGATCGAGAGCACGGTCGCGCCCGCGTCGCGGGCCGCGCGGGCGACGGCGAGCGAGGTCTCGTTGGCACCGGATCCGGAGACGATCACGCAGACGTCGTTCGCAGACAGCTGGCGCGCGGCGATGCGCTGCGCGAGCGCGTCGTGGAGGATCTCGGCGGGGCGACCGGCCGCTGTCAGGCGCAGCTGTAGGTCGAGCCCGAGCGGCGAGCTGAGGCCGTTCGCGACGATGAGCACGCGCCCCGCCTCGTCGAGGGCCGAGATGGCGGAGCGCAGCGACTCCTCCGTGAGCGCCGCGACCGAGTCGCCGATCCGCGACGCGAACCGGTCGGCGGCGGCGCGCAGGGATCCGACGAGGGTGTCGTCGGTCGAGGCGACGTGCACGTGCGAGAGCTCCTGCGCGGCAGCGACGCGCAGCTGCGGGAATCCGTCGTAGCCGAGCGTCTGCGCCGTGCGCACGACCGTCGCGCGGCCCACGCCGACGGCGTCGGCGAGGTCCTGCGCGGTCGACTCGATCGCGAGGGCGAGGTCGCCGACGACGAACTCGGCGACCCGGCGCTCGCCCGCGTGTAGCGACGGGGCGAGCGCGCGGATCCGCGCGGTGAGGGGTGCGTCAGCGGCTCCGGACCAAACCACGGGCACGGGATCCTTCCATGATGCGGCGCCGGATGGCACCCGAGACGAGGTCTACGAGCATCGTGGCGACGATGACGACGATCAGCAGCATGCCGACGGTACCCCACTCGCGGAAGTTCGTGTAGTTCGACAGCATGGATCCGATACCGCCCGCGCCGACGAGGCCGAGCACGGCCGACATGCGGATGTTGAGCTCGAAGCGGTAGAGCGCGAACGACATGAGGGTCGGGAGCGCGGCGGGCCACAGGGCCCAGCGCAGCACCGCGACCTTGCCGCCGCCCGCGGCCGCGACGGCCTCGGACGCGTCGTCGTTCAGCGACTCGATCGTCTCGTAGACCCACTTGCCCTGGGTGCCGATGCCGGCGATGCCGAGGGCGAGGGCTCCCGTGAACGGCGTGAGGCCCGTGACGGTCAGCAGGATGAGGGCGATGATGACCTCGGGCACCGCCCGGATGACCGCGAAGATGCCGCGCAGGATCATTCGCAGCCAGGTCGGCCCGACGCCGCGGGCGGCGAGCATGCCGAGGGGGATCGAGCAGACGACGCAGCCGATCGCGCCGAGCCAGGCCATCGAGATCGAACGCCAGGTCTCGAACAGGGCTCGCGGAAGCTTCTCCCACGTCGGATCCGAGAACATGAGCACGCCGTATTCCCACGACGAGCGCGGCAGCCCGAAGAGCGCGGCCCAGTCGACGTCGAGGAACACGATGCACGCGAGGAGCACGAGCCCCGCGACGATCGACCAGACCGTCGCCCGCGTCTTGGACGGGGGAGCGGGAAGCGCGTTCATGCGAGCCTCTTTCGCAGCAGGTTCGAGACGACCTCGATGAGGATCACGACGACGAGGATCTCGAGGATGATCACCGAGACGTCGTCGTACGCGTAGAAGCCGAAGCGTTCGTTGAGGAGGCGACCGATGCCGCCGGCGCCCACGATTCCGAGGATCGCCGAGATGCGCACGTTGAGTTCGAGCGCATACAGCCACTGGTTCGCAAAGAGCGGCAGCGACTGCGGCAGCGCGAGCGCGCGGTTCAGCTGGAACTGCGTCGCGCCCGCGGCGTGCCCCGCCTCAAGGTAGGCGTGCTTGTCGGAGTCGATCGCCTCGGACACGAGCTTCACGACGACGCCGAGGTCGAAGAGGAACAGCGTGATGAGGCCGGGCAGCGCGCCCACGCCCGTCAGCGCCACGAGGATCGTCGCGTAGACGAGGTCGGGCACCGAGCGGATCACGTTGATCACGGCGCGCACGATCCCGCGCGTCACCGAGTTGGGGTTCGTCGGCCGCGCGGCCCACAGCGTCAGCGGAACCGACACCGCGGCGGCGAAGGCGGCGCCGATGATCGCCATCTGGATGGTCTCGAGCATCGGGATCCACGTGCGCGGCAGGAACGTGAAGTCGGGCTGCGCGAGCTGCGCGAGCTTCGAGGCACCGTGCCGCCAGTTCTTCGCGATGGCGGCGAAGTCGAGGTCGACGCCGCCGATCGCCGGAAGGCACGTCAACACCGTGAACGCCACGAGGGCGGCCACGATGAGAAGCGTCTTCGGCCACGTGCGCGGCTTCGGGGGCAGGGTGAGGGTCACGATGCTCCCAGGCGGTCCTGCGGCTGGATCCGGCGTCCGTAGATCTGCTCGAAGTCGGCGTCGGTCGCGCTCGCCGCGGGGCCGTCGTAGACGACCTCGCCGTAACGGAGGCCGATCATGCGCGTCGTGTAGTCGCGCGCGAGGTCCATGAGGTGCAGGTTCACGAGCACCGTGAGGCCGCGCTCGGCGTTCAGGCGCGTGAGTTCGTGCATGACGGCGTGTGCGGTGGGCGGATCCAGGCTCGCGACGGGCTCGTCGGCGAGCATGACCCGCGGATCCTGCGACAGGGCGCGCGCGATCGCGACGCGCTGCTTCTGGCCGCCGGAGAGGGATCCGGCGCGGGTCCACACCTTGTCGAGCATGCCGACGGAGTCGAGGGCCTCGAGCGAGATCTGGCGATCCTCCGCGGAGGCGGTGCCGAAGAACGAGCGGAAGGCGTTCTGGCCGGCGAAGCGGCCGACGAGGGTGTTGCGGTAGACGTTCACGCGCTCGGCGAGGTTGAACGCCTGGAAGATCATGCCGACGTTGCTGCGCAGCTCGCGCATGCCGCGCCCCTTCAGGGACGAGACCTCGTGCGGTCCGACCGTCACGGATCCGCTCGTCACGGGGACGAGGCCGTTGACGGTGCGGATGAGGGTCGATTTTCCGGATCCGGAAAGGCCGACGACGGCAACCATCTCGCCCGGCTCGATCGTCAGCGTGACGTTCTTCAGGGCGGCGGTGCCGTTGGGGTACGTGACCGATGCGTTCTCAAGACGGATCGGCCATGCCGCGGAGGCCGAAGCCCCCGCGGCGTGAGCGGTATCTGTCATCGTCAGTTGGAGAACTTCTCGAGGATCTCGCCGTAGCGGGTGATCTCGTCTTCGGCCGTATCGGCCGTCCAGTCGGAGAGGCCGACGAGCTCGAACATGATGTCCTTCGCCTCGTCGGACGAGTCGGCGTAGTCGTCGAGCAGCTGCGTGAGCTTCTCGACGGTCTCGTCGGAGAGCGAGTCGCTGACCGCGACGCCGCCGTTCGGGATCATGTCGGTGTACGCGAACGCGACGGCCTTGTCGGCGATGTCGGGGATCTCGTCGGTGACGGTGACGCGGGCGTCCCAGTAGGCGAAGCCGATCTCGGCGTCGCCGTTGGCCACGGCGATGACGGCGTTGTTGTTGCCCTCGACCGGGATCTGCTCGATGTCGGTGTCGGTGTCGAGGCCCTGGTCCTGGAACGCGACGATCGGGTACTGGTAACCGGCGGGGCTGGTCGCGGCCTGCAGCGCGACCTTGGCGCCCTTGGCATCGGCGAGGTGCTCGAGGCCCTTCGGGCCCTGACCGGTCGCGGTGCCGTCCTCGAGGCCGTTGCAGTACGACAGCTCGACGGGGCCGGCCGCGTAGGTCGCCATGACGGGCTCGTCGTCGCAGTACTTGTCGGGGTTGTTCGTGTAGGCAACCGCCGCGTAGCTCGTCGCGCCGAAGCGCACGTCGCGGAGGATCAGCTTCGCGTCGTACTGCTTGATGGCGTTGTAGAGCGAGCCGGCGTCGCTGATGATGACCTGCGACTGGTCGGCGCCGAGCGCCTCGACGGTCGCGTTGTAGTTGTCGGCGACGACACCCTTGACCTCGATGCCGAGGCCGTCCGAGAGGTACTCGGTCAGCGGGTCGAGGGCCTCGGCCAGATCCTCACCCTGCACGGAGGGGACGAGCGAGATGGTGATCGAGTCGGGCTCTTCGGCTGCGCTGCTGCAACCGGCGAGACCGAGGCCGAGGCCGAGAATAGCGACGGAGCCCGCCGCGAGGAGGGACTTGCGCATGTGGTTCATCCTTTGTGTGTTTACAGCGTGGGTGCGGTGGGGAACTCCGCGGCGTGTGCCCACGCCACGATCTGGTCCGTGAGCTCGGCGAGCGTCGTCGCTCGCATCGTCACGGAAGCTGTGGACGTCTCGGCCGTCGCGCCGACGAGCGCCGTGTCGGCGCCGCGCTCGGTCGCGGGGTCGAGGTCGTTGATCACGATGTCACCGACCGACAGCACCTTGCCGTCGAGCAGGGCGCGGTCGATGATCGGGCCGAGGCCCGCGGGCTTGCCGGTGTCGTAGATCAGCTCGTCGAAGTGATCCCGGATCCCCCAGCCCGCCAGGGCGCTCTCGACGCCCGCGGCGGGGGCGTTCGTCGCCAGGATCACGCGGGTCTCCTCCGGGATCCGCTCGAGCAGCTCGGCGAGCCCGGGTGCCGGATCCGCCGGCTGCGCGGACGCGAGCAGCTCGCGGCTCGCGAGGTAGGCGGCCTGGCGGTCGCCTTCGGCGACGCCCGCGTCGGCCGCGAGCGTGCCGACGACGTCGTATCCGTCGCGGTAGGGGGCGGCCTGGCCAGCCTCGAACGCGGCGATCTCGGCCTCGGCGCGGGCCAGGAATCCCTCGGGCGCGAACCGCGCCATCTCGCGGGCATAGGCCAGAACCGGTCCGTTGCCGACAATGACGGTTCCGTCAAAGTCGAAGACGATCGTCGACGTCACATTAACTCCCTACTCGTTCATGGACGATGCGTCCACGATAAGCAGGCTACATGGACGGATCGTTTACCGGGAGGTTAACTTTTGGTGCGCCGTTCCGGCCACAACTGGGACACGCCTCGGGGCGTGTCCCACTTTGTGCGGGGATGGGGCCGCTATTCCCTCCTCAAGTGGGACACGCCCTGAAGCGTGTCCCACTTTGTGCGGGAATAGCAGCCCCATTCCCACCTCAACTGGGACACGCTCACGAGGCGCGGGCGGCGTTCCAGCGGAGGCGGGGTGCCTCGGCGGACAGGTCGCGCGTGAAGGCGGCCGCGTCGGCGACCGGGAAAATCGTGAGCAGCCGCATCCCGGCGCCCTCATCGAGGCCCGAGACGAGCAGCCCCTCCGTCACGACGGCGCGCTGGCGTGCGCCGTCGGCGTCCCACTCGGCGACGTGCGCGCTCGCCGGGGGATCCAGAAGCAGGGGCTCGGCGGATCCGAGCACGCGAGCGAGCGGGGTTTCGTCACCGTCGCCGAGGCGGAAGTATCCGGCGGGACGGCCGAGGGCGGTGGCGAGGACGCCGTCGTTCCAGCGGTCGCTCTTGTAGCCATAGGGCGTGACGACGGTCGAGAAGAGGTAGCCGTAGACGTGCACGAGCCCCGCGTTGCCGATCGGAAAACGCGCGTTCACGCCGCCGGCGGAGTGGATCCGCTCGAAGACGTCGCGCTCGACAACCGCTTCGCCGACGTTCTCGTCGATGACGGTGGACGCGCTCCAGCGCTCGAGCAACCCATCGGCGCGATCGCGGGCGACGCAGGCGAGAACGGTGTCCATGGCGGGAGGCGTGTGCATGGCATTCACCCTAAGCGACAGCCCAGAAACACGAACGGCCCCGCCGAAGCGGGGCCACCGTGAGACTTACCTATAGTTCTGGAACTGCAGCGCGACGTCGAGTTCGTCCTGCTTGCCGCGGAGCAGCGCGATGACCTCCTGCAGGTCGTCGCGGCTCTTCGAGGAGACGCGGATCTCGTCGCCCTGGATCTGCGTCTTGGCTCCCTTGGGGCCCTCGTCGCGAACGATCTTGCCGATCTTCTTCGCGACCTCCTTGTCGATGCCCTCCTTCAGCGAGGTGACGATGCGCACCTGCTTGCCGCTCTCGAACGGCTCGCCGCTGTCGAGGCTCTTGAGGGAGATGCCACGCTTGATCATCTTCGACTGCAGCACGTCGAGCACCGCGAGGGCGCGGTCTTCGGTGTTCGCGATGATGAGGATCTGCTCGCCCGACCAGGCGACCGAGGCGTCGGTTCCGCGGAAGTCGTAGCGCTGCGAGACCTCCTTGGCGGCCTGGTTGAGCGCGTTGTCGGCCTCCTGACGGTCGATCTCGGAGACGATGTCGAATGAAGAGTCAGCCATAACCCGATCCTACTTCGAAGCGAGTTCGTCGACCTGGTCGCCCAGCAGGGCGAGCATCTGGATCGCCGCGAGCCCGTACTGGGCGGCGTCGTTCGTCGACACCGTCGGCATCTCGTCGACGGGCGCGGGAACCGCCGGCACGTCGATGCGGTCGATCCGCAGCTCGTTGCGGTGCAGCAGCCACTCGCCCATGCCGTCGAACGCGTGCCAGGCGAGCTCGCGCAGGCCCTCGTCGTCGCGCGCGACGGCGGCGTAGGCGGTGAGGCGCGAGTGCGCCTGCTCGAGATGGATCCCCGTCAGCGCCTGCCCGACCGCGGCCTCCTGCGCCTCGGGCGAGGCGAGGAACAGCGAGCAGTACTGCACCCACGCCTCGGTAAACGAAGGGATATCGACGAGCGAGATGACCTCGCTGCAGATCTCGACGAGACCGAAGACGGCCGAGAGGTGCGAGACGCTGATGCGGTCGCGGTCGGTCGCGAAGCGGCCCGTGTCGAGATCGTAGAGCGCCTCGCCCGTCAGGAATCCCTGCGGCAGGGCGCCGATGTCGGCCATCGTGCCGAGCAGACGGTCGCGCGAGCGCTCGTTGCCCGTGCGCTCCCAGTCGGCCAGCCACGTCGCGGCCAGCGCTGACCAGTCGGTTCCGAGACCGACCGCGACCGCGTTGCGATCGGCACGGTAGGTGGCGGCGTCGGGACGCACCTTGCGCGTGGGATCCAGCCCGAGGAACGTCTCGTCGCTATCGCGCAGCTCATCGAGGAGGTCGCCGACGCGCTCGTCGGCGGTGAGGTAGTGGTAGAAGCGGCGATACGCGGGCGTCGAGATGCGCAGCTGCTTCGCCGAGCACCCCCAGTGCTGCACGTTGTGTCGGGACCCGAGGCCCTTGAACCGGCCCAGGTGGTACACATCGACCTCGCCTGTGTGGCGGGTCATCGCCTCGGCGAACCGGAAAACGTCGGCGCGGCCCGTGCGCAGGTACGAGTACCAGAGCCACAGGTCGGGGGACAGCTCGGAGTTGTCCCATGCGTAGCCGCCGACGTCGTAGCGCCAGGTGTGGCGGTCGAAGTCGTAGGCGTGCATGACGTCGCCGTAGTCCCAGAATCCGTACCAGCGGCGCTGCTCGGGCTGGGAGAGGTAGAACGACAGCAGCAGGTCGAGGCTGTCCTCGATCTCGCTCTTGATGGGGGTCGAGCGGTCGACGAGCGCCCAGTCGCCGAACACGCCGCAGGAGGCGATGTGCTCGGGCGTTGCCTGCGGCAGCGCGGGCTGCTGCACGAGCGCGGCGCGCGTGGCGAGCGCAGCGCGCGTCGGCGTCGCGTCCCACGCGAAGAGCGTTAGCTCGTGCGTCCGGGCGATGCCGTGCGGGTCGCCGAAGCCCGGCTCGTAGTCTTCGTAGGTGATCTCGAGGGCGTCGAGCTCGTCGGCGTAGCCGTCCTGCCCGAGCCCGTCGTGATAGAACCGCATGTCCATCGGGGCGGCCTCGGGCGAGTAGAGCCACGCCGTGACGCTGGCGGACGGGAGTGAGGCGCCCCGCACATCGAGCTGGCCCGGGTGCGACTGCCAGAAGCCGCGCACGCCGATGCCGAATCCGCCCCGCGGGTCGCTCAGCGAGACGAGGCCCTCGGCGCGCGTGCCGGCGGCCCCACGGATCCACGCGCGGCCCGCGTTCGTCGCCGACGCGGTGCGCTTGCGGATCTCGTACCCGTCGGCGGTCAGCTGGGTCAGCGAGTAGTCGTCCCATTCGGGGATCCAGTGGATCCGCGTCGACGTTCGCGCGTCCCACTCGGCGACGGGCGGGGTCGCGCGCCCGGCGATCTGCGCCTCGCGCACCTCGGATCCCGGATCCCGTCGCAGGCCCGTGATGCCGCGGACGGCCTCGGCGAAGACGCCGCCGTCGGCGGTCGCGAAGCGCACGTGGCGGTCGTGGCTCTCGGCGCGCAGCGGCACGTCGGCCGTGACGCCGAGGGCGGCGAGGAACTCGGTGTTCGCGTCGGCGTCCCACGTAAAGGTGTGTACGAGGCGCACGCTGTCGGCGCCCGCGAGCACGACGAGGCGCACGCGGAACGGCAGGCGCTCGCGGTCGCCCGCGACGTGGTGCCCGTCGACGCGCACGACGGCGCGGATGGGCCCGGTCTGCTCGACGGTCACCGAATCGACGACGCCGGTGAAGTCGGTGCGGGCGTCGCGGGGCGAGGGGCCGTCGGCGAGGGCGCTCACGAGGCGGCCGTTTTCGGCGACGACGGTGCCGCCGCGCGAGAGCGACGAGAAGAGGCGCGCGCCCGTGCGGGGCACGACGATCTCGAGGAGGCCGTTCGAGACCGTCACGGATTCGGGGGAGGAGGAGACCGCGACGGGCGCCTCGGGCGCAGGGTTCTCGCCGACGGCGATCGAGGCGCCGTCGAAGGATCCGGCGCCGACGGCGACGCCGGCCCACTTCACGGATCCGTCGGGCCAGGTCGCGAGCGGCCAGAACTGGGCCGGCACGGCGGATCCGTCGGCCGCGAGCGACAGCTCGCTCGCCGAGCCCACGGATCCGCGGGGGACGGGGACGCCGAAGGTCGCGCCGTCGGGCAGCTCTGCGGGCGCGGCGTCGTCGAGCCAGCGCAGGGGAATCACGGGGGAGGTCATGAGAGGTCGTGGATCTCCAGGTTGCGATAGCGCGCGACGAGCGGCGCCATCTGACGGAAGCCGATGCAGCCGGCGCCCGCGCGGGGCCCGGTCGATTCGTCATCGGTCCAGGCGAAGAGGGGAAGGTCGTCGATCGAGAAGCGCACGTCGGCGCCGTCCTTCTCGACCGCGATGCGGTAGAAGGCGCCGCGCGCGTCGACGACGGGAGGCAGCGGATCCGCGCCCTGCGCGACGAGGTGGAAGCCGGGCGACTTCCGCAGATTGGCGGTGTGGAAGGCCCGCTCGTCCTCCCACCGGCGCCGGAAGTACGACACGTGAAGCGTGCGGATGTCGCCCGAGTGGTACTGCGGGTAGGCGCCGTCGCGCGGCGCGAGGCCGGCGTCGAAGATGCCGCCGCCCGCCGCCGCGCTCGCGCCGAAGAACAGCATTGCGAGCCCGGGCTCCGAGACGGGGGAGAACTCCCACGAGATGCGGATCCGATCGCCGAATTCCTCGGGGCACCAGAACGTGAAGTGGTCGTCGAAGCCGCCCGCCGAGGCGAGCTCGAGGGATCCGTCGGCGGCCGACGCCGCGACCGGACCCTCGGGGATCCAGTCGGCGACGTCGGCGGGGCTCGACAGCGGGTTGCGGTAGACGAGCGTCATCAGCCCTTGACCGATCCGAGGAGCATGCCCTTCGCGAAGTGCTTCTGCAGGAAGGGGTAGAACAGCAGGATCGGCAGGGTCGCGACGATGATGACCGCGAACTTGATGCCCTCCGACGGCGGCTGCTCGCCGGGGTTGTCCTGCAGCATCGACAGGTCGGTCGCGGCGGTGACCTGGCGCAGGAACATCTGCAGGGTCCACATCGAGCTGTCGTTGAGGTACAGCAGCGGCGACATGAAGTCGTTCCAGATGCCGACCGCGTAGAACAGCGCGAAGGTCGCGAGGACGGGCTTCGACAGGGGGAGGATGACGCTCCACAGCGTGCGCATCTCGTTCGCGCCGTCGATCATCGCAGACTCCTCGAGCTCCTTCGGGAGCTGCTGGAAGAAGTTCTTGATGATGATGAGGCTGAACGGGTTGATCGCCGCGGGCAGGATCAGCGCCCAGTAGGTGTCGAGCAGCCCAAGCTCCTTCACGACGAGGAACGTCGGGATCATGCCGCCGCCGAACACCATCGTGAAGACGATGAGCATGAGCATGACGCGGCCGCCCGGCAGGTTCGCCTTCGACAGCGGGTAGGCCATCGCTGCGGTCAGGAGCAGCTGGATCGTCGTGCCGATGACGGTGACGAGGATCGTCGTGACGAGCGCACGCACGAACGCGTCGCTCTGCAGGATCGCCTTGTAGGCCTCGAGGCTGAAGGTGTTCGGCCAGAGGAAGAACGGGCGCGTCGCGATCTCGGCCTCGGTGGCGAAGGATCCGGCGAGCACGTAGAGGAACGGGACGAGCGCGATCGCGCCGATCGCGACGAGGATGATGACGTTGAAAACGTCGAAGACGCGACCCGCGGGCGTGTTGAAACGATACTTCTCGCGAGCCATCAGAAGATTCCCGTCTGGTTGAAGCGGCGCGATAGCCAGTTCGCACCGAAGATGAGGATGACGCCGACGACGGCCTTGAAGAGGCCGACGGCCGTCGAGTACGAGTACGAACCCTGCGTGATTCCGAGGAAGTAAACAAAGGTGTCGAACACGTCGGCCGTATCGCGGTTCAGCGAGTTGGTCATGAGGAAGATCTGCTCGAAGCCGGTGTCGAGTACGTCACCCATCTTGAGGATCAGCATGACGATGATCGTCGGCATGATCGACGGGAGCGTGATGTGCCAGACGCGGGCCCAACGGCCGGCGCCGTCGATGATGGCGGCCTCGTACTGCTCCTGATCGACGCCCGCAAGCGCGGCGAGGAAGATGATCGTGCCCCAACCGGTGCCCTTCCAGATCGTCTGGAGCATGATCACGGGTCGGAACCAATCCGGATCGGTGAGGAAGTCGATGTTCGTGCCGAAGATGCCGTTGATCAGGTGGAACAGCGGGCCGGTGTCGAGCGCGAAGATCAGGTAGGTCAGCGACGCGACGACCGTCCACGACAGGAAGTGCGGGATGTAGATCAGCGTCTGCACCGTGCGCTTGACGATGCTGATGCGCAGCTCGTTGAGCAGTAGCGCGATCACGATCGTGAGCGGGAAGGCGATGACGAGGTTCAGGAACGCCAGGATCAGCGTGTTCGCGAGAAGGCGGACGAAGTCGGGGCTCGCGAAGAAGTTGGTGAAGTGCTCGAAGCCCACCCACTGGCTACCGCCGATCCCGAGGAACGGGACGTAATCCTTGAACGCGATGACGGCGCCGAACATCGGGCCGTAACGGAAGATGGCGAAGTAGAGGACGCCGGGAAGCAGCAGCAGGTAGAGCCACTTGAAACGGCTGAAGTGCGCGCGCGCACCCCCAGCCCGCTTCTTCTTCGGGACGGTAAGCGCCTCCGTCGCGCCGACCGCTTCGGCGGCGCGAGTGTTGATCATGACCATGATTCTCCTGACCGATCGTGTGCGGGGCGACGCGGGGCCGCCCCGCACACGGAGGGGTTACTTGGCGGCGTTCGCCAGCTCGTTGAGCTCGCTGATGATGGCGTCGCCACCCTCGGAGTGCCAGCGAGCGATCTCGGAGAGCAGGTCATCCTTCGAGATCTGTCCGGCGATGTACTTCAAGCGTGCGTCGGAGACGATGAGGTCGATCTGCGCGCCCTTGGCGACGTAGGTCTCGGAGACGTACGGCGCGGTCGGGTCGATGTCGGCGTTCTCGTAGTCGGAGGCCTCGAGGGCCTTGCGCTTGTCGTACGCCTCGGTCTCGTACTCGGTGGCCTGCAGCGGCAGGTAGCCCTGGAAGCCGGTGACGTTCATGCCGAGCTGCGCGAGCGAGCTGACGGCGTTCTTGAGGTCTTCCGGAACGTCGGCGATGGCGCCGGCGCGGTCGCCCTCGAGCGTGTAGGTCTTACCCTCGATGCCGTTGTTGATGATCTTGCCCGCCTCGGGGCTGTTCATCTCGTTCAGGATCGAGAGCACCTGGTCGAGCTGCTCCTCGGTCTGCACCTTGGCCTTCGGGATCGCGAGGAAGCCGTTGTAGCCCGTGGTCGGCAGCGCGTGCATCTCGCCGTCGGGGCCGATGAGGTTACCCGTGAAGTCGACCATCGACTCCCAGTTGTCGGGCTCGAGATCCTTCAGCAGCGAGGTGAGCTGCTCGTGGCGCGAGTGCATGTCGATGATGATGCCGCCCTTGCCGTTGAGGAAGGGTTCGTTCCACTTCGCCGAGTCGAGCGTGGCGTAGTCGGAGTTGACGTAGCCGCCGTCGATGAGCGACTTCTCGTAGTCGACCGCGTCGAGCCACTCGTCGGTGTCGAAGTTCGGGATGAGCTCGCCGTCGCGCTCGGTGTAGCGGTTACCGGATCCGAACCACGTCTCGATGACGTCGTACGGGCTGTTCGTGCCGATGCTGCCCGGCCACTGCGGGATGATGACGCCGTACGTGTCGTCCTGGCCGTTGCCGTCCGGGTCCTGCTCGGTGAACGCCTTGGCGACGTTGTACAGATCCTCCGTCGTCTCGGGCATGTCGAGACCGAGGTTCTCGAGCCAGTCGGAGCGCACCATCACGGAGGTACGCATCGTGTCGCGCGCACGGAAGACGCCGTACACCTTGCCGTTGACGCTCGACGCCTCCTGCACCTCCGGGAGGGTGGTGTTGAGGTTCGGGTAGTCGGCGAGCTTGTCGGTCAGATCCCAGAACGCGCCGGCCTCGGCGTTCTTCACGAAGCTCGACGACTTCGCGCCGATGACCATGACGTGGGGGATGTCGTCGCCCGCGAGCGCGATGTTCGTCTTATCGCCGTAGGAGGCGTTCGGAACCCACGTGATGTCGAGCTTCGTGCCGATGGTGTCTTCGAGGGCGAGCTCGACCTCGTTGTCGGCGGCCGGAACGGTCGTCGACATGTACGGGGCCATGATCGTCAGGGTGTCGATCTCGCCGGATCCGTCCGACCCGGATCCACCGGATCCGGTGGAGCAGCCCGAGAGGGCAACCGCGGCGATCGCAACCGTTGCGATCGGGAGAATGCGCTTGTTCATGAGTTTCCTTGCTGTGTGTGAGGGGCGTCGGTGTCCCGCGTACATCGGGTCAGGATTGTTCCGCGAGCAGGCGCTCGTTGGAACGGAAGAAGGCGGTGCAGAGCTGTGCCGGGATGGCGATAAGCGCCCCGGCGGTGAGGAACGGCAGGATCCCCGGCAGCACGTAGGTCGCGCCGCAGACGAGCACAATCGTGAGCGCGAGGAGCAGCACATGGGGGAGGTTGCCGAGCGACCACCGGGCGGCGCGCACAATGTAGGCGCGGAACGGCATGTCGTAGTGCACGTACAGGCCGCTCGTGAGGGATCCGAGGGTCGCGACGATCACGAGCGCGGCGGTCGCGAACCCGGCCGGCACCCCCGCGGATCCGGTCGCGCGGAACCACGCGATGTCGACGACGAGCATCGCGCCGACGATGCCGAACGGCGCGAGCAGGCCGTTGGCGCGCCAGAACTCCTGGCGCCAGACGCTCGCGAACGTGCGGAAGACAGGAAAGAGCCGGCCCTCGGCGCGGCGACGCGTGAGCTGCATGCCCGTGACGATTGCCGGGGCGACGCCGAGGATGATCCCTCCCGCGAGCGCGAAGACCCAGAAGAGAACGTTCACAATAAGCACCCAATAGACGGCGTCGAAGCCCTGTTGGAGGCGGTTCGTCACCGTCTCTCGCAACGTGCCATTGCTCATGAGGAATCTCCATTGACTCTGCCTGCCAGCGATGGCAAGCGCTTTCCGGTCATGTATACACGAGATCGAGAGCGGATGCAAAAACGTTTCAATCTGCCCGTGATTGCCTGCGCGAGTAGAGTGACACAACATGGAGGAGCTCACCGCGGACGACATCCGCGCTTCGTTCGTCAACGCCACCGAACGCGAACTCGACATGCTCGACCTTCCCCTCGAATCCCTCCTCGTCGACTGGTATCACCTCGACTTCTTCGCCTGGCGGGATCCCTCCAATCGCAGCCGCTGCTACGTCATCGCCGAACTCGACGGCGTCGCCACCGGCATCATCCTCCGCGCCGCCGGCTCCTCGTCGAGGTCCCGCAGTAGCATCTGCAACATCTGCCGCACCATGCAGCCCGGCAACCAGGTCGTCATGATGAGCGCCCGAAAAGGCGGCGAAGCCGGCGAACGCGAGGAATCCATCGCCACGTACATGTGCGCCGACGTCTCCTGCCACGAGAACGTCCGCATCGCCTACCCCCTCGCGCCCGACGAGTTCCGCACCGATGTCGATTTTCGGATCGATAGCACTGCTGTACGGATGCGCTCGTTTGTTCGGCAGGTGCGGGACGCTTCTTAGTTTCGTTGCACCTCGTTGCGCTTCGCGATGTGGGGATCGCCGCCGCAGTCCCCTCGGATCCGCTGCGCGGATCCTCACCGCCAGCCCCGATGCCTGCGGCGGTGATCCCCACATCGCTTCGCTCGTGGAGGGAGTGGGCGCCACGCCTCGTTACTTGTCGGCGGCGGCTAGGGTATTGAGTTCTTCCAGGATTGCGTCGCCGCCCTCGGCGTGCCAGCGGGCGATTTCCGAGATCAGGTCGTCCTTCGAGATCTGGCCCGCGAGGTACTTGAGGCGGGCGTCACCGACGATCAGGTCGATCTGCGCGCCCTTCGCCACGTAGGTGTCCGAGACGTAGGGGGCCGTGGGGTCGATGACCGCGTTCGCGTAGTCCGACTCCTCGAGCTTCTGGCGCTTGTCCCAGCGCTCCTGCTCGATCTCGGTCGGCTGCTTCGCGTCGAGGCCGAGCCCGCCCTGAACGTTCATTCCGAGCTGCGCGATCGACTTCGAGGCGTTCGACTCGTCCTCCGACACGTCGGTGATGCCGACGGCCAGGCCGTCCTCGAGCGTGTAGTGGACGCCCTCGATGCCGTTGTTGATGATTGGGCCCGCCTCCGGGCTGTTCATCTTGTTGAGGATCGTGAGGACCTGGTCGAGCTGTTCTTCCGTCTGAACCTTCGCCTTCGGGATCGCGAGGAAGCCGCTATAACCCGTGGTGGGGAGCGCCCTCATGACTCCGTCGGGGCCCGCGAGGTTGCCCGTGAAGTCGACCTTGTCGGCCCAATTGTCGGGGTCGAGCTCCTTCATGAGGCCCGTGATCTGGCCCGAGCGCGAGTACGTGTCGATGATGATGCCGGCCTGGCCGTTGAGGAACGGCTCGTTCCACTTCGTCGGGTCGAGCGTCGCGAAGTCCGAGTTGATGTATCCGCTGTCGACGAGATCCTTCTCGAAATCGACCGCGTCGAGCCACTCGTCCGTGTCGAACGCCGCCACGAGCTCGCCGTCGCGCTCCGTGTAGCGGTTGCCGGATCCGTACCAGGTCTCGATCGCGTCGAACGGGCTGTTCGTGCCGATGCCGCCCGGCCACTTCGGGATCGCGATGCCGTAGGTGTCGTCCTGCCCGTTGCCGTCCGGGTCCTGCTCCGTGAACGCCTTCGCGACGTTATAGAGGTCCTCCGTTGTCTCAGGCATGTCGAGGCCGAGGTTCTCAAGCCAATCGGTGCGGATGGTCACCGAGGTGCGCATCGTGTCGCGCATGCGGAAGATGCCGTAGACCGAGCCGTTGACGCTCGAGGCCTTCTCGACCTCGGGGAACGTCGTCTTCAGGTACTCGTAGTCGTCGAGCTTGTCCGTGAGATCCCAGAAGCCACCCGCCTCGGCGTTCTTCACGAAGCTCGCCGTCTTCGCGCCGATGACCATGACGTGCGGGATGTCGTCGCCCGCGAGCGTGATGTTGGTCTTATCGCCGTACGAGGCGTTCGGAACCCACGTGATGTCGAGCTTCGCGCCCACGACATCCTCGAGGGCCAGCTCGACGTCGTTGTCGGCGGCCGGCGCCGCCGTCGAAAGATAGGGGGCCATGATCGTGAGGGTGTCGATCGTGTCGCCGCCGCCGGATCCGCCGGTGCTTCCGGATCCGTTCGAGCAACCCGCGAGGGCGACCGCGGCAATCGCGACCGTCGCCACAGGGAGAATGCGCTTCTTCATTGAGCTTCCTTGCTGTTTGGGGAGGACGACGTCGTCCTCCTTACGCGCGCTTGAGGGTCATCGTCGACCCAACTTTCCCGCGAAGGGAAAGCGCATTCTGGATTGTAGGACAGTCCTGCACGAATGTGTGAAGAAGAACAGATTCGAACATTTTTGGCCGTGTTCTATGCGACCTCGGGGCTCCCCATCGCCCGGGAATCGCCGTCCTTCCGCTCGATCGCGCGGAGGCTGCGGGCCACGAACGCCGCGATCTTTTTCGCGCCGCGCTCGTGGAAGTGCGTGTTGTCGGCGATCCCCTCGGGCCAGGACTCGTGCGTGCCCGGCTCGAGGTGCGTGAGGTACGCGGCCGAGCCCGCGGATCCGGCGTCTTCGTAGAGCCACGCCGTGAAGACCGTGAGGTCGATCACGGGAACGTCGAGGTCATGGGCGAGGTCGCGCACCGCGTTGGGGTAGTCGCCGTGCGTCGGCACGACCTTCTCGCCGTCGAACCAGCGGCGCTCGCACGAGGTACAGAGCACAGCCCTCGCGCCGCGCTCGCGGGCCTCGCGGACCATGCGCGTGAGGTTCTCGGTGTAGCCGCCGCGGGATGCGAGCTCGGTGACCTTCTGGTCGTTGTGCCCGAACTGGATGACGAGCGTGTCGCCCTTCTCGATGTCGGCGACCAGCTCGTCCCACTTCCGTTCGAAGAACGTCTGCGTCGTCGCACCACCGAAGGCGAGGTTCCGTACCGGTTCGTCGACGTGCGGCGCGAGGTGTGCGCCCCAGCCCGACATGGGGTGCTCGGCGGGCGCGCACTCGGCGACGGTCGAGTCTCCGGCGAGGTGGTAGGTCATGCGATGGCTCCTTCGGCGTCGTATTACGCCTAGTGAATGTAACGCACCCGCCACGCCCACCCCGCCCGGATACCCTGGAGGGGTGAACAACAAGCCCACGATGAACGTCGAGTCCTTCAACCTAGATCACACGAAGGTGGCAGCGCCGTACATCCGGCTCGCCGACCGCAAGGAACTGCCGGCCGGCGACGTGATCGTCAAGTACGACGTGCGCTTCACCCAGCCCAACAAGGCTCACCTCGAGATGCCCGTGGTGCACTCGATCGAGCACATGTTCGCCGAGAAGAGCCGCGACCACTCGGGCCGCGTCATCGACTTCTCGCCCATGGGCTGCCAGACCGGCTTCTACCTGATCCTGCAGGGCGAGCACACCTCCGAGGAAGTCGCCGAGCTCGTCGCCGCGACCCTCGCCGACTTCGCCGACGCGACCGAGGTTCCCGCCGCCAACGAGACCCAGTGCGGATGGGGTGCGAACCACACGCTCGAGGGCGCCCAACTCGCCGCCGCCGCCTTCCTCGCGAAGCGCGACGAGTGGCTCGAGGTTTACGCGTGAGCTCGATCGTCGTCCAGGTCGCGATGGACGAGGAGGCACAGCCCTTCCTCGACGCCGCCGCCCAGGTCTCGGATCCCGTCACCATCGGCCGCGCCGTGCACCGCGGCGTCGTCGTCGGAAACGCGACCTTCGTGCTCGTCGTGAGCGGCATCGGCATGGTGAACGCGGCCGACGCGGTCGCGGGCAGCGTCTTCCGGTACGGATCCGAGATCGCGCTCGTGAGCGCCGGATCCGCCGGCGGGCTCGCGAGCGACGCCCGCGTCGGCGACGTCGTCGTCGGAACCGACATCGTCAACGTCGAGGCCGACGCGCGCGCCTTCGGCTATGCGCTCGGCCAGGTGCCCGGCATGCCCGCGAACTATCAGGCCGACGAGGCGCTCGCCGCGGCGTTCGAGGGCGAGCGCGTCACGCGCGCCGCGATGGCGTCGGGCGAGAAGTTCGTGACCGCGGGCATCGCGCACGAGCTGCGCGAGAACTTCCCCGGATCCTGGTCGGTCGACATGGAGACCGCCGCCATCGCCCAGGCCGCCTACAACCACGGCGTGCGCTTCGCCGCATGCCGCGCGATCAGCGACCTCTGTGCCCCCGACTCCGAGGAGTTTGACACCCACCTCGACGGCGCCGCCGAGCGCTCGGCCGAGGTCGTCCTCGCGGCGCTCCCGCGCCTGGCGGCGGCGTGACGGCGGCGGACGGCGCGACGCACCGTATTCGGCTCGATATTGCCTATGACGGCAGCGACTTCAAGGGGTGGGCGGCCCAGCCCGGGCTTCGCACCGTGCAGGGCACGCTCGAGGAGGCGCTGTGGCGCATCCTCCGCAGCGACGTGCGCCTCGTCGTCGCGGGCCGCACCGACGCCGGCGTGCACGCGACCGGTCAGGTCGCTCACGTCGATCTGACCGCCGAACAGTACGCGCGCGCGACGCACCTCGCCCGCGGATCCGGCGAGGAACAGGATCCGGTGGCGCCCCTCGCGCGCAAGCTGCGCGGGGTGCTGCGCCCCTACGCCGACGCGACCGTGTCGCGCACGAGCACCGCGCCCGAGGGCTTCGACGCGCGCTTCTCGGCCGTCTGGCGCCGCTACGCGTACCGCATCGCCGACGACACCCTCGGCTACAACCCGCTGCTGCGCCGCGACACCACCCTCGTGAAGGCCACGCTCGACGTCGCGCGCATGGACGAGGCTGCGCGCACCCTCATCGGCCTGCACGACTTCGCCGCCTACTGCAAGCCGCGCGAGGGAGCGACGACGATCCGCACGCTGCTCGAATACGACTGGCGGCGCGCGGAAGACGGCGTGCTCATCGCGAACGTCAAGGCCGACGCTTTTTGTCATTCGATGGTGCGCGCGCTCGTCGGCGCGTGCGTCGCCGTGGGGGAGGGACGGCTCGAGGTCGACGACGTGGTGCGCCTGCGCGACGAGCTCACCCGCACGAGCGCGTTCAAGGTGCTCGACGCCCGCGGCCTCACGCTCGCCGAGGTCGGCTACCCGGCCGACGACCTGCTCGCCGACCGCGCCGAGCAGACGCGCGCTCGCCGTAGCCTCGAGTAAGGGCCGTAGCCTCGAGCAAGGGCCGCGGCTAACCATCGACAACTCATAGCGTGCCGCTACCGTTCGCGCACCCTGCGGCGATACCGTGGGATCACCATGCGAATCATGTCGTACAACCTCCGCAAACACGCGGCGGCCGCCGAGCTCGAGCAACGCGCCGACCGGTGGGATCCCGACGTCATGTGCCTGCAAGAGGCAAACGTCGAGGATCTACCGACGAACATCTCTGGCCTGCGGCTCGCCGCCGCGACCGACCGCAACCGGCTCGGCCTCGCGCTGTATTACCGTGAGAGCTCGTTCCGCTTCGTCGAGTCGGTGTCGCTGGGCCTGAAGAAGTCGCTCCACGACATCGTCCTGAAGCCCGCGCACGAGCGCCTGCTGGGCGTGCAGCTATACGACATCGACGCGAGCCGCGAGATCACCTTCGCGTCGTTCCACGCGGCTCCGCTCACGGCGCTCAACTCGCTGCGGCGCACGCAGATCCGTTCGGCTCTCCAGGCGCTCGAGCGACTGGGCCCCGGCACGCCGACGTTCATGGTGGGTGACTACAACTATCCGGTGTTCAAGGAACGACTGGGCGACCAGATCCGCGAGCACGGCTACGACATGACCCTCAGCGACTCGCGAACCTACACGCGGTACCGCTTCTTCAAGGGCCACTACGACTTCGTGACGAGCCGCGGCCTCTCGATCGGCGCCGTCACGACGCTGCCGCAGGGCACGAGCGACCACCTCCCGATCCTCGTCGACGCCGAGTACCGCCGCCACTCGCGCTGAGCAGTGTCCCCCGTCGCAATTCGGCACCTGAATTCCGACGAAACGGGTGCTGAACTGCGACGGGAACGGCTACGCCCGCGCCGCCCAGCGCGCCAGGCGCGTGATGAGGGCGCGGTGCGACGGCGACCCGTACGCCTCGGGGCCGTGCCCCAGCAGATCGACCGCGACGCGGGCGGATCCGTACTGCCGCGTCCACACGACCGGGTGGTCGTGGCCGTCGTGCTCGTGCGTCGCGACGACGTCGCGCGCGCCGAACTGCTGCATGTAGGAGTACCTCTCGTCGAACGCCTCGAGGGGCTCGGATCCCGCGAGCGGGTGCGCCGGATCCCATTCGAAGCGCGCGTCGTCGCGCGGCGGGTGCATCGACATGCCGGGAACCCACATGCCGCCGACAGCCACCGGCCACGACGGGTAGTCGCGCAGCGACGCGAGCGAGGTGTGCATCGCGAGCACGCCGATGCCGCGGCCGAGCGCGGCGTCGAGCCCGTGGATCGCGGCCGTCGGCGCCCCGAGCGGGATCGTCTCGTGCCGCCACGGGTCGCCCGCGTTGACGGCGAGCAGGTCGGCCGAGGTGAGGTTATCGAGCGCCTCGTCGACCGGCAGGATGTGGGTCTCGAAGCTCGCCTCGCTCAACACCTCGGCCAGCGCGGGGGTCGTTTCGTCGAACGGGTGCCACGGGTCGCGGTAGCGGCCGTCGGCGGTGGCGATGATCGCGAGCATGGTTACCGTCCGGGGGTGCTGTCGCGCACGATGACGTCGACGGGCAGCGGATCCGGATCCGTCCAGTCATCGGCCATCACGGCCGCGACGGCCTGGCGGCCGAGCTCGTCGAGCGGGGCGCGCACGGTCGTGAGCGAGGGCACGATGTCGCGGCCCGTGTCGATGTCGCCGAAGCCGGCGATCGCGATGTCGGATCCGACCTCGCGGCCCGCGTCGCGCACGGCCGACATTGCGCCGAACGCGACGACGTCGCTCGCGCCGAAGACGACGGTTCCGGGGGCGACGCCCTCCTCGAGGGCGCGCGCCATGAGCGCGTAACCCGCGTCGCGGGTGAGCTCGTCGCGCAGGATCCGGGGTTCGGATCCGCCGCCCGCGGTGAAGCCCGAGACGAAGCCCGCGACGCGGTCGTCGCTCGTGATGAGGCCGACGTCGGCGGCGAGCACGATCGCCTCGCGGTAGCCGAGGCCCGCGAGGGTCTGGCCGAGCTCGTGGGTGCCCTCGCGGTTCGCGATTCCGACGGTGCGGCTCGTGACGCCGTCGGCGGGGGATCCGAGGGTGACGACGCGCACGCCGTCGTTTTCGAGGTCGGCGAGGGCCTGCGCGAGGGCGGGGCTCGATTCGGCAGTGCGCCGCGACGCCGCGAGCACGATGCCGGAGGGGCGCTGGCCGCGCAGCGAGCGGATGAGGCGCGCCTCGCGCTCGGGGGAGCGCTCGGTGATGCCGATCGACATCACGAGGTTATGCTCCTCGGCGGCGTGGGCGATGCCCGCGGCCACCTGCGAGAAGTATGAGTCGGCGATGTTCGCGACGAGCAGCGCGATCGCCTGGGAGGAGCCGCGTGCGGTCGCCTGCGCCGAGAAGTTCGCGGAGTAACCGAGCAGGGCAGCTGCGGCCTCGACGCGTTCGCGGTAGGAATCGGCGACCTTCCGCGTGGATCCATTGAGCACGCGGGAGGCGGTGGCGAGCGAAACGCCCGCCTCCTGCGCGACGTCATGCAGCGTCGCCGCGCGCTTCACCGTTGAAGAGGTCATATATTCGATGCTATCTCGCCAGATCCGCATTTCTCCGCGCGGTCATCTGCGAATCGCAGATGACCGCGCGGAGAAATGACGAATTGGGGTGGAGTTACGCCAGGTAGGGCGCGACCGCGGTGTCGAAGCCCGCGATGGTGCGGCGCACGGCCTCGGCCGGATCCGTGTCCCAGATGTCCTGGTTCAGCAGCTCGACCTCGACGTCGCCGGTGTAGCCGGCGGCCTCGACGGCACGGGTCATGTCCGAGAAGTCGATGACGCCGTCGCCGGGGTAGTGGCGCGAGAGCAGGTTGTCGGCCGCGAGCGGCGTCTTCCAGTCACACACCTGGTAGCTGGCGATGCGTCCCTCGGCGCCCGCGCGGGCGATCTTCGGGAGGACCTCCGGATCCCACCACAGATGGAACGAGTCGACCGTCACGCCCACGACCTCGGGATCGAAGTCGGCGGCGATGTCGAGCGCCTGGTCGAGGGTTGAGAGCACCGAGCGGTCCGACGCGTACATCGGGTGCAGCGGCTCGAGCGCGAGCTGCACACCCTGATCCTTCGCGTACGGGGCGAGCGTCGCGACGGCGTCGCGCACGCGGTCGCGCGCGCCGACGAGGTCGCGCGAGCCCTCGGGCAGGCCGCCGACGACGATCACGAGCGCGGCTCGGGATCCGTCTGCGCCCGCGGCCGCGAGGGCGGCGGTCTCGTCGATCGCGCGGCGGTTATCGTCGAGGGCGGCCACGCGCGCGGGGCCCTCCTCGGCCGTGAACCAGCCACCGCGGCAGTGTGTCGAGTAGCGCAGGCCCGAGTCGGCGATCATCTTCACCGATTCGGCGAGGCCCGCCTCCTGCACCTGCTCGCGCCAGAGACCGATTGACTCGATCCCCGCGGCCTTCACGACCTCGATCGCCTGGGCGACCGTCGTGTACTTGATCGTCGCCTGGTTGATCGACAGGCGGGGATGCGGCGTGGTCATGCGGTCACTCCGTTCAGGCGCAGGTAGTCGTTCCAGCGCTGCACCGCGAGTTCGGGCTTCTCGAGCGCGTTCGCGTCGTTCGCGAGGCGCACGATCTCCGAGAGGTGCGGCAGGCTGCGCGCGGAGTGCAGGCCACCGATCATCTGGAACGCGGCCTGGTGGCCATTGAGCCACGCGAGGAACGCGACGCCGGTCTTGTAATAGAAGGTCGGCGCGGCGAACACCTGTCGGCTGAGCGCCTCGGTTGGTTGCAGCAGCTCGTAGTAGCGGTCGGGGTCACCGGCGTCGAGCGCCTGGATCGCGGCCGACGCCACGGGCGTGATCGCCGCGAAGGCGCCGAGCAGCGCGTCGGAGTGCGTGCGGCTCGTGCCCTCCGTGCGAGCGGGCTGCTCGGCCTGGGGAACGTCCGCGCCGCCGATGAGGCCGACGTAGTTGAAGTCGTCGCCGGTGAACATGCGTACACCCTCGGGCAGGCGCTCGCGGACGTACACCTCGCTGTCGGCGTCGAGCAGGCTCATCTTGATGCCGGCGACCTTCGCCTCATTCTCGGCGATGATGTCGACGACGGTGTCACCCGAGACGTGCCAGTCGCTCGAGCCGAAGTAGCCCTCGAGGATCGGGTCGAAGGCGGTGCCGAGCCAGTGCAGCACGACCTTGCCCGAGGCCTTCGCGAGCACCGCGCGGTACACGCTGCGGTAGTCGTCGGCGCCCGTGGCGATGCGCGCCAGGTGGCGGCTCGCCATCAGCACGGGAACGGTGCCGTGCTCTTCGGCGTGCTCGAGCTGGTAGACGTAACCGTCGATGACCTGCTGCAGCGTGATGATCTCGTCGTCGATGTGGTCGGTGTTGACACCGACCGCGACCGATCCGCCCTCTTCGCGGGCGACCTCGGCCGAGCGAGCGATCAGCTCGCGCACCGCGGTCGCGTCGATGCCCATGTTGCGCTGCGCGGTGTCCATGGCGTCGGCGACGCCGAGTCCCCACGAGTACACCGAGCGGCGGAACGCGAGCGTCGCGTCCCAGTCGATCGTCGCGGGCTGGCCCGGCGTGTTGTCGGCCCAGGCGATCGGCGCGACGTGCGCGGCGGCGTACGCCACGCGCGAGCGCAGCCCGTTCTCGGGCTTCGTGAAGGCGGCGGCGCCGTTCACGGGGGCGAGCGACGTGGATCCGTCCTCGCCCAGCAGGATGAAGCTGTCGGTCATGATTACTTCAGAACGATCTCGTCGAGCGTGACCTTGGCGCCGGTCGTGTTCGACTCGAGGCCGGCCTGCGCGAGCTGCATGCCGCGGGCACCCGCGAGCAGGTCGAACGGGTAGTCGGTGCCGGTGACGTAGCTCTCGAGGAACTCCTGCCACTGCTGGCGGAAGCCGTTGAGGAAGACCTCGTTGTTGGGAACCTGCTGCCACGTGGCGTCGTAGTCGATCGTGTCCTCGAGGTCCGGGTTCCAGACCGGCTTCGGGGTCGCGTTGCGCGGCTGGATGCGGGCGCCGAAGAGGCCGACAACGGCGGATCCGAGGGTGCCGTCGATGTGGAACTCGACGAGCTCATCGCGGTTCACGCGCGTGGTCCACGACGAGTTGATCTGGGCGATCGCGCCGCCCTCGAGCTCGAACACGCCGTACGCGGCGTCTTCCGCGGTGGTGTCGTAGTGCTCGCCGTTCTCGTCCCAGCGGTTCGGGATGTGGATCGAGGCCTGCGTGTAGACCGTGTTGACCTTGCCGAACAGGTTCTCAAGCACGTAGTTCCAGTGCGGGTACATGTCGACGATGATGCCGCCGCCGTCTTCGACGCGGTAGTTCCAGCTGGGACGCTGGGCGGGCTGCCAGTCGCCCTCGAAGACCCAGTAGCCGAACTCGCCGCGGACCGAGAGGATCTCGCCGAAGAAGCCCGAGTCGATGAGGCGCTTGGCCTTCTGCAGGCCCGGCAGGTAGAGCTTGTCGTGCACGACACCGGCCTTGACGCCGGCGTCCTTCGCGAGCTGCGCCAGCTCGATGGCCTCTTCGAGGCTCTCGGCAGTGGGCTTCTCGGTGTAGATGGTCTTGCCGGCGGCGATGGCCTTGCGGAGCGCGGTCGCGCGAGCCTTCGTCACGAGGAAGTCAGCGTAGATCTCCCACTTCGGGTCGGCGAGGGCCGCGTCGAGGTCGGTCGTGTAGTCCTCGATGCCGTGGCGCTGCGCGAGCTCGGCGAGCTTGGCCTCGCTGCGGCCGACGAGCAGCGGGCGGACGGTGACCTTGGTGCCGTCTGCGAGCTCGAAGCCGCCCTCGTCGCGGATCGCGAGGATCGAGCGAACGAGGTGCTGACGGTAGCCCATGCGCCCCGAGGCGCCGTTCATGATGATGCCGATCTCGCGGACGGCGGGGGTGTTGTCGGTCACAATGCTTCCTTGCTCTTGGCTGACGGTAAGCGCTTTCCGCGCTAATGAGAGTGTGCCACAGGAATGTGGTGGGTGCAATTCCCGCGCTCCGGGCAATGAGTCGCCGTCTTACGGTGCGTGTCGATAGATGACGCAGGCTCTCGTCAGGGTGGTGGTGCGGATGGTTGAATCGCCCCACCAGCCGCCGGAAGGACACCCCAATGACCACGCTCATCGCGTCCCGCAACCGCCTCGCCGAGCTGCGCGAGCGCTTCCGACCGAACTTCGAGTCGATCGCCGAGGGGGCAGCAGAGCGCGACCGCTCGGGCCAGCTTCCCTACGACGAGATCGCCACGCTCGCGAAGGCCGGTTTCGGCGCGATCCGCGTGCCCGTCTCGCACGGCGGATCCGGTGCGACCCTCACCGAGCTGTTCGAGCTCTTCGTCGACCTCGCGGCCGCCGACTCGAACATCGCGCAGGCCCTGCGCGCGCACTTCGCGTTCGTGGAGGACCGCCTCGTCGCCGAGCCCGGCCCCGGCCGCGACAAGTGGCTCGCGCGCTTCGTCGCGGGCGAGCTCGTGGGTAACTCGTGGACCGAGGTCGGCACCGTCAAGGTCGGCGACGTCATTACGAAGGTCACGCCCGACGGCAACGGCGGCTTCCGCATCAACGGCACGAAGTACTACTCGACCGGATCCATCTTCGCCGACTGGCTCGACACCTACGCGGAGCGCACCGACACCGGCAAGCGCGTCATCGCCGCGGTGAACCGCCACCAGGACGGTGTCGAGCTCGCCGACGACTGGGATGGCTTCGGCCAGCGCACGACCGGAACGGGCACGTCCACGTTCATCGACGCCGTCGTCGACGAGGAGAACCTCATCGACTTCGACACCCGCTTCAAGTACCAGACCGCGTTCTACCAGCAGGTGCTGCTCGCGGTGCTCGCCGGATCCGCCCGCGCCGCCGAGCGCGACTTCGCCGCAGAGGTGAAGAAGCGCACCCGCACCTTCAGCCACGCGGCCGCGAACGTCGCGTCCGAGGATCCGCAGCTGCTGCAGGTGATCGGAGAGGTCTCGTCGGCCGCGTTCGTCGCGACCGCCGCGGTGCAGCGCGTCTCGGAGGCGCTGCAGGGCGCCCACGACTCCGCCGTCGCGCTGCTGAATGGCGAGATCACCGTTGACGAGGACGAGGCGGCGAACGACGCCGCCGAGCTCGCGTCGGCGCAGGCGCAGGTCACGCTGACGCCGCTCGTGCTGAACGCCATCAGCCATGCCTTCGACTCGCTCGCGGCATCCGGCACGAGCCGCACGAAGGATCTCGACCGCCACTGGCGCAACGCGCGCACGGCCGGCAGCCACAACCCGTGGGTCTTCAAGGCGCGCCTCATCGGCGACCTCGCCGTCAATGGAACTGATCTGCCCCGCGTGTGGGCGATCGGCGCGTCGAAGTAGCGCGACAACGAAAGAGAGCGCCCGCTGGTGATCAGCGGGCGCCCTCTTTCGTTGTCTGCGTCAGTCGCGCAGGGGGAGCTGTGCGATGAGGGTGTCGAGCTTGTCGGCGGTGTCTTCCCAGCCGTCGACGGCGACGCAGGCGACGCCCATCGCGAGCACGGGGTAGTCGTTGCCGTCTTCGTCGAGGCGGTCGCCGTAGAACAGCATGTCGGAGAGGTCGATTCCGGTCTCGGCGGCGAGCTGGTTCATGCCGTAGGCCTTGTCGATGCCCTTGCGGGTGATGTCGACCGAGGTGGATCCGCCGGAGCGGACCTCGAGGTCGGGCACGCGGGCGGCGACCGCGTCGCGCAGCGCGGACTTCTTCTCGCTCGTCGGATCCCATGCCTTCTTCGCGTCGACGGGTGCGGCCTGGCCGAGGGCGGAGAAGGTGATCTGGGATCCGCGGTCTTCGAGGATGGGGCCCCAGGTGTCGGTCTCCCAGTAGCCGAGGCGCTTGGCTTCTTCTTCGACGGCGGCGAGGGCGCGGGTCTTTTCGTCGTCGGTGAGGTCGCGGGAGTAGAGGAGCGCGAACTCGTCGCCGTTGTGGCGGTAGTAGGCGGTGCCGCAGGTGGGGAGGAGGTGGATGTGGCCGAGGGCGTCGGCGGCATCGGGGAGGTTGTCGACGACCTGGCTGCGGAACTGGCTGATCTGTCCGCCGGAGATGATGGCGACTTCGACGCGTCGGGCGAGGTCGACGAGTTGCTGGGCGACTCGGGGGTTGACGGGCGACTTCGATGGCGCGAGGGTGTCGTCGAGGTCGAAGGCGACGACGAGCGGCTGAGATTCAGTCATGCGCACTATTCTTGCCGATGCTGCCTCGAGAGGCGGTGAGCGGATCCGCCCGAAGGTGGGAATCCGTCGTGAGAGGCCGGATCCGTTCGCGCTCGGGTGTCGGATCCGGTAACGTTGCTTGTTGGTGCGCGCGCTGTCGCGCATCCGAACGTGAGCCCTCCACCGGTTTGTTGCCGCGATTTTCGCTGTCAACCGCCCCGGAGTGGGATTCACGAACCTCTCCGTTCGACAAGAAAGCAGCACTATCGTGACTCGCACTTACACCCCGAAGGCTGGCGACGCTCAGCGCGACTGGCTCGTGATCGACGCCAACGACGTCGTTCTCGGCCGCCTCGCCTCGCACGCTGCGGCGCTCCTGCGCGGCAAGCACAAGACGACCTTCGCCCCCCACATGGACATGGGTGACTTCGTCATCATCATCAACGCTGACAAGGTCGTCCTCACGGGCAACAAGGCCGAGAACAAGCGTGCCTACCGTCACTCGGGTTACCCGGGTGGTCTGAAGTCGGTCAGCTACACCGAGCTGCTCGAGAACAACCCGGTTCGCGCCGTGGAGAAGGCCGTTCGCGGCATGCTTCCGAAGAACACCCTCGGTCGCAACCAGCTGGCGAAGCTGAAGGTGTACGCGGGTGCCGAGCACCCCCACGCCGCTCAGAAGCCCCAGACGTACACTTTCGACCAGGTCGCCCAGTAAGCGCCGCGGCTTTAAAGGACTAACTCGTGACTGAAGACGTTCAGAACTACACCACCGAGACCCCGGCCGAGGCCGAGGTTGTCGCCGAGCGCCCCGTGGTTAGCGTCCCCGGCGCTGCTGTCGGTCGCCGCAAGCAGGCTATTGCCCGCGCGCGCCTGATCCCCGGCGAGGGCTCCTTCACGGTCAACGGCCGTGAGCTCGCGGAGTACTTCCCCAACAAGCTGCACCAGCAGCTCATCACCGACCCCTTCACGCTGCTCGGCCTCTCGGGTGCCTACGACGTGATCGCTCGCATCAGCGGTGGCGGCCCCTCGGGCCAGGCCGGCGCGTTGCGTCTCGCGATCTCGCGTGCGCTCAACGAGATCGACCGCGAGAACAACCGTCCCGCCCTCAAGAAGGCTGGCTTCCTCACCCGTGACGCCCGCGTCATCGAGCGTAAGAAGGCCGGTCTCAAGAAGGCCCGCAAGGCTTCGCAGTTCTCGAAGCGCTGATCGAGCCCTCTATGGCTCTTTTCGGCACGGATGGTGTGCGAGGGCTCGCCAATGGCGCCCTCACCGCCGACCTTGCTCTCTCCCTGGCCCAGGCGACTGCTGTCGTCCTGGGCCAGGGGCGTTCTGCAGAGGCGCGTCGCGCCCAGGGGCGTCGCACGAAGGCCGTGATCGCACGCGATCCGCGCATTTCGGGCGACTTCCTGGGGGCCGCCGTCTCGGCAGGGCTCGCTGCGAGCGGGGTCGATGTGTATGACGCGGGTGTGATCCCGACGCCGGCTCTCGCGTTCCTCGTGAACGACTTCGATGCCGACTTCGGCATCATGATTTCGGCGTCGCACAACCCCGCTCCCGACAACGGCATCAAGATCTTCGCCCGCGGCGGAGTGAAGCTGCCCGACATCGTCGAGGAGCGCATCGAGCACTACATGGACGAGCCCAAGCTGCTCCCCACCGGTGCCGATGTGGGGCGGATCCGCCGATTCGCCGACGCAGAAGACCGCTACCTGCTGCACCTTCTGGGCACGCTCCCCGCGCGCCTCGACGGGCTGCACGTCGTGATCGACTGCGCGAACGGCGCCGCGAGCGGCGTCTCGCCGCAGCTGTTCGCCGACGCGGGCGCGCGCGTGACCGTCATCGGTGCGGATCCGGACGGCATCAATATCAACGACGGCATCGGATCCACGCACCTCGACGTGATCTCGAAGGCCGTCGTCGAGCACGGCGCCGACGTGGGCATCGCCCACGATGGCGACGCCGACCGCTGCCTCGCGGTCGACGCCGAGGGCAACCAGATCGACGGCGACCAGATCATGGCGATCCTCGCCGCGTCGCTCCACGAGCGCGGACTGCTCGCGCAGGACACTCTCGTCGCCACGGTCATGAGCAATCTTGGCCTCAAGGTGGCGATGCAGGAGCGTGGGATCCGCGTCGTGCAGACCGCCGTCGGCGACCGCTACGTTCTCGAAGAGATGAACCGTTCGGGCTACTCGCTCGGCGGCGAGCAGTCGGGCCACGTCATCATGAACGACCACTCGACCACGGGCGACGGGCTCCTCACGGGCCTGCAGCTGGTGGCCGAGATGGCTCGCACGGGCAAGACCCTCGCCGAGCTCGCGTCGATCATGACGGTGTTCCCGCAGACGATGATCAACGTCAAGGGCGTCGACAAGACGCGCGTCGACGACGAGCAGGTTCAGGCGGCCGTCGAGGCTGTCGAGGCCGAGCTGGGCGATTCGGGCCGCGTGCTCCTGCGCCCCTCGGGCACCGAGCCCCTCGTGCGCGTCATGGTTGAGGCCGCCACGCACGACGAGGCCGAGCAGGCCGCGTCCGGCCTCGCCGAGATCGTGCGCGAACGCCTCGCGCTGTAGTTCTCGCTGGAACAAGAATGCACAGTCCCTTGGGGGCTGTGCATTTTTGTTGTGTGGGCCGTACGTGCGGAGTTGGCCCCTATCTGCGGATCCGCGTGCTCGAGTCTTCCGCAGTACGGGGTCATGTCCGCAGTTCCGGGTCTGCCCCGCGGATCCGGCGCCGCGCGGCCCGCGCTGTGACCCGCAACAGCGGAGTTGGCCCGGATCTGCGGATCCGTGAGGGGTTTCTTTCCGCAGTATGGGGTCATGTCCGCAGTTCCGGGTCTGCCCCGCGGATCCTGCCCCGCGCGCCCTGCGCTGTGGCCCCTAATCACGGAGCTGGCCCGGATCTGCGGATCCGCGAGGGGTTTCTTTCCGTAGTTCGGGGTCACTTCCGCAGTTTGAGCCACACGCGCGGATCCTGCGCCGCGCGGCCCGCGCTGTGACCCTAACTGCGGAGATGGTCCGTAATTGCGGATCCGGAGGACTGGATCATCCGCAGTTCGGGGTCAACTCCGCTGCTCGGGCGCGGGGCTTACCAGCCCATGTCCTCCGCGTAGCGCAGGAGGATGCCCTCGCGGAGGGCCCACGGACTGACCTCGAGCTCGGACACGTTGAGCGCCTTCATCGCCTCGTTCAGCACGACCGCGCCGGCCGTGATTTGGAAGGTGCGCTCGGGCGTGATGCCGGGCAGTTCTTGGCGCGACGTGGCGGGCACGCGCGCGAGCACGGGGATCCACGACTCGAGCTCCTGCTGCGGCAGCATCCACCGTGCGGCGCCGCCCCAGCCGCTGCGCTTGTAGCCGACGAGGCGAGCGAGCGAGCGGATCGTCTTCGAGGATCCGACGACGTGATCGGGGGAGGGGATCCGCCCGAAGCGCGCGGCAACGGCCGCGAGCGTCTCTTCCGAGTGGAACGCGAGCTTTTCGACGGCGGCATCGCCGGGCGGATCCTGCGGCAGGAACTCGACCGTCATGCGGCCAGCCCCGAGCGGCACGGATTCGGCGAGCTCGGGGAACTCGTCGGATCCGCCGGCGATCTCGAGGGATCCGCCGCCGATGTCGAACATGAGGATCTGCCCGGCCGACCAGCCGAACCAGCGGCGCAGCGCGAGGAAGGTGAAGCGCGCCTCCTCGGGGCCCGTCAGCACCTGGAGCTGTTGGCCGATCGCCTCTTCGATGAGGGCGATGACCTTCGGGCCGTTCGTCGATTCGCGGATCGCGCTCGTCGCCGTCGCGAGAAGCTCGTCGACCTGCTCGGTCTCGGCGACCGCGCGGGCGCGCCGCACTGCCGCGAGGATGCATTCGATGCCCTCGTCGGAGATGGATCCGTCGTCGGTGAGGTACCGCATCAGGCGCAGGGTCGACTTCTCGCTCGTCTTCGCGAGCGGCCGTCCGCCCGGCTGCGTATTGGCGACGAGCAGGTGGACAGTGTTCGATCCGATGTCGAGAACCCCGAGGCGCATAGGAAAAACTTAGCGCTATTGGGGGTCGCCAAAAAACGTCGCCTCGGCGGCATCAGAGGCGACGTTTTATGGCGACCCCGTGGTGGCCGTAAAATCGGACGAATGACGGCTGATAGCAGTTCACTGCAGCTCTCGCTCTACCGCGATATTCCCCGCACCGAGTGGGCGCGACTCGCGCGCGGCATGGACCAGCCGCTGACCGAGCAGGAGATCGTGCAGATCCGCGGGCTCGGCGACCGCCTCGACGTCAACGAGGTGCGCGACGTCTACCTGCCGCTCAGCCGCCTGCTCAGCGCGTGGGCCGCGGGGACTCGCCAGATCGGATCCGAGGTCGCGACCTTCCTCGGCGAGGACCAACCGCGGATCCCGTTCGTCGTTGGCGTCGCCGGATCCGTCGCCGTCGGGAAGTCCACCGTCGCGCGCCTGCTGCGCGAATTGATGAGCCGGTGGGCGGATACCCCGCGCGTCGAGCTCGTGACGACCGACGGGTTCCTCTACCCGAACGCCGAGCTCGAGCGCCGCGGCATCATGAGCCGCAAGGGCTTCCCCGAGTCGTACGACCGCCGCGCGCTCGTCGACTTCGTGACGCGCGTGAAGTCGGGCGAGCCCGAGGTACGCGCGCCGTTCTACTCGCACATGAAGTACGACATCATGCCCGACGCGGCCGTCGTCGTGCGCCAGCCCGACGTGCTCATCGTCGAGGGCCTCAACGTGCTGCAACCGCCGCCCGCGCCGAACGACGTCGCCGTCAGCGACCTCTTCGACTTCTCGATCTTCGTCGACGCCGAGACCGCGCACATCGAGCAGTGGTTCGTGAATCGCTTCCTGAAGTTCCGCGAGGGCGCGTTCGCGAACCCCGAGTCATACTTCAAGGTGTTCCAGCACCTCTCCGACGCCGAGGCTATCGAGACCGCGCGCGGGATCTGGCGCGAGATCAACCTGCCGAACCTCACCGAAAACGTCGAGCCGACCAAGCACCGCGGCACCCTCGTGCTGCGTAAGGGCCCGGAGCACTCGGTCGAGAGCGTGCTGCTGCGGAAGCTGTAGGGGCTTTCCGGCACGAAGTGGGACATGCCTCGAGGCGTGTCCCAGTTGTGGTCGGAATGGCGCGGCTATTCCCGCACGAAGTGGGACATGCATCCAAGCGTGTCCCAGTTGTGGCCGGAATGGCGCGGCTATTCCCGCATCAACTGGGACACGCCCTCACCCCCGCCGGGCCGAGGACGCAGCCAGGTGGGCGCGCATCGCGGCCGATGCCGTGACCGCGTCCCCGGCACGGATGGCCTCGACGATGAGCCGGTGCTCCGCGATCACGGTCGCCGCGACCGCGTCGGTCAGCCGGGCGTGGGGGAGCACGATCGTCGTCGCCCCGAGCCGCGTCAGCATCTCGCCCAGGTAGCGGTTGTGCGAGGCGATCGCGATCGCGTTGTGCAGCGCGAAGTCGGCCTCGACCGACTCGGCCGGAAGCGTCGCCGCCGCGAGCCGCGCGAGCGCCGCGTCGAGCGCGGCCAGGTCGTCGGCCGTGCGGTGGCGTGCCGCGAGCGCCGCCGCCTCCTGCTCGATCGCGGTGCGAAACGCGTGCAGCTCGGCGCGCTCGGCGGATCCGGTCGCCTGTAACCAGCCGTCCCCGCCCTCGGCGGGCGGCGTGAGGGCGTAACTTCCGGATCCGGTGCGGGTGCGTACCAGCCCGCGCGTCTGCAGGCGCTGGATCGCCTCGCGGACGACCGCGCGGCTTGCGGAATAGTCGTCCGCGAGCCGCGCCTCGCTCGGCAGGCGCTCGCCGGGCGCGATGGATCCGCCGACGATGAGGCCGGCGATCGCGTCGGCGATCTGTTCGCCGCGGGATGTGGTCATGCCGTGATCGTGACCTTCTCGGTCGTCCAGGCGCGGGCCTGGTCGGTGAAGGTGATGCCGAGGCCGGGGCGGTTGGGCACGATCATGCGCCCGTCGCGGGTCTCGAGGCGCTCCTCGAAGAGCGGATCCAGCCAGTCGAAGTGCTCGACCCACGGCTCGCGCGGGTAGCAGGCGGCGAGGTGCAGGTGGATCTCCATCGCGAAGTGCGGCGCGAGGTCGAGACCCGCCTGGTCGGCGAAGGTCATGAGACGCAGGAACTGCGTGATGCCGCCGACGCGCGGGGCGTCGGGCTGGATGATGTCGCACGCGCGCGCCTCGATGAGTCGCTCGTGCTCGGCCACCGAGGCGAGCATCTCGCCCGTCGCGATGGGGGTGTCGAGGGCGCGGGCGAGGTCGGCGTGGCCCTCGGCGTCGTAGGCGTCGAGGGGCTCCTCGATCCACACGAGCTCGAGCTCCTCGAAGCGGCGTCCCATGCGCAGGGCGGTCGCGCGATCCCACTGCTGGTTCGCGTCGACCATCAGCGGCGCGTCGCCGATGTGCTCGCGCACGGCGCGCACGCGGCGCAGATCCTCGGAGCTATCGGGCAGGCCGACCTTGACCTTGATGCCGCCGATGCCCTCCTCGAGCGACTGCGTCGCGCGGGCCTTGACCTCGTCGAGCGAGGCGTTGAGGAAGCCTCCCGAGGTGTTGTAGGTGCGCACGCTGTCGCGATGGGATCCGAGCAGCTTCGACAGCGGGAGCCCCGCGCGCTTCGCCTTGAGGTCGTAGAGCGCGATGTCGATCGCGGCGAGGGCCTGCGTCGCGACGCCCGAGCGGCCGACCGACGCGCCCGCCCAGAGCAGCTTCGAGTAGAGCTTCTGGATGTCGTTCGGATCCTCGCCGATGGCGGCTCCCGCGACCTCCTTCGCGTGGGCGTACTGGGCGGGCCCTCCGCCGCGCTTCGAGTAGCTAAAGCCGTGACCCGAGAAGCCCTGCTCGGTCTCGATCTCGGCGATGAGAAAAACGACCTCGGTCATGGGCTTTTGGCGCCCGGTGAACACCTTGGCGTCGGAGATGGGGACGGACAGCGGCAGGCGCAGGGTCGACAGGGTGATGGCGCGGATCGCGTCGGGGGTGTAGGTCATGGTCTCCTCCTCGAGATATTTACAAGCTATCAGACAGGTTAGAAATCTGTCATGCAGGGTTCGCTCACGGATTCGCCAGATTAGGATCATTCGCATGTGTGGAATCGTCGGATACGTCGGCCCCCGGGACAGCCAGGGCATCCTCGTCGCGGGCCTCGCTCGACTCGAATACCGCGGGTACGACTCCGCCGGTATCGCGGTCGTTGGTGAGAACGGGCGCCTGACCGCCCGCAAGAAGGCGGGCAAGCTCGCCGCCCTCCGCGAATCGCTCGAACAGGATCCGATGGGGCGCGGAACCACCGGAATCGGTCACACCCGCTGGGCAACGCACGGTGGCCCGACCGACCTCAATGCCCACCCGCACCTCGCCGATGGTGACCGCCTCGCGGTCATCCACAACGGCATCATCGAGAACTTTGCCGAGCTGAAGAAGGAGCTCGTCGCCGAGGGCGTCGAGTTCCTCAGCGAGACTGACACCGAGGTCGCCGCGCAGCTGATCGCGCGCGCCTACCGCGAGACGGGCGACCTCGTCGCCGCGTTCCGCGCCGTCGTCAACCGCCTCGACGGCGCGTTCACGCTGCTCGCGACGCACGAAGACCACCCGGATCTCGTCGTCGGCGCCCGCCGCAACTCGCCGCTCGTCATCGGGCTGGGCGAGGGGGAGAACTTCCTCGGATCCGACGTCGCGGCCTTCGTGGAGCACACCCGCCGCGCGCTCGCGATCGGTCAGGACGAGATCGTCGCGATCACGCCCGACAAGGTCACCGTCACCGACTTCGACGGCAACAGCGTCGAGCCGCAGCCGTTCGAGGTGTCGTGGGACGCCTCGGCCGCAGACAAGGGCGGCTGGTCGAGCTTCATGGCGAAGGAAGTCTCGGAGGAGCCCGAGGCCGTCGCCAACACCGTGCGCGGACGCGTCAAGGACGGCCGCATCTCGATCCCCGAGCTCGAGGGACTCGACGAGCTGTTCGTCGGCATCGAGCGCGTCGTGATCCTCGCCTGCGGCACCGCGTACTACGCGGGCCTCGTCGGCAAGTACGCGATCGAGAAGTGGTCGCGGATCCCCGTCGTCGTCGAGCTCGCCCACGAGTTCCGCTACAGCGACCCGATCGTGTCGGAGTCGACGCTCGTCATCTCGATCAGCCAGTCCGGCGAGACCATGGACACGCTGATGGCCGTCAAGGAGGCCGCCCGCCTCGGCGCCAAGACGCTCTCGATCTGCAACACGCAGGGATCCACGATCCCGCGCGAATCCGACGCCGTCGTCTACACGCACGCGGGCCCCGAGGTCGCCGTCGCGTCGACGAAGGCCTTCGTCGCGCAGATCACCGCGCTCTACCTGTTCGCCCTGCACATCGCCGACGTCCGCGGATCCTTGGACCAGGCGGTCTCGGACGAGGCGGTCGCGCAGCTGGAGGCGCTCCCGTCGAAGATCCAGTGGATCCTCGACAACGAGCAGGACCGCATCGAGCAGCTCGCCGGCTGGATGGCCGACACCCGCTCGGTGCTCTTCCTCGGTCGCCACGTGGGCTACCCGATCGCGCTCGAGGGCGCGCTCAAGCTCAAGGAGATCTCCTACATTCACGCCGAGGGCTTCGCCGCCGGCGAGCTGAAGCACGGCCCGATCGCGCTCGTCGAGCCCGGCCAGCCGGTGTTCGTCGTCGTGCCGTCGCCGCGCGGATCCGTCACCATGCACCAGAAGGTCATCTCGAACATCGAGGAGATCCGCGCCCGCGGTGCCCGCGTGATCGCGATCGCCGAGCAGGGCGACTCGGCCGTGCTGCCGTCGGCCGACGAGGTGCTGCGGATCCCGCTCGCGAGCCCGCTCTTCGAGCCCCTCCTCGCCGTCGTGCCGCTGCACATCTTTGCGATGGGCCTCGCCACGGCCAAGGGCCTGGACGTCGACCAGCCCCGCAACCTGGCCAAGTCGGTCACGGTCGAGTAAGCCGCTCATTCCCGCCACAAGTGGGACACACCTCGGGGCGTGTCCCACTTTGTGCGGTTATGGGGCTGCTATTCCCGCCAAAACTGGGACATGCTTCGACCCGTGTCCCACTTTGTGCGGTTATGGGGCTGCTATTCCCGCACGAACTGGGACACGCTTCGACCCGTGTCCCACTTGGTGCGGGAATGGGGCCGCTATTCCCGCCGAAAGTGGGACACGCCCTGAAGCGTGTCCCACTTTCGGCGGCATGGCGCCCCGCCCTGGGATCGGGAGCGCAGGTCGGCTTACTAGGCTGAAGAGATGATCATCGGGGTAGGCGTCGACATGGTCGACATCGAGCGGTTCGAGGGGCAGATTGCGCGCTCGCCGCGTCTGATGGAGCGCCTCTTCACGCCGCACGAGCGCGACCTGCCCCTGCGCTCCCTGGCCGCGCGCTACGCGGCGAAGGAGTCGCTGATCAAGGCGCTCGGCGGATCCGATGGGGTCTTCTGGCAGGAGATCGAGGTTCCCCGGCTGGGGGAGCGGCAGGCGCCGAATTACAAGATCTCCGGCGAGACCGCCGTGACGCTCGAGGCGCGCGGCGTGGCCCGCACGCACCTCTCGCTCTCGCACGATGGCGGGCTGGCGCTGGCATACACGATTCTGGAAGGCGGCATCTGATGGCGACATCTCCGACTCGCGAGGCGATCATCGATCGCGGAGCCATCGAGCACAACGTCCGCACCCTGCGCGCCGCCGCGCAGACGCGCGAGTTCATCGCGGTCGTGAAGGCGAACGGATACGGGCACGGATCCGTCGCCGCGGCCCACGGGGCGATCGCCGGCGGCGCGAGCCGCCTGGGCGTCGCCGACATCTCCGAGGCGCTCGAGCTGCGCGCCGCCCGCATCGACCACCCGATCATCGCGTGGCTGCACGGCCCCGACACCGACTTCGCGCCCGCGATCGCGGCGAACATCGAGCTCGGCCTTTCGACGATCGAGCAGCTGCGCCGGGTCGCGTCGCAGGCCGGATCCGCCGTGCCGCTCGTGCACCTGAAGTTCGAGACGGGCCTGGGGCGGGGCGGATCCGCGCCCGCGCACTGGAGTGCGTTCATGGCCGAGGCCTCGCGCCTCGAGCGCGAGGGCCGCCTGCGGGTCGAGGGCGTTTTCAGCCACCTGTCCGGCGCGTCGCCGGAGGACGACCTCGCGCAGCTCGACGTGTTCCGCGACGCGATGGCGCGGGCGATCGATGCGGGGCTGCGCCCGCGGATCCGGCACATCGCGGCGACCGCCGCGGCGCTCGACCTGCCGGCGACGCGGCTCGACGCCGTGCGCATCGGGCTCGGCATTTATGGCCTCTCGCCGTTCGATGACCGCTCGTCGGCCGACCTCGGGCTGCGCCCCGCGATGACGCTGCAGGCACCCGTCGCGGCGGTGCGCCGCGTGAAGGCCGGACATGGCGCGTCGTACGGATATACCTACCGCGCCGAGCGCGACACGACCTTCGCGCTCGTGCCCATCGGATACGCCGACGGAGTGCCGCGCCAGGCCTCGAACCGCGGCCCGGTGCGCATCGGCGGGCAGCGCTTCCACGTGGCGGGCCGCGTCGCGATGGATCAGTTCATCGTCGACGTCGGCGACGCCCCCGTGAAGGTGGGCGACCGCGCGGTGCTGTTTGGGGATCCGCTGCGGGGCGCGCCGACCGCGACCGAGTGGGCCGACGCGGCCGACACGATCAACTACGAGATCATCACGCGCCTCGGCCCGCGCGTGACCCGCACGATCGTCTAAAAACACGGTTGTCTAAAAACACCGTCGCCTAAGAGGAAGAACACACAATGGTTCCCGATGAGCTGCTCGGCCGGCACGAGATCGCGACGTCCGCCCAGATGGAGGCTCTCGGCGAGGCGCTCGGCAAGAGCCTCGTCGCGGGCGACATGCTCGTGCTGACGGGCCCGCTGGGCGCCGGCAAGACGACGCTCACGCGCGGAATCGGCGAGGGCCTCGGCGTGCGAGGGCCGGTGCAATCGCCGACGTTCGTGATCGCGCGCACGCACCCGTCGCTCGTCGGGGGCGCCCCGCTCATCCACGCCGACGCGTACCGGCTCGGCGACTCGGGCGAGCTCGAGGATCTCGATCTCGACCTCGACGGATCCGTCACGATCGTCGAGTGGGGACGCGGCCTCGTCGAGCAGATCGCCGACGAGTGGTGGGACATCGAGATCGAGCGCCCGGTCGGCGAGGCCGACGACGCCGAGAACCTCGACCTCGACGCCCCGCGCACCGTTGTCATAACGAGACACGCGTAAGGCTGGTTGTAAGCGAGCCGCCCCTACCCTGGAGGGGATGATCCTCGCAATCGATTCCTCGATCGGCTCCGCCGTCGCCGTCGTCGACCCAGACACCGAAGAGGTGCTCGGGCAGGCGCAGAGCGAGACCAGCCGCGGCCACGCCGAGGTGATCGGCACGCTCATTCAGCAGGCGCTCGAGCAGGCGGGCCTCACCGCCGCAGACATCTCGGTTGTCGCGGCGGGCATGGGCCCCGGCCCCTTCACGGGGCTCCGGATCGGCATCGCCGCGGCCCGCGCGTTCGCGATCGGCCGGGGGATCCCCGTCATCCCGGTCGCGAGCCACGACGCGGCCGCGCTCGAGATCCTGGAACAGGATCCGGAAGCCCGCGTCGTGATCACGACCGACGCGAGGCGCCGCGAGAACGCGGTCAGCACCTACGAGGGCCTGAGCGATGGCCTCCCGAACCGCACCGAGGGCCCGACTCTCGTCCCGGTCGAGCGCGCCGAGACTCTGAAAATCGGTCGAGATTCGAAAGAAAAGCCAGATCCGGTCAGAATCTCGCCCGATCCTCAGAATCTCAGCGACCCCACCCCCGAGCCCACGCCCCGAGAGCAGAGCGAAGCGAATGCTCCCACGGCCCCGCAGGCATCGGGTCTGGCGGGAGGATCCGCGGAGCGGATCCGGGGGACTGCGGGGCCGGGGGAGCATCCGCGAAGCGGCCAGCCCAAAGCGATTCCGCGAAGCGGAGAGCCAACGACCACAATCCCGGCAAAGTACCTCGCAATCATCGCGGCCCGCCAGCTCAAGACAGGCAGGGTAGAGCACCTCGACCCCCTGTACCTCCGCGCCCCCGACGCGAAGATCCCGGGTGCGGTGAAGCGGGTGAGCACGTGATCCGCACGGCGACGCCAGGCGATCTGGCGGCGATCATGGCGATCGAGAACGCGAGCTTCCCGACGGACGCGTGGCCGGAGTACGCGATGGCGGCCGAGCTCGCGAGCCCGCACGGCCGGTACATCGTGGACGAGGAGGACGGGATCCGCGGATACGCGGGCCTGCGCCACCTCGCGGGCGGCGCGGATAGCGACGTGCAGACGATCGCGGTGGCCGCGGAGGCGCGGGGCCAGGGCCTCGGCCGAAGGCTGCTGAGGGAGCTGCTCGAGACGGCGCGGGAGAGGAACGCCCGCGAGGTGTTCCTCGAGGTTCGCGCCGATAACCCGGTCGCGCAGGGGCTGTACGAGAGCGAGGGCTTCGTCGAGATCGGGCGACGCGCGCGCTATTACCAGCCGGATGATGTTGACGCCGTGATCATGAAGTGTGACCTGAGGAGGATCGCATGACCGAGCCCCTCGTTCTGGGCATTGAGACGAGCTGCGACGAGACCGGCATCGGTATCGTGCGCGGCCGCACCCTGCTGAGCAACACGATCGCGTCGAGCATGGACGAGCACGCCCGCTACGGCGGCGTCGTGCCGGAGGTCGCGGCGCGCGCGCACCTCGACGCGCTGCAGCCGACGATCGAGCAGGCGGTCGCCGAGGCAGGGATCCGGTTGCGGGATCTCGATGCCGTCGCCGTCACGAGCGGGCCGGGTCTCTCGGGCGCGTTGATGGTGGGCGTGGGCGCGGCGAAGGCCCTCGCGGTCTCGCTCGAGAAGCCGCTCTACGCCGTGAACCACCTCGTCGGCCACATCGCGGCCGACATCGTGACGCCCGATAGCGAGCCGCTGGAGTATCCGACGATCGCGCTGCTCGTCTCGGGCGGGCACACGTCGCTGCTGCATGTGCGCGAGATCACGACCGACGTCGAGATGCTCGGCGAGACGATCGACGACGCGGCGGGCGAGGCGTTCGATAAGGTCGCCCGGATCCTCGGCCTCCCGTACCCGGGCGGCCCGCAGATCGACCGCGCGGCGGTCGGCGGGGATCCGAACGCGATCCGGTTCCCGCGCGGGCTCAGCCGGGCCAGCGACATGGCGGCGCACCGCTGGGACTTCTCGTTCTCGGGCCTCAAGACCTCGGTCGCGCGCTGGGTGGAGCAGCACGAGGGCGAGGACCTGCCGGTCGCCGATGTCGCGGCGAGCTTCCGCGAGGCCGTCGTCGACGTGCTCGTGACGAAGGCGCTCGATGCGTGCGAGGAGCGCGGCGTTCCGCGCCTGCTGCTCGGCGGCGGCGTGATCGCGAACAAGCGGCTGCGCGAGGTCGCGCTCGAGCGCGCCGCGGCGCGCGGCGTGACGGTGCGGATCCCGCCGCTGAGCCTCTGCACCGACAACGGCGCGATGATCGCGGCGCTCGCATCGCAGCTGATCTCGAGCGGCCGGCGCCCGTCGACGCTCGACTTCGGCGCGGACTCGACACTGCCCGTCACCGAGATTCAGGTCGCGGAAACGTCATGACCGAGACGCGTGCGCAGGACGTCGGCCCGATGAATCGGGGCACCGGCGCGCGCGGCGCGGAGCAACGCATCGTGGATCCGGCGACCGGCCCGATCACGCTTGCGGCCGACACCTTCGGGCACATCCTGCCCGAGTTGCAGGCGACGCCCGCGCGGCGGCGCCTGCGGCCCGTGACGACGCTCGTCGTGGTCGCGGTGACGCTCGCCTCGGTCGGGCTGATCGTGTCGTGGTTCGGGCCGTGGGGCGCCGGTTTCGGCGTCATCGGCGCGCTCATCGGCCTCATCGCGCAGCTCCGCCAGCGGGCGCGCACGTCGTGGTGCGTCTCGAGCTACGTGATCGGGGGCGTCACTGTACTGTTCAGCAGCTACTGGGTGTGGTGGATCCTCGACGAACTGTCGACGTTCACGCCTCCGGCGTAGGGATCGTCTCGAAGCGGCTGCGCGCCAGATCCTGCGGCCGCGAATTCGCGAGAAACGCGATGATTTGCTCACGCACGGCGCAGCGGAGCGTCCACAGTTGGTCGCCATCGGCAGCCGTCATGGTGGCGCGTAGCTGCGCGACACCGCCGGACGCGTCGGTAACGACAAGTCCCCAGCTGCGCCGATCCCACTCGGGCGTGCGGTCGAGGATCCGCTCTACCTCGGCCCGGACCGCTGCGACGTCGACGTTGTAGTCCGCTTCGAAATACACGGTGCCGGTGAGTTGCGTCTGATTACGAGTCCAGTTCGTATACGGCGTCGTGGTGAAGTAGGTCGACGGCAGAACGTGCCGGCGGTCGTCCCAGATCTGCACCACCACGTATGTCAAGGTGATCTCTTCGACCTTGCCGAATTGGTCGTTCACCTCGACGGTGTCACCAACCTTGAGCGCGTTCGAAAATGCCAGCTGGATCCCCGCGATGAGGTTGCCGAGCGTCGACTGCGCGGCGAGACCCGCGACGATCGAGACGAGGCCAGCGGAGGCGAACAATGACGCACCGAAAGCCTTGGCCCCTGGAATTGTGAGCAGCATCGCGGCGGCAGTGAGCACGACGACGATGGCGATCACGAGACTGCGGATCATGCGCAGTTGCGTGCGGCGACGACGCACGGTGAATTCGTCGCCGACCGACGAATCCTGGCGGCGTTGCGCGCCGTCGAGGAGGAAGATGACGACTTTGCCGAGGATCCAGCCAGTGACCGCGATGATCGCAAGCGTCAGGGCGTAGGAAGCGGCGCCGCGCGCCTCCGCAAAATCCCGGGGGAAGAACGCGGCGACGGAGCCGCGCCACCCGATGACGGCCAGTAGGAAGAAGATGGGCCGGGGGAACCGGCGCTGCAGCTCCGTGAAGACCTCGGCGCGACCGCTGAGGCGGCCGGTGACGGCGCTGAAGATCCAGCTCGCGACGAAAGCGACGATGAGCACGACGCCCGCGGCGACGATGAGCGCGCCCCAGGCGGCCCACGGATTCTCGTCAACGATCTCAGCGATATCGCTCATTTCAGTCCGCATGGATCCACTCTAGATACGACGAGGCCCCGGATGCTGAGCATCCGGGGCTTCGAAGGTACGTCAGCGCTCGACGATGGCGAGGACGTCGCGGGCCGAGAGCACGAGGTACTCGTCAGCGCCGAACTTCACCTCGGTTCCGCCGTACTTGCTGTAGAGAACGACATCGCCAACCGCAACGTCGACCGGCACGCGGTTGCCGTTGTCGTCGATGCGACCCGGTCCGACGGCCACGACGGCGCCCTCCTGGGGCTTCTCCTTGGCGGTGTCAGGGATGACGAGTCCGCTCGCGGTGGTCTGCTCAGCCTCGACCTGCTTGATGACGATGCGGTCCTCGAGCGGCTTGATGGAAACCGACACGGTCTACCTCTTTCTGACAGAAGACTTGGGTTCGCACTCTCACCCCGAGAGTGCTAATTGCCAGTGTAGAACCGTCTCTGGCACTCGCGCAACGTGAGTGCCAATTACGCTGGAACTCATGGAACACGCAGAGCTCGACGCGCTCCTCACGCCGCAGGCGATGGCGCTCCTCGACGAGCTGGATCCCGTCGAAACGACGAACGACGTAGCCCGCGTCGTCTCGCGGCTTCGCGCCGCGGGGCACGGGCCGGATCTCGTTTCGGCGGTCGTCGGGCAGTCGCGCCTGCGCCACCGCGCGACCGCGAAGTTCGGCGAGTTCGCGGGCCGCATGCTGTTCACGAAGGCGGGCCTCGAGCAGGCCACGCGCATGTCGGTCTCGGCCCACCACGCGGGCCGCTTCGCGCGCGCGGGCCTCACCTCGGTCGCGGATCTCGGATGCGGCATCGGCGGCGACAGCCTCGCCTTCGCGGCCCTCGGGCTGCGCGTGCTCTCGGTCGACGCCGACGACGTCACGGCGGCGCTCGCGGCATACAACCTGCGCCCGTTCGGCGACGCCGTCGAGGTGCGCCACGGCACCGCCGAAGAGACGAACGTCGACGACGTCGACGCCGTCTGGCTGGATCCGGCCCGCCGCACGACGGGCCACAGCGAGACCCGCAGGGTGTCGGCCGACGACTATTCGCCGAACCTCGACTGGACCTTCGCCCTCGCGGCCCGCAAGCCCGCCGGCATCAAGCTCGGCCCCGCACACGACCGCGACGCCCTCCCGGAGGGCTGCGAGGCGCAGTGGATCAGCGTCGACGGATCCACCGTCGAGCTCGTCGTCTGGTCGGGCGCGCTCGCCCGCGAGGGCGTCGGCCGCGCGGCCCTCGTGATCCGCGGCGACGCCGCCCACGAGATCACCGCACCCGAGGACACCGCCGACGAGCCCGTGCGCGAGCTCGGATCCTTTATCCACGAACCCGAGGGATCCGTGATCCGCGCGCGCCTGATCGGCGACGTCGCGCGCGCGCTCGAGGCGGGCCCCGTCGCCGAGCAGATCGCGTACCTCACGGGCGACGCGGATCGGCGGAGCCCGTTCGCGACGACGTTCCGGGTCCGCGAGGTGCTGCCGGCGGATCCGAAACCGCTCGCGAAGGCGCTGAAGGAGCGGGGGATCGGCACGCTCGAGATCAAAAAGCGCGGCGTCGACATCGACCCGGCGGAGTTCCGTAAGAAGCTGAAGCTGTCGGGCAAGGCCAAGGCGACGCTGTTCGTGACCCGCATCGGCGGGCGGCGCACGGCGATCCTTGCCGACCGTATGGAATAGCCGAGAAGCCCTGTCAGTTATCGGCCATACAATGGGCGGAAACGCCGCGCACCTGCAGGAGAGTCACATAATGACGCAAAACGATCCCTTCGGCTTTATCGGTCTCACCTATGACGACGTGCTGCTCCTGCCCGGGCACACCGACGTCATCCCGAGCGAGGCGGATACGTCCTCGCAGCTGACGAAGCGGATCCGCGTGCAGGTTCCCCTGCTCTCCGCAGCCATGGACACCGTGACCGAGGCCCGCATGGCGATCGCCCTCGCGCGCCAGGGCGGCATCGGCATCCTGCACCGCAACATGTCGATCGAAGACCAGGCCGCGGCCGTCGATCGCGTCAAGCGCAGCGAGTCGGGCATGGTCACCGACCCCATCACGACGTCGCCCGACGAGACCCTCGCCGAGGTCGACGCGCGCTGCGCCGAGTACCGCATCTCGGGCCTTCCCGTCATCGACGACGAGGGCAAGCTCGTCGGCATCGTCACGAACCGCGACATGCGCTTCGTCTCGGCCGAAGACAAGAAGACCACGCTGGTGAAGGACGCGATGACGAGCGAGAACCTCGTCACCGGCTACCCCGGCATCCCGAGCGAAGAGGTCGTCGCGCTCTTCAGCAAGCACCGCGTCGAGAAGCTCCCGCTCGTCGACGACAAGGGCGTGCTGCGCGGCCTCATCACGATCAAGGACTTCGACAAGCGCGAGCAGTACCCGCTGTCGACGAAGGACGAGCAGGGCCGCCTCCGCGTCGGCGCGGCCATCGGCTTCTTCGGCGAGGCATGGAAGCGCGCCGAGGCGCTGCGCGACGCGGGCGTCGACGTCATCGTCGTCGACACCGCCAACGGCCAGTCGCAGGGTGTCATCGACATCGTCACGAAGCTGAAGGCAGACCCGAGCTTCGCGCACATCGACATCATCGGCGGCAACATCGCCACCCGCGAGGGCGCGCAGGCGCTCATCGACGCGGGCGTCGACGCCGTCAAGGTCGGCGTGGGCCCGGGCTCGATCTGCACCACGCGCGTCGTCGCCGGTGTGGGCGTGCCGCAGGTGACCGCCGTCTACGAGGCCTCGCTGGCCTGCCGCGCGGCGGGCGTTCCGCTCATCGCCGACGGTGGCCTGCAGTACTCGGGCGACATCGCGAAGGCGCTCGTCGCCGGCGCCGACACCGTCATGCTCGGCTCCCTCCTCGCGGGCACGAGCGAGTCGCCCGGCGAGCTGATCTTCCAGAACGGCAAGCAGTTCAAGCAGTACCGCGGCATGGGCTCGCTCGGCGCGATGCAGACCCGCGGCAAGCAGACCTCGTACTCGAAGGACCGCTACTTCCAGGCCGACGTGCCGAACGACGACAAGCTGATCCCCGAGGGCATCGAGGGCCAGGTGCCGTTCCGCGGCCCCGCCGCCGCCGTCGTGTACCAGCTCGTGGGCGGCCTGCGTCAGTCGATGTTCTACGTCGGCTCGCGTACGATCGACGAGCTGAAGAGCAAGGGCAAGTTCGTGCGCATCACGCCCGCGGGCCTCAAGGAATCGCACCCGCACGACGTTCAGATCGTCGTCGAGGCCCCGAACTACACGCGCTGACGAAAGGCATCACACGGTGAGCATGGAGATCGAGCTCGGACGCGGTAAGCGCGGCCGTCAGGCTTACACCTTTGACGACATTGCGGTTGTTCCCACGCGCCGCACGCGTAACCCCGCCGACGTCTCGACGTCGTGGAGCATCGACGCGTTCACGTTCGAGACCCCGGTGCTCGGTGCGCCGATGGACTCGGTCGTGAGCCCCGCCACGGCGATCGCCCTGGGCCGCATGGGCGCCCTCGGCGTGCTCGACCTCGAGGGCCTCTGGACCCGGTACGAGGATCCGGAGCCCCTGCTCGCCGAGATCGCCTCGCTGCCCGCCGAGTCGGCGACGCAGCGCATGCAGGCGCTCTACGCCGAGCCGATCAAGCCCGAGCTCATCACGCGCCGTATCGCGGAGATCCGCGAGTCGGGCGTCGTCGTCGCGGCGGCTCTGTCGCCGCAGCGCACGCAGGAGCACTACGAGACCGTGGTGAAGGCGGGCGTCGACCTGTTCGTCATCCGCGGCACGACCGTCTCGGCCGAGCACGTCTCGTCGGGCGACGACTCGCTGAACCTCAAGCAGTTCATCTACGACCTCGACGTTCCCGTCATCGTGGGCGGCGTGGGCACCTACAAGGCCGCGCTGCACCTCATGCGCACCGGCGCCGCCGGCGTGCTCGTCGGTTTCGGCGGTGGTGCCGCGTCGACGACGCGCACGGCCCTCGGGATCCACACGCCGATGGCGACCGCCGTCGCCGATGTCGCCGCGGCGCGCCGCGACTACATGGACGAGTCGGGCGGACGCTACGTGCACGTGATCGCCGACGGTGGCGTGGGCACCTCGGGTGACATCGTGAAGGCCATCGCCATGGGCGCCGACGCCGTCATGCTCGGCGTCGCCCTCGCCCGCGCGACCGACGCTCCGGGCCGCGGCTTCCACTGGGGCCAGGAGGCGCACCACGCCACGCTGCCCCGCGGCCGCCGCGTGGCCGTCGAGCAGCACGCGGGCCTCGAAGAAGTACTCTTCGGCCCGGCGACCACCGCCGACGGCACGACGAACCTCATCGGCGCGCTGCGCCGCGCGATGGCGACCACCGGTTACAGCTCGCTGAAGGAATTCCAGCGCGTCGACGTGGTCGTGACCCCGTACGAATGACCGATCAGTTGTCCCACGACGAGGTAGAACTCGAGGAGTTTCCGCCCACCCTGCGCGAGGTCATGCTTCGCTCGAGGTGGATCGGCCTCCTCGTGGTCTGCCTCGTCGTCGCGGGCATTTTCTCGTGGCTGCTGCAGTGGCAGCTGACCCGGGCGCTCGCGACGAGCCCCGTCGCCGAGGGGCAGACCGAAGAGGTCGTGCCGCTCGATGACGTCGTCGAGCCCGGCGGATACCTCGACGGCCCCTACGTCGGCCAGCGCGTCGACGTCGTGGGCACGTGGGACGCCGACAACTTCCTCGTCGTCACCGATCGCGTGAACGACGGCATCGAGGGCTACTGGGTCACCGGCCGCCTCGTCGTCGGCGGCGCCTCGCTCGCCACGGCGATCGGCTGGGCCGCGACCGAGGACGACGCCGAAGACGCGATCGCCGAGCTCTCGGCCGCCGCGACCGGCGACGAGGTCGAGCTCACGGGCCGCATCATCTCGAGCGAGGATCCGTCGGATCCCGACCGCGCGGATCCGCACAGCATCGGCGCGATGTCGTCGGCCGCTCTGCTCGCGCACTGGGACGTCGAGGGCGCGGTCTACCGGCCCTACTTCGTCGCGAACGACGCGACGGGCGAGATCACCGACGCGGGGCTCGAGACCATCTCGTCGCCCGCCCCCGAGCCCGACAGCAACGTCAACCTGCTCAACCTGTTCTACGCGGCAGAGTGGGCGATCTTCGCGGGCTTCTCGTTCTACCTCTGGTACCGCCTCGCGAAGGACGCCTGGGAGCGCGAGCTCGAGGCCTTCGCCGGCATCGACCCCGATGCCGACGACGACGAGGACTGACTACGCCCCGCGGATCTCTTCAATCGGATCCGTGATGTCGGCGATCGTCGCGCCGTAGGCCGCGATGAGCGCGTCGGCGTCGACGTAGAGCGCGTATCCGCGGGCGCCCGCGCCCATCGAGACGCGCTTGCCGACCATGCGCTCGTCGGCATAGACGGGCCAGGCGGTGTGGGATCCGACGGGCACGATCGTGCCGCGCTCGTAGCCCGTCGCCTGCAGGGCGAGCTCGGGCTCGGGCAGGCGCAGCTTGTTGACGCCGACGACCGAGCGCAGCTTGCCCCAGCTGATGGCGCGGTCGCCCGGCACGAGCGCGAAGTAGTACTGCTCGCCCTTGCCCTTGACGACGAGGGTCTTCACGATGTCGGAGGGTTCTATGCCGCGAAGCGCCGCGGCCTCCTCGAGCGACGACGCCTTGGGCGACTCGCGAACCTCGATCTCCAGGCCGCGCTCTCGCGCCGCCTCCTCCACACGCTGCGTTTCGCTCACTCTGCGATGGTAATCGCGCGGGGCTGCGCGCGCCCAGATTCTGACGATCGGTCGAGATTCTGACGATTTCCGCGATATTGCACATTCTCGAGCGATCGTCAGAATCTCGGCGCCCGCCCGAGGCCCCGGCGCTTGCCCAGGACGCCCCGACTAGGATCGAAGGCATGGCTCAGCCACGCCTCAAAACCTTCCCGCAGATTCGCCGCGCGCTGCGCTTCTATCAGATCGCCAGCGTGATCACGGGCGTTGGCCTGCTCGCGCTCGTCGCCGAGATGGTGCTCAAGTACACGCCCCTCGCCGTCGAGCTCTGGGCCGGCGGCCCGCGCGGCTTCCTGCACTTCGACAAGGTCATCCCGGGCCCCGGCTGCACGCCGACGTCGCTGCTGACCCCCTGGATCCCGGGCTGCGAGATCGACTCGACCGGCCAGGGCGTGAACATCTCGCTGCTGATCCTCATGATCCACGGCTGGTTCTATGTCGTGTACCTGCTGGCCTGCTTCCGCCTGTGGAGCCTCATGCGCTGGCAGTTCCCGCGCCTGCTTCTTCTCGCGGGAGGTGGCGTTGTGCCCTTCCTGTCGTTCATCATGGAAGTCTTCGTCATTCGCGACGTCCGGGTTTACCTCGCCGGCCGCGAGGAACGTGCCGCCGCCAAGCGCGCGGCGTCCCAAAGCCCCTCTCCCAACGATCCCCTCCAGGAGGCCGCCCAGTGAGCACCGATACGGCACAGCGCCCGGTTCTCGTCGTCGACTTCGGCGCGCAGTACGCCCAGCTGATCGCACGGCGCGTGCGCGAAGCCGGTGTGTTCAGCGAGCTCGTGCCGCACAGCATCACCGCGGAGGAGGTGGCCGCGAAGAACCCCGTCGCGATCATCCTCTCGGGTGGTCCGAGCTCGGTGTACGCCGAGGGTGCGCCCGAGTTTGACACGTCGATCTTCGGCCTGAAGATCCCGACGCTCGGCATTTGCTACGGCTTCCAGGTGATGGCCCGCGCCCTCGGCGGAACGGTCGCGAAGACCGGCCACCGCGAGTACGGCGCGACCGACGCGACCCTCACCGGCAACGGCGGCGTGCTGCTCGAGGGCACCCCCACCGAGCAGAACGTGTGGATGAGCCACGGCGACTCGGTCGCCGAGGCGCCCGAGGGCTTCGAGGTCCTCGCGACCACCGACGCGACCCCGGTCGCGGCCTTCGGCAACGCCGACGCCTGCTTCTACGGTGTGCAGTGGCACCCCGAGGTCAAGCACTCGGATCACGGCCAGACGATCATCGAGAACTTCCTCCACAAGGCGGCGGGCCTGCCCGCCGACTGGACGAGCGGCAACGTCATCGAGGAGCAGATCGCGAAGATCCGCGAGCAGGTCGGATCCGCGCGCGTCATCTCCGCGCTGTCGGGCGGCGTCGACTCGGCCGTCTCGACGGCCCTCGTGCACCGCGCGATCGGCGACCAGCTGACCGCCGTGTTCGTCGACCACGGCCTCCTCCGCAAGGGCGAGCGCGAGCAGGTCGAGAACGACTACGTCGCTTCGACCGGCGTGCGCCTCATCACGGTCGACGCCGAGGAGACCTTCCTCGGTCACCTCGCGGGTGTGACGGATCCGGAAACCAAGCGCAAGATCATCGGTCGCGAGTTCATCCGCGCGTTCGAGAAGGTCCAGCGCGAGCTCGTCGACGAGGCCAAGGCCGAGGGTGAGCCCATCAAGTTCCTCGTGCAGGGCACGCTGTACCCCGACGTCGTTGAGTCGGGTGGCGGATCCGGTACCGCGAACATCAAGAGCCACCACAATGTCGGTGGCCTGCCCGACGACCTCGACTTCGGCCTCATCGAGCCGCTGCGCACCCTGTTCAAGGACGAGGTGCGTCAGATCGGCCGCGAGCTCGGGATCCCCGAGGCGATCGTCGGACGCCAGCCGTTCCCCGGCCCGGGCCTCGGCATCCGCATCATCGGCGAGGTCACGAAGGACCGCCTCGAGATCCTGCGCGAGGCCGACGCCATCGTGCGCGAGGAGCTCACCGCCGCCGGTCTCGACCAGGAGATCTGGCAGTGCCCCGTCGTGCTTCTCGCCGACGTGCGCAGCGTCGGCGTGCAGGGCGACGGCCGCACCTACGGCCACCCGGTCGTGCTGCGCCCCGTCTCGAGCGAGGACGCGATGACCGCCGACTGGACGCGCGTGCCCTACGAGACCCTCGCGAAGATCTCGAACCGCATCACGAACGAGGTCGCGGAGATCAACCGCGTCACGCTCGACGTCACCAGCAAGCCGCCGGCGACGATCGAATGGGAGTAATCCCGTAACGCACAAAGTGGGACACGCCTCGGGGCGTGTCCCACTTTTGGTTGTTATGGCGCCGCTATTCCCGCACGAAGTGGGACATGCCTCGAGCCGTGTCCCAGTTGTGGCCGGAATGGGGCCGTTATTCCCGCACGAAGTGGGACATGCCTCGGGGCGTGTCCCAGTTGTGGAGGGAATGGGCCTGCTATTCCCGCACAAACTGGGACATGCCCGGAAGCGTGTCCCAGTTGTGGCCGGAACCCCGGGTCAGTCGCGCACCAGCTCCGGGGTGCGGCGGCGGATCCCGGGGGTCAGCAGTACGGCGACCGCGATGAGGGCCAGCACGACGAGCATCGCGAGGCGCAGGCCGAAGTGTTCGCCGAGCATGCCGAGAAGCGGCGGGCCCACGAGGAAGGCGATGTAGCCGATCGTCGCGGTGAACGAGACGCGCGCGGCGGGGTTCTCGCCCGAGTCGCCCGCGGCGCTCATCGCGACGGGGAAACCGAGCGAGGTGCCGAGGCCCCAGAGCACGACGGCGACCGCGGCGGCCGCCTGGTTGTCGACGAAGACGACGATGGCGAGGCCGATGCCCGCCACGATCGAGCTGATGGCGAGCACGATTGCGCGGCCGAAGCGGTCGACGAACCAGCCGCCGCCGAAGCGACCGACCGTCATGCAGACGGCGAAGATCGCGTAGGTGGCGGATCCGATGGCGTCGGAGAACCCGTGCCCGTCGACCATGAGGAGCGGCAGCCAGTCGCCGGCGGATCCCTCGCTCATCGCGAGCGCGAGCACGATGCCGCCGATCATGAGGAGGTGCACGTCGCGCCAGACCGGCGCCTGGTCGGCGGGGCGCTCGCGGCGCTTGACGGTGCTCTTGGCGAAGCCCGCGGGCACGTACCGGATCGCGACGAAGATCGAGGCGAGCATGATCGCGGCGGTGATGCCGAGGTGCCAGCCGACGGGGAAGCGGGCGGCCGTCAGCGCCATGCCGATGATCGCGCCGATGACGGTGCCGAAGCTGAAGAATCCGTGCAGGGTCGGCATGACCGATTTGCGCATGAGGCGCTCGACCTCGGCGCCGTCGACGTTCATCGCGACCTCGCCGCCGCCCATGCCGAGGCCGATGAGGGCCAGCCCGAACGCCACGAGCAGCGGCTGCGCGGCGAAGGCCCCGAGGCCGATCACGGCGACGCCGCAGGCGACGATCACGCCGCCCGTGAAGATCACGCGGCGGGTTCCGAAGCGCGCGACGAGGGGGCCGGATCCGAGGATGCCGATCATGGATCCGACGGAGAGGCCGAAGAGGATGAAGCCCATCTGCGCGGTCGACGCGTCGAGCAGGTTGCGCACGTCGGGGGTGCGCGTCACCCACGACGAGATGCCGAGCCCCGGAAGAAGGAACAGCGCAAAGAGCGCGTTTCGGCGCGCGGTGAGGGAGGTGGGCACAGCGGACTCCAGATCGATGTGCGGGACGCGTGAACTACAGGGCCCGCTGTGCCACCAATTTTACCTATGAGGTCTGGGGGATCGCGTCGATCAACCTGCGGGTGTACTCGTCGCGGGGAGCGGCGAAGAGCTCGGCCGTCGGGGCGTTCTCGACGAGCCGTCCGTGCTCGAGCACCGTGACCTCCTCGGCGATCTGGCGGATCAGGCTGAGGTCGTGCGAGATGAACAGGTAGGTCAGCTCGTCGCGGTCGCGCAGCTCCATGAGCAGGTCGACGATCTGGGTCTGCACCGTCACGTCGAGCGCGCTCGTGGGCTCGTCGAGCACGAGGACCTCGGGGCTCAGGGCGAGGGCGCGCGCGATCGCGACGCGCTGGCGCTGCCCGCCGGACAGGTCGTGCGGGCGACTGCCGAGCACCTTCTGAGGCAGGGCCACGTGGTCGAGCGCGGTCGTCACGCGGGCGGCGCGATCGGCGGCGGACAGGTCGGTCGATAGTGCGATGGGCTCGTCGAGCAGCTGCCGCACCGTGAACCGCGGGTCGAGCGCCGACAGCGGGTTCTGGTACACCAGCTGCAGCCGGCGGGCGGCGACCTTCACCGACCCGCCCTCGTACGGTTCGAGCCCGGCGACGATGCGCGCGATCGTCGATTTTCCGGATCCGGATTCGCCGACGAGCGCGTGGATGCTCCCGCGCCGCACCCGCAGGTCGACCCCGTTGACGGCGGGCCGCGGGGATCCGGGGAAGGTCTTCGTGAGGCCGGTCACCTCGATCGCGACGTCGACCGCGGGGTCGACGGGGCGGAGGAGGTACGCGTAGCGATCGGGGCTCAGCGCGGGAGCGTTCGCGAAGAGCTCGCGCGTGTAGTCGTCGTGCGGATCCGAGACGACGCGCTCCGCCGCGCCCTGGTCGACGACGATGCCCTCGTGGAGCACCGCGATGTCGTCGGCGCGCTCGCGCGCGAGCGCAAGGTCGTGCGTGATGAGGAGAACCGCGAGGCCGAGCTCCTCGCGCAGCTCGCCGATGAGGTCGAGGATCGTGCGCTGCACCGTCACATCGAGCGCGCTCGTCGGCTCGTCGGCGATGAGCAGCTGCGGGGATCCGGAAATCGCGATCGCGATCAGCACGCGCTGGAGCTGCCCGCCGGAGAGCTCGTGGGGGCGGAGCTTCAGCTTGTGCGCCGCGTCGACGATGCCGACCCGCGCGAGCAGCCCGGCGGCGCGCGCCTCGCGTTCGCCGCGGGGCACGCCGTGCCGCTTCAGCTCGGCGCCGAGGCGCGAGCCGATAGTCTGCAGCGGATCGAGCGAGCTCAGCGGATCCTGCGGCACGAAGCCGATCTCGCTCCCGCGGAGCGGTCGCCAGTCGCGATCGGTGAAGCGGGTCACGTCGCGGCTCGCGAGCGTGATGGATCCGCCGGTCACCTCGCCGCGCTTCGGGAGGAGCCCCGCGGCCGCGAGCGCGATCGTCGATTTTCCGGATCCGGACTGCCCGACGAGCGCGAGGGTGCGGCCGCGCGACACCGAGAGAGTGACGCCGTGCACGACCTCGACGAGCTGGTGCGCGGGCCGGTACGAGACGCGGAGGTCTCGCACCTCGAGGGCGGTGGACGTCGCGATCTCGATGGCGGTTTCGGGTGCGATGGTCATGAGCGAACCCCCGTGCGTGCGGCGGTGATCAGCTTGCTGAGGCGGCTGACCGAGAGGACGGTGAGGATGATGACGAGGCCGGGAAGCAGCGTCAGCCAGGGGGAGGAGGCGAGGTATTCGCGCCCCTCGGAGACGAGCATGCCCCACTCGGGCTGGGGCGGCGGGGCGCCGTAGCCGAGGAAGCTCAGGGCCGCGATCGCGAGGATCGAGGATCCGAATTGCAGGGTCGTCATCGAGAGCACGGGGCCCCACGAGTTCGGCAGGACGTGGCGGAAGAGCAGGCTCGCGGGCCCGACGCCGAGGTGGCGCGACGACTCGACGAACGTGAGCGCCTTGACCCGCAGGACCTCGGAGCGCATGAGCCGCGCGAAGGTCGCGACCGACGCGATCCCGACGGCGATGGCGGCGTTGACGGCGCCGAAGCCGAGCGCGACGACGATCATCATCGAGAGCAGCAGGCCGGGGATCGACAGGAGCACGTCGACGATGCGGCTGATGACGGCATCGACGCCGCGGCCGAAGTAGGCGGAGAAGAGGCCGAGGAGCGTTCCGACGCCGAGCCCGATCGAGACCGCGATCGTCGACGCCAGCAGCGTGCGGCTCGTGCCGTGCATGACGCGCGAGAAGAGGTCGCGGCCGAGGTAGTCGGTTCCGAAGGGATGCGTGAGGCTCGGCGCCTGCAGCGTCTGGCCGGGCGCCGCCGCGAGCGGGTCGTACGGCGAGAGCACGCCGGGGATCGCGATCGCGACGACGAGCAGCGCGAGGAAGGTGAGGGCGGCGACGTCGAGCACGCCGACGACGCGCGGGCGCCTCGCGACGCCGGAGGTACGCGTGAGGGTGGCGGTCATGCGTGCGCCCTTTCCGGCACGAGGGCCGCGTTCTTGCGGCGGGCGGATCCCGCGAGGCGCGGGTCGATCAGCGGGTAGATGAGGTCGGTCACGAGGTTCACGGTCGTGAACACGATCGACACGAACATCACGACGGCGAGTACGACGGGGCCGTCCTGCGAGCGCACCGACTGCTCGGTGAGGAAGCCGAGGCCCGTGCGCGAGAAGATCGTCTCCGCGATCACGGATCCGGCGAGCAGCTCGCCGATCGTGAGGCCGAGGAGCGTGACGGCGGGGATGGATCCGTTGAGCAGCACGTGCCGGCCGATGATCTTCGCGGGCGCGGTTCCGGAGGCGCGAAGAACCGTCACGAACGGCTCGTTCGCCGCGCGGGTGAGCGACTGGATCAGCACCTGCGCGATCGCGGCGCTGCCGCCGATGCCGAGGGTGATCGCCGGCAGAAGGAGCGACTTGAAGCCCTCGTCGCGGATCGACGAGAACCAGCCGAGCTGATACGCGAAGACCTGCAGGAGGAGGAGCGCGATGAGGAAGCCCGGCGTCGCGTAGGCGAGCGTCGGCAGGGTGCTGACGGCGTTACGGACGACCTTCCACGGTGCGAAGACGCCGATGAGGGCGACGATGAGGGCGAATACGATCGCGAACACGAGTGCGAGGGCCGCGAGGGTCACGGTCTCGCCGATGCCCTGCGCCATGAGGTCGGAGACCTTGCGCCCGTTGGTGAGCGAGTAGCCGAGGTCGCCCTGCAGGATCCGCGTGACCGAGGTCCAGAACTGCTCGAGCGGCGGTCGGTCGAGGCGGTAGTAGTTCAGGATCGCCTCGGCCTGATCCTCGGGGATCGGGTTCTGCGGGTTGTTGATCCGGCTCTCGATCGGGTCGCCGGGCAGCAGGAACAGCACGGCGTAGACGAAGACGTAGGTGAGGACGACGACGAGCAGCGACTGCCCGATGCGCTTGAAGAAACCGAGGGGAGTCATCGTCACTTGTTCTCGGTCCACACGTCGTAGAACGTGGGGCGAGCCTCGTAGGTGGTGGTGAAGTCGTGCACGTACGACTGCAGGCCGAAGACCTGCGTGTCGTCGAGGATCGGCAGGGCATACGCCTGCTCGATCACGCGGCGCTGGATGTCGCCGACGATCTCGGCGCGCTCCTCGTCGGTCGTCGCCGTGGCCTGCGCCTCGTACAGCGCGTCGAGCTCGGTGTCCGGCTCCTGGAAGGCGAATCCGTTGGTGAGGGTCGAGTTGTAGTTGACGTTCTGGCGCACCCAGGCGTCGGCCTCCGGCCAACCGTTGCGGCGTGCGCCAATGGCCGGATCCGCGATGGTCGCGGAGTAGTTCGCGTAGTCGGTCTCCTTGATGACGAGCTCGACGCCGATCTGCTCGAGCTGCCACTGGATCAGCTGGAAGAGCGGCTTGGACGTGCTGTCGAAGACGTCGATATACGTCAGGATGCTGAGGCGCTCGCCGTCCTTCGTGCGGTAGCCGTCGGAGTCGCGCTCGGTCCAGCCCGCCTCGTCGAGGAGGGCGTTCGACTCGTCGGCGTCGTACGCGAACTCGTCCGAGAGGTCGACGTAGCCGAACGTCGTCGGCGTGACGGTGCTCGTCGCGACCTGCCAGTTGTCGGTGTAGAGGTCGTCGAGGATCTGCTGGCGGTCGATGCCGTGCTGCAGCGCCTGGCGCACCCGCACGTCGTCGAGGAACGGGGCCGACTGGTGCAGCTCCCACGCGTTGACGTTGCCGGCGCCCTGCACGCCGACGACCGTGATGCCGGCGGCTTCGAGGCCCGCCTCCTCGCTCGGCTGGATGTAGCGGATGAGGTCGGCCTCGCCCGAGCGCAGCGAGCCGAGGCGCACGCTGTCTTCCGTGACGGGGATGATGACGACCTCGTCGAGGTAGGCGCGGCCGTCGTGCGCGGCGCTTCCGGGCGCCCAGTCGTAGTCGTCGCGGGCGGTGAGCACGATCTCCTCGCCGTACTTCTCGGACTCGACGACGAAGGGCCCGGAGCCGATGATGCCCGTCAGCTGCGACTGCGCCTCGAGGCTCGAGTCGATCGTCGCGTCGGCCACGAGCGAGGTGCGCCAGAACGACAGCACGTTGAGGAAGGGCGCGTAGGGCGCCTCGAGCGTGACCGTCACGGTCTGCGCGTCGTCGTCGTGCGTGATGTCGGAGACGGCGGGGAACCAGTTGTTCGCCGGGATGCCGCCGTCGGCGTCGCCGTTCGCCTGCCACTCGAGGTTGCGGGCGACGTTCGCAGCATCCAGCGGCGTGCCATCGCTGTAGGTCACGCCATCGACAATGTGGAACTCGTACACGAGGCCGTCGTCCGATACGTTCCACGTGTCGGCGATGTAGGGGCCGATCTCGCCGGTCTCGGGGTCGCGGTCGAGCAGGCGGTCGGTGACGTTCGTGACGTACGCGCTGTCCTGCCAGGTGCCGCTCGACTGCAGCTGCGTGTTGCTCGACAGCTCGGCGTCGAGGTACACGAGCGAGCCGCCCGCCTTTTCGGTGGATCCGCCCGAGGCCGCCGGCGTCGCCGCGGCGCACGCGGTCATCGACATGCCGACGGCGAGGGTCGCAGCGATGACAAGAGACGTACGGCGAAGCGCGGTGTTCATGGGGTTCCTTCAAGACGAAAGGGACGAATGGGATGGAGTTATGGAACCAGGTCAGGGCCACCCGATGCGGCTCTGTGTCGCCGTGCGACGCCGTATGTCGTCACATAACGCCTCACGGCGTCACACAGTCGCGCCGGGGCGCCTTTTCTCTTTACAGTCGGGCGTTATGACTGCAACGATCACCCGTCCCAAGACCCTCGAGGAGTTCGACCGCGCCCTCGACGAGCTGCTGATCGGCATCGCCGCGCGTGCCGTCGAGCGCGAACAGAACCACACGCTGCTGTTCGAGGAAGTGCGGGCGTTGCAGGCCATCGGCTTCGGATCCATTCGCCTCCCGATCGAGTGGGGCGGGCTCGGGCTGAGCTTCGAGCAGGTGGTCGAGCGCCTCATCCTCGTCGCCTCCGCCGACTCGAACCTCGCCCACCTCTACCGCGGCCACGTCGCGGTCGTCGAGGAGGTCGTCGCGGGCTACGACGCCGACGAGGCGAACCACGCGGCGTGGATCCAGCGCATCGCGCGCGGCGACTTCATCGGCAACGCGCAGTCGGAGAAGCAGGAGGTCGCCGAGATCACGACGCGCATCGAGCGCGAGGGCGACGAGATCTTCCTGACGGGCCGCAAGTACTACACGACCGGCAGCATCTACGCCGATTGGATCCGCCTCTCGGCGCTCGACGGCGATACACGCGTCGGAGTGACGGTGAGCACGAAGGACCCGGGCGTCGCCTCATTCGACGACTGGGACGGCTTCGGCCAGCCCCTCACCGGCACCGGCACGACGACGTTCGACCGCGTCGCCGTCGCGCCCGCCGACGTCATCGTGTCGGGGGAGGATCCGGCGCGCGGGCACCACATCGCGTCGGTGTTCCAGCTGATCCTGCTCGCCGCGGCCGCCGGCATCGGCAAGGCGACGCTGCGCGACGCCGTCGAGTTCGTGCGGCCCCGCCGCCGCATCTTCGGCTTCTCGGGCGAGACCCTGCCGCGCGAGGACACCCTCGTGCAGGAGACCATCGGATCCGTGAGCGCGCGCGCCGACGCCGCCGCGCGCCTCGTGATCTCGGGCGCCCGCGATGTCGACCGCGCGAGCGAGAAGTTCGCGGCCGGCGAGGAAGACGCGTACGCCGACCTGCTGCTCGACGTCTACCGCCTGCAGCAGGTCGTCGCGCCGCTCGTGCTCGAGGCGGCGACCGAGATCTTCGAGGTCGGCGGGGCCTCCGCGGTCTCGACGAAGGCCGCGCTCGACCGCCACTGGCGCAACGCCCGTACGGTGCACTCGCACAACCCCGCCGCGCAGCGCCGCAGGGTCGTGGGAGACTTTGAACTGAATGGAACCCGCCCCGATTTCAGCGCTCCCGGGGCACCCGCGGCCGAGAAAGAAGCAGTAACTGCATGACCGACAAGAAGAAGCTCATCGTCAACCTGTTCGAGATGAACACGGTGAGCCACATCACCCACGGTCTATGGCGACTGCCCGGTAACCGCCGCCACGAGTTCAACGACATCGAGTACTGGACGGAGCTCGCCCAGATCCTCGAGGACGGCAGCTTCGACGGCGTCTTCCTCGCCGACGTCGTGGGCGCCTACGACACCTTCCGCGACGGACCCGAGACGGCGATCCGCGAGGGCCTGCAGATCCCCAGCAACGACCCGCTCCTCGTAATCCCCGCGATGGCGGCCGTCACGAAGCACCTCGGCTTCGGCGCAACGTTCTCGACGACCTACGAGCCGCCGTTCGCGTTCGCGCGCCGCATGTCGACGCTCGACCACCTGACGAAGGGCCGCGTCGGCTGGAACATCGTCACCTCGTACCTGCCGAACGCCGCGCAGAACTTCGGCCTCGAGGGCGAGATCCCCAAGGCCGAGCGCTACCGCAAGGCCGACGAGTACCTCCACGTGCTCTACAAGCTGTGGGAGGGATCCTGGGACGACGACGCGATCGTCCGCGACGTCGAAAACGCCGTCTACACAGATCCGGCCAAGGTGCGCTACATCAACCACGTCGGTGAGCACTTCAAAGTCAAGGGCCCGCACCTCTCGTCGCCGTCGCTGCAGCGCACGCCCGTGCTGTTCCAGGCGACCGGATCCGCCGACGGCATCGCCTTCGCGGGCAGGCACGCTGAACTCGTGTTCACGGGCGGCAACACCCGCGAAGACTTCCAGCGCAACGCGCAGGAGATGCGCGACGCGGCCGTGTCCCAAGGCCGCGGATCCGGCGACATCAAGTTCATCGTGCAGGCGGGCGTCATCGTCGGCCGCACCGAGGAAGAGGCCGCCGACAAGCTGAAGACCTACCAGGACTTCAAGAGCCTCGACGGCATCCTCGCCCACTCGAGCATGCCGATCGACCTGACCGCCTACCCGGACGAGACGCCGGTCGACGACATCGCGGCGCAGCAGAGCGACCCCGCGGTCCTCGCCCGGCTTATGGGCTTCGCGGGCCTCACCGCGGGCGAGGCGCTCGCGCGGATCCGCAACGGACGCGAGGGTCGCTTCTTTGTCGCCGGCACCCCCAAGGTCGTCGCCGACGAGATCGAGAAGTGGCTTGACGAGGACGGCGTCGACGGCATCAACCTGCGCCAGTATCACTCGTTCGACACGGCCCGCGACTTCGCGGAGCTCGTGATCCCCGAGCTGCGAAAGCGCGGCCGGATCCGCGAGGACGGCGAGCCGACCACGCTGCGCAACCGGCTGTTCGGCCGCGGCGACCGCCTGCCCGACACGCACCAGGGCACGAGGTACCGCGGGGGAGCGAACCTCTAGGGCGCGCCCCGGGCCCGCCTGGGATCATGGACTTATGACGATTCACGAGTTCTCCCTGCGCGGGCTCCGCGTTCGCGACATCACGCTCGAGGTCCCGCTCGACTGGGCGGATCCGGCCGGCGCTCGCCGCATCGACGTCTTCGCGCGCGAGGTGTCGAAGCCGGGGATGCAGGACGCGCCCGTGCTGCTGTTTCTGCAGGGCGGGCCGGGCGGCAAGGGGCCGCGCCCCGCGCCCGAGGGCGGATGGATCGGCGAGGCGCTGAAGACCCACCGCGTGCTGCTCCTGGACCAGCGCGGCACCGGCCGCTCGACGCCCGTCGACCGCGCGGCGATCGCGGGGCTCACGGCCGAGGAAGCCGCCGACTACATCCGCCTCTTCCGCGCCGAGCAGATCATCGCCGACGCCGAGCACATCCGCCGCGAGGTCTACGGCGGCGCCCGCTGGCAGACGCTCGGGCAGAGCTACGGCGGCTTCCTGACGCTCAGTTACCTGTCGTTTGCGCCCGAGGCGCTGTCGGCTTGCTACGTGACGGGCGGCATCACCTCGATCACGCCGAACGCCGAAGACATCTACCGCAACACCCTGCCCCGCACGGCGCGGAAGACGGCCGAGTTCTACCGCCGCTACCCGCAGCACATCGACACGATGACGACGATCGTCGACGTCGTGTCGAACGACGAGGTGATCCTCCCGTCGGGCGACAGGCTCTCGGCGCGCCGCCTGCAGACCCTCGGAATCGACTTCGGCATGTCGACCGGATTCGAGGGGCTGCTGTGGATGCTCGATGAGGCCATGCTGCCGTCGGGCCGCCTGAGCGACACGTTCCTCGCGGGCGTCGACGCGCGCACGCAGTACTGGGGCAACCCGCTCTACGCGATCCTGCAGGAAGAGATCTACGCCTCGGGCACCGGATCCACGAGCTGGGCCGCGCACCGCATGCGCTCCGAGGTCGGCGGTTTCGAGGCCGACGCCGAGGGCCCGGTGCCGTTCACGGGCGAGATGTTCTTCCCGTGGCAGTTCGACGAGATCGCCTCGCTCCGGCCCTTCCGCGACGCCGCCCTCGCGCTGCACGAGCGCACCGATCACCCCGAGTTGTACGACCTCGGCCAGCTCGCGAAGAACGAGGTGCCGGTCGCGGCGGCGATGTACCACGACGACATGTTCGTGCCGATCGAGTTCGCGGAGCAGACCCGCGACGCCGTGCCGAACATGCACCTCTGGATTACGAACGAGTTCGAGCACGACGGCCTGCGCCAGGATCCGCAGATCGTCCGCACCCTCATGACCCGCGTGGAGCAGGAGGGCGGGGCCCTCTAAAACTGCAATTCTCCGCGCGGTCATCTGCGAATCGCAGATGACCGCGCGGAGAATTGACGGCCCGGCGGGAAGGTGAGGAATTAGCCCTCCGCGCCCGCCGGATCCAGGATCGTGCGCTGCAGGCGTGCGAACGAGGCCTCCATGCCGTCGACCATCCCGGTCGCGAGGATCATGTCGCGGGTGTCCTTGTCGGGATACTCGATGAGCACCGTGACGAGGGTCGCGCCGTCTTCCTCGTAGAGGTTGAGGTCGTTGAGGGTCTCGACCGGCTGGCCCTGCATGCGTTCGGTCGACACCGAGCGGCGCGGCGGCTCGAGCATGAGCGCCTCGCCCTCGAACCCGAAGGCCTCGCCGGGGGTGTCGCCGACGGGCGCCCAGGTGTTGCGATACGACTGCCCGACCTCGGTCGCGGCGACGCACTCGGTCATCTCCCACCCGTCGGGGCCGAGCATCCACTGGCGGATCAGCTCGGGCTCGTGGTGCGCGCGCCAGACGAGCTCGCGCGGGCCGTTCACGAGGCGGGTGATGCGCACGTGGGTGTCGTCGATGAGCTCGAGGCGCGTGCCCTTGCCCTCCGCGAACTCGCGGAGATCCTGCAGGACGGCGTCGATCTGCTCCATCGCCATGCGGGTGCCCTCGATGGCGCCCATCGCGACGATCTGCTCGAGGGCCTCGGCCGAGGCGAAGTGGCTCACGTTGACCATGCGCGTGCCCTCGGGCGTCGACTCAAAGTCGAACTCCATCCGCATGGAGGGAAAGTTCTCGAGCAGGTTGCCCTCCTCGTCGGCGAAGGCGTCGAGCACCTCGAGGCGGGTTGGGGCGTCGATGGCGAGGAACTCCCAGCGGCCGGACGACTTCTCGCCGCGCGGGCCGTGCATCGTGTAGGTCGCGTGGCCGCCGATCGACTGGTCCCAGCTGGTGAACGTGGCGGGCCATCCGGGAGGACCCCAGAAGCGCTCGAGCTGGCGCGGGTCGCTGTACGCGGCCCAGACCCGCTCGACGGGTGCGGCGAAGTCGGCGATGACGGTCATTGTCAGGTTCTCAGCGTCGGTGGAGACGTCGGTGACGGGCATGATTTTCTCCTTCAAACGGTGCTGCGGGTGGTCGTTATTGCGGGTTGCCGGCCGAGTCTTCGGCCAGCAGGTCGTCGAGGCGGGCAACGCGCGCCCGCCAGATGTCTTCGTACTGGGCGAGCAGCGCCCGGGCGCGCGCAATCATCGACGGATCCGCGCGGACGAGCCGCTCGCGTCCCTCGGCGCGCTTGATGATGAGCTGCGCGGCCTCGAGCACGGCGACGTGCTTCTGCACCGCGGCGAACGACATGTCGTACTCCGCGGCGAGGGCCGATACCGACTGCTCTTCGGCGATCGTGCGGCGCAGGATGTCGCGCCGGGTCGACGTCGCCAGTGCCTGGAACACACGGTCGATCTCCGCTTCGCTCAACTCAATTTGTGCAACCATTTGGTTGTACGTTATGCCGAGCGCGGGCGCGTGTCAACCCCTCACATCATCATTTCTCCGTGCGGTCATCTGCGAATCGCAGATGACCGCGCGGAGAAATGCAGAGTTGTGTACCCGGACACGACGATGGCCCGCTCCGTGAGGAGCGGGCCATCGCGTTACGTCAGGGTTAGTTGGCGCCCTGGTTCTTGCGGCGGCGGATCAGCTCGGCGGCGACCGCGCCGGCGGCCAGCATCGTGGCGCCGAGGCCCCAAGCGGCGGCGGTCATGTCGCCGCCCGTGGGGGAGAGCGGGTTGGAGTCGTCGCCCGGGGCGGGCGTCGAGTCGGTCGTCGGCTCAGCCGAGGGCTCGGCTGTGGCCGAGGGCGCCGCGGTCGGCTCGGCGGTGGCGGTGGGCTCTGCCGTGGGCTCGGCGGAGGCAGTCGGCTCGGCCGTGGGCTCAGTGGTGGGCTCGGCCGTCGGCGCCGGCGTCGGCTCATTCGCGAGCAGCGGGCTCTCTGACGTCTCTTCGCCGTTCAGGCAGCTCTTGAGCTCGGTGACCTTGTACCAGGTCGAGCCGTCGGCAACCGGCGTGCAGCTGTCGTTGAAGGCGATCTCGCGCTCGTTGTAGAGCATGCGCACGAGCGGGGTGTAGTCGGCGTTCGTCGCGGGGTCGATGCCCTCGCGGCTCACGATGTCCCACTGGATGTTCGCGGCCATCGGTGTGACCTCGGATCCGCGCCATGGGTTGTCGTCGTAGTTGTACACGTCGGCGTCGGTTGCGGGGGCGGCGTTGTCGGGCGCCGAAACCGTGGATCCGGGGAGCTGCAGGAGGGCAGCGAACGGCACGATCGTCTCGGCGTGCGCGAAGCGGAACGTGGCCGCGACGTCGCTACCGGCGACGCGGGCATCGATGGTCGCGAAGAAGTCGTCGAGCAGCGGCTGTGCGACGGCGTAGGTCTCGTGGTGGCCCTCGAGGCTCGGGCCCTTCTCGTAGAAGTCCTCGGCGTCGAGCAGGTACGCGAACCACTCGGCGTCTTCCTCGTGTCCGGCGAAGTACTGCTCGAAGTCGAACTCGTGCGGGGCGACGTTCTCTTCCTGCATGTCGGCGCCGATGATGTACAGGTTGTACAGCGTCATCGCGGCGTCGACAGCGCTCTCGATCGACTTCTCGGGGTCGCCGCAGGCGTCGGCGTCGACCGACGGGTCGGATCCCTCGGCGCAGGCGATCTCGCCGTCTTCGGTGCCGTCGACGGTGTTGAACCAAGTGTGCGCTTCGTCCTCGCCGATCTGGGCGATGAAGTCGGGCGTGAAGATGCCGCCGAGCAGGTCGTCGGCGACCTCGACCGAGCGGGGGAGGTCTTCGATGTAGTCGATCGCGGCGGCGATCGTGCCGTCGTCGTCGGTCTGCTCGTCGATGTACGCCTCGTACGCGTCGGCGCGCTCGCGCTCGGGCGTGCCCTCGGCCTTGTCGGATCCGTCGGGGTTCTCGACCTTGTGGAAGTAGAGCAGGTCGGGGCGCGGCTCGAGCTCGACGTCGTCGGCGCCGAAGCCCAGCAGGAAGTTCTCCCCCGACTCGGTCGCGCGGGCCTCGCTCGAGGTCTCGGCGACGATCGTGCCGCCCTCGGCGAACAGCTCGGCGTTGCGCTCGGCGGCGCGCTCGCCGATGCCCTGGTGCTGGGTTGCACCCTGGCCGGTGAGCATGCCGTAGCCGTTCTCGACGTTGGCTGCCGTGATGGCGTCGAGGTTCGCGATGAACGCCTCGCCGATCTCGGGGGTCAGGAAGCCGCCCTCGGCCAGTGCCGTGTCGGCGAGGCGGTGCAGCAGCGCGTCGTACTTGTAGCTCGAGAGGCCGCGCGAGCCGTGGCGGGCCACCGACTCGGTCGCGAGGGGCGTGTAGCCCTCGGGCGCATCCTGGTAGGCGTCGATGTCGGCCTGCGAGGGGGCGATGTACGGCTGCTTGCTGCTGTAGTAGTCGGTGCCGGACTCGTCGGCGGCCTGCGCGGGCGCTGCCAGCGCAACCGCGGCGACGGCTCCGATGACGGCCGCGCCGGCGGCCGCGCGGCGCATGGGCTGAGGGGTCATGGGGGATCTCCTAGGTGGTGGGCCCGCCAACCCGGGCCGTCACACAGGGATGTTCCTCGCGCAGAATGAACGCTCGGTGTCGCCAGATCGAACGACGGTTGCGAGCATGTGGAACGTTCCACACGCCGTGAACCCAGCCCGTAGAAACGACGATGGCCCGCTCCAGAAGGAGCGGGCCATCGTCGCGAGGAGATTAGTCGTTGCCGCGAAGGATCGCGAGCAGGCGCAGGATCTCGATGTAGATGAAGACGACGGTCGCGAGGATGCCGTAGGCCGCGGTCCAGGCGAGCTTCGCCGGGGCGCCGTTTCGCACGCCGCGCTGCACGGCGTCGAAGTCCATGACGAGCATGTAGGCGCCCATGAGGACGACGGCGATACCGATGATGACGCCGAGGGGGATCCCCGCGATGGTCATCGAGCGAAGGCCAAAGGCCATGCCTTCGGGGAGCACACCGAACATCATGAGGCCGACGTTCAGCAGCGAGAAGACGGCGTAGCCGATCATCGCGATCATGACAATCTTCGTCATCTTCGCCGATGCACGGATCTTGCCGCTCGCGAAGAGGGCGAGGGTCGTACCGATCACGGCGATCGACGCGAGGGCGGCCTGGATGACGATGCCCGGGAACATCGTCTCGAAAATGGCGGAGATGCCGCCGACAAAGAGGCCTTCGAATACTGCGTACGCAACCGCGAGGCCCGCTCCCGGGATCGTCTTGCGTCGGAAGGCGTAGACGAGGCTAATGACCAGGGTGCCGATCGCGCCAACGGCCGTCGGCCAGATGTATGCGGCGCCGTAAGCGAGGTTAACGGCGGTGAAGTGGCCGCCGAGCGTGATGAACCAGCTGACGGCTGCGGTTGCGAGCATCACGGCGAAGAGAATCACGGTCTTCACGATCGTGTCTTCGTACGTCATGCGGCCCGTCTGCGGGGTGCCCGCCGACGGTGCGGCGTACATGCCCTCCAGGTGAGCCTGCTCGCCAACGGTGGGAGCCTGCTGCGGTGCGAGGGGCGTCGTGTACGCGCCCTGGCCCTGCGGTCGCTCGTTGGTAAAGTACGGGTTGGTGAATCCGGCGCTGGCCATTGCTGTGGTCACACTCCTGAATCGGCGGTGTCGCGAGGGTTGCGAGTCACCACAGGATATCCCCGGAATGCTATGCCTGGGCTGTGTTCATCAGGTGTTTTCTCCCACGGCGTAGTCTGACGCGATGACCGCCATCATCGGACACCGCGGCGCCAGTGGGTACCGACCCGAGCACACCCGCTCCGCCTATGACCTCGCCCTCGCGCAGGGCGTCGATCTCGTCGAACCCGACGTCGTCGCGACGAAAGACGGCGTTCTGGTGGTGCGCCACGAGAACGAGATCTCGGGCACGACGGACGTCGCGAGCCACCCCGAGTTCGCGCACCTCAAGACGACGAAGTCCTTCGCGGGCTACGAGTTCACCGGCTGGTTCACCGAGGATTTCACGTGGGACGAGCTGCAGACGCTGCGCTGCACCGAGCGGATCCCGAAGATCCGGCCCGCGAACGCGGCCTATGACGGCACCGACCGGATCCTGTCGCTGCCCGAGGTGCTCGACATCGCCCGCGCGGGCGGCGTGGGCGTCGTCGTCGAGGTCAAGCACTCGCCCTATTTCGCGTCGATCGGGCTCGACCTCGCGCCCCTCGTCGCGCGCGATCTGCGCGCCGGCGGCTGGCAGGACGAGGACCGCGGCCGGCTCGTGATCGAGTCGTTCGAGGAGTCGGCCCTGCATCAGGTGCGCGACGCGGGCATCGATGCCGAGCTCGTCTACCTCCTCGAGGACGACGGGGTCGCCCTCGATCTCCTCATCGCGCACGGATCCGATGCACCGAGCTACCGCGACCAGCTCGCCGACCTCGGGTCGCTCGCCGAGCGGGTCGACGGCATCAGCGTCGACAAGTCGCTCCTGCTCGACGCGGACGCGCCGAGCTTCGCGGGCGAGGCGCGCGAGCGCGGCCTTGAGCTGTTCACGTGGACGGCGCGCCCCGAGAACGCCTTCCTCGCGAAGCGGTTCCGCGGATCCGGTGCCCGGGCTGAATACGGCGAATGGCGCGCCGAGTGGCGCGCCATTCGCGAGGCCGGTGTCACCGGCGTGTTCGCGGATCACCCGGATCTCGCCCGTGAGATCTTCGGGGATCTGCGCGCCGCCTAGTTCAGGACGTCGTCCCAGAGGCCCTCGACCGCGTGTGCGGGGCCGGGCTGGCCCGCACCGAGCTGGAAGATGTCGCGCATCTGCGTCTCGGCGCCGATCTCGTCGCCCGAGCCGATGAGGTCGGCGAGGCGCGCGAAGTCGTCGGCCATCTCGTTCGCGTCCTTGACGAGCGGGAAGGTGCCGCGCAGGTTGCGGGTCACCTGCAGCCAGGCGTCGGCCATGACGGTCTCGAAGAGCGCGTTGCCGCTGTGGCCGGCGAGGAAGGTGCCGAGGCGCGAGGTCGTCTCGTAGGCCTTCTGCGCGTCGGTCGTCACGTGTCCGCCCGTTTCGCGCGCGAGCTCCGCTGCTTCGGCGCGCTCCTCGTCGTTCATGCGGGGCAGCGCGAGGCGCAGGCTGATCCCGAGCTGGTAGCCGAGGAACTCGAGCGATTGCGCGGGCATCTCGGCCGTGACGGCCGTGACGCGCGTGAACCGGCTCGCGATCATTTCGATCAGGCCCTGGCGCTCGAGACGCTGCAGCGCCTCGCGCACGGGCATTCGAGAAACTCCGAGTTGTTCGGCAAGGTCGCCGTCTCGGACGCGCTGGCCCGGAGCGAGCGTGCCATCGACCACGGCCTCGCACAACTTGTCGTAAACGACGTCGGCGAGTCGTTTCGGCTGGATGTCCATGTTGTTATATCCGCTTCGTTCCATAAGATCCCCCAAACGGGAAAGTTTGTTATCGAGATGATACTTGCCGATGTTTATGCGCGTGCCGTGGCAGGCCCGATCGGTTTGATTGTCAGCGGTCTCTCATAGACTCGAATCTGCCATGGCTGATGCATCTGATGTCACTCTTTTTTCCGATCGAGACCCGCTCCTCGAGGGGCTGAATCCGCCCCAGCGAGACGCCGTCACGTATCGCGGCCCGGCCCTGCTCATCGTGGCGGGCGCCGGATCCGGAAAGACTCGCGTGCTCACGCACCGCATCGCCTCGCTCCTCGAATCGAAGGAGGCGTGGCCGAGCCAGATCCTCGCGATCACCTTCACGAACAAGGCCGCGGGCGAGATGCGCGAGCGTGTCGAGCAGCTCGTGGGCGAGCGCGCGAAGGGCATGTGGATCTCCACGTTCCACTCGGCGTGCGTACGGATCCTGCGCCGCGAGGCCGATCACTTCGGCTTCACGAAGTCGTTCACGATTTACGACTCAGGCGACGTGCGCGCGCTCATGAAGCGGCTCGTGAAGGAGCACGAGGCAGAGACCTTCGGGCTCACGCCCGCGGGCGTGCAGAGCCGCATCTCGAAGCTGAAGAACGAGCTGCAAGACGCCGAGTCGCACGCGCGCCAGGCGAACATGAGCGACCCGGCCGAGCGCGTGTTCAGCGAGATCTTCCACGACTACCAGCGCCAGCTCCGCAAGGCCAACGCCTTCGACTTCGACGACCTGCTCGCGCAGACGGTCTACCTCTTCCGCGCGTTCCCCGACGTCGCAGATAAGTATCGCCGCCGCTTCACGCACATCCTCGTCGACGAGTACCAAGACACCAACCACGCGCAGTACCAGCTGATCCGCGAGCTCACGAAGCCCGTGCAGGGCGAGAGCATGGATCTCGGCGGCGGCATGCTCGCGATCATGCCGGAAGACGAGCCGCAGGGCGCCTCGCTCACGGTCGTGGGCGACTCCGACCAGTCGATCTACGCGTTCCGCGGTGCCGATATCCGCAACATCACCGAGTTCGAGCGCGACTTCCCCGGCGCCAAGGTCGTGCTGCTTGAGCAGAACTACCGCTCGAGCCAGAACATCCTCGACGCCGCGAACTCGGTGATCCGCAACAACTTCGACCGCAAGGACAAGAAGCTGTGGACGTCGGAGGGCGAGGGTGCGCCGGTCATCGGCTTCACCGGCTACTCGCAGCACGACGAGGCGCAGTTCATCGCCGACGAGATCGACTCGATCCGCCGCAAGGGCGTCGACTACAGCGAGATGGCGGTATTCTACCGCACCAACTCGCAGTCGCGCGCGCTGGAAGAGATCTTCATCCGCTCGGCGATCCCGTACCGCATCATGGGCGGCACGAAGTTCTACGACCGCGCTGAGATCAAAGACGCGCTCGCGTACCTCGTGGCGGTCGTGAACCCCGCCGACGAGCTGGCGGTGCGACGGATCCTGAACAAGCCGAAGCGCGGCATCGGTGCCGTCACCGAGACGAACATCGCGCGCTTCGCGGTCGATAACGACATCAGCTTCCGTGACGCGATCGCGCACGGCGCGGCGATCGGGCTCGGCCCGAAGATTCGCGGCGCGCTCGACCAGCTCGACGCGGTGCTGCGCGAGGCTCAGGCGATCCTCCTGCCCGAGGGGGAAGACGCGAAGCCGACCTCGGTGACCGAGGGTCTGCAGGTGCTGCTGAACAAGTCGGGCTACCTCGACACGCTCCGCCGCTCGCGCGACCCGCAAGACGAGGCGCGCGTCGAGAACCTCGACGAGCTCGTCGCCGTGACCCGCGAGTTCGCGCGCAATAACCCCGAGGGCACGATCGTCGACTTCCTGACCGAGGTCGCGCTCGTCGCCGATAGCGACGACCTCGACGACTCGAGCGGCACCGTCTCGCTCATGACGCTGCACACGGCGAAGGGCCTCGAGTTCGACACCGTGTTCCTCACCGGCGTCGAGGAAGACCTCATCCCGCACCGCATCGCCGCGGGCGAGCCGGGCGGGCCGCAGGAGGAGCGACGCCTCTTCTATGTCGGCATCACGCGCGCCCGCAAGCGCCTCTACCTCTCGCTCGCGATGACCCGCGCGCAGTTCGGCGAGGTCTCGGCCGCGATGCCGAGCCGCTTCCTGCAGGAGATTCCGGCGGGGCTCATCGACTGGCGCCAGTCGCCGGGCGACGTCAACGGCCGCGGCGGCACGCAGTCGCGCGCGCTCAACGCCAACCGCCCGCGTGAGAACCGGTGGGGCGTGAAGCCGCTCGAGAAGAAGGCGCCCTCGGCCGCGCTCAGCGAGTTCACCAACCGTGTGACGGGCAAGGTGCGCGACAACGGCGACCTCGAGCTGGCCGCCGGCGACCGCGTGCGCCACGACGACTTCGGCGAGGGCACGGTCGACCAGGTGACGGGCATCGGCGCGAAGCGCATCGCGCACGTGCGCTTCGACGAGGTCGGGCCGAAGAAGCTCCTCATCAAGGTCGCGCCGATCGAGAAAATCTGATGAAGTGACGCCGGATTGTGCCCGGTGCGCCGCGCCCCCGTACCCTGGAACACATGGGTCTGTTCTCGCGTAAGAAGAAGTCCGAGAGCTCGAAGGAAGAGCTTGTCGACAACACCGGCGTCGCCGAAGAGGTGACGCCCGAGCCTTCTCACGACGCCCCGGAGGCGCCTGCGGAGCAGGCGATGGGCGTAAACATCTCATTCTCGGCGTTCCAGGGCGTCGGCGCGAACTCCGGCCCCGAGGTGCTGTCGCCCGAGGACGAGCTGGCCGAGCGCAAGAAGCGCGCGGAGGAGCTCGCGACCGCGGGCCCCGACGCGTTCACGCGCCCGAAGGAACAGCCCGCTCCGCAGCCCGCCCCCACGCCCCAGCCGGTCGCCGTCCGCGAGCTCCCGCTCGCGCCCGCCGCCCCGCCCGCGGTTCTCGAGACGATCAAGGGCCTGCGCGACAACGCGGTGCTTCGCGACGCCCTCGCCTCGATGCCCGAGAAGCCGTCACCCGCCCAGCTACTGGGCGTCGCCCGCCAGCTCATGCAGGGCCACCTCTTCCTGCGCGTCGCGGGCGATGTGCGCGAGCAGGTCGACGAGAACGGCAAAGCGACCCTGCAGTACGGCGTCGCCACGGCCGGCGAGAAGAACTACATGCTCGTCTACAGCTCGGGCAAGGCGCTCAGCGAGGCCGTGAAGGCCGACGGCAACGAGAAGACGTCGGCGGTCGCGCAGCCCGTGACGATGATCCTCAACCACATGATCGAGCGCGGCTTCGACGGCATCATCGTCGACGGTGCCTCGGGGCAGTCGCGCATCGTCCTGCCGCGCGAGGTCATCGAGCGTGCGCACAAGCAGGCCGACCCGCGCATGCGCGTGAAGTCGGCGCTCGCGCAGCCGCGCGACGCCGAGACGCCGAAGCGCATCGCGAAGATCCTCGCGGAGCAGCCGCCGCTGTGGGTCGCTGTCGGATCCTCGCCGCAGAGCGAGGAGGGCGAGCAGAAGATGGGCATCGCCGAGGCGCGTCTCGTCGACGGTACCCGCCTGCTGCAGGTCTACTCGCACCCGCTCGAGATCGTCGCGCAGGGCCGCACCGAGCGCGCCATGCCGTTCGGCGCCGACAAGATCGCGAAGGTGCTGAAGGACCACGAAGACGTCGGCGGCATCCTGATCGACCCCGCGGGCCCGCTCATGACCCTGACCCGCGAAGAGCTCGAGCCGATCATGGCGCTCGCCGACCAGGCCCCGGCCGACACCGACGAGGCGTAATTCCACGAAAAAACGGCATGGCACCCACGCAGGTGCCATGCCGTTTTTGCGCGCCTACGCGGTCGGGATCCACACCCGCATGCGTGAGGGGCCGCGCCGCGCCCACCCGTGATAGCGCACGAGCCGCACGTCCCGCTCGCCCGAGGCCGGCGCCGCCGCCGCCGCACTGTCGTAAGGCCACGCGCCCTCGCGGCGGGGAGCGGCGGACGCGCGCACGGTGACTGTGTCGCCGTCCCAGCGCGCCTCGCCGGTGAGGCGTAGGTCTTCGAACGCGAGGTCGCCCGGCAGATCGACCGACTCGAGCGCGTACACCTCGGGCCCGCGCTCGATCGCGACGGTGCCGCGGATCGCGTCGATGCGCTCGTCGGGGTGCGTCACCCGCACCTCGAGCGGTAGGTCGAGCACGAGCGACTCGCCGTCGGCGAGCGGCACCGGATCCGTGTACCCGCCGGCCGCGACGGCGGCCGTCTCGCCGCCGCTCGTGAGCGTCGCGCCCTCGGCCCACGCGGGCACGCGGAGCGCGACGCTCGCGTCGCCCGTCGCGGTGATGGTCACCCGGCCGTCGTCGGGATATGCGGTCGTCATCTCGATCCGCGCGCCGCCCGCCTCGATCGTCGCGCTCGCGAATTGGTGGATCTGCACCGCGGATCCGGATGCCGTCGCGAGGTACGAGCCGAGGCTCGCGAGGGTGCGCGCGAGGTTCGGCGGGCAGCACGACACGACGAACCACGCCTGGCGGCCGGCCGCGCCGCCGCGGATGGCGACGCCCTCGTCGCTCAGGGCGGGGGATCCGTGCTCGGTGCGCTGGTGCAGGGTGTTGGCATAGAAGAACGCCGTGCCCTCGTCCGACGGCGCGGTCGCGACGACGTTGTAGAGCGTGCGCTCGATGAGGTCGGCGTACTTCGCCTCGCCCGTCGCGAGGAGCAGCCGCCAGCTGAACATGATCGAGGCGATGCCGGCGCAGGTCTCGCAGTACGAGCGGTCGGGCGGCAGCACGAAGTCGTCGCCGAAGGCCTCGTCCATGTGGTGCGAGCCCATGCCGCCGGTGATGTAGGTGCGCCGCGCGACGGTGTTGTCCCACTGCTCGCGCAGCACGTCGAGCAGCTCGTCGTCGCCCGTCTCGACCGCGACATCGACGGCGCCGGCGGCGAGGTAGAGGGCGCGCACGGCGTGGCCGCGCAGCACGGTCGCGGCGCGCACGGGCATGTCGTCCTGCCAGTACGCGGTGCCGAACTCGTGCAGCCCGAGGGTTCCGGTGCCGCGGCGATCCACGAATAGCTTCGCCTGGCGCAGGTATCGCTCGTCGCCCGTCTCGCGGAACAGCTCGACGAGGGCCGGCTCGATCTCGGGGTGCCCGCAGATGCGGTTCATCCCGTCGTCGCCAAACATCACGCACACGTGGTCGGCCACGCGCCGCGCGATCGCGAGAAAGCGGTCGGATCCGGTGGCCCGGTGGTGCGCGACGGCCGCCTGGATGAGGTGGCCGAAACAGTAGAGCTCGTGGCCCCACTGCAGATCCGAGAACCGGGGCTGCTGCCAGGGACGCCCGAAGAGCGTGTGCAGGTACCCGTCCGGATCCTGCGCGCCCGCGAGCGCCGACAGCAACCGGTCGAGGATCTCGTCGTTGTCGTTGCGCCCTCGAGCCGCGTCCCACGAGATGGCCTCGATGAGCTTGTGGATCTCGGAGTCGGCGAACTGCGCCCCGCGGTGCTCGTATCGGGCGTCGCCCGCGGCATCGCGGAAGTTGTCGACCCAGCCGAGCTTCTCCATCCAGCCGACGGCGTGCGGGATGATGGCGCGGGTATTGAGCTCCTGGCGGTGCCCCCAAAATCCGTCGCCGAGGGTGACGGCGGTGACGGGGAGCGCGGTGAGCGCGGCGGTCGAGGGGCACGCCGGTGCGGCGTAGGGGGAGCGGGGCACGAAAACTCCTTCGTTGGTCATGCAGGCTCGGTTCTCCCGACGCTAGCGAAGCGCTTCGAGAATGGCAACGAAAAACGTTCTGTCACGCAAAAGGCCGGCGGCATCGCTGCCGCCGGCCTTCCTGTTATTGCTACGCGAACGCGCCGACGCCGGTGATGTCGCGGCCGATCAGCAACGCCTGCACCGATTCGGTGCCCTCGTAGGTGTGGATCGCCTCGATGTCGACGAGGTGGGTGATGACGCGGTTCTCGAGCAGGATGCCGTTGCCGCCGAGCAGGTCGCGCGCCTCGCGGGCGATGTCGCGGGCCGCGCGCGTGTTGGTGTACTTCGCGAGCGAGGCCTGCGTCGGTCGCAGCTTGCCGGCCGACTCGAGGTCGGCCAGGCGACGGCAGTAGAGCTGCATGCCGGTGAGCTGCGACAGCATGCGGGTCAGCCGCTCCTGCACCAGCTGGAACCCGGCGAGCGGCTTGCCGAACTGGATCCGCTCGCTCGCGTACTGCAGCGCGGCCTCGTAGCAGGCGGTCGCGTGTCCGAGCGCCGACCACGCGACACCGGAGCGGGTGGCATAGAGCACCCGCGAGGTGTCCTTGAACGAGTGGGCGCCGGGGAGGCGGTTCGCGAGCGGCACGCGCACGCCGTTCAGCTGGATGTGTGCCTGGTGGATCGCGCGGAGCGAGACCTTGCCCTGGATCACCTCGGCGTCGTAGCCCGGCGTGTCCTGCGGAACGAGGAAGCAGCCGACCTTGCCGTGGTCGTCGTCTGATGGGTCGTCGACGCGCGCCCACACGAAGGTGATGCCACCGGACGCGCCGTTGCCGATCCACTTCTTGCCGCCGCGCAGCACCCACTCGTCGCCGTCGCGGCTCGCGGTCGTCTCGAGGCTCGTCGAGTCGCTGCCGTGGATGGGCTCCGTGAGGGCGAAGGATCCGGCGACCTCGCCGGAGTCGAGCTTCGCGAGCCAGGCGTCCTTCTGCTCGTCGGATCCGAAGAGCGCGAGCGTGCGCAGCGCGAGCCCGCCCTGCACCGCGAGCACCGTGCCGAGGGATCCGTCGCCGCGCGACAGCTCCATGTTGACGAGGCCCGCGGCGAGCGGGGAGAGGGGGGTCAGCTCGGGGTGGTCGATGCCGTCGGCCATGACGTCGTGACGACCGAGCGAGGCGAGGACCTTCTCGTGGGGGTACGACGCCGTCTCCCATGCGTCGTAGAGGTCGCCTGCGACCTCGCCGACGACGGTGCGGGCGCGGCGCCACGCGTCGCGATCGGGGCCGTCGATGTCATCGAACACGCCGTAGTAGTCGGTGTCGAGCGGGTCGAGAATGTCGTAGGAATCCGTGCGATCGCCGGGCAGGGAAGTGGTCATGTCGCCACGCTAGGCGGCGCTGTGCGACGGGCAAAAGAAACTTGTGCCCTGTCCACAGCACCGCTCCCGGCGAGGCTATTCGAACAGGCCCGCGCCGACGAACGAGCCGGTCTTCGCACCCGGCGGGATCGCCCAGATCCCGGATCCGGTGTGCCGGATGTACTCGTTCATCGCGTCGCGAGCGAGCGACTTCTGCAGCGTGATGAAGTGCTGCGGGTCGCGCTGATACGACAGGAAGAACAGCCCTGCCGACAGCTGGCCGAGCTCGTCGTTGCCGTCGACGTAGTTGTACCCGCGGCGCAGGATCCGCACGCCGTCGTTCTGCTCCGCGTGCGCGAGCCGCACGTGCGAGTCGGCCGGGATCTCGGATCCGGAAAAGTCCGGATCCGTGAACTCGTCGCCGCCCGAGAGCGGCGCGCCCTCGCCCTTCGAGCGCCCGAAGATGCGCTCCTGCTCGGAGAGCCGCACGCGGTCCCACGTCTCGATGCGCATCGCGATGCGGCGCGCGACGAGGAAGGATCCGTCGGCGAGCCAGCCGTCGCTTGACCATACGTGATCGGTCAGTGCCGCGTCGTCGTCGGCGAGGATGTTCGCCGTGCCGTCCTTGAACCCGAAGAGGTTGCGCGGCGTCTGCTGCTCGGAGGAGGTGCGCGAGGTGCGACCGAAGCCGAGCTGCGACCAGCGCAGGACCGCGCGGCCGAAGGCGATGCGGGTGAGGTTTCGGATCGCGTGGACCGCGACCTGCGGGTCGTCGGCGCAGGCCTGGATGCAGAGATCGCCGTCGCTCTTCTTGAGGTCGAGGTCGTCGCCGAGGAACGCCGGAAGGGTCTCGAGGCCGTCGGGACGCTGGTTCTCCAGCCCGAAGCGGTCGTCGAAGAGGCCGGGGCCGAAACCAAACGTGATGGTGAGCGAGCTCGCGGGCAACCCGAGCGCCTCGCCGGTGTCGTCCGGCGGCGCCTCCGGGGATCCGCCGACCGCGCCCGTCGCCGACGTGTCGAGGCCCTGCGTCATGCGCGACGCCGCATATGACCAGTCTTGGAGGAGCTCGATGAGGTCGGCGCGCGTCGCGTCCTTCGCCATGTCGAAGGCGGCGAAGTGCAGGTGATCCTGCACCGGCGTCGTGATTCCGGCCTGGTGGGCGCCGAAGAAGTCGTAGGTCGCGGCCGAGGAGGAGCCGGAACGGGTGGCGGCGAGCGTGCCCAGCACGCCACCGCCGATTCCGACCGCGAGGCCGGCCGCGCCGACGAGCCCGAACAGGCCGCGCCGGGAAAGTCCCGACGCGGCCTGAGGCTCGGAAGGAGTTGTCATCACTCCAGGATCGTAGCCGTGAGCTGCGAGAGCGGCTCTGCCAGCGTGTTGATGTCGTCGGTCAGCACGCGGCGGTCGTCGTCGGTGAGCTCCGAGTACGTCACGAAGCCGTCCTCGAGCGAGCCGTAGGTCGCGACGTCGGCCTTGAGGGCCGCGTAGCCATCCTCGATCTCGGTGGCGAGGGCCTTGCCCTCGTCGGTGCGGGCCGCGAGGTCGGCGACGAGCGAGTACGCCATCTCGCTCCCCTCGACGTTGGCCGCGAAGTCCCACATGTCGGTTCCCGACCACCAGTCTTCCTCGCCGGTGATCTTGCCGTTCGCGACCTCGTCGAGCAGGCCGATCGCGCCGTTCGAGATGCCCGCGGCACCCTGGTCGTCGAGCGCCGACTGGAAATCGTCGGAGTGCACGTAGTCGTACAGCTCCTGCACGTCGTCGACGAGAAGCTGCGCGAAATCGGCGCGCTGCTCATCGGTCGAGGGCTCCCAGTCCTGCCAGGCCGACGAGTCGTCGGAGTTCAGGGCGTCCTTCGCCGGCTCCCAGAGATCCTTCTCGATGCGGTGGAAGCCGGTCCAGTCGAGGCCCTCCGCAACGGCGTCGACCTCGCGGTAGTCGATGCGCGGGTCGAGGTCGCCGAGCGACTCGGCGACGGGCTCGATGCGCTCGTAGAAGGCGCGAACGTTCGGGAACTGCTCGCGCGCCGACTCGTCGTCGCCCGCCACGTACGCGTCGGTGAGCTCCTTGACGGCGGGCACGAGGCTGCCGACCTGGTCCTTCACGAAGCCCGCGTAGAGGTCGACGGCCTGCTGCTTGAGCTCGGCGTCGGGGCCATCGACCTCGACGGCGTCGCCCGTCACGCTGAAGGCCGCGCGGCCCACGCCGCTGCCAACCATGCCCGGCTTGCAGAGCGTGTAGTAGTTGCCCGGCTGCGCCGTGACGGTGAGCGAGCGCGACGCGCCGGGCGCGATGTTCTCGACCTCGCCGACGATGCGCAGGCCGTCCTCCGCGAGCAGGTAGAACTCCGTCACCTCGGATCCGCTGTTCGTGATGTCGAACGCGACGGTGCCGCTCGTGGCCTCCGCCGCGGCGACGGCACACGTGCTGTCGGTCGCGTCGACCGTGAGGGCGTCGGCCTTCGTGGCGGCGTCGTTGGCGACGCAGCCCGACAGGGCGAGCGCGGCGAGACCCGTGACGGCGACGGCCGTCGTGGCGCGGGTGAGGATCATGCAGGTACTCCTTGCTGTGAGGGGGAGGTTGCGGGGGTGCTGCGCTGCGGGCGGCGCACGCCCCGCCAAAACATGAAGCCGACGATGACGATGTAGAGCGCCCAGGCGATCACCTGGATCCACGACATCTGCGGCGTGAACCCGACGACGGCCTGCAGAAGCGCGGCGACCGTGCTCGTGGGAGGGATCACGGCGCTGACGTCGAAGGCCCAGCCGAAGGGGAACGCGGCCCAGCCGACGACGGTCACGCCGTCGATCGCGGCCGGGGGAGGGCCGGGGATCACGCCGGCCTCCTGCAGATCGTGTAGCGCGTAGGCGAGCACGCCCGCGGCGACGATGACGAGGAAGCCGCCCGTCCACGTAAAGAACTTCGCGAGGTTGAGGCGCACCGCGCCGCGCGCGATGAACCAGCCGACGATCGCCGCGGTCACAAGGCCGATAACCGCGCCCGTGAGCGAGAGCGGGGTGCGCCCGAACGACTGCACCATCGACCAGAGGAGGAGCGTGGTCTCGAGGCCTTCGCGGGCGACCGATACGAAGCCGATCGCGATGAGCGCCCAGACGGTGCCGTTCTCGAGCGCGCGGTCGACGCCCGACTCGAGCGTGTTCTTCATGGTGCGGCCGGCGCGGCGCATCCAGAAGATCATCCACGTGACCATCGCGACGGCGAGGAGCGAGAGCGTGCCGCCGAGGATCTCCTGCGCCTGGAACGAGAGCCCGTACGCGCCGAAGGTCAGGATCGCGCCGAGGCCCAGCGCGAGCACAATCGCGAGGGCGACACCGGCCAGCATGCGCCACACGGCGTCCTTGCGGCCGAGCTGTCGAAGGTATGCGACAAGGATGCCGGCGACGAGCGCGGCCTCGAGCCCCTCGCGGAGCCCGATCAGAAAAGTAGCGAACATCCGGGCCAATTCGTTAGGGGAGGCTTACCTTATGAATATAAACCTTGCGGGGCCCGCCCGTGAACACGACGGGAGTGCGCCGCGGCTCGGGTAGGATGAGAGGAGATTTTTCCGGCTGCGGAGGGCTAATCCACATGATGTTCATCATTTCGCTGATTCTGTTCATCGGCGGTCTCTTCCTGTTCGGCGTCGCGTTCATGGTGACGTCGTTCCAGGGCCTCGTCTTCACGGCCGGCATCATCGCCGTCTGCCTCGCGATGGCGATCCCGATGTTCCGCTCGCAGTGGGGCAAGGAAAAGATTCACTGACCCACGTCACCCGAAGACGGCCCCGGCACTCGCCGGGGCCGTCTTCGCGTTTTCCCTGGCCCGCGGGACGGTAGTAGGCTGATGAGTGGTCGAGTTCTCTCGACATCGAGACGTATTTCCACGCCTCTGCACCCGTTCGCCCACTTAAGGAAAAGCAACGTGGATCTCTATGAGTACCAGGCTCGAGACCTTTTTGAGAAGTACGAGGTGCCGGTGCTCGCCGGCATCGTCGCCGACACCCCCGAGGAGGTGAAGGCAGCGGCTGAGAAGATCGGCGGCGTCGTCGTCGTGAAGGCTCAGGTGAAGACCGGTGGCCGCGGTAAGGCTGGCGGCGTCAAGGTCGCCAAGACCCCCGACGAGGCATACGAGGCTGCCAAGGCCATCCTCGGCCTTGACATCAAGGGCCACGTCGTCAAGCGCGTGATGGTCGCCCAGGGCGCCAACATCGACCGCGAGTTCTACTTCTCGGTTCTGCTTGACCGCGCCAACCGCTCCTACCTCTCGCTCTGCAGCGTCGAGGGCGGCATGGAGATCGAGCAGCTCGCCGTCGAGAAGCCCGAGGCTCTCGCCCGCGTCGAGGTCGACCCGCTGACGGGCATCGACAAGACGAAGGCCGTGGAGATCGCCAAGGCGGCGAACTTCCCGGAGGAGCTCGTCGAGAAGGTCTCCGACGTCTTCGTGAAGCTGTTCGACGTCTACAAGGGTGAGGACGCGACGCTCGTCGAGGTCAACCCGCTCGTCCTCACGGGCGAGGGCGACGTCATCGCCCTCGACGGCAAGGTGTCGCTCGACGACAACGGCTCCGAGGTTCGCCACCCCGAGCACGAAGAGCTCGAAGACAAGGGTGCCGCCGACCCGCTCGAGGCCAAGGCCAAGGCCAGCGGCCTCAACTACGTCAAGCTCGACGGCGAGGTCGGGATCATCGGTAACGGTGCCGGTCTCGTAATGTCGACCCTCGACGTCACCGCCTACGCGGGCGAGAACCACGGCGGCGTGAAGCCCGCCAACTTCCTCGACATCGGTGGCGGCGCGAACGCGCAGGTCATGGCCAGCGGCCTCGACGTCATCCTCGGTGACCCGCAGGTCAAGAGCGTGTTCGTCAACGTCTTCGGTGGCATCACCAGCTGTGTCGCCGTTGCCGAGGGCATCGTGAAGGCTCTCGAGATCCTCGGCGACGCGGCCACCAAGCCGCTCGTCGTGCGCCTCGACGGCAACCAGGTCGAGGAAGGACGCGCGATCCTCGCGGCCGCGAACCACCCGCTCGTGACCCTGGCCGCCGGCATGGACGAGGGCGCCGACAAGGCCGCCGAACTGGCCAACGCCTGAGATAAGGACAGCAGAGAAATGTCGATTTACCTCAACAAGGACTCGAAGGTCATCGTCCAGGGCATCACCGGTGGCGAGGGCACGAAGCACACCGCGCTGATGCTCAAGGCGGGCACGAACGTCGTTGGTGGCGTCAACGCGCGCAAGGCCGGCACGACCGTCACGCACGACAAGCCCGGCACGGGCGAGGTCGAGCTCCCCGTCTTCGGCACGGTTGCCGAGGCCATGGAGAAGGAGGGCGCCAACGTTTCGGTCGCCTTCGTTCCGCCGAAGTTCACCAAGGACGCGATGATCGAGGCGATTGACGCCGAGATCCCGCTGCTCGTGGTCATCACCGAGGGTGTGCCGGTTGGCGACGCCGCCGAGGCTTGGGCTTACGCCAAGTCGAAGGGCAACAAGACCCGCATCATCGGCCCGAACTGCCCCGGCATCATCACGCCGGGCGAGGCGCTCGCGGGCATCACGCCGGCGAACATCACGGGCAAGGGCCCGATCGGCCTCGTCTCGAAGTCGGGCACGCTCACCTACCAGATGATGTTCGAACTGAACGACTTCGGCTTCTCGACCGCCATCGGCATCGGCGGCGACCCGGTCATCGGCACGACGCACATCGACGCGCTCGAGGCGTTCGAGAACGACCCCGAGACCAAGGCCATCGTCATGATCGGTGAGATCGGTGGCGACGCTGAGGAGCGCGCGGCCGAGTACATCAAGGCCAACGTCACGAAGCCGGTCGTCGGCTACGTCGCGGGCTTCACGGCGCCCGAGGGCAAGACCATGGGCCACGCCGGCGCCATCGTGTCGGGCTCGGCCGGTACCGCCGCCGCGAAGAAGGAGGCCCTCGAGGCCGCGGGCGTGAAGGTCGGCAAGACGCCGAGCGAGACCGCCCAGCTCATGCGCGAGATCCTGAAGTCGCTCTAACGAGCTTCCGGTTCATCAGAACGCCCCGGTATGTGTACCGGGGCGTTCTGGCTTTCGCCGCGTTCTTCGTTAATCGCAATGGTCCGCGGGGTAGTGTCGAAAGCCTATGAAACCCATCACGGTCGCCGCCCTTGCCGCTCTGGATGCGCTGGTCGCAGCCGCGGTGGGGCTGGTCGGAATCCTCGCGCCGTTGACGATCGTTTGGCTCGTGCTCTTCGGCGACGTCGACGCGTGGGGAGCGCTCTGGCCGGCGTCGGTGCGTATCTGGCAGCTCGGGCACCTCGTGCCCGTGCACATCGACGTCACCGACGTCGCGGCCGACCTCAACATCGCCGACGACGGCGCGAGCTTCTGGCTGGGCCTTCCGCCGCTGCTCTTCGGCGCCTTCACGCTGCTGTTCGCGGTGCGCTCCGGCCGCCGCGCCGTGAGCTCCGAGAAGCCGTGGCTGGCGCTCGGCGCCGCCACGATCGTGCTGGCGGGCATCGCCGTGGCGGCGCACCTCACGAGCGATAACTCCGTAGCCACGGCGTCGACGTGGCAGGGCATCGCCTTCCCCGTGCTGGTCTATGCGATCGGCATGCTCGGCGGCATCGTCCACGATGCCTGGAACGACGGCGACGGCGGCCCGATCGACATCGTGCACGACTACGTCGACGGCTGGGGCCCCGCGTGGCGCGAGATCCCCGCCCTCGTGCTGCGCGGATCCGGCGTCGTCGTGGTCGGCCTTGCGGGCGCCGCGGGGCTGCTCTTCGCGGGCCTCGTCGCCTTCAACGGCGACGACATCATCGCGCTGTACGAGGTCGCGCAGGCCGACGCCGTCGGCGCGACCGTGATCACCTTCGGGCAGCTGGCGTTCGTGCCCACGATCCTCGTCTGGCTGGGCAGCTGGCTCGCGGGCCCCGGCTTCGCGATCGGCACCGGCACGGCGGTCTCGCCGTCGGGGACGAGCCTCGGCGTCGTCCCCGGGATCCCGATCTTCGGGATCCTGCCCGACGGATCCAGCGGCTGGATGCTGCTCTCGGCCCTCGCGCCCGTGGCGCTCGGCGCCTTCGGCGGCTGGATCGTGCGCCGCACCTACGCGCGCGACTGGGCCTTCGACGGCGACGGATCCGAGCCCTACGCGCCGCGCGCCGCGATCGCGGCGGGCATCGCGATCTGCTCGGGCGCGGCGTGGGCGCTGCTCGCGGCCGCCGCCAGCGGATCCATCGGCCCCGGCCGGCTCGCCGACGTCGGCGCCGACCCGCTCGCGGTCGGGATCACGGTGGGCCTCGAGGCGCTCGTCGGCGCGGGGATCCTGATGATCGCGCCCCTGCCGAAGCCCGTGACGGAGGGCGACTGGGACGCCCTCACGGACGACGACGACTGAACGCTAGAATGAACATGTGCTGAACGTCGCCGTCCTGATCTCCGGCGCGGGTTCCAACCTGCGCGCCTTCCTCGAAGCCGCGGCCGATGCCGATTACCCGGCGCGCGTCGTCGCCGTCGGTGCCGACCGCGATGCCGAGGGCCTGCAGCACGCGGCCGACTTCGGGATCCCGTCGTTTTCGGTGCCGTTCCGCGCGTTCGAGTCGCGCGAGGCATGGGGTGAGGAGCTCGCGGCGCAGCTTCGCGCGTGGAACCCCGACCTCATCGTGCTGAGCGGCCTCATGCGCCTGCTACCCGAGAGAGTGGTGAACGAGTTCGCCCCGCGCATCGTCAACACGCACCCCGCCTACCTGCCCGAGTTCCCCGGCGCCCACGGCGTGCGCGACGCGCTCGCGGCCGGCGTCACCGAGACCGGCGCGAGCGTCATCGTCGTTGACGGCGGCGTCGACACCGGCCCCATCGTCGCGCAGGAGCGCGTGCCCGTCGAGCCCGGCGATACCGAGGCCACGCTTCACGACCGCATCAAGCCCGTCGAGCGCCGCCTGCTCATCGACGTCGTTCGCCGCATCGCGACCGGCGAGCTCGAGCTCGGTCAATAAACCTTCCCGATCCACCTCCCTCACACCCAAGGAGACACCATGGCCGGCCCGAGCCACGACCCCTCGCTGTACCGCGACCGCGACATTGTCCCGATCAAGCGTGCTCTCGTTTCGGTCAGCGACAAGACCGACCTGCTGCCGCTGGCGCAGGCGCTCGCCGATGCCGGTGTCGAGATCGTCTCGACCGGTTCGACGGCCGCACGGATCCGCGAGGGCGGTCACGAGGTGACCGACGTCGCCGACATCACCGGCTTCCCGGAGATGCTCGACGGCCGCGTGAAGACGCTCCACCCGAACGTGCACGGCGGTCTCCTCGCAGACCTCCGCCTCGAGCACCACGAGACCCAGCTGGGTGAGTTCGGCATCGCGCCGTTCGAGCTCGTCATCGTGAACCTCTACCCGTTCGTCGAGACGGTCGCCTCGGGCGCCGCCGCGAACGAGGTCGTCGAGCAGATCGACATCGGCGGCCCCGCCATGGTCCGCGCCTCGGCGAAGAACCACGCCAACGTCGCGATCGTCGTCGACCCCTCGTCGTACCCAGCCATCATCGAGGCCGTGAAGACGGGCGGCACGACGCTGCAGACCCGCAAGGAGCTCGCCGCTCGCGCCTTCGCCCACACCGCGTCGTACGACACGGCCGTCGCGCAGTGGTTCGCGGAAGAGACGATGCAGGGCACCGAGACGCTGCCCGAGCACCTGACGATCCAGGCCGAGAAGATCGAAGACCTCCGCTACGGCGAGAACTCGCACCAGCGCGCCGCGATCTACTCGCGCGTCGGCGGTCACGGCATCGCCCAGGCCGAGCTCCTCCAGGGCAAGCCGATGTCGTTCAACAACTACACCGACGCCGACGCCGCGCTCCGCACAGCGTACGACATGGTGCTCCCGGCCGTCGCCATCATGAAGCACGCGAACCCCTGTGGCCTCGCGATCGCCGACCCGAAGGCCCTCGACCCGATCGCGAGCGCCCACCTGCGCGCCCACGAGTGCGACCCGCTCTCGGCGTTCGGCGGCGTGATCGCGGCGAACCGCACCGTCACGCTCAAGATGGCCGAGAACCTCCGCGACATCTTCACCGAGGTCATCGTGGCGCCCGACTTCGAGCCCGCGGCCCTCGAGGTCTTCAAGGCGAAGAAGAACCTGCGCCTGCTGAAGCTGCCCGCCAACTGGCAGCAGGAGCGCATGGACGTGCGCCTCGTCTCGGGCGGCCTGCTGCTGCAGGATGCCGACCTGTTCCCTGACGACGACTTCGAGTCCGTCGCGAAGAACTGGGAGCTCGTCGCCGGCCCCGAGCCGGAGATCCCCCTCGCCGACCTCGTGTTCGCGTGGAAGAGCTGCCGCGCCGTCAAGTCGAACGCCATCGTGCTCGCGAAGAACATGGCCACCGTCGGCATCGGCATGGGCCAGGTCAACCGCGTCGACTCGTGCCGCCTCGCGGTCGAGCGCGCCGGCGACCGGGTCGAGGGATCCATCGCCGCGTCCGACGCCTTCTTCCCGTTCTCGGACGGCCCCGAGGTGCTCATGGACGCCGGCGTCAAGGTCATCATCCAGCCCGGCGGCTCGGTGCGCGACGAGGAGACCATCGCGCTCGCCAAGGAGCGCGGCGTGACCATGTACTTCACGGGAGAGCGCCACTTCTTCCACTGATCTCGTAGATCGCCCTTGCGACGGCCTTTCAGCTCACACTAAGCTGAAAGGCTGTCGCGTTTCTGCGGCAGGAAATCCCTCTCGAGGCTGAGATGTCTGCTGATACTGAACCCGGCGCGCCCGCGCGCCTTTCCCTGTTTAGGGCGCTTGCGCGCCTGATTCCATACGCACAAAAAGACTTTCCCCGGATCCTGCTCGGAGCGGTCTCGGCGCTGGGCGCCTCGATCGTCGCGTTGCTGATCCCCACCGCCCTCGAATGGATCGTTGACGGACCCATCGCATCCGGCGCGACGCGCGCCGTCGTCTGGGGCGCCCTCGCGGTGCTCGGACTCGGCCTGCTCGAGGCCGGTCTCGTCTGGATGCGCCGGTGGCTGATCCTCGCACCCGCGACGGCCATCGAATACAACCTGCGCCAGAAGTTCTACAACCGCCTGCAGAAGCTACCGATCGAGTTCCACGACCGGTGGCAGGGCGGCCAGCTGCTGAGCCGCATGATGCAGGACCTCAACGTGATTCGCCGCTGGCTCGCCTTCGGCCTCATCATGCTCGTCGTGAACCTGCTGACCGTGATCATCGGCTCGGTCATGCTGTTCCAGTGGCACTGGGCGCTCGGCACGATCTTCGTCGTCTCGGGCATCCCTCTCTGGATCTCGGCGGTACGCTTCGAGCGCACCTACGGCCGCCTGGCCCGCATGAGCCAGGACCAGCAGGGCGACCTCGCGACGAGCGTCGAGCAGAGCGTGCACGGCATCCGCGTGCTGAAGGCCTTCGGCCGCGGCGGCCACGCGCTCAAGAACTTCCGCGAGCAGGCCGAGACCCTGCGCGGCACCGAGATGCGCAAGGCGAGCGCGGTCGCGCGCGTCGACTTCATCCTCGTGCTGATGCCCGAGCTCGCCTTCGCGGTGAGCCTCGCGACGGGCATCTGGCTCGCCTCGCAAGGGCAGCTCGACATCGCTCAGCTGCTCGCGTTCTTCGCGATGGCGACGATTCTGCGTTGGCCGATCGAGTCGATCGGCTTCCTCTTCTCGTTCCTGCTCGACGCGCGCACGGCGACCGACCGCGTGTGGGAGGTGTTCGACTCCGTCGACACCATCACGGATCCGGAAAACCCGGTGTCGATCGCGGATCCGCGGGGCGCGCTCGCGTTCGAGGGCGCGCACTTCCGTTACCAGGACGCGCGCGAGCACGAGAGCGACCTGCTCGACGGCATCGATCTCACCCTGGAACCGGGCGAGACGATGGCGCTCGTCGGCCTCACCGGATCCGGTAAGACGACGCTCACGACCCTTCCGACGCGCCTGTACGACGTGACGGGCGGCCGCGTGACGCTCGACGGCGTCGACGTGCGAGACCTCAAGCTCGTCGAGCTGCGCACCCACATCGCGACGGCGTTCGAGGATGCGACGCTGTTCTCGGCGTCGGTGCGCGAGAACGTGCTGCTCGGCCGCGACGACCTCGACATCGCGTCGGACGAGGCCGAGCGCGTCATGAACGAGGCCCTCGACGTCGCGCAGGCGGCGTTCGTGCACGAGCTGCCGGACGGCGCCGACACCATGATCGGCGAGGAGGGCATGAGCCTCTCCGGAGGCCAGCGCCAGCGCCTTGCGCTCGCGCGCGCGGTCGCGGCGCGGCCCAAGGTCATCGTCATGGATGACCCGCTGTCGGCGCTCGACGTCAACACGGAAGAGAAGGTGCAGGCCGAGCTTCGGCGCGTGCTCGCGGGCACGACGGCGCTCGTCGTCGCGCACCGCCCCTCGACCGTCGCGCTCGCCGACCGCGTCGCCCTGCTGCAGGGCGGCCGCGTCGTCGAGGTCGGCACGCACAGCGAGCTGATGGCGCGCTCAGCCGATTACCGGTCGGTGCTGTCGAGCTTCGAGGACGAGGAGCGGGAAGACAGCGCGCACCGCACGGATCCCACCTCGGCGATCGAGATCATTCAGGAGGCAGACCGATGAGCTCATCGGTGCAGGGCGTGTCGGGCGAAGACCGCCTGAATTACACGAAGGACGAATCGAAGGCGATCCGGCAGCGCTCGCTGCGCCTGCTCGTCTCGATGCTGAAGCCCATGAAGTGGCGCGTCGTGCTGACCGCGATCGTCGTGGTCGCGCAGACGGGCGTGCGCGTTCTGGGCCCGGCGCTCCTGGGCCTCGGCCTGAACTGGGCGCTTCCCGCGGTCCTCGAGAACGACGATTGGGGCCCGACGTGGCTCGTGGCGGGATCCTACGCCGCGACCGCGATCGCGGGCGCCGGGCTGCTGGCCTGGTACGACATGCTCGCGGCGAAGGTCACGCAGACGGTTCTGCTCGACCTGCGCACCCGCGTGTTCCGCCACACCCAGCGCCTCAGCCTCGAGTTCCACGAGACCTACACGTCTGGCCGCATCATCTCGCGCCAGACGAGCGACCTCGACACGATCCGCGAGCTGCTGAACGGCGGCCTCACGCAGCTCGTCAACGGCGTGCTGTACGGCCTCTTCACCCTCATCGCGCTCATGCTGCTCGACTGGCGCTCCGGCGTCGTCGTCGCGCTGACGTTCGTGCCGCTCGCGTTCCTGCTGCGCTGGTTCTACCGCGCCAGCCAGCGGGCCTACCGCGGCACGCGCATCATCAGCGCGCAGGTGATCGTGAAGTTCGTCGAGACGATGACGGGCATCCGCGCCGGCAAGGCGTTCCGCACCGAGCCCGTCAACGAGAAGACCTTCGGCAAGCTGTCGTGGGACTACCGCGAGGCCAACATGAAGGTCATCCGCCTCTTCGGTACCTTCGAGCCCGCCCTTATGGCGATCTCGGCGGTCGCGATCGGCGTCGTGGTGCTCTGGGGCGGCGTGCGCATCACGTGGGGCGAGTTCGCGGTGGGATCCCTGCTCGCGGCCGTGCTCTACGTGCGCAACTTCTTCACGCCGCTGCAGGAGGTGGCGATGTTCGTCAACTCGTTCCAGTCTGCCGCCGCGGCGCTCGAGAAGGTCTCCGGCGTGCTCGAGGAGCAGCCGTCGGTCCCCGAGCCCACCGCCCCTGTCGCGCTGCCGCACGCCCACGGACACCTCGCGTTCGAGGACGTCACGTTCGGCTACGGCGCGGGCAAGACGATCCTGCCGAACTTCGCCCTCGACATCCCCGAGGGACAGACGGTCGCGCTCGTCGGCACGACGGGCGCCGGCAAGTCGACGCTCGCGAAGCTCGTGTCGCGCTTCTACGACCCCTCCGAGGGCCGCGTGGCGCTCGATGGTGTCGACCTGCGCGACCTGTCGCAGGCCGACCTCCGCCGCGCCGTCGTGATGGTGACACAGGAGGCATACCTGTTCAGCGGATCCGTCGCCGACAACATCGCGCTCGGCCGGCCCGACGCGTCGTACGACGAGATCGTCGCCGCGGCGCAGGCCGTCGGCGCGCACGAGTTCATCGAGCAGCTGCCCGACGGCTACGACACCGACGTGAACAAGCGCGGCGGCCGCGTCTCGGCGGGCCAGCGCCAGCTGATCTCGTTCGCGCGCGCGTTCCTCGCGGATCCGTCGGTGCTGATCCTCGACGAGGCGACCGCGTCGCTCGACATCCCGTCGGAGCGGGCGATCCAGAAGGCCTTGCAGACGCTGCTCGCCGATCGCACGGCGATCATCATCGCGCACCGCCTCTCGACCGTCGAGATCGCCGATCGCGTGCTCGTGATGGAGCACGGCCGGATCATCGAGGACGATACGCCCGAGGCCCTCAAGCAGGGCGAGGGCAAGTTCGCCCAGCTGCACCGCGCCTGGCGCGAGTCGCTGGTCTAAGGGCAGAAAAAAGCTGGCGGCGGAGGTTCGATCGGGGGAGAGTGATCGAATCCCCGCCGCCAGCGGCTCGTGGGGGAATCGCTTAGAGGGCGATCTCCGCGACGACCTCGCCGTAGTCGGACTCGCCGACGGGGGAGAAGCCGATGCGTCGGAAGAACGCCTCGGGGCCACCCTCGCCCGGCTCGTACACGACCGTCACGCGGTCGAAGCTGCGCTTGCGGGCCTCGTCGAGCACGGCGTCGATCGCGAAGCGACCGGCGCCCTTACCCTGGGCCTCGGCGTCAACGTTGATGCGCCAGACGGCGGCGCGCAGGTAGTCGCTGGATGCGTCGGCGTCGAAGTACGCGCGCACGAAGGCGACGACAACGTCGCCATCGAGCACGACGCGCTGCCACGTCTTCTGCGGGTCGGCGACGCCCATCTCGACGGCATAGGTCGTCGGTGCGATGAACTCTTCTTGGCCCGGCTTCAAACTGAGCCGGTTGGCCGCCACGATCGTGGCGGCAGACAGGTCTTCAATGCGCAGCGTGGTCATGCCATCAGCGTAGAGCACTTTGTCAGCCTCGGGCGTGCTTACGCGGTGACCTTGACGGGCGAACCAACCTGCAGGAAGCGGTAGGTCCACTCGGCGTCGGACTCGCTGAGGTTCACGCAGCCGTGGCTCATGTAGGCGCCGGGGCCGAAGTTGTTGTGCCAGTAGGTGCCGTGGAAGCCCTGGTCACCGTTGAAGTAGCTGATCCAGGGAACGTTCGCCGTGCAGTAGCCGAAGCGGCCGCCGGGGACGAGGTTGCCGTCGGCGTCGCAGTCGCCCATGTTCTGGGTCGTGAGCTGCGCGTAGACGGTGTAGTCGCCGACCTGCGTGTCGTGACCCTCCTTACCGAGGGCCATGGCGGTGGTCTTAACGAGCTTCTCTTCGCCGCCGTTGACGGTCTCGTAGAAGTACGTGTAGCCCTCGCTCTTGGCGACGACGGCGCGGCGGAAACGCTCGGTGGTCTTGTGTGCGACCTTCTCGCCTGTGAGGGCGACGGTCGCGGGCTGCATCGACGTCAGCGACGCCGAGATCTCGTCGGTCGCACCGTCGGTCGAGGTGACCTCGTAGCCGTCGTGTCCCTCGGTGATCGTCTTGAGGACGTTGTGGTTGGCGTCGACGACGACGTCGGCATCGGTGGCCTCCTGGCCGACGCGGCCGGGAACCTCGGTGACGTACTTCTCGATCTCGTCGTTCTTCGTCGCGATTTCGACCTCGCCGGCGTCGGAGACGGTGACGTCGATCCACGACGCAACGGTCTCGGCGGGGACGGTGTCGACGGTGTCGCCGTCGAGCGTGAACGACACGCTATCGATCGCCGCGTTGAGCGAGTCGGCCGTGGTCTTGGCCTCATCGGTCGTGAGGTCGGGCTCGGTCTCGGTGATGCTCGCGACGAGCGAGATCGACGGCGAGGACGTGGCCTGGATCGGGCCGACACCGGCCGCGAGTGCCTGCACCGCGGGGGCCGCGGCGAGCTCGGTCGAGAGGTCGGCGATGAGGGTGTCGATGTCGATGCCCTGGCCGTTCTCGGACGGCACGACGGAGTAAGCGCCGTCGTTGTACTCGATCTGCGCGTTCACCGGGTCGGTGTACTTGTCGGCGAAGGTCGCCGAGAGCGCGGCCTCTGCTGTCTGCGTGTCGACCGAGAGGTCGGCGTCGACGGCGCCGGGGCTCCAGTCGCCGATCTTCCACAGCGGGTAGGCGTTCTTGATGTCGCGGGCCGTCTGGGCCGCGTCGATCGTGAGGCCGAGGTCGGTGCCCGTGAGGGTCTTCTGCTCGCCGTCGACGCTGATCGTGACGGTCGCGTCGGCGACGGCCGAGGCGACCGCCGCCTCGGCGCTGTCGAGGGTCGTCATGCCGACGTCGGCGCCGAGCACCGTCACGCCGGGTGCGATGAAGATCGTGCCCACGGCGACGGCGCCGCATGCGAGGAGCGCGACGGGAATGCCGATGCCGAACCACAGGCCCTTCTTGCCGCGCTTCTTGGGCGCAGGCTCGGCCCAGCGCACCTCGGGCTGTGCCTCCGAGGCGTCACTGAGTACCTGCGTCTTTTCCGTCGCCAGGTCGGTCATCGAGATCTCCCCCAACAATCAAGCGCTACGAATCGCGCTTCGTCTAGATCATGGTACGGCCGGTGCCCATATGCCAGCTGTCGGAACGATCACGAAGTGTTTACGATCGCCTGGAGATCAGATGTCTGAGAAGATCGGTGAAACCGTTCTTTTGAATCCCAGGAGGATTTCATGGCAGAGGTCGTCATCGTCCGCGACCGCGCGGAAGCAGGCGCGCTCGTTGCTGATTCGATCGCCGCGCTGATCCGCACCCGGCCCGACGCCGTTCTCGGCCTCGCCACTGGATCCACCCCGTTGCCCGTCTACGAGGCGCTGCGCGAGAAGCTCGCGGGCGTCGACCTCTCGCAGGTGCGCGGCTTCGCGCTCGACGAGTACGTCGGGCTGCCGCTCGAGCACCACGAGTCGTACGCGTCGGTGATCTCGCGCGAGGTCGTCGAGCCCCTCGGGCTCGACCCGCAGCGGATCCAGACCCCGCCCGCGCACGACGACGACCTCGAGGGCGCCGGCGCCCGCTACGAGGCCGCGATCCGCGAGGCCGGCGGCATCGACGTGCAGATCCTCGGCATCGGCACCGATGGCCACATCGGCTTCAACGAGCCCGGATCCTCGTTCGCGTCGCGCACCCGCGTGAAGACGCTGACGGCGCAGACGCGCGAGGACAACGCGCGCTTCTTCGACTCGATCGACGAGGTGCCGCGCCACTGCCTGACGCAGGGGCTCGGCACGATCCTCGAGGCCGGCCACCTCGTGCTACTCGCCTTCGGCGAGGGCAAGGCAGAGGCCGTCGCCGGCGCCGTCGAGGGTGCGCTGTCGGCGTCGCTTCCCGGATCCGCGATCCAGCTCCACCCGCACGTCACCGTCGTCGTCGACGAGGCCGCCGCGTCGAAGCTGAAGTTCGCCGACTACTACCGCGAGTCGTACGACAACAAGCCCGACTGGCAGGGCATCTAACGACAAGAATCGGCGTAGCGAGTACGCGTGAGCGGCCCGCTGCGCCGATTCGTTGTGTTCGGCGCGAGTGCGCTCAGCGCATCTCGCGGCGCAGCACGAAGACGCCGACGCTGACGCAGAAGGCTCCGACGGCGAGGCCCGCCCAGGGCAGGTCGAGGGCCCACAGCGCGAGCGTCGCGCTGACGAAGACGAGCAGCTCGATGAGGGCGCGGATCGCGCGCGGCACGGCGATGACGGCCTTCGGCGAGAGGAACAGCGCCCACACCAGGATCGCGATGAGGGGCGCGCCGATGCCCCAGACGACGCTCCACGGCATCGACCAGGCGAGGAAGCCCCACACGCAGAGCGAACCGAATGCGAGCAGCTCGCTCAGCAGGCGAAGCACATCGAGCGCGGTGACGCGCGGGCCGATACCCGCGGATCCGGTGGCAGAAGACATGCCATCAAGTCTATGGAGCGCGAGCTGGATGCCTCCCGGTCACGGGTTCTGAGAGTGCGCTGGGCGCAGGCTTTTTATAGGCTGATGGGACATTCGTCGGCGGCTACTCGCCCAGGTGAGTCGCGTCGGCCCAACCGTTAGGGGAGATCCGTGGGCTTTTTCACAGCCATCGGAACGGCGGGGATCGTCGTCGCCGTCATCATTCTGCTCGTCGTTCTCGCGATCGTCGGCCTGATCATCACGCTGCTCATGCGCGCCTGGTACAAGGTCGCTCGCGCCGATGAGGCGCTCGTGATCGTCGGTCGCAAGGCGAAGAAGGGCAGCACCGGCCCGGCCTCGGCCCTCACCGTCATCCGCGGCGGCGGCGCGATCGTCAACCCGATCACGCAGCGCGCCGAGACGCTGTCGCTCCGCGCGCGCCAGATCATGGTGCAGCCCACGGCGCAGTCGATCCAGGGCGTGACGGTCGACGTGACCGGCGTCGCGCTCGTGAAGGTCGGATCCGAGACCGAGGCGATCGCCCGCGCGGCAGAGCGCTTCGTGTCGCAGGACAAGGCCATCGAGGTGTTCACGACCGAGCAGCTCGAGGGTGCGCTCCGCGGTGTCGTCGCGACGCTGACGGTCGAGCAGCTCATGCGCGACCGCCAGGAGCTCAGCGACCAGATCGCCGCGCTGATCAAGAGCGACCTGGAGGAGCAGGGCCTCGTGCTCGATAGCTTCCAGATCCAGGGCATCACCGACGAGAACGGCTACATCGACGCCCTCGGCGCCGAAGAGGTCTCGAAGGTGAAGCGCCAGGCCGAGATCGCGCGCATCGACGCGAACCGCCAGATCAAGGCGCGCGAGATCGCGACGAGCGAAGAGACGCTGATCGAGCAGACGGCGTACGACAAGAACCAGGCCGCGGCGGCGTCCGACGTCGGTGAGGCCCGCGCAGAGGCCGAGCAAGCCGAGGCCCTGGCCCGCGCCCGCGCCGAGCAGGGCGTGCTCATGCAGCAGGCCGATAACAAGCAGGCCCAGCTGGATGCCGACGTCAAGCGCGTGGCCGACGCCTCCGCGTACGAAGAGCAGAAGAAGGCCGACGCCCGCGCGTACTCCGCGGTGAAGGACGCCGAGGCCGCCGCCGACGTGCAGCGCCGCGAGGCCGACATCAGCCTCTACCAGCAGCAGCAGCGCGCCGATGCCGACGCCTACTCGCGCATCAAGGCCGCCGAGGCCGACGCCCAGAAGGCCGAGCGCGAGGCCGAGGCCATCCGCGTGCAGGCCCAGGCCGAGGCCGACGCCAAGCGCGCCCAGGCCCAGGCCGAGGCAGACGCGATTCGCCTCGCCGGTGAGGCGAAGGCCATCGCGATCGAGGCCGAGGCCGAGGCGCTCAAAAAGAACCAGGACGCCGTGCTCGCGCAGCGCTCGCTCGACGTTCTCGTGCCGATGATGACCGAGTTCGCCAAGGGCTACTCGAACGTCGGCAACGTCACGGTTCTCGCCGGATCCGGCGAGGGCGGCGCGACGACGCACATGGCCGGCGAGGCCGCCATGGGCATGCGCGCCATGTTCGACACCGTGCGCGAGGCCACCGGTATCGACCTGTCGGCGATGCTGCAGGGCCAGGCCATCGGCCACGGCATCTCGCAGGGCCAGCAGGCCCCGGCCGCCCAGCCCGCGCCGCAGGAGGCGCCGCGACGCCGCCGCCGCGAGGAGACTCCCGACGAGTCTGCCGAGTAGGCGATAGCGCGAATGCCCCCGAGATTTCTCCCGGGGGCATTCGTCGTGTGTGTGGGCTTACCAGCGGTCGTGCACCTGCGGGCGGATCTTCTCGTCGTAGAGCGCGGTGACGGCCTCCATGAAGTGCGACGGCAGGGTGCGGAGGTCGGCGGCGCGCGCGTTGCCGCGCACCTGCTCGGGGGAGCGGGCACCGGGGATCACGGTCGAGACGCCGGGCTGCGACGCGATCCAGGCGAGCGCCGCCTGGGCCGGGTTCGCCCCGATGCGGCTCGCGAGCGTGGCGAACTCGTCGGCCACCTCGACGCCGGTCTCGAAGTCGACGCCCGCGAAGGTCTCGCCGACGTCGAACGCCTCGCCGCGGCGGTTGAAGGTGCGGTGGTCGTCGTCCGCGAAGGTCGTGTGCTGCGTGTACCGGCCAGAGAGCAGGCCGCTCGCGAGAGGCACGCGCGCGATGATGCCGACGCCGGCCTCGCGTGCCGCCGGCAGGACCTGCTCGAGCGGCTTCTGGCGGAAGGCGTTGAGGATGATCTGCACCGTCGCGACGTTCGGGCGGGCGATCGCCGTGAGCGCCTGCGCGCAGGTCTCGACGCTCACGCCGTAGGCGGCCATGACGCCCTCCTCGACGAGCGAGTCGAGCGCGTCGAACACGAAGTCGGCGGCGTAGACGTCGTCGGTGGGGCAGTGCAGCTGGACGAGGTCGAGGGTGTCGACACCGAGGTTCCGGCGGGAGCGATCGGCCCAGTCGCGGAAGGTGTCATACGAGGCGTATCGCAGCGACGGCTTGGGCGCGCGTCGGATCATCTTCGTCGCGACGGTGCCCTTCCACGAGGGGTTGACGCGGCGCCACGACGCGATGCGCTGCTCGCTGCGGCCGTCGCCATACACATCGGCGGTGTCGAAGAAGGTCACGCCCGACTCGGCGGCGGCATCGAGCACGTCGAGCGCCTCGAGCTCGTTCATGCGGCCCCAATCGGCGCCCAATTGCCACGTTCCGAGGCCGATGACCGAGACCTCGCGTCCGGTCCGTCCGAGGATCCTTCTCTCCACAGCTGCTCCTTCTCTGGTGCCCTGCCCGCTAGCCTACAGACGCGTGCGCGCCATCTTCGTCCGCTACGGTGAGGGCGTGGTGAAGCAGAAGTCTGTGCGCGCGTTGGCGATCGTCGGAGTCGTTGCGGCGACTCTCCTGGCGGCGGGGTGTTCGAACTTCCCCGGGCTCGGGCCGGAGCCGACGGGAGCGGCACCGACAACCGAGGGATCCGCGGTCTACGACGGCGCCGCGGCGAGCAACCTCAGCCTCTCGCCCGTCGAGCTCTCAGGTGCGCCGACGTATGCCGAGGCCGATCGATCCGACGTCGTCGGCCTCGCGGGCGGCAAGCTCCTCGCGACCCGACCCGGCCCCGAGCGCATCATCGGCGTCGACGCGTGGGACACCGCGACGGGCGAGCTCTCGTGGGACATCACGACGTATGAGTCGTACCAGATCGTCCTCGACCACGGCTTCGGCCGTGGCCTCCTCGAGTTCGCAGGCGGCGCCGTACAGCGCGGATCCGCCGACGGCTACGTCGTGCCGATCTTCGGCAACCTCTGCGGCGGTGGCACGCAGTGCATGGACGATCCGTATCGCGCCGGCATTGCCATGATCAACCCCGCCGACGGCGCGATCATGTGGACGAGCGACCTCACCGACCAGCTCGGCGACGACATCTCCGGCATCAGCATGCACACAACCGTCGTCGACGCGAACGCCGACAGCATCGTCGTCGAGGTCGAGGCGCAGCTCGACGGCGGCGGCGACGCGACCGTCGCGCTCGTCGCGAACGCGTCCGACGGATCCGTGCGGTGGACCACCCGCGACGCGCACCTCGTGAGCGTCGCCGGCGACGCGATCCTCGGCGAGGCGGACGGTGCGCTCGCCGCGTTCGACGCGGCCTCGGGCGACGAGCGCTGGCGAGGCGCGTCCGGCAGCTGGATCCCGCGGCAGGCGAACGCGCAGTACGCGGCGGCCGAGGATCCGGAGACCGACATCATCGACGTCGCGACCGGCGAGACGGTCTCGATGGGGCGCTTCGCCGTCGACCCTGTCGTGAGCGACGACCTCGTCGCATGGGTCGACGCGTCGGGCGAGACGATCACCTTCGACGGATCCCCGGCGCTGCCGGGCGCCGAGACCGGCGCCCTCACCACCGCCGTCGCGATCGACGGCGACTACATCTGGACGGCGGGCGACGGCGTTCTCGCGGTCGACCGCACGGGCGCGGCGCGAAGCGAGGCCCTGCCCGGATCCTTCGTCGACGCCCGCGGGGGCGCCGTCGCGACGGTCGACGACGACGGCACGGTCCACCTCTTCCGCGCGGGATAGCGCCGAAAATCGGACAATCCGCCGCTCGGCTAGGATTTCCGTATGTCGGTTTTGGGGGAGAAACCTGATCATGCGGAGCTGCGCCAGGCGCTCGACGCGGGCGATTTTCGCACGGTGGGCGGCCTGACGAGCGAGCTCGTCGCGGAGGGCGCGGCCGATCAGGCGCTCGACGTGCTCGCGGAATACGCAGCCGGCAACCGGCGCGCGCTCGAGATCCTCATCGAGGTGCTCGACGGATCCGGAAGCGTGCGCCGCTTCGCCGGCCGCATGCTGCTCGACCAGACGGCGATCGACGACGTCTCGCAGGACGCGCTGATCTCGATCGTCGAGTCGATCGGCTCGTTCCGGCACGGGGCGAAGTTCACGAGCTGGGTCTACCCGATCGTGCAGCGCCGCGTCGCCGACTACCTGCGGCGCCAGCGCGAGGGCGTGCCCCTCGACGAGGAGATGCTGCCGGGGGAGCGGATGAGTTCGATCATCGCGGCCCGCACGACGGTGCAGCAGGCGCTCGCGCAGCTGCCCGAGCTCTACCGCGAGCCCGTCGTACTGCGCGATATCGACGGGCTGAGCTACGCGGAGGTCGCCGAGGCGCTCGGGCGCTCGGTGGGAACCGTCAAGTCGCAGATCAGCAGGGGCCGCGCGCTCGTCGCCGGATCCCTGTGCGGCGAGGCCGGCGGATCCGCGCGATGAGCTGGAAGCTGGCGCACTTCGAGGTCGAGGCCGCGATCGGGGTCGGGTCGTACGCGACCGTGCACCGCGCGACCGACGAGCGCCTCGGCGACACCGTCGCGATCAAGATCCTCGCCGAGAATCACAGCCTGAACCCCGAGCTGCGCGAGCGGTTTATCTCGGAGGGGCGGGCGCTCCGGCGCGTCGGCGGCGCGAACGTCGTCGCGGTCTACGACATCGGCGAGTCCGAGAAGTTCCAGCCCTACCTCGTGATGGAGCATGCCGACCGCGGCACCCTGAGCTCGCGCGTCGAGAGCCTGCGCAAGCAGGGATGGAAGGCGACGACCGACGACCTTCTCGCGCTCGCGCGGCCCCTCGCGGCGGGCGTCGCCGACATCCACCGGGCACGCCTCGTGCACCGCGACCTGAGCCCCGGCAACATCCTGCTGTCGTCGCGGCGGGTCACGCCCGACTCCCGCCCGCCGAGCCCCGTCGTGCGGCCGGAGGAGCGACTGGTGCTCGCCGACCTCGGCATGTGCAAGGACCTCGCGCTCGGATCCGGCCTCACGGTCGCGGGCGGCACGGCCGGGTTCCGTCCGCCGGAGCAGGACGGGCCGGGCGTCGTCGACATCCGCGCCGACATCTGGGCGATGTCGGCCCTCATCGGCTGGCTGGCCGAGGGCACGAGCATCCCGTTGGCCCTCAAGAGGGTGCTCGCCCGTGGAATGCACGCGCGGCCCGAGAAGCGCCACCCCAACGCGCGCGAGTGGCTCGCCGACGTCGAGCAGGCGCTCGCGCCGCCCGAGCCCGAGCCCGCGCGCCCCGCGGAGGATCCGTTGCCGGCGAAGGAGAGGCCGCGCCGCCGCAGGGCCCTCGTCATCGTCGCCGCGGTGCTCGTCGTCGCGGCGCTCGCGGGCGGGCTCATCGCGGGGCTGAACCTGGCGGGGTCGCCGGATCCGGTGTCCGCGGTCAGCGGCGCATCGATCGAGATCGAGGGGCCGGACGAGATCGCGGTGGGCGAGCGAGCCGAGTTCACCGCGGTCGTCGAGGGCGCCACGTCGTGGGCGTGGACGCTGCCGAACCACCGGCAGGTGGCCGACGAAGACAGCGTCGAGGTGACGGCGACGGGAGCCGGATCCGCCGAGATTGTGCTGCGCGCGGTCGCGCCCGACGGCACCGAGCTCGAGGTCAGACACGACATCCGCGTGAGCGGCTAAAAGTTTTTCGCGTCGCGTGCAACCTTTTGGATCCCGGTCGCGACGTATAGGTAACCGAACGCCCCGAGAGGAAAATCATGCTCCACACACGAACGACCTGGATCCGCACCGGAATCGGCCTGACGGCGCTGTCGGCGCTGCTGCTGACCGGCTGCGCCGCAGACGACGATGCCGCGAGCTTCAGCGACGGCGACGAGACGCAGGACGCGGCGCTGTCCGGCGACACCGACGAACCGCAGGAGACGGAAACGCCCGAGCCCAATTACGAGTACCGCGTCACGTCGGGCTTCTTCTACCAGGGCGTCTCGAAGGACCTGACGACGGTGAACACCGTCCGGCCGACGAACAAGACCGTCACGACGCCCGCCGGCACACTGACGATCAACCAGGTCGACGAGCTCAGCGATATCGACGCCGACGCCGTGGGCCTCGAGCAGAAGTACGACGAGGCCACGACCGAGATCCTGCCCTACGGCCCGGCCGAGGGCGAGGTGCTCCGCGTGATCGACTTCGCGTTCGTCGCGTCTGACACCGAGGGCGCGCCGTCGACCGACCTGTCGCTCAAGATCAACGGCACGCAGACCCACGTGGCCGAGCTGCGGGGGAGCGATGCCGACCGCATCCTGCTCTCGGTGCCAGCCGACGGCTCGGCACAGCTCGTCGTCTCGTCCGACGGTCACGACCAGTTCGTCGACCTGCTGACGGGCGAGCGCGCCGACGACCCGGTGACGGCCACCTACTACCGCGACGTCACGCGCCAGGAGCCGCACCACGTGCTGAAGATCGACTCGTCGGAGTTCCAGACCTGGCTCGACTGGCTGGAGCAGGACATCGTCGACACCGTCTCCTACGACGTGCAGATCGACTCGGTCGAGCTCACGCCGTGGCAGCCCGAGAAGGGCTGGGCGCCCGAGGGACGCACCTGGGCGGCCATTGACTGGACCTACGACATCAACAAGTCGAGCGACGAGAGCTGGGGCGATCTGCGGATCGAATCCTTCCAATTCGACCTGGCCGTGAACTCGAACGACGAGCAGGCGGCGATTTCGATCGCCGAGGCCGACACCTCGCGGAGCAGCTTCGACGGCCCCGGCCACATCGACTACGTCTCGGTGCCCGTCGGCACGACGACGCTCACGCTGAGCGTCGCGGGCCAGACGACGATGGTCGAGCGCGAAGCGACGCTGAAGGAGGGCGTCGACCCCACCGCCTCGTTCTCGTCGGGCGAGCTCGCCCTCGACTTCCCGGACGGCGACCTCCCGAGCACCGAGGACGAGCCGGCCGAAGACGAGACCGACGAGCCCGCCACGGACGAGACCGAGGCGCCCGAAGACGCGAGCTGATCGCGCCCGCCCCGTGCCACGCCCGGGGTGCGCGCGGTCGAGGGCACGGGTGCCGATGTCGTAGACTATTCGACGGTGCCTTGTCCGAGCGGCCTAAGGAGCACGGCTGGAATCCGTGTATGCGGGGTAACTTGCATCAGGGGTTCAAATCCCCTAGGCACCGCCATATATCGCAAAAGCCCGACCGGTCAGGTCGGGCTTTTGTGGTGTTAGCGGCGCCAGAGCGAGCGCGGCGCGAGGCCCCGCCAGGCCGGCCGCAGGGCCGGCGCCAAGGCGCGCAGGTGCGGCGACAGGTCACCCGCGCCCGCGGCGGATCCGCTGTACCGCGCGCGCTCGACGGCCCCGAGCAGCGCCGCGAGCGCCGTAGCCTCCGGCCCCGCGGGCGCGAGGCGCACCGGATCCGCGAGCAGCGCCCGCGCGAGCGCGCGCTCCGAGAGGGCGCGGCCCCGGGGGATCCGAGCGTCGTCGACCATCGCGACGACCTCGCGCCACGCCGCGACGGCGTCGCCTCGGCGAGCGGCCGCGAGGCGGAGCGCGCGGGTGACCCGGCGCGCGGCCCAGGGGAGCGCGCCGAGCACGATAATCGCGGCGGCGACGACGAGGATCCACCAGGGGTTCGCGTCGTCGCGCTCGGCCTGGGGCGTCGTCGCCGCAGTCTCGGTCGGCGTCGGGGTCGCCGACGCGGTCTCGGTCGCCTGCGGCTCGGGCTCGTCCTCCGCGGCGGCGGAGGGAGCGGGAGCCTCGGGCTCCGGATCCGAGGGGTCGCTCTCGACCGCGGTGACGTTCTGCGCCTGCGCGACCGAGGGCGTGGGATCGAACTGGGTCCACCCGATGTCGTCGAAGTACACCTCGGGCCAGGCGTGCAGGCGGTCGGCGGTCACCGAGTAGACGGGGCGGCCGTCGACGCGATCGCCCGTCGCGACGCCCGGCAGATAGCCGACGGCGATGCGGGTGGGGAGCCCCACCGAGCGCGCCATGAGCGTGAACGCGCTCGCGAAGTGCACGCAATAGCCCTCGCGCACCTCGAGGAAGGTCTCGATCGCCTCGGCGTCGCTGCCGTCGAAGCCGTCGGTCACGGGGGTATCGAGCGAGTAGGTGAACTCGCTCGAGCGCAGCCACGACTGCAGCGCGATGGCGCGGTCGTAGGGGGTGCGGGCATCGGCGGTCACGGTCGCGGCAGTGCTGCCGATCGTGCCGCTTAAGACCTCGTCGGTCAGCTCAAGCGCGGCATCGGGCGCGCCCGTCGTCCGCAGCGCCTCGAACTGCTCGCGCGTGGGCGAGAGGTCGATCGAGCGCGCCGCGTAGTCGATGCCCTGGGTCGTGCCGCTCGATGTGCGCGCCGTGCGGTTGCTTGCCAGGATCTGCCAGCCGTCGCCGGCGCCGTCGACGTCGAAGGTGTTCTCGGGCAGCGGCAGAAACAGGGTATCGAGCCGCACCTGGTCGACCCACGTCGTGCGGGCGGTGGACTCGATGCCGTCGGCGACCTCGACGTCGTCGAAGCCCTCGGAAAGCGGCGTGGTGCCGCCCGTGTCGACCTGCCAGCCGTCGTCGCCGAAGCCGGTGTGCGTCGCGAGCCGCAGGTACGGCGCGACGAGCAGGTTGGTGCGCACCTGCATCACCTCGACGTTCGAGCGATTGCGCAGGTCGTCGCCGAGCTCGATCGAGACGTCGACGCTCGTCGGGCGCGTGTAGAGGGCAATGCCGGTCGTGGGCGCGTAGGGCACGAGCGGCGCCGCGACGACGGCGACGCAGGCCGCGACGACGACGATCGCGACGGCCGCGACGCTCGAGCGCCTGCGCGGCTCGGCGGATCCGCGGGACGCGATCAGGAGCAGCAGGGCGATCGCGAAGACGATCGCGTAGAGAAGGTGGTCGTCGCGCGGCACCGCGATCTGCGGCGCGATGAAGACCGCCGCGAGCGGCAGCGCCGACACGAGCGGCATGCGCCACGAGTTCGCGGAGGCGTCGACGAGGATCGCGAGCAGGCCGATCGCGCCGACGAGGGCGAAGCGCAGGGGCGCGCCCACGGCGACGGGGGCGACGCTCGTCAGGATCTGCGCGCCCGCCGACTCGAGCACGCGGGGCAGGCCCCAGCCGCCGATGCCGACGAGGTCGCCGATCCCGCCGGGATATGCCCACCAGATCCCGACGAACCACACGAGCGCCTGCGCCGAGATGGCGACGGATCCGCGCACCCAGCGGCCGGCGTAGCCGACGGCGACGATCGCGACGATGATCGCGACGGAGGCGACGAACCAGCCCGTGTCGAGCAGCGTCGTGAGCGGCAGGATCGCGGTCACGAGGGCGGCGATCACCGCGAGATGGGGCAGGATCCGGGGCTTGTTCATCGCGGCACCTCGGAGATCGCGGCGGCCCACGACTCGGCGATGTCGTCGCCGAGGGGCGCCTGCCGCCAGCCGGGGGAGGCGACGGGCGCGGGCGCGAGCAGGATGTGCGGCGCGGGCGTCGTGGGCGCCCAGGAGGCGCGGCCGATCGCGACGACGACGCCGGTCTCGACGAAGCGCGCGAGCGGGGCCTCGCTCGTCTCGAGGCGCGCGCACGCGACGAGCACGCGCTCGAGATCGGCGGCGCGGGCGATATCGCCGAGCACGGATCCGCCGCTCGTGCGAACCGACACGAGGAAGCCATCGCCGTGCAGGCGGGCGGCGATCGAGACGAGCGCGCTGAGCGCGCGGTCGAACGCGTCGGCATCGGGCCAGCTCGTCGGATCCGTGTCGATCACGACCGTTGCCGACGCGGTCTGCTCCCGCTCCTCCTCTCGCACCATGAGGTCGCCGTGGTGCGCGGAGGCGCGCCAGTGCACGCGCCGGATGGAGTCGCCGGGCGCGTACGGCCGGGGGATGAGGTTGTCGGTGCCCTGCCCGTGGGGGCCGGGGCGCGCGGCATCGTCGCCCGCGGATCCGGCCGACCGCAGCGGCGCGAGCGCGACGATGGGCGGCACCGCGACGATGTCGATGGATCCGCCGGCCGAGAGGCGGCGAATCGCGGCCCCGAACGGCGCGAGCCGCTCGAGGCGCAGCGGACCGACGCGGTGTACGCCGCGCCGCGCGGGCACGACGACGCTCGCGAGGCCCGCGGCGTTGCGGCTCGACGAGACGAGTGCGAGGCCGGGGGAGACGAGCTCCCGCGCGTCGTCGAAGGCCGCGCGGGTGTCGATGCGGGTGAGGATCCGGAGGGGGTCGCCGGCGGCGACGAGGTCGGCCTCGGGGTTCCGCTCGACGCTCCTCGGCGCGCGGGCGATCGCGACCGCGAGCCACGCGAGGATCACCGCGAGCGCGAGCGCCGTGGCGAGATAGACGAGCTCGATGCGCGAGAACGCGATGCCGGCGATGGTGAAGAACAGGGCGACGGCGAGCATGCCGATACCGCGCCACGTGGGGCGGAACCGCGCGCCGATCGTCGTCATGCCGAGGCGGGGACAGCGATGCGCTGGAGGATCTCGTCGAGCGCCGCGACGACCGGATCCGAGCCGTGAACCGACGCGGGCCGGTGCGCGGGGATCAGGCGGTGCGCGAAGACGGGGCGGACGAGGCCCGCGATGTCATCGGGAACGACGAAGGCGCGACCCTGCAGGGCGGCGCGCGCCTTCGCGGCGCGCACGAGCTGCAGCGTGGCGCGGGGGCTCGCGCCGAGGCGGAGGGCCTCGTGGGATCGGGTCGCCTGCGCGAGCAGCACGGCGTAGCGCTCGACGACGGGCGACACGTGCACGCGGCGCACGAAGTCGATGAGGCGGCCGACGCCGTCGAGGTCGATCACGGGGCGGAGGTCTGCGAGCGGGTTGCCGGTGTCGCGCTGGCGCAGCATCAGCTGCTCGGCGTCGGTGTCGGGGTAGCCCATCGACGTGCGCATCATGAAGCGGTCGAGCTGGGCCTCGGGGAGCGCGTAGGTGCCGTCCATCTCGAGCGGGTTCTGCGTCGCCACGACGAGGAACGGGGTCGGCAGCGCGTGGGTGACGCCGTCGACCGACACCTGGCGCTCTTCCATCGCCTCGAGCAGCGCCGACTGCGTCTTGGGCGACGAGCGGTTGATCTCGTCGGCGATGACGACGTTCGCGAACACCGCGCCGCGCGAGAAGTCGAAGGTACGGCTCACGGGGTTGAAAATGCTGACGCCCGTGACGTCGCCCGGCAGCAGATCGGGCGTGAACTGGATCCGTCGCACCTCGGCGTGGATCGACGACGCGAGCGCGCGGGCGAGCACCGTCTTGCCGACGCCCGGCACGTCCTCGATGAGCAGGTGGCCCTCCGCGAGGATCGCGACGACCACGGCCTGTATCGCGTGGTCCTTCCCGTCGATCACCCGGCGCATATTGGCGGTGATCTGCTCGGTGGCCGCGTGGAACTGCTCTGGCGTCAGCGTCGTCTCAGACATCGCTCTCAGCCTAGTGTCGGAAAGAGCCCGATGACCCTGTTAGGCTGGTATCGGCTCTCCGCGTGACGACACCCAGGCCAACTCCCCCAGGACGGAAACGTAGCAAGGGTAACCGGGCTCTGTTGGGTACGCGGAGAGTCTTTTTTGTACCCCCTGATTCTTGCCCCGAACGCGTCCAGGGCGGGGCCGCCCGGGGTAGCGTGGTCCCCGTGGCGAGAAGCATCTACATCACGTCTGCAGAGGGTCATTCCGGCAAATCGACCGTGGCCCTCGGTGTTCTCGATTCGCTGAGCAGGGTCACGCCCCGCGTCGGAGTCTTCCGCGCGATCGCGCGTTCGACCGCTGAGCGCGACTATGTGCTCGAGATGCTGCTCGATCACGACGGCGTTGACCTCGCGTACGACGAATGCATCGGCGCGACCTACGACGACGTGCGGGCGGATCCGGAGGCCGCGCTCGTCAAGATCGTCGAGCACTACACTCGGGTTGCGGCGCAGTGCGACGCCGTCGTGGTGCTCGGCAGCGACTACACCGATGTCGGCAGCCCCGCCGAGCTGGCGTTCAACGCCCGCATCGCGGCGAACCTCGCGACGCCCGTCCTGCTCGTGCTCAGCGGCCGCCAGCTGCAGGGGCACACCGAGCGGCTCGGATCCACCGAGGCGCGCACCGCCCAGCAGATCGGGCAGCTCGCCTCGCTCGCCGTGGGCGAGCTTCGCCGAGGCAACGCCGAGCTGGCCGCGACGGTCGTGAACCGCGCTCACGCCGACCACACCGACGACATCATCGAAGCCGTCGCGCAGCACACGCCCGGCGCCCCGGTCTGGGCCCTGCCGGAGGACCGCCTGCTGGTCGCGCCCACGATGGCCGACGTGCTGCGCGCCGTCGACGGCGAGCTCGTGAAGGGCGACGAGGAGCTCCTCGCCCGCGAGGCGCTCGGCGTCACCGTCGCCGGCATGTCGATGGCGAACATCCTGCCGCGCCTCGACGAGGGCGACGTCGTGCTCATCGCCGCCGACCGCGGCGACGCGCTTCTGGCGGCGCTGAGCGCCAACAGCTCGGGCACCTTCCCGTCGCTCGCCGGCATCGTGTTGAACGGCCCCTTCGAGATCCCCGAGCCGCTCCAGCGCCTCGTCGACGGCCTCGCGACGTCGATCCCGATCATCCGCGCGGCGGGCGACACCTACCCGACGGCGATGCGCATCATGTCGGCGCGCGGCCGTCTGGCAGCGTCGAGCCCGCAGCGCTACAACCGCGCCCTCAGCCTGTTCGAGCAGAGCGTCGACATCACCGAGCTCGTGCGCGTGCTCGGCGTCGCGAACGCGACCGTCGTGACGCCGATCATGTTCCAGCACCAGCTCATGGAGCGCGCCCGTGCCGACCGCCGCCACATCGTCCTGCCCGAGGGCGGCGACGACCGCATCCTCAAGGCCGCCGCGATCCTGCTGGAGCGCGGCGTGGCCAAGCTCACGATCCTCGGCGAGCCGTTCGAGGTTCGCGCCCGCGCGATTGAGCTCGGCCTCGACATCCGCGAGGCGGCGGTGCTCAGCCCCTTCGACCCCGTCTACGTCGACCGCTTCGCGACCGAGTACGCGCGCCTGCGCGCCCACAAGGGAATGACGTACGACAAGGCCGCCGACCTCGTGACCGACGTGTCGTACTTCGGCACGATGATGGTGCACATGGGCGACGCCGACGGCATGGTGTCCGGCGCCGCGCACACGACGGCCCACACGATCCGGCCCTCGTTCGAGATCATCAAGACCCGCCCAGGCGTCTCGGTCGTCTCGAGCGTGTTCCTCATGGCGCTCGCCGACCGCGTGCTCGTCTACGGCGACTGCGCCGTGATCCCGGATCCGTCGAGCGAGCAGCTGAGCGACATCGCGATCTCGTCCGCGGGCACCGCCGCGCAGTTCGGTATTGAGCCTCGGGTCGCGATGCTCTCGTACTCGACCGGCGAATCCGGATCCGGCGCCGACGTCGAGAAGGTTCGCGAGGCGACCCGGCTCGCGCGTGAGCGCGCGCCGGAGCTGCCGATCGAGGGCCCGATTCAGTACGACGCGGCGGCCGACGTCGCCGTCGCGAAGGCGAAGATGCCCGGATCCGCCGTCGCGGGTCGGGCGACCGTGTTCGTCTTCCCGGATCTCAACACGGGCAACAACACCTACAAGGCCGTGCAGCGCTCGGCCGGCGCCGTCGCGATCGGCCCCGTGCTGCAGGGCCTCAACCGACCCATCAACGACCTGTCTCGCGGCGCGCTCGTCGACGACATCGTCAACACCGTCGTCATCACCGCCATCCAGGCACAGGAGAGCTGACATGTCTGTCGTCCTCGTCGTCAACAGCGGCTCGTCGTCGTTCAAGTACCAGCTCATCGAGATGGACGGCGAGCGCGTGCTCGCGTCCGGCCTCGTCGAGCGCATCGGCGAGGCCGCGGGCCACGCCGAGCACAAGACCGCGGGGGAGCCGTTCGAGATCGAGCGCCCCATCCCGAACCACACGGCGGGCTTCCGCCTCATGCTCGACGCGTTCGCGAACCACGGGCCCTCGCTGACCGAGCACGCGCCCGTCGCGGTCGGCCACCGCGTCGTGCACGGCGGTGCGCGCTTCTTCGAGGCGACGCTCATTGACGACCTCGTCGAGATCAACATCGACGACCTGTCGTTCCTCGCGCCGCTGCACAACCCGGGCGCGCTCCAGGGGATCCGCGCCGCGCGCCGCGCGTTCGACGCCGTGCCGCACGTCGCCGTCTTCGACACGGCGTTCCACCAGACCATGCCGCCGGAGGCATATACCTACGCGCTCGAGCGCGAGACGGCCGAGAAGCACCGCATTCGCCGCTACGGCTTCCACGGCACGAGCCACAAGTTCGTCAGCGAGGCGGCCGCGGCCTACCTCGGCCGGCCGAACTCCGAGCTCAAGCAGGTCGTATTCCACCTGGGGAATGGAGCGTCGGTGACGGCCGTCGACGGCGGCCGTTCCGTCGACACCTCGATGGGCTTCACGCCGCTCGAGGGGCTCGTGATGGGCACGCGCACGGGCGACATCGACCCCGCCGTGCTCATCCACCTGCAGCGCCGCGCCGGCCTCACGACCAACGAGCTCGACGACCTCGTGAACAAGCGCAGCGGACTCGTTGGCCTCGCCGGCGCGAACGACATGCGTGACCTCACGGCGCGCGCGCAGGCGGGCGAGGCCGAGGCGCAGCTCGCGATCGACGTGTACACGCATCGCCTGCGTGCCTACGCCGGTGCCTATCTTGCGCAGCTCGGCGGCGCCGACGTCATCAGCTTCACGGCCGGGGTCGGCGAGAACGTCGCCCACATCCGCGCTGCGGCGCTGCGCGGGCTCGAGTTCGCGGGCGTCGAGATCGACGCCGAACGCAACGAGAACGCGAAGCGCGGCGAGATCACCCGGATCTCGTCCGACGCCTCGCGCGTCGCGGTGCTCGTCGTGCCAACGGATGAGGAGGTCGAGATCGCGCGCCAGACGTTGGCCGCGGCGCAAGAATGACCCCTATGCTGGGCACCAAGGCAAGCTGACTCCTCCGACGGGAGAAAACCCGTGACTGACCACCTCGCCACCAGGCTGACGAACTTTGACGCCGTGCTCTTCGATCTCGACGGGGTGATCACCCCGACGGCCGACGTGCACATGCGCGCCTGGCAGACGATGTTCGACGCGCTCTTCGCCGCCTGGCAGATCTCGCCGCCCTACACCGACGACGACTACTACGCGTACATCGACGGCAAGAAGCGCTATGACGGGGTCTCGGCGCTGTTGCGTAGCCGCAACGTCGAGCTGGCGTGGGGCCACCCCGACGATCCGCCCGAGCACGACACCGTGTGCGGCGTCGGGAATCGCAAGAACGGCGCGTTCCTCGCGGTGCTCGAGCGCGAGGGCATCGCCCCGTACCCCGGCTCGCTGGCCCTCGTGATCGAGCTGCAGGCAGCCGGGATCCCCGTCGCGATCGTGTCGAGCTCGAAGAACGCCCGGCCCGTGCTCGAGGCCGCCGGCATCATCCACCGCTTCCCCGTGATCGTCGATGGCGTCACCGCCGAGACGAAGCACCTGCCGTCGAAGCCCGCGCCCGACGTGTTCCTCGAGGGCGCGCGCGAGCTCGGCGTGGATCCGGCCCGCACGGTCGTCGTCGAAGACGCGATCGCCGGCGTCGAATCGGGCGTCGCGGGTGGCTTCGGGCTCGTCATCGGCGTCGATCGCGGCGCCGGGGCCGATGCCCTCCGCGCCGCGGGCGCGCACCTCATCGTGAATGACCTCTCCGAACTGCTGGAAGGAACCGAATGATCGACCGCGAACGCTTCCCTGTTGACCCCTGGCGGCTCGTCGAGACGCGCTTCGACGAATCGGATCTCGGGGTCACCGAGACCAACTTCGCGGTCGGCAATGGCTACCTCGGCATGCGCGCCGACTACCCCGAGGGGCGTCACGCGCACGAGTACGGCACGTACATCAACGGCTTCCACGAGACATGGCCGATCCGTCACGCCGAGAACGCCTACGGCTTCGCCGAGGTCGGCCAGACGATCGTCAACGTGCCCGACGCGAAGATCATGCGCGTCTACGTCGACGACGAGCCGATGTCGATCGACATCGCCGAGATCACCGAATACGAGCGCAGCCTCGACTTCCGTGACGCGACGCAGAACCGCCGGATCCGCTGGACCACGCCCTCGGGCAAGGAGGTCCTGCTCGAGTCGCGGCGCATGGTGTCGTTCGAGGAGCGCCACCTCGCCGTGCTGCAGATGAAGGTCACGGTGCTGAACGCCGACGCGCCCGTCGTCGTCAACTGTCACATCATCAACCGCCAGGATGGCGAAGACGTCTACGGGGGCCGCCCCGCGGCCGCGCACGCCGCCGGCACCGCCGGGGTCGCGGATCCGCGAAAGACCGAACAGATCTCCGAGCGCGTGCTGATCCCGCAGGAGCACTGGCAGGTCGGCTCGCAGTCGACGCTGTCGTACCGCACGGCGTCGAGCGGCATGACCCTCGCGGTCGTCGCCGACCACGTCGTCGACACCGAGAACGAGTACGAGTCGCGCGGCCTTATCGAGCCCGATATCGCGAAGAACGTGTTCCGGATCAACGCGAAGGCCGGCGTGCCGATCACCGTCACGAAGTACGTGTCGTACCACACGTCGCGCGGCGTGCCGGCGGCCGAGCTGATCGACCGCGGCCGCCGCACGATCGACCGCGCGTTGGTGTCGGGCATCGACGAGATCATCGCCCGCCAGCGCAGCTGGCTCGACGCGTTCTGGGACCGCTCGGACGTCAAGATCGAGGGCCACGACGATCTGCAGCAGGCCACCCGCTGGTGCCTCCTGCAGGTCGCGATGGCGTCGGCACGCGCCGACGGCTGGGGCGTGCCCGCGAAGGGCATGACCGGGTCCGGATACAGCGGTCACTACTTCTGGGACACCGAGATCTATGTGATGCCCTTCCTCGACTACACCTCGCCGTGGTGGGCGCGCAACGCGCTCCGCGCGCGGTTGGCGATGCTCCCGGCCGCGCGCCGGCGGGCGGCGCAGGTCAACGAGGCAGGCGCCCTCATCCCGTGGCGCACCATCAACGGCGAGGAGGCATCGGCGTACTACGCCGCCGGTACCGCGCAGTACCACATCAACGCCGACGTCGCCTATGCCCTCGTGAAGTACGTGCGGGCGACCGGCGACGAGGAGTTCCTCGCCAACGAGGGCATCGACCTGCTGGTCGAGACTGCCCGCCTCTGGCAGACGCTGGGTTTCTGGCGCGACGAGTCGTTCCACATCCACGGCGTCACGGGGCCCGACGAGTACACGACCGTCGTCAACGACAACCTCTTCACGAACGCGATGGCGCGCTTTAACCTGCGCGCCGCGGCCTACGTCGTGCGCGAGCTCGAGCACCGCGACCCCGCCCGCTATCGCGCGATGGCCGATCGCCTCTCGCTCGAGCCGGACGAGGCCGAGCACTGGGCGGCCGCGGGGCACGCGATGCACATCCCGTTCCACGAGGACTCGGGCATCCACCCGCAGGACGCGCTCTTCCTCGAGCGCGAGATCTGGGACGTCGAGAACACCCCCGTGTCGCAGCGCCCGCTGCTGCTTCACTTCCACCCGCTCGTGATCTACCGCTTCCAGGTGCTGAAGCAGGCCGACATCGTGCTCGCCGAGTTCCTGCTCAGCGGCGAGTTCACGCAGGCCGAGAAGCTCGCCGACTTCGAGTACTACGACCCGCTGACGACGGGCGACTCGACGCTGTCGGGCGTCGCGCAGTCGGTCATGGCGGCCGAGGTCGGGTACCAGGATCTGGCGCGCGACTACTTCGAGCACTCGCTGTTCGTCGACCTCGCGAACCTGCACAAGAACTCGTCTGACGGCGTGCACATCGCCGCGGCCGGCGGCGCCTGGATGAGCCTCGTGTGCGGCTTCGGCGGCATGCGCGACGCGGGGGGAGAGCTGAGCTTCGACCCGCGCCTTCCCGCCGACTGGCCGGAGCTGTCGTTCCCGCTCGCGTGGCACGGCACGACGATCGACGTCTCGATTCGCCGCGAGGAGATCGAGGTCTCGGCGCGCGAAGAGGGCACCGGATCCGGTGTGCCGTTCGCCGTGCGCGGCGCGCGTTACGAGGTCGCGCCGGGCGAGACCGTCGTGATCGAGCTTGCCGACCAGGGCCCGGTCCGCGAGGGCAAGCCGACGCTGCGCCGCCCCGTGCTCGACGACGGCACCCGCCCGAACGCGATTGTGCCGCCGTGGATGGAGGAGCTCTGACTCGTTTGTCGGACGTCCCCCGTAGGCTGGATTCGTGAGCACAGCCCTGTATCGCCGCTACCGGCCCGAGACCTTTGCCGAGATGATCGGTCAATCGCAGGTGACCGATCCGTTGATGACGGCTCTGCGCAATGACCGCATCGGTCACGCCTATCTGTTCTCGGGCCCGCGCGGGTGCGGTAAGACGACGTCGGCGCGCATTCTGGCGCGTTGCCTGAACTGCGCCGAGGGTCCGACCGACACCCCGTGCGGCGTGTGTCCGAGCTGCGTCGAGCTCTCGCGCGGCGGCGGCGGTTCGCTCGACGTCGTCGAGATCGACGCGGCGAGCCACGGTGGTGTCGACGACGCCCGCGACCTGCGCGAGCGGGCGATCTTCGCCCCCGCGCGCGACCGCTACAAGGTGTTCATCATCGACGAGGCCCACATGGTCACGTCGGGCGGTTTTAACGCGCTGCTGAAGCTCGTCGAAGAGCCGCCGCCGCACGTCAAGTTCATCTTCGCGACGACCGAGCCCGAGAAGGTCATCGGCACGATCCGCTCGCGCACCCACCACTATCCGTTCCGGCTCGTGCCGCCGGCGGTCATGCTCGAGTACGTCGAGAAGCTCTGCGCCGAGGAGGGCATCACGCCCGACCCCGGCGTGCTGCAGCTCGTCGTGCGCGCCGGCACCGGCTCGCCGCGCGACACGCTGTCGATCCTCGACCAGCTGATCGCCGGATCCGAGGGCGCCACCGTCTCGTACGCCCGCGCCGTCTCGCTCCTCGGCTACACGCACGGCGAGCTGCTCGACGAGGTCGTGAACGCCTTCGCGGCGGGCTCGCCCGCGGCCGCCTTCGCGGCGGTCGATCGCGTCGTGCAGACGGGGCAGGATCCGCGGCGCTTCGTCGACGACCTGCTCGAGCGGCTGCGCGACCTCATCGTCATCGCCGCCACGGGCGACCAGGCAGCCACCGTACTGCGAGGCCTGCCCGCCGACGAGCTCGAGCGCATGGCCGGTCAGGCCGCGGCGTACGGCGTCGCGCGCCTCTCGCGGGCCGCCGACCTCGTGAGCGCCGCGCTCGACGGCATGGTCGGCGCGACGTCGCCGCGCCTGCAGCTCGAGCTGATGATCGCGCGCGTGCTGACAGCGGATGGGGCTGTGGGGTCTCCTGTTGTTGCTGCTGGTGCCGTGCCTTCGCCTGCTCCTGCGGCTTCGTTGGCGGCTGGGCCCGCGGCGACTCCCGTTGCCGCACCCGCGACTTCTTCCGTGGCCGCTCCGGTCGCGGCTCCCGAGGCTGCTCCGGTAGCGGCCCCGACGGCTGCGCCCGCGGCTCCGACGGCTGCGCCCGCGGCTCCGACGGCTGCGCCCGTTGCGGCACCGGCCGCCGCGCCTTCGGCTGCCCCCGTGGTCGACTCGGTCGCCGCTCCGACGCCCGACGCAGTAGATGCTCCTACGGCAACTCCGGTCGCGGCGCCTACGGCAGCTCCGGTTGCGGCACCGACGGCTGCTCCGGTAGCAGCTCCGACGGCTGCTCCTGCGGCTGTTCCGGTCGCTGCTCCCGCGGCTTCGCCCGTTGCAGCACCGGTCGCCGCCCCTTCGGCTTCGCCTGCGGCGGCACCTGGTGCAGACGCGAGCGAGGTTCCCGCGCAGGCACCGACCGCCGACGCAGAGCCGGATGCTCAGACTCAGGCCGAGCTCGCGTCCGAGGCCGGCCCCGAATCCACCGCACCGCAGGCTCCCGCCGGCCCGCCCGAGTCCGACGAGGTCCCGGGCGCCGCCTGGGCGACCGCAGCACCGGGGCAGTCCGCGGAGGCGGCCCCGCAGTCAGAACCCGCGCCGAGCGAGGCCGAGCAGTCCGAGCCCGACCAGTCCGCGCCCCCGTCCGTGCCGGAGGAATCCGCGCCGGTCGGCGAGCCGCCCGCCGACGAGTCGGCGGAAGAGGAGCCGGCGGATGACGCCGCGCCGGCCGCGGATCCGGAGCCGTTCACGGGCGAGTCCCTGCGCGCCGCATGGCCACGGATCCTCGCGGATGTCGAGAAGTCGAACCGCGCGACCTGGCTCGTGCTGCAGGCCGCGGCGCCCGCGGGCGTGCAGGACGACATCGTCCGCCTCGCGTTCACGAACCCCGGCGACCTCGCGCAGTTCAAGACGCGCGCCGCCGACGGATCCGGCCCGAGCGCCGACCTGCGCGACGCGATCGAGAAGGTCTTCGACATCCGCGTGCGCTTCGTCGCGAAGCACATCCCGGGAGACGGCGGCCCCGGTGGATCCGCGCCCGCACCGCAGGGACCGCCCGCCGGTGGTGGCGCCGCCGCGCAGCCGGCCCCCGCCGCACGACCCGAGCCCCAGGCGGCACCGACAACGGGATGGGCCGTCGCACAGATCCCCGGAGCCGCACCCGCGGCCGCACCCGAATCGGCCGCGGCCGCGGCGCGGGCCGCCGAACCTGGCGCGGCCCCCTCGGGATCCGCGGCACCGTCGTCGCACGCGTCTTCCGCGCCCGCGGAGACCGTGTCCGCGCCTGCCGGCACCGGATCCGCGGCCCCCGCGTCGGTCGCGACGGCTCCCGCCGCCCCCGCATCCGCCAGCCCGGCATCGCTCGCGACCGCTCCCGCATCCGCGCCGGCCGCAACCGCACCCGCTGCTCCCGGATCCGCCGCCCCGGCCTCGCTCGCGACGGCACCCGCGGCGCCGGCCGCCCCCGGATACGGCGCCCCCGCCGTCGCGCCGCCGCCGTTCTCGGGCGGCGCGGACGCGATTCCGGACGACGAAGTGCCGCCGGATCCGTACGACGAGTACCCGCCGGAGGAGCCCGCCTACACGGGCCCGACGGTGCAGTCTCGTCAGATTCAGCTTGACGAGGGCGTGCAGCGCTACGGCGAGGCCGTCGTGCGCCAGAAGCTCGGCGCGACGTTCCTCCACGAGGAGGACTACACGCCTCCGACGCGGTTCCAGTAACCAGAAAGACCACCCATGTACGACGGAATCGTCCAGGAACTGATCGACGAGCTCGGGCGTCTGCCCGGCGTCGGCCCGAAGTCGGCCCAGCGCATCGCGTTCCACATTCTGCAGACGCCGAGCTTCGACGTCTCGCGCCTCGCCAAGCTCCTCGCGGAGGTCCGCGAGCGCGTGAAGTTCTGCGAGCGGTGCGGCAACGTGTCCGAGGCCGAGCTGTGCGCAATCTGCCGCGATCCGCGCCGCGACCAGACGCTGATCTGTGTCGTCGAAGACGCGAAGGACGTCTCGGCAATCGAGCGCACGCGCGAGTTCCGCGGGCTTTACCACGTGCTCGGCGGCGCGATTAACCCGATGGCGGGCGTCGGCCCGAACGAGCTGCGCATCCGCGAGCTCATGACGCGCCTCGCCGATGGCACGGTGCAGGAGATCATCCTCGCGACGAACCCCAACCTCGAGGGCGAGGCGACCGCCGCGTACCTCAGCAGGCTCATGGGCGACATGGAGATCGCGGTGACGCGGCTCGCATCCGGCCTCCCCGTCGGCGGCGACCTCGAGTACGCCGACGAGGTCACTCTCGGCCGCGCCTTCGCGGGCCGCCGCTCGGCATAGGCCGATTCTGAGCTTGCCGGTCGCACGGCATAAACTAACCAGGCGCGCGATTCCGCGCGCATTCTGATCACTCCAGGAGCGTCATAGTGGCATTGATCGTGCAGAAGTTCGGTGGTTCGTCGGTCGCGGATGCGGAGAGCATTAAGCGCGTCGCGAAGCGAATCGTCGACACCCGCCGCGCGGGCAACGACGTCGTCGTGGCCGTCAGCGCGATGGGCGACACGACCGACGACCTTCTCGACCTCGCCGGCGCCGTCGCCCCGACGCCCGCCCCGCGCGAACTCGACATGCTGCTCTCGAGCGGCGAGCGCATCTCGATGGCGCTCCTCGCCATGGCGATTCACGGCATGGGCTACGAGGCGCGCTCCTTCACGGGCAGCCAGGCGGGCATGATCACGACCGCCGAGCACGGCCACGCCCGCATCCTCGACGTCACGCCCGTGCGCCTGCGCGAGGCACTCGACGAGGGCGCGATCGTCATCGTCGCCGGCTTCCAGGGCTTCAACCGCGACACCCGCGACATCACGACCCTCGGTCGCGGCGGATCCGACACGACCGCCGTCGCGCTCGCCGCGGCCCTCGAGGCCGACGTCTGCGAGATCTACAGCGACGTCGACGGCATCTTCACGTGTGACCCCCGCGTCGTGCCGCTCGCCCAGAAGCTCGACACCATCGACGCCGACGAGATGCTCGAGCTCGCCGCCAACGGCGCCAAGGTTCTCTACATCCGTGCCGTCGAGTACGCTCGCCGCCACAACGTCCTCATTCACGCTCGCTCGACCTTCACGTCGAACGAGGGCACGTACGTTCTCGGCAAGGGCATGACCGCGCCGAACCACTCCAAGGGAGAAGAAATGTCCGACGTCATCGGTAAGGAAGAGCCCGTCGTCGCGGGCGTCGCGATCGACCGCAGCCAGGCGAAGATCACGCTCGTCGGCGTTCCCGACGTGCCCGGATCGGCGTCGGCGATCTTCACCCGCGTCGCGAAGACCGGCGCGAACATCGACATGATCGTGCAGAACGTGCAGTCGGCGAGCCGCGGCCGCACCGACATCTCGTTCACCCTCCCGAAGGAGGAGGGCGCGGCCGTCGCGAAGCAACTCCAGGCAGAGCAGGATGACCTCGGCTACGAGCAGGTCGTGTTCGACGACCAGATCGGCAAGCTCTCGGTTGTCGGCGCCGGCATGCGCTCGCACTCGGGCGTCTCGCTCACGCTCTTCGAGGCGCTCTCGAGCAACGGCATCAACGTCGAGATGATCTCGACGAGTGAGATCCGCATCTCGGTCGTCCTCCGCGACACCGACCTCGACGGCGCCGCCCGCGCCGTCCACACGGCCTACGGCCTCGACAGCGACATCGAAGCCACGGTCTACGCCGGCACCGGCCGCTAAACCGACTCGCGAAGACGCCGCCCCGTTCCGACGGGGCGGCGTCTTCGCGTTCCCGCCACCGGCTACTCTGGACCGCATGACTGCCGAGATCGCTATCCGCACCGTCACCTCCGACGATAAAGAGGCATGGGGCCGCTTGTTCCGCGGGTATCGCGATTTCTACGGCATGGAGCCGGACGAGCGTGTGATCGAGACCGTATGGGGCTGGCTGACGGATCCGGCGCACGAGCTCGTTGGCCACATTGCCATCCACGATGGTCGTCCCGCCGCAATCGCGCACTGGCGCCGGTTCGCGCGCCCGTCGCGAGGAGCGACGGCCACCTTCCTCGACGACTTGTTCACGGATCCGGAGCTGCGCGGGGAAGGGATCGGGTCCGCGCTGATCGCCAACCTGCAGCGCGTCGCGAGCGAAGAAGGCCTGAGCGAGGTTCGCTGGATCACTTCGGAGGCGAACACCGATGCGCAGCGCCTCTATAACCGCGTCGCCGACCGAGTGCCGCTCTACACATACATCGCCGCGCCAAAGCCGTAGCCCCGAACCGCCCCGGCCGCCGGCCCCCCGTACACAACGACGCAAATTTTTCGCTGAATTGCGGTGAATGCCGGGGTAGAGGCCACCTCGGCGCAAAATTTGCGTCGTTGTGTACACGGGGGCAGGGGCGCCGGGTGGGGAGGGGACGGTGTGGGCCCCAGAACCGGTAGAATCAAGGGAATTTCCGTCACTGAACCACGAGGATACCCATGGCACGCATTGCTGAATCCGGAGTTTCGCTCGCCGTCGTCGGCGCTACCGGTCAGGTCGGTGGCAAGCTGCTCGAGATTCTCGACGAGCGCGATTTCCCAATTCGCGATCTGCGCCTGTTTGCCTCGCCGCGTTCCGCCGGCAAGACGCTCAGCTACCGCGGCGTCGAGGTGACGATCGAAGACATTAACAGCGACGAGCTCGGCGGCATCGACGTCGCGCTGTTCTCGGCCGGTGGCGGCCCCTCGAAGGAGCACGCCCCGCGCTTCGCCGCGGCCGGCGCGACCGTCGTCGACAACTCGAGCGCATGGCGTGGCGACGACGAGGTTCCCCTCGTTGTCAGCGAGGTCAACCCGCACGCGATCAAGAACGCCGTCAAGGGCATCATCGCGAACCCCAACTGCACGACGATGGCGGCCATGCCCGTTCTGAAGGTGCTCGACGCTGAGGCCGGCCTTGAGCGCCTCATCGTGTCGACCTACCAGGCGGTTTCCGGATCCGGTCTCTCGGGTGTCGAGGAGCTCGCGGGCCAGGTCGAAAACGCGGTCGCGCAGGGCACGATCCGCCAGCTCGCGCACAACGGATCCGCGGTCGACTTCCCCGCGCCGAACAACTACGTTGCTCCGATCGCGTTCGACGTGATCGCGCTCGCCGGCAACCTCGTCGACGACGGCCTCGGCGAGACCGACGAAGAGAAGAAGCTGCGCAACGAGAGCCGCAAGATCCTCGAGCTCCCGGAGCTGCGCGTCTCCGGCACCTGCGTGCGTGTACCGGTGTTCACGGGCCACTCGCTCAACATCAACGCCGAGTTCCGCGACGAGATCTCGGCCGATCGTGCCCGCGAGATCCTCAGCACCGCGCCGGGCGTCCAGCTCGCCGACGTGCCCACGCCGCTCGAGGCTGCGGGCAAGGACGCGAGCTTCGTCGGCCGCATCCGCCCCGACCAGTCGGCGCCGGAGGGCAAGGGCCTCTCGCTGTTCATCTCGAACGACAACCTGCGCAAGGGCGCGGCGCTGAACACGGTTCAGATCGCCGAGCTCGTGGTCGCACAGGCGTAAATCGCGCACCCCTGGGCGCCTGGACGTGGAACTCACGCCCAGGCGCCCAGGAGTAGGGTTATAGACCGTGACTGAATCCGTAGATGTCGTGCTGATCGGCGGCGGCGTGATGTCCGCCACCCTGGGCACTCTCCTCAATGAACTGCAGCCCGATTGGAAGATCGTGGCGTTCGAGCGCCTGGGCGATGTCGCGCTCGAGAGCTCGAACCCCTGGAACAACGCGGGCACCGGACACTCGGCGCTCTGCGAGCTGAACTACATGCCCGACGCATCCGACCCGTCGAAGGCCGTCGGCATCAACGAGCAGTTCCAGGTGAGCCGCCAGCTCTGGTCGAGCTTCATCGACAAGGGCATCCTCAAGGAATCTTCGACCTTCATCAACTCGACCCCGCACATGACCTTCGTGCAGGGCGAGAAGGACGTCGCCTACCTGAAGGCACGCTACGAGACGCTGAAGAAGCAGCCCCTCTTCAAGGGCATCGAGTACAGCGAAGACTCGCGCGTCATCAACCAGTGGGCGCCGCTTCTCATGCAGAAGCGCAAGAAGGGCGAGGTCTTCGCCGCGACGCGCGTTCCCGCCGGTAGCGACGTCGATTTCGGATCCGTCACCCACCAGCTCTTCGACCACCTGCGTTCGCAGGGTGCCGAGGTTCGCCTCAACCACGAGGTGAAGAAGCTGAAGAAGAAGGCCGACGGCACGTGGGACATCACGTTCCGCAACCGCATCGGCAGCGGCCCGGGCCGCATCAACGCGAAGTTCGTCTTCGTCGGCGCCGGCGGCTGGGCCATCAAGCTCCTGCAGAGCTCGGGCATCCCCGAGATCAAGGGCTACGGCGTCTTCCCGATCGGTGGTCAGTTCCTCAAGACCTCCGACCCCAAGCTCGTCGCGCAGCACCAGGCGAAGGTCTACTCGCAGGCCGCGGTCGGTGCCCCGCCGATGTCGGTCCCGCACCTCGACGCCCGCCGCGTCGACGGCGAGGGCTCGCTCATGTTCGGCCCCTTCGCGACATTCAGCCCGAAGTTCCTGAAGACGGGTAGCTGGCTCGACATCGTGCGCCAGGTGCGCGTGTCGAACCTGGGCTCGATGCTCAAGGTCGGCGCCACGAACCTCGACCTCGTGAAGTACCTCGTCTCCGAGCTCATGAAGAGCCGCGAGAAGAAGATCGAGAGCCTCCGCGAGTTCATGCCGACCGCCGACGGCGCCGACTGGGAGCTCATCCAGGCCGGCCAGCGCGCGCAGGTCATGAAGGGCGGCAAGCTGCAGTTCGGCACCGAGGTCGTCTCGTCGGCCGACGGGTCCATCGCCGGCCTCCTCGGCGCCTCGCCGGGCGCATCGACGGCCGTGTCGATCATGCTTAACCTGCTGAACACCTGCTTCCCCGAGCACAAGGGCGAGTGGGAGCCGAAGCTGAAGGCCCTGATCCCGACCTATGGCGTGACGCTGAACGACAAGACGTCGCTCGCGATCGAGACCGAGGCCGGCACGGCCGAGAAGCTCGGCCTGCAGGTCTGATCCACGTAAGAATCGCCGTCGGGTACGCCCGGCGGCGATTCTTCGTGCGCCGGAACTGCGGAGATGGCCCCGAACTGCGGATCCTTCGGGGCCTGCGGTCCGCACTTCGGGGCCATCTCCGAAGCACGGGATCGCTAAAGTAGTCCGGTGGCCAAACTGTATTTCCGCTACGGCGCGATGAACTCCGGCAAATCGACCGCGCTCCTGCAGGCCGCGTACAACTACGAGGAGCGCGGCCAAGCCGTCCTCCTCGCCAAGCCCGCGATCGACACGAAGGGCGCCGAGAAAATCGAGTCGCGCCTCGGCGTCACGCGCGACGTCGACTTCCTCGTCGCCCCCGATGCGAGCGTCCGTGAGCTGTTCGCGAGCGAACGCGAGCGGATCCAGAACCGCGGATCCCATGCCCTCTTCGAGGGCGAGACGCGCGAGGACGTCGCGTGCCTACTCGTCGACGAGGCGCAGTTCCTGTCGACGCGGCAGGTCGACGACCTGTTCCGCATCGCCGTCGAAGACGGCATCCCGGTGATGGCCTACGGGATCCGCACCGACTTTCAGACCGAGGCGTTCCCCGGATCCGCGCGCCTGCTCGAGATCGCGCACTCGCTCGAAGAGCTCAAGACCATCTGCCGCTGCGGGCGCAAGGCCCTGTTCAATGCGCGCAAGATCGGCGGCGAGTTCGTGTTCGATGGGGATCAGGTCGCGATCGACGCCGCCACGGCAGCGGTGCGGGATGAACACTTCGTGACATATGAGTCGCTGTGTGGCACCTGCTACCTCGAAGAATCTGGGGGAGTGCTGACGCCCCGGTAGGGTGGAGGCATGCGAGTACTTCTAGCCGGCGGAGCCGGATACGTCGGAACCCACACCGCGATCGCACTCATCGAGGCCGGGCACGAGCCCGTGTTGCTCGACGACCTGTCGAACACCTCAGCCGTCGTCACCGAGCGCATCGCCGAGATCACCGGCACCTCCATCCCGCTCGTCACCGGCGATGCCGCCGACGACGAGGTCGTCGAGAGCGCGTTCGACGCTCACGGCCCGTTCGACGCGATCATCCACTTCGCGGCGCTCAAGGCCGTCGGCGAGTCGGTGCAGAAGCCGCTCGAGTACTACGCCAACAACCTCGACACCACGTACGCGCTGCTGCGCGTCGGCCTCGCCCGCGGCATCTCGTCGTTCGTGTTCTCGTCGACGGGGACTGTCTACTCGGATCCCGCCGACCTGCCCTTCACGGAAGAGGCGACCCGCAACCTCGTCGCGCTGTCGAACCCCTACTCGAAGTCGAAGCTCATGAACGAGGTCGCCCTGACCGACATTCAGAAGGCCAACCCCGAGATCAACGTCACCCTGCTGCGCTACTTCAACCCGGTCGGCGCGCACGAGTCGGGCCTCGTCGGCGAAGACCCCAAGGGCATCCCGAACAACCTCATGCCGTTCGTCGCCCGCGTCGCCGTCGGCAAGCTGCCCGAGATCGGCATCTTCGGCAACGACTACGACACCCCCGACGGAACCGGCCAGCGCGACTACATCCACGTCGTCGACCTCGCCGAGGGCCACGTCAAGGCGCTCGAGAAGGCCGAGGCCGGCCTCGTCTCGTACAACCTCGGCACCGGCAACCCTGTCAGCGTGCTCGAGCTCGTCGCCTCGTTCGAGAAGGCCGCAGGCAAGGAGCTGCCCAAAGCCATCAAGCCGCGCCGCGAGGGCGACCTCGCCGCCACCTACTGCACCCCGGCGAAGGCAGAGCGCGAGCTCGGCTGGAAGGCCACCCGCACCATCGACGACATGACGCGCGACGTGTGGAACTGGCAGCAGAAGAACCCGGGCGGCTACGAGGGCTAGTTTTTCGCCCGCGGTCGGAAGATAGTTTTGCTTCGGTCGCTCGCGGGCGCCCAGTCACGAAAGGGGATCCGTGGTTTTTTACCACGGATCCCCTTTCGTGACAGCCCGAGGCTCCCTCTCGCAAAACTATCTTCCGACCGCTCATCTTCGACGGGTACTTTTGCGTGTGAGAGGGAGGGGTGGGCAGGTGGAGCTGAATCCTGATCTTGTGGCGATGCGTCGGGTGCGCGATGCGATGGATCGCGATTATGCGCAGCCCCTCGATGTCGAGCAGCTCGCGCGCCTCGTGCACATGTCGGCGGGGCACCTCAGCCGAGAGTTCAAGCGCGCGTATGGCGAGTCACCCTATTCCTACCTCATGACGCGGCGCATCGAGCGCGCGATGGCGCTCCTGCGCCGCGGCGACGTGAGCGTGACCGAGGCGTGTTTCGCCGTCGGATCCTCGTCGCTCGGCACCTTCAGCACCCGCTTCCGCGAGCTCGTCGGGATGTCGCCGAGCGAGTTCCGCGAACGCGCGAAGACGGATCCGCAACACCTGCCGTCTTGCGTCGTGAAGCAGGCCGCGAGACCGGTCAGGAATCGAGAAGCGCCGCCGCTCGCACCCCAATAGCGTGGTTGTCATGACGAACATGACGATTCACACCACCGCCCTTCCGCTCGTCGACGCCGAGGCCTCGCTGGTCTTCTGGCGCGACGCCGTCGGCTTCGAGGTGCGCAGCGAGGTGGGCCAGGGCGATATGCGCTGGATCACCGTTGGCCCCGCCGGAAAGCCCGACACCTGCATTCTGTTGCAGCCGCCGTTCGCGGATCCCGGAATCTCCGATGGCGAGCGCCAGGCCATCAGCGACCTCATGGCGAAGGGCAGCTTCGGCTGGATCCTGCTCGGCTCCGACGACGTCGACACCGACTTCGCGCGGATCCAGGCGCACCCGTCGGTCGAGGTCATCCAGGAGCCGACCGACCAGCCCTACGGCGTGCGCGACTGCGCCTTCCGCGACCCGGCCGGCAACACCGTGCGCCTCCGCCAGGTCTAACTCCACAGGGTCTAACTTCGAGGGTCGCCAAAAAATGCCGCCCCGGGGCACCCGGAGGCGGCATTTTTTGGCGACCCAACTACATGCCGAGGTGCGCGAGGATGTCCGCCAGCCGGGCGCGCTGCGGATCCGTGAGCCCGATGAGCGGGCGCGGGAGGCACGCGGGCGCGGCCCAGCCATTCTGCTCGGCGATGGCGGCCATCACGCGGAGCCCGCCGCCCGCCTCGGCGAAGAGATCCCACAGCGGATTCAGCGCGGCGTCGTCTCCCGTCTCCCAGACGCGAAGCGCGATCTCGGGCAGCGTTCCCGCGAGCACCGAATACCAGGCGTCGTAGCCCGCCTCGCGGCACCCGACCGCGAACCCGTCGCCCGAGAATCCAACCGATACGTGCGGCGGCACCAGTGACCGGATCCGCTCGAGCAGGGGAGCGGCCTCGGCGAGCGGACGCCCGGGAACCTTGATCGACGCGATGCGCGGCAGCTCCGCGACGCGCGCGTACATCTCGGGTGTGAAGGTGTACCCGGTTGTGCGCGGATTGTCGTAGATGACGATGGGGAGGTCGGTGGCCGAGGCCACGTCGCGGAAGAGGCCGAAGACCTCGTCGTCGCCGAGCGGCTGATACGACACCGGAGCGAGCAGCAGTGCGGCGGCTCCCGCCGACGCCGCGTCGTCGGCGTGCTCGATGACGTGGCGCGTGCGGGTGGCGCCGATGCCGGCGAGAACGGGCGTCGCACCCGCGTTCTCCACTGCGATCGCGATTGCGGCCGCGCGCTCGTCGCGGGAGCAGTATGCGTAGGATCCCGTGGACCCGAGCGCCGTCACTGTCGCGACCCCCGACGCCACGACGCGCGCAACGAGCGCCGCGTACGCGGCCTCATCCAAGCGATCCTCGTCCAACGGGGTGAGGGGAAAGGCGCTGACGCCGCGGTGTTCCATTCCCCGAGCGTACTTCAGAGGGTCGCCAAAAAATGCCGCCCCGGGGCACCCGGAGGCGGCATTTTTTGGCGACCCAACGTTCGTTCCCAGGAACCGGAGATGCAAACCGGTTGACCAATCGTTTAGACTCGCAGAGTTAATACCGAGGAACGTTTGGTTTCCGTCCGTGGAATGCCATCCGGTCGCGCTCGAAGGAGAGTCATGTCACAAGCCCGCACTGCCCGAAGCAGCTGGTGGTCCGCCACGATCGCCGGAATGGCGTCGTATCTCGACGGTGCGATCACCGTCGGTACCGGATCCGCGCTGGTGCTGTATCAAGACGACTTCGGCCTCTCGGGCAACCAGATCGGGCAGCTGAACGCGCTCCTCACGGTCTGCTTCGCGATCGGCGCGCTGACGGGCGGACGCCTCGGTGACCGCCTCGGCCGTCGCCGCGTGTTCTCGGCGACGATGATCCTGCTCGTCATCGGTGCGGTGCTCATGAGCTTCGCGATCAACCCGGCGATGCTCTACGCGGGCGTGATTCTGCTCGGCGCCGGCGCCGGAGCCGACCTCCCCGTGTCGCTCGCGATGATTGCCGAGACGGCGCCCGAGGGCAAGGTCGGCAAGATGATCACCTACTCGCAGTACCTCTGGCTGATCGGCATCGTCGCGGTGCTGGTGATCGGATCCGTGTTCGGCGGGCTCGGCACGCTCGGCGGCCGCATCTACAACATCCACGTGCTGGTCATCGCGGCGCTCGTGCTCATCTTCCGCATGGGCCTCCCAGAGTCTAAGACCTGGACCGAGACGCAGAACATTGCCCTGAACGCGGGCGCGAAGCCCCAGCAGGCAACGCTCCGCGACCTGTTCAGCAGCCGCTTCCGCTGGCCGCTCATCGCGACCGCTCTGTTCTACGTGCTGCTGATGATCGCCCTCAACACCAACGGCCAGTTCTCGAGCTACGTGTGGGTCGAGGCAGCCGGATCCACCGTGCAGATCGCGTCGCTCTTCTCGCTCGTCGGCCTCGCCGTGAGCTTCATCGGCACCGGCATCATGATGCGCATCGTTGACACGAAGTGGCGAAAGATCGCGTTCGTGATCGCGACGATCGTCAATGTCGGATCCTTCGCCGTCGTCGCCATCTTCGGCGCCCACGTCTGGTCGCTCGTCGCCCTCGGTGTGCTCTTCTCGCTCGGTGGTGCGATCGCGGGCGAGCCCATGTACAAGGTCTGGTCGCAGGAGCTCTTCCCGACCCAGTTCCGCGCGACGGCCCAGGGCATGACGATGTTCGCCGCGCGCCTCGTCGCCGCGCTCGTCGCCCTCGTGACCCCCGCGCTCATCGCCTGGAACGTCAACGGCTTCTACTGGGTGCTCGCCGGAGTCACGCTGCTCTCGTGCCTCGTGGGCATCTTCTGGATCTTCCGGATCCCCGCCGCCGACGACTCCGAGGTCGACGCCGCGCCGGTCGAGGTGCGCGCATGACCCGGGCGCGCGTGATCGTCGATAACGACTTTTCCGCGGATCCGGACGACCTCGTACAGCTCGCCCACCAGGCGCTCTCGCCCTCGGCGGATCTGCGGTTCGTGATCGGATCCCACCTCCGCCCGGGCGACGGATTCGACCCGAGCGCGACGCAGGCGGCGAACGCCGCCGCGATCGCGCGCGACCTGCTCGCGCGGTGCGGGCGCGACGACGTTCGGGTGCTCACCGGATCCGAGATCGCGCTCGTCGACGGATCCGCGCACGACACCGAGGCCGCGCGGGCGATCATCGCGGAGGCTCTCCGCGACGACACCGACGCTCCGCTGTACTACTGCGCGGGCGCGGGCCTCACCGACCTCGCGAGCGCGCTGCTTCTCGAGCCGTCGATCGCGAGCCGCATCACGCTCGTGTGGATCGGCGGGCTCGAGTACGAGCACGCGACGCCGCCCCCGCAGGCGGATCCGGTCGAATACAACCTCGCGATCGACATCCCCGCGGCGGGCGTCGTCTTCGACCAGCCCGAGATTACGATCTGGCAGCTGCCGCGCGACTCGTACCGCCGCGCGCTGATGTCGTTCGCGGAGATCAACACGCGGATCCGGCCCCACGGCGAGCTCGGTGCGTACCTCGCCGACTCGCTCGCGTCGGTCGCGGCGATGGTCTCGCGGCACGGCATGGATCTGGGAGAGACGTACGTGCTGGGCGACAGCCCGCTCGTGCTGCTGAGCACCCTGCAGTCGTCGTTCCAGCCCTCGCCGTCGTCGTCGACGTTCCACGACTACCACCGGCCCGCGATCGCTGCTGACGGCACGTACGCGCCGCGCGCGGCGACGGATCCGGCGGCCGAGTCGTTCGTGCGGGTCTACGACCTGATCGACAACCGGCTGATGTTCGACGACCTCGTCGCGAAGCTCGCGCTCCACGCCGCCGGCAACATCGCTGCCGCGGCGCCCGCGTATGTGGGGTATCGCCTGGCCCACCACGCCCTCCTCGCCTAAGTTTGGGTCGCCAAAAAATGCCGCCCCGGGTGCCCCGGAAGCGGCATTTTTTGGCGACCCTTGGTGTGCGTGAGGTTTGTCGACGGGCCCTGGCGTTGCGCCCACGAGAAGCGATTGCTAAATTGCTAGCATGATAGCAAGCGATAAGGCGCAGTTCAACGTGTACCTGCCGAAAGACCTCGTGCGCGAGGTCAAGCATCGCGCGATTGACGAGGGCATCAGCCTGTCTGCCCTCGTCGAGCGGGTGCTGCGCGCCGAACTCGAGGAAGAGGCGGAGAAATGACCGCGGTTCAGCAGATTGTCTACGCGCGTGACACCGCGGCGTGGCACCGGATGGCCGAGGCAATGGGGCTCGTCGCGCCCTACCCGGCGACGCCCGAGTGGGCCGAGTTTCATGGGCAGGGCTCGCTTGCGATCCATCACGCGACCGACGCGCACCCCGCCGGATCCGTCGACCTGCACCTGCTCGTAGACAGCCTCGACGACGCCGAAAGCGCGCTTGCCGACTGGGGTGTCACCCGTGAACTCATGGAGGGCGTCGGCGACCTGCTCAAGGTCCCCGGGATCACGATCGCGGAGGGATCCGTGCCCGCTCGCGAGGGTGCGCTGGCGATGCAGCCGATCTGGTTCGCCCCCGATATCGACCGCCCGCGCCGGATCTTGGAGGCGCTCGGGCTGCGCGCGAGCATCGCCGCCGACCGCGGCGGCTGGGTCGATTTCGCGAGCAACTCCGGATCCGTCGGTCTTCACCACGCGGACGCGGAGTCGGTCGGCCCCTCGTTTGTCGCGCTCGAACTCGAGCACCTCGCGGCGTCACTGCGCGACGCGGGTTTCGATGCCGCGATCATCGACGAGGCCTACGGTCGCACGGTCCGCTTCCCGGATCCCGACGGCATCGGCGAGGTCTGGATCAACGAGCCGCAACTCGACATGCACGGCTACCACCGCGAGGACTGACCCCGAACTGCGGAAGTGGCCCTGATCTGCGGATCCGGGCCGAGGGATCCTCCGCAGTAAGGGTTCATCCCCGCAGCTAGGGCTCGGCGGGTTGCTGACCCGTAGCTGCGGAGGTGGCCCCGATCTGCGGAACAAGATCGAGGGATCCTCCGCACTTTGGGCTCATCTCCGCAGTACGGGACCAGGGCCCCGCGCGGTACAGGCCTGGAGGCGGGTAGGTGGTCCCGAACTGCGGAAGTGGCCCCGATCTGCGGAGCCGGCCGGAGGAATCCTCCGCAGTAAGGGTTCATCCCCGCAGCTAGGGCTCGGCAGGCTGCTGACCCGAAGTGCGGAAGTGGCCCCGATCTGCGGAACAATCCCGAGGGATCCTCCGCAGTTAGGGGCCAACTCCGCAGCACCGGACCAAAGCCCCACCCAACACGAAGGGCCCGCCGAAGCGGGCCCCACGAATGACAAGAACTACCGCGAAACGACCTGGCGCTTCGACGAGATGACTCCGGTGTCGAAGCCCGACAGGTGCAGGCCGCCGTGGAAGCGGGCGTGCTCGATCTTGACGCAGCGGTCCATGACGACCGATAGGCCGGCGTCTTCGGCGATGGCGGCGGCCTCCTCGTTCCAGGATCCGAGCTGCAGCCACAGCGTCTTCGCGCCGACCTCGACGGCCTCGCGGGCGACGCCCGGCAGGTCATCATGCTTGCGGAACACGTCGACGATGTCGGGAACGACCGGCAGGTCCTGCAGCGACGCGTAGGCGGGCTGGCCGAGGATCGACGTCTCGCGCGGGTTCACGAAGTACACGTCGAACGGCGAGCTCGACAGCAGGTAGGTGCTGACGAAGTAGCTCGCGCGCGCCGGGTTGTTCGATGCGCCGACGATCGCGATCGACTTCGTGCGGCGAAGGATCCCGAGGCGGGCTCCCGCGCCCGGGCCCTGCCAGGTGCGCCCGGCGTGGGCGGGATCCACGTCGGTGGAGACGGGCGTGGGCGGCGTGAACGCGCAGGCGTCTGCCGGGGGAGTGAACTCACATGCATCGGTCATCGGATACCTCCTGCAAGGGTCAACGCGCGGGCGTTCATCGGGATTCCCCCGTGGCGATCGTGAGGGCCTGGTCGAGGTCCCAAATGATGTCTTCCGGATCCTCGAGGCCGACCGAGAAACGGATCAGGTCGGCGGGGGCGCCGGCGGCCGCGAGCTGCTCGGGCGAGAGCTGCTGGTGGGTCGTGGTGGCGGGGTGCAGGATCAGCGTGCGGGCGTCGCCGACGTTCGCGAGGTGGCTCGCGAGCTGCACGGATTCGATGAGCTTCTCGCCAGTCGCGCGGGCGGCGACCATGCGCTCCTCCTCGGAGGCGAACTCGCCGGAGGGGCGCACGCCGAACGCGAAGACGGATCCGGGGCCGAGGGGGAAGTACTTCTGCGCGCGCTCGAAGTGCGGGTGCTCGTCGAGGCCCGACCACGTGACGTACGAGATGCGGGGATCCGAGGCGAGCCATTCGGCGACGGCGCGCGCGTTCGCGACGTGCGCGTCCATGCGCTGCGGCAGCGTCTCGACGCCCTGCAGCAGGATGAACGCCGACTGGGGGCTCAGCGACGGACCGATGTCGCGCAGCTGCTCGCTGCGGAGCTTCGTGAGGAATCCGTACTCGCCGAAGTTGTCCCACCAGCGGATGCCGCCGTACGACTTGACCGGCTCGGTCATCGTCGGGAACTTGCCGTTGCCCCAGTTGAACTTTCCGGACTCGACGACGACGCCACCGAGGGTGGTGCCGTGGCCGCCGATGAACTTCGTGGCCGAGTGGATCACGATGTCGGCGCCGTGCTCGATCGGGCGCAGCAGGTAGGGGCTCGCGAGGGTCGAGTCGACGACGAGCGGGATGTCGTTGTCGTGCGCGACCTTGGCGAGGCCCTCGAGGTCGGCGACCTCGCCGCCGGGGTTCGAGATGACCTCGGCGTAGACCACCTTGGTGTTCTCGCGGATCTCCTTGCGGAAGTCTTCGGGGTCGTCGCTCTCGACGAACGTCGTCTCGATGCCGAGGCGGCGCAGGGTCACGTCGAGCAGCGTGACGGTGCCGCCGTAGAGCTGCGCCGACGCGACGACGTGGTCGCCGGCGCCGAGGAGCGCCGTGAAGGTGATGTACTCGGCGGCCATTCCGCTGGCCGTGGCGACCGCGCCGATGCCGCCCTCGAGCGATGCGACGCGCTCTTCGAAGGCCGCGACGGTCGGGTTGCCGATGCGCGAGTAGATGTTGCCGTACTTCTGCAGCGCGAAGAGGTTCGCGGCGTCCTTGGCGTCGTCGAACACGAACGACGACGTCTGGTAGATCGGCACGGCGCGCGCGCCGGTCGTGGCGTCGGGGGTGCCGCCGGCGTGCAGCGCACGCGTGCGGAAGCCGAACTGATGCTCGCTCATGAGTTCTCCTTCTGGTGGGTCGCAACGGCGAGCTTCACGCCGTCAACGGCCCAGGGGTTCTGCAAACTCGTCGTATCGCCGAGCGTATCGCCCTGCCACACCTGCGCGAGCAGGCGGCGCAGGATCTTGCCCGAGCGCGTCTTGGGAATCTCGTCGACGAAGACGATGTAATTCGGCTTCGCGATCGGGCCGATGTCGTGTGTCACCTGGCGGCGAAGCTCGTCGGGGTCGGCGGTGCCCGCGGATCCTGCGGTCACGAACGCGACCACGGCCTGTCCCGTAAGGGGATCGTGGACGCCCGCGACGCCGGCTTCGCCGACGCCGGCGTGCGAGACGAGCGACGACTCGATCTCGATCGTCGAGAGCCGGTGGCCCGAGACGTTGACGACGTCGTCGAGGCGGCCGAGGATCCAGATGTAGCCGTCCTCGTCGATCGTCGCGCCGTCACCCGCGACGTAGTAGCCGCGGTCGGCGTACTGCGACCAGTACGACTGCTTGTAGCGCTCGGGGTTGCCCCACACGGTGCGGGCCATGCCGGGCCACGGGTGGCGCGACACGAGGGTGCCGGAGCGACCGGGGGCGACGGGGTCGCCGGCCTCGTCGACGACGGCCATGTCGATGCCGGGGAGCGAAACGGTCGCGGATCCGGGCTTCAGCGTCGTGACGCCGGGAAGCGGAACGATCATCGCGGCGCCGGTCTCCGACTGCCACCACGTGTCGATGATGGGGCACTCGCCGCGGCCGTAGTTGCGGTGGAACCACACCCACGCCTCGGGGTTGATCGCCTCGCCGACGGTGCCGAGCAGGCGCAGCGACGAGATGTCGTAGTCGGTCGGGATGTTCTCGCCGAACCACGTCATGAAGGTGCGGATGAGCGTCGGCGCCGTGTAGTAGACGGTGACGCCGTAGCGCTCGATGACCTCGAGGTGGCGGGCCTGGTGCGGCGTATCGGGCGTGCCCTCGTAGATGACCTGCGTGAGGCCGTTCGACAGCGGGCCGTAGATCTCGTAGGTGTGGGCCGTGACCCACGCGAGGTCGGCGGTGCACCAGTGCACGTCGTCGGGCTTGGCGTCGAAGTGTGCCCAGTGCGCCCAGCTCGTGTGCGTCAGGTATCCGCCGACGGTGTGGACGAGGCCCTTCGGCTTACCGGTGGTGCCCGAGGTGTAGATGATGAACAGCGGGTGCTCGGAGTCGAACGCCTCGGCCTCGTGGGTGTCGGGCTGCGTCTCGACGACGTCGTGCCACCAGACGTCCCGCCCGTCGGTCCACGGCACGTCCTGGCCGGTGCGGCGCACCACGAGGACGTGCTCGAGGTCGGGCAGGTCTGCCGCGGCCTCGTCGGCGGCGCTCTTGACCTCGACCTGCTTGCCGCGGCGGTTCTGGCCGTCGGTCGTCACGAGCAGCTTCGCGCCCGTGTCTTCGAGGCGGAAGCGCACGGCGTCGGCCGAGAAGCCGCCGAAGACGAGCGAGTGCACGGCGCCGATGCGGGCGCAGGCGAGGGCGATGACGACGGTCTCGACGAGCACCGGAAGGTAGACGACGACGCGGTCGCCGGGGCCGATGCCGAGCGACAGCAGGCCGTTTGCGGCCTGCGCGACGCGGCGCTGCAACTCGGCGTAGCTGACGGCCTCGCGGTCGCCGGGCTCGCCCTCGAAGTACAGCGCGACCTTGTCGCCGTTACCCGCGACGACGTGGCGGTCGACGCAGTTGTAGGCGACGTTGATCTTGCCGCCGACGAACCACTGCGCGGCCGGGATCGACGGATCCCACGTGTGCGCCGTGTGCCAGGGCTCGGCCCAGTCGAGGCGGCGGGCCGCGCCCTCCCAGAAGGCGACCGGATCCGCGTTTGCGGTCTCGTAGATCGACGCGTCGACGTTCGCCTGCGCGGAGAAGGCCGCCGGCGCCGGGAAGGTGCGCGTCTCGTTCAGGCGAAGCTCAGTCATCACAACCACCTTTTCAGAACGGCCTTCTCGAACATGACGAGGATCGCGTTCGAGATGGTGCCCAGGAGGGCAAGCAAGACAATAGCGAGCAGGATCCGGTCGACGCGACCGGTCTGCTGGGAGTCGTTGAGCATCCAGCCGAGGCCCATCGAGGCGCCGAGGAGCTCGGCGGCGACGAGGAACAGCCAGGCCTGGGCGAGCGCGAGGCGCAGGCCCGAGACGACCGAGGGCACGACGGCGGGAAGCTGCACGGTGCGGAAGAGGCTCCAGCCGCGGAGCCCGAACGAGCGACCGGCCTCGACGAGCTGCGGGTTCACGTGGCGCAGCGCGTCGGCGACGGTCGTGTAGACGGGGAAGAACGCACCGATCGCGACGAGGGTGATCTTCGATTCCTCGCCGACCTGCAGCCAGAGGATGAGCAGCGGAACCCACGCGAGCGAGGGCACGGCGCGGAGGGCCACGAGCGTCGGGGCGAAGAGCACGCCGCCGACCTTCGAGAGGCCGACGATCGCGGCGAACGCGAGCGCGATGACGGACCCGACGAGGAAGCCGACGACGACGCGCTGCGTCGAGATCGCGATGTGCAGCCAGAGGTCGCCGCGCTGGATCTGCTCCTGCGCGGCCTCGACGACCGACCACGGCGTGGGAAGGCGATACGGGGGAACGAAGCCGCCGACGGTCGCGATCTGCCACGCCGCGATGATGACGATCGGCACGACGAATCCGCCGGCGATCTTCACCCACGTACGCGACCACAGGGGCGTGAGCTGACGCTCCGCCCCTGTGGCCTGAAGTTGGTCGTGCGTCACGAAGTCGCCTCGACCGCGAACTCGTCGAAGACGATCTCGCTGATCGCCTTGTCGAGGACCTCCTGGCCGCCCGAGACGTCGCCCGACTCGGCGATGATCGGCGCGATCGTGTTCAGCACGTCGACCTGGGCCTGGCCGGGAACGCCCGAGACGTCGAGGTTCGAGCGCTCGTTGATCACGGTCTTCGCGACCTCGATGTCGATCGTCGCGGCGTCGGCGAGCAGCTGGGCCGTCTCGTCCGGGTTCTCGAGCGCCCACTCGCGGGCCTCTTCGTACGTGTCGACGACGACCTGCGCGAGGTCGGCGTGGTTGTCGATGAAGTCTTCCGTCGCGTTGAGGAAGCCGTAGGTGTTGAAGTCGACGTTGCGGTAGATCAGCTGGTCGCCCGACTCGAGTTCGGCCGCGCCCATGATCGGGTCGAGGCCCGCCCACGCGTCGACGGATCCGCCATCGAGCAGCGCGCGGCCGTCCGCGTGCTGCACGTTCTGCACCGTGACGTCGTCGAGCGAGAGGCCGCCGGCCTCGAGCGCCTGCAGCAGGAAGAAGTAGGGGTCGGTCGCCTTGGTCGCGGCGACCTGCTTGCCCTTGAGGTCTTCGATCGAGGTGATGTCGCTATCGGGGCCGACGACGATCGCCGACCACTCCGGCTGCGAGTAAATGTCGATGACCTTGATCGGCGAGCCGTTCGCGCGCGCGAAGAGCGCGGCGGATCCGGCGGTCGATCCGACATCGACGGATCCGGAGCGCAGCAGCTCGTTGGCCTTGTTACTGCCGGCCGACTGCAGCCACTCGACCGTGACGTCGTCGCCGAGCTTGTCCTCGAGCAGACCCTGCTCCTTGATCACGAGGCTCAGCGGGTTGTAGGTGGCCCAGTCGATCGAGAGGGTGTCGCTCGACCAGCCGCCCTCGGGCGCCTCGACGGAGCCCTCCGCGGGGGCGTTGTCGTTCGTCTCGGCGGCCGAGTCGGTCGATGCGTCGCTGTTCTCACCCTGCACGCAGCCGGCGAGCATCATTGCCATCACACCGGCGACGGCGGTCGCGGGAATGAAACGGCGGGAAATGGTGCTCATGCGTTCTCCTTGGAGGTGTGGGTGTTGTGGTGGTGCACGCCGAGCCCGTCCAGCAGGCTCGAGCGCAGGTCTGTGATGGCGCGCGCCGCGCGGTCGCGCGGGCGCTCGCCCGGCACGGTGATGACGCGGGCGACGGATCCGCTGCGGTCGGGCGCGTGAGCGACCTGGTGCGCGGTCGACTCGTGGGCGCCGGCGGATCCGGCCGCGCCGATCGCGGCCCCGGATCCGAGGGCGACGACCTGCGCGCGCGGGCGCTCGGGCGCCGCGGCGTGCAGGTTGCGGAGCAGCAGGACGCGGTCGGCGAGATACAGGGCCTCCTCGACGTCGTGCGTCACGAGGAGGATCGTCGTGGGCTGCGCGCGGTGGATTTCGAGCAGCAGGTCGTGCATCTTGAGGCGCGTGAGCGCGTCGAGGGCGCCGAACGGCTCGTCGAGCAGGAGCACGCGGGGGCTGCGGGCGAGGGCACGGGCGAGCGAGGCGCGCTGCGCCATGCCGCCGGACACCTCGCGCGGGCGCTGGTCGGCCGCGTGCGTCAGGCCGACGAGCTCGAGCAGCTCGGCGACGCGCGCCTTCGCGTCGGCCTTCTTCGTGCCGCGGGGCAGCCCCAGGGCGACGTTCTGGGCGATGGTGCGCCAGGGCAGCAGGCGCGGCTCCTGGAACGCGATCGCGGTCGATTCGTCGTGCGCGTGCGTGACGGATCCGTCGAGGGTGATGGATCCGGCGGTCGCGCGGTCGAGGCCGCCGACGAGGCGAAGCAGCGTCGACTTGCCGCAGCCCGAGGGGCCGACGACGGCGACGATTTCGCCCGGCGAGAGCTCGATGTCCACGTCGCGCAGGACAGTGCGGGCGCCGTCCTTCGTGGGGAAGGTGCGCTCGACATCGGTGAGGCGAACGGCGCCTGCGGGCGCGCTAGAACGCGTGATATCGAGTGTGGACATGCCTTCCAGGATGAGTGATCATACGCGCTCGCTCCAAAACGGCCCGCAATATGGCGACACATGCCCGTTTGCTCACCGGGTGTGAGTGGCGTTACTGTGGTCAGACCACACCACATCGGGAGGATCGCATGGCGGAAGCCAAGGCGTGGCGCGTCGTGCTGTCGCACGTCGAGCGCCAGCTTCGATCCGGCGACCTCGGCCCCGGCGACCGGCTGCCGGGGGAGCGCGACCTCGCGACCCAGCTCGGCGTCGGTCGCTCGAGCGTCCGCGAGGCGCTACGCGTTCTCGAGGTGATGGGCGTGCTGCACACGGCAACCGGATCCGGACCGCGCTCGGGCGCGGTCATCACGACCGCGGCCGCCTCCGGGCTCGCCCAGGTGCTCGGCCTGCAGGCGGCCGCGCAGGCGTTCGACTTCGACGATGTCGTCGAGACACGCCTCGTTCTCGAAACGTCCGTCGCCGCGAAACTGGCGGCCGCGCGCCGCGCGCCGGCCACCGGATCCGAGCTGCTCGACGCGATGGACGACGAGACGCTCACCCCCGACGAGTTCCTGGCGCTCGACGCCAGGTTCCACGGCCTCCTCGCGGAGGAGACCGGCAACGCGGTCTTCGCCGCGATCATGACCGGCCTGCGCGCCGCGATCGAGACGTACGTGCAATCGCGTGCGCACGAGATCGACGACTGGGAAGCCGCGCGCGCACGGCTTCAGCGCGAGCACCGCGGCGTGCTCGACGCGATCTCCGCTGGCGATGTCGACGAGGCACGCACGCGGATCCACGACCACATCAACGGTTATTACGCGCAGACGCGCGCATAAGGAAGGTATCCATATGGTCCAGCGCCAATTCCCGAAGCCCACCGAGGTGATGGAATTCCTCAAGATCAAGCTGCCGGAGTTCGGTAAGGACGCACGCCTGAAGAAGGCGTACACGATCTACGACCTGCGCACCATCGCGAAGCGCCGCACCCCCGCGGCGGCGTTCGACTACACCGACGGTGCGGCCGACCAGGAGCTGTCGATGCAGCGCGCCCGCCAGGCGTTCGAAGACATTGAGTTCCACCCCGACATCCTGAAGCCCGCCGCCAACGTCGACACGACGACCGAGATCCTCGGCGGCACCTCGGCGCTGCCGTTCGGTATCGCGCCGACGGGCTTCACCCGCCTGATGCAGACCGAGGGCGAGACCGCCGGCGCCGGCGCCGCGGGCGCCGCGGGCATCCCCTTCACGCTCTCGACCCTCGGCACCACGTCGATCGAGAACGTGAAGAAGGCCAACCCCGACGGCCGCAACTGGTTCCAGCTCTACGTCATGCGCGACCGCGAGATCTCGTACGGCCTCGTCGAGCGCGCCGCGAAGGCGGGCTTCGACACCCTGCAGTTCACGGTCGACACCCCGATCGCCGGTAACCGCCTGCGCGACGGCCGCAACGGCTTCTCGATCCCGCCGCAGCTCTCGCTCGGCACGATCGCCAACGCCCTGCCCCGCCCCTGGTGGTGGATCGACTTCCTCACGACGCCGAAGCTCGAGTTCGCGTCGCTGTCGACGACGGGCGGCACCGTGGGTGACCTGCTCAACTCGGCGATGGATCCGACCATCAGCTACGAAGACCTCAAGGTCATCCGCGAGATGTGGCCGGGCAAGCTCGTCGTGAAGGGCGTGCAGAACGTGCCCGACGCGGTCAAGCTCATCGATGAGGGCGTCGACGGCATCATCCTGTCGAACCACGGCGGCCGCCAGATGGACCGCGCGCCCATTCCCTTCCGCCTGCTGCCGCAGGTCGTGAAGGAGGTCGGCAAGGACGCGACCGTCATGGTCGACACCGGCATCATGAACGGCCAGGACATCGTCGCCTCGATGGCCCTCGGCGCCAAGTTCACGCTCGTCGGCCGCGCGTACCTCTATGGCCTCATGGCCGGTGGGCGCGAGGGCGTCGACCGCATGATCGAGATCCTCTCGAGCGAGGTGCGCCGCACGATGGCTCTGCTGGGTGTCTCGTCGATCGAGGAGCTCGAGCCGCGCCACGTGACGCAGCTCACGCGCCTCGCCCCGGTGCAGAACTAACCCCCCACTCTGCAATTCTCCGCCAACTCATCAGCGAATCGCTGATGAGGGCGCGGAGAATTGCAGAGTTGTGCGTTGGGTGGGCGCACGAAAAAGGCCGGAGCGTTATGCTCCGGCCTTCGTATTGTCGGGATAACAGGATTTGAACCTGCGACCTCCTCGTCCCGAACGAGGCGCGCTACCAAGCTGCGCCATATCCCGCGACAACTCAATTAGTCTACATGCGCCGTCGATTCAGCGCGAATCGCGGGCGACTCCCGCGCGTGGCGGATGCCGCGCTTCGATATCCTGACTCAAAACGTGGGGGCGTAAGGGAGATCATGGCGGGGTTGCGGACGGCTCGAATTCTGCTCGAGCAGCTGGGCACGACGTCGCCCGACCGCGTCGAGGCCGCGGAGGCATCGCTCGCCCAGGCGGCCGAACGGGGCAAGGATCCGACCGATGTGCTCGTCGCCGACGGCCTCGTCACGAGCCTGGACGTCGCGCGCGCGGTCGCGCAGGAGTGGCGCCTCGAGGTCGTCGATCTCTCGGCGGGGGAGGCCGACCCGGTCGCGATGCGCGAGCTCCCGCTCGCCCTCTCGCGTAGGCACGGCGTTGTGATCATCGCCGCCACCGAAGACAGCGTGACGGTCGCGACCGCGGATCCGGGCGACGTCGTCGCGATCGATGATGTCCGCGCGGCGACGGGCCGCGAGCCCCGCCTCGTCGTGGCGCCCGCTGACGACCTCCGCCGCGCCCTCGACGGCTATAGCCAGTCGCAGAACGCGCTCGGCTTCGCGGGCGATGGATTCGAGGCACCGAGCGACGCGCCCCTCGTCGAGAGCGACGAGCCCGTCATCCGCTACGTATCCGAGCTCCTGCGCCGCGCGATTGGCAACGGCGCGAGCGACGTCCACATCGAACCCCTCGACGACGAGGTTCGGGTGCGATTCCGCATCGACGGCGTGCTGCACGAGGTCGAGTCGATGCCCTCCGGCGTCGTGCGCGCCCTCATCACGCGCCTCAAGGTCATGGCCTCGCTCGATATCGCCGAGCGCCGCATGCCGCAGAACGGCCGCATCTCGTTCCCGCATGACGGCCGCGTCGTCGACCTGCGCCTCGCGACGATGCCGACGGTGCGCGGCGAGAAGGCCGTGCTGCGCGTGCTCGACAACGAGCAGGGTGCTCGCCGCATCGACTCGCTCGGCCTCACGAAGCGCCACGGCCGGCTGCTGCGCACGGCGCTCGAGAAGCCCCACGGCCTCATCCTCGTGACGGGCCCGACCGGATCCGGAAAGTCGACGACCCTCTACGCGGCGCTCCAACAGCTGAGCAGGCCAGAGGTGAACATCATCACGGTTGAGGATCCGGTCGAGTACCGACTCGACGGCGTCAACCAGATGCAGATCAACCCGAAGGCCGGGCTGACGTTTGTCGAGGCGCTTCCCGCGCTGCTCCGCGCCGACCCCGACGTGCTGCTCGTCGGAGAGATCCGCGACCGCCAGACCGCGCAGCTCGCGATCGAGGCGGCACTCACGGGCCACCTCGTGCTGACGACGCTGCACACCAACGACGCACCGAGCGCCCCGACGCGCCTGCGCGAGATGGGCATCGAGCCCTTCCTGCTGGGCGCCTCGCTCGACCTCGTCGCGGCCCAGCGCCTCGCGCGGCGCCTGTGCACGTGGTGCCGCGAAGAGTACGCGCCGACTCCGGAGGAGCTTGACCGCATCGGGTGGCCGGCCGATCGCATCGGCGTGCCCGACACCCTCTTCGCCCCGGTGGGGTGCCGTATGTGCGCCGAGACGGGCTACCGCGGCCGCGTAGCCCTACACGAGATGATGGCCGTGAGTGAGGAGATCGAGGGCATGATCGTCAGCGGCGCCTCGACGCTCGAGTTGCGTCGCGCGGCAGAAGCCGAGGGGATGCGCTCTCTGCGCGACGACGGCTTCATCAAGGCGAGGGACGGCGTGACGACCGCGCTCGAGGTGCTGCGCGTCGCGCGATGACCGCGAATGCGCGGTGGTAGACGTCATATCGGCTCCGCTAAGATGGCCTGCAGATACCGCTCCACCACGTGGCTCCACCGCGTGTCGTATCAATCGAGGACCATTTGCTTGCTACTGCTGTGCCCACAACGCGCGCGCACGCGACGCAGCGACGGGCGCTCCGCGACCCCGCGGCGCTCGTCGAGCTGTTGCGCGTCGCACTGGCGCAGGGGGCGAGCGACCTGCACCTCGCGGCGGATCAGACGCCGATGGTCCGCGTCGACGGCGAGCTCGTGCCGCTCGCGCTCGACGGATCCGCGGAGCTCACCTCCGGCGACATCGCGTCGCTCGTGCGGCCGTGCGTCGACGACGCCGGCTGGGCCGACTTTGAGGCGCATCACGAGCGCGACTTCGCCCTCGACATTCCGGACCTCGCCCGCTTCCGCGTGAACCTGCATCTCGAGCGCGGCCGCGTCGGGGCCGTGCTCCGCGCGATCCCGCACGAGGTCCCGCGCCTCGAGCGGCTCGCGGGCCCCGCCGCGCTCGGCGACGTCACCCGCATGCAGCGCGGCCTCGTGCTCGTGACGGGGCCCACCGGATCCGGGAAGTCGACGACGCTCGCCGCGATCGTCGACGAGATCAACCGGTCGCGGGCGGTGCGCGTCGTGACGATCGAGGATCCGATCGAGTTCGTACACCGCCATGGTCGCGCCGTCATCAGTCAGCGCGAGGTGGGCGTCGACACCGAGGGGTTCGCGACGGCGCTGCGGCACGCATTGCGGCAGGACCCGGACGTGATTCTCGTGGGCGAGCTTCGCGACGTCGAGACGATTCGTGCAGCGATCACGGCGGCCGAGACCGGCCACCTCGTGCTCGCGACCCTGCATACGAGGGGTGCCGCCGAGGCGATCGACCGTCTCATCGATGTCTTCCCGGCCGAGCAGCAGGCTCAGGCGCGCACGCAGCTGGCGGCGACGCTGCAGATGGTGATCTCGCAGACGCTCCTGCCGCGCACCGAGGGCGCGGGGCGCCAATTGATCGCCGAGGTGCTCACGGGCACGCCGGCGGTGCGCAGCCTGATCCGCGAGGCGAAGACCCACCAGCTGCCGACGATGATGCTCGCCGGTCGCGAGCACGGTATGACGACCTTCGACCAGGCGCTTGCCGAACAGGTAGCGCGCGGCACGATCAGCTACCGGCGCGCGTACGACGCGGCGCACGACGGCGCAGAGCTTGCCCGCATGACGGGGCGTGGCGGATGACACCGCGCGCCTATAAGTACGAGGCCCGCGACATGACGGGCCAGAAGATCGCGGGCGAAGTGCAGGCAGAGTCTGCCGACGCCGTCGCGACGAAGCTGCAGGCCCAGGGTGCCATCGCGACGTCGATCGCCGAGTCGGGTCGTGGCCTGCAACGTGAGATCCACCTCCGCCCCGGCGGCGCGCGCCCGTCGCGGCGCGACGTCGTGCTGTTCATCCGCCAATTCGCGACGCTTGTCGCGGCCGGCGTTCCGCTCGTGCGCAGCCTCGATATCCTCGCGGATCAGTCGGAGCGGCCATCGATGCGCGCCGCCGTCGAGGCGGTACGCGAGGAGGTCGTCGCCGGTAGCTCGCTGTCGGACGCGTTCTCGGCACAGCCCGACACTTTCCCGGCGATCCTGCGCCACATGGCGCGAGCGGGTGAAACCGCGGGCTTCCTCGACCAGGCGCTCGCGCGCGCCGCGACGGTCCTCGAGAACGAGCAGAAGCTACGCCAGAAGGTGCGCAGCGCGATGACCTACCCGGCCGTCGTCCTCGGGATCATGGTCGTCATCGTCACGGTCATGCTCGCCTTCGTCGTGCCAATCTTCGAAAACATGTTCGCCGATCTCGGCGGAAAGCTGCCGTTCGCGACGCAGGTTCTCGTGACCCTCAGCGATAACCTCTGGTGGATCCTGCCCGCCGTCGCGGCGCTCGCGATCGCCGCGGTGCTGCTGTTCCGTCGGGCCCGGCAAATCCCGGAGCAGCGGCGCGCGCTCGACGCGCTCGCCCTGTGCCTGCCGGTGTTCGGCGCGCTCAACCAGAAGGTCGCGATGAGCAGGTTCTCGCGAAACCTCGGCATGCTCCTCGGCGCGGGCGTTCCGGTGCTCGAGGCGCTCGACGTCGTCGCCGCGACGGTCGGAAATCAGCGCGTCTCCGACGTTGTCGCCCTCGTGCGCGACTCGGTGCGCGACGGTAATTCGCTATCGGGGCCGATGACCGAGCATGCCAAGATCTTCCCGCCCATGGTCGCGCACATGCTGCGCGTGGGCGAAGACAGCGGCCAGGTCGAGCAGATGCTCGAGAAGGTTGCCGAGTTCTACGACGACGAGGTCGAGACCACGACCGACGCGCTCACCTCGCTGCTCGAGCCTCTGCTGATCGTCGTGCTCGGCGTCGTCACCGGCGGAATGGTGATCGCGCTGTACCTGCCCATGTTCTCGATTTACGGCCAGATCTCGTGAGGTTCGCGATGAAGAAGTTTCTGCAGCGGGTGCTCGCGCCGGTCGTGGTCGTGGCGATGCTGGTGGGGGTGGTGGCGCCTGCGGCGGCCGCGGAGACGGAACCCGGATCCGACGCGACCGCGAGCTCGACCGGCTGGCAGGTCAACCGCGGGAGCTTCGGTCTCGAGGTGTCGCTGCCGCCAGACTCGCTCGTCGGCGGGCTGCTCGGGTGGGCGCTGAACCCGATCATCAACAACATCCTGACGCCCGTGACTTCGGCGCTCAACGGTATTCCCGCGGCTGTGGTGAACCCGCTCCTTGGCGCCGTCGCGGGCGACTCGACGGCCGGGACTCCGACGTCGGAGAGCCCCTCGCGCGAGCCGTTCGCGCTCGCCGCGGGGAGCAGTCCGTCGAGCGGGAACCCCGCGAGTTGCACAGATACGAGCGGCACCTGTTATGCATCGCCGATCACGGTCGGCGCGGATCTAGGCATCCTGAAGCTCGCACTCGGAACCGTCCACGGCCTCACCGAATCCGTCTCGACGGCGTCCGGCTACGACCTCGTGGCGCAGTCGCAGGTTGCCGGCCTCGACCTCGGGTTGCTCGGCATCGACCTACTGAGACTTGACGCCCTGACATCGTCGACGACCTGCACGGTCGTCGGGGAGGGGGTGCCCCGCGCGGCCGCCTCGTCGGCGGGTCTGAGCCTGCTTGGCGGAGTCGTCACCGTTGGCGTCGCCGAGGGCACGGGAGCGCTCGACGTGAGCATCGCCGGGCAGCCCGTCGTCGGCCTCGGCGCCGTTGACCTCACGACGTTCGACGGCAACCTCGGCCCGCTGGCAGACGTCTCGCTTGACGAGCACCTGCTGCGCGTCGGAGTTGGGCTGTCGGTTGAAGACCTGCTGCGGGGGCTCGGCGTGCCCGGTCTGTGGGACCTGCTGCGCACGCTCGTGCTCAAGAAGGCCGACGCGAAGATCGTGCTCGAGATTTCCAACGGCCTGCACTCCGATGAGACCTCGGCCGATGCCTCCGGCCTGCACATCGGGGTGGGGCTCTACGTGAACATCGAGGCCAACCTGCTGCGGCTCGTGGGCGCGCGCATCGCGACGGCGGGATCCGCCGCGGACGCCGCGAACAACCTCGTCTCAATCGACCTTGCCCGTACGAGCTGCGCGTCGACGGCGACGCCCGGCGCCGGCGACGACTGGGTCGCCCCGGGCCTGACCTGATATCTCCTTGCATCCCCCACACCAGAAAGACACACATGCAGCTCCACAACACCCCCGCGATGAAGCGCCTCCGCGGCGACAAGGGCTTCACCCTTGTTGAGCTTCTCGTCGTCATCGTCATCATCGGCATCCTCGTGGCGATCGCCGTGCCGATCTTCCTCAACCAGCGCGAGGCCGCCCAGAAGCGCGCCGTCGAGTCGGACGTGCGCAACGCCATCCCTGTGATGGAGACGTACTACTCGGAGAATGGCGTCTACGTCGACGGTCAGTACGGTGAAGACGATGAGACGCCCGGCCCGCTCGAGATCACGACGTCAGACGGCGTCACGCTCGAGATCACGGTCGAGGACGACCGCCAGACCTACGACATCACGGGCACGCACAGCGCACTGGCTGGCGACGGGCAGGTCGACTACGACAGCACCCAGGGCGGCTCCGTGAAGTGGACTGACAAAGAGTAACCCCCCGAGCCACGTGCCGGGCGGGGAGCTCCACCCCCTCCCGGCACGTCCTTTCCTCGCAGGACACCAGATGCGCTTTCGCGACGACGAGGGGTTCACCCTCATCGAGGCGGTCGTGTCGATCGCGATTTTCGCGATCGTCGCCACGGCCGCCACTTTCGCGATCGTGAGCTCGGCGCGCGCGGCGTCGGCGACCGAACTGCGCGTGGCGGCGGGGGAGATCGCGCAGCAACAGCTCGACCGCGTCGTGCTCCTCGGCGCGGATCCCACACCGGCGCCGCAATCGGGAACGATCGCGTCGGGGGATCGCGACTTCGAGGTCGTCTTTGCGGCGACCCCCGGCTACGGCACCACCTGTGACGGCTACCGCGATGTCAGCGTCACGGTCTCGACGGTGGCGTCCGGCGACTCGCGCGTGACGGCGCGGCTGGACACGCGGGTCGCCTGCCCCCGGGGCTCGCTCGACGGGTTCGACGAGTGATCGCCCGGATCCGCCGCGACGACGGCATCACGACGACCGAGCTGATCATCGCGATGGCCATCACCGCGGTGCTGGGCGTCATGACCCTGACGGTGATCCTCGGGCTGAGCAGAGCCTCCGATGCCTCGACCGAGAGGTCGCAATCGGCGTCGGTCGCGCGCACGGCGCTCGAGTCGTGGGGATCCCTCCTCGCCGTTCGCGAGTCGCCCGAGCTCGATGAATCCGCGGACCCGTCGATCGAAACGATCACGGCCGACTCGATTGTCTTCTACGCGTCGATCGACAACCGGGCCCTCGACAGTAGCGAGACGACGAGCCCCACGCGCATCGAGATCACCGCCTCCGGAGAAGGCCTCGTCGAGCGCCGCTTCGAGCGCGACCACCCCGAGACGATGCTGACGGAGCGGCACCTGGTGCCGAACGGATCCCTCTCGGTGCGCGCGTACCGGGCCGACGGCCGGCAGATCGCGCTTCCCTCCTCGGCGGATAGCCCGCTCACCGTTTCCCAGCGCGCCGCCATCGACCGCGTCACCCTCGAAGTCACCGTGCGTGACGAGCGTGGCCGTAGCTACTCGTATGGAGGCGCGAACGATGTTCCGACGACTTCGGAATGACGACGGCCAGGGCCTCATCATGGTCCTCTTGGCGACGATGATGATCCTCGCGCTCGTCGTCGGCGCGACGACGATCATCGCCGCGCAGAGCATTCCCGCGCGCCAATCGGTCGACCGTGCGGCTGCGCTCGCGGCCGCCGAGGGCGGTGTGCAGGACTATCTCGCGCAGCTTGCGGGCCAGTGCCGGTCGCTCGAAACGAGCTGCCATCTTCTGGACACCGAGGCGACCTCCGGCGAGCGGACAATCGGCGATGCCGGAGCCTCGTTCTCGTGGCGGGTCGTCTCGTCGAATAGCGCCGAGGGCACCGTGCGCATCGCGAGCACGGGCTCGTACTCGCGCGGCACGGGAAAGGCCGTCTCCCGAACTCTCGTCGCCGACCTTGTCGCGGGAGCCCAGCTCGGCGACTTCCTCTACTACTCGACGTACGAGACGCAATCCCCGAATCTCGTGAACGCGCAGAATCCCACGCGAGAGATCGCGCTCGGCACGGAGGCGAAGGATCTCGCGGGGGTGCCGGACGGCACAATCACATGGCTTGGCGCAGAAGCCTACGTGCCGCAATCGGGTGAGCCCTATCCGAACTCCAAAGTCTGCGGATCACTCTGGTACGGCGAGGAGAGCCGAGAAGAAGCGGGCGTGACATCGGCCGATAAAGACTGGGGTGAACGGTCCGCAGCATTTTCCGACGGCACGACCCTTACCCGCGGCGGCGACTGCGAGGTGATGTTCTCCTCCGCGACGGAGATGAACGGATCCGTGTACTCGAAGGACGCTCTCCTGCTGTCGTACAGCACCGCCTCCGGCAGCGGTCCGATGTTCCGAGGGAACGTCTGGACGGAGTGGAACCCCGAGAACAACGGCGGCCTCTTCTACCGCACGGTTCCCGAGCCGGTCGGCGGCGGCGTGGCCGTGGGCTCGAAGCTGCCCAAGCTTGCCCCCACAACGGTCACACTGCCCGGTTGGGAGACACCCGCCGACACCACGTGCACCTACCGGGGCGCGACCCAGATCTCGATCGTCACCGCCGAGAGCGGGGGACAGGAGCTGGTGATCACGAGCCCCCTGACCGACGAGGGCGAAGGCGAGTGCTACACCTCGAAGCCCGGCGACGGCCGCGAGGCGATCACCGCCGACGCCCGCGGCGTGTTCGAGGCCCACGTGCCGCTCACTCGCGACACGACGATCCTGGTCGAGAACGCGGATGACGAAGACACGGTCGTCGCCCCCGATTCCGCCACCGCTACCCGCAGCTCCGCCGACACGATCTTCGGGTGGAGGGGCGTCCCCGTGACCGACGTGCTCGATGCCCAGGTCGATTCATCCGCGGAAGAGCGGGCGGGTGGAGACACCGAGCTCCAACGGCTCCTGAAGACCTCAACAGAAAAGATCGACAAGAGCATCGGCGAGAGTTTCGGCGAGCTGTCGACCGACGAACGCAACGAGGCGTCGCTGCGCGAAACGCTCAACGAGGCGATCTACGCCGCACTGACGGCGGAACTCGGCAAACCTGCGGACGAGCCCGAACAGCACCCGCAGTACGTTCGCGTGCACGATCCGGAACTTGAGCCGGCAGAGGGCGAGGAGAATCCGGGCGCCCTGCAAGAAGTCGTGTACGCCTGGACGTTTACGTCCGAAAACACGCACGAAGCCGACGACGAGCCCTTCGCCGGCCCCGCCGCCGGATCCACCGATATCGCCTCGCTGACCGACGAGGTCTCGTACACCGTCGACACCGAGCACCTCACGGCGACGATCGTCCGCCTGAACTGCGCCGACCAGGCGTGCATCGACGACGCGGTCGCGGGCCTGGAAACCGACACCGTCCCCGATGACGCTTCGCCGCTCGTCACGGCCGAGGCGACGCGCCAGCTCGTGACGACGCAGACCACAAGGGTCTCGGCCTTCCCGCTGCCGGGCGACCGCACGGTCTATTCGCGCACCGCCGGCGACGCCTACATCGAGGGCGAGGTCTCGGGCGCCCTGAGCCTGGTCGCCGAGAACGACATCGTCGTGACGGGCGATCTGACGCAGAAGAGCGCAGACCTGGCCACCCCCGATAGCTTCACCTCGTCCGACGCCGTCGCCCTCGTCGCAAAGAACAACGTGATGGTCTACCACCCCGTCGGTTGCGCGGTGGGCACCGACGACTCGCTGATCGCCGCGACGACCGAGGGATTCTGCCCGAACGACCTCACGGGGCTCGTCGACGAGATCGCGGCGACCGATTCGCTGCACCCCTCCCTCCAATACGAGAACCTCGCCGAGACCCCGCCGACCCGCATAGACGCCGCGGTCTACGCCCTGGGCGGCTCCTTTGCTCTCGCGAACCACGACAAGGGCAAGGCCCTCGGCACGCTCAACCTCAACGGCGCCGTCTACCAGCAGCACCGGGGCGCGATGGGCGTCGAGTGGGCGATCACCATCGACCAGCGCGACCGCCCCCGCTCGGGCTACGCCCTCAACTACACCTACGACTCCACCCTGCCCTCCAAGACGTTCCCGTTCGTCCCGTCAGACGGTCGCACCCACGTGGGCGCGTGGACCCTCGTCGGCACGTCCGAGCTCGTGAAAGAAGGAACCCCATGATCGGCATCGATGTCGGATCCTCCGGCGTGCGCGTCGTCGACGTGCAGACCACCCGGGGCGGCGACCGCGTCCTCAAGCGCTACGCGCACGAGGCCCTCCCCGGCGGCGCCGTGCGCGCGGGCGTCGTGCACGACGAGGACGCGGTCGTGAGGGCGCTCAAGCAGGCGTTCCGCAGCGCACGGATCCACGGACGGCGCGCGTCGCTCGCCGCGACGAGCGCGCAGGCGGTCGTTCGCGAGATCAGCATGCCTCACCTCTCGCCAAAGGAGCGCGCCGGCGCCCTGCCGCACCTCGCGCGCGACGTCCTGCCGATCCCGATCGAGCGCGCCGTGCTCGATTTCGCCCCCACCTCGTCGCCCGCGGAGGGCCAGGTGACCGGCCTCCTCGTCGGCATGCCCGCCGACGTCGTGGCGGGGCTCGTCTCTGCGGTGGAGAAGGCGGGCGTCGCGGTCGAATCGGTCGACTTCGCTGCGTTCGCGGCGCTCCGCTCGCTCCCGCCCGCGCCCGTCGCGGCGGCGGCGTGCGTCACGCTCGACCTCGGCGCCTCGACCACGACCCTCGTTGTCGAACACGGCGGCTCCCCGCAGCTCGTGCGCGTGCTCGCCCGTGGCGGTGATGACATCACCTCGGCCATCTCCGAGCGCCTCGGCATCTCGCACGCCGAAGCTGAAGACCGCAAGCGCCACGCGAGCCTCGACAACGCCGGCGACGTCGCCGACGTGTGCCGCGACGCGCTGCGCCCGCTCATGAGCGAGATCCGCAGCTCGCTCGACTACTTCCGCTCGTCCCACCCGGGCGCGGGCGTTGGCAGCATGCGCATCGTCGGCGGCGGATCCAGCCTCGGCGGCATCCGCGCCGCGCTCGCCACGACGCTCGACCTGACGGTCGACGTCGGCGATCCGCTCCTGCTGTTCGCCGAGCGCCGCTTCGACTCAGAACGCAGCCTATTCGCGCCGCACGCGGCCGTCGCCGTCGGACTCACGAAGGAGGCCGCGAATGTCGCTTGACGATGCCCTCACCGAACCCGTGAACGCGGGTTTCGCGGTGATGCAGCCCCGCGTCAACCTGCTTCCGCAGCGGGTGAAGGATCGCCGCTCGATGCGCGGCCGCCGCCGCGGATCCATCATGCTCGTCATCATCTCGCTGATCGTCGTCGGCCTCGCCTACGGCGGCCTCACCGCCTATCAGCAGGTGCTGGAGGGCAGGCTCGACTCGCGCCTCGACACCCAGCAGGAGCTGCTCGCGGAGCAGAGATCGCATGCCGAGATCGCGGGGATCCTCGACGAGACCCAGCTCGTCGAGCGCCGCCTCGAAGAACTGCTCGCCGACGATATCGCCCCCGCCGAGATCACCCGGGCGCTGCGCGACGCGTTGCCCGACGGATCCACGCTCACGGGCCTCACGTTCTCGGTTCCGGGCGCGGACGGCGCCGAATCGAGCGCGCCGGGCGGCGCGAGCGCCGCGCTCGACGGATCCGGCGAGGTCGCGATCGGGCAGATCGAGATCACCGGAACGGGCCGCAACCAGCGCGAGATCCTCGCCTATAGCGAGAAGCTCGAGCAGATCGCGGGCCTGCGTCTGCCGTACATCGTGTCGACGCGCACCCTTGACGACGCGCGCGGTAATGCCTTCACGCTGCGCGTGACCATCACCGATCAGGCTCGCACCGGCCGCTATGCGGGAGAGAACGAATGACCATCGAACGCGATAAGGCCCGCCTGTGGATGCTCGGCGGGGTCGCCGCGGCCATCGTCATCCTGGCCCTCGGCTGGCTGCTCGTCGCCTCGCCCGTGCTCGCCGCGATTGCCGATACGAGCGCCGAGATCGCCGACGTCGAGGCGCAGAACGACACCGTCGCGACCCGTAACGCCGTGCTCGTGGAGGCGGAAGCGGACCGCGCGCGGCACGAGTCGGCGAACGCCGCGGCCCTCACGCGGATCCCGAACCTGCCCCAGACGGCCGAGTTCGGCGACCTGCTCGAGAGCTACGCCGATCAGCAGAGCGTGAGCCTCACGCGCTACTCGACCGGCGCTCCCGAAGAGATCGAGGCAGACGGTCGCACGACCTACCGCCTGCCCGTGTCGTTTACGGTGCGCGGCGGCATCGACCGCGTGCAGAACTTCCTCGACCAGCTGCAGCGCACCGAGGCGCGCGCGATGGTCGTCACAGGCGCCGAGGTGTTGCCTCTCGACGGCCAGCAAGACGGCAACCTCGAGGGCGACGTCGTCGCGAGCATCACGGGCGCCATCTGGGTGACGCCGGATGCGTAGGGCGCTCGCCGCGGTCGCCGCCGTTGTGTTCCTCGCGACGGGGTGCACCGCGGAAGACGCGGGCCCCGAGATCGACCGCTGGTGGAGCAACGGCGTCGACGAGGCCGGTTCGCCCATCCGCCCCGGCGACGCCGACAAGATCGAGCCCGACGAAGACCTCTACTGCGGCATGCTGCGTTCGACGAGCGAGGCGGGCGAGAGCATCCTCCCCGCCGACATCGACCCGAGCGACGAGGAGTACGTCGCGACCGTCACGGCGTTTTTCGACGAGGTCCAGGCGCTCGCGCCCGCAGAACTACAAGAATCGTGGGGCGAGCTCGCCGCGCTCGTCGATGCCCTCGTTGAGGCGGGCGACGACCTCGAGAGCCTCGACACGACGGGCATCGACGCGGAGGCCGTGCAGGCGGCCTCCGAGGCGATCACCGAGCACGCCGCGACGGTCTGCGGCCTGATGCCGTGATCGTCGCCCTCGCGGCGCTCGCGGGCCTGCTCCTCGGATCCTTCGCCAACGTCGTCATCTGGCGCGTTCCGCGCGGGAAGTCGGTCGTGTCGCCGCCGAGCGCGTGCCCGCGGTGCGGGGCGCGGATCAGGTGGTGGCAGAACGTGCCCGTGGTTTCGTTCCTCGCGTTGCGCGGCAGGTGCGCGCCGTGCCGCGCGCCGATCTCGTGGCGATACCCGCTCGTCGAACTCGGCACCGCGGCGCTCTTCGCGCTGACGGCGTGGTGGCGCGGCGCCGAGCTCGACCTGCCGGCGTTCCTCGCGCTCGCCTTCGCCGCGGTCGTACTGACGGCGATCGACATCGAGCACCGGCGGCTACCGAACGCGATCGTGCTACCCGCGATCCCCGTTGTCGGCGTCCTCCTGGCCCTGACGGGGGAGTGGGGCGACCTCCTCCGCGCCGCCATCGCGGCGGCGGCGCTCTTCGCGTTCTACCTCGCGATCGCGCTCATCGCGCCCCGCGGCATGGGCATGGGCGACGTGAAGCTCGCGGCGCTCGTGGGGCTCGCGCTCGGCTGGATCGGCTGGGACGCGCTCGTCGTCGGCGCCTTCGCCGCGTTCGTTTTCGGATCCATCGGCGGCCTCGTCGTGATGGCGCGCGGCGGATCCCGCAAGAGCGCGATCCCGTTCGGCCCGTGGATGTTGCTCGGCATGGCGGTCGGCCTCGTGGCCGGGCCCGCTGTGTCGGCGTGGTACCTCGGCATGCTCGGGTTCTGACGTCGAATCGCGCGCGGTATCGCGCGCTTCCGCGCGGCGACGCTCTAACCTTGAGGCATGGACATCGAGGCGCAGGTCAAGGACGCACTTCGCGAGTACGACCGTAACCTCGTGGAGTACCGCCGCCTGCGCGAGACGTGCGAGACCGAGATCCCCTCGCACCTTCGGCAGTGGGGCGTGCTCGACTTCCGCGTCGAGGCGCGCGTGAAAAAGCGCGGATCCTTCGAGCAGAAGGTGCGCCGGGATCCCGACCGCCCCGTGCTCGACATGGTCGGCCTGCGCATCATGACGTTCTTCCGTAGCGACATCCCGCAGGTCGAGAAGATGACGCGGCGCCTCTTCGACGTCAAGGAAGACTCGTACATCGACAAGGGCGACCTGCTGAGTGATGCGAGCTTCGGCTACCGCAGCGTGCAGTTCGTCGCGCACACGCGTGGCGACGGCGTGGGCGGCGACTTCGAGGCGGGCATCCCCGTCGAGGTGCAGATCCGCACGATGCTCGAGCACGTCTGGGCCGAGGTCGAGCACGACTTCCGCTATAAGCCCCAGCACGAGGCGCCGAGTGCCGACATCAACCGCCGCTTCGCCCTGACGGCGGCGCTGCTTGAGCAGGCCGACCTTAACCTCGACGACATCCGCGAGGAGCTCGAGGGGCGGTAGCTACGCGCGCGGCGCGAGCGTGATCAGCGAGACCTCCGGGCGGCAGCAGAACCGCACGGGGGCGTAGATGGAGTGGCCGAGGCCGGCGCTCACGTTCAGCGGAACGCCGCGCCACTCCGAGAGCCCGCGCGCCTGCTTCACCGGTAGGTCGCAGTTCGACACGAGCGCGCCGTAGAACGGCAGGCGCACCTGGCCGCCGTGCGTGTGCCCGGCGAGGATGAGATCGGATCCGCGGCTCACGAAGCCGTCGAGCACGCGCTGATAGGGAGCGTGCGTCACACCGATCGTGATATCCGCGGCAGGCTGGGCCGCGATTGACGTATCGAGCGCGTCGAAGTCGTCGAGCTTCAGGTGCGGGTCGTCGGTGCCGATGAACCGGATCCGGTGCCCGCGCACCTCGATCGTGTCTGACGCGTTGTCGAGGTTCGACCAGCCGAGCTCGCCCGCGAGGAAGGCATCGAGCCCCGCGGTGTCGAGCGGCGGCACGCGGTGCGGGGTCTTCGACGGGCCGAGGAAGTAGCGAAGCGGGTTGCGCGGCTTCGGCGACCACAGGTCGTTGGATCCGTGCACGTACACGCCCGTCGTGCCCTCGAACGACGCGAGCGCGGAGCGGATCGCGGGAAGCGAATCGGAGTGACCGAAGTGGTCGCCCGTGTCGATCACGAGGTCCGGGCGCATCGAGGCCAGGTGATTGACCCACTCGCGGCGCCGGTTCTGCCAGGGCGCGAGGTGCAGATCGCTGATGTGCAGGATCCGCACCGGGGCGGCACCCGGCTCCAGCACGCGCACCGTGTGGTGGCGCACCGTGTACAGGTGCCGCTCGATGCCGATGCCCCAGACGGCGCTCGCGGCACCAGCGGCCGCGAGCGCCCCGAGGGTGGTAGCGACGGGGCCTAGTCGTCGCTGTTGTCGTCGTCGCACGACTTGGCCTCGTAGTAGATGTCGATCCTGTCGCCATCGCTGAGGTAGGAACCAGCCGCAGGGTCGGTTCTCACGACGCGGCCCGCTTCGGGCGCATCGTCCTTCTCGGTACAGGCGCGCCACACGCGCAGCCCCGCATCGAAGAGCTGATCGTTGGCCTCGAGGTAGGTCTTACCCTTGATGTTCGGAACCTCGATCGATCCCTTACCGTTCGAGACCTTCAGCGTGATGAGACTGCCCGCGGGAGCCTCGCCCGAGGGGCTCGTGCTCTCGACGAGGCCGTCCTCCTGATCACCGTTGACCTTGTTGGGGTCGACGTAGACCGTGAAGCCCTTGTCTTTCAGCGTCTGGGTGGCCTGGTCGACCGACATACCCGCGACGCTCGGCACGGGGTGCTTCGTCGTCTTGATGAGGTTCGGATCCGGATCCGGGAAGTTGTCGCCGCCGAACTTCGCGTTCGCGGCGGCCTGGTTGGCCTTCGACAGCGAATAGCGCAGCTGCGACAGCTGGACACCGTTCGCATACGTCTGGAACAGGTCGCCCTGGTAGGCCTTGCTGTCGCCGTTCTCGCCGTTGACGTTCTTGCTGTACTGCCAGAGCAGGGCGCCGTTGTAGTCGGGGTCCGACTCGTAGACGGCATCGAAGTTTCCGACCCACGTCGCCGTCGTGACGTTGCGCGACGACTGAATCATCCAGCTCTGAATGTTCTGGTGGGTACCGGTCTTACCGAAGGTCTGAATGCCGTCGCCGACGCGGGCCGAGGCACCGGATCCCTGCGAACCCTCCATGACCGAACGCATGTCGTAGGCGGTCGTGTTGGCGATGTTCTCGTCGAGCACGTTCGCGCACTCGTTCTCGGGCATCGGCAGCTCGTTGCCGTCGGCGTCGGTCGCGCTCACGATGGCGGTCGGCTCGCAGCGCGTGCCGCCGTTTGCGACGGCGGCGTAGATCGCGGCCATGTCGATCGGCGCGATGTTCTTGGAGCCGAGGATGCTGTAGGCGCCGTCGTCGGACGAGGCGATGGGCTCGCCGTCGCCGCGCGTCAGGCCCATGTCGGTGGCGACCTGGTGGATCTCGCAGACGTCGAGCTGCGAGGCCATGGCCCAGAAGCCCGAGTTGAGCGAGAGCTCGGTGAACTTCTGCACCGTGCCGACGAGGCCGCCGTTGCCCGCGAAGTTATCGCCGCGGGTGGGGGTCGCCGACCCGATGGGGCTTCCGTTACACGTCATCGGCATCGTTCGGCCCACGCGGCCGTCGAGCACCTCGTTGACGCTTCGGCCGTTCTTCAGCCAGTCGATGATCGTGAAGATCTTGTAGGTCGAACCGGCCGAGAAGCCGGTACCGGCGCCGTGCGTCTGATCGGCGGCGAAGATGACGGCGCTCTCGCCCTTCGTCTTATCGCCGAGCTCGCTGAACCTGGTGTTCTGCGCGAGCGTCAGGATGTTGCCCGTCTTGTTATCGAGCTGCACCGTCGTCGCGCCGAAGCGGATGTTGTCGATGTACTGCGGCGCGTTGTTCGCCATCGCCTGCTGTGCCTCGTACTGCAGGCTGTTGTCGAGCGTCGTGTAGATCTCGAGGCCACCGCGGCGCAGGATGTTCTGGCGCTCGGTGTTGTCGCCGTCGACGATCTCGCCGAACGCGTCGTCGTAACGCGTGTCGTTCAGCACCGTGTTCGTGACGTACTGGCAGAAGTATGCCGAGCCGCCGGCCGCGCTGCAGCCCTTGATGCGCTCGGTGATCTTCGGCTCGATCGCCTCGTCGATCGTCTCGTCGTACTGCTTCTGCGAGATCGTGCCCTCCGCGAGCATGCGGCCGAGCACCTGGTCGCGGCGGTTCTTTGCCGCGGCGTAGCCGTTGTCGGCACCGTTCGTCTCGCTATCGGGGTAGTCGAGGCGGAGGATGTTGGGGTTGTTGACGATGCCGACCAGGGTCGCGGCCTGGCTCAGCGAGAGGTCCTTGGCGGTCGTGTCGAAGTAGTACTGCGCCGCGGCCTCGATGCCGTAGGTCGAACCACCGAAGTTCACGAGGTTCAGGTACCCGATGAGGATCTGCTCCTTCGAGTACTCCTGCTCGATGGTGATGGCGTACCGCATCTCCTGAAGCTTGCGCTGGTAGCCCTCGACGCCGTCGGCCGTCGCGGCCGCGCTGGCGCACTTCGCGAGCTCCTCGTCGTCGGTGGCGGTGCGCTCGCACACCTGCAGCTGCACGCCCTTGACGTACTGCTGGCTGATCGACGAACCACCCTGCGTGTCGTCGGAGACCGCGTTACTGAGAAGCGCGCGGCCGGTACCGATCAGGTCGACGCCGCCGTGCTCGAAGAAGCGCGGATCCTCGGTGGAGAGCAGTGCGTCGTAGACGTACTGCGACACCTGGTTGTACTCGACGGGCTCGCGGTTCTGGTCGTAGAACGACGCGAGCTCGTAGTACTCGCCGCTGCCATCGCCCTTCTGGGCGTAGATCGTCGTCGGCTCCATGGGGCGGTCGATCTGCAGGTTGCCCGGCAGGCTGTCAAACAGCGAAATCGCGCTGGAGGCGGCATACCCAGACACGGCAATGGCCGGGGTGACGGTCGCGGTCACGAGAATTCCGGCGATCGCACTGAGACCGACGAGTCCTAACAACCCGCCGAGCACGCCACCGAACGTCCTTTTCGCATGAGGCATAGGCTTGATGCTAGGGGAAAACCCTGTGTGCGCCACGCGCGCGCCCGGCATATCCGCCGATCCACCTCGCAATTTCGCATTGCGTTCCGCAGTACCGACGGGAGAACTCGTGACCACCTGGGAATACCTCACCACCCCGCTGATGATTCACAACACGGCGGCGATCTTGAACAACTGGGGCAAGCAGGGCTGGGAGCTCGTGCAGGTCGTGCCGAACGCCGAGGGCGGCCTCGTGGCCTACCTGAAGCGTCCCGCGGGCGGCGGCGAGCAGAACGCCGGCCTCGCGCACGCGGCCGAGGCCGCGAAGCAGTTCGAGGGCGAGGCCGCGTAATGAGCATCTCGAAGCGCATTGCCGAGCTCGGCCTCGAGCTCCCCGAGGTCGCGGCCCCCGTCGCGAGCTACATCCCCGCGAAGATCCACGGCGACATCGTCTGGACGTCGGGCCAGCTTCCCTTCGTCGCGGGCGCCCTGCCCGCGACCGGCAAGGTCGGCGACGGCCACGGCCTCGTCCCCGCGGCAGACGCACACGACTACGCCAAGATCAGCGCGCTCAACGCCATCGCGGCCGCGGCTGCCGCAGTCGGCGGCGTCGACCGCCTCACCGGCGTCTTCAAGGTGACGGGCTTCGTCGCCTCCGACCCGTCGTTCACCGGCCAGCCCGGCGTCATCAACGGCACCAGCAACCTGCTCGGCGAGATCTTCGGCGAGGCCGGCGCGCACAGCCGCTCCGCCGTCGGCGTGCCGGTGCTGCCGCTCGACAGCCCCGTAGAGGTTGAGGTCGCCTTCACCTTCGCGTGACGCGGCCCGCAAGTGCGCAAATGAGCCGGTACTGCGGATGATTCCCTCTCGGGGATCCGCAGTACCGGCTCATTTCCGTAGAACGGGGCCGACCTACTTGACCTGCTTGGCGATGGTCGACATCACCATGGTGTCTGCCAGCGTCTGGGTGTCGCCGACCTCGCGGCCCTCGGCGACGTCGCGCAGCAGGCGGCGCATGATCTTGCCGGATCGGGTCTTCGGCAGCTCGCTCACGATGAACACGTCGCGCGGGCGGGCGATCGGGCCGATCTGCTGGCCCACCCACAGGCGCAGCTGCTCGGCGAGGCCCTCGGCGCCGTGTTGCTTGAGGAAGCTCTCCTTGAGGATGACGAAGGCCACGACGGCCTCGCCCGTCATCTCGTCGGAGGCGCCGACGACGGCGGCCTCGGCGGTGGCCTCGTGGGCGACGAGCGCCGACTCGATCTCGGCGGTCGACAGGCGGTGGCCCGAGACGTTCATGACGTCGTCGACGCGGCCGAGCAGCCAGATGTCGCCGTCCTCGTCGCGGCGGGCGCCGTCGCCGGCAAAGTAGAAGCCCTTGTCGGCGAACATCTTCCAATAAGTGTCGACGAAGCGCTCGGGGTCGCCCCAGATGCCGCGCAGCATGCTCGGCCACGGCTCGGTCGCGACGAGCAGGCCGCCCGCGTCGTTGCCGACGGGCTCGCCCTTGTCGTCGACGACATCGATGGCGATACCGGGCTGGGGCACCTGCGCCGAACCGGGCTTCAGCGTCGTCACGCCCGGGAGCGCCGAGATCATGATCGCGCCGGTCTCGGTCTGCCACCACGTGTCAACGATGGGCGTGACGCCCGCGCCGATGACGTCGCGGAACCACATCCATGCCTCGGGGTTGATCGGCTCGCCGACGGATCCGAGCAGGCGCAGCGACGAGAGGTCGCGCTTCTGCGGGATCTCTCGACCCTGCTTCATGAAGCTGCGCACGGCGGTCGGAGCGGTGTAGAAGATGCTGACGCCGTACTTCTCGATGATGTCCCACCAGCGGCCCGGCTCCGGGTGCTCCGGCGTTCCCTCGTAGAGCACCTGGGTCGCGCCGTTCGCGAGCGGGCCGTAGACGGCGTAGCTGTGCCCCGTGATCCAGCCGATGTCGGCGGTGCACCAGTAGACGTCGGTCTCGGGGTGCAGGTCGAAGATGTTCTTGTGCGTGAACGCGGCCTGCGTCAGGTAGCCGCCGGACGTGTGCAGGATGCCCTTGGGGTTGCCCGTCGTGCCCGAGGTGTACAGGATGAACAGCGGGTTCTCGGCGGGGAACGACTCGGCCGTGTGCTCGGCGCTCGCCTGGGGAACGACGTCGTGCCACCACACGTCGCGCTCGTCGTTCCAGTCGACGTCCTGCCCCGTGCGGCGCACCACGAGCACGCGCTCCACGCTCGCCTGCTCACCGGATCCGCGATCGGCGAGCGCCTGATCGACCGCCGGCTTCAGCGCGGTCGCGCGGCCCTTGCGGTATCCGCCGTCGGCGGTGATGACGAGCTTCGCGCCGGCGTCGTCGATGCGCGAGCGCAGGCTGTCCGAGCTGAAGCCGCCGAAGACAACGGAGTGCGCGGCGCCGAGGCGCGCGACGGCGAGGACCGCGGTGATCGCCTCGGGGATCATCGGCATGTAGATCGCGACGCGGTCGCCGCGCTCGATGCCCCAGCCCGAGAGCACGTTGGCGACGCGCTTGACCTCCTCCGTGAGGCTCGCGTAGGTGATCGTGCGGGTGTCGCCCGGCTCACCCTCGAAGTGGAAGGCGACGCGGTCGCCGAGGCCCGCCTCAACGTGGCGGTCGAGGCAGTTGTATGCGACGTTCAGCTCGCCATCGTCGAACCACTTCGCGAACGGCGGGTTCGACCAGTCGAGTACTTGGGTGAACGGCTTCGCCCAGGTGAGAAGCTCGCGAGACTGGTCGGCCCAGAAACCCTCGCGGTCGCGCGCGGCGGCCTCATAAAGCTCGGCACCCGCGATGGCGGTCGCGGCGAAGTCGGGCGACGGGGCGAATTGGCGGGCTTCTTCGCTGGCGAGGTGATCGATCGACTGAGACATAAGGCGCTCCTTTGCGGCGTACGTAGTGCGAGCAGCGATCGCTCGGCGACCCTGCCGGGGATGACGTTACGCCGATTCTCCGACAAACGTCGACCTGGGACGGCGGCATGGGCGTGTCGGCACCCGGGTCAGCGTGTCCACAGGTCCGAATTCGGGGAAGTTATCTGACGATCGAGCGGATCCGCGAGCGGCGCGGGCGCGCTCCTGCGTACCGTCGCGGGCATGTCGGATCCATTCATCGTTAGCCGCCGCGGCGGCGCGGGCAGCGCGGGGGAGGCGGCCGCGCTGTCGGCCCCGCGGCGCCTGCGCGACGCGGAGGCCTTTGGGCCGCTCGCGCCCTACGTCGCGGACGAGAGTGTGACCGACATCTTCGTCAACGGATCCGCGGGGCTGTTTATTGACCGCGGGTCCGGCGCCGAGCGGGTCACCGAGTGGCGCGCGTCCGAGCGCGAGGTGCACGACCTCGCCACCGACCTCGTCGGCGTCGGCGGTCGCCACGTCGACGACTCCTCGCCGCTCGTCGACGTGCGCATGCCGGGCGGCGCCCGCGTGCACGTCGCGCTCTCGCCGATCGCGACGGCGGGCACGGCCATCTCGATCCGCCTGGCGCGCCTCGCCGACGTCGACCTCGACGGGCTACGCGAGGGCGGAGCCTTCCCGGCAGCCGCGCGCGAGTGGCTCGGATCACTCGTCGCCCGGCGCGCGAACATCCTCGTCACGGGCGGCGCCGGTTGCGGCAAGACGACGCTTCTCTCGGCGCTTCTCGGCGCCGCGCCCCGGCACGAGCGCATCATCACGATCGAAGACGTCGCCGAGCTTCGCCTCAACCACCCGCACCACATCAGCCTCGAGGCGCGGCAGGCGAACCGTGAGGGCGCCGGCGCCGTGGGGCTCGCGCGGCTGGTGCGCGAGAGCCTGCGCATGCGGCCCGATCGCATCGTCGTGGGCGAGTGCCGCGGCGAGGAGATCCGCGACCTGCTCACGGCGCTCAACACGGGTCACGACGGGGGAGCGGGCACCCTCCACGCCAACGGCCTCGCCGACGTCCCCGCGCGCCTCGAGGCGCTCGGCGCGCTCGCCGGGTGGGACGACCACGCCGTCGCCCGCCAGGCCTCGAGCGCCTTCGACGTCGTGCTTCACCTCGCGCGAGACGCCGCGGGCGATCGCCGGCTCGTCGCGGTGGGCGAGTTTCGGCAGACCGGCGGCCGCCTCGAGATCGAACAGGTGCAGCCGTGGTGACCCGGGCGCGCGCCGTCGACGCGGATCCGTCGGGCACCCTGCTCTCGCTCGCGGTTCTGCTCTCGGCGGGCGGCGGCCCGACGGCATCGTGGCGGCACCTCGCCGAGAGCGGCGACGAGCACGCCCGCGAGGTCGTGCGGCTCATCGACCGGGGCGAGGCTGTGCCCGACGCGATCGCCGAGAGGGCCACGCAGACGGGCGACGAGAGCTGGGGCGACGTCGCTGCCGCGTGGTCGGTCGCCGAGACCGTCGGCGCGCCCCTCGCCGACACGCTGCGGGTCGTCGCCGACTCGGTGCGCGACGACGTCGAGCTTCGGGCCGACGTGCGCGTCGCGCTCGCCGAGCCCACGGCGTCGGCGCGGCTCATGATGTGGCTCCCGCTCCTCGGCCTCATCGTCGGCGCGGGCCTCGGCCTCGACACCATCGGGGTCCTCTTCCGCACCCCCGCGGGCGCGGCCTGCCTCGTCACGGGCGTCGTGCTGATCCTGCTCGCCCGCCGCTGGACCAAGCGCCTCGTGCGCGCCGCGCAGCCGGATCCGGGGACCCCCGGCATGCACGAGGAGCTGCTCGCCGCGGCGCTCTCTGGCGGCGTCTCGGTGCGCCGCGCTCGCGAGGTGCTCGCGATGTGCGACGAATACACGCCGAGCGCGACCCGCGGATCCGCCGATGCCGACCGCGTGCTCGAGCTCTCTCACGCCGCCGGCGTGCCGGCCGTCGAACTCCTCCGAGCCGCAGCGCTCCGCGCCCGCTCCCTCGCGAGGGCCGACGGGCGGATGCGGGGCGCACGGCTCGGCACGCGCCTCCTCATCCCCATGGGTGTGTGCACTCTGCCCGCCTTCCTCCTGCTCGGCGTCGCGCCGATGCTCATCAGCATCGTCACGTCGACGCCGCTCCCGACGTTCGCCGGATAGGCCGGTGAACCCCATGAAACACCCCTATAAGAAAGGACACCATCATGACCGATCTCTGGAACGACGAGACCGGCGCCTCGACCGCGGAGTACGCGATCGTTACCCTCGCGGCGGTCGCCATCGCGGGAGTTCTGGTCGCGGTGATGCGATCCGGGGCAGTGCAGTCGCTGCTCCAGAACCTCATCGAATCCGCACTTCAGGCGCCGTGATCCACCCCAATCCCCGCGACCGCGGCTCCGTCTCGGCGGAGTTCGCGGTCGCGGTGCCCGCGATCCTCATCGTCATCCTGCTGGCGATCGGGGCGCTCGGCGCCGGATCCGTGAAGGTGCGGTTGCAGGACGCCGCGGCCGACGCGGCCCGGCTCGCCGCGCGCGGCGACGGATCCCGCGCCGCGGGCGTCGTGAGCGTCGCGGTCGCGGGAGCTCGCACGGCGATCGGAACCCGCGGCGACCTCGTCTGCGTGACCGCGAGCACCGAGGTGCGCATCGCCGTATTCACGGTTCCGGTGTGGGCCGAGAGCTGCGCGCTCGAGGGAGGGCTCTAACACAATGGCCGGATCGATCGCCACCGCCGGAGTCGTCTGCGCCGTCGGCATCGCGGCCGCCGCGCTCGTCGGAATCGGCGCCGCAGCGGCCGAGAGCCAACGCGCCGCCGGAATCGCCGACGCGGCAGCGCTCGCCGCGGCCGACACGCTCGCGGGGTTCGCGGCGGGGGATCCGTGCTCGAGGGCCGGCGAGATCGCCGCCGCGCAGGCGGGAAGCGTGACCGCCTGCGACATCGACGGCCTCATCGCGACGGTCACAATCGAGACGCGATTCGGCGCGATCCCCGTGACGGCGATCGCGCGCGCCGGGCCGCCCCTATAAAGTGCTCGAGACACGGCTCCGCGATGCGGATCGAAATACGACGCACAGTCTGCGGTGTGTATGGTGTGCTTCGAAGAAAGGACCCGCTTTGGCAGACGGAAAGAAGCTCGTCATCGTCGAGTCGCCCACGAAGATGCGCTCGATTCAGGGCTATCTCGGCGACGGATACGAGGTGCTCAGCTCGGTCGGACACATCCGCGATCTCGCCGACAAGCGCGACATTCCTGAGAAGGATCGCGCGGCGTTCGGTAAGTACTCGATCGACGTCGATCACGGGTTCACTCCTTACTACGTGGTCAGCGATCGCAAGACCAAGACGGTCACCGAGCTGCGCAGAGCACTGAAGGGAGCGAGCGAACTCGTGCTCGCGACCGATGGCGACCGCGAGGGCGAGGCCATCGCGTGGCACCTTCTCGAGACGCTGAAGCCGAAGGTTCCGGTCAAGCGCATGGTGTTCCACGAGATCACCAAGGACGCGATCCAGAAGGCCGTCGACGACACGCGCGAGCTCGACACGTCGCTCGTCGACGCGCAGGAAACCCGCCGCGTGCTCGACCGCCTCTACGGCTGGGACGTTTCGCCGGTTCTCTGGCGCAAGGTCGGATCCGGTGCCGGCGGCCAGGCGCTCAGCGCCGGCCGCGTGCAGTCGGCCGCGACCCGCATGGTCGTCGACCGCGAACGCGAGCGCATGGCGTTCGTGTCCGCCAACTACTGCTCCATCGTCTCGGTCGCCGAGCGCAGCGGATCCGCGTTCTCGATCCGCCTCGCCCGCATCGACGGCGCGAATCTCGCCTCCGGCCGCGACTTCAACGACCTGGGTGAGCTCACCCGCGCCGTCGTCGTGCTGTCGGAGGGCGACGCGACCGCGCTCGCCGCGGCCGTCGACGCCGTCGGATCCGCGACGGTACAGAAGGTCGAGGCCAAGCCGGGCACCCGCCGCCCCTACGCGCCGTTCACGACCTCGACGCTGCAGCAGGAGGCCGGCCGCAAGCTCGGCATGACCGCGAAGGTCGCGATGAGCGTCGCGCAGAGCCTGTACGAGCGCGGATTCATCACCTATATGCGTACCGACTCGACGAACCTCAGCGCGCAGGCCGTTCAGGCCGCCCGCTCGCAGGCGGTCGCGCTCTATGGCGACAAGGCGATCCCGGCGAAGCCGCGCGTCTACGCGTCGAAGTCGAAGAACGCGCAGGAGGCGCACGAGGCGATCCGTCCCTCGGGCGACACCTTCCGCACGCCGAAGGACGTCGCGGGCATCCTCGGCCGCGACGAGCACCGCATGTACGACCTCATCTGGAAGCGCACGGTCGCGAGCCAGATGAGCGACGCGAAGCTCGAGACGACCACGATCACGCTCGAGACCACCGCCGACGGCAAGAAGCTCGAGTTCACGGCGTCCGGCACCGTCTACACCTTCAAGGGCTTCCTCGAGGCCTACGAGGAGGGTGCCGACGAGAAGCGCCACAAGGACGACGCGGCCGACCAACAGCTTCCGCAGGTGACGCAGGGCGATGTGCTCGACCTGCACGACTCCGAGGCGAAGAGCCACGAGACCTCGCCGAAGCCGCGCTACACCGAGGCGACGCTCGTCAAGGCGCTCGAGGAGCGCGGCATCGGCCGTCCCTCGACGTTCGCGAGCATCATCGGCGTGATCCTCGACCGCGGGTACGTCACCAAGCGCGGCCAGGCCCTCGTGCCGACGTGGCTCGCGTTCAGCGTGATCCGCCTGCTCGAGCGCCACTTCGGTTCGCTCGTTGACTACGACTTCACCGCGACCCTCGAGGAAGACCTCGACCGCATTGCCCGAGGCGAGAAGGAGCGCGGCGCCTGGCTGCACGACTTCTACTTCGGCGGCGAGGGATACCCCGGACTGCGGACCATCGTCGACAACCTCGGCGAGATCGACGCGCGCGAGCTCAACGCGACCCCGCTGACCGAGACCGCGACCCTGCGCTTCGGTAAGTTCGGCCCGTACATCGACATCGTCGACCCCGAGAAGCCCGACGCCGAGCCCCGCCGCATCAACGTTCCCGAGGACCTCGCGCCCGACGAGCTGACGCCCGAGAAGGTGCAGGAGCTCATCGACGCCCCCGTCGCGGGCAACCGCGTGCTGGGCGAGAACCCCGACAACGGCAAGATCGTCGTCGTCAAGGACGGCCGCTTCGGCCCGTACCTCGAAGAGACGGATCCGGAAGACGAGCCGGAGGCGGATCCCGCGACCGGCGAGGTCGTCGAGAAGCCCGCGAAGAAGACGAAGAAGGCCGCGGCCGAGAAGCCGCGCCGCGCGTCGCTGTTCAAGTCGATGTCGCCCGAGACGATCGACCTTGCGACGGGCCTGCAGTTGCTCGACCTCCCGCGCACGGTGGGCATCGATCCCGAGTCGCAGGATCCCATCACCGCCCAGAACGGCCGCTACGGGCCGTACCTGAAGAAGGGCACCGACTCGCGCTCGCTCGACACCGAGCAGCAGATCTTCGACATCACGCTCGAGCAGGCGCTCGAGATCTACTCGAAGCCCAAGTACGGTGCCCGCCGCGCGGCGAGCGCCCTCAAGGACTTCGAGAAGGAGGATCCGACGAGCGGCAAGAACGTGCGGATCCGCGATGGCCGTTTCGGCGCCTACGTCACCGACGGCGAGACGAACGCGACGATCCCGCGCGGCACGAACGTCGAAGACGTCGACTTCGCCGCCGCGGTGCAGCTGCTCGCCGACAAGCGAGCGAAGGGCCCGGCCAAGAAGCGCACGCCCGCCAAGAAGGCTCCGGCTGCGAAGAAGGCCACGACGACGCGGAAGACCACCGCGAAGAAGGCCGCGCCGAAGACCGACGCCGAGAAGGCCGCCGCCCGCTCGGCCGCCGCGAAGAAGGCCGCGGCGACGCGCGCCGCAAACGCGGCGGCGAAGAAGGCACAGGGCGCGTAATCCCATGGAACGGCGCCGCGCCCTCGACAAGGTCGGCGCGGCGCCGCTCTTTGCGCAGAGAGAACACACATGAGCGACGGCCTCTGGATCACCTTCGAGGGTGGCGACGGATCCGGTAAGACCACCCAGGCGGAGCTGCTGCGCGACTGGTTCGAGCAGCAGGGGCGCACGGTCGTCCGCACTCGTGAGCCGGGCGGCACCGAGGTGGGCAAGACCATCCGCGAGATCGTGTTGCATTCGCGCGGCGTGCTCGGTGATCGCGCCGAGGCGCTGCTTTTTGCGGCCGACCGCGCCCACCACATCGACACCCTCGTGCGCCCGGCGCTCGAGCGCGGCGACGTCGTGATTCAGGATCGCTACCTCGACTCGTCGATCGCCTACCAGGGCGCCGCCCGCGCGCTCGGCGCCGACGAGGTGCGCGAGCTGTCGATGTGGGCGACCGGGGGAGCGCTGCCCGATGTCACGGTGCTGCTCGACCTGGATCCGGCCGTCGCGCGCCGCCGCCTCGACGCCGACGACAAGCCGTTCGACCGGCTCGAGGCCGAGAAGGCCGAGTTCCACGTGCGCGTGCGCGAGGCGTTCCTCGCCCTCGCCGCCGCCGAGCCCGAGCGCTTCCTCGTCGTCGACGCCACCCTCCCGCGCGAAGAGATCCAGAACCGGATTCGCGAACGGATTCGTCCGTGATAACGACTCGTCAGAGCACGCCGCTTGCCGGGAGGACGGACTCCAAGAGCGGGTGGAGATGCCGCGATGCCAGCACGGGAACCGTGGCTGCCGACGCGGCTTCCAGGGATTCGATGACGCCCCGGCCGTCGAGGCGCGCATTGAGCAGCCCTGCGAAGAACGCATCACCCGCGCCGTTCGTGTCGATCACCGTCGCGGACGGCGCGGGGACGTTGTAGACCCGTCCTGAATCGTCGACCGCGACCGCGCCATCCGCGCCGCGGGTGCATACGGCGAGCGATGCTCCGTTCTCAACGCATGAGCGAAGGAACTCTGTGGGTCGAGGCAGCCGATCCTCGCTGCAGAGAACGACGTCGGCCGCCTCCAAGAAGGGGCGGTGGAAGTCATCGCGGCCGTCGTAGTCGTGGAGGTCCACCCAGAGTGTCGTCTCGCGTTGCCTTTGTGCCGCGGCAATGAGACGGCGCCCTTCCGCTGAGAGATCGAGCACGATCGCGGCGGCTCTGGACATCGCCGTGAGCATGTCGTCATCGGGTGCGTCGCCCGACGAATCTGGCGTAGCCAGGTAGAGCGAGACGCGTTCTCCCGCAGGAGTCATGAGATTGAGATGGCGTTCTGTCTCGAGAGCCGGCACCACATCCAACTCGATGGTTGTCGTGGACAGTGCCTCGCGAATGCGCCTACCGGGGGCATCGTCTCCGAGGAGGGTGCGCAGATACACGGGGCGCCCGAGTCCGGCGAGGCTGAGGGCCTTACCCGCGCTCGTGCCACCGAGAGTCTGCCAGTCGCGCGTGGCGAACTGCATGTGCGGCACGGGTTCCGGCAGATGGTCCAGCATCACGAGTGTGTTCCATGACACGGGGCCGGCGATGAAGATGGGGCGCATGGATGCCATTATGGCGTCCCGCGGCGCTGTGTCCTGGCCGACGATAGACTGGAGCTGTACGCGGATCCTGCGTGCCGGACGGGACGACCCGGCCGACTTCCTGAAGTTCGGGGACGACCCCGGTGGGAGGATCCGCTATGGAGTGGGTCGTATTGATCGCCTCGGGAATGCTCGAGGCGGTGTGGGCCACGGCGCTGAGTGCGTCGAAGGGCTTCAAGAAAATCTGGCCGTCGGTCCTGTTCCTCGTGTCGATGACCGCCAGCATGGTCGGCCTCGCCTACGCCATGAGCGTCATTCCGACGGGCACCGCATACGCCGTGTGGGTCGGCATCGGCGCCGTGCTGACGGTGCTGCTCGCGGTGTTTCGCAAGCAAGAGCGGCTGAGCCTCGCCCGCGGCGCGCTGCTGGCGCTCCTCATCGCGAGCGTCATCGGCCTGAAGGCAGTGTCGTGATGCACTGGCTGGTTCTGTTGATCAGCGCCGTACTCGAGGCGGTCTGGGCGACCGCGCTCGGCGACAGCGACGGCTTCACCCGCCCCGTGCCGGTTGCGATCTTCCTCGTCGGCGTCACCCTCAGCATGCTCGGGCTCGGATACGCCATGCGCGACATCCCGATCGGCACGGCGTACGCGGTGTGGACGGGAACCGGCGCGGCCCTGACCGTGACGTACGCGATGGCGACGGGCGCGGAGCCCGTCACCTTCCTGCGGATCCTGTTCATCGCGGGCATCGTCGGTGCCGTCATCGGTCTGAAGCTCGTGAAGCCGAAGCCCGTCGAGGCGCCGCGTTCGCCGGCCGTCTCGGATTCAGCCGAAGATCTCGGATAACGCCAGGATCTCGTCGGGTGCCGAAGAATTCCGAGATGCTCCGCGACGTCGGCGGCAGGGACCGTTAGCCTGGCGCCATGAAGTTCTCGCTCTGGCTCCCCGCGGACCTCGCCTGGTCCGACCTGTCCGCCGCCGCACGTCACGCCGTCGACACGGGCTGGTATGGGCTCTGGATCGAAGACCACTTCATGGACAACACGGCGGAGCCCAACGACGGCCGTCGCGGCGAGTGCCTGACCCAGCTGACGGCGCTCGCCGCGACGATTCCGGACGTGCGGATCGGCTCGCTCGTGCTCGGTAACACCTATCGGCACCCGGCCATTGTGGCAAAGCAGGCGGCGGCCCTCAGCGACATCGCGGGTGGGCGTTTCGTGCTCGGCTACGGCGCCGGTTGGCAGGAGAACGAGCATCGGGCTTTCGGTCTTGAATACGGCGACGTGCCCAGCCGGATCCGCTGGTTCCGCGAGGCGCTCGAGGTCGTCACGCGCCTGCGTGACGAGGACTTCGTCGACCACGCGGGGGAGCGCTACCGCCTCGAGCACGCCTCGCTGAACCCGAAGCCGCATGCGACGCTGCCGCTCCTCGTCGGGGGATCCGGCGAGAAGGTGATGCCGAAGATCGTCGCCCGCTTCGCCGACGAGTGGAATCACTGGGCGTTGCCCGAGAGATTCGTGGCGAAGAAGGAGATCTTCGATGCCGCGCTCGAGAAAGCGGGCCGCGCGGAGGATTCGCTGTGGCGCTCGACGCAGGCCGTCGTGTTCTTTGATGACGCGGATAAGGCCGCGGCGGTCGCGGCGAAGGGGCGACCTGCGATCGGGGGATCTGACCAGGAGATCGTGGACCGGATGAACGCGTACGCGGCGGCGGGCGTCGACGAGTTCATCCTTCCCGCGACGAGCCTCAAGGACCCTGCCGCGATCGCCGACTTCGCCGACCGGTTCCGCACGGAGGTCGCGGCGCACGTTCGCTGAGGACCTCGAAAATCGCCGAGCGTCTCGGAACAGACGGGGGATCGGTCCGATCCCGGCGAAATCCGCGATGCTCGGCGAAGCGGCGCGACGGAATAGACTCGACGCGTGGTCACTCGTCTTTCAAAGCTCTTCGTCCGCACCCTCCGGGAGGATCCCTCCGACGCCGAGGTGCGTAGTCACAAGCTCCTCGTGCGCGCGGGGTACATCCGCCGCCAGGCACCGGGCGTGTTCGCCTGGTTGCCGCTCGGCCTGCGCGTGAAGGCGCGCCTCGAGCAGATCATTCGCGAGGAGATGGCTCGCGCCGACGCGCAGGAAGTGCACTTCCCGGCGCTGATGCCGCGCGACCCGTACGAGCAGACCGGCCGCTGGGACGAGTATGGCGACAACATCTTCCGCCTGCAGGATCGTCACGGCGCCGACTACCTCCTCGCGCCCACGCACGAGGAGGCGTTCACGCTGCTCGTGAAGGACCTGTACAACTCGTACAAGGATCTTCCCCTGACGATCTATCAGATCCAGGACAAGTACCGCGACGAGGCGCGCCCGCGCGCGGGGCTGCTGCGCGGTCGAGAGTTCACGATGAAGGACGCCTACTCCTTCGACGTGAACGAGGAGGGCCTCGACAAGAGCTACGAGGCGCAGCGCGACGCCTATGAGCGCATCTTCACGCGCCTCGGTATGGAGTACGCGATCGTCAAGGCCGATGCCGGCGCGATGGGTGGATCGCGCAGCGAGGAGTTCCTGCACCCGACGCCCGTCGGCGAGGACACCTTCGTGCGTAGCGCGGGCGGTTACGCCGCGAACGTCGAGGCCTACACGACGCCCGTTCCCGAGGCAATCGACTACTCGGACGCCCCGGCGCCCGTCGTCTTCGACTCGCCCGGCACCAAGACGATCGAGACCCTCGTGGCGCACGCCAACGAGGTGCTCGGCGACGCCCCCGAGGGCGGCTGGACGGCCGCGCACACGCTGAAGAATGTCGTTCTCGCGGTCGTGCACCCCGACGGTGAGCGCGAGATCGTCGTCGTCGGCATCCCCGGCGATCGCGACATCGACGAGAAGCGCCTCGAGGTAGCCTTCGCCCCCGCCGAGGCGGCGCCCGCAACGCCCGAGGATCTCGCGAAGATCCCCGCGCTCGTTCCCGGTTTCATCGGGCCCTGGAGCGCCGCTGGCGCGGTGCTCGGCGAGGAATCGACGTCGGGCGTGCGCTACTTGGTCGACCCCCGCATCGTCGACGGATCCTCGTGGATCACGGGCGCGAACGAGGTCGACAAGCACGTGCGCGGCGTGGTCGCGGGACGCGACTTCACCGTCGACGGCACGATCGAGGCGGCGAACGTTCGCGAGGGCGACCTCGCACCCGACGGATCCGGCCCCGTCACGCTCGAGCGCGGCATGGAGATCGGTCACATCTTCCAGCTCGGCCGCAAGTACGCCGAGGCTCTGGGGCTCAAGGTTCTCGACGAGAACGGCAAGCTGCAGACGGTGACGATGGGCTCGTACGGCATCGGCGTCACCCGCGTGATGGCCGCCATCGCCGAGCTGTCGAGCGACGACAAGGGCCTCATCTGGCCCGGGTCGATCGCGCCCTTCGACGTGCACGTCGTCGCGACGGGCAAGGGCCAGGAGGCCTACGACCTCGCGGCCGAGCTCATCGAGGGCCTCGAGAAGGCCCGCCTGGATGTGCTGTTCGACGACCGCCCCAAGGTGTCGCCCGGCGTGAAGTTCGGCGACGCCGAGCTGCTCGGCGTGCCGCAGCTGGTCGTCGTGGGCCGCGGCGCAGCGAACGGCGAGGTCGAGCTGTGGGATCGTCGCTCGGGCGAGCGCGAGACCATGCCGGTCGCGGAGGCGCTCGCGCGACTGACCGCGTAACCGTACCCGTCACGAGGGCTCGCCGCATCGCGCGGCGGGCCCTCGTGGTTTCTACGGGGAGTCTGGTTATTGCTCCGGCAGTGTGCCGTTTGCCGACACGTCACCTGGGCGAAATCGCGGGGCCACACGGCGTTGGGAAGTTGGGATGTCCTTCGGTTCACCCATATTCAGGAGCCAATGATGTCCAACCGGACACCACATCTACGCCGCGCAGCAGCGGCCGCATCGGTAGCCGCACTCGGCGCCGGCGTACTTGTCATCGTTCCGACGGCGGCGCAGGCGGCGCCCGACGGAACCGGCCTCGTGATCAACGAGGTCTTCGGCGGCGGCGGCAACAGCGGCGCCCCGTTCACGAACGACTTCGTCGAGCTGTACAACCCGACGGGCGCCGAGATCAGCCTTGAGGGGCTGTCGCTCGACTACAAGTCGGCGGCGGGCGGATCAGGTGGCACAGTCGCACTCCAGGGATCGGTCGCCGCTGGCGGGTACTTCCTCGTGCAGATGGCTGCGGGCGCCGGCGCGGGCGTGGCCCTGCCGACCGCCGACCAGGTTGGCACCGCCACCATGTCTGCGACGAACGGTCGGGTGTTCTTATACTCGGGCGACGGCGCATCGATCCCGACGTCGGGAAACATTGCCGGTGCCGACGGCCTCATCGACATGATCGGCTTCGGATCCGCCGCAAGCTTCGAAGGCGCCGCCGCCCCGTCGCTGAGCAACACGACGAGCGCATCGCGCACCGACGCTATCGACACCGATAACAACGGCACCGACTTCACGGCGGGCACCCCCACCCCAACGAACTCGAAGGGCGAGACGTCGGCTCCGACCGAGCCCGGCGAGCCGGAGGAATCGGAGACCCCGGTCGACCCGGGTCAGACCGTCAAGATCTCCGAGGTGCAGGGCACCGGAGAGACGTCGCCCCTCAACGGCAAGACCGTCACGGTCCAGGGTGTCGTCACGGCCGACTACCGCGACGGCGGCTTCAACGGCTTCACGATGCAGGATCCGACGGGCGACCCCAACGATGGCGCGAGCGACGCGATCTTCATCTACGGCAATTCGGCGCGCGCCGAGATCGGCCAGAGCGTCGAGGTGACGGGCGTCGTTAGCGAGTACCAGGGCATCACCGAGATCACCCCCACAGCGGTGACGGCGCTCACCGAGTCGCTCGGCGAGGTCACCCCGATCACCTCGTGGGCGGGGCTCGAGACCGACGCTGGCAAGCTCGCGCACCAGAGCGAGCTCGTTCAGTTCACCGACGCGTTCACGGTGACCGACAACTATGACGCCAACTACTACGGTTCGTTCGGCCTCGCCTACGGTGAGAACACGCTACGCCAGCCGACCGAGGTCGCGGATCCGCACGACGCGGACGCCATCAAGGCGGTCGAAGACGCCAACGCCGCGGCGCTCATCCTGCTCGACGACGGCCGCAGCACGAACTTCAACAGCGCGAGCAACAAGGGCACGCCGCTGTCGTACCTGACGCCGGAAAACCCCGTCACGGTCGGCTCGGCCGTCACGTTCAACCAGCCGTTCGTGCTCGACTACCGCTACGGCGCGTGGCAGCTCGAGCCGACGCTCCCCATCACGGGCGCGGGAACCGAGCACGTTAGCTTCAGCGATGTGCGCGCCGACAACGCCGCTCCCCAGGAGGTCGGCGGCGACATCACGATCGCCACGTTCAACGTGCTGAATTACTTCCCGACGACCGCCGCGGAGTTCGTCGACTCGGGTCTCGGAACCTGCACGACCTACAACGACCGTGCCGGCACCCCGATCGGCGCGAACTCGTGCAACCCGAACGGCCCGCGTGGCGCCGCGACGACCGAGAGCTTCGACCGCCAGGAGGCGAAGATCGTCAACGCGATCACGACCTCGGGCGCCTCGATCATCTCGCTCGAGGAGATCGAGAACTCGATCCACTACAACAAGGACCGCGACTTCGCCGTCTCGACGCTCGTCGACGCGCTCAACGAGGTCGAGGGCGCGGGTACGTGGGACTTCGTGAAGAGCCCCGCCGAGGTTCCGTCGGATGAAGACGTCATCCGCAACGCCTTCATCTACCGCCCCGCCGATGTGCAGCTCGTGGGCGACTCGCAGATCCTCATTGACGACCCGGCGTTCGGTAACGCTCGCGAGCCCCTCGTGCAGGCGTTCGCGGCTGCCGACGTCGAGGAGCCCACGGCCGAGGACGCCTTCCTCGTCGCGACCAACCATTTCAAGTCGAAGGGGTGCGGATCCGATGACGGCACGGGCCAGGGCAACTCGAACCCCGACCGCGTCGCGCAGGCGAACGCCCTCGTCAGCTTCGTCGACGAGATCTCGACCGAGTCGGGCATCGATAGCGTCTTCCTCGCCGGTGACTTCAACGCCTACACGGCCGAAGACCCGATCGTCGTCCTCACCGACGCCGGTTACATCGACCTGAACGCCGAGCTGAACGACGGCGAGCCGACGTACAACTACGACGGTCTCGACGGATCCCTCGATCACGTTCTCGCGAACGAGGCAGCTCTCGAGCTCGTCTCGGGCGTCGACGTCTGGCAGATCAACGGCCAGGAGCAGGTCGGCTTCGAGTACAGCCGCTACAACTACAACGCCACGATCCTGTATGACGATTCGGTGTACCGCGCGAGCGACCACAACCCGATCATCGTGGGCCTCGACCTCGTGGCGGATGAGGAGCCGACCGAGCCCGAGCCCGCCGTCGAGTGGCAGCGGGGCGAGGTCTACGACGAGGGCGACGTCGTCACCTACCACGGCGCAACCTTCGTCGCGCAGTGGTGGACGACCGACAAGCCCGGCACTTCGCCGTGGGGATCCTGGATGGAGCAGGGCGCAAGCGTTGCGTGCGTGGCGGGGCAGGAGACCGAGTGGACGGCATCGCAGGTCTACACCGGTGGTGAGCACGTCGCGTACAAGGGCGACGTCTACGAGGCGCAGTGGTGGAGCCGCAACGAGGTTCCGAAGAAGCCACACGGTGCATGGACCAAGCTCGGATCCTGCTGATCCGACCCGCCCGTCGCCGCGCTCGCGCATAACGCGAGACACGCCGCATCACACAAGAACCGCCTCACCATCATTTCCCGATGGTGAGGCGGTTCTTGGCGTATCTCCATGGTCGCGATCAGCCGTCTCCGGTATCGTCTGAATCGTGTCGGCACGAACGTTCGCCGACGAGAGCTGAATAGGGAGGCTGCCATGGAGATCGATCTCGCTCTGTTGCGTTCGATTGAGCGCGAGAAGGAAATTCCGTTCGACGAACTCGTGACGATCATCGAGCAGGCGGTGCTCACGGCATTCGCGAAGCACACGTCGCAGACCGGTGAGCTTCCCGAGGGCGCTCGTGCCCAGCTCGACCGCAAGAGCGGACACGTTGCCGTCCTCACCCCGGTGAAGGACGAAGACGGCGCCATCATCGGCGAGGAAGAGCAGAACCCCGAAGACTTCGGGCGTATCGCCGCCTACGCCGCCAAGCAGGTCATCAGCCAGCGCCTGCGCGACATCGCCGACGACGCCGTCATCGGCGAGTACCGCGCGAAGGAAGGCGACATCGTCTCCGGCGTCGTGCAGCAGGGCCCGAACCCCCGCATGGTGCACATCGACCTCGGCACCGTCGAGGCGATCCTGCCCCCCGAGGAGCAGGTGCCGGGCGAGGAATACCCGCACGGCGCGCGGATCCGCGTGTACGTGACGAGCGTTTCGCGCGGCAACAAGGGCCCGTCCGTCACGGTGTCGCGTACACACCCGGGGCTCGTGCGCAAGCTGTTCGCGCTCGAGGTTCCCGAGATCGCCAACGGTCTCGTCGAGATCGTGTCGCTCGCCCGCGAGGCCGGTCACCGCACGAAGATGGCCGTCATCGCGCACGACTCGTCGATCAACGCCAAGGGCGCCTGCATCGGTGAGATGGGCCGCCGCGTCCGCGCCGTGCAGGACGAGCTCGGCGCCGAGAAGATCGACATCGTCGACTTCGATGCCGACCTCGCGACCTTCGTCGCCCACGCTCTCTCGCCCGCCAAGGTCTCGTCGAGCTTCGTGCTCGACCAGAAGACCAAGGCCGTGCGTGCGCTCGTTCCCGACTACCAGCTGTCCCTCGCGATCGGCAAGGAGGGCCAGAACGCCCGACTCGCCGCGAAGCTCACGGGCGCGAAGATCGACATCCAGCCGGATTCGATCCTCGACGAGGACTAAGCCCCGTTCGGGTGTGGTCGGTAGCGCCGGCCACCCCGTGCAAGCTGAGCCTCAGCGCGTCTCGCTAAGGAAGGACGTGTAGGATGGAACCCGTCCGAATGTGCGTTGGATGTCGCACGCGTGACTCCCGATCCGCCCTCATGAGGGTTGTCGCTGTCGACTCGCGACTCGTCATTGACGAGGCCGCGTCGGCACCGGGGAGGGGCGCGTGGGTACACCCCAGCCGTACCTGCGCGGAGCTGGCCATCCAGCGCCGCGCATTCGTGCGAGCACTCCGTGTATCGGGAGCCCTCGATACGCAGACACTCGAAGAATGGCTATCAGCTATGGAAATCAAGTGAACGGCTCGAAATGAGACCCGTCCGCCTCTAGAGGTCTGCCCTGTCAGGGCAGATCTGCCCCAGACAGGAGAATTGTGGCTAAACCACGCGTACACGAGATCGCAGCCGAGCTCGGCGTTGACAGCAAGACCGCTCTCGCCAAGCTCAAGGAGCTCGGCGAGTTCGTGAAGAGCCCCTCGTCGACGATCGAACCGCCGGTCGTCCGCAAGCTGCGCGCAGCTTTCGAGGGCGAGGGCGGCAGCAAGCCTGCCGCGAAGCCCGCAGCGTCGAGCACCCCTTCGGCCGCGCCGAAGCCCGGTGCCGCGCGCCCCGGCGCACCGCGCCCGGGTGCAACCCCCGGATCCGCTGCCCCGAAGCCCGGAGCTGCGCGCAAGCCGGCCGCGGCCCCGAAGGCCGCACCCGCCGAGGCTCCGAAGGCCTCGAACGCCCCGCGTCCGGGCGCGCCCGCGCCCCGCGGTCCGAAGCCCGGATCCGCACCCAAGCCCGGATCCGCCGCGCCCAAGCCGGGCTCGTCGGCTCCCAAGCCCGGTTCGTCGGCTCCCAAGCCCGGCCAGGCTCGCCCCGGTAACAACCCGTTCGCGTCGTCGCAGGGCATGGGCCAGCGCCCCGCCGGCGCCCCGCGTCCGGGTAACAACCCGTTCGCGTCGTCGCAGGGCATGGGCCAGCGCCCGTCGCCCGCGAACATCCCGCGTCCTCCCAAGCCCCAGGCTCCGCGCCCGGGTGCCCCGCGTCCGGGCGGCCGTCCCGGTGGTGGCGCCGGTGGCCGTGGCCGTCCGGGTGGAGCAGGTCGTCCGGGTGGCGGCGCTCCGTTCCAGCAGCGTCCGGGTGCCGGTGGACCCGGTGCGGGTGCCGCTGGTGGATTCCGTCCCGGTGGCGGCGGCGGTTTCGCCGGTCGTCCCGGCCCCGGTGGTCGCCGCGGCGGCACCGCCGGTGCGTTCGGAAAGGGGGGCGGCAAGTCCAAGCAGCGTAAGTCGCGTCGGGCTAAGCGCCAGGAATTCGAAATGCGGCAGGCGCCGATCGTCGGTGGAGTGAAGGTTCCCCGCGGCGACGGAAACACTGTCATCCGCATGCGCCGTGGCGCGTCGATCGCCGACTTCGCCGAGAAGATCGAGCAGATGCACGGCATTCCGGTTCCTCCCGGAAACCTCGTGACCGTCCTCTTCCACCTCGGTGAGATGGCGACCGCGACCGAGTCGCTCGACGAATCGACGTTCGAGGTGCTTGGCGCCGAGATCGGCTACAAGATCGAGGTCGTCTCGCCCGAGGACGAAGACAAGGAACTCCTCGAGAGCTTCGGTCTGAACCTCGAGCAGGAAGAGCTCGACGAAGACGACGACGACCTCGAGATCCGTCCCCCGGTTGTCACCGTCATGGGTCACGTTGACCACGGTAAGACCCGCCTTCTCGATGCGATCCGTAACACGACCGTCATTGAGGGCGAGGCCGGTGGCATCACCCAGCACATCGGTGCGTACCAGATCTGGACCGAGCACGAGGGCCACGATCGCGCCATCACCTTCATCGACACCCCCGGTCACGAGGCCTTCACGGCCATGCGTGCACGTGGTGCCGATGTCACCGACATCGCGATCCTGGTTGTCGCGGCCGACGACGGCATCATGCCGCAGACGGTCGAGGCGCTGAACCACGCCCAGGCGGCCAACGTGCCGATCGTCGTGGCGGTCAACAAGGTCGACAAGCCCGAGGCCAACCCTGCCAAGGTTCGTCAGCAGCTTACCGAGTACGGTCTCGTCGCCGAAGAGTACGGCGGAGAGGTCATGTTCGTCGACGTGTCGGCACGTCAGGGCACGGGTATCCAGGACCTCCTGGACGCCGTTCTCCTCACCGCCGACGCAGGTCTCGACCTGCGCGCCAACCCGAACAAGGAAGCGCGCGGTATCGCGATCGAGGCGAAGCTCGACAAGGGCCGCGGATCCGTCGCGACCGTCCTCGTTCAGGGCGGTACGCTGCGCGTCGGTGACCCGATCGTCGCCGGTACGGCATACGGCCGCGTCCGCGCCATGATCGACGAGCACGGCGAGCGTGTCGAAGAGGCAGCCCCGTCGCGTCCGGTCCAGGTTCAGGGTCTGAACTCGGTGCCCCGCGCCGGTGACCTGTTCCTCGTTCCCGAGGACGACCGCACCGCCCGCCAGATCGCTGAGAAGCGTGAGGCCGTCGAGCGCAACGCCGCACTGGCGAAGGCCCGCAAGCGCATGTCGCTTGAGGACTTCACCAAGGCTCTCGAAGAGGGCAAGGTCGAGTCGCTCAACCTCATCATCAAGGGTGACGTTTCGGGTGCCGTTGAGGCGCTCGAGGAGTCGCTGCTCAAGATCGAGGTCGACGACAGCGTTCAGCTGCGCATCATCCACCGCGGTGTCGGTGCCGTGACCGAGAGCGACATCAACCTCGCCACGATCGACAACGCGATCGTGATCGGCTTCAACGTCCGTCCGGACGCGAAGGCCCGTGAGGCCGCCGCCCGCGAGGGCGTCGACATCCGCTTCTACAACGTCATCTACAGCGCGATCGACGACGTCGAGGCATCGCTTAAGGGCATGCTCAAGCCCGAGTACGAAGAGGCTCAGGCTGGTCTCGCCGAGATCCGCGAGGTGTTCCGCTCCTCGAAGTTCGGCAACATCGCCGGTGTGCTCGTCAAGAGCGGCACCATCACGCGCAACGCCAAGGCCCGCATCATCCGCGAGGGTGTCGTGGTCGCCGATGGCTTGGCCATCGAGTCGCTGCGTCGCTTCAAGGACGACGTCACCGAGGTGAAGACGGACTTCGAGGCCGGTATCGGTCTCGGTAAGTTCAACGACATCCAGATCGGCGACGAGATCGAGACCATCGAGATGGTCGAGAAGCCGCGCGACTAATCGCATACGCTGGTGCCGGGCGGTCCTCACGGGCCGCCCGGCACTGTTCTTCCCGGAAGGGGATCAACCATGGCTGGTTTCGAACGCCGCTCCCGCGTCGCCGACCGGATCCGCGTTGTCTTGTCGGAGCGCCTGCAGAAGGGCCTCCGCGACCCGCGCCTCGGCTTCGTCACGATCACCGACGTGCGCGTCACGGGTGACCTGCAGAACGCGAGCGTCTTCTACACCGTGTACGGCACCGACGAGGAGCGCGCCGGCACCGCCGCTGCCCTCAAGGCGGCGACGGGGATGCTCCGCAGCGAGGTGGGCCGCAAGCTGAACACGCGCCTCACCCCGACGCTCGAGTTCATCGCCGACGCCCTCCCCGAGGAGGCCTCAAACATCGCCGACCTTCTCCGCAAGGCCCGCGAACAGGACGAGGCGGTGCACTCTCTCGCGGCCGGTGCCCACTACGCCGGCGAGGAAGACCCGTACAAGCACGACGAGGAAGACGACGAAGAGGAGTAATTCCTCTTCCCGTTCGAAGAACTGCTGTTTAGCTCCGGCTGAACAGCAGTTTTTCGTACCTGAACACCGCCCACCCCGGTTCCGGTCGCCCAATCTGCTCTTCCCGGGGCACCGGAGTAGCAGATTGGGCGACCGGAAGGGCGGGGTTAGCGGGTCGGGAGGCCCACCAGCTCGCCGTCGGGCTCGATCAAGCCGTCGTTCTCGAGCGAAAAGAGGGCGCGCTCGCGCTGATCCTGGTCATGCCAGTCGACGAGGAGCGCGGCGCGGGGGAGTGGATCCGGTGCGGCCGCGCGGAGCGCCTTCATGACCGCGCCGCGCGCCTGGCGATCGCTGCCCTCGTACTTCACCTGCTTGCGCCGGGTGTCCTCGGTGGCGGGGGATCCCGCGGCGACCCAGGCGCAGCTGTGGCGGATGGGGCACTCGCCGCACTTGGGGCTGCGGGCCGTGCAGATGACCTGCCCGAGCTCCATGACGGCGGCGTTCATGACGGCCGACTCCGACCGGTCGGCCGGCAGTAGCGACGACATCTTGACCAGGTCGCGCTTGTGGGCGGCGTCGGGATGCGCCTTCGCGTCGAGCGCCCGCGCCATGACGCGACGCGTGTTGGTGTCGACGACGGGGTGATGGTCGCCGTAGGCGAAGACGGCGACGGCGCGAGCGGTGTAGTCGCCGATGCCGGTGAGGGCGAGCAGTTGGTCGACATCGCGCGGCACGACGCCGTCGTGACGATCGCGGATCTCGACGGCCGCGCGGTGCAGCCAGAGCGCTCGTCGCGGGTAGCCGAGGTTCGCCCAGGCCGTCACGGCCTCGCCCGGCGCCGCGTTCGCGAGGTCGGTGGGCGTCGGCCAGCGGTCGAGCCATGCCTCGAGCATGGGGATCACGCGGGCGACGGGCGTCTGCTGCAGCATGAACTCGCTGACGAGTGTTCCCCATGCGCCGAAGCCCTCGCGGCGCCACGGTAGATCGCGCGCGGAGACGCGAAACCAGGGCACGAGAACGTCGGAGAGGGGAGCGGAAGACATCCTCTCAGTCTATGGAAAAGGGATTGTGACCGAACGGTTGTCAAACCGTAGACATTCGTAACCGTGCTGTGTCCTTAGACGCGTACTCTCGAATCTGGCCCCTTCCCCAGCAGTATTCGCGGGCACTTATCGAACCGGAGAATCTATGCCCCTGGCACTCACCCATCGCATCACCGTGGCCCTTGTGGCGGTGGTGTGCGGCGTGAGCCTGCTCGGGGGCTGCACCTCGTCGGTTCCGCACCTGGCGGATCCGACCGAGACGGCCGCTCTGACGGTGTCGCCGAGCGATACGCTCACGCCGACGGCCACCCCGGAGCAGAAGCAGACGAACGACGCAGCGGATCCGGATACCTGGCTCGTCACCGAGAGCGCCATCGGCCCGATCGAAATCGGCGCCGACTTCGACAGCACCCTGACGACGATCCGCTCGACCGGCGTCGGCACGCTCGACTGCGAGGGCGTCGCATATGGCTTCGCCGCCGATAACGCCTACGACATCCTCATGATCGGCGACCGCGAGGGCGACTCCGGCGCGATCAGCGAGGTCTCGATCGGCTGGAACAGCGACACCATGGGGGTCGGCCCCCGCACGGCAGAGGCGCTCGGGCTCGGTTCCACGAAGGATCAGGTTCTCGCGGCATACGAAGACGCCGTCGAGGAAGATTCGCAGATCGTCGGCCACACCTACGTGACGATCCCGGACAAGGACGGCGTGAGCAAGCTCGTCTTCGGCTACCGCGACGGCTACGACGGCGCCGTGAGCGTCTCGGTGATCACGGGCGAAGAGCCCGCGTACGAGCCCTGCGCCTAACGCACCATCGGCACGTGGGAGATCCCGTCCTCGAGGAACTCCGGGCCGCAGGCGGTGAAGCCGAAGCGCCCGTACCAGCCCTCGAGGTGTGCCTGCGCGTCCAGCCTGATCGTGTGGCCTTCAGCGCGTCGCACGGCGTCGCGGACGAGAACGGCCGCGAGCCCCGCACCGCGGTGGCGCGGATCCGTGACGACGCGGCCGATGCGGCGGTCGTCGCCGTCGGCGAGCAGGCGCGCGTGCGCCGCGACGGCGCCGTCGATCTCGATCCACAGCATGAGGGATCCGGGTTCGAGATCGCGGCCATCGAGCTCGGGGTAGGCGCACTGCTGCTCGACGACAAACACGTCGACGCGTAGTTTCAGGATCGCGTAGAGGGTCGCGGGATCCAGCTCGCTCACGTGGGCGGCGCGGACGCGGGGCTCTGAGGAAGACAGCATCCCCGCAGAATATGCTGAATCACATGACAGCTTCCGGGATCCTCCTCGTCGATAAGCCGACCGGAATCACCAGTCACGATGTTGTCGCGAAGTCGCGCCGCGCGCGCGGAACCCGCAAGGTGGGCCACGCGGGCACGCTCGACCCGATGGCGACCGGGCTGCTGATCGTCGGCGTCGAGCAGGCGACGCGCCTGTTGACCTTCATCGTGGGCTGCGACAAGACGTACCTCGCGACGATCCGCCTCGGCCAGACGACCACGACCGACGACGCCGACGGCGACATCGACGTCGTCGCCGACGCGGCGGCCGTCGCGGCCGTGAGCGACGAGCAGATCGCGGCGGGGATCCTCGACCTCTCGGGCCCCATCTCGCAGGTCCCGAGCAAGGTTTCGGCGATTAAGGTCAACGGCAAGCGCGCCTACGAGCTTGCGCGCCAGGGCGTCGAGGTCGAGTTGAAGGCGCGCGACGTGACGATCTCGCGCTTCGATGTGACCCACACGCGCCGCGGCGACGGCTACATCGACCTCGACGTCGTCGTCGATTGCTCCTCGGGAACGTACATCCGCGCGCTCGCGCGCGATCTCGGATCCGCTCTCGGGGTCGGCGGCCATCTCACGATGCTGCGCCGCACTCGCGTGGGTGGTTTCGACGTCGCGGATGCCGTGACGATCGAGGGCCTCGAGGGTGCGGACCTTGTCGCGCCCGCCGACGTGGCGACGGCCGTGATGGGGCGGCTCGACGTCAGTGCCGAGGTCGCACGCGACCTGCGCCACGGCAAGCGCGTCGAGGCGCCCGAGAAGTTTGACGGGCAGCGGGCCGCGATCGCGCCCGACGGATCCCTCATTGGCGTCGTCGAGCGCCGCGGAACGCAGATGAAGAGCGTCATGAACATGCCCGACGAGGCAGCCAAATGATCCTGTGGTTCACGATTGCGCAGATCGCGCTCGCGGTGATCGTCGGCGTCGTCTGCATCGGGTTGGGCCTCGCGGGGCGCCGCCCGGGCGACGTTTCGGTGGGTGGCATGGCGCTGCTGCAGCTCGTACTGATCGCGCAGGTCATCGTCGCGATCGTGGCGCCGTTCGTCGGCAACTCGCCGACCGGATCCGGGCTCGAGTTCTGGACGTATCTCGTCACCGCGGCGGTACTGCCGATCGCGGGCATCATCTGGGCATTCATCGACCGAGGGCGGTGGAGCGTGGTGGTCATGGGCGTGCTCGCCCTCGCGGTCGCCGTGATGACGTATCGCGAGTGGGTCATCTGGACTGTTCAGGTCGCCTAGACCTCAGCGCGCGTAATATCTTTTGATATGTCTGACACACGCACGAGCCGCCGAGTTACCGGCGTCGGCACGGTTCTCACCTTCGTCTACGCGATTATGGCGCTCGGTGCCACGGGCCGCTCGTTCGTACAGATCGCGGAGCGCTTCAGCGACGCACCCATCCCGTACCTGCTGAGCGCCGCCTCGGCCGTCGTCTACATCCTCGCGACCGTCGCGCTGCTGCTCTCGAAGAGCCGCACCTGGTACCGGATCGCGTGGGTCGCCGTCATGTTCGAGCTCGTCGGCGTGCTCGTTGTCGGTACGCTGAGCGTGGTGTCGCCCGACATCTTCCACGCCGACGCGACCGTCTGGTCGTACTACGGCAGCGGGTACTACTGGATCCCGCTCGTCCTGCCGGTCGTGGGCCTTGCCTACCTCTACTCGCAGCGTCAGAAGGTCACCGCGTGATCGTTGTTCAGGATCCCTCCGAGCTCCCCGCAGACTTCGGCGACACGATCGTCGCGATCGGCAAGTTCGACGGCGTGCACGCCGGCCACCGCACGATCATCGACCACGTGCTCCTCGACGCGGTCGAGGCCGACGCGCGCACGGTCGCGGTGACGTTCGATCGCAACCCGCTCGCGACGATCGCGCCCGAGCACTGCCCCGAGCAGGTCGTCGGCGTCGAGCAGAAGATCGACCTGCTCGCGGCGACCGGCCTCGACGCGGCGCTCGTGTTGCGCTTCGACAAGGAGCTCGCGTCGGTGCCCGCCGAGGAGTTCGTGACGCACTACCTCGTCGAGGGGCTCCACGCGAAGCGGATCCTCGTGGGCGAGGACTTCCGCTTCGGCCGCGGCGGCAAGGGCAACCCCGAGCTGCTGCGCGAGATGGGGGAGAAGTACGGCTTCACCGTCGCCGTCATGGCCGACGTGTCGAGCGGCCGCGACCACGAGCCCGGCCGCCGGGTCTCGTCGACCTGGATCCGCGAGCTGCTCGCGGCGGGCGACGTCGAGCGCGCCGCGAAGATCCTCGGGCACGCGCACGCGGTGCGCGGCGAGGTCGTGAAGGGCCTGCAGCGCGGGCGCGAGCTCGGCTTCCCGACCGCGAACCTGTCGCGCGACCTGTCGGGCTTCGTTCCGGCAGACGGCGTGTACGCGGGCTGGGTCGCCGTCGTGCCGCCGGACGGCGAGATCGCCACGGGCGCACAGTTTCCCGCCGCGATCTCGGTGGGCACCAACCCGACCTTCGACGACGTGCCCGAGCGGGTCGTCGAGGCGCACGTTCTCGGCCGCAACGACCTCGATCTCTACGGCCGCACGGTCGACGTGTACTTCTCGTACCGGATCCGCGGGATGGTCGCGTTCGACGGCCTCGAGCCGCTCATCGCGCAGATGAAGGACGACGTCGAGACGGCCTGGACCCTGCTGCGATCGCGGCCGCGGGCTATTCGCGGCCTGATGGCGTAGACTAACCGCGTTATCCGCGGGGCACGCCGCTCGGGCTCTCGCCCAGCCTCATCGGCTGGGGCGATCGAGTTCCCTCCGACACCGTCACGCGATGCACGACCTCACGGCCCGCAGGCCCCGGCCGCGGCGAACTGGCTCAGGAGGAGCATGCCGAGCACGGCACCCGCGCGACAGCGCAAGAAGTCCTCGTCTTCCAGGCGAGACGATGAGGCGCCCATCATCCCGATCCTCGCGCGCAAGGTGCGCGAGATTGAGGCCAAGGCGCAGAAGAACAAGCTGGGACCGACGAACCGCGTCAAGTTCCAGGTCATCGCCTTCCTCGTGCGCGAAGAGCGCGCCCGCGTGAAGGAAGACCAGGCGATCGCCGACAACGCGCGCGCCGAGCTGCTGAAGCGGCTCGACGGCGTCGCAACGATCCTCGCGAAGACCGCGGCGCGCGACACCTCGCTGATCCAGCTGCTCGAGGCAGACCAGGCCACGAGCCCCGTCGCGAAGCGCATGCGCCGCGACTGGCTGCTCGACGCGGGCGTGGAGCTGCCGCCGGAGGAGCTCGTGATCGACGACGCCAAGCCAGCGGCCGCCGAGGCGATCTCACCGGTCGTGCAGTCGGAGCGCGCGGTGCGCCCCCTGCAGGTGCAGTCGCGCATCGACGCGAGCCCGTTCCGCGCCCCCTCGGCCTACCACGCCGACGGCGGCGACCAGCCCCGTCGTCGCCTCGACGGCTGGGAGCTGATGAGCCCGCTCTACAAGGCCTTCGCGCAGGGCGCGGGCGGCGGATCCGCAACGATGCCGCTTCCCGAGGTGCCCGAGTTCGATCGCGTATCGCCCAAGGGCCTGTCGATCATGAAGCACCAGTCGCGCTTCCTCGAGTCGGTCCGCGCCGGTCACCGCCGCTTCCTCCTCGCCGACGAGCCGGGTCTCGGCAAGACGGCGCAGTCGGTTCTCGCGGCGAGCATCGCCGGCGCCTACCCGCTGCTCGTCGTCGTGCCGAACGTCGTCAAGATGAACTGGGCGCGCGAGGTCGAGCGGTGGACGCCACAGCGACGCGCGACGGTCATCGCGGGTGACGGTAAGGACATCGACGCGTTCGCCGACGTGTTCATCGTCAACTACGAGATTCTCGACCGCCACATCGGCTGGTTGAGCGAGATCGGTCTCGAGGGCGTCGTCGTCGACGAGGCGCACTTCATCAAGAACCTCTCGTCGCAGCGCTCGCAGAACGTGCTCGCGCTCTCGCAGCGCGTGCGCCAGACGGCGCCGAGCGGCAACCCGCTGCTCATGGCCCTGACGGGTACGCCGCTCATCAACGACGTCGAAGACTTCGACGCGATCTGGCGCTTCCTCGACTGGACCGATGGCGTAAAGCCCGGCCCCGAGCTCATGGAGCGCCTCGACGCGACCGGCTACACCCCGGCCGACAAGGCGTTCTACCCGGCCGCGCGCCAGGCCGTGATCGACATGGGCATCGTGCGTCGCCGCAAGAAGGACGTCGCGACCGACCTGCCCGACAAGCTCATTGCCGACATGCCCGTGCAGCTCGACGACGAGTTCGGTCGTTCGATCGCCCGCGCCGAGCAGGAGCTCGCGAAGCGCCTCGCCGACCGCTACCACCGCATCATCGCGGCCCGCGGCGACCGTGGCCTCGAGCCCGGCGAGATCGACGAAGACATTGTCGACCTCGTCGCGAACGGCGAGCTCGAAGAGTCGCGTGCGGCCGGAACCGACGGCGACAACGTGTTCTCGATGGTCCGCCGCATCGGCCAGGCGAAGGCGCTCCTCGCCGCCGACTACGCGGCCCAGCTGCAACGCTCCGTCGGCAAGGTGGTCTTCTTCGCGAAGCACATCGACGTCATGGACGCGGCCGAGAAGCAGTTCGCCGAGGCCGGCGTGCGCTCGGTCTCGATCCGTGGCGAGCAGTCGACGGCGGCCCGCCAGCAGGCGATCGACGCCTTCAACGGCGACCCCGAGGTCGGCATCGCGGTGTGTTCGCTCACCGCGGCCGGTGTGGGCGTCAACCTGCAGTCGGCATCGAACGTCGTGCTCGCCGAGCTCAGCTGGACCGCGGCCGAGCAGACGCAGGCGATCGACCGCGTGCACCGCATCGGCCAGGACGAGCCCGTGACCGCGTGGCGCATCATCGCCGCGCACACGATCGACCAGAAGATCGCCGAGCTCATCGACTCGAAGGAGGGCCTCGCGGCCCGCGCGCTCGACGGTATTCAGACCGACGACGCCTCGACCGAATCGGTGCAGCTGGCGGCGCTCAAGTCGCTCCTGCGAGACGCGCTCAGCGCCTGATCCGCACCCGAAAACGGCCCCGCTCCGGCGGGGTCGTTTCTCGTGTCCGCACTGAAACGTTCCAAGGATCCGCGCCGCGCGCGAGGCGCGATACCCGTAAGGAATGACCGCCCAGGGCTAGTAGTCTCGAGGTATGAAGATCGGGATCCTGACGTCGGGCGGAGACTGCCCCGGGCTCAACGCCGTTATCCGTGGTGCCGTGCTCAAGGGCTCGCGCAAGTACGGCATAGAATTTGTGGGTATCCGGGATGGGTGGCGCGGCCTCGTCGACGCCGACTTCTTCCCGCTACAGCGCGCCGACGTGAAGGGCCTCTCGAAGGTCGGCGGCACCATCCTCGGCACGAGCCGCACGAACCCCTACGAGGGCGATCGCGGCGGCGCCGAGAACATCAAGAAGACGATGTACGGGCACAAGCTCGACGGCATCATCGCCATCGGCGGCGAGGGCACCCTCGCGGCCGCCAACCGCCTCTGGAACGACGGCGTGCCGGTCCTCGGCGTGCCGAAGACGATCGACAACGACCTGCAGGCCACCGACTACTCGTTCGGCTTCGACACCGCGGTCAACATTGCGACCGAGGCGATGGACCGCCTGCGCACGACCGGTGACTCGCACCAGCGCTGCATGGTCGCCGAGGTCATGGGCCGCCACGTCGGCTGGATCGCGCTGCACTCCGGCATGGCTGCGGGCGCGCACATCATCTGCATCCCCGAGGTGCCGCTGTCGATCGAGGAGATCTGCGAGCAGGTCGAGTCGGCCTCGGAGCGCGGCCGCGCCCCGCTCGTCGTCGTCGCCGAGGGCTTCAAGCTCAAGGGCCAGGAAGAGGCATACTCCGACAAGGGCCTCGACGCCTTCAACCGCCCCCGCCTCGGCGGTATCGGTGAGGTGCTCGCGCCGCTGATCGAGGAGCGCACGGGCATCGAGACCCGCTCGACCGTGCTCGGCCACATCCAGCGCGGCGGATCGCCGTCGGCCTTCGACCGCGTGCTCGCCACGCGCCTCGGCCTGCACGCCGCCGACGCCATCGTCGATGGCGCCTGGGGCCAGATGGTCGCCATGAAGGGCACCGAGATCGAGCGCGTGACGTTCGAGGAGGCGCTCGGCGAGCTGCACGAGGTTCCGCTCAGCCGCTACGAAGAGGCCTCGGCGCTCTTCGGTTAAGCCGCAGGAGACTAAAGGAGGGATGCGCCATGCGGCGCATCCCTCCTTTAGTCTGTGCCCCTTAGGGCAGGTCCTCCATCGCGATCACCGGGATCGCCGTGGTGGCGGGCTCGAGGCCCGTGAGGCGCTCGGGGCGGAGGCGCTTCGTGACGTCCTCGCGGCTCATGAGGCCCGCCTCGACGACGAGGTCGGCGATGTCGCGGTTCGTCAGCAGCGCGGTCTTCGCGAGCGCCGCGGCCGACGAGTAGCCGATGTAGGGCGTGAGCGCCGTGATGACGCCGACGCTCTGACCGACCATCGCGCTGAGGCGCGCGGTGTTGGCGGTGATGCCCTCGACGCAGTTGACGCGCAGCGTCTGCATGCCCTGCCGCAGCCAGATGATCGACTGGAACATCGAGTGGCCGATGACCGGCTCGAACGCGTTCAGCTGCAGCTGCCCGGCCTCGACGGCCATCGTGATCGTCAGGTCGTTTCCGGCGACCGAGAACGCGATCTGGTTTACGACCTCGGGGATGACGGGGTTGACCTTGCCGGGCATGATCGAGGATCCGGCCTGCTTCGCTGGCAGGTTGATCTCGCCGAGGCCCGCCTGCGGGCCCGACGACAGCAGGCGCAGGTCGTTCGCGATCTTCGAGAGCTTCATCGCGGTGCGCTTGATGGCCGCCGACAGCGACATGAATGCGCCGGTGTCGCTCGTCGCCTCGATGAGGTCGGTCGCCGTGCGAAGCGGCATGCCCGTGATCTCGGCGAGGTGGCGGCGCACCGACTCGGCGTAGCCGAGCGGCACGTTGATGCCGGTGCCGATCGCGGTCGCGCCCATGTTGATCTCGTAGAGCAGGCCCGCGTTGTGGGTCTGGTGCTCCCAGTCCTCGCGCATTGTCGTGGCGAAGCCGTGGAACTCCTGCCCGAGGGTCATCGGCACGGCGTCCTGCAGCTGCGTGCGACCGACCTTCACGATGTCCTGGAACTCGTTGCCCTTCGCGCGGAACGCCGCGCGGAGCTTCTCGAGTTCGTCGAGCTCGGAGACGTGCGCGAGCAGGATCCCGATTTTCAGCGCCGTCGGGTAGACGTCGTTGGTCGACTGCGAGCGGTTCGTGTGGTCGGTGGGGGAGAGGAAGGCGTAGTCGCCCTTCTCGCGCCCCGCCAGTTCGAGCGCGATGTTCGTGATGACCTCGTTCGCGCACATGTTCGTCGACGTTCCGGCGCCGCCCTGAATCACGCCGACGGTGAACTGCTCGTGGAACTCGCCATCGATCACGCGCTGGGCCGCGCGGTCGATGAGGTCCGCCCGCTTCGCGTCGAGCGCGCCGACGTCGCGGTTCGCGCGGGCCGCGGCCTGCTTTACCATCGCGAGCGCCGTGACGAGCTCCGGATACACCGAGATCTCACGCTTCGTGATGTCGAAGTTCTCCTGCGCTCGCAGGGTGTGGATCCCCCAGTAGGCGTCGGCGGGGATCTCCCGCGTGCCCAGGGAGTCGGATTCTGTGCGCGTCTTCGCGAGTGTCATGAGCCCAGGCTAGGCGCGCTTCTTCGAGAAGTGGTCGAGGCGCGCCTCCGGCGTCATCTCCTCCAGCCGCGCGTACCATTCGGGCGTGAAGAAGTCCGACGGATCCGCGGCCGCGACCGGCACGACGGTGCTCGTCACCTGGTCGTCGTACACGTGCACGAGGTGGAACGATTGCCCCGCGTCCATGCCGTTGACCTCGAGCGGCGGGCGGGCGACGTCCATCGTGTAGCAGCTCGCGGCCGCGACGTACGTCGGGATGCCGGCGAAGGATCCGCTCATCGAATAGTGAAGATGGCCCGCGAGGATCGCGCGCACATCGGATCCGCGGATCGCGTCCGCGAACGCCGGCTGGTCTTTGAGATCGAGGATGTCGAACATCGGCACGTGACTCGGCAGCGGCGGGTGGTGCAGCGCGAGGATCGTGCCGAGCGGCGCGGGCGTCGCGAGCTCCTCCGCGAGCCAGGCGAGCTGATCCGCCCCGAGCTCGCCGTGGTGCCAGCCCGGCACGCTCGAGTCGAGCGCGATGAGCCGCAGGCCGTCGAGGTCGAAGGAGTGGTGGATGGCCTTAAATGACGGATCCTCGTCGAGCAGGTCGCGGCGCATTGCGGGCCGCTCGTCGTGGTTGCCGGCGACCCAGATCACCGGGATCCCCATGCGCTCGACGACGGGCTCGACGAGCCGCTTGAGATCCCGGTATGCGTCTGGCTCCCCGAGGTCGGTGAGGTCGCCCGTGATGACGAGGGCGTCGGCGTCGCGGATCCGCTCGATGCGCTCGAGCATCGCCCTCAGATTCTCGATCGGGTCGAAGGATCCGGAGAGCGGCGTATTTCCCACGATGAGGTGGGTGTCGCTGATGTGAATGACCGTGCGGCGGGCGGGCGCGTGCTGACCGAACTGCATAGCAGAAAGGCTAACGTTGATCGGGTGACCACTGCTCCTACCCCGAAGAAGATCCCGACGACGCGAACTCACCACGGTCGCGTTTTTGTCGATAACTACGAGTGGATGCGCGAGAAGGAATCGCCCGAGGTCATTGCGCACCTCGAGGCCGAGAACGCCTTCACCGAGCAACGGCTCGCGCACCTCGCACCTCTGCGCGAGAAGATCTTCGAGGAGATCAAGGGCCGCGTCCGCGAGACCGACCTGTCGGTGCCGATCCGCCGCGGCGACTGGTGGTACTACGGCCGCTCGGTCGAGGGCAAGCAGTACGGCCTCAACTGCCGCGCGCCGATCGCGGATCCGGACGACTGGACGCCGCCGAAGCTCTCGGCCGACGCCGACGTTCCGGGCGAGCAGATCCTGTTCGACGCGAACGTCGAGGCGGGCGACAGCGAGTTCTTCTCGCTCGGCGCGTTCGGCGTCACGATGGACGGCACCCGCATGCTCTGGGGCGTCGACCTCGCGGGCGACGAGCGGTACACCGTGCGCGTGCGCGACATCGCGACGGGCGAGGCGCTTCCCGACCTCATTGAGGGAATTTCGGGCGGAGCCTCGTTCACGCCCGACGGCCGCTTCATCCTCTACTCGACGATCGACGACGCCTGGCGCCCCGACCGCGTGTGGTTGCACCGCGTGGGCGACGCCGGCCGCGAGAACGACGTCGAGGTGTTCCACGAGGAGGACGAGGGCTTCTGGGCCGGCGCCGGCTTCACCCGTAGCCACGCCTTCTTCCAGATCGCGTCGGGCTCGAAGCTCGTCGACGACGTCACGATGATCCGCACGGAGGACGTCGAGCGCCTCTTCGCGGGCGACGACGACGTCGAGAGCCTCAGCGTCTTCGACCGCGAGGACGGCGTCGAGCACTCGATCGACCACGCCGTGATCGACGGGCGCGACTGGTTCTACGTGCTCCACAACCAGGGCGCCGAAGACTTCACGCTCGTGCGGCTGCCCGTCGATGACCTCGACGCCGAGCCCGAGACCGTCATCCCGCACACCCCCGGCGTACGCCTGGAAGACGTCGACTGCCTGCGCGACTTCGCGGTCGTCGAGTACCGGTCGGGCGGTATCGCCCGCGTCGGGATCCTCGACTATGCAACCCACGAGCTGCGCGAGATCGCGTTCGACGAGCCAATCTACACCGCCGGCGCCGGCGGCAACGCCGAGTGGGCACAGCCGACCGTTCGCCTGAACTTCAGCTCGTTCATCACGCCGTCGCGAGTGCTCGACTACGACGTCGCGACGGGCGAGCTGATGCTACGCAAGCAGGCCGAGGTGCTCGGCGGGTACGACCCCGACGAGTACGGCCAGGAGCGCCTGTGGGTGACGGCCGAGGACGGCACCGAGGTCCCCGTGTCGATCGTCTGGAAGCGCTCGTTCGGCGCGCCCGGCGAGGGTGAGCGCCCGCTCTTCCTCTACGGTTACGGATCCTACGAGCACTCGATCGACCCCGGCGTGGGCGTCTCGCGCCTGTCGATGCTCGACCGCGGCGTCGTCTACGCCATCGCGCACGTGCGCGGCGGCGGCGAGATGGGCCGCGCCTGGTACGAGAACGGCAAGACGCTGACGAAGCGCAACACCTTCACCGACTTCGTCGACGTCGCCCGCCACCTCGTCGATGCCGGATACACCGCGCCCGACAAGATGGTCGCGTCCGGCGGATCCGCCGGCGGCCTGCTCATGGGCGCCGTCGCGAACCTCGCCCCCGAGCTGTTCGCAGGCGTGCTCGCCGACGTGCCCTTCGTCGACGCGCTGACGACGATCCTAGATCCGTCGCTGCCCCTGACGGTCATCGAGTGGGAGGAGTGGGGCAACCCGCTCGAAGACGCCGAGGTCTACGACTACATGGCGTCGTACTCGCCGTACGAAAACGTGCGCGAGGGCGTGACGTACCCGAAGATCCTCGCCGTGACATCGCTGAACGACACGCGCGTGTTCTACGTCGAGCCCGCGAAGTGGGTCGCGCGCCTGCGCGAGGTCGGCGCCGACGTGATGCTCAAGTGCGAGATGGTCGCCGGCCACGGCGGCGTCTCGGGCCGCTACAACTCGTGGCGCGAGACGGCATACGAGCTGGCATGGATCCTCGACACCATGGGGCTGGCCGAGTGAGGCTGCGCGCGGCGGCGGCGCTCGCGGTCGCCGCGCTGCTCCTGTCGGGATGTTCGGCCGAGGGGTCGAGCCTGGGGCTCGAGAGTCTCGGCGGATCCACCTGCGCGAACCCCCGCGAGGCGGACCTCGCGTTCGGCGTCTATCTCGACAACTCTGGCGATCGCCCCATCACGATCGTCGGCGTCGAGCCCGTTGAGATGACGGGGATGAGCACGCCAGAGTTCCGCGTCATGGACGCACCCGACGGCCCCGGAACGCGCCTCGGCCTGGCCGAGTACCCGCCGACGGGAGAGCTTGCGGATGCGTGGGCCGGCTCGCGTGACGCCGTCGGGGCGATGCTCGACCCTGGCCGAAGCTACGACCTCGTTGTGAAGGTCGAGGACACAGGGAAGCCCGGCGGCAAGTTCGACGGCGTACGCGTGACGTATGAGGAGGGCGGCCGCGAGCGCGTCGAGACCTCCCACATCTCGCTGGAGCTGGCTGCGGACACCTGCTTCTAGCCCCGGGGCATGTCCCACTTAATGCGGGAATAGCGGCGTCATTCCCGCACGAAGTGGGACATGCTGTGGGGCGTGTCCCAGTTTTGGCGGGAATAGCGGCGTCATTCCGGCACGAAGTGGGACATGCTGTGGGGCGTGTCCCAGTTTTGGCGGGAATAGCGGCGTCATTCCGGCACGAAGTGGGACATGCTGTGGGGCGTGTCCCAGTTGAGGTGGGAATAGCGGCGTCATTCCCGCACAAAGTGGGACATGCTTGAGGTGTGGAGTTATCCACAGATTCGCCGAAAGCGCGAAATCTCTCCACAATCGGGGATTTTCGTGTGGTGGTTCGGCCGCAGGAGAGACATTCTCGGGGCATGCGACCTCCTACTCCGCTTCCGCCCGAACTCATCTCCCAGCCGTTCGCCGTCGCAGACGCCGACGAGCTTGGGGTGCCGCGTACGCGCCTCCGCGCGCTTGATCTCCGCACGCCATACCGGGGTGTGCGCTCGACGGACGCCGAGGATCCGACCGACCTTCTCGCACGGTGTCTCGAATACGCGCCGCGACTTGCGCGCTGGCAGTTCTTTAATGACGCGACCGCGCTCGCATTGCTCGGAGCTCCACTACCCGCGAGGATCGATCAGGATGCAATCCACGTTGCAGCGCATCGGCCCCGACGCGAGCCGCGGATCGAGGGCGTTACGGGGCACCGCCTCCAACGCCGTGAGCCCGATTGGGTGGAGCATCCGGAAGGGTTCCGTGTCGAGTCGCCCGTTCGCGCCCTGCGTCAGGTCGGATACTCGTGGCCACTAGATTCCCTTGTGGCCGCGGCAGATTTCCTCATCCTCCCGGATCGACAGCTGTGCACGCTCGACGACCTCTGGAAAGAGGTGCAGGAAATGGGCGATATGCGCGGGCGGATCCTGGAGCGCGCGCTGCGGCTTGCGCGCGTCGGGTCAGAGTCGCCGCGGGAGAGCAAATTGCGGCTCTTGCTTGTGCGCAGCGGGCTGCCGGAACCGGAATTGAACGCCGATCTCTTCGACCGTCGGGGGACATTCCTCGCCCGACTCGACATGTCATATCCCCAGTGGAAGGTCGCGGTGGAGTACGACGGCCGACAGCACGCGTCCGACCCGCGACAGTTCGAGAAGGACGCCGACCGCTGGGAGGGGATCCGCCGCGAAGGCTGGCGGCTGGTACGGATCCTGAACCACCACATGCAGGGGCCAACACCGGAGGCACCGCAGCTCGTCGGTGAAGCCCTCTGGGAAGCAGGGTGGCGTCCCCGCACTCTCGCCCGCCTCTAGGGCCGTTATTCCCGCACGAAGTGGGACACGCCTCGGCGCGTGTCCCAGTTGTGGTCGGAATGGCGCCGTCATTCCCACCCAAAGTGGGACATGCCTCGGACCGTGTCCCAGTTGTGGCGGGAATGGCGCCCGAGTTCCCGCACGAAGTGGGACATGCCCCGGTGTGTGTCCCAGTTGTGGCGGGAATGGCGCCCGAGTTCCCGCACGAAGTGGGACATGCCCCGGTGCGTGTCCCAGTTGTGGCCGGAATAGCCCCCCTATTCCCGCACAAACTGGGACATGCCCCGGGCTAGGGGGTCGTGTGGCAGTGGGTCGTCAGCTCGCCGATGCCCTCGACGCCCACGTGCACCGTGGTTCCGTCGGCGAGGAGCACCTGCGGGGTGCGCGAGTAGCCGGATCCGCCGGGGGAGCCCGTCGAGATCAGCGTGCCCGGCAGCAGCGTGATGCCCTTCGACAGGTGCGCGATGAGCTTCGCGACCGAGCGGATCATCTGGCCCGTCGTCGCGTCCTGCAGGTAGTCGTCGCCGATGCGGGTCCAGATCTGGAGGGCCTGCGGATCCGGGATCTCGTCGGCGGTGACGACGTACGGGCCGACGGGGGTGAAACCGTCGAGCGACTTGCAGCGGCACCACTGCGCCTCGGAGTACTGGATGTTGCGGGCCGAGATGTCGTTGACGACGGTGTAGCCATACACGTAGTCGAGGGCGTCTTCCTCGGCCACGTCGCGCGCGGGCTTGCCGATGATGACGCCGAGCTCGGCCTCATAGTCGACCGACGTCGCGAGCTCCTTCGACCAGCTTGTCGTGCCCTCGTGTGGCGCGAGCGAGTTGGGCCACAGCGTGAACACGGTCGGGGTGTCGTCGCTCTTGAGGCTCAGCTCGCCGGCGTGAGCGGCGTAGTTGAGGCCGACGGCCATGATCGACGGCGGCGCGAGCACGCCCGGCGCGAAGGTGATGTCGGCGAGCGGGGTGCGGGCGCCCGCGAAAGCGGCGGCGGCGTCTTCGACGGCCGCGCGCGCGGCGGATCCGCCAGCGATCAGCTGCTCGATCGTTGCGGCACCCCCGGGGACGAGCTCGGGGACGGGCACGACGCCATCATCGGTGACGTGCACAAGAACGGGGGCGGCGGACGCGGGAAGAACCGCATGTGCGAGACGCATGCATCCACCGTACCGCCCCGAGGTACCGGTCTCCGTTTGTCGATACCCACGAGAGATCTCGGGATCCACCAGAGAAGTCGCACGCACAGGGTATTGACAGGCGAGGGGAAAAGGGAGATGGTTGTCCCATAGACCAGCACCCGCAGGTTCTCCGGCATTGCCGAGACCCGGTTGCTGGTCTTCCTTGTTGCACGAGGAAGTGCGGGCCGTTTCGCCGAGAGCGCATTCGGTGGCGAACGCGGGGCGGTCGGGGGAAGATGGAGTCATGACTTTCGATCGCACGAAGCCTGAGTTCGACGCTCCCGCGGGCGCTGCCCCCTCCGAGCTCGAGATCCACGACATCATCGTGGGCGACGGTGCCGAGGCCAAGCCCGGCGCCACCGTCACGATCCACTACGCCGGTGTTGACTTCGAGTCGGGCGAGGAGTTCGACTCGTCGTGGAGCCGCGGCGAGGCCGCGCAGTTCCCCCTTGGCATGCTCATCAAGGGCTGGCAGGAGGGAATCCCGGGCATGAAGGTCGGCGGTCGCCGCCAGCTCACGATCCCGCCGCATCTCGCATACGGCCCCGCGGGCTCGGGTCACTTCCTCGGTGGCAAGACCCTCATCTTCATCATCGACCTGATCGCGCTCTAAATAGTCTTCAGGAGAAACGGGATCCCCTCGGGGGTCCCGTTTCGTCGTCCGTGAGGCGCACAGAGCGCCGCGCGTGTGGCGCCACCCGCCGCCGTGAGGTAAGCTGTACCGGTTGCCGTAATTACGGCCGCGGATAAAGAGAGCTCGCGCATCCTGCGACGGGCGCCGCGCAACAAGACGAAAGGGGATCACTTCTATGGCACTTGAAGCTGCAGTGAAGAAGTCGATCATCGAAGAGTACGCGACGCACCCCGGTGACACCGGATCCCCCGAGGTGCAGGTTGCGATGCTGTCGCGTCGTATCTCCGACCTGACGGAGCACCTCAAGGAGCACAAGCACGACCACCACTCGCGTCGTGGCCTGTTCCTGCTCGTCGGTCAGCGTCGCCGCCTGCTCGGCTACCTCCAGCGCGTCGACATCGAGCGTTACCGCGCTCTGATCGCGCGCCTCGGCCTCCGTCGCTAAGCGACCGAAGCCAGGAGCCGAACGCAGCCAGCGTTCAATCGACTTCTCGAAAGCCCGTCCCACGGTGTGGGGCGGGCTTTCGTCGTACCCGGCGGATCCACGTACCCGGCGGATCCGCGACACGCCGCGGGAATAGATTCACATGCATGCTGTTTAACCATGTATATTCAAACGCATGGAAACGGGGAGCGATCTCATGAACGACAACACCACCTGGCAGGGCATGCAGTTCGGCCTGATGAGCGTGAGCGACGTCACGCGTAACCCGCTCACGGGCGAGACGCCCAGCGAGGCGGAGCGCATTCGTGACATCGTGACGATCGCGAAGCACGCCGAAGACGCGGGCCTCGACGTCTTCGCCATCGGCGAGCACCACAACCCGCCGTTCTTCTCGTCGTCGCCGACCACGACGCTCGCGTACATCGCGGCGCAGACCGAGCGCCTGCTTGTGTCGACCTCGACGACCCTGATCACGACGAACGACCCGGTACGCATCGCCGAGGAATACGCGATGCTGCAGCACCTGTCGGGCGGCCGCATGGACCTCATGATGGGCCGCGGCAACACCGGCCCGGTCTACCCCTGGTTCGGCAAGGACATCCGCCAGGGCCTGCCCCTCGCGATCGAGAACTACCAGCTGCTGCACCGCCTGTGGCGCGAAGATGTCGTTGACTTCGAGGGCAAGTTCCGCACGGCGCTCAACGGCTTCACGTCGACGCCGCGCCCGCTCGACGACGTCGCGCCGTTCGTGTGGCACGGATCCATCCGCACCCCCGAGATCGCAGAGCAGGCGGCCTACTACGGCGATGGCTTCTTCGCGAACAATATCTTCTGGCCGAAGGAGCACTACCAGCGCCTCATCGGCCTCTACCGTCAGCGCTACGCGCACTACGGCCACGGCGCCCCCGAGCAGGCGATCGTCGGCCTCGGTGGCCAGGCGTTCATGGCGAAGAACTCGCAGGACGCGGTCGACCAGTTCCGCCCGTTCTTCAACGCGGCGCCCGTCTACGGCAACGGACCCTCGATGGAGGACTTCACCGAGATGACGCCGCTGACGGTCGGCTCGCCCCAGCAGGTCATCGACCGCTACGCCGCGATGCGCGACTACTACGGCGACTACCAGCGCCAGCTGTTCCTCGTCGACCACGCGGGCCTGCCGCTCAAGATGGTGCTCGAGCAGATCGACTTCCTGGGTCAGGACGTCGTGCCGGTGCTGCGCCGCGAGCTGCAGAAGAACCGCCCGGAGAACGTGCCGGACGCGCCGACGCACGCCGCGCTCGTCAAGGCAAAGTACGGCGACAAGGCGCCCCGCCAGCCGCGCCCGAACGCCAACCGCGGCGACAACGTGACCGGCGGATCCCCGTACCAGGACACCGAGAGCTCGTTCGGATCGGCGGCCAACAAGTGACCCGCAAGATCGCCGTCGTCGCGGCCGGCCTCAGCGACCCGTCGTCGACGCGCATGCTCGCCGACAAGCTCGTGCAGGCCGTGTTCGCCGAGCTCGACGCCCGCGGCGTGGAGCGCGAGGCCCGCGTCTTCGAGCTGCGCGACGTCGCCCACGACATCACGAACAACCTGCTGACGGGCTTCGCCCCGAAGGCGCTCGCCGAGATGAACGACTACGTCGCGGGGGCCGACGCCCTGATCGCGGTCACGCCGATCTTCTCGACGAGCTACTCGGGCCTGTTCAAGAGCTGGCTCGACGCTCTCGACCGCGAGGCGCTCGACGGCACGCCCGTGCTGCTCGGCGCGACGGCGGGCACCGCTCGCCACTCGCTCGCGATCGACTACGCGATGCGCCCGCTGTTCACGTACCTGCACGCCGAGCCCGTCTCGACGGGCGTCTTCGCGGCGAGCAGCGATTGGGGTGCCGAGGCCGACAGCGTCGCGCCCCTGCAGAAGCGGATCGATCGCGCGGCGCGCGAGCTCGCAGACCGGCTCGCCGGATCCGCGGGCGCGGCGAAGGCGGATCCGTTCGCACCCGAGTCGTATCTCGCGGGCGGCAGCTCGTTCGAGGACCTGCTGACGAACCTGCCGACGCGGGGCTAACGCAGCGGTGCCGGGGAACCTTTCGGATCCCCGGCACCGCTCGTGATAAGCACATCGCGCGCGTCGTCGGTGTGACGAACGCGCGCGATCTGGGGTAATTCAGCCGCTCTTGCGCCGGAACTGCCGCTGCGTATGTGCGGAGTGCGCCTCGTGGACGGCCGAATCGCCGTCGAGGTGCGCCTCGCCCGCACGCTGGTGGGCGTTCTTCTTGTCGAGCGCCTCGCGGAACTTACGCTTCATCTCTTCGCTTGCAGAGACTTCCTCGTCATGACCACTCATAACCCTCAAGGCTAGTGTGCTCCCGCGGAACCGACAAGGCCGGGGGCGGGCGAATATGACGCGGCGTCGACTTTCGCGTGAACCGCCGGCGCCGGGAATGAATACTGCGCGAACAGCTCGCAAAACGGCTCGCGCGAGCCGGGTGCACGGATCATGCTGAAGCCATGCGCGTCGCGATCGTCACCGAGAGCTTCCTTCCGCACATGAACGGGGTCACGAACTCCGTCCTGCAGGTGTCACACCACCTGCGCGAACAGGGGCACGAGGTGCTCATCATCGCTCCGAAGGCGCCGGGTAGCCCGACCGATCAGCAGGCGATGTACCTCACCTCCGTCCCGCTCCCGAGCTACCCCGATGTGCGGGTCGCGATCGCCCCGGTCGTGCAGCTGAAGAAGATCCTCGCGGGCTTCGACGTCGTGCACCTGGCCTCGCCTGCGGTGCTCGGCTGGCAGGGCCTCGTCGCCGCCGATGCCCTCGGGATCCCGACGGTCGCGATCTACCAGACCGACGTCATCGCCTACACGGCGAAGTACGGCGTCGCGGGCGTCGCGGCGCTCGCCGAGGCCCACGTCGCGCGCCTCCATCGCCGCGCCACGATGTCGCTCGTTCCCTCGAGCGCGGCTGAGCGCCAGCTCGAGGCGCTCGACGTCGATCGTCTGTGGCGCTGGGGCCGCGGGGTCGACGCCGAGCGGTTCTCGCCCGAGCACCGCTCCGAGGCGTGGCGCGAAGAGGTCGCGCCCGGCGAAAAGATCATCGGCTACGTCGGCCGCCTCGCCCCAGAAAAGCAGGTCGAAGACCTGCGAGTGCTGAACAACATCCCCGGATCCCGCCTCGTCATCGTCGGCGAAGGCCCGGAGCGCGCGCGGCTCGAGCGCGAGCTACCCGGCGCCGTCTTCGCCGGTTTCCTGGGCGGCGACGACCTCGGCCGCGCGGTCGCGAGCTTCGACGTGTTCGTGCACCCGGGGGAGTCGGAGACGTTTTGCCAGACGGTGCAGGAGGCGCTCGCGAGCGGCGTGCCCGTCGTCGCCACCGGATCCGGTGGCCCGGTCGATCTCGTGCGGAGCTCGATCGACGGCTGGCTCTACACGCCCGGCGACCTCGACGACCTGCGGGCGCGCGTCGTCGACCTCCTCGGCGACGACGCGAAGCGCGCCGCCTTCGGATCCGCCGCGCGCGAGAGCGTGAAGGCGCGCACCTGGAGCGCGCTCACCGACCAGCTCGTCGGGCACTACCGCGAGGCGATCCGCCTGCAGCACTACGACCGCAACCTCGTCGTCCGCTCGGTCACGCGTCCGCTCGCCCCGGCGATCGCGGCCAGGCGGCCCCGCTGGCGGCGCTTCGTGGCCCTCGGCGACTCGCTCACCGAGGGGCTCTGCGATACCTCGCGCATGATGGACGGGCAGTACCGCGGCTGGGCCGACCGCCTCGCCACGATGCTCGCCGAGAGCGAGGGCGAAGACTTCCTCTACGCGAACCTCGCGGTGCGCAGCCGCCGCATGCGCGACCTCGCCGCCGAGCAGGTGCCGGCGGCGCTCGATCTCAAGCCCGATCTCGTGGCGATCTTCATGGGATCCAACGACCTCGTGACGCACGCGGCCGAGCCCGTTCGGCTGGCCGCGGAACTCCGCAACAACGTCCTCGCGCTACGCGCCACGGGCGCCGACGTGCTGCTCGTGACACCGTTCCTCCCGCGCCGCGCCGCAGCGCGTCCGTTCGCGAAGCGGTTCGCGCGCTTCGCGCACGAGATGCGACGCCTCGCGCGCGAGACGGGCTCGTACCTCGTCGACATCGAGGCGCTCCCCGAGCTCAGCGAGCTCGAGATGTTCGCGGAGGACAAGGTGCACCTCGCCAGCCGCGGTCACCGCCTGCTGTCCTATCGCGCCGCCGAGGTCCTCGGCATCCCCGACGCCGCGCACCTCGGCGACCTCGACGACGCGCTCCACGCGGATCCGGAGGTCGCCCCCGCGCCGTGGATCACCTCGCATGCGCTGCCGTGGATCTGGCGGCGGCTGAACGGCCGCACCGCCGGCGACGGGATCGTCGCGAAGCACAGCGACTACGTTCTGATCCCGGGCCGTCGGCGCGGCCAGCGCGCGGAGGCCTAGTCGGCTCTACCGCGCGGCCCAGAGCAGGCCGCGCTCGACGATCGTTCGCACGTTCGGATCCTGGAGCACCTCGGGGGAGTGGCCGGGCGTCGCGACGAAGATGCGGCCGTTGCCCCACAGGCGCGTCCACACGGCGGGCGACGTGATGGGGCGGTGCCACGGGTGGTACGGCTGCACCGGGTGGGTCGTGGTCGCGAGCACGTCGATCAGGTCGTCGTGCAGCACCCAATACTGCTCGGTGTGCAGCTCGAAGTCGCCGATCCCCGCCATGATCTCGTGATCCGGATCCGTTACCTTCACGGTGTAGGTGAGGTAGTTGTTCGCCGGGTCGCCCTCGGTCAGCTCGTCGGGGTGCTTCGACGGGTGGGTCGCGAACTGGCCGCCGACGAGCTGCAGGTAATCGGAGTTGTTGCGGTACGAGTCGGCGATGCCGCCGTGCCAGCCGGCGAAGCCCGTGCCGGCGATGACGGCGTCGCGCAGGCCCGCGAAGGCCTCTCGCGAGATCTCCGACATCGTCACCGACTGCAGGATGAGGTCGGTCTCGGCCATGACGGCCGCGTCGGCGTAGATCTCGTTCGACTCCTCGACGCGCACGTCGAAGCCGTTATCGGTGAGGAAGGGAATGAAAAGCTCGGTCGCGGCGACGGGCTGGTGTCCGTCCCATCCGCCACGCACGATGAGGGCCTTCTTAGCGGCCATGGAATCTCCTTTGATTTCGGGTTGCCCCTCTATTCAACCGCCCTGTTAGGCTGGAAGTGCACAATTGCATAAATTCATGGAGCAGGCTCGATAGGAGCTGGTCCCTAGAAGTGGCTTCCCGGGCGTCCCGGTGAGTTTCTCCTGGTGGCCAGCATGGCATCCTCTCCTGCTCCTTCACGTACGCCCTGTCATCAGGTAGGGCACGCACGTATATAAGGAGGGATCCCTTGGAGGGTCCAGAAATCACCGCAGCTGAGGCCGTTCTCGATAACGGTCGCTTCGGCACCCGCACGATCCGCTTCGAGACCGGCCGCCTTGCGCAGCAGGCTCAGGGCGCCGTCGCCGCTTACCTCGACGAAGAGACCATGCTTCTCTCCGCCACGAGCGCCGGCAAGCACCCCCGCGAGGGCTTCGACTTCTTCCCGCTGACGGTTGACGTCGAAGAGCGCTCGTACGCCGCGGGCAAGATCCCCGGCTCGTTCTTCCGCCGCGAGGGTCGCCCCTCGACCGAGGCCATCCTCGTGTGCCGCCTCATCGACCGCCCGCTGCGCCCGTCGTTCGTCAACGGCCTGCGCAACGAGGTCCAGATCGTCGTCACGGTGCTCTCGATCGCACCGGGCGAGTTCTACGACGCCCTCGCGATCAACGCCGCCTCGGCGTCGACGCAGATCTCGGGTCTGCCCTTCTCGGGCCCCATCGCCGGTGTGCGCCTCGCGCTCATCCCGGGCATGGGTCAGCACGACGACCAGTGGGTCGCGTTCCCGAACGCCGAGCAGGTCGACCAGGCCGTCTTCGACCTCATGGTCGCGGGCCGCGTGCTCGACAACGGCGATGTCGCCATCATGATGGTTGAGGCCGAGGCCACGGAGGGTTCGTGGAACCTCATCCGCGGCGGCGCCGTCAAGCCGAACGAAGAGATCGTCGCCGGTGGCCTCGAGGCCGCCAAGCCGTTCATCAAGCAGCTCGTCGCCGCCCAGGCCGAGATGGCCGCGTCGTCGACGCGCGCCCCGCTCGAGTTCCCCGTCTTCGCCTCGTACACCGACGAGCTCTTCGCCGTCGTGCGCGACTCGGCGCTGGAAGAGCTCAAGGGCATCTACCAGATCGCCGACAAGCAGCAGCGCCAGGACGCCGACGACGCACTGAAGGACCGCGTCAAGGCAGAGGTCGCCGCCAAGGTTGAGGCCGGCGAGCTTCCCGCCTCGGCAAACGCCGAGGTCTCGGCCGCCTACAAGTCGGTCACCAAGGAGGTCGTCCGCGGCCGCATCCTCACCGACGGTGTGCGCATCGACGGTCGTGGCCTCGCCGACATCCGCCCGCTCGACGCCGAGGTTCAGGTCATCCCGCGCGTGCACGGCTCGGCAATCTTCCAGCGCGGCGAGACCCAGATTATGGGTGTCACCACGCTGAACATGCTCAAGATGGAGCAGCAGATCGACTCGCTCTCGCCGACCACGTCGAAGCGCTACATGCACCACTACAACTTCCCGCCCTACTCGACGGGTGAGACGGGTCGTGTGGGTAGCCCCAAGCGCCGCGAGATCGGCCACGGCTTCCTCGCCGAGCGCGCCCTCGTGCCGGTCCTGCCGACGCGCGAGGAGTTCCCCTACGCGATCCGCCAGGTGTCCGAGGCCCTCGGCTCCAACGGATCCACCTCGATGGGTTCGGTCTGCGCCTCGACGCTCTCGCTCCTCAACGCCGGTGTGCCGCTGCGCGCACCCGTTGCCGGTATCGCGATGGGCCTCGTGTCGGAGGACGTCGACGGCGAGACCCGCTACGCGGCCCTCACCGACATCCTCGGCGCCGAAGACGCCCTGGGCGACATGGACTTCAAGGTCGCCGGTACCAGCGAGTTCGTGACCGCTCTCCAGCTCGACACGAAGCTCGACGGCATCCCCTCGGAGGTCCTCGCTGGCGCCCTCACGCAGGCCAAGGACGCGCGTCTGCGCATCCTCGACGTGCTGAACTCGGCGATCGACACCCCCGACGAGATGGCACCGACGGCGCCCCGCGTCATCAGCGTGCAGATCCCCGTCGACAAGATCGGCGAGCTGATCGGCCCCAAGGGCAAGACGATCAACGCGATCCAGGACGAGACCGGCGCCACGATCTCGATCGAGGAAGACGGCACCGTCTACATCGGCGCGACCGACGGCCCCGCGGCAGACGCCGCGCGCGCCCAGGTCAACGCGATCGCGAACCCGACCAACCCCGAGGTCGGCGAGCAGTACCTCGGTACCGCCGTCAACATCGCCAAGTTCGGTGTGTTCGTCTCGCTCCTTCCGGGCAAGGACGGCCTGCTTCACGTCACCGAGCTGCGCAAGCTCAACGGCGGCAAGCGCGTCGAGAACATCGAGGACGTCGTGTCGGTGGGCCAGAAGCTCCTCGTCAAGATCTCGAAGGTCGACGACCGCGGAAAGCTCTCGCTCGAGCTCGTCCAGGAAGAGGGCGCCGAGCCCGAGGCCGAGGCGACCGAAGCCTAATTTCCCATCGCTGTAATCGAGGGCCTCGCTTTCCGAAATGTCGGGAAACGAGGCCCTCGGCCGTGGCGCCGGGATAGGGTAGATGAAAGCCGCGACGCGTCAGCGCGCGGCTTTCATACTGCACACTTGCCCACACTGCGCCAGATACAGCACTGACCTCGACGAAGCGGATCACCGGTGACGCACTACATCTACCTCGTTCGCCATGGCGAACACCAAGACGCCGAATACGGTCTCGAAGACGGGCCGCTCTCACCCCGCGGCGTACGCCAGGCCGGCCTCCTCGCCGACCGCCTCTCGGGCGTCCCGTTCGACGCCGTCTGGCACTCGCCGCTCCTCCGCGCGACCGAAACCGCGAAGATCCTCGCTGAGCGCATGCCCGCGATCGACCCGCAGCCCCACGCGCTCCTCTTCGACTGCGTCCCGACCGGCATGTGCGAAGACACGCCCTCGGTCTTCGAGCCCTTCTTCGGCGGAATCACCGAGGAAGAGATCGAGGCCGGCCAGGCCCAGATGGGCGACGCCGTCAACGAATTCCTCGTCCGCAAGGCGGGCGACGTGCACGAGCTCCTCATCACCCACAACTTCGTCATCTCGTGGTTCGTCCGCGAGGTGCTCGGCGCCGAGGAATGGCGCTGGCTGACGCTCAACCAGGCCAATTGCGGCCTCACGATCCTCGCCCAGAAGAAGGGCCGGCCGTGGAGCCTCGTCAGCCACAACGACATCGCCCACCTGCCCTACGAGCTGCGCACCGGCCTCCCCGAGAACCCGCCCGTCTGATCCGCGAGGGCGGGCCTGGCAGGCCCCGTAAACTGGATCCATGACTCTCGTGGCCCTCGCCGGCGGATCCGGCAAACTCGGCAGGATCATCCGCACCGTTCTCGACGAGACGCCCGGCTACGAGGTGACCACCGTCCTCGGATCCGCGAGCTCGCCCGCCGACATCGCCGGCGCCGACCTCGTCGTCGACGCGACCAACCTCGAGGCCAGCGAGAAGATCGTCCGCGAGGCCATCGCCCGCGGCATCCCCGCGCTCGTCGCCACGAGCGGCTGGTCCGCCGAGAAGATCGCCGAGATCGCGCCGCTCGCCGACGACGCGGGCGTCGCCGTCGTCATCATCCCGAACTTCTCGCTCGGCTCCGTCATCGGATCCCGCATCGCCGCCCAGGCCGCGAAATTCTTCCCCTTCGCCGAGATCATCGAATCGCACCGCGACACGAAGATCGACTCGCCGAGCGGCACCGCGGTGCGTACCGCCGAGCTCATCGCCGCCGGCCGCACCGAGCCCGTCCAGGCGCCGAACGCCGACCAGCCCGCCCGCGGCGAGCTGACGGCCGGCGTCCCCGTGCACTCCCTCCGCCGCCCCGGCGTCATCGCCCAGCAGCAGGTCATCCTCTCCGGCCCCGGCGAGAGCCTCGTCATCCAGCACGACACCGCCGACCCGCAGGCCGCCTACGCGCCGGGCATCCGCCTCGCGCTCGCCGGCATCAACGGCACCACCGGCGTCGCCGTCGGCCTCGACAACTTCCTCGAGCTCTCCTGATGGGCACCCGCATCGGCGTCGCCGTCATGGCCGTCGTCTTCGCGCTCTACATCTGGCTGCTCGGTGGCCGCTCCGTCGCCATGATTGGCGCGGGCATCGACACTTCCGAGCCCATCGCGATCGTCATGGGCGTCGCCATGATCGTCTTCCCCCTCCTCGGCTTCTGGGCCCTCGGCCGAGAGCTCTGGTTCGGCTGGCGCGCCGACCGCCTCGCCAAGCAGCTCGGCGAGGAGGGCCTTCTGCCCTCCGAGGAGGTCGCCCTGCGGCCCTCCGGTGGCGTCGTCCGTGCCGACGCCGACGCGCTCTTCCCCGACTATCAGCGCGCCGTCGAGGCCGAGCCCGACAGCTGGCGAGCCTGGTTCCGACTCGGCGTCGTTTACGACGCCGCGGGCGACCGCAAGCGCGCCCGCGCCGCCACCCGGCAGGCGATTCGGTTGGCGCGGCGGTAGGTCTCTAGAAGAACCACGAAGCCCGCCTCGTTTTTGGCGAGGCGGGCTTCGTTCTTGTCTTGCTTAGGCGAGCGAGGCTTCGATGGTGATCTCGATGCCGGCGAGGGCCTGCGAGACCGGGCAGCCTGACTTCGCGCCGTTCGCGATCTCTTCGAACTGGGCCTCCGAGATGCCCGGGATCGTCGCCGAGACGTTGAGGTGGCTGCCCGTGATGCCGGTGCCGGGCACGAAGGTGACCGACGCCGTGGTCGTGAGCGAGGTGGGCGTGAAGCCCGCCTGGGTGAGCTCGTTCGAGAGCGCCATGTTGAAGCATGACGAGTGGGCCGCAGCGATGAGCTCCTCGGGCGTCGTCGTCGAGTCCGAGCCCTCCGAGCGGGCCTTCCAGTTGACGGGGAACGTGCCGATGCCGCTCGCGGCCGCGACGGTTCCGGATCCTTCGGTGAGCGAACCCGACCAGTTGGCGGTTGCTTCGCTGGTGATAGCCATGATGACTCCTCGGGGGTAGTGGTGAGCGGTCGGAATCAGCCTAATGGCGGCGCCGCGATGCGTCACCAGAACGCGCTCTTTCGTCGGGCTCCGTCCCGGTGGGGGAGCGTAGTCTTGAGGTATGCCTGCTGCGATCTCGACGCCCTATGAAGACCTCCTGCGCGATGTGCTCGAAAACGGATCGCACAAGTCGGATCGCACCGGCACCGGCACGACGAGCGTGTTTGGGCGCCAGATTCGCTACGACCTGGCGCAGGGCTTTCCGCTGATCACGACGAAGAAGGTGCACTTCAAGTCGGTCGCTCTCGAGCTGCTGTGGTTCCTGCGCGGCGACTCCAATGTCGAGTGGCTGCAGCAGCGCGGCGTCACGATTTGGGACGAGTGGGCCGACGAAAACGGCGACCTGGGGCCCGTGTACGGGGTGCAGTGGCGCTCCTGGCCGACGCCAGACGGCGGCCACATCGATCAGATCGCCAAGGTCGTCGAGCAGATCCGCAACACTCCCGACTCGCGCCGCATGATCGTGACCGCCTGGAACCCCGCCGAGGTCGACAACATGGCGCTTCCGCCGTGCCACGCGATGTTCCAGTTCTACGTTGCAGACGGCAAGCTCAGCTGCCAGCTGTACCAGCGCAGCGCCGATCTCTTCCTGGGGGTGCCTTTTAATATTGCGAGCTATGCCATGCTCACGATGATGATCGCGCAGCAGGCGGGGCTCGAGCCCGGCGAGTTCGTGTGGACGGGCGGCGACTGCCATATTTATGACAACCACCGCGAGCAGGTTGCCGAGCAGCTTACGCGCGAGCCGTACACGTACCCCGTGCTGAAGATCCGCCAGGCCGACTCGATCTTCGACTACAACTACGCCGACTTCGAGGTCGTGGGTTACGAGCACCACCCCGCCATTCGTGGCGCGGTCGCGGTGTGATGCTGCGCGCCATCTGGGCCGAGGCCCGCGGGCGAGTGATCGGATCCGGCGGAACGATGCCCTGGCACGTCCCCGAAGACCTGGCGTATTTCTCGGAACGCACCCGCGGATCCGCCGTCATCATGGGGCGGCGAACCTGGGAGTCGTTCCCCGAGCGCTTCCGGCCCCTGCCGGGGCGCCGCAACATCGTGATCACGCGCGACGGATCCTACGAGGCACCCGGCGGGGAGACCTGCGGATCGCTCGACGAGGCGACCCCGCTCGTGGGTTCCGACGGGTGGATTATCGGCGGCGGCCAGGTGTATCGCGAGGCGCTTCCTCGGGTCTCGGAGCTCTACGTGACCGAGATCGACCTCGATGTCGACGGCGACACCCGCGCGCCCGAGATCGGGCCCGAATGGATCCGCTCGGAGGTGGGGGAGTGGCTCACGAGCCGCACCGGCACGCGCTACCGCTTCGTGGTGTGGACACGCGATTCAGCCGCCTCGCGCTAATCTTGTTCGTATGACGCATCCCGCAAACCCCTTCGGTCAGGTTCTCGTCGCCCTCGTTACCCCGATGACCGCCGATGGTGAGGTCGATTGGGATGCGACGGAGCGTCTGATGGACGACGTCATCACCTCGGGCGCCGACGGCATCGTCGTCACCGGCACGACGGGTGAGACCTCGACGCTGACCGACGCCGAGAAGCTCAAGCTCGTCGAAGTGGGCAAGAGCGTCGCCTCGGGGCGCGCGAAGATCATCACGGGCGGTGGCTCCAACGAGACCGCCCACGCCATCGACCTCTACAAGAAGAGCGAGAAGGCCGGCGCCGACGGCATCATGGTCGTCACTCCGTACTACAACAAGCCCACCCAGGCGGGCATCCTCACGCACTTCCGTCTGATCGCCGACTCGACCGATCTGCCGGTCATCGCGTACGACATTCCGGGCCGCACGGGCGTGCCGATCAAGTACGAGACGTTCCTTCGTCTCGCCAAGCACCCCAACATCGTCGCGGTGAAGGACGCAAAGGGCGACTTCAGCGAGGTCAGCCGCGTCATGAACCAGACCGACCTCATCTACTTCTCGGGCGACGACGCAAACGCGCTGCCCGCACTGTCCATTGGCGCCTCGGGCCTGATCGGCGTCACGGCGAACATCGCCGCCGGCCCTTACCGAACCATCGTCGACGCGGTCAACCGCGGCGACCTCGCAACCGCCACCGAGCAGCACAAGAAGCTCGAGCCGCTCGTCCGCGCCGTGATGACTCACGTGCCGGGCACGGTGTCCACCAAGTACATCCTCCACGGCCTCGGCCGTATTTCGAGCCCCCGCGTGCGACTGCCGCTTGTGGGCCCCGAAGAGTGGGAGGCCGCCATCATCGAGGACGAACTCGCCCTCGTGAAGGACGTTGAAGGCGTGGACTTCTCGAACTTCCGCCCCGACCGCAACGCGGCCGCGGGCGGAGCGCTGCCCAAGGTGCCTGGCACCACACGGTGACGCAACCCCTGCGCGAATCGCGCTGAAAGGCACAATGTCCACCCCTGTCTTTGACCCGCCCGCTCTCGAGTCCGGCGCCCTGCGCGTCACCCCGCTCGGTGGCCTGGGCGAGGTCGGCCGCAACATGGCCATGTACGAGTTCGACGGCAAGATCCTGCTCGTTGACTGCGGCGTCCTCTTCCCCGAAGAGCACCAGCCGGGCGTCGACCTGATCCTGCCCGACATGGAGCCGCTGAAGGATCGCCTCGGCGACATCGTCGGCCTCGTGCTCACGCACGGTCACGAAGACCACATCGGCGGCGTTCCCTATCTCCTGCGCATGCGCCAGGACATCCCGATCTACGGCTCGAAGCTCACGCTCGCGCTCACGACGGCGAAGCTTAAGGAACACCGCATCACGCCCGTCTCGAACGTCGTGCGCGAGGGCGAGAAGCGCAAGATCGCCGGCTTCGACATGGAGTTCGTCGCCGTCAACCACTCGATCCCCGACGCGCTCGCCGTCGCGATCCGCACCGAAGCCGGCCTCGTGCTGCACACGGGTGACTTCAAGATGGATCAGCTGCCGCTCGACGGCCGCATCACCGACCTCCGCCACTTCGCGAAGCTCGGCGAAGAGGGCATTGACCTGTTCCTGCCCGACTCGACCAACGCTGACGTGCCGGGCTTCACACCGACCGAGCGCCAGATTGGCCCCGTCATCGACCAGGTGATGTCGAAGACCACCGGCCGCGTCGTCGTCGCGAGCTTCTCAAGCCACGTTCACCGCGTGCAGCAGGTCATCGACGCCGCCGTCAACAACGGCCGCCGCGTCGCGCTGCTGGGCCGTTCGATGGTGCGCAACATGACCATCGCCGAGCAGCTCGGCTACCTCAACGTGCCCGAGGGCGCGCTCGTCGACTACAAGAAGTCGCACGACATCCCCGACCACCAGATCGTGTACATGTCGACCGGCTCGCAGGGCGAGCCGATGGCCGTGCTCAGCCGCATGGCCAACCTCGACCACGCCATCACCCCCGGCGAGGGCGACACCGTCATCCTCGCCTCGAGCCTCATCCCCGGCAACGAGAACGCCGTCTACCGTGTGATCGATGGCCTCACGAAGCTCGGCGCCAACGTCGTGCACAAGGCCAACGCCAAGGTGCACGTCTCGGGCCACGCCGCCGCGGGCGAGCTGCTCTACTGCTACAACATCCTCAAGCCGAAGAACGTCATCCCCGTGCACGGCGAATACCGCCACCTCACGGCGAGCGCGAACCTCGCGCAGCAGACGGGCGTGCCCGAGGAGAACACCTTCATCGTCGAAAACGGCACGTCCGTCGACCTGAAGGACGGCGAGGCATGGGTCTCGGGTCAGCTCGACCTCGGCTTCGTCTACGTCGACGGCTCCTCGGTGGGCGAGATCACCGACGCCGACCTCAAGGACCGCCGCGTGCTCGGCGAGGAGGGCTTCATTTCGATCATCGTGGTGGTCGACTCGAAGACCGGCAAGATCGTCACGGGCCCCGAGATTCACGCCCGCGGTTTCGCGGAGGACGACAAGGTCTTCGACAAGATCCGCCCGAAGATCGTCCAGGCGCTGCAGGAGGCAGCAGAGAAGGGCGTGCGCGACAACCACGCCCTGAGCCAGGTCATCCGCCGCACGATCGGCCGCTGGGTCGGACAGCGCCTGCGCCGTCGCCCCATGATCGTGCCGCTCGTCATCGAGGCGTAAACCGCCCCGCTGAGCCGCAAACCCGGGTGATTTCGTAGGGGATCACCCGGGTTTTTGCGCGTCCTGCCTTCGTTTGTCAGGGGTCACGCGTACCTTTGAAGGCATGGCACGATCGTCCACCGCGCCCAAGAACTCCTCGGGATCCAGTCGCGGCGGCTCCTCGAAGGGGAGCGCCGCGAAGTCCGCCCCTGCGCCCAAAAAGCACATCGGCGAGCCCGACCGACCCTCGGCGCCCGTTCGCATGTGGCACGGCCTCGCGCGCGCGACCGGCGGCCTCTTCCGCGCCTTCGGCCAGGAGAACCTCGACAAGGCCGACCGCCGCGATGGTTTCCCGTTCTTCCTCGTGTTGCTCGCGATCTCGGGCGCCGTTGTCGAGTGGTTCTTCATCAATAACGCCGTCGCCGAGAACATCAGCGCCTTCACGTTTGGCGGCCTCATCGGCCGAACCGCGCTCGTCTTCCCCGTCGCGCTCGTGCTCCTCGCGGGCTGGCTCTTCCGCCACCCGTCCTCGGTGTACAACAACGGCCGCGTCGGCATCGGCGTCGCCCTGCTGACGCTGTCGGTCGCCGCGATCTGCCACATCGCGATCGTGCAGCCCGAGCCGATCGACGGGCGCCCGACGCCCGCCGAGGGCATGCCCGCGCTTAGCGGATCCGGTGGCGTGTTCGGCTGGATGATCGGCGAGCCGCTCGCGCGGCTGCTCTCGCCGATCGGCGCCTACGTCGTGCTCGCCGTGCTCATCGGGCTGAGCCTGCTGATCATCACGAAGACCCCGCCGAACCGCATCGGTCAGCGCCTCGGCGACCTCTATCGCTGGATGTTCGACGCCGAGCCCCGCGAGCCCGCCGTCGCGGCCGGCAACGCTGAGGCCGACCTCGCCGAGACGAAGGTTCTCGACGAGAAGCCCGCGCGCGCCAAGCGCTCGCGCAAGAAGAAGACCGACGACGAGACCCTGTTCGACGGCGCCGACGAGCTGCCGTGGTGGCGTCGCAACTCGACGGGCCGAGAGGAAGACGTCGAGGTGCCGACCGACACGGCGCACCTCGGGCAGCTCCTGGGCCTGCAGGACGACCCGGGCTACGACCAGGCCGTTATCGCCGACGAGGAGCCCGCGGTCGACCCGGCGACGCAGCCGGTGCAGTTCGCCGACCCCGCGCCGCGCCGCGAGCCCGAGCCGACGTACACGCCGGCCGAGCAGGCGACGCAGGTTCTCGACGACCCGGCGATGTCGCGGATCCGCGAGGAGGCCGCGGCCGGCAACTTCGGCATCGACCTGCTGGGCGACGACGAGCTCGGCCCCGACGACGAGTTCGGTGAGATCTCGGGCTTCGGAACCGACGGCCCGGGCGCGCGCGGCCCCCAGCCGCCTGAGGCGCCGTACATCCTGCCCTCGCCCGCGCAGCTCGCCGCGGGCCCGCCCGCCGTCGTGAGTTCCGAGGCGAACGACCGCATGGTCGCGCAGATCGAGCAGGTCTTCGTCGAGTTCAAGGTCAACGCGAAGGTCACCGGCTTCTCGCGCGGCCCGACCGTGACGCAGTACGAGGTCGAGCTCGGCCCCGGCGTCAAGGTCGAGAAGATCACGCAGCTGTCGAACAACATCTCGTACGCCGTCGCGTCGAACGACGTGCGCATCCTCGCGCCGATCCCGGGCAAGAGCGCCATCGGTATCGAGATTCCGAACGTCGACCGCGAGACGGTCGCCCTCGGCGACGTCCTGCGTTCCGCCGCGGCTCAGAAGTCGACGCACCCGCTCACGATCGGCGTCGGCAAGGACGTCTCGGGCGGGTTCGTCGTCGCGAACCTCGCGAAGATGCCGCACCTGCTGGTGGCCGGTTCGACCGGATCCGGTAAGTCGAGCTTCGTGAACTCGATGATCACGAGCCTGCTCATGCGCGCCAAGCCAAGCGAGGTCCGCATGGTGCTCGTCGACCCGAAGCGCGTCGAGCTCACCGCCTACGCGGGCGTGCCGCACCTCATCACGCCCATCATCACGAACCCGAAGAAGGCCGCGGAGGCCTTGCAGTGGGTCGTGAAGGAAATGGACATGCGCTACGACGACCTCGCGTCGTTCGGCTTCCGTCACATCGACGACTTCAACAAGGCCGTCGTCGGCGGAGAGCTGCAGCTGCCCGCCGGATCCGAGCGCGTGCTCAAGCCCTACCCGTACCTGCTCGTGGTGGTCGACGAGCTCGCCGACCTCATGATGGTCGCGCCGCGCGACGTCGAAGACTCGATCGTGCGCATCACCCAGCTCGCGCGCGCCTCGGGCATCCACCTGGTGCTCGCGACGCAGCGCCCCTCGGTCGACGTCGTCACGGGCCTCATCAAGGCCAACGTTCCGTCGCGCATGGCGTTCGCCGTCACGAGCGTCACCGACTCGCGAGTCATCCTCGACGGTCCCGGCGCCGACAAGCTCATCGGCCAGGGCGACGCCCTGTTCTCGCCGATGGGTTCGTCGAAGCCGTTCCGCCTGCAGGGCGCGTGGGTGACCGAGGCCGAGATCGACGCGGTCGTGAAGCACGTGACGGGCCAGGCCCGCCCGGAGTACCGTGCCGACGTCGCCGACGCGATGGAGGCACCGAAGAAGGAAATCGACGAAGACATCGGAGACGACCTCGAGGTGCTGCTCGCGGCGACCGAGCTGATCGTCTCGAGCCAGTTCGGTTCGACGTCGATGCTGCAGCGCAAGCTGCGCGTGGGCTTCGCGAAGGCGGGCCGCCTCATGGACCTGCTCGAGTCGCGCGAGATCGTCGGCCCGTCCGAGGGATCCAAGGCGCGCGACGTGCTCGTCGCGCCCGACCAGCTCCCCGCGGTCCTCGCGAAGCTACGCGGCGAGGAGCCGCCGGCTCCCGCCGCGGCACCGGCACAGCCCGCCGCCCCGGCCGTCGCCGAGGCGCCCGCCGCGGCGCCGGAGCCGGCGTACGACGACCGCTACGGCACAGACCCGATCGAGACCCAGTTCGAGGGGCTCCCGACGGTGAACGCAGACGACGAAGACGGCGAAGACGCCTGGCAGCTGACGGGACGCGACTGAGATGGCCATCCACCCCCAGCTCCCCAACGCGATCACGCTCGCGCGCATCCCGCTCGCGATCGTCTTCTTCGTCTTGCTCCTCATCGGCGGCGCGTTCGGCGACGCCCATACGGGCCTCCGCTGGACCGCGGCGATCCTGTTCATCGTCGCGATCTCGACCGACTGGGTCGACGGTTACCTCGCGCGCAAGTACGAGATCGTCAGCGACTTCGGCAAGCTGTGGGACCCGATCGCCGACAAGCTGCTCACGGGCCTCGCGTTCGTGGGGCTCGCCTGCCTCGGCGAGATGGCGTGGTGGATGGTGATCGTCATCCTCATCCGCGAGTGGGGCGTCACGGTGCACCGCCTCATGGTCCGCCGTACGCACGTCGTCGCGGCCGCCTGGCTCGGCAAGATCAAGACGGCCGTGCAGGGCGTCGTGCTCTCGTGGGCGCTCCTCCCGCTCGACGTGCTCATCGGCCGCGACGCCTGGACGATCGTGACCCTCATCGGTATGTGGGCCGTCGTCGTACTGACGGTCGTGAGCGGCATCGACTACGTCCTCGCGCAGGTGCGCGGATCCCGCACGAGCGCATGAGCCGCCAGGCCGAGCTCGTCGAGGCCCTCGCGTCGCGGGGCCTCACGATCGCGGCCGCCGAGTCGCTGACGGGCGGCCTCGTCTCCGCGGCGATCGTCGACGTGCCGGGTGCCTCGCGCGCCATGCGCGGCGGTATCGTCGCGTACGACACCCGCGCCAAGCGCGAGCTGCTCGGCGTCGACGGCGAGTTGCTCGCCGCCCGGGGCGCGGTGGATCCGCTCGTCGCGGAGCAGATGGCGCGCGGCGTGCGGCGCGCCTTCATCCTCGACGGATCCGTTACCGACGTCGGCCTCGCGACGACGGGCGTCGCGGGCCCGGATCCGCAGGACGGTCAGCCGGTCGGCACCGTCTACGTCGCCGTCGCGGTCGGCGACGACGTCGCGGTCGAGCGCTGCGCGTTCGAGGGAGACAGGGCGTCGATCCGTGCGGCGGCGGTCGATGCCGTGCTCGGGCTGGCTCTTCGCGAGCTCGGGAATAATTCGCGCTGAAAGAAGCGTTCCACCTACATATCCATTTGCCGTGAGCGACTGCTCGCGGCCGAATCTCGATTACTCTGGTATGTCAGACGAGTGGTCCGGCCTGTGCCGCGATCACCGGTACGAGATCGAAAAGACGCGAACAACGAGGGAGGGCGCCATGTTCCTGTTACGTCAAGAGATCGGCGACGTGCTTCGCGACTTCCGCCAGCAGCAGGGGCAGACGCTGCGTCAGGTTGCGAGTAAGGCGAGCGTCGCGCTCGGGTACCTCAGCGAGGTCGAGCGCGGGCAGAAAGAGGTCTCGAGCGAGATCCTGGCATCGGTGACCGACGCGCTCGGCGTTCCGATGTCGGCCGTGATGCGCCGCGTGGGCGATCGCCTCGCGGTGCTTGAGGGCCTCGAGAGCCCGTTCCCCGACGTGGTTCCCGACGAGCTGGTCGCCGAGGTCGAGCCCGAGCTGTCGCTGCGGTGAAGCGCAGCGAGTTTCTGCGCGCCGCCGAGGAGCACTTCGGCGCGCGCTCCAGCTGGATCCTCGCGGACCTGATCCTTCCGACCATCGGCCAGAGCGCCAACGACGCTCTGGCCGATGGCGTTCCCGTGCGCGCCATCTGGGAGGCGCTGTGCGTTGAGACCGACCTTCCCGAGTCTGCCCGCTACGGCCAGGGGCTGCAGGCCCCGCCGCGCTGATCGCCGACCCGGCGATCTGTTTCGAACTTCTTTTCGACACGCCGACGCGGTCTCGAATATTCGTTCTAGGCGACGTAATGTTGTCCACAACGTGGATCTGGTGCTTTTTCTCCACAGATTCGGATGACCCGCTTCGATTGTCAGTGGTTCTCCGTAGCGTGAGAAACAGGCAACAGGCCACGCGCCCTGTCGAAGAATCCGTCCCCTTGAGGCGGGTCGCGACAGCCTATGGGCGGCGGTACACGAACGAAGAAGGAGTCCATCATGGCTACAGCTACAGACCGCGAGAAGGTTCTCGAGACTGCACTCGCGCAGATTGATCGTCAGTTCGGCAAGGGGTCGATCATGCGACTCGGCAGCGAAGAGCGCGCCCCTGTCGAGGTCATCCCCACGGGCTCCATCGCGCTCGATGTCGCCCTCGGCATTGGCGGCCTTCCCCGCGGCCGCGTCGTCGAGATCTACGGTCCGGAGTCGTCGGGTAAGACCACGCTGACGCTGCACGCGATCGCCAACGCCCAGGCGGCCGGCGGCATCGCGGCATTCATCGACGCCGAGCACGCGCTCGACCCCGAGTACGCCAGCAAGCTGGGCGTCGACATCGACGCTCTCCTCGTCTCGCAGCCCGACACGGGTGAGCAGGCGCTCGAGATCGCCGACATGCTGATCCGCTCGGGCGCGATCGACCTCATCGTGATCGACTCCGTCGCGGCGCTCGTGCCCCGCGCCGAGATCGAGGGCGAGATGGGTGACTCGCACGTCGGCCTGCAGGCGCGACTCATGTCGCAGGCGATGCGCAAGATCACCGGTGGCCTGAACCAGACGAAGACCACCGCGATCTTCATCAACCAGCTCCGCGAGAAGGTCGGCGTCTTCTTCGGCTCGCCCGAGACGACCGCCGGTGGTAAGGCGCTGAAGTTCTACGCGTCGGTGCGCCTCGACATCCGCCGCATCGAGACGATGAAAGACGGCGGCGACGCCGTCGGTAACCGCACCCGCGTCAAGGTCGTCAAGAACAAGATGGCCCCGCCCTTCAAGCAGGCCGAGTTCGACATCCTGTATGGCACGGGCATCTCGCGCGAGGGCTCGCTGATCGACTTCGGTGTCGAGCACAACATCGTGAAGAAGTCGGGCTCGTGGTACACCTACGACGGTGACCAGCTCGGTCAGGGCAAGGAGAACGCGCGCCGGTTCCTCAAGGAGAACGCCGACGTCGCGCTCGAGATCGAGAACAAGATCAAGGTCAAGCTCGGTCTGCTCGAAGACGACGCGGCCCCGGCCGAGGCCCTCGAGGGCGACGACCGCGCCGCGGCCTGATCATGTCGACCTCGCACGGTGACGGGGGCGAACGTCTCGCCCCCGTCGTGCCCCTCTTCGGTGGGCCGGCGCCGGTCGCGCCGGCCCGGCCCGAAGAGAGCAAGCCCGATGCCGCCGCGGATGAGTGGCACACGACGTGGCAGGGTTCGCCCACGCGTCGCGTGACCGCTGCGGTCGCGGGGGAGGGCGATGGCGGTTGCGACGAGGCGGAATCTGACATCGAGACCCTCCCCGGCGACGCGGCTTCCGGCGATAGTGAGGCAGACGAATCGGCCGCAGAGGCCGACGAGATCGCCCGCCGCGCCGAGCAGCGCCTCGTGCGCGCGCTCGGGTCGCGGGGCCTCTCCGAGCGAGAGGCGCGTGATCGCCTTCGCCGCGATGGCGTCGAGTCCGAGATCGCGGAAGACATCATCGACCGGCTCCTGCGGGTCGGTGCGATCGACGACGACATCCTCGCGGAGCAGCTCGTCTATCAGGCGACGAACCGCAAGGGCCAGGGCCGGAAGGCCGTCGCGCAGTCCCTCGTGAAGAGGGGGCTCTCGCGCGATGCGATCGACCGCGCGATCGAGTCGCTGCCCGACGACGACGAAGAGCGCGCGCTCGAGTTTGCGCGCTCGAAGTCGGGGCCGCTGTCGCGCCTCGACCACGACACCGCGCTCCGCCGGCTGGTGGGCCAGCTCTCCCGTCGCGGCTTCGGTGGGTCGATGGCCATGCGCGTCGCGAATCAGGCGCTCGATGAGGCTCGAGGCGGCGGTATCCGCCGCGTGCGCTTCCAGTAGCGACACCGGGGCTACGCGGGCGTTCGACGAACGTTCGCGTAGCCCGTTCACACGCTTCACTCCGTAGAATGGCTCTCGCTATGACCATGCCATCTTCTGCCCCGACGCTCATCGCCCCGTCGCCCGCCGCCTTCACCGAAGACGGCCGTGCCCGCACCTACGAGGTGCGCACCTTCGGCTGCCAGATGAACGTGCATGACTCCGAGCGCATGTCCGGCTCTCTCGAGAGCGCCGGCTACGTGCGCGCCGCCACGGGCGAAGAAGCCGACGTGGTCATCATCAACACCTGCGCCGTCCGCGAGAACGCCGCCGGCAAGCTCTACGGCACGCTTGGCCACCTGAAGTCGGTGAAAGACAAGCACGCCGGCATGCAGATCGCCGTGGGCGGTTGCCTCGCACAGATGGACAAAGACACCGTCACGCAGAAGGCCCCGTGGGTCGACGTCGTGTTCGGCACCCACAACATGGGTTCGCTGCCGCAGCTCCTCGAGCGCTCGCGCCACAACGGCGAGGCCTCTCTCGAGATCCTCGAGTCGCTCGAGATCTTCCCGTCGACGCTGCCCACGAAGCGCGACTCGCACTACTCGGGCTGGGTTTCGATCTCGGTCGGCTGCAACAACACCTGCACCTTCTGCATCGTGCCGAGCCTGCGCGGTAAAGAAAAGGACCGCCGACCCGGCGACATCCTCGAAGAGATCAAGCTTCTCGTCGACGACGGCGCCATCGAGGTCACGCTGCTCGGCCAGAACGTGAACAGCTACGGCGTCGAGTTCGGCGACCGCCAGGCGTTCAGCAAGCTCCTGCGCGCCTGCGGCGAGATCGAGGGCCTCGAGCGCGTGCGCTTCACGAGCCCGCACCCCGCCGCCTTCACCGACGATGTCATCGACGCGATGGCCGAGACGCCCAACGTCATGCCGCAGCTGCACATGCCGCTGCAGTCGGGTAGCGACAAGGTGCTGAAGGACATGCGCCGGTCGTACCGCTCGAAGAAGTTCCTCGGCATCCTCGACCGCGTCCGCGAGAAGATCCCGAACGCCTCGATCACGACCGACATCATCGTCGGCTTCCCCGGCGAGACCGACGAAGACTTCGAAGACACGATGCGCGTCGTCGAGGCCGCGCGCTTCTCGAGCGCGTTCACGTTCCAGTACTCGATCCGCGAGGGCACGCCCGCCGCGACGATGCCGAACCAGGTGCCGAAGGCCGTGGTGCAGGAGCGCTACGAGCGGCTGATGGCCCTGCAGCAGCGCATCACGCTCGAAGAGAACGAGAAGCAGCTCGGGCGCACGCTCGAGGTGCTCGTCTCGACGGGCGAGGGCAAGAAGGACTCGTCGACGCACCGCCTCACGGGCCGCGCCGAAGACAACCGCCTCGTGCACTTCGAGGTGCCCGAGGGATCCGAGACCCCGCGCCCGGGCGACGTCGTTACCGTGACGGTCACGCACGCCGCGCCCTCGCACCTCCTCGCCGACAGCACCGACGGTGCGCCGCTGAAGATCCGCCGCACCCGCGCGGGCGACGCCTACGACCGCTCGCTCGTCGACAGCTGCGCCGTGCCGTCTACGCCGGGCACGGGCGATGGCAAGGTCGGCCTGGGCATCCCGACGCTCCGCATCGGGCTGTGACGACGAGCCCCGCACCGGGCGAGGCTTCGTCGTCGCTCGCCGAGATCGAGCGCGCGGCTGACGAGGCCGCGGCGCCGCGTCTCTGGGCGGTCGTCGGCGCGACCGGTACGGGCAAGAGCGACCTCTCGCTCGACCTCGCCGAGCGCCTCGGCGGGGCCGAGGTTGTCAACGCCGACGCCATGCAGCTGTACCGCGGCATGGGCATCGGCACGGCGAAGCTCCCCGTGTCCGAGCGCCGTGGCATCCCGCACCACCTCTTCGACGTGCTCGACGTCACCGAAGAGGCCGCGGTCGCGGCGTATCAGCAGCAGGCGCGCGCCGCGATCGACGACATCATCGCGCGCGGTCGCCACGCGATCCTCGTCGGTGGATCCGGGCTCTACGTCTCGAGCGTCATCTACGACTTCCGCTTCCCGCCTCGCGATAACGCGCTGCGGGCCGAGCTCGAGGCGCGCCTCGAGGCCGAGGGCGCCGGAGCGCTCTATGCCGAGCTTCGGGCGAGAGACACGGCGACGGCGGAGCGCGTGGATCCGCGCAACGGGCGCCGCGTCGTGCGCGCGCTCGAGGTGCTCGCGCAGGGCGACGCCGGCCACGGCGCGGCGCTGCCCGAGAAGCCGGTCGCCTGGCGCGACACGACGATCGTCGGGCTGCGCATGGAGCGCGAGCGGCTGGTCGAGCGCCTCGACCGCCGCGTCGACCTGATGTGGGAGCAGGGCATGCTCGCCGAGACCGAGGCGCTACGCCCGCTCGGCCTCGAGCAGGGCAAGACCGCGAGCCGCGCGATCGGCTACGCCCAGGCGCTTGCCCAACTGAAGGGCGAGAAGACCGAGGCCGAGGCGATCGCCGAGACCCAGGCGCTCACGCGCCGCTACGCCCGCCGCCAGGTCAGCTGGTTCAAGCGCTACGAGAACACGCTCTGGCTCGACCGCTGAGCGGGCTGGTTTAGCCCCGGGTGGGGAGGAACGGATCCGCGAGCGTGGGCGGCACCAGCGGGTGGCGACGCTCGGCGATCGGTCGTGGCCCCGCCCCCGACACATCGGGGATCCGGATGCCGAGCTCGCGCGCGGGGGAGCCGGCCGCGACGGCAAAGTCGTCGGCGAGTAGCGGATCCGCGTCGAGCGAATGCAGGTCGTGGCCGAGCGTCGCCCACTCGTCGTCGAGCGTCTCGGTGATGTCGAATCCGACGGATCCGTCCGCGCCCTTGGGACGCTCGGCGTTCGCCGCGCGGATGGCGCCCGGGACGGGCGCGTCGTCCCAGAACAGGTTCAGGTCGCTGTCGATGCGGTAATTCCGCACGTCGCGCGCGCCCGGGGTCCCGACGAAGCCGGGGGAGGAGTGACCGACGACGATGTTCCGCAGGAAGGTGAACGAGGTGTGATCCTCGGGGCGGGTGATCGAGATCTGTCCCTCGCGGCCGCGAGCCCAGATGTTGTCGCGCACGATGACCTCGCGGCCGTAGTGCTGGTGGTAGCACTGGCTCGACGTGTCGTGCACGACGTTGCCCTCGATCACGACGTGGCTCGAGCCCTCGTCGAGGTAGACGCCCCAGCCGCCGTAGTTCTGGCACTCGACGTCGTGAATGTGGTTGCCGCGCAAAACGGTTCCGGGGGCGATTCCCAGCAGATAGATGCCGCCCATGTCGTTGAGCCGGCCCTGCCCGAGGTGGTGGATGTGGTTGCCGACGATCTGATTTCCTTCTGAGGGGCTCGACGGGTAGTCCCACATCCAGCCGACCGAGACACCCGAGTAAGGAAACTCCCGTATCTCGTTGTGGGCGATGACGTTGTGAGATCCGTGTTGGAACAGCACGGCGACGGCGCCGCGGTACACCTGCCCGCCGCGCTCGGCGGTGCAGTCGCTGACCTCGTTAGCGCGGTTGAAGTCTGCAGCGAGTGGATCGATGCCGCCGCCCGAGCGTACGGCGCCCGCGCCGAGGTCGCGGAACGAGACGCCGGAGATCAGGTTCCCACGGGATCCGGGCCCGAGCGAGACGCCGTACCCGCCGACGCGCTCGACGGACCCGCCCGTCACGGCGCAGCCGCGGGCGAAGGAGAAGCGGAGCGCCGCCGGCACGGTCGAGGCGGCCTGCACGTCGGCGGCGTAACGGCCGTCGGCGGGAAGCTGCGGATCCTCGCGCACCCCGAACGGCGGGGTCGCGGGCGGAACGGCATCGAAATCCGCCTCGGCGAACGAGACGTTTTCGAACCGCACCTCGCGCACGGGCGCCTCGGCGGATCCGTTGACCGTCACGAAGGCATCCGCGACGGGGAAGCGCACGTCGAGCGATTCGGGCGAGACGGGGGAGGCGTAGAGAATATGCGGGCCGTCGAGCCCGGAGATGCGGCCGGTCGCATCGAGGTACCATTCGCCGTCGACCTCGCCGAGGGACTCCACGACGTTGTCGAGGTAGTAGCGGGCGAATGTCGCCGCCGCGTCGTCGCGCAGCGCGAAGATGCTCGTGAGGCTACTCGTCACGGTCCGAGAGGCGCGGTCGATCGAGGCGATCGGCATGCGTTCCTGCACCCAGTAGTGTGGAACAACGATCTCGACGGCGCGCTCCTCGGCGAGCTCGGGGATGTCGCCGTCGGCGTATCGGAACGTCGCGGATCCGTCGAAGAGGGTGCCGACGAAGCTGCCCTTCGGATCCAGCCCCTCCTGCTCTTCGACGCGGAGGAACCCCTCACGCGGGTAGCGCGGGCGCGGGGCCGCGGATCCGTCGACGTAGAGCCGTCGGCCGCTCGCGCGCGGCGCGGGGGCTGCCCACAGCTCGCGCTCGCCAACGGTGACGGGGCGCCAGCCGGTGATCCGGACGGATCCGCGGAGCACGGGCGGATCCGCGGGGTCGACCGCGACAACCGACGTGAACGAGTCGGGCGCCTCGAACGCGACGGGCTCGGCGTGCGCATACTCGCCGCCCGCCATCCAGATCACGGCCCGTTGCCCTGGCTCGCGACGCTTCCGCACGAGCGCGAGGCCGTGGGCGAGGTCGTTCGCGGGGTATCCGTGCGATCCATCGGCGAAGGGCGAACCATCGGGGGCGACGTAGACCTCGATGCGGTCGGTGCTCATTGCTCCTGGCTAACCCTTCGTGGCGCCCGCGGTCACGCCCGCGGTGATCTGACGTTGGAAGACGAGATAGACGATGATGATCGGCAGAACCGTGAGCATGACGCCGGCGATGTACGTCGGCACGTTATCGGGGTACTGCCCGCGCAATGTGCTGACGCCCACCATGACGGTGCGCTTCTCTGGCGACTGCATGAGCAACAGCGCGATCAGGATGTCGTTCCAGATGAACAGTGCGTTCAGGATACCCATCGAGATGAGCGCCGGCTTGCCGCTCGGCACCATGATGCGCCACCAGACGCCGAAGAGGCCGTTGCCGTCGACGCGCGCCGCCTCGGTCATCTCGCGGGGGATCCCCGAGTAGTACGAGGTCATGAAGTACACCGTGAACGGTAGGTATTGCGCGACGTAGGCGATGATGAGGCCGGGGAAGGTATCGATCAGGCCCATCGAGCTGAGCACCTTGATCGTGGGCACCATGATCACCTGGAACGGGATCATCATCATCGCGAGGATGATGAGGAAAGCAACCTTGCTGCCGCGGAAGGCCAGGTGGCTGAGCGCATAGCCGCACATCGAGGCAAGCACGAGCAGCAGGGCGACCGAGATCACGGTGACGATGATGGTGTTCGCGAAGTAACGGCCCATGCTGGCGTTCGTCCACGCGTCGGCGAAGTTCTGCACGTTGAAGGTCTGCGTGACGCCGAGCCTGTCGAGCACGTACCCCTTGCGGTCCTTCAGCGACACGTTGAGCGCGAAGAGCATCGGGTAGATCGTGGCGAGGGCGAGGATCATCATCGGCACGGCGATGACCCACTGGGCTGCGCGCTGGCGACGCATCATGCCTCCTTCGTGGCGCGGCGGAGCACGCGGATCTGGATGAGCCCGATGATGAGCACGATGAGCAACAGGAACACGCTGGCCGCGGACGCGAGGGCGGGCCGGGCCTCGCCATTGAGCTTCCAGATGAGGAACTCCGGCAGGTAGCTCGAGGCACCGGGTCCGCCGGCGGTCATCGTGTAGAGCAGGGCGAAGAGGCCCGTCAGCATGCCGATCGTCGTCGTCACGAAGACGAACTGAATCGTCTGGCTGAGGCTCGGGATGATGACGTGCACGATCTGCTGCCAGAGGTTTGCACCGTCGATCTTGGCCGCGTCGAGCAGCTCGGCGTCGAGCGTCGCGAAGCCGGCGAGGAAGATGGTGAAGGCCATGCCGAACGTCGCCCAGATGTGCACGACGAGAACCGTCGGTAGCGCCGTCGCGGGAAGTCCCAGCCAGTCGACGGACGGGATGCTGACGGCGCCGAGCGCCGAGTTCAGCGGGCCGTTTGCGCCGAGGATGATGTTGAAGATCGCGCCGATGATGATCGGCGAGAGCACGACGGGCAGGAAGTAGACGCTGCGATAGAACCGGTGGCCCGGCACCTTGAGGAAGATGAACGTCGCGAGGATCCCCGCGAAGAAGACCTGCACGGGCACGAACAGCAGCACGATAACGACGTTCTTCGCCGAGGCGAGGAAACGCTCGTCGTGCAGGAGATAGCTGTAATTATCGAGCCCGACGGACTGGCCGTTGAGATCGCCGTCGCCCGTGAACGAGAAGTTCACGCCGAGCACGAGCGGGTACAGGCGGAAGACGACGAGGATCGCGATGACGGGCAGCACCATGAGGTACGGCGCGAGGCGCTCGGCGTTCCACGGGCGCCGACGGCGCGGCGTCTGTGAGCCGCGCGAGCGACCCGCACCCGTGCCGGTCGTGACAAGGGTGCGGGTCGATGTTGCGTAGTTTGACAAGGCGGATCAGCCCTTTGCGGCCGCCAGCTGGGCCGTTGCGTCGTCGACCGTGACGTCGCCGTTCAGCAGCTGCTGGCCGAGGCGGTGCAGGAGGTCGAGCTCGTCGGCGCCGAGCGCCGTGTGGAGGAGCGGCTTGCTGCCGGGGAGCTCGGCGACGATCTCGTTCGCAGACGCGATGTCGGTGTCGAGCGTGATGGTCGTGTCCGACGTGATCTGGCCGCCGGCGAGCGAGTACGCGGCGAGCGCGTCGTGGTCGACGGTCGCGCGGATCCAGTCGACGCCGAGATCCTTCTTGCCTTCGTTGAGGATGCCGTAGCCGATGCCGCCCTCGGCGGGCAGGGCGATGGTCGTGCCGTCGTTGGTCGTCGGCGGCATCATGAAGCCGAGGTCGTCGCCGAGGAAGTCGTCGAACTGCTTCCAGTGCGCCGTGCCGCTCATGAGGCCGATGACCATCGCGGCGTCGCCCGCCGAGAAGAGGTCGAACGAGTCGTTGAACATGGCCGTCGAATTCGCGCCGTCGTTGTACCAGCCGTCGGCCGACGAGTCGGCCCACATCTGCAGCACCTGCGTTGCGTGCTCGCTCGTCCAGTCGCGCTCGCCGTCGATCCAGGCGTCATACTCCTCGGGGGTGAAGATGCCGGATCCGAAGCCCGAGAGGAAGAACTCGATACCGAGGCCCTCCTTGTTACCGAGCGCGAAGCACGAGGCATCGGTCTTGTCGAGGATCGCCTGGCACGCGCTCGATAGCTCGTCCCAGGTCTGCGGCGGCTGATCGGCATCGAGGCCGGCCTCCTCGAACAGCGCCTTGTTGTAGTAAATCGGGAAGCCCTGCAGGAAGGTCGGCGCGGAGTACGTCTCGCCGCCCTCCTCGAACGCCGGCCAGCCGGCGAGCTGATCCTTAAGGTCGGCGATCTCGTCGGTGATCGGGACGAGCGACGACGCGCGGCTCTTGATCTGGGTGCCGCCGTTGTAGAGCGCGAGGTCCGGGCCCGTGCCGGCCTCGATCGCGCTGCCGAGCAGCGTGTAGTACTGGTCGAAGGGCTGGTTGACGATCTTGACCGTCACGTCGGGGTGCATCTCGGCGAAGGCCGCCTTGACGTCGTCGGTGTAAGCTGCGGCGGCCTCGTCGGCGTCACCCCAGTTCCAGATCGTGAGTTCCGTGGCCGACCCGGCGGATCCGCCGTTCGGGCTCTCGGAGGAACCGGATCCGTTGGAGGTCGTCGGCGCGGCCCCGCCGCAACCGGTGAGGCTCACGAGGGCAAGACCCGCGACAGCTGTGGTGATGATTGTTCGCTTCATTGCGATCCTCTCGGGAAAATCCGCTGCGGTGCAGGAGGGTATGGCGGATGTCCCGAGAAATGTACTACGTCTGACGACTGCGCGTCAATAAACATCACATGAATGATGTTCTGGCGTTAGGGGGCCTGTGTGGGCTCGCGGCGGCGGCTCCAGGATCCGAGGATGTGCTCGCTCATTGCCGCACGCGATTCGGGGGCGTCGCCCGACGCGATCGCCTCGGTGATGCGGCCGTGCTCGGCGAGGGTGAGCTCGAACGAGTGGGCGGGGTCGTGCCCCGTGAAGAGCGCGCTTCCGACCGCGTGGCCGATGAGTACGCGGGCGATGTTTTCGGCGAGGGTGTTGCCGGAGAGCGACATGACGACGTGGTGGAAGCGCACATCCGCCTCGCGGAAGGCGGCCTCGTTGCCGATGTTGTCGGCCATCTCCTGGAGGGCGGCGCGCAGGCGCTCGAGCCCGTCGGCGTCGGCGCGCTGCGACGCGGATCCGGCCATCTCCGCCTCGAGGGCGGCGCGCACGATGCTCAGCTCGTCGAGCACCGTGAGGTTCTCGTCGTTCGCGACGAGTGCGTCGATGATGAGCGGGTCGAGCATGTTCCAGCTCGTTTGGGGGTTCACGCTCGTGCCGCGCCCCTGCGCGACGGTGACCATGCCCTTCTCCTGAAGCCGCTTCATCGACTCGCGGATGACCGTGCGGCTCACCCCAAACTCCTCGCTGAGCGCCGTCTCGGTCGGCATCGTCGACTCGGGCGGATGGACCCCGGTGACGATCTGCTCGACGAGTTCGCGCAGCACGGTCGTGCCAATGCGCTCGATGGGGGTGCGGCGGGTCGTGGTCATGGGGTCACTCTAGGGCGGATTCTGCGCAGGATCGCGATAACCCTCGGCATTCGGCATACATATGATGTATGGTCTTTCCAGATTCTGATCTCTGATTCGAGGACGATATGAAGATCACGGGGTACCGCACCCTCCGAACCGTGCACGACTGGGGCCGTCCGATCGGCGATGTCAACGGGTTCATCGCGTCGGGCGTCACCGAGGTGCCGGTCGTCATCCTGGAAACCGACGAGGGCATTGAGGGCGTCGGGATGGGCTCGCTCGCCGATCTCGATCGCATCTTTCCGGCTCTCGAGGGGCAGGATCCGCGCGCGGTGTCGTCGCTCTACGACGCGATGCTCGCCCGCGTCTTCAAGACCTCGCACGCCGGCGCGACCTACGGCGGGATCGGCGCGTTCGACACGGCCCTGTGGGACCTGAAGGCGAAGATCGCCGGCGAGCCGCTCTGGCGCCTGCTCGGCGCGGCCGATCGTTTCGTGCCCGGCTACGCGTCGGCGCTCGGCATCGCCCTCTCCGACGACGAGCTGGGTGAGATGTACGGGCGCTTCGCCGAGCGCGGCTTCACCTCGGCGAAGCTCAAGGGCGGGCGCAGCCTCGAGCGCGACCTCGAGCGCTTCGAGGTGATCCGTCAGCGGATGCCGGGTGCCGACCTCATGCTCGACACGAATGAGTCGTGGAACCTCGGCCAGGCGGTGCGCTTCATGTCGCGTCTCGAAGAGAGCATCGACCTCGCCTGGATCGAGGAGCCGCTGCGGCGCTGGGACGCCCCGGGCCACGCGCGCCTCGCCTCGTCCATCCGGGCGGCCGTCGCGACGGGGGAGAACCTGACGGGGCTCGAGCAGTACCGCCCGCTGCTCGACGCGGGCGGGGTCGGCATCGTGCAGGCGGGCGCCGTGTGGGGCATCACCCACTTCCTGCGCGTCGCGATGATGGCGCACTCGCGCGACCTCCCCGTGAGCCCCGTGGGCCTGACGGCGAACCACGCCGTCACGGCGGCCGCGGCCGCGGTGCCCAACCACCTCACGGCCGAGATTCAAGACTTCGGCCAGCCCTTCGGCCTGGCCCTCGATCAGGAATTCGCGGATGGCGGCGTCGTGCTCGGTGACGAGCCCGGGGTCGGGATCCGCGTGGACGAGGCGGCGATCGAGCGCGCCCGCATCGGCGGCGCCTGGGCGACACCCGCCGGCCCTCACGTGCGCTCGCCGCGTGCCGGGCTCAGCCTCGCCCTCGAAAACGATTGAACGGGAAGGACATCATGGAGATCAGGCCGGGACTGCACCGCATCGTCGCCCCGATTCCGCCGCGGTTCATCGCGATGCACCTCTTTACCGGGCCGCGGGGCGCGCTGCTCTTCGACACTGGGATCGATGGATCCGTCGACGGAACCCTCTTGCCGTACATGCGGCAGGCGGGCATCGACCCCGCGTCGATCCGCTGGGTCGTGAGCTCGCACTGCGACTTCGACCACACGGGCGGCAACGCCGCGCTGAAAGCCGCCGTGCCGGGCGCCGAGTTCCTGGCCGGGGCGGCCGACGAGCTCATGACCGAGAACCTCGAGGCGCTCATCGCCGGCCGCTACGGGGAGTTCGCGCGCGCCGACGGCTTCGACGATCCGCCCGAGACGACGGCCGAGATTCGCGCGTCGACGCGGCTCGTGGGCGTCGACCGCGTGCTCGCGGGCGGCGAGAGCTTCGACCTCGGCGAGGGCCGCGAGCTCGAGATCGTCGCCGTGCCAGGGCACTCGCCGGGCCACCTCGCCGTATGGGACGCGGCCCATAGCGCCCTCGCGATCTCGGACGCCGTGCTGGGCGAGACGGTGCCGACCGCATCGGGCGAGCCCGCCTTCCCGCCGACCTATCGCGACACGGCCCGCTACGTCGAGACGATCGAGCGCGTGCGCGCCTACGACGCCGAGCTCCTGCTCACGGCACACTACCCCGTGTACGAGGGGCGGGGCGTCCGCGAGTTCCTCGACGCGTCGCTCGCGTATACCGAGCGCATCGACAGCGCGATCGAGACGCACCTCGTCGGCGAGATGACCTCGCTCGAGCTGATTCGCGGAGCGGCGCCGGACCTCGGCCCGTGGCCGCCGGCCGCGGCCGACTACCTGATCTTCCCCGTGACGGGGAACCTTGAGCGTCTGGCCGCCGCGGGCCGCGTCGCGCAGGGCTGGCGCGACGGCACCCGGACCTGGCGGTGGATCCGATGAGCGCGAAGGTGCGCCTCGGCGCTATCGGCGCGGGCTGGTGGGCGACGAGCAACCACTTCCCACTGTTCCGAGACCACCCCGATGTCGAGCTCGTCGGCGTCTGCGGTATCGGCGATGATCTCGAGCGGATCCGCGAAAAGTTCGGCTTCGCGTTCGCGACCGAGGACGCCGACGAGCTCCTCGCCGCCGATCTCGATGCCGTCGTTATCTCGACGCCGCACGACCTGCACCACGACCTCGCAGCCAAGGCGCTCGACCGCGGCATGCACGTACTGTGCGAGAAGCCCATGACGCTGAAGGCCGACGACGCGTGGGACCTCGCTCGCCGCGCCGAACGGGCCGGCACCGTGTTCCTCGTGCCCTACGGCTGGAACTACAAGCCGTTCACCGTCGCGGCGAAGAAGATGCTGGCGGCGGGCGATATCGGCGACATCCAGTTCGTCTCGTGCAACATGGCATCGCCGACACGGGGGCTGTTCGGATCCGACCCGAGCTACATGCTCGAACTCTGGAACTCCGAGACCTCACCCAACCCGAGCACCTGGTCGAGCCCCGAGCACGGTGGCGGATACGCCCACGGGCAGGTCACCCACTCTTCCGCGCTGCTGTTCTGGCTCACGGGGCTCCGCGCCGAGTCGGTCGCGGGGCGCGTCTCCACCGCGGGCGCGCCGGTCGACCTCTTCGACGCCGGAGTCGTTCACTTCGAGGGCGGGGCGCTCGGATCCCTCTCGGGCGCCGCGACCCTCGCCGACGGCGACCCCTACCAAATAGACATCCGCCTCTTCGGGACCGAGGGCGTCATGATGATCGACGTCGAGCGCGAGCGCGTCACCCTGAGCCGTTACGACGGGCGCCGCGAGTCGCTCGATATCGCGCCCGGCGAGGGCGAGTACGAGTGCCTCGTGCCGCCGGTGCGCTTCATCGAGCTCATCACGGGCGCATCGACAGAGAATAACTCCGACGTGACGGTCGCGGCGCGCAGCGTCGAGCTCCTCGACGCGCTACTGCGCTCGTCCGCGGACGGCGGCACGGAGACCCACGTATGACCGACATCGCAAGGCACAGCATGACTCCTCCTTCCCGCGGCGTTCTCGACGGCTACCGCGTCGTCGACTGTTCCATCGCGATGGCCGGCCCCTTCGCCGCCCAGCGGCTCGGCGATCTCGGCGCCGATGTCATCAAGGTGGAGCCGACCGCGGGTGAATGGCAGCGCTTCACTGCGGCGGGCGGAGCGGCGGGCAACGAGATCAACGTCTCGTTCCTCTCGCTCAACCGCAACAAACGCTCGCTCGCGGCCGACCTCAAGAGCGACGGCGGGCGAAAGGTCGTCCGTGAGCTGATCGCCGGATCCGACGTGTTCCTGCAGAACTATCGCCCCGGGGTCGCGAAGCGCCTCGGCCTCGACTACGAGAGCGTCCGCGAGATCAACCCGTCGATCGTCTACGTCTCGATCTCGGGTTACGGCGAGGACGGCCCCTACGTCAACCGCCCCGGGCAGGACATGCTCCTGCAGGCGATGACCGGATCCATGCTCTCGGGCGGCCGCGACGGCGAACCGCCGCGCGCCGCGGGGCTCTTCCTCGCCGACGCCATCACGGCGTCGACGGCGTTTGAGGCGGTGCTCGCCGCGCTCCTCCACCGCGAGCGCACGGGGGAGGGGCAGCTCGTCACCGTCAACATGCTCGACGCGCTCACGACCCTGCAGATGCAGGAGCTCAGCGTCTACACGGTGGGCGGGGTGCCGCAGAAGCGCGGATCCGAGCCCAACGCGCACGTCTATATCCGCGCGCCGTACGGGGTCTTCGGCACGAGCGACGGTTACCTCGCGCTCGCCTTCGCCGACCTCGACACCCTCGGGCGGATCTTCGACGAGCCCCGGCTGCGGGGGCTGGATCCGGAGGTCGCGGGCTGGACGCACCGCGACGAGCTCTTCCGCCTCGTCTCCGAGCATCTGGCGACGCAGACCACCGAGCACTGGCTCGATACCCTCCTTGCCGCGGGGGTCTGGGTCGGGCCCGTATACGGCTACGAGGAGCTCGTGAAGGATCCGCAGGTGATCCACAACGGCACCTTCGTCGAGTACGACCACCCCACCGAGGGGCGCATCACGACGCCCGGTTTCCCCTATCGCTTCCACGCGACGCCCGCCCGGATCGACCGCGGCGCGCCGCTCGTGGGGGAGCACACGAGCGAGATCCTCGCCGAGCTCGGCGTCTCGCCCGAGGCGATCGGGCGACTGCTCGCCGACGGAGCGGTTGCGGAGAACCACGCATGACCGACTACGTGGGCCTCACCTGGGATCACCCTCGCGGCCGCGACGCGCTCGAGCGGGCATCGGGCGACCTCGGCGGCGGCGACACCATCCGGTGGGAGGCGCAGCCGCTCGAGGGCTTCGAGTCGGCGCCCATCGATGAGCTGTGCGCGCGCTACGACCTCGTCGTGCTCGACCACCCGCACCTCGGCGACGCGCTCGAGGCCGGGTGCATTCGCGCGCTCGACGAGGTCTTTGAACCGGACGACATCGCCGCGTGGCGGACGGGGGCCGTGGGGCAGGCGATCGCGTCGTACACGATGGACGGCCGTCTCTGGGCGCTGCCGCTCGACGCGGCAACGCAGGTCTCGGCGCGCCGCTCGGCGACGGTTCCGGACGCACCGACCGGGTGGGACGAGCTCCCGGAGCGCACGGCCCTCAGCCTCGCCGGCCCGCACGCGTTCCTCACCCTGTGTTCCGTCGCGCTATCGTTCGGCGGTGACCCGTTCGGCGGCGGATCCTTCGGCCGCGATACGGGGCTCGCCGCGCTCGGGATCCTGCAACGGATCGCGGAACGCGCGCCGGCCGGATCCGAGACCCTCAACCCGATCGGGCTGCTCGACCGCATGCGCGACGCGGGCGACATCGACTACATTCCGCTCGTCTTCGGCTACGTGAACTACAGCTCCGCCTCCATCCGCTTCGGCGCCCCGCCCGCGGGGGTCCGCGGCGGATCCGTGCTCGGCGGCACCGGTATCGCCCTCTCGAGCCGCGCCGAGGTCACGCCCGCGCTCGCCGGCCACCTGCGCTGGCTCCTCTCGCCGGAGGCCCAGGCGGGCTTCATCCCCGGCAACGCCGGCCAGCCCGGCCTCCGCTCCGCGTGGCGGGACCCCGCGGTCGATGAGGCCGCGCACGGCTTCTACTCCGCGACCCTCGACACGATCGAGGGCGCCTGGATCCGCCCCCGCTTCGCCGGGTACGTCCCGTTTCAGCAGGAGGCGTCGCGCATCGTGCGCGAGGCGCTCGCCGGATCCCGCCCCCACGCCGCCGCGCTCGACGACATCGACGCGCGCTACCGCGCCGCACTGAAGGAGGACGCATGAGCGTCGACGATCTGATCGTGATCGAGCAGGACGGCTACGTCGCCACGATCCGGCTGAACCGGCCAGACAAGCTCAACGCCGTGACGCAGGGCATGAGCGACGAGCTCGAGCGCGTCGCGCACACGCTGAACACTGACGAGACGGTGCGAGCCATCGTCTACACCGGCACGGGGCGGGCCTTCAGCGCGGGGAGCGACATCCGCACGCTCGACCACTACGCGACGCCGTGGCAGTTCCGCAACCGCCGCGACTATTGCGACGCGCTCCGCGAGCTGCGCAAACCCGTCGTCGCCGCCGTCAACGGGTACGCCTTCGGTGGCGGGCTCGAATCGGCACTGACCTGTGATATCCGCATCGCCGCCGACACCGCGACCTTCGCGGCCCCCGAGATCAAGCTCGGCTGGATCGGCGGCGGCGGCATGTCGGCGCTCCTCGCCCGCTCCATCGGCGCCTCCAACGCCGCGCTCATGCTCATGACCGGCGACCCCATCGACGCCCAACGCGCGCTCGCCTGGGGGCTCGTGAGCGAGGTTGTACCCGCCGACGAGGTCGTCGACCGCGCGCAACAGATCGCCCACACCATCGCCGCGAGGCCCCCGATCGCCGCCGAGACCGCGAAGGCCAATCTGCGAGCCGCCGCCAACCTTCCCCAAGACCAGGCCATCGCCTACGAGCGCGAGATGCAGGGCATCACCTTCGCGACCGCCGACGCCGCCGAGGGCCGCGCCGCCTTCGCCGAAAAGCGCGACGGCGTCTTCCACGGCCGCTGACCCCACCCACCTCCCCGAGGAGCACCCATGACCAGCTGGCTACCCCCGCTCGAGACGATCCTCCCCGCCGACGCCGACCGCGCGGTCCTCATCGGCCGCGCGCAGACCCCCGCGGGGCCGAGTGTCGTCATCGTCCGCGGCGGCGAGCTCATCGACATCACCCGCGACTTCCCGACGGTGAGCGCGCTCGCCGACCAGGCGGATCCGGCCGCCGCCGCGCTCGCCGCGGGCGGTGTCTCGCTCGGATCCCTCGACGACGCGTGGCGCAACACCGACCCCGACACCCGCGACGAGCGCCGCCCCTTCCTGCTCTCGCCCATCGACCTGCAGGTCATCAAAGCCGCCGGCGTCACCTTCCCCGTTTCGATGCTCGAGCGCGTCATCGAAGAACGCGCCCGCGGCGAGGCCGCCTCCGCCGACGGGATCCGCGCGAGCGTCCAGGCCGCCCTCGGGGGCGACATCGCCGGCCTCGTCCCCGGATCCGCCGCCGCCGCGCGCCTCAAGACCGTGCTCATCGACCAGGGGCTCTGGAGCCAATACCTCGAGGTCGGCATCGGCCCCGACGCCGAGATCTTCTCGAAGGCGCCCGTCCTCTCGTCCGTCGGCGCCGGGCACGACGTCGGCGTTCTCGCCGCGTCGGAGTGGAACAACCCCGAGCCCGAGATCGTCATCGTCGTCTCCTCAGCCTGCCGCATCGTCGGCGCCACCCTCGGCAACGATGTCAACCTCCGCGACATCGAGGGCCGCAGTGCCCTGCTCCTCGGCCGCGCGAAAGACAACAATGCATCCGCAGCCATCGGCCCCTTCGTGCGCCTCTTCGACGAGTCCTTTTCGCTCGACGACGTGCGCCGCGAGAGCGTCACCCTCCGCGTCACCGGCAACGACGGCTTCGTCCTCGATGCCTCTAGCCACATGGAACAGATCAGCCGCGACCCCGCCGACCTTGCCGTCCAGGCCGCCGGCACCCACCACCAATACCCCGACGGCTTCGTCCTCTATCTCGGCACCATGTTCGCCCCCACCGGCGACCGTGACGAGCCCGGCCGCGGGTTTACGCACCACATCGGCGACATCATCACCATCTCGTCGACCAGGCTCGGGGCGCTCGTCGGTCGCGTCGCGCATTCCGAGGATGCCCCGCCCTGGCGGTTCGGGATTCGGGAGCTCATGGCGAACCTGGCGGGGCGCGGGGTGTTGTAGCTCGGTTGCTTGCTCGCGTTCGCCGCTGCGCGACCGCGCCCCCGCCGTCGCGTCCCGCGGATCCGCTCCGCCAGGCCCGAGCCAGCGACGTCGGGGGCGCGGTCGCTTCGCTCCGCTTGTGGGGGAGCCGGGGCCCAGCTCAGTCTGTGGGTCGTGGCTATTTTGGGTCGCCAGAAAATGTCGGCTGCGGCGGGGCCGCAGCGACATTTTCTGGCGACCCTACCTAGCGGCCTACGAGGCCGGCCTCGTAGGCGATGATGACCAGCTGGACTCGGTCTCGCGCGTCGAGTTTTTGGAGGAGGCGCGAGATATGGGTTTTCACCGTCGAGATCGACAAGAAGAAGCGCGCCGCGAGTTCGTCGTTCGTGAGGCCCTCGCCGATCGCGACGAGGATCTCGTGCTCGCGCGGGGTGAGGACCTCGAGGCGGGCGTCGTCGATCGGGGCGGGGCCCTCGACGAAGGTCTCGATCATGCGCGCCGTGACGCGGGGAGCGAGCGCCGCGTCGCCCGAGTGCACCGCCCTGATGGCGCCGAGGAGCTCCGGCGGGCGCGCGTCCTTGAGGAGGAAGCCGCTCGCGCCGGCACGGAGAGCCGCGAACGCGTATTCGTCGAGGTCGAAGGTCGTGAGCACGAGAACGCGGGGCACGGATCCGGTCGCCGTGATGCGGTCGGTCGCCGCGATGCCGTCGAGGCCCGGCATGCGCACGTCCATCAGCATGACGTCGATGCCGCCGCCCGTGGCGAGCGCGACGGCCGCGTTCCCGTCGCCCGCCTCGGCGACGACCGAGATGTCGGGCTGTGCGTCGAGCACCATGCGCAGGCCCATGCGCACGAGCTCCTGGTCGTCGATGATGGCGACGCGGATGGTGTCGGTCATTTCTCTCCTGCGGGGGAATCGATGCTCAGGGTCGCGTCGACGCGCCAGCGGCCGTCGGTGCGCGGCCCCGCGGTGACGGATCCGGCGTGCATCGCGGCGCGCTCGCGCATGCCGACGAGCCCGCGCCCGGATCCGTCGGACGGCATCGGGTCGTACGTGGTGTCGTTATCGATCGTGAGGGAGATCGCGGATCCGTCGTTGCGCGTGCGCACGTCGACGCGGCGGGTGCCCGGCGCGTGGCGGAGCACGTTCGTGAGCGACTCCTGCACGATGCGGTAGGCCGCGAGGCCCACGCCTCCCTGGGGGATCGCGGGGCCGTCGTGGCGCCAGGCGACCGGCAGCCCCGCGTCGCGGAACTGCGTGACGAGGGATCCGATGCCGTCGGCACCCGGCTGCGGCGCGAGCTCGGCCTCGTCGTCCGGCGCGCGGAGCACGCCGAGCAGGCGCCGCATCTCGGCGAGCGACTCGCGGCCCGTCTCGGCGACGCGACGCATCGCGTCGGGCGCGAGATCGGATCCGGTTTCTGCCTGTGCGGCCGCGCCTTCGCTGAGCGTGATCATGACGGTGAGGCTGTGCGAGACGATGTCGTGCATCTCGCGGGCGATGCGGGTGCGCTCCTCGCCGACCGCGAGCCGCGCGCGCTGGTCGCGCTCGCGCGCGAGGTCGGCGGCCCGGTCGATGAGGGCCCTCTCGTACCGGCGGCGCGCGCCGACGGTGACCCCGATGAGGGTCGGGATCGCGAGCATGACGGAGGTCTGCACGATGTTGCCGGCGATCGCGACGATGAACGGGTCGGATCCGCTCGTCGCGAACTCGATCTGGAAGCCCGTGAACCAGAACGCGGTCGCGATCGCGAAGCCGGTCCACGCCGCGCGCGTCGACCGGAAGATTCCGATCGAGTACAGGGCGACCCACGTCGAGAGGATGCCGCTCGTCATGCCGCTATCGGGGAACAGCCCGAACGCCGACGCGACGACGAGGAGGAGGAACGGCCGCGTGCGGCGCAGGAAGGTGAGGCCGAAGCAGACGATCGCGCCGACGACCGCGACGACCACGTACCAGGCGTCTCCGGCGGCCGCGAGCACGAGGTACCCGATCGCCGGGATCCCCGCGGAGGCGACCGCGATGAGCGCGTCGATCGTGCGCGGGTGGCTGTCGATGAAGCGCCGCAGGATCCCGGGCGGGCGCGGCAACGCGAGCGCCGTGCCCGGATCCGCGGGGGATCCTGGCACGGCGTCGGGGGTAGTCATCGAGATCGAATCTACGCGTCCTTGCGGTTCATGACCGCAGCACCACCGAAGAACGCGACGCCCGCCCAGGCGAGGGTGATGACGAGGTCGATGACGTAGTCGCCCGTGAACGCCTCGATGGGGCCCGCGATCGTGCTGCCCGTGTTGAAGAGCATCACGTCGTAGACGTCGTGGGCCCACGACCAGGGCAGGGTCATGATGATGATCGGCAGCACGTAGAGCACGACGAGCGAGAACGTCACGGCCCAGGTCTCCGAGCGCAACAGGGCGCCGAGGCCGAGGGCGAAGACCGCCGTCGCCGCCGCGAAGATGCCGCCGCCGATGATGGGCAGGACGAGGTCGAAGAAGGCGTTCTCGATGCCGACGGGCAGGCCGAAGATCGAGCCGATCGCGAGGGCCGCGAGGAACGCGAGCAACAGCGCGACGACCGCCGAGACGAACACCGTCACGGCGACGACCGTGGCCTTCGCCGCGATCAGGGTGAAGCGGCGGGGCGCGGCCGTGAGCGTCGTGCGCAGGGATCCGGTCGAGTGCTCCTTCGCGATCGCGGCGGCGCCGACGAGGGCGGCGACGGCGATCGCGAACATCAGGCCCTGGCCCGACAGGTTCGCGATGCTCGGCGCCCACGGCACCTGCGAGAGGTCGCCGCTGGCACCCTGCACGTCCTTGCCGTACAGGAAAGCGAATCCGGCGGCGGGAGCCACGACGAGGAACACTCCGATAATGAGGGCGATGATGTTGCCGCGCAGGCTCGAGAGGCTGATCCACTCGGCCTTCATCATGGTCGCGAAGCCCGTGCGGGCGGAGAGGGTGTTGGTGCGTGCCGCGGGCGCGGCGAGGGTGGTAGTCATGTTCTCTTCCTCGTGACTCAGACGGCGCTGCGGTACTCGGTGGCCTCGTCCGTCAGGGCGAGGTAGGCCTCTTCGAGCGAGGCGCTGAGCGGGGTAAGCTCGTGCAACTCGAGGCCCTCGAGGGCCGCGGCACGGGCGATGAGGTGCGACGGGAGCCCCGCCACCTCGAGCGAGTCGGCGGCCGTCTGCGTGATCGTGACGCCGTCGGCGGCGAGCAGGGATCCGAGAACAGTCGCGTCGGAGACGCGCACCCGCACGTTCGGGTTCTCCGCGGCGCGGAGGAACTGGTTCAGCGGGGCATCGGCGAGCACGCGGCCCTTGCCGAGCACGATGATGTGGTCGGCCGTCTGCGCCATCTCGCTCATGAGGTGAGACGAGATGAACACCGTGCGGCCCTCCGCGGCGCGCGCGCGGGCGAAACCGCGCACCCAGTGCACGCCCTCCGGATCCAGGCCGTTGACCGGCTCGTCGAAGATGAGCACCTGCGGGTCGCCGAGCATCGTCGCGGCGATGCCGAGGCGCTGGTGCATTCCGAGCGAGAAGCCGCCGATGCGGCGGTTCGCGACATCGGTGAGGCCCGTGAGATCGAGCACGTCGGCGACGCGCTTCGCGGGGAGTCCGTTGGTTGCGGCCAGGAGGCGGAGGTGGTCGACCGCGCGGCGGCCCGGGTGGGCGGCCTTCGCGTCGAGCAGCGCGCCCGCCTGCGTCATGGGGTCGCGGTGCGACGCGAACGGCTTACCGTTGACGGTCGTGCTGCCGCTCGTGGGGCGATCGAGACCCATAATCATGCGCATCGTCGTCGACTTGCCGGCACCGTTTGGGCCGAGGAAGCCCGTCACCTGGCCGGGGCGAGCGACGAACGACACGTTGTCGACCGCGGTGTGCGAGCCGAAGCGCTTGGTGAGGTTCTCTGCTGTGATCATGATTCCATCGTCGCGAGAATTCATAGCTCGCACATCGGAGGACGGGTGGATCCTTTGTGGTGCGGGGTCATCCCTTGGTATGACATCGCCGTAGACTCGGGGGCATGCCCATCTCGTTCACAAAAGGCCACGGCACCGGCAACGACTTCGTGATCATCGCGGATCCTGACGGGCAGCTCGACCTCTCACCCGAGCAGGTCGCGGCCCTCTGCGACCGCCACTTCGGCATCGGCGCCGACGGGCTCCTGCGCGTGGTGCGCTCGGTCGCCGGCGGCTTCGACTCCGACGCCGAGTGGTTCATGGACTACCGCAACGCCGACGGATCCATCGCCGAGATGTGCGGCAACGGCGTGCGCGTCTTCGCCCGCTACCTCGTCGACTCGGGCCTCGCCTCGATTGAGGCGCCGCTGCCGATCGGCACGCGCGCGGGCACCAAGACCGTCACGCGCAGCGACGATGGTTTCCGCATCGACCTCGGCTTGTGGACGACCGACGGCGGCGAGCCCCTCGTCCGCGCCCGCGGCCTCGACGTGCCGCGCCCCGGCATGAACATTGACCTCGGCAACCCCCACACGGTCGTGGCGCTCGCGAGCGAGGCCGAGCTCGAGGCGCTCGACCTCACCGTCATCCCGCGGATTTCGCCCGAGCCCCCGCACGGCGCGAACGTCGAGTTTGTCGTTCCCGCCCCGGCGCAGGGCGGCGTCGGCCACATCCGCATGCGCGTGTTCGAGCGCGGCGTGGGGGAGACCCTCTCCTGCGGAACCGGAACCGTCGCCGCGGCCCTCGCCGTGCGCGCCTGGGCCGGCGGCACGATCGACGCGTGGCGCGTCGACGTGCCCGGCGGCACCCTCGGCGTCACGATGTTCCCCGGATCCGACGGCGAGCACGTCAGTCTCTCCGGCCCCGCCACCCTGGTCTACACGGGCGAGGTCGCGCTGGCGTAGCGTGCGTCCGCGCCGTTCCCGCGCTTCCCGCGCCGCGAGATTCTGACGATCGCGCGAGATTAGCCGTTTTCGCGATAATCGTCAGAATCTGAGCCGATCGTCAGAATCTCGGCACGCGCGGCTCGCGCGCGAGCCCCTGCGCGATCGCGGCACGGATCTGGCGCTCGACGCGCGGCCAGTCGTACACGATGTCCTGGTATGTGAAGCGAAACACCGTGTATCCCATGAGCGCGAGCTGCCTGTCATGCTCGATATCGCTCCGCCGCTGGCGCGCATCCTTGTGGAACTCGTATCCGTCGATCTGAATCACAAGGTGCGTGCCGATGAGGGCGTCGACCGGGCGCCCTGCGAGCGGCACCTGCTGCACGATCCGGATCCCCGCACGCCGGCACCGCACCGAGAACATCGACTCGACACCCGAATCCGATAGCGCGCTGACCTCCCTCGAGAGCATCGCTCCGGTCTTCGTCGTCCAGGGCATCCGCCCTAGCTCCTCCGAGGTGATGAGTTTCTGCGCAACCGCCGACTCCCACACCGCGAACGCGTCGATGTACGGCAGACGCTTGGCAATGTTGCCGAGCACGTTGGGTAGCGGAGCGACGAGCGACCGCGGCGATCGCTCGACAACCGGGCGGATCCGGTACAGCTGCACCCGCCGATCGATCGGCACGTTCGCATCGGGTGCGACGGCGACGTGGAGGAGCGGATCCGCCGCGAGCGCCGGCGGCAGCCAGAGGCCGTAATGTGCGAGCGCGCTCACGCTCGTTACCCAGCCGCCGCGCCGCGCGGCCGCGCGGAGCGCCTGATCCTTATCGGCGAAGATAGCCCACTTGCGCCGAAGCAGGTCGATCTTCTCGCGCCGTCGCGCGCGAAGTATCTCGCCCGCGCTCCATCCGCGATCGATGAGCGCCTGATAGTGGATCCAGCCGCCGTTGCCGGCGAGGATGGGAGAGAGCCGCCGCATGATGATCCTTTCGTGCTCGAATGCAGAGCACGATTCCGGATCCGGCGGCCGCCCGCTCGCGAAAACCGGCTTTTGTGGAGAACATCACCGCTTTTGGGCCCTGTGGGCACGCTGACCCACCCTCGCGACACGGCCCGCGCGGTCGCGAGACTCTGACGATCGCGCGAGATTAGCCCTTTTCCCCAGAATCGTCAGATCCTCAACTGATCGTCAGAATCTCGGCACGCGACGCGCGGTGGGACGTCGCACCGCATCAGCCGAGCGCACGGGCACGCGCGGTGGCGGTTCCGCATCACGAGACTCTGACGATCGCGCGAGGTTAGCCGTTTTCGCCAGAATCGTCAGATTCTCGACCGATTGCCAGAACCTCGGCACGCGCGCGCCGAGCGTCAGTCGAACGCGAGCACCCCGGCGAGCGCGAACATCATCACGGCGATGACGGCGTCGAGCACGCGCCACGACTTCGGCGAGCGCAGCCAGCGCGCGGCGTAGCGGGCCGCGAAGGTCAGGAACGCGAACCAGATCGCGCTGCCGAGGATCGCGCCGACCGCGAAGAACCAGCGCGCGTCGCCGTAGTTCGTCGAGATGGAGCCGAGAAGCAACACCGTGTCGAGGTAGGTGTGCGGGTTGAGCCAGGTGATCGCGATGCAGGTGAGCGCCGCGGGGAGCAGTGCCGTGCTCGCCTTCACCTTGGCGGGCGCGACGAGCGTCGCGGTCCCGGATCCGGATCCGCCGATGGGCGCCGCGAACGGATCCGCGGGCGCGGATCCGGAATCGATCGCGGATCCGCCGCGGAAGACGCGGATCGCGGCGAGCAGCCCGTAACCGCTCAGGAAGGCGACGCCGGCCCACCGCGCGACGTCGAACAGCCACGGCACCTGCTCGATGACGACGCCGAATCCGCCGACGCCAGCGGAGATGAGAACGACGTCGCTCGCGAGGCAGATCGCGGCCAGGATGATGACGTGGCGGCGGCCATCGGCCGAGTGCTTGATGCCCTCGCGGAGGAGGAAAACGTTCTGCGCGCCGGGTGCGACGATGAGCGAAAGGCACAGTCCAATACCGGCGAGCAGAGCAGTGAGCATGGCTTCCATCGTTGTCGTCGACGTGCGATGATCAAAAGCAGATGAGGATGAACGAAAGCTTGTGAAGGAACGCTTATGTGGATTTCGCCGGAGCTCGCCGAGACGGTAGCGACAATCGTCGACGAGGGATCCTTCGAGCAGGCCGCCCGTCGCCTGCGGATCTCGCCCTCGGCCGTAAGCCAGCGTCTGCGCACGCTCGAGTCACAGCTGGGACGGGTGCTCATCATCCGCTCGCGCCCCATCCGCACGACGCCGGACGGCGCGACGATCGTGCGCCTCGCGCGGCAGTACGCGGCCGTGAGTCACGAGGCGGGGGTGTCCCTCGGCCTCGAGCGTCAGGAGCGCATGCACGTGCCGATCGCCGTCAACGCCGACTCGCTCGCGACCTGGCTGCTACCGGCGCTCGAGGCCGTCACGCACGATCACGACGTGACCTTCGAGCTGCTCCGCGAGGACGAGGCGCGCACCGCCTCGCTGCTCGAATCCGGATCCGCCCTCGCGGCGATCACCTCGCAGAAGCAGCCGATCGCGGGCTGCTCGGTGACGGCCCTCGGATCCACGGAGTACATCGCGGTCGCGACGCCCGCGTTCGTAGCGCGCTGGTTCCCGCGCGGCATCACGCGGGAGGCGCTCGCCGCGGCGCCCGCGATCGAGTTCGACCGTTCCGACGACGTGCAGGCCGATTGGCTGCGGTCGCTGGGGGCGGATCCGGCGCTCGCGCCCCGGCACTATGTGCCGGCGTCGGAGGATTACGCGGCGGCGGTGCGCCTCAGCATGGGGTGGGGGATGCTGCCGCCCGCGCAGGCGCAGGCGTCGCTCGACCGGGGCACGCTCACCCGTATCGGTGGCGACGACGTGCGCGAGCCGCTGTTCTGGCAGCAGTGGAACATCGACTCGTCGGTTCTGCACGCACTGCAACAGCAGGTCGTGACGCACGCGCGGGCCGCGCTCGCGTCGTGAGATTCTGACGATCGGCCGAGATTCTGACGATTATCGCGAAATCCGCGGATCTCGGCCGAAAGTCAGAACCTCGCCGCCCGCCCACGAAACCAGAGCGACCCTCAGGCCGGCCGCCGCACCTTCAGCACGCGGAACCCCTTGCTGATCGCATGGCGATGCGTCGCTAGGTCGGGGAAGGTGTCGTCGATCCACCGCTGCAGCGAATCGCTGCCGAGGTTCTTCTGCACGACCATGTACGCGTCGCCGCCCACGTCGAGGCGGGGGAGCCAAGTCTCGAGCAGCTCGTGCAGGGCGGGCTTGCCGATGCGGATCGGCGGGTTCGAGCGGATCGTGCGGAACGACAGATCGGCGGGGATCTCGTCGGCGGTCACGGCGCGGATGTTGTCGAGCCCGAGCTCCGCGGCGTTGCGGCGCACGAGGTCGAGCGCGCGCTCGTTCACGTCGAGCGCCCAGATGCGCGCGTGGGGCGACTGCATCGCGAGGGCGAGGGAGATCGCGCCCCAGCCGCAGCCGATGTCAAGGATGTCGCCGCCGGGAGGTGCGTCGGGTGAATTCGCCAGAAGAACCTCGGTGCCCTTGTCGAGGTGACCGGGGCTGAATACACCACTTGCGGTCGTGACGTCGACCTCGCGGCCGGCGAGGGCTACGCGGATCCGTCGGAGTTCTTCGGGGCTCGAGGGCTGGGCACTGAAGTAGTGATCCGCCATGGGGTGCGAGTTTAGCGGAGCCGGCTGGGATGCAGAAGAGATAAAATAGAGGGCTAGACCTACGAAAGGCACCACTTGCCCGAAACCACAGGCACCGACGACGTCGTCGACCGGATCATTTCCCGAGACGAAGCGCACAGCACCTCGCGCGTGTTTGGCACGGCCCAGGCCCTGCAAGACAGCAACACCATCTACGACGACGGCCAGCAGTGGGATCTTCAGGATCGCCACTCGCTCCGCCGCGTCGTCGGTCTTTCGACCGAGCTCGAAGACGTCACCGAGGTCGAGTACCGCCAGGTGCGCATGGAGAACGTCGTCCTCGTGGGCGTCTACCGTGCCGGCACGCTGGAAGACGCGGAGAACTCGCTCCAGGAGCTTGCGGCGCTCGCCGAAACGGCCGGATCCGTCGTGCTCGATGGCGTGCTCCAGCGCCGCCCGAACCCGGATCCCGCGACCTACATCGGCCGCGGAAAGGCCGAGGAGCTGAAGCAGATCGTCGATTCGGTCGGTGCCGACACCGTCATCGCCGACACCGAGCTCGCGCCCAGCCAGCGCCGCGCGCTCGAGGACGTCATCAAGGTGAAGGTCATCGACCGCACCGCCGTGATCCTCGACATCTTCGCTCAACACGCCAAGACCCGCGAGGGCAAGGCCCAGGTCGAGCTCGCCCAGCTCGAGTACCTCCTGCCGCGACTGCGCGGTTGGGGTGACTCGATGAGTCGCCAGGCGGGTGGCCAGGTCGGTGCCGCGGGCGCGGGTATGGGATCCCGAGGCCCTGGTGAGACGAAGATCGAGCTCGATCGCCGACGGATCCGCGACCGCATGGCGCTGCTACGCCGCCAGATCCGCAGTTTCGCGCCGGCCCGCGAGGCCAAGCGCGCCGAGCGCGACCGCAATAAGGTTCCCTCGGTCGCGATCGCGGGCTACACGAACGCCGGTAAGTCGAGCCTCCTGAACCGCCTCACGAACGCGGGCGTGCTCGTCGAAAACGCCCTGTTCGCGACGCTGGATTCGACGGTGCGCCGCACCGAGACGGCCGACGGCCGCGTCTTCACGCTGGCCGACACCGTCGGCTTCGTGCGCAACCTCCCGCACCAGCTCGTCGAGGCGTTCCGCTCGACGCTGGAGGAGGTCGCGGGCGCCGACCTGATCGTCCACGTGGTCGACGGCAGCCACCCGGATCCGGCGAGCCAGATCCAGACAGTCCACGACGTGCTCGCGGAAGTTGACGCGCGCGCGATCCCCGAGATCGTCGTCTTCAACAAGATGGATCTCGTCTCCGACGACGACCGCCTCGTCCTGGCGGGCCTGGCGCCGAAGGCCGTCTTCGTGTCGAGCCGCACGGGCGAGGGCATCGCCGAGCTTCGCAGCATCGTCGAGGACGCGCTTCCGCTGCCCGACGTCGAGGTCTCGGCGCTCGTGCCGTACAGCCGCGGCGACCTGATCTCGCATATCCACGAGGAGGGCCAGTTCCTCGAGCAGCGCCACGAGGCCGAGGGCACGTTCGTGCGCGTCCGCGTCAACGCGCGACTTGCCGCCGAACTCGAGGCCTTCGCCGCCTGACCGGGGAGTTTCCCCACGGTTACCCGAGGTCGGCTAAGGTATGCGGCCAGCGGCCGAGGGGCCGCCTCACCAGCAATTGAGGACAGAGCCCACGATGCAAGACACGTTCGATCGTTCGCACGCGACGCCCGAACCCCGCACCCTCTTCGACGTCATTCGGGAGTCGGCCACGGCCCACCCATCGGCCTCGGCGCTGGAGGATGAGCGGGGCGCGCTGAGCTACGAAGAGCTCCTCTCGCTCGTCGAGCAGACGGCCGGGCGCCTGACGGCGCTCGGCGTCCGCCGCGGTGACAAGGTGGGCGTGCGCATGCCGTCCGGCGACCGCGAGCTGTACATCGTGATCCTCGGCATCATGGCCGCGGGCGCGGCGTACGTGCCGGTCGACGCCGATGACCCGCAGGAGCGCGCCGACCTCGTCTTCGGCGAGGCGCACGTGCGCGGCATCGTCCGCGACGGCGGAATCTTCGTGCCGCAGGGCGACGCCGTCGCCGGCGACCTGTTCTCGGACGACGCGCCGTCGGACGTCCCCGACGAGCCGACCCCGACCGACGACGCGTGGATCATCTTCACCTCCGGATCCACGGGTGTGCCGAAGGGCGTCGCCGTCTCGCACCGCTCTGCGGCCGCGTTCGTCGACGCGGAGGCGCGCCTGTTCCTGCAGGACGCCCCGCTCGGCCCCGGCGACCGCGTGCTCGCCGGCCTCTCGGTCGCGTTCGACGCGTCGTGCGAGGAGATGTGGCTCGCGTGGGCGCACTCGGCCTGCCTCGTGCCGGCGCCGCGCGCGCTCGTGCGCTCGGGCGAGGACCTCGGCCCGTGGCTCGTGGGCCACGGCATCACGGTCGTGTCGACGGTTCCGACCCTCGCGGCCCTCTGGCCCGAGGACGCCATCGAGAACCTTCGCCTGCTGATCTTCGGCGGCGAGGCGTTGCCGCCCGAGCTGTCGAACCGCCTCATCAGCTCCGAGCGCGAGGTCTGGAACACCTACGGCCCGACCGAGGCGACGGTCGTCGCGTGTGCCGCGAAGATGGACGGCACGACGCCGATCCGCATCGGCCTGCCCCTCGACGGCTGGGAGCTCGCGGTCGTCGATACCGACGGCAACCGGGTCGCCGAGGGCGAGTCCGGCGAGCTGATCATCGGTGGCGTCGGCCTTGCCCGATACCTGGATCCGGCGAAGGATGCCGAGAAGTACGCCCCCATGCCGTCGCTCGGCTGGGACCGCGCGTACCGCTCGGGCGACCTCGTGCGGCTCGAGGAGGCGGGCCTCGTCTTCCAGGGCCGTGCCGACGACCAGGTGAAGATCGGCGGCCGCCGCATCGAGCTCGGCGAGGTCGAGGCGGCCCTGCAGAACCTCTCGTCCGTGACGGCGGCGACCGTCGCGGTGCGTCACTCCGAGGGCGGCATGGCGATGCTTGTCGGCTACGTCGTGCCGGCGGACGAGAACTTCGACCGCGGCGCCGCGCGCGCCGAGCTCTCCGAGTCGCTGCCCGCGCCCCTCATCCCGGTGCTCGCGGTGATGGAGAGCCTCCCGGTGCGAACCTCCGGCAAGGTCGACAAGGCGGCCCTCCCGTGGCCGCTCGTCGGATCCGATGACGAGACCTCGTCGCTGTCCGGCACGGCCGCCTGGCTGGCTGAGCAGTGGGCCGCGGTGCTCGGCATCCGCCCCAACGACGACAAGGCCGACTTCTTCGAGCTCGGCGGCGGATCCCTCGCCGCGGCGCAGCTCGTGTCGCGGATCCGAACCCGCGCGGCCGAGTTCACGATGGCCGACATCTACGACCTGCCCCGCCTCGGCAAGATGGCCGAGGCGATCGGCGACGAGGAAGACGCGACGGGCGAGGCGAACTACCACTCGTCGACCCCGACGCCGCGCCGCATGCAGTGGGTGCAGACGATCCTCGGCGTGCCGCTGTTCATCCTGACGGGCGCCCGCTGGATGACCTGGCTGCTGACGGCGAGCTGGATCCTCGGCCTCGTTCCGGGCTTCGAGGCGCTGCCCTCGGCGCCCGTCGGCGTGATCATCGCGGGCCTCGTGCTCTTCGCGACCCCGTTCGGCCGCATGGGCATTTCGGCGCTCGCGGCCCGGATCCTGCTCGCGGGGGTGCGCCCTGGCGACTACCCGCGCGGCGGCGGTGTGCACTTGCGCATCTGGCTCGCCGAGCAGATCTCGCACCAGGTGGATCCGGTCGGCCTCGTCGGCGCACCCTGGGTCTCGTACTACGCCCGCGCCCTCGGGGCGACGATCGGCCGCGACGTCGACCTGCACACCCTCCCGCCCGTGACCGGCTTCCTCGAGGTCGGCGATGGCGCGTCGATCGAGCCCGAGGTCGACCTGTCCGGCATCTGGATCGACGGCGACACCGTGCGCGTCGGCGGCATCCAGATCGGCGCTGGCTCGACCGTCGGCGCGCGCAGCACCCTGGCCCCCGGCGCGAAGATCGGCCGCGGCGCGGAGGTAGCCCCCGGATCCGCGATCTTCGGTCGCGTGAAGGCGAACCAGCGCTGGGCCGGATCCCCCGCCGTTCGCGTCGGCGCCGCGCGCGATGACGTCGCCCGCCCGCCCGCGCCGACGCGCTGGCTCTGGGCGTACGGCCTATCGTCGGTCGTGCTCGGCCTGCTCCCGTTCGTCGCCTTCTCGGCGGGCGGTCTCGTGATCGCCGCGGGGATCCGCGGGGCGCGCGACCTCGGCGAGGCGATCCCGGGCGCGCTCATCTGGCTCGTCCCGGCCGTGCTCGTCGCCGGCCTCGTCTTCGCGCTCTGCGTCATCCTCCTCGTGCGGCTCCTCGCGATCGGCCTGAAGCCCGGCACGTACCCCGTGCGCAGCCGCGTCGCCTGGCAGGCGTGGACGACCGAGCGACTGCTCGACTCGTCGCGCACCCTGCTCTTCCCGATCTACTCAAGCCTCTTCACAGCCACCTGGCTGCGCATGCTCGGCGCGCGCGTCGGCCACGACGTCGAGGCCTCGACCGTTCTGCTGATCCCCGCGCTCACGCGCATCGACGACGGCGCCTTCCTCGCCGACGACACGATGGTGGCCACTTACGAGCTGCACGGCGGCTGGATGCACCTCGCGAAGGCCCGCATCGGCAAGCGCGCGTTCCTCGGCAACTCGGGCCTCGCGGCCGCGGGCCACACGGTTCCGAAGAACTCACTCGTCGCGGTGCTCTCGGTCGCGCCCGACAAGGCAAAGTCCGGATCCAGTTGGCTCGGCTCGCCGGCCGTGCGCCTGCGCCGCGTCGTCAACGAGTCGGACATGGAGCGCACCTACCGCCCCCGCAAGGGCCTGCGCGTGGCGCGCACGCTTTGGGAGCTGTGCCGCATCGTTCCGGTCTTCGTGACCTGCGCCCTCGGCCTCGTCGTCATGGGCACCCTGACCGCGATGATCGACAACTGGGGCGTGCTGATCGCGTGCCTGCTCTCCGGCGTCGTCATGATCGTCGCCGGCGCGATCGCTGCGGCCATCGCGACGATCGCGAAGTGGGTTTTCGTCGGCGTGATTCGCCCGGGCGAGCACCCGCTGTGGTCGAGCTTCGTGTGGCGCACCGAGGTATCGGACGTCTTCACCGAGATGCTCGCGGCGCCCTGGTTTGCCAACGCCGCGGCGGGAACGCCGGCCCTCGCGATGTGGCTGCGCTCGCTCGGCGCGAAGATCGGTCGAGGCGTCTGGACCGACAGTTACTGGCTGCCGGAACCCGACCTCGTGACCCTCGGCGACGGTGCGACGGTGAACCGCGGATGTGTGGTTCAGACGCATTTGTTCCATGATCGAGTGATGAGCATCGACACCGCCGTCCTCGAAAAGGGGGCAACGCTGGGGCCGCACAGCGTGATCCTGCCGGCCGCAACCATCGGAGCCGACGCGACTGTCGGGCCCGCCTCGCTCGTCATGCGCGGCGAGACGGTTCCCGTCGGCAGCCGCTGGAGCGGTAACCCGATCGGGCCGTGGCGCGCCGTCAAGGTCCGCGCATACCAGGAGGACGCCGAGTGAGGTCCCGCGCACGGCATACGAGCGCAGACGACTACACCCCTGGCGTCGGCGACGACCGTTTCTCGACGACGCACGTTGACCTCGACATTGCCTACAAGGTGTCGAACAACCGGTTCTCGGCGCGTGCCGAGATCACGGGAACGGCCCTCGAGGCCACGTCGGAGATCGCCTTCGACCTCTCGAACCTCAAGGTCAGCCGCGTCAAGGTCGCGGGCGACCGCCGCGCCCGGTTCGCGCAGCGCCGCGACCGCCTCATAATCACGCTGTCGTCGGAGCTCGCGGCGGGCGACGAGTTCGTCGTCACGATCGACTACGCGGGCTCGCCGAAGCCGCGCCGCTCGCCGTGGGGGCCGCTCGGATGGGAGGAGCTGGAGGACGGCGCGACCGTCGCCTCGCAGCCCAACGGCGCCTCGACGTGGTTCCCCTGCAATGACCACCCGCGCGACAAGGCGACGTACGCGATCCGGATCCAGACCGAGACGCTCTACGACGTCGTCGCGGGTAGCCGGCGCGAGAACCGCCCCCGCGGCGGCACCCGCGCGTGGGCCTTCGCTCTCGACCAGCCGACGGCGGCCTACCTTGTGCCGTTGCAGATCGGGCGCTACACGAGCGAGAGTGTCGAGCTCGACGGCGTGCCGGGCGAGCTGCACTATCCGCCGATGCTCGCCCAGCGCGTGCGGAAGGACTTCGGCCGCCTGGGCGAGATGGTCGCGGTGTTCCAGGAGACGTTCGGGCCGTACCCGTTCGACGACTACACGGTCGTCGTGACGGCCGACGAGCTCGAGATTCCGCTCGAGATGCAGGGCGGCGCCGTCTTCGGCGAGAACCTCATCGACGGCAAGGGCACCTTCGACCGCCTCGTCGCCCACGAGCTCGCCCACCAGTGGTTCGGCAACTCGGTCGGCCTCACGGTCTGGCGCGACATCTGGCTGAACGAGGGGCCAGCCTGCTATGCCGAGTGGGTGTGGGCCGAGGCCTCGGGCGGCGAGACCGCGCACGCCCTCGCCCTCGCACACTACAAGCGGCTGGCGGCACGCGACCAGGATCTCGTGCTCGTGGATCCGGGCGCCGACGAGATGTTCGACGACCGCGTCTACAAGCGCGGCGCGCTCATGCTGCACTCGCTGCGCCTCACGTTCGGCGACGAGACGTTCTTCGAGATGATGCGGCAGTGGACGCAGCGCTTCGCCCACCGGACCGCGACGACGCACGACTTCGTGCGCCTGGCGGAGGAGATCTCGGGCCGCGACCTGAGCGACTTCTTCGAGGCGTGGCTCTCGCAGAAGAAGCTCCCGTCGCTGCCGAAGACGAAGCTGCCGAACAAGCCGGCGACCGACCTGGGCGTCGAGGTCTAACGCGCGAACGCGAGCGTCGCGGTGTAGCCCGCGGGCGCGCCCGCGTCGCGCACCTCGAGGGGATCCGCGCGGCCGGGCACGACCGCCCGGTCGGCTGCGATCGCGACGCGCTCGGGCGAGACGTTGAGCCCCCGACCGTCGGCCTTCACGGCGGCCTCGATCGCCGTCCAGCGGCGCCGGGTCGGCGGGGCCGAGGGCGCGAAGAGGGCGACGAGGTCGCCCAGGACCTCGTCGGGCGGTCCGGCCTCGACATCGATCCCGAGCGCGGCGACGACCGCCGAGGGGGCCGCCGCGGCCGCGACGAGACCGCCGCTGTAGCTGAGGCTCACGACGACGGGTGCCGCGGTCGCGCGCGGTGCCCCGTGATCCGTGGATCCGCACCGCTCGCAACGCGCCTCGATCGCCGGATCCGCGCCCGGGGCGATCGCGGAGACGAGCTCGCGGAGGATACGGCGCCCTTCGACGAAGCGCGTGCGGCGGACGCCCTCGAGGCGCGCGGCGCGCTCGAGCTCGCGCGCCGAGAGCCACGGGGCGTCGGCGGGGGACGCGCCGGCCAGGGCGTACGCGACGAGCGCGTCGCCGATGCGGATCATCGCGAGAGGTCGAGCCCGTCGATGCCCGGCGTCTCGAAGCCGAGCACCTGCCCGAGGAACGACAGCTCGCTCTCGAACGATCGCACAATCGTCTCGGCCTGGCGGAAGCCGTGGCTCTCGCCCTCGAAGAGCAGGTACGCGTGGGGCACTCCGTTGGCGGCGACGGCGTCGCGGAGCGACTCCGACTGCGACGGCGGCACGACGGGGTCGTCGGCGCCCTGCAGGATGAGCAGCGGCGTCTGCAGCTTCTCGGGATGGGAGAGCGGCGAGCGGTCGATGTACTCCTGCTCGGCCTCGGGGTAGGGGCCGACGAGCGAGTCGAGGTAGCGCGCCTCGAAGTCGTGCGTCTCGGCGAGCAGCAGGCGCAGGTCGGCGACGCCGTACCGGCTGATGCCCGCCGCGAACACGTCGGTGTCGGCGAGGGCGCACAGCACCGTCCACCCGCCCGCGGATCCGCCCTTGATGGCGATGCGCTCGGGGTCGGCGAGGCCCTCGGCGACGAGGCCGCGCACAGCGGTCGCGACGTCCTGCACGTCGACGATGCCCCAGCCGCCCGCGAGGCGCTCGCGGTAGGGGCGGCCGTAGCCGGACGAGCCACCGTAGTTGACGTCGAGCACGCCGATGCCGCGGCTCGTGAAGAACGCGGCGTTCTGCGAGAGGTCGCCGGTGACGTGGCCCGTCGGCCCGCCGTGCACGAGCACGAGCACTGGGGGCAGCTCGTCCGCAAGGCCCTGCAGATCGCCGTTCTTCGGCGGGTAGTAGAACGAGTGCACGGGGCCGAGCGGTCCCTCGGAGGTCTTCGGCTCGGCGACCGAGTGCACGCCGGCCGACAGGTCGACCTCGCCGCCGCGCAGCGCGCGGAGCGACCGCGCCGACACATCGAGCTCCCACAGCCCGCCCGGCACCGCGGATCCGGCGCCCGTGAGCAGCGCGCGGCGGCCGCGCACGTCGTGGATTTGCACGTCGCCCGTCAGCGGCGTCTCGAGCTCGGCGACGGCGCCGGAGACGGGATCGATGAGCATGAGGCGCGAGCGGCCATCGGTGATGACGGCGACGATGTTGCCGTCATCGAGCGGGGCGTACCAGCGCGAGCCGAGGCTCCAGAGCGGGCCGCCGGTGTCGCCGTCGACCGCGTGGATGGGCTCGGGGGCCGCGTGCGCGAGCCCGTCGTCGAAGCGGATCCGGAAGAGGTTCCAGCGCGAGGTCCACGAGCGATCGGCGCGCGCGGCGGCCGACGGCGGATCCTGCGTGAACAGCAGCTCGTCGTCGCTCAGCCACTCGGGCTGCAGCACCGAGACGTTCTGCCCGCGCGAGGCGGCGCGGCCGCCGGCGACCCGCACCCACTCGGCTACGGATCCGTCGTCACCGAGCGTGCCGACGCGCAGCTCGGCCGCGTCCCAGGGCATGTCGGGGTGATCCCACGCGATCCAGGCGATGCGCCCGGCGCGCGGGGCGGGGTAGGCGAGGAAGTCGCTGCCCGCGACGACGACGGTGACGGCCGCGGCGTCGTCCGACGCGGATCCGTCGATAGGGATCCGGACGATCTCGCGCAGCGGCGTGCCGTGCGCCTCGATGTGCGTCTCGCGCACGCCCCACAGGGCGCCCTCGGCCCAGACGAGGTCTCCGTGCGCGAACCGCGCATCGGCGGGGGTGAGCGGGGTGGGCTCGGAGCCGGGCACTGCGCGGTACACGCGCTGATCGCGCTGCTCGACGAAGGCGAAGCTCTCGCCCTCGAGCATCACCCACGCGCCGCCGCCGTACTCGTGCACCCGCGACCGCGAGCTCCACGGGGCAGGGAGGACCGGGGTCTCTCCGGAACCGCGCATGATCGCGGTGCGACCGCGCTCCGCGGGAACCGATTCGGCCCACCACACCTCGTCGCCGACGTACTGCGCGTGACCGAGGCGCAGCGAGCCCGTCGGCATGTCGGCGGGGGCGATCGGTGAGGGCCAGGATCCGTAGGGGAGGCGGTCGTTGGTGCTCATACCCCCACGCTATGCCAGACCCCCGACACGCGCACCAGGAGCGCGGGACGGGGTGTCGCTTAGACGGCTCGCATGACGGCGACGACGCGGCCGAGAATGACCGCCTCATCGCCGAGGATCGGCTCGAACGCCGAGTTGCGGGGGAGGAGCCACACGTGGTTGTCGCGCTGGCGGAACGTCTTGACGGTCGCCTCACCGTCGAGCATGGCCGCGACGATCTCGCCGTTCTCGGCGGTGTGCTGCGTGCGCACCACGACCCAGTCGCCGTCGCAGATGGCCGCGTCGATCATCGAGTCGCCGGCGACCTTGAGCATGAAGAGCTCCCCGCCACCGACGAGCTGGCGGGGCAGGGGGAAGATCTCCTCGACCTGCTGCTCGGCAGTGATCGGCACACCCGCCGCGATGCGGCCGACGAGCGGCACCATCGCCGCGTCGCCCACGGCCGGGGCGGAGTCGGACGGGTTCTCGGTCGACATGCTGGGCAGGTCGACGAGCACCTCCATCGCGCGAGTCTTGCCGGGGTCGCGGCGCAGGTAGCCGCTCAGCTCGAGCTGGCCGAGCTGGTGCGTGACGCTCGAGAGCGACTTGAGGCCGACGGCGTCGCCGATCTCGCGCATGCTCGGCGGGTAGCCGTTGACCTGGATCGATCGCTGGATGACCTCGAGGATCGCGAGCTGTTTCTCGCTGAGGCTCTTGCGTCGGCGGTTCTTCGTTGCCGGCTGCGGGGACGTGGCGCTCATCCGCTCGCTCCTTCGAATGTCAGTGGTTGCTGATGAAGTGATCAGCGTCTCGAACAACGGTACCGGAAGTCATCGGATCTTCGACAGATTTGTTCGAGAGTGTCGTTTTTGAACAGGAAAAAGTTTCGAATTGCCTCTTGACAGGTTCGAAGATTCGAAGATAGATTCGGAACATCACTACGAGAGAAGGTTGCGTGATGAACACCATCACTCCTGCGGCGTCTTCGCACCAGGTTTCGACCCCTTCGGGTCAGGCCACGCGCACCCGCCTGCGTATTACCCGTCGCGGCCGCCGGGTCGTGGCAATGCTCGCTGCGACACCGCTGGTGGCGGCCGCGGCGATCGCGATCATCAACGGGGGCGCCGCCCTCGGTTCGAATGAGCAGGGCGTGTCCGCCGACGCGTTCGATTCGGTCACGGTGATGCCGGGCGACACCCTCTGGTCGATCGCCGAAGACGTCGCGCCCCAGGAAGACCCCCGCGACGTCGTCGACGAGATCTCTGACCTCAACCGCCTGTCGTCGTCGACCGTCGACACGGGCCAGCGTCTGTTCCTCCCGATTGCGTACTCGGCGGGGCACTGAGTTCCGCGGTCGGTAGCATGGGACTGTGACCGTATCTCTTGACGATTTGCCCATCCGCGACGATCTTCGCGGACAGAAGCCCTATGGCGCGCCCCAGGTGCCGCTGCCTATCGCTCTGAACGTCAACGAGAACACCCATCCGATCCCGGCCGATGTCGCGGAAGACATCGCCGATTCGGTCGCGCGGGCGATCACTGGCCTCAACCGTTACCCCGACCGCGAGTTCACCGAGCTCCGCGAGTCGTTCGCCGCCTACCTCGGCCACAACCTCTCGGCCGAGCAGATCTGGGCTGGTAACGGCTCGAACGAGGTGCTGCAGCACCTCCTCCAGGCCTTCGCAGGCCCCGGCCGCACCGCCTTCGGCTTCGCCCCGACCTACTCGATGTACTCGCTCCTCGCGCGCGGCGTGGGGTCGGAGTGGATCGCCGGAACGCGCGGCGCGCGCTTCGAGATCACGCCCGACGACGCCGCACGCCAGGTGCGCGAGGCCGATCCCGACGTGATCTTCCTCTGCTCGCCGAACAACCCGACCGGCACCCCGATGTCGCTCGACGTCATCGAGGCCGTCTACGAGGCGAGCCGCGGCATCGTGATCGTTGACGAGGCCTACCACGAGTTCGCGTCGGCAGACACGCCGTCGGCGCTGACCCTCCTGCCCGGCCGCGAGCGCCTCGTTATCTCGCGCACGATGAGCAAGGCCTTCGCCTTCGCGGGTGCCCGCGTCGGCTATCTCGCCGCCGACCCCGCCGTGGTCGACGCGTTGCGGCTCGTTCGCCTGCCGTACCACCTGAGCGCCGTGACCCAGGCGGCCGCGACGGCCGCGCTGCGCCACAGCGAGACGATGCTGCGCACGGTCGCCGAGATCGTCGAGCAGCGCGACCGCATCTCCGCGACGCTCGCGGCCCTCGGTTACGACCCGTACGAGTCGGGCAGCAACTTCGTGCTCTTCGGCGGCGTCGCCGACCCGCACGAGACGTGGCGCCGCCTGTGCGATCAGGGCGTCCTGATCCGAGACATCGGCATCCCCGGCCACCTGCGCGTCTCCGCCGGAACCGAAGAAGAGACCACCGCCTTCCTGGACGCGCTGGCGCGCCTCCGCGACGAATAGGAACCACAGTCATGACCACTGCGCGCACCGCGTCCCGCACCCGCTCGACCAGCGAGTCGTCGATCGAGCTCTCGCTCAACCTTGACGGCACGGGCAAGAGCAACATCTCGACCTCGGTCCCGTTCTTCGACCACATGCTGACGGCGTTCGCGAAGCACTCGCTGACCGACCTCACCGTGGTCTCGACGGGCGACACCCACATCGACGTTCACCACACTGTGGAAGACACGGCGATCGTTCTCGGCCAGGCCATCCGCGAGGCGCTGGGCGACAAGTCCGGCATCTCGCGCTACGGCGACGCCCTCGTGCCGCTCGACGAGTCGCTCGCTCAGGCGGTCGTCGACATCTCCGGCCGCCCCTACCTCGTCCACACGGGCGAGCCCGCCGGCTTCGAGATGCACCTCATCGGCGGCCACTTCACGGGCTCGATGGTGCGCCACGCGTTCGAGGCGATCACGTTCCACGCGGGCCTCACCGTCCACGTCAACCTCATCGCCGGCCGCGACCCGCACCACATCGCCGAGGCCGAGTTCAAGGCCTTCGCGCGCGCGTTCCGCCAGGCGAAGGCGCTCGACCCGCTCGTCGACGGGATTCCGTCGACCAAGGGTGCCCTCTAATGGCGGATAAGCCGACAGTCGCGGTCCTCGACTACGGCTCGGGCAACGTCCACTCGGCCGTCAAGGCGCTCGAGAGCGCCGGCGCCGAGGTCACGCTGACGCGCGACCGCCAGGCCGTCATGGACGCCGACGGCCTGCTCGTTCCCGGCGTCGGCGCGTTCGGCGCGGTCATGGAGCAGCTGAACGCCATCCGCGGCGGCGAGCTCATCGAGCGCCGCCTCGCCGGCGGCCGCCCCGTGCTGGGCATCTGCGTCGGCATGCAGGTCATGTTCGAGCGTGGCGTCGAGCGCGGCAATGACATCGAGGGCCTCGGCGAGTGGCGCGGCACGGTGCGCGAGCTCGAGGCGCCCGTCGTCCCGCACATGGGCTGGAGCACCGTCGAGGTCGGCGAGGGCTCGCGCCTGTTCGCGGGCCTCGAAGACGAGCGCTTCTACTTCGTGCACTCGTTCGCGGCGCAGGACTGGACCCTCGAGGTCGACAAGCCCTTCCGCGAGCCCGCGGTGACGTGGTCGACCCACGGCAGTCGCTTCATCGCGGCGGTCGAGAACGGCCCGCTCTCGGCGACGCAGTTCCACCCCGAAAAGTCGGGGGAGGCCGGAATCGCGCTGCTTCGCAACTGGCTCGGCACCCTCTGACCGCGCCGCCGGAATTGGCACCCGCGCCGATCCGGTCTAGCCTTATCGCTTGTGTGCCTCGTGGGAGGGTCCCGCGGCCACAACTGGAGAGATGAACGACTTCGCATCGACACCCCGTCTGACCCTTCTTCCCGCGGTGGACGTCGCCGGCGGCAAGGCCGTGCGCCTGACGCAGGGCGAGGCCGGCAGTGAGACCAGCTACGGTGACCCCATCGAGGCCGCCGAGCAGTGGCGCGACCAGGGCGCCGAGTGGCTCCACCTGGTCGACCTCGACGCGGCCTTCGGTCGCGGCCAGAACACGGCCGTGATGCGTAAGGTCATCAAGCACATGAAGGGCGTGAGCGTCGAGATCTCGGGTGGTATCCGTGACGACGCTTCGCTCGAGGCCGCACTCGAGTCGGGCGCCACGCGCGTCAACCTCGGCACGGCTGCCCTCGAGAACCCCGACTGGACCGAGGCCGTCATCGCCCGCTACGGCGAGGCCGTCGCAGTGGGCCTCGACGTGCGCGGCACGACGCTCTCGGCCCGCGGCTGGACGCAGGACGGCGGCGACCTCTGGGACGTGCTGGCACGCCTCGAGAAGGCCGGCTGCGCCCGCTACGTCGTGACCGACGTGACGAAGGACGGCACGCTCAAGGGCCCGAACCTCGACCTGCTTCGCCAGATGGCCGAGCGCACCGACCGGCCGATCGTCGCCTCGGGTGGCGTGTCGAGCCTCGACGACATCGCCGCGCTGCGCGATCTCGTTCCGCTGGGTGTCGAGGGCGCGATCGTCGGAAAGGCTCTCTACGCGGGCGCCTTCACGCTCGCCGAGGCCCTGGATGTCGCCGCACTCTGAACAGGACGGAGTTCCCCGCGAGCTGCCAGCGCACCTCGCGGGGAACGTCGCCGACTCCGCCGGTCAGGCGTGGGAGGGGCGTACCTTTACGCCCAACCCCGCGGCCGGCGATGACGGATCCGCGGATCCCGCGCTCTGGGACGCGCTCACCCGCTTCCGCGCGGGGGAGGGCGACCAGGTAGCGGTCGTCGACGCGCTCCGGCGCGCGCGCGTGCTCGTGCCGCTCGTGGCCGAGAAGGGTGACGAGGGCGTGGGCCCGACGGGCCTCGCCGTCGACAAGACGCAGGAGCTGTCGATCGTGACGGTCGCGGCCCCCGACGGCCGCAAGGTCCTGCCCGCCTTCACCTGTGTCGAGACGATGCAGGCCTGGAACCCGCTCGCGCGACCGATCCCAGTCGCGGGCACCCGCGCCGCGCTCGCGGCGGCGGGGGAGGACACCGACCTCGTCGTCGTGGATCCGACCAGCCCGACCGAGTTCGTCGTGCGCCGCCCCGCCGTGTGGGCGATCGCGCAGGAGCAGGGCTGGGTGCCCGCGTGGCTGAGCCCCGAGGTCGCGACGGCGTTCCACGAGTCGATCGGATCCGAGCTCGCGGTGCACGACATTCAGCTCGCCGCGGGCGACCCTGCGGCGCGGCTCCAGGGCCCCGAGCTCACGGTCATCCTCACCCTCACGACGGGCCTCGAGCGCGACGAGCTCGACACGGTTCTGGGGCGCCTCGCGCGCCGCTGGGCCGCCGACGACCGCATCGCGGTGCTCGTCGACAGCATGCAGGTCAGCCTGCGCTGAAGTAGGCACAAGAAGAATGGGGCACCCGAGGTGCCCCATTCCCTGCGCTGAAGAAAGCACAAGAAGAATGGGGCACCCGAGATGCCCCATTCCCTGCGCTGAAGAAAGCACAAGAAGAATGGGGCACCCGAGGTGCCCCATTCTTCGTGCCCCATTCTTCGTGCGACTTAGATGACCGAGCCGGTGTACTTCTCGCCCGGGCCCTTGCCGGGCTGGTCGGCGATCGTCGAGATCTCGCGGAAGCGCAGCTGGAGCGAGCGCAGGCCGTCGCGGATCGGGCGGGCGTGCATGTCGCTGATCTCGGGGGCCGCGGCGGTCACGAGGCCCGCGAGGGCGTTGATGAGCTTGCGCGCCTCGTCGAGGTCGGTGAGCTCCTCGGCGTCGGAGCCCTCGCCGAGGCCGAGCTTGACGGCGGCGGCGCTCATGAGGTGTACGCAGGCCGTTGCAATGACCTCGACGGCGCCGACGTCTGCGATGTCGCGGGTGGCGTCGACGGCGGCAGAAGCGCGCTCCTGCTCCTCCCACTTGGCGTGACGCTCGGTGTCGAACGAGTGGGCGTGATCTGACGAGGTGTTGCTCATGAATAACTTTCTGCTAGACTATGTCGGGCTCCGGGCATTGGCTCGGACGAAAGAGGATTTTCATCCCACCCGCGCTTGCCGCTCTAGGCTACCGGGTCAAGCACACTCCGCCCTCTGAAAAGGGGGTTGGGGCGAACGTAGGTTCGCTCGTAGGGTGGTGACACGCGATTGTTCATGCGTGACACGTGCGGATGTTGAAGATTCTCCCGCCCGCGTCGCGTACCTCGCGTCGCGGTGGCTACCGACTACCGCACCATTAGGAGTTCCGCATCAGCGATCCCCGCATCAACGAGCGCATTCGCGTGCCTGAGGTCCGTCTTATCGGTCCCGGCGGCGAACAGATCGGTGTTGTCCGCAGCGAGGTTGCACTTCGCCTCGCCCAGGAGCAGGACCTCGACCTCGTCGAGGTTGCTCCCGACTCGCGTCCTCCCGTAGCCAAGATCATGGACTACGGAAAGTTCAAGTACGAGACCGCACAGAAGGCCAAGGAAGCACGTCGCAACCAGGCCAACACGGTTCTCAAGGAGGTTCGCTTCCGCTTGAAGATCGACCAGCACGACTACGACACCAAGCGCAAGCGTGCTGAGGGCTTCCTCAAGGCCGGAGACAAGGTCAAGGCAATGATCCTGTTCCGCGGCCGCGAGCAGCAGCGCCCCGAGATGGGCGTCCGCCTGCTGATGAAGTTCGCCGAAGAGGTCGCGGAGCTCGGCTCGGTTGAGTCGCGCCCCAAGATCGACGGTCGCAACATGGTGATGATCATCGCGCCGGTGAAGAACAAGTCGGAAGCCAAGGCTGAGCAGAACGCTCAGCGTGCGGCGACCAAGCAGGCAGCTCGCGACGCGAAGAGCGCGAGCAAGGAACCTGTCGCCGAATAGTCGGTAACTGAATCACTTCCCGTCCGACGGACGGGTAGCACCCATGTCGCCCCCGGAGGGCGCACACGTCAAGGAAAGAACAATGCCGAAGCAGAAGACCCACTCGGGCGCCAAGAAGCGCTTCAAGATCACCGGCAGCGGCAAGATCAAGAAGCAGCAGTCGGGCATGCGCCACAACCTCGAGGTCAAGTCGAGCCGTCGCACGCGTCGTCTGAACCAGGACCAGCTGGTCTCGGGCAACGACATGAAGACCGTCAAGAAGCTGCTCGGTCGCTGAGCGACTCGACATCTCGAACTTTTAAGGAAACACACTCATGGCACGAGTAAAGCGGGCAGTAAACGCCCACAAGAAGCGTCGCACAATCCTCGACCGCGCCTCGGGTTACCGTGGTCAGCGTTCGCGCCTTTACCGCAAGGCTAAGGAGCAGGTCACTCACTCGCTGGTCTACGCGTACCGCGACCGCCGCAAGCGCAAGGGCGACTTCCGCCGCCTGTGGATCCAGCGCATCAACGCTGGCGCCCGCGCCAACGGCCTGACCTACAACCGCTTCATCCAGGGCCTGAACCTGGCCGGCGTGACGGTCGACCGTCGTATGCTCGCCGAGCTCGCGGTCAACGAGCCCGCGACGTTCGCGACGCTGATTGAGGTCGCGAAGGGCGCTCTGCCCGCCGACGTCAACGCGCCGAAGGCTGCGTAAGCACGTTCTCCGCTGAAGGCGGGTGCCCCGATGGGGTGCCCGCCTTCAGCCGTTTCCGGGCACGCCGGATCCGATCTTGCGTCGTTTACCGTGAACGTGTTTGCTGGGGAGGTGGCCCACACGCTTCCTGCGCGCGCCGATTCCCGGCCGACGATCACGGTCGTCATCCCCGCCTTCAACGAGGCGCATATCATCCGTCGCTGCCTCGCCGCGCTCGCGGCGCAGAGCGACCCCGCCGACGAGATCATCGTGGTCGATAACGCCTCGACCGACGGCACCGTGGCGGTCGCCTCGAGTTTCGCGGGCGTGCGCGTGATCTCCGAGCCGCGCGCGGGCGTGACCTTCGCCCGCACGGCCGGCTTCGACGCGGCGCGCGGCGACGTGATCGCGCGCATCGACGCCGACTCGCTCGTCACCCCCGATTGGATCCGCCGGTTGCGGTGTGCGTTCGACAGCTCGGATCTCGACGCGATCGGCGGCGGCGCCGGCATCGCGGAGCTCTCGCCCGGCCAGCTCTGCTGGTTCGGCTGGTGGTATCGCGGCTTCCGTTTCTGGCACGAGCGCGCCATCGGCGTGCGGCCCATGCTCTACGGCTTCAACTCGGCGATGCGCCGGGAGGCCTGGGAGCGGGCCCGCACCCTCGTCGCCGCGGATGACGAACTGGTGAGCGACGACGTCGACGTGACGATCGCGCTCCTCCGTACCGGACACCGCCTGCGCTTCGACCCGCGCATCGGGGTGCGCGCGAAGCTCTTCCGCTCGATCGACCGCGAGAAGCTGGCGCGCTACTACCGCACCGACGGCATCACCCTCGCTCGGCACCGCTTCGGCCGCCGCTCGCGGTGGATCGAGAGCGACGTATGAAATGGCCGTCGTTTAAGACCTGGATCAGCATCATCACGGCCGTTCTCGTCGCCGTGATTATCTGGCAGGCGTGGCCCAACGTCGTAGACGCGTGGCACAGCCTGTCGCAGGTCAACCTATGGATCTTCGCGCTGCTGCTCCCGGTGCAACTCGCGAGCTACGCCGCGACGGGGGAGTCGCTGTTCTCGTTCCTCCGCGCGCGCGGCGAGCTGCGCGGCATGCACCCGCTGACGGCCATGCGCATGTCGCTCGAGTTCAACTTCGCGAACCATATGCTGCCCTCGGGCGGCGCCGCGGGCATCGCCTACACGTCGTGGAAGCTCTCGACGCTCGGCATCGCGGCCAGCCGCGGCACGATCGCGCAGCTGGCGAAGTTCGGCGTGACCTTCCTCTCGTTCAGCATCATGCTCGCGGTCGCGGGCATCCACCTCCTGATCTCCGGAGGGGGGAGCACGAGCGTGCTGTGGGCGGCCGCCGGAATCGGCGTTCTCGCCCTCGTCGGCGTCACGCTCGGCGTGTGGATCTTCGGGCGCCGGCGCCTGCTGCACCGCGCGGCGGGCGTGGTGCTTCGCGTCGCGCGCTGGGGCATGCGCGTGCTCCGGATCCGCAAGACGCTCGAGGCGGTGACGCTCGTCCGCTTCGTCGACGGCCTGCACCTTGAGGTGCGCGAGATCATCGCGCAGCCCCGCACGCTCGTCACGCCGTTCCTGTGGTCGTTCGTCGTCAATGCGTGCGATGCGGCGCTCTTCTGGATCGCGCTCGCGTCGTTCGGCGTGTACCCGGATCCGGCGCTCGTGTTCGTCGCCTACGGCGTGGCGACCGTCGCGAGCATGATCATCGTCACGCCCAACGGCGTGGGCGCGTACGAGGTCGTGATGGTCGCGACCTTCGTCTCCGGAGGGCTGGATCCGTCGATCACGATCGCGGCGATTGTGCTCGCCCGCGCGGTGCTGCTGCTCGGCACGATCGTTTTCGGCTGGGGCTTCTACCAGCACAGCGTCGTGACCGCGAAGGCCCCGGGGCTTTCCCGGCGCGGCACAGTAGCCTAGAGCCATGCTCGATAACCCCCGCGCCGCACGCGTCAAGACGATCCGCAAGCTCTCGCAGCGCAACGAGCGCCGCGACACGGGGCGCTTCCTGCTGGAGGGCCCGCAGGCCGTCCGCGAGGCCCTGACCTACCGTCCCGAGCTCGTCGAGCAGCTGTTCGCGACGCCGACGGCGCTCGAGAAGCACGGCGACATCCGCACCCTCATCACCGACGCGCAGACGCAGAACCCCGACCTCGAGTGGGACTACGCCGACGAGGCCGTCATCGACGCGATGTCCGACACCGTGACGCCGCAGGGCTTCGTCGCGGTCGCGCGCCAGAACCCGACGGCGCTGAAGGACATCTTCGGCAGCGAGCCGAAGCTCGTCGTCGTGTGCGAGGAGGTCCGCGACCCGGGAAACCTCGGCACGATCATCCGCGCGGCCGACGCCGCGGGCGCCGACGCCGTTATCCTCACGGGCCGTACGGTCGATCCCTTCAACCCGAAGGTCGTGCGTTCGACGACTGGCTCGCTGTTCCACGTTCCGTTCGCGGTCGACGCCGACCTCGCCGACGTGATCGGCCGCGCCCGCGGCGCCGGCGTTCAGGTGCTCGCCGCCGACGTGAAGGGCGACGACATCCTCGAAGCTCGCGGCTCGCTCGCGAACCCGACGGCCTGGGTCTTCGGCAACGAGGCCCGCGGCCTGACCGACGAGTCGCTCGCACTCGTCGACCGCGCCCTGAAGCTCCCGATCTACGGCCACGCCGAGTCGCTGAACCTCGCGACCGCCGCGAGCGTGTGCCTCTACGAGACGGCCTTCGCGCAGCGCAGCGTCTAAACGAAAAACAGCGCACAGCCTCAGAAAAACGCGAAAGCCGCGCCCGGGATTTTCCGGTGCGCGGCTTTCGTATTGCGGTGAGAAAGCTGGGAAATACAACATAAGCGTTCGATAACACCATCGAACGATCGTGTTTCAAGGCTAGCGCCGGGCTGAAATCACTGGCTAGAGTTCCTGCATGGCAGAGGCACTAGTAGTCATCGATCACGTGCAGAAACACTACGGCGAGTTTCACGCGCTGAAGGACATCAATCTGACGGTCGACCGCGGTGAGGTCGTCGTCGTGATCGGCCCCTCGGGATCCGGCAAATCTACGCTGTGCCGCACGATTAACCGCCTGGAGACGATCACGAGCGGATCGATCTCGATCGACGGCAAGGAACTGCCGAGCGAGGGCAAGGCGCTCGCGGCCCTCCGCGCCGACGTCGGCATGGTCTTCCAGTCGTTCAACCTCTTCAGCCACCTGACGATCCTCGACAACGTCACGCTCGGCCCGATCAAGGTCAAGGGCGCGAAGAAGGCCGAGGCCGAGACCGAGGCGCGTCGGCTGCTCGACCGGGTCGGCATCGCGCACCAGGCCGACAAGTACCCGGCACAGCTCTCGGGCGGCCAGCAGCAGCGCGTGGCGATCGCCCGCGCGCTCGCGATGCACCCGAAGGTGATGCTGTTCGACGAGCCGACCAGCGCGCTCGACCCCGAGATGATCAACGAGGTGCTCGACGTCATGGTCGACCTCGCGAAGGAGGGCATGACGATGGTCGTCGTGACCCACGAGATGGGCTTCGCCCGCAAGGCCGCCGATCGCGTCGTCTTCATGGCTGACGGCGAGATCGTCGAGCAATCGGATCCGGAATCGTTCTTCACGAACCCGCAATCGGGGCGCGCGAAGGACTTCCTCTCGAAGCTGCTCACCAAATAAATCCCCCGAAACGCGCCCGCGGTTTCGCGGGCGCGGACCGAATCCCACCAGGAGGACATCATGCGAAAGTTTCGGAACATCGCGGCGGCGACCCTCGCGACGGGAGCGATCTTCGCGCTCGCCGCGTGCAATAGCGGATCCCCGACAGGCTCCTCAGACGGGGACACGGCACCGGAGCCGGAGGTCGCGGAGGACGTGGTGCTCGAGGGTAGCCCGACCTACGACAAGATGGTCGAAAACGGCGGCCCCGTCATCGGTGTGAAGGAAGACCAGCCCGGCCTCGGCTACCTCGACGTCGCGACGGGCGAGCGTAGCGGCTTCGACATCGAGATCGCCCGCTGGGTGGCGGCGTCGCTCGGGTTCTCCGAGGACGAGATCACATACAAGGCGGTCGCCTCGGCGAACCGCGAGCAGGAGCTGATCGCCGGCAACATCGACTACTACGTCGGCACCTACTCGATCACCGACAAGCGCAAGGAAGAGATCTCCTTCGCCGGCCCGTACTTCATCACCGGCCAGGGCTTCCTCGTCACGACCGACAGCCCGATCACCGAGGTGACCGATGAGTCGACCTTCAACGGCAAGACGGTGTGTTCGGCGACCGGCTCGACGCCGATCCAGAACATCACCGAGAACTTCCCCGAGGTCAAGACGCAGGAGTACGACATCTACTCCAACTGCGTCGAAGACCTCCTGAGCGGAAAGGTCGACGCGGTCACGACCGACGCGGCGATCCTCATCGGTTACGCGGCCGAGCGCCCGGACGAGCTGAAGGTGTTGCCGGACGCCGAGGGCAACGACCCGGGCCTGTTCACGGAGGAGCGCTACGGCATCGGCATCCCGAAGGACGACACCGTCCTGCAGGAGTTCATCAACACGATGCTGACCGATGGCAACGCCGAGTGGCAGGAGATCTTCGACTCGACCCTCGGCAAGTCGGGCGTCGAGATCGAGCAGCCCGCCGTCGATCCCGTTAGCTGATTCCACGGCGCGGGGCCGCGAGGCCCCGCGCCGTCCGCTCATATTCGAAGGAGTGTGACGAGTGGACGCCATCACTGGCAACCTCGATCTCTGGCGACAGGGCATCGGCTACACGCTGCTGCTTTTCGCGTGCGGCGGCGTCATCGCGCTGGTTCTCGGGACCATCGTGGGTGCGATGCGCGTCTCGCCGGTGCCGATCGCGCGGGCGGTCGGCGCGCTGTACGTCAACCTGGTGCGTAACACGCCCCTGACCCTCGTGTTCTTCTTCTTCGTGTTCGGTTACTCGGCGCTCGCGCTCCCGACGCTTCCGAACACGATCCTCGGCATCTTCGCCATTGGGGTCTATACCGCGACGTACGTCGCCGAGACCCTGCGCGCCGGCATCAACACCGTGCCGGTCGGGCAGGCCGAGGCGGCGCGCGCGATCGGGCTCCCGTTCGGGCAGGTCATGACGCAGGTGGTGTTGCCGCAGGCGTTCCGCTCGGTTGTGCCGCCCATGATGAGCGTGCTCATCGCGCTGCTGAAGAACACCACCGTCGCGGCCGGATTCTCGATCGCGGTGCTGCCGCGCCTGCAGCAGACGATCTCGAACTCGCACACCCGCCCCGGCTCGTCGATGGAGATCCTGATGTGGGTCGCGCTGTTCTTCGTCGCGGCCGTGATGCTTCTGACCCTGGCGCAACGAGCGCTCGAGAAGAAGTGGAGGATCGCGCGATGACTTCCGTGCTGTATGACGTCCCCGGCCCCCGCGCGCGGGCGCGCAACCGAATCCTTGCGGTCGCGACGATCGTCGTGGTGCTCGCGGTCATCGGGTTCGTGCTGTGGCGCTTCTCGATTTCGGGCCAGTTCACGGCCGCGAAGTGGAGCGTGTTCACCTACACGAACGTGTGGATGACGATCGGCGAGATGCTGCTCAACACGTTGCGGGCCTTCGCGCTCGCCGCCGCGCTGAGTCTCACGCTCGGCTTCGCGCTCGCGATCGGCCGCCTGTCGAACCACGCGTGGGTCCGGATCCCGGTCATGGTCGTGACCGAGCTATTCCGCGCGGTGCCCGTGCTCGTCATGATGATGATCTTCTACTACGGCCTGCCGACGTTCGACGTGACGGTCACGCCGTACTGGGCCGTGGTGCTGGGCCTCACGCTCTACAACGGGTCGGTGCTCGCGGAGGCGCTCCGCGCCGGAGTCGAGTCGCTCCCGCGCGGGCAGAGCGAGGCGGGCTACGCCATCGGCCTGCGCAAGAGCAACGTCATGATGCTGATCCTCCTGCCACAGGCGATCCGGGCGATGCTCCCGGTCATCATCGCGCAGCTCGTGGTGACGCTGAAGGACACGGCGCTTGGCTTCATCATCACCTACCCCGAGCTGCTGTACTACACGAAGCTGCTCAGCGCGCAGGCGCGACTCGGTAGCCCGATCCTGCAGTCGGCGATCGTTATCGGTGGCATCTACATCGTGATGTGTCTGCTGCTGTCGTGGCTCGCGCACTGGATCGAGAAGCGCGGGCGTCGATCGGCCAAGCGCGCCGGCGCTGGACCGCACGAGCCCGCGGCCGACGACGAGGCCACGCTCACCGAGGTCATCTCGATGCAGGCGGGCCCCGGAAACATCACGAAATAGCGGCATCACCGAGGGGCCGCCCGGAGTGGATCCGGGCGGCCCCTGCTGGCACACTGGAGACCATGCCGCGCCCCACCGCACTCCGCTCGAAGCTCGCCCTCGTTCTGGGCGTCCTCGCGCTCGCCGCCGCGACACTCGTTCCGTCGGCCGCGGTCGCCGACGATGCGTCCGAGATCCCGCTGCCCGAATCGGGCGACTATCTCGGATCCACGACGCTCGACGAGGCGGATCCGGGGGAGGCGTCGGCGACCGCGGAGACGGAGGCGATCTCGCTGCGGAACTTCGATGCCGGCAACCTCATCTCCGATAAGCAGATGTACACGTCGGGCACGATGACGGCGAAGCAGATCCAGTCGTTCCTGAACGCCAAGGTGCCGACCTGCCAGAAGGGCTACACCTGCCTGAAGAACTTCACGCAGAAGACCGTGACGAAGAAGGCGAACTCGTACTGCTCGGGCACCTACACGGGCTCGTCGAAGGAGTCGGCGGCATCGATCATCTCGAAGGCCGCGAAGGCGTGCGGCGTCAGCGAGAAGGTACTGCTGGTGATGCTGCAGAAGGAGCAGGGGCTCGTCACCCACACGTGGCCGAGCGCCTTCCGCTACGACAAGGCGATGGGCTTTGCCTGCCCCGATAACGCCGCGTGCGACCCGCAGTTCTTCGGCTTCCAGAACCAGGTCTACATGGCCGCGCAGCAGCTGCGCCGCTACTCGATCGACCCGTACTTCAGCTGGTACCCGGTGGGGAAGAAGAGCCAGGTGCGCTACCACCCGAACGCCGCCTGCGGAACCGCGGCCGTGACGATCAAGAACAAGGCGACCGCGGCGCTGTACTACTACACGCCGTATCAGCCGAACAAGGCCGCGCTCGCCGCGGGCTACGGCACGGGCGACTCGTGCTCGTCGTACGGAAACCGCAACTTCGTGAACTACTACACCGATTGGTTCGGCGGATCCGGCGGCGGCAGCACGGGCCCGAACGCGAAGGATGCGAAGCCGGTCGCGCGCTTCTGGTCGTCGAAGTTCGATAACGCGCACTTCTACACGCTGAACGCGAGCGAGGCGAACACCCTCAAGGCGAACGACCCCAATTGGGCCTACGAGGGAACGGGCTTCCGCGCGTGGGCGACGACGAACGGATCCTGCCGCGCCGGCACGATCCCCGTCTACCGCTTCTGGTCGTCGAAGTTCGAGTCGCACTTCTACACGACGAACTCCGCCGAGATGCAGAAGGTGCGTGACACCGATAAGAACTGGGCGTACGAGGGCACCGCGTTCTGCACCGCCGCGAAGTCGTCGTCCACGACGACGCCCGTGTACCGGTTCTGGTCGGAGAAGTACGGCAAGCACTTCTACACCTCGAACGCCGCCGAGTCGCAGAACCTGCGCAACAACGACCCGAACTGGTCGTACGAGGGCGTCGCGCTGTACGCGCCGAAGTAAACGGCCGTCCAGGCGCGGCCATTAGGATGGGGCCTCGTGTCTGACGTACCCGAGATCACCCCAGAAGCGGTCGATGCCGCCGTCGCCGACGCGCTCGCCGCGGTCGCCGCGGCCGCCGATACCGCCGCGCTGAAACAGGCCCGTGCCGCCCACCAGGGCGAGGGCAGTCCGCTCGCGACGCTGAACGCGCAGATGCGCCACGTCGCCAAGGAGAAGAAGGCCGAGGCGGGCAAGCTCGTCGGCGGCGCCCGTGGCCGCGTGAACCAGGCGTTTACGGCCCGCGAGGAAGAGCTGAAGGCGATCGAGGATGCCGAGAAGCTCGAGGCCGAGCGCCTCGACATCACGGCGATCGCGAGCCGCACCCGCTCGGGCGCGCGCCACCCCGTCGTGCTGATGCAGGAGGCCATCGCCGACCTGTTCGTCGGCATGGGCTGGGAGATCACGGAGGGCCCCGAGCTCGAGCACGAGTGGTTTAACTTCGACTCGCTCAACCTCGACGAGGACCACCCGGCGCGCCAGGAGCAGGACACGTTCTACGTGGATCCGGCCAACCGCCACCTCGTGCTGCGCACGCAGACGAGCCCCGTCCAGATGCGCACGATGCTCGAGCGCGAGGTGCCGATCTACGTGCTCTCGCCGGGCAAGGTCGCACGCACCGACGAGTTCGATGCGACGCACCTTCCGGTCTTCACGCAGGCCGAGGGCCTCGTGGTCGACAAGGGCATCACGATGGCGCACCTCAAGGGCACGCTCGACCACATCGCGAAGCAGCTGTTCGGCGCCGAGGCGAAGACGCGCCTGCGCACGAACCACTTCCCGTTCACCGAGCCGAGCGCCGAGTTCGACCTGTGGCACCCGACCTTCAAGGGCGGCGCGCGCTGGATCGAGTGGGGCGGCTGCGGAATGGTCAACCCTAACGTGCTTCGCGCGGCGGGCATCGACCCCGAGGTGTACAGCGGTTTCGCATTCGGAATCGGCATCGAGCGAGCGCTGATGTTCCGCAGCGATGTACAAGACATGCGCGACATGGCCGAGGGCGATGTCCGTTTCAGCGAGCAGTTCGGGATGGTGGTCTGATGCGCGTTCCGCTTTCGTGGCTCCGCGATTTCGTCGAGATGAGCGACGAGGCGACGACGGATGACGTCTTCGCCTCGCTCGTATCGGTCGGCTTCGAGGAAGAAGAGGCCCTGGGCTTCGACGTGACGGGCCCCGTCGTCGTCGGTCAGGTCGTCTCGTTCGACGTCGAGCCGCAGAAGAACGGCAAGAACATCCGTTGGTGCCAGGTCGATGTCGGCGCGGCAAACGGCGGCGTGCGTGGCATCATCTGCGGTGCCCAGAACTTCCACCCCGGCGACAAGGTCGTGGTCTCGCTTCCCGGCGCGGTGCTCCCCGGCCCGTTCCCGATTTCGGCGCGCAAGACCTATGGACACACGTCCGATGGCATGATCGCCTCGGCCAAGGAGCTGGGCCTCGGCGACGACCACGACGGCATCATCCGCCTCGTCGAGTGGGGTCTCGACCCCGAGGTCGGCACCGACGCGATCGCCCTCCTGGGCCTCGACGGCGAGGCCGTCGACGTCAACGTCACGCCCGACCGCGGCTACGCGCTGTCGATCCGCGGCATGGCGCGCGAGTACGCGCTCGCGACTGGCGCATCGTTCACGGATCCGGCGGCCCGCCCCGCGACCGAGGTCGCCGCGGGCAGCGGATTCGCTCTCGCGATCGACGACCAGCGCCCGATCCGCGGCAACCACGGCGTCAAGCAGTTCGTCGTGCGCACGGTGAACGGTGTCGACGCGTCGCGCCCGACGCCGCCATGGATGCGCTCGCGCCTGCAGCTCGCGGGCGTGCGCTCGCTTGGCCTGCTGATCGACATCACGAACTACGTCATGATCGAGCTCGGCAACCCGATCCACGGTTACGACGCCGACCGCCTCTCGGGCGGCATCACGGTGCGTCGCGCCGACAAGGGAGAGAAGCTCACTACGCTCGACGGCGCCGAGCGCACGCTGAGCGACGAAGACCTGCTGATCACCGACGAGTCGGGCCCCATCGGTCTCGCCGGCGTGATGGGCGGTGCCTCGACCGAGCTGAACGACGAGACGGCCAACGTCGTCATCGAGGCCGCGGCCTTCGAATCGGTGTCGATCGCCCGCACGGCCCGCCGCCACAAGCTCCCCAGCGAGGCGAGCAAGCGCTTCGAGCGCGGCGTGGATCCGCTCATCGCGCACGCGGCCGCGCAGCGCGTGGTCGACCTGATGGTCGAGCTCGCGGGCGGAACCGCCGGATCCGTCGGCGCCGAGCTCGAGTACGCCTTCCAGGGCGAGACGATCGAGCTGCCCGAGGGCTTCGCGGGCGGCCTCGTGGGCGTCGAGTACGACGCCGTGCTGCAGCAGGAGATCCTCGAGAAGATCGGCTGCACCGTCACCCGTATCGATGGTGGATTCAGCGTCGTGACGCCCTCGTGGCGACCCGACCTCACCGACAAGTGGACGCTCGTCGAGGAGATCGCGCGCGTCGACGGCCTCGACAAGGTGCCGTCGATCCTGCCGACCGCCCCCGCGGGCCGCGGCTACACGCGCGAGCAGTCGTCGCGCCGCCGCGTCGCCGACGCGCTCGCCGCGACGGGCCTCGTCGAGACGATCGCGTTCCCCTTCGTGTCCGAGGCGGCGAACACGCTGTACGGATCCGCATCGGGGGAGAAGGTCGCGATGGTTCGCCTCGCGAACGCGCTCGACCAGACAGCGCCGTTCCTGCGCCGCTCGCTCGTTCCCGGCCTCGTCGCCACGGCGCACCGCAACCTGGCGCGCGGCACGACCGACCTGTCGCTGTTCGAGATGGGTAGCGTCTTCCTCCCGGAGGAGGGCATGACGTACGGCACCGACGTGAACTACGCACGCGCCCAGCGTCCGACCGACGCGCAGCTCGCCGAGATCCACGCGTCGATCCCGCCGCAGCCGCGCCACGTGGCGATGCTGTTCGCCGGTGACATCGCGTCGAAGCAGCCGGGGCGCGCGGCCGAGGCCGCGGGTCTCGACGCCGCCCTCGACGCCGTGCGCACCGTCGGCGAGGCCGCCGGAATCACCATCGAGGTGGAGCAGACGAAGCGCGCCGCCCTGCACCCGGGGCGCGCGGGCAAGCTCGTCGCCGCGGGCGTCGAGATCGGCTACGTGGGCGAGCTTCACCCCGACGTGTCGAAGGAGGCCGACCTGTTCGGCCGCGTCACCGTCGCCGAGCTCGACCTCGATCGCCTCATCGCGCTCGCGGGCGAGCGCGTCACCGTGGCGCACCTCTCGACCTACACCGCCGCGACGCAGGACGTGTCGCTCGTGGTGGGCCAGGACGTTGCCGCGGCTGAGGTGCGCGCCGCACTCGTCGAGGGCGCGGGCGAGCTCCTCGAGAGCACCCGCCTGGTCGACGACTACCGCGGCCAGGGCTTGGAGGACGGGCAGAAGTCGCTCACCTTCGCCCTGCGTTTCCGCGCCGCCGACCGCACCCTGACGGCCGCCGAGGCGACCGAGGCGAAGCTCGCGGGCGTCGCCGTCGCGGAGGAGCGCTTCGGCGCCCACATCCGCGACTGAGCACGCGCACGACCCTGAGGGGGCGAGGGATCCACGGATCCCTCGCCCCCTTTCGATATACATCTCGCGAACGATGTCGATCACCGGCCGTTCCGGAACAATAAGACGCATGACGACGAAGAGAAGGCCTCCGCGTTATCTGTCGACCGTGCTCCTGGGCGCTGGCGCGTTGCTGCTGGTCGCTGCCGCGGCCGCGGCCATTGCTGAGGGCTACGCGGCGGATGCGCAGGCACGGGGCGGGAACATCATTCCGGCACTGGTCATTGCCGGCCTCGGCATTGCGTCGGCGATTGTCGGACTCGTGTTGCCGCCGGCTTCGCCTCGGTCGGCGGACCCGTCCGATGAAGCGCACGAGAGAAATAGCCCGTTGTAGAGCAGGCGGCGGGGAACTAGCGCCCCTCCGCCAAGATAAGCGGGTGCGGGTTCTCGGAAGCATCATTCTCACCATCGTCGCGACGCTGGCCGGGCTTTTCGGCGTCATGATGCTCGGTTTGTCAGGCCTAACCCTTGCGGGGCCGGGCCTCATGATCATCGACTACCCGGACTCGGACGACTTCGAGAGAATGATCGGTATTGTGATGGGCCTCGTCTCGCTGGCAGGCTGGCTCGTCCTGCTTCTCGCCGCGGCGTTCGTTGGGCTACGAGGCGAGCGCAGCACGCGTGCGCGACGCGCCGCTCTATGGACCAGCGCCGGACTGAGCACGGTTCTGGTCTTGGCGGGCCTGACCTTCGTGCTGTCAACGGCCCCGCGTTCCCTCGTCTAAGGGCATTTGTACAGGCGACACGAGACAATGAACCGTGCTCGAAGCCCTGAATCTCCCCACGTCCGTGTTTGCGCACGACACCGAGGTGGTGATCCGCAGGGCTACGCGCGACGATCTTCACGAGCTCATGAGGCTACTGTCCGACGACCCCATCAGTGCGGGTCGCGGTGACCGCGCTCGTGATGCTGACCAACCCGCCTACGAGGTCGCGCTCGACCGTATTATTGGCGACCCAAGCAACGAAATCATCGTCGTCACGGATGCCGGAGGGGCGATGGTAGGCACGCTCCAACTGACGCTCATACCGGGCATGGCCCGGCGCGGGAGCACGCGGTTACTCGTCGAAGCGGTTCGCGTCGCGAGCACCGAGCGCGGATCCGGAATCGGTTCAGCGCTCATGCGCTGGGTGATGGATGAGGCCGCAACCGAACTCGGCGCGGCCCTGGTCCAGCTCACGTCGGACGCCGCCCGCGAGGACGCGCACCGCTTCTACACGCGCCTCGGTTTCGTCGACTCGCACATCGGCTTCAAGTACTACGTGAAGCCAGGCCTGTAGCGCGCGGAGGAATCGAGGTCAGGAATGGGACGCACAAGCGTTGTGCTCGGAGCGGGGATGCTTGTATCGCGCGTCACGGGTTTCGTCCGAACGATCATCCTCGCGGCTATCATCGGCAGCGTCCAGTCGTCCGCAGCGGACGCGTTCTCGGTCGCCAATCAGCTGCCGAGTGCGGTCTTTAACCTGATCTCGGCGGGGACCTTACGGCGGTGCTCGTGCCGCAGATTGTCAGAGCGAGCACGCATCAAGATGGTGGCAACCTCTTCATCTCGAAGGTCTTCACGATCGGGCTCGTTGTGCTTGCGGCGATCACGGTGCTGTTGTTCGTCGTGTCGCCACTGATCGTGACCGTGCTTCTCCGAGAAGCGCACGATCCGGTGCAGACTGAGCTCGCAGTCCGCCTTGGCTACTGGTGTGCTCCACAGATCTTCTTCTACGGGGCGTTCGCGCTCATAGGCGAGACGATGAACGCGAGGCGCGTGTTCGGGCCATACACCTGGGCGCCGGTGGTGAACAACGTCGTATCGATCGCGGGCTTCCTCCTTATCGGGGCGCTGTTTCAGGGCGATCTGACGGAGTCCTCCAGCTGGACGCCGGGTATGTCGGCGATGCTCGGCATTATCGCGACACTGAGCGTTGCCCTGCAAGCCGCGGCGCTCGCACTCTTCTGGCGCAAGACTGGCATACGGGTGCGTCTCGATTTCCGGTGGCGCGGCGGCGGTCTTGGTGAACTCGGTAGAGCCGGCACGTGGACCTTCGTTATGGCGCTCGCGGCGATGCTGGCCGGTTTTTACCAGACGTCCGTGACGCTCGCCGCATCCGGTGATGCTTCGTCGGTCACCGTGCTGAACAACGCGTGGTTGTTGTTCATGCTCCCGTACGCGCTCATCGTCTTCTCTATCGGGACTCAGTACTTCACGAGAATCGCTGAGGGCGCCGCGGCGGGCGATCACCGACGTGTTCAGCGGGATGTCTCCCAGAGCATCCGCACGCTCGGCTTCTTCGTCATCGGCGCGGCGGCCGCGGTCGCGGCCGCATCCTGGCTCGCGCGTGCGGGCGCATTGCCTGTTGAGTACCTCGCCGCAGCGGTCGCGCTGGGCCAATCAATCTCGTTTATCGTGCAGACAGTGATCGCCACAACCCTGCTCCGCCGGCGTCTGGGGCGGATCGGTGCACGGACCTGGGCCCGTTCGCTCGCTCTCTTCCTCGCGTCCGCGCTCCCCGCAGGGGCGTGCGGAGTCGGGCTATACCTGCTCTGGGATGGATCCCACGGATGGATGTCGTCGAGCGTGATCGCCGGCGGGTGCGGCGCGGCCGGGATCGGTGCGACGGTGTTACTTGTCTATGTTGCGATCCTGCTCGTCTTTGGAGCGGAGCATGCGCGCGCGCTCGTGTCCGTCCTGATGAAGCGCCGCTCCTAGCGTGCTATTCTCGCTTCCATGTCCCGCGCTTTTGAGCTCCGTCGCGGCCGCCGAATCTCGGCGGGCCGCCGGTCTGCGCGCGCATAGTTTGCGTCGCGTGAGCGGTCCGCCGTCACGGATATCTGCTCCTCGCGCAATAAGGTAGAAAACATGACGTATTCGGTCGCCGTTTCCGGCGCCTCTGGCTATGCGGGTGGCGAGATTCTTCGCCTTCTTGCTCAACATCCTGATGTCGAGATCACGACGGTCACGGCGCACTCGAACGCGGGCGATCCGCTGATCGCACACCAGCCGCACCTGCGCAGCCTCCGTCACCTCGAGTTAAAGCCGACCTCGCCCGAGGTGCTCTCGGGTCACGACATCGTCTTCCTCGCCCTTCCCCACGGGCAGTCGGGTCAGTACACCGACGCACTCACGAACGTGGGCCTCGTCGTCGACGCCGGAGCCGATCACCGGCTCACGAGCAAGGACGCGTGGGATCAGTTCTACGGGGGCGAGTTCCACACTCCGTGGACGTACGGCGTGCCCGAGCTGCTCGTCGACGGGAAGAAGCAGCGCGAGAACCTCGTCGGCGCAACGCGCATCGCGGCCCCGGGCTGCAACGCCTCGACCGTCTCGCTCAGCCTCGTTCCGGGAATCGCGGCGGGCGTGATTAAGGCCGACGACATCGTGACGGTTCTCGCGGTAGGCCCGTCGGGTGCCGGCAAGTCGCTCAAGACGCACCTGCTCGCGAGCGAGATGCTCGGATCCGCGAGCGCGTATGGCGTCGGCGGCACGCACCGCCACATCCCCGAGATCCAGCAGGCGCTCCGCGGCGCGGGCGCCGTGGATCCGCGGGTCTCGTTCACGCCAGTGCTCGTGCCGATGGCGCGCGGCATCCTCGCGACGACGACCGCCCGGATCGCGGACGGCGTCACCGACGCCGAGATCCGCGCCGCGTGGGAGAGCGCGTACGGCGACGAGGTCTTCGTCAACCTTCTTCCCGAGGGCGTGCAGCCGCGCATCTCGGACGTCGTAGGCGCAAACACCGCGCTGATGAGCGTCGCGATCGATCGCGCGGCGGGCCGCGTCATCATCACGGCGGCGGTCGACAACCTCGCCAAGGGCACCGCGGGTGCCGCCATTCAGTCGATGAACATCGCGCTCGGTCTCAACGAGACGACGGCGCTGACCGTGAACGGAGTTGCGCCGTGAGTGTGACAGCAGCACAGGGATTCGAGGCGGCCGGTGTCGCCGCAGGCCTGAAGTCGACGGGCAAGCCCGACGTCGCGCTCGTGGTGAACCGCGGGCCGCAGAAGACGGGCGCCGCGGTGTTCACGTCGAACCGCGCCAAGGCCAACCCCATCATGTGGTCGCAGCAGGTCGTAAAGGACGGCGTCGTTGAGGCGGTCGTGCTGAACTCCGGCGGCGCGAACTGCTTCACCGGATCCTTTGGCTTCCAGACCTCGCACCTCACGGCCGAGAAGGTCGCCGAGAAGCTGGGCGTCTCGGCCGGCGACGTCGTCGTCTGTTCGACCGGCCTGATCGGGACGGGCGACGAGGTCTTCCGCCAGAAGGTGCTCGACGGCGCGACGGCCGCGGCCGAGGAGCTCTCGGACGACGGCGGCGAGCACGCGGCACACGCGATCATGACGACCGACACGATCCCGAAGCAGGCGGTGCGCGAGCGCGACGGCTGGACGATCGGCGGAATGGCCAAGGGAGCGGGCATGCTCGCACCGGGGCTTGCGACGATGCTCGTCGTCATTACGACCGACGCCGTGCTGACGGCCGAGCAGGCCGACGCGGTGCTCCGCGGCGCGACGCGGGTGAGCTTCGACCGCCTCGACTCCGACGGCGCGATGTCGACGAACGACCAGGTCACGCTCCTCGCGAGCGGCGCGACGGGCATCGAGCCCAACCTCGAGGCGTTCGAGGCAGAGCTCGCGGCCCTGTGCCTCGACCTTGCCGAGCAGCTCATGGGTGACGCCGAGGGCGCGAGCCACAACATCCGCATCGAGGTGCGCCGCGCCGCGACCGAAGGCGACGCGGTGACGGTCGCCCGTTCGGTCGCCCGCAACAACCTCTTCAAGACGGCGATCTTCGGCAACGACGCGAACTGGGGCCGCGTGCTCGCGGCGATCGGCACGACCGACGCCGAGTTCGACCCGTACAACGTCGATGTCTCGATGAATGGCGTCCGGGTGTGCTCGGAGGGCGGCCCCGACCGCCCGCGCGAGGAAGTTGACCTGACCCCGCGCGACACCCACGTCGTGATCGATCTCCTCGTTGGCGAGGCGACGGCGACGATCATGACCAACGATCTGACCCACGCCTACGTCCACGAGAACAGCGCTTATTCCTCATGACACCGATAGATCTTCAGAAGACGAGCCCCGAAGAGGCCGAGTTCAAGGCCTCGACGCTGATCGAGTCGCTCCCGTGGCTCAAGCAGTACCGCGACGAGATCGTCGTCGTGAAGTACGGCGGCAACGCGATGATCTCGGAGGAACTGCAGGACGCGTTCGCGGAGGACATCGCGTACCTCCGCTACGTCGGCATTAAGCCTGTCGTCGTGCACGGCGGCGGTCCGCAGATCTCGAACATGCTCGATCGCCTCGCGATCCCGAGCGAGTTTAAGGGCGGCTACCGGGTCACCTCGACCGAGGCGATCAGCGTCGTGCGCATGGTGCTGACGGGCCAGATCAACCCGCAGCTCGTGTCGAAGATCAACTCGCACGGCCCGTTCGCGGTCGGCATCTCGGGCGAGGACGCGGCGCTGTTCGGCGGCCGCCGACGCGGCGTCATGATCGACGGTGTCGAGGAGAGCCTCGGCCGCGTCGGCAACGTCGTGAAGGTCGACCCGAAGCCGGTGCTCGATCACCTGCGCGCCGACCGGATCCCCGTGGTCGCGGGCGTCGCACCCGACCTCGACAACCCGGGCCACACGCTCAACATCAACGCTGACGCCGCGGCCAGCGCTCTGGCGCAGGCGCTCGGTGCCAAGAAGCTCGTGATCCTCACGGACGTGCCCGGCCTCTACGCCGACTGGCCGAACCGCGACTCGCTCGTGTCGCACCTGACGGCCGACGAGCTGACCCAGCTCATGCCGAACCTCGAGTCCGGGATGATCCCCAAGATGCAGGCTTGCCTCGACGCCGTGCAGAACGGCGTGAAGAAGGCCTCGATCATCGATGGCCGGGTGCCCCACTCGGTCCTCGTCGAACTTTTCACAAGCAATGGAATCGGAACGGAGGTCTCGGCAACATGACGAACGACTGGAAGGACGAGGCCGGCCGCGACCTCATGAGCCTGGGCGGACGCCTCGCGAACCTCGAGCGCGGTAAGGGATCGCACGTCTGGGACACCGAGGGCAACCGCTTCCTCGATTTCCTCGGCGGCATCGCCGTCAACGCGCTCGGTCACGCGCACCCCGTTTTTGTTGAGGCCGTGACGCAGCAGGCCCAGCGCCTCGCGCACGTCTCGAACTACTTCGCGACCCCGCAGCAGCTCGAGCTCGCCGCGCGCCTCAAGCGCCTCGCGAAGACGGGCGACGCGGGCCGCGTCTTCCTGGCGAACGCCGGAACCGAGGCGAACGAGACGGCGCTCAAGCTCGCCCGCCTGCACGGAAATAAGCACGGCAAGGGCACGATCCTGTGCCTGAACGGCGCGTTCCACGGCCGCTCGACGGGCGCGCTCGCGCTGACCCCGAAGGCCGCGTACCAGGATCCGTTCGCGCCCCTTATGCCCGGAATCGTCGCGATCGACCCGACGATCGAGGCGCTTGAACAGGCGTTCACAGACGACGTCGCGGCGATCTTCGCCGAGCCGATTCAGGGCGAGGCGGGTGTCGTCCCGCTTCCGGACGGCTTCCTGGCCCGCGCCCGCGAGCTCGCGACGGAGCGGGGCGCGCTGCTGATTCTTGACGAGGTGCAGACCGGATCCGGTCGCACGGGTGAGTGGTTCGCGCACCAGGCGCTTGGGGTCACCCCCGACGCCGTGACGCTCGCGAAGTCGGTCGCCGGCGGATTCCCGCTCGGCGCGATGATCACCTTCGGCGTGGCGAGCGAGCTGTTCTACCCGGGCACGCACAACTCGACGTTCGGCGGCAACCCGCTCGCGAGCGCCGTGGCGAACGCGGTGCTCGAGTACGTCGAAGACGAGAACCTGCTCGAGAATGTCACCGCTCGCGGCGCCGAGCTTCGCGAGAAGGTGCAGGGTCTGCCGCTGGTGTCGCACACGCGCGGCGCGGGCCTCCTCATCGGCATCGTCCTCGATAAGCCGGTCGCGGCCGATGTCGCGGCGGCAGCCCTCGAGCGCGGCCTGATCATCAACGCCCCCGCGGCCGACGTGATCCGCCTGGCTCCGGCCTACACGATTGGCGACGACGAGATCGCCGAGTTCCTCGACCTCTTTAGCGCGTCTCTCGACGCTGTCGCCACCAGCCAGGAGAACGCCTCATGACCCGACACTTCCTTCGCGATGACTCGATCACCCCTGCCGAGCAGGCCGAGATTCTCGACCTCGCCGCGCAGCTGAAGAAGGAGCGCTGGAGCGAGAAGCCGCTCGAGGGCCCGCAGACCGTTGCGGTCATCTTCGACAAGTCGTCGACCCGCACGCGCGTCTCGTTCGCCGTCGGCATCGCCGACCTCGGCGGCATCCCGCTGATCATCTCGACGGCGTCGAGCCAGCTCGGCGGCAAGGAGACCCCGGCCGACACGGCGCGCGTTCTCGAGCGCCAGGTCTCGGCGATCGTCTGGCGCACCTACGCGCAGGCGGGCCTCGAGCAGATGGCCGATAACTCGCGGGTTCCGGTCGTCAACGCGCTGAGCGATGACTTCCACCCCTGCCAGCTGCTCGCCGACCTCCTCACGATCCGCGAGCACAAGGGATCGACGCAGGGGCTCACGATGAGCTTCTTCGGCGATGGCGAGTCGAACATGGGCCACTCGTACGTGCTCGCGGGCGCGATGGCGGGCATGCACGTGCGCGTCGCGAGCCCCGAGGGCTACCAGCCCCGCGAGGACGTCGTCGCCGACGCGCGCGCGATCGCGGAACAGACCGGCGGATCCGTCACCGTCACGGCCGACGTCGAGGCGGCCGCCTCGGGTGCCGACGTGATGATCACCGACACCTGGGTGTCGATGGGCAAGGAAGAGGAAAAGGCGGGTCGCCTCGCGGCCCTCCGCTCGTACAAGGTGACGACCGACCTGATGAAGCTCGCGGCGGACGACGCGATCTTCATGCACTGCCTGCCCGCCGACCGCGGCTACGAGGTCGACGCCGACGTGATCGACGGCGACCAGAGCGTCATTTGGGACGAGGCGGAGAACCGCCTGCACGCCCAGAAGGCGCTGCTCGTCTGGCTTCTTCGCCAGCAGTAAGTGCGCGCGGGGTCGATATGGCCTCCGGCTTCGCACGTTCCACCGGTTAGGCTGGAGCGCGTGAGTACGACGGATTCCGCATCGACCCCGCACGGCACGAACGAGGGCGCCCTCTGGGGCGGCCGATTCGCGTCGGGCCCCAGCCCCGCGCTGCAGGCGCTGAGCAAGTCCACCCATTTCGACTGGAAGCTCGCGCTGTATGACATTCGCGGATCCCACGCGCATGCCACCGCGCTGGAAGCCGCCGGTTATCTGTCGACCGATGACGCCCGCGAGATGCACGCCGGCCTCGACCGCCTCGCCGAGAAGGTTCGCTCCGGCGAGCTCCTCCCGCGCGAGAGCGACGAAGACGTTCACGGCGCGATGGAGCAGGCGCTCCTCGCCGAGGTGGGCGCCGAGCTCGGCGGCCGCCTCCGCGCGGGCCGCAGCCGCAACGATCAGATCGCGACGTTCGTGCGCATGTACCTGATCGACCACGCCGGCGTCATCGCCAACGGCGTGCTCCAGCTGATCGACGCGCTCGTCGCGCAGGCTGAGGCGCACGAGTCCGCGATCCTGCCGGGCCGCACGCACCTGCAGCACGCGCAGCCGGTGCTCCTCGCGCACCACCTCCAGGCCCACGCCTGGCCGCTCGTGCGCGACCTCGAGCGGTTGCGCGACTGGCGCGCCCGCGCGGGCGTCTCGCCCTACGGCGGGGGAGCGCTCGCAGGCTCGACCCTCGGGCTGGATCCGGCTCTCGTGGCGCGCGAGCTCGGCCTCGACCGCCCGGCCGAGAACTCGATGGACGCCACGGCCTCGCGCGACGTTGTCGCAGAGTTCGCCTTCATCGCGGCGCAGATCGGCATCGACCTGTCGCGCCTGTCGGAGGAGATCATCCTCTGGAACACGCGCGAGTTCGACTTCGTGACGCTCGACGACGGCTACTCGACGGGTTCGAGCATCATGCCGCAGAAGAAGAACCCCGACATCGCCGAGCTCGCGCGCGGCAAGGCCGGCCGCCTGATCGGTAACCTCAGCGGCCTGCTCGCGACGATCAAGGCGCTGCCGCTCGCGTACAACCGCGACCTGCAGGAGGACAAGGAGCCGGTGTTCGACTCGGTCGAGACGCTCGAACTCGTCCTCCCCGCCTTCACCGGCATGGTCGCGACCCTGCGCTTCAACACCGAGCGCATGGCGCAGCTCGCTCCTGAGGGCTTCTCGCTCGCGACCGACGTCGCCGAGTGGCTCGTCAAGCAGGGCGTTCCGTTCCGCGACGCACACGAGATCTCTGGATCCCTCGTGCGCGCCTGCGAGGAGCGCTCGATCGGTCTCGAAGACGCCGACGACGCGCTGCTCGCGTCGGTCTCCGAGCACCTCACGCCCGGCGTCCGCGAGGTCCTCTCGATCGAGGGATCCGTCGCGAGCCGCGCCGGCGCCGGCGGAACCGCGCCCGTCCGCGTCGCGGAGCAGCGCGCAGAACTTATTGAACGCGCCCAGCAGGCGATCGCCGCGCTGGGTGGAAAGTAGAAACGACGATCATGACGACTTCCGACCTGACCGTGGCCGAACAGAAGCTCGACGCCTCTTTCGACACCCTGTGGGACGAGCTCAACTGGCGTGGGCTCATCCACGTCTCGACCGACGCCGACGAGCTGCGGCAGCTCCTGGCCGGCGACCCGATCGTCTACTACTGCGGCTTCGACCCGACCGCCCCGAGCCTGCACTTGGGTAACCTCGTGCAGCTGCTCACGATGCGCCGCCTGCAGCTGGCGGGCCACCGCCCGCTCGGCCTCGTCGGCGGATCCACGGGTCTCGTTGGCGACCCGCGCCCGACCGCGGAGCGCACGCTCAATACGCGCGAGACCGTGAACGAGTGGGTCGCGAAGCTCCGCGCGCAGATCGAGCGCTTCCTGAGCTTCGAGGGCGACAACGCCGCCCGCATGGTGAACAACCTCGACTGGACGGCGCCCCTGTCGGCGATCGACTTCCTGCGCGAGATCGGTAAGCACTTCCGCGTCGGCACGATGCTGAAGAAGGACGCGGTGAGCGCGCGCCTCAACTCGGACGCGGGCATCAGCTACACCGAGTTCAGCTACCAGATCCTGCAGGGCCTCGACTACCTCGAGCTGCACCGCCAGTACGGCTGCGTGCTGCAGACGGGCGGCAGCGATCAGTGGGGCAACCTCACGAGCGGGACCGACCTCATCCACCGCGTCGAGGGAACGAGCGTTCACGCGTTCGGTACGCCCCTCATCACGAACAGCGATGGCACGAAGTTCGGTAAGAGCGAGGGCAACGCGATCTGGCTCGACGCCGAGATGTGCAGCCCCTACGCGATGTACCAGTTCTGGCTGAACACCGATGACCGCGACGTGATCGAGCGCCTGAAGGTGTTCACGTTCATGACGCGCGACGAGATCGCCGAGTACGAGCGCCTCGTGGCAGAGGAGCCGTTCCGCCGCGCGGCGCAGAAGCGCCTCGCGCTCGAGGTGACCGCGACGGTTCACGGCCTCGAGACGACGGCTAACGCCATCGAGGCGTCCGAGGCGCTCTTCGGCAAGGGAGAGCTTGCCTCGCTCGACGCCGCGACGCTCGCATCCGCGCTCGGTGAGCTTCCGCACGCGACGGTCGCCGCCGGATCCTCGGTCGTCGACGCGCTCATCGCGACCGAGCTCGTGAAGTCGGCCTCGGAGGCCCGGCGCGCGATCGCCCAGGGCGGCGTCTCTATCGACGGCGAGAAGGTCGTGAACGACGATGCACAGGTGACGGGTAGCCTGCCCGGCGGCGTCTCGGTGCTCCGACGCGGCAAGAAGGCGCTAGCCGGCCTGTTCATCGGCTAAGGCGGACGGGTATCGTCTGGCGTAAGCGGTAACAGGGGAGATTCAACGATGAGTAACAAGAACCAGAAGCCGCAGCGCCCGGCGGCACCCGTCGGCGCCGACGCACCAAAGGGTGGCGTCACACAGATGATCCGCGAGCGCCTCGAGAAGACGGCCGCTCCGCACGGCGTCGAGATCCCGGAGACCATCGTCGACGATCTCGGATCCGCCGAGGGCCGCCGCCGCACCATGGAGACCATGGGCGGCGATGCCGGCGCACAGCTCGCCCAGAAGTACGGGGTCGACGCCGACGCGGCGAAGGTCGTCGAGACCGCCACGTCGCTCACCACCGACGAGGGTCGACGCGCGGCGATGAAGGAACTCGGCGTGCACATGTCGGGCAAGCTCGCCGAGAAGTACGGGGTCGAAGACGCCGAGGCCTCGAAGTTGCTCGAATCGTCCCGCGCGCTGCGCACCCGCGAGGGCCGCCAGAGCATGCTCGCCCAGTACGGCGGCAACATCGACGCCGAGAACCTGATGGCGAAGCTGCACGACAGGGGGCTGTCGATCGAAGACCGCCGCGAGCTCGTGAACTCGATGCTGAAGAACGACAAGGTCACCGGCTCACTGAAGAAGGCCGGCAAGGGCCTCGTCATCGCGGCGATCGTGCTGCTGATCGTCCTGGCCGTCGTCGTGATCGGCGCCGTCGCCCTGTTGAGCTGGCTGTTCCAGCTCGGGGGAGGGGACACACAGGCGCTCGCCGACGCGATCGCGACACGCCCGGTGTGGGCTCCGTTTGCTGGGGCCCCGGGATCCGCGTAATGTAATCCCTTGTCGCCGCCAAGCGGTGAGGTTGAGCCGACAGGCTCCCATCCCAAGACGGCGACACGAAACATAGCTCTTCTTAATTGAAGACAGTGATTCGGAAGAGATTCTCTTCAGGTTTCATTCAGAATGAGCCGGTAAGTTTATCTCTTGTCGCCGAAACGAGAAATCGTCTAAAGCGGCACAGTGAAGTTGCCCCGGAGGGCTCGCCTTGATTGGTGAGGGCCGGGTGCGTCTGATCCTTGAGAACTCAACAGCGTGCACTTGTCAAATGCCAATATGTCCTCGGGCTAGGGGTAACCCTAGTTTTGAGAGATTCCTTTGGATCAATTTGATGTCAGTTGACATTACTTTTGGTCAGTTTCAAACTCGCAGCTCACACGTTTTCCCGTGTGGGTGTGCATTTTTTCTTT
>NZ_KZ848474.1 GCF_003327285.1 Microbacterium sorbitolivorans | reverse complement strand
TCTTTCGGATGGGCGAGTGTAGGAACTTCCATCTTCGGAAGACCTCGACCTCATTGCGGCGACCGCCACGCCGCCCGCGCATCCAGCCTCGCGCTACACCCTCAAACGCGAAGAGCCGCAAAACAGCCGATCGCGGGCGGGCGGGCGAAGACATCAATGAGACGTCTCGTAACCCTAGGGATTCAAGACATTGAGATGCCGCGATCTCCCGACGACTCGCAGAGGACACCGGCAAACGATATACACAAGACTTGTCACCAAATCCTGCATCAGACCCGGGTGTTACGCCCTCACCTGAACCGCTTGGAGCACAGCTTGAAATACGGGCGGGACTGGTCCCTCAGAACGAAGGGTCACAGTACGGTAGGCTTCCTGGTTCTTTCGTGCAGAAATCCCTGTGGAAGTTTCCAGCTCCTGCAGCGATGCTGTCCACGAGGGCCAGTTTTTATGCAGGTGGTCTTCAAGGTGGTCTTCCAAGATCGCTACCTGATTGCCGACTTTCTCCATCGGGAAATCCGCTTCTGGGTATCCAAAGTAGCGTAGGAGTTTTCTGTTCGAACTGATGTGTCCTTTTCGCTCCTCTTCAATCTTTTCGCTGGACTTTCCTGCGGAGCTTGCACGATCCTCAAAACCTAAGTCTGCATCAAACATGGCGTATACGGGAACTCCGAGCGTGCTGAGTATTGCGTGAGCCAAGGGGATGTTCATTTTCCCGGACACTGGAACGATGGAAATGCCGGCAGCTTCCAGGCTCCCTACGCCCTCGCGGTCTCCGAGACCGTAGAATACGGCGCACTCTGTTGTACCCTCGACGAGAAATACGCGATCGGCGAAGACCGCAATCGAAAGCTGATTCGAGATGGTGCCATCGAGTTGGCTTTCCACTGAGCTCGGCTTGATTATGCCGTTCAGGCGTGACTTGACTTCCTCCAGCGTGGCGGCGTGAATTGATACCTCAGGCTGTATGTCGCTGGATCGGGTTAGGCGACGCACCTGGTGGAACTTCTGCGCCTCAATAAAATATGGGCTGTGCGTGGCGTACATTACCTGGATCTGATTTGATTCGTCTTCTGTCAGTGTTCGAAGCACTTTAGCGAAAGCCTGGGCTTGGATTGGATGTTGGTATAGCTCCGGCTCCTCGATGGCGAGGCAGATCGCTCCTTCATCGCCGGCGGTTCCGGACTGCGCGAGCATCTGGAGCGCCGATATAAGAAGCGTGCGCTGAAAGCCGTGACCTTGGCGATCGATACTGGTTTCCGTCTCGCCGTCAACGATTGACAGTTGGAAGGTTGTTCGCGGAGCTTTAAGTTCTACGTCGGCTGGTCTTACAGAGACGGAGCGTCCAGGCGTATAACCTTTTACAACCCTGTTGAGCTCATTAGTGATTTTGCCAAGCTGTTCTCCGAATGCCCGATCATAGATAGCCTGCTGCTCGGCGCGGCTGCTCTCAACGATTTCTGCGACTTCTGCGTCGACAGTAGAGCGATCAATGGACCGCTCCAGAATCCTCCCAATCACGGTCGACTTCGCGTCTTGGGCCTCTTCGCTTGCGCGGAGGTCTGCGGTGACGAGTACAAAATCGAATAGGCCACTCATTTTCGAGTTGCTGTTAAACCCGAAGAAGTTTGTTTGAACCTCAGGAACGTTCTCGAGCTGATCGGGATGAGTTGACTCCCATGTCGTCATCGCATCATCGACCGCGGTCCCTGTGTTAGCAGATGGTAGGTCAAGTTCAGGGGAAGAGGCGCGGAGCTTCTTGTATGCGTCCCTCTTCGCAGTTGCGTTGGGAGTGTTGCGTATTTCGGTGAACGGTGCGTATCCCTTCGCGTTCGCGGAAAGCGTCTCGACCCCGTCAGGAGTGCGGGTCTTCCACGCGGTGAAGGTTTCCATATCCGTTGTGACATACTTTCCCAGAGCCTGCCGGTCGGTGGCTGTCAGTTCGGTAAAGACGACACGTACTTCGATCGCTGTATTGACTGCGCCGTACGAGCAGTCCTCTTCACTGAGGGACCCCGCCTTCGCCCCGTTGAAGAACCAATCTAGTGCTCGAAGGACAGTAGACTTCCCGGCGCCGTTGGGGCCGATGAACGTGGTGATGTCATCGAAGTCGATCTCAACATCCTTGAGGGATCGGAAGTTCTTGATGGTTACGTTTTTTATCTTCATCGCGCCTTATTATGGCGTAGCGCTAGACTTTTTGACTACGGCACGGGCCTGTGGCATCTGACCTGGATCGTGTCACTTTGGCGTGATTTAGTGCGTTGGGGCCTCGTGTTCGTTGATTTTCCGCGGGAGTTGGTGTGTGCGTTACGCACTAACAGCGTGGTCTCTATTCTGGGCCTTGACCCTCGATCGTGGACACGGTGTCGGTCCGGTTATGCGGCTCTTCTGGCTTCAGGTGGGGGTGACGGGGTCGAGGCCGCCGGCGACCAGGAGCATTCGGAGTCGGTAGTTGTCGTAGTTGGTGAAGCCGCGGGCAACGCGGCGGGCGAGTTCGATGAGGCCGTTCACGGCCTCGGTACCACCGTTGGATGATCTGTTCGTGGTCCAGTAGGCCAGGAACGCGGTCCGCCACTGGGTCAGGGTGCGGCCCAGGCGTGCGCTCTCGGGGATCGGGCAGGACGGGACCGAGTCGAGGGCGTGCTCGGCGAGCTGGCGCCCCTCGGCGAGGTCAGCGTGCCGGTAGGCGTCGCGGAGCTGCTGTGCGCACTGCCAGGCGACTTCGACCTCGACGTGTTCCTCTCTCACCGCGAACGCGTCCGCGAGTCGCTGCTTCTGCCGATCGGTGAGGTTCTCCCGTCCGGCGCGGAGGATGTTGCGGATCCCGTAGAGCGGGTCGCCTCGTCGTCCCCGGCGTTCGAGGGTGTTCTGTTGGGCGCGGCGGACCTCGTCCACGGCCTGCGTGCCGAGCTTGACGACGTGGAACACGTCCAGCACCGCGGTAGCGTCGTCGAGTTCGTCATCGAGTGCCTTTTTGTAGCCGGCGAACGGGGCCAATGTCGCGATCTGCACTGCGTCGCGGAACTGCTGACCGCGTTGTTGCAGCCAGTCGGCGTAGGCCTTCGCTGAGCGACCCGGCACCAGATCAAGCAGGCGCGCTCTCACTCGCCCTGACGCGTCGCGGGTCAGATCGACCATCCCGGTCAGCTCCTTCGGGCCCCGCCCGCCGTCTTCGACGGGCTTGGTGGAGACGTGATGCCAGAGGTGCTCATCGACGCCGAGGGTGCTCACACCCTGGAAGCGAGACTCGTCCGCCGCCCGCTTTTCCAGCACCGGCTTGACGTGCCGCCACAGGGTCTTCCACGACACCCCGAGCTGCCGGGCGATGCCCTGCACCGACGCGTTCTCCCGCCGCATCTGACCCACCGCCCACGAGATGGTTCGGGCCGTGAGCTGCGCACGGGTGCGGCAACAATCGCGTCTTGCTCGGTGAACGACTTCCGCGCGCACGCGTCATCGACGCACCGGAACCGGCGCTTGCGCCACCGGATACGCACCGGGACGGCGCCCATCGGCGCGTCGATCAACGTGAGCGTCTTGCGTCCGCGGGACTCAGCGACCTGCCCGCACCTCACACACCCGGCAACATCCGGCGGGGACTCGGCATCGATCATGAGCACCCCGTCACCGCAGCGCTCGACACCGGTAACGTGCAGCCCGCCGAGACCAGCGAGAAGATCGCAACGATCGCAATAGACAGCAGGAGATGGGCACGCAGCGGCGCACCCCGTAACATCAGACACGGGTCGAGGTCTCCGAACGGACAGGAAGCTTGGTCGCTACCAATCCTCGGGGCCTCGACTCACCTCACGCCGTCACACCACCGCCCGGCGCGTCGCCCCAGCCCCCCACCTGAAGTCAGGAGAGCCAGTTTAACCTATGAATAATCTGTTTATCGGATTTTCTGGACCTGTTGGATATAACTATAACAAGGGTGATCGGGCGGTGCGGCCTGAAGCTCCTAATGCCATTTTGGAAGACGTCATAGGGCTGTTGATTTGCTACGACAATCTATATTTTCTAAGTCGCGACTTCTGTCCGCGGGACATGTGGGATCTGCCTTACGTGAAATTCCTATCTGATGACAGTTCGTATCTTGATCGCGCAATAATCGCCTACGGACAAGGGGTCGAAATTCGGAATGAATTCGGTCGCATAGGGTGGGGTGATATCAGTGGGAAGTGGGCGGGTATTGTCAACAAAATGACGGGCGGAGACCTCTCGTACATTGATAACCATGCTGTGGGAGTGAAGCATGTCGAAGGGTTTCCGGGAGCAAATGGAAACTCGGCAGATGGTGACAATATTCTTTTCGATAAATTGATCGCCGAGTCGCTCGAGATTAAAAACCTGGATATCCTGACAAACACCATTGCTGCAGAGGCGGCGCACAAAAAAATTGATCCGAAGTTGACGGAGAATAAATTCTCCGACTGGCATGTTGGCGTAACGGGTGCGCTTGCGTCCTTAAAGGTGAGGAACTCTCTTGGAGTGGAGGGTGGATACGACGAGCGAATCGAAGAATTGAGGGGTGATTCGCATGTCAAAGAATTTCGCAAGTATATAAAGCAAGAAGTTGATGAAAATGTTGACGTTCAGGCTAAAGCTAAAGAAATTTCACTACATGCCCAAGAAATTGCAAACGAAGCGTTCTTGAAAAGCCGAAAGAAAACTCCTATCTACGAGACTGTAGGAAAAGCATCAATTGGTCTTTTAGGGAACATGATTGTCCCGGGCGTGGGAAGTCTTGTTTCCGGTAGTATAAAAGTTCGGGAAAGTTATGAAAAGTTTCTAACTAAGAGGAACACTGCCTGGGCATCGTTCGTAATCAACTTGGGCCGTAGTTCTTAGGAATTTCAACTCAATCGCTATGCCGGCTCTTCGGACATTCGGTGGGGTGAGGGTGGCCGCGTGATTGGCGCGTAGGGGTCGAGGTCCCCGAGGATCAGAAGCGCTAACCACCTGATCCACCACGAGGACCTCGACGTGCTTCACCCAAATTCGGGATGTGCTGACGCGCGCGCCGCTTCCTGCCCGTGTCCCCGCTGCGAGCTGCTGCTGGACCTCGACGGTGTCCACGTCGAGCACGTCGGCCGTCGTGACGGGCTGCTGATCGTGACGGTCTCGAGCCTGGTCGCGCCGACGGGGTGCCCGGCGCGAGCCGGGTGCGGGTCGTGTGGCGGCAGAGGGTCTGGCGGTGTGGCGACGAGCAGTGCGCGCGGAAGACGTTCGTGGAGCAGATCCCGTCCCTGGTCGCTCGGCGCGGGTCAATCACCCAGCGCGCTGTCTCTGGGCGGTCGGGCAGCTTCGCCGTGAGCACGCCACGATCCACGGGCTGGCCCGTCAGCTGGGGACATCGTGGAAGACCGTGTGGCGGGCCGTCGAACCCGAGCTTGTGAAGCTCGCCGCGGACGAGTCCCGCTTCGATGGCGTCACGGGCGATCTCACGTTTCCGTCTGCCGTCTCACGGCGGGCCACCTATCTCGCGACGTTCGAGCGACTCGGGCTCGAGTCGCTGGGCGGCGTTCCCGGCAGCTGGGCCGCCGCCTCGGGCTTCGACGCGGTCGCCGCCCTCCCCGACGACACCCCGCCCTTCGCCCTCATCGCCGCGAACGACATCGTCGCCACCGGCGCTCTTCGCGCAGCCCTCGTCCGGGGCTGGTCGGTACCGGGCCACATGAGCCTGACGGGCTGGGACGACAACGAGCAGAGCGCCTACCTCGTGCCCTCGCTCACGAGCGTCGTGCTCGACCGCGAGGAGCTCGACAAGAACTCGATGCGCCGGCTCATCGCCGCGGTCCGCGGGGAGAGCCCGCCCGCACCCGCGACAGGGCTGCAACGCGTCATCTGGCGCGAGTCGATCGGGGCACCGAGCGGCGTAGCAGACCTGGGATTTTCTACGTAAAGTAGAAGTATGTCCACCCTGCACACAATCGTTGTTATCGTCCACCTGATTGGCTTCGCCACTCTCTTCGGAGGGTGGGTCGTCGAGGCATTCAGCCAGCGTGGCATCACCAAGGTCATGCAGTGGGGCCTCGTGATCGCGCTCGTCGCGGGCCTCGCGCTCTCGGCACCGTGGGATCTCGGCTACGAGCCCAACTACATGAAGATCGGCGTCAAGCTGCTCGTCGTCATCGTCATCGGCGCCCTGCTCGGCATCGGCGGCGCCCGCCAGAAGCGCAACGGATCGGTGCCCGCCGGCCTCTTCTGGCCGATCGGTATTCTCACCGTGCTCAACGTGTGCCTCGCACTGCTGTGGCATTGATTACCACATAGCCGATTCACTGAGCGTTCTGCTCAGCATTGGATGCACAGGGAGCCCGCCGAACCGGCCCATACACCCGGTTCGCGCGGGCTCCCTGTGCATTTTGCTTAACCGTCAGGTATCGTTTAACGGTACGCACCGGCAGCCGCCGGTGTTTTTTTGATTCGGTTTTCAGGTTTTTTCATGTCTTCAGCTACGAGCACACAGCCGCTGAACTCACGCTCACGCGTGATCGCGGCGAGCCTGGTCGGCACCACCGTCGAGTTCTACGACTTCTACGTCTACGCGACGGCAGCGGTTCTGGTCTTCCCCACCCTCTTCTTCCCGAGCGCCAGCGAGACGGCCGGGCTCCTCGCGTCGTTCGCCGTCTTCGGTGCGGCGATGGTCGCGCGGCCCATCGGCGCCGCGGTATTCGGACACTTCGGCGACAAGATCGGCCGCAAGGCGACCCTCGTGGCGTCGCTTCTCACGATGGGTATCGCGACGTTCCTCATCGGCGTGCTCCCGACCTACGACATGATCGGCCTCGTCGCCCCGCTGCTCCTCCTGATCCTGCGCCTCGCGCAGGGCTTCGCCCTCGGCGGCGAGTGGTCGGGCGCCGCGCTCGTCGCGACCGAGAACGCCCCGGCCGGCAAGCGCGCCCTCTACGGCACGTTCCCGCAGCTCGGCGCCCCCATCGGTTTCATCATCGCGAACACGCTGTTCCTCGCGCTCAACGTCCTGCTCCCCTCGGGCGAGGGCGGCGCGAGCGACGCGTTCATGACGTGGGGCTGGCGCGTGCCGTTCCTGTTCTCGGCCGTCATGGTCATCGTGGGCCTCTGGGTGCGCCTGAAGCTCGTCGAGTCCGACGCGTTCAAGAAGGCGGAGAAGAAGGGCGAGATCAAGAAGGCCCCGCTCGGCTACGTGTTCAAGAAGTACTGGTGGCAGCTGATCCTCGGCACGTTCTTCATGCTGGCGACCTACGTGCTGTTCTACCTGATGACGAACTTCACGCTCACCTACGGCACCGCAGCCGCCGACGCCGCGACGCCGGGACTCGGCTTCAGCTACACGCACTTCGTGCTCATGCAGGTCTTCGGCGTGGTGTTCTTCGGCATCTTCACGCTCGTGTCGGGCCCGCTCGCCGACTCGATTGGCCGCCGCAAGCTACTCATCTGGGTCACCGCCGCGATCATCGTGCTCGGCCTCGTCTACACCGTCTTCCTGCTCCCCCGCGAGTCCGAGGCGTTCATGGGCGCGCTCGTCCAGGCGTTCCTCGTCTTCGGCTTCTCGCTCATGGGCATGACGTTCGGCCCGATGGGCGCCCTGCTGCCCGAGCTGTTCCCGACCTCGGTTCGCTACACCGGATCCGCGATCGCCTACAACGTCTCGTCGATCCTCGGTGCCGCCCTCGCCCCGATCATCGCGCTCGAGCTGTGGAAGGCCGCGGGCGGCAACCCGTGGCTCGTCGGCCTCTACATGTCGGGCGCCGGCGTGCTGACGCTCATCGCCCTTCTGCTCGGTAAAGAGACGAAGGACGTCGACCTCGACGCCAGCTAGTCTCACTAGTCGATCTGAGGGCCGGAGCAACCGCTCCGGCCCTCAGTCATTTCCTCACCAAACACGCGAGAATACCAAACGATGTCCGATACACGCCGCCGCTCCCCCTTCTCCCGTCCCCGCAAGGATGACGGGCCCCGCGCCACCTTCCGGCAGCTCCTGCCGTACCTCCTGGAGCATCGCGGCGTGATGATCGGCGTCGCCGTGCTCTCGGTCGTCGCGGCGGTCTTCACGCTCGTGCAGCCGCTGATGATCGGGCAGGTCATCGCGCGCGTCGAGTCGCAGGATCCCCTCGGCTGGCTCATCGTGCTGCTCGTCGTCTTCGTGCTGCTGCAGTCGGCGACGAGCGCCTACCAGCACTACCTGCTGCAGCGCGCCGGCACCGCCGTCGTGCTCTCGAGCCGCCGGCGGCTCATCCGGCGGATCCTGCACCTGCCCATTAGCGAGTTCGACGCCCGCCGCACGGGCGACCTCGTCAGCCGCGTCGGAACCGACACGACGCTGCTCTACGCCGTGCTCACGCAGGGCCTCGCCGACTCGGTCGGCAACCTGCTGATCTTCGTGGGCGCGCTCATCGCGATGCTCGTGATCGACCCGATCCTGCTTCTGACGATCGCCGTCGTGCTCGTCGCCGCGGTCGGCGCCGTGACGGCGTTCGCGGGCCGGATCCGCTCCGCGACCGCCGTGCAACAGACCCGCGTCGGCGAGCTCGCGAGCGGCATCGAGCGCGCCATCGGATCCATCCGCACCATCCGCGCGTCCGGCGCGACAGCGCGCGAGGAGGAGGCCGTCGCCGACAACGCCCAGGCCGCCTACCGCGCCGGCCTCGACGTCGCGAAGGCATCGGCCTTCGTCGTGCCCGTCGCAGGGCTCGCGATGAACGTCTCGCTACTCGTCGTGCTCGGCGTCGGCGGCCTGCGCGTCGCGACGGGTGCCGTCTCGGTCGCCTCGCTCGTGACGTTCGCGATGTTCCTCTTCCTCATGATCATGCCCCTCGGATCCGCCTTCGGCGCCCTCTCAAGCGTCGGCCAGGCGCTCGGCGCCCTCGGCCGGATCCAGGAGGTGCTCGACCTGCCGGAGGAGGACGCGAACGACACCGTCCGCACCGGATCCGCCGTCCCCGTCCTCGGATCCGGCGAGCCCGCGATCGCCTTCGAAGACGTGCGCTTCCGGTACCCGCAGAACGTCGTCGAGGCGCGGCGGGAGGCCGCCGCCGAAGTGCAGTCGTCGGCCGACGACGCGCACCTGGCATCGGATCTCGCGTCCGCGAGCGACGGCGACGTGCTCCGCGGTGTTAGTTTCGCCGTACCGGTCGGCTCGCGCATCGCGCTCGTCGGGCCGTCGGGCGCCGGAAAATCGACCATCCTGGCGCTCATCGAACGGTTCTATGACGCCACCGGCGGATCCATTCTGTTGCACGGCAACGACGTGCGCGACCTCCCGCGCGAGGCGCTTCGCGCGCAGTTCGGCTACGTCGAGCAGGATGCGCCGACGCTCGCCGGATCCCTCGCCGACAACCTGCGCCTCGCCTCGCCGAACGCGACCGACGCCGACTGCGAGCGCGCGCTGCGGGCGGTGAACCTCGGCCATGTGATTGACCGCGACCAGCGCGGCGTCGACACCCCGGTCGGCGAAGACGGCGTCATGCTCTCCGGAGGCGAGCGCCAGCGCCTCGCCATCGCGCGCGCACTGCTGTCGGCCCCGCCGATCCTGCTGCTCGACGAGTCGACGTCGTCGCTCGACGGCCTCAACGAACAGCGTATGCGCGAGGCGATCGACGCCGTCGCCCAGGGCCGCACCCTCATCGTCATCGCCCACCGCCTCTCGACCGTGATCGATAGCGACAAGATCGTGGTGCTCGAGAGCGGCCGCGTCGTCGGCGAGGGCACCCATGCAGAGCTCGTCGAGTCGACCCCGCTCTACCGCGAGCTCGCGGAGCACCAGCTACTGGTGTGAGGACCCCCAACTCATCAACTCTCCGACAAGTCTCACGTTGCCGTGGGCAGATTTGTCGGAGAGTTGATGAGGGGTGGGGGACGTGAGGAATTGCGGCCCCGATAGGCTCGCCTCATGAAGCGCACGCGAGGCCGCATCGTCACCATCGAGTCGGTGACCGAGCTGACAAGACGTCTCGACAGCGGCGTCGTTCGGCTGACGGGATGGCGGATCGTCGGGCTCGACCTGCGCCCCTTCTCCCGCCAGCTCGCGGCATGCGATACGTCGCGCACGACCTTCGCGGGCTGCACGATGAGCGCCGACGACGAGCAGCTCCACGCGATGCGTGGAGCACTGCTGCTGCCGAGTGTCGATGGCACGCCGATCGATCCGCATCGCGACCGGCTCTATCGACCCGACGAGCTGTTCGACACGGCCACATGGGCGACGTCGCTCGACGGCCGTGCGTATGCGTGGCGGCAGACGGCGACGGATCCGGATGCCGTTCTCGCCCGCGCGATGCACGACGAGGGCATCGACCAGGCACTCACCGAGTGGGTCGCGGGCCGGCAGATCGTCGGCGTCATGGGCGGGCACGACATGAGGCGCGGCGAGGATCGGTTCCGCGACGCGGCCATCCTTGGGCGCTCGCTCGGGCGCCACTTCACTGTCGCGACGGGCGGGGGTCCGGGTGCGATGGAGGCGGCAAATCTCGGCGCCGCCTTCGCGCGCGAGGACGGATCCGCGCTCGACGAGGCTCTCCGGATCCTCGCCGCCGCGCCCGGTTTCCGGCCGTCGGTTGACGAGTGGATCCGCGCGGCGCGGGACGCGCGCGACCTGCTCGCGGATCCCGTGCAGTCGCTCGGTGTGCCGACGTGGCACTACGGCCACGAGCCGCCAAACCTGTTTGCGACGACGATCGCAAAGTACTTCCGCAACGCGTTGCGCGAGTCTGTGTTGCTCGAGATCTGTAACCGCGGGATCGTCTTTCTGCCGGGTGCTGGCGGCACCGTGCAGGAGGTCTTCCAGGACGCGTGCGAGAACTACTACGCGGCTGACGAACGAGCCGTCGCGCCGATGGTGCTCGTGGGCCACGAGTATTGGACGCAGACGCTGCCCGCCTGGCCGCTACTTCGCGCGCTCGCGAAGGGCCGACCGATGGAAGCGCACGTTCACCTCGTCGAGAGCGTCGACGAGGTGGCTGAGGTCATCGGGGCGGCGTAGCGGTTCGCGCTACATCTCCTCGTGGGTGTTCGGGTCCGCGTCCCAGAGGCGACCGCGCTCGAGGGCCGACAGGCGCTCGATGTCGGCATCCGAGATCGCAAAGCCAAACACGTCGGCGTTCTCGAGCTGGCGGCCGGGATCGGCCGACTTCGGGATCGGCGTGGCCCCGAGCTGCACGTGCCAGCGCACGACAAGCTGCGTCGGCGTCACGCCATAGGCCTCGGCGAGCTCGCCGACGACAGGCTCGGCGAACAGCTCGCCGCGACGGGCGAGGGGGCTCCAGCTCTCGGTGCGGATCCCGTGTTCGGCGTGGAAGGCGCGCAACGGCGCCTGCGGGAAGAAGGGGTGGAGCTCGACCTGGTTGACAGCCGGCGCGACGCCGGTCTCGTCGATGAGTTCAGTCAGCATCGCCTCGGTGAAGTTCGAGACGCCGACCGAGCGCACGAGCCCCTCCTCGCGCAGCGCGAGCAGCGCGCGGTAGGTGTCGAGGTACTTGCCGACGCTCGGGTTCGGCCAGTGGATGAGGTGCAGGTCGATGCGGTCGAGCCCGAGCGTCTCGAGCGATTCGCGGGTCGAGGCGATGGCCTCGTCGTAGCCGTGGTGGCGCCCCGGGATCTTCGAGGTGACGATGATCTCGCCGCGGTCGATCGACGAGCGGCGCACGGCCTCGCCGACCTCGCGCTCGTTGCCGTAGTTGACGGCGGTATCAAGCACGCGGTATCCGTTGTCGAGGGCCGCCCCGATTGCGGCGATGCCCTCATCGTCATTCAGGTTGTACGTGCCGAAACCCACCTCGTCGAAGGGCTGCCCGTCGTTGAGAGTGATCTGCGGGATGGTGAGGCTCATCATCGTCCTTTCGGAAGGCTTAGTTCGTCCTTCGACTCTAAAGCCCCGGCGCACTTGCGCTCCCCACCTCGCGACATCAATGCTGTGAGGAGCGCTCCACGGCCTCACTCGTGACGCGCCTCCGAGACGGGCTCGTCGGATCCGGTTGTCGCGATCACACGCAGCCAAGCGACACGACGTCCCTCAATCGCCATCACTCGGATCATCGCGCCAGGCACCTGCACCGTGTCGCCAACGACGGCAAGGCGTCCCAGACGCTCGATCACGAGCCCCGCGATGGTGTCCGACGCGCCGCGCGGGAGCTCGAGGTTCGTCAGTTCCTCGACATCTTGCAGGTTCAGGCGGCCGTCGATCAGACCGTCCTCCGCGCTCGCGAGGCTGTCGGTGTCGTATTCGTCGAAGATCTCGCCGACAACCTCTTCCACGAGATCCTCGAGCGTGACGATGCCATCGGTGCCGCCGTACTCGTCCACCACAACGGCAATCTGGTCATTCTCGGCGCGCATACGAGTCAGGGTCGGCAAGACGCGCGCGGTCGATGGGAGATAGGGAAGCGCGCGCATCACCGAACTCAGTGGGCGCCCCGTGTCCCCCTGCTCGAACAGGTCGCGCACATGGACAAACCCGACGATGTCATCGATGGACGCCTCGAACACGGGGTACCGAGAGAAGGGGAGCGCTCGCACCGTCTCGATCGCTTCCGCGATCGACGACCCCACGGCCAGCCCGGTGATCTCCGGCCTCGGCCGCATGACCTCGCTGATCTGCCGCCCGCGCATCGAGAGCACGTCGTCGAGGATCCGTCTCTCGTCTTCCGGCAGCCCCTGGTGGCTCGAGACGATGTCGCGGATCTCTTCCTCGCTCATCTCGTCGGCCGTCTTGTTCGGATCCCCACCGAGCAAACGCACGAGCACGTTCGTACACACGGAGAGGAGCCAGATCACGGGCCGCATGATCGTCGCGAAGCCACCGAGAACGGGCGCGACCGCGTACGAGAACGACGCATTCCGCTGGATGGCGAGCCGCTTGGGCACGAGCTCGCCGAGCACGAGCGAGAGGAACGCAATAATCAGCGTCAAGACAACCGTCGATACGGTCCCCGCGAGCTGCTCGCCCATCCCCCACGACTCGAGCAGGGGCACGACAGACGGCGATATTGATGTTGCTCCGTACGCGGACGATGCGAAGCCCGCAACGGTCACACCGATCTGGACGGCGGAGAGGAAGGTGTTCGGGTTGCGCGCGAGCTCGGCGACCCGCTCACCGCGCCGCCCGCGGGCGGCGATCGCGGTGATCTGGCTCTCGCGAAGCGTCACGAGCGCCATCTCGGTGGCGGCGAAGACGCCGCCGATGAGCACAAAGATGACGACGAGCGCGATGTTCCAGAGCAGGTCGGTCATCGTGCGGCCGCCTGCCCGGGTCTATCGGGGTGAGACATGACGGGGCCCTCAGACGCTCTCGTCGACGCGCCGACGGTCGGCGCGGGTCTTGACGAGGCTCGCGATCGTCGCAACGGCGATGGTCGCGCCGATGAACGTCAGCGAGAACCAGATGGGGATCTCGGGGGCCCACTCGACGCCCTGGCCGCCGTTGATGAACGGCACCTCGTTGACGTGGAGCGCGTGCAGCACGAGCTTCACGCCGATGAAGGCGAGGATTACGGCGAGGCCCTGCGCGAGGTAGACGAGGCGCTCGAGCAGACCGCCGATGAGGAAGTACAGCTGTCGCAGACCCATCAGCGCGAACGCGTTGGCCACGAACACGATGTACGCCTCTTCCGTGAGGCCGTAGATGGCGGGGATGGAGTCGATCGCGAACACGAGGTCGATGAAGCCGATCGCGACGATCGTGAGCAGCATCGGCGTCACCCAGCGGCGCCCGTCCTTGCGGACGGTGAGCTTGTCTTCGTGGAACTCGTCGGTGACGGGCAGGATCCGGCGGACGAGGCGCATGAACGCGCTGTCTGCCGGGTTCGACTCGTGCCCGCCGCGCGCCTGGCGATACGCCAGGAACAGCAGGAACGCACCGAATACGTAGAAGATCCAGGAGAGGTTCGCGATGAGCGCGGCGCCCACTGCGATGAAGGCACCGCGCAGGATCAGCGCGATGACGATGCCGATCATCAGCACCTTCTGCTGATACGCGCGCGGCACCGCAAACCCCGTCATGATGATGAGGAATACGAAGAGGTTGTCGATCGACAGCGCCTTCTCGGTGAGGTAGCCGGCGAAGTACTCGCCGCCGAAGTCCCACCCGGATACGATGCCGAGCCCGACGCCGAACACGACCGCTAGGCCGATGTAGAAGGCCGACCAGCGCGCGGATTCGCCGATCGTCGGCTCGTGCGGCTTACGGACGTGTGCGAAGAATTCGTAGACGAAGAAAGCGATCGTGACGGCGATCGTGATGCCCCACGCGAGAGGGGTAACGTTCATGAAGGTCTCCTGAACCATGGCGTGCAAAACGTGACGTCAAGGTCTTCTCCATTCCCTGAAACGGGAACCGGTGACCCGGAGTGCGAATGCACTCGTAGTGACGAGCCGGCCGTATCGGAGTACTCCCCCTGCTGTCGCCCAGAATACACGACGCGACTTATGGGTCGGGCCGCGGGCGGCTCCTGCACCCGCCGATACTCCCGTGAGGTGAGCGACACAACAGAAGCATAGGTGACATTCTTACGCTGTCATCTTGCAAGGGGAGTACTCCCGACGCGACGTACCCGTCATCACGAGTCCACGGTCGGATTCCGGGTAGGTCGGCCCGTACGGGTGGAGGAGACCTTGACGTTCTGGCCGCGTGCCGCCCGTCGAGAGGTGTCTCCATGGTGTCGTTCTCCCGTCTCTTCGATCTCGCCTCAAGAGGTGCCGGGAAGGCATCGTCTTCGTCGCAGCGTCCTGCTCATGGTTCGAGCGGTAAGGATTGGCGCGACATGGTCCGCTCCGCAGCAGACGCTGTCACGGTTGATCGCCGCGCAGCCACCCCGTCGGCGGATGAATCGAGCCGTCCCCACGCGTCACCCGCGTCGACGGATCGGTACGCTCCTCCGGCGGCATCTCGCGTTTCATCCGAGATGTCGGGGCTGCTCGCCAAGGCCGGCAGGGGCGGACTCATCGCAACGGGCGTCGCAGGTGCGGGTGGTCTGCTCGCCGCTGTGGCTGGTGGGGCAATCATCAGCAGCGTCGCGGGCCCCTTGCTGGAGGCAGCCGGGCAGATGGGCGTCGACTTCGCAGGGCTCGCGGAAGGTGTGGATCTGGAGGCGATGGCGTCCGGTATCGACCTCGCTTCCCTCGCGGACAACTCCGGTGTTGGCGAATGGGCAGGCGGTGCCCAGGATGCCATCACGGGTGCGGGTGAGCAGATCAGCGGCTTCGGTGAAGGACTGTCGAATCTCGGCATCCCCGGATTCGGTGACCTCTTTGAGCGTTGACACGGTTCGTGTGGGTTCTCACCGATCCACAACGCACCGCGCTCGAGTCACTGATAGCCCAGGGGCACCACCGACAACAGCACTACCCCGAACACATCCAGATCTGACGTCGTAGAAGTTGACGTAGGCCATACCGTTCACGCGGTGGAGCGTTCTGCCCTGGCGTAGACGGTTCGTCATGTCTTGTTGGAGCGCACACAGGAGATCCGGGCGGGAGCGGTGGTTGGGCGCTGAAAAGGTTGCTACTCACATGCACCGCAAGCACGTTACGGCAGACCGCTTCAGCCGCGCCTTTGTCAACAGGCTCTAAATCGCATCGAGCCAGCCGATCACACGGTCATCGAACCAATCGGGGCGTTGCAACGGAATGCCGTGTCCGCATCCAGGGACAACAGAGAGCGTGCTGCTCGGAAGGGCCGCGTGGATGATGTGGGCCGAGTCGCGCATGAGACGGCGTTCACGCTCCCCGACCATGACAAGGGCTCGTCCGTGAAACTTCGACCATGCGGCTGGCAGCTCGAACCGTATGTTGGCTCCGACCGCGGCGAGGAGCGTCGTTTTCGTGATGTCAGAGCTGGTGCTGATGTAGTCCTCCATCAGATGAGGAGGGATGAAGAGCTCGCGGGCTTGCAGTTTTGCAAACCACCGTTGGCGGGCCAGGGGTGCGCTGACACCGAGCGCGGCGAGCGTGGCATTCGCAAACGGCATGGCCTTCGCCTGAGCGCTCACGACGATCGCTTGACTAACGAGGTCGGGGCGCGCTGAGGCCAGTTGGATGGCGAGCTGAGCTCCAAGTGAGAACCCGATGACGGTGACGGGCCGGTCGGGAACAGCGGTAGTTAACAACGTGGTGATCGCGGAAAGAGCGTGCGGGTGAGAGACGTACGGCTCAGCGGCCGACTTCCCGTGTCCCGGTAGGTCGGGAACAAGAACGGTGTAGTTCGATTCAAGCCGCTTCCGGAGGGAACCCCACATCCATCCGGCAACGCCACCACCGTGGAGGAGAAGCACGGGCGACGCGCCGTCAGGGCCAGATGACGTGAAGAACATGGTGCTCTCACCTTGCCAGAGGCCCGAGCGCACTTCGATCTCGGTGCCCTGCCGGAGACGATCGATCTCGGCGGGCTTGCTCTACTCGCGGATACAGTTTCAACATGGCCAGGATTCTCGTCACCGGAATGTCCGGCACAGGTAAGTCCACCGTGCTAGCCGAACTCGCAACGCGAGGCTGGCGCACGATCGACACCGACTACGACGATTGGACCGACGGTGATGGCGGCTTGTGGGATGAGGCTCGAATGCTAGACCTGCTGACGCAGGAACCGGATGTTGTGGTGTCAGGCACCAGCGAAAATCAGGGGCAGTTCTATGACCGCTTCGAACACGTGGTGTTGCTCAGTGCACCTGCCGATGTGTTGATTGATCGAGTACGTCGAAGGACGAACAACCCGTACGGGCGATCGGAAGAAGAACAGCAGCAGATCCGATCTCATGTGGTCGAGGTTGAGCCACTTCTCCGCCGCGGAGCAACGGCCGAGCTAGACGCCCGGCTCCCCGTCGAGAACCTCGCGGACGCGATCGAGAACTTGTGACGATTCGTGGTCGCGGCGGCGCGTCATCGCGACCGATCCGGCTTCTGGCCGGGACCGGACGCGATCGTATGGGTCTATACGGCACGTCGTTTAGGTCGGTCGACGCGATTTCGGTTCCCTCGATGCCGATAACGATGGCAGTCTCAACCGGTCAACGCATCACCAAACCTCGATGCGGAGACCATACCTTGTCCACTCGCGACCTTCGATACGCTCACCTTGTGCAGAGCCTTCCCGATGATCTGATCGCCCTCCCAGCCGGAAAGGTAACGCTTCACGATGCGCGACGCTCCGAGCATCGCACCGTGGCGCTGGAGGCGTTCTCTCTCGGCCGTACTCCCGTCACGGTCGACACCTGCGATCTGCCGCTCAGCGGGATCACGTGGAAGCAAGCCGTGAGTATCTGCAACGAGCTTTCCGAGGCGCATGGACTGTCGACGGCATATCGCATCTCAGGCGATGAGGTGCAGTGGAAGCTCGAGTCTGACGGCTTCCGCCTGCCCACAGAGGCCGAGTGGGAGTACGGGTGCCGCGCGGGCACGAAGGGTCCACACTACGGCCCGCTTTCCGGCGTCGCCTGGACCACTCTGGACGCGGGGGAGGGACCGCACCGCGTCGCCCTGAAGGAGCCCAACGCCTTCGGCCTGTACGACACTCTCGGCAACGTCTGGGAGTGGTGCTGGGACTACCTCGATCCCGCGCGCTATGGGAACTACCGGGTCTTTCGTGGCGGAAGCTGGGCTGACAAACCGTGGAGTGTCCGCGCGTCGGTCAGGCGAGGCAGCGCCCCGGATGCACTGCTGGAAGGCAGCGGGTTGCGACTCGCCCGAGGCGCCCTTCGCTCCGGTCGGGAAGTCCAGGGGTGGTCCGAAGCGAGAGATCGCGAACGAGCGGCAGTGTCTGGTCCTTTACCGCTCGGCTGGACGCCCTTGTCCCTGCCTGGTTCGCGCTAGGAAGATTTGGAATCCTGATACCGCCGTCGTTAACGACGCTCCGGGCCGTGCTGCTGAGGTATATCCAGTGCGACAGATGTGTCGCAAAAGTGCGCACTCGGGTCCTATTGGGAACCGTAAACGACGGTCCGGTAACTGTCCTGCTGTGGTGCCCCAGATTGGTACCTACCTCGCGACGGCGCGAGTGACTCCTTCCCGCGCATCAGTCCCTACTGCCACAACTAGAGCTACGGGATTAGCTCATTCTTTTCCAAAATCCCTGACATAGGTTTCGTGCCGAACCATCACGGTACCGTGCTTATGGTTGGAAGTGCGCTCTAGTCGATAGGTGGACGGGATGGGGTCGAGGAATGTGTCGCACCCATAGTGTCCTGGAATATTGCTTATTAGCAATGTATCCGGGAGGGCGGCAGCGAGTGCCTGGGAATAGATTTCCGCACCACCAAACACGAAGATCGACTCGACGTCTGACATCTCTCCGCACACCCTCAGTGCTTCATCGACGGAGGTGGCAACACCAACTGGCTCCCCAATGCTCCGAGAAGTAATTACGAGGCTGTGGCGGCCTGGGAGGGGGCGCCGATGAGGGGGTAGGGACTCATATGTCTTTCGCCCCATAATGAGCGCATTGATCATGTCCGGAGAAGATGTTCTAAGCGTGCGCTGCGCTGTGTATTTAGCCTCCCCTGGGATCTTCCAGGGCATTGAACCTCTTAGGCCGATGCCACGATCGTTATCGATCGCGGCGATCAGGATTACTGGCTTCATGTGACGAGCATACCGTCTGGTTCCCGTTCGTCTCCTTCAAATCCATCCTACTCGGGACCAGACGCTTCCAGAAGTGTGCGGTGCATGGGCGCTGGGAGCTTGCTCGCATGGTGTCGGAGGAGGAGTGGACGCCCGAGGTGATCGCGCAAGCAGAAGCGCATCGCGATTCCAACGTAATCTGATTCGGCAGCTGCAAGTTCACGCCGCTGAGAGGTCGATCGTCGACCGAGTCTCGGGTGTCAGGCGATGAGGACATCGCGGAGTCGGTCCTGGCTGGTGTCCCATCCGAGAACGTCGCGCGGGCGTGTGTTGATCTTCTCTGCGATCCGGTCGAGGTCGACCTGGGTGTACCGAGACAAGTCTGCTTGTTTTGGAAGGTACTGGCGCAGGAGCCGGTTAGTGTTCTCGTTCGAGCCCCGTTGCCAGGGTGAGCGGGGGTCGCAGAAGTAAACCTGGATGCCGAGCTCATGGGCGATTCGCTCGTGCTCGGACATCTCTCTTCCGCGGTCCCAGGTGAGCGACCGCAAGAGCCACGGCGGAAGATTCTGAAGGTTCCGGATCAGAGCGTCGCGTACGTCCGGGCCTTTGATCCCCGGTAGCTTCACTAAGCGAACTGCACGGGTGGAGCGCTCGACAAGCGTCGCTACGGCGCTGGGCCGGCGGCCCATCACGAGGTCACCTTCCCAGTGTCCGACCTCGTCACGTGTCTCAATGCGTGTCGGGCGATCATGGATCGAGACCATGTTCCGCAAGCGACCGCGTCCGTGTCCGGTGCGGCGCGACTGGCGCGACGTGCGGAGTCGACGGCCGGAGCGCAGGTGGACGCTCATCTCGGAGGGTAGGGCCGGGCAGGTGGCGGTGTAGAGGGTCCGATAGATCGCCTCGTGAGAGATCTGCATCGTCGGGTCGTCAGAGAAGTCCCGTCGTAGCCAGGCCGCGATTTGTTCCGGCGACCAGTCCTCATGCAGTTTCTGCTTCACGGCGGTGCGCAGCTCATCGTTCGCATCGAGCTTGCTGAGTTTGGGGCGTTGCGCGAGCTGCCAAGCGCGCTCATCTGCCTTGGCAGCCCTGTACTGGTCACGGCCGCCGTTCCGGGAGATCTCCCGCGAGATCGAGGAGTCTGACCGTCCGAGTCGAGCAGCGATCGTTCGAGCGGAATCACCGGCCGCGATTCCCCGGGAAATCTCCTCCCTCTGCGCCAGTGACAACCGCAGAGCAGCGCGACGGCGCGGTGCTGGGCGGATCCCACCAGAGTTTGCCAGGCGTCTCCGTACCGCTTCGCGGCTGCAGCGCACCGTTCTGGCAATCACGCGCATCGGCTCGCCCGCTCGCCATCTCTCCCACACGGCATCTTGCTCTTCCATGCTCAATGCCATCCCAACCGTCTCCTTCCGTCCAAGCGCATACTGCCATCACGGGTGATGCCTTGATCGGTTGAGACTGCCATCATTCATGGCCGGTGCTTCTTCCCGCCTGCGAAGCTGAACCGCCTCGTCCGCATCTCCGGATACAGAAGCGAAGCCCTGCGCGCGCCCACCCCGGCCGCGTGGCGCGGGCGGGCCCCGACCAGGGCGCGCAGGCCCGCGAATCCGAGCCCCCCTTATGCATTCCCGATGAATAACAGAAACATAACGGAACAGGCTTGCACCTCGTTACCTCGTCGTTATATGGTTCTTGCACGGTGATCGTTTTGCTGTGGCGGTCACCGGCATGTGATTGCAGGAACTCTTGGTGCAAGGGACAGGAGCCCGGTCGGGGCACACTCCGACCGGGCTCTTCCGCGTTTTCGAGACGGTATACGCATACACTTGAATGCATGTCTGATCGTCGTCTTGCCGTGGAGGCGTGGGAGAGCCTCTTTCGAGCGCAACACGAGATCTTCGAACGCTTCGCCAGTGACTTCACGCACGGCCCTCTCCACCAAGGCGAGTACGACGTGCTCCTCACTGTCACCCGCGCCCCCGAGCGCACGGCGCGGCTGCGCGACATCACGTCGAACCTCCTCATCAGCCAACCGAGCGTCTCGCGGCTCGTCGACCGCATGGTCGTGCGCGGGCTGGTGACGAAGTGTCCGGACCCGAACGACGGTCGCGGATCCCTCGTCACCGCAACCGAGATGGGTGCCCGCACGTTCCGCGAGGTCGCGCTCGCGCACGGCCGCCACATCGCCGAGCGCATGTCGGTGCTGTCGAACGACGAGCTCGACCAGCTCGTCGCGCTGACGCGGAAGCTCCGCGAGGGCCAGTAACGCCACGAGGGCCCCTGGGAATCCCAGGGGCCCTCGGCGCGCACGCAAGGCGTAACCGCGAAGCGTCAGCGCAAAGCGCAACCAGTATGCGTCAGCCCGTGTTCTGCAGACCGGCGGCGACGCCCGAGACGGCGAGCAGGAGCAGGCGCTGCACGTCGGGATCCACCGGGGTGTCCTTCGGGTTGTCACGCAAGGTACGCAGGGCGCGGAGCTGCAGGAGCGACAGCGCGTCAACGTAGGGGCTGCGCAGCTTGACGGCGCGCTGCAACACGGGCTTGTTCGAGATCAGCCCGTCGCCGCCCACGATCTTGACGACCCACTCGCGCGTAAGCGCGAGCTCGTCGGTGACGAGCGCGGCGAGGTCGTCGCGGTCGCCGAGGGCGAGGTACTCGCGGGCGATACGGTCGTCGGTCTTCGCGAGGCTCATGCCGACGTTGTCGATCATGGTGCGGAACAGCGGCCACTCGGCGTACGCCTTCTGCAGCTGGGCAAGGTCGCCGATGTCGGCAAGTGCCGTGCCGAGGCCATACCAACCGGCGAGGTTGATGCGGGCCTGCGTCCATGCGAACACCCACGGAATCGCGCGGAGGTCTTCGAGCGACTCGACCGACAGGCCGCGGCGCGCGGGTCGCGAGCCGAGAGCCAGCAGACCGATCTCTTCCATCGGCGTGACGGTCGCGAACCACGGCGCGAAGCCATCGGCCTTCACGAGCTCGAAGAAGCGGGCACGCGAGGTCGTTTCCATGCGCGCCGCGATGTCGGCGAAACGCTCGGCGGCACCGCGGTTGGTGTCCTCGTTCGAGGGCGCCGACGCGGTCAGGATCGCCGCGGCGACCTGGTCGATGTGGCGCTGAGCGATATCCGGGTCACCGTAGCGGGCGAAGATCACCTCACCCTGCTCCGTGAGCTTGAAGCGGCCGTCGACCGAGTGCGGCGGCTGCGCGAGGATCGCACTATTCGCCGGTCCGCCACCGCGTCCCAGGGCTCCGCCGCGACCGTGGAAGAGGGTCAGCTCGATGTGCTGCTCCTGCGCCCACTCGGCGATCTTCGCCTGCGCCTCGTAGAGCGCGAGGGTCGCGGCAACGGGGCCGACGTCCTTCGACGAGTCGGAGTAACCGAGCATGACCTCGAGCTTGCGTCCGGTAGCGGCGAGCCGCTCGGCGAACGCGGGGTGCTCGACGATCTCGGCGAGGATCCCGGGGGCCGCCTGCAGGTCATCGAACGTCTCGAAGAGCGGAACGACGTCGAGGACGGGCGGCGTGCCCTCCTCACCGACGGCGTAACGCGCGAGGCGATGCACGTTGGCAAGGTCATCGGCCGACTGCGTGAACGACACAACGTAGCGGCCTGCGGCGCGTGCGCCGAAGCGCTCCTGAAGGTGCGCGATCGAGCGGAACACGTCGAGCACCTCGACGGTCTGCTCGCTCTGCGGCTCACCGGCGTCGAGCTCGGCGAGGACCTTACGGTGTACCGCCGAGTGCTGGCGAACCTCGAGCTCTGCGAGGTGGAATCCGAAAGTCTTCACCTGCCAGATGAAGTCCTGCAGGGCGCCGTATGCGTGACGGGCGGCCCCCGCCTCGACCAGCGAGGTCTGCACGACCGCGAGGTCGTGGAGGAGTTCCTCCGGCGCGCTGTATGCGAGGTCGGCATTGCGCGTGCGCGTGGCCTCGATCTTGCGAGCGAGCATGAGCACGACGGCGCGGTGCAGCTCGTTCGGCGAGCGCTTCTCGATCTCGGCGGCAGCGTCTTCATCATTGCTGCGCAGGCGCGTCCAGAGCTGCTGGAGGGCGTCGCTCGGCGGGGTGGATTCGCGACCGAGAGTGAGGCCTCGGCCGACCTCGACGGCTGCGCCCTCGAGGCGCGTCAGGACGTGCTCGCTCGCGATGCCGGCGGCCTTGCGGGTGACCTTCGCGGTGACGAACGGGTTGCCGTCGCGGTCGCCGCCGACCCAGGTGCCAACGCGCACGAAGGGCTTCACGACCGGCTCTTCGAGGCCCGCGGTGCGGCGCTGAAGCGCGTCATCGATGTTGCGGTAGACCTCGGGAACCGAGGTGAAGAGCGTGTCGTCGAAGACCGCCATGATGTTGCGCACCTCGTCGACCGGGGTGGGCTTGTCGCGGCGGATCGGCGAGGTGCGCCACAGCGCATCAATCTCTTCGAGCATGTGGCGCTGGGTGCGGCGCTCTGCGGCACCGCCGCGAGGTCCGGCCGCGAGCTCGTCGACGAGGCCCGTCAGGCGACGGATGCTCGTCGAGATCGCGCGGCGGCGAGCCTCGGTCGGGTGCGCCGTGAAGACGGGGTGGAACACGAGGCCGTCGAGGCGGTCCTTCGCGTCGTCGACGCCAATCTCCTCGATCAACGCCGCGTATGCGCCCGCGACCGTGCCACGGGGGTCGCGCGACGGCACACCGTCGCGCTCGCGCAGGGTGCGCACACGCTGGCGTTCCTCGGCAAGATTCACGAGGTGGAAGTAGACGGTGAAGGCGCGGGCGACCTCGTCGGCGCGCTGAAGGTCGAACGAATCGACGATCTGGACGGCGCGGTCAAATGCGTCGGAGGCGGGGCTCGTATAGGCCTCGATCGTCGCGGCGCGCAGGCGCTCGACATCTTCGAACAGACCCTCGGATCCGCTCTCCATCAGGACGTGACCGAGCAACCGACCGAGCAAGCGCACGTCTGCGCGCATTGCGTCGGGGATCTCCTGCTCGGCCTCGAGACGGCCGACGACGTCGAGAACCTCGGTGGGAGTGGGGTTGTGCATGGTTCCACGGTAGTCCTCAGAGGCCCAATCACCGAACTCGAGACGTCAGATTTCGTCGCGTAAGGGTTTCGCCCCGGTACTCGCCCGCGCCTCGAGCTCCGGGGTGAAAACCGTTGCCTCGCGCCGAGCGATCCCCTCGATTTCCTGCTTGAGGTCGCGCCAGGCGCTCGCCCCAACTTCGCCAAGATCGACCGCCATGGTCGTGAGCGCGGGGCTCGAGTAGCGCGCGAACGGGATGTTGTCGAAGCCCGCGACGGAGATGTCATCGGGCACGCGCACGCCCTCCTCGGTCAGGCGACCGATGAGACCGAGCGCAACCAGGTCGTTGAACGCCATGACGGCCGTCGCGCCGAACTCCCGCACCGCCTCCCACGAGCGGTGCCCGTCGTCGAAGCCGCTGCCCGTGGGGATGTCGACGATCTCGACCTCGGGGTGCGCCGCGCGATACGTCTCGAGGCCGCGCTGCCGATCGTGGTTCGAGCGGGAGTGCTCGGGGCCCGAGAGGAACGCGATGCGGGTGTGCCCGAGCCCGCGCAGGTGATCCGCGAGGGTCTGGATCCCCGCCTCGTAATCGACGCGCGCGACCACCGCGTTCTCGCCCGTCGTGCGATTGATGACGGCCGCGGGGTGCACGCGCATGAGCAGCGCGAGCAGCTCGGGGCGGGTCATGCGCGGCGCGATCAGCACGAGCGCGTCGGTGCGATGGCGAATGTCGAGGGCGACGGCCGCCTCACCCTGCGTCTCCTCGAGGGTGTCGGCCACGAGCACGCGATACCCGTCGGCCGCGGCGGCACGGTGCACGCCGCGGAGCACGGCGTGATACATCGGGTTCGACAGATCGGGCACCACCACGCCGATCGTCTGGCTCGCGCCGAGCGACAGCGACCTCGCGGTCTGGCTGGGCACGTACCCGACCTCTTTGATGATGTCGCGCACGCGCTGCGCGATGTCTTCGTTCACGCTCGAGAAGCCGTTGATCACGCGCGAGACGGTCGCGTTCGAGACGCCGGCGAGCTCGGCGATGTCCGAAATCCGCATCGGCCGCACGGGGTTCTTCCGTATTCGCTTGTTTCCCATGCCTGTGCCTCCCGTGCAACTCGATCACATCGATTGCACCATGCCCCGCCGCCGATCTTCGGCGCGTCGACACGGATCGATGCATCATCATATAAGAAACCGATTACTTAGCTGGAGAACCCATGTCTCACACCCTCGAGGTCGGTAACGACGCCGACCTCCTGCCGTCGCTCACACTCGCGCTCGAAGACGAGGCGGCGACCGAGATCGTCCTCAACCCCGGCACGTACGTCGAGCACGTCGTGATCGCCCCGCGGCGAGCGCCCCTCGTCATCCGCTCGGCGACGGGAAACCCGGCCGACGTCGTGATCTCGTTCGGCCTGCGCCAGGGCGATCGCGACCGCACGGGCATGCCGTTCGTACAGGAGTGCGCGACGCTGACGATCGCCGCCGATAACGTCACGCTCCGCGACATCACGATCGAGAACACGTTCGATAAGCGCGTGGATCCGTCCCTCCCCGACCAGCAGGCGCTCGCGCTGCGCACGCTCGGTGACCGGATCCTCGTCGAGGGGTGCCACCTCCTCGGGCAGCAAGACACCGTGCTGCTCGACGCGCCGAGCTTCGCGGCGGTGCGCCGCGTGCACCTGCGCGATTGCCTCATCACGGGCGACGTCGACTTCGTGTACGGCCGGGCGACCGCGCTCATCGAGGGCGGCGAGATCCGCAGCGTCGCACCGGGCTACGTTGCGGCGCCGTCGACCGCGATAGAGAACGAGCGCGGCTTCCTCTTCTGGGGCGTGCGGCTCACGAGCGAGGCCCTCGAGCCCGGATCCGCACACCTCGGCCGCCCCTGGCACCCCGGCGGCAAGCCCGACGCGATCGGGCAGGCGATCTTCGCGCGCTGCGAGATCGGCGATCACATCTCGCCGGATCCGTGGACCGAGATGGGCGGGTTTGCGTGGGAGGACGCCCGGCTGGCCGAGTTCGAGAACACCGGCCCGGGCGCGCACGGCACCGGCCCGCAGCTCGATACCGCCCCGGATCCGGCCCGCTGGCTCGCGGATCCGGAACCCGCGGGCGCGGGCCGCGTCATCGTGATCTCGGATTCGACGGCGAGCCCGTACCCCGCCGAGCGCGCCCCGCGCGCCGGGTGGGCCGATCACCTGAGCGAGCTCACGGGCCGCGAGACGATCAACCGGGCGATCTCGGGCGCGAGCACGAAGAGCTTCATCGACGAAGGCTGGTGGGATCTCGCGCTCGCCGACCTGCGTGCGGGCGACGTCCTCGCAATCGGCTTCGGGCACAACGATCCGAAGCCGGATCATCGATTCGCGGATCCGTTCACGGCCCACCCCGCGAATCTGCGGCGGTTTATCGTCGCCGCGCGCTCGCGCGGCGCGACCCCCGTGCTCCTCACGCCGGTCGAGCGCCGCACCTTCGATGGCGGACGCCTGCGCTCATCCCACGGCGGCTACCCGCAGGCGGTGCGCGACGTGGCGCGTGCGGAGGGCGTCGCCCTCGTCGATCTCGGACGCGCGTCGGCGGCCCGCTGGCAGGAGCTCGGCGAAGAGAGTACAAAGGAGCTGTTCATGTGGGTCGAGCCGGGCGCCTACCCGTACTACCCCGACGGCGAGCGCGACGACACCCACTTCTCAGAAGTCGGCGCCCGCGTCGTCGCCGGAATGGTCGCCGAAGGCCTGCGCGACATCGGCGTCATCGACTAAAAGACGGAGGGGCGGACGCTCCATGCGTCCGCCCCACCCTTCACCCGACGAGCTCCCGATACGCCTCGAAATAGTTGATTCCGAGGAGCCGCTGCCCCTCCGCGGTCAGGTGCGTGGATCCGTCGTTGACGTGTCCAAGCGGGGGCGCGTCCGCGAAGCCCGTGTTCGGGATCCGCTCGGGGAGCCGGCGCAGGGCGTCGCAGACACCCTGGTGATCCGGGAACGCGCGCAGCCTGTCGCGCGGGAGCTGCCCGACGATGAAGGGCGCCCCCGCCGCGTCCGGGATCCGCCGGCGCAGCTCGGTCACGACGAGGTCGAGATCGGCGGCATACTCTCCCTCGCTCCGACCCCCGTCGCTCTCGCCCTGGTGCCACAGCACCGCGGCGATGCGGGGCTCGTTGATCACGGCGACGCGCGGATCGTCCGCCGCTTCGAGCACCTCCGAGATCTGCGCAAGAGCAATCTCAAAGAGGTTCGGCGCCCCCTCCTTCGTGAATCCCGGAAGCCACACGCCCGCATAACTGCCGTGCGAGCGCATGCCCGTGCCGCCCATGGTGATGGGCACGATCACGATGCGGTCGTCCGGTGGCAACATCTCGACGAGGCGGGAGGCGAACGGGCCCGCGGGCCCCATCCCCCCAGGCGGGTGCGCGCCGATCGGGGCGAGGGGCTCGCGTGCGGGCACGATCCGCCCCGCATCGGGCCCGGATCCGGGAAAGACGAGGATCCGCGGGTCGCGGGCGTCGCGACCGTCGGGTTCGTAATCGGTGTTGGATCCGTTGGCGTTCGACTGCCCGAGCAGAACGACGATGTGGGTCGTCACTTCATGCCCGTCGTCGCGATGCCGTTCACGAGGTACTTCTGCCCGATGAAGAAGAAAGCCACGACCGGCAGCAGCGAGACGACCGACATCGCGAACATCGGGCCCCACGAGCTGGATCCGGACGAGGACACGAATTCCTTGAGGGCGAGCGGCACCGTGAAGAGCTTCGGGTCCGTCAGGTACAGCAGCGGGCCGAAGAAGTCGCCCCAGCTCGAGATCGCGGTGAAGATGGCGACCGTCGCCATCGCAGGCACAGTCAGCGGCATGATCACGCTCCAGTAGGTGCGGAAGGCGCCAGCCCCGTCGATCTTCGCCGCATCCTGCAACTCCATCGGCAGGTTGCGCATGAACTGCACGAGCAGGAACACGAAGAACGCGTTGGTCGCAAAGAACGCCGGCACGGTCAGCGGCAGGTAGGTGTTGATCCAACCGAGCTGCGCGAAGATCACGTACTGCGGGATCAGTACCACCTGGCCCGGCAGGAGCATCGTCCCGAGCATCGCCGTGAAGAAGACTTTGCGACCGCGGAACCGTAGCCGGGCGAAGGCGTAAGCCGCCATCGAGCACGACAGCAGGTTTCCCACGACGTTGAAGAACGCGATGACGAGCGAGTTCCACAGGTACACGTGGAACGGCTGCGAGAGCGCGGTCCACCCCGTCGAGTAGTTGTCGACCTGCCAGATCGCGGGGATGAGGCCGGTGTCCGAGAAGACATCGGTGCTCGGCTTGAACGACGCCGAGATCATCCACAGCAGCGGGTAGAGCATGACGAGACCGAGACCGACGAGGATCACGTGGCGGGTGAAGCGGCTGCGCGGGGTTCCGGAGAGCTCCTCCTCGTATCCGCCGAGGCGCAGCTTCTGCGCGGCTCCGCGCAGGCCGGTGCGAATGAGCGAGGTGTCAGTCATCGTAAAAGACCCAATACTTGGAGACGAGGAAGTTCAGCGCGGTGAACGCCGCGATGACGACGAACATGATCCAGGCCATCGCCGAGGCGTAGCCCATATCGAAGCGCTGGAACCCCTGCTGGTAGAGGTAGAGGTTGTAGAACAGCGTCGAGTCGGCCGGTCCGCCCGAGCCACCGCTGAAGACGTAGCCCTGAGTGAAGACCTGTAGCGAACCGATGAGGCCGAGCACGAGGTTGAAGAACACGACGGGGCTCAGCAGCGGCGCCGTGATCGAGCGGAACTGGCGCCACGCGCCCGCGCCGTCGATCGACGCCGCCTCGTAGTAGCTGCGGGGGATCTGCCGGAGTCCGGCGAGGAAGATCACCATGGATCCACCGAAGCCCCAGATGCTGAGCGTGATGAGGGTGACCATCGACCAGTCGGGGTCGGTCACCCAGCCCGGGCCCTTGATACCGAAGACCGCGAGGGCCTTGTTGACGATGCCCTCGTATCCGAAGATCGCGCGCCACAGCATGACGACGGCGACGGATCCGCCGATGAGCGACGGCAGGTAGAACACCGAGCGGTAGATCGGCAGGCCGCGCACGCCGCGGTTCAGCAGCATCGCGACGCCGAGCGCCGCGATCAGGCCGAGCGGCACCGCGAACAGCGTGTAGAGCAGCGTGACCTGGGCCGACTTGACGATCTTCGGATCCTCGAACAGCCGGATAAAGTTCTCGAACCCGGTGAAATTCGGTACCTGCAGCAGGTTGTAGTCGGTGAACGCGAGATAGAGCGAGACACCGAACGGAATCACGGTGAAGAGCATGCCGATGAACCACGGCACGAGGAAGAGGTATCCGGCGATACCGTCGTCGTCGAGGCGCCGGCGCTTGCGGGTGCCCGTCACGGGCGGAACGGGTGCCGTCTCCTCGGCGGTCCGTTCGATGGCAGGAGCGACTGCGCTCATCGCCATCTCCTTTCTGGAAGGGTGCGGGCGCCGGAGCGCCCGCACGGAGAGGTCAGCCCGCCTGCGCGAGGGCGTCGGCGGCCTGCGTCATGAAGGCCTTCGCGGCGTCCTCGGGCGAGGTGCGACCGAAGGTGACCTCGGTCGTGATGGTTGCGAGGAGGTCGGATACGACGCTCGCACCGGCCGGCTCGAGGTAGAGCGGGTCGTGCTCTTCGGCGCTCAAGTCGGCGACGTACTCGACGAACTGCTGATCGGCGTCGCCCAGGGTCTCGCCGAGCTGCTTCGCGACCTCGGTATTGATCGGCACGCCGAGAAACGCGTCGCGCCCCGTGTACGAGTCGATGTCGTTCGTCAGGAAGTCGATGAGCGATGCTGCCTCCTCCGGGTTCTTCGAACCTGCGGCGGCCGCCCACACGAGAACCGGCGTCACCGACAGACCGGGGCGCACGCCCTCGGTCTCGCCCGGCAGGCGCACGAGCACGGCCTTGCCGTCGAGCACCTCGGAATACGACGAGAGCTGGTTCGCGGGCACGAGCGTCGCCGCGATCTTGCCCGATCCGAGGGGCGACTGCGCGGGCGAGAACGCACCCGTGTCGTCGGCGAGCTCGGCCGGTGCGAACACGCCGGTCTCGTTGTAGTCGACGACCTTCTCGAACCACGCCAGCATCGTCGCCTCCGAGACGGCGAGTTCGCCGTCCTGCGTGTACAGATCCTCGCCCTGCTGGCGCGCGAACGTCGTGACGATCGGCGGCCATCCCATGTTCAACAGGGATCCGTACACCTCTCCCCCGGATGCCTCGGTGATCGAGCGCGACCAGTCGGCGAAGTCGTCCCACGTCCACGTCTTGTCGTCGGGCAGCGGGATGTCGTACTCGTCGAGGATCGCGGTGTTCACGGCGATGCCGACCGCCCCTGCGCCCGTCGGCACGGCGTAGGTGTTGCCGTTCACGCGGTTCGCTTCGAGCAGGCTCTGGTCCATCGAGTCGAAGTCGATCTCATCGGCGTAATCGTCGAGGTTCAGCAGCGCATCGCGGGCGGTGTATTCGCCGAGATTGCGGCCGACGAGGAACATGACGTCGGGCGGGCTACCGGCGGCGTACTTGGTGTTGAGCTTGTCGAAGTAGCTGCCGACGTCTGAGTACTCGAGGTTCACGATGACGCCCGGGTTCTTCTCCTCGAAGACGTCGAATGCGGCCTCGTAGTTCGCGGCCTCCTCGGAATTGGCCCACGCCATGACGGTGAGCGTGACGTCGCCATCGGCGTCGCCTCCGCTTCCTCCTGCGGGGTTAACGGCGCAGCCCGTCATCGCCAGCGCCGCGACGGCGACTGACGAGACCGCTGCGATGCGGATCTTGGTGGGAGTCTTCATTGACCTGTCCTGTCTTCTGGCGGGGATGCCAACCATAAGTAACCGGTTACTCATGAACCGTGCGCTCATCGTAACCGCACTTTCACTCCGAGCGGAAGGGCTTTCGCGAAATTCGAGTAACCGGTTACTCTAAATCGAGAATCACGACCGAGAGGCACCCATGAGCGACGGATATCCGTTCAGCGGCGACGCGCGCCTGCGCTGGATCGATCTCCCCGGTGACGGCACGCCCGCGGTGTTCGTGCACGGTCTCGGGTGCCACGGCGCGGCAAGCTGGGCCGCATCCGCACAGCGCCTCGGCCGCCCCGCGCGCATCATCGATCTGCCCGGACACGGGCGATCCGATGCGCCCGAATACTTCGGATACACGCTCCCCGAGCTCGCCGACGCGGTCGCGGGAGGGATCCGCGATCTCGGCGAGCCCGCTGACATCGTCGGGCACAGCCTCGGCGGATCCGTCGCGGTCGCGCTCGCGCACCGGCACCCGGAGCTCGTGCGGCGCTCGGTGCTCGTCGAACCGGCAATCGACATCTACCCGGCAACGCCCGGCGACATCGCATCGACACCAGAAGACACGCTCGCCTCGGGCGGGTGGCGCGAGCTCCTGGCCCGCGAGGATCCCTGGCGCCGCGCCGACGTGAAGCTCACGGATCCGATCGCGCTCGTGCGCTGCGCCCGCGCGCTCGGCGACGAGCACGCCTCACGACTGCATGAGCAGCTCGCGAGCATGCCCGTGCCGACGACGCTCGTGCGCGGCGAGCTGCGCGACTACGCGGCGCTCGGCGAGATCACGGCGAGCGGGGTGCGTGACGTACGCATCGCCGGCGCGCAGCACTTCGTGATGAACGACCAGCCCGAGGCGTTCGCCGAGGTTCTGAGAGCGGCGCTGTCGTAAGGCCCGCTACCGTCGTCCCGCCGCGCGTTCGAAGGGGCCGGGAAGTTCTCGCAGCCTCATGAAGACGTCGATCTCGTCCTCGCTCTCGACGACGAACCCGAGTCTCTCGTAGAGACGACGAGCGGCGCTCCCCTGCAAGACGTTGAGCCGGGTGGCGCCGTGATGAGGCTCGTCGAGCACCGTCCGAAGAACAATGGTGCCGATCCCCCTGCTCTGCGCCTCCGGCGCAAGATAGAAGTGCTCGATCCAGCGGGCTTCGCCGTCCGGTCGGGTCGTGATCGACCCCACCTCTGCTCCATCCGCCATGACGATCCGGGTCCATGCGGGAACAAAGCTGGCGCGCATCCGCTCCCGAACCCGCACGTCGTCGTATCGACCGAGTCGTTCAAGATCGTGTCGCAGGACGACGGCGCGCAGCTCCACGAGCCAGTCGATATCGCCGGGGACACTCGGTCGCAAAGTCACATCCATCGGGTGCCAGCCTAGGGCGGTGCGGCGACGCGAACATGAGGACGGCGTTACGCTGAGCCAACTCGGGGGCTCAGGCACGGTCAAGACTGGTCGTACTCCCGAATCACAACGACCTCTCCCGCGTTGGCCGCGCCCAACGCGGTAAGGAGGGGCTCGAAATGTGCCTGACGTTCGTCGCCACCTCTGCGATCCCACGGAGAGATGTGAAGGGCATCCCGTGAGAACAGTTCTGCCTGCAGGTGTGCATGAATCATCGCGAGCAGCGGCCCCACCCGAGTGACCGTCTCAAACGGGTACCCGTCGCCATGAGCGAGCAGCACTTCTCCCGGGGGCAGGAGCCCCCACAGGTCATCGTTCGGACCGAACGAGACAGACCTCGTGCAAAACCACCCCCCGACACGGGCGTCGCCGAGAAAGACACTCGCTTCGTACCCAATCACAGCACCATCATCCTCCACCTGCAGGTGGCCTCCAAAGCATCCGGACTCACTTTGCGGACTGCCACCGGCGCATTCCGCAGTCGAGCAGGATTCCTCAGCGGAACATCATCGAACTCCTCGTCATGAGGCCCGCGCGTGCGCCATGGATCGCAGACCATGCAGTCTTGGCCAGTTCATAAATTGCATGAATGCCCCGGTTATGCCGGGCTGGTTCGCTGGTTCTCATGACCCCATCCGAATCCTCACGCAAGCACTTCCTGACGCCGGCCCGCGCGCCCCGCGTCACCGCCGTCACCGCCAGCCTCGCGGCTGTCGCCCTTGTCGCCGCAGGTTGCACGACCATCGGAGAGTCGGCGTCCGCCTCCGGCACCGAATCGGCGTTCTTCTCGGCGGACGAAGTGCACACCGTCTCGGTGGAGTTCGACGATGCCGACTACCGGGCGATGCTCGCGACCTACGCCGAGAGCGGGGATAAGGACTGGATGAGCGCGACCGTCACGATCGACGGCGAGACCTTCGAGAACGTGGGCCTGCGCCTCAAGGGCAACTCGAGTCTGCGCGGCATCGGGGGCACGACCGGTGGCCAGGACGCACCGGCCACATCGACCACCGACGACGAGGCGACGTCTGAAGACGACACCGCGACGGAAGACGACACCACGTCGGAAGACGACACCGCCGAGAGCGCGGCCCCGGACGAGCCGACGTTCGACGAGGGTGACGGCGACGGAACCGCCGATGACCCGGCCTCGCTCCCGTGGCTGATCCGCCTCGACAAGTATGTCGACGGGCAGCAGTACTCCGGCCGCTCCGACTTCGTCGTGCGCGGCAACAACACCGAGTCGTCGCTCAACGAGGCCGTCGCTCTTCAGGTGCTCGACGAGGCGGGTGTCGCCGCCGAGGAGGCCGCATACGTGCGGCTCAGTGTCAACGGTGGCGACGAGCAGCTTCGCCTCGTGCTCGATCTACCCGACGACGACGCGTGGAACGAAGACGAGTTCGGCGGCACCGGCATCACCTACAAGGCCGATGCGTCGGGCGACTACTCGTACCGCGGCGACGACTACACCGAGTACACCGACGCGTTTGACGTCAAGTACGACGCCGACGGCCTCTCCGAAGATGAGGAGTATGCGCCGCTCATCGAGTTCCTCGACTTCATCAACAACTCGACCGACGAGGAGTTCGCCGAGCAGCTCTCCGATTACCTCGACGTCGACTCGTTCGCCGACTACCTCGCGGTGCAGGACCTCGTCGCCAACACCGACGACATCGACGGCCCCGGCAATAACTCGTACCTCCACTACGACCCCGACACCGGCCTCATGACGGTCGTCGCGTGGGATCAGAACCTGTCATACGGCGGCATGGGCGGCGGCGGAGGCTTCGCCCCCGGTGGCGGCGGCGGAGACTTCGGCCAGCAGGGCGACGGAAACGCCCCCGAAATGCCCGAGGGCATGGAGCTACCGGACGGTGCGGAGATGCCCGAGGGCATGGATTTCCCCGAGGGCATGGAAATGCCCGACGACATGCCGCAGGGCGACACCGAGACGAATGGCGACGGCCAGACGACCCGCGGCCCCGGCGGCATGGGCCAGGGCAATATGGGCCAGGGCGGCGGCATGATGGGCGGCAACAACACGCTGTCGTCGCGCTTCCTCGAGAACGACGACTTCACGCAGCTGTACAACGACTCGCTCGCCGACCTCACCGAGTCGATCTACGACAGCGGCGACGCACAGGCATACCTCGACGAGCTCGTCGACCTGCTCTCCGAGCAGGCGAGCGACCTGATCGACGCCGACACGCTCCAGAGCGAGGCCGACTCGATCTCGCAGACGCTCTCGGGTGACACGGCGACAACTCGAGCGCCCGGCGCCGAAGTGACCGCGTCCCCCGAGGCCGACGAGTCGTAAACCCGTTCGGTGGCGCGGGGCTCCCCCGCCCGCGCCACCGTTCGCTTAGCCCCCCGCGTCGTACGTGGCGGTCCGCGTGACGGTCGCGTCACCGCCCGTCACCGTGACGGTGACCTCGCCCGCGGGGATCGCCGTCAGGCGCGAGTTGACCGACACGCTCGCCGTGTCTCCCGGCTGAACGCCCGCGAAGGTCTTGGATCCGTATGCCGTGTCGACCACGACGTCCACGGCGACGGCCGCATCGTTCGTGACGCGCACCGAGACGTACTGCTTGCCCGCGACCGTGCGCGTGGCGGCCTCGACCGTGACGTTGAGCCCCGGATCCTCGGGGCCGCCGAGCGCGTCGAGCGCCGCCTCCAGCGCGCCCGCCGCCTCGGCGAACTGCTCGTAGCTCGCGTCGGATCCGACGGCGCGGGCCGCGTCGAGCGCCGCGTTCACGGCCGCGACATCGTCGGCGGGGTAGGCATCCGGATCCACGGCCTCGGCACGCGCGATGAGCAGCGGCAGCTGGCGGGCGGGCCGCCACTCGAGCTGCGCGGTCGCGAGGTCGAGCACCCGCTGGGCCTCGTCGGCACGTTCCTGCGTGACGTCGCCCGCCGCGGCGACGGCGACCGCCCGGTCGAGCGCCTGGACGAAGACGGCGAAGTCGAACGAGACGTACCGTTCCTCGTCGGCGCGCAGGGCCTCGGCGGCCGCGATGGCGTCGCGGAGCGGCGTCAGGTCGACGTCGCCCTCGGGCGCGGGGTCGGGGCCGAACTCGAACCACTGCAGGTTCGAGACGTAGGCGTACTCCTGGCCCTCGACGGCGTCGGTGCGCATGACGACGATGAGGGTGTGGTCGTCTGACACCGGCTGGTCGAGCGCGGCCGTCGTCTCGACGTATCGGTCCCAGCCGCCGGTCTTCGGCAACTCGACGGATCCGATCCGCGACGCGTCGCTCACCTCGTCGAGGTAGAACTCGAGTCGGCGGTTATCGCCCACGCGCTCGTCGCGCGTCGAGGTGCTGACGGTCACGTGCGTGAGCGGCTCGGATCCGAATTGGCGGTCGCGGTACTCGAGCGTTCCGCCGTCCCACGTGCCGCCGACGTTTCCGGCGGGGGCGTCGCCGCCCTCCTTCTTCAGGCCACCGCCGTTGTCGGCATCGTAGGTTTCGGCCTCGACCCGCACGCGCGGCGAGATCGACTCGATCTCGAGCGCGCCGGCCGTGCGCTCGAGCGCCACGAACGCCGCGCGCAGCTCATCGTCGGTCGCGGCGGCGTTCGAGAGAACGTCTGCGGCGGATCCGCGGGCCGCGTCGAACGCGTCGAAGGACGCGGCCGAATAGGATCCGCGCACGACGAGAGCCGCCTCGGCGGCGAGCGCCTCGAGCTGCTGGCGCCAGCGCTGGTCGCGCTCGATCACGAACGAACCGAGCCCGGAGATGCCGTCGCCGCGCACGGCCGTGGCCGCCGCGCCGTCGAAGGCCGCGTCGGTGAAGTTCAGCGCGAACGAGGCGCGGCGGGCGTCGCCGATCGAACCGCCGAGGCTCAGCACGAGCGTCGAGGCGTCCTGCACGACCGCGGAGGACGTCACGGTCTCCGGCAGGCCCGCGAGCGCCAGCGCGCCGTCGGCGATGAGGTCGCGGCCCGCGGCGCCCGCGAAGCCGGCGCCCCTCACGGTGAGCGTCACCGAGGCGTCGAGCGCGCCGTCGTCCGCGGCCTTCAGCCGCGTCACGTCGGCGGTGACCGCGGCGTCGTCGAAGCTCACCTTGAGGGCGAACTCGCGCGTGCCGTTCGACGGCTTTCGCGAGAACGCGTCGTCCGAGATTGTCAGCGCGAGGTCGTCGATGCTGTCGAGCGGGGCGGATGCCTCGGCGGTGCCGGCGAGCTCGAGCGCCACGGTGCGGGATCCGGTGCGGGTCGCCACGAGGCTGAGGCCCGCGGGGAGGTGCTCGGCCGTGATGGCCGCCGAGAGATCGCCGCCGTCGGATCCGGCGAACGTGCCGTTCGCGATCCGCAGCTCGATGGTGTTGTCGATCGTGCCGTCGCCCGCGCCCGCCTCGCGGAACTCGCGAGACGACACCGAGATCGCGCTGATCGGGTCGTATACCGAGCTCGGCAGCTCGTCGCTCAGCGACGAGGAGGCGACCGAATCGGCCGCCCACTCCGAGGGATCCGTGCCCATCACGAAGGCCAGCTCGCCGCCCGCGGTGAGCTGGTCATACGTGACCCACGTGCGGTCGAACGGCTCGCCGTTCAGCGTCGCCGACTGCACGTAGAACGCGTCGGGCGCTACCCCGTCGGCCGAGATGTCGAGCGTGCGGCCCGTCGGGTAGCTGATGCGCACGTTCTCGAAGAACGGCGTGCCGATCTGGTACTCGTCGGATCCGGCGAGCACCGGGAAGAGACCGAGCGCCGCCGACACGAAGGTCGACGACATCGTGCCAGTGTCGTTGTCCATCGTGGGCAGGAAGCCCTGCGGGGTGTTCGTGAACACCTTCGTCTTGATCGGCGGGGTGAACTCGCCGCCGCCCGAGGGGTACTCGTGCGTAGATCCGGTCGCGATGTAGCGGTTCCAGGTTTCCTTCGTGTAGATGTTGCGCACCCAGTACTGCGTCTTCGACGGGGCGCCGACGTAGTTGAACAGGTACGGCGCCTGCAGATCGATCTCGTTCGCGTTGGCGTGCAGCATGCGCGAGCCGTCGTCGGGGGCCTGCTCGCCGAACATGAAGCTCAGCGCGCTCAGGGTCGTCTCCTCGCCACCCATCTTCTCGATGAGGCCGCCCATGTCGGGGGCGGCGTACCAGTGATACTGCCAGAGCGTGCCCTGGTAGACGTTGCCGGCCTCGAAACGCTCCGGATCCGCGGAGATCCAGGATCCGTTCGCGTCCTTCGGGAAGATCAGGCCCGTCTTCTCGCCATCAGCGAGGGTGACCGCGTCGTCCTTATAGATGTTCGTCCAGTTGGCGGCGCGCAGGCGATAGGCGCCGGCCTCGTCGGACTTGCCGAGCGCGTCGGCGATCGTCGCCATGGCCCAGTCGTCGTAGGCGGTGCCGAGGGTGTCGTCGACCTCGTTCGCGACATAGCCGCGGCGCTCGTTGTCTTCGTTCGCGTATCCGCCCTGAGACTGCGACACGAGGCCGGGCCACGCCTCCGCCAGACCGTCGAGGTGCGCGCCCTTGGCGATCGCGTCGGCGACGACGACGGCGGCGCGCTCGAAGCGCACCGTCGGAACCGAATGGGTGACTCCCGACAGCGACGAGGCGCCGCTGTTCGCGAAGGTCGCATACAGGTCGACGATCGACTGCGCCATGTCTCCGAAGACGTCGTGGTAGGCGATCGCGAGCACCTCGTACTTGCGGAAGTCGTCCCAGAAACCCCAGCCGTCGTAGTGCACGTAACCGTCGGCGTCGTGCACCTCGCCGTCAAGGCCGCGGTAGGTGCCGCTCGTGCTCGTCGCGTTCATGGGCGAGCCGAACATGCGGTACAGGTGCGTGTAGAACAGCTCCTGGAGCTCGCCGTCGGGGTCGCTCGTCGCAGACGCCGTCACGTCGACGCGGCCGAGCAGCTCGTTCCAGTCGGCGCGCGTCTCGTCGCGCACCTCGTCGAAACTGCGCTCGCCCATCTCGGCGGCCAGGTCGATCCGCGCCTGCTCGACGCTGATCGGCGAGACGGCGACCGTCAGGCCTACCTGCTCGCCCGCCGCCACATCGACGTCGATGACCGCGCCGATGTCGGTGCCGTCACGGTGTGCCGCGTCGCCGAGCGCGCCGTCACCGCCCCACGTGCGCACGCCGTCGACCTCGTCGGTTGTCTCGACGTAGTAATACATCTTGTAGTCGTAGCCATTGAAGTGCCCCGTGAAGTCGCCCGCGAGCGACGCCCGGCCGTCGTCGAGCATCACCACGTCGAGCGAGGCGCCCTTGCGACTCGTGAAGTTATTGCGCAGGTCGACGACGAGCGAAGCGGATCCGGCTGCCGGGAAGGTGAAGCGGTCCTGTCCCGTGCGCACGTCGGTCGTCGCCTCGGCGCGAATCGCGCCCTCGCCCGTCTGTAGGTCGACCGAGTAATAGCCGGGCGATGCCTCTTCGGCGTCGTGGCTGAACGTCTTGGCGTAACTGTCGGTCGCCGGGCGGCTCGAGTACGTCTCGTACGTCGGCACCACGAGCAGGTCGCCGCCGCCACCGGATCCGCCCACGCCGTTGAGGTTCGTGTGCGTGAAGCCCGCGATCTGGTCTTCGGCATAGTCGTAGCCCGAGTGCGAGCGGCCCGACACCGTCATCGGGTTGATCTTGACGATCGAGTTCGGCGCCTCGGCGCCGACGAGATCCTGCCCGAAGTCATCTTCGGTCGAGACGAAGGTATTGACGAGGGCGGCGTAATCGGTCGAGCCTTCGGCCACGGCCGGCGGCACCGCGGCGGTCAGCCCACCGCCGATGATGGCGGCCACGGCGCCTGCGGCGAGCAGGGAGCGGGAGCGGAGTGCAAGAGACATGGATCGGGGGAGTCCTCAATATCAGTGTGCTGGGGCGGGAATGTCCGACGCGCTCGCCTCGGCGAGGGCGTCTTCGCGCGCCTGCGCGATGAGTCGGGCGACCCTCTCGCGCTCGCGGCGGCGGTGTGCGATGCCCCAGAGAATGAGGGCGATCGCGAGGGCGATGACGACGAGCTGCGGCCAGGGCATGGCGGCGACCGAGATCTCCGCGCGGGCGGCCTCGGCGCGGTCGAAAGCGAGCTCGTCCGACACGGCCTCCGGCTCGGCCTCGACGATCACGTCGTAGGTGAAGAGCGGCCAGGCAGACCGGATCCGCACGGTGCCGCGGCGGGTCTCGCCTGGTGCGATCTCGGCGATCGCCTCGGCCTCGATGGTCTGGGATCCGAGCCCGAAGGGGCCCGAGACGGTCGCGGACGGCTGCGTCTGCAGCCGCGTGTTTCCGGTGTTCTCGATCTCGTATGCAACCTCGATGGTGCCGGGCGAGAAGGGGTTGATGTCGCCGTCGTACGTCGCGGTCGCGGCGGCGGCGAGCGCCGGGGCGAGCTCGCCCTCGACGCGGGTCATCACGCGGAAGCCGACGCGCGACTCGACCCCGATGGTGCCGGATCCATCGGAGAGCACGCTCGCGGCGACGCCCGCGGGGTGGTCGCCTGGGGTCGCGTCTTCCGGCACCGTGACGGTGAACGGTACGATCTCGGATCCGCCCGCGGCGACGACGACGCTCTCTGGCAGGTCGATCCACGTGCCCGCGTCGACCGACTCAGTGTCGGAGGGGAGCATGTTGAACCGGCCGGTGTCGGTGAAGTAGCCGTCGGCTGCCGAGAGCTGGAACTCGACGTCGGTCGAGCCGTGGTTCGTGACGACCATGTGCTCGGTGAGGGCCTCCCCCGGATCCGCGTCCCACTCGACCCACGCGCGCCCGTCTTCGCCGGCGTCGTCGCCGGGGCGCACCGACCAGGTGATCGGCTCGTCCTCCGTTGTCGCGGCGGCGGGGCTCGCGCCCAGGAGGGCGATGAATGATGCGGCCGCGAGCGCGGCGGCGATCGATATGGATCTCATGGGGACCTCCGAAGTGATGGGCGGGGCGGGCGCATGCCCGCCCCGCCCATCGGGTGACTTACTCGAACAGCGACAGCGTGATGGTCGACGAGTACGTGCCCGCGGGCACGTCCGCCGGCACGACGAGGTCGAGGTTCGCGGTCGCGCTGAACACGCCACCGCCGGCGTTCGCCTCGCTCGACTCGGCGAGGTACAGCAGCTCCTGGTCGACGAGACCCGGGTCCGACGGGGTGACGTCGCCACCGACCTCAACGTAGGCCTCACCCTCGCCCTCACCGGCGACGAGCTGCGGCGACCAGCCGAGGTGGCTCGCGGCGATCGTCTGGTCGTTGACGTCGTCGTAGAAGTCGCTCGCCGTGCCGACGACGTACCAGGCCGCGTCGGCGGGAACCTCATCGGCGGCGCGGGTGTCGGTGACCGTGACGGTGGGGAGCGTGCCGGTGAACACGCGCTCGAGCTCGGTCGAGCCGTTCTCCTCGAGGCTCGTCGAGGAGGCGGCGACCGTCATCGCGAGGGCGCCCTGGCCCTCGATCGGGTCGATCTGCACCTCGACGTCGACGCCCTGCGACTCGCCCTGCTCGGTCTCGGCCGCGAGCGCGGCGGATCCGGCGGAAACGAGCAGCGCGGCGCCGAAAGCGATTGCGCTTCCGCGCAGTACAACAGACTTCTTCATGTCTTTATCTCCTTGAAAGGGGTGCCCGCGGCGTCAGCCGCGGGCACCGAAAGTGGGTGTTAGCCAGCGGCCGAGTAGGGGGCCGTCTTGGTGACGGTCTGCTGCTCGCCATCGACGTCGGCGGTCGCGGTCACCGTCGCCTCGCCCGCCTCGATGGCGGTCGCGCGCGAGTTGATCGACGCGTTCGCCGAGGCGCCGGGCTGGACGTTCGTGAACGTTTTCGAGCCGAACTCGGTCTCGACGACGATGTCCACGGCGACCTCAGCGTTGTTGGTCACCTTCACCGACACGTACTGCTTGCCGGCGATCGAGCGGGTGCTCGCCGCGGCCTCGATGTCGAGCTCGTCGGCGGCCTCGTCGGCGCGGCTGAGAACGACCTCGTCGACCACGCTGTTGACCGGGCTGGCGGTGCCGTTGGCCTGGCTGCGCAGCGTGCGGACCGTGAGGGTGTCGTCGGTGACCTCGATCGCCGAGTAGTTGCGCACCTTCTCCTGGTTGCGCACCGACGACCACCACAGGTCGGTACCCGTGTTGACGTTGTAGTACTTCGAGCCACTGGCCGAGTTCGCGGTGACGTAGAGCACGTCGCCGGGGCCGGCCACGACGCTCTCGGAGGCCGCCTGCTCCTCCGGGTCGGCGATCTGACCGTCGTTGATGAGGTAGCTGCGCGTGTAGTGGTGGTCGTGACCCATCAGCACCATGTCGATGCCGAGTTCCGAGATCTTCTCGGGCATCGAGTTACGGCGGTCGATGATGTCGCTATCGGTGGCGTGCACGGCGGCCGAGTAGATCGAGTGGTGGAAGGCGAGGACCTTCCACTTGGCCTTGTCGCCCTGCTCGGCGACGACCTTTTCCATGAAGGCGTTGTGCGAGGCGTAGTCGCGGCTGTTCGAGTTGATGTTGATGAACAGCACGTCCTTGTAGATGAACCAGTAGTCGCCGCCCGAGGCGCTCGAGCTGCCGGCCGCACCCGACTCGAGGTCTTCGTTCGGGATGTTGAAGTGCTGCAGGTACGCCTTCGATCCGACGTCGTGGTTACCGTTCGTGGCGACGAGCGGGATCTCACGGATCTGCGTCGGGGCGAGGAACGAGGTGTACTCCGACTCGCTGCTGGCGGTGTTGACCTGGTCGCCCGCCGAGAAGAGCAGCTCGGCGTCGGGGTAGGTCTGCGTCGCGACGTTCACGGTATCGACCCAGCCGGCCTCGTCCGAGGCGAGGTTGCCCGATGCGCCCACCTGCGGGTCACCGAAGAAGAGGAACTCGAAGTCGCCCTCGAAGTCCTGCGTCCGGAAGTTCGACACCGTCGACCAGCCGGTCTCGTCGCTACCGACGCGGTAGGCGTACTCGGTGTTCGGCTCGAGGCCCGAGAAGTCGGCGTCGCGGAAGTACTCGCCGCTCGTCGTCTGGCCACCGTCGGTCGTCTCGACCGTGACGGCCGCCTCCGGGAAGACACCGTCCTGCACGTCGGCGGCCTTCGCGATCTGCGCCGTCTGCGGCACGTCGATGTCGGAGTACCAGGCGATGTTGCGGTCGGCCTCGGTGGAGCCGACGCCCAGCACGATGTCGGTGATCTCGGCCTGGCGGTCGGGCTGGTCTTCCACCGGGGCGAGCGACTGCCAGTCGAAGTAGATGTCGCTGCTCGTCTCGCGGTCCTGGTAGAGCGAGACGGCGATCTGGTTCTCGCCGGCGACGAGCGCCTCGGCGGGAATCTGGAACGTGCTCGTCACCGGGTTGCCGGCGCTCTCGCCCGCGTAGGTGAGGTTCTGGTTCTCGGCCTCGTCGACGCGGCCGTCCGCGAACCCGGCGACCATCTCGCCGTTGACGTAGACGCGCACGGCGTCGTCGTACGTCACGGTCGCCTCGAGCGACTCGAGGCGGGCGAGGTCGTCGGCCTCGAGGTCGACATCCGTGCGGAAGTGGTACGTCGGCACCGTGTTGGTCGAGCCCTCGAGCAGGTACTGCAGCAGCGTGTTCGCGACGAAGCCGCTTCCGAGGTCTGCCTCCCCGCGCTTGGATCCGAACGGACCCGCCGCCTGCTTCCAGTCGGCGAAGTCGGCCGTCGTCCACGCCAGCGAACCGTCGCCCGACGGATCCGTGCCGTTGTCGGAGTAGCTCCACGAGCTCTCGCTCGTCAGGTAGGTGTCGGGCAGCGGCGCGAGGCCGAACTCGAGGTAGTCGAGGTTGCCGACGTAGTTGGGGTAGCCGTCGGCCTCGCCCGTCTTCGGGTCGGCGTGCATGACGACGATGACCGTGTGCTGGCCCGAGACCTCGCGCAGCAGGTCGACCGTCGTCTCGCCGTATGCCTCCCAGTCGTTGCCCGTCGAGGGCAGCGCGACCGTGGCGACCTTGTTCTCGTCGGTCTTCTCGTCGAGGTACACGTCGATCGACGAGTTCAGGCCGCTGCGGCCCTCGTTGACGACGTAGCGCACCGTCAGCGTCGAGAGCGCCGACGAACCGAAGTCGACGTTGTCGTACGAGATCTCGGCGCCGTCGAAGGTGTTCTTGACGCGCGAGCCGCCCGAGGCGGCCCCGCTCGTCTCGACGCCGGTGTCGATCACGCGGCCGTTGATCTCGGTGCCGTTGTTCGTGCCGGTGTAGCTCTCGGCCTCGATGCGCACGGGCTCGGCCGCGGCGGCGATCGACGAGGATCCCTCCGGCGTCTCGGCCGCGGCGGCGGGGAGGGAGACTGCGGCGAAGGATCCGGCGGTCAGCGAAAAGAGAATCGCGCCGGTGACGGTGCGCCGAAGGACGCGGCGCTGTGGTGCCGCGGCGGGGGGACGCGGCATGCTGTCAGTGATCAGCAAGGGGGAGCTCCGATCTGAGCGTGAGAGGGATTGGTACGTTACAAAAACGCACCCGCAACACGTTGGAGAGGTCAGATGACCCCCACCCGACCCCCTCATGAACAACGAGTGTCGTTCACCTAACGACGAGGCGAAGTCGTCACTCTGCGAGGTTCAGGACGACGCCCGTCGTGCCGTCGGCGACGGATCCGAGACCCGCCGCGATCGCGCCCGCGACGCGCGCCGGCGTCGTCCCGGCGGCGTCGAGATCCCCGTCGGCCGGGGCCCCGGATCCGCGCGACGTCGCGCCCTCCCAGATGACGGCGGTCACGTTATCGGTCGGTTCTGGCAGCTGCGCGCCGACGATGAGGAACTGCTGGTCGAGCCACTGCGCCGTCAGGTACGAGAACACGTCGGACGTGCGCTCCCCCAGCCCGATCACGACGTCGGGCTCCACGGCGAGCGCGTCGTCGAACGCCGACTCGACGGTGATCGCTCCCCCGTCAGCCACGAACTCCTCGACGAGCGCGCCCTCGCGCTCGGCCGCCTCCCGCGCGGCGTCGGTCAGTGAGCGCGACTCGGCGTCGTCGCTCGACACGACAAGCGCGACGACCCAGCCCGCGAGATCCCGCGCCTCCGCGGGCGGATCCGCCTCGATTGTGCGGCCCGGCTCGGGAACCGGCGCGTACGGATCCACGGTCGGGGTTTGCTGGGCCGGGCTCGCGGTTGCCGGCGCCGGATCCGCCGTGTCCGGCGCCGTGCAGCCGGCGAGCAGCGCGACCACCGCGACTGCGATCGAACCGATGAAAACGCGAGACCTTAAACCCATCGCGCCAGTGAACACGCGGATCCGTCACGCGCGGTGTCGCGCGGGTGTCCGGAGGGTGAACGGGGCGGCCTCCTGCATGAAAAGGCGAGAGCACCCTCGGCAGCATCGAGGGTGCTCTCGCGGTCTGAGGGGAGCGGGTTACTCGGTCGCCGTGGCGTCGTCCGCCGGCGCGTCCGTCGGCATCTCGCCGTCGCCAGGGGCGGCGCCGTCGGGGAGGTCGCCGCCCGGGAAGCCGCCATCCGAGGATCCGTCCGCGGGGCCGCCGGACATGCCGGACGCGGCCTGCTGCGTCACGCTGTTCGCGTAGTCGTTGCTCGGGTCGCGGTAGATGGTGTGCACGTGACCCCATCCGGAGGTCGAGACGCCGTCGACGTCCGCACCCGCGGATCCCTGCTGCGCCTGGAAGGCGATGTAGACGTTCGGGCCCGAGATCGAGAACGAGATGCCGTCGCCCGTGCTCATGTCGTAGCTCGTCTCCCCGGACCACGCGATGACGGTGTCTTCGAGGGTCGCCTCGATCTTCGCGAGGGCGTCGGCCGTGGTCTCCTCGTCGGCCATTCCGGCCCAGTTCGCGATGAGATCGAGCAGGAGCTCGCGCTGCTCGTCGGTGAGGTCGGCGCCCGTCAGGCCGTCGCCCGTGCTGAAGTCGCACGTGTCGCCGGGAGCGCACATGCTGACGTCGCCCGAGGTCAGGGTCGCCTGTTGCTCGTCGGTCAGGCTGTCGAAGAACGCGAAGGCGTCGGTGTAGATGCCGTCGAAGGGCTGCACCTCGTTGCCCTCGGAGTCGGTGTAGACCGCGGGCTGCACGCCGAGGTGCGTCGGGGCGAAGGTGATCGCGTTCTCGGTGACCTCGAGGGTCGCGTTGATGCCGAGGTGGTGTCCGCCGAACTGCACCTCGAAGGCGTCGTCGCTCGTCGGGTCGCCGAAGAACGCGATGTAGTACTGGCCGAGCGAGGTCTCGGTGCTGCTCGAGTTCTCGAGCAGGTACTCGTCGCCGCCCATGATGCCGGTGATGGTCTCGTACGCCTCGTCGCTCAGGAGCGCCTCGAGCACCGCCATCGCCGCGGCGCGCTGCTCCGAGGTGAGGTCGTTGAGGTTCAGGCCCGCGCGCTCGACGAAGGTGGCGGGGAAGTTCGACCAGGACGTCGTCTTCGTCTCGTCGTCGTAGGCATAGAGCACGGTCTCGCGCTGCTCGTCGCTCAGGGTCGCGAGGAACGACTCGACCGCCGTCGAGACGCTCGAGATCGTCTCGCTCGTCGTCGCCGCGTCGTCGCTGTCACTCGAGTAGCTCGAGGCGGCCGTGCTGCTCGAGGTGCTCGTCGTGGTCGTCGTCGTCGCTCCCCCGGACGCCGCGGCGCACCCGGTGAGGATCATGCTGGCCGCGAGCGCGAGGCTTGCGGCGCCGAGGGTCAGCTTCTTCGTCTTTGCAGTCAGCATGGCGTTCTCCTTCGTCGGTTGCTGTCTGGATCCCATACAACGGGCCCGATATTCACGAACGATATGAAGCCCGCTAAGTGTCGATAAGACTTGCCGCGTCCCGCCACTCGAAGCCTCCGGGATGCGCGACACTTAAGCCATGACTAGTGCGGCGTCTCCCCAGGCCTTCACGCGAATCGACGGCAGCCCCGTGAGGGCCGTGGTCGTCGACGATGAGCGCAACCTCGCCGAGCTCCTCACCATGGCACTGCAGAACGAGGGGTGGCAGGTCGAGTCGGCGAACAACGGGCAAGACGGCCTCAACACCGTGCGCGAGTTCGCGCCCGACGTCGTGATTCTCGACATGATGATGCCCGGCATCGATGGCCTCGAGGTGCTGCGGCGCCTGCGCACCACCGGCAACGACGTTCCCGTGCTGTTCCTCACAGCGAAGGATGGCGTCGACGACCGCATCGAGGCGATCACCGCCGGCGGCGACGACTACGTCACGAAGCCCTTTAACCTGCAGGAGGTCGTGGCGCGCGTACGCGGAATGGCGCGGCGCTATGTGGGCGCGCGCAACGAAGACGAGCCCCTGGTCGTCGGCGACCTCGTGCTCGACGAGCGCAGCTACGAGGTGCAGCGCGGCGGGGTGCCCATCACGCTCACCGCGAAAGAGTTCGACCTGCTGCGCTACCTCATGCAGAACCAGCGCCAGGTGCTCACCCGCGCCCAGATCCTCGACAACGTCTGGAGCTACGACTTCGGCGGCAAGTCGGGCGTCGTCGAAATCTATATCTCGTATCTGCGCAAGAAGATCGACTCGCTCGGCCCCGCGATGATCCACACGGTGCGCAGCGTCGGCTACACGATCAAGCCGGCCACGCCGTGAGCCTGGCGGGCGCGATCCGCCGCTGGCCGCTGCGCCGCCGGCTCATCGTCGGCGTCACCCTGCTCGTGCTCGTCACGCTGCTGCTCTCGGCGGCCGCGACGGTCTTCGCGCTACGCGCCTCGCTCGACGAACGCCTCAACCAAGACGTGCAGGTGGGGCTCGACCTCGCGGTCAAACCCGGCCCCGGAGGTCCCGGCTCCGACGCACCCTCCGGATCCGGTCCCCGGCCCCGCATCGATACGCTGAGCGTCGTGTTCGGCAGCGACGGATCCGTCATCAGCTCGTCGTACGTCGGCCCCGACGGCGACGCCGTCTCGCTCACCGCGACGCAGCATCAGACGCTCTGGGACGCCGTCGAATCGACGACCGAGCCCGTTACCGTCGACCTCGGCGGCACCATCGGATCCTTCCGCGTCGCCGACCGCACCGTCGACGACAGCGTCGTGGTGTCGGGAAAGTCGACGCGCGACGTCACGGCGACCCTCACCTCGCTCGGCGCGATTCTCGGCGCCGTCACCCTCACCGCGATCATCATCGCCGCCGCCGGAATCGCGCTGCTCGTCAGCACGCTGACCCACCCGCTGCGGCGCATCGCCGACACCGCCGAGCGCGTCTCGCAGCGCTCGCTCGCCGAGGGTGCCGTGACGCTCCCCGAGCGCGTCGAGCTCGCCGATGATCCGCGCACGGAGGTCGGGCGGGTGGGCGCCGCGCTCGACGCCCTGCTCACCAACGTCGAAGACGCGCTCGGCGCGCGCCAGGAGAGCGAGGATCGCCTGCGCGCGTTCATCGCCGACGCCAGCCACGAGCTACGCACGCCGCTCGCGTCGATCCGCGGATACGCGCAGCTCGCGCTCGCCGACGGCGCGGATCCGGCACGGTCGCTCGACCGCATCGAGTCGGAGGCCGAACGTATGGGCCGCCTCGTCGACGACCTGCTGCTGCTCGCCCGCCTCGACGCCGGCCAGGAGCTGCGGCACGAACCCGTCGACCTCGCGCTCATCGCGATCGAGAGCGTCGACGACGCGCACGCCGCGGATCCAACCCGCGAGTGGCTCGTCGAGGTCGACGAGGCCGTCGAGATCGTCGGCGACCCGGGGCGGATCCGTCAGGTCGTCATCAACCTCCTCGGCAACGCGCGCATGCACACCCCGCCCGGAACCCGCGTGACGACGAGCGTCACCCACGACGACACCCACGCCCGCATCACCGTCGCCGACGAGGGCCCCGGCATCGCGCCCGACGTGCTGCCGCGCCTGTTCGACCGCTTCGCACGCGGCGGATCCGCCCGCGACCGCGCCTCCGGCGGCGCCGGCCTCGGCCTCTCGATCGTCTCCGCGATCGTGCAGGCCCACGGCGGCACCGTCGAGGTGTCGAGCGACACCGGCGGGGCTAGCTTCACGGTGGCGCTGCCGCTGTCCACCCCCTAGTTCCGGTCGCTCAATCTGCTGCTCCGGGGGTGCCGGAATGACCGATTGGGCGGCCGGAACCGGACGCGAGACGCTCCCGTCGCGCAAACGGCTGCTCCCGGGGTACCGGAACGACCGATTGCGCGACCGGAACCCGGGCAGCCAAGGTTCCCATTCGAAAAACTGCTCTTCCCCAGCCGGCAAAGGACCGATTCTCAAACCGGAACCGGACACCCCACGCTCCCGTTCGGATAACTGCTGCTCCCACACCAACGAACAGCAGATTTCCAAACCGGAACCCGGCCGCCCAAGGTTCCCGTTTGGGAAACTGCTCCTCCCCAGCCGATAAGGGACCGATTCTCAAACCGGAACGGGGCGCTCACCCGTGCCGCGCTCGACGATCCAGGTGGGCATCGTGATTTGCTGGCTGAAGCCCGATGGATCCGCGATGCGGGCGAGGGCGAGGCGGGCCGCGCGGCGGCCCACCTCTACCGGGTCGTAGGTGATCGCGGTGACGCCGATGACGTCGGCGGTGTCGAAGTCGTCGAATCCGACGAGTGCGGTGTGGTCGTCGTGGCGCCCGCGGAGGGCGCGGAGCGCCCCGATCGTCATGCGGTTGTTGCCGCAGATGAGGGCGGTCGGCGGCTCGGGCGCGTCCAGGAGCGATCCGACGATGCGCTCGAGCGACACCGTGCGGTCATCCTCGAGGCGCTCCCACGCCGAGGTGTCGGTCACGCCGGCCGACGCCATCGCGGCGCGATAGCCCGCGATGCGCTCGGCCTGCGAGTAGACCGACGCGGGGCTGCAGGCGTAGGCGATGCGCCGATGGCCGCGGGCGAGCAGGCGCCGCGTGGCCTCCTCGGTGCCGAACCTGTTGTCGAGCACGATCGAGTCGGCGACGACGTTTCGCGCCGGCCGGTCGATCGCGATGATCGGGGTGCCGAGTTGGCGCTCGCCCTCGAGGTGCGACTGGTCGGGCGACGCGGGCACGAGCACGAGGGCTCCGATCCGCTGGGCGAGCAGCGCGTCGGCGACCCGCTGTTCGCCCTCGGCGGTGTCGTCGGTTGTCGCGACGATGAGGGCGTACCCGTGTCCGGCGAGCTCGCGCTCCATGCCCTCGGCGATCTTGTAATAGAACGGGTTGCCGAGCTCGCCCATCATGAAGCCGACGGTGTTGGTGCCGCCGCGGCGCAGCCCGCGCGCGAGCGTGTTCGGCCGGAACCGCAGGCGCTTCGCCGCCGCGAGCACGATTTCGACGGTCTCGGGCGCGACCTGGTCGCGGTGATTGAAGACGCGCGAGACGGTCTTCGGGCTCACTCCGGCGAGCCGTCCGACGTCCTGCAACGTCGCGCGTTGGTGGATGGTCACGAGCAACTCCCTTGTGTACTAAAAGATACTTTAGTCGACGAAGGACATTAGTTCACCACGGGCTCCCGCCTTCCGCGTAATCACGGGCGTCGCCTGAAAAAACGGGAGGACACGATCGGACAGAAATTACTGAAGCGCTTTACAAAAGCGGATCAATTGTCCTACGCTGACATCACTCCGCCGCGGCCCTGAGCGTCGGTGCGATACCCCGTCATCAATGAGGAGACATCACATGGCTACACGCAAGGCAATGATTGCCCTGGCTGGAACGGCGGCGCTGGCGCTGACGCTCACGTCGTGCTCTGGCGGCTCGTCCGACCAGTCCGGCGACGACGGCGACTTCTCGGGCGACATCACGTTCCTGACCAACCGCACGGACCTCGAGGCCGACGGCACCTGGGACGCGTACGTCGCGGAGTTCCAGAAGACCTACCCCGACATCAACGTCACGGTCGAGGCGATCACCAACTACGCCGACGACGTCCGCACCCGCATGAGCAGCCCCAACGGCTACGGCGACGTGCTGCTGATCCCCGAGGTTCCCGCCGACCAATTCCCCGACTTCTTCGAGCCGCTCGGCACCGTCGACGAGCTGACGGACGACTACCGCTTCGTCTCGGAGAAGGCCTACGGCGGCGACGTCTACGGCCTCGCGCTCGGCGGCACCGCCAACGGCGTGATCTACAACAAGGACGTCTTCGAGGCCGCCGGCATCACCGAGCTGCCCACGACGGAAGACGAGTTCCTCGACGCGCTCGAGAAGATCGCCTCCGAGACCGACGCGACGCCCTTCTACACGAACTACAAGGACGGCTGGCCGCTCGGCGGCCAGTGGACGTCGAACATCGACGCGATCACGGGTAACTCCGGCGCGCAGAACGAGATGGCCCACGACAAGGCGCCCTGGACCGAGGGCACCGACATCTACGCGATCGACTCGCTGCTGTACGACGTCGTGGCCGCCGGCCTCAACGAGGCCGACCCGCTCACGACCAACTGGGAGCAGTCGAAGACCGACCTCGCGACCGGCAAGATCGGATCGATGGTGCTCGGCTCGTGGGCGATCTCGCAGCTGCAGACCGCCGCGACCGATGCCGGCGCGTCCGAGGACGTCATCGGATTCATGGCTTTCCCGTCGTCGAAGGACGGCGAGCAGTTCTCGACGATCGGCGGCGATTACAAGCTCGCGATCAACAAGAACTCGTCGCACAAGACCGCGGCCCACGCGTGGCTCGACTGGCTCATCGAAGACTCGGGCTTCACCGACTCGCAGGGCATGATCTCGGCCGTGAAGTCGGCCGACCTGCCCGATAACCTCTCCTCGCTCGAGGACGCGGGCGTGCAACTCATCGAGAACGACCCGGCGCCCGAGGGCGAAGAGGGGCTGCTGAGCTCGGTCGCCGACGCGTCGCAGGTCGACATCTGGGGCAACATCTACCGCCAGCAGCTCGTCGATGTCGCCCGCGGCCAGGCCGATGGCGACAAGGATTCCTTCTTCGCCGACCTCAACGAGCGCTGGGGATCCGCGGTCGACCAGCTCGCCGGCTAACGCCGCCAGCGGATCCAAAACCGGATCCCGCAAACGGATCCGGAAAACGGATCCCGAAAAACCTGCGGCCGGCGGGCGCCCCCAAGCCCGCCGGCCGCACCAGCCGTGCGCGAAAGAACCCAGGAGACGCAACATGAGCACACCCCCAGCCGTGAGCGAAGACGCCACGGTCACCCTCACGACGGGCGGTCGCGGCCGACGACCCCACCGGGGCACGGCCTCGGGGCGCCAGCTGCTGACGGCCCTCACGCCGTACCTCTTCGTGGCGGTCGCGGTCGGTCTGCTCATGCTGCTGACCTACGCGCCGGCCGCCAACATGATCTGGTACAGCCTCAACAACTGGACCGGTTTCGGCAAGGTCGACGACTTCGTCGGCCTCGATAACTACATCGAGGTCTTCACGAACCCGAAGATCTTCGCGGTGTTCGGGGTGAGCCTGTACTACTTCGTCGCCTCGTTCGTGCAGATGGCGATCGCGCTCTACTTCGCGGCGCTCCTCAGCTTCTCGACGCGCTTTTCGAACTTCTTCCGCGGAATCCTCTTCTTCCCGTACCTCATCAACGGCGTCGCCATCGGCTTCGTCTTCCTCTACCTGTTCCAGCCCGGCGGCACGCTCGACACCGTGCTCGGCTGGTTCGGGCTCGCGGATCCGCCGCAGTGGCTCGGCGACTCGTCGATCGCGAACTTCTCGCTCGCGTCGACGTCGGTCTGGCGCTACACGGGCCTCAACTTCGTGCTGTTCCTGGGCGCGATCCAGTCGATCCCGTCCGAGCTGTATGAGGCGGCCGAGCTCGACGGCGCCGGCAAGTGGGCGCAGTTCCGCTTCATCATCTTCCCGGGCATCCGCCGCATCATCGGGCTCTCGTTCATCCTCGCGATCTCGGGCAGCCTGTCGGTCTTCGAGATCCCCTACATCATGACGTCGGGCGCCAACGGCACGTCGACCTTCGTGATCCAGACGGTGCAGACGGCGTTCCAGTTCCGGCAGGTCGGGCTCGCGTCGGCGATGGCCGTCATCCTCCTCGCCATCGTACTGATCGTCACGTGGCTCCAGCGCAAGTTCTTCCCCGACGAGAAGGTCGACCTGACATGAAACGTGCACTCGCCCCCACCCTCAAGTACGCGTCGCTCATCATCGCCGCGGTGCTCGTGCTGCTCCCGCTCTCCGTCGTCCTCTTCGCCAGCCTCAAGACGAGCGAGGAATACAGCAACACCGGCCCGCTCACGCCGCCCGAGAACTGGTTCAACTTCTCGAACTTCGTGACGGCGATCGACAAGGCCGACATGCTGCAGGGTTTCGTCAACACGACGATCGTGCTGGCGATCTCGCTCACCGGAACGATCCTTATCGGCACCATGGCGGCATACGCCGTCGACCGCTTCGAGTTCCGCGGGCGCAAGCTCATCATGGGCCTGTTCCTCATCGCGACGCTCATCCCGAGCGTGACCAGCCAGGTCGCCACGTTCCAGATCATCAACGGCCTGGGCCTGTACAACACGAAGGCCGCGCTCGTGCTGCTCTTCATGGGCACCGACATCATCGCGATCTACATCTTCATCCAGTTCATGCAGTCGATCCCCGTCTCGCTCGACGAGGCGGCGCTGCTCGACGGCGCGAACCGCTGGACGATCTACTGGCGAATCATCCTGCCCCTGCTGAAGCCCGCCATCGCGACGGTCGTCATCATCAAGGGCATCGCGATCTACAACGAGTTCTACCTGCCGTTCCTCTACCTGCAGTCGGAGCCGCTCATCTCGACAGCGCTGTTCCGCTTCAAGGGCCCCTTCGGCGCGCAGTGGGAGCTCATCGCCGCCGCCACCATCGTCGTCATCATCCCAACCGTCATCGCCTTCATGTTCCTCCAGAAGTGGATTTACAAGGGCCTCGTTGCAGGAGCCGTCAAGTGACCGCCGTTTACCCCTCTCTCACCCGCCGCCCGCTCTCGGACGGCTGGCAGGTCCGCGCGGCGCGCGGGCCCGCCGAGGTTCCCGGATCCGCCGTGCCGGCAACCGTGCCGGGGGTCATTCACCTCGACCTCCTCGCGGCCGGGCTCATCCCGGATCCGTACCTCGACGACAACGAGTCGCGCCTCGCCTGGATCGGCCTCGTCGACTGGAGCTACGAGACGACCTTCGACGTCTCGGCCGCGCAGCTGGCGGCATCGGACCGCCACGAGATCGTATTCGAGGGAGTCGACACCGTCGCGACCATCAGCCTCAACGGCCGGGTGCTCGCCGAGGTCGCGAACCAGCACCGCCAGTGGCGCCTCGACGTGACGGACATCCTCGCCGAGGGCGCGAACACCCTCGCCGTCGACTTCCGCAGCCCCATCCGATACGCGAACGAGCAGAGCGTGATCCTCGGTTCGCGCGAGCGGCCCTACCCGCTGCCGTACGAGGCGATCCGCAAGTCGGCCTGCAGCTTCGGCTGGGACTGGGGCATCTCGACCGCAACGAGCGGCATCTGGCGCCCCGTGCGGTTGGAGTCGTGGTCGGCCGCGCGCCTGGATCGCGTGCTCGTGCGCGCCGAACCCGACGGATCCGGCGGGCTCGTCCGCGTGGACGCCGACCTCGTCCGCGCCAGCGCCGGCGCGCTCACGCTCGCCGTCTCGGTCGCGGGCGTCGAGCGCACCGTCGAGATCGCCGAGGGAGACGACGCCGTCTCGCTGACGGTCGAGCTCGAGCACGCCGAGCGCTGGTGGCCCGCGGGCCACGGCGAGCAGCCGCTCTACGACGTCGACATCGAGCTGCGCGCGGGCACGGATCCGATCGATTCCGCGTCGCGGAAGGTCGGCTTCCGCAGCCTGCGCTGGGACACCGAACCCGACGAGGCCGGCGCGCCCTTCCAGCTCGTCGTCAACGACCGCCCGATCTTCGTGAAGGGCGTCAACTGGATCCCCGATGACGCGTTCCCGACGCGCGTCGACCGCGACCGTTACCGCCGGCGCCTCGAGCAGGCGAAGGCCGCGAACGTCAACCTGATCCGCGTGTGGGGCGGCGGCATCTACGAGGCCGACGACTTCTTCGAGCTCTCCGACGAGCTGGGCCTGCTGACCTGGCAAGACTTCCTCTTCGCCTGCGCGGCCTACCCGGAGGAGGAGCCGCTGCGCGGCGAGATCGAGGCCGAGGCGCGCGACAACGTCGCCCGCATCGCGCACCACGCGTCGCTCGTGCTCTTGACCGGCAACAACGAGAACCTGTGGGGCTTCGAAGACTGGGGCTGGAACGAGCGCCTCGACGGCAAGACCTGGGGCGCGCACTACTACTACGAGCTGCTGCCTAAAACGATCGCCGAGATCGCCCCGCACGTGCCCTACGCGCCCGGCAGCCCGTTCAGCCCCGGCATGGGGTGGGACGGCGAGGCCCAGACCGGGCCGCACCCCAACGCCGAGACGCACGGCACCATGCACCTCTGGGAGCAGTGGAACCGCCTCGACTGGAGCACCTACCGCAACCACCGCCCGCGCTTCGTCGCCGAGTTCGGCTGGCAGGGTCCGCCCGCGTGGAGCACCCTGACGCGGTCGATCAGTGACGCCCCGCTGACGCCCGAGTCGCCCGGCATGATCGTGCACCAGAAGGCGATCGACGGCAACGCGAAGCTCACGGGCGGCCTCGTGCCGCACTACCGCAAGCCCGAAGACATGGAGACGTGGCACTGGGCGATGCAGCTCAACCAGGCCGACGCCGTGCTCTGCGCGCTCGAGTGGTTCCGCTCGCACGCGCCGTACACCGCGGGCGCCGTGGTCTGGCAGCTCAACGACTGCTGGCCCGTCACCTCGTGGGCGGCGATCGACGGCGATGGCCGCGAGAAGCCCCTGCTCTTCGCGCTGAGGAAGGCGTTCGCGCCCCGCGCCGTGTCGGTGCAGCCGTCGGGCGACGGCCTCGTCGTCGCGCTGACGAACGAGACGGCCGAGGCGTGGTCGGGCGACGTCGTGCTGCGGCGCGTGGGCTTCGACGGCACGGTCGCGGCATCGGTTTCGGTGCCCGCGTCGATCGACGCCTGGTCGACCGTGCGGGTCGACGTACCGGCCGAGCTCGCCGAGACCGACGCGGCCGTGGCGCTCACGGCCGAGGCGCTTGGCCAGCGCGGCGTGTGGTGGTTCGACGAGCCGCGCGACAGCGCGCTGCAGGATCCGTCGCTCTCGGCGACCGTGACCCGCGCGGGCGACGACGCGTTCGACGTCGCGATCACCGCCGGGGCACTCGCGCGCGACATCACGCTGCTCGTCGACAAGATCGCCCCGGACGCGGCGGTCGACCGCGGCCTCGTCACCCTCCTGCCGGGCGAGACGGGCGTGTTCCGGGTGTCCGGGATCCGCGAGCTCGCCGTCGAGCAGATCCTGCGCGCCGAGGTCACCCGCACCGCGAACCAGCTGGTGGTCGGTCGGTGAGCGCGGGCCTGCGCCTCGCCATCGACGCGGGCCAGACCGGCATCAAGGCGCGGGGCGCCGGCGCGGCCGATCGCCTCTTCCCCGGGGTGCGCACGCACGAGCCGCTCATCCCGCAGCTCGTCGCGGTCGTCGAGGCGCTCGCGGGCGATGACCCGATCGACAGCCTGTCGTTCGGGGTGTCCGGGCTGACCTCGGCGGAGGCCGACGCGGCCGCGCTGCTGGCCGCGCTTCCCGGATCCCGCCCCCGGCGGATCCTGCTCGCCCACGACTCGATCACCTCCTACCTCGGGGCGCTCGGCGACCGCACCGGAGCCGTCATCGCCTCGGGAACCGGCGCCGTCGCCCTCGCCGTCGGCGCGACGCGCATCGCGCGCGTCGACGGCTGGGGCAATATCATGGGCGACGCCGGCAGTGCCTACTGGATCGGCCGCGAGGCCCTCGACGCCGTCATGCGCGCGCACGACGGCCGAGGGCCCGCGACGGCGCTCGTGGGCGTCGTGCGCGAGCGATGGCCCGATCTCGAAGACGCCTACATCGATCTGCAGAGCGACCCCAACCGCGTGAGCGTCGTCGCGTCGCTCGCGGCGGCCGTCGACGCCCACGCCGGCACCGACGAGGTCGCGGCGCGCATCGCATGGCGCGCGGGCGCCGAGCTCGCCGCGTCCGTGATCGCGGGTCTCGCGCGGGTTGATGGCGGATCCGGCGCGGGGGTCGGACCTGCTTCCGGATCCGGCGCGGGGTTGAGCGCGGGGCACGGCGCCGCGGACCTCGATCGCGCGAGCGAGCCGACTTCCGGATCCGGCGCGGCTCGCTCGGGCGCGGCCGCGCCGTCGCGCGGTGAGCGCGCGGGATCCGGCGTCGCGGGGCGCGGGACGTCCGCGGGATCCGCTGACGAACCCGTCGCAGCGATCGGCGGGGTGTTCCGCTCGGAGCTGATCCGCGGATCCTTCGAGCGCGCGCTCGCGCACGGGCGGCCCAGCGCGCGGGTGGTCGCCGCAGACGGCGACGGGCTCGACGGCGCCGAGCGCCTCGCGGAGCTGCCGAGCGGGCACGCGCTGCACGCGGGCGCGTCGATCGCGGTCTCCGGATCCTGATGGTGCGCGCCCCGCGGCGCCGCTCGGCGTAGGGTTTTGACGTGCCCTCCTCAGTTCCCCACCTCAAGCGCGTCACGATCAACGACGTCGCGGAGCGTGCCGGCCTGTCGATCAGCGCCGTCTCGTTCGCGCTGAACGGGCGCAAGGGGGTCTCCGAGGAGACGCGCGAGCGGGTGCTCGCAATCGCCGACGAGATGGGCTGGCGTCCGACGAGCGCCGCGCGATCGCTCGCCGGGGCGTCGACGAGCGTCGTGGGCATGGTGCTGGCGCGCGACCCGCGGGCGCTTGGTATCGAGTCGTTCTATATGCGCTTCCTCTTCGGTCTCGAGGAGGAGCTCTCCAAGCGCGGATACGGCCTGCTGCTGCAGGTGGTGCCGTCGCCCGAAGAGGAGATCGCGACGCTCGACCGGTGGCGCCGATCGCGCCGGGTCGACGGCGTCGTTCTCGTCGACGTGCGCGACAACGACCCGCGGATCCGCATGTTCGAGGAAGACTCGTCGCTTCCGGTGCTCGTGGTGGGGGATCCGTCGGTCGCCGGCGGGCTGCCGAACGTCTGGACCGACGACGCCACCTCGATGCGCGAGTCGGTGCGATACCTGGCGGCGCTCGGGCACCGCCGCATCGCGCGCATCGCGGGAGCCGAGGGGCTCGCGCACACGCGGATCCGTGACGATGCCTACGCCGTCGAGATGCAAGAGCTCGGCCTCGAGGGGCTCATGCTGCGCACCGACTACACGGCGCAGGCGGGTGCGGCGGCCTTCCGGTCGGCGCTCACCTCGCCCGAACCGCCGACCGCCTTCGTCTCGGACAACGACATCATGGCCGTCGCGGGGCTCACCGTCGCGATGGAGCTCGGGCTGCGCGTGCCCGACGACGTGTCGATCATCGCGTGGGACGACTCGGTGCTTTGCGAGCACACCTTCCCCCGCCTGACCGCGCTGAGCCACGACGTCATCGGCTTCGGATCCCACGTCGGCCGCCGCCTCTTCGATGCGATCGACGGCCGCGCCGCCGGAGCCTTCCTAGATTCAACCCCGCGCCTGGTAACGAGGGCGTCAACGGGCCCGGCGAGGTCGCTCTAGCTGTTTCCCGTTCGGAAATCTGCTCCTCCCGGCCATTTCTAGAGCAGATTCCCGAACCGGAACCACGGCCTTGGCTGCTCCAGTCGCTCAAACTGCTCCTCCCGGCCCGCGGAGGGACAGATTGTGCGACCGGAAGCTACGCCCGCTTCCGCCCCAGCGCGAGGCCCAGCAGGGCGATGATCGCCGAGGCGAGCATCGTGAGGGCAAGGGGCAGGGTGGATCCGTCGCCGACGAGGGCGGCAACGATGCCGGCGAGCACGAACTGCAGCAGCCCGAGGAAGGCGGAGGCGGCTCCCGTCGCCGCGGGCGGAACGGCCGAGAGGGCGAGGGCCGTGGCGTTGCCGAACACGAGGCCCAGCGGCGCGATCGCGAGGAAGAGGGGAAGCATCAGCCACGCCGCGGGCGCGCCGGTAAGCGTCAGGACGAGGATCACGACCACCGCCGCGAGGCTGATCACGAGGCCCGCGGCCGTGAGCGCGCGGATCGAGAACCGGCGGGTCAGGCGCGACGAGATCGCCGTCGCGACGATGAGGCCGATCGCGTTGACCGCGAACGCCAGGCCGTACATCGGCGTCGAGAGCCCGATCATGTCCTGATAGACGAACGGCGAGGCCGAGATGTAGGCCATCATGACCGCCATGCTGAAACCGAAGGCGACCACGGGGCCGACGTATCCGCGACTGAGCAGCCCGGACCAGGATCCGCCGGTGCCGGCGACCCGCACCGCCTTCGGTCGCGATTCGCGCACGAAGGCGAGCGTTGCGGCGAGCGAGAGCACGCCGAGGGCTCCGACGATCGCGAGCAGGCCGCGCCACCCGATCGCGTCGGCCAGGAGGCTTCCGGTGAGGGGCGCGATGACGGGTGCGACGCCGCCGATCATCATCATGAGGTTGAGCGCACGGGCGGCGGCCGGGCCGGATTCGCGGTCGAGGATCATGGCGCGGCCGATCACCATCCCGGCGGCGCCACCGAGGCCCTGCGCGAGGCGGGCGATGACGAGAACCTCGATGCTCCCGGCCGCCACGGCAACAACGCTGGCGGCGATGAAGACCACGAGCCCGGTGAGCAGCGGCGTCATGCGCCCGATGCGGTCCGACCAAGGCCCGAAAAGCACCTGGCCGACACCCGCGCCCACGAGGAACGCGGTCAGCGAGAGCTGCACGCCGGTGGCGCTCGTCGCGAGGTCGCTCGTCATGGCGGGGAAGGCGGAGAGATAGAGGTCGGTGCCGAATGGGGCAACGGCCGCGAGCAACGCGAGTGCGATCAGGGTCGCTGTGCCGATCCCTCCGCCCTGCGATGGCGTGGTGGTTGTGCGCACGGGTTCGGTCGTCGTCATATAATTATGACAACATAACTATGTTTCTAAAGTCAAGTGAACGTAGGATGGACGCATGACCTCCTCCCGCGACGAAGACTTGATCGAGCTGGCCGACCGCATCGTGCACGTCGCCCGCAAGCTCAACGTGCGCATGCAGCAGGATCCGCAGATCATCACACTGACACCGCTCGAGGCACACGTCATGCGGCACATCGATCACAATCCCGGGATCACCTCGTCGCACCTCGCGGCCGACCTCGACCTGCGCACGAGCAACGCGAGCACGGTACTCCGCTCGCTCGTCGAGAAGGAGCTCCTGCGGCGCGAGAGCAGCACCGAGGATCGCCGCGTCGTGAGGTACGTGCTGACCGACACCGCGGCCGAGACCATCAGACGCCTCCATGAGCACTGGGTCGCGGGGCTCGGATCCGCCATCCCGGACTCGGTCGACCCGGGCGCCGCGCTCGAGATCCTGCGCCTGCTCGAAGACGCGCTCGAGTAAGGGGATCAATTATGTCGTCGCGTGAACGGGGCATTCCGTTCGCGCCCGAGCCCCCGCATAGGGTGGTCAGAGCACCGCATCCCCACCCCGAAACCAGAGGCCATGACGACAACGCATCCCTTCGACGCCATCACGAGGGCGAGCCTCGACCGTCCCGAGAGCCGAAAGTGGAGTCTGCATCCGGGCACCATCGGCGCGTGGGTTGCCGAGATGGACTTTGGGGTCGCGCCTCCCGTCGCCGAGGCGCTGCACCGCGCGGTCGACGACGGCACGCTCGGCTACCTGTCGCCGCCGCTCGCGGCCGAGCTGGGCGAGGCCACCGCGGGGTGGATGGCGTCCGAGTACGGCTGGTCGGTGGATCCGGATCGCGTGCACGCGGTCTCCGACGTCATGGCCGCGCTCGGCGTGGTGATGGCCGAGTACGCGCCGGCCGGATCCGCCGTGATCGTGCCGACGCCCGCCTACATGCCGTTCCTCAGCTTCCTGCCGTCGATCGGCCACCCCGTCATCGAGGTGCCGGGCGTCGAGGTCGACGGCCGGTGGAGCTACGACCTCGAGCGCATCGACGAGGCCTTCGCGTCGGGCGCCCGCACGCTGATCCTCTGTAACCCGCACAACCCGACCGGCACCGTGACGGGCCGCGACGAGCTCCTGGCGATCTCCGAGGTGGTCGAGCGCCACGGCGGCCGGGTCTTCGCCGACGAGATCCACGCCCCGCTGCGCTTCGACGGGCGTGAGTTCGTGCCGTACGCGTCGGTCTCCGAGGCCGCGGCCGCCCACACGATCACGGGCACGAGCGCATCGAAGGCCTGGAACCTGCCGGGCCTCAAGACGGCCCAGCTCATCACCTCGAACGACGCAGACCAGGCCACCTACGCCAAGCTCGGCTTCTCGGTGCCGCACGGCGCGGCGACGCTCGGCGTCGTCGCCTCGACGGCCGCCTACCGCCACGGCAAGCCGTGGCTTGACGAGGTCGTCGCCTACCTCGACGGCAACCGCCGCGCGCTCGCGACCCTCCTCGCCGAGAACCTTCCCGGATCCGTTTACCGCGCCCCCGAGGCGACCTACATCGGGTGGATCGACGTGGCCGCGCTCGGCCTGCCCGAGGCTCCCGCAGAGTTCTTCCGCGAGAAGGCCGGGGTGACCCTCACCGAGGGGCGCCTGCTCGGCCGCGGGTACGAAGATTTCGTGAGGATCGTGTTCGCGACGCCGCGGCCGATCCTGGCGGAGGCACTGACGGCGATGGGCGAGGCGGTAGCACGATGACGAACGAGCAGTACGGTTTCGAGACCCGCCAGGTGCACGCGGGCGAGATCATCGACGCCGAGGCGTCGGCCCGCATCACGCCGATCTACCAGACGGCGGGCTACCAGTTCGACAGCTTCGAAGACGGCGTCGAGCGGTTCGCGGGGCGCAGCACGCGCCGCGCATACTCGCGCAACGACAACCCGACCAACGTCGTCGCGGCCCGGCGGCTCGCAGACCTCGAGGGCGGCACCGACGCGGTGCTCGTCGCGAGCGGGCAGGCGGCCATCGCGGCGGCGCTCTTCGCCCTCGCGTCTGCGGGCGACCACATCCTCACGACGAAGAAGCTCTACGAGGGCACGCGCGAGATGTTCCGCGGGGCGCTCGTGCGCCAGGGCCTCTCGTTCGAGGCGATCGACGAATCGGCGACGGTCGACGAGTGGCTCGCGCGGGTGCGGCCGAACACCAAGGCGATCTACACCGAGTCGATTCCGAACCCGCTCGGCGAGGTCGTCGATCTCAAGAAGCTGGCCGAGGTCGCCGACCGCGCCGGCATCCCGCTCGTCGTCGACAACACCGTGGCGACGCCCTACCTGCAGCGCCCCTTCGAGTTCGGCGCGCACATCGTCATCCACTCGACGTCGAAGTGGCTCGCGGGCCACGGCGCCGTGATCGGCGGCGCGATCGTCGACGGCGGCCGCTTCGACTGGGCCGCGCACGCCGACCGCTTCCCGCAGCTGACCCAGCCCGGATCCCGCGGTGAACAGTCGTTCACCGATCGGTACGGATCCGGCGCGTACGGCGCCTACCTGCGCTCGGTGATCGTGCTCGAGTACGGCCCGACGGTGCCGCCGACGAGCACCTTCCTGTTGCTCCACGGCATCGAGACGCTCTCGCTGCGCATGGAGCGCCACGTGCAGAACGCGCAGCGCATCGCCGAGGCGCTCGAGGGCCACCCGGCGCTCACGGCCGTGCACTACCCCGGTCTCGCGGGCAGCCCGTACCGCGCGCTCTCCGACAAGTACCTGCCGGACGGCGCCGGATCCATCATCTCGATTGACCTCGCCGGCGGCCGCGAGGCCGCGCGCACGTTCGTCGACTCGCTCGAGCTCGTGAGCCACATGACCCACATCGGCGACGTGCGCACCCTCGCGATCCACACGGGCAGCACGATTCACGCGAAGCTCACCGAGCCCGAGCGCCTCGATCTCGGCATCACGCCGGGGCTCGTGCGCCTCTCGATCGGAATCGAGAGGGCCGACGACCTCATCCGCGACCTCACGCGAGCCCTCGACGCGACGCTCTGATACGTAGGGGTTCCGCCTGTGCACCCTGAGGGCGCGGTCGATGGGTGAGAGGCCTCCGAGCGCCATATGGAATCGCTCGGCGACGCGGCCCTGACCAGTCATCGACGATGGCGCCAACCATCTCAAGACGATTTGCAGCGGTGAGCTTCGCGCTGGCATGGGCGACGTAATGCCTCAGGACTCCGCGGAACCAATCCTGTGTGGTGACCCAGATCGATGCCGGGGCCCTCATCTCATCGCATCAGTCCACGCTGCGGACCCGCAAACGTCCCCTCACCCCGCCGCGACGATCTCCGGGTGTGCCTCGAGCAGCGCAACCTGCTCGGTCCAGGGCACGCCGACGATGCTCAGCACGACACGAACAACCGTGGAGGCGCCATCCTTCGACGTCAGCCGGCGCTCGCGGAGCGTCGCGCGCGCCGTCTCCTCCACAAGAAACGCGAGCACCCTGTCTGACATGTCACCGCGGAACGCGCCAGACTCGATACCGGCCTTGACGAGCGCGCGCACGCGACGGCGCAGCGGCGCCAGCGCCCGCACGGTGCCGAGAACGTGCGCGTTCTCGAGCGCGATGTTCGCGGCCGCCCGCACGGCGGAAGCCTCGCGCCACAGCCGCGCCGCGAGCCCCGCGATCGCAACCCGCGGATCCGGATCGTCGGTCTCTTCCGCCACCGCGTTGAACCGCTGGGCGCCGCGCGCGATCACCTCGTCGAGCAGGCTCTCGCGGTCGGGGAAATGCCCGTAGAGCGCGCGGCGCGACAGCTTTGCGGCCTGCGCGATCGCGTCGAGCGAGGCGTTCGGGTCGACCGCGAGCAGCGACTGCGCCGCGCCGATGAGCGCCTCGCGGTTGGCGGTCGCGTCGCTGCGGCGCGGCCGCACGGAGGCCGGCTTCGTCTCTGTATCGGTCATGACGGTGACATCAGCTTCGTCGACTCGATGGCCTTCGACAGGCCCTGCGTGAACGACATCAGCGGGCGCCGCAGCACGAGTCCCACGAGCAGCGCGGGGACAACGAAGAGCGCGAGCGTGCCGAGCGAGATCCAGAAGTCGCTCGCGTAGACGCCGGCGATGGCCGAGCGCATCGCGGCGACGGCGTGCGTCGCGGGCAGGAACGGCGAGATGTTCTGGAACCACTCCGGTAGCAGCTGCAGCGGGTACGCGCCACCGGATCCGGAGACCTGGATGACGAGCACCAGCACCGCGAGCGCCTTGCCCGCGTTTCCGAGCGCGACGACCGCCGTGTAGATCAGCAGCGTGAACACGAGCGATGTGACCCAGCCGGCGAGGATCAGCAGGAACGCGTTCGCCGGCTCGACCTGGATGAACAGGATGAGGCCGAGCGTCACGAGCGTGCTCTGCGCGAGCCCGATCAGGCCGAAGATGCCGTAGCGGCCGAGGTACTTCTTCGTCGGCGAGAGCTCCGGCCGGTCCGGCAGGGTGTCGGCGTTCACGTCGACGCGGATCGCGACCGTCATGAGCAGCGCACCGACCCAGAGCGCGAGCGCCATGTAGAGCGGCGCCATTCCCGCGCCGAAGCTGACGATCGGGAACACGGCCGTGCGGTCGACGCGCAGGGGCTGCGCGAGCGAGGTCGCCAGCACGCTCGGATCCGAACCGATGATGTCGTTCAGCGCGCTGAGGTCGCCGGTCTTGGCGGCGTCGGCGAGGGCCGCCTCGACCTTGTCGAACGTCTCGGCCGTCTCGGTGAGCGACTCCGAGATCCGCTGCGTGGATTCCTGCGCGCCCGTCAGGGTGTCGCGGAGGCCGCCGGCCGAGCCGGCCAGCCTGTCGGCCGCGGCCGACAGGTCGTCGCCGATCGACGAGACGTCCGCCCCGATCACCGAAAGCGTCGCGGCGAGCTCGTCGAGCTTCGGCTGTAGCGAGCCCGTGTACGAATCCTGCGCGCTCTGCAGCGCCTGCTTCGCGGCGTCGATCGACGCGGTGATCTCGTCGTGCTTCGCCTGGCGCTCCGCCGAGCCGTCGGCGATGTCCTGCCCCGCCTGGGCGACGCGGTCGTGCGCCGACTGCTGGGCGGCGATCGCGGCATCGATGCGCTCGAGCACCGCGCTGAAGGCGTCCTGCGCCTCGTCCGGCAGGATCGGGCGGATCTCGTTCTCGAGCCGGTTACGCAGCTCGGTGTAGTGGTCGATCTGGTCCTGCATGCGGCCTGCCAGCGTGTCGATCACCTGCACCTGGCTATCGCTGAGCTGCGCGCCCTGCGCGAAGAGCTCGTCGATGCGCGCGCCGACAGCGTCGTAGCCGGCGGCCGTGCGCGAGATCGCGTCGGAGAGCGCCTGCGTCGACGACGCGAGCACGTCGCCGAGCTCGTCGACCGCGGCCGCTCCGCCGCCCACCGCGCTCGACGCGTCCTCGAACGCGGATCCGGACGAGGTGATGAGCGACGAGGCCCCGTCGACGAGCGGGATCGTCGACTCGAGCAGGCTCGTGAACATGTCGGCCGTCTGCGCGCCGCCGCGCAGCTGCGTGGCCACGCCGCCGATGCGGGCCTCGAGGCGGGTGAGCGCCGCCTGCGTGTCGACGTCGGTGAGGTAGTCGGAGAGCGACGAGACGACGCTGAGCGCGATGTCGCTGAGCGTCTCGGTGAAGACCTCGTTGATCTGCTGCGAGACGCCGTCGGCGCCCTGATCGGTGATCTTCGGCGCGAGCGCGTTCTTCTTCTCGTTCGTGTAATACGCGAGGCTCGTGTGCTCGACGTCGTCCGAGTAGAACGTCATCATGTCGGTGCTGAACGATGCCGGCAACACGAGGGCGGCGTAGTACTCGCCCGACTTCGTGCCGTCGATCGCGTCGTCTTCCGTCGTGATGACCCAGTCGAGGTCGTCGTTGGCGCGAAGCTCAGAAAGAACCTTGTCGCCGATGTTGATGCGAATCGGGACGAGGTCGTTCAGGTAGCCCTCGTCGGCGCTCGCGACGGCGACCTTGAGGTTCTTCGTGTTCGAGAACGGATCCCAGCTGGCGATCACGTTGAACCACGTGAACAGCGACGGGATCACGACGAGGCCGAAGATGACGATCACGGCCATCACGCTCGAGGTGGCGCGCCGGATGTCGCGGCGGGTCAGGTGCAGGATGTCCCTCATGCGCGGTCTCCTCCGTCTGTGGCCGTCTCGGGTATGACGGATCCGTCGGCGCCCGCGGCAACGCGAGTGCGGGATCCTTCGCTCACCACCGCGCGGCGGAGCTCGTCGTCGCCGAGCGACGCGACCTCTCCCGCACGGGCGAAGCTCTGCTTGAAGTATTCGAGGGTCACGAGCACGCCGATCACGAGCAGGGTCCACAGCAGCCACACACCGAGCAGGCTCGCCTTGCCGCCCGGTACGAGCCAGGCGATGACGCCGATCACGACGAGGCCCGCGATGCCGGCGATCACGGTCGTGCGCAGCATCGCGGGATACCGGCGCGTGAACGGCTCGGATCGGCGGGCCAGCTCGTCGCGGTACTCCTCGCGGTCGGAAAGCGCGCGGATCAGGTCGGGCAGGCGGTAGCCGCCGCCGACGATCTGCACCTTCTCGCCGACCAGCAAATCGGTGGCGACGACCTCGCGGTTGAAGACCGCGTTGAGGCTGGCAAAGCGGCGGCGCACCACGAGGCCGACGATAAAGGCGCCGAGCACGAACACGGCGAGCACGCCGAGGAACTGCCAGTAGTCGCTGCCGTAGAAGCCGGCGATGGTCTCGCGCATCGCGTCGATACCGTAGGTGAAGGGCAGGAACGGGTAGATGGCGCGGAAGAACCCGGGCATCATCTCGATCGGGTACAGACCCGAGGCGCCCGGGATCTGCATGATCACGAACAGGATGCAGAGGCCGCGGCCGACGTGGCCGAACGCGACGCAGAGGGCGTAGACGATGCTGACGTAGGCGAGGGCGACGAGCACGCCCGTGCCGACGAACGCCGCCGCGCTCACCACCTGGATCCCGATGACGAGGTTTCCGATGCAGACGATCAGCGCCTGAATCACCGCAAAGATCGCGAAGAGGAAGAAACGACCGAAGTAGGCCTGCCGCACCGTGATGCCCTCGATGCCCTCGGTATCGACCTCCGTGCGGAAGATGACCATGAGCACGAACGCGCCGATCCACAGCGACAGGTTGGTGAAGAGCGCGGCCATGGCAGAGCCATAGGTCGCGATCGGGAAGACAACGTGTGTGGACACCTCGACGGGCGAGGCGACGAACTGCGCGATCTGGGCCGAGTCGAGGCCGGTGATCGTGCTGAGAGCGCTCCACTCCGACGCCGCGCTGAGGGCGGAGATGTCGGTGCGGGCCAGCTGCAGCTCGTCCTGGATCCCCGCGAGGTTGCCGTCGAGGGCCGTGAGCGCCTCGGAGGTCGAGACGAGCTGGGTGTCGAGCTCGGCCAGCAGCTGCTGCGCCTGGACGAGCTGGTCGCGCTGGCCGTCGATCGCGGCGGAGAACTCTCCCGCGCTCGTCGAGAGCGACGACATCGCGCTGTTGAGCGCCGGCACCGTCGAGGTGAGGGCCGAACGGAGGTCGGTCGCGGCGCCCTGCGCCTCGTTGACCGCCTGGGTGACGGAGTCGGCAGACGCCTGGATCGCGTCGGCCATGCCGCCCGCCGAGTCGTTGAGGTTCTGGAGGTCGGCGAGGAGCTGCTGATCGGTCTCGTTGCGCTGCTGGAGCGTGTCGATGACCTCGGTCAGCCGCTGGGTCGTGGCCTCATCGAGCTCGGCCGTGTCGACGATCTCCTGCAGGCGCGCGATCGCGGTGGCGTTCGCCTCGACGACGGCGCTGACCTGCTCGATGGCGCCGTCGACGCGGAGGCCCACCTTGTCGGCGACCTCGCCGAGGTCGGTCACGACGAGGTTCGCCGCGGCCGCGGCATCGGCGAGCTGCGTCGTGCCGTCGACGTAGGCCGAGGTCGCGGCGTCGGTGAACGCGATCACCTGATCCTGCGCCTCGGCGATGAGCGACTTCGCCTGCTCGATCGCGACCTGCACGTCGCCGAGCGTCGTGTCGACGTCGGAGAGCGTGGAAGACGCCGAGGCCAGCGAACCGCGGGATTCGTCGAGCGAGGCGGCCTGCCCGGTGAGTTCTTCGCGCGCCGAATCGATCGTCTGCGTCGCCTCGTCGAAGGCGTTGAGGGAGTCGGTCTTCGCGCCCTCCAGGCGCCCCTCGGTGTCGTCGCCGGCCTCCTTCAGCGCGTCGGAGACGGCCTCGGCGACCTGCTCGGTAAACGAGCTCGTGATCTGCGCGTCGAGCTGCGAGGCGCCGACGTCGGTGATCTTCGGCGCGATCGCGCTCGCCTTCTCGTTCACGTAGTACTGCAGCGCGGGCTGCGTGAACTCGTCGGTCGTAATGCTCACGAGGTCGGCGCTGAAGTCTGACGGGATGACGATCGTGGCGTAGACGTCGCCGCGCTTGACTGCGTCCTGCGCCTCGCCCTCATCCATAAAGACCCAGCCGAGCTCGTCGTTGTCCTTGAGCTTGGCGACGACCTCCTCGCCGACATCGAGCGGGCCGGTGAGGTCAGAATCGGCGCCCTCGTCGAGGTTGACGACGGCGACGTTTACGCTCGAGGTGTTCGAGTACGGATCCCAGAACGCGTTGATGTTGAACCACGCGTACAGCGCAGGCGTGATGAGCACACCGATGACGATGACCCACACCCTGCGCTGACGGACGAGTCGCATCGCGTCGCGCCCCAAGACCTGCAAACTCTTTCTCACGCGAACGAGTATACGCACAAGGTGCACATCGATGTGCAAGTTACTTTCAGGGTTGCGCCGCAGGGCGCGAGTTGGCCGATGTTCTATTTACAGCACATCGGGACGGTGGTACATTTTTCGAACAACACAACCATGTGTCATTTTTCGAACAAGATTGGGGTGGCCGACGTGAAGCTACAAACACCATCGGATCTCGCCCGCCTGGTCAAGAATGCCCGTGTCCAGCGCGACCTCACCCAGCAGGACGTCGCTGGCGCGGTCGGCATCACCCGCCAGTCTCTCGCCCGCCTCGAGCGCGGCGACGGCGGCACCTCTTTCAACACGGTGCTGCTCATCCTCGACTACCTCGGCATCCGCTTGGACGCCCTCACCGAACGCCGTACCAACGTTCCCGCCGCTGCCGCCACGGGGAGCGCCGCCGAGGCCGCGGCCGACGCGCTCGCGAAGCGCATAGCCTCCCGCGGACTCTCCGGGCACCTCACTATCCCCGGATCCGTCGTCGTTCCGCCGGGAGCGACGGAAGTCGGGCCCCCAGCCAATGCAAGAGGTGGCGAATGACCCGCGCCCTAGATGTGTACCTCTACGACATCCATGTCGCCACGATCACTCGACGAGGCGAGAACCTCCAACTTCGATACCTGCCTGCGTACGTCGAGTCGAAGAACCCCGTACCCATCTCCGTGACACTCCCCGTCCTCCTGGCGCCATTCGGAACCAGCGACGCCAAGAGGTTCCTCGACAACCTCCTACCCGATCGCGCCGACGTACGTTCCCGGTGGGCGCGAGAAGCAAAGCTATCCAGCGACAACACCTTCGACCTGCTCTCCGTCTACGGGGCCGATGTTGCCGGCGCACTTGAGTTTTATCCCGCAGGCGGGTTGCCGAGGCGCAAGGAAACCCTGACACCACTCACCGAGAACGAGATCGGCGACCGAATTCGGCAGATCCGCCGCGACGACACCGACTGGCTGCAACACCGCGCCATCGAAGAAGGCTTCTCGCTCGGCGGCGCGCAGGGGAAATTCGCGCTCGCTCTCCGCGATGGCCGGTGGTTCGAGCCCTCCGGAAGGCAGCCGTCGACACACATCTTCAAGCCTGGAATCCAGCCGCTGCCGGGCTCCGACGTTACCGAGCACATCACGCTTCAAGTCGCGCGCCTACTCGGAATCGACGCGGCCGCGTCCGTCATCGCCGAGTTCGACGGAGAGCACGTCCTCGTCGTAGAACGCTTCGACCGATTTGACTCCGGCGGCGCGATCGGCCGACTCCACCAGGAAGACCTTGCGCAGGCCACCGGAACTTCGCATATCCAGAAGTACGAGTCCGACGGCGGCCCCGGCTATCGCGAATTCTTCACAGTCTTCGACCGCAACCTCAACGCCGCCGATGCAAAGGATGCAAAGGAGCGGTTCGCAGAGCTACACGTGTTCTCTTGGATCGTCGGCCACAACGATGGCCATGCCAAAAACTACTCGCTCACCCACGTGCCCGGCCGAAGCGTGCTCTCCCCGTTCTACGACCTCAACAGCGCGCTCCCCTTTAAGCCGCGGGATCAAATCCTCACCCACGACCCCGCCTTCTTCGACAACATTGAACTCGCCTTCGGCGTCGACGGAGCGAACACGGTCGGCACGTTCAACGCCGACAGCATCCGGCGACTCGAGGCTGACGCTGGGCTCACCGAAGGACACCTGCGGGAGTTCGCCAGCCAAATCGCCGCAGACCTCCAGGCTGCCGTCGCGGTAGCGATCGATTCGCTCCCGGAACGCCTCAAAGAGCTCCCAGCGGTCGAGCTCTACCCGCACGCCACATACGCGCAGACGCGCCGAGTAGTCGACGTACTCAGGTAGCACGCCGAGGCATACGGAAGACAGTCCCCAGAAACGACGAAAACCCGCGGGATTCCGCGGGTTTTCGTTTTAGTTACTGTCTCAACACAGTGTGCGCCCGAAGGGACTCGAACCCCTAACCTTCTGATCCGTAGTCAGATGCTCTATCCATTGAGCTACGGGCGCCCGTTGCCGTGGCAACTCATATAACTTACCGCGATCCGCGGGGAAAAGCGAAATCGTTCCCCGCCGTCGGGCGTGTCTGAGCGTCAGCTGGAGCTATGCTTCTTTGCTCGCGCCTTCGTCTCACTCGAGAGCTTCTGCAGGTCGACGCTCATGAGCGCCTGCATGCGCGCCTCGCGCATCTTCTCGTAGTCGGGGTCGTCGTCGGGCCGCATGGCCTCGATGCGCAGGCGGTTGTCGATGTTGTTTTCGACATCGTGCCAGGCGGCGTCGCGCGCCTCCTCGACGATCTTGGTGATCTGTTCGTCGTCGACCGCGATGGCGCGCAGCTTCTTCGCGACGCCGGCGTACTGCTTGGCGCGGCGGCGCAGGTTGCGCACGTCGCGATCGCGGTAGTCGTGCGTGCCGTGGGGGTCGCTGTGCTTGCCCCAGGCCTTCGCGCGGGCCTTGCTCATCGTCGCGGCGGCCTCGTCCTGCTCCGAGGCGAGCGCCAGCAGCGCCTCCCGGGCGTCGCCACCGAAGACCTCGCGCGCAAAGTCGTCGCCGTCGACGATCGTGTCGACGAGGATGCGGTTCTTGACCTGGAGGCGCACGGCAGCGAGGGCGATCGATACGCCCTCGTCGACTGCGTCAGCGTTGCGCCACACGGCCCCTCCTCTTGGTCATGAATCAATCTTAGTGTCGCGCACCGCATTCACTTCGCGTTCATCGAATGAATGGAAACCGGTCACCCAAGTGGGGTTTCGTCGCCACACGTGACTTCTGCACTTCTCGACCCTGCAGGCGCCGCGACCTCCGTCGGCACGAGGATCGCCATTGATGGGCTCTCCCGCGTCTTCGGCGACGGCACGGGCCTGCAGCCCACGAGCATCGTCCTCGAGCCGGGCGAGTTCGTGAGCGTGCTCGGCCCCTCGGGCTGCGGAAAGTCGACCCTGCTGCGCTGCATCGCGGGCCTCGAGACCCCGCAGGCCGGATCCCTACGCTTCGACGACCGCGTCATCTTCGATGCCGCCGCCGGCGTCGACGTCCCCGCACGCAAGCGCCAGCTCGGCATGGTGTTTCAGGATCTCGCGCTGTGGCCGCACCTCAGCGCGTTCGAAAACGTCGCCTTTCCGCTACGCGTCGCCCGCGAACAGGGCGTCGCCGAGAAGGTCGACCGCGCCCTCGCGCTCGTCGGCCTGACCTCGTTCGGCGAGAAGATGCCCCACCAGCTGTCGGGCGGACAGCAGCAGCGCGTCGCCGTCGCCCGCGCCCTCGTGGCGCGCCCCGACGTGCTCCTCATGGACGAGCCGTTCTCGGCCCTCGACGCCGCCCTCAAGGTGCAGCTCCGCGAGGAGCTCTCGGATCTCGTGCGCGCCCTCGGTGTCACGACGATCTTCGTCACGCACGATCAGGAGGAGGCGATGAGCATCTCCGATCGCATCGTCGTTCTCGAGAGCGGATCCGTGCGGCAGGCGGCCTCGCCGCAGGAGGTCTACGAGACCCCCGCGGATCTCTTCGTCGCGAACTTCATCGGCACCTTCAACGCCCTCCCGCTCGGCCCCGTGTCGACGACCGGCCGCGTCGGCGTGCGCCCCGAGCGCGTGCGCGAGGGATCCGAGCCCGGCCGGATCCACATCGAGGCGACCGTCCTCTCGTCGACCTACCGCGGCGGATCCCACCACGTGCGCGCCGCCGTCGCCGGCGTCGACACCCCCTGGTCCTTTCCTTCCTTCCAGCCCCACAGCACGGGCGAAAAGGTCACCCTCAGCGTTCACGCCGACGACCTGATCTCCCTCCCTTAATTTCAAGGAAAACACCATGCTCCGTCGTACCCTGATCGCCGTTTCCGGCGTCGCCCTCGCCGCCGTCGCCCTCGCGGGTTGCGGATCCGTTGAAGAGACCACCTCCGCCTCGACGCCCGCCCCCGCGGCGGACGACTCGTCGCTCTTCTGGGAGGCCTCGGAGGGCCTCGAGGGCGAGGTCACCATCTACTCGGCCAACCCGCAGGGCCTGACCGACAACCTCGTCGCCGAGTTCGAGGCCGAGACGGGCGTCACCGTCAACGTCTTCGCCGGCGAGACGGGCAAGATCACCGCGAAACTCGACGCCGAGTGGGACAACCCGCAGGCCGACCTCGTCTACCTCGCCTCGTGGGCTCCGGCCGCGAAGTACGCCGACGCGGGCCGCACCCTCTCGTACCAGCCCTTCGGCTACGACACGATCATCCCCGAGTGGATCGGCCCGGACGACGCCTTCATCGGCCGCGACGGATCCGCCCTCACGCTCGTCGTCAACACGAACGTCATTGACGAGGTCCCGGCCGACTGGGCCGACCTGACGGAACCGGCCTACAAGGATCAGGTCATCATGCCCGACCCCCGCGAGTCGGGCACCGCCCGCGACCTCATCGCGGCGCTCGTCTCGTCGCAGGGCGAGGACGCGACGTGGGACCTTTTCGACGGCCTCTTCGAGAACGGCATGGTCGTGCAGGGCGCGAACGGCCCGGCTCTCGACGACGTGACCGCCGGATCCCACGGCGTCGTGTTCGGTGGCGTCGACTACTCGGCCTACTCGGCGATCGCCAAGGGCGAGTCGCTCGAGGTCGTGCTCCCCTCGTCGGGCACCACCGTCTCGCCGCGCCCCCTCTTCATCCTGAAGGACGCGCAGAACGTCGACAACGCGAAGGCGTTCGAAGACTTCATGTTCTCGCAGCAGGGCCAGGCCATCTCGTCCGCGGCCAACATGATCCCCTCGCAGTCCGAGGTCGCCGTCGCCGACGGCGCGAAGGCCCTGAGCGACATCACGCTGCTCGACTACACCCTCGACGACGTCGCCGCGAACGGCGCCGACGTGCTCGAGACCTTCGTCGAGCGCTACTTGAACTCGTGACCCTCAGCGTCACCAGGCCCGCCGCCCCGGCTCGTTCGGGGCGGCGGCGCCGCGTCGCGGGCTCGTCGCTCGGCCTCCTGCTGATCCTGCTCGTCGGCGTCGCTGCACCGCTCGTGGCGGTGCTCGTGCGCGCCGTCACCGGCTACGACGGCCAGCCATCCGCGCTAGGCGAGCTCGCGGATCCGGCGAACCTGCGGATCCTCACCAACACCGTCCTCCTCGGCGTGATGGTCGTCGCGTTCTCGACCCTGCTCGCGGCGCCGCTCGCGTTCGTCATGTCGTGGACGACGATGCGCGACCACCGCTGGATCGACGTCGCCATCATGATCCCGTTCATGACGCCGCCGTACGTCGCCTCGCTCGCCTGGCTCGACTTCACGCGCGTGAACGGACTCGCCGAGCAGCTCTTCGGATCCGTCGGCACCGCGATCAGCCGCGGCATCCAGACGCCCGCGGGCATGGCGCTCATCATGGCGTGCGAGGTGTTCCCCTTCCTCTACCTGATCCTGCGCAACCACCTCGACACGCTCCCGGCGAGCTCCGACGAGATGGCCCGCATCGCGGGTGCCTCCGCCTGGCAACGCTTCACGCGGATCCTCGCCCCGCTCACGTCGTCGAGCTTCTCGCTCGGAGCCCTGATCGTGTTCATCCGCGCGGCCGGCGAGTTCGGCGCGCCCGTCACGATCGGAAACCAGATCGGCTTCCCCGTCCTCGTGTCGAAGGTGTACGCCGACGTCACGATCGACCCGCTCGACTTCCCGAGCGCCGCCGCGTTCTCGAGCGTTCTGCTCGCCCTCGGCGTCACGGTGTGGGGCCTGCAGCAGTGGATCGGACGGAACCCCACCCCGTTCGGCGGCCGCGCCTCGCGCCGCACGACGGTCTCGCTCGGCCCCGCCCGCGTGGCCGGCTGGGCCTGGTTCGGCGTCGTCGCGCTGCTCGCGATCGTCATCCCCTACGTCTCGGTTGTGCTCGGTGCCATGACGATGCTGCGGTCGCAGTCGCTCTCGCTCAGCAACCTCACCTTCGACTACTTCGGCATCGTGTTGCGCCCGGGCGGCGGGCTCGAGGCGCTGCTCAACAGCGCCGGCTTCTCGCTCGTCTCGGCGACGCTCTCGACCGTGATCGGCGTCGCCGTCGCCCTCGTGATCGCGCGGCGCCGCACCGCGACCTCGCGTGTCATCGACATGCTCGCCGTCGCGCCCGACACCGTCCCGGCGATCGTTCTCGCGATCGGCTTCATCTTCTTCTGGAACGCCCGCTGGCTGCCGGCGACGCCCTACAACACGGGGTGGATGCTCGTCATCGCCTACACGATCATCTTCCTGCCGATGGTCGTGCAGAACGTGAAGTCGGCGCGCTCGGGCATCGACAACCGCCTCCTCGAGGCGGCCACGATGTCGGGCGCCGGGCCGTGGTCGAGCTTCCGCAGAATCACCCTGCCGTTGCTCGTCCCCGGCATCGTCTCGGGATGGCTCCTCGCCTTCCTGATCGGGATCCGCGAGGTGGTACTGTCGTCCCTCGTGCGCCCCGCGTCGATGGACCTGCTCTCGCCCTGGATCATCAGCGAGTTCGACCAGGGCCACCGCGCCGAGGCGATGGCAATGACCGTGATCGGCGTCGTCGGATCGACGATCGTGCTCGTCGTCATCGAGGCGTGGCGCCGGCGCCAGTCGGAGAAGCGCTTCGGATGATCCGCATCGCCCACGTCTCCGACCTGCACATCGGCGCCGAGCTCAAGGGCGCGGAGCTCTTCGACCCCGTCGAGGCGCCCTACGACGCGATCGAGGAGATGGTGGCCAGCATCGAGGACGGCGGATACGACGCGGTCATCATCGCGGGCGACGTGTACGACCGCGCCGCCGCCGGCAAGCGCCCCGTGCGCACCTTCCGGCGGATCCTCGAACGCTTCGAGGCCGCCGAGCTGCCGGTTGCGCTCATCTCGGGTAACCACGACGCGGAGGACAAGCTCTTCACCCGCACCGAGACGACGCCCAACACGTGGGTCGCGCGGGCGAAGGCCCCAACGACGCTCGTCTGGCACGACCTCGGCGTCGCGGTGCACGCGCAGTCGATCAAGGACCCGAACGAGCCGCGCGACCTCGCCGCCGGCTACCCCAAGCCCCTCGCGGGGCTGCGCAACATCGGCGTGCTGCACACGAGCCTCACGGGCGAGCACAGCCGCCGCGACATCGCGCCGACGACGCTCGAGGTGCTCGAGGCCAGGGGCTACGACTACTGGGCCCTCGGCCACGTGCACAACCGCATGCTCTTCGGCAACGCCGCCTACAGCGGCAGCCCCTACGGTCGCCGCAAGTCGGAGGCGGGGCCCCACGGCTACAACGAGGTGCGCCTGCGCTCCTCGGGCGTCAAGGTCGTGCCGGTCGACACGGCCCCGTTCACCTACTGAGGCGTGGGGGTGGAGGGGTGGGTCGCCAAGAAATGCCGCCTCGAGGCGGCATTTCTTGGCGACCCACCCCTTACTTCACACCAGCGCGGCCTCCGCGTGGACCGGCACGCGGTGCGGCAGGATCGCCGGGTGCACGCCCGCCATGCGCTCGAGCACCCGCACGACCTGGCCCGAGTAGCCGAACTCGTTGTCGTACCAGACGTAAAGAATCGCGCGGTTGTCGCCCGACGCGAGCGTCGCGAGCCCGTCGACGATGCCCGCCCGGTTCGTGCCCACGAAATCGCTCGAGACGGCGTCGGGGTTCTCGCTGAAATCGATCTGCTGGCGAAGCGGCGACGTCAGTGCCGTCTGACGCAGGTAGGCGTTGAGCTCGTCACGGGTCACGTCGCGACCCAGCTCGAGATTGAGGATCGCGAGCGACACGTTGGGCGTCGGCACCCGGATGGCGCTGCCCGTGAGCCGACCCTCGAGCTGCGGCAGCGCCTTCGCGACGGCCTTCGCCGCGCCCGTCTCGGTGATCACCATGTTGAGCGTCGCCGCGCGGCCGCGGCGCGCGCCCTTGTGGAAGTTATCGATGAGGTTCTGGTCGTTCGTGAACGAGTGCACCGTCTCGACGTGGCCCCGCTCGACACCGTAGGCCGCGTCGAGCGCCGCGAGCACGGGCGTGATCGCGTTGGTCGTGCACGAGGCCGCCGACACGATCGAGTCGTCCTCATCGATCCGGTCGCTGTTCACGCCGAAGACGATGTTCTTGATGTCGCCCTTGCCGGGCGCCGTCAGCAGCACGCGCGAGGCGCCCGGCGCGAGCAGGTGCCGCGAGAGGCCCTCCTCGTCGCGCCAGCGGCCGGTGTTGTCGACGACGATCGCGTCGTGGATCCCGTACCGCGTGTAGTCGACCGACGCCGGGTCGTCGGAGTAGATCACCTGGATCAGCGTGCCGTTCGCGAGGATCGTCTCGCGCTCGGCGTCGACCTCGATCGTGCCCGCGAAGGGCCCGTGCACGCTGTCGCGGCGCAGCAGTTCGGCGCGCTTCACGAGGTCGTCGGCGGATCCGCGGCGCACGACGATCGCGCGCAGGCGCAGCCCGTCGCCCGCCCCCTGGTGCGCGATGAGCAGCCGGGCGACGAGGCGCCCGATGCGGCCGAAACCGTAGAGCACGACGTCGGTCGGATCCGCGCGGGTCGCCTCGATCGCCTCCGCGAGCCGCTCACGGAGGAAGCCCGCGAGCGCGGCCGCATCCCAGGATCCGTTCTCGGCGTCGAACTCGCGCACGAGGCGTGCGACGTCGAGCGAGGCGGGCCCGCAGGGCACGCCCTCGAGCGCGGCGAGCATCGCGTACGTCTTTTCGGGATCCAGTATCTCGTCGCCCGTCTCGCGCGTGAAGCGATGCGCCTGCAGGATCTCGGCCGGCGAGCAGTTGATGATGCGGCGGCCGAGGAGGTTCGTCACGAGGCCATCCGCGCGGTAGAGCCGGCCGATCAGCGGGATCATCCGCTCCGCGATCTCCTCCTGCCGGTTCCATTCGATGCGGTTGGTGTCGTAGAGGGTGCTCACGCGATGGCTCTCTTCTTTGGGGGCAAGCGGAATACTTTCGACAATAGCGAAGGTAGTTTGCTCTTTAAGATCACACGCGATGGCAAGAATCATGTTTTTTGCGTAGAAGGTAAGACGCGCGACGTGGTCGCCACCGCGGTCATATTGCGACCGGATGGATAGGCTGGAAACTCCACACATGCCCGAAGGGACGCCATGCGCGACAGCTCTAACGACGACGGCCTCAATGCAACGATCCACCCCGACGGATCCGCAGTCCTCGTCGTCGACGAGACCCCCCACGCCATCTCGACGACCTCCGCAGAAGACGCGCGGCGCGAGATCGTGCACCTCACGGCGCAGATTGCCCGGCAGCTCGATACGCCCATCCGCGTGATCGTCACCGAGCCCGACGGAACCTGGCCGCTCGTCGTCGACGGCGACGAGCACGTCGAGTTCGCCGCCCCGGCCGGCGGATCCCCGAACGCGTACGGATCCGCGCCCGCGCGCCCCGCGGCGGCGGCACCGGCGGCACCGACCGAGCCCGCCCCGGCGCGCTCCGCGGCCGGCCCTGTTCGCGGATCCGCGAACCCGCGCCCCGCGCACGACGCCCGCGTCGTGCGGGCCGAGCGCGAGACGTTCCTGACGAGCGCGCACGACAACGACAACCGCGAGGATCCGGCGACGCGCGGCTTCCGCGGCGCGATGACCCGCATGGGCATCCGCATGGCGCCCGGCGCGGAGGAGCGCTCGGAGCGCACCGACCAGATGGACGTCGCACACCACTGGCCTGGCCCGCGCACGATCGCGGTCGTGAACGGTAAGGGCGGCAGCGGCAAGACGCCGACGACGATCCTGCTCGCGGCCGTTTTCGCGCGCTTCGGTGGCGCCGGCGTGCTCGCGTGGGACAACAACCAGACGCGCGGAACGCTCGGCTGGCGCACCGAGCAGGGCCCCCACGAGGCGACCCTGCACGACATGCTGGGCGCGTCGGACCACCTGCTGTCGGCGGACGCGCAGGCCGCTGACGTCGCCAACTTCGTACACCACCAGCGCCAGGACCGCTTCGACGTGCTGCGCTCGCAGCCCATCGCGCTCGCGTCGGAGCAGCGCGTGTCGGCCGAGGACGTCGACCGCATCTACTCGGTCGCGGCCCGCTACTACCGACTCGTGGTCATGGACTCGGGCAACGACGAGTCGGATCCGCTGTGGCAGCGCATGATCGACCACACCGACCAGCTCGTCGTCGCGACGACGACGCGCGACGAGCACGCCGAGGCCGGCGCCCTGCTGCTCGACGCCCTCACCGAGCGCGACGAGCGCTCGGCGGCGCTGGCGCGCAACGCGGTCGCGGTCGTGAGCCAGGCCGACCAGCGCTCGACGGCATCCGAGGTGCGCCGCATCGTCGACGGGTACAAGCAGCTGACGCGCGACGTCGTGCAGGTTCCCTTCGACCCGGCGATGATCGACGGACACCTGCACTACAGCGCGCTGCGCCCCGCGACCCAGCGTGCCTGGCTCGCGGCCGCGGCGTCGGTGGCGCGGGGCTTCCAGGGCGCCTAACCCCTAACTCTGCAATTCTCCGCGCGGTCATCTGTGATTCGCAGATGAACGCGCGGAGAATTGATGATCTGTTAGAGGCGCACGACCTCGGTCACCCGCAGCACGGCCTCGCCCTCGTCAGCACCCGCAGGACGCACCGATAACGAGCGACGCGGTCATGATGCGGTTCCTCATCTGGCTTGAGGTGTCGAGGAGGGCGTCGACGGCTGCCTCCGCCATCTCAGCAACGGGCTGCGCGACGCTCGTCAGCGTCGGCCAGCTGTAGACCGCGTCGATCGATCCGTCGAACGACACGATCGCGAGGTCTTCGGGCACCCGGATGCCGGCCTCGTGTGCCGCTTTGAGGACGCCCCGCGCCATCTGATCCGAGCTCACAAAAAGCGCCGGCGGCACATCGCCCGACCGCATCAGCCAGCGCATCGCCTCGTATCCGCCGTCGGGAGAGAACTCGCCGCGGCCGATCGGCCCCGGCGGCAGGGCGAGCCGCTCGAGCGTGCGTCGCCATCCCGTCTCGCGGCCGTCCTCCTCTGTGCCCGTCGCGCGCCCCACGACGAGACCGATCCTCTCGTGCCCGTGACCGACGAGGTGCTCGACAGCGATGCGTGCGCCGTCGACCAGATCGGGACCGACCGCGTCGCGCGATGGCGATGCGGCGCTGTGGTTGAGCAAGACGATCGGGATCCCCTGCAGATCGACATCGCGCAGATCCGGATCGTGTGTCGAGCTACAGAGGAAAATGCCGTCGACGAGCCGCGCCGAGAGGTACTCGAGGTGACGCCGCTCGGCGGCGAGCGACCCGTCCGCGTTGGCGGTCAGTAACGCATACCCGCGCTTCGCGGCCGCGAGCTCGACCTCGTGCGCGAGGTGGGAGAAGTACGGGTTCATCACGCTCGGCACGATCATGCCGAGCGTCTCCGTCGAGCCGAGCCGTAGCGCGCGGGCGGACGGATTCGGTCGGTATCCGAGCCGCGCGACGGCGTCGCGCACGCGCGCCTCGGTGTCGGGACCGACGCGCTTGGTGCCGTTGACGACGTAGCTAACCACCGCGGGGCTCACCCCGGCGAGCCGCGCGACATCGCTACGGGTCGCACGGCCGGACGGCGCCTGTGGTGGACTGGACACGAATGTCATTCTAGGTTCGCGAGCGGTGCCTCCGTCGCAATCGCTTCCGAGCTGGGAGCATCGCCGAGATCGGGGATCTCGAGCCGCTCTCCTCCGCGGAGCGCCGATTGATGCGCGATAATGCCTGGCAGCGTGTACCGCGCCGCCTCCCAGGCATGGACGGGCGGCAGCGTGCGCGTCGCCACCGCACGAGCAAAGTCGTCGACGAGGAAGTGGTGGCTGCCCTCGTGGCCGCTCGGGAGCCGTCGGAGCTCCTCCGGGAGCCGCGAGGCGTCGTGCACGGGCGCGAGCCCGGAGATGAACGCGTCCCGCAGGGCGGGATCCACGCCCGCCAGCGACGGGTCGTCGGGAGACATGGTCGGCTTCGTCTCCAACTTGTCGCTGACGTCCTCGTACCCTTCCTTGTTCTGCCAGACGGCAGCGTGTACGAGCTGTTCGAAACTCCCCTCCGTGCCGAAGTAGCGGAACCGCGACTCGCGGAGGTGTGACGGATAGCCGATGCGACGGAACTCGTTGATGCGCATGCTGCCGCCGCCGTCGAGCTCGAACAGAGCCGTCGCGTTGGAGAAATCGTTGTCGAACATGCTGATCTCCCGGTCAAAGACGCCGTCGCCGCGCTCGTCGCGCACGCCGATACAGCTCACGCTGGTCGCACGGCCACCGATCGCACCGAGCACGCCGCCGACCGAGTGGGTCGGGTAAAGCATCGGAGGGTAACTCGCGGTGCGCTTCCACTCCTCACCACCCGAATACTGGTATGCGGCATAGAAGCCGAGGTCCATGTCGTGCACATAATCGCCCTCGGCGTAGAAGATCCGCCCGAAGGATCCGTCGCGCCGACGCGCGCGAGCGTAGACGGTCGCCGGGTTGTAGTAGCTCGTCTCGCCCATCATGTAGGTCAGACCCGTCGCGCGGACCGCGTCGATGATCGCGCGGATCTCCTCCTCGGAGATCGCCATCGGAACGGCCGAGTAGACGTGCTTGCCCGCTTCGAGCGCGCGCACGACGAGGGGGCCGTGCGTCCAGCGCTGCGTGAAGATCGCGACGGCGTCGACGTCGCTGGCGAGCATCTCGTCGAAGCTCTCCATGGTTCCATCGAGTCGCTCTCGCTCGGCGAGCTCGCGTGCGCGCTCGGGTACGACATCGGTTACCCACACGCTCGAGACGAGCGGGTGGGCGCGGAAGAGCTTCGCGAACTGGCCGGAGAACTGTCCCGCGCCGACGATGCCTAGGGAGAAGGTCGTGAATGTCATACGCGGCAGTTTGTCACGGCTAGTTACACGAGTCAAGCATCATACTTTGCGTTAAATTCATCGATTAATCAGAGCTTATTTCACTACTTGTGCCAGAGTGGTGACTCGTGTAACTTAACGGTCATCCACCGACCATCGCATCACGACGGAGTATGAAGATGGCAACTACGACGATCGTCGTGGGCCGCGCTCGCGCACAGCGCGACGGCGGCGCACGACTCAGACGAGACCGGAGCGACTTCAAGGTCGCGCTGTTCTTCATCGCCCCCGCGTTCGTGGGGCTCATCGCGTTCTACGTCTTCCCCACGTTGCGCGGCCTCTACCTCAGCTTCACCGAGTACAGCATCCTCGGCTCCCCCGAGTGGGTCGGCACCGACAACTACGAGCGGCTCTTCGCGGATCCGCTGTTCTGGAACGCCCTCGTCGTCACTCTTCAGTACGTGTTCATCAACATCGTGCTGCAGACGACGCTCGCCCTCGGCCTCGCGCTGCTCATGCACCGCGTCGCCAGATCGACCTTGGTCCGCGGCATGCTCCTCATGCCCTACCTGATGGCCAACGTCATCGCGGCACTGCTGTGGTTCTGGATGCTCGACTACAACATCGGCATCGTCAACCAGGTCATCGACTGGCTCGGCATGCCCCGCGTCGCCTTCTTCGGGTCGCAGGAGTGGGCGATCCCGACCCAGGCCGTCATCAACACCTGGCGGCACATGGGCTACGTCGCGCTTCTCATCTTCGCCGGCCTGCAATCGATCCCGAACACCGTGTACGAGGCCGCGAGCCTCGACGGCGCGAATCCGTTCCAACAGTTCAGCCGTATCACGCTGCCCCTGCTGCGTCCGGTCCTCGCGCTCGTCCTCATCCTCACGATGACGGGGTCGTTCCAGGTGTTCGACACCGTCGCGGTCACGACGCAGGGCGGCCCCGTCAACGCGAGCCGCGTGCTGCAGTACTACATCTGGCAGAAGGCGTTCTCCGAGCAGGAGTTCGGATACGGATCCGCCATCGCCGTCATCCTCTTCCTCATCCTCGCCGCCGTCGCATTCATCCAGATGCGGGTGCTTCGCGGCAACGAGTCGGATCTGGCCTAAGGAGCTCCCGATGTCTGAAACCCGCGCTCTCGTCACCGGCTCCCGACGCCGCCCCCGCCGCTTCTCCCCGCGACAGATCGTCCCTTGGACTCTGCTCGTCCTCGCGATCGCCGTCAGTGTGCTTCCGTTCTACTGGGTACTGCGCACGGCGCTCTCGACGAACGGCGCCCTCGCAGCGAACTCAGCGAGCCTCCTCCCCGCCGACTTCAACGTCGGATCCTTCCTGCGCGTGTTCGGCCTCCAGTCGCCGGCCGAGGCGCTCGCAGAGGGCGGATCCGGTGCGTCGATCAACTTCTGGATCTACCTGCGAAACTCGGCGATCTTCGCGACCGTGACGACCGCATCCGCCGTGTTCTTCAGCTCCATGGCGGCGTATGCGTTCTCGCGCCTCAGGTGGCGCGGGCGCGACAAGGTCTTCGGCTTGTTCCTCGCGACGGTGCTGGTCCCGCCAATCTTCACGGCACTGCCGAACTTCCTCCTCGTACGCAACCTCGGCCTGCTCAACACCATGACGGGTCTCGTACTGCCGTTCCTGTTCATGACGCCCTTCGCGATCTTCTTCATGCGACAGTTCTTCCTGAGCATGTCGCGCGAGGTCGAAGAGGCCGCGATGCTCGACGGCGCGCGTCATTGGCGGATCTTCTTCCAGATCGTCCTCCCGAATGCCGCGGCCCCGCTCGCGACGCTCGCGCTGCTCACGTTCATGACGCAGTGGAACGAGTACTTCTGGCCGCTCCTCGTAGCGTCCGACGACAGCACCCGCGTGCTCACCGTCGGGCTCGGCGTCTTCAAATCTCAGTCCCCGCAGGGCGCGCCCGACTGGTCCGGCCTCATGGCCGCAACGCTGGTATCCGCCTTGCCCGTCCTGATCCTCTTCGCCATCTTCGGCAAGCGGATCGTCAACTCCATCGGATTCAACGGCACCAAGTGATGCCCGAAAGGAAGAACATCATGAAGAAGACACTCGGAGCGACGGTGCTCCTCGGAGCTTCGGCCCTCGCCCTCACGGCATGCGGCGGCGGGTCGGGCGGCGACGAGGGCGTCGTCGACTACTGGCTGTGGGACGCGAACCAGCTGCCCGCCTATCAGCAGTGTGCGGACGACTTCAACGCCTCGCAGGAAGACGTCACCGTCAAGGTCACGCAGACCGGCTGGGACGACTACTGGAGCAAGATCACGAATGGAATGGCCGCCGGGACCGCACCCGACGTGTTCACCGATCACCTCAGCAAGTACCCCGACTTCGTCAAGACCGAGCAGCTTCTCTCGCTCGACGAACTGGACGCCGACACATCGATCTACAACGACGGTCTTGCGGACCTCTGGGTGGGCCAGGACGGTAGCCGCTACGGTCTACCGAAGGACTGGGACACCGTCGCGCTGTTCTACAACAAGGAGATGGTCGCCGACGCCGGGCTCACCCAGGAGGACATGGCGAGCCTCGACTGGAACCCCGACGACGGCGGATCCTACGAGAAGGTCATCGCCCGCCTCACCGTCGACGAGAACGGCGTGCGCGGCGACGAGGCGGGCTTCGACAAGGACAACGTGGCCGTGTACGGCCTCGGCCTCAACGGCTCCGGCGAAGGCATGGGCCAGACCGAGTGGTCGTTCCTCACCGCCACGCTCGGCTGGACCCACACCGACCAGAACCCGTGGGGCACCCACTACAACTACGACCAGCCCGAGTTCCAGGAGACCTTCGAGTGGTGGGCGTCGCTCGCCGAGAAGGGCTACATGCCGCCGCTCGAGACGACGATCGGCGCGTCGATGGCCGACAACTTCGGTGCCGGCAAGAACGCGATCAACACCAACGGATCCTGGATGATCGGCCAGTACGCGGGTTACGAGGGCATCGATCTCGGCATCGCGCCGACACCCGTCGGCCCATCGGGCGAGCGCGCCTCGATGTTCAACGGCCTCGCCGACTCGATCTGGGCCGGCACCGAGAACCCCGAGGGGTCGCTCGCGTGGGTCGAGTACCTCGCCTCAACCGCCTGCCAGGACGTCGTCGCGGGGCACGCGGTCGTGTTCCCGGCGATCACGAGTTCGAGCGAGCTCGCGGCACAGGCCTTCGCCGAGAAGGGCGTCGACGTGTCGGCGTTCACGACCCACATCGACGACGGCACGACGTTCCTGTTCCCCATCGCCGAGAACGCCGCGAAGGTGGTCGGCATCATGAAGCCGGCATCGGATGCCGTGCTCACGGGCGACTCCCCCGCGAGCTCGTTCGACGACGCGAACGACCAGGTTAACGCCCTCTTCGAATGATCCCCGATGGGTGGCGCGGACCTCGTCCGCGCCACCCATCTCACCCGCCACGAAAGCGAGACCATGACCCCTCTCCACCTGCGCGCCGCCGGCGTCAGCGTCCTCGTCGCTGTCCACACGGGCGAGGCCGAGATCGTCCACTGGGGTGCCGACCTCGGCGACGATCTTCCCGCCCTGGATGCCCTCGCGGATCCCGTCGCCCACTCAGCCTTCGACGTCCCCGTCGTCGCCGGCATCGTGCCACAGGCATCGTCAGGCTGGCTCGGCCGCCCCGGCCTCCGAGGCAGCCGCGTCATCGACGGTCGCGCCGGGCGCGACTTCTCGCCCGCGCTACGTGTGACGTCGGCGGCGTGCGACGGCAGCACCGCCGAGATCGTACAGGCCGACGAGGCTGCAGGCATCGAAGTCACGTCACGCCTCACCCTGCATCCGTCGGGTCTGCTGGAGACACGCAACCAACTGCGCAACATCGGGGCCGCGCCGTACCAGCTCGACGAGCTCGCGGTCGCGCTGCCGGTGCCGAACGACGCGGCGGAGCTGCTCGATCTCACGGGACGCTGGTGCCGTGAGAACCATCCACAACGAAATGACATCCGTCGCGGGACGTGGGTGCGCTCGGGACGCCACGGACGCACGGGACACGATTCGTCGATCCTCGTCGCGGCAGGCTCCGCGGGCTTCGCCAATCGCACGGGGCGCGTCTGGGCGACACACCTCGCATGGTCGGGCAACCACGAGCAATTCTTCGACGCGCTCTCAGACGGACGCCACATGACCGGTGCCGCCGAGCTGCTCGGATCCGGCGAGGTGGTACTCGAGCCGGGCGAGGTGTACGAGACACCGTCGCTGTTCGCCGCGTTCTCGTCAGACGGGCTCGACGGTGCGACCGCGCGTTTCCACGACTGGATCCGCTCCCGTCCGCATCACGTCGCGGTCTCCGGAGACCGGCCGCGCCCCGTGATCCTCAACACGTGGGAGGCGGTGTACTTCGATCACCGGATCGAGCCGCTCATCGAGCTCGCGGAAGAGGCCGCCGACATCGGCGTCGAGCGCTTCGTGCTGGACGACGGCTGGTTCCGTGGCCGCACCGATGACCGCGCCGGCCTCGGCGACTGGTACGTCGACGAGGAGCGGTGGCCGGACGGCCTCACGCCCCTCATCGATGCCGTCACCTCGCGCGGTATGGAGTTCGGTCTCTGGGTCGAGCCCGAGATGATCAACCTCGATTCGGATGCGGCCCGCGCCCACCCGGAGTGGATCGTGGGACCGGATCGGCCGGATGGTCGTCGTCCACTCGAATGGCGGCATCAGCACATCATCGATCTCGTCGACCCGGCCGCGTGGCAGTACGTGTACGACCGGATCGACGCGCTCCTGCGCGAGAACGAGATCTCGTACCTGAAATGGGATCAAAATCGCGACCTGCCCGAGCATGGGCACGACGGGCGGCCGTCGACGCACGCGCAGACACGTGCCGCGTATCGGCTGTTCGCCGCGCTGAAGGAGGCGCACCCGAAGGTCGAGATCGAATCGTGCTCGTCGGGCGGTGCCCGCGCGGATCTCGGCGTGCTCGCGCACACCGATCGCGTGTGGGCTTCCGACTGCAACGACGCGCTCGAGCGGCAGACGATTCAGCGCTGGACGGGTGCCGTGCTGCCGCCGGAGCTCGTCGGTTCGCATGTCGGCCCCACGCACGCACACACGACGGGGCGCACGCACGACATCACGTTCCGTGTGATCACGGCGTTGTTCGGGCATTTCGGGATCGAGTGGGACATCCGCAAGGCGACCGCGCACGAGCGCGAGATCCTGCAACGCGGGATCCAGCTATACAAGCGGTTCCGGGGGCTCATACACTCCGGACGACGCGTGCACGCCGACGTCACCGAGCCGGCCCTCGCCGTGCATGGCGTCGTGGGCAACGACGAGGCGCTGTTCGCGGCGGTCATGCTGCGGTCACCCGTCGCCGAGATCCCCGGGCGTGTGCGGCTGCCCGGTCTGGACCCAGAACGCCGGTATCGCCTCGCCCCGCTCCTACCGACGACCGCGGACTTCCCGCGCACGACGGAGGGCGACGCCGAGAGCCCGTTCGTGCAGATCACGGGCCCGGCCTGGTTCGACGCCGGATTCGAGGCGACGGGACGCTTCCTGTCCGAGGTAGGCGTTCCCCTGCCCGTACTGCGCCCCGAACACGCGGTGCTCCTGCACGCCGAGGCAATTTAATCCGGGCCGGGCGGTGTAGTCCCGGATTCCCGGCACCTTAACTCCACTTTTCTCCCACAATTCTCCCCTCGTGGGCGTAGGAATTGTGGGAGAAAAGTGGAGCCGTTAGAGGCGCACGACCTCGGTCACGCGCAGGACGGCCTCGCCCTCGTCGGCTGACGCCTCGAGGTCGACCTCCGCGCGGATCCGCCAATCGTGGTTACCGGCGGGGTCGTCGATCGTCTGCTCGACGCGCCACACGTCGCGGCCCTCGGTGATCTCGCACAGCTGCGGCGAGCGCGCCGCGGCACCCGTGAGGATGTCTTCGTGCTCGTCGTAGTAGTCGTCGAGCGCGCCGGGCCAATCGGCGTCCGGATCCAGCTGCTCGAGCTCGTCGTCGTTCTCAAGCGCGGCGAGCTGCACGCGGCGGAACATCGCGTTGCGCACCAGCACCGTGAAGGCGCGCTTGTTCATGACGACCGACGGCGGCGCGGGCGGCACGACGGGCGTTCCGTCGTCGTCGAGGCCCGCCATGAGTGTCTCCCACTCGTCGACGAGGCTCGAGTCGACCTGTCGCACCATCTCGCCGAGCCACTCGACGATGTCGTCGAGCTCGGGCGTGCGCGCCTCCGGCGGCACCGTCTGGCGGATCGTGCGGTAGGCGTCGGACAGGTAGCGCAGCACGAGGCCCTCGCTCCGGCCCAGCTGGTACCACTGCACGAACTCGGCGAAGCTCATCGCGCGCTCGTACATGTCGCGGACGACCGACTTCGGCGCGAGGGCGAAGTCGCGGATCCACGGCTGCGAGCTCGCGAAGGTCTCGTATGCCTGCGTGAGCAGCTCTTCGAGCGGCTTCGGGTGCGTGATCGCCTCGAGCAGCTCCATGCGCTCGTCGTACTCGATGCCATCGCGCTTCATGGCCCCGACCGCCTCGCCACGCGCCTTGAACTGCTGCTGGCTGAGGATCTGGCGCGGGTCGTCGAGCGTCGACTCGATGACGCTGACGACGTCGAGCGCGTAGTGGCCGGTTCCGGCTCCGCCCTCGCCGTCTTCCGGATCCAAGAGCTCGAGCGCCGCGAGCGCGAAGGGGGACAGCGGCTGGTTAAGCGCGAAGTTCGGCTGCAGGTCGAGGAAGAGGCGGATCTCGCCCGCGGGCGTCACCTCGATCAGCTCGGCGTCGCGCAGGGTGCGGAAGATCGCGAGGGCACGGCGGGCGAGCGCGTACTGCTCCTTCTTCGGCTGGTGGTTGTCGAAGACGAGCGAGCGCACATTCTCGAACACGTCGCCGCCGCGGGCGATGATGTTGATGAGCATGGCCGACGTCATCTGCATGCGCGGGCTGAGCGCCTCGGGCTCGGCGGCGATGATGTTCTCGAAGCTCTGCTCGCTCCAGCTGACAAAGCCCTTCGGCGCCTGCTTCTTCTTGACTTTCTTGAGCTTCTTCGGGTCGTCGCCCGCCTTCGCGAGCGCCTGCGCGTTCTCGATCTCGTGCTCGGGCGCGAGCACGACGACGTTGCCGTAGGGGTCGTAGCCGGCGCGGCCCGCGCGGCCCGCGATCTGGTGAAACTCGCGCGCGCCGAGCCGCCGCATCCGGGATCCGTCGTACTTCGAGAGCTCCGTGATGAGGACGGTGCGGATCGGCACGTTGATGCCGACGCCCAGGGTGTCGGTGCCGCAGATGACGCGCAGCAGCCCTTTCTGGGCGAGCGTCTCGACGAGGCGGCGGTAGCGCGGCAGCATGCCCGCGTGGTGCACGCCGATACCCGCACGCACGAGGCGCGAGAGAGTCTTGCCGAAGTTGGTCGTGAAGCGGAAGTCGCCGAGCGCCGCGGCGATCTCGTCGCGCTGCTCGCGGGTCGTGATGTTGATGCTCGCGAGCGCCTGGGCGCGCTCCATGGCCGCGGCCTGGCTGAAGTGCACGACGTAGACGGGCACCTCCCTGTCCTGTAGCAGCTCCTCGACGACCTCGTGGGCGGGCTTCTTCTCGTAGCTGAAGTGCAGCGGAACGGGGCGCTCGGCGCCCGCCACGAGGCTCGTCGTTCGGCCGGTGCGGCGCGTGAGGTCGTCCTGGATATCCGTGGTGTCGCCGAGGGTCGCCGACATCAGCAGGAACTGCGCCCGCGGCAGAAGAAGCAGCGGGATCTGCCAGGCCCAGCCGCGGTCGCGGTCGCCGTAGTAGTGGAACTCGTCCATGACGACCTGGTCGACGTCGGCGTCCTCACCCTCGCGCAGGGCGAGGTTCGCGAGGATCTCGGCCGTGCAGCAGACGATCGGGGCGTCGGAGTTGACCGAGCTATCGCCCGTGACCATGCCGACGTTCTCGGCGCCGAACGTTTCGACGAGCGAGAAGAACTTCTCGCTCACGAGCGCCTTGATGGGCGCGGTGTAATAGGTGCGCCCGCCGCGGCCGATCGCGATGGCGTGCGCCGCAAGCGCGACGAGCGACTTGCCCGTGCCCGTGGGGGTCGCGAGGATCACGTTATTGCCGGCCGCGAGCTCCATCGCCGCCTCGTCCTGCGCCGGGTACAGCGAGATTCCCTGATCCGTCGCCCACTCGAGGAAGGCGTCGTAAAGGGCATCGGCATCGTCACCGGCCGACTGTGCGGCCTCAAGGAGAGAAGACATCACCCCCAGTCTGCCGCACGGGGCTGACCCGCGCCCGGGATCAGGAGGTGGGGTCGAGCTCCTGGTGCTCGACGATCCACTTCTGCAGGCGCGGGTAGACCCAGAAGCTATAGATGCCGAGCGTCACGATGCAGAGCAGGAACCACTTGATCCACATCCCGAACAGCCCGACCGCGGATCCGGTGAACCGCAGGCGCTGCCCGTTGATCCAGGTGTGCTTGGTCTTCCAGCGGTACGTCATGACGACCGCCCACGGATAGCAAATGCCGAGCGTCAACACCGTGACGAGAAACCCGCCGATGCCGACGCCGAGCCACCCGGCGGCGCCGCCGGTGAAACCGAACTGCAGGTATGGCAGGCGCTGGTTGTAGTTCATCGTGCTCCCCCTATTTCTTAGACGGTGTTGAGCATATCGGTATCGGGTAGCGGGCTCCGGTCGCCCAACCTGTCGTTCTTCCCGGGGCGGAGCGGCACCCCGTCGCTCAGGTCGCCCAGAATGCGCTTCGGGCGGCCCCGGAAGAGCAGATTGCGCGACCGGAAGCGGTCACGCAGCGATGTCGACCACGCGGGTCTCACCGAAAACTGGCGCGAGGGATCCCTGCGACCACGTCGCGACATCGGCCGTCAGGGCCGCGAGCTGGTCGGCGGGGATCCACGCCTCGAACACCGCGTGTTGGCCGTAGGCCGTCTCGCCGAGGGTCGCGTCATGGTGGGTGACCCACTCGCGCAACAGGTTTTCGAAGCGCCCCGCGTCGGCGTGGGCCACCTCGATCGTTGCCTGCGTGAGCGAGCGGCGGTAGACGAGCTGCGCGTGGTCGAGCGCCTCCGACACGGCATTGCCGTATGCGCGCACAAGCCCACCGGCGCCCAGCTTGATCCCCCCGAAATAGCGCGTAACGACCGCGACGAGGTCGGTCATGCCGCGGCGCTTCAGCACCTCCATCATCGGAACTCCGGCGGTGCCCGACGGCTCACCATCATCCGATGAGCGAGCCTGGTCACCCGTCGCCCCGGTGATCATCGCGACACAGTTGTGTCGCGCGTCCCAGAACCGTTTACGGATCTCGGCGATGAACTCGTCCGCTTCCGCGACGGATCCGACCGGCTCGAGGTGCGTGATGAAACGCGACTTCTTGATCTCAATCTCGTGCTCCACGCGGCGGGCGATCGTCGCGGGATAGTCGGCCATCTCCCCAGGGTATCGAACCGGAGCCCCCACCCCGCCAGCGATACACTCGACTTACAACGTTATAAGTGGCGAGGAAGGGGATCCACCGTGGCGGTCACACTGCATGACGTGGCGAGGCTCGCGGAGGTCTCGATCAAGACGGTCTCAAACGTCATCAACGACTACCCCCACATCCGCCCCGCGACCAGGCAGAAGGTCGAAAACGCCATCGCGGAGTTGGGTTACACCCCGAACCTCACCGCGCGAAATCTGCGCTCTGGTCGCACGGGCGCGATCGCCCTAGCGTTGCCGGATCTCGGGCTCGCGTACTTCGCCGAGCTTGCGGCGCAGGTCATCCAGGAGGCGGAGGCCGCCGGCGTCGCCGTGCTCGTCGAACAGACGGGCGCCGACCGCGACCGCGAGCTCGAGCTGCTGCGTGGGCCGCGGCGCAAGCTCACCGATGGGCTCATCTTCAGCCCGCTCGGAATGTCAGACGAAGACGTCGCAGCGCTCCGCGTCGACTATCCGCTCGTGCTCCTCGGCGAGCGCATCTTCGATGGCCCGACCGACCACGTCACGATGCGCAACGTCGATGCGGCCCGGGCCGCGACCGAGCACCTCATCGCGTCGGGCCATCGGCGCATCGCCGTCGTCGGCGCGCACGCGGGCGAGCTCGTCGGATCTGCGGCGCTGCGCATGAAGGGATATCGCGAGGCGCTCGAGGGCGCCGGGATCCCCTATGACGACGACATCGTCGGCTACACGACGCTCTGGCATCGCGCGAACGGCGCCGACTCGATGCGCGAATTGCTCGATCGCGGCGCGCACTTCGACGCCGTCTTCGGGCTGAACGACACCCTCGCCCTCGGCGCCATGCGCGTGCTGCAGGAGGCGGGCCGGCACGTGCCCGACGACGTCGCCGTCATCGGCTTCGATGGCCTCGACGAGGCAAAGTACTCGATCCCGTCGCTCACGACGGTGGATCCTGGTCGCGAGTGGATCGCCCGCACCGCCGTCTCGACGCTGCTCGAGCGCATCGCCGGCACCCCGGATCCGGAACCGCGCACCATGTTCGCCGACTTCCGGATCCTGGACCGCGAGTCCGCGCCGGCGTAGCCGCGCGCTGCGCCCTCCCGAACTGCGGAAATGACCCCCAACTGCGGAAGAATCCAAGGAATCCTTCCGCAGTACCGGGCCAACTCCGCAGCACGGGATCCGGGGAAGCGCGCCCGCGCCGGGTGCGCCACCCGCGCCACGCGCCCCCTCCCGCGGAAGCGACCCACAACTACGGAGGAATCCGCGAAGTTCCTCCGCAGATCGGGGCCATCCCCGCAGCACGGGATCCCACCGCGAGGCCAGGCCCGTACCCAGCCCATCGCGCCCGAACTCAAACTGCGGAAATGACCCCCAACTGCGGAAGACTCCGCGAGGTTCTTCCGCGGCACGGGGCTACCTCCGCAGTTGCGGCCCAGCAAGCGCCCCTCGCCCACGAAAACCAGTTGACACCGCACCCCTTCCCGCGCAACAATAACTTCTACAACGTTTACTACAACGTTGTAAACCTCGGATGATCCGGCCCTCCGGGACCGGTCTCGACATCGTGGTCACCCATTCCCGAGAGGACACAGCACAATGAAGTCACGGATCCTGGCCGTTGCGGGCGTCTCCGCCCTGGCCGTCAGCGCACTCGTCGGATGCTCGAGCGGAGGCAGCGACGGCGACGGATCGACGCTCACGTTCATGTTCCGCGGCAGCGACGCCGAGAAGGCGGCATACACGGAGGCGATCGAGGCGTTCGAGGCGGCGCACGAGGGCGTCGACGTCAAGATCATCATGACGACGGCCGACGAGTACGCGACGAAGCTCAAGGCCGCGATCGCCGGCAAGCAGGTCCCCGACGTGTTCTACGTCGACCCGGGCAGCATCCAGTCGTTCGTCGGCAGCGGCATCATCGCCGACATCACCGACGCCGTCGAGTCGTCCGACGCGATCGACCTCGACAACGTGTGGCCCTACGGCATCGACAGCTACCGCTTCGACGGCACCACCCAGGGAACCGGCGCGATCTACGCGCTGCCGAAGGACATCGGCCCGTTCTCGTTCGGCTACAACAAGACCATGTTCGAGGAGGCGGGCATCCCGCTCCCCGACGAAGACACGCCCTACACCTGGGACGAGTTCATCGACGTCGCGAAGCAGCTGACGAAGGACACCGACGGCGACGGCCAGCTCGACCAGTGGGGCACGGGCCTCAACGTCACCTGGAACCTGCAGGCGTTCGTGTGGTCGAACGGCGGCGACTGGCTGAACGAGGATCGCACGAAGGTCACCGTCAACGAGCCCGAGTTCGTCGAGGCGCTGCAGTACTTCGCCGACATGCAGAACGTCCACGGCGTCACGCCGTCGGCGGGCGACGCGCAGACGCTCGACACCTACCAGCGCTGGATGCAGGGCCAGATCGGCTTCTTCCCCGTCGGCCCGTGGGATGTCCCGACGTACGAGACCCTCGACTTCGATTGGGACCTCATCCCCTACCCTGCCGGATCCACGGGCGAGAGCGCGACCTGGACCGGCACGCTCGGCATCGCCGTCTCGGCGTCGACGTCGGCACCCGACCTCGCGGCGGAGCTCGCGATGTACCTGAGCGTCGACGCAGACGCCCAGCAGGCCCTCGTCGACGCGGGCGTGCAGATCCCGAACCTCATGGACATGGCCGACGAGTGGGTCACGTCGTCGACGCTTCCCCCGGCGAACAAGCAGGAGTTCCTCGACATCGCGAAGGACTACGGTCGCGCGCTGCCGGCGAACAACACCTACAGCGCCGAGTGGTACGACGAGCTGTTCAAGAACATCCAGCCCGTCCTCGACGGCGAGCAGACGGCGCAGGAGTACCTCGACGACGTCCAGCCCCGCATGCAGGAGCTCCTCGACAAGGCGAACGCCCAGGCCGGAATCGGTTGATCGCGACGGGCGCCGCCGTCCGCGGCGGCGCCCCCACCCGCTTCCTCGAACAGAGTTAGGTCCAGACGCATGACGACCCCCACCTCCCGCCGATCGCGGCTCCACCGCAAGGAGCACCTCGCGGCCCTCGCCTTCGTGGCAGCGCCCGTCATCGGCTTCATCGCCTTCATCGGCTACCCGCTGGTGTACTCGCTCTACACGTCGTTCACGTCGTGGAACGGCCTCGGCGCCCCCGTGCCCAACGGCCTCGACAACTTCGTCGAGATGATGGGCGACCGCTACTTCTGGCAGTCGCTCGGCAACACCGTGTTCTACATGATCGGCATCCCGATCGGCCTCGTCATCTCGCTGCTGCTCGCGCTCGCGCTCAACCGTCGCATGCGCGGACTCACCTTCTTCCGCACGGTCTACTACATCCCGGTCGTCTCGTCGCTCGCCGCCGTCGCGATCCTGTGGCAGTGGGCCTACAACGGCGACTTCGGCCTCGTGAACCAGGTGCTCGCGATCTTCGGCATCGACGGCCCGAACTGGCTGCAGAACGCCGCGACCGCGAAGCCCGCGATCATCATCATGGCGGTCTGGAAGGGCATCGGCTACTCGATGCTGCTGTACCTCGCGGCGCTCCAGTCGGTGCCGTCGCACCTGTACGAGGCGGCGTCGCTCGACGGCGCGGGCCCCTTCACGAAGTTCCGCTACATCACGATCCCGATGCTGAGCCCCGTGACGTTCTTCCTCGTCGTCACGAACATCATCGGTGGCGCGCAGATCTTCATCGAGATCAACATCATGACGCCGAACGGCGGCCCCGAGTTCTCGACGGCGTCGATCGTTTGGTACATCTGGCAGAAGGCCTTCAACTACCTCCAGATGGGCTACGCGACCGCGATGGCCCTCGTGCTCGGAGTGATGGTGTTCATCGTCACCGCCATCCAGTTCCGCATTAACCGTCGATTCCAGTTCTCGATCGACTGAGGCCCGCCATGACTCTTCACACTCCCGTTCAGCAGGATCCGACCGGCTCGACGATCGCGCAGGTCCTCCCCCGTGTTCCGAAGGATCGCCGCCGCGTCACCGGCCCGCGCCTCTCGCGCTCGTACCGCACGGTCAACGCGATCCTCATCGCCGTGCTCTCGCTCGGCGGCATCATCATGGTCGCGCCGCTCGTGTGGACCTTCAGCACGTCGCTCAAGACGAAGGAGGGCGTCTTCGCCCTCCCGCCCCAGTGGATCCCGGATCCGGTGGTCTGGGACAACTACGTTCGCGTGTGGAGCGCGGCTCCCCTCGCGAGCGGTATCTGGAACAGCATCATCGTGTCGGCGAGTGTCACGATCCTCGGCACGATTGCGTCGATGCTCGCGGCGTTCGCGTTCGCGAAGCTGCGCCTGCCGTTCAAGAACGTGCTGTTCCTCGTGCTGCTCGGCGCGATCATGATCCCGTTCCCGACGATCATGATCCCGCAGTTCTCGATGTTCGCCTCGGCGGGCCTCGTCGACACGCTCTGGCCACTGATCCTGCCCGGCATCTTCGGCAACATCGTGATGGTCTTCTTCCTGCGCCAGTACCTCGCGTCGGTTCCCGACTCGATCATCGAGGCGGCGAAGATCGACGGCGCGGGCTACCTGCGCATCTTCTTCCAGCTGATCTTCCCCGTGATCCGCCCCGCGGTCGCGGCGCAGTTCATCCTCTGGTTCATGGGCGTCTGGAACGACTACCTCGGCCCGATCATCTACCTGAACTCCCCCGAGAAGCAGACCCTGCAGCTCGTCATCGCGAGCCTCAACATGACGTACGCGAGCCAGACCGATTACCCGCTGATCATGGCCGGATCGTTTATCGCGCTGATCCCGGTTCTCGTCATGTTCGCCGTGTTCCAGAAGCAGATCATCGAGTCGATCGCGCTGACGGGATCCAAGGCATGAGCACCGCGATCGGGGCGCACGACCCCACCGTCGTGCGCGGCGACGACGGCCTCTGGTACATGTTCTCGACCGACGCCGCGGTGGACGACCGCGAGATCCCGGCGGGCGCGCACGTGCGCACCTCCGCCGATCTCGTGCACTGGGATCCGGCCGGCACGGCGCTCCCCGGCGTCCCCGCCGCGGTGCTCGCGCACACGGGCGCCGTCGGCCTGTGGGCGCCCGAGGTCGTGCGCTGGCCGGTCGGCGGCGACGACCGCCGCTGGCGCATGTACTACTCGGCATCGTCGTTCGGATCCCGCACCTCGGCGATCGGCCTGGCGACCGCGGCGAGCGCCGCGGGCCCCTGGACCGACGAGGGCATCGTCGTCTCGACCACGCAGGGCGTCGACGCCCACAACGCGATCGACGCCGCGATCGTCTTCGACCGCGACGGATCCCCGTGGCTCACCTACGGATCCTTCTTCGACGGGATCCGCACCCTGCCGCTCGACGCGGAAACGGGCCTGCCACGGGGCGGCGACGAGGTGCTCATCGCGCGCCGCTCGGCCGCGGTCGACGGCGCCGTCGAGGGCGCGTACATCGACTACCGCCCCGAGCACGACGACTACGTGCTCTATGTCTCGTACGACTCGCTCTTCGACAGCTACAGCATCCGCGTCGGCGTCGCCCGCGAGGTCACGGGCCCGTACCTCGACGCCGCGGGTCGCCCGTTGCTCGATGCCCCCGAGGGCGTCGAGGGGTCCGCCGGCACGAAGGTGCTCGGCGGCCTGAGGTTCCCCGGCCAGGTCGGCTGGAGCGCCCCCGGACACAACTCGATCTTCTTCGACGGCGACGCGCGCTTCCTCGTGCACCACGTGCGCCGCGCCGACGACGCGCGGGTGCACGAGGCGCAGATCCGCCGCGTTCACACGACGCGCGGCGGCTGGCCGATCGTCTCGCCGCACCCGTTCGCGGGCTACGAGGCCGAGCGCCTCGCGGCCCCCGAGGGCCTCGAGGGCGCGTGGAACGTCGTGCGCCTGAATCCGGAGCGCACCGGCGTGATCGATTCCGAGACCCTGCGGGTCAGCGGATCCCTGCGCACCGCGGCGGATCCGGTGGCCGGCGAGATCGTCCTCCACGCGGGCACCGACGTCGCGCTCGACGCGGTCGTGTTCGGCGCGACCGACGAGCGCACGGGCCGCGCCGTGCTCGCCTTCGGCGGCATCGACGGCGACGGCGTCGTCTGGATCGGATCGAAGGAGGCGGCGTCGTGATCGTCGAGGACGGCTGGGTCGACCGCATCATGACGTGGCTGCGGGCGCTGTCGGCGCTCATCGTCGTCAACTTCTTGATCATCGCCGGCACACTCGCAGGCGCGGTCGTGCTCGGCGCCCTCCCGGCGCTCGCGGCCGGATCCGTGTGCCTGACGCAGCTGCGAGACGGCGACGGATCCGGGATCGTGCGCCGCTTCGCCGCCGAGTACCGCGCCCGCTTCTGGCGCGCGAACGCGCTAGGCGCGCCCTTCGTGCTCGTCGGCGCGCTGCTCGTCGCCGACACGCTCGTGCTGCCTGCGCTGCCGCAGGCCGCCGCGACCGCGCTCGCGGTCTTCACCTGGGTCGCCGGCGCCTACACCGCAATCTCCCTCGTCGCGGCGCTCGCGATCGACGTGCGCTATCGCGACCGCATCGCGCCGACGCTGCGCTTCGCCGTGGGCCTGTCGCTCGCGTCGCCCCTCATGGCGCTCGTGCTCGCGGGATCTCTCGCCGTGATTATCGCGTCGCTCCTCGCGCTGCCGATGTTCATCCCGCTCCTCGGCCTCTCGATCCCGCTCTTCGTCGGCGGCTGGTTCGTCGACCACCGCCTCGCGCAGCTCGACGCGCACCACCCGCGCGCCGCCGCGCTCGCCCGCTAGCTCTTTTTCTCCACCGCCATGGCGCTTCCGCGCGCCCAAAAAGAAGGAACACCATGACTACCGCACAGATCACCGTCCACAGGGACGCCGTCGTTGCCCCGCTGAACCGCCGCATCTTCGGATCCTTTGTCGAGCACCTCGGGCGATGCGTCTACAACGGCATCTACGAACCCGAGCACCCCACCGCCAACGAGGACGGCTTCCGCCTCGACGTCGTCGACCTCGTGCGCGAGCTCGGATCCACGACGATCCGCTACCCCGGCGGCAACTTCGTCTCGGGTTTCCGCTGGGAAGACTCGGTCGGTCCGCGCGAGGAGCGCCCCGTGCGCCGCGACCTCGCCTGGCACTCGCTCGAGACGAACCAGGTCGGCGTCGACGAGTTCTCGCGCTGGCTGAAGCTCACCGGATCCGAGCTGATGATGGCGGTGAACCTCGGCACCCGCGGCATCGAGGCCGCGCTCGACCTGCTCGAGTACTGCAACCACCCGTCGGGCACGGCGCTCAGCGAGCAGCGCATCGCGAACGGCACCGTCGAGCCGCACGGCGTGAAGATGTGGTGCCTCGGCAACGAGATGGACGGCCCGTGGCAGACGGGCTACATGACGGCCGACGACTACGGCAAGCTCGCCGCCCGCACGGCGCAGGCGATGAAGGCCGCCGAGCGCGACCTCGAGCTCGTCGTGTGCGGCTCGTCCGGATCCGGGATGCCCACCTTCGGCGACTGGGAGCGCACCGTCCTCGAGCACTCGTACGAGCACGTCGACTACATCTCGTGCCACGCGTACTACCAGGAGCGCGGCGGCGACCTCGACTCGTACCTCGCCTCGTCGCTCGATATGCAGTACTTCATCGAGACCGTCGTGTCGACGGCCGACCACGTCGGCAACAAGCTGAAGTCGAAGAAGAAGATCAAGCTCTCGTTCGACGAGTGGAACATCTGGTACCTCGACGAGCACCGCGAGTCTGACGAGGTCAACGACGAGTGGCGCTACGCGCCGCGCCAGCTCGAGGACGTCTACTCGGTCGCCGACGCCGTCGTGCTCGGCAACCTGCTCATCACGCTGCTCGGTAACCACGACCGCGTCGCGAGCGCCTCGCTCGCGCAGCTCGTCAACGTCATCGCGCCGATCATGACCGAGCCGGGCGGCGCCGCGTGGCGCCAGACGACATTCTTCCCGTTCTCGGTGACGTCGCGCCTCGCGTCGGGCGAGGTGCTGCGCCCGCGCATCACGGTGCCGACGTACGAGACGGCCGCCCACGGATCCGCCCCGCTCGTCGACGCCATCGTCACCGCCGACGACGACCGCTCGGCCGTGTTCCTCGTCAACCGCAGCCAGACCGAGGCGATCACCGTCACGATCGACGTCTCGGAGCTCGCGGGCGCGGCCATCACCGAGGCCGTGACGCTGTGGGACGACGACGTGTACGCCAAGAACACGCTCGACAACCAGGAGCGCGTCGGCCTGAAGACCCTCGAGGGCGCGACCCTCGAGGACGGCACCCTCACCGTCGTGCTGCCGCCCGTGTCGTGGTCGGCCGTGGCGCTCGGGAATTGAGCCCCGCATGCGTTCCCGGATCCGCCGGATCCTGATTGGTGCCGTCGTCGCCTTCGCGGCGGCGGCACCGGCCGCATGCGCCCAGGCGCCAGCAGCGCCGGAGCTCTCGGGCGACGTGTTCGTGCACGATCCCGCGTACATCCGCGGCGACAGCGACGAGCCGAGCTGGATCTACTCGACCGGCAACGGACAGGTCGGCGACGGCAACATCCAGATCCGCCGCTCAGACGACGACGCCGAATGGGAGTACGTCGGCGAGGTGTGGAGCGAGAAACCCAAGTGGCTCACCGAGCAGGTCGAGGGCCTCGACAACCTGTGGGCGCCCGAGCTCTACGAGCACGACGGCACCTGGTACCTCTACTACGCCGCCTCCACCTTCGGAAGCGGTAGCTCGGTCATCGCACTCGCGACGAACACGACGCTCGATCCCGAGGATCCTGCGTACGAGTGGATCGACCAAGGTGAGGTCATTTCCAGCGCCGGCAAGCCCTACAACGCGATCGACCCGAACATCGTCGAGGATGCCGACGGAGAGCCGTGGCTCTCCTTCGGATCCTTCTCGAGCGGGCTCCAGATCGTCCCGCTCGAGTGGCCGAGCGGGCTGCTCTCCGGATCCGCGGATCCGGTAACGATCGCCGACCGCGGCCTGCTCGAGAACGCGATCGAGGCCCCAACAATCGTCGCCCACGACGACGCCTACTACCTGTTCGCGTCGCGCGGTTTCTGCTGCCGCGGCGTCGACAGCACCTACGAGATCATCGTCGGCCGCGCCGACAAGGTGACGGGCCCGTATCTCGACCAGGCCGGTTCCCCGCTACTCGAAGATGGCGGCACGGTCGTGCTCACGAGCGAAGGCGACAACATCGGCCCCGGCGGCCAGTCGCTCTCGGGCGACATGCTCGCCTTCCACTGGTACGACGGCGCGCAGGACGGCATGTTCCGGCTGGGCCTCCTGCCGGTGGAGTGGCAGGACGGCTGGCCGGCGGTCGCCTGGCCGGCCGTGCCCTAAGCGTCACGCCCGTTCTTCGGAGATGAGCCGCAATTGCGCCGGATCCACATGCTCCGGTCCGCAGCTGCGGCTCATCTCCGCAGATACGGCTCAGTCGTCGATCGCGCGCCGCAGGAAGTCGAGCCCTGCGTCCTTGAACTGGCGGGCACCGGGGGCGTTGAAGTGGTGGCGCTTCGGGATCTCGACGAAAGATCCGTCGGTCAGCAGGCTCGCGAGGTACCTCGCGTCCTCAAAGATGGAGTCGTCGGTTCCCGCCGCGACGAGGGTCGGCTGTTGCGGGGCGTCGCCCATATCGGGGTTCTCATCGCCGAAGCGCATCCCCTGCGCGAGCGCGACGAGCGCGCGCAGGTCGTTGCCCTCGACGCGCTCGGCGAGGCGCACGTAGTTCTGCGTCGCCGGATCCGTCACCGGGGTGCCGTCGGCGATGTAGGCGCGGGCCTGGTCGAGGTCGAGGCGGCCGAGCGGCCGCCCATCGGGGATCCCGCCGAGCACTGCCCGCTCGACGCGGTTCGACAGCTCGGCCGCGACGTGCCAGCCGACGCGGGCACCTAGCGAGTACCCGAGATAAAGAACCGGATCCACCATATAGACGTCGAGGATCGCCTCGACGTCGGCGACGAGCGACGGCATCGTGTAATCCTCGGCGTCGTGCGGCTTCTCGCTCTGGCCATGTCCGCGCTGGTCAACGGCGAGCACGCGGAAGCCCGCGTTCACGAGGCGGCTGACCCAGCCGGTGTTGACCCAGTTGTCCTGCGCACTCGAGGCAAAGCCGTGCACGGCAAGAACGACCGGCGCGTCCTCGTCACCCCAGGTGTAGGTCGCGAGGCGAAACCCCTCCTGGGACATGACGTATTGCGGTTTCGGCATCTCGGGAATCAGCGGGGTCTGCATATCTCCATTGTGCTCCTCGATTCTGTATTCACGCGCATGAATTCCCGCAAACGGCCCTCACGCCCTCTTCGCCGCGTACGGTAGTTCGGACGAGCCCCCAAACGAGAGGACGCCCATGGCTACTATCGAGCTCACCGACGACACCTTCGAGAAGGCCGTCACCTCCGACGGCATCACGCTCGTCGACTTCTGGGCCGAATGGTGCGGCCCGTGCCGCCAGTTCGGCCCCATCTTCGAGGAATCGTCGGAGCAGAACCCCGACGTCGTGCACGCCAAGGTCGACACCGAGGCCGCTCGCGGCATCGCTGCCGCAGCACAGATCACGTCGATTCCGACGCTCATGGCGTTCCGCGACGGCGTCCTGGTTTTCCGCCAGGCCGGCGCGCTCCCCAAGCCCGCACTCGAGCAGGTCGTCACGGCCGTCAAGGAGCTCGACATGGACAAGGTGCGCGCGCAGATCGCTGAGCAGGCCGACTGATCTCGGATCCCGCGCAGGGGCGTCCTCCAATTCGGAGGGCGCCCCTTTGCTCGCTCTCTCCAACACCTGTCGTGCCCGCCGCGCCGTACGATAATCGAGCGCCCATCCCGCTCAAGGAGGATCGATGACCGCACAGGACACCACGCAGGCATACGACGCCCTGCTCGCCGCACGCGACGTGATCGTGGCGACACGCACCGACTACGCGCGCGCTTCTGCGGAGTTCCGTTGGCCCGACGTCGGCGAGCGCTTCAACTGGGCGATCGACTGGTTCGACCGCATCGCGCGCGGCAACGAGCGCACGGCCCTCTGGATCGTCGAGGAAGACGGATCCGAGGCCAAGTACAGCTTCGCTGAGCTCGCGACCCGCTCGGATCGCCTGGCCCACTGGTTGCAGGCACAGGGGATCGGCGCCGGCGACACCGTCCTTCTCATGCTCGACAACCAGGTCGAGCTGTGGGAATCGATGCTCGCGATCATGAAGCTCGGCGCGATCGTCGTCCCGGCGACGACGGCGCTCGGATCCGCGGATCTCGGTGAGCGCGTCGCTCGCATCGCCGCGAGCGCGGTCATCACGGGCGCATCAGATACGGTGAAGTTCGCGGATCTCACGGGCGACTTCCTCCACATCGCCGTCGGCGGCGCCGACGGCTGGCTCGATTTCGCCGCCGCCCGCGAGCACGAGAACGCGGATCCGTTCGAGACGCAGACCGCACCGACGGATCCGCTGCTCATGTACTTCACATCGGGAACGACGTCGTCACCGAAGCTCGTGCAGCACACGCAGTACTCATACCCCGTCGGGCATCTATCGACGCTCTACTTCCTCGGACTCATGCCGGGTGACGTACATCTCAACGTGAGCTCGCCCGGATGGGCGAAGCACGCGTGGAGCAGCTTCTTCTCGCCGTGGCTCGCCGAGGCGACGATCTTCGTCTACAACTACACGCGCTTCGAGCCGGAGGCGCTCCTCGCCCAGATCGAGCGTGCCGGAGTCACGACGCTCTGCGCCCCGCCGACCGCGTGGCGCATGCTCGTGCAGCACGACCTTTCGGGCCGCGGCGGATCCTTGCGCGAGCTCGTCGGCGCGGGCGAGCCCCTCAACCCCGAGGTCATCACGCACGTGCAGCGCGAGTGGGGCCTGACGATCCGCGATGGATACGGGCAGACCGAGACGACCGCGCAGGTCGGGAACACCCCCGGATCCGATGTGCACTTCGGATCGATGGGGCGGCCACTGCCCGGCGTACCGGTCGTGCTGGTGGATCCGGCCACGGGCGAGACCGCCGACGAGGGCGAGGTCTGCCTCGATCTCTCGCAGAACCCCCGCAACCTCATGGCCGGCTACCGGGCCGACGCGGAGCGCACCGCCGCCGTCTTGGCCGACGGCTACTTCCACACGGGAGACATCGCCTCGCGCGACGCCGACGGTTACCTCACCTACGTCGGCCGGACCGACGACGTGTTCAAGTCGTCGGGTTACAAGGTGTCGCCGTTCGAGCTCGAGAGCGCGCTCATCGAGCATCCCGCCGTCGCCGAGGCGGCCGTCGTGCCCGCTCCCGATGAGACGCGCTTCACGGTGCCGAAGGCCTACATCGCCCTCGCCGCCGGGTGGGAGGAGAACGAGGCGACCGCCCTCGAGATTCTCGCCCACGCGAAGGCCACGCTCGCGCCGTACTTGCGGGTGCGACGCGTTGAGTTCGCGGAGCTCCCGAAGACCATCTCGGGCAAGATCCGTCGCGCCGAGCTGCGCGCCCGGGAGAACGGGTCCCGCCCCGAGGGCGAGTTCCGCTACGAGGACTTCGACGAGCTGCGCGCGGCGCGGGGCTGATCCGCCCGGGAAGACCTCCGGCGCGGTCAACATCCGGGGCATCGAAAGCCGTAGCAAGGGCCCCTCGCATAGACCGAAGCTAGGCGGCGGTCGCGACCCTCTCGAGCTCGTCGAACTCGCCCGCCCAATCGATCCCGTTCCCGTCGGGCAGGACGATCCGTGCTGTCCAGGCACGACCCTGCTCCGCGACGAAGTCGAGCGTCTCCCCCGGCACCACGACGTGCGCGCCGCCGAACCGGCGCGCATCGGCTGCGAAGACCCCGGGGCGTCAGCCCTCGGCGAGCCCCGGTTCGATGCCCTCGGCGGCCTGGGTGAGCGCGTCGAAGAAGCGCAGCACGGCGGCCCGGTCCTCGGGCGCCAACGACGCTATCGCGTCGAATCGTCGCGCGTGGCTGCGCCCGACCGACGCCCGGGCGGAGGCGCTCGTCGTCTCGGTCACCTCGATGGCGATACGGCGACGGTCCCCCGGGTGCGGCAGCCGTCGAATGTGGCCGCCCGTCTCGAGCCGGTCGGTGAGCTTCGTCGTGGCGGCGGGGCTGATCCGCAGGTGCGCCGCGATCATGCCCGGCGTCGCGATGATGCCCTGCCGCTGGGCCGCGATGAGGTAGCGCAGCGCGCGCATGTCGGTGTCGCCGAGACGCATGTATTCGCGCGCCTTCGCGCTCAGTTCCCGCTCCAGGCGGCTCCACGCACCCATCGCCTCGAGAACGGCGACGACCTGATCGAGATCATCGGGCGCGAGGTGAGCGCGCGCTACGATCTCGCCGTCGGGATCCATCAATCTCGGATCCACGAGGCTTCGCACCCTCTCGTCATCCCGCTCCACCCTTAAATCCTAATCCATGTTGTAATTACACCAAGAATACTATTTACTATGTGAAAGAAGCGAAAGGGGAAGGGACGTGACAACTCACGAGCGAGTCGTGCTGCTGAACGACGACGGTGCCAGCATCGGCGCGGCCGACAAAGGGGGTGTACATCATGCGGAAACTCCGCTACATCTCGCGTTCTCCTGCTACGTGTTCGATCCGTCGGGCGAGCGGATCCTCGTGACCCGTCGCGCCCTGACGAAACGCACCTGGCCCGGCACGTGGACGAACTCGTTCTGCGGCCACCCGCAGCCGTTCGAACCGATCGGCGACGCGGTGGTGCGGCGCGCATCCCACGAGCTCGGCATGGAGCTGACCGGCCTACGGCTCGCGCTGCCCGAGTTCCGCTATCGAGCCATCGACGCCTCCGGCATCGTCGAGAACGAGATCTGTCCCGTGTACATCGCGACGGCGGCAAGCGATCCGCTTGCGAATCCCGACGAAGTCATGGACCTGACCTGGGTGCGGACCGCCGATCTCCTCACCGCTGCGCGCGCCACCCCGTGGGCGTTCAGTCCCTGGCTGGTGGAGCAGCTCGAGCTCCTCAGCCTCGTCGCGCCGGAGTTCGCTTCCGTGCCCGAGTTCGCGCCCTTGCCGGCCCTGGAGGCACAGCCATGATCATCGCCGACCGGCAGAGCCTGACCGACGTCGACGAGCGCCTCGAGGCACTGCTCGCCGAGCGCATCGAACGTGCGGAATCGGCGGGCCACGCATACGGACGGCTCTGGACGCGGATTCGCGACGCGATCCGCGGCGGCAAGCGGATCCGCCCCCAGCTGCTCCTGCGCGCCCACGCCGCCCTCGGTGGCGGGGAGCCCCGCGGCGCCGTCACTGCCGCGGCCGCCTTCGAGCTGCTGCACACGGCGTTGCTGGTGCACGACGACATGCTCGACGGCGACCTGGTGCGCCGCGGCGAGACGAATCTGCAGGGCGCGTTCGTCGCCGAGGCGCTCGATGGCGGTTCCTCCGTCGAGGCCTCTACGGCCTGGGGCGGTGCCGCGGGCCTCCTGGCGGGCGACCTGCTCATCAGCGCCGTCCACTCGCTGCTCGCAGAGATCCCCGCTCCCCAATCGAGAGGGATCCAGACGCTCGTCGACGAGTGCCTCTTCGCGACCGCGGCGGGCGAGTTCGCCGATATCGGCCTCTCGGTCGGCACGCTGGAACCGACACCCGACGAGATCTCGCGCATGATGCGCAATAAGACCGCCGCCTACTCCTTCGCCGCTCCGCTGCGCGCCGGGGCTGTCCTGGCGGGTGCGGACGCCCGTATCGACGCCGAACTCGATGAGATCGGCACCCTGCTCGGCTTCGTCTACCAGTTGCGCGACGACCTGCTGGGCGTCTTCGGATCCGAGGAGCTGCTGGGAAAGTCCGTCGACGGCGATCTGCGGGAGGGCAAGCGCACACTGCTCATCGCGTACGCCGAGGGCACGGACGCGTGGGAAGAGGTGCGCCACTTGTTCGGCCGGCGATCGCTCGACGCCGACGATGCGCAGCGGATGCGCGCGGCGCTTATCGAGAGCGGCGCACGGTCGCGAGCCGAGCTGCTGCTCGCGCGGGAATGCGATGCCGCCATCCGTCGTATCGAGCGCTCGGCGCTTCCGGCGCCGCTCCGCGACGAGCTGGCACAGCTCGCGCGCCGCTGTGCGGAGCGGGAATCGTGACCGGGCTCGACCTCTACACCGGCACGGCACGCGTTTCGTCGGCGCGCGTGATCGGGGCGTACTCGACGTCGTTCGGCCTCGCGAGCCGCCTGCTCACGCGCCGCGTGCGCGCCGCGATCGCCGACATCTACGCGCTGGTGCGCGTCGCCGACGAGGTCGTCGACGGCCCGGCCGCCGAGGCCGGCGTCGACGCGGAGGAACGGCGGCGGATCCTCGACGAGCTCGAACGCGAAACGCTCACCGCGATGCGGCGCGGCTTCAGCGCCAACCTCACGGTGCACGCGTTCGCCGTCACGGCTCGCGAGACGGGTATCGCGGAGGAGCTCGTCGCCGCTTTCTTCTCGTCGATGCGCACGGATATCGATCCTCCGGCTGCGTTCGATGACGAGGCCTACCGCCGGTACATCCACGGGTCCGCGGAGGTCGTCGGCAGCATGTGCCTGCGAGCCTTCATGCTCGAGCGCGGCGCGACGACCGAGCGCCGCCCCGACGTCGAGGAGGGTGCCCGCCGACTGGGCTCGGCCTTCCAGAAGGTCAATTTCCTCCGCGACCTCGCCGATGACTGCGATCGGCTCGGCCGCTGCTACTTCCCCGGCGTCGATCCCGCCCGGTTCTCCGAGGAGGAGAAGCGCGCCATCGTCGCCGACATCGAAGCCGACCTCGCGGCCGCCCGCCGCGCACTCCCGCACCTCCCGCGCCGCGCACGCAGCGCGACGGGCGCGGCCCTCGGCCTCTTCGCCGAGCTCAACCGCCTGCTGGCGGCGGCGCCCGCCGAACGGATCCGTCGCGAGCGCCTCTCGGTGCCGCGCCGCACGAAGGCCGCGATCGTCCTGCGGGCGATCGCCGGAAGGGATCCGCGATGACCGCGCGGCGAATCGTCGTCATCGGCGGCGGCATCTCCGGTCTCGCGAGCGCCGCCCTGCTCGCGCGCGACGGTCACGATGTCACCCTGCTGGAGTCGCGCGACGAGCTCGGCGGACGCGCGGGGACCTGGCGCGAGGCGGGCTTTACCTTCGACACGGGCCCTTCCTGGTACCTCATGCCCGAGGTCTTCGACCACTTCTTCCGCCTGATGGGCACATCGTCGGCCGAGCAGCTCGACCTCGCGCGCCTCGACCCCGGCTACCGCGTCTACTTCGAGAACGACCCCGCGCCGTTCGATCTGCCCGCCGAGAACGCGCGGGAGGCGATCATCGGCTTGGATCCCGGCGCTCGCGACGGCCTCACGCGCTATTTCGACTCGGCCGCCGACACCTACGAGATGGCGACGAGCCGCTTCCTCTACACGAACTTCAATACGCTCGACGGCATCGCAGACCGCGAGACCCTGCGTCGCCTGCCGAGGCTCGCGCGCCTGCTCGCCCAGCCGCTCGACCGCTTCATCGCGGCGCACTCCGAGTCGCGGCGCGTACAGCAGGTGCTCGGCTACCTCTCGGTCTTCCTCGGCACCTCGCCCGCCGAAGCACCGAGCATGTACCACCTCATGAGCCACCTCGATGTCGACCAGGGCGTGCTGTACCCGCGCGGCGGTTTCGGCGAGATCATCGCCGCGATCACCCGGCTCGCGGAGCAGAACGGCGTGACGATCCTCACAGGACACCGCGCCGCGCGGATCCTCGTCGACGGGCGTCGGGCACGCGGCGTCGAAGCGCGCACTCCCGGCGGCGAGCGCAAGGTGTTTCCCGCCGACACCGTCGTCTCGACGACCGACGTGCGCGTGACCGAGCAGCTCCTGCCGCACCGCGCGCCGCGCCGCAGCGCTCGCTGGTGGCGGCAGCGAAATCCCGGCCCGGGCGCGGTCCTGGCGCTCCTGGGTGTCGAGGGTGAGCTCCCTCAACTCGCCCATCACACGCTGTTCTTCACGAACGCGTGGGAGGAGGGCTTCGACGCAATCTACGGCTCCGAACCCCGGATACCGGACCCGGCGTCGCTCTACGTGTGCCGGCCGAGCGCGACCGACGACTCCGTCGCGCCCGCGGGCCACGAGAACCTCTTCGTGCTCGTTCCCGTCCCGGCCGACACGAGCATCGGTGCGGGCGGCGACGCGCGCGTCGAGGCCGCAGCCGACACCGCGGTCCGACAGATCTCAGAGTGGGCGGGCGTCCCCGACCTCGCCGAGCGCATCGTCGTGCGGCGCACGATCGGGCCGGCCGATTTCGAACGCGAGTACGGATCCTGGCGCGGCGGCGCGATCGGCCCCGCGCACACGCTCCGGCAGAGCGCGATCTTCCGCGGCAGCACGAGGGCGCGGGGAGTGCGAGGGCTGCTGCTCGCCGGCGCGACGACGGTGCCCGGCGTGGGGCTGCCCATGTGCCTCATCAGCGCCGAGCTCGTGCTCAAGCGCGTGCGCGGCGACCGTTCCGCGGGACCGATCGGGGTGCGCGCATGAACTTCGTCTACCTGGCCGCGCTGCTCGTCAGCCTGGCCTGCGTCGTGCTCGTCGACGTGCGGTTCCGCCTGTTCCTCGGAAGCGATTGGCGGCGCGCGCTCGTCGTGCTCGCGATCGGGGTGGCGTTCTTCCTGGCCTGGGATCTCGCCGGTATCGGCCTCGGGATCTTCGTGCGCGGCGATGGACCGTTCATGACGGGTGTCCTGCTCGCGCCCGAGCTGCCCCTCGAGGAGCCCGTGTTCCTGCTGTTCCTCTGCGAGGTGACGATGGTGCTCGTGCTGGGGGCGGCGCGCCTGCTGGAGAGGAAAGGGGACCGGCCGTGACCTACCTCGTCCTCTCGTCGGTGTTCCTCGCGATCGCGGTCGCGCTCGGGGTGTTCGCGGCACGCCGCGGCGAGCGCGTGCCCTTCCTCGCGCTCGTCGCGGGCGGCCTCGCGATCCTCGCGCTGACGGCCGTCTTCGACACCGTCATGATCGCGGCGGGCCTGTTCACCTACGCCGACGCGCATCTGCTGGGCCCGCGCATCGGCCTGGCGCCGATAGAAGACTTCGCGTATCCGCTGGCTGCAGTCATCCTGTTGCCCACCCTCTGGTTCCGATGGGGTGGGAATGATGATCGCTGACCTCGTGTCCGTCTCGCGCCCGCTGAGCTGGATCAATACGGCCTTCCCGTTCGCGGCCGCGTACCTGCTCATGACGGGCAGCGTCGACGCGGCGCTCGTGATCGGAGCCGTCTTCTTCCTGATCCCCTATAACGTCGCGATGTACGGGATCAACGACGTCTTCGACTACGCCTCCGATGTCGCGAACCCGCGCAAGGGCGGGGTCGAGGGCGCGCTCCTGGATCCGGCCCGGCACCGTTCGGTCCTGGTCGGCGCAGCGCTCGCATGCCTGCCGTTCGTCGTCGCGCTCGTGGTGCTGGGGCCGCCTCTGTCCTGGCCCGTGCTCGCGGCGAGCCTCTTCGCCGTGGTCGCGTACTCGGCACCGCCCTTCCGGTTCAAAGAGATTCCCGTGCTCGACTCGATCACGTCGAGCGTGCACTTCTGCTCGCCCGCGCTGTACGGCATCGTGCTGGCGGGCGAGCTGCCCGGGCTGCGCTCGGGAACGATCCTCCTCGCCTTCTTCCTCTGGGGTATGGCGAGCCACGCGTTCGGCGCGGTGCAGGACGTCGTGCCCGACCGCGAGGGCGGGATCGCGTCGATCGCGACCGTGCTGGGTGCCGCCCGCACGGTGCGGCTGGCCCTCGCCCTCTGGACGGTAGCGGGGCTGCTCATGCTCACGACCGGGTCGCCCGGCGCATGGGCGTCTCTGCTCGCCATTCCCTATCTGCTCGCCGCGGGGCCCTTCGCGCGTGTCTCCGACGACGACTCGGGCCGCGCGAACCGCGGCTGGCGCCACTTCCTGTGGATCAACTACCTCTGCGGCTTCCTGGTGACAATGCTTCTCATCTGGTACGCCGCCACGACCGCCTCACCCTGGAGAACATCATGACCACCGTTCCCTACGCCTCCCCCGCATCGTCCTCCGGCGCCCCCTACGCCACCGCGCGCCAGCCGTACGACGCGATCCTGCTCGCCGGCTTCGGCGGCCCCGAGGGCCAGGACGACGTGATCCCGTTCCTGCGCAACGTCACGCGGGGCCGCGGCATCCCCGACGAGCGCCTCGAGGAGGTTGCCCATCACTACCGGCACTTCGGCGGCATCAGCCCCATCAACGCGCAGAACCGCGAACTGAAGGCAGCGATCGAGGCCGAGCTGGCCGCACGCGGTATCGACCTGCCGGTCTACTGGGGCAACCGGAACTGGGATCCGTACCTCGACGACGCCGTTCGCGCGGCGGCCGAGGCGGGCGACACCCGCCTCCTGGCCCTCGCCACGAGCGCCTACAGCTCGTTCTCGAGCTGCCGCCAGTACCGCGAGGACTTCGCCCGCGTGCTGGAGGAGACCGAACTCGCCGGCACCGTCACGATCGACAAGATCCGCCAGTTCTTCGACCACCCGGGCTTCGTCGACTCCTTCGTCGCGTCGATCGTGCGCGCGCTGGCCGAGTTCGCCGTCGACGGCGCCGAGAACCCACGGGTGCTGTTCACGACGCATTCGATCCCCACGGCCGACGCCCAGCGCTCCGGCCCCCGCGACCGCGACTTCGGCCCCGGCGGCGCCTATGAGGCGCAGCACCTCGCCGTCGCCGCGGAGGTCATGCGGCGGGTGGCCGCCCGGGACGACCGCTTCGCCGACGTCGCGTGGGAGCTCGTCTACCAGTCGCGGTCCGGCCCCGCCTCGCAGCCGTGGCTCGAACCCGACATCTGCGATCGCATTGCAGAGCTGCCCGCCGAGGGCGTCGGCGCGATCGCGATCTCGCCGATCGGCTTCGTCAGCGACCACATGGAGGTGAAGTGGGATCTCGACACGGAGGCCCTCGACGCCGCCGCCGAGCACGGGATCCGCGCGGTGCGCACCGCGACCCCCGGCACGGATCCCCTCTTCGTCGCCGGCATCGTCGACCTCATCGAGGAGCGGATCGCCGCCGTGGCGCCCGAGGAGCGCCCCGCCGCAACGCGACTCGGGCCGTGGTTCGACGTGTGCCGGCCGGGCTGCTGCGAAAACGTCCGCGCAGGCTTCAAGCCGGCCGCCGCGGGCGTGGCGCCCTGATGACGAGCATCGTGTGGTTCCGCGACGACCTGCGCGTCGCGGACAACCCCGCGCTCTCGGCCGCGATCGCCCGAGGCGGACCCGTCGTGGCGCTCTTCGTGTTCGACGAAGAATCTCCTGGGATCCGACCGCTCGGAGCGGCCGCGCGATGGTGGCTACACCACAGCCTCACCGCGCTCGCGGATAGTCTGCGTGAGCTGCGGGTTCCGCTCGTGCTCCGCCACGGCGGATCTGAGAGGATCGTCGCGGACCTCGCCGGCGAGACGGGCGCAGGCGCAGTGTTCTGGAACCGCCGCTACGGTAGGCCGGAGCGCGAGCTCGATGCCCGCATCAAGAAGAGCCTTCGGTCATCGGGGCGCGAAGCAACGTCGTTCGCTGCATCGCTTCTTTTCGAGCCGTGGACGATAGCGACGGGATCCGGTACGCCCTACCGCGTCTTCACCCCGTTCTGGAAGGCATGCCAGCGCGCGCCCGTGCCGCGGCGCCCGATGCCGGTGCCACCCGCGGCTTCGTCCCGCGCCGGCGACATCGATTCCGACCGCATCGCCGACCTGCTACCGCTTCCGCAGGGGCCCGACTGGTCTGGTGGCCTGGGCGCGACATGGCAGCCCGGCGAGCTTCACGCCCGACGCGCGCTCAACGCCTTCGCCAGCACAAGCCTTCGCGATTACGAGCGTTCTCGCGATGAGCCCGCGGCCGCCTCGACATCCCTGCTCTCCCCGCGCCTGCGCTGGGGAGAGCTGAGCCCTTTCGAGATCTGGCATGCGGTCGCGGGCGAACCGGATGCAGGCGCTTTTCTGTCGGAGCTCGGGTGGCGCGAGTTCGCCTGGCACACGCTGTTCTCGTTCCCCGAGCTCGCGAGCCGCAATCTCCGCCCGGAGTTCGATCATTTCCCCTGGCGATCTCGCGAGGATCCCGCGGTCCGCTCCTGGCAGCGAGGGCGCACGGGCGTGCCGCTTGTCGATGCAGGCATGAACGAACTCTGGCACACCGGCTACATGCACAATCGGGTGCGCATGGTCGCGGCGTCCTTCCTCGTCAAGAATCTGCTGATCGACTGGCGCGTGGGCGAGGCGTGGTTCTGGGACACCCTCGTCGACGCCGATGCGGCCAACAACCCCTTCAACTGGCAGTGGGTTGCCGGATCCAGTGCCGACGCGGCCCCCTATTTCCGCATCTTCAACCCGCTCGTGCAGCAGAAACGGTTTGACCCGCAGGGCCTCTATACGAGCCGGTGGGCACCCGATAGCGGCGCGGATCCGATCGTCGACATCGCGGAGAGCCGACGCGCGGCGCTGAGCGCGCTACAGGAGATGACGTCGATCGCAGGCTTATGCGATCGCGACGCCGATACCGAGCACGATCACTGAGAGCAGCGGGAACACACCCTGCTTGATCGATGCGGGGCGCTTGTCGGGCGCCGAGAGGAAGAGCACGAGGGCGGCACCGAGCATGGATCCGACGCCCGCGAACACGAGCGCGTAACCGACGGCGGTGTTGTCGCTCGCGAAGCTCACGATCACGCCGATCGCGGCGACGATCGCGAGGAACAGGTTGTAGAAGCCCTGGTTGAACGCGAGCGACTTCGTAACGACCGCCTCTTCCTCGGTCGTGCCAAACGTCTTCCGGCCCTGCGGCGCCGTCCAGAGGAAGACCTCGAGCACGAAGATGTACACGTGCAGCAGCGTGGCGAGGGCCGCGAGAACGAGTCCGGCGATGATCATGAGGGTTCAGCTTTCTGCGGGGGTGACTGTTCGCTATGCATATCGTTGCACGGAGCTATGACAAAGAACCGCCCCCTCGCGTATTCGCGAGGAGGCGGAGGTCGAAGTTCGCGGGTCTCAGAGCCCGAGCAACGAAAGCAGGTCAGTCACGAGACCGCCGAGCGAGCCGAGCAGGGACGAGAGAGGACCAGAAAGCATGTGTATCTCCATTCGATGATTCACCGTTCTCTTCGGAGCGGGTGCCCCGAGACCACAACTTCGTGCGGTGAGATCACGCTATGAAGCGCGCGTAACTCCGGTGTGTGTCGCGCGAGTCGAACGCGTGACGGCTCGCGGCCGCGCGACGCATGGAAGAAACACGCTCCCTGCGAAGCGCAGATCAACCGCGCGCGGGCGCCGGATCCGCCGGGCACGCGACCGGTTCAGGGTCGGCGGCACAGGCGACCGGATCCGGATCCGCCGCGCACGCCTCGTCGGCGGGCGCGCCGTCGGCCGTGACGCCGAGCTTGCGGTCGGGATCGAGCTTCACGAGGATCTCGTAGACGAGGCTCGCGAGCCGTTCGGCGCCGCCCTCGCCAAGCCCGGCGAGGACCTTCGTCTGCACAGCCTCGGTGTGGAGCGGAAGGGCCTCGCGATAGGCGGCGACGCCCTCCTCGGTGAGGATCGCGTTGGTCGCGCGCTTGTCGCCGGCACACGACGACCGCACGACGAGGCCCTTGCGCTCGAGGCTATTCACGACGCGGGAGAGGCGCGGGAGGGTGGCGTTCGTGCGCGCGGCGAGCTGGCTCAGCCGCAGCGTGTGGTCGGGCGCCTCGGCGAGCGCCTCGAGCAGCGTGAACTCGAACGATGTGATGCCCGAGTCGGCGAGCTGGCGATCGAGCTCGACGGGCAGGAGCTCGCCGAGCGCGCGGAGGCGCGCAATCGCCACCCGCTCGTCGTACCTCAGCTCCGCCATGCCCCGATTCTATCATTGGTTGTAGGTGCAAGTTTTATGTGATAGTTTCATCTACAACCAATCGATTCGGCGGGCAGCCGCCACACACAGGAAGAGTCACTCATGGCAACTTTCAGCATCATCGGCACCGGCAACATGGGCTCCGCGATCGGCGGCCTCCTCGCCGCGGGCGGCGCATCGGTTCAGCAGATCTCGCACGCCGACCTCGCACAGACCACCATCGAGGGTGACGTCGTCGTCCTCGCCGTTCCGTTCCCCGCCTTCGGCAACATCGTCGAGACGGTTGGCGCGCAGCTCGAGGGCAAGACGGTCGTCGACATCACGAACCCGCTGAACTTCGAGACCTTCGACTCGCTCGTCGTGCCGGCCGGCAGCTCCGCCGCCGCCGAACTCCAGAAGCTCCTCCCGAACAGCACCGTGCTCAAGGCGTTCAACACGAACTTTGCCGCGACGCTCGCGAGCAAGCAGCTCGCGGGTCAGACCACGACCGTTCTGGTCGCGGGCGACAACGCCGACGCGAAGGCCGCGTTCGTCGCCGCCGTCACCGCCGGTGGCGTCGTCGCGATCGACGCCGGATCCCTCTCGCGCGCCCACGAGCTCGAGGCCATCGGCTTCCTGCAGCTGGCCCTCGCCGCCTCGGAGAAGATCTCCTGGACCGGCGGCTTCAACGTGTCGAAGTAACGCCCACGCGAAGCAGAAGGCCCCGGGTGCTCCGATCGGGAGCATCCGGGGCCTTCTGCGCGCCCCGCGGATCCCTCAGTACGTCTCGATAGACGCCAGGATCGCGTCGAACTCGTCTTCGTGCGCGTCGAACTCCTCAGGGACGTCGGAGAAGACGATCGTGACGGGCCGATCGGAGTCGAGCACGAGGCCATACGTGTGCTGCCGCACGAGGCCCTGGCCATAGTCGGTCTCCGACGCGAAGCCGACGACCTCCGCCCCGTCGATCAATGCTGCCGGGAGCTCCTCGAACGTCGCCTCGTACCCCTGGTCCTCGGTGCCGGACTTGAGGGATTCGAGGAAGGACTCGGGATCGTCCGGATAGTTCTCAACCGGCGCGTTGACCATGATGGTCACGTTGCGAGGAGTGCTGGCCGTGCTCTCCGGGTCGGTGTAGATCAGCGCCTCATCGACGAACGGCAGCGACTCGGAAGACTCGATCAAGTTTGCCTGCGCTTCCCAGCCTTCCGGGACAGAGAAGGAGACGAACTCGCCGACGCGATCCGCGTCGTCCGCGTCGTCCGCGTCGTCATCATCCGCGGCGTCGCCCGCCGCCTCCTCCGCCGCCGGGGTCTCAGCCTCCTCGGCGGCACCGTCCGGCACCGACTCGCTCTCTTCCTGTGCGCTGCACCCGGTCAGGGTAAGGCCCGCAATGAGCGCGAGGAACGCGAGCTGGCCGGCGACGTGAGTGGGTCGCATACGCACAGCCTAGCCATGTGCGGGGGACCGGTTCGGCGCACCAGCAGACCGAAAGCTCATACCCGCACGTCCGGGCGCCCGCCCGGGTCTTTGCATGCTGGGGCGCCCGATCAGTGGGAAGCGTCGACTACCGCGATCCACTTGTTTAGTTCATCGACGGCACCGTTAAGGCTGAAGTCGAGCGCCGCAGACACTGCGGCCCGCTTGTAGCTACCAACCCAATGTAGGTATGCAGTGACGACAGGGGGCCACGAGCGGCTTGGCCCACCCACCCGCTCGGATTCTGCCGCCCGTGCTTCGAACACGGCTACGGCTGCGCTTCGCACGTCGGCGAGCGACGGATGGCCGGGGCGCTGATGTTCTCCGCGCGCACCGCATCAATGCCCTGCATGACGCTCACCACGACGACCCGACATTCGGATACCGATACCTCGCCGACGAGCCTCGGCGGGCCGGATGGCGGATGAGCCGGCGGACGGCGTGGAAGCTGTGCTCGCAGGCGGGGATCGTCTCGTCCGCGCAGCGCGGGCGGCGCGGGAGGGGCAAGAAGGCCGGCCCGCCGGTGTTCGATGATCACGTGCAACGCGTGTTCCGCGCCGATGCCCCGAATCGGCTGTGGCTCCCAGATATCACGGAGCATTGGACGGGCGAAGGCAAGCTTTACTGCTGCGCGATCAAGGATGGCCGCTGTCGGCGCCCCGCCAGAACGGCGAGTTCGAGCTGAGGGCGAGCAGGGTCGGTAGCCAGGCGCGAATACGGTCGAGCACCGCAACGCCCTCCTCGGGCGAATCGATCGCGACGTGCACGTGCATGCCACAGACAAGCGCCTGGCTCACGGGACGACCGTACTCCTCCACGATCGTCTCGATGCGCGTCGCCGGCGACACGTGCGGCGTGACCGGCACGGGCGAGCTCGCGAACGCGGCCGCCCGCGCGCCGGCGCCGCGCGCGGCGATGTCGGCACGGATCCGTCCCCGGGCGATCGCGTCGGCGATTTCATCGATCGTCTCGCAGGGCGGCGTGACGATCTCCAGCATCTCCTGCTGAAGCTCCTGTTCGAGAACGGGGCGCTCCCACCCCGATTGCCACTCGAGGATTTCCGGGGCGACGGCGGCGGGCCTTCCCGACTCATCGACCAGCAACAGTTCCTCTTCGACTCCGAGAGTTCTCATGGGTCCATTCCCGCACATCGCATCTGATTGTCCCGGGGGTCTTGACAACGGCGCCGTCGTCGATGTTTCAATGGACGCCTCGGGCCAGGAGGACACCATGACAGAACGATTCGCGGTCGGCGATCACGTCACGTGGAACTCCGAGGCGGGCCGGGTCTCGGGCACCGTCACGAAGGTTCACACCCGTGATTTCACGTACAAGGGTCATCCCCGTCGGGCGAGTTCCGACGAACCGCAGTACGAGATCAAGAGCGACAAGACCGATCACGTCGCCGCTCACAAGGGAAGCGCGTTGCGCCGCAGCGATGGCTGAACCGGTCTTCACGATCGGCCACTCCACGAGGCCCCTCGACAACTTCCTGTCCTTGCTCGGCGAACACAGGATCGATCTCGTCGTGGATGTGAGAAAGCTTCCCGGGTCGCGTCGATACCCGCACTTCGATGCCGACGGGCTCGCAGGGTCCCTTGGGGAGGCGGGTATCGGGTATGAGCGGGTCGAGTCGCTGACAGGCCGGCGGCCCGTCAGCCGTGACGTGCCGTTCGAGACGAACGCATGGTGGCAGAACCGCAGCTTCCACAACTACGCCGATCACGCCCTCTCGTCCGAGTTCCGCCAGGGACTGTCCGGGCTTCTCGAGGCGAGCATCGAGCACCGGCTCGCGCTGATGTGCTCCGAGGCGGTGTGGTGGCGATGTCACCGCAGGATCATCGCCGACCACCTCCTATCGCACGGTGTCGACGTCCAGCACATCCTGGGCGAGGATCACGCCGATCCCGCGACGCTCAGCACGGGCGCTGTCATCGGATCCGGCCGACGGGTCACGTACCCGGCGGTCACATAGAGGCCATACTCCCCGCACTCGCCACTGTCAACGCCCCTGCCCCGATGCTGCGAACGCACCATCATCGACAGGAGCCGGCCCGGTCCCGGGCGCGGCGCAACGACTGGAAGGACGCATCATGGGCATCGGATCGGGAATTGCACTCATCGCGATCGGCGCGATCGTGGCCTTCGCCGTGAACGTGGACCTGGGCGGCACGGTCGATCTCGACCTCATCGGCTACATCCTGATGATCGCAGGAGCGGTCGTCTTCCTCATCAGCCTCGTCCTCGTCCTGCGACGCCGAAGCACCGTCACGCAGCAACGCGTCAGCACGGATCCCGCGAGCGGCGACCAGATCGCGACGCGGCGCTCCACCGACAACGGCGACCCCCTGGTCTGATCCGGCGCCGCGGTCAGCCGAGGGCGACCCCGGCGCCGAGGATCACGACGGCGAGCAGCGGGAAGAACCCCTGCTTGACGGCCGCCGCACGCTTGTCTGCCGCCGAGAGGACGAGCACGAGCGCCGCGGCGAGCATGGAACCGGTGCCTGCGAAGACGAGCGCGTAACCGGGCACCGCATTCTCGCCGGCGAGCGCCGCGAGAACGAGCCCGGCGACGATCATGCGCGGTCCCGCCACGAGTGCTTCGGCTCGTACCCGAGTAGGCGACGCGCCTTGTCGATCGACAGCAGGGTCTCGTGGTCTCCGACGGCCTTCTTCAGCGGGACATCGGGGAAGACCTCGGCGAGAAGCTCGGAGTTGGGGCGCGTCATGACGGTATCGGCTGCCGCGATGATGAACTGGTCGAACCCCGCCGGCGCCACCTCGAGCGCGCGTTCCACGGCCTGTGCGCCGTCGCGGGCGTCGATGTAGCCCCAGAGGTTCCACTTGCGCTTCGTCGCATCATCGTCGAAGGAGCCGAACGCCTCGTAGTCCTCGGGGACCATCACGTTGGAGAAGCGCAGTGCCGTGATCGACAGATCGGGATACCAGCGCACGAGTTCGTCGGCCATGCGCTCCTCGAGCGTCTTCACGAGCGAGTAGACGCTCTCGGGGCGGGGCGCGTACTCCTCGTCGACGGGCGCGTAGGGCGGGTCGATGTCGAAGGGCAGTCCGAGGACCGTCTCACTCGAGGCGTAGACGATCTTCCGGATCCCGAGTCGCACCGCGGCCCAGAACACATTGAAGGTCGCGGTCATGTTGTTGTGGAACGTGGCAACCTCGCTGCGGATCCCCGGGGCGGGGATGGCGCCCAGGTGGACGACGGCGTCGACCGGTTCGCCGCGATCACCGCCGCTTCCGAAGGCATCGATGACCTGACCGTAGTCGGTCAGCTCAACCTGCAGGAAGCCGCTTCCGCGGGCCCCGATGGCGTCCAATCCCAGGACCTCGTGCCCGGCAGCGCGCAACTCGCGCGCTACGACCGTGCCGAGCTTGCCGCTGTATCCCGTCAGTGCGATTCGCATGTGTCAAGAATGACACGAACGCGGGGCGGCATGGCGTCCGTGGCGGGACCGCGACCTGAAGTCGTGGCAGCCTGCACCGGATGCTCCGCTTCCCAGGAGGCGAGCAGGACAAGGCGCTCGGCGGATGCCGACCCGGGCTCGGCCGTATATATGAGCATCCTCGCCCCGGGATCGGCGGTGATGGCGAACTCTTCGTAGACGAGTGTGAGCTCCCCCACGATCGGATGGCGGAAGCGCTTGGTACCTGCGCCGTGGGTGCGGACGTTATGCGCGCCCCAGAGCGTGCGGAACGTGTCGCTGCGCGTGGAGAGCTCGCCCACCAGATCTTGCAGGGCGCGGTTGTGCGGGTCAGCATGACGCCCGGTACCGTCGTGCGCGTGCCGGGCGGCACGAAGCGCTGGCACGGGGCGAAAGCCGACTCGTGGTTCAGCCACCTCGCGTTCATCACGCCCGGCGCATGGTCATCCTGCTCACCGCGGGGATCGTCCCCGCCGCGGTCCTCGGATCCGCCCTCAACTCGCGCATCCCTGATGCGATCGCCATGGTCCCCCTCGCGCTCCTCGCGCTCGCGGCGGGCGGATACCAGCTTCTCTCACGGCGGCCGCGTGGGGCCACCGACCGGCGCCTGCCCGCCGCCGGCCTGGTGTGCATCGGCGCCGCGGTGGGCCTCGCGTCGTCGGCGACCGGCACGGGCGGTCCGCTCATCCTGGTGCCGATTCTGCTGTTCCTCGGCGTGCCCGTGGTCACCTCCGTCGCCGCCGCGCAGGTGATCCAGGTGCCCCTCGTGATCTTCGCGACGGCCGGGTACGCGCTGCACGGAGACGTGGACTTCGCGGCCCGTACCCTCTTGGGCATCGTCGCCGTCGTCGGCGTGTATCTCGGCAGCCGGGTCGCGACGCGCGCGCCCGCGAACCGGATCCGTCTCTTCGCCGGCTCGAGCCTGCTCGTGATCGGCGCCGCCCTCCTGATCGTGAACGGCATCGGCCTCTTCACGGGCTAGCGAGAGCGCTGGCGCGGCATCAGCGCGCACCAACGGGATCCGTTCACCCGTGGTCGATCTCGATGTGCGAGATCGTGCATCGACGGCATCCGCAGGGTCGAGGGCCCGCCGGGCCCGGAGCCTGCCAGTGGGGCTCCGGGCCCGTTCTCATGGTGACCAGTCCTGCCGGATGCGTCAGGCGTTGATGCTCTTCTGCGGCTCCTGCTCGCGGATCGCCTCGCGTGAGGTGACGCTGATCTTGCGTGGCTTCGCCTTCTCCGCGATCGGGATCCGCAGGCATAGCACGCCGGCTGTGTAGTCGGCATCGACCTTCTCGGTGTCGAGCGAGTCGCCGAGCACGAGCTGGCGGCTGAAGACACCCCAAGGCCGCTCTGATGCGACCGCGTCGACCGCATCGGGAATGCGGCTGAGTCGTTCCGCCTTAATGGTCAGGACGTTACGTTCCACGTCGATGTCGAGCTTGTCCGGATCGATGCCGGGGAGGTCGAGTTCGACGACGAACTCGTCGGAGTAGGTGAGCAGACGCTGCGACTGTACGAGCGCAAGGGACTGCTCGCGCCCAGTCGCACGGCGGGCGGTACGCGCCGGTACAGTGAGGAAGACCTCTCGACCGTGCGACGAGTCATCGAGCTCGTGGAGGTCGGAGTGAATCTCGTGGGGATCCGCCACGTCCTCGAGCTGGAGGCTGCCAATCAGGCTCTGAGAGCCCGATTGGACGAGCTCACCGACTGAACGGCGCGAGGTATTCGCCTGAGACGAGATGTGGACCGTAGTACGAGGTGCCTCCGGAAACCTAGCTGGCGGTCCGATGTGCTCTGCCCACAGCGTTCGTAGCGTGGTCCTCGAACGAAAGGCGGACGCATGATCCGAGTCAGTGGGTTGACGAAGCAATACGGCAAGAAAGCCGCGGTGAAAGGCATCGACTTCACGGTCGAGCCGGGGCAGGTGACCGGGTTCCTCGGGCCGAACGGAGCGGGGAAGTCAACGACGATGCGCATGATGGTCGGCCTCGACCGCCCCACCGCGGGTTTCGCGGAAGTCAACGGACGCAACTATCGTGATCTCACCGCACCCCTGCGCGAGGCGGGCGTACTGCTCGATGCGCGGGCCGCGCACCGCCGCCGCACGGCGTACAAGCATCTGCTCGCCGTCGCCGCGACACACGGCATCGACAAGCGACGCGTGCACGAGGTCATGGGGATCACGGGAATCGAGCCTGTCGCCCACAAGCGCGTCGGCGGCTTCTCGCTCGGCATGGGTCAGCGGCTCGGAATCGCGACGGCGCTGCTGGGCGATCCGCCGACGATCATCCTCGACGAGCCGGTGAACGGGCTCGACCCCGACGGAATCCTCTGGATCCGCGAGTTGCTGCGGCGTCTCGCGGCCGAGGGCCGGACGGTACTGCTGTCGTCGCACCTGATGAGCGAAATGACGCAGACCGCCGACCATCTCGTGGTCATCGGACAGGGCCGGATCCTCGCGGACGGCCCCCTGCAGGAGGTCATTTCGAGCGTGACGCGGCCGAAGGTCCGCGCACGGACCCGCGAGCCGCAGCGGCTGGCGACCGCGCTTGTCGAGCTGGCCACCGGGCCGGGCGCCGCCGTCTCCGTCGTTGCGGACGGCACGGTCGAGATCGAAGGATTGAGCGCGGAGGATGTCGCCCGCGCCGCGGCGTGGCACGGCATCGTGTTCCACGAGCTCACGACCGTCGAGGGGTCCCTCGAAGAGGCGTACCTCGCCCTGACCGCGCACGACACCGAGTATCGCTCGGCCGCGATCGACTCGCAGACGAACGGAGCCACCCGATGAGCCCTCAGACCAGCCCTGCCCATAACCCCACCCGGCATGCCGACTCGGTCTTCGAGCGCGCACGCTTCAGCGGTCTGATTCGTTCGGAATGGGTGAAGACGGCGAGCCTCCCGTCGACGGTTCTCCTTCTCATCGGGATCCTCGCGGCGGGGCTCGGTGGCAGCATGTTCCTCGCGGTCACGCTCGAGTCGTCCGGTGTGCCCTCTGTGGCGTCACTGGAACAGACGGTGAATGACGTGCTTTCGCCGATGGTCATCCTGGGTCAGATCATTGCGGGTATCGTCGGCGTCATGTCGATCGGCGCCGAGTACTCGTCCGGCTCGATCCAGCCCACGCTGATCGCAAGCCCGCGGCGCCTTCCCGTGCTCGGCGCGAAGACCCTCGTGGTGTTCTCGATAGTCACCGTGGTGGGGCTCGTGACGGCCTTCGCATCGTGGACGGCGACCTATCCGTTCTATGCCGAGCATGGATTGGAGGCACGCCTCGATGCACCCGGCGTGCTGGTCGCGCTGCTCGGATCGGCCGCGTACCTCGGGCTCTGCGCCGTGTTCGGAGTGGGCATCGGCACTCTCCTGCGTTCGACGACGATCGGTGCGGTCATCGTGTTTGTCGTGACGCTGCTCGGCCCCATCCTGGCCTCCGTGCTGCCGTACGGCCTGTTCTCCCGCGTCGTGCGGGTGCTGATGCTCGGCAACGCCGGCGATGCGATGTCGCGTGTGCGTGATGCGCCGGGGCCGTTCCTCGATATCTGGACGGGCCACATCAGCGCCGGAGCCGGATGGATGATCGCCCTGGCGTGGACGGCGCTCGCGCTTACCGCGGGTGCCCTTGCTCTCATGAAACGCGACGCATGATCTCGCCCAGGGTCGAACTCGCGACCTACCTGGTGTTCGCCGCCGGGTTCGGATACTTGTCGGTCGAATCCGAGCTCGTGACGCCACCCTGGGCCATCGCACTGCTGTGTCTCGGCGGGGTCGCGACGGTACGCTTGCGCCGCCGCGACCCCACTGCCGCACTCGGTGTCGCGCTGATCCTCTTGCTCCTGTCCGCGGCCGGGGGAACGGGCGCGGAAGCGATTCTCGTCGGCTTCGCCCTGCTCGGCGCTGGGGCGATTCGCAGCGTCCGCTGGACCTGGACGGCCTACGGGTTCGCTGCGGCCACGGGAACGCTCGCCGCGCTGATCCTCTCCTTGCGCGTACGCTCCGGCCCGCCGATTCTCGGGCTCGCGCCACGGGTCGATCAGACGGCGTGGGCGACCGACTGGCTCAGTCTCAGCGCCGTCTTCATGGGAATCACGCTGATCACGACCCTCGCCGGGCTCAACATCGGCCATCGGCGCAGGCACATCGCCTCACTCATCGAACGCGCGGAGCAGATGCGGCGCGAGCGCGATCAGCAGGCGGACATCGCCCGCGCTCTCGAACGGGAGCGCATCGCGCGCGAAATGCACGACGTGATCGCCCACAGCCTCTCGGTGATGATCTCGCTCGCGGATGGCGCCAAGGCCGCTGCTCCGGGAAAGCCGGAGGAGGCCCGCCGGGTGATCGGACAGGTGGCCGATACGGGCCGGCGAACCCTCGGCGAGGTCCGCCGGCTGCTCGGGCAGGTGCGAAACGGGGCCGAGCCACAGGCCGATACGCCCTTGCTCGGCCCGGAACAGTTGCCTGAGCTTGTCGCGGACTTCGCCACCGCGGGTCTGCCAGTGCGCCTGGAACGGGAAGGACGGCTGCGCAGCGACACCGCTGTGGAACTCACCGTGTATCGGATTGTGCAGGAGTCTCTGACCAACGTGTTGCGCCATGCACGACAGGTGCGCAACGTTCTCGTCAGAATCGACGCGGGCGACGAAACGGAAGCCGATGAGGTCACGATCCTGGTGGAGGATCAATCGGCTCCCGTCCAGGGCCTGGAGTCACGGGTCGTGGGCACGAACGTCCCTGGCCGGGGCCTGCTCGGCATTCGGGAGCGCGCCGCGCTCTACGATGGCTTGGTGGAGGCAGGGCCGAGGGACGGCGGCGGGTGGCGAGTATTTGTGCGCCTGCGAACGGAGGAGAGATGACGGAGAGCGGCCCTGCGGCGCCTCCGCGGATCCGGGTGCTGCTGACAGATGACCAGGATCTCGTCCGGTACGGTCTCCGACTCGTGCTCGAGGCGGAACCCGACATCGCTGTCGTTGGCGAGGCCTCCGACGGGGCCGAGGCCGTGCGCGCGGTGGCGCGGCTCGCGCCGGATGTGGTGCTGATGGATGTCCGCATGCCGGGCGAGGGAGGCATCGAGGCCACCGAGCGGATCGCGCGGGAGTATCCCGACGTGCGCGTGCTCGTGCTGACGACGTACGACCTCGATGAGTTTGCATTCGGCGCATTGCGGGCCGGAGCAGCGGGTTTCTTGCTGAAGAACACCCGGCCAGAGGAACTCGTCGCCGCGGTGCGCACCGTACACGCCGGTGACGCCGTCGTCGCGCCGCGGATCACCGCGAAGCTGATCGATGTGGCGATTCCGCACCTGGCGGATCCCGATGCCGCGGCGGCAAACAGCGACGCCGAGAACGCCCTCTCGGAGCTGACCGCCCGCGAGCGCGAGGTGTTCGTGCTCATCGGAAAGGGACTGAGCAACGCCGAGATCGCCGACTCGCTCTATGTGAGCGAGTCGACGGTCAAGGCGCACATCGGCCGGATCCTCGCGAAGCTCCATCTCGCCGGCCGCGTTCAGGCGGTCATCCTCGCGTACGAACTGGGCGTCGTCGTCCCCCGTGGCTAGGACATCTCGCCCGGATCCGTCGTCGGCCGTCCCGTTTCACTACTTCGCGAGGAAGCTCGTCAGCGCGGCGTTCACCTCGTCGGCGTGGGTCCACAGCAGACCGTGCGGGGCGCCCTCCACCTCGACGTAGTCGGCCTCGGGCACCGCCTGATGGAAGCGGCGCGCGGTCGCGTCGATCGGGAGGATGTTGTCCTTCGTGCCGTGCAGGATGAGCGTGGGCTTCGCGGCGGCGCGCACAGCCTTCACATCGTCGCGGAAGTCCTCGAGCCACGCCGGCACGACCGCGTACGCGGCAACGGGTGCGCTGGTTACCGAGAGATTCCAATTGGCCTCGACGACGTGCTGGCTGATGCGAGTGCCGAGGTTCTCGTCGAGGTTGTAGAAGCCGCTGTAGAACTCGGTGAACCATGCATAGCGGTCGTTCTTCGCGGCCGCTGAGATGCCGTCAAAGACCTCCTGCGGCACGCCCTCGGGGTTGTCGTCTCGTTCGACGAGGAAGGGCTCGAGCGACGCGAGGAAGGCGAGCTTCGCCACTCGCTCGTGACCGTAGTTCGCAACGTAGCGCGCCAGCTCGCCGGTACCCATCGAGAACCCGACCAGGACCACCTCACGCAGGTCGAGCGTTTCGAGCACCGTGTTGAGGTCGGCGGCGAAGGTGTCGTAGTCGTACCCCGTGCCGACCTTCGACGACTGCCCGAAGCCGCGACGGTCGTATGTGATGACGCGGTAACCCTGCGCCAGCAGTTCGCGGGTCTGCCGCTCCCAACTGTGGCCGTTCAGAGGGTAACCGTGGATCAGGACGACCGGCTGCCCCTGGCCCTGGTCTTCGTAGTAGAGCTCGATGGGGGTCGTGTTCTCGGCGCCGACGGTGATGTAGCCCATGATGCTGTTCCTTTTCGCTCCCGGCGAGAACGGTCGTTCTCACTCGATGCCCCCACCATATGAGAACGATCGTTCTCATGTCAAGTAGACTGAATGCATGACCGAGTCGGAAGCACGCGAGAAGATCCTCGCCGCAGCAGAAGATCTCTATTACCGCAAGGGATACGCCGCCGTCGGAATGGACGAGCTGCGCACTGCCGCCGGCGTGTCGCTTCGACGCCTCTACGCACTTTTCCCGTCGAAGACCGACATCATCGCCGCCGTCCTACGACGCAAGCACGACGAGTGGGGATCAGGGTTGGCCGCCGCCGTACGCGCGGCCGGCGACGAGCCCCGTGCCCGGCTCCTCGCCGTCTACGGGCACCTCGAAGAATGGTTCTGCGCTGACGACTTCCGCGGCTGCGCGTTCATCAATGCCTTCGGAGAGCTCGGGGGCACCCACCCCGATGTCGCGCAGATCGTGCGCGAGCACAAGGCGTCGTTTCAAGAGCAGATGGCGACGCTCGCAACCGACGCCGGCGCGCAACCCGCGCTCGCATCCCAGCTCTCGATCCTCGCCGAAGGCGCTCAGACCACCGCGGCGATCTCCGGCGACCCGCAGGTCGCGGTGCAGGCGAGGAAAGCGGCGGAGACACTGATCGACGCATCGCTTCCACGGCCTTGAGTCGCAGGAGCGGCGACGATGAGGTCTGCGTGTTCGGCGGTGCGATCGTCTCCCTGCCACAGGTCCTCGCGGGACAGCGCGCTACCGATGTCCTCCACCCCGTCGATGCCGGGGACGAGCCCCGTGGCGAGTTCGATCTGATCCGCCGTCAGCGTGAAGACGCTCTTGTATGAGTCCTCGTAGGCGACGGTGAGCCAGTCGCCCTCCGCGGGCGTCCGGCCGTCCGCTGGGGGAGCGTCCGGTGACGGTTCCGTGCCCGGGGAGGCCGTCTGCGGCTGCACCGCCGCCGGTGTCGAGGTCGGGTCCGTGCTGGACGCGGGTTTCTCCGCGGTGCAGCCGGTCAGTGCGAGGAGCGCGACGATACCCGCCGCGGCGACGGTGAGGGGCTTCTTCATGACGCGTGTCCTCTCTGCTCTGTCGGCGCGGATCGCTCTTCGCGCCGGCATCGATCGCGCGTGCGGCTGCGGCTGCGTCGGTCGCGTCGACCGCCTCCCAGAGCTGGGACGTGGCATCGGAATTCATGTCGTCATTCTCCGTGTCGGTCATGGTGCATGCGGCGAGCGCATCAGCGCGTCCTGTGCGTTCTGCGCGTCGAGGAGGACGACGTCGGCGCGGGCGCCGGCGACGATATCGTGCGCGTCCGCGCCGACGAAGCCCGCGGCGCGGCTGGTCGCCAGTTCGACGGCGTAGCGCAGGTCGTCGTCTCGGCGCAGCCCGTGAAGCTGGGCGAAGGTGTTCGCGACCCCCGAGGATGTCGCCGTCGCCGTATGGCGACCGCAGGTCGCGGATGCCATCGGTGCCGAGCCCGATCCGCAGACCGTTCTCACGGATCCGGTCCAGGGGCAGCGGGGCGGAGCGCACCGGGGCGACGGTCGTCCAGCTGATGCCGAGCGTGCCGCCGTCGTGCAGGTGGATGTCGATGCCGCAGTCGCGTTTCGCCGCGATGCGGAACAGGCCATCGAGCTGGCCGAGCGGATCCCGGTCGATCGCGTCCGCGCTCGGGATGCCGTACTTCTCGCGCTCCGCGCGCTCGTGCGCGATGCGCCCCTGCGTCGTCGCCTCGCCGCCGTACAGGGCCCACGGCATGCCCCACCAGCTCTTGTCGATGTGAGCGTGCGTGTTGACGAGGCCGGGCAGGGCGAGCAGCCCACGGCCGTCGATCCTCTCCGCCGCTACCCCCGTGCCCGCCGGCACCACGCCCGTGATCTGATCGCCGTCGATCAGGATGTCTGCGGGGGCTCCGCCCCAGGGGCGCACGTTCTCGACCACGATCGTTATGGGAATTTGGTATACCAAATGCTGCGCGTTCCGTGCTCCCGAGATCCCTAGCGCACCGAGGGCATCAGGTTCAAGGGGATCCGCGCGGCGCGTCGAGGGATGCAGGATGGGTGGACGCATTCGCCGAATCGAAAGGACACACTATGCGCGCACTCGTCATCACGACCAACTACGGCACGGAGCAGGACGAGCTCCTCAGCCCGGCGAAGGCCCTCAAGGATGCCGGCGCCGAGGTCACCGTCGCCGCAACCGAGGACGCTCCGATCAAGACTCTGGTCTCGGACCAGGACCCCGGCGAGACCCTCACCCCGGACGCCGCGATCGGAGCCGTCTCGCATCGCGACTTCGACCTGCTCGTCATCCCCGGCGGAACCATCAACGCCGATTCGCTTCGCCTGAACGAGCCCGCGCAGGAGCTCGTGAAGGCATTCGCCGCGGACGGCAAGACGATCGCGGCGATCTGCCACGGCCCGTGGCTGCTCGTGGAGACCGGCTTGGTCTCGGGCAAGCAACTCACCTCGTATGCCAGCGTCGCCACGGACATCCGCAACGCCGGTGGACTCTGGCACGACCGTGGGCTGGTGACCTGCGACCACAACGGCTGGACGCTCATCACGTCCCGCTCCCCGCAAGACCTGCCGGCGTTCAACGCCGCACTCACCGCGCTGGCGCAGGCCTGACACGCAGCGAGCCCCGGAGCTGCACGGGGTGCAGTTCCGGGGCTCGTACGCGCCGTTTCGGCGGTCAGCGGTTCTGGGGGCTAGAAGTCCCAGTCGTCGTCCTCGGTGGCCTCAGCCTTACCGATGACGTAACTGGATCCGGATCCCGAGAAGAAGTCGTGGTTCTCGTCTGCGTTGGGCGAGAGGGCCGACAGGATCGCCGGGTTCACGTTCGTCGTCTCGGCCGGGAACATGGCCTCGTAGCCGAGGTTCATGAGGGCCTTGTTGGCGTTGTAGTGCAGGAACTTCTTGACATCCTCGGTCAGGCCGACCGAGTCGTAGAGGTCCTGCGTGTACTGCACCTCGTTCTCGTAGAGCTCGAAGAGCAGGTTGAACGTGTAGTCCTTCAGCTCCTGGCGGCGCTCCTCGGTCTCGTTCTCGAGACCCTTCTGGAACTTGTAGCCGATGTAGTAGCCGTGCACGGCCTCGTCACGGATGATGAGGCGGATCATGTCGGCCGTGTTCGTCAGCTTCGCGTGGCTCGACCAGTACATGGGCAGGTAGAAGCCTGAGTAGAAGAGGAACGACTCGAGCAGCGTCGAGGCAACCTTGCGCTTCAGCGGGTCGTCACCACGGTAGTAATCCATGATGATCTTCGCCTTCTTCTGAAGGTTCGGGTTCTCGATCGACCAGCGGAACGCGGCGTCGATCTCGGGCGTCGACGCGAGCGTCGAGAAGATGCTCGAGTACGACTTCGCGTGCACCGACTCCATGAACGCGATGTTCGTATAGACGGCCTCCTCGTGCGGGGTGAGCGCATCGGGGATCAGCGACACGGCGCCGACGGTGCCCTGGATCGTGTCGAGCAGCGTCAGACCCGTGAAGACACGCATCGTCAGCTTCTTCTCGTCCTCGGTCAGCGTCGCCCACGACTGGATGTCGTTCGAGAGCGGCACCTTCTCGGGCAGCCAGAAGTTGCTCGTGAGGCGGTTCCACACCTCAACGTCCTTGTCATCCTGGATACGGTTCCAGTTGATGGCCTGAACGTGATCCAGAAGCTGAAGCTTCTCAGTCATTCTTTTTCCTTTGTGTCTCAGGTCAGGGCGTTACAGCGTGCAGGAAACGCAGCCCTCGACCTCAGTACCCTCGAGGGCCATCTGGCGCAGGCGGATGTAGTAGATCGTCTTGATGCCCTTGCGCCACGCGTAGATCTGCGCGCGGTTGATGTCGCGCGTCGTCGCCGTGTCGGGGAAGAAGAGCGTCAGCGAGAGGCCCTGGTCGACGTGCTGCGTCGCCGCGGCGTAGGTGTCGATGACCTTCTCGTAGCCGATCTCGTACGCGTCCTGGTAGTAGTCCAGGTTGTCGTTCGTCATGAACGGCGCCGGGTAGTAGACGCGGCCGAGCTTGCCTTCCTTGCGGATCTCGATCTTCGACGCGATCGGGTGGATCGAGCTCGTCGAGTTGTTGATGTACGAGATGGATCCGGTCGGCGGAACCGCCTGCAGGTTCTGGTTGTAGATACCGTGCGCCTGGATCGACGCCTTCAGCTCGCGCCAGTCGTCCTGCGTCGGGATGTGGTGGCCCTCGAACAGCTCGACAACGCGAGCCGTCGCCGGCTTCCACTCCTGCTCGGTGTACTTGTCGAAGAACTCACCCGACGCGTACGTCGAGTTCTCGAAGCCCTCGAAGGTCACGCCGCGCTCGATCGCGATCTTGTTCGACGCCTGGAGGGCGTGGAACAGCACGGTGTAGAAGTAGATGTTCGTGAAGTCGATACCCTCTTCGGATCCGTAGAAGATGCGCTCGCGCGACAGGTAGCCGTGCAGGTTCATCTGACCGAGGCCGATGGCGTGCGACTTGTCGTTGCCGTCCTCGATCGAACGCACCGACTTGATGTGGCTCTGGTCGCTCACGGCGGTCAGGGCGCGGATCGAGGTCTCGACCGTCTGGCCGAAGTTCGGCGAGTCCATCGCGAGGGCGATGTTCAGCGAACCGAGGTTGCAGCTGATGTCCTTACCGATCTGGTCGTACGACAGGTCGGTGTTCAGCGTCGTCGGTGTGTTCACCTGCAGGATCTCGCTGCAGAGGTTCGACATGTTGATGCGGCCCTGGATCGGGTTCGCGTTGTTCACCGTGTCTTCGAACATCACGTACGGGTAGCCCGACTCGAACTGGATCTCGGCGACCGTCTGGAAGAAGGTGCGCGCGTTGATCTTCGTCTTCTTGATGCGCGGGTCGTCGACCATCTCGCGGTACTTCTCGGTGACCGAGATGTCGCCGAAGGGCACGCCGTAGACGCGCTCGACGTCGTAGGGCGAGAAGAGGTACATGTCCTCGTTGTTCTTCGCGAGCTCGAACGTGATGTCCGGGATCACGACGCCGAGCGACAGCGTCTTGATGCGGATCTTCTCGTCGGCGTTCTCGCGCTTGGTGTCGAGGAACTTCATGATGTCGGGGTGGTGCGCGTTGAGGTACACGGCACCCGCACCCTGACGCGCACCGAGCTGGTTCGCGTAGCTGAACGAGTCTTCGAGCAGCTTCATGACCGGCAGGATGCCGCTCGACTGGTTCTCGATCTTCTTGATCGGGGCGCCGGCCTCGCGGATGTTGCTGAGCAGCAGGGCCACGCCGCCGCCGCGCTTCGAGAGCTGCAGCGCCGAGTTGATGCTGCGGGCGATCGACTCCATGTTGTCTTCGATGCGCAGGAGGAAGCAGCTGACGAGCTCGCCGCGCTGCGCCTTACCGGCGTTGAGGAAGGTCGGGGTCGCGGGCTGGAAGCGGCCCGACAGGATCTCGTCGGTGAGCTTCAGCGCGAGGTCTTCGTCGCCGTCGGCGAGAGCGAGGGCGGTCATGACGACGCGGTCCTCGAAGCGCTCGAGGTATCGCTTGCCATCGAACGTCTTCAGCGTGTAGCTCGTGTAGTACTTGAACGCGCCGAGGAAGGTCTCGAAGCGGAACTTCTTCGCGTAGGCGAACTCGTTGAGCTTCTCAACGAACGAGAAGTCATACTTCTCGATGACGGCGCCTTCGTAGTACTGCTTCTCGACGAGGTAGTCGAGGCGCTCGCGCAGCGAGTGGAAGAAGACGGTGTTCTGGTTGACGTGCTGCAGGAAGTACTCCCGGGCGGCACGCTTGTCAGCCTCAAACTGAATCTTGCCGTCGGCGTCGTACAGGTTCAGCATCGCGTTCAACGCGTGATAGTCGAGACCCTCGAACGCGGGATTGTGCTTGAAGTCGACCTCGGTCGTCACTGCTGCTTCCACCATTTTTCCAATCCACGATTTACCCGAGCAACATCCTCGGCTGTGCCAAATAGCTCTACGCGATCCAAGTGCGGCACCCTGCACTTGCGACTGATGATGTCTCCACCAATGCAGTACGCCGAACCAAAGTTTGTGTTTCCGGTCGAGATGACCCCGCGGATCCACTTCCGGTTACCCTCGTCGTTCAGGAACCGGATGACCTGCTTGGGAACCGCGCCCTCACCGTTTCCCCCACCGTAGGTGGGAGAGATGAGAACGTACGGTTCGTGTACTTCAAGCGCCTCGTCGCGCTTGTACAACGGGATCCGCTTCGCTCGCATTCCCAGCTTCTCGACGAAGCGTTCCGTGTTTCCCGAAACACTCGAGAAGTACACGATGAGCGGCTCGGCCGGGGCCGAGCCACTCTGTGTAGAAGGAGCAAGACTCACTGTCGCGGTCATCAGCATCCATCCCCTCGCCGCAACAGCGGCATGATTACGCCAGGCGTGCGGCGAGTTCGTCAATCTTGTCGGGACGGAAGCCCGACCAGTGGTCGCCGTCGGTGACGACGACGGGGGCCTGCAGGTAGCCCAGCGACTTGACGTGCTCGAGCGCGTCAGCGTCCTCCGAAACGTCGGTCACCGAGTACTCGATGCCCTTCGCGTCGAGAGCGCGGTAGGTCGCGTTGCACTGCACGCAGGACGGCTTGCTGTAGACGGTAATCGCCATGAGTTCCCCTCCGAATGATCTGGTTACGCGGCAACTCGTGCCGTGCCTTCAATACTACATATAGAGGTCGATCGCGGGCTAGACCACAACCCATAGTAGTTACACGCGTGTCGTTTTCCACCGCGATGTCCACAGGTTATGCACTGAGTTGTGCACAGGCACCCCCCTCTCGAAACGCTCTCGGGACCCCCGAGATCATGCGCTTCGCGGCACTTCGCCGCGAAGTTGTCCACAGCTCGAACGCTACCTATGACCACTGACAAACGAAGGCCTGAGAAAGACCGTAGAGGGTGTGTCGCCGAGGGGCCGACCCCTAGATGTTGTGACGCTCCTAGGCTGGCCTACATGAGTGCAATCTTCGACCCCTCGCTCGCCCTCCCGAGCGACCTCCTCGAGCGGATCCGCGAGCGCGCCCCCGAGTTCGACCGCGACAACGTCTTCCCCGAGAAGGACCTCGCGGAGCTCGCGGACGCCGGCTACCTGCGGATCCTTCTCCCCACCGATCGTGGCGGATCCGGTGCCACCCTCGAACAGGCGAGCGCGGCACAGCAGCGGCTCGCGACGGCGGCGCCGGCGACGGCGCTCGCGATCAACATGCACCTGGTCTGGACGGCGGTCGCCCGGATCCTCCACGAGCGCGGCGACGACGCGCTCGGCCTCGTCGTCGAGGGCGCGGCGCGAGGCGAGGTCTTCGCCTTCGGCGTGAGCGAGGCCGGCAACGACGCGGTGATGTTCGACAGCCGCACGACCGCCGAGCGCACCGATGACGGCTATGCCTTTACCGGCACCAAGATCTTCACGTCGCTCGCGCCCGTGTGGACGCTGCTCGGCGTTCACGGCCGCGACGATAGCGACCCCGAGAACCCGAAGATCGTGTTCGGCTTCGTTGGCCGCGACGAGAACGTCGTCACGCGCGACGACTGGGACGCCCTCGGCATGCGCGGATCCCAGAGCCGCACCACAGAGCTCCACGGCGCCCTGGCGCCCGCCGACCGCGTGGTGAAGGTCATCGACATGGTCGATATCCCCGACGGCCTGCAGTTCGCGATCTTCGCCGCCTTCGAGCTCCTCGTCGCCTCCGTCTATACGGGCATCGCGCGACGGGCGATCGAGCTCGCGGCGGCGGCCGTGGCTGCGCGCGTGAGCAGCGCATCGGGCACCCCGCGCAGCGAGGATCCGGTCGTGCGCGACCGCATTGGAGACATGGCGCTGGCGTACGACGGCATCGTCCTCGAGCTGCGCGCCCTCACGCGCGACGTCGACGAGCAGGTCGATCACGGCGCCGCGTGGTTCCCGCTGCTGTCGGGAATGAAGGATCGCGCGACCGCGACGGCGCAGCGCATCGTCGACGACGCCCTCGCTCTGGCCGGCGGCGGATCCTTCCGCAACGCCAGCGAGCTCTCCCGCCTCGCCCGCGACGTGCGCGCCGGGGTGTTCCACCCGACCTCGCCCCGCGCCACCCGGCAGCAGGCAGCGGCCGCCTGGCTCGACGCGTAAGCGCAAAAAGGGCCGCCCCTCGCGGGGCGGCCCAAAAAGACACGTAAAACCACGAAAAGGTCACCCAACAGTTAAGTCCGGCGGTGTCCTACTCTCCCACAAGGTCCCCCTTGCAGTACCATCGGCGCTGAGAGGCTTAGCTTCCGGGTTCGGAATGTGACCGGGCGTTTCCCTCTCGCTAAAACCACCGAAACAACCAGCAACCAGCACGCGGTGCGTACGGTAAACCTGTTTCAGATAGCGAATATTCAACTATCAACAACCCCGCTAGCGGGATCAAGCTCTCGAAGAGATGAGATCATCCCCCGAGAACCACAAAGTGGACGCGAAACAACATACAGAAGATAAGTGTTTATCAAGTCATCGGCCTATTAGTACCAGTCAGCTACACACATTACTGTGCTTCCACATCTGGCCTATCAACCCAGTAGTCTGCTGGGAGCCTCTCGGACCGAAGTCCATGGAAGTCTCATCTCAAGGCCGGCTTCCCGCTTAGATGCTTTCAGCGGTTATCCATCCCGAACGTAGCCAACCAGCCATGCCCTTGGCAGGACAACTGGCACACCAGAGGTTCGTCCACCCCGGTCCTCTCGTACTAGGGGCAGATCCTTTCAAACTTCCTACGCGCGCAGCGGATAGGGACCGAACTGTCTCACGACGTTCTAAACCCAGCTCGCGTACCGCTTTAATGGGCGAACAGCCCAACCCTTGGGACCAACTCCAGCCCCAGGATGCGACGAGCCGACATCGAGGTGCCAAACCATGCCGTCGATATGGACTCTTGGGCAAGATCAGCCTGTTATCCCCGAGGTACCTTTTATCCGTTGAGCGACAGCGCTTCCACAAGCCACTGCCGGATCACTAGTCCCGACTTTCGTCCCTGCTCGACCTGTCAGTCTCACAGTCAAGCTCCCTTGTGCACTTACACTCGCCATCTGATTACCAACCAGATTGAGGGAACCTTTGGGCGCCTCCGTTACTCTTTGGGAGGCAACCGCCCCAGTTAAACTACCCACCAGGCACTGTCCCTGAACCGGATCACGGTTCGAAGTTAGATGTCCCAAATGACCAGAGTGGTATTTCAACAACGACTCCACCACCACTAGCGTGATAGCTTCACAGTCTCCCACCTATCCTACACAAGCCATACAGAACACCAATACCAAGCTATAGTAAAGGTCACGGGGTCTTTCCGTCCTGCTGCGCGAAACGAGCATCTTTACTCGTACTGCAATTTCGCCGAGTTCGTGGTTGAGACAGTTGGGGAATCGTTACGCCATTCGTGCAGGTCGGAACTTACCCGACAAGGAATTTCGCTACCTTAGGATGGTTATAGTTACCACCGCCGTTTACTGGGGCTTAAATTCTGAGCTTCACACCAAAGTGTTAACCCGTCCTCTTAACCTTCCAGCACCGGGCAGGCGTCAGTCCGTATACATCGTCTTACAACTTCGCACGGACCTGTGTTTTTAGTAAACAGTCGTTCCCCACTGGTCTCTGCGGCCCACACACCCTTTCAGCAGCAAGTGCCTATAAGTGCTGGGCGCCCCTTCTCCCGAAGTTACGGGGCCATTTTGCCGAGTTCCTTAACCACGATTATCTCGATCTCCTTGGTATTCTCTACCTAACCACCTGAGTCGGTTTGGGGTACGGGCGGCTAGAACCTCGCGTCGATGCTTTTCTCGGCAGCATAGGATCACCCACTTGATACGCATCACGTCTCAGCCTATATGACTCCCGGATTTGCCTAAGAGTCGGCCTACACGCTTACACTGGACACCATCTGCCAGCTGGGCTACCTTCCTGCGTCACACCTGTTAATACGCTAACCGCACCAGCATGGGGTCATGCGCTCCACCACCCGGCGACACCCGAAGGTATCAATGAATGGCTTTGGGCACTTAGCACCACTGGATTAGCTTGGGCGGTTCTTCGCCGGTACGGGAATATCAACCCGTTGTCCATCGACTACGCCTGTCGGCCTCGCCTTAGGTCCCGACTTACCCAGGGAAGATTAGCTTAACCCTGGAACCCTTGGTTATTCGGAGGACACGTTTCTCACGTGTCATTCGCTACTCATGCCTGCATTCTCACTCGTGTGGCGTCCACGGCTGGATCACTCCGCCGCTTCACCCACCACACGACGCTCTCCTACCCATCAACACGACTGGCCCGAAGGCAATCGCATGTGTCAATGCCACAACTTCGGTGGCGTGCTTGAGCCCCGCTACATTGTCGGCGCGGAATCACTTGACCAGTGAGCTATTACGCACTCTTTCAAGGGTGGCTGCTTCTAAGCCAACCTCCTGGTTGTCACAGCAACTCCACATCCTTTCCCACTTAGCACGCGCTTAGGGACCTTAGATGGTGGTCTGGGTTGTTTCCCTCTCGACGATGAAGCTTATCCCCCACCGTCTCACTGCTGCGCTCTCACTTACCGGCATTCGGAGTTTGGCTGACGTCAGTAACCTGTTGAGGCCCATCGGCCATCCAGTAGCTCTACCTCCGGCAAGAAACACGCAACGCTGCACCTAAATGCATTTCGGAGAGAACCAGCTATCACGAAGTTTGATTGGCCTTTCACCCCTATCCACAGCTCATCCCCTCAGTTTTCAACCTAAGTGGGTTCGGCCCTCCACGACGTCTTACCGTCGCTTCAGCCTGGCCATGGATAGATCACTTCGCTTCGGGTCTAGGACACGCGACTGAATCGCCCTATTCAGACTCGCTTTCGCTACGGCTACCCCACCCGGGTTAACCTCGCCACGTATCACTAACTCGCAGGCTCATTCTTCAAAAGGCACGCTGTCACCCCTCTAGGAGGCTCCAACGGTTTGTAAGCAAACGGTTTCAGGTACTATTTCACTCCCCTCCCGGGGTACTTTTCACCTTTCCCTCACGGTACTAGTCCGCTATCGGTCATCTGGAAGTATTTAGGCTTATCAGGTGGTCCTGACAGATTCACACAGGATTTCACGGGCCCCGTGCTACTTGGGATCCCCACAACCGCAGAACACGCATGTCGACTACGAGACTGGCACTCTCTCTGGTCCCGCTTTCAAACGGGTTCGTCTATACGCTTCTGTACGGCTAGAAGTTCGGCAGAACTTCTGAGTAGGTCCCACAACCCCGCACGTGCAACGCCTGCCGGCTTGAACACACGCACGGTTTAGCCTCATCCGCTTTCGCTCGCCACTACTCACGGAATCACTATTGTTTTCTCTTCCTGTGGGTACTGAGATGTTTCACTTCCCCACGTTCCCTCTACCCGCCCTATATATTCAGGCGGGAGTCACCAGAACACTCGCGCGTCTGGCGGGGTTTCCCCATTCGGAGACCCTGGGATCACAGCCCGCTTATCGGCTCCCCCAGGATTATCGCAGATTGCTACGTCCTTCTTCGGCTCCAGATGCCAAGGCATCCACCGTTTGCTCTTAAAGACTTGAAATCACATGAGCCACAGAATCGAAATATTCTATCTGTGTTCGCTTCTTTAAGATGCTCGCGTCCACTGTGTAGTTCTCAAAGTACAATCGCACCCCACCCGCCACAGGAAAACCTGTCTTGGCATGAGAGCGAGAAAGCTGCAACCCGAACCAGAACTCTAAGGAGCCCTCGTCCGTCGGCTGAGCCTTCAGGACCCAACAACGTGCATGCACCCCGACCCGAAAGCTTCCCCGTTCCAACCAAGCAAGCTTGGCGTACTAACAGAAACCCTCGTCTCGAGGTGCCTTGTCAAATGTTCTACCCATGAGCCCCAGAGCAACACATTCGGTCACTGACTGGGTTCTGAACATCCGAAGATGTTAGATGCTCCTTAGAAAGGAGGTGATCCAGCCGCACCTTCCGGTACGGCTACCTTGTTACGACTTAGTCCTAATTACCGATCCCACCTTCGACAGCTCCCTCCCACAAGGGGTTAGGCCACCGGCTTCAGGTGTTACCGACTTTCATGACTTGACGGGCGGTGTGTACAAGACCCGGGAACGTATTCACCGCAGCGTTGCTGATCTGCGATTACTAGCGACTCCGACTTCATGTAGTCGAGTTGCAGACTACAATCCGAACTGGGACCGGCTTTTTGGGATTCGCTCCACCTCGCGGTATCGCAGCCCATTGTACCGGCCATTGTAGCATGCGTGAAGCCCAAGACATAAGGGGCATGATGATTTGACGTCATCCCCACCTTCCTCCGAGTTGACCCCGGCAGTATTCCATGAGTTCCCACCATAACGTGCTGGCAACATAGAACGAGGGTTGCGCTCGTTGCGGGACTTAACCCAACATCTCACGACACGAGCTGACGACAACCATGCACCACCTGTATACCGACCACAAGGGGGCGACTGTTTCCAGCCGTTTCCGGTATATGTCAAGCCTTGGTAAGGTTCTTCGCGTTGCATCGAATTAATCCGCATGCTCCGCCGCTTGTGCGGGTCCCCGTCAATTCCTTTGAGTTTTAGCCTTGCGGCCGTACTCCCCAGGCGGGGAACTTAATGCGTTAGCTGCGTCACGGAGACCGTAGAAAGGCCCCCACAACTAGTTCCCAACGTTTACGGAGTGGACTACCAGGGTATCTAAGCCTGTTTGCTCCCCACTCTTTCGCTCCTCAGCGTCAGTTACGGCCCAGAGATCTGCCTTCGCCATCGGTGTTCCTCCTGATATCTGCGCATTCCACCGCTACACCAGGAATTCCAATCTCCCCTACCGCACTCTAGTCTGCCCGTACCCACTGCAAGCTAGAGGTTGAGCCTCTAGTTTTCACAGCAGACGCGACAAACCGCCTACGAGCTCTTTACGCCCAATAATTCCGGATAACGCTTGCACCCTACGTATTACCGCGGCTGCTGGCACGTAGTTAGCCGGTGCTTTTTCTGCAGGTACCGTCACTTTCGCTTCTTCCCTACTAAAAGAGGTTTACAACCCGAAGGCCGTCATCCCTCACGCGGCGTTGCTGCATCAGGCTTGCGCCCATTGTGCAATATTCCCCACTGCTGCCTCCCGTAGGAGTCTGGGCCGTGTCTCAGTCCCAGTGTGGCCGGTCACCCTCTCAGGCCGGCTACCCGTCGACGCCTTGGTGAGCCATTACCTCACCAACAAGCTGATAGGCCGCGAGCCCCTCCCGAACCGAAAAATCTTTCCCACCATTGACGATGCCGTCATGGTGCGTATTCGGTATTAGACGCCGTTTCCAGCGCTTATCCCAAAGTTCGGGGCAGGTTGCTCACGTGTTACTCACCCGTTCGCCACTAATCCACCTAGCAAGCTAGGCTTCATCGTTCGACTTGCATGTGTTAAGCACGCCGCCAGCGTTCATCCTGAGCCAGGATCAAACTCTCCAAAAAGAAAAAATGCACACCCACACGGGAAAACGTGTGAGCTGCGAGTTTGAAACTGACCAAAAGTAATGTCAACTGACATCAAATTGATCCAAAGGAATCTCTCAAAACTAGGGTTACCCCTAGCCCGAGGACATATTGGCATTTGACAAGTGCACGCTGTTGAGTTCTCAAGGATCAGACGCACCCGGCCCTCACCAATCAAGGTGAGCCCTCCGGGGCAACTTCACTAGTTTATCACCGTCCGTATTTCTGTCAAGTCCGACACGCCGCACTCGATGATCCGAGCGGGCTGTCAGCCTTAAAAACAACTTCAGGCGACAAGCTACTAACCTAATCACTCAAGCTGAGTGAAGCCTGTGAGCGTTGGATTCGAGAATCCTTCACCTTCGGGCTGCTAGGCATCAGATCGTAAGACCTGATCTGTAGCTTTTGTCGCCGTCTTGGGATGGGAGCCTAGTGGCTCAACCTCACCGCTTGGCGGCGACAAGGGATTACATTACGCGGATCCCGGGGGCCCAGCAAACGGACCCCGGGCCGGGCGTGTCGGGACCACCCCGGGTACGCGAAAGGGCCGGGGAGATCCCCGGCCCTTCGTCGCTGCTACATCACGCGCCGCGGAGGCGCTCCGCAAGGTAGCCGTACAGGTTGTCTAGCGAGACGCGCTCCTGGCCCATGGTGTCGCGGTCGCGGATCGTCACCGCGTTGTCCTCGAGCGAGTCGAAGTCGATCGTGACGCAGAACGGTGTACCGATCTCATCCTGGCGACGGTAGCGACGGCCGATCGCGCCGGCGTCGTCGAAGTCGACGTTCCAGGATCCGCGGAGCTCTTCTGCCACCTTGCGGGCAAGGGGCGAGAGCTTCTCGTTGCGGCTGAGCGGCAGCACGGCGATCTTGACGGGCGCGAGGCGCGGGTCGAGCTTCAGCACGGTGCGGGTGTCGGTGCCGCCCTTGGCGTTCGGCACTTCCTCCTCCTCGTACGCGTCGACGAGGAACGCCATCATCGAGCGGGTGAGGCCGAACGACGGCTCGATCACGTAGGGCACGTACTTCTCGCCCGACGCCTGGTCGAAGTAGGCGAGGTTCGAGCCCGAGTGCTCGATGTGGTTCTTCAGGTCGAAGTCGGTGCGGTTCGCCACACCCATCAGCTCGCCCCAGCCCTTGCCCTGGAAGCCGAAGTTGTACTCGAAGTCGATCGTGCGGTCCGAGTAGTGGGCGCGCTCGTCCTCGGGCACGTCGAACTGACGCATGTTCTCGGGGTCGACACCGAGGTCGATGAACCAGTTCCAGCAGGCCTCGACCCAGTGGTCGAACCACTCGGCGGCCTCGGCCGGCGGCACGAAGAACTCGATCTCCATCTGCTCAAACTCGCGCGTGCGGAAGATGAAGTTACCGGGCGTGATTTCGTTGCGGAACGCCTTACCGACCTGGCCGATACCGAACGGCGGCTTCTTGCGCGCCGCGGTGACGACGTTGGCGAAGTTCGTGAAGATGCCCTGCGCCGTCTCGGGGCGGAGGTAGTGCAGGCCGCTCTCGTCGTCGACGACGCCGAGGTAGCTCTTGACGAGGCCCGAGAACGACTTGGGCTCGGTCCACTGGCCGCGGGTACCGCAGTCGGGGCAGGCGATGTCGGCGAGGCCGTTCTCGGGCGCGCGGCCCTTCTTTGCCTCGAACGCCTCAATCAGGTGGTCCTCACGGTGGCGCTTGTGGCACTGCAGGCACTCGACCAGCGGATCCGTGAAGGTCGCGACGTGACCCGACGCCTCCCACACCTTCGACGGCAGGATCACCGAGCTGTCGAGGCCGACCATGTCGCCGCGTCCGCGCACGAAGGTCTGCCACCACTGACGGCGGATGTTTTCCTTGAGCTCGGTACCGAGGGGGCCGTAGTCCCATGCCGAACGAGAACCGCCGTAGATCTCACCCGCTTGGAACACGAACCCGCGGTGACGGGCAAGGGCGATAACTTTGTCGAGGCGAGACTGCTCGGCCACGGTGGCTCCAATGGTCGTCGGGGATGTCGTACGGCCAGACCGGCCGCCGCTACGCGTCACATCCTATCTGGGGCGCCTGCGTGACGTCGCTGGATTCACCGCCAGGGAAGCTCGCTATCGCCATCGGTGAGCGGACGCAGCTCGGGCGGTGGCGGCCACGGGAGGTCGAAGAGCTCATACGGCACATCGATCGCGCCGAAGTCGTCGGTCTTCACGACGATTCGACCGGGATGCCCGTCGAGGTCGGGACGAAACTCGACGAGCCGCACGCGGATCCCGCGACCCTCGCGCTCGAGGATCCACGGCTCGGCCATCCACGACAGGCTGGTGTTCTCAAGCGCGTCCTCCGCGAGATCCCAGTCGTCCGGATCCGTGAGCGGCGTCGCAAAAAGCGACATCGCCTGCCAGGCGTCGCCTCTCGGGCGGATCCAGCCGACGAGCTCGCCATCCGAGCTGCGGCGGTGCGGGATCCAGTCGTCGTCGATCGTCGTCATGTCGCCTTCTCCTGCGCGGCCGCGGCCGCGCGCTCGAGCCAGGCCGGGGTCTTGCCGGGGCGCGCGAGGGGGATCAGCTCGCCCGCCTCGCAGCACTCCACGAGCTGCCGGGCGCGGCGCTCGCGCGTGGGCTGCTGCTTCGCCGACGAGATCCAGTGGCGCACCGTCTTGCGATACCCCGGCGTCGCGGCGCCGAGAAACGCGACCGCCGCGGGCGACGCGTCGATAATCGCCTGCAGGTCTGCGGCGAACGCGGCGTCGTCTCGCTCGAAGCTATAGATGCCCGAATTGTCGTCGGTGCGGCGCTCGTAGGCGGCGAGGCCGGCGGGGTGCATACGGCCTTCTGCCAGAAGCCGCTCGACGTGCGCGATGTTGATCTTCGACCAGGTGCTCCGAGCCTTGCGCGGAGTCCACCGCTGGCGGCGCGATCCGTTGCCGTAGGGGTACGAGACCGAGTCGATCCACCCGAAGCACAGCGCCTCGGGCACTGCCTCGGCCCAGGTGAGGCCGCGCTCGGGCGCATCCCGACCCCTGAGCTCGATCCACAGCTCCGTCTCCGACGCGTGGTGTTCTTCGAGCCAGGCCCGGAACTCGCCCGCGTCGCGGAAGAACACGGGGGTCACGTCGTCAGCTCCCATGCGACGGCCTATTCGTCGGCGCCGAGGGGCTCGCGTCGCGCGGGGATCGGCTCCGTGTGCTCGCGACCCACGAGCCGGGCGCCGCGGAGGCGCTTCGCGAGGGCACCGGATCCGGCGACCGCCCACTCTCCCACGCGCACATTTCCGTCCTGGCCCTCGGTCGCGACGCCCGAGACGGTGAAGAGGCCGTAGGGCACCTGCTCGATGTCGACCGAGACGAGGTCGCCGTGTGCGAAGGCCAGCGGATCCGCGATCTCGCCGTGCAGCTGCGCCGGATCCGCCACGAGGGTGCGGAGCTCGGAGATCGGGGCGCGGGACGCGGATCCGTCCTTCGCCTTCGTCTGCGGGCCGGCGATCAGCCGGCCGCCGAGCCACAGATCGCCCGTCGGCGAGCTGAACACCCGACCGCTCACCTCGATGGCCCCGTACCGCGCCGTGGCCAGCACGACGGTGACGTGGTCGCCATCCTCGAGAGCGCCGAGCGCGGCCTTCAGGCCTGCGACGTCGCGGCGAGCGGGGAAGGTGAGAAACGATTCCATGTCACCGAGGGTACCGACCGCGCGCGTTACTCGGCCACAAGCACGAGCTTGCCGACGGTGCGGTTCGTCTCGCCGAGTTCGTGTGCCCGCGTAGCCTCGACGAGTGGGAAGGTGCCCGCGATGTGCGCCCTCAGTGCTCCCTGCCGCACGAGCTCGGCGATCATGAGCATGTCGCTCTCCGACGAGTCGACGAGCATGCGGGTCGCCTTTCGTCCGAGCCGCTCGGCATCGGCCGCAAACGACTTGGATCCGATCGGCAGCGTCGAGACGACGACGCCGCCCTCGCGCAGCACGCGGAGTGACCGATTCGAGTAGTCGTGTCCCACGGTGTCGAGCACCACGTCGATGTCGCGCGCCACGTCTTCGAACGGCTGCGCGTGGTAATCGATGCACTCGTCCGCGCCGATCTCGGTAAGGAAGGCGTGGTTCTTCGCGCTCGCGGTTGCGATCACATGGGCGCCCGCCCACTTCGCGATCTGCACGGCGACGTGACCGACGCCGCCCGCGCCCGCATGGATGAGAACGCGCTGGCCCGCGGTAAGGCCCGCGTACTTCGTGAGCGCCTGCCACGCCGTGAGCGAGACGAGCGGCAGCGCGGCCGCCTCGACGTGGCTGATCTCATCGGGCTTCTTCACGAGCACCCGAGCCGGAACGGCGACGTACTCGGCGTGCGTGCCGTGGCCGAAGGGGTACGACACCATGCCAAACACCTCATCTCCCACCTCGAAGCGCGCAACACCGACGCCCGTCTCGATGATCACGCCCGACAGATCCCAGCCGAGCGTAAAGGGAGGCTCGCCAATGAAGCCGCCCGTCGCGCGGTGCTTCCAATCGGTGGGGTTCACGCTCGCGGCGTGAACCCGGACGAGAACCTCGTTCGTCCGAGGCCGTGGAATCTCCCGCTCGACGGCCTCGAGAACCTCGGGCCCGCCGAGGCGAGACTGGGTGATCGCGATCATGGTGTCTGTGCTCATGCCTCCACAATGCGCGAGTAGGCCCACTCTCACCATGGCCTAAATAGCAAATAACGATAAGATCAGGCCATGCCCGTTACTCGCGTTGCTGTGCTCGCTCTCGACGGTGTGTATCCGTTCGAGCTGGGGATCCCGAGCCGCCTGTTCGGGGCCGCCGAGGGCCGATACACGGTCGCGACATGCAGCGTCGATGGCAACCCCGTTGCGACGCAGTCCGACTTCGACATCGCTGTCACCCATGGGCCGGAGCTCCTCGACACCGCCGACATCGTCGTGATCGCCTCGATCGCGCCACGACGGCTCCCCGCCGAGCTTCCCGAGGCGACACGCGCCGCGCTCGCCCGGATCCCCGACACCGCAAGAATTGTGTCCATCTGTACGGGCGCCTTCATTCTTGCGGCGGCGGGCCTGCTCGACGGGCGTCGGGCGACCACGCACTGGGAGCTCGCGTCCTACTTCTCTGCGCGCTACCCGGAGGTCGGGCTCGACGCAGACGTGCTCTTCGTCGAGGACGGCCGGATCCTCACCTCGGCCGGCGCCGCCTCCGGAATCGACGCGTGCCTCCACGTGATCCGGCAGGAGCACGGCTCGGACGTCGCGAGCCGGGTCGCGCGACAGTGCGTCGTGCCGCCCTTCCGCGAGGGCGGCCAGGCGCAGTACATCGAGCGACCGTTGCCGAAGCTCGAGGGAACGGGGCTCAGCGACGCACGCGCGTGGGCGCTGAGCAACATTGGAGAACCGTTCGGCGTCAAGGAGCTCGCCGCCGTCGCCGGGCAGAGCGTGCGATCGTTCACGCGCCACTTCACGGCCGAGGCCGGGGTGAGCCCCGGGCAGTGGGTCTTGCAGCAGCGGATCCTGGAGGCCCAGCGGCTGCTGGAGACGAGCGATCAATCGGTCGATCAGGTCGCCGCGAACGTCGGCTTTTCAACCGGCACGTCGCTCCGAAAGCACTTCCGGAATGCCCTCAGCACCACTCCGCGGGCGTACCGCAACGCGTTTCGCCCCGTCGGCGGCTAGCCCTCGAAGCGGTACGCGGCGCCCGCGTGGTCGTCGGCAAGGTGCGCGCCCTTGCCGCCGATGCGCTCGCGGAGCGTGAGCGCCGCGTCGTCCTCCGCGAGCAGGCCACGGCGGCGCAGCTCGGGCGAGACGAAGCGCGTAAAGCGCTCGAGGTCGGCGGGGCGCACGGCGGCCGAAATGTTGAAGCCGTCGACGCCCGACTCGTCCATCCAGCGCTCGAGCTCGTCGACGACGGTCGCGGGGGATCCGACGATGACGGGGCCGCGTCCGCCGATCGCGACGAACTCAGCGAGGTCACGCACCGTCCATTTCTTGCCGTCGGCGAGGGTCGTGAACGACGCGAGCGCCGACTGGTTGGCGTCGGTGACGATGTGCTCGAGCTCCTGCTCGGGGCGGGCCCCGGCGAAGTCGACGCCCGTCCACCCGCTGAAGAGCGCGAGGGCCGACTCGGTGTCGACATAGGAGGTGTACTCGTCGAGGCGCGCCTGCGCGGCCTCATCGGTCTCGTCGACGACGATCGTCGCGAGCGTGAAGATCTTGATCGCGTCGCGCGGGCGGCCGGCGGCCTCGAGGCCATCGCGCACGCCGTCGACCCACTTCTTCACGAGCTGCGTCGTGCCGCCCGAGAAGAAGATCGCCTCGGCGTGGTCGACCGCGAACTGCTGGCCGCGCTTCGACGCGCCCGCCTGGAACAGGAACGGGGTGCGCTGCGGGCCGGGGGCGGCGAGCGCCTCGCCCGGCACCCGGAAGTAGGTGCCATCGTGCGCGATCGGGCGCACCTTGTTCGGATCCACGAACACGTTCGCGTCGCGGTCTGCGACGACCGCGCCCTCGGCGAACGACCCCTCCCACAGCTTGTACATGACCTCCATGTACTCGTCGGCGCGGTCGTAGCGCTCGTCGTGCGGGATCTGCGCCTCGGTGCCGACGATGTTGCGCGCGGCCGAATCCTGGTAGCTCGTGACGATGTTCCACGCGACGCGACCGTTCGTGAAGTGGTCGAGCGTCGTCAGCGTGCGCGCGAGCAGGTAGGGCCGCTCGTACGACACCGACGCCGTGACGCCGAAGCCGAGCCGCTCGGTGACCGCGGCCATCGCCGGCACGGCGACGATCGGATCCAGGAGCGGGTACTGCACGCCGCCGCGCGCGGTCTGCGCGATGTCGCCGCCGTACACGTCGTACGCGCCGACGATGTCGGCGAGGAAGAGCGAGGCGAACCCGCCCTCCTCGAGCGTCTGGGCGAGCGAGGTCCAGTAGTCGAGGCGCTGGAAGTCGGCCACGCCCGAGTCGGGGTGGCGCCAGAGACCGGGCGACTGGTGCACGGGCACCAGCATGTCGAACGCGTTGAGCAGGATGGGGCGGGGCATCGGTTCTCCGGAGGTCTTAGGCGGCGCGCTCGGCGCGGATTTCGGCGCCGCGCGGATCCTTGGCCACGATCGTCGCCGTCAGCGAGATCGCCGCGATGAAGGTGAGGTAGCCGCAGATGAGCCACGGGGTGTTGCCGCCGAGCTCGAACAGCAGCGCGGCAATCATCGGCATGATGCCGCCGCCGATCACGGATCCGAGCTGGTAGCCCAGGTTCACGCCCGAGTACCGCACCTCGACGGGGAACTGCTCGGCGAACCACGCCGCCTGCGGTCCGTAGACCGCGTCGTGCGCGACGTTCATGCCGAGGATCATCAGCACGGGCAGGAGCGCGAGCGCGCCCGTCGACAGGTAACCGAAGAAGATCCAGCCGAACGCCGCGATGCCGATGAAGCCGAAGATCGTGACGGGCTTGCGGCCGACGCGATCCGACAGCCAGCCCCAGAACGGCGTCGTGAGAAGGCCGACGGCGGATCCGATCATCACCGCGTTGACGCCGGCCTCCTTGTCTCCGTGCGTATCGGCGAGATAACTCAGCACATAGACCGTGATGAGGAAGTAGACGCTGTTCTGCGCGATGCGCTGGGCGATCGTGACGAGCAGCGGGCGCCAGTGCGAACGGAACACGGTGACGACCGGAACGCGGTCGGTCGCGCCCGAGTCCTTCAGCTGCTGGAACTCCGGCGCGTCGCGGACGCCGAGGCGGATCCACAGACCGAGGACGACGAGGAACGCCGACAGGAGGAAGGGGATGCGCCAACCGAACGCCTCGAACTGCTCGTCCGTCGTGAACGCCTGCACGATCACGAACATGCCGGTCGCGAGCAGCATGCCCGCGGCCGATCCGATCTGCGTGAAGGATCCGAAGAAACCGCGTCGGCTCGACGGCGCGTGCTCGACCGATAGCAGGGCGGATCCGCCCCACTCGGCGCCGGCGGCGAGGCCCTGCACGAGTCGCAGCGCGACGAGTGCGATGGCGGCCCACCAGCCGATCGCGTTGAAGTTCGGCACGAGGCCGATGAGGGTGGATCCGATGCCCATCAGCAGCAGCGACGCGACGAGCAGCGACTTGCGGCCGATGCGGTCGCCGAGGTGACCCGCGACGATGCCGCCGAGCGGGCGGGCGAGGAAGCCCACCGCGAGCGACGCGAACGACGCCATGGTGCTCGCGAACGCGCTATCGGTCGGGAAGTACTGCTCGTTGAAGATGAGCGCGGCGGCGGTGCCGTAGAGGTAGAAGTCGTACCACTCGATCGTGGTGCCCGACAGCGCGGCGAGGAGGACCCGCCGCTTCTCGCGCGCCGTCGAGGTGGGCGCGGTGGCGGCGGCGGTCATGCCTTCGATCCCTTCGTGGCGTCGCCGATGGCGTTGAGGCCCTCGGGCAGCGTGCCGTTGATCCAGTAGTCACCGATCGCCCGCGCGCGGAACGAGATCGGGTTGTGCGTCGCGACCGTCTGCGCGTTGCGCCAGTGCCGGTCGAGGTTCTTCGAGGTGCTCGTGGCCGAGGCGCCGACCGTCAAGAACAGGTCCTGCGCCGCGCCGAGCGCGAGCTCGGGAACGCTGATCTGGGCGTGCTCGACCGCGACCTCCGACTGCACGATCTCGTCGGTCGCGGGGCCGTTGCCCCCGGCCGATGCGACGCCCTCGTCGAGCACGCGCGCGGCGTGTAGCACGACCGCCTCGGCGCTGAACGCCTTCGCGGCGATGCGGCCGATCGCCTCCTGAATCAGCGGATCCTCGCGGAAGGGCAGGCCGGATCCGGTGTTGAAGGTGCGCGCGCGGCCCGCGACGAGCGCGGCCGCGTCGCGGCGGGCCGCGTGCGCGATGCCCGCGAGCACCGCGAGGAGGATGAGCTGGAAGTAGGCGGCCTCGTGAACCGCGTCGCTGGATCCGGCAATGCGGTCGATGAGACCCGCCGGCTCGACGGCGACGTCGTCGAAGATCGTCGTGCCGGTGCCGGTGAGCTTCTGTCCGAACCCGTCCCAATCGTCCTCGATCGTGACGCCGGCAGCGTCCGTCGCGACGACGGCGAAGCAGCGGCCGTCCTCGCCCTCGAGGCCGGCCGAAACGCGCGTGTAGTCGGCGAAGATCGTGCCCGTCGAGTAGAACTTGCGGCCGTTGAGCACGGCACCGTCGGCCGTGCGGGTGAGCACGGTGTTGAGGCGGCCGAGGGCGTTGCCACCCTTCTCGGTGGAGGCGTTGCCGACGGTCGCGCCGGCGAGGACGCGCGGGTACCAGACGTCCTGGATCTCGCGCGGCTGGAAGCGCAACGAGTCGAGGAAGCCGAGGTGTGAGCGGTACTGGTGGGCGATGCTCGGATCCGCCTGCGCGAGGTCGATCAGCAACCGCATCGTCGTCTCGATGCTGACGCCGGGGCCGCCGTGCTCGCGCGGGACGCGCAGCGTGCCGAAGCCGACCTCGTTGAGGCGGCGGATCTCGGCGAACGGCATGACCCGCTCCTGCTCGCGCAGCGAGGATCCCTCGGCCAGCTCATCGAAGATCGGCTGGAACAGGGCGCTGAGCGACGCGTAGTCGTCGGGGATGACGTCGGTCTGGGTGCTGTGAGGCATGGCGAATCCTTCCACGGATGTCGTTTATTGTCATCGCGCGCACCGATTGTGACGACTTAGACCGTCACGAACTGTCATGTTCTGTCACGCGGCGTCACACAGCCACGAAACGCAACCGCTACACCCGTCGGATATCCTGCTCGGACATGAGTAAATCCCCGGAGTCCCGCGACAGACTGACCCGTCGCACACCAGGATGGGCCATCGTCGCCGCCCTGGCCTTCGCCGGCCTCAGCTCGGCCTTTATGTTCACGCTCGTCGTTCCGCTACAGGCAGAGTTGCCCGCGCTGCTCGACGCCCCGCGCGAGGAGACGACCTGGGTCGTCACCATCACGCTGCTTGTCGCGGCCGTCGCGACGCCCATCTCGGGCCGCCTCGGGGATATGTACGGCAAGCGGCGCATCATCCTCGCCCTGCTCGTCGCGCTCATGGTCGGCTCGCTCGTCGCCGCGCTGTCGCACTCGATCGTCGGCCTCATCATCGGCCGTGGCCTGCAGGGTCTCACGACGGGCGTCATCCCGCTCGGCATCGCCATCATGCGCGACGTGCTTAACCCCGCGCGCCTCGGAACGGCCGTCGCGTTCATGAGCGCGACCATGGGCGTCGGCGGCGCGATCGGTATGCCCGTAGCGGCATACGTCGCCGAAAACTTCGACTGGCACATGTTGTTCTGGCTCGCGCTCGCCCTCGGCGTGCTCGGCTTCATCGCCGTCGCCCTGCTGGTGCCGGGCGATACCCTGCTCTCGTCCGGGCGGCTCGACATCATGGGCGTCATCGGGCTCGCGGCCGGCCTCACGGGCCTGCTGCTCTTCGTGTCGCGCGGCGCCGATTGGGGCTGGGGGTCCCCCGCCGCGATCGGATCTGTCGCCGGCGGCGTTGTCGCCCTCGCGCTCTGGGGCTGGTACCAGCTGAAGACGACGGATCCGCTCGTCGACCTGCGGGTCGCCGCGCGCCCCGCGGTGCTGCTCACGAACCTCGCCGCAATCGGCATGGGCTTCGCGCTCTTCGGCTCGAACGTCTCGTTCCCCCAGATGCTCGAGCTGCCGGCCGAGACGGGCCACGGCTTCGGCCTCACGATGATGCAAGCGGCCCTCGTGATCATGCCGTCCGGACTCATCATGATGGTGCTGTCGCCGCTGTCGGGCCAGCTCGAGAAGATCTTCGGCCCTCGCCCGCTCTTCACGATCGGCACGGCGGCGATCGTCGTCGCCTATGTGTTCGTGCTGATCTTCCAGACCGAGGTCTGGCACATCGTCGTCGTCAACTGCATCATCGGCGTGGGCATCGCGTTCTCGTTCGCGGCGATGCCGATGATCATCATGCGCGCCGTGCCGGCGAACGAGACGGGCGTCTCGAACGGCCTCAACGCGCTCTTCCGCTCCGTCGGCACGTCGAGCGCCTCGGCCGTCATGGGCGGCGTGCTCGCGGCGATGACGACCGAGGTCGACGGGCACCCGCTGCCGACGAACGACGCCTTCCAGGTGTGTTTCTGGATCGCGATCGTCGCGGCCGTCGCCGCCACGATCCTGACGTTCTTCATCCCGAAGCAGAATCCCGAGGCTCACGCCTCGATTCCGCCGCGCGAGGGTTAAACGGCGGTAAAGAGGTAGCCGCGCTCGGCGTCAAAGCCGGAGATCGTGAGGCCGCGGTTCATCAGAACGGCGATCTCGCGGCGCAGGTTCATGCGCCACGCGTGCGCCTCGCGCGGGTCGTCGATGCGCATCTGCTCGACGTCGGTGGGGATCCGCAGGGTCTCGACGACGTCGTCGTCGGCCGGCTGCGGCGCGAGGTCGGCGAGCGCCCACTTCACGTCGAGGCGGTCGGACTCGTCGCCCGCGTCGCCGCCGCCGAAGATGCCGTACTGGTTGACGGCGTAGTTCGTGACGCGCGCGCCCAGAACCGTGAGGAAGAAGTGAGCGTTGCGCGCCACGAGCGGGTCGAAGGTCCACGTGACGTTGCCCACGCCGCGCGACAGCGCCCACTGGCGCTGGTGTTCCTTCAGCTCGCGGCCCCAGCCGCGCCCGCGGAACTCGGGCAGCAGCGCCGTGATGTGCGAGTGCATCGACCGCTTCGCCGGCTCGCCAAAGAACGCGACCGAGGCGCCGACCATGCGGCCGTCGTCGAAGAAGCCGACGGCGTAGTTGCCCGATTGCTGCAGCGCGCGCAGGGTTCCGGCATCGACGACCCGCTGGGATCCGCGGATCGCGTCGAGCACCCCCTGTGCCTCGAGGATCAGTTCAACGCTGTCTAGGTCGCGGATCTCACGCATGAACCCCAGCGTAGACCCCGCGGGCGCTTGCGCGCCTCGCGAGGGAGCCCTCCGCGCCGAATAGACTGAGTCGGGAGCGCCCACGAGAGGACCCCCATGACCGCTTCCACGATCCCCCACCTTGTCGACCACGCCAGCGTCATCGTGCATGGACCCGACCAGCCGGGAATCGTCGGCCAGGTCGCCGCGCTCGTCGCCCGTAACGGCGGAAACATCATCTCGCTCGACCAGTACTCGTCGAACGAGTCGGGCGGCGACTTCTTCCAGCGCATCGTGATGCACCGCGATAACCTCGCCGGCGCCCTGCCCGACATCGAGGACGACCTCGCTCGCACGCTCGAGCCCATGGGCCTGTCGTGGCGCCTGCGCGACATGTCGCAGCCCCTGCGCATGGCCGTGCTCGCGTCGAAGAGCGACCACTGCCTGCTCGACCTGCTGTGGCGCCACCGCCGCGGCGAACTGCCTGTCTCGATCCCGATGACGATCTCGAACCACACCGACGTCGCGGAAGACGTGCGCTCGTTCGGCATCCCCTTCATTCACGTACCCTCGCAGGTCGGCCCCGACAAGTCGAAATCCGAGGCCGAGATCCTCGCACTGCTGAAGGGCAACGTCGACTTCGTCGTGCTCGCCCGCTACATGCAGGTCATCTCGAGCGACTTCCTCGAGAAGCTCGGCGTGCCCGTGATCAACATCCACCACTCGTTCCTGCCCGCCTTCATCGGCGCCGCCCCGTACCGCAAGGCGAAGGAGCGCGGCGTGAAGCTCATCGGCGCGACCGCGCACTACGTGACGGAAGACCTCGACGAGGGCCCGATCATCGAGCAGGACGTCGTGCGCGTCACCCATGCCGACACCGCCACGACGCTCCAGCGCCGCGGCGCCGACGTCGAGCGCGCCGTGCTCAGCCGCGCCGTGACCTGGCACGCGGAAGACCGCGTGATCCGCCACGGCAACCACACGATCGTCTTCAACTAGGCGCGCCCAGGGGTCGTGTGACGGCGCGTACGTGGTTCGGCATCACGAGGCTCGTGATGGCGGCCGCCTGCGCGGTATCGCTCGTGCACCGGCAGCTGTGGGGCCTCAGCTCGCAGACCATCGCGGGGCAGAACTTCTTCGCATACCTGACGATTCAGTCGAACATCGCGTTCCTCGCGCTCGCGATCGTCGGCGGCGTGGTCGCGCTCCGGCGCGAGGAGGATCCGGGGTGGCTGACCGACATCCGCACCGCCGTGCTCAGCTGGACGATCACGGCCGGGCTCGTCTTCGCGATCCTCGTCTGGCAGGCGGGGCTGCGCGGCGTGCCCATGACGGTGCCGTGGTCTGACGTCGTCCTGCACTTTATTCTTCCCGTGCTCGCCATCGTCGGCTGGATCATCGGGCCCGGCCGACACCCGGCGCGCTGGCGCCTCGTGATCCTCGTCGTCGCCTACCCCATCGTGTGGGGAATCTTCACGCTGTGGCGCGGCTCGCGCATCGGCTGGTACCCGTACTACTTCCTCGACCTGCGCCAGGTCTCGGGCTTCGCCGAGTTCGCCCTCACGTGCCTCTTCGCGCTCGCGGTCTTCGCGGGCGTCGCGTCCGGGCTCATCGGGCTCAGCCGCTTCCACACGGTGAGGCCGCGCGAGCCGATCCATCACAACCAGCGCAAGCTGGATATGTAGCTCGGGTCAGCTTTCTTCCGGCACCGGCTCGGCGAAGATCGCGAGCGAGGTGCGCGCGATCTCGTGCACCTCGTCGTCCGCGAGGTCCGCGAGCGCGCGGGCATCGGATCCGCCGACGAGGCCGACGAGGATCGGCTGGCCGGTCACCGGCAGCAGGTTGATCCACGTGCGGATCACGGGCGGCCCGGCCGGGGCCTCGTCGCCCGATTCCGGATCCACGGGCTCGGGCGTCTCGGTCTCGTCGCCGATCGCGCCCGTCACCTGCCAGATGCCCGCCGTCGTGTCCCAGAACGGGGTCTCGTAGCGCAGCCACACCGACTCCATCTGCCCCATCTCGAGCGACGAGATGGATCCGCGGAGCTCGAACGGCAGCGGCGGGTCGAACTCGATCGCCTCGGACTGCAGCACGCCGAGCGGCACCGTGAGGATGACGCGGTCGACCGTGATCGACTCGCCCGAGGCGAATCGCACGCTCACGCCCTCGTCGTCGTAGCTGACGTTCGACACGACCGTCGAGAGCGTGACGTCGACCTCGCCAAGGGCGTCGTCGATGATCGGGGCGACGTCGCTCACGAGCGCCGTCAGCTGGTCGCCCGGGGCCGTCTGCGCGTACCATGCAGACGCCGTCTCGGGGTCGATGCCGGTAAAGGCGACGACCCCCGCGAGGGCCGCGCTCAGCTCGTCCGACACGTCGTCGCCCAGGGCCTCGGCGAGCGTCACGTCGGCGTCGGCATCGCGCGCCTTCGCGATCGCGTCGGCGATCGGATCCGTGCTCGGGGCCTCGCCCTCGCCTGCGGCGGTGATGCCCACGCGGGTGGCGACGTCGACGGATCCGACGCCCACGAGCGCGAGCTTCGCGGCGGCCTGGTCGTCGGGCGCGAACAGCCACGCGCCACGCTGCGGCGGCACGGGCCAGTCGCCGTCGACCTCGGTCGCGAGGCGGCCGCCCGTGCGGTCGCGCGCCTCGATCACCGTCACGGCGTAACCGGCCTCCGCGAGCGCGCCCGCGGCGGCGGATCCGGCGATGCCCGCGCCGACGACCGCGATGCGGTCGCCCTCGAACGCGATCTCGGCGACCTGCGCGCCGACGCGGCGGCCCTCGTCGGCGGCGCCGGCGACGGTGCCGGGCTTGTCGGTGCTCGTCGCCTCGCCGGCGAAGAACACGCGGTCGATGAGGGGCATCGCGAGCGCCGTGCGCGCGGTGCTCGTGACGCCGACGGGCGTAACGCTGCGGGCGCCGAAGGCGTACGGATCCGCCGCCCACTCGGTGCGGAACATCGCCGCGGCCTCGGGAATCTCGCCGACCGGGGTGGGATCGACCGTCGGCTCGGGGGTCTTCGTCGGCTGGACGGGAACCGGCTCGTGCTTGTCGGGCGTGCACGACGCAAGCAGGATGGCGAGGGCGCCGGCCCCGGCACCCGCGAACAGCGTGCGGCGTGTAATCCTCATCACCCGCAAGGCTACCCGGGCCGCGCCCCGCGCGCGCGAAACGATGTCGCGGCGCGGCCGAACATCCGATCCATCGTGGTGTTTATCCCGCGATGTTTGAGGGATTCTGTCGATTGACGCGCCATACATCGGATGTCTACCCTGGGGGTATCGACCCCAGGAGCGCCACGTGAGCACCATTGTCAACGCCGACACCATCGACATCCGCTTCCCGACGTCCGAGCACCTCGACGGCTCGGACGCGATGAACCCCGACCCCGACTATTCCGCCGCGTATCTGCGCGTCGAAACCGACGCCGGCGACGGCCTCGAGGGGCATGGCTTCGTCTTCACGATCGGGCGCGGCAACGACGTGCAGGCCGCGGCGATCCGCGCGCTCACACCGCACCTCGTCGGGCGAGACGTTGAGGGGATCCTCGACGACATGGGCGGCTTCTGGCGCGAACTGGTGTGGGATTCGCAGCTGCGCTGGCTCGGGCCCGAGAAGGGAGTCATGCACATGGCGATCGGAGCCGTCGTCAACGCGATGTGGGATCTGAAGGCCAAGCGCGCGGGCCTGCCGCTGTGGCAGCTGCTCGCCCGCATGACGCCGGAGGAGATCGTCGACCTCGTCGACTTCCGCTACCTCAGCGACGCGCTGACGCGCGAGGACGCGCTCCGGATCCTGCGGGCCGCCGAGCCCGGACGCGGCGAGCGCGAGGCGCGCCTGCTCGCGGGCGGCTACCCCGCCTACACGACGACGCCGGGCTGGCTCGGCTACTCCGACGAGAAGCTCGTGCGGCTCTGCCGCGAGGCGGTCGCCGACGGCTTCGGCATGATCAAGCTCAAGGTCGGCGGCAACGTCGAGGATGACGTGCGCCGCATGCGCCTCGCGCGCGAGGCTGTCGGATCCGGGATCCGCATCGCCGTCGACGCCAACCAGCGCTGGGACGTCGACGAGGCGATCGCCTGGATGGGCCGCCTCGCCGAGTTCGACGTCGCCTGGATCGAGGAGCCCACGAGCCCTGACGACGTGCTCGGCCACGCGGCGATCGCCCGCGGCATCGCGCCGATCCCCGTCGCGACCGGCGAACACTCGGGCGGCCGCGTGATGTTCAAGCAGATGCTGCAGGCCGGATCCCTCAGCGTGCTGCAGATCGACGCCGCGCGGGTCGCGGGCGTCAACGAGAACATCGCGATCCTGCTGCTCGCCGCGAAGTTCGGCGTGCCCGTCTGCCCGCACGCGGGCGGCGTCGGGCTCTGCGAGGCCGTGCAGCACCTGGCGATGTTCGATTTCGTCGCGGTCAGCGGATCCGCGGAGGGCCGCGTCATCGAATACGTCGACCACCTGCACGAGCACTTCGTGACCCCCACGAGCGTGTCGGACGGCGTCTACCATGCGCCCACGACCCCCGGAAACGGCATGGAGATGCTCGCCTCCAGCCGCAAGGAGTACACCTTCCATGACTGACGCGCTCTCGCTCCCCGCCCTCGGATACGGCGCCGCGAACCTCGGCAATCTGCACCGCGAGATCACCGACGACCAGGCGCACGAGGTTCTCGAGGCGGCGTGGGACGCCGGGATCCGGTACTTCGATACCGCCCCGCACTACGGCATCGGCACGTCGGAGCGCCGCCTCGGCGCGTTCCTCGCGACGAAGCCGCGGGACGAATACGTCGTCTCGACGAAGGCCGGGCGCCTGCTCGTGCCGAACGAGGAATACGCGGGCGAGCTCGACACGGCGCACGACTTCTTCGTGCCCGCGACCGTGCGGCGCCAGTGGGATGCCTCGGCCGACGGGATCCGCCGCTCGCTCGAGCAGTCGCTCGAGCGCATGGGGATCGACCGCATCGACCTGCTCTACCTGCACGACCCCGACCGCACCGAGGATCCGGATCGCGAGCTGGCCTCCGGATCCGACGGCATCAACGCCCTGAAGGCCGAGGGCCTCGTGCGCGCCTCGGGCGTCGGATCCATGTCGGCGGCGACGCTCGCGCGCGCGGCCGCGTCGGGCGAGCTCGACGTGCTGATGGTCGCGGGGCGGCTGACGCTTCTGGAGCAGCCGGCGCTCACCGACACGATCCCGGCGTGCGAGGCGACCGGGACCGGCATCGTCGCGGCGTCGGTGTTCAACTCGGGGCTTCTCGCCCGCGATAACCCCGCCGACAACCCGCGCTACGAGTACGGAGAGGCGCCCGCGGGGATCCTCGCCAAGGCTGTGCGCATCGCCGACGTCTGCCGCGCACACGGCGTACCCCTGCCCGCCGCGGCACTGCAGTACACGCTGCGCTTCGCGCCCGTGCGGTCGGTCGTCGCCGGATCCAGCCGCCCCGAGCAGATCCGCCAGAACGCGGAGTGGATGAACCTCGCGATCCCGGAGGATCTGTGGGCGGAACTCACCGCGGAGGGGTTGACGCCGTAGTAGCGCCCCCAAATCGTCAATTCTCCGCGCGGTCATCTGCGATTCGCAGATGACCGCGCGGAGAATTGCAGGGTTGGCGGGGAAGTGATGAATTGCGGCCACCCGGCGCGGCCACATCGGCCCGGTGCGGGTGCCGGCGGGGCGCTATGCCGCCGGGCGGAGGCGCAGGCCCTGCATGCCGCCGTCGACGGCGAGGGAGGTTCCGGTCGTGGATCCGGCGCGGGGGCTCGCGAGGTAGGCGACCGCGTCGGCGACCTCCTCAGCCGTGACGAGGCGCCCGTGAGGCTGGCGCGCGTTCAGCGCCGCGCGCTCGGCGGCCGGATCCTCGGCCGAGTCGAGCAGGCGCGCAACCCAGGGGGTGTCGGCAGTGCCGGGATTCACGCAGTTGACGCGGATGCCCTCGCGCAGATGATCGGCGGCCATTTGCAGCGTCAGCGACAGCACGGCGCCCTTCGTCGCGCCGTAGATCGCGCGCGCGGGGAGGCCCGCCGTCGCGGCGACCGAGCAGGTGTTGACGATCGCGGCGGCGTTCGACTCCCGCAGGAACGGCAACGCGGCGCGCGAGACCCGCACCGCGCCCACGACGTTCACGTCGAAGACGCGGTGCCACTCCTCGTCGTCGCCGTCCTCGATCGTGCCCTGGGCACCGATGCCGGCGTTGTTGACGACGATGTCGAGGCCGCGGAAGTCGGCGGCGGCCGCCGCGACGCCGGCGCGCACGCTCGCATCGTCGGTGACGTCGACCCGGTAGGCGTCGACGAGATTGTCCGTGATCGCGCGGTCGAAGATCGCCACGCGGGCTCCGTCCTCGCGCAGGCGTTGGGCGATCGCCGCGCCGATGCCGCTCGCGCCGCCCGTGACGACCGCCTTCAGCCCGGCGAAGACGTCGCTCATGCGAAAACCTGTTTCTGGGCGCCGAGGCCCTCGATGTCGAGCTCGACGACGTCGCCAGCCTTCAGGTACGGGAAGCGGCCCGACAACGCGACGCCCTCGGGCGTTCCCGTCATGATGACGTCGCCCGGCTCGAGCATGAGGAACTGCGACAGGTGCCACACGATGTAGTCCACGTCGAAGATGAGGTCCGACGTCGACGAGTCCTGCCTCGGCTCGCCGTTGACGAAGCTGCGCAGCCGCAGCTTCGCGGCGTCAACCTCGTCGGGCGTCACGAGCCATGGCCCGAGGGGCGAGAAGCCCGGGCCCGACTTCCCCTTGCACCACTGGCCGCCCGAGATCTCGATCTGCCACTCGCGCTCCGAGAGGTCGTTCGCGATCGTGAAGCCGGCGATGTGCTCGGCCGAACGCTCGGGGCCATCGAGGTAGCTCGCGCGCTTGCCGATGACGATCGCGAGCTCGACCTCCCAGTCGGTCTTCGAGCTATTCCGCGGGATCGCGACCTCGTCGTTCGGGCCGGCGATCGTGTTGGGCGCCTTCATGAACATGACGAGGTTCTCGGGCGGGGCGGATCCGGATTCCGCGGCGTGCGCCGCGTAGTTCATCCCGACGCAGTAGATCGCGCTGGGGCGCGCGATCGGGGCGCCGAAGCGCTCGCCCTCCGGATCCACGACGGGCAGGGATCCGGAATCGATCGCCTCCGAGACGCGGGCGCGGACGTCGGTCTCGAGGAAGGATCCGTCGATATCGGCCGTCAGCGGGCGGAGGTCGTAGGTGGTGTTATCGACGACGACAACAGGCTTTTCCGCGCCCGCTGCGCCACGTCGCGCAAATCGCATGAGTTCTCCGAACATCCGAGGTTTCGATCCGCTTCGCGCGGTTCACCCCAGAGATTACCACCAGAGGCGCCCTAAAGGTCAGATGTATTTAGCCCGTAGAACGCGCGGGCGGTGTCGCCAGCGAGCCCCCGCCACTCCGCCTCGCTCGAGGCGGCGCGGAGCGCGTCGACCGCGCGCGCGACGGGAACCCCGAACCCCACCTCGCCCGACACCGGCCAGTCGCTGCCGAACATCGCACGCTCCGCGCCAAAGGCGTCGAGCACCACGCGGTCAAAGACGCCGGCGACCTCGCCGAACGCGTCGCCCGCCTCGGCCGGAACGCCCGAGCACTTCACGAAGACGTTCGGCAGGCCTGCGAGACGCTCGATGCCTCGGCGCCAGGCGGATCCCTGCGCGCTATCCAGACCCTCGAGCACGGGCGGCTTACCGAGGTGCTCGACGACGACGCGCGTCTCCTCCGCGCGCGACGCCGCCTCGGCGAGCGCGTCGAGCTGGTGCCAGCGCACGCACGCGTCGAACGCAAGCCCGCGGGATCCGATCTCGCGGAGGTCGGCCGCGAACTCCGCCGACGCGATGATGTCGGTCGGGCCGTTCTGCAGCGACGGGCGCACGCCCACGAGCAGGCGCGCGCCCTGCAGCTCGTCGAGCTGGGCCTCGAGGTCGCCTCGGGCCATCTCGGCGTGGGCGACGATGCCGACGAGGCCCGGCCAGTCGAGGCTCGCGACCCAGTCGGCCTCGGCCCGGGCGAAGGCCGGGATCGCGTCGGTCTCGACGAAGATCCACTCGCCGATCCGCCCGCCAGCGGTGTCGATGTTGCCGGGCAGGAAGGCCCGATTAAGCGATGGCACCGCATCGAGCCATGGGTGTGGGATCTGCTCCGGATCCCAGACGTGCACGTGCGAGTCGAGAATCGTCATGCCTTGGCCTCCCTCAGCCATGCCTCCACGCCGGCGACGTGGGCGACGGTCAGTGCGTGGGCGAGCTTCGCGTCGCGATCCCTCAGCGCTCGGGCGATCGCGCGGTGCTCATCGATGGTGCGGGCGACGGCGCCCGCCTGGGTGGCGCCGCGCCAGATGCGCGCGCGTACGGTCGGGCCCGATATCGACTCGATGAGGCCCGCGAGGTAGGCGTTGCCCGATGCCCGGGCGATGCGGCGATGGAACTCGAGATCGTGCGCGACGAGCGCGTCGATATCCGGATCCGCCGGCACGGCGTCTATCAGGGCGTCGAGTTCGGCGAGTTGCTCGTCGCTCGCCGCGCGGGCCGCCTCCTCGGTCGCGGCGGGTTCCAGGATCCGCCGGACGGCGAAGATCTCGAGCACCGAATCGTCCCGGTGCAGGTCAACGACGAAGCTCATCGCCTCGAGGAGCAGGTTCGGCTCGAGGCTCGTCACGTAGGTGCCATCGCCGCGGCGCACGTCAAGCACGCGGATGACCTCGAGGGCCTTCACCGCCTCGCGGAGGGAGCTGCGCGAGAGCCCCAGCTCCTCGCTCAATTCCTTCTCGGGCGGGAGCTTGTCGCCGGGCACGAGCCTGCCCGTCACGATCATGTCTTTGATGCCCGCGATCGCCTGGTCTGTCACCGCCATGGTCGCGAGTCTAATCAGAGATCGGATGTTTCTGGCGACACGCTCGATTTCCGATCGCACCGCAACGCCGCTATCCTCGAACGCCTGGTGTCCGATTGTTTCATTGTCAACAATCGCCGTGATGCTGACCGACACAGACGATACGAAACGGGAGATGGTCGATGAACCGCTCAAGCCGAGCAGAGAAGAACACGACGAGGGGCGCCAACGAGCCGCGGCGCCTGCGCGTCGGCGATGTCCTGGTCGTGAAGCGCTCTCGCATCCGCACCGCCATCTCGGGAACCGTCGTCGGTAACTTCATGGAGTGGTTCGACTTCGGCATCTACGGCTACCTCGCCGTGACGATGACCGCCGTCTTCACCGAGGGCCTCCCCCGCGAGGCCGGCCTGCTCGTGACACTGCTCGGATTCGCGGTCTCGTTCCTCGTCCGCCCCCTCGGCGGCATGGTGCTCGGCCCGATCGGTGACCGCATCGGCCGCCAGAAGGTGCTGTTCTTCACGATGGCGATGATGGCCGCCGCGACCGCCCTCATCGGCGTGCTGCCGACCGCGGCACAGATCGGCCTGTGGGCGATCGTGCCGCTGTACCTGCTGAAGATGATCCAGGGCTTCTCGACCGGTGGCGAGTACGCAGGCGCGACGACCTACGTCGCCGAGTTCTCGTCCGACCGCCGCCGCGGCTTCTGGTCGTCGCTGCTCGACCTCGGATCCTACGTCGGCTTCGCGGCCGGTGCCGCGACCGTCGCCGTCACGACCCTCATCACCGAGGCGATCTCGGGCCCCGGAGCCATGCTCGACTACGGCTGGCGCATCCCGTTCCTGCTCGCGCTGCCCCTCGGCATCGTCGCGATCTGGTTCCGCATGCGGATCCCGGAGACCCCCGCGTACGAGGTCGCCGAGGAATCGGGCGAGACGACGAAGCAGGACAGCTCGGATCCGATGGCCCGCCACGGCATCGTCGGCATCATGCGCCACTACTGGCGCGAGATCCTCATCGCCATGGCGATCGTCGCCGCGACGAACACGTCGAGCTACGCCCTCACGAGCTACATGCCCGCCTACCTCGAGAACACCGTCGGCGTGAGCAACCTCATGGCCGCCATGGCGACCGTGCCCGTGCTGCTGGTTCTCGCGGTCGCCATCCCGCTCGTCGGCCGCCTCTCGGACCGCGTCGGCCGCAAGCCCGTATACATCGCCGCGTCGGTCACGACGCTCATCGTCATGGTGCCCGCCTTCGCCATCATGCAGATCGGGCAGGAGTGGGCCATCTTCATCGCCCTCGCGATGAACGCCGTGCCGCTCGCCCTGTGGGTCGGCCCCTCGGCCTCGGCGCTCCCGGCGCTGTTCCCGACGGCGTCGCGCTTCGGCGCGATGGCGATCGCATACAACCTGTCGGTGTCGCTCTTCGGTGGCACGACGCCGCTGTTCAGTGAGTGGCTGATTCAGATCACCGGCAACGCCTTCATGCCCGCGTTCTACGTCATGTTCTTCGGCGTCATCGGCGGTATCGCCGCGATCGGGATGACCGAGTCGGCCCGCCGCCCGCTCGTCGGATCCATGCCCAGCGTCGAGACGAAGCAGGAGGCGATCGAGCTCGTCGCGGGCCAGGACGACAACCCGCTTATCGACACGAGCACGATGCCGCTCGACCTCATTCCGACGCCCGGGGACAAGAAAGACGAACTCGCGAAGGCGTAGGCCCGCCGCAAAGACGGCTCGGATAGCGTGGACGCCATGAGCGAATACAAGGTCACCGAACTCGGCAGCATCGACCAGTGGGCCGGTAAGAACTTCGTCCAGGGCGAGCTCGGCGCCGACACCGTCGGCATCTCGGTCAACGCGACCGAGCCGGGCGACTCGTCGCCGTTCTGGCACTCGCACGCCGACACGGAAGAGATCTACATCGTGCTCGACGGGCAGGGCGAGATCTCGGTCGGCGACGACACCGTCGCCCTGAAGGCCGGCACCGTCGTGCGCGTCGCCCCGAACAGCAAGCTCGCGCTGCGGGCCCTCCCCGAGAGCGCCACGCCGCTCAAGTGGCTCTGCGTCCGCTCCGGCGCGAACACGATCGAGGCCATCGGAAACGACGCGACCCTCGACCGCGAGACCCCCTTCCCCTGGGCGAAGTAGTCACCACACGAGTAACGCGGGTCCCCCTCGGGGCCCGCGTTCTGCTCTTAGAAGGCACGAGTAAGGCGGGCCCTTTCCGACCCCGCCTTACGACCCGAGAAGCCCGTCGATCTCGGCGGCGGTCGGGATGCTCGGCGCCGCGCCCTCCCGCGTGACCGCGAGCGCGCCGGCCGCCATCGCGCGGCGCACCGCCGGATCCAGCCCGAGCCCGCCCGCGAGGCCCGCGGCCAGGGCGCCCGCGAACGCGTCGCCGGCGGCGGTCGTGTCGACGGCGTCGACGGGGAAGGGCTCGTGGATCCGCGACCCCTCGGCGGTCACGACGCTCGCGCCCGCGCCCGCGAGGGTGAGGATGGCGGCGCCGACGCCGCGCTCCAGGAACCAGCGGCTCGCGGCCGCCGGATCCGCCTCGCCCGTGAGCACGCGCGCCTCGCCCTCGTTGGGCGTGACGATGTCGACCGACGCCCAGATCTCCTCGGGCAGCGGCTGCGCGGGCGCGGGGTCGAGGATCACCGTCATGCCCCTCGCGTGCGCGGCGCGCGCCGCGTGCACCGCGACGTCGATGGGCGTCTCGAGCTGCAGCAGCATCACGCCGCCCGCTTCGCCCTCGGCCTCGAGCGCGCGATCGACGTCGGCCGTCGTGAGGCGTGCGTTCGCGCGCGGTACCACGACGATGTCGTTCTCGCCTCGGGCATCGACGCGGATGTGCGCGATACCCGTCCCCTCGCCCGGCACCTCGCGCAGAAACCGCGTGTCGACGCCCTCGAGCCCCTCGCGGATGAGGTTGGCAAACGGATCCGCGCCGACGCACCCGACGAAGACGCACCGCGCGCCCGCGCGGGAAACGGCGATCGCCTGGTTCGCGCCCTTGCCGCCGGCGGCCATCGAGAAGTCGGATCCGATGAGCGTCTCGCCGCGCTCGGGCGCACGCTCGACGAAGGAGGTCAGGTCGGCGTTCGCGCTGCCGACGACGATGACGGGGTGAGAGTCCATGCCCCGACAGTACGGTAGTCAGCCGCCCTACGGCGCGAGCCGCCGGAAGCGGTCGACCTGCCGGTTGCGCCCACCCGGGGATCCCCCACCCTCGACGCGGCCGACCTGCAGGATCGCGCGGGCGAGCACGTCGTCGGGCTGGGTGCGGCGCGCCTGGTCGTCGGCGAGCATCTCAACGAGCGCCTCGACCTCGCCCTCGGCGAGCGCGGCCATCGGGAACCACGGCAGCGCGGAATGCCACGCCTTGAACGACACGAGGAGTACCTCGTGGCGCTGCTCGACGTGGGCACGCTCGTGGGCGATGACGGCGTCGAGCTCGGCCGGGCCGAGCGAGTCGAAGAGGCCCCGCGAGAGCACGGTCACGGATCCGATGCCGCGCGGCAGGCAGTAGGCGACCGGCGCGTTGTCATCGAGCACGAGGGTGCCCTTGCGGTTCGGATCCGGCGAGCTCAGCAGCAGCAGGAGCTGCAGGTGGCGGCGGCGCTGCCGCTCGAAGCGCACGACCGTCACGACGAGGTGCGCGACGAGGTAGAGCGCGAGGAGCATCGCGGGGATCCCCGTGAGGATCGGGTACCCGGGGAAGAACGCGTCGCCGAGAAGCCACAGCGCGCCGATCATCGACAGCCCACCGGCGAGGGCGATGACCTGCCAGAGGAGGAGGGCGCGGGCGGGCGCGTGCGCGGGCCATTCGGCACGCGAGAGCACCATCGGCGCCGGCCAGGCCAGGAAAATGGCCACGAGCGCCAGCGCAACGGCAGAGCTCAGGGCCGGGACGGTCATAGGTTCAAGGTTACGCGCGCCGGAACTTCGGAGATGACCCCGAAATGCGGATCAGATTACGGTTCGCATCCGCAGTTGCGGCTCATCTCCGCAGAGACGGGCCGGGCCGGGACTACTTCGTGAGCAGCTCGCGCAGGTACTCGGCCTCTTCGGCCGAGACGCCGCCGACGAAGCGGGCGAGCACGGCGGTGCGGTCGCCGGATCCGACGAGCACCTCGTGCATGAGTTCGGCCTGGTGTTCGGCGCGGGAGGCGACGGCGCGGTAGCGGTGGGGGCGCACCGACTTATCCGGCGCGACGAGGCCCTTTTTCTCGAGGCGGGAGAGCACGGTGAGCACCGTCGTCGCGGCCATTTCGCGGCCGCGGCCTTCCTCAATCGCGTCCTTGATGTCGTACGCGGTCAGCGCCTCATCGGCGTCCCACAGCACGTCCATCACGCTGCGTTCCAGGTCTCCGAGCTTTCCCAAGCGCTCCCCCTCGTATCAGTGATGAACTCTCATTCTACCGCGTGTCGAAGTAAGATCTACACAACGTCGAAATAGTTCTACAAGCCGTAGAAAATGTCGTACGCTGGTGTCGACCACTTCTACACGTCGTAGAAAAGGAGTCCCGCGTGGATCCCCTAGACATTGCCCGCTGGCAGTTCGGCATCACGACCGTCTACCACTTCCTCATGGTGCCGCTCACCCTGGGCCTCGGCATGACCGTCGCCATCATGCACAGCATGTGGGTGAAGACGGGGCAGGATCGATTCCTGCGAGCCACCAAGTTCTGGGGCAAGCTCTACCTCATCAACTTCATCGTCGGCGTCGCCACGGGCCTCGTGCAGGAGTTCCAATTCGGCATGGCGTGGAGCGAATACTCCCGCTTCGTCGGCGACGTGTTCGGTGCCCCGCTCGCGATGGAGGGCCTGCTCGCGTTCTTCGTCGAGTCGTCGTTCCTCGGCGTGTGGATCTTCGGGTGGGGCCGGATCCGCAAGGGCCTGCACCTCGCGGCCCTCTGGTGTGCGGTCATCGGATCGTGGCTCAGCGCCTACTTCATCATCGTCGCGAACTCGTGGATGCAGCACCCCGTCGGCGTCGAGATGGGCGACGACGGCCGCCCCGTCATGACCGACGTCTGGGCCGTGCTCACCAACAACACCGCGATCGCGGCCTACACGCACACGATCTTCGGCGCGCTCGTCGTCGCCGGCATGTTCCTGCTCGGCATCAGCTGGTACCACCTGTGGCGCCGCCGCCACGACGGCGTCGACACCGTCGACGAGAACGGCCGTGTGATCGTCGGCGACGGAACCGCCCAGGGGCTCGACAAGAAGGGCCGCGACAAGGCCGATCACGGCCTGTGGATCTGGTCGCTTCGCCTCGGCGCGGTCGTCGCGATACTCGGCTTCGCCGGCACCGTCATCACGGGCGACGTGCAGGGCAAGCTCATGTACGAGCAGCAGCCCATGAAGATGGCGGCCGCGGAGGCCGCCTGCCACACCGGCGGATCCTTCTCGGTGCTCTCGATCGGCGACCCCGGCGGCACCTGCGACGACGTGACGGCGCTCATCGAGATCCCCGGCGTGCTCGGCTTCCTCGGCACGGGCGAGTGGGGCGCCGACATGCCCGGCATCAACGACCTCGAGCCCGAGTACATCGAGCAGTACGGCGCGACGCTGCCCGACAACCCCGTCTATGGCGAGCGCGCCGGCCAGACGATCGACTACGTGCCGACGATGTGGGTGACCTACTGGGGCTTCCGCCTCATGATCGGCCTCGGCGGCATCGTCGCGGGCGCAGCCGTCATCGCGCTGTGGCTGACCCGCAAGGGCACCGTGCCGCGGTCGCCGTGGATCATGCGCCTCGCGATCCTCGGCATCATCGCCCCGTTCGCAGCGAACATCGCGGGCTGGATCTTCACCGAGATGGGCCGCCAGCCGTTCGTCGTCGCTCCCAACCCCGACGCGACGGGCATCGACCAGGTGTTCATGTACACCGCCGCCGCGGTCTCCCCCGGTGTGACGGCCGGAGAGCTGCTCTTCTCGGTCATCGCCCTGACCCTTGTCTACGCCGTGATTCTCGTCTTCGAGCTGTTCCTGCTCGTGAAGTACGTGCGCGGCGGCGCGGCGAGCGCCATGCCCGAGCTGACCCACGACGATCACCACGACGACAAGACCGATCGCGACGACGTGCTCGCGTTCGCGTACTAAGGAAGGCCCGACATGGATATCCTCCCCATCATCTGGTTCGTCGCGATCGGCGTGCTCTGGATCGGCTTCCTCGCGCTCGAGGGCTTCGACTTCGGCGTCGGCATGCGCGTGCTCTTCGCGACGAAGAGCGAGAAGGAGCGTCGCACGATGCTCAACACCATCGGCCCCGTCTGGGACGGCAACGAGGTGTGGCTCATCACGGCGGGCGCCGCGATCTTCGCGGCCTTCCCCGCCTGGTACGCGTCGCTCTTCTCGGCCCTCTACGTGCCGCTGACGATCACCCTGCTGGCGCTGATCGCCCGCGCCGTTGCGATCGAGTTCCGCGGCAAGGTGCACGACCCGCGCTGGGCGCGCTTTTGGACGTGGTGCCTGGGTCTCGGATCCGCCGTGAGCGCCTTCTGCATCGGCGCGGCCCTCGCACTGACCTCGACCGGCCTGCCGATCGATGCCAACGGCGACCGCGTGGGCGGCCCGTTCGTCTGGCTCTCGTTCCCCGCGATCCTCGGCGGCGTCGCCGTCGTGTGCTTCGCGTTCGCGCACGGATCCGCGTTCCTCGCCCTCAAGACCGACGGCGAGATCCGCGAGCGCACGGCCCGGTTCAGCGCGACCTGGGGCCCCGTGCTGCTCATCCCCGCCGCGGGCTGGGCGCTGTGGGTGCAGTTCGCGCACGGCGGCGGCTGGTGGCTGTCGTGGGCGCTCGTCGTGCTCGCCGTCGCGAGCGCCGTGCACGCCTGGTTCTATGCGCGCAAGCGCCGCGAGGGCATGTCGTTCGCGGGCTACGTGGGCTTCATCGTCTTCGGTGCCGGCTCGATCTTCGCGGGCATGTTCCCGCAGGTGCTGCCGTCGACGATCGACGACGCGTTCAGCCTGACGCTGACGAACGCCTCGAACAGCCCCTACACGCTGACGGTCATGTCGGTCGTCGCCGCCATCGGCCTGCCGCTCGTGATCGCGTACCAGTCGTGGTCGTACTGGGTGTTCCGGAAGCGCCTCACGCCCGGCATGATTCCCGAGCCGCACATCGTGGTTCCCGCCATCCTGCGCGCAAAGTGACCCCGGATCCGGCATAGTCACACCATGGAGTCTCCTCGCCCGGACCTCGGTCCGGTACCGAAACCCGCCCTCGCGGCGCTCGGCATCCTCGCGGCCCTCAAGGCGCTCGGCCTCGTGCTCGTCGCGGGCGCGATCGCCGCGGGCATCGCGGGGCTCGCCGACGGCGACCTCGACGCCGGCTTCGTCGCGGCCCTTGGATCCGCGGGCGCGATCGTGCGCGCGCTCGCGGGCTGGGGCACGAAGGTCGTGGCGGCGCGCGTCGCGATCGCCGTGAAGCAGGACCTGCGCGGGCAGCTGTGGGACCGCATCGTCGGCGGCGACGCGGAGGGCGCCGAGGGCGCCGACTCCGACGCCGACCGGCCCGTGGATCCGGCCCGCATCTCCGAGGGCAGCGAGCGCGAGGGATCCGTCGCGGTGCTCGCGACCGACGGCCTCGACGACCTCGACGACTACTTCTCGCAGAGCCTGCCGGCCATGATCCAGGCGGTCGTCGTGCCGCTTCTCGTGGGCGCGCGGATCCTCGGCGCCGACTGGCTGAGCGCCCTCATTATCGTGCTGACGATTCCGCTCGTGCCGCTGTTCATGATCCTCATCGGCAAGCACACGCAGGAGAAGACCGACGAGGCCACGGGCTCGCTCGCGCGCCTCGCGAACCACCTGACCGAGCTCGCCCGCGGCCTGCCGGTGCTCGTCGGCCTCGGCCGGGTCGAGGAGCAGTCGCGCGCCCTCGGCGACATCCAGGGCGAGTACCGCCGCCGCACCCAGATCACCCTGCGCACCGCCTTCCTCTCGGCGCTCGCGCTCGAGCTCATCTCGACGATCTCGGTCGCGCTCGTCGCCGTCGTGCTCGGCCTGCGCCTCATGAACGGCACCGTCGGGCTCGAGGCCGCACTCCTCGCCCTCATCCTCGCGCCTGAATGCTTCCAGGCGATGCGCGAGCTCGGATCCGCCTTCCACTCCTCGCAGAACGGCGCGAGCGCGCTCGCGCGCGTCAAACGGATCCTCGGCGGCGCCCGCCGCGGCGACGTGCGCGGGGCGCGCCTGAACGTCGTCGCCCGGCAGGGCGGATCCGCCGTGCGGGCGCTCACACGGCCCGTTCCGGTCACGAGGCTCCCGGAGGGGTTCCCCTCGCTCTCCGAGGTCGTCGCCCAGCTCGCCGAGCCGGGCGAGCGCACCGCCGAGCACGCGCCGACGACGATCGTCGTGCACGAGCTGTGGGTGCGCCACGAGGGGCGCGAGAGCCCCACGCTCGAGCGCTTCTCGGCGCAGATCGGCGGCATCACGGCCGTTTCCGGGCCCAGCGGATCCGGCAAGTCGACGCTGCTGAAGGCCCTCGCGGGCGCGCTGCCCTCGTCGGCGCACGCGTCCGGCTGGATCGTCGGAGTCGACGCCGAGCGCACCGCCTACGCGCCGCAGACCCCGCGCGCGTTCACGGCGACGCCGTGGGACGAGCTCGCGCTGTACGGCGCCGAGGATCCGGGTGCCCTGCTCGCCGAGGTCGGCCTCGAACGCCGCGCCGACGCCGCGACCGCCGAGCTGAGCCCCGGCGAGCAGCGCCGCCTCGCGGTCGCCCGCGCCCTCGCGCGCGTCGACGACGGCGCGACCCTGCTGATCCTCGACGAGCCGACGGCGCACCTCGACCGCGAGTCGGCCGAGCTCGTGCGAGACGCGATCCGGTGCCGCGCGAAGCGCGCGACCGTCGTCCTCGCGACGCACGAGCCCGAGACGCTCGCGCTCGCCGACCGCATCGTCGGCGTCGCGCCCCTCGCCGACGAAGTGCTCGCCCCGATCGCGCCCGCACCCGTCGGGGTTCCACTATCGACCGGCCCCATCAAGATCGCCGGCGGCCCCGAGTCCCAGGCCATCGAGCTGCCGAAGTTGCGCGGCCCCGGCCACCGCGCCCTCTCGCGCGAGGGAGCCCGCGCCCGCCGCGAGATCGCATCCCTTTTGAGGCCCGACGCGCTCCGCTGGGCGCTCGGCGCGCTGCTCGCCTTCGTCACGACCGGAATGGGCCTCGCCCTCACGGCCGTCTCGGGCTGGCTCATCGTGCGCTCGAGCATCGAAGAGTTCATCATGTACCTGCTCGTCGCGATCGTCGGCGTGCGATTCTTCGGCATCGGCCGCGCCGTCAGCCGCTACGCCGAGCGCCTCGCGACGCACGCCGCGTCGTTCTCGACCGTCGACCGCCTGCGCCTGAAGCTGTGGCGCGGGGTCGCGGCCCGCGGCGCCGGATCCCGCCGCCTGCTCGAGGGCGGATCGCCCGTCGACTACCTCGTCACGATCGCCGACGACCTCCGCGACCAGCTGCCGCGCATCATCCCGGCGCTCGTCGCGGGGCTGCTCGCGATCGTCGGCATCGTCGTGACGACGGCGCTCGTCGCGCCCGGCCTCGCGGTTCCGGTCGCCCTCGCGCTGGTCTTCGCGACCGCGCTCGGCAGCGCGATCGCGGTGTGGGCCGCCCGCGGATCCATGCGCACCCGCGTCAAGGAGCGCTCGGCGCTCGCCCGCGGCACCGCGTCGCTCGCCCTCGCGGCCGACGACCTCCGCGCCAACGGGCGCGCCGTGCCCGCGATCGCGCGGCTCGATCGCGCGGCCGACCGGCTCGCGCGTGCGGAGCGCGGATCCGCCTGGTGTGCCGGGCTCGCCGACGCCGTCGTCGTGCTCGCCTGCTCGGCGCTCGCGGCCGGCGCTCCCCTGCTCGCGGGCGGGCTCGCGGCGGAGTTCGCGTGCGTCGTCGCGCTGCTCGCGCTCGCGGCCGTCGAGCCGCTGACGGGGCTCGTCGGCGCCTGCCACCGCCTGCCCGCGCTGCGCGAACTCGCCCTGCGCATCGCGCCGCTCGCCGAGGATCCGACCCCCGTCATGACGGGCGAGACGCCCATCCCGCGGCCCGTGTCGTCGGTCGTGCTCGACGACGTCGCCGCCGCGTATCCGGGCCAGGCGGTGCCCGTCTTCCGGCACGTGTCGGGCGAGGTCGCGCCCGGCGAATGGCTCGTCGTTTCCGGCCCCAGCGGATCCGGAAAATCGACCCTGCTGTCGGTGCTCATGGGCTCGCTCGCCGCCGCCGAGGGCGCCGTCTACGCCTCGGGCATCTCGCTCGCCCGCGCGGAGGCGGACAGCTGGCGGGACGCCGTCGCGTGGTGCCCGCAGGACGCGTACGTGTTCGACTCGCGGATCCGCGCGAACCTCGCGATCGCGCGATCGCGCGAGAACGCCCCCACAGACGACGAGATGACCGACGCGCTCGCACGCGTCGGCCTCTCGCTCGGGCTCGACACCCGGGTCGGTGCCGGCGGATCCGCGCTCTCGGGCGGCGAACGCCAGCGGCTCGCGGTCGCCCGCGCCCTGCTCACGAGCGCCGAGGTGATCCTGCTCGACGAGCCCGCCGCCCACCTCGACCGGCCCACCGCCGAGGCGATGATGGCCGACATCCGCCGCGCCACCGCCGACCGCATCGTGGTGCTGGTGTCGCACCGCCCCGACGCGCAGGCGCCGGAGGGTGCGACGGTGATTTCGTTGGGGTGAGTTACCCCAACACCTCGCGTCAGTCGCGCGTTGACACGCGCTTCGCGGCGACGACGACGTGGCTGACGGTGATCCCTCGCGCGGCGAGCGCCTCGTCGGCGGGTGCGGAAAGGCCGAACTCGTCGATGCCAACGATCTCGCCCGCAGGGCCCGCAATGTCGTGCCAACCGAACGAGGACGCGGCCTCGACGACGACGCGTGCGCTCAGGGACGCGGGCAGGATCAACTCGCGATACTCGGCGGACTGAGCGGTGAACCACTCGCGGCTCGGCATGGAGATGACGCGTGCCTCGATTCCCTCGGCGGCCAGCTCGTCTGCAGCGACCAACGCGACCGCAACCTCGCTGCCCGTCGCGATGAGCACGACGTCGGGCGTCGCGGTGTTCCGCACGATGTAGGCGCCGCGGCGCACTCCCTCGGCAACCTCTGCTGCTGGGATATCGAGCACGGGCACGCCCTGGCGGCCGAGCACAAGGCCCACGGGTTGCTCCTTCTCCAGAACCGCGGCCCAGGCGGCAACCGTCTCATTGGCATCGGCGGGCCGTACGACGGTAAAACCGGGGATCGCGCGCAACGAGGCGAGGTGCTCGATGGGCTGGTGCGTCGGGCCGTCCTGTCCCAGTGCAACCGAGTCGTGCGACCAGATGTACGTCACGGGCAGTTGCATGAGCGAAGCCAAGCGGATGGAGGGGCGCTGGTAGTCGCTGAACACGAGGAACGTGCCCGCGAAAACGCGCCAACCGCCGGCGAGGGCGATGCCGTTCATCGCGGCCGCCATGCCGTGTTCGCGCACGCCCCAGTGAATGTTCCGACCGCGCAGGGTGCCGAGCGAGGTCGACTCGGGCAGGAAGGATCCGCCACCTGTGATCGCCGTGCGGTTGGGCTCGGCCAGGTCGGCGGATCCGCCCCAGAGGCCGGGAACCTGGGCCGCGATGGCCTGGATCGCCGCGCCGGAAGCATCGCGCGTCGAGACTGATGCCCCGGGCTCGTACGTGGGCATCGCCGCCGCGAGACCGGAGGGGACTTCGCGCCGCAGGAAGGCCGCGTGGCGGTCTGCCCTTACGGGATCCGCCTCGCGCCATGCGCTGACGCGGGCGTCCCACTCGCGCCGCAGCTCAGCGCCCCGGGATACGACATCGTCGATGCCCGCGTGGACCGATTCCGGCACCTCGAAGGGTTCAAGATCGGAGCCGAGTGCCGTGCGCAGGTTCGCAACCTCGGCGCCGCCGAGGGGTGCACCGTGCGAGCCAGCCGTACCCACTGCGTTCGGGGCGGGGAACGCAATCTGCGACTTCAGGATCACGAGGCGAGGCTTATCGAGGGGGCGCTCGGCGCGGAGCGCGGCATCGAGACCCGCGACGTCGATGTCGCCGTCCGCCGCGAGGCCGACGGTGAGAACATGCCATCCCTGCGCCTCAAAGCGCTGGGCCACGTTTTCCGAGCTCGTGAGGCGGGTGTCGCCCTCGATCTGGATGTCGTTGTCGTCGTATACGACGGTGAGGTTTCCGAGGCTCATGCGGCCGGCGATCGCGCCGGCCTCATAGGAGAGACCTTCCTGCAGATCTCCGTCCGAGGCGAGCACCCAGACGTGCCGGTCGAAGGGTGAGCTCACGCCGTCCTCGTCGAACTCGGCGCGCTCGTGAGCGAATGCCATCGCGGTTCCCACGGCAGTGGCGAGGCCCTGACCGAGCGGGCCCGTCGTGGTCTCCACGCCCGCAGTGTGGCCGTACTCGGGATGACCGGGCGTTCGTGAGCCGAGGGTGCGGAAGGCCTTCAGGTCGTCGATCGTGACGTCGTAGCCGCTCAGGTGAAGCTGCGTGTAGAGCAGGATGCTCGCGTGACCGCAGGACAGCACAAAGCGATCGCGGCCGGCCCACTCCGGATCGCGCGGATCGTGGCGGATGTGGTTGCGGAAGAGCAGGGTGGCGACCGGCGCGAGAGCGATCGCGGTGCCGGGGTGACCCGAGGCGGCCTTCTCGACCGCGTCCGCCGAGAGTAGGCGGGCCGTCGTGACAGTCAGAGGGTCGATGAGTCCGCCCCATGCGGTCGAGGAATCGGTGGGAGCGTGCGTCGTTGTCATGAGCTTCCTTTCGTCCAAGTGATTATGACGTCATGATCTCTTGGGATGCAAGTCTCCCGTTTTTACGAAGATTCAACGAACCCTTGCGGTTTACCTCTGATTCATGTCATCATGTCGTCATAATCACTTTCTACCCGTGACGACGCGGTAGGGCAGCGAGGAGGCAGCCTTGGACAGTTCAACCGGCACGAGCAAGTACCGTGCCGTGCGTGACCACCTGGTCGAACGCATCGGCACGATGCGCGTCGGCGACCGGCTTCCGTCGGAGAAGGAACTCTGCGAGGAGCTCGGCGTGAGCCGCATCACCCTGCGGCACGCCGTCGACGGCCTCGTACAAGACGGTCGGCTCGCCCGCGAGCACGGACGCGGCACCTTCGTCAGCGCGCCCAAGCCGGGGATCCACTACCCCGAACGGTTCGCCGACATCGTCACCGGCTTCCACCGCCAGCAAACAAGCGCCGGGCACACGGTAGCAACCCGGGTGCTTCGCCAGGAGCTCGTGGCGGCCGACAACGAGATTGCGCGCTTGCTCGATGTGCCGTCGGGTGCACGGGTCGTCGAGCTTGTCCGCCTGCGCTTCGTCAACGGGCAGCTCCACCAGCACGTGGTCACGTACCTGCCCCACGACCGCTTCCCCGAGTGCGCCTCCGCCGACTTCACGACGGGATCGCTCTTCGACTACCTACACGAGAGATACGGAGTCGTGCTGTCGCGCAACGACATGCGAGTCGGGGTCGAGGAAGCAACGGCAGACGTCGCGCTCAACCTCGAGGTCGCGCCCTCTCTGCGGCTCCTCGCCGTCGCATCGACGGTGTATGACCAGGATGGTCACCCGGTCGCCCACGGAGTCGCCCGACACACTCCCCTCAATAGCGAGATCGAACTCAGCCTGCGCGTCGCGGGCCCGACGCCCCAGGAGGCATGACCCGAATGCTCACTTCTCACCTCAACGAGAGCACCCTCCTCTTCGCGGAAGAGCTCCCGGGCTGGCGCGACGCCATCGAACTCGTTAGCACGCCGCTGCTCGAGCAGGGCCGCATAAGCCGCGACTATGTCGACGCGATGCTCGAGTCGATCGCCGCGGGTGGAACGTACATCGATCTGGGATACGGCATCGCGCTGGCCCACGCCCGCCCCGAGCGCGGCGTGATCGAAACCGGCATGTCAGCGCTCTGGGTGCGCCCCGAGGTGTTGCTGAACGACGAAGAAGCACACCCCATTTCACTATTTGTATGCCTCGCTGCCGCCGACTCCACGAGTCACCTGGCGACGATGGCCGCCCTGGGAGAACTGCTCTCAGATGACGCCGCGCGGGATTCCCTCCTCGCGGCAACCACCACCGCCGATGCACTGGCGGTCCTCACGGCAGGAGAAAACCGATGACAAAGAAGTTCCTCGCAGTCTGCAGCACCGGCCTCGGCTCGAGCTTTATGGTCCACATGAACATCGAGAAGGTCCTTAAGGAGCTGGAGATCTCCGGTGTCACCGTCGATCACGCAGACCTCGGCTCGGTCGCAAACGGCGACGCAGACGCGGTATTCGTCGGCCGCGACATCGCCGATGCCGCCCAGCACCTCGGGGACGTCGTCGTCCTCGACAGCATCATCGACCTCGGCGAACTGCGCGAGAAGGTTGCCGCAGCAGCCCAGCGCCACGGCCTCAGCGCCTAGTCCCGCGGACACCTGACAAGGAAAGGAAGCATCTGACATGGATGCGCTCGTCGATGTCCTCCTAGACATCTTCACTCAGCCCTCGGTCATCGTCGCGCTGATCGCCCTCGTCGGCCTCGCCGTACAGGGCAAGTCATTCAGCGATGTGCTGAAGGGCACGATCCGCACGCTCGTAGGATTCCTCGTACTCGCGGCCGGAGCAGGCGTCGTCGTTGACGCCCTGGATCCGTTCGGCGTCATGTTCCAGCACGCGTTCAACGTGCAGGGAACAGTGCCGAACAACGAGGCGATCATCGCGCAGGTGCTCCTCGACTACGGCTCGGCAGCGGCGCTGATCTTCTTCTTCGGAATGATCGTCAACATCGTGCTCGCTGCGACCACGCGATTCAAGTACGTTTACCTCTCTGGGCACGTCGCGTTCTATATCGCCGGTATGTTCGCCGTGATCCTGGGCGTCGCTGGCTTCGAACCGTGGGCCGTCGTGCTGTGGGGCTCGCTCGCTCAGGGCATCTACATGGTCGTGTCGCCCGCCCTCGTGCAGCCCTTCATGCGCCGCGTGACCGGCAGCGACGACGTTGCGCTCGGTCACACCGGCGGCCTCGGCATCGCGCTCGGCGGCCTCGTCGCCTTGCTCACCCGCGGCAAGGGCGGTTCGAAGTCGACTGAGGACCTGAACTTCCCGAAGGGGCTCAGCTTCCTCCGCGACACGACGGTGATCGTGGCGCTCTCGATGGCCGTGATCTACATCATCGTGGGATTCTTCGCCGGCGCCTCGTTCATCGAGAACGAGCTGTCGGGCGGCCAGAACTTCACCGTCTACCTGTTCCTGCGCGCTGCGACGTTCTCGGCCGGAGTCTTCATTATCCTCGCGGGCGTCCGCGTCGTGCTCGCCGAGATCGTGCCCGCGTTCAAGGGCGTCTCCGAGAAGCTCGTAAAGAACGCAAAGCCCGCACTCGACGTGCCGATCGTGTTCACGTTCGCGCCGAACGCCGTGCTCGTCGGCTTCCTCGCCAGTTTCGTCGGCGGTATCGTCGGCATGCTCGGCATGGTCGCGCTCGGCACGACGATCGTCGTCCCCGGTGTCGTCGCGCACTTCATGACGGGTGCCGCCGCCGGTGTCATCGGCAACGCGGCCGGCGGTCGCCGCGGTGCCGTAATCGGCGCGTTTGTGAACGGACTCGCGATCACCTTCCTGCCGCTGTTCCTGCTCCCGGTCCTCGGCGAGATCGGGTTCTCCAACGCGACGTTCTCCGACTCCGACTACGGCGTGTTCGGCCTCCTCCTCGGCGGCCTCTCGCTCGCCGGCGGCCAGGTCGCGATCATCGTGGGCATCGTCGTCGCCATCGTGGCGCTCTACGTGATCAGCTTCGCGATGCGTAAGCGCGCGGTCGCCACCGTCCCGACGGCACAGAGCTAAGCGGGATCCCGCATACACACCACCCCGCGGGGCGCCTCCGGGCGTCCCGCGGCTTTTCTCGGAACAACCATGACTTCGCTACGTTTCCCGGTCAACGGGATCCTTTTCGACTGTGACGGCGTCCTCGTCGATTCGCTCGAGCCAGCCGCTGTCGCATGGGACCGATGGGCAGCTACTTACTCGCCTGGATACGACTTCCGCACGCAGGTAAGCCACGGGGTCCGCGCGGCCGACACTGTCGCTGAACTTGTCGCCCCCGACGTTTTGAGTGCCGCGATCGCCGCGCTGGAAGAAGAGGAGGTTCGCGGTGCCGACCTCACGAAGCCGATCGCGGGATCCGTGGCCCTCACCAGGTCGCTGCCCGCGCACGTCTGGGCGGTCGTCACCTCGGCGGCGCGACGCCTCGCCGTCGCGCGCCTGGCGGCCTCCGGGCATCCTATCCCCAAGGAGCTCGTCGCCGCCGAGGACGTCGAGGCCGGCAAACCATCACCTGATCCGTATCTGCTCGGGGCGCGCCTTCTCGGCCTGGATCCGGATACATGCGTGGTCTTCGAAGATGCCCCGGCCGGCGTGCTCGCTGCACGCCGCGCCGGGGTCCGCTTCGTTATCGGCGTCGGCGATCACTTGGAGGACGCCGAGGTGGACGCGCGCGTCGAGGATCTCAGCACCGTCCGATACCTCGACGGCGCAATCCACCTCGGCTAGGCTCTAATCGCGCTCGGCCAGGAAGAGGTCGACCTCGATGCTGCCGGTGTCTTCGACCGACACGAAGCCGAGGTCGGGGGCGGTCACGCCGAAGTCTTCGAAGGTGATCGGGATGCTGCCGACGATCTCGACCTGGTCGTCGTCCATCGCGACCTGCGCGTCGAACGTGACCGCCTGGGTGACGCCGTGAACCGTGATGTCGCCCGACAGGGTCGCGGTCGTCATGCCCGCCTCGAGCTCGACGGGGGTCGTCAACACGAAGGTCGCGGTGGGGTAGGTGTCGGTCTCGAGCGCGGTGTCGCGGAAGTAGCTGTCGCGATTGCTCGAATCGGTCTCAACACTCGCCATGTCGACCGTGATCTCTGCCGACTCGAGCGTGCCCGACTCGATATCCAGCGTTCCGGTCACCTGATCCGTGGATCCGCGAACCGTCACGTCCTGCCCCTGCAACACCTCGTCGACCTGGTACCCGGCCGTGGATCCGTCGGTCACCGTAATCGTGCCCGTGTATGACGCCATCTCGTCGGTCACCTCGCCCGTCGCCGACAGCGTCGGGGCAGGCGCGGTGTTGCTATTGGCCCACTGCGCATACACGCGCGGGCCGATCAACAACACCGCCACCGCGATCACGATGAATGCGATCGCCACGCCGATCCAGATCTTCGCTCGTTTTGCCATGCCTGCCTCCTGGGTCGATATCCAAACGTAGGGACAGAGTAAAAGAGCGTGTCTATCCCCGCGCGGGCAATATCCCCGGAGATCCCTATCACTTCGCTCTGGCGTGGCGGGGTGCGTTCCGGGGGCGCCGGTGCGCCCCCCGGGGCGCTGAGATTCTGACAATCGGGCGAGATTCGCCGGATCCGCAATAATCGTCAGAATCTCGACGGATCGTCAGAACCTCGCCGCACCACGTACGGCCCGGCGCCGTGCCTCGGGCGCAATACGGGCACGCGAGTGAGGCGTGCGCGCGGGCGCACGGCGCCGCGAGGTTCTGACAATCGCGCCAGATTCGCCGGATTCGTGGAAATCGTCAGAATCTCGACTCATTGTCAGAACCTCAGCGCGCAATGTGCGGCCCAGCACCGTGCGCGGGCCCGAAGTGGTGTGGGCGTGACGCGAAGCCCAGGCGCGGGACGCGCGCGGGCGCAGGGCGTCGCGAGGTTCTGACGATCGCGCGAGAATCGCCCAATCCACCAGAATCGTCAGAATCTCGGCCGATCGTCAGAACCTCGGCGCGCCGCGCGAGCGCGGCCGCGCCGCCCCTACAGCAGCCCGCGCAGTTCGTTCGCGTCGGACTCCCGGCCCTGGCCATCGAGCATGGTGGCGAGGCGCATGACGGCGCCGACGTACACTCCCGTGCCCTCCTCGCCGTTGGCGAGCGAGGTACGGTAGCGGGCCTCGGCGCGGGCGATCTCGCCGAGCTCCTCGAGAGCGACGGCCGCGTGCATGTTCGCGACCGCCGCGAGGCCGCCGCCGAACTCAGCGGCGCGATCCGCAGCTCCCTCGAAGACGGCGGCAGCTCCCGCGACGTCCTCCATCTGGCGCAGGCCGATGCCCCGCGAGATCTCGATGTCGACGCCCGCGCCGGCGTTACCGGCCGCGACCGCGATGGACTGCGCCTCGTCGAGATCCTCGGCGCCCTCGGCGTCGCCGAACTGCATGCGCGTCGCGCCCAGGTTGTGCAGGGCCTCGACGAGCGTCCACGGCTCTTCGTCGTCGAGCTTGCGGGCCGCCTCGACGGCCTCCTCGAAGGCCTCGACGGCGTCGGGGTCGCCGTGCTCGCGCTCGAGGTTGCCGAGCGCCGACTGCACGCTGACGATCGCGCGCGGCTGGCCGAGCTCGTCGGCGAGGCCGACGGCCTCCATGTACGAGCGGTAGGCGAGGCCGGGGTCTCCCGCCTCCTGCGCGACCTCGGCGAGCTTCATGAGCGTCGGCAGGATCTCGGCCGGCGCCGCCTCGGCGGCCGACTCGGCGCGGTAGATGTCCTCAAACGTCTCGAGCGCGGCCTGTGCGTACCCGGCGGCGTGCTGCGCGGATCCGAGCTGCCACGTGAGCGACGGGTCCGGTTCGCCCGAGCGCTCCGAGGCGCGCACCGCGAACTCGAGGCGCGCGACCGACTCGTCGAAGCGCCCCGTCTCGGCGAGCATGAGGCCGGCCGTGCGGGCGACCTCGGCGGCGTAGTCGGCCTTGCCCTCGGCCTGCGCCACGTCGGTCAGCAGGCCGTCGAGCAGCTCGATCGCCTCGTCGCGGCGGTCGGCGTGCGCGAGCCCAATCGCGCCGAGACGGCGAAGCTCGCTGGCCGGCTGACCTTCGGCACGCGGATCCTTCAGTGCGGCGAGCGCCGCCTCCCCCGCCTCCGGGCCGCGCTGCGAGTTCAGCAGCGTGACGATGCGGAGGGTCGAGAGGCGCACGAACAGCAGGAACGGATCCTCCTCCGTGAGCGACTCGAGAGCCGCGTCGACGGCGTTGAGGCGGCCGTCGGGGTCGTCGGCGTCGGGCTGTGCGCCGACGGTGAGGAAGGCCGAGAGCAGCCAGGCCCACGCGTCAGGTTCGTCGGCGCCACGGTCTAGCTCGTCAGAAATGGCGGCCGCAGCGCCCTCCTCGGCGCCCGGCGCGGCGAAGCGCCCGAGGCGCTCCTGCGCGTCGGCGAGCTCGCCCCAGCCGGCGGCGCGAAGCGCGTCGATCCGCCGGGCGAGGAGCTCGGCCACGCCGGCCTCGTCGCCGCGCTCGACGGCCGAGTCGATCCGGTCGCTCCAGACGACGGGCGCGAAGCGCGGATCCGTCAGCGCCTTCTCGCGCGCCTCCTCGACCGACACCGCGGAGGCTCCCCACATTTCGCGGCGGCGCGCGAGCGAGGCCCAGCCGCGGGCGTCGCTCGGGAGCGCCTCGTCCGCGACGGCCGCGGGCGTGTAGCCCTCGCCGCCGAAGGGGGCGGGGATCCGCTCGCCGCGCAGCGCCTTGCGGCTCGCGACCTTCGAGGCGGATCCGGTGGTCTGGTCGCGCTCGTCGAGCCGGGTCGCGAGCGCGTCGGCGGTTGCCCACGCGCGCTCGGCGAACTGAGCGGCCGTCAGCACGCCCTCGTGGCCGAGGAGGCGGCGGAGGCCGGCGTCGTCGGATCCGCGGACGGGCACGTCGCCGCGGCCCGCGTCGACCAGCGCGTCGAGCAGCACGGCGACGCGGCTGAGCGTGTGCATCGTGTTGCGCTCGTTGAAGGGCGCGGCGCCGATCGACGGCATGTGGCGCTCGATCATGTCGAGGCCGCGGGTGAGGTTGCCCGAGACGGCGAGGAACGGCAGGTGCTGCGAGAACATCATGCCGTCGGCGTGGTACTGGCGCACGAGGCGGTAAGCCGACGCGTGCATCGCGAGCGCCTCGTCGGTGCGGCCGGCGCGCAGCATCGGCAGGAGCATGGTCGCGTCGACGCGCTCGGGCTCCTCGCCACACGAATAGTTGCCCTCGTGGATCTCCTGCCACAGCGCCATCGCGCGCTCGGGGTCGCCCGAGGCGAGGGCCAAGTCGACGTCGCTCGAGCGCACGCAGGCGTCGCAGTGCGAGTGGTCGTCCTTCGGGTGCAGGTCGCGCTCGGTCGTGACGCGCTGCGCGAGCTCGATGTCGCCGGAGCTCAGCGCCAGGTCGCGGCGCACCTGCAACAGGCCGTGCATGCTGAGGCCCGCCTCGCGGAAGCGGCGCTCGAGGTCGTCGACGACGTTCTCGATCTGCGCGAGCGGGAAGCCCGAGTTCTGCGCGAGGTCGCTCGCCATCCACTTGCCCTGGAAGAGCAGGTCGGCTCCGTCTTCTTCGCCGAAGGGGTCGATCGGGAAGCGCGCCGGATCCGAGTCGTGCTTCGCGACGCACCACCCGTACGACGGAATCATGATCTCGGTGTCGTCGAGCCAGCTCGCCGCCGACGTCAGGCGCATGCGCGCCTTGTAGGCGAGATCCTCGTCGCCCTCCTCGTCGGCGAGGCGCACCGCGAGCTGGGCCGCGGCGAGGCGCTCGGGGCCCATGAAGATGTTGTCGAGGGCCTCAAGGGCCTCGGTTGCAGTCGTCGGCTCGCTCACAGCGCGCCCCCTTCGTGGTCGGTAAAGCCTGCGCTGAGCGACACCATGTCGCCGAGTGCCTGGGTGAGAATGCGTCGGTCGTTGGCCTGCAGCGGGCGCTGCGAGGCGAGGAGGGCCTGCACGTAGAGCAGGCGCACGGTGCGGCTCAGCACGAGCTCGTCGCCGAGGTGGGCGAGGCGCTTCACGAGCGGGCTGCGCCAGTTCAGGCACAGCTGCGCGGCCTGCGCCGCGGCCGGATCCGCCGAGCGGCGCTTGTCGATCAGGTCGCCGACGGATCCGACGATGCCGCCCCAGAGGCCGCCGCCGATATCGCCCTTCACCTGCTCGCGATCGATGCGGCGCTGCACTTCGGGATCCACGACGACGAGCGCCGGGAGCTCTTCGGGCGCGAATTGGCGCGTCGTGACGGCGCACCCGACGTCCGCCAGGGCGGTCGTCGCGCGGGTCTCGAGGTCGACCGCGCGGGCGCGATCATCGAGCGGCACGGGCGCGAGGTCGTCGAGGATGTCGTTGACGCTCGCGCGGCTGACGGGGAGGTCGAGCAGCACGGGCAGGCGGCGCATGATCGCGGCCTGGTGCACGTAACCGCCGTTGACGACGGGGTATCCGTCGCGCGCGACCGCCGCGATCTGGCGGAACTCGTCGACCGACTCGGTGTAGCGCGCCCCGCCGTAGCGCTCGGCGAGCTCGCCGATCGTCATGTCACCCGCCGACGTCTCGACGGGCAGCCACGGCAGCACGGTGCGGGCGAACTCGTCGTCGCCGAGGGTCATCGCCTTGAGCGCGAGGTGGTGCACGCCGAGGAAGCGCTGGAAGACCCACGGCTTCGCGCGCGCCTGCTCGAGGATCCAGGCGCGCACGGCGGATCCGATCTCCTCGCGCGTGTGCTCGAGCGCCGGGGAGTCGACGAACGACTCGCGCGACGCCGTCGGGGCGAGGCCCGTCGTGTCGAGCACGGCGCGGACGAAGAACGCCCACTCGGGCAGCATGTCGTCAACGTGCTCGCTCACGAGCATGCGGCCGAGGTAGACGGTGTTGGCCTGGCGCGCGCCGGGCGGCGGCGCGTAGGGCAAGACGTAGGCGACGCCGCGGGTCGCGGTGCCCTCGATGTTCAGCCGGATGGCGTCGAGGGGGCGCGCGCCCAGCACCTGCTCGCCGAAGGCGAGGAGCTGCTCGCGGTCGTCGGTCAGGAACTCGGGCTCGCGCGACACGCGCCGCCAGGATCCGGTCTCCTCCTGCACGCGCACCGCGACCGGCAGGTAGCGGCCGAAGTGATCGGCGAGCGCCGTCACCTGCTCGCGCGCGAGCATCGCCGCGTCGTCGGGGCGCGGCGCCAGCACGATCTCGGTGCCGATCGGCAGGGCGGCCGTCTCGGCCTCGCCGAGCTCGCGGATCCGGAACTCGCCGGAGGCGTCGCCGACCCACTCAATCGCGGGGGCGCCCTTCGCCGAACGGCTCGTGACGTGGATCCGGTCGCTCACCATGAAGCAGCTGAGCAGCCCGATGCCGAACTGGCCGAGGTAGCCCTCGCGGCGCTCGCCCAGCACGTCGTCGCGCTTCGAGCTGCGGCCCACGGTCGAGAGCAGCTCGGCCGCCTCGTCGGCCGTCAGGCCCACGCCGTCGTCGCGGAAGCGGAACTCCCCCGGCCCCGCCGGGACGATGTCGAGCGTGCCGGCCGGGGCCGACGGATCCAGGTCGTGCCGGGCGCGGATCGCATCGCGGCCGTTCTGCAACAGCTCGCGCAGGAACACCTGCGGGCTGGAGTAGATGTGGCGGCCGAGCAGATCGACCACGCCCCGAAGATCAACCTGGAAAGGACGTGCGGTCGTATCGGTCACTCGTCGATTATGCCGCGGATCCTTTTGCTCCCGGTAACAAACCCGGGCGGCGCGGGGGCGTGCATCGCAAGGCGGAGGAGGGAAGGCGCACCGAGGTGCGTCGACCGATCGACAACGCCGCGAGGCGCGCTCCCGCGCCGTTCGGTCACCAGATGGAGACGCGCTGGTCTGCTGGGAGCCAGAGCTCGTCGGACTCGGTCACGCCGAACGCCTCGTAGAAGGCGTCGATGTTGCGCGAGATCTGGTTGCAGCGGAACTCGTTGGGCGAGTGCGGGTCAACCGTCAGCAGGCGGATCGCCTCGGCGTCGCGGATCGCGAGCTGCCACACCTGCGCGAACGAGAAGAACACGCGCTGCGTGCCGGTGTAGCCGTCGATGACGGGCGACTCGGCGCCGGCGAGCGAGCGCTCGTAGGCCTTCAGCGCGATCGACAGGCCGCCGAGGTCGCCGATGTTCTCGCCGATCGTGAGGGCGCCGTTGACCGTGTGGCTGTCGTCGAGGGCCTTCGGCGAGAGCACGTTGTACTGCTCGATGAGGGCGCGGGTGCGCTCCTCGAACGCCGCGCGGTCGGCGTCGGTCCACCAGTTGTTGAGGGCACCGGATCCGTCGTACTGCGAACCCTGGTCGTCGAAACCGTGACCGATCTCGTGGCCGATGACCGCGCCGATGCCGCCGTAGTTCGCGGCCGCGTCGCGGTTCGGGTCGAAGAACGGGTACTGCAGGATCGCCGCCGGGAACACGATCTCGTTCATGAGCGGGTTGTAGTAGGCGTTGACCGTCTGCGGGCTCATGAACCACTCGTCGCGGTCGATCGGCTTACCGATCTTGCTGAGCTCGCGGTTGTGGCTGAACGCCGACGCGCGGCGCACGTTGCCGACGAGGTCGGCGGGGTCGATCTCGAGGGTCGCGTAGTCGATCCACTTCACGGGGTAGCCGATCTTCGGCACGAAGGTGTCGAGCTTCGCGAGGGCCTTTTCGCGGGTCTCGGGGGTCATCCACTCGAGGCTCGTGATCGACTCGCGGTAGGCCTCGACGACGTTCTGCACGAGCTCGTCCATCTGAGCCTTCGCCGCCGGCGGGAAGTGGCGCTCGACGTAGGCCTTGCCGATGACGTCGCCCAGGGCGCCCTCGGCGAGGCTCACGCCGCGCTTCCAGCGGGCACGCATCTCGGGAACGCCCTGCAGCGTCGTGCCGACGAACGCGAAGTTCTCCTCGATCAGGTCGTCGGTGAGGTACGGGGCGGCCGAGCGCACGATCTTCCAGCGCAGCCACGTCTTCCAATCGGCGAGGTTCTCCTCCGTGAGGAGCCCGCCGAGGCCCGTGAGATAGGAGGGCTGCATGACGTTGACCTCGGCGAAGGCGGCCTCGTCGAGGTCGCCGAGGAGCGCCTTGCGCCACGGCGCCAGGTCGATGCCGGCGAGCTCGACGGCGGCGTCCCAGCTCATGAGGTTGTAACCGGCGACGGCGTCGCGGCTCTTCACGTTGTCCCAGTGGTGGCTCGCGACGAGCGTTTCGAGGGCGAGGATCCGCTTCGCCGCCTCGGCGGGCTCGGCGATCTTCGCGAGCGCGAGCATGCGCTCGACGTGGGCGACGAACGCCTCGCGGATCGGCGCGAAGGAGTCTTCGCGGTAGTACTGCTCGTCGGGCAGCGAGATGCCCGCCTGCGTGAGGAACGGCACGTAGCGCTCGGGGTTGCCCGGATCCGGCTCGATGAAGACGCCGATGACGTTCGTCACGCCCTGGCGGTCGAGCTCGCTGACCGTGCGGAGGAACGCGCTCACGCTGTCGATGCCGTCGACGGCGGCCAGCTGATCCTGGATCGGCTCGAGGCCGAGCGCCGCGATGCGCTCGGTGTCCATGAAGCTCGAGAACACGTCGCCAACCTTGCGGGCCTCGGTGCCCTCGGCGGCCTGCTGCGCCTCCTCGACGATGACCCGCACGTCCTTCTCGGCCTGCTCGGCGAGCTCCATGAAGGATCCCCAGCGAGCCTTGTCGGAGGGGATCTCGGTGCGGTCGAGCCACGCGCCGTTCACGTGGCGGTAGAGGTCGTCTTGTGGACGGATGTCTGCGGAGAAGTCGTCGGATGCGATTCCGGAGGGAAGAGTCATGCCTCCACCCTAAGAGCGGCGCGGGCGGTGTGTCCCACTTGGTGTCATTCCCGCACAAAGTGGGACACGCCTCGGGGCATGTCCCAGTTGTGGCCGGAATGGCCCGCAGTAACGGGGGCACGCCACCATAGAGTGGCTGTGTGACCCGATCCCTCAACCGCTCGATCCTCGCGCTCGCGATTCCCGCCTTCGGGTCGCTCGTCGTCGAGCCGATCTTCCTCGCGGTCGACACCGCGATGGTCGGGCACCTCGGCGTCACGGAGCTCGCGGGCATCGGCATCGCGTCGAGCATCCTGCAGACCCTCGTCGGCCTCATGGTGTTCCTCGCCTATTCGACGACGCCCGCGGTCGCGCGGCTCTTCGGATCCGGAAACACCGCCGGCGCGATCTCGCGCGGTATCGACGGAATGTGGCTCGCGGTCGGGATCGGCGCGGCGCTCGCCGTGGTCGGCTATCTGCTCACGCCGTGGGCCGTCACGATGTTCCGGCCGAGCGGCGACGTGTTCGATCAGGCCGCGATCTACCTGCAGCTGAGCATGTGGGGTCTGCCCGCCATGCTCGTCGTCTTCGCCGCGACCGGCCTGCTGCGCGGCCTGCAGGACACCGTGACGCCGCTGTGGATCGCGGGCCTCGGCTTCGCCGGTAACGCGCTGCTCAACTGGGCGTTCATCTACGGTGCCGGGTGGGGCATCGCCGGATCCGCCGCCGGCACGATCGTCGCCCAGTGGGGGATGGTCGTGGCCTACGTCATCGTCATCGCGCGGCTCGCGAAGAAACACGGCGCGTCGTCGGCGCCGTCGCGCGGCGGGATCGGCGGCACGGCGAAGACCGGTGGCTGGCTGTTCCTGCGCACCGTCGCGCTGCGCGTCGGCCTACTGCTCACGGTCGGCGCCGCCACGGCCCTCGGCACGGAAGAGCTCGCGGGCTGGCAGATCGTGTTCACGGTGTCGTCGTTCGCGGCGTTCGCGCTCGACTCGCTCGCGATCGCCGCGCAGGCGCTGATCGGCAAACATCTCGGATCCGGCGAGGAGGATTCGGTGCGCTTCGTGCTGCGCCGGACGGTCGCGTGGGGCGGCGCGGGCGGCATCGTGCTCGGGGCGCTGATCGCGGCCCTCTCCCCCGTGCTCGGCGTCGCGTTCACGGGCGAGTGGTCGATGTCGTGGATGACCCTGCCTGCGCTCGTCCTCATGGGCGCGCTCATGCCGATCGCGGGCATCGTCTACGTGCTCGACGGCGTGCTCATGGGGGCGAACGACTCGCGCTACCTCGCGCTCGCGGGCGCCGTGAACCTCGTGCCGTTCGTGATCTACCTCGCGATCCTGCTGATGGCCGAGCCCCGCGGATCCTGGGGGCTGCTCTTCGTCGCCCTCGGCTTCTTCGGCGTGCTGATGGGCATGCGGTGGTGGACGCTAGGGCGCCGCGTCAAGGGATCCGCGTGGCTGGAGAACGCGGCGTAAACGGTTTCGATCCCGAGCAGGGTGAGGCCGTCGAGCGATCCGGAGTTGGCGTGCAGTGAAGAGACCTATCCTCGGCACATGGCTGAGACGTCACAGCAGTTCCGGCAGGGCAAGAGCTCCTGGCGTGAGCGGTGGGGAGACTGGGGAGCCGCATCGTCGCTCATGGCGATAGCGCTGTTGCTCGTCAGTACGTTGATGTACATACTGCCGGTGGATCTCGGCATGCCTCTTGTGAGCGCCGAAAGTTGGGTGATTATTGACCCTGGGTATCTCGTTCTCATGGGGTCACTTGTCGCGTTTTTGCTTTGTCACGCATCGCTCATTTCGCCGAGCAGGTCTCCCCAAGTTCTTCTTTGGGTGTCGGTCGTTTTCGGCGTTTTCGCCTTGATTCTCTCGTTCGCGACGACATCGATTTCAATGGTCGTCGCAAACACTGACTGGAGGATCGCGGCCTCCTGGTCCCGGCTGATCATATATATCCTGCCCTTTGGGATGACATTCGCCGCAGGATGGTTGTTGGTCAAACTGCGCCATAGCTCGACGCGGGTACGCCTCGTGGGGGTCGGAATTTGCGTAGTCGTGACCACCCTCCTGGTCGCGATCGTAGCTTTCGCACCTTCGCTGGCCGGCGACAACGTCTACGACGTCATATAAATGTGCCGGTCCGATCAGAAGGAGGGCGACATCACGAACTCATTGCGTCCGCGGCTTTACCATCGGGCGGCGCTGTTCACGTACATCGCCGGTTGGCTCGCGATCGTGTCCATGCTGCTGGTGTACCTCAGCACGGCAGAACGTTTCCGCACCCACGACCTTGCGCCAGTCCTCATCGGGCCATTGTTCGTCAAGCCCAGCGACTGGTTGCTCGGCGGCTTCCTCGTCGCAATCGCATGCTTCATCGCCACACCGATAATGAGAGCTCGCAGCGCTAGCGTTGCGCCGGACCGGCAACAACGAGGTGGTCCGGCTCTCCTGGGACGGGTCTTGTTGCACGTCGCATCCACAGCGATCATGCTTGTCGCGCTCTTCTACCTCGTTGTTGCACTCGCCTTTCCCGTCAGCTTCGAGCGGCTTACGCCAGGCAGCGAAAACGGCTGCACGGTCGTCGTAGAGAATCGGGATGGAATGGCGAGCAAATCAGGCCACCTTTTCCTGATTCCGGCGCAGTCGCATCGACTGATCGACACGGAACAGCATTGGTACTACGACGACCCAATGTTCGCCGATGGCGAGTGGTCGATCACCTGGGCTGGTGACACGGCGATCGTGGTCGCGCCCGACGACTCTGTCAGTTTCAACAGCAAGGGAAACTCGACGACACGAATCACATGCGAATAGAACGTGGGACCGCATAGATACTCCGCCGCCTCACGACACCACCGCCGGCGCGTGAGAAGAACCTTGCGCCCCCGTAACACAGCCGATGTCGGGGCGAAATCGCGGATCGACAGGGTGGGAGAAAGTCCACCACTCCATCCGTCATCGGAGGCACCATGTCGTATGTGAAACCCGCCGACCTCGCGCAGAGCATGATCGAGGCCGGCCAGTCGAAGGTCCTGATGTCGACGCGCGATACGCTCATCCGCGGGTACATGGGCGGCGCGATCCTGACCCTCGGCGCCGCGTTCGCCGTCACGGTCTCGACGCAGACCGGCGAGCCTCTCCTCGGCGCGATCCTCTTCCCCGTCGGCTTCATCCTGCTCTACCTGATGGGCTTCGAGCTTCTGACGGGCTTCTTCACGCTGACGCCGCTGGCGCTCATCGACAAGCGGCCCGGCGTCAACTTCGCCGGCATCATGCGCAGCTGGGGCCTCGTCTTCGTCGGTAACTTCGCCGGCGCCTTCACCGTGGCGGTCGCGATGGCGATCTACTTCACCTACGGATTCACCTCGGAGCCCAGCGCCGTGGGTGTCGCGCTGAGCGAGATCGGCCACGGCCGCACCGTCGGCTACGCCGAGCACGGCGCGGGCGGCATGCTCACCCTCTTCACCCGAGGCGTGCTCTGCAACTGGATGGTCTCGACCGGCGTCATCGCCGCGATGATGGCGAAGGACGTCGTCAGCAAGGCCCTCGTCATGTGGATGCCCGTCATGCTCTTCTTCTACATGGGCTTCGAGCACTCGGTCGTCAACATGTTCCTCTTCCCGACGGGACTGCTGCTGGGCGCCGACTTCACGATCAGCGACTACCTGATCTGGAACGAGATCCCCACCGTGCTCGGCAACATCGTCGGCGGCATCACCTTCGTCGGCCTCACGATCTACGCGACGCACGCCCGCACCGCCCCGAAGCGGGTCGCCCTCACGCGCCCCAACGGCAAGCGCTTCGCGGCACACCACACCCGGATCCCCGCCGGGCTCCTCGAGGAGCACACGCACTGAGACCGCGAAAAGGTGCGGCGGGCCGTAAAGCCCGCCGCACCTTTTGCGTGTGTCACACCCCCGCGTACCGCGCCGCGACGATCTGGGCGATGCGGGGCTCTGCGGATCCGTCGGGGGCGAGGCCCAGCGGATCCGTCACCACGTCGGCGCCCGCGGCCGCGACGAGGTTCGCGAAGTGGCCGGGGGCGAGCACGTAACTCGCAACGACGACGCGGCCATCGCCGCGCGCCTCGGCGACCGCGTCGGCGACCTTCGGCGTCGCACCGTAGGCGTAGCCGACGGTCACGGGCTGCGGGATCCGCGCCGCGAGCGCCGCGCGCACCTCCTCCACACGCGCGGCGGCCTCGGGCCGCGAGGATCCGGAGGCCGCGAGGACGACCCGGTCGCCGTCGCGGAGGCCCGCGGCCGCGAGGCGGTCGACGAGGATGTCGACGAGCAGCGGATCCGGCCCCAGCGTTCCGGTCGCGACGAGCCCCTCGCGCGAGGAGGCCGCGCGGCCGATGTCGACCGAAGTGTGGAAGCCGGGCGAGAGCAAGAGCGGCACGATGACGGCGGGGCCGTCGAACGAGGCCACGACCTCGTCGATCTGCGGGTATTGCACGTCGACGTAGGTCTCGTAGGTCGGCACGCCAACAAGCGACGCGGCGGCGCCGACGATCGCCGAGATCACGGCGCGGCCCTCGGGCGAATCGGTGCCGTGCGAGCAGCACACCAGGGCGGGTCGGGTCATACTTCCTCCTGCACATCGAGTCGATATCCACGCTTGACGACCGTGTGGATCAGCTTCGCAGCCCCGAGCGCCTCGCGCAGCCGCGCGATCGTCATCTCGAGCGCGTGCGCGTTGGGTGCCGACGCCGGGAGGGCGTCGAGCAGCGTGCGGCGCGAGACGACGGCCCCGCGAGCCTCGAACAGCACGCGCAACACCGCGACGCCGCCCGGCGAGAGCGGCACCAGGCGTCCGCCAATCACGGCGCCGGCGCTACGGATCGACAGCTCGCCCGCCGCGGTCGCGACGCGGGGGCTGCCGTCGCCGAGGTGCACGACGACGCCGCGGATGAGGGATCCGAGCCGCCCGCGCTCGGCGATGTACGCCGCAACCGACTGGTCGCGCAGCGGCTCCGCGGTCGCGGGGCCGACGGCGGCCATCATGAGCTCCCCGCGCCCGGCGCGCTCCCGGATCCGGTCGAGCGCGCCGCACTCGCGCGCCGACTGGATCCACTCGTATGCGGCCGGGCCCGACGTGAATACGACTGCGTCGACGGATCCGGCGGCCGCGGCGAGCGCCGAGGCGCGCACGGCCTGCGGATCCGCGGGCGGGCCCCAGCGGTAGACCGTGAGGCTCACGACCGAGGCGCCGTTCGCGAGGAAGAGTTCGTCGAGGCCGTCGGCCCCGGATCCGTGGTGCTGTACCGCGACGCGGCAGCCGGTGACGCCCTCGTCGACGAGGCGGTCGCCCAGCTCGGCCGCCGTCTCGGTCTGCGGAACCCAGGCGACCGCGAAACCCGCCTGTTGCACGGCGCCGCGGGCCTTCGCGCCGCGGGCGATGATCCGTGCCCCCGCGAGCACCCGCTCGAGGTCGTGAACGAGGCCGGCCTCGTCGGCGACCTCCATCCACGCGCGAAACCCGATGCCCGTCGTAGCGACGATGACATCGGGTGGGTTCGCGATCAGATCGCGGGTGCGGGCGAGGAGGGTGTCGTCGTCGGCATGGGGCACGATCGTGAGCGCCGGCGCCTTCATGACGCTCGCGCCGTGGCGTTCGAAGGCCGCGGTGATCTCGGCCGTGCGCCGGTCGGCGGTCAGCACGATGCGGCAGCCCTCGAGGGCTGCCGACAATCGCTCACCCGTCACGTCGATACCCTCCCCGTCTCCGCGGCGATCGTCGGGACCGCCGCCGGAAGCAGCAGGCCCGCGGCCGCCACCTCGCCGATGACGATCACGGCGGGGTTGCGCACGCCGGCGCTCTCGGCATCGTCGGCCGCCCGCGCGAGAGTCGTGCGGGTCGTGCGCTGGCGCTCGGTGTGCCCGTTCTCGACGAACGCGACGGGGCGATCGGCCGGCACGCCCGCGGCGAGCGCCTGCCCCGCGAGCGAGCGGAAGGCCGCGACACCCATGAGCAGAACCGTCGTCACCTCGTCGTCGGCGAGGGCGGCGCGGGTCGCGTCGGTGAGGTCGTGCTGGCCGTTGATGATGTGCACGCTCGAGGCGGTGCCGCGGTGGGTGACGGGGATTCCCGCGGCCTGCGGCACCGCGACGGCGCTCGTCGGCGCGGGAACGACCTCGACGGGAACGCCCGCGGCGAGGCACGCCGTGACCTCCTCGCCTCCGCGGCCGAAGACGAACGGATCCCCGCCCTTCAGCCGCACGACGCGGCGGCCCGCGCTCGCGCGGTCGACGATGAGGGCGTTGATCTCGTCCTGCGTCGCCGAGTGGTGGCCGGGCGCCTTGCCCACGTGGATGACCTCGACGTCGGGGTCGAGCTCGTCGAGCACCGCGACGGGACCGAGCCGGTCGGCGATCACGACGTCTGCCTCGGCGAGCAGGCGCCGGGCGCGGAGCGTCATGAGATCGACGGGGCCGGGGCCGCCGCCGACGAGCGCGACGCCGCCCGGGGCCGACTCGCGCACGCGGCGGAGATCCGCACCCCCGCGCTCGAGCAGCTCGCGGATCCGCGTGGAGACGCGCGCGGAGCGGCGCGGGTCGACGCCCGAGTCGCCGACGACACCGACGATGACGTCGCCGGCGCGCACCTCGGCCGTCATGCGGGCGCTGCCGTGGGATCCGTCGGAGGCGTTGACGCACAGGATCCGCTCGGTCTCGCACCACGCGGCGACCTGCGCGTCGACCTCGCGGTCGCCCGTCGCGGTGTGCACGAACCAGGCGCGGTCGACGTCTTCGCGCCGCACGCGGCGGGCGCGCCACGAGAGGCCGTGATCGTCGATCATTGTGCGCACCTCGGGGCTCAGCTCGGGCGCGACGACGACCACGTGCGCGCCCTCCGCGACGAGCCGCGTCAGGCGGCGGGCGGTGACGGATCCGCCACCCACGAGCACGGTCCGTCGGCCCGCGAGCGTTACTCCCAGCGTCATCGTCATGATGTCTCCTTCCACCGGATGAGGATGCGATCGCCGTCGACCCCGACGGGGAAGACGGGGATCGACCGGTCATCCTTGCCCTGCGTCTCGAGCACGACGCCCGTGCGCAGATCCCACGCCTGCTTGTGCAGGGGCGACGAGATCGTCGGCGCCTCGGTGCCGTCGACGAGGGTGCGCGAGCCGACGATGCCGCGCGAGAGCACGTGCGCGCCCGAGTACGGGTCGAGGTTCGAGACGGCCCTCACGGATCCGTCGCTCAGGAGGAACAGCGCCAGCTGCTCCCCCTCGATGAGGGCGGCGCGGCCGCGCTCGACCTCGAGGTCTGCCATCGTGCAGACGGGAATCCAGGTAGCGCTCATCGCCGCACCTCCAGTGTCGTTCCGGCAATCAGGACCGCACCCGACTCGCGCTCCTCCGCCGACGCGGGGCGCATCTGCCCGCGCTCGGCGACGTACGCGAGCGACGGATCCGGGGTCGCGGGGGCGTTGACGAACGAGTGGAAGCGGCGCAGCTTCTCCGGATCCTTGAGCGTCGCCGCCCACTCGTCCTCGTAGCTATCGACGTGGCGCGCCATCGCCGCGTCGAGGTCGTCGCAGATGCCGAGCGAGTCATCGAAGATGACCTCGCGCAGGCCGTCCATGCCGCCCTCGAGGTCGACGACCCACGGCGCCGTGCGCTGCAGGCGGTCGGCCGTGCGGATGTAGTACATGAAGAAGCGGTCGATCGCGCGGATGAGCTCGTCGTCGCTCAACCCCTCGGCGAGCAGGTCAGCGTGGCGGGGCGTGAAGCCGCCGTTGCCGCCGACGTACATGTTCCAGCCGTTCTCGCTCGCGATCACGCCGACGTCCTTGCCGCGGGCCTCCGCGCACTCGCGGGCGCAGCCCGAGACGCCGACCTTGAGCTTGTGCGGCGAGCGCAGGCCACGGTAGCGCAGCTCGAGGCGGATCGCCATCCCCACCGCGTCTTGCACGCCGAACCGGCACCAGGTGGATCCGACGCACGACTTCACGGTGCGGAGCGACTTGCCGTAGGCCTGGCCCGACTCGAAGCCGGCGTCGACGAGGCGCTCCCAGATGAGCGGGAGCTGCTCGAGGCGAGCACCGAACATGTCGATGCGCTGCGCGCCCGTGAGCTTCGTGTAGAGGCCGTAGTCGCGGGCGATCTCGCCGATCGCGACGAGCCCCTCCGGGGTCACCTCGCCGCCCGGCATGCGCGGCACGACCGAGTACGAGCCGTCCTTCTGCATGTTCGCCATGACGTGGTCGTTCGTGTCCTGCAGCGTCGCGTTCTCGCCGTCGAGCACGTGCGTGCCGACGAGACCAGACAGGATGCTCGCGACCGTCGGCTTGCACACGTCGCAACCGCGGCCGCGGCCGAAGCGCTCGATGGTGTCGCTGAAGGTCGTGATCTCCGCGACGCGGATGGCGTCGAACAGCTGCCGGCGCGACATGTCGAAGTGCTCGCAGAGCGCGTTCGACAGCGTCTTTCCCTGCGCGAGCAGCTCCTTGCCGACGAGCTTCTTCACCATCGGGATGCAGGATCCGCAGGTCGCGCCCGCGCGGGTGCACACCTTCACCGCGTCGGCGTCCGCGCACCCCTCGTCGCGGACCGCCTCGCGGATCCGCCCCGCCGACACCGACGAGCACGAGCACACGATCGCCTCGTCGGGCAGGTCGCCCGTGGGCGGCTCGACGCCGCCCGCCGGCACGAGGTACGCGGCCGGATCCGCACCGAGGGCGCCGCCGACGAGCGGGCGCAGGGATCCGTACGCGCTCGCGTCGCCGACGAGAACGCCGCCGAGCAGGGTCGAGGCGTCGTCCGAGAGGACGAGCTTCTTGTAGACGCCGCCGATCGGGTCGGCGTAGACGACGTCGAGCGCGTTCGGCGTCGACGCCATCGCGTCGCCGAAGCTCGCGACGTCGACGCCCGAGAGCTTGAGCTTCGTCGACTCGTCGTAGCCGGGGAAGACCGCCGCGCCGCCGCTCAGGCGGTCGGCGAGCACCTCGGCCATCGCGTAGCCGGGGGCGACGAGGCCGACGCTGCGGCCGTCGTAGTTCGCGACCTCGCCGATCGCGTAGACGAACGGATCCGCCGTCGCGCACGCGTCGTCGATGAGCACGCCGCCGTGCGCGTGCGAATCGATGCCCGCCTCGCGCGCCAGGGCGTCGTTCGGGCGGACGCCGACCGTGAAGATCACGACGTCGGCCTCCTCGTAGGATCCGTCGGGGAACTCGAGCGCCGCGACCTGTCCCGTGGCGGTCGGCGCGATGCGCGTCGTGCGCGACTCGCACCGCACGCCGATGCCGCGGGCCCGGATCAGGCGGCCCAGAACCTCGCCGCCCGAGCGGTCGATCTGCGCCGACAGCAGGTGCGTGCCCGAGTGGATGACCGTGCAGTCGGCGCCGAGGCCCTGCAGCGCGCCCGCCGCCTCGAGGCCGAGGAGGCCACCGCCGACGACGGTTCCGCGCACCGGACGCCCGAGCTCGGCCGCGCGGCTCTCGACGAACGACTCGATCGCCTCGAGATCCTCGATCGTGCGGTAGACGAAGCAGCCGTCGAGGCGCGCGCCGTCGATCGCGGGGCGGGCGGCGTAAGATCCGGTCGCCAGCACGAGCGCGTCGTAGTCGTACGAGGCGCGCGACTGGGTCCAGACCTTGCGGCCGTCGCGGTCGATGAAGGTGACGCGATCGCCCGTGACGAGCTCGACCCGCGGATCCGCGAACGGCGCCGCGTCGAGCTCGAGGTCATCGGCGCTCTTGCCGGCGAAGTACGAGGTCAGGCCGACGCGGTCGTACGGGCCGCGGGGCTCGTCGCCCAGCACCGTGATCTGCCAGGGGGTGTCCTGCCGCGCGAGCAGGCTCTCGACGAAGCGGTGCGCGACCATGCCCGCGCCGACGACGACGATCCGCCGGGCGGAGGTGGGGGTGACAGGTGCAGGGCTCATGTGGGCCAGATTAGAGACGGCGTGTTTCCTGGCCGCGGCCCAAATGTTTCGTCACGTAAACGGATGTCTCACAGTGGGGTTGGGTGGGTGTGAGGCCCCCAAACCTGCAATTCTCCGCGGCGTCGTCTGCGATTCGCAGACGACCGCGCGGAGAATTGCAGAGTTGTCGTCAGCCCGCGAAGGTCAGCCAGAGCAGCAGCGCGTTCAGCACGATGAGGAACACAGCGAAGATCGCGCCCAGCAGGGTCGTCCACCAGCGGTTGCGGTAGCTGCCAAGCACGCCCTCGCGCGCGGTCAGCCAGACGAGCGGCACGAGCGCGAACGGGATCCCGAACGACAGCGCCACCTGGCTGAGGATCAGCGCCTGCGTCGGATCGAACCCCACGCCCAGCACCACCAGCGCCGGAATCAGCGTCACCACCCGCCGCGCAATCAGCGGCACGCGCACGTGCAGCAGGCCGTGCATGATCTCGGATCCGGCGTACGCCCCTACCGCCGTCGACGCGAGCCCCGACGCGAGCAGGCCGACCGCGAAAACGGTGGCGACGGATCCGCCTAGGACCGCGGCGAGCGCCGCGTACGCCCCCTCGAGGCTGTCGGTTCCGGGCATGCCGGGCAGGTTCGCGGCGCCGAGCAGCAGGATCGCGAGGTTCACGGATCCGGCGATCGCCAGCGCGATCGTGACGTCCCACCGTGTCGCCCGGAGGAGGCGGGGGATGGTGTGGGTGCGGGTGCTGGCGCTGTTCCGGTCGCGCAAACTGCTGTTCGTTGGCGCGGGAAGGACAGATAGGGCGACCGGAGCGGCGGTGGCCGGCGCGAAGCGGTCGCGCGCCAGCGCCGAGTGGGCGTAGATCGCGTGGGGCATGACGGTCGCGCCGAGGATCGAGGCGGCGAGGAGGACGGAATCGGATCCGTCGAAGCGCGGCACGAGGCCCGCGATCACGGATCCGCCGTCGGGCGGCCCGAGGAAGACCCCGACCGTGAACCCGACGCAGATGATCGCAAGCAGCGCGATCACGACGAACTCGAAGGGCTTGGCGCCGCGGTGCGACTGGATCCAGAGGAGCAGCATCGAGATCACCCCCGTGATGACGCCGCCCGCGAGCAGCGGGATGTCGAACAGCAGCCACAGCGCGACGGCGCCGCCGATGATCTCGGCGATATCGGTCGCCATCGCGACGAGCTCGGCCTGCAGCCAATACGCGCGGCGCCCCGTCTTCGACGTGATGCGCTCGCCCAGCGTCTCGGCGAGGCTCTTGCCGGTGACGACGCCGAGCTTCGCGGAGAGGTACTGGATCAGCCACGCCATCCCGTTGCCGAGCACCACGACCCACACCAGCAGATACCCAAATCGCGCTCCGGCCGACATGTTCGTCGCGACGTTACCGGGGTCGAGATAGGCCACGCCCGCGACGAGGGCGGGTCCGAGCAGCCAGGCGCGTTTGGTGTTCATGCCACCCATGATGGCAGATTTTTAGGTGCACCGAAATTTATGACGCGAAACCCCGCACCTGGTTCCCACGGGGCGGGTGGGACGATGGATCCGTGACCGATGAACCGACCCACGGCGTGGGGCCCTGGCAGGGCGAGTGGCCGACCGACGAGCGCTACGACCCCGAGCTGCTCGCGAACGGCGACACCCGCAACGTCGTCGACGAGTACCGCTACTGGACGATGGACGCTATCGTCGCCGACCTCGATTCCAAGCGCCACGGATTCCACGTGGCGATCGAGAACTGGCAGCACGACATGAACATCGGATCCATCGTTCGCTCCGCGAACGCGTTCCTCGCCGAGGCGGTGCACATCGTCGGCCGCCGGCGCTGGAACCGCCGCGGCGCGATGGTCACCGACCGGTACCAGCACGTGATCCACCACCCGGACGTGGCGTCGTTCCGTGCCTGGATGGACGAGCGCGGGATCCCCATCATCGCCGTCGACAACGTCGGCGAGGCGCAGCCGGTCAACAAGGCCGAACTGCCGGAACGCTGCGTCTTCCTCTTCGGCCAGGAGGGCCCCGGCCTCACCGACGAGGCCCTCGAGGCCGCGTCATCGCACATCGAGATCACGCAATACGGATCCACCCGCTCGATGAACGCCTCGGCCGCCGGCGCGGTCGTCATGTACGAGTGGTGCCGCAGGTGGGCGTAGCCCGGCTGCGGCACGCGCCGAAGGCGCCAACAGGCACTGCGCCCCGCGTCACCCGCGCGAGCGGGGGACGCCGCAGGTGGGCGTAGCCCGGCTGCGGCACGCGCCGAAGGCGCCAACAGGCACTGCGCCCCGCGTCACCCGCGCGAGCGGGGGACGCCGCAGGTGGGCGTAGCCCGGCTGCAACTCATCAACTCTCCGACAAATCTGCCCTGGGTAACGGCAGAGTCGTAGGAGAGTTGATGAATTAGGCGGTCAGCCAGACCGCCGACGGGGCGCCGTCCGGGATTTCCACCGTGGATCCCGCAAGCTCCAGGCCCTCGACGCGCACGATCACGCGGGTGCCCACGTCGATTCCGCAGGCGGTGATGGCCTGCAGCAGCAGCGGATCCCGATCGAGCACCCGCAGCACCCGACCGTCGTGCCCCTCGGGCGCCTCGTCGAGGCGCACGAACGCAGGGCGGGTGACGGATCCGTCGGGTTGCGGGATCAGGTCGCCGTGCGGGTCGACCTCGGGATGCCCGAGTCGCGCGTCGACCTTCGCGAGCATGCGGTCGCTGATGGCGTGCTCGAGGACCTCGGCCTCGTCGTGCACCTCGTCCCATGTGTAGTCGAACTCGCGCACGAGCCACGTCTCGATGAGGCGGTGGCGGCGCGTCATCGCGACGGCGCGGGCGCGGCCGGTATCCGTGAGCGTCACGGCGCGGTAGGGCTCGTGGTGCACGAGACCGCTGGCGGCGAGCTTCTTGACCATCTCGGTCACGCTCGACGGCGCGACGCCGAGCTTGGCGGCGAGAACCGACGAGGTGATGGGGCGATCCTGCCACTCGGTGTGGGCGTAGATCGTCTTGAGGTAGTCGTCGGCGGCGGGGCTGGAGGGCATGCCTCCCAAACTACCTGCGTCCGCGGGCCGCCTTCGCGAACGGCCAGGTCTCGCCGGAGAGCTGCTCGCAACGCTCCCAGATCTCGGTACGCAGTTCCGGATCCAGGGAGGTTGCGGACGGTCGCTGGCGCTCCGTGCCGCCGCCGAACATGCGCGGCCCCCAGTACTCGCCGCCGCTGATCTCCGGATCCACGAGGGCGCGGACGATCGCCTCGGCGCCGGTCTCCTTGCTCGTCGCGATCGGCGCCTGCAGGCTGTCACGGAATCGCTTCCAGCGGCTCGGCTCGTTGACGCCCGTGATGGTCTCGGTGCGCCCGCCGATCGCGTAGCCCGGGTGGGCGACGACGCTCTCGACGGGAACCTCGGCGTCGCGCAGCCGCGCGTCGGCCTCGAACCCGAGGGCCTGCACGGCGACCTTCGACTGCACGTAGGCCTTCCAGGCCGAGTACTTCTCCTCGAGCTGCACGTCGGTGGGGCGGTACGCGCCCATCCGCGTCGACATGCTGCCGAGCCACACCATTCGCGGGGTGTGGCGCGGCGTCGCCGAGCGAGCGAGCGACACGAGCAGCTCGGCGCCGAGCACAAAGTGTCCGAGCGCGTTCGTCGAGAACACGAGCTCGCGCCCGTCGCGCGTGAGGGTGCGCTCGCGCGGCGTGTGCACGATGCCGGCGTTGAAGATCACGCCGTCGAGGCGGCGGCGATCGAAGAGCCCGCCGCGCAAGCTGGCGGCGGCCGACCGCACGGATCCGGGGTTTGCGACGTCGAGGATGAGCGTCTCGACGCTCGCTCCGGGCACGCGCGCCTCGAGCGCGTCGTGGGCGGCGGCGAGGCGGTTCGGGTGCCGGCCGCTCATGATGATGTGGGCTCCGGCGCGGGCGAGCTTCTCGGAGGCGAAGTAGCCGAGGCCCGCGTTCGAGCCCGTGATGAGGTAGGTCCGCCCGTCCTGAGGCGGAACCTCGAAGTGATCCCCCGCGTGTATGCCCACGGTGCAGAGCCTATTCCAGCGCCGCCCCGAGTGGGAGCGGCGCGCTGGCGGGAGGCACTCGCAGATATTCCCGAAGCGGCATACGCTGGCCTCATGCAGAATCGCGGCGATATCGAGTGCTGGCTGACCGACATGGATGGCGTTCTCGTCCACGAGAACCGCGCGATCCCGGGCGCCTCCGAGCTCCTGGCCCAGTGGGCGGCAAATGAGACGCCGTTCCTGGTGCTCACCAACAACTCGATCTTCACGCCGCGCGACCTGTCGGCGCGGCTCTCGGCGAGCGGCATCGAGGTGCCGGAGGAGCGTATCTGGACCTCCGCGCTCGCGACCGCCGCGTTCCTCAAGAGCCAGTCGCCCGGCGGCACGGCCTACGTCGTCGGCGAAGCCGGGATCCTGACCGCCATGCACGAGGCGGGCTTCATCATGACCGAAACGGATCCGGAATACGTCGTCATCGGCGAGACGCGCAACTACTCGTTCGAGGCGATCACCAAGGCGATCCGCCTCATCAACGGCGGCGCGCGGTTCATCTCGACGAACCCCGACGCGACGGGGCCCTCTGCCGAGGGTCCTCTGCCGGCGACGGGCGCGATCAACGCGCTCATCACGAAGGCGACGGGCAAGGAGCCCTACGTCGTCGGCAAGCCCAACCCGATGATGTTCCGCTCGGCGCTTAACCGCATCGGCGCGCACAGCGAGAACACCGGCATGATCGGCGACCGCATGGACACCGATATCGTCGCCGGAATCGAGGCCGGGCTGCACACCGTGCTCGTGATGACCGGCATCAGCGACGAGCGCGAGATCGACCGCTACCCGTTCCGTCCGAGCGAGATTCTCGGATCGGTCGCGGAACTCATCGAGCAATGACCGTGCTCTATATCGTGCTCGCGCTGAGCTGCGTCAGCGTCATCGTGATGGGCATCCGCGCCGTCAGCCGCATGAACAAGTCGGGCCGCGACGACGACGACATGTTCGGCCCGCGGCGCTAGGGCATGTCCCAGTTGAGGTGGGAATAGCAGCCTCATTCCCACACAAACTGGGACACGGGTCGGGGCATGTCCCACTTGAGGTGGGAATAGCGGGGCCATTCCCGCACAAACTGGGACACGCTCCGGGGCATGTCCCACTTGAGGTGGGAATAGCGGCCCCATTCCCGCACAAACTGGGACATGCCCCGAGGCGTGTCCCACATAGCGCCGGAACTCAGAGCAGCGCGAGCGCCGCGGCGCCGATGAGCGGGCCGTCGGCCCCGAGACCGCTGCGCACGACGCGCGTCGCCTGCGAGTAGGGCAGCTCGGCCCAGTTCGCGAGCGACGCCGCGACGAGCTCGACGTAATCGTCGGAGACGAAGCTGAAGCCACCCGAGATCGCGATGACCTCGAGGTCGAGAAGTGTCGATGCGTCGGCAAGCGCGCGGCCCACGGCCGCGGCCGAGCGCTCGATCGCGGCGCGCGCCGTGCGATCGCCCCGCGCGGCATCGGCCGAGAGCTGCTCGCCGGTCGTTCCCTGCCATCCGTTCAGCTGAGCCCAGCGCACGCTCGACGGCCCGGAGGCCACCTCCTCGAGCGTCAGCTCGCCACCCTGTTCGGCGGCGTGCGTCTGTCCGAGGTGGCCGGCGTTTCCGGTGAACCCGCCGATCGGTTGGCCGCCGATAACGATGCCTCCACCGACGCCCGTCGACACGACGATCGACAGCGACGCGGCCGTGCCGCGGGCGGCGCCCAGCCACGACTCGGCCATCGCGAGCGCCCCGCCGTCGTGGCGCAGCGTCACGTCGACCTCGCTCGCGCCCAGGTCGACGATGACGGCGTCGCGCACGGCCTCGACGAGGCCGAAGCCCGAGACGCCGCGCATGTTGACGGGGTCGATGGTCCCGGTCGCGAGGTTCACGGGCCCGGCGGATCCGATACCTGCGCCCGCGAACTCGGCGCCCTGGGGCAGGTGGTCGAGCGCGCGAGCGACGACCGTCGAGACGGCCCGCGACATGACTTCGGGCGTGATGTCGCGCCCCGTGGGAACGCGGTTGCGGCTCGCGTCAACCACCGAACCCGCGTCAGAGACGAGCCCGGCTTCGATCTTCGTGCCACCGAGGTCGATGGCGAGGGCGAAGCGGGTCACTGCGGGTCGAGCCCGAGGTCGCCGAGGTCGATGGCGGCGCGCCACTCGAGGCCCTCGGCCTCGATCGCGGCCTGCGCACCCGTGAGGCGGTCGACGATGACGGCGACGGCGACGATCTCGGCGCCGGCCTTGCGCAGGGCCTCGACGGCCTTGAGCGCCGACTGGCCCGTGGTCGAGGTGTCCTCGAGCACGACGACACGCTTGCCCTCAACCTCGGCGCCCTCGATCTGGCGACCGCGACCGTGGTCCTTCGGCTCCTTGCGCACGACGAACGCGTCGAGCGGCTTCTCCGAGGCGGCGGTCGCGTGCATGACGGCGTTGGCGATGGGATCCGCGCCGAGCGTCAGACCGCCGACGGCGACGACGCCATCGATGTCGCCGATGAGGTCGGCCATGATGCGGCCGATCGCGGGAGCCGCGCGGTGGTCGAGCGTGAGCTTGCGCATGTCGACGTAGTAGGTGGCCTTCTTGCCGCTCGAGAGCGTGAAGTCACCGTGGAACACCGCCTCATCCTTGATGAGGGCGATGAGCTTCTGGCGGTCGTTTTCGAGCGCGGGCGTGGATGCGATGGCCATGCGACCCAGTCTATTCTTTTCGCCCCGTAGGCTTGTGGCATGGCAAAGAAGGCACGTCAGCCGCTCGAGGAGTGGCTCGCATCGCACCCGTTGAGGAAGCCGGGCCTGTTCGGTGGCGAGGGCTATTCGCGCCGCGCCGTCGACGAGGTGACCGACAAGATCGTCGATCGCCTGCGGGCGGATCGTCAGTATATGGACCTCATCAAGAAGCTCGACTTCCCCCGTGCCCCACGCGCCGAGGCGTACGATATCGCGGCCGTCGACGACCTGTTCGACAACCTGAAGTGGGGCTCAGACCCCCGCCACTAGGCTTTTGGGCATGCGCATCGCCACCTGGAATGTGAACTCCGTCCGCGCCCGCGTCGAGCGCGTCGTCGCCTTCGCCCAGCGCGAGGGCATCGACGTCCTGCTGATGCAGGAGATCAAGTGCAAGCCCGAGCAGTTCCCGTTCCAGCCCTTCGAAGACGCGGGATACACGGTCGAGGCGCACGGCCTCAACCAGTGGAACGGCGTGGCGATCGCCAGCCGCCTGCCGATGGAGGACGTGCAGACGTCGTTCCCCGGCATGCCCGGTTTCAAGAAGGGCTACGAGGGCGATGACGCCCCCCTCGAGGCCCGCGCGATCTCGGCGCTCATCGAGGGCACGCGCCTCTGGAGCCTGTACGTGCCGAACGGCCGCGGGCTCGAGGATCCGCACTACGCCTACAAGCTGCGCTTCTACGCGGCGCTCGAGCAGTACGTGCGCGACGAGCTCTCGAAGGATCCGCAGCTGCCGCTCGCGTTGACGGGCGACTTCAACGTCGCCCCGTTCGACGCCGACAACGCGGATCCGTCGATCGTCGAGGGCGTGACGACGCACGTCTCGCCGGAGGAGCGCGCCGCGTTCTTCGCGCTCGGCGACGCGGGCCTCACCGACGTCGTGCGCCCGCTCGTACCCGAGGGCTTTACGTTCTGGGACTACAAGCAGCTGCGCTTCCCCCGTAATGAGGGCCTGCGCATCGACTTCATCCTGGGCTCGCCAGCGTTCGCCGACGCCGTCGAGGGCGCGTCGATCGAGCGCGACGAGCGCAAGGGCGAGGGCCCGAGCGATCACGTGCCGGTCGTCGTTGACCTGAACTTCGACGAGGATGACGACGACGATCTGCCGATGATCTTCGGCTAGGCCTCCGCGAAAGTACAAGATTTGCCCGAGCGCCTACGTTATTTCGTAGGCGCTCGGGCATTTCTTGTGCGCTCGGCTACGCGAGCCCGTTCTGGTACGCCCACACGACCGCGGCGACGCGGTCGCGGGATCCGGTCTTCATCAGGATGTTCGACACGTGCGTCTTCACGGTCGCGTCGCCGATGAAGAGCTCCTTCGCGATCTCGGCGTTGCTCATCGCGCGCGCGAGTAGGCGCAGGATCTCGGTCTCGCGCTCCGTGAAGGCGTCGAAGGTCGCGGATCCGGTAGCCGGCGCGGATCCGTGCCGCTCGATCACGCGGCGGGTCACCTCGGGCGCGAGCATCGCGTCGCCGGAGGCGGCGACGCGCGCCGCGTTCACGAGCTCCTCGGGGCCGGCGTTCTTCAGCAGGAACCCGCTCGCGCCGGCGTCGAGAGCTGCGAAGAGGTAGTCGTCGCGGTCGAAGGTCGTGACGATGACGACGCTCGCGCGGTGCCCGGCCTCGACGATCTGGCGGGTCGCCTCGATGCCGTCCATGTCGGGCATCTGCACGTCCATGAACACGACGTCCGGATCCGCGTCGGCGACGCGCTCGACGGCCTCGCGGCCGGTCGAGGCCTCCCCCGCGACCCGCACCCCGGATGCCTCGAGGATCATGCGGAAACCGGCCCGCATCGTGGCGTGGTCGTCGACGAGCAGAACGCTGGGTGAGGTCATGTCCCCCATCATTCCAGCGGCACCTTCACCCGCACGAGATATCCGCCGGAGTCGCGCGGGCCGGTCTCGAGGTGCGCGCCCATGGCGGTCGCGCGCTCGCGCATCCCGAGGGTGCCGAGCCCGGTGCGCGAGGCGAGCACGATGCGGCCCGTATTCGTCACCTCGAGCTCGACGAAGTCGGAGCCGTAGCGCAGCCGTACATCGGCCGTCACCCCGGGGCCCGCGTGGCGGCGGGCGTTCGTCAGCGCCTCCTGCGCGATGCGGTACAGGTTGATCTGCGCGAAGGCGGGCACGGGCCGCGGATCCCCGACGATCCGGAACGACGTCGGGGTGCCGGCGGCCTGCGACGACCGCACCAGCGGATCCAGCGATTCGAGCCCGATCGTCGACGGCGCCTCCTCGTCTTCATCGGTCGAGCGGAGGGTATCGAGCAGATGCCGCAGCTCACCGATGACCTGGCGCGACGACTCCTCGACGACCTCGAGCGCGCCCTTAGCGGCCTCGGGGTTCGCGTCGAGCACCGTACGTGCGGCGCCAGCCTGCACGCCCATCGCCGAGACGTGGTGGGCGACAACATCGTGCAGCTCGCGGGCGATGCGCACGCGATCGAGCGACACGGCCTGCGCGGCGGTGATCTCTTGCTGTTCCTCGAGCTCGCGCGTGCGCTCGCGCAGCGCGCGGCGAGCAAGCGCCGCCTCGTATGCGCGGTCGCCCATGACGTAGGCCGCCCCGAAGAAGACGAGGTTAATGAGCCACTGGATCATCATGTATGCCACGAGCGGCGACATCGCACCGATCGCGTTCGGCACGTCGTCGGACACGGGCTGGGTCGCCGAGCGGAAGGTCGCGATCAAGAGCCACACGAACATGACGGCGATGATGCCAAGGCGCACGATCTGGGCGCGGCGACGATCATCGACCCACGCCCCGACGGTGTACATCGCCAGGAACAGGGCTATCTGTCCGACATACATCTCGGTAGCGCCGGCTTCCATGCCGACGATGTAGACGACGTTGACGGCGATCGCGACGAGGATCGGGCGGCTCCTCCGCACGATGAACGGCAGCGAGAGAGCCGCGGCGTAGAGCAGACCCCATCGAATATCGAGGGCGGCGGTTCCGAACATCTGCGCGAAGAAGCCCAGGATGACGCTGACGATCGCGCCGACGAACAGGCCGAGCCCCGCCCAGATATCGCCGCGGCGCTCCGCCGCGGTCAGCGGATCCCGGGAGTAGGTCGCGGGCGCCGCCGCAGGCGCGACCGGCCGATCGAGCGTCGTTGTCATGCGACCTACGCTATGCGGATCCGCGGGCTCCCGCCTCCCCCGCGCGGCGGATCCGGTGCCGGGCACAGCAGAGCGCCCCACGGATCCGGGTTTTGGGGGAGAAAGTGGATCCGTGGGGCGCTGGTCTGTGGGGATGCTTAGGCGTGTGCCTTCTGCATGCGGGCGACATGACCGAGGAAAGCCGCGAGGTAGCCCTCGAGGAACGCCTTGGTGCCCTCGTTGGTGACGTCACCGTTCTCGATGAGGCCGGGGGTGACCTGGACGAAGCCCTCGGGCTGGCCCATGACGATCGCGTTGACGTGGCTCAGCACGGCCTTGAGGTGCTGCTGCGCCGCGGCGGTACCGATGCCACCGGGCGAGGCGCCGATGACGGCGACGGGGGTGCCACCGAACGAGAAGTCGCCGTAGGGGCGGCTGGCCCACTCGATCGCGTTCTTGAGAACACCCGGGATCGAGCGGTTGTACTCGGGGGTGAGGATGATGATGCCGTCGGCCGACTCGATCTGGTTCTTGAAGTCGCGCGCGACCTGCGGGAAGTCGGCCTCGAGGTCGGTCGAGAAGAAGGGCAGGTCCTTGATCGAGATCTCGAACGCCTCGACATCGGCGGGGAGAAGCTTCACGAGGGCTTCGGCGAGCTGGCGGTTGATCGAGGTCGAGCCGATGGATCCGACGATGTAGCCGATCTTCGTCACAGGGGTTCTCCTTGGGAGGTCTCAGGTAGTGCGGCGCGTGCGCGCCGTGGAGATGGAACCACGATAACGCGGCCTGTATTCCCATGAATCTATTTTTCCTGTGCGTCTCCCCCACGCGGGGGATGCACCGATCTCCCCCACGCGGCGGATGCGCGCCGCCCGCGGGATCCGTAGCGTCGTAGACAGATCACGACGAAAGGGATCCGAGATGCTCGAGATCAGTGGAATCACGAAGCGATACGGCGAGCGCACCGTGCTCGACAACGTGTCGTTCACCGTCGGCCGCGGCCGGCTGACGGGCTTCGTCGGCGGCAACGGCGCCGGCAAGACCACGACGATGCGCATCGCGCTCGGCCTGTTGTCGAAGGACGCCGGAACCGTGCGCCTCGACGGCGCCGAGCTCACGACCGAGCGTCGCCGCGGCTTCGGATACATGCCCGAGGAGCGCGGCCTCTACCCGAAGATGAAGGTGCTCGAGCAGATCACCTACCTCGCCCGCCTGCACGGCTTCGACAAGCGCGAGGCCACCGCGCGGGCCACCGACATCCTCACCCAGCTGGGCCTCGAGGAGCGCCTGAACGACGCCATCGAGGCGCTCTCGCTCGGCAACCAGCAGCGCGCCCAGATCGCCGCCGCGATCGTGCACGACCCCGACGTTCTCATCCTCGACGAGCCGTTCAGCGGACTGGATCCGATGGCCGTCGAGACCGTCGTCGGCGTGCTGCAGGAGCGCGCGCAGAGCGGCGCGGCCGTGCTTTTCTCGTCGCACCAGCTCGACGTCGTCGAGCGCCTCTGCGACGACCTCGTGATCATCGCGGGCGGCACCGTGCGCGCCTCCGGCGAGCGCGAGGCGCTCCGCCGCGAGCACTCGAGCAACCGCTACGAGCTGATCTCGTCGGGCGATGCCGGCTGGATCCGCGAGGAGCCCGGCGTCGACGTCGTCGAGTTCGACACCGGCCACGCCGTCTTCGATGTCGACGGCGACGAGACCGCCCAGCGCGTGCTGCGCCGCGCGGTCGCCGAAGGATCCGTTTCTACGTTCGCGCCCCAGCAGCCCTCGCTCGCGCAGATCTTCAAGGAGGTCGTCCGTTGAACGCCCAGCCCCTCTCCCTGCCCCAGGCCACGTACCTCGTCGCGGAGCGCGAGGTCACGACCCGCGTGCGCAGCAAGGCCTTCATCATCTCGACGCTGATCCTGCTGATCGGTATCGTCGTCGGCATCGTCGCGATGAACTTCTTCGCGAACCGTGACGAGAGCACCACTGTCGCGGCGCCCGCCGAGATCGCCGCGACGCTCGGATCCCTGCCCGGCGTCGAGGTCACCGAGGTGTCGACGGCGGCCGACGCCCGCGACCTCGTCGAGTCGGAGGAGGTCGACGCGGCGATCATCTCGGACGCCGACTCCCCCACCGGCACCGCGATCGTCGCGCTGACGGAGGCTCCGAGCGGCCTGGTCGAGGCGCTCTCGCAGCCGCCCGCGGTCGAGCTGCTGGATCCGAACGGCGGGCCGTCGCCGATGCGCTACATCCTCGCGATCGCCTTCGGCGTGGTGTTCATGATGTCGGCGATGTCGTTCGGCATGCCCGTCGCGACGAGCGTGGTCGAGGAGAAGCAGACGCGCGTGATCGAGATCCTCATCACGTCGATCCCGGCGCGGGCCCTGCTCGCCGGCAAGGTGATCGGCAACACGCTCCTCGCCCTCGCCCAGATCGTGTTGATCGTCGCGGCCGTCGCGGTGTCGCTCGTGGTGACGGGCCAGACTGACATCCTCGCGGGGCTCGGAAGCCCGCTGCTCTGGTTCGCGCTGTTCTTCGTGACGGGCTTCCTGCTGATCGCGACTCTGTTCGCCGCGACCGGCGCGATGGTGTCGCGTCAGGAAGACCTCAGCCAGTCGATCACGCCGATCATGTACATCGTGATGATCCCGTACTTCCTCGTCATCTTCTTCAACGACAACCCGCTGGTGATGACGATCATGTCGTACGTGCCATTCTCGTCGCCGGTGTCGATGCCGATCCGCCTCTTCTTCGGCGAGGCCGGCTGGTGGGAGCCGCTCATCTCGATCGTCATCTCGCTCCTCGCCTTCGCCGCCGTCATCGGCATCTCGGCGAAGATCTACGAGAACTCGCTGCTGCGGATGGGTTCCAAGGTGAAGTGGCGCGAGGCGCTTCGGGCATAGGACCCGCCAAGTCGTCAATTCTCCGCGCCGTCGTATGCGATTCGCATACGACGGCGCGGAGAATTGCAGTGTTGTGGGGATTGTGATGAATTGCGGCCCCAGGGTGAGCTGCGGGGGCGGCGGCGCTACGCCGCCGGATCCGTCACCGCGAGGCTGTCGCCCGCCGCCGCGACGTCGACGCGCACGGTGTCGCCGTCGTGGATCCGGCCCGCCAGAATCCCCTTCGCCAGCTGATCCTGCACCTGCTTCTGGATGAGGCGGCGCAGGGGCCGCGCGCCGAACGCCGGGTCGTAACCGCGCTCGGCGAGCCACGTGCGCGCGTCGGGCGTAACCGCCAGGGTGAGCCGGCGATCGGCCAGCCGCCGCTGCAGCAGGTCGATCTGTAGCTCGACGATCTGCGCCAGCTCGCCCTCGCCGAGGGCCGTGAACACCACGATGTCGTCGAGGCGGTTCACGAACTCGGGCTTGAACGAGCGCTGCACGAGCTCGAGCACCTGGGTGCGCTTGATGTCCATCGAGATCGTCGGATCGATGAGGATCGGCGAGCCGATGTTGCTCGTGAGGATCAGAATGACGTTCTTGAAGTCGACCGTGCGGCCCTGGCCGTCGGTCAGGCGACCGTCGTCCATGACCTGCAGCAGCACGTCGAACACCTCGGGGTGCGCCTTCTCGACCTCGTCGAGCAGCACGACCGAGTACGGCCGGCGCCGCACGGCCTCGGTCAGCTGGCCGCCCTGGTCGTAGCCGACGTATCCGGGAGGGGCACCGACGAGGCGCGAGACCGAGTGCTTCTCGCCGTACTCCGACATGTCGATGCGGATCATCGCCTGCTCGTCGTCGAAGAGGAACTCCGCGAGCGCCTTCGCGAGCTCCGTCTTACCGACGCCCGTCGGGCCGAGGAACATGAAGGATCCGGTAGGCCGGTTGGGATCCGACAGCCCGGCGCGCGAGCGACGGACGGCGTCGGAGACGGCCGCGACCGCCTCGCGCTGGCCGATGAGCCGCTTGCCGAGCTCGGCCTCGAGGTGCAGGAGCTTCTCGCTCTCCCCCTGCAGCAGGCGCCCGACGGGGATCCCCGTCCACGCCGCGATGACGCTCGCGATGTCTTCGTCGGTCACCTGGTCGCCGACCATGCGCTCGCCCTGCTGCTCCTCGGCCTCGGCCGCGGCGAGCTCGCGCTCGAGCGACGGGATCTCGGCGTAGAGCAGGCGCGACGCCTTCTCGAGCTGGCCCTCGCGCTGGGCTCGCTCGGCCTGGATCCGTGCCTCGTCGAGGCGGGTCTTCAGGTCGCCGACGCGGTTGAGCGACGCGCGCTCGGCCTCCCACCGCGCCTGCATCTCGTCGAGCACCTTCTGCTGCTCGGCCATCGTCTCGCGGAGGGTCGCGAGACGCTCCTTCGAGGCCGCGTCCTTCTCCTTCTTGAGCGCGAGCTCCTCGAGCTTCAGGCGGTCGACGTGGCGGCGCAGCTCATCGATCTCGAGCGGCGCCGAGTCGATCTCCATGCGCAGGCGGCTCGCGGCCTCGTCGATCAGGTCGATGGCCTTGTCGGGCAGCTGCCGGCTCGGGATGTAGCGGTGCGAGAGCGAGGCCGCGGCGATGAGGGCGCCATCGGCGATCGACACCTTGTGGTGCGCCTCGTAGCGCTGCTTGAGGCCGCGGAGGATCGCGATGGTGTCCTCGACCGTCGGCTCCCCCACGTACACCTGCTGGAAACGACGCTCGAGCGCCGCGTCCTTCTCGATGAACTCGCGGTACTCGTTGAGCGTGGTCGCGCCGATGAGGCGCAGCTCGCCGCGCGCCAGCATGGGCTTCAGCATGTTCGCGGCCGCGACGGATCCCTCGCCGCCGCCCGCCCCCATGAGCACGTGCAGCTCGTCGATGAAGGTGACGACGCGCCCCTCCGACTCGGTGATCTCCTGCAGCACGCTCTTCAGGCGCTCCTCGAACTGGCCGCGGTACATCGCGCCGGCCACGAGCGCCGAGATGTCGAGCGCGATGAGCTCCTTGCCCTTCAGTGACTCGGCGACGTCGCCCGCGACGATGCGCTGTGCGAGGCCCTCGACGACGGCGGTCTTGCCGACGCCGGGCTCACCGATCAGCACGGGATTGTTCTTCGTGCGACGGGTCAGCACCTGGCTCACGCGGCGGATCTCGCTATCGCGTCCGATCACCGGATCGAGCTTGCCGCTGCGGGCACGCTCGGTGAGGTTGATGCCGAACTGCTCGAGTGCGCTCTTCTGCTCTTCTTCTTGTGCCGCCATGTTTTACCTCCTGGGTGATCAAACTTGAGTAGGGTTGACTCAAGTTTAGCACCCGCGAGGTGTCAGTGTTAGATCCAGCCCTTTTCTTCCGCGAGCAACACCGCCTGCTGGCGGGTCTCGACGCCGAGCTTGCCGAGCACCACCGAGACGTGGTTGCGCACGGTGCCGGGCGCGAGCGAGAGCGTGCGGGCGATCTGACCGGTCGTCTCGCCGCGACGGCCGACGCGCAGCACGTCGAGCTCTCGGGGCGTGAGCGGGCAGCGCTCATCCGTCAGGGCGTCCGCCGCGATCTCCGGATCCACATAGCGGCCGCCCGCAGCGACCTTCCGCACGACCTGCGCGACCTCGTCGGCGCCGCGCGACTTGGGAAGGAAGCCCGCCACCCCCGAAGACAGGGCGCGCCGCAGCACGCCGGGGCGCGCGTGACGCGTGACGACGACGAAACGCGACGCGATGCGGCGGCTCAGCTGCGCCGCGACGTCGACGCCGTCGGCGCCCGGCATCTCGAGATCGAGCACGCACACGTCGGGCTCGAGCTCGACGGCCCTGGCGATCGCCTCGGTGCCGTCGGCGCACTCGGCGACGACATCGATGTCATCCTCAAGGCGCAGCAGCGCGGCGAGCGCCGATCGAATCATGACCTCGTCATCAGCCAGCAATACGCGAATCATCGTTCCTGCTCCCCCGGCACTCGCACCACGACGGCGAACTCGTGCGCGTCTCGACGAACGTCGAGGGTGCCGCCCGCCTCCGCGACACGGCGGCCGATCCCCTCCAGGCCGGATCCATCGGCGCCGTCCGCGTCGTCTCCCGTGCGATCGTTGACGATCTCGTAGCGCCAGCCGTCGGGCCTCGCCTCGAGCGCGAGACGCGCACGCCGTCCGCCGCCGTGCTTCAGCACGTTCGTCGTGGTCTCGCGGATGACGGGCCCGAGCACATCGGCGGGTGCCCCGTCCGCATCGACCGGTGCGTCGGCGGTCGCCGCGATCCCCGCCGCCTGCAGCAGATCGCGGGCATTCGCGATCTCGTCCGATAGCGGCACCGTGCGGAATCGGGTCGCCAGGTCCCTCGTGCCCTGCGTCGCCTCCCCCACGCTCACGCGCGCCGCCCGGATCTGCTCGAGCGCCGCGTCCGGATCCCGCCCCATGAGCTTCTCGGCGAGCTCGAGCTGCAGCGCGATCACCTGCAGGTGATGCCCCTGCAGGTCGTGCACATCGGTCGCCACGCGCAGACGCTCCTGGGTCGCCGCGAGGCGCGATTCGACGCCCCTCGCCCGATCAAACGCGACAAGCACATCCCACCACCACAGCGACGTGACGCTGGCCAGCGGCAGGATGACCGAGAAAGTCGCGCCCACCGCCCACGCCGCGGGATCCAGCGAGGTCGCCGCATTCGCCCGCTCGATGAAGGCGACCGCGAGGAGCACCGCAGTCGCGGCAACCACCACCCGCAGTCGCACGCCGCGCGGCCAGTTGAGAATCACGAGGGGCTGGAGCGCGAACGCGGCGCCCGCGAGCCAGCTCCCCGTTGTGATCAGCATCGCCACGGCAACGGCGGCGCAGACCGCAAGGGCGGGAAGGTATCGGCGCGGCAGGAGCGGACCCTGTTCCTCGCGGCGTCGGTAGGCGGTAAGGATCCAGAATGTGGCGGCGAGCCACACCACACCCAGGATGAGGGCGATCGGATCGACCTCGGTAGCGCCGGCCGGAGTGCCCCATGCGCTCGCCCATGCCGCGATGAGAAACACCTCGAACAGGAGCACCGCCGAGACGGTGTACCACCACGTCGCCCAGATACCCCGGGCCAGCTCGAATGACCCGCGACGGCGGGGATGGGGTTTGTTACGCACGCACCCCAGCGTATGCGCATGACACATGTCACGGGAGGCGCGTGAAGACCTCCCCGCATCGGGTGACAGCGCGACACTGTCGCGGGCCGCGGAGGCCAGGTGGACTGGAGTCATACACCGCGGGATAGCCCGCACCGCCGACCAGGAGCAGCATCATGAACCTCATCGCCACCTTCCAGGACCTCGTTTCTCGCGTTCCCGAACTCGTGCAGCCGCTCATCGTGGCGCTCGCCGGCGCCGTGCCCTTCGTCGAGGGCGAGGGGGCCGCCGCGATCGGCGTGATCGGCGGCCTCAACCCCGTCATTGCCGCCTTCGCCGCCGCGATCGGCAACTTCGCCTGCGTCGCGATCCTCGTCGTGCTCGGTGCGGGCACGCGCCGCGCGATCATCGAGCGTCGCGCGGCGGCGGTCACCGTTGGCGGCGGATCCGTTCCCGCGCCCGAGCCGGTGTCGCCCCGCAAGGAAAAGTTCCAGCGCGCGCTCGTTCGCTACGGCGTCCCGGGTGTGAGCCTGCTCGGCCCGCTGCTCCTCCCCACCCAGTTCACGGCCACGATGCTCGCGGCCGCCGGTGTGACGCGCGCTCGGATTCTCTTTTGGCAGGGCCTCGCGATTGCGCTGTGGACGACGGCGGTCACCCTCGTCATCACCGGCGTGATCTCGGTCGCGCAGTAGTCGCCCTCAGAGCACGGAGCGGTAGACCTCGAGCATGGCCGCCGTGCGCGACGATTGCAGGAACTCGCGACGCACCTTCTCGGTGGGTTCGGGCACGGATCCGCGGGCCGCATCGCGCTCGACGGCGCGGAGCGCGTGGGCGAGGGCCGCGATCCGGCCACGCTCGCTGTCGGCATGCTCGACGCGCCAGATGCCGCCGCCCATCTCGTCGGCGATATCGGGGTCGCTGATGACCGAGGGCGTGCCGAGCTGCGCGGCCTCGAAGGGCGTCATGCCCTGGGCCTCGAAGTCGATCGACGTCTGCACGAGCGCCGTCGCCGACGCGATGCGGGCGAGGGTATCGCCGTACGACATGCGCCCACGGAAGATGACCCGGTCGCGAAGCCCGCAGTCGCGGGCGAAGCGCTCGGCCTCGTCGCGCTGGAATCCGCTACCGATGATCTCCACCGGCAGGCGTATGCCGCTCTCGGCATACGCCTCGAGGAACGGCATGAGGCGTTTCTCGGGGCTCATGCGTCCGACCCAGACGAGGGCACCCGAGGGCGCGGATCCGCCGAGGCGCGCGAGCTGGTCGTCGTCGATGCCGTTCCACACGACGTGGACGCTCCGCGCGACGCCGTGCTCCTCGAGGCGGCGGGCGAAGTGCGACGACGGCGCCGTCACCGCGGCGGCCCCCGAGGCGAGCCCGCGGAGGTGGGCCCAACCGTCCCAGCCGCCACCGGATCCGGGGAGCTCGATGCGGCGCCACAGGTTGATCGCCGCGAGCACGGCGCGCGGGAACGGCGCGGTCGCGGCGATGCCGGCGTCGACACGGTTGTGCATCGTGTGAACGACGGGGATCCGCGCCCGCTCGGCGAAGCGGTAGCCGAGGAACGCGCCCCAGTAGTCGGCCTGCACGTGCACGAGGTCGGGCAGCGGCAGGCCGTCGTGGGTCGTGCGGCGCACGACGCCGCGATCGACCGCGCGTTCGACCGTCTTCCCGGGCCAAACGGCCGAGTATTCCCAGTCCGGCGGCACCCCGATCGCCGGCACATCGACACATACGTTGCCCGGCATATGTTGCTGGTTGAACCCATGCCGCCGCGGCGACACGATCGTGACGGCATGGCCGGCACGCTCGAGGTACTTCATCTGCAGACGCATCGCGACCTGCGCTCCGCCGCTTGTGGCGGGGTGCTGGTCGCCGAACATGACGACGTGCAGCGGGCGGATCATGCCGGGATCTGCTCTCCCCGATAGAGCGCCTCGAAGGTGTCGAGGGTGCGCGTGATGTCGTGGGCCGAGACCATCTCGAGCGACGCGCGCTGCATCGCCTCGTAAGCGGCGTCGTCCGCGCCCAGAACCCGGTCGAGCTTCTCGACGAGCTCGTCGATGTTCTCGGGCTCGAAGAGGTAGCCGTTCTCGCCCTCGGACACGAGGTGCGGCAGGGCCACGGCGTCCGCCGCGACGATCGGCAGCCCCGAGGCCATCGCCTCCATCGTCGCGATCGACTGCAGCTCGGCGATCGACGCGATCGCGAATACGCTCGCGCGCGTGAGCGCCGCGCGCAGCTCCTCGTCGCTCACGCGACCGTGGAAGACCACGCGGTCGCGGATCCCGAGCTCGTCCGCGAGCTTCGCGAGCGCATCGCGCTGGTCGCCGTCGCCGACGAGATCGAGGGTCGCGTCCGGGATCCGTGCGGTCGCGCGCACGAGATCCTCGACCCGCTTCTCGGCCGTCAGGCGGCCGACGAAGACGATGCGCTTCGCGTCGCGCGGCCCGATAACCGCGGTGTATTGGTGCATGTCGATGCCGCAGCTGATCGGGATCACGCCCGAGATGCCGAGCGTCGTCTCGAGGAAGTCGGCGGCCTTGCGCGTCGGGGTCGTGAGGGCCGAGACCATGTTGAAGGTGCGGCGGGCGTCGTCCCACGCGAGCTTCACGAAGAGCTTGTTGCCCCACTCGGGCAGGCGCGTCGAGTCGAGAATGTTCTCGGCCATCGTGTGGTTCGTCGCGATCACCGGAATGCCGCGCTTGCGCGCCTCGCGCGTCAGGCCGCGGCCGATGACGATGTGCGACTGGATGTGCACGACGTCGGGCCGCACCTCGTCGAGGACCTTGCGGGCGTAGTGCTTCGAGCGCCACGGCCAGATGAAGCGCAGCCACTCGTGGCCGATCCACAGCACCGAGGGCAGGCGGTGCAGCACGAGATCCTCGCCCTCGATCTTCTCGATGCGCGGCTTCTCGAGGGCATAGCGAACATTGGGGGCGCTCACGTGCACCGCGTGGCCGCGCTGCACGAGTCCGGCGGAGAGCCGCTCCGCGAAACGCGCCGCGCCGTTGATGTTGGGCGCGAACGTGTCGCAGCCCATAAGGATCCGGAGGGGTCGACGATCAGGCACGTGTCGACGCTACACGGTGCAGGTTAAGACTGCTCCGACCACCAGAGCAGAAGGCGCTTCTCGGCCTCCTCCTCGCCCAGCGGGCCCTCGTCGAGGCGCAGCTCGAGCAGAAACTTGTAGGCCTTGCCGACCTCGGGGCCGGGCGTGATGCCAAGCACCTGCTGGATCTGGTTGCCGTCGAGGTCGGGGCGGATCGCGTCGACCTCCTCGCGCTCGCGCAGCTCGGCGATGCGCGCCTCGATGTCGTCGTACGCGGTCGCGAGACGGCGGGCCTTGCGCTGATTGCGCGTCGTGACGTCGGCGCGCGTGAGGATGTGCAGGCGCTCGAGCTCGTCGCCCGCGTCGCGCACGTAGCGGCGCACGGCCGAGTCGGTCCAGGCACCCTCGGCGTAGCCGAAGAACCGCAGGTGCAGCTCGATGAGCTTGCCGACGGTCTGGATCGTCGCCGTGTCGAACTTCAGCTTCTGCAGGCGCTTCTTCGCCATGCGGGATCCGACGACGTCGTGGTGGTAGAAGCTCACGGCGCCGCCCGGCTCGAGCTTGCGGGTGCGGGGCTTGCCGATGTCGTGCAGCAGCGCCGCGATGCGCAGGGCCACGTCGGGCTCGGCGTCCGGATGGCGCTGGCGCTCGAGGTCGATCGCCTGCTGTAGCACCGTGAGCGAGTGCTCGAAGACGTCCTTGTGGTGGTGATGCTCGTCGACCTCGAGCTTCATCGCCGCGATCTCGGGCAGGAACTCGTCCGACAGGCCCGTATCGACGAGCACGCGGATGCCGCGTACCGGATCCGTCGTCTGCATCATGCGCACGATCTCGGACTGCACGCGCTCGGCGCTGACGATCTCGAGCGTGCCGCGCAGCTTCTCGATCGCGGCGCGCGTGCCCTCCTCGACGTCGAAGCCGAGCTGCGCCGCGAAGCGCGCCGCGCGCAGCATGCGCAGCGGGTCGTCGCCGAAGCTGACGGCCGGGTCGATCGGCGTGCGCAGGATCCCCGCGACGAGATCCTCGACCCCGCCCGTCGGATCCACGAGCCTCACCTCGGGAACGCGCAGCGCCATCGCGTTGACGGTGAAGTCGCGGCGCGTGAGGTCGCCCTCGAGGCTGTCGCCGAACGCGACGACGGGCTTGCGCGTGACGCCGTCGTAGCTGTCGGCGCGGTAGGTCGTGATCTCGACCTGCTCGCCCTGCACGCGCGCCCCGATCGTGCCGAACGCGCGGCCGATGTCCCACTGCGTCGACGACACCGGCGTGACGATCGCGAGGATCTCGTCGGGCTGAGCGTCGGTCGTGAAGTCGAGGTCGTGCGTCGCCCGGCCGAGGAGAGCATCGCGCACGGGCCCGCCGACAACCGCGAGATCGCGACCGGCATCGGCGAAGGCCTTCGCGAGGGTTGCGACGACCGGGTGCTGCGCGAGGTCACCGAGGCGGGCGAGTCCGGCGGCCATATTGAGCATGATTCCCAGGGTAATGGCGATGCCTGGGGGGAGACCCCCTGGGGCATGTCCCAGTTTGTGCGGGAATGACGGGGCTATTCCCGCCACAACTGGGACACGGGTTGGGGCATGTCCCACTTAGTGCGGGAATGAGAGGGCTATTCCCGCCACAACTGGGACACGCCTCGGGGTGTGTCCCACTTTGTGCGGGAATGACGGGGCTATTCCCGCACAAAGTGGGACACGCTTCGGGGTTACGCCGCCGACCAGCCGCCGTCCGAGGGGAGGATGACGCCGTTGAGGTTCGTCGAGTCGTCGCTCAGCAGGAACGAGATGCTCGCGGCGAGCTGCGTCGCCTGCGCGATCGAGGGGATCGCGGCCATGCCGCGCTGGATCCGCTCTGCGCCGAGCGCCGACGCGAAGCTGCTCTCGATTCCGGTGGCGACGGCTCCGGGGGCGACGGCGTTGACCCGCAGGCCCTTGAGGGCGTAGAGATACGCGGAACTCTTGGTCATGCCGACAACGGCATGTTTTGACGCCGTATATGCCGTACCGGCGGCGGATCCGCGGAGCCCCGCCTCGCTCGCGACGTTCACGATGTTTCCGGCGCCGCGCTCGAGCATGCCGGGGATGACGGCCTTCATGAGCTTGAAGGATCCGGTGACGTTGACCGCGAACACCCGATCCCACAGGTCCTGCTCGATCTCGTGCGCGGGCTGCATGCGGTCCATGATTCCGGCGACGTTGGCGAGACCATCGATCTGCTCGCCGGCCGCCTCGACGATCTGCGCGATCGCGGCGTCGTCGGTGATGTTGGCGGTGACCGTGACGATCTGCTGATCGGTGTGCTCGGCCGCGAACTCGCCGAGGCCCTTCTCGTTCATGTCGACGGCGATCACGCGACCGCCCTCGCGGGCGATACGACTGGCCGTCGCGCGACCGATGCCGCTGCCGGCGCCCGTCACGATGATCGTCTTGCCGTCGAAACGGCCGGGCAGAATCTTCTCGTCCCACTCCTGAAGCTGGGGACCCTGTGCGGCGTCAGCCATGACTTTTCCCTTCCTTGGAAACAACCGGACAAGCATGTCCGGTATTAGGCTACTCGTATGGCGAGCACAGGGGAAGTCCCGAAGAAAAACCGCGGGCCGGCCGCCGCGGCCGAGAATCGCCGCGCCCTCATCGACGCCGCCCGCACGCTGTTCGCGGAGCAGGGATTCTCGGTGCCCTTCAGCGCCATCGCGCGCCGCGCGGGCGTCGGCCAGGCGAGCCTCTACCGCCACTTTCCCGACAAGGAAACCCTCGGGATCGCGATCTTCGAGGAAAACCTCGGGCTACTCGAGGAGCGCTCCATCGGGCTGCACGAACTACTTGTCGCCGTCGCCGAGCAGGCGAAAGTCTCGGCGTCGCTGCTCGAGGTGCTCCTGACGTCGCGGTCGCCCCTCGCCGAGGAGCTCGCCGTGCGCCTCGCCTCGATCGTCACCAACGTCATCGCCCGCGAGAACCTGCGCGACGGCGTCACGCCCGTCGATATCCAGACCGGCGTGAGCATGGTCGCGTTCCACGCGGCGGCGGCCCCAACACCCGACGCCGCCGAGCGCGCGATCGCGATCGTCGAGCGCGGGCTGCGCGGATCCTGAGCCCCGCAGGCGCGGGATCCCTCGCGCCCGAGCCCGCGGATCCGTCGTGTGGGGCCCCGATTCCCGCACTATGCGGGACACGGTCCGGGGCATGTCCCACTTCGTGCGGGAATGAGGGCGCGATTCCCACCACAACTGGGACACGCCCCACAGCATGTCCCACTTAATGCGGGAATGAGCCCGCCATTCCCACCTCAACTGGGACACGCCCCACAGCATGTCCCACTTCGTGCGGGAAAAACCCCGCCATTCCCACCACAACTGGGACACGCCCCGAAGCGTGTCCCACAAAGTGCCAGAACTCAGCGCCCGAAGACAGCGACAATGGGGGAGTGCTGAACCCCGATCCCGCCCTGTGCCGCAGTCTCGCCGCCGACCTCGCCGCCGCCCGATTCCGCTCCGAACCGATGCGGGCCCGCTGGGGCGTCGAGGCCGACGATGCCATCGGTCGCACCCTGCGCACCCCGGCGCTCCGCGGGCTCGGCGACGCCACAGACGCGCAGGCCGTGCTCGCGCGACTGCTCATCTTCGGCATCACGCAGCCGACCATCGACGTCGATAACGCGCTACCACGCGTGAGCGCACAGGGCCTCGTCGACCTCGGCCTCGCCCGGCTCGACGGCGACGACACCGTGCCGACGGCGATCGTGCGGCCCCAGTCGTTCCACGACGACCGCGGCCCGGGCGAGTGGATCATCGCCGCCGACCTCGACGAGATCGCGACCGGCGGGGGAGCCCTCGCCGAGGATCACGTGCTCGGCGTCGGCGGCGCCTCCCTCACGCTCGCGGGGTTGCAGCTGCCGACGGCGGCGGGGCGGATCCTCGACCTCGGTACCGGCTGCGGCGTGCAGGCCCTGCGCGCCCGCCGATACGCCGACGAGGTCGTCGCGACCGACATCTCGTCGCGCGCCCTGCGCTTCACCGAGATGAACGCCGTCATCAACGACACGACGGGCCTCGACGTGCGCGGCGGATCGCTCTTCGAGCCGGTTGCGGGGGAGACGTTCGACCGCATCGTGTCGAACCCGCCGTTCGTCATCACCCCGCGCGTCAAGGGCGTGCCCGAGTACGAGTACCGCGACGGCGGGCTCGTCGGCGACGCGCTCGTCGAGCAGGTCGTCGCGGGCGTGGGGGAGCACCTCGTGCCCGGCGGCACGGCGCAGTTCCTCGCGAACTGGGAGACGAAGGGCGCGTCGGCGGGGCTCGACCGCGTGCGCGAGTGGGTCGAGGCGTCGCCCGTTCCGCTCGACGCCTGGGTCATCGAGCGCGAGTCGCTGAACCCGATCGAGTACGCCGAGATGTGGATCCGCGACGGCGGCACCGCGCCCGGATCCCCCGAACACGACGTTCTCCTGAACGCTTGGCTCGATGACTTCGCGGCGCGCGGCGTCACCGAGATCGGCTTCGGGTACGTGCTGCTGCGGCGCGCGGCGGCGGATCCGACCCTCGCGCGATACGAGCGCGTTCCGCAACCGATCCCGTCGGAGGGCGCCCTCGGATCCCACCTCGCCGAGGTGCTCGCGGCCCACGACGCCCAGGCGGCGCTGAGCGATGCGGAACTCCTGAGCAGGCACCTGACCGCCGCGTCCGACGTGACCGAGACGCGCCACTACCTGCCGGGCGCCGAGAATCCGACGGTGATCGAGCTGCGCCAGGGCGGCGGCTTCGGCCGGTCGGTTCAGGCGGATCCGGCCCTCGCGGGCCTCGTCGGCGCGAGCGATGGCGACCTCTCGGTCGGCCAGATCCTCGGCGCGCTCGCTCAGCTGCTCGAGGTCGACGAGCGGGCGCTCACCGACTCGGTGCTGCCGGCCGTGCGCGCCCTGATCGACGACGGTTTCCTCAGGCTCTAGCGAGGGTCGCCAAAAAATGCCGGTGCGCGACAGCGCAACCCGGCATTTTTTGGCGACCCTCACGAAGAATGACGCCCACACGGAGGACGGCGCCGCGGTTGTGGCGGCCCCGAGGAGTGGCAGTTATGCGTCGCGCAGCAACCCGTGCGACGGGGTGACCGTGAACTGGTGCGGCTCGACGAAGCCGGCGCGCGCGAAGGCCGAGGCGACGGCCTCCTTCGTCGCGGCGAGCTTGTCGGCCTCGACGACGGCGATCGCGGCGCCGCCGAAGCCACCACCGGTCATGCGGGCACCGATGGCGCCGGCCTCGAGGGCGGCGGTCACGGCGGTGTCGAGCTCGGGCACCGAGATCTCGAAGTCGTCGCGCATCGACACGTGCGAGGCGACGAGCAGGCCGCCGATCGCGCGCGGGCCCTCGGCCCGCAGGGTGTCGACGGTGTCGAGCACGCGCTGGTTCTCGGTGACGATGTGGGCGACGCGGCGGAAGGTGACGTCGTCGAGCACGCTGCGGGCGCGGTCGAGGTCGCCGACCGTGATGTCGCGCAGCGAGCTGACGCCGAGCTCGCGGGCGCCCTTCTCGCACGACTCGCGGCGCTCGCGGTAGCCGCCGGTCGAGTGGGCGTGCTTGACCTTCGTGTCGATCACGAGAATCTTCAGGCCCTCGCGCGCGAAGCCGAGCTCGACCTCCTGCGTCTCGAGCGTGCGGCAGTCGAGGAACGTCGCGGCGTCGGTCTCGCCCATGAGCGAGGAGACCTGGTCCATGATGCCCGTCGGGGCGCCGACGGCGTGGTTCTCGGCGGTGCGGCCGATCTTCGCCATGTCGAGGAGCGTGAGGCCGAGGCCCCACACGTCGTCGATCGCGCCGGCGGTCGCGCCCTCGATCGCCGCGGACGACGACAGGCCGGCGCCGACGGGCACCTCGGAGTTGATCGCGATGTCGAGGCCCGCGACGTCGTCGTGCTTCGCGTCGGCGCGCGCAAGCGCCGCCCACGCGACGCCCAGCGGGTAGGCGGCCCACTCGGGCACGGCACCGCTCGAGACGGCCTCACCGGGAGCGCCGCCGAACAGGGCGGGAAGCTCGACGAGGGCGACCTCGACGGGGTTCGGGTCGAACGTGCTGGCGACGCGGATGATGTTGTCGGAACGGCGCCCGACGGCCGCGTGGGTGCGGTGCTCGATCGCGAACGGGAGCACGAAGCCCTCGTTGTAGTCGGTGTGCTCGCCGATGAGGTTCGCGCGCCCGGGCGCGGACCAGACGCGCTCCGGCGCGGATCCGGTGAGCTGCTGGAAAAGTTCGGTCGCGTTCATCATCCGATGGCCTCCCGGAGTCGTTCTGCGCCCACCTCGGGCGGGATCTCGGCGGTCCAGGCGCCCATGGCGGCCTCGGATCCGGCGAGGAACTTGAGCTTGTCGGCGGCGCGGCGGGGCGACGTGAGCTGCAGGTGCATGCGCACGGTGTCGCGGCCCACGTTCACGGGCGCCTGGTGCCACGCCGCGATATACGGCGTGGGGGTGTCGTAGAGGCGGTCGACGCCGCCCAGGATCCGCAGGTAGACCTCCGCGAGCTCGTCGCGCTCGGCGGAGTTCAGCTCGGTGAAGTCGGCGGCGTGACGGCGGGGGACGAGGTGCACCTCGACGGGCCAGCGCGCCGCGAACGGCACGTACGCGAGCCAGTTCTCGGCCTCGAGCACGACGCGGGGGCCGGCCTGCTCGAAGTCGACGATCTGCTGGAAGAGGTCGTCGCCCTGCTTCTCGATCTGCTGCAGGAGCGTCGTCGTGCGCGGCGTGACGTAGGGGTACGAGTAGATCTGGCCGTGCGGGTGGTGCAGGGTCACGCCGATCTGCTCGCCGCGGTTCTCGAACGGGAACACCTGCTCGACGCCGGGGAGCGCCGAGAGCGCGGCGGTACGGTCGGCCCACGCCTCGATGACGGTGCGGGCGCGCGTGACGGTCTGGGTGCCGAAGCTACCGGTGCGCTCGGGGCTGAAGCACACGACCTCGCAGCGGCCGATGGCCGTGCGGGTGCGGCCGAGGCCGGGGGCCGCGAGGTCGTCGAGGCTCTGCGGGGCGTCGTCGCCCTGGGGCACGTCGCCGGTCGCGAGCGCGAGGGCAGGGCCGAGCGACGGCGACTTGTTCTCGAAGACGGCGACGTCGTACTGGCTGGGCACCTCGGACGGGTTGGTCTCGCTCTGCGGGGCCAACGGATCCAGCTCCGCGGGCGGCAGCATGGCGCGGTTCTGCCGGTTGGCGGCGACCGTGATCCACTCGCCCGTGAGGACGTCGCGGCGCATGTTCGCCGTCTCGGGGCGCGGGGCGAGGTCTCGCTCGTCGATCCGTCGCTCCGGGGGAAGCGTCGTATCGGGGTCGTCGAAGTAGATCAGCTCGCGGCCGTCAGCGAGGCGCGAGCTTCGCTTGACGACACCGCCGGTCAGTTCGATAACAGCGTCGATGGCGTTCGCAGTCACTTTTTCGCGCTTCCCTCGTTCTCAGCGAAGTTGGTGTCCTGACACTGATCCTATCGGCCCCGCGGCCCCCCAGATTCCACCGCGTGGGGCGCTTCCCAGCCGCGCGGCACCCGCGTCCGTAGAATCGTCTACGACGCCGCCCCCGCGGCACAGTGTTCACACCGCGCTTATGAATTCGTCATCTCTTTCCCCGTCCCCGGGCCGCCCCCGCCGCATCGCCTGCGTGCTGGCCGCCGCCGCGGCGCTCGTCGCGCTCGCGGATCCGGCGATCGCCGCCGACGGCAAACCCGCGGCCGGCGGATCCATCGAGATGACGCTCGCCGCAGGCGGCGTCGCGACCGCCGGATCCGTGAACGCGAGCTTCGTCCTCTCGGGCGACGACGACAGCGTCGTCGTGACCCGCGGATCCGCGCTCGGCTCGGCCGACGAGGTGCGCGCGTGGCTCACGGGCTCCGGATCCGCGCAGACGGCCGTCGACGAGGTCGACGTCGCGAGCGGGGAGACGAGCGCGACCGCGACGCTGGCGTTCGACGGGCTCACGGCCGGCGTCTACCCCGTCGCGGCGAAGTGGGACGACGCCGAGCAGCGCGCCGTCGTCTACGTGCCCGAGGAGGGCCAGGCCGGGGTCGCCCTCGTCGTCCCGATCACGGCGCCCGCGATCACGGCGGGGATCCTGTCGTCCGACGCGCTCGCCGAGCTGACGGCGGCCGACGGATCGCTCACCGCGCAACTCGACGCCGTCGACGGCACGGGCGCGATCCTCGCGATCGACCCCGCGATCCCGGCGGCCATCCGCGCGCTCGGCGAGAACGCCCCCGCTGCGGCAACCGAGTGGCTTGACCGCCTCATGGCGCTGCCCAACGACCGCTTCGCCCTGCAGTACGGCGACGCCGACGTGACGCCGCAGGTCGACGCGGGCCTCGACTCGCTCCTCCTGCCCTCGCACCTCGGCAACTTCCTCGACGCGTCCGCGGCGAGCGCGACGCTCAGCTCGCTGCTCGACATCGGCGATGCGCCGGAGAAGCTGTTCTGGCCGAGCCCCGGATCCGCCGACGACGACACCGTCGCGGCCCTCACGGGCGACTCCGACGCGCACGTGCTCGCCCCGGCGTCGAGCACGACGAACGACGAGCCCGCGCTCGGCGACTCCGTGCTCGCGTACGACGACGAGCTCGCGGCGGCGCTGCTGGCGGCGGCGCGCGAGGAGGATCCGGATCTGCAGGCCCTCGAGACCGAGACCGCGCGCGCCCAACTGTGGCTCGCGGAGCTCGACGCCGACGGCCCGCTCCTCGTGGCGTTCGACCGCGGCGAGACCGACGGCCTTGCCGCCGCGATCGAGACGGCAACGTCGCTCGCGGGCCAGCGCCCCGTGAGCCTCGAGGCGACGCTCGACGCGGCCGACGGATCCGTCGCCCTCGACGACACCGAGCCCGACACGTCGCGCATCGCGGCGATCGCGGGATACCTCGACGACCAGCCGGGCCTCACGACGATCTCGACGGCGCTGGCCGAGCCCGCGGCGTTCCTCGGTGAGACGCGCGCCGAGATGCAGCAGCTGCTCTCGGTGGCGTGGCAGGACGACGCCGAGGGGTGGAGCGAACGGGCCGAGGCCCTCGCCGTGCTGAACGACGACCGCGCCCACGCGATCGAGCTGCAGCAGCAGCAGCCCGTGCAGCTGCTCAGCGGATCCGCACCCATGCCGGTCTGGATCCGCAACGACCTGCCGTACCCGGCCGAGGTGACGATCGTCGCGGTATCGGACGACCCGCGCCTCGTGATCGAGCAGCGCACCGTCGTGACGGCGCAGGCCGACAGCGTCACGCGCGCGAAGATCGACGTCAAGGCGCGCGTCGGCTCGGGCGACGTCACGGTGCACTACACGCTCGAGTCGGCCTCGGGCACGCAGATCGGCCCGACGCGCGACGCCCCGGTGACGGTGCGGGCGAGCTGGGAGCGCGTCGGCCTCGGCGTTCTCGGCACGATCATCGTGCTGTTCCTCGGCATCGGCGCCGTGCGCCAGGTGCGCCGTCGCCGCCGCGACCGCACGGACGAGCCGGCCCCCACCGAGGCGTAGGCGGGGTCATTTACGGCCCCGGGATCTCTCCCGGGGCCGTTCGCTTAGTAGCTGGTGTAGAAGCCCGCCGCCACGATGCAGGTGTCGCCGAGCGCGTCGGTCGTGACGACCGAGGCCTGGCCCACGGCGAAGCCGTCCTCGCCCGTCACGACGACGTCGTGGTGCACGAGAATGTCGTCGTCATCGCGCGAGCTCTTGTCGCTCGAGCGCGTCTTGTAGGGCTCTGCCTTCACGAACTTGGCCGCGTCGCGGTCGGCCTTCTTCAGGTCGTCCCAGTTCTCGTTGCTGTACTCGACGGTGTCGTCGAACGAGCCCTTGCTGCTGAACATGAACGAGTTGTAGGCGTAGTCGAAGTCGTCGAGCTTGCCGTCGGAGCAGACCGCACCCGCCGGAATCAGGTCGGCGTCGTTCTCCTGAACCGCCTTCAGAAAGTCGTCGGTCAGTTCGTCGCCCGATGCCGAGCCGCAGCCCGTGAGCGCCGCAACGCTCAGTAGCACGATTGAACCGACGCCAAGAATGCGCTTCATAGAAATCTCTCCCCCTCAGGGGGCGTGCGAGTAAGGCACAACCCCCGATGTGTCTTAGAGCGCGCGAAAACTCGCGAGCCGCCGCAAAGATATACCGATCACTTCGGCCCCGTCAATTGCGTATTCATCTCAATAGACTGGCCGCGACGAACGCCGCGCGAGCACGGCGGAGCGGCCGGCCTCGCTCGACTAACTCGCCCTCAGATCGGCGAGGAACCCCGCGAGCTCTGCGGCCATATCGGTCGACGGATCCAGCAGGAATTGCGCCTGCAGGCCGTCGGTCGCGGCGATGATGAGCGTCGCGGTGCGCTCGGGATCGAGCGCGGCCCGCAGGGATCCGTCGGCCTGCCCCGCGCGGATCCGCTCGGTCAGCGTCTCGCGGAGGAACGCGTAGCGGTCGCGGAAGAAGTCGTGCGCGGGGTGCTGCGGATCCGCCGCCTCGAGCGAGAGCTGGGCGAAGAGGCGAACGAGCCCGGGAACCTCGGCGTTGTGGGCGACGACGCGCACGAGGTCGTCGAGGAAGTCGCCCGTGTTTCCGGCGTAATCGACCTCGTCGCGCTTCTCGAGGATCGCCGTGAACAGCTCGCCCTTGCTGTCGAAGTAGTGCAGGAGGCCGGCCTGACTGAGCCCCACGGCCTCGGCGATCTCGCGCACCGAGGCTCCGGCGTATCCGCGGCGGGCGACAACGTCGAGCGCAACCGAGAGAATTTCCTCGCGCTTCGCGACGCCTTTTGCGTATGAACCCCGTCGTGTCATGCCTCGATGATACAAACCAAGTGACGGTTGTTTTTCAAAACCAACCGGCGTATGGTTTTCGCAACACCCCTTCGACGCGATGGAGCATCACATGCCCGACATTTCGGACCTCACCCTCGAGGAAAAGGCCGCGCTCACGAGCGGCCTCGACTTCTGGCGCCTCGAGGCGATCGAGCGCCTCGGCATCCAGAGCATCATGGTCACCGATGGCCCCCACGGCCTGCGCAAGCAGGCCGGCGATAGCGACCACCTGGGCCTCAATGCCTCGGTGCCGGCCACCTGCTTCCCGCCGGCCGTCGGGCTCGGCGCGAGCTGGGATCCGGAGCTCGCCGCCCGCGTCGGCGCCGCGATCGGCACAGAGGCCGCGATCGAAGACGTCGCCGTCGTGCTCGGCCCCGGCGTCAACATCAAGCGCAGCGTGCTCTGCGGCCGCAACTTCGAGTACTTCTCGGAGGACCCGATTCACGCCTCCGACATGGGATCCGGCATTGTGCGCGGCATCCAGTCGCAGGGCGTCGGCACCTCGCTGAAGCACTTCGCCGCCAACAACCAGGAGACCGACCGCATGCGCGTGTCGAGCGACGTGGATCCGCGCCCGCTGCGCGAGATCTACCTGCGCGCGTTCCAGGGCGTCGTCGAGGACGAGCAGCCGTGGACGGTCATGTGCTCGTACAACCGCGTCAACGGCGTGTACGCGTCGGAGGATCCGTTCCTCCTCACCGAGGTCCTCCGCGACGAGTGGGGCTTCGAGGGCCTCGTCGTCAGCGACTGGGGCGCATCGAACGTGCGCATCGAGGGCATCAAGGCTGGCATGGACCTCGAGATGCCGTCGTCGGGCGGCCTCAGCGACCGCCAGCTCGTCGCCGCCGTCAAGGCCGGCGAGCTCGACGAGGCCGACCTCGACCGCTCGGCCGAGCGCGTCCTGAACCTCATCCGCCGCGCCACCGAGCGCGCCGCGGCCGCCGGATCCCTCGACGTCGACGCGCACCACGCCCTCGCCCGCGAGGCCGCCGGCCGCTCGATCGTCCTCCTCAAGAACGAGAACGGGATCCTGCCCCTCTCGCCCTCGCAGAAGGTCGCCGTGATCGGCGAGTTCGCCGAGAAGCCGCGCTACCAGGGCGGCGGATCCAGCCACATCAACCCGACCCGCGTCGACACCGCGCTGGAGCAGATCCGCGAGGTCGCGGGCGACGTTACCTACGCGCCGGGCTACGTGCTGCCGGAGGCCCCCGAGGGCATCGGCATGTCGGGCGGCAAGGCCCCGAAGCAGCCCGAGTCGGTTCTCGCCGAGCTGCGCGAGGCCGCCGTCGCCGCCGCGAAGGATGCCGAGATCGCACTCGTTTTCGTGGGCCTCCCCGACGAGGACGAGTCGGAGGGCTTCGACCGCGACCACATCAACCTGCCGGACGAGCACCTCGCGCTCGTCGACGCCGTCGCCGCCGCGAACCCGAACACCGTCGTGGTGCTGTCGAACGGCGGCGTCGTGGCGCTGCCCTTCGCCGACCGCGTCCCCGCGATCGTCGAGAGCTGGCTGCTCGGCCAGGCCGGCGGATCCGGCGTCGCCGACGTGCTCTACGGCGCCGTCAACCCGTCGGGCCGTCTCGCCGAGTCGTTCCCGTACCGCCTCGAGGACACCGCCGCGTTCACGTCGTTCCCCGGCGAGGGCCAGCACGTGCGCTACGGCGAGGGCATCTACGTCGGCTACCGCTGGTACGACGCCCGCAAGATCGACGTCGCCTACCCCTTCGGCCACGGCCTGAGCTACACGAGCTTCGCCTACGGCGACGCCACGGCCCGCTGGACCGACGAGGGCATCGCGATCTCGGTCGACGTGACCAACACGGGCGACCGCGCGGGCCGCGAGGTCGTGCAGGCGTACGTGTCGCTCCCCGGATCCGCCGTCGACCGCGCGCCGCGCGAGCTCAAGGCGTTCCAGAGCGTCGAGATCCAGCCGGGCGAGACCGTGACGGTCGAGCTGCTGGCCCGCAAGCGCGACCTGCGCTACTGGGAGGAGCGCGTCTCGAGCTGGATCCTCGAGTCGGGCGACTACGTCGTCGAGGTCGGATCCTCGAGCCGCGAGCTGCACGCCTCGGCAACCGTGTCGGTCTCGGGCGACGCCCTCGTGATCCCGGTCACGCGCGACTCGTCGGTGGGCGACGCGTTCGCGCACCCCGTCGCGGGCCCGATCGCCCGCGCCGAGATCTCGGCGAGCCCCTTCGGAGCCATCATGATGACTGACGGCGAGCTCAACCCCATGGGTAACGACATGCCGCTCAGCCGCCTCGTGAGCTTCGGCGTTCCCGCCGAGCTCGTGACGCGGATCCTGGCGGCGGGGGCGTAACTCCTCATTCCGGCCACAAGTGGGACACGCCTCGGGGCGTGTCCCACTTAGTGCGGGAATGAGGCCGCCATTCCCACCACAACTGGGACACACCCCAGGGCATGTCCCACTTAGTGCGGTTATGGCGGCGCTATTCCCACCACAACTGGGACACACCCCAGGGCATGTCCCACTTAGTGCGGTTATGGCGGCGCTATTCCCACCACAACTGGGACACACCCCAGGGCATGTCCCACTTCGTGCGGGAATGAGGCCGCCATTCCCACCACAACTGGGACACGCACCAAAGCGTGTCCCAGTTGTGGCCGGAATTACGCCGCCGTCACCAGCGACTCGTAGCGCACGGGGTGGGCAAGGGCCTCGCCCCGGGCGATGCGGTCGAGCTCGGCGATCTGCTGGTCGATCATGCGGTCGACCTCGGTGCCGACGGATCCGGCGATGTGCGGCGTGAGGAACGCGTTCGGGTGGTCGTAGAGCGGGTGATCCGCCGGCAGCGACCACGGCACCGTCACGTCTAGGTAGGCGTAGAGGTCGCCGCGCAGCACGCGTGCGGTCAGCGCTTCCTGGTCAATCACGTCGCCGCGCGAGGTGTTGATGAGGGCGGATCCGGCCGGCATCGAGTCGATGAGCGCGGCCGAAATCATCCCGCGGGTCGCCGGGAGCGACGGCGCGTGCACCGTCACGACGTCGCTCGTCGCGCACAGCTCCTCGAGCGTGACCGAATGCGCGCCGATGGCCTCGACTTCCGCGGAAGACAGGGTCGGGTCGAACAGCACGACCTCGAGGTCGAACGGGCGCAGCAGCTCCACGACGCGGCGTCCGATACGCGATGCGCCGACGACTCCGACACGGCGGCGATAGCTGCCGACGACGCCAAGCCCGGCTTGGTCGATGAGGCGGCGTTGCTCGCGGTAGTCGCGCGCGATCTGGACGACCCGCTTGTTCGCCATGAGGATCGCCGCGAGCGTGAACTCGGCGACGGGCACGGCGTTGGCGTCGACGGCCGAGCTGACCTCGATGCCGCGCTCCCAGATCTCGGGGGTGAACTGCTCCTTCACGGATCCGGCGATGTGCAGGATCCGGGTGAGGTTCGGGGCCGCGTCGAGAACCGCCGCGTCGATGAGGGGCGTGCGCCAGCCGGTCACGAGCACCTCGGCGACCTTGAGGGCTGCTCGCGCCTCGTCGGTGTCGAAGCTGTCGATGGTCGCGATCAGCTCGCCGTGGGCCGCGAGTTCGCGGGCGAGGTGCGCCTCGGACTCGGGCGTGAAGGCGCCGGATCCGACGGCGCTGAGCACGCGGGGCAGGGTGGACATGAGCGGTCCTTACGGGGTAACGGGGCGCAGGGCGGGGCGCAGCGAGTAGCGCGATCCGGCCCAGACGACGTAGAGGCAGGCGGCGGCCGTGAGGCCGATCCCGAGGGCGGGGGCCTGCGTGATGACGGCGGCCTGCACGGCGATGACGGCGAACGAGGCGAGCGTGAACGGCCAGCGGCGCACCGCGATCAGTAGCGAGATCCGCACCACATCGCGGATCCGCGCCTTCGGATCCTCGGCGATCGCGGCGAAGCCGACGATGCCGGTCGCGAGCGCGAGCAGAGCGACGATCACGAGCAGGGGAGCGGCGATGGCGCCGGGGCCGGTCGGCACGAGCACGAACACGTCGACGGCCGCGACCACGACGATCGCGACGACGAGCGCCGAGAGCGCGAGCGACTGCTTCCACGTGCGGCCGAGCTGGCGGAAGAAGGTGCGGAACACCGAGGGCTCGCCGTCGGCGTGCTCGCGGAACGTGCCGAAGGCCGCCGCGATCCCCATGCCGGCCGGCACCGCCGCGAGGGCGAGCACCGGCCAGGCAAGCGAGGGATCCGTCGTCACGAGCAGCACCAGGAACGGCAGCGCCACGAGAGCGAGCGAGAAGTTGATGCCGAGCGCGAGGTGCACGACGCCGAAGAGCGTCGAGTACACGCTGTGCGGGATGCGCTTCATCGTCAGCCCTTCATGCCGCTCGTCGCGATGCCCTCGACGAAGAACCGCTGGCCGAGCAGGAAGATCACGGCGATCGGCACGACCGAGATCACGAGGCCCGCGAAGAGCACGCCGTAGTCGGTGTCGTAGAGGCTCGAGACGAAGTTCTTCAGACCCAGCTGCATCGTCCACAGGCTCGAGTCGCGCAGGTAAATCAGGGGGCCGAGGTAGTCGTTCCACGTGTTGACGAACGTCAACAGCGACAGGCTCGCGATCGCGGGAACCGACAGCGGCAGCATGATGCGCCACCAGATGCCGTACTCGCTGAGGCCGTCGAGGCGCGCGGCCTCGGACAGGTCCTCCGGCACGGTCTCGTAGAACTGCTTCATGAGGAAGACGCCGAACGCGCCGAACGCCTGCAGCAGGATGATCGACCAGAGCGTGTTCGCGACGCCCGCGTTCGACAGCAGGATGAACTGCGGGATCATGTACGACTGCCACGGCACCGCGATGGTCGCGACGTAGAGCAGGAAGAGCAGGTTGCGGCCGGGGAAGGTGATGCGCGAGAAGCCGTAGGCGGCGAAGGATCCGGTGAGCACCTGCAGGGCCGTGACCGTCACCGAGAGGATCAGGGTGTTGCGGATCCAGGTGCCGATGTCGCTTCGCGTCCAGATCTCGACGTAGTTCTCCCAGACGAAGACTTCGGGGATCCATCGCACCGGAACCGAGAACACCGAGTTGGCGTCCTTGAGCGAGCTCATCACCATCCAGAAGAACGGGGTGAGCATCGCGGCGGCGGCGACGATGAGGACGGTGTAGAGCACGACGCGTCCGGCGATCCGACCACCGGATCCGGCGGGGCGCGGGCGGTGGCCCGGCTCGACCGAGAGCCGCGCGCGCCTGGGCTGCGGGCTGACGAGGGTCATCGTTTCACTCATCGCGCACTCTTCCTCTGGTTCCACATGAACTGCACGATCGTGACGATGATGCAGAGCAGGAACAGCACCACGGACGCCGCCGAGGCGTAGCCGAAGTCGTTCTCTTCAAAGCCCTTGCGGTAGATGAACTGGCTGATCACCATGGTCGACTGGCCGGGGCCGCCGTTCGTGAGCACGAGGATCAGGTCAAAGATCTTGAACGAGTTGATCGTCAGCATGACGGTGACGAAGAACATCGTGGGGCGCAGGCTCGGCAGGGTGACGTTCCAGAAGCGCTCGAAGACGTTCGCGCCGTCCATGCGGGCCGCCTCGTGCAGCTCGCGCGGCACCGTCTGCAGCGCGGCGAGGAAGAGCACCATGTAATAGCCCATGTCGCGCCACGTGCTGATGATGACGACGGCGGGCATCGACCAGTTCGCCGAGGTGAGCCACCCGGGCGGGTTCGAGATGCCGATGGCGCGCAGGATCTCGTTGATGGGGCCGTAGTCGGGGCTGAACAGCAGGTTCCACACGAGCGCGATCGCGACGATCGACGTGATGTAGGGGAAGAAGGCGGCGGTGCGGAAGAAGGCGACGCCGCGCAGCTTGTTGTTCAGCAGCAGCGCCAGCCCGAGCGAGACGACGATCGTCAGCGGGATGTGCATCACCGAGTAGTAGAGGGTGTTGACGAACGACGTGCGGAAGCTCGCGTCCTTGGCGAGGCGCACGAAGTTGTCGATGCCGATGAACTGGCTGGATCCGAAGATGTTCCAGCTCGTCAGCGACATGTAGAACAGCACGATCACGGGCACGACCGTGAGCGTGGCGAAGCCGAGGAAGTTCGGCAGGATGAAACTCCACCCGAGAAGGGTGTTCCGCATCCTCAGGCGGGATCGCCGGCGCGTGGCACGCTGTGGCGTCGCGGTGGTGGTCATGGTGCTCCTCGAGGGGGATCCCGGGCCCCCTCGTCGCGAGGGGGCCCGGGGAAAGGGGTGTTAGCCGACCTCGCTCGCCACGCGGCTCTCGGCCTCGGCGATTGCGTCGTCAACGGACGTCGACTCGGAGAGGATCGCCGAGTGCATGTCGTTCAGGATGTTCTGGACCGCGGCGGTCTTGTTCGATGCCGGGTTCTCGGGGAGCGTCTCGTGGGTCTGCACGGCGAACTTCGACAGCTCGTCCTGCGGGGCGCCCTCCGTGGCGAAGTAGGCGTCGACGACCGGGTCGGTCAGCAGCGCCGGGGTGATACCGATCTCGGCGAGGGCCGTCGCGGCCTCCTCGCTCGCGGCGAAGGCGAGGAATTCCTTGGCCGCGTCGACCTTGTCCTCGTTGATGTTCGCGTTGATGCCGAAGCCGGTCGGGTCGCCGAAGGTGACGGGGGTCGCGTCGGTTCCGGTCGTCGAGGCGTCGAGCTGCGGCGCGGGAGCGATGCCCCACTCGAAGTCGTCGGCGTCGCCCGAGGCCTGCTGCGCGATGAGGGTCGCGACGAACCACGAACCCATGGGCAGCATGGCCGTCTTCTGCTTGCCGAACTCGCCCTGGTAGGTCAGCTGGTTCGCGGTGACGGTGTTGAACGACTCCTGCGCGCCGTCGTCCTGCAGCTTGAGCACGCGCTCGTAGAACGGCTTCATGTAGCCGTAGTCGCCGGCGAGGATGTCGGCGCCGTTCTGCGCGTTGGCGAAGCCCTGCAGGGTCGACTGCCAGCTGTGCTCGTAGGCACCCTTGGCGCCGTCGAGGTTCGCGGTGAGCTCCTCGGCCGCGGCGTCGTAGTCGTCCCAGGTCCAGGATCCGTCGGGGGCGTCGACGCCCGCCTGCTCGAAGAGGTCCTTGTTGTAGAAGAGAACCCACGAGTCCTGGCGGTAGGGGGTCGCGTACGCGGTGCCGTCGACGGTGTACGAGTCGGCGCCGCCGATGCCGTCGGGCAGGGCAACGTCGGACACGTCGAGCAGCTGGCCACCCTCCTGGAAGGTGGTCAGGAACTTGACCTCCTTCTGCGTGATGATGTCCGGGCCCTTGCCGGCCGCGAGGTCGGTCGTGAGGAGGGTGTTGTACTCGGCGGGGTCGTAGTCCTTGACCTCGACGGTGACGTTCGGGTTCTTCTCGTGGAACGCGTCGGCGAGAAGCTGGAACTCGGGGGTCGTCGCGACGCTCCACGCCGAGAGCGTCAGGGTGAGGGATCCGTCCTCGGCGACGCCGTCGCTCGAGTTTCCGCCGCCGCTCGAACATCCGGCGAGGGCGAGGGCGCCGATCGTGAGACCGGCGGTAACGGTGATGATGCGCTTCATGGTGCTGCTCCTTCGCTGCAGGGAATTGCTGGGGGAAACTGCTGTGGGTTCAGGGGAGGGTGACGTGGGTGGTGTGGCCGTCGGGCCACGTGATGACCACGGCGTCGTGGTCGATCGAACAGCTCGCCTCGGCGGGTGTGCCGGTCGCGAGCACGAGCTCGGTGGCGAGCCAGCCGGCGCCGAGGGGTTCCTCGATCACCGGAACGGCGGTGGCGGATCCGAGCGGGCTCGCGCCGTCGCGGCGCACGACGCTCGCGTCGGCCGCGCGGCCGATCGGGCGGATCCGGCTGGTGAGCCCCGCGGCGCGGGCCCCGGATCCGACGGTTTCGGATCCGGGGGTCTCGATCTCGGCGCCGGCGACCGGCCAGCCGCCCCAGCGGATCCGCAGCTCGCCCGCCGCGTCGTCGACGCGCGCGAGGCGGATCTCGTGGGTTCCGCGCGAGACCGTGACGGCGGTCACGCGGCCGAGGACCTCCGCGTCGCCCGCGAGGCCGGATCCGTGGCGGACCTGGCTGTCGTCGAAGGCGATCGTGTGGGCGCGCCAGGTCGAGACGCCGATCGCGGCGCCCTCCTCGACGCGGGTGCCGATGAGCTCCATCGCGGCGCGGTGCGTGGCGCGCCCGGCGGCGTCGACGAGGGCGATCGACTGCTCGAGCGGCTCGCGCCAGCCGCGCTCGTCGAGGAGCGGGCTCGTCGCGGTCGAATAGGCCATGCGCGCGTAGAGCGGCGAGTCGGCGATGAGGACGCCCTCGTAGGCGTGGTCGGTGCCGTGGTTGGCGACGCGCACGATGCCGTCACCCGCGCTCACGGCCCAGCCGGGCGCCGCGATCGCGCGGACGAAGTCGCCCCGCTCGGCGGGGAGGGGCTCGGCGGGGGCCGCCCACACGGGGTGATCGGCGGGGAGGGCGAGGCCGAGGAGGCCCTTCGAGGCCCAATAGGGCGAGCCGGGGCCCGAGTATGCCTGCGCGAGCTGGCGCCACTCGTCGTGCCAGCCCATCGTCAAAACGCCGTCGACGATCGCGCCGCGCTCGTCGAAGTGGCGCACGATCTTCTCGGCCGCGTGGCGCAGGGCGCCGGCCGAGACCGAGGGAACCTCGGCGAAGACGCCGGCCCAGAAGGGCGCCGCGGCGGCGAAGCGGTAGATGAGGCTGCGGCCCTCGAGGAGGGGGGATCCGTCGGCGCCGACGAGGTGGATCGCGTCCTGCAGGAAGCGGTCGAGTGCCGCGGCGTCGCGGACGACGCGGTCGCCGGCGAGCTCGGCGGCGCCCGTCATGCGCGCCCACAGCACGGGGTAGAGGTGCAGCGCCCAGCCGACATAGTGGTCGTAGCTGCGCTCGTCGCCGTCGGACATCCAGCCGCCCTCGCGGCCGAAGCTGTCGTGCAGCGCGAGGTCGGCCTCGACGTCTTCCGGCGACCACGGGCCGCCGACCGAGCGCAGGAAGGTCTGCACGACGAGGCGGAACCACAGCCAGTTGGTGCGGGGGTAGGTGTCGTCGCCGACGGCGGGGGAGAGGTAGTCGATGACGCGGGCCTGCGTGGTCTCGTCGAGGCGGTCCCAGATCCAGGGGCGCGTCATGTCGAGGATGAGGGCGAGAGAGGCCGCCTCGACCTTCGCCTGTCCGTGCTCCTCGAGGCGCACCCAGCGATCGGGGGCCTCGGGGTCGACGCCCGAGCGGATGCCCTCGGAGTAGAAGTCGATGAGGTGGTCGACGCCCTCGCCGCGCTCGCCCGCGATGCGGAAGCCCGCGAGGAGGAAGGTGCGGGCGAAGCCCTCGAGGCCGTCGATGTCGTGGCCGTAGCCGCCCTCGGCGCCGGGAGGTGTGATGCGTCCGCGGCCCGTCGAGGCGTGCGCCATCGCGCCCTCGAGCAGGCGATCGGCGAACGCGGCCCAATCGGCGCGGGTCCAGCTGGCGGTCTCGGAAGCCACGGAATTCTCCTTTGAATGCGAGGTGTTCCCTGAGCGTATCAATCAGATTCGATCCACGTGACGCTTCTCTGAATCGTTATGAGCGTTTATGATCACTTTCATGACTCGTCCCCTCACGCGCGCCCTCGCCGCGCTCGCCCGCGTCAACGACGACGCCCTGCCCGACGCCCTCGCGGGGCTCGTCCGCGGCGGACTGCCCACCGGATCCCTCGCCGACGCCGACCCCACGACGCTCGCCGCCTTCCGCGGCCGGGCCGAGGCCGAGCTCGGCACGCCGTGGCCGCAGCCCCTCGCGCGCAACGCGGCGCGCTTCCACCTCGACGGCAACCGCATCGACTGGGAGCACCCGGCCTTCGCGCGCCAGCACCGCCTCACGCGCGTCGCCGTGCTCGCGGCCGCGACGGGCGAGGAGCAGTGGATCGACGAGACGCTCGACGGCGCGATCGCGCTCTGCGAGCAGTCGTCGTGGTGTTGGCCGGCGCACGACGACACCCTCGCGCGGCACGGATCCGTGCTCGCGACCGTGACCGATCCCTACGTCGACCTCGGCGCGGGCGAGGCCGTCGGCCAGCTCGCCTGGCTCGACGCGATCGCGGGCGAGCTCGTCGAGCGGCGCTACCCCGGCTTCCGCGCGCGGCTCGCGCACGAGGCGCGCACGCGGGTGCTGGATCCGTTCGTCGCCCGCCGCGATTGGCGCTGGATCGGCGAGCCGGGGCACGTCAACAACTGGAACCCGTGGATCCACGGCAACGTCATCGCCGCCGCGCTGCAGTTTCTCGACGGCGGCGAGCGCGCGCACGTGCTCTCGCTCGCGATCGAGGGCATGGACCACTACGTCGCGGCTCTGCCCGACGACGGCGCGATCGACGAGGGCTACGCCTATTGGTGGAACGGCGCGTGCCGCCTCGTCGAGGCGCTCGACCTGATCGCGCACGCGACGGGCCTCGACGCGACCGGCGCGCTCACGAACGTGCGCGAGACCCTCGCCTTCCCGCACCGCATGCACCTCGGGGGCGAGTGGTTCATCAACGTCTCGGACGCGCAGGCGCGGCAGACGGATCCGCAGCCCTGGCACGCGCTCTACCGCGCCGCGGCGCGCATCGGCGCGCGGGACGCGGCCGAATTCGCGGCGCTGCACCGGGATCCGGCCCGCCCCGCCGTCGCGGAGGTCGACGGGCTCGGGCGCGCGGTGCGCGGCATCGCGGATCCGGCCTGGCTCGCGGCCGGCCCCGGCGCGGATCCGCAACCGGCGCGCGTCTGGCTGCCGTCGACGCAGATGCTGGTGGTGCGCGACGACGATCTCGCGGTCGCGACGAAGGGCGGGCACAACGCCGAGAGCCACAACCACAACGACGTCGGCTCGGTCATCGTCGCCTCGGGCGGCGTGCCCGTCGTCGTCGACGCCGGCCGCCCCACCTACGACGCGCGCACCTTCAGCGACGCCAGGTACGAGCTGTGGATGATGCAGAGCGAGTGGCACGGCGTGCCCTTCGTGAACGGGCGCGGGCAGCTGCCGGGCGCCTCGTACGCCGCGCGCGACGTCGCCGTCGGCGAGCGCTCGATCACGATGGACCTCGTGGGCGCGTATGACGTGCCGGGGTTGGCGTCGTGGATCCGCACCGTCACGCACGACGGATCCATCACGATCGCCGACTCGTGGGAGCTCGAGGGCGGGGCGGCCGAGTTCCGGCTGCTGCTGGCCGGATCCGTCGAGCTCGGTGCCGGATCCTGCACCGTCACGCCCGTCGACGGGGCGCCGTCCGTCGTGATCGAATGGGACGGCGCGGCGCCCGCCCGGCTCGTCGAGCAGGCGCTCGAGGATCCGATGCTCACCCGCTCGTGGGGCGCGCGGCTCACGCGCCTCGACATCGATGTGACCGGGCTCTCTGCCCTGACGGTGCGCATCGCGAAGGACCCCTCATGACCGACCAGAACGCCCCCCTCGCGGCCTCGCGCCGCGACCTGATCCTCGACCTGCTTGCCCGCACCGGATCCGTGCGCGTGAAGCAGCTGCAGGACGAGTTCGGCGTCGCGCCCGTGACGCTGCGGCGCGACCTGCAGCAGCTCGAGGAGGAGGGGCTGCTCGTTCGCGTGCACGGCGGGGCGGTGCCGCCGGCGGGAGGGATGGCGCCGCGCGCGCTGCCCACGACCGCGACAATCGGCGTGCTGGTGCCGTCGCTCGACTTCTACTGGCCGCAGATCGTGCGGTCGATCGAGGCCGCGGCGCGCGAGAAGGGCATGTCGATCCTGCTGCGCGGTGCCTCGTACGAGCTGCAGGACGAGCGGCCCGCGCTATCGCGCATGCTCGAGCAGCAGGAGCTCTCGGGACTCATCGTCGCGCCCAACACCGACACGGAGTTTTCGCCCGACGTTATCGACTGGCTCACGGCGAGCGGCGTGCCGTTCGTGCTCGCGGAGCGCGACGCCGTGCGCCGCCCGACGGGCGAACCCGTCGAGTCGGTCACCACGGATCACGCGCTGGGCGCCGTCCTCGCGGCTCGCCACCTCGCGCAGCTCGGGCACCGCAAGGTGGGGCTGCTGATCTCGCGCAACTCGCCCACCTCGCGCAAGATCATCGCGGGCTGGACCAACGCGTGCCGCGAGCTCGGGCTCACCCCCGCCGAGCACGTCGAGCGGATCCTGCCCGCCCGCACCGACCCCGGCTTCTCGGCGGCGGTCGACGGGATCCTCGACGCCGTTCTCGCGGCCGGCGTCACGGCGCTGCTCGTGCACTCCGACCGCGAGGCGATGGCGATCGTCGACCTGGCGCTCGCGAAGGGGCTCTCGGTTCCGGGTGACCTCTCGGTGATCGCCTACGACGACGAGTTCGCCGAGCTCTTCACCCCGGCGCTGACGGGCGTGGCGCCGCCGCGCGCGGCGCTCGGGCGCGCGGCGCTCGACCTGCTGCTGGCCCGCATCGCGGATCCGGCCCGCCCCGCCCACCGCATCACGCTGAGCCCGGCGCTGAACGTGCGCGAGTCGACGGCCCCGCCCTCGCCCCTCCTCCGCTGAGCGTGTCCCAGTTTGTGCGGGAATAGCGGCCCTATTCCGGCCACAAGTGGGACACGCTTCAGGGCGTGTCCCAGTTAGTGCGGGAATAGCGACCCTATTCCCACCTCAAGTGGGACACGCTTCGGGGTGTGTCCCACTTAGTGCGGGAATGACCGCCCTATTCCCACCACAAGTGGGACACGCTTCAGGGCGTGTCCCAGTTCGTGCGGGAATGACGGTCCCATTCCCACCTCAAGTGGGACACGCCCCGGGGTGTGTCCCACTTTGTGCACGCTGGAAAGATCGTTTGTGATCGCTATGCGATAAATGTTCCTTGACGATCGTTTCGATCTATCGGTTGACTGAGTCGCGCAACGTCCGGTTGCCGCGCCCATTGTCGGGCGCTCAGGTTGAGCGGCAGTGGTGCCGCTTTCCACACGGAGAGATGCGACATGACATCGATCAGACGATCACACACGCGTGCCCACGCTTGGCACACACGACAGCTACCGGCAATAGGCGCGGCGACCGCGCTCGTGCTGCTCGGCTGCGTCGTCCCGCCAGCTGCGGCGGCCGACCCGGCGGATCCCGTCAGCGTCACAGTGTCGGGATCCGACATCGCCGCCGCCGCGGAGAACCGCAACGGACTCACGTTCAAGGGCTTCGGAGTGCTGTCGGCAAACTCGACGAGCGCACTGCTCATGGACTACAAGGCGGAGCACCCGGAGAAGTACTGGGAGCTGCTGACGACGCTCTACGGCGGCGACCACCCCATCATGAACACGGTCAAGATCGAGATGGGCAACGACCGCAATACCTCGACGGGGCCGAACGCGGGCACGATGCGCACCCGCGACGAGTATCCGAATGTCGCGCGCGAACCGGGTTTCCAGCTCGCCGCCGACGCGCAGCTCGTTGCCGAGGGCGACATCCACCTCAGCATCCTGCGGTGGGCAACCCCGACCTGGGTGAAAGACAAGAACGACGAGTACACCTGGTTCAAGAACACGGCGCTGGCCGCGTACCGCGAGTACGGCATCATGGTCGACTCGATCAACCCCGACTACAACGAGACCCACGATCCCAACGAGGGCGTGTTCATCGACTTCTCGCAGAAGCTCGCCGATGACGAGACCGGGTACGACGGGGCAACGGCAGACGACCCGAACAACGGGTTTGCGTCGGAGGAAGAACGAGACCTCTTCCACGCGATCCGCACGATCGCGGGCGACACGGTCGGAACCCCGCCCGTCGACTTCGGCAACCAGCTCACGGATCCGGACGACTCCACGCTCCGCGATGCCGTCGACATCGTGGGTTTCCACTACAGCAGCGCCGACGACGCGAACGGCAACATGACGCGCGCCGCCGACGAGCTCGACATGGAGGTATGGAACTCCGAGGGGCAGGCGACCTTCTCGAACTCCGCAGATCGCCCGAACAACACGAACACCGACGGCGTCGGCGGATCCGGAACCGGGCTCGGCGGCACCGGCGGACCGCTCGAAATGGGCAACTGGATTACGACGGGCTTCGACGCCGCCCGACGGACGATGACGATCTACCAGCCGGCGATCGGCTCGTTCTACGACGGCTTCCAGTACTCGTCGAAGGAGCTCGTGAGCGCCCGCGACCCGTGGTCGGGATGGCTGTACTACGACGCGGGCCTTGCCGTCCTCCAGCACTTCACCCAGTTCGCCGATCTCGGATGGGAGAGCCAGGAGGGGGAACCCGATGCCGCGGGGATCTGGCGCGCGATCCCCCAGGCGTCGGCGAGCGAGCTCGGCCGCGGCAACCCGCCGAGTGGTGCCGGGGCCGGCGGCGCGTCGTACACGACGCTCGCGGCTCCCGACGCGTCGGACTTCTCGACCGTCATCATCAACGACAGCTCGTTCCCGCGAACCTACGAGATCTCCGCCGACGATCTGAACCTGGGCGACGACGAGACGATGGAGGTGTGGGAAACCCGCGCCGCAGACGCCGGCCAGGCATACGACGCCAACTACGTCGCGCCGATCGCCGAGCTCGCACCGAGCGCTGACGGCGTGTACACCGTCGAGGTCGCACCCTGGTCTGCCGTGACCGCCACGACGCTCGATCTGGCAGAGGAATCCGGCGGCGCCCTCCAGCCTCGCGACGGTGCGGGTAACCGCCTGCCGCACACCGACGAGTACACGAACGACGGCGGCCGCGACGTGCTCGACACCGACGCAACGGGCAAGAACAACGGCGTCACCGACGACGATGTGATCTACGCCGACGACTTCGACTATGACGACGAGGGGTCGATCCTGACGTACGACCCCGCGTCCGGAACACTCGTCGATTCGGGGCGGAGCTACCTCGAATCGCGAGGCGGTGCGGCAAAGCCGGAAGGCACGCCCGCCACGGCGAACGAGCGAGACGGCGCGACGCCGCGATACTCCAACGACACGAATGGTGCGTTCGAGTCCGTCGCCACCGACGATCCCGAGCACGGCCGCGTGCTGCGCCAGCAGATCGGATCCGGGATGGCCGGATCCGCGTGGAACGGCGGCGACCCCAAGACGACGATCGGCGACTTCCGATGGGCGAACTACACGGCCTCGGTCGATGTGCTCTTCGAGCAGGGATCCGGCCGGTACGCGTCGATCGGCGCCCGCGAGCAGGGCGGCACCGCGAACGGACAGAACGTGTCGGCCGCGGAGCTGCGCATCGATCCCGACGGCGCGTGGTCGCTCATGCGATACGGATCCACCGTCGCGAGCGGCAAGGCCGCCGACGTTCCCGAGACCAACTTCCAGACCGGGTCGGACGTGTGGAACACGCTCGCCGTGCGCGTGGCAGACGACACCTACTCCGCGTTTATCAACGGCGTGCAGGTGGCAGAGTACGTGGATCCGGCGCCGCAGGCGACGGGACGGGTTCAGCTCGGGTCCGGTTTCACGTTCACCCAGTTCGACAACCTGCAGGTCACCCCGATCGACGGATACACGCCGTATTACGCCGATGTCATCGATGGCATGCACCAGACCAGCTGGGACAACGTCTCGGATCCGGTCATCGCCTTCAACGACCAGTGGATCCACGAGAACGGCCAGGGCATGTTCGAGTGGCAGCGTACGCGATCGGTGAGCACCGGCGCCGGCGCCACGATGAGCTACACGTTCACGGGTACCGGCATCGATATCCTCGGCGGCGGCAACGCCGAGGCGCGCCTCGACGTCACCGTCGACGGCACGCGGGTACTGAGCGATGCGCCAACCATGGCGTCCGGGTCGGAGCGCACCGCGTTCCGCCTACGCGGGCTGAGCAACGCCGAGCACACGGTCACCTTCGAGGTCGCAAGCGACGAGGCGTTCAACGTCGATGCCGTCGGCGTGATCACGCACGCCAGCGACTCGTCGCAGGTCGATACCGCGGCGCTCTCCGACGCGCTCGACAGGGCTGAGAACGTCGATCTCACCGACTACTCGGACGAGAAGCGGGCCATCGTCGAGGCCGCAATCTCGGCCGCGCAGGCGGCACTCGGGGATCCGGTCGCGTACGGGCTCGACGCCGAGGGCGCTTCCGCGCTCGCCGACCGGCTGGATCGCGCCCTGGAGCAGCTCATCGATGTCGAACGGATCGGCCTGGCCGGTGCAATCGGCGTGGAGAAGGGGCTGCCCGAGACCGTCACGGTATCGGGAGTGGAGTACAGCGTCGAGTGGGACGAGGAGTCGCTCGAGACGCCCCGCACGCCGTACGAGCAGGTCTCGGTGCGCGGCATGATCGACGAGCGCACCGCCGTCGAGGCCTCCTACGAGGTCGTCCCGGACGGGATCCGCTACTTCATCGACTCCGGCGCAGGGGAGCACTCGCCGCAGTACGACGCCGTCTCGTCGTCGTACTCCGAGCTGCTCAATGGTGTCGCCGACAGGGCATCGGGGAACGCTGAGGAGTGGGGCTACCTCGCGGACGGTGTCACGGTAAAGACCGGTGTGGACGCGAACGACAAGTACTCGACCGGCCTCTGGCAGGCGGGGACAGACCTGGGCTATCGTCTGCCGCTCGAGGCTGGCGAGTACACGCTGACGGCCGGATTCACGGAGTGGTGGGGCGTCACCCGCCCCATGATCCAGTCGGTGTCGGTGAACGGCGAGGAACTTGCGTCGAGCGCGATTGATCTCTCCGGTTCGCACAACCGCACCTCCGGCGAGCTCACGTTCACCCTGACGGAGCCCGCCGTGGTCGACTATGTCGTCACGAGCCGCGGCGCCGGCAACTCGGATCCGGTCATCTCGTGGCTCGCGGTCGCGGGCGCCGTGCCGGAACCCGAGAACACCCTCACGCTCGAGCCGTCGATCACCACGCGCACCCTGGGCAAGAGCATCGCCCTCGTGTCGACGGTGCGCAACGGCGCCGACGTCTATGCCGACATCACGGTCGATACCCCCTACGGGAGCCGGACCTTCAAGCACGTGAAGCCCGGCAAGAGCGTCTCGGTGAGCTTCAACACCCACTCGGCGCAGATGCCGGCGGGCACGGTCGAGGTCTCCGGGGTGGGTGAGGACGGCACGGAGTACACCGACTCAGTCGCCTACGACGCCGTCGGCTAGCCCGCCGCGCCCCTTCGAAGCGTGTCCCACTTAGTGCGGGAATAGCGACGCTATTCCGACCACAAGTGGGACACGCTCCAGGGCATGTCCCACTTTGTGCGGGAATAGCGGCCCCATTCCCTCCACAAGTGGGACACGCTCCGCGGCATGTCCCACTTTGTGCGGCAATCACGGCCCCATTCCGGCCACAACTGGGACACGCTTCGGGGTGTGTCCCAGTTAATGCAGGAATAGCAGCGCTATTTCCTCCACAAGTGGGACACGCCCCGGCAGCACCTAGCCCCGGCGCACCGCGACACCGCGCGGGGCGAGGGTCGCGGATCCGTAGAGGTAGTCGCCGTCCGGCAGGTCGACGAACGAGTCGGTGCGGTTGATATAGAACTCGAATCGCCCGTTCTCGCCCTCGCGGGCGACGAGCTCGACCTTGCCGCGCAGGGCCGCGGGCAGCTCCGACGCGACGCCGGCGCCCTCGAGCAGCGTCGGAAGCAGGTGCACGAGGCCGGCGACGCCGAGGCGCGTCGAGACGTAGGCCGCGGATCCGGATCCGACCGGCCGGCGGGTCACCGCCGCGCCCAGCTCCTCCTCGTCCTCGTAGCTCGCGAGGATCTCGACGTCGTCGGCGACGATGTCGATCGGCTCGCTCCAGAGGGATCCGGTGGTGCCGTTCGAGAGCGAAACGGTCTCGTCTTCCCAGAGCGGGCGGAACTCCTCCACGCGGATGCCGAGCATCTCGCGGAAGGCTCCGGGGTAGCCGCCGAGCCAGACGTGGTCGTTCTCGTCGGCGATGCCCGAGAAGTAGGTCGTGACGAGGTGTCCGCCGCCCTCGACGAACGCGGTGAGGCGATCGCGCAGCTCGGTCGTCACGGCGTACAGCACCGGCGCGATCGCGAGCTTGTAGCCGTCGAGGTCCATCGCGGAGGGCACGACGTCGACGCGCAGGCCGAGCTCCGTCAGGGCCTTCCACCACTCGAGCGCCTCGCGGCGGTAGTTGAGCTTCTCGCTCGGGTGCGAGTCGAGCTCGGCCGCGCGCCACGCCTCCCAGTCGAAGACGATGGCGACATCGGCCTTCGCGCGATCGGATCCGACGACGTCACCGAGGCTCTGCAGGATCCCGCCGAGCTTGACGACGTCGCGGAAGACTCGGGTGTCCTCGCCGCCGTGGGGCACCATCGACGAGTGGAACTTCTCGGCGCCCGCCGCCGACTGGCGCCACTGGAAGTAGCAGACCGCGTCGGCGCCGTGGGCGACGTGCGTGAGCGAATCGCGGATCAACTCGCCGGGTCGCTTCGGGCGGTTGATGGGCTGCCAGTTGACGGCGCTCGTCGAGTGCTCCATGAGGAACCACGGGCGGTGCCGCGCGAAGCCGCTCGTGAGCGCAGCCGAGAAGGCGAGCTCGTCGCGGCCCTCGACGACGTAGTGGTCGTTCGAGACGAAGTCGATCTCGCGCGCCATCTTGTCGTAGTCGAGGTGGCGGGTCTCGCCGACGACCATGAAGTTGGTGGTGACGGGGATGTCGGGCGTCAGCTCGTTCAGGACCTCGCGCTCGGCGACGAGGTGGGCGATGAGGGCGTCGGACGAGAAGCGTAGGAAGTCGATCTGCTGCGTCGGGTTGGGGAAACTCGCGGCGAGGCGCGGCGGGAGGACCTCGTCGAAGGATCCATACCTCTGCGACCAGAACGCAGTGCCCCAGGCGTGGTTGAGGCCGTCGATCGCCTCGTAGCGCTCGATGAGCCAGGCGCGGAAGGCGTTCGCGGCGTCGTCCGAGAAGTCGTATGCGTTGTGACAGCCGAGCTCGTTGTTGACGTGCCAGGCGACGACGCCGGGGTGGGATCCGTAACGCTCGGCGAGTTTCGTCACGAGCGTGAGCGCGTGTTCACGGAAGATGGGCGAGGTGGGGCGCCAGTGCTGGCGCGCCCCCTGCGAGAGCACATTGCCCTCGGCCGTCACCGGCAGCACCTCGGGGTGCGCCGTCGTGAGCCACGGTGGCGGCGAGGCCGTCGCGGTCGCGAGGTCGACACCGATGCCGTTCGCGTGCATCAGGTCGATGACGTCATCGAGCCACTCGAAGTCCCACGTGTCGGGGCCCGGCTGCAGCCTCGCCCACGAGAAGATCGCGACGGAAACCACGTCGACTCCGGCCTGCTTCATGAGGCGCACATCTTCGTCCCACACCTCCCGCGGCCACTGGTCGGGGTTGTAGTCGGCACCGAACGAGATGCGAGGGGTCGTTCCCTCGGGGGTGCGGAGCCAGCGGTGGTTCTGCATAGGGTCCCTTTCCACACTGATGGGTCGCCAGAAAATGCGGGTCGCGCGTGCGCGACATCCGCATTTTCTGGCGACCCTAGGGCGTAGCTCCTACTTAATCGCACCTGTGATGCCCTGCGCAAAGGCGCGCTGCAGCACAAGGAACACGATGATCGTCGGGAGGGAGGTCAGCAGCACCGCGAGCATCAGTACGCCATAATCGGTGACGTATCCGGCGGTGAGGTTGGCGATCAGCATCGGCATCGTCTGCACGGCGTTGTCGAGCAGGATCACGCGCGGCCACAGGAAATTGTTCCACGAGGTCATGAACGTGATGACGGCCGCGGCCGCGAAGGTCGACTTCATGGTCGGCACATAGATGCGGAAGAAGATCGACAGCTCGTGCAGGCCGTCGATGCGCGCGGCCTCGATGATCTCGTGCGGGAACGACCTCGACGCCTGCCGGAACAGCAGGATCAGCAGGGGAGTCGAGATCGCAGGCACGATGACGGCGAAGAGCGAGTTCACCATGCCCACGTTCGCGAACAGCCGGAACAGCGGGATCATCACGGCGGCGAACGGAATCATCATCGCGAGCATGATGATCGCCATCACGATGTCCTTGCCGCGCGAGTGATAGACCTCGAAGCCATAGCCCGCGACGGAACACACCACGAGGGCGAGCACCGTCGTGCCGATCGCGATGAGGGCCGAGCTCGTCATCGCCGCGCCCACGTCCTGCGTCCCGAAGAGCGACGAGAAGTTCGCGAAGAGGTGGGATCCCGGGATCAGACGGGATCCCAACACGTCCTTCGTCGTGTTGGTCGCCGACACCAGCATGAAATACAGCGGGAAGAGCGAGAACAGGGCGAAGAGCGAGAGGAACACGTAGCCCGGCACGCGACGCCAGCTAAACCGCGCCTTCCGCGCGGTTGGTACAGAAGCGGTCGGTACAGAAGTGGTCGAGACAGAGCCGGTCGGCAAAGAAGCACTAGTCACGCTTGTCACCCACCCTCATCTGAATGAACGCGAGCACGGCGACCATGATGAGGATCACGTACGAGATCGCGGCACCGTATCCGACGTTGGGGTTCTTGAGGAACGACAGCTCGTAGAGGTAGTGCGACATCGACATCGACTGGTAGGCGGGACCGCCGTTCGTCAGCGACCACGACTCGTCGAAGAGCTGCAGGGTTCCGTTGATCGACATGATCGCCGTCAGCACGATCATGGGCTTTAGCTGCGGCACCGTGACGAACCAGAAGGTCTTGAACGAGCTGGCGCCGTCGACGCGGGCCGCCTCGAGCGTCGAATAGTCGACGTTCTGCAGGGCCGCGAGGAAGAAGATCATGTTGTAGCCGGTCCAGCGCCACAACAGGCCGATGATGATGACGAAGCGTGCGGTCCAGCCGTCGCCGAGCCAGTTGAGCGGCTGCTCCATGAGCCCGAGCGACATGAGGGTGTCGTTGACGAAACCGTCGGTCGCGAACAGCGTGCGGAACACGAGGGAATACGACACGAGCGACACGGCGCACGGCAGGAAGATGGCGGTGCGCCAGAACGCCTTGAACTTCAGCTTCGGGTCGTTCAGCAGGTTCGCGAGGATCATCGCGAGCACGAGCATGATCGGCACCTGGATCACCAAGTAGAAGAACGTGTTGAACACCGTGAGCTTGAAGATCTCGTCGCTCAGGAGGCGTTCGAAGTTCAACCAGAACGGATCCGCCCACGTCAGCCGCGACCCGCGCCCGGTCTGGAACGAGAGGAACAGCGCCTGGATCATCGGCACGAAGCTCATCAGGGTGATGAGCGCCGCGGCGGGGAGCAGGAAACCCCAGCCAGTGAGGTTCCAGCGCCGCTGGGTGTGAAGCCAGGGCCGCTTGCGCCCCTGGTAGGAATTGCGCGGGGATCCGCGCATCCGGCGCTTGCCGCCGGTCACGATCGCTTCAGTGGCCACGACCTACACTCGCTTTCGTTCGGAGGGAAAGAGAACATGCGGGGCTGGGCGGATCCGCGGATCCGCCCAGCCCCGGGCACGTTCGTCAGCCCATCGCGAACTCGACGTTCTTCTGCGCCTCTTCGAGCGCCGCGTCGACGTCTTCGCCGCCGATCACGTTGGTGATCGCCGTGCTGACGGCGTCGCGACCCTCGTAGTAGTAGGCGCCGGTGTTGTTGCTCGGCACCTGCTCGCCGTACTCGACGACCTGCTGGAAGATCGGCTGGCCGCCGAAGAACTCGCTCGGCTCGGCGTAGACATCGCTGCCGGCTGCGGGGATCCAGTTCGCGACCGCGCCCGCCTTCGGAAGGATCGTGTCGTAGAGCTCGGTGGATCCGGCGAAGGTCGCGCTGAGGAAGTCGGCGGCGAGCTCAGAGTTACCGGACGAGCTCAGCGCCCACGAGGATCCGCCGTTTGCAGAGTAGTTCGTCGCGCCCGCGACGTCGTCGAGGCGGGGGAGGTTCGTGATGCCCCACTTGCCCGACTGATCCTCGGCGCCCTGGATCGAACCGATGATCCAGATGCCGTTGATTGTGCCGGCGACGTTTTCGTTGACGAGGGTGCCGATGTACTCGTCCCACGAGTTGACCTCGGTGATGAGGCCCTGGTCGACGAGATCCTTGTAGACATTCACGACGTCGCGCAGGGCGTCGTTGTCGGCGATCGTCGGGTTGCCGTCGGCGTCGAAGAGACTCTCACCCGCCGACTGCAGCAGCATCATCGGGATGTCGGCCTCGCCGGCGATGCCGGAGAGGAGCGGCTTGCCGGTCTTGTCGAGCACCGTCTTGGCGTTGGCCATCCACTCGCTCCACGTGATGTCGGTGAAATCATCGATCGTGAGGCCGGCCTCCTCGAGGATGTCGGTACGCAGCGCCGTGATGGCGGTTCCGCTGTCGAAGGGCACGCCGTAGTTGACGCCGTCGTAGGTCGAGAACGCCGTCACGCTGTCCGGAAACTCCGAGAAGTCGATATCGGATCCGGAATAGTCGGCGAAGAGGTCGGGGTAGTTGATGAGGTTCTTCTGGAATGCGTTGTTCTGCATCAGGAAGAAGTCGGGCAGCTCGTCGGTCTGCTGCGCCTGCGCGATCGTCGTGAGCTTCGCCTGCAGGTCCTCCCACGGTGTCTCGATGATCTCGAGCTCGAAGTCGGGGTGATCCTGCTGGTAGATCTTCTCGGCCTCTTGCAGCGAATAGATGTTGAAGGCCGGATCCCAGGCCCACACCGTGAGCTTGTTGTCCTCACCGGATCCGCCACCGCCGTTGCCGCCATCGCCACCCGAGCAGCCCGCCATCGCGAGCGCGGGAACGACCGCCAATCCCACGACGGCCGCAATCCTGGTCGTTGTCTTCTTCATGGGAACGTGCCTTTCCAAGAGTTTCGATCGCACGGGCGAGACCGCAGACCGAAGCGGCCTCCTTGCCGCTTTGACTCGAGATTGGCGCAGTTCGCGATGTGCCCACAAGGCTCGTTACGCAATCGTGACAGCGCTTACCCGAGGCCCCGTGTGTCGAAACAACCAGGGCCGGGGAATACCCGCGCCGTACCATGGGTTAGAGCACTCAGACACACGCCCAAGGGAGGCTCTTCACGTGCGAGACGTCATCATCATCGGATCAGGCCCGGCTGCATGGACCGCCGCGATCTACACCGCGCGCGCGAGCCTCAAGCCCGTGGTCATTGCGAGCCAGGTCGAGGTCGGCGGTGAGCTGATGAATACGACCGAGGTCGAGAACTTCCCCGGCTTCCCCGAGGGCGTCATGGGCCCCGACCTCATGGCCAAGATGCAGCAGCAGGCCGAGAAGTTCGAGACCGAGGTCGTCTACGACGACGCGACCGAGCTCGACCTGTCGGGCGAGGTCAAGAAGGTCACGCTCAGCTCGGGTGACGTGCTCGAGGCGCGCAGCGTGATCTTCGCGACCGGATCCGCGTACCGCAAGCTCGGTATCGCGCGCGAGGACGAGCTGTCCGGACACGGCATCTCGTGGTGCGCGACCTGCGACGGCTTCTTCTTCCGCGAGAAGGAGATCATCGTCGTCGGTGGCGGCGACTCGGCGATGGAGGAGGCCAACTTCCTCACGAAGTTCGCCTCGAAGGTTCACCTGGTCCACCGCCGCGACGAGTTCCGTGCGTCGAAGATCATGCAGCAGCGCGTCTTCGACAACGAGAAGATCGAGGTGCACTGGAACAGCGAGATCGCCGAGCTTCAGGGCGCCAGCGGCCTGACCGGCGTCGTGCTGAACGACACCGTCACGGGCGAGAAGACCGAGCTCGCCGTCGACGGCCTGTTCATCGCGATCGGTAACGACCCGCGCACGCACCTCGTGCACGACAAGCTTGAGCTGACCGAGGAGGGCACCATCGCCGTCCAGGGTCGCAGCTCGCGCACGTCCGTTGCCGGTGTCTTCGCCGCGGGCGACGTCATCGACCCGACCTACCGTCAGGCCATCACGGCGGCCGCCAGCGGCACCGTCGCGGCCCTCGACGCCGAGCACTACCTCACGGCCCTCGACGACGTCGAGCCGGCCCTCGCAGCAGCCTAAATAAGGAGATCATCATGGCAGCTCAGGTCACTACCTCCGCCACGTTCGAAGAGGACGTTCTCAAGGCCGACGGCCCCGTGCTCGTCGACTTCTGGGCCGAATGGTGCGGTCCGTGCCGCATGGTCGCGCCCGTCCTCGACCAGATTCAGGCCGAGAACGCCGACAAGATCAAGATCGTCAAGCTCAACGTTGACGAGAACCCCGACCTCGCGATGAAGTACCAGATCACGTCGATCCCGGCGATGAAGGTTTTCTCGGGCGGCGAGGTTGCCACCACGATCATCGGCGCGAAGCCGAAGCAGGCCCTCGAGCAGGACCTCGCCGAGTTCCTCGCGTAAGCCTCTCCCAGAAGTGCCCGTCCCTCTCAGGGGGCGGGCACTTCTGCATTGCGGCTAATACCAGAACGACAAGTGCGCCGCGCGGTCCGTGCGCAGCGCCTCAGACAGCTCGCGGATCTTCGCACTCTCGCCCGTGACCCGGCCGGCTGCGGCGAGTTCCTCGAGCCGCACATCACCGAGATAGGCCGCCGATAGCGCGCCGATGTCGATCGTCACCTGAGCGCTCTCGCCGTCGCTGAGCGGCGCGACCTGCAGCCCCTGCCCGCCGAGCTGCAGCAGCGTCCACGCACCGCCCGCGAGCCCCAGCGGATCCGTGACCTCAAGCCGCACCCCGACCGGCCCCGCAAGCGGCCGCCGCGCGAGTGCCTCGGGCACATCGAGGATCCGGATCCAGCCGTGATCGCGCACCGTCCGCCTGATCGCGCGGCGGTCGGCGACGAGCCAGGGGAGCGGCTCGTCGAGGGGCTGCAACTCGGCCGTGACGGTGCCGACGAGGTCGTAGCTCAGCGCGAAGCGCCAGAGCGCTGCACGCGCATCGGCGGTCGCGGCAACGAGGTGGATGACGCGCAGCACGTGGGACGAGTGGTCCGGCCCGTCGCCAATCGAGAACGCCATCGCCCCGACGAGGGTGCCGTCGACGTCGACCGCGCGCGCTCCGCGGATGTCGCGCGGCTTCTCGGCGTCGGGCTCAAGGCCGGCCGCGTCCCACCAGTGTCCCTCCCACACGTCGGTGTCGCCGATGCGGTCTGCGCGGGTGCCCTCGTGGAGGTCCGCGAGGTCGCGCGCGAGCTGCTCGCGGTCGACGAACAGGATCCGGGCCGCGGGATCCGTATGTCCCCACCCGGCGCGCCGGGTGTCGATCGAGTAGCTCTGCACCGACGCGGCCGGCCCGAAGCCGTAGCGGCCGTAGATTGTGGCCTCCGTCACCGTGAGGCCCGCGAGAGCGTATCCGGCGCCCTGGGCGGCACGGAGCTCTCCCTCGAGCATGTTTCGAGCGATGCCTCGTCGACGATGCGTGGCGGCGACCGTCACGCTCGTGATCGCCCACATCGGCGTCTGCCCGCCGGGGATCGTCATCGAGGTCTCCCACGACCTCGCGGTCGCGACGGGGTAGGGCTGCGCGGCGGTCTCGTCATAGACGGCAACTGCGCGACACCTGTCGAGAAGGTTTCGCTCGGCGTCGATCGCCTCGTTCGTCGGCTCGGGTCCGAGGAAGCCGCGCTGTTTCGCGCGCAGATAGTCGGCGAGGTCCTCCTCGCCGACGGCGCGATAGGTCAGGCCCTGAGCCGCGAGGTTCTCGCGCGCCGTCACGTCGATGGGAACGTTTTGTGCGTTGTTCTGGCTCACCCTACGAGGGTACGCGCCAGCGCGACCGTCGGGTCGCTAGATCTCGCGAACGACCGAATCCCAGCGGCGGTGCGTGTTCTCCGAACTCAGCATCCCGATGACGGCGCGATTGAGCTCGGGATATTGCTCCGCAATCATGCGCAGGATCCGCTGGTTGCGCGCGTGGGTCGGGCGCAGGCCGCCGTCGGCGACGATGTGCTCGGCACGCAGCGTGAACACCACGAGCTCATCGATCGTCGGGAGCTCCTCCATGAAGTCCCACGGATCCTCGCCGGCGCGCAGACGCTCGAGCTGAAGCGACTTCAGCTCGTCGGCGGCCTCGGCGCGCAACACCTCGACGCTCGCGCGGCGGGGGAGGAGGGGGTCGGGGTTCGTCACCCCTCCAGGCTACGCGCTGTTACTGCTCGTAGCCCGATTCTCCGAGCTCGCTCAGGATGCGGTTCAGATCCTGAATCGTGGCGAAGCTGATCTTGATCGAGCCCTGGCGGGCCGTCAGATCGATCTTGACCTTGGTGTCGAGGCGGTCGCCGAGCTTGTCGGAGACCTCGTCGAGGTAGGCGCGGCGGGCGCCCTGCTTCGGCTTGGCCTGCTTCTTGGGCTTCGCGCCGGTCTCGAGGATGCGCTTCGCGACGGCCTCGGTCGAGCGCACCGAGAGCTCTTCGTTGACGATCTTGTCGGCGAGCTTCGCCATGGCCTCGGAGTCGCCATCGAGCGAGAGAATCGCGCGCGCGTGGCCCGCGGTGAGGACACCGGCCGCAACGCGCTCCTGGACGCCCTCGGGAAGGCGCAGGAGGCGGATCGTGTTGGAGATCTGCGGGCGCGAGCGGCCGATGCGGTCGGCCAGCTGATCTTGCGTGATGCCGAAGTCGTTGATGAGCTGCTGGTAGGCCGAGGCCTCTTCCAGCGGGTTCAGCTGCGCGCGGTGGATGTTTTCGAGCAGCGCGTCGCGCAGCAGGTCTTCGTCGGCGGTGTCGCGGACGATCGCGGGGATGGCCTCGAGGCCCGCCTCGCGCGATGCGCGGGTACGGCGCTCACCCATGATGAGCTCGTAGGTGCCGTCCTTCTTGTCGCGCACAACGACGGGCTGCAGCACGCCGAACTCGCGCACCGAGTGGACGAGCTCGGCGAGGTCGTCGGCATCGAAGAGCGTGCGCGGCTGGCGCGGGTTCGGAACGATCTTGTGCGGGTCGACCTGGATCAGGTGGATCCCGGGCACCTCGGCGAGCTGCGGATCCGGTTCGGCGGCGGGCTTCTTGGCGGCGGGCTTCCGTGCCGCGGGCTTCTTCGCGGCCGGCTTGCGCACCGGCTCGGCCTTCGCGACGGGCTCTTCGCTCGCCGGAACGGGAAGCGGGCTAACGGTTCGCGAGAAGAAGACGTCGGCGGGACGTTCCTTAGATTCCGTACCGGTTGGGATGAGCGCGCCGATCCCTCGGCCCAGCCCCGTGCGCTTCGCCATCAGAATTAACCCTTCCTGCGCGGCGCACCGCGCCCTACGATTTCGACCGCAGCTTCCTTGTATGCGATCGCACCTGCGGATGATTCATCGTACGAGATGACGGTCTGCCCGAAGCTCGGCGCCTCGGAGACGCGCACAGATCGGGGGATGACGGTCTTCAGAACTTCCTTAGGGAAGTGCTCGCGCACCTCGTCGGCGACCTGGTGCGACAGGCGCGTGCGGGCGTCGAACATCGTCAGCAGGATCGTCGAGACGCGCAGGCGCGGGTTGAGGTGCTTCTGGATCATCTTGACGTTGCCCAGGAGCTGGCTCAGACCCTCGAGGGCGTAGTACTCGGCCTGGATCGGCAGGAAGACCTCGTGGGCCGCACTGAAGGCGTTAATCGTGAGCAGGCCCAGCGAGGGCGGGCAGTCGATGAAGACGAAGTCGAGCGGCTCGTCTAGGCTTTCGAGGTATTCCTCGAGCGCGGTGTCGAGGCGCTTCTCGCGGGCGACCTGCGAGACGAGCTCGATCTCGGCGCCGGCGAGGTGAATAGTGCTCGGCACGCAGAAGAGGCGCTCATTCTCGGGGCTCTGCTGCACGGCATCGGCGATGGCGACGTCGTTAATGAGGACGTCGTAGATGCTCGTCACCTCGGCGGTGTGGGGTACGCCGAGGGCGGTCGAGGCGTTGCCCTGCGGGTCGAGGTCGATCACGAGCACGCGGCCGCCGAGCGCGGCGATCGCGGCGGCGATGTTGACGGTGCTGGTCGTCTTGCCGACGCCGCCCTTCTGGTTCGACACCGTGAGCACGCGGGTCTTGCCCGAGAACTCGATCTCGACGTCGTCGAGCTGACGGCGACGCGAGCTCAGATCCTGCAGCTGGCGCATGATCGGGCTGTCATCGAAGGCGGCGGCGATGCCGCTGGAGTTTTGGCTCACGCGCATCCTCTCGGTTCCCAGGTCAACTCTTCCAGCCTAACCGTTACCCCCAATTTTCCGCGGGAAATCGCGGAGAATCTCGGCGCATGTTTCACGTGAAACGGTCACTGCTCCGCATTGGGCGATGTTTCACGTGAAACATCGTCGTCAGCGGGCGGGATCGGCGACGATCTCCGCTTTGAAGCCGGCGGCGTTCTCGAGCCAGCCGGCGTAATGGTCCGGCCCGCCGGCGTGCGGGTAGCGGTCGACGTAGAGCGGGCTCCACCCGTGCTCGGTGGCGGATTTCATAATCTCGTCGACGCGTGCCGCGGTTCCGCCGAGGAACGCGAGGTGATTGAGCCCGGGTCGCCGGCGATCGTGCTCGGTCGAACTGAGGTTGGGGGAGAGGGTGAGCGTGAGGTAGGCACCGCCGGCCGACCATGACTCCCCCTCGGGCCAGCGCTGCGTGCGCTCGAATCCGAGCTCGGTCAGGAGCCAGCCCCACTCGGCCAGCGCCTCGTCGAGGTCTGCGACCCAGAGTTCGATGTGGTGGATACCCGGCATGTGGTTCAGTCTTGCAGAGTGTGCTGGTGGTGGCGAGGGCGATGTTTCACGTGAAACATCCCTCGGCTCGATGTGATGATGTGCCGGTGGCCGGAAACGTCGCGGGGCTGCAGGTGTTCTTCCACCCCACACGGCCTCTTTGCTCCACGCCGCAGCCATCCCGGCTTATCGACGCGCAACTCACATAGACGCTCGAGGTCGGCCAGGTTTGGCGCTTCACCTGAAACACCAAACCTGCCGTTGCGATGGCGCGCCAGTAGTCGCTACATCGAGGGGCGCGCCTCGGCGGAGCCTTCCGCTCAACTAATCTCTAGCTCGACGCCACGGCCATCGCGACACATCAACGCGCAGATCGTATAGGCGTTGGAGACCCATCAGGCTCGGTGTTTCACGTGAAACATCCTCGCCCACAACCGCGCCACCACTGCTCACATTGCCATCGATCCTTAGTACTGCCGTGCGCCGAGAGCGCCCGCTTACGCTCCACACGATCGCTTCACACCATACCCCTCACCATGCGCCACTTCGCCTCAGACTTCGCGTCGGACTTGATGGTCACACTTGCCGTGCTTGGCGACTGCCGTTTCCGTGGGCCCGGTGCGGTTACGCTCCGCATGGTCGCTCCACCACATTCCTCACCGTGTGCGACTGCGCGCCAGACGTCGCGTCGGCCTCAAGGGTCGCGCACGTCGGGCTTGGCTACTACCGTTGCCAAGTGCTCGCTGCGATTCACACTCCACACCGCCGCTCCACCACGCACCTCACCGTGCGCGACTTCGCGCCGGACTTAGCAGTCACGCGCACGCCGGCCCAGGCAACTGCCGCTTCCTTGTACCCACCGTGATTCGCACGCAAGGAGCACCTTCACTGGCCATATACCGGAAAGGCGACGCCCTCACCTACGCTTTTTTACTAGTCACTTGGGTGGTGACACGGGTCCGGGTTCCTCCATCCAAGCCGCCGACGTCCCGCCGCCTAACGACAGCGAAGCCGCACTCGGCGCGACGCGCTCAGTGCTGACACGTGGAATAGCTGCATGCGGTTCCTTGCTCCCTTCCGCCCAGACCACCACTCACACCGCCATGCACCGCCGCCTGCGCTGACGCCTGCACTGGCACCACGCGCGTCGGCGCCTCCTCCCGCTCGTGGGCGATCCGCCAATGACGCCACCTATGGTGGCCGTGGCCCGCTTCTTCTACGCCCAGGCTCCCATTTGCGCGATGGTGCCTCGTGCCAAGCATCCATGCCACCAACTCCAACGTCCCACCGCACCGACTTCGCCGAGTCGATGCGTGACGCTCCTGGTCGTACACGGGGGGCTACGTCGGCCCGAGCACGTACGTCACCGCGTACCGGAGGAGGAGGAGGAGCAGGCCTAGCCACACGTGCGGGTGACTCCTTCCGGTCACGCGAAGTGGAAACGACGAGGCATGATGAGTAGGCGCAGCCGTGGGCGGCGCGGGGTATCGGCGGCGCCCACGTTCGCTCCGCCGCGAGCCGGGACACTGTTCAAGCGTCAGTGGCAGGCGGCCGCGGACGCGCCGAGTGATCCTCGCTGGGAAGTGGGACGGACTTTTAGCCGCTATAGGCTCGAGCCAAACGCGTGCCATGTTTCACGTGAAACATCGGCCGAGCCAAGCCTGTTCCACCCGGCGCGTGACACCGAGCACGACCATCATGAAGGAGGAAGGTCCACGACTTCGCGCGGCGCGTATGGCACACCTCGTGAGCCGCGACGTGCGTAAACCTCGAGGGTCACCGTGGACCTGCGAGCCTCGCCACATGGAGCATAGTTTTCGGACGACCGGCTTGCGCACAACGAATCTCACCCCGATCACAGCGCGCCCGTGTCCCAAGTCAGCGAGAGGCGCCCCGTTCCCGCACCACGCATCCCGCGGGCGAGCGCCCGACAATTCCGGGGTCGTCCCGACGCGCGTAGGCCCCTGACCGCCAATCGTCATGATCCGGCTACTGCTCCAGCGCGATGTTTCACGTGAAACGTTGCGGTCAACGAAGCCTCCTGGGTACGCTCCACCTCCCACAGAATGCGATTCCGCACCAAAGGCAGCGGGGGCGAGACCCGCTGGCGAGCGAGACGTGCGTCCAAGCTCGTAGCCTCTGCGCAGTGCGGCAAGTTCGCGATTCACCACAACTTTGCTGCGGAGTCGTCGCACACGTCTGTCTAGCCGCACGGAGACGGCGCCAACGAGCAGACGTTGATGAGGAGGGCCCGCGCGTCTGACGGACGAGTAAACGCGGGAACGAGCTCCGAGCACCCGTGGCGGGATCTGACTCCAGATAGGCGATGATCACGGATGTGCGCGCGGCGAATTGCAGCCTCCAGACGCAGACTGACGAGGGCGCGGCTGTTGCTAGCGATGCGCTCAAAAGGCTCGATTCCGTCGGCAGTCATGCGGGGCGCCCGATCGCGTCTGATGCCGGCATCAGTTCGGGAGCGAGCAACGACCTGCCGTGCGCGTCATGCGATACACCTCCAAATGGGTGGCCCTCACGTGTGTGCGTGCGATCGACCGCGGGCCAACGCAGAGCGATAGCGGTGCGGCTGCCGCTCACTCTGCCCGGCTCTGAGCCAGCCCCGCCGGCCACTACAGAGCACCCGCTCGTGACCGACCGACCGTTGGGGCGGTCGCACTCACCGCCCCCGTCCTTGCATGAATGAGGCGATGTGGATCTCGCAGCGCGGTCACCCGGGTGCGTGGCAGCCACCGGCCGCGCTCTACGACGACCGACATCGTCGCGGCCCGCGGAAGTGGGGGAGTGGTCGTGAAGTCCCGGCCGCACAATTGCGCGGCGCACCGACGGACTCTGGTGTCTGCCGAATAGCGCCCCGATCGAGAGTTGGCCAGGTGAGAGAGGTCACCGGACTGCGACAACCAGAGCCATCCACCCACTGCAAGCGAACCCGGACCACATGTCGATAGACGGCGTAGATGTCAACGCAGCACGTGCCCAGCCTTGCGCCCAATCACGCCGCGAGCATGATCGACACCTCCCCATCCGACACACCGTGACCCCCGGCGTCTTGCCGGGTGGGACTACCTGCCGAGCTCCGATAGCCAGAGCGCCGATACGCCGCAAGCTACCCGGACCGCGACTCGGTCCACGGCGCCGATGCAAGTGCGGGGATCGCGAGCCTCGGATCGCGCGGCATGCAAGACTCACGACGATGGTGCGCCGGATCGATCGGTGCACCATTGATGCGGCCGATCCGCGATACGGTCCGCTCTACCTCGCAACGACATCGACCCCGCACGAGGGAGGGAAGCCTCGTGTGTTTCACGTGAAACATCGCGTCAAGCGAATGCACGACCGTAGCCGCTCGCCGGAGCGCGACACCGACACGAGCACCCGCACAGCATGCAACACATCCTGGCTCACGTCGACGGATCCGCCCCGATGTTTCACGTGAAACGCACCGCGCGAGCGGACGCCGGGTGCTCACGCCTCCCCAATGTCACCCGGCTAGTTTAACGACATGACCTACCGCGCGCTCGAGCAGTACCTTGCTGCCCTCGGTCTGGGCGCAGCTTCCGTCACACCCGAGGATCAGAGTGGCGACTACGAGTCTGGCCGGGTTCATCTGCCGGACGGGGAGTGGCACATCCGCACGGCACGCATCACCCCGAAGAAGCCCGGAGCCTTTGTCGCGTTCTGGCACCGTGCCATGAGCGGCACCACGAGACCCTTCCGCGGCGATGAGGTCGGCGCGGGACTCCTCGTATTCGTGACGGACGGCGATCACCGCGGAGCGTTCCGCTTCACGGCGGCTCATCTCGCCGAGCTCGGTGTGACTGCCGGGCGAACCGCGGGGAAGCGCGGCTTCCGCGTCTACCCCGAGTGGTGCGCAGAGCTGAATCGTCAGGCAGAACGCACGCAGCGGGCGCAGGCGCCGGCGTTCCACCCCTATTGAGCGGTGGCCTGCCGCGCAGGAGCCGATCCACGCGTTTCACGTGAAACATTCGAGGCAACCGCGCATCTCTCGCTCCAGCACCGCGACGGGCTGTGCCGATCGCACACTGCTAGCGACACCGAGTGCCACTCAGCTACCTAAGCGCGGCGCGCTTCATGTGGGGACGCTCGCCAGTTACATCGCCAACGCATACCGACACCACAAGCGGCGCGTAGCCACACCACAGCACGCCCATAGCGTCGAAGCAATCTCCCGGAGGCACCCACAGACGCCGCTAAGGAGCCTCCGCGGCCCAGAGACGCACTTGCACGCAGGACGGCCGCGCACGACGCCCACAAAACCATCCCCAGCGCCGCATACGCCCCCTGAGCCCCACAGGCCCCGCAATCGCCTCCACGAGCGCTACAAGGGCATCAAAGCGCGCTCAGGCGCCCCAGAGGGCGCCCCAAGGCCCGCAAACGGATACACAGCCCCCTGCGCCACCCCGCAACAACAACGGCGCCCCTCCACCCGAACCCGGGGGAGGGGCACCGAGGCCACCCCGCACCGCCTACTCGAAGTAGGCCCGCAGCGCGTCGCGCACGAAGGCGGCGCCGGCGGATCCGCCGTAGTTCGCCGCGAAGCGCTCGTCGGCCACGTACATCTCGCCGAGCCCGAGCACGTACGCGCGCAGGTCGCCGCCCTCGTGCGCCGGGGTACCCGGCACCGAGCTCAGCCACTCCACGTGACGCGACGCGAGCTCCTGCGCGGCGGGCGAGGACGGATCCTCGCCGCGCTCGGCGGCGGCGACCCAGTCGGCGGAGAGTCGCCCAACGCGCTCCTGCCACTCCTTCTGCCCGTCGGATCCGAGCCCGCGCCACCAGGCATCGCTCCGTGCGTATGCATCCTTGCCCCATCGGTCCTCGACCTCGTCGCGGTAGCGCGTGTGGTCAAAGCCCTCGAAGACGTTCTCTTCCATGAGATCCCTCTCTGCTCCGTCCATCGCCGCGCCCTCGAGCGCTGCGATGGTGCGTTCGACGGCACCGATCTGATCCGTGATCCGACGTCGCTCGCTCCGCAGCACCGCGAGGTGATCCGAGAGGATCCGTGCCTCGCCGGCCGATTGCTCGTCCTGTGCGTCGAGCACGGCGCGAATCGCGTCGAGTCCGAGGCCCAGCTGTCGCAGCAGGAGAACCCGCTGCAGCCGCACGAGCGCGGCGTTGTCGTAGTAGCGGTAGCCGTTGTGGCCGACGCGACTGGGGGAGACGAGGCCGATGCTGTCGTAGTGGCGCAGGGTGCGAGACGTCGTCCCGACCGCCCGCGCCACGTCGTGAATCGTGTACTCCACGACTTCTCCCTTCGATACCGTGTCGCACCACTGCGGTGCGACGTCACTCACGCTAGGCGTTGACGCAGCGTCAAGGTCAAATCAATGTTCCACGTGAAACATCACTGCCCGCCCGCGTATGCCACACACCAGCTCGGCACGATGCGGAACATGCGGATGTCGTCGCCCCAGCTGCGCGGGTCGCTGTCGTAGTGGCGCGTCCAGTGTGCGATGATCTCGTCGAAGAGCGGATCCGATTCGTCGAGCCGCTCGACGGATCCGTGGGTGAAGAACCCCAGCCGCTCGCCGTCTATGTACGCGGCGCTCACCGCGGGGCGTGCGGCGAGGTGCCGCGCCTTCGCGGAGCGGCCGTCGGTGCCGAAGGTCCAGGATCCGTGAATGAAGTGACCGTCGACCGCGCTCACGCGCGGCTCGCCCTTCGCGGTCACGGTCGCGAGGCTCAACACGCGCATGCCCTCGAGCTGGGGGAGGAGCTCGCTTGCCGCGAGCGAATGGTCGTCGGAGATGATCTCCTGGAGGTGGCTCGTGCCGCCCTCTCGCGACGCCGTCAGAAGCGCCTGCAGCCGTTCGATCTCGCCGGGTGTTTCGTACATGGATCCGTGCCCTTCGCCAGTGTCGTTTCGCCGCCGCACGCGCAGGTGTCACGCGCATGAACGGCGCATAGCCTCTTGGGTTCAGGCTACTCGCGAACGAAAGATACCCACAGGTCTTCCCACAGGTACCCACACCCCGTTTACACGCGTGTTTATGCGGATATCTCGAGATCGACCGTTCACGATCCACAAAGTTATCCACAGGCGCGCGGCCCACCTGTGGATGATTGAATATCCAATACTCTGTTCACCTTTGCGCCCCCTTTAGCAACCATGGTTGACACGATCGTTTAAGCAACGTAGGTTGACAGTATGGAATCGACACGAACGGCCCGGGCGGCCGCCGACACGACGGATCCGCGAGCCGGCCTTCGCGCGGTCGCATCGCTCCGCACGCTCGCCGATTCGCTCGAGCTGCGCCAGGTCGAGGCGGCGCTGCGCGCGGGCATGACATGGCAGCAGATCGCCGACGCCCTGGGCGTCACGCGCCAGGCGGTGCACAAGAAGTACTCCAAGAGAATCGACCCGACGATCGAGGTACCCCGGAGGTCATCATGAGCAAGCTCACCCAGATACTCGCGACGACGTACAGCGTGACGATCAACGCGAGCGAGGAGGCGTCGCGCTTCGGCGTGCACGCCGCCGACATCGACCACATCTTCCTCGCGCTCGTGATCGACGAGGGCACCGCCGGGCAGGTCCTGCGCCGCGCCGGCATCACGCTCGACGCCGCCCGCGGGGCAGTAGCGGCCCAGCATCGCGAGCACCTCGAGAGCCTCGGCGTGCAGGCCGAGTTGCCGGGAGACGGGAAGATTCGCCTGCTCGAGCAGGGTGGCATCGAGTGGACGGAGCGCGCGACGGCCCTCATTTCCCGCGCCAGCGGGAAGGGCAAGGCGGGCGACGCCATGGCGATCCTGCGCGAGGTGCTGACCGAGCCCAGCGGCACGATCGAGGACGTCCTCGCGCGCCTCGGCACCGCGCCCGACGATCTCCTCCGTCTGCTCGATGATGCGTCGGGGATCCGGGAGCGCGATGCGGATCCGGCGCGGCGCCTCGGGCGAACGCACCGCGTTTTCGTGCCGGCGACGCCCGCCGACGCGTGGGCGCTCGTTTCCGACGCCGCGCGGCTACCCGAATGGGACGCGACCCTCGTGAGCGTGACCGAAGAGGAGGGCTCGTGGGTGGGCACGTCGATCAGCACGCGCGCCGACGGAAAGCCGCTGAAGGTGAGGCCCGGCACGGAACGCCAGCTCATCGAACGAGTCTCCGCCGTCGATCACCGCGTTGAGTGGCTTTTCACGTATCCGGATGCCCCCACCGCGAACCAGCGCTCGATCATCGTCGCTCTCGAGGAGGCCGCCGGCGGCACGCAGGTGACCGTCGACGCCGCATGGATCCGCGGATCCGGCCCGCGGGGGATCCGGCGCGCCATCGCGCCCGTGACACGTTTCGTTGCCCGCCCGCTCGTGCGCCTCGCCCTGTGGTTCCAGGTCACGCATCTCACGGGTGGAATCAGCCGCGCACTGCGCTGACCCCGCACGCAAAAGTGCCCCTCACGCTCGTTCGAGCGGAGGGGCACCTAAGCGCAAAAACTAGGCGCGCACGAGCGCCCGGAACACGCGGGTCGGCTCGTCGATGACGCCCTCGCCGATGACCTCGACGCGGGTCTCGGAGAGCTTGTACTTGCGGATCACCTTCGACGCCTTCTCGATCTCGGCCTCGACGCTCTGACCCTTCAGCAGGATCAGCTCGCCGCCGTCGCGCGCGAGCGGCGCGGTCCAGGGGATCAGCGTGCGCAGGGCCGAAACGGCGCGGGCCGTCACGGCGTCGAGGTACTCGTCGTAGCGACCGGCATCCTCGGCACGGGCGCGCTCGACGTGCACGTTGTCGAGCCCCAGATCGGCGACCTGCTCGTTGAGCCAGGCGCAGCGGCGCTCCATCGGCTCGATGAGGATCCACTCGATGTCGGGGCGCGCAATCGCGAGCACGATACCGGGCAGCCCGCCACCGGATCCGACGTCGCCCACGCGGCCGCCGGCGGGGAACAGCGGCGCCGCGATGGCCGAGTTGAGGATGTGCCGGTTCCAGAGCCGCGGGAGCTCCTGCGGCCCGATCAGGCCCCGCTCCTCGCCGTGCTCGGCGAGGTTCGCGGCAAACTTCCGCGCGAGATCGATGCGGTCGCCGAACAGCGGTGCTGCCGACGAGGGCTCGAGTTCGAGGGTCATGCCTTGCGCACCACCGTGTGGCGGTCGTTGCGGTCGCCGTACGACTCCGAAACGTATCCGCGCTCGGCGACGATGTCGTGCACGACCTTGCGCTCGTACGAGCTCATCGCGGGCAGCGAGGCCTGCGATGCGCCCTCGTCGAGGCGCGCGATGGCCTGGTCGACGAGCTGCGCGAGCTGCGTGCGGCGCACGTCGCGGGATCCGCCGATGTCGAGGATCAGGCGCGAGAACTCGCCCGTCTCGCGCTGCACGGCGATGCGGGTGAGCTCCTGCAGGGCCTGCACGACATCCGGATCCGTGAGCGGCTTGAGCGACTCGTCATCGCTCTCAATCGACACGTAGGCGCGGCCCTGGCGCACGTCGAGCTCGAGGTCACCGTCGACATCGGCGATGTCGAGAAGACCCTCGATGTAGTCGGCGGCGATGTCGCCCTCGCGCTCGAGCTGCGAGACGGTGGGCTCGTCGTTGTGCACGGTCACTTCGCGGCCTCCCCGGAGTCATCCGCCGGTGCGTCTTCCGCGCGGGCTGCGTTGTTCTTCGCGGCCTGCTGCTTACGGCGCTCGGCCGCCAGCTGCGCGTCGCGCTTGGCGCGCTTGGCGCTCTTCGGCTGTACGCGCTTGGCGCGCTCCTTGCGCTCGAGCTCGGCCTTGCGGGCGAGCTCTTCCTGCTCGATCTCGTACTCGGCGATCGTGACGACCTTGCCGTGCGAGTTGACGGCCTTGCCGCGCTTCGCGAGGCGCTCGTCGCGCGCGATGGCGGCGGGGGATCCGGGGGTCGGGTTCTCGCGGATGATGTAGAACTGCTGTCCCATCGTCCAGAGGTTGTTGAAGAACCAGTAGCTGACGACACCGAGCGGGAAGAAGACACCCGAGAAGATCATCGCGAAGGGGATGATGTAGAGCATGATGCGCTGCATCTGGTACGCCTGACCCTGGCGGGCCTCGGGCGAGAGGTTCTTCGACACGATCTGCAGCTGCGTGATGAACTGCGTCGCGATCATCATCGCGACGAGCACGACCATGAGGATGACGGGTCCAACGAGGCCGTCGTTGAAGTTGTCGATGAGAGTCTTCGACAGCGGCGCACCGAAGAGCGTGGCCTGCTCGAACTGGGCGACCTTGTCGGCCGTGAAGAGCCACTCGTTCTTACCGCTGGATCCGTTCGCGTACCAGGTCGCGATGTCGCGAAGGGTCCAGAACAGCGAGAGGAAGATCGGCATCTGCACGAGCAGCGGCAGGCAGCCGGAGACGGGCGAGGTGCCGTGCTTCTTGTACAGCTCCTGCGTCTCGCGCATCTGCGCCTCGCGCGAGAACTGGTCCTTCTTGCCGCGGTACTTCTCCTGGATCTTCTTCATCTGAGGACCCAGCTCCATCATCTTTCGCTGGCTCTTGATCTGCTTGACGAAGAGCGGGAAGATGCAGAGTCGCACGACGACGACGACGCCGAGAATAGACAGAACCCAGGCCAGGCCGCTGTCCACCGGCATGCCGAGAGACGTCCAGAGCCAGTGCCAGCCGACGAGGATGGCCTCGATCACCCAACGAATGGGGAAGAGGATCCACCCGAAGAAATCACCCACGGAAAGTCAGTCCTTTCGGCGCGGCATCACAAAGCCACGCGGAGTCAGGTCATACGAAAAGTCTGGATGAGGACGGACGTCGTCCTCGCCACCCGCTGCCCACGGGTGGCAGCGTGCGATGCGTGCGAGCGCAAGCCCCGTGCCCTTGACGAGGCCGTGTTGTTGCACGGCCGTCAAGCCATAGGCGGAACACGAGGGGTAGTACCGGCACACATCGCCGTAAAGCTTCGAGATTGTCGCCCGGTAACCGATGAGGAACGCGACCCCGAGGTTACGAGGAACGCACACGGCTCCGGATATGCGAAACCGCGCCGACCCCATGGCCGACGCGGGCAGAACACTCACGCCGCGGCCTTGCGCTCAAGACCACGAACGACGTCGTGCCGCAGGTCGGCATACGCCGCCTCGGCACTCGCGGGAAAGGCTCGGATCACCACGTCGGCTCCCGGACGCAACCGCGGCGTCGCCTCAAGACAGATGGCCTTGAGGCGACGCCGAACGGTGTTGCGCGTCACGGCGTTGCCGACCGCCTTGCTGACAATGAAGCCGAAGCGAGGCGGGCGAGACTCACCCGTGTCGATCACGTGCACCACATGAAGCGCGCCCGCACGTCGCGAACCCCGGCGGACGATCGATCGATAATCGATCCCGCGGGTGATTCGCTGAGTACGGGCGAGCACTCTGGGCGCTCCGTGTAGGAAATTACGCCGAAAGCTCGGTGCGGCCCTTGCTGCGGCGCGCGTTCAGGATCGCGCGGCCGGCGCGGGTACGCATGCGGGCGCGGAAGCCGTGCTTCTTGGCGCGGCGGCGGTTGTTGGGCTGGAAAGTGCGCTTGCTCATCGCTGATCACTCCGGGGATCGGGGTCACCGGAACGTGGTTTGCCGGAGACGTCTTACAGAAATGCCCACACGGGGCACAAGTCAACCGAATAAGACTACGTCGACACGCACGTCGGGCGCAAACTGCACCAGCAAGCTGTCAGTATCCCCACAGCCGCGCCGCACGGATGCGTTGTTAACAACGAAAATTCTTCCTGGCGTTTGCACAGACGGCCCGGTATGGCTAGCGTATTCGAAGTTATCCACAGGCTGTGAGTTAAGGGGAAAGACGGATGCTCGACGTCCCGGACGTACCGATCTGGCGCCTCGTGCTCGCCGAGCTCGAGAGCGATGATCGCATCACTCCGCAGCTGGAGGGCTTCCTCAATCTCGCTGTCGCGCAGGGCGTTATGGGCGGTGCCCTGTACCTCGATGTTCCGAACGATCTGACGGCCGGGCAGTTCACCAAGCGCATGCGCGAGCCGATCATGGACGCGCTCGCGAAGCTCGGCGACGACGTGACGAGCTTCCGCGTCGTCACGAACCCCGAGCTCGCCGACCAGCCCTTCGTGCCCGAGCCGCACCCCCTCGCGGAGCAGCCGGCCGAGCCGGCCCGCACCTCGGAGCGCGGCCCCCGCCCGTTCGAGCAGCCCCAGGCGCAGCCGCGCAGCGAGACGCGCCTGAACCCGAAGTACACCTTCGACAACTTCGTCATCGGCCAGTCGAACCGGTTCGCCCACGCGGCGGCCGTCGCCGTCGCCGAGGCGCCCGCGAAGGCATACAACCCACTCTTCATCTACGGTGACTCGGGCCTCGGCAAGACGCACCTCCTGCACGCGATCGGCGACTACGCGCAGAACCTCTTCCCCGGGGTGCGCGTTCGCTACGTGTCGAGCGAGGAGTTCACGAACGACTTCATCAACTCGATCGCGAACAACCGCGGCGCCGCGTTCAACGCCCGCTACCGCGATCTCGACATCCTGCTGATCGACGACATCCAGTTCCTGCAGGGCAAGGCCGAGACGCAGGAGTCCTTCTTCCACACCTTCAACACGCTCCACGACCACGACAAGCAGGTCGTGATCACGAGTGATGTCGCGCCCCGCCTGCTGACGGGCTTCGAGGACCGCATGCGATCGCGCTTCGAGTGGGGCCTCATCACCGATGTGCAGGCACCCGACCTCGAGACCCGTATCGCGATCCTCCGTAAGAAGGCGTCGAGCGAGCGCATCTACATCCCCGAGGATGTCATCGAGTACATCGCCTCGCGCGTCTCGACCAACATCCGCGAGCTCGAGGGCGCCCTGATCCGCGTCTCGGCCTTCGCGAGCCTCAACCGCTCCGAGGTGACGAAGGAGCTCGCCGAGGGCGTGCTGCGCGACATCGTCGACAAGCCCACCGACACGGTCGTCTCGCCGAGCGACATCATCCAGGCCACGGCCGCCTACTTCAAGCTCTCGGTCGACGACCTCTCGGGCCCCGGGCGCGCGCAGGCGGTCGCCCAGGCGCGACAGATCGCAATGTACCTGTGCCGCGAGCGCACCAACCTTTCCCTCCCCAAGATCGGCCAGCTCTTCGGCGGTCGCGACCACACCACGGTCATGTACGCGACGAAGAAGATCACCGAATTAATGAAGGAGAAGCGCCAGGTCTACAACCAGGTGCAGGAGATCACGGCGCAGCTCAGCCGCCGCTGATCCGTTAAGGAAGGAAACTTCTCCACAAGTTATCCACAGAACCCCCGGGTTAACTCCCGGGGGTTTTTGGCGTCTTTCCGTGGATCCGGGGGCCTGGATCCACGGGCGCGGTCAAAATCTCTCCACATAAAGTGGTTGACAACGCCCCGTCGCGGTATTAACGGCGACGATGGGTGTGGATAAGTTGTGGATAACTGTGGAAACATGCCGCGTTAACTGTGGGGGACACGCCCTGAGTTTGTGAACAGTGCTGTGAAGGCCGCTTCGGCACCCTCTCGAGGTTCCACGATTCATCCGCAGCCCGTCCACAGATCACAACGGTGTAGTTTCCTACTCCCTCGAGGGATCCACAGAGTTATCCACAGTCTCCACAGGTGTTAACGACGTTAAGAGATTTATTTCTCTGTTAAGGGCGATCCGATCACCACAGGCCTGACCGGCCATGCGGGTGTCAGCGGAAACCACTAGCATTGGATCCCCGCGTACCCGCATCTTGAGAGGGAGATTTCCGTGAAGTTCCACGTGAACCGTGACGTCTTCAGCGAGGCTGTCTCGTTCGTCGTCAAGCTGCTTCCGCAGCGCAACCCGCAGCCGATCCTGGCGGGTGTGCTGATCGAAGCAACAGCCGACGGTGCCCTCTCGCTGTCCGCCTTCGACTACGAGGCCTCGGCCCGTACGACGATCGAGGCGCAGATCGACGAGCCCGGCACGATCCTGGTTCACGGCCGACTCCTGAACGACATCGCGAGCCGCCTCCCGAGCGCGCCGATCGAGATCTTCACCGAAGACGACGGCAACGTCGCGGTCGTCTGCGGCCCCGCCCGCTTCGCCCTCGCGTCTATGCCGGTTGAGGAATATCCCGCGATCCCCGAGGTCACGGGCGAATCCGGGCTCGTCCCCGGCGAGGACTTCGCGACGGCCATCTCGCAGGTCGCCTTCGCCGCCTCGCGCGACGACGTCACCCCGGTGCTCACGGGCGTGCAGCTCGCGGTCGCGAACAACTCGCTCACCCTCGTCGCCACCGACCGCTACCGCGTCGCGACGCGTGCGATCGACTGGGACGGCGGCCAGGCCGAGGCCCAGGCGCTCGTGCCGGCCCGCACGCTGAACGAGGTCGGCAAGACCTTCTCGCACGGCGGCAACATCTCGATCGCCTTTTCGGGCGAGGCAGACCGCGAGATCATCGCGTTCACGGCGGGCAACAAGACGGTGACGTCGCTGCTCATCAAGGGCAACTTCCCGCCCGTGCAGCGCCTGTTCCCCGAGCAGACGGGCCACTACTCGGTCGTCTCGACGAGCGAGCTCACCGAGGCCATCCGCCGCGTCGCGCTCGTGCTCGACCGCTCGGCCCCGCTGCGCTTCACCTTCGGCCCGACCGAGGTCACGATGGACGCCGCGGGCGGTGACCAGGCCCGCGCGACGGAGTCGGTCGACGCGACCCTCACGGGAGGCGACGAGGTGACGCTGGGCCTCAACCCCCAGTACCTCCTTGAGGCTCTCGGCGCGGTCAAGAGCGAGTTCACTCGCATCACGTTCACGTCGAGCGACAACGCGAACAAGCTCAGCCCCATCCTCGTGACCGCGCAGACGTCGGTCGAGGAAGCGGCTCACGACAGCTTCAAGTACCTGCTCCAGCCCAACCTGTTGCTGCGGTAATTGCGTTGATCGTCGAGCACCTCAGCCTCGTCGACTTCCGCAACTACGCCGAGGCCGAGCTCGAGCTCCGAGCGGGCATGAACCTGCTGGTCGGCCGCAACGGCCAGGGCAAGACGAACCTGGCCGAAGCGGTCGCCTACCTCGCGACCCTCGGATCCCACCGCGTTTCCGCCGACGCACCCCTGGTGCGCGACGGCAAGAACGCCGCGTTCGTCCGCGCGCGCCTCGCGCACGGATCCCGCCGGGTGATGCTCGAGCTGCAGATCAACAAGCAGGGGTCGAACAAGGCGCGCGTCTCGGGCAACCCCGTGCGCACGAACGAGCTGCCGCGCTACGCGCAGGTCGTGTTGTTCGCGCCGGAAGACCTGACGATTGTGCGCGGGGACCCGTCGGCCCGCCGGCGCTTCGCCGACCAGCTTCTCGTGCAGCGCACCCCGCGCATGGCGGGCGTGCTCGCCGACTACGACCGAACGCTGCGCCAGCGCACGACGCTGTTGAAGTCGGCGCGCGCCCGCGGCATGAAGGTCGAGCAACTGACGACGCTCGAGGTCTGGGATGACAAGCTCATCTCCCTCGGCGCCCAGATCATCGACGCGCGCGACCGGCTCGCGAATGACCTCACGGATCCGCTGAAGGCCGCGTACGCGGCGATCGCCGGCGACGACCACGCGCCAGAGATCGCGTGGGCGACGACGATCGCGGGCGCGGACCCGGAAGAAGACGAGATCGACGGGCACGCGGGCTCCGGATCCACGGAGGAGCAGTTCCGGCAGGCGCTGCTCGCGAAGCGCGCGCAGGAGATCGACCGCGGGCTGACGCTCGTGGGCCCGCACCGCGACGACCTCGTGCTGCGGCTGCGGGGCCTGCCCGTCAAGGGATACGCCTCGCACGGCGAGAGCTGGTCGGTCGCGCTGAGCCTGCGGCTCGCGGCGGCCGAGTTGCTGCGCGCCGAGTCGCCGGGCGGCGACCCGATCCTCATCCTCGACGACGTCTTCGCCGAGCTCGACGCCGCGCGCCGGTCGCGCCTCGCGAGCGTCGTCTCGGGCTACGAGCAGGTCATCGTGACGGCCGCGGTCGCGGGCGACATCCCGGATCCGCTGCGCGAGAACGCCGTGCGCATCGAGGCCGGCCGCGTGCTCGGCCTGCTCGCGGATCACCCGCTCGAGGAGGGCGCGGCGTGAGCGACGAGCGCCCCGCGGGGGTTCCCGAGACGATCGCGACGTACCTGCGGTTGCGCGGGCTGCCGCTCAGCAAGGCCGCGCGCCGCAAGCGCCAGCGCCGCGGGGATCCGGACGGGTCGCAGCCGTTCACGAAGGGGCGGGATCCGGGAACGATCGGCGACGCGATCTCGGCGCTGACGACCTCGAGCGGCTGGACGCCGCAGCTCGAGCGCGAGGAATTGGCGCTGAACTGGGAGACGATCGCGGGCCCGGAGAGCGCGGATCACTCGCACATCGAGACGTTCGCGCAGGGCCTCGTGGTGGTGCGATGCGACTCGACGGCGCGGGCGACGCAGATGCGGATGATGCGCGCGGCGTTCCTCACGCGCATCCTCGAGCTGTACCCCGAGGCGGGCGTCAAGGAGATCCGCTTCTTTGGGCCGGACGTGCCCACCTGGAAACATGGCTTCAGACGCGTTCAGGGGCGCGGTCCGCGCGATACCTACGGTTGAGATGGGATCCGACCCGTGCGGAGGGTTTTTCTCGCGCTAACGGGCCGTCTACGCCGGTTTTCTCGCCTGCAGAGGGTAGACTAAGGGAGTCTGTCCAGACGTGAAGGAGCGACCCCTCTATGACCAGCGAGACCCCTCAGAACGAGCCCGAAATCGGCGTCGAAGAGGCATCCGGTGGCTCCCACAGGGTTGAAGGCGAATATAGCGCCGATGCCATTCAGGTTCTTGAGGGTCTCGAGGCGGTGCGCAAGCGCCCCGGCATGTACATCGGATCCACGGGTCCGCGCGGTCTGCACCACCTCGTCTACGAGATCGTCGACAACTCCGTCGACGAGGCGCTCGCCGGCTACTGCGACACCATCACGGTGACCCTGCTCGCCGACGGCGGCGTGCGATGCGTCGACAACGGCCGCGGCATCCCGGTCGCGATCCACAAGACCGAGGGCAAGCCGACGCTCGAGGTTGTGCTCACGGTGCTGCACGCCGGCGGTAAGTTTGGCGGCGGCGGATACGCGGTGTCGGGTGGTCTGCACGGCGTCGGTTCGTCGGTCGTGAACGCGCTCTCGACGCGGCTCGATGCCGTCGTCAAGCGCGACGGATACGTCTGGTCGCAGGCCTTCTCGGGCGGCGGTCACCCCGAGGGAACCATCGCGAAGGGCGAGGCGACCGAAGAGACCGGCACGACCATCACCTTCTGGCCCGACGCCTCGATTTTCACCGAGACGGTCGAGTTTGACTACGAGGTGCTGCGCACGCGCTTCCAGCAGATGGCCTTCCTCAACAAGGGCCTGAAGATCGAGCTCTACGACGAGCGCGACGGCGCGACCGAAGAGGTCGACAACGCCGAGGGCGAGCCCGAGACGCAGCAGCGCCACGACGTGTTCCACTATGAGAACGGCCTCATGGATTACGTCGACTACCTCAACAACGCCCGCAAGGCCGAGCGCGTGCACGAAGAGATCATCAGCTTCGAGTCGGAGGACACCGACCGCAAGATCTCGGCCGAGGTCGCGATGCAGTGGACGACGTCGTACAACGACAACGTCTTCACCTACGCGAACACGATCAACACCCACGAGGGTGGCACGCACGAGGAGGGCTTCCGCGCCGCGCTGACGAGCCTCATCAACCGATACGCGCGCGCCAATAACCTCCTCAAGGAGAAGGACGACAACCTCACGGGCGACGACGTGCGCGAGGGCCTCACGGCCGTCGTCTCGGTCAAACTCGGCGAGCCGCAGTTCGAGGGCCAGACGAAGACCAAGCTCGGCAACACCGAGGCCAAGGGCTTCGTGCAGCGCATCGTCACCGACGAACTCGGCGACTGGTTCGAGCGCAACCCGCAGCAGGCGAAGACGATCATCCGGAAGGCGATCGACGCGGCCTCGGCGCGCATGGCCGCCCGTAAGGCGCGCGAGACGGCGCGCCGCAAGAGCGTCTTCGAGTCCGCCGCGATGCCCGACAAGCTGAAGGACTGCACGAGCAAGGATCCGTCGATCTCGGAGATCTTCCTCGTCGAGGGTGACTCAGCAGGCGGATCCGCGGTCGACGGCCGCAACCCGCTGACGCAGGCGATCCTGTCGCTGCGCGGCAAGGTGCTGAACGTCGAGCGCGCGCGCATCGACAAGGCGCTCGGCAACAAGGAGATCCAGGCGATGATCCAGGCCTTCGGCCCGGGCATCGGCCCGGAGTTCGACATCGAGAAGGCGCGCTATCACAAGATCGTGCTCATGACCGACGCCGACGTCGACGGTCAGCACATCACGACGCTGCTGCTCACGCTGCTGTTCCGCTACATGCGCGGGCTCATCGAGGCCGGCTACGTGTTCCTCGCGATGCCGCCGCTGTACCGCCTCAAGTGGACGAACGCCGACCACCAGTACGTGTACTCGGACCGCGAGCGCGACGAAGCACTGGAATTGGGCCGCGAGCGCGGCTGGCGCCTGCCGAAGAGCACCGAGGGCGGCGTGCAGCGCTACAAGGGTCTCGGCGAGATGAATGCCGAGGAGCTGTGGGACACCACGATGAACCCCGAGACGCGCACCCTCCAGCAGGTGACGATCGACGACGCGGCCGCGGCCGACGAGATCTTCGCCGTTCTCATGGGCGACGACGTCGAGTCGCGCCGTAACTTCATCCAGCGCAACGCGAAGGACGTCCGCTTCCTCGACATCTGATCGAGCGCGGATAGAGAGATACAGACATGACTGACGAAGAACGTCCCGACGTCAACGAAAACCACAACCACGGCCGGATCGACCAGATCGATCTGCAGGAGGAGATGAAGCGTAGTTACCTCGACTACGCGATGAGCGTGATCATAGGTCGCGCGCTCCCCGACGTGCGCGACGGCCTGAAGCCCGTGCACCGACGCGTGATCTACGCGATGTACGACGGCGGCTACCGCCCCGACAAGTCGTTCTCGAAGTGCGCCCGCGTCGTCGGCGACGTAATGGGTCAGTACCACCCGCACGGCGACAGCGCGATCTACGACACCCTCGTGCGCCTCGTGCAGCCGTGGGCCATGCGCTACCCGATGGCGCTCGGCCAGGGTAACTTCGGCACCCCGGGTAACCAGGGCGCCGCCGCCCCGCGTTACACCGAGACGAAGATGGCCCCGCTCGCGCTCGAGATGGTGCGCGACATCGAAGAAGACACCGTCGACTTCGAGGACAACTACGACGGCCGCACGAAGGAGCCCACCGTACTGCCGGCGCGGATCCCGAACCTGCTGGTCAACGGATCCGTCGGTATCGCGGTCGGTATGGCGACGAACATCCCGCCGCACAACCTGCGCGAGGTCGCCGACGGCGCCCTCTGGGCGCTCGACAACCCCGAGATGCCGCGCGAGGAGATCCTCGCGGGCCTCATGCAGCGGATCCCGGGCCCCGATTTCCCGACGAAGGCGCTGATCCTCGGCAACAAGGGGATCCAGGAGGCGTACCGCACGGGTCGCGGATCCATCCCGATGCGCGCGGTCGTCAACGTCGAAGAGATCCAGGGCCGCACCTGCCTCGTCGTGACCGAGCTGCCGTACCAGGTCAACCCCGACAACCTCGCGGTGAAGATCTCGGAGCTCGCGCGCGACGGACGCGTGCAGGGCATCGCCGACATTCGCGACGAGACGTCGGGCCGCACCGGCCAGCGACTCGTGGTCGTGCTGAAGCGCGACGCCGTCGCGAAGGTCGTGCTCAACAACCTCTACAAGCACACCGACCTGCAGTCGAACTTCTCGGCCAACATGCTCGCGATCGTCGACGGCGTGCCGCGCACGCTGCCGCTCGACCGCTTCATCACGCTGTGGATCGCCCACCAGCTCGAGGTCATCGTCCGCCGCACGCAGTTCCGCCTGCGCAAGGCCGAAGAGCGCATGCACATCCTGCGCGGATACCTCAAGGCGCTCGACGCGCTCGACGAGGTCATCGCGCTGATCCGCCGCTCGCCCACGGTCGACGAGGCGCGCGAGGGCCTGAAGGACCTGCTCGAGATCGACGACATCCAGGCCGACGCGATCCTGTCGATGCAGCTGCGCCGCCTCGCGGCCCTGGAGCGCCAGAAGATCATCGACGAGGCCAACGAGCTCGAGGCGAAGATCGCCGACTTCAAGGACATCATCGCGAGCGAGCCGCGCCAGCGCGACATCGTCAAGACCGAGCTGACCGCGATCGTCGACAAGTACGGCGACGACCGCCGCACCCAGATCGTGCACGGCTTCGACGGCGACGTCTCGATGGAAGACCTCATCGCGCAGGAAGAGGTCGTCGTCACGATCACGCGCGAGGGCTACGTCAAGCGCACGCGCAGCGACCTGTACCGCAGCCAGCACCGCGGCGGCAAGGGCATCAAGGGCGCGCAGCTGCGCGCCGACGATGTCGTCGAGCACTTCTTCGTCACGACGACGCACCACTGGATCCTCTTCTTCACGACCGCGGGCCGCGTGTACCGGGTGAAGGCGTACGAGCTTCCCGAGGCCGGCCGCGACGCGAAGGGCCTGCACGTGGCGAACCTGCTCGCGCTGCAGCCCGAGGAGCAGATCGCCGAGGTCATCGAGCTCAAGACGTACGAAGACACCGAGTACCTCGTGCTCGCGACCCGCAACGGCCTCGTCAAGAAGACGCGCCTCAGCGAGTACGACTCGAACCGCCAGGGCGGCATCATCGCGATCAACCTGCGCGAGGGCGACGAGCTCGTCGACGCGATGCTCGTGAACGGCGACGACCACCTGCTGCTCATCAGCCGCAAGGGCATGTCGCTGCAGTTCCCGGCGTCGGACGACTCGCTGCGCCCGCTCGGACGCTCGACGTCGGGCGTGAAGGGCATGTCGTTCCGCGAGGGCGACGAGCTGCTCTCGGCCTCGGTCGCGCGCCCCGGAACCTTCGTATTCACCGTGACTGACGGCGGCTGGGCCAAGCGCACGGCCATCGAGGAGTACCGCCAGCAGGGCCGCGGCGGCCTGGGTATTAAGGTCGCCAAGCTCCACGACGACCGCGGCGAGCTCGCCGGAGGCCTGATCGTGGAGGAAGACGACGAGGTTCTCGTCGTTCTCGCCAAGGGCAAGGTGGTACGCTCGGCCGTTGCCGAGGTGCCCGCGAAGGGACGTGACACGATGGGAGTCGTGTTCGCCCGTCCCGACAAGGGCGACCAGATCCTCACGATCGCTCGCAACAGCGAGCGTGGCCTGGGTGAGGACGAGGCAGAAGAAACCGAAACCCCTGAAGGTGGCGAATGAGCACGGTAGCTGACAAGCTGGCGAAGAAGTCCCCGCAGAAGAGCTCCTCGAAGCAGGTGCGGCTGCGTCTGGTGTACATCGACTTCTGGTCGGCGGTCAAGCTGTCGTTCCTGGTCGCCATCGCGATCGCGATCGTCACGCTCGTGTTCTTCGTGCTGCTGTTCCTCGTGATCGAGTCGACGGGCCTCATCGCCCAGGTCGACGAGTTCATCGGCAGCTTCAGCGGCGGACGCTTCTCGATCGCCGCGACCGTGGGCCTGCCGCAGGTCTTCGCGTTCGGCTCGGTCGTCGCGATCCTGAACCTCATCGTGGTGACGGTCATGGGTGCCATCTCGGCCGGAATCTACAACATGTGCGTCAAGATCACGGGCGGCCTGCTCGTGGGGCTGACGTCTAACTAAGCCTGAGCGCGGCGCCCCGGACCCTGTGGGTTCGGGGCGTTTTGCTTTTGCTCTTGTGTGCACGGATGTCGGAGAAATCACGGGAGTCGGAGGGTTTGGGCTGGGGCTTCCGAGTTTGGTGATTCTTCCGAGTTCGGTGTCGGGGCGGGGCTGCGCGGCGGCCCTGAATGTCGGAGAAATCACGAGGCTCGGAGGCTTTCGGGCAGGATCCCCGAGTCTCGTGATTTCTCCGAGGCTGGTGCTCTGTTCCGCCGGCAGCGCGGCTAGCCGCGGGCGCCGCGGGCGCCCGGATGTCGGAGAAATCACGGGAATCGGAGGTTTTGGCACAGGATCCCCGAGTCTCGTGATTCTTCCGAGTTTGGTGGCGGCGGATCCGGCGTCGGTGGGCGCGGATCCGGGGTGCAGCTCTCGGAGTCGCGTCCGTTCGTATATGAGGGCGGGCGGTACGAATATCGGAGAAATCACGAGTATCGGACCTTTGCGCTGAGGATCCCCGAGTCTCGTGATTCTTCCGAGTCTCGTGGCGGATCCGGCGCTGCGCGCGGCGCCGATGACGGATCCGGCGGGCGCGCGGCCCATGCGGCGGAGGCCGCAGGGTGGCACGAGTATCGGAAAAATCACGGGAGTCGGAGGTCTTGGGGCAGGGGCTCCGATTTTCGTGATTCTTCCGAGTTTGGTGGGCGGGCGTACACGCCGCGGGCGCCCCGGATGTCGGAAAAATCACGAGAATCGGAGGCTTTGGGGCAGGATCCCCGAGGGGCGTGATTCTTCCGAGTCTCGTGGCGGCGGATCCGGCGCCGGCGGGCGGCGCGGATCCCGGGTTTTTCGGGGTTCGCGGGCGCGCGGAACGATACACAGGCCGAATATGCGCTGATCTCTCCACAAAATGGCGGATCGGCGCGAGGCGCGTGCGGGCAACGGCGCAGAGTGTCTGCATGGAGTTGTACGAATACCTCTGGGCACACGGCGGCGTCGCTCGCATGTCGGCACTCATCGACGCAGGAATCCGGCGCAGCGAGATCCGGCGCGCGATCGCGGAGGGGCGCATCGATAGGATTGCGCGCAGCTGGGTGGCGCTGCCCGATGCGGATCCGGCGCTCGTCGCTGCGGCGCAGATCGGCGTGACGATCACGTGCGTTTCGCAGGCAGAGCGCTACGGCCTGTGGACTTTCGGCACCGACGAACCTCACGTCGCGGCGCCACCGAACGGCCGGCTCAATCGCCCGACGACAGCGCACGTGCACTGGAGCAAGCCGCTCATGGACCGCTCACCCGATGTCCTCGAGGACGGCATCATCAACACCCTCGCCGTCGTCGCCGCCTGCCAACCGTTCGAGAAGGCGCTCGTCGTCTGGGAATCAGCGGCGCGCAAGGAACTCGTCGTGCACGAAACGCTCGATCGGCTCCATTTCGGCCCGCAGGGCCGGCGGATCCTCGACGAGATGAGCTGGTATTCGGATTCGGGAATCGAAACGGTCGTCATCCCGCGGCTGCGATGGCTGCGGGTGCCGATGCGCCGCCAGATCTCGATCGCGGGGCACCGCGTGGACCTGCTGATCGGCGATCGCCTCGTGCTGCAGATCGACGGCGGGCATCACGTCGACGCCCAGCGCACGGAGGATAACCGCCACGACGCGCAGCTCATGCTCATGGGCTACCACGTGATCCGCGTCAGCTACATCCAGATCGTGAACCGCTGGCACGAGGTGCAGGACATGATCGCCACCGCCGTCGCACAGGGTCTCCACAAGATCCGCTGACGCCACGAGACTCGGAGAAATCACGAGAGTCGGAGGGTTTCGGGCAGGATCCCCGAGCCTGGTGATTTTTCCGAGATTGGTGCGCCCGGATCCGGGGCCGAAGGCGGTTCCCGGGGGCGCGTGGGTGCCACGGGATTCGGAGAAATCACGAGAGTCGGAGGGATTCGGTCAGGATCCCCGAGTTTCGTGATTCTTCCGAGCTTCGTGCCAGGATCCCTTCGTGGCGCACCAGGTCCGGCGAATCTCGGCCAGAGTCTCCGCGTCTCGTGAGTGTTCTGGCCGCGGGGATTTGGCGGCGTGGAGCGTGCGCGCGGCGCACCAGAGTCGGAAGAATCACGAGGGTCGGAGGTTTGCGCACTGAGTCCCCGAGTTTCGTGATTTCTCCGACTCTCGTGCGCGGGGATCCGGCGCGTGGCGCACGGGGATCGGAAGAATCACGAGAATCGGAGAGTCTCGCCCAGGATCCCCGAGTTTCGTGATTTATCCGACTCTCGTGACGCGCTGCGCGTGCGCTGCGCGCCCAGCGCACGCCCCGTACCCACCCCACAACCCCGCGACGCGCCCGGGGTGCGGCGCCGGTTTGGGCTCCGCCGGGCGATCGAGTATTGTTTTAAAGGTTGACGGCCGTAAGGTCAGATGCGGGGCTATAGCTCAGGCGGTTAGAGCGCTTCACTGATAATGAAGAGGTCCCAGGTTCAAGTCCTGGTAGCCCCACCACCACGAGGGCCCGAGCGAATTGCTCGGGCCCTCGAGTCGTTTTAGCCGAGGTCGTTGTCGGCGAGCCAGCCCTCGGCGATCGTGGCCGCGGGCGACTCGTCGTCGACCGACTGGGCGTTGAGGGCCACGAGGTCCTCCGCCGTCAGGGCCGCCGAGACCTTGTTGATGATCGCGGCCGCGTCGTCGTCCACGGCGTCGGACACCACGGGAACGACCTGCGAGGCGAGGAACAGGCCCTCGGGATCCTCGAGGGTCACGAGGTCGCCGCTCGCGAGCGCCGGATCCGCCGAGTAGAGGTCGACGAGCTGCACCTGGTCGTCGCGCAGCGCCTTCACGGTGAGGGGTCCGCCGGAGTCCTCGATCGGGGTGAACGCGACGTCGACGCCGTAGACGCTCTTCAGGCCCTTGGGGCCGTAGGGGCGCACCTCGAGCTCGGAGTTTCCGCCGAGCGTCAGGCCGTCGATGCCGGCGAGGTCGGCGATGCTCGTGAGGCCGTTCTCGTCGGCGAAGCTCTTGGTCACGACGTACGAATCCTGGTCGCTCGCCGACGACTGCTCGAGCACGCGCACGCCGTCGGGCATGGCTTCGGCGAGGGCGTCATACACGGCCTGACTCTCGGTCGCGGTTGCGTCGGCGTCGAGGTACTGCAGCAGGTTGCCGGTGTACTCGGGGAAGACGTCGATCTTGCCGTCCTCGATCTCGGGCATGTAGACCTCGCGCTGGCCGATGCGCATCTGGCGGTCGACGTCGTATCCGCCGGCCTCGAGCGCCTGCGCATAGATCTCGGCGATGATCTCGTTCGAGTAGTAGTCCTGCGAGCCGACGACGAGCGCGGATCCGCCGTCCGATCCGCCCGAGTTATCCAGCGGATCCGCGGACGAGCACGCGACCAGCGCGCCCGCCCCGAAGAGGGCGAGCCCGACCGTCGAACCGACGCGGAGCAGGGTCTTATTCATCATGATGCTGTCCTTCTCGATGGGGATGCAGTAGGAAAGGCGTGCCGCGCCGCGAGGCGCTGCACGGCGGCGAAAACGAGCTCGAGCGCGAGCGCGAGCAGAATTACTAGGAGAGAACCCGCGAGCATCTGCCCGTAATCCTGCGTCTTGAGCCCGGTGAAGAGATATCGGCCGAGGCCGACGTTGGCGGTGTAGGCGGCGAGGGTCGCGGTGGCGACGACCTGTAGCGTCGCGGCGCGCGCCCCGCCGACGATGACGGGCAGTGCGAGCGGGATCTCGACGCGCCAGACGACCTGGGACCCGCTCATTCCGATCGCGCGCGCCGCCGAGGTCGTCTCGGCGGGCACGCTCTGGATCCCCGAATAGGCGCCGGCGAGAAGCGACGGCACGGCGAGGATGACGAGGGCGACGAGCGGCGGCCCGATGCCGATGCCGAGCCAGAGCCCGACGATGGTGAGCACACCGATCGTCGAGAGCGCGCGGGCGGATCCGGCCACCGCCCCGATCACGGCGCCCCCGTATCGCGTGCGGCCGAGCAGGGCGCCGGTCGGGAGCGCGATGACGCCGGCGATCGCCAGCGCGAGGGCAGTGAGCAGCAGGTGCTGCCCGATGCGCATGGGGATCCCGCCAGACCCCTGCCAGTGGCCGGGATCGGCGAGCCACGCGATGGCGTCGGCGAAGAGGTTCATGCGCGCGCCCTTCGCCAGGGTGCGAGGACCCGGCCCGTCAACAGGAGCAACCCGTCGAGCGCGAGCGCGAGGGCGGCGGTGACGAGGATGCCGGTCGCGACCTCGCTCGTGATGCCGCGCTGGAAGCCATCGGTGAGGAGGCTACCGAGGTTCGAGATGCCGACGAGCGCTCCGATGGTCGCGAGACTGATCGTCGAGACGGTCACGACTCGCACGCCGGCGAGGATCACGGGGAGCGCGAGCGGGAGGTCCACGCGCCAGAACATGCCGATAGGGGAATATCCGATTGCGGTGGCCGATTCGCGCACGGACGTATCGACGGAACGGAATCCATCGACCACGCTGCGCACGAGAAGGGCGGTTCCATATACGGCAAGCGTGATGATCATATTCGTGCTCGAGCGCAGCGGAACCCCGAGGAGGACGGGGATCACGATCAGCATCGGCAGCGCCGGGATCGCGTAGAGCAGTGCTGCGGCGCTCGTGAGGGATCCGCCGAGCCGTGGCCGCCTTTGTGCGAAGCGCCCGAGCGGCACGGCGATGAGGATCGAGAGCGCGATGGCGGGCAGGCTTAGGGCGAGGTGCTCGCCGATCAGTGAGAGCACCTGAGGCCAGTTCTGCGACAGCCAGGTCATCAGTCGATAACCCCGAGCGGTCGCCCGAGCGGGTCGAAGACGATGCGGCGACCGTCGACATCGCGCGTCGAGAGGGGCGTCTCGCCCGCGGATCCGCCGATAAAGTCGCGCACGAAATCGTCGGCGGGGTGGGTGAGGATCTCCTCGGGGGATCCGTGCTGGGCGATGCGACCGCCGCGCACCGGATCCGTGCGGAACACGACGACGTTGTCGCCGAGACGGAACGCCTCGTCGATATCGTGCGTGACGAACAGGATCGTCTTGCCGAGCTCGCGCTGGAGCCGCAGCAACTCCTCCTGCAGGTCGCGGCGCGCGAGCGGGTCGACGGCGCCAAAGGGCTCGTCCATGAGCAGGATGTTGGGATCCGTCGCGAGCGCCCGCGCGACGCCGACGCGCTGCTGCTGCCCGCCCGAGAGCTGGGCGGGGTAGCGGCGCCCGAGTTCCGGATCCAGGCCCACGAGCGCGAGCATTTCGCCCGAACGGGCGAGTGCGTCGCGCTTCCGTTCGCCGTTCAGGACCGCGACGGTTGCGACGTTCTCGGCGACGGTTCGGTGGGGAAGGAGCCCGCCGTTCTGGAGGACGTATCCGATCGATCGGCGCAACTGCACGGGGTTGCGCGCGGCGACCTCGTCGCCGTCGATGAGCACGCGGCCCGAGGTGGGCGCAACCATGCGGTTGACCATGCGCAGGAGTGTCGTCTTGCCGCAGCCGGAGGGCCCGACGAACACCGTGATCTGGCGCGACGGAGCGGCAAGCGCGAAATCCTCGACAGCGGGACGGCCATCGCCGTACCTCTTTGTTACTGCGTCGAATTCGATCATCGATGTCGTCTCCATTCGGGCCGCGCTCGCCGCGTGGCTCAGTCGGGTCGGCCGTCGGCTTCGAGAAGCCTGAGCCAGATCTCGCTCATCGTCGGGTAGGCGGGCACCGCGTGCCACAGGCGGTCGATCGGCACCTCGCCGACGATCGCGATCGTGGCCGCATGCAACAACTCTGCCGCATCCTGGCCCACGAAGGTCGCTCCGACGACGATGTTTTTCGCGTTGTCGATCACGAGCTTCGCGCGGCCGGAGTAGTCGTCGGCGTGCAGCGCGGATCCGGCGACGCGGCCGAGATCGTATTCGACCGCCCGCACATCGAGGCCCGATTCGCGCGCCTGGCGCTCGGTGAGGCCGACCGCAGCGAGCTCCGGATCCGTGAACACGACGCGCGGGACGGCCGCGTTGTCGGCGGTCGCGACGTGCGCGCCCCAGGGCGCGTCGTCGAGCGCGGATCCGTTCAGCCGCGCGGCGATCGCCTCGCCGGCGGCGCGCGCCTGGTACTTGCCCTGGTGGGTGAGGAGCGCGTGGCCATTGATGTCGCCGACCGCGTAGAGCCAGTCGGTTCCGTCGACGAGCAGGGTGTCGTCGACGGCAAAATCCTCGGGCACGCCGACGGTGTCGAGGCCGAGATCGAGCGTGTGGGGGCGGCGACCGGTCGAGACGAGGATCTCGTCGGCTTGCAGCTCGGATCCGTCGTCGAGCGCGACGGTCACGACGCCGTCGCCGGCGCGGTCGACGCGGGTGGGTGAGGATCCGATCCTCACGTCGACGCCCTCGGCGCGGAGGGCATCGGCGATGAGCTTGCCGGCGAAGGGCTCCTCCTTCGAGAGGAGGGGGCCGCGCGAGAGCAGGGTGACCCGTGAACCGAGCGAGGCGAAGGCGAGCGCGAGCTCGGATCCGGCGACCCCGCCGCCCCACACGACGAGGCGCGGCGGCACGTGATCAGCGGAGGTCGCCTCGCGGGTGCCCCACGGATCCGCGTCCGCGAGGCCGTCGACGTCGGGGAGGACGGGCACGGATCCGGTGGCGAGCGCGACCGCGCGGGCGGTATAGACGCGGTCGCCGACCCGCACGCGACCGGATCCGTCGAGCCGCCCGCGGCCGCGGATCAGGTCGATTCCGGCGGAGGCGACCCAGTCGGCCTGGCCGGAATCGTCCCAATTGCTGGTGAAGCTGGTGCGGCGGGCGAGGACGGCGGCGGCGTCGAGGGATCCGGCCGCGGCCTCGCGGGACCCGGCGACGCGGCGCGCGGCCCGCAGGGCGGATCCGCTACGGAGGAGGGCCTTCGAGGGCATGCATGCCCAGTAGGAGCACTCGCCGCCGACGAGGTCTTCCTCGACGATGGCGGCGCGGATGCCGCGCTTGGCGGCGTAGTCGGCGACGTTCTCGCCGACGGGGCCACCGCCGATGACGATCAGGTCGTAGTCGTGCTCGGTACTCATGCGATCTCCTTCTTCAGCATCATGCTCAGTCGGATGGCCGAGACCAGGAAGAACACGGCCCCGATCGCCGCGTACCCCGCGGCACCCGCAATCATTGCACTTCCCTGGAGGCCCTGGAAGAGGAACCCGGCTCCGGCGAAGACCGAGATGCCTCCGAGAACATCTGAGCGACCTGTCCACCGCCGCGGCCGAGGAACAGTTCAACGTGGCCGGCATCGGCAAGGCGGTAGCTCATGATTCTGCGCGACGGAGCGAGGATCAACGATTACCTCGTGAGGCGGCCTCGGTGGCGGCGACGCTCGCGGAGTCTTTCGAATCGGTGTTAGACCGCTGAGAACACGACTCGCCGATTTTGCGGGCGCTCAGCGCAGCCGGTAAGGTTGTTCGAGTTGGGCACACGTGCCTAGCGGGGCCTTAGCTCAGTTGGTAGAGCGCCTGCTTTGCAAGCAGGATGTCAGGAGTTCGAATCTCCTAGGCTCCACCGTTCCCCCGGTCGGCCCAGCCGACCGGGGGCTTTGCATTGTTGGACTGTGCCCCTCAGATCAGCTCCATCACCGGCCCCACGTGCACCGCCGCGTAGATCCGATTGTGGAGCGCGTTCGCCTGTTCCGAGGTGAGCGTGCGATCGATGGGGCGCAGCAGGATCCGCACGAGCAGGTTCACCTGCCCCGCTTCGATGCCGAGGCGGATCCGCGCGGCCGCGGGCAGTTCGTCGTGCGCCGTGCGGCTCAGCACGTCGAGCGATTCGGCGACGTCGGCGTCGTCGCCGAGCGCGACGCGCACCCGGTCGCCGAGAGTCTCCTCGTCCTCCTCCTCGGCGACGACGATTGAGATGTCGCGCCGTGCGAGCGGCAGCGGCGACACGTGCTGCCATGGATCCAGTGTCAGCATCTGCGACGCGATGCGTGGATCCGCGGCGCGCAGGTACCGGATGTCGGATATGCCCTTGCGCAGCATGAGCGCGCGCTCGAGCCCCATGCCGAGCGCGAGCCCCGACCATCGTTCGGGATCGAGCCCGGATCCGCGGAGCACGTGGGGGTGGATCCGCCCGCACTCGGCGAGCTCCAGCCACTCGCCGCCGTGGAGCACGTCGATCTGCCGGCCGCCGACCGTGTACGGGTGCTCGACGTCGGTGACCTTCCACTCCGCGCCGGGCAGCACGGTCTCGACGAGCCGGGCGATCATGTCGAGCATGTCGCGGTCGTCGGTGTCGGGTGCGCTGCGGATCCGCCAGAGATCGACCTGGTGCGGCTCGCCGGCGTGGCTGCGGTCGACGGCGTCGCGCCGATAGACGAGACCCGGGGCGACGATCAGCTCGTCGACGTTGGTGCGCTCGCCGTAGCGCTCGAGCGCCGTCGGCAGCTGTGCGCTCGTGTGGCTACGCAGCATCACGGTCGAGCTGATGTAGCGCGTGTATCGCCGGGCGCGCGTGACGTCGCCCGGTTCGTAGCCGAGCCGATCGTAGTTCTCGCGCACCGGCACGATCGGCGAATCGCGCACGTAGCGGACGGTGCTCCGCCACTCGGCGCTGAGGGCGCCGACGATGTCGTCGAGCAGCACCTGGATGGCGTGGGGTCCTTGCGCCGGATCGGTGAGGTCGCGCAACGTCAGGGCGCGCGTGATGAGGTCGGGGGTCAGGTAGTCGGCGTGCGACATGCGATGGTCTCCGTGAGAAAGTTAAGCGGGTCGGTGGGAGATTCCCCCGGCCGCGCCTGCGGAGACCGAGTGCGCTAGCAGCGCGCGTCGAGTGCCCCGCGGCTATTTCCCGGCCGGGGGCATCGAAATCGCATGTACCTGATCACAGTTCCATCCTCTGCAGTTCGGGCGATCGCCCGCGTCAGACCGCCCGCCGTGCGCGCACGGCGGCGGCGAGCTGCTCGAGGGCGGTGGCCGAGGCGTCCCAGCCCATGCAGGCGTCGGTCACGCTCTGCCCGCGCACGAGAGCGGCGGGGCCGACGGTCACGTCGAGCTTCTGGGCGCCGGCGACGAGGTTGCTCTCGAGCATGACTCCGGCGAGGGCGTGCGAGCCCGCGGCGATCTGGGCGGCGAGCTCGCCGGCGACCTCGGCCTGGCGCACGTGATCCTTTCCGCTATTGCCGTGGCTCGCGTCGACGACGAGGTGGGTGCCGCGGCCGGCGGCGTCGAGGCGCTCCGACGCGCGCCGCACGTGCTCGGCGTCGAAGTTGGGGCCGTCGGCGCCGCCGCGCAGGATGATCGAGGTGTCGGGGTTGCCGGTCGTCGAGACGAGGCTCGCGCGGCCATCGGATCCGATGCCGAGGAAGGCCTGCGGCGCCGACGCTGCGGATGCGGCATCGAGCGCGACCTGCAGCCCGCCGTCGGTGCCGTTCTTGAAGCCGATCGGCATCGAGAGGCCGCTCGCGAGCTGGCGGTGGATCTGGCTCTCGGTCGTGCGGGCGCCGATGGCTCCCCACGAGATGAGGTCGGCGGTGTACTGGGGGCTGATCGGCTCGAGGAACTCGGTGGCGCAGGGCATGCCCATGCCGGTGACGTCGCGCAGGAAGGCGCGGGCCATGCGCAGGCCGGTCTCGATGTCGTGGCTGCCGTCGAGGTGCGGGTCGTTGATGAGGCCCTTCCAGCCGACGGTGGTGCGGGGCTTCTCGAAGTAGGCGCGCATCACGATGAGGAGGTCGTCGCGGTGGTGCTCGGCCTCGGCGGTGAGGCGCTCGGCGTATTCGAGGCCGGCCTCGGGATCGTGGATCGAGCAGGGGCCGACGACGACGAGCAGGCGGTCGTCTTCGCCGTTCATGATGGCGCGCACTTCGTCGCGGGCGCGGGCGACGAGGGCGGCGCGCGCGTCATCGATGGGCAGCTCGCTCGCGATCTCGTCGGGCGAGGGGAGGGTGGCGCTGCTCGCGACGTGAACGTCAGAGGTGGAATCGAGGGTCTTCATGGTGGGGATCCTGTCCTGATGAGGGAGCGGACCCACGCAGAGCCCGCCGAAACGGCGAAAGCCAGAGCAAATGCTCTGGCTTGTCGGCTCTGAAGGTGTTGGTACGCGCTACGTCAGCGCCGGCCCTCCAGAGCCGACTCAAAATACGCATACCAACGGGTGATCATGAGAGAGACACTACCCCATCGGCCCGGTGCGCGCGTCGAGCTCGTACCCGAGACGTAAGGACGCGTGTTCCGGATGCGGCGGGAGCAACGAGAACTAGCATGGACGCCATGACCGAACAACACCGTGTGACCGCGCCGACGCCGTCGCCCGGCGAGAAGCTCAAGGGCCCGGCCTCGTACTTTCCGAGCATCGAGAAGACGTACGGCCGACCCGTCCAAGAGTGGCTCGACCTCGTTGCGGATCGCCTGGACTCGCAGCGCCACATGGAGGTCGTCGACTGGCTCAAGTCCGAGCACGGCATGGGTCACGGGCACGCCAACGCGATCGTCGCGTATGTGAAGGCGAAGCTCGCCGACTGACGCGGGTTCGTCGCTACCTTCGCTCTACGAGCCCGGTCTTGCTACATTGTGTGCCATGGGTTTGATCATTTCAGGCGCGACGTTCGACGCGCCTTGCTACACCTTTCGTGACCGCCGCGCCTGACGGCGCGTTGATGGTCATGTAAACGCTCTCGCGCGTCGTTCCCGGATGTCCTGCACCCGGAAGCGCGTCCGCTGTGCTCTCGCACGCCCGCTGACGGGTGCTCCCTTCCTTCGAACGGAGCGCGCATATGCGACCCCACGCCCATACGGGTGGCCGTCACGAACTCGGCCAGAACTTCCTCATCCACCGTCCGACGATCGAGCACCTGACCGCACTGGTGTCGAGAACCGACGGATCCATCCTTGAAATCGGCGCCGGGGATGGCGCCCTCACCGAACACCTCGTTCACCTCGGACGTGATGTACGTGCCATCGACATCGATGCCCGTCGCGTGGCACGCCTCCGTTCGAGGTTGCCCGGAGCGGCCGTTCACGTCGGCGACGCCTTGCGCGAGCCTTTCGACCGTCGCGTCCTCGTCGGGAACATCCCGTTTCACCTCACGACGCCCATCCTGCGGCGGATGCTGAGTCACGGCAGCTGGAGTGAAGCCGTGCTGCTGACGCAATGGGAGGTGGCGCGCAAGCGCGCCGGGGTCGGCGGTGCCACGATGATGACCGCCCAGGCCGCACCGTGGTTCACTTTCCGCCTCGAGGGCCGAGTAGCGGCTCGGCATTTCCGTCCGATGCCCGCCGTCGACGGCGGCATCCTGGTGGTCGCGCGTCGCCCGCGCCCCCTGATCCCCTCGCGCGACCGGCGCCGGTATGAGGCGTTCATCGGCGCGGTTTTCCGCGGGCGGGGGAGAGGCATGCAGCAGATCCTGCGTGGATCCGGGCACTCCGTTTCGTCGGCGCAGCGCGCGTTGAGCGAGGCGGGCGTCTCCCGGGCTGCTCTGCCGCGCGATCTCCGCGGCGAGCAATGGGCCGTGCTGTGGAACCGGCTCGAGGCGGGTCCTCGAGGTGAAAAAATGTGAGGATGGCACGTTCATCGCATGGATCCCGGTCGCGCATCACGGATCGGGACGTCGACATCGACACGGTTGCCGCGCGCGTGCGGGAGCGCGTGTACGTGACCTTCGCCGTGTTGGCCGTGCTGCTCACGCTGAACCTGCACCCGGAGCAACTCACCGCGGGGTCGGCGGCCCTGAGCATGACGATCACGACGGGCGGAACGGTCGTCGCCGCGTTCGTCGCCGAGGTCATCGCGCACCTCGCGGTGCACGCGGAGCTGGCCCGCGGCGAGACCCTCAAACACATGGCGTCGACGAGCCTCGGCACCGTAACGGTGATCGTGATCCCGTTGCTCCTTCTGGGTGGAGCGGGGCTCGAGTGGTGGAGCGTGCACACCGCGCTGCTGTGGGGCGCGGGCGTGCTCGTCGCCTCACTCGTCGTGATCGGGTGGCTCGGGCTGCGGCGCACCCGCATCGCGTGGTGGCAGAAGTTGCTCGCCCTGGTCATGCTGGCCGGCGCGAGCTCGCTTGTGATCGCGATCAAGCTTCTCGCGCACTGATAACGCCCCTACCGGGTCACGCGCCAGCCTCCTGGTGCGCGATGCGCGCGTCGAGCACGCTGCCGAGGTGCTCGATCGACCACTCCTCGAGCGCCTTCAGTGGGGCGCGGAGGCTCTGTCCGACGTCGGTGAGCGCGTACTCGACCTTGATCGGAACCTGCGCGGTCACGGTGCGCGAGACGAGGCCGTCCTCTTCGAGGCTGCGCAGCGTTTGCGTCAGCATCTTCTGCGAGATGCCCTGGATCCGCCTGCGGAGCTCCGAGAAGCGCACGGCGTCGTCGCCGAGCGCGCCGACGATGAGGACCGTCCACTTGTCGCCGATGCGATCGAGGATCCGCCGGGTCGGGCAGTCCTGCTGGTAGGGATTTCCCACGAGGGTCGATGTGGTTACCAAAAAGTGCCTACTTCCCGAAGGGTTTCTAGTCACTTATCGTAACTAGTGGACATCAACCCCCACAAGAAGGAGTCTCATCGTGGCATCCATCCTCGTCATCGGCGGCACGGGCTACGCCGGATCCCACATCGTCAGCGAGGCGGTCTCGCGCGGCCACGAGGTCACCCTCGTCAGTCGCAACGAGCCCGCCGAGAAGATCGACGGCGTCACCTACCGAACAGGCGACCTCACTGAGCAGGTACCCGACCTCACCGGGATCGATGTTGTGGTTGCGGCGCTCTCGCCGCGTGGATCCAACGAGGGCGCGCTTCGCGGCGCATACGGATCCCTCGCGAAGGCGGCCGCCGAGGCCGGTGCGCGCTTCGTCGCGATCGGCGGCTTCAGCTCGCTGCGCCCGGCCGAGGGCGCCCCGCGCTTCGCGGAGGCGGGCGAGATCCCCGCGGAGTTCGCTGCGGAGGCGACCGAGATGAACGCGATCCTGGGCGACCTGCTTGCCGACGACTCGCTCGGTGAGTGGGTCTTCGTCAGCCCCGCCGCGGAGTTCGGCGCCTACGCCCCCGGCGAGAAGCTCGGTCACTACCGCACCTCGCACGAGGTCGCCCTCTTCGACGCCGACGGCACCTCCGCGATCAGCGGCGCCGACTTCGGCGCGGCGGTCGTCGACGAGATCGAGAAGCCCACGCTCCAGCGCGGGCAGATCAGCTTCGCGTACTGATCCTGAAAAGCGAGGGGGCGGTGTGAACTGTTGTTCACGCCGCCCCTTTTCGCGTCATGTGGACTATCCGGCGGTACCCCGCATTCGGGAGCGATGGCGCGTCCTGGGATGATGAGGGATCGCTCTACGGAAGGAACCCGTCATGCCTGCTCTGCACATTCGGCGTTCGATCGGCCCGGCGGAGTATCCGGCGCTCGTGGCGATCTGGCGGAGTGCCGTGGACGCGACGCACGACTTCCTGTCGGACGCGGATCGAGACGAGATTCACTCCAAGCTCGCGTCCGACTACTTTCCCGCCGTTCTCCTGTCGGTCGCGGAGCGCGAGGGTCGCCCGGTGGGGTTCTCCGGCGTGCTCGACGGGGCGCTGGAGATGCTGTTCGTGGACGCCGCGGAACGCGGCACCGGGGTCGGCTCCGCGCTTCTCACGCACGCGATCGCGGAGCAGGGTGTCACCCGGGTCGATGTCAACGAACAGAACGCCTCGGCTGCGGGCTTTTACGCCCACCGCGGATTCGAGGTCGTCGGCCGCAGCGAGACCGATGAGGCGGGTCGCCCCTACCCGCTGCTCCATCTGAGGCTCGGATCCCTCTGATGTCGTGACCCGTCGTCCGGGATCACGACGCGCGTTCGTTCGTCGCGCGGTGCGATCGATCAGGCGGGCGCGGGAATGTCGGCGCCGTGCAGTGCGGCGACGAGGCCGCGGAGCTCGGGCACTGCCTCGGCCTCGGTGAGCGACGATTCGAGCGTCGCATCGTGCGTGGGGCGCGCGCGGGCGAGCAGGGCGTCGCCATCCTGCGTGAGCTCGGTGTAGATGCCGCGGCGGTCGTCGTCGCAGAGGATCCGCGTGAGGAGGCCGCGATCTTCGAGGCGCGAGACGAGTCGGGTCGTCGCGCTCGATGACAGGGCGGCGGCGCGGGCGAGCTGTTGCATGCGCATGTGCCAGCCGTCCTGGCGGCTGAGGGCGTCGAGCACCGTGAACTCGACGACGGAGAGGTCGTGTTCGGCCTGGAGCGCGCGCTCCAGGCGAGTCTCGATGAGGCCGTGCAGGGCGACGAGGGTGCGCCAGCCGCGCGCGCGGATCTCCACCGCGTTGTCCGAGATGCCCATTGCTCCCCCTTCTGCCGCGCCGCGATGCGCGGGTCGCCTGTGTCCATGATACCCGACTTGCGCCGATAGAACGCGTCTGCAACTATTATTGATTGCACGTGCAACGATTGCGAACGCAATAGTTGTTCACGCACGGCAACGCATCGTCTTTCGAAGGGATCCTTCATGCCCGCCGCTCTCTACGCCCTGGCCCTCGGTGGCTTCGGGATCGGACTCACGGAGTTCGTCATCATGGGCCTCCTGCCCGAGGTGGCCGCCGACCTCGGCGTCACCGACACCACCGCCGGCACCCTCATCTCGGGCTACGCGCTTGCGGTCGCGGTCGGCGGCATCCTGCTCACGGTTGCCCTCAGCCGCGTCGAGCGGCGCACGGCGCTGCTCGGCCTGCTGATCCTCTTCATCGCGGGCAACCTCGTCACGGCGCTCGCCGGCAGCTACGAGCTCGCGATGATCGGGCGCATCATCGCCGCGCTCTGCCACGGCGCGTTCTTCGGTATCGGGGCGGTCGTCGCCGCCGATCTCGTGGATCCGAGCCGCCGCGCGGCGGCGATCTCGATCATGTTCGCGGGCCTCACGATCGCGAACGTCGCGGGCGTGCCCTTCGGAACCTTCGTGGGGCAGGCGATGGGCTGGCGCGCGACGTTCTGGTTCATCACCGCGATCGGGGCGGTCGCCTTCGTCGCGATCGCGCTGCTCGTGAAGCGCACACCGGCGTCGGGCGGGTCGATCCTGGCGGAGTTCGCGCTGTTCCGCTCGGGTCAGGTGTGGCTGTCTATGGCCGTCACGGTGCTGGGCTACGGCGGCATGTTCGGCGCCTTCACCTACATCGCCTTCACCCTCACGGAGGTCTCGGGCTTCGCCGCTTCGACGGTGCCGTGGCTGCTCGTCGTGTTCGGGGTGGGCCTGTTCATCGGCAACCTCGTCGGCGGCCGCGCGGCCGACCGCAACCTCGCCCTGACCCTCGCGGTGCTGCTGGGCGTGCTCGCGGTCGTGCTCGTGTTCTTCGCCGTGACGGCGGGCAACCAGGTCGCGACGATCGTGTCGCTCGCCCTCATGGGCGGATTCGGCTTCGCGACGGTTCCGGGTCTGCAGATGCGCATCATGAACTACGCCGCCGGGGCGCCGACGCTCGCGTCGGGCACGAACATCGCGGCCTTCAACATCGGCAACGCGTTCGGCGCGTGGGCGGCGGGCCTGGCGCTCGCGGCCGGCCTCGGATACACCTCGCCGCTCTGGGTGGGCGCGGGCATCACAGCGCTCGGCCTCGTGGTGCTGCTCGCCGCCGCCTTCGGCCGCGGCGGCGAGTTCGCCCGGGAGGCGCGCGAGTTGGTCGCGGCCTGATCCTCCTACGAGAAAAGAGAAACACTCATGACAACCATCCCCACCATCACGCTTCACGACGGCACGGCGATGCCGCAGCTCGGCTTCGGCGTCTTCCAGGTGCCCGACGAGGGCGCGCAGGCGTCGGTCGCGACGGCCCTCGAGGCGGGTTATCGCTCGATCGACACGGCCGCGATCTACGGCAACGAGGCGGGTGTCGGCCGCGCGATCGCCGAGTCGGGCCTCGACCGCGACGACGTGTTCGTCACGACGAAGCTCTGGCTCGATGGCCTCTCGCGAGAGGGCGTGCGCCCGGCGCTCGAGGCGAGCCTCGAGCGGCTCGGTCTCGAGCGCGTCGACCTGTACCTGATCCACTGGCCGGCCCCCGCGACCGACGCGTATCTCGCGGCGTGGGAGGGCATGGAGGAGATCCGGGAGCTCGGTCTCGCGCGTTCGATCGGGGTATCGAACTTCCTGCCCGAGCATCTCGACCGCGTCGCCGCGCTCGGCGGATCCGTGCCGACCGTGAACCAGATCGAGCTGCACCCGGCGCTGCGGGCGGCGGACATCGAGGCGGCGAACCGGGCGCGCGGCATCGCGACGGAGGCGTGGAGCCCGCTCGGTCAGGGATCCGTGCTCGGCGAGCCGGCGATCGCGGCGGTCGCCGCGGCGCACGGCGTGACGCCGGCGCAGGTGGTGCTGCGCTGGCACCTGCAGCAGGGGCGCATCGTGATCCCGAAGTCGGTGACGGCGTCGCGGATCCGCGAGAACCTCGACCTCTTCGGCTTCGAGCTGACGGCGGACGAGCTCGCGGCGATCGACGGCCTCGACCGCGACGGCCGCACGGGACCGCACCCGGCGGAGTTCAACGGGTGATCCCCCGCATAATCGAGGGATGACGAAAACGTTCGAGGAACTCATCCACGAGGGCGCGACCGCCGATGTGTCGGGCTGGGACTTCTCGTGGCTCGATGGCCGGGCCACCGAGGAGCGCACGCCGTGGGGCTATGCGCGGCAGCTCTCGGAACGGCTGGGCCGGGCGACGGCGTCTCTCGACATCCAGACGGGCGGCGGGGAGGTGCTCGCGGAGGCCAGGTCCTTCCCGCCGACGGCCGTCGCCACCGAGTCGTGGCCGCCGAACGTCGCGAAGGCGACCCGCCTCCTGCACCCGCGGGGCGTGGTCGTCGTCGCGGATCCGGACGAGCCTCCGCTGCCGTTCGCGGACGGGGCATTCGACCTGGTGACGAGCCGCCACCCGGCGACGATCTGGTGGGAGGAGATCGCCCGCGTGCTACGCCCGGGCGGCACGTACTTCGCCCAGCACGTCGGCCCCGCAAGCGTGTTCGAGCTCATCGAGTTCTTCCTCGGCCCGCAGCCGCGGGCGCGGCACCACCGGGATCCTGACGCCGAGGCCGCCGCGGCGCGCGCTGCGGGGCTGGAGATCGTCGACCTCAAGACCGCCCGACTGAAGATCGAGATCTACGATGTCGCGGCGGTCGTGTACCTGCTGCGGAAGGTGATCTGGTGGGTTCCGGGGTTCACCGTTGAGGGGTACATCGATCGGTTGCGGGAGTTGCACGAGGTGATCGAGCGGGATGGGGTTTTTGTGGCTTGGTCGACGCGGCATTTGGTGGAGGCGCGGCGGGGTCTGATGTAGGAACAGGTGGCATCAAACGTGGCTAGGCGAGAGGGCTGGCCTGGGAGCGGATCTCGATTCTCATCGCACCCACCCGTGACACCCACCCCGCACAGGCGTAGCGTGAAACCACGTCCATCAGGGAAGAGGGTGCGGATATGCGTGTCATCATCATCGGGGGAGGGCTCGCGGCGGCGACCGCCGCGGAGGGGCTGCGCGAACGGGGCTTCGACGGGCAGATCGACGTCGTCACCGCCGAAACCCATCGCCCGTATCAGCGGCCGCCGCTGTCGAAGGGGTATCTGCTCGGATCCGAGGGGCTCGACGAGGTCTACGCGCACCCCGTGGGCTGGGAGGCCGAGCACGACGTCACCCTGCACGTCGCGGATCCGGCGGTGCGGATCGCCGACGGCGTCGTCGCGCTCGAGAGCGGCGCGGAGCTCGGCTTCGACCGCCTGATCCTCGCGACCGGAGCATCGCCGCGCCCGCTGGACGTTCCGGGCGCCGACGCCGCAGGCGTGCGCATGTTGCGCACGATTGACGACGCCGACGGTCTGCGCGCCGATCTCCTGGGCGGCGGGCGCCGCGTGGTTCTGATCGGATCCGGCTGGATCGGCCTCGAGCTCGCCGCCGCGGCGCGCGAGCTCGGCAATGACGTGACGATCGTCTCGCCCGATCGCGTGCCGCTCGCGAAGGCGCTCGGCGACGAGATGGGCGAGATGTTCCTCGAGCTGCACCGCGAGCACGGTGTCACCTTTCTGCCCGAGCGCCGCGTGACCGCGGTCGAGGCGGGTGAGAACGGATCCGTCGTCGCGGTGCGCACGGACGACGAATCGATCCCCGCCGATCTCGTGATCGTCGGCATCGGCGCGGAGCTCAACACCGCGCTCGCCGAGGAGGCGGGCCTCGCGGTCGACAACGGCGTGCTCGTCGACGAGCGCATGAACACCTCGGTTCCCGGGATCCTCGCGATCGGCGACATCGCGAACGCCCTGCACCCCGTGCTCGGCGAGCGGATCCGGACGGAGCACTGGGCGACCGCGATCGCGACCGGCAAGATTGCCGCGTCGACGATCACGGGCGGCGACGCGACGCTCGACGGCGTTCCCTACTTCTTCACCGATCAGTACGACCTCGGCATGGAGTTCTCCGGATATGCGCCGCTCATGACGGGCGCGCACCTGGTGATCCGCGGCGACCGTGCGGGCCGCGAATTCATCGCGTTCTGGGTCGCGGATGGCCGCGTCGTCGCGGGTATGAACGTCAACGTCTGGGACGTCAACGAGCAGGTGCAGCACCTCATCCGTGAACGCGTCGAGATCGATGAGGCGCAGCTCGCGGATCCGTCGGTGCCGCTGGAGGAGCTGTAGCGCCGGTGTGCTCTGAACGTCGGCAGGGCAAGATGACGTGATGAGCTCCTACGTCCGTCCCTCCGTCGACGCCCCGGTGTTCCGCGATGCCGACGGTCAGGTGATCGACTACGGGAACCGGTGGCATGGCTCGCCGCCGGAGGACACCTATTCGGTCGAGACGCATCCCGAGCGATTCGCGCCGCTGCACGCGATCGCCGACGCTCTCATCGCGCACCTCCGCGAGAACTATGACGTCGAGATCGATGAGGATGCCGCGACGGCGACGGATCTGATGCGTCCGTCGTTCCACGACGCGGTGCGTGCCGTGCGGATCCGACCGAATGACCCGGCGTGTGCGCCCCTGACGTTCGTGCTCACCACGTACCCGGGAATCTCCGTGCATGCGGGCCTGCTGCACGACTTCCCGTACCCGATATGCGGTTGCGACGCCTGCGATTCGAACTGGCAGTTCGAGGCCGATGACCTCGAACAGCTCGTGTTCGCCGTCGTCGCGGGCACCTACCGGGAGACCGTCGAACGCGGGCTCCGTCCCTGGGTGGAGTACGCATACACGTACCCCGACGACGGCGCGAGGTCCGGCCGATCACGCGCCCGCGACTATCCCGCGGAGCGTCTCAGAGCCGCGACCCCTCTTCTTCGCGATGTCCCCGATGGGTGGGCGGCCTGGCCGCGGTCCGTAGCCTAGGCTGGGCTCTCCCCGCGGGGGTCGAACGGGCAGAGCCGAGCGGGGCGGGGTAACGGCGGCCGAGATGCGAGAATCAAGTAATATCTCCGTGTCCGAAGAAGGAGCGTCGTGTGCTGGCTGAATGATCTGCAGAGCCAATCTGAGCCGAGCAAACCCGCCTTCGTGAATGGTCCGCGCGACGTGATCGACGCCCTCGGAGTGCGTCGCGTGTTCGATCGTCATCGTGCTGATGTCAGTCGCCGAGAAAAGATCTCGCAATGAAGGTGTTTGATACGACCGCTCCTTGGGGCCGGGGCCGTGCGCGAGACGAGGCGCAACCTGAGACAATGCTCGATCGAGGCGTCTGCACCATAGTGACGCCTGAGGATGGATCGTGCATCACCAGAGAGGCAGAGCCGCATGCCGGATGCAACTGAACGTACCGCCGAGAAGTCGGTTCTCGATCAGAGCTACGCGCTACTCGAGTATCTCTCTGCTGTCGCACGCGAGATCGGCCCGAAGCCGGTACGCGACATTCGCTCGAATGAGACCGTGGTGTGGCCCTCCGCGGTACCTGTCCATCGCGCGGTGGCCGTAGGGCCCGGGGAAGACCGCCCGGCGTGGCTTTCGGTCGCGCGCGTACCGGCACCGCCAGTGCTCGATGTTCCTAGCGGTCTCATCGGTCTCGTCGGGCCCAAGGGAGCGCTGGAATCCGCGAGTTCCGAGCCGCGATTGTTGGAGCAAGCGGCAAAGCAGCGCGTTGAATCCCGTGTCATCGAGGAGCTCGGGCCGCCGGACCGAGGTGCCGACGAGGAGGTGCTGCAACGACGTCGAGAGCTTCGTGAGCAGCTCATGAAGGGCGTTCGAGATGCCTTCGACAAATGGGTAGCGGGCACATGGGTTACGTGGGCGGAGACGCACCGACCGACGTTTGCGGCGAGGGATCTCTACACCCGCCTGTATGAGCTACACCTTCGCGCGGAAGCAGACGCAGCAACGCACGAGATCATCTGGGGCCAGCTTGTTCTCGGCGTACGCACCGAGAACGAGTCGATCGTATCGCCGATGCTCACATCGCGGGCGATCATCGAGGTCGACCCGCAGGATGCGACGATTCGGGTGATTCCCGAGCAAACGGTTGAACTTGAGCTCAACGCCGTCGAAGGAACCGGCCTCTCTGGGCTCGAAGCCCTGACGAGGCTACAGGCGACGCTGCGAGACACACCGCCAAACGTCTGGGACGACGACGAGCGCTTGGCAACGCGCCAGCAGATCGTCGCCCCCATGGGCCTCGACGCCAGCCTTGTGGAAGACGTCGACTTTCCCGCGCCCGCGGCGGCACCGCGTCTGAACGACGGGTGGGTGCTGTTTCTCCGCCGTCGGCCGATGCGGCAGGAGCGCTTCTACGACGAGCTCGCGCACAAGATCCGTGCTGAGAATTTCTTGCCGGAAGGCCTCGCATCGGTAGTGGCAGACAGCGATCGCGTGGACGACGCCATTCTAGGAATGGGGCGCACCGTCGTGTCGAACGATGGCACCGCCGAGCGGCTTCTGATGCCACTGCCCGCGAACGCTGAGCAAGCTCGCATTGCGCAGCAGCTTGCTACCTCGCGCGGTGTGACTGTCCAAGGACCTCCCGGAACGGGAAAGTCGCATACGATCGTCAATCTTGTCTCGCACCTGGTTGCTCAGGGGAAGCGTGTGCTCGTCACTGCTGAGAAGGAGCAGGCGCTGACGGTTCTACGCGACAAGATTCCCTCCGAGCTACGTGACCTGTCGCTCGCGGTTCTCGGGTCGACGCCGAGCGCAATGGAAGATCTGCGCAGTTCCGCCCAGGCGATGCAGGATTCGCTCTCGTCGCTCGATGTCGCGACTGAGGAACGGCGGATCGCAGAGCTCGGTTCCACCGTTGATGTTCTCCGCGAATCGATTGTGCGCACCGATGCAGCTCTGGTTCGCGCCCTCCAGAGTGAGCAGAGCGAGTACCTGCTGCCCGCTGGGTCGGCACGCGCGCCGCAGGTCGCGGAGTGGCTGGCCGAACGCCGCCATCTTGACGTTGTCGCCGACAGGGTGCCTACGGATGCGTCGTTCCCCGTCAGCACCGACGAGCTCGCTGAGCTCCGCGACACCCTGCGGGTTGTCTCGGCGGAGGAGTCTGCTGCAGCCGTGCTCGACCTGCCGGAGGCGGACTGGCTCCCTACGGCCGCGGATCTGCACGAACGACTGTCGCGGCGGGAGACATTGCGTACTGCCGTAACGTCTCTCGAAGATCAGGGTCTGCGTGTCGACGCGCTCGACGCGCTCTCGCTCGATTCAATGCGGGAGAACTCCCAGTGGTTCCGAGAGAGTGCGGTCTACCTCCGGACGATCTCTGGATCGTGGCAGGATCAGTTCGCGGCTGCCGTGAGGTCGAACGATCCGGCGGCGAGCTGGGTGATGCAACACAACGTAGCTGTGCGTCAGAAGCTCGGTATGGCTCGAGACCTTGCGAGCCGGCTGACGGGACACATCGTCGATGTACCAGACGGGAATCCGGCGGAGCAAGTCCCTCTGCTGCAGGCGTGGAGCGAACGTGTCGCCGCTGGCAAGAAGCTTCCGCTCTTCGCGTCGAAGGAACTCAAGGAATTGGCCGCCGCGGTCCGTGTCGACGGGAGCGCTATCACGACGCCCGCTCAGCTGGAACTCGTACGCACCGAGGTGGAGCTACGTGCGATGAAGCGCGATGCGTATGTGACGATGTCGCAGACGTACGCGGCCTGCCAGATACCCGTCCCTCCGCAGGACGGCGCATTCGTCTTTGTCGCCCCTCAGCTTGCTTCGAGCGTTGACGCAATCCATCACTGGTGGACCAACGCCGCTCCTGCGTTGATGGAACGTGTCGGACAGTTCGCCACGACTCGGCCGGGCATACTCACGTCGGAAGCCCTCGAGATGATGGCGGGATTGCTCGATCGTGCCGCCGCGCGCGTCGAGGAGCGTCAGTTGTCTGCCGAATTGGACCGTCTTGCAGCGCGCGTCCAGGAGGCAAGCCGGGCGGATCATGCTTCTCCGCTCTGGGGAAATCTATACACCGCGCTTCAGCTCGCGCAGGTTGACCGGTGGGGCGATGCGCTCGATGAGGCACAGAGGCTCGCCGGAGTGCGTGCACGGGTACTGCGCGCCGATGAGCTTCGACGACGAATCGCGGATGCCGGAGCGCCGCGTTGGGCCCGGTCGATCGCTGAGTCGCGGGGAGCGCACGAGACGATCGGAGAGATCGAGGACGCTCCGCTCGCATGGGATCGCGCGAAGGCTCGTACCTGGCTTGCCAACCTGCATTCAACGACCGACATCGATGAACTGATGGAGAAGTCGCACACTGATTCACAGGAGCTGCAACGGACGATCGTCGATCTTGCAAGTCGGTCCGCCCGCACTGAGCTGAAGAACAACAGTAAGGACCGTCAGAGGCGCGCCCTCGAGACGTGGCTCAGCGCCGTTAAGCGCGTGGGTAAGGGAACCGGCAAGAACGCGCCGCGCTTTCAAGCAGCGGCGCGGGAGGCGCTCCCGGCGGCGATGGGAGCCGTTCCGGTCTGGATCATGCCGATCTATCGTGTGCTCGAAAACTTTGACCCGCGTGTGTCAGACCTCTTCGATGTCGTCGTGGTCGACGAGTCTTCGCAGTGCGATTTGCTCTCGCTCGGTGTGCTGGCCCTCGGCAAGAAGACCGTGGTCGTCGGTGATGACAAGCAGACGACACCCGCGCGAGTGGGAATCCAGACCGATCGCATCGCCGCATTACAGGACCAGCACCTACGCGGCATGCCCGAGGCCAAGCTCCTCACCCTGGACGACTCCCTCTATTCGATTTCTGGGCGAGCGTTCCCGTCCACGATCGCGCTCAAGGAGCACTTCCGGTGCGTGCCGGAGATTATCGGGTTCTCGAATCGATACTACGGCGGACAGATTCTCCCGCTGCGCGAGGTCGGCGTCCCCCAGATCGGTGAGCCGTTGCGCGTCATCCACGTCGAGGACGCTGTCTCCATGAAATCCGGCACGAGTCGTGTGAACTATGACGAGGCGAAGGTGATCGCGGCGCAGATCGCGCAGTGCGCCAACGATACGGCTTATGACGGACTCACCTTCGGCGTCGTCACCATGATGAGCGGCCCGCAGGCGCAGATCATCCAGGATCTGATTCGCGAGGAGATCGGCGACGCTGAGTTCGAGCGTCGGCGCCTTCGTGTCGGCAACCCGCCCCTGTTCCAAGGTGACGAGCGGAACGTGATGTTCGTATCGATGGTTGCTCATGACGCATCGTACGCGGCAACCTCGCCGATGTATTCGCAGTGGGCCAACGTTGCAGCGTCGCGTGCTCAAGACCAGCTTTGGATCGTCCACAGCATGGATCCCTCGACGTTGAACCATGCGGATCAGCGCCGTGCGATGATCGAGTACGCACAGGGTCATCACCGTGGCGAGGAAGCAGATGATCTCTACGCGCGCACAGAATCGAAGTTCGAACGTGATGTACTCACGAAGCTTCTCGAGCGCGGGTTCACCGTGGATCCTCAACACCGAGTGGGTAGCTACCGAATCGACATGGTCGTGAATGTCGCCCGAGGTGAACGCCTAGCGATCGAGTGCGACGGCGACGCCTTCCACGGCCCTGAAAAGTGGGATGAGGATGTTCGCCGCCAGCGCGTGCTCGAGCGCCTCGGATGGACGTTCTGGCGCATCCGGGCCTCGAAGTACTACCTGGACCCCGAAGCGGCGCTCGAGCCCCTGTGGCAGAGGCTCGAGGAGATGCGGGAGCGAGCCGAAGGCACAGAGAAACTTGCGCGTGTGCGGCAAGAAGCTCGTGATGCGAAGCGGCTAGCTGAGCTCCGTGCCGACGCGGCGCAAGATGCGGCGACCCAGAACGGCCGCGTGAGCACCGACAGCGTCGAAGAGCTATCACCGAGCGATGTCGTGGTCGTCGGAATGGAGCGGATTGAGCTCACCGAGATCGTCGAGACATCTGATGAGGATGACTCGACGACCTTGCCGCAATCGCAGAGCATGCAGCAGCAAGGCGGCCCGCTTACGCCTACGGTTTCGAACATCCGAGAGTGGGCCCGCGAACAGGGACACAGTATCGGTGAGCGAGGCAGAATCCCGGATCATGTTCGCGATGCCTACCTCGAGGCACATTCGGTCAGGGCAGTGCCTGAGCCAACGCTGCCTGGCCTATCCGTCCCGCGCCTAACTGGCGAGTCCAAGCGGTTGATGCGTGGTGTCGGCGGGGCGCAGCCGACCGAGATGCAAAGTGCAGAAGAACCGGCCCTTCTCATGCTCGGAGGAAACGCCGCCGATGCGGCCGCGGCATGGGGCGGAGGTCTGCCGTACCAGCTCGATACCCAGGGAAACGTACAGTCGCTCAATGGCGGGCGGACACTCGCTGACGTGATTGGTGCGGATCGGGCAGCCGTCGTCCGGGACCTGATGTGGGCAGTTCGGCCGAGCGGTGGTCGATTCAAGGTCGATCAGCGAGGCACAATGGCCACCCTCGTGGACGGAGATCCTGTGTATGTCTGCACGGTCACGCGGGCCGGCTGGTTTCCCTCCCACTGGAAGAAGGGCTGAAGTTCCGAGACATCACAACCGCTCGCGGCGTGTTCGCCGACACGCACATGTACCTACGCAGCGTCTCATCCGCGACCGCGTCGAGATATGCGAGACGCGCCTCGTGGATCCGTCGGCGCCGCTGGACGATTTGTAAGGCCACGCCCCTCGCAGACCATCGTTGATCGCGGTCTGGGCCGGGTTTCGACAGATATCACCAATATGTCGCGGTGTGGATCTGAAAGGAATAGCGTGGGAGACGAGCCCACCGGCTCCCCAATCGAACCCGGCCCCACAAGAAAGAGGTTCCTACAGTGAAGGCAGCACGTTTCTACGATCGCGGTGACATCCGGATCGAAGACATCACCCCTCAGCCGCTCGAAGCCGGCACGGTGCGCATCGATGTCGCATGGTGCGGTATCTGCGGCACCGACCTGCACGAGTATCTTGAGGGACCCATTTTCGCCCCCAAGCACGGGCATCCGCACCCGATCTCGGGCGAAGACGCGCCCGTGACCCTGGGTCACGAGTTCTCCGGCGTGATTTCGGAGCTGGGCGAGGGCGTCGATGACCTGGCCGTGGGCGACCACGTGGTCGTCGAGCCCTACATTCTGCGCGACGATGTCTACACCGGCCCCGAGTCGGTGGACTACCACCTCTCCGAGGACATGAACTTCATCGGCCTCGCCGGCCGCGGTGGCGGGCTCTCCGAGAACATCGTCGTCAAGCGCCGGTGGGTTCACAAGATCGACTCGTCCGTCGCGCTCGACGAAGCCGCTCTCATCGAGCCGCTCTCCGTCGCCTTCCACGCCGTCAAGCGTTCCGGCGTCAAGGCCGGGCAGACCGCGGTCGTCGGCGGCGCCGGTCCCATCGGCCAGCTGACCGCCGCCGTGCTGCACGCCATCGGCGTCAAGGTGATCATCTCCGAGCTGTCCGGCCTGCGCCGCCAGAAAGCCCTCGACGCCGGGGTGGCCGACGTCGCGCTCAACCCCGCCGAGGTCGACGTCGTCGCCGAGGTCAAGAAGCTCACCGACGGCAAGGGCGCCGATGTTGCCTTCGAGTGCACCTCGGTCCAGGTCGTCTTCGACACGCTCATGGACACGGTACGGCCGACGGGAGTGATCGTGGTCGTCTCGATCTGGGGCAAGAAGGCATCCTTCGACATGCACAAGCTCGTCATGAAGGAGATCGACGTCCGCGGCACCATCGGCTACGTCAACTCCCACCCGGAGACGATCGCGCTCGTCGAGTCGGGCAAGATCGACCTGAAGCCGTTCATCACGGGCAAGATCGGTCTCGAGGATCTCGTGGACAAGGGCTTCGACACCCTCATCAACCACAACGAGACCGCCGTGAAGATCCTTGTCTCACCCAGCGGCAAGGGGCTCTGAGGCCACGCCCTCACTCACGCGCCGTGGGGCACCGGCTGTTCGGTGCCCCACGGCGCTCGTGGCGGCGCACCCCACCGGGATGCTCGCGCGGTTGACGGCCGAGCTGGTGAGAGAGGTCTTTGGCCTCGAGTGCATCTTTGTGCCGGATCCCGTCGCGGGTAGCCCGCTGGCCGTGCCGCTCGGGTCGGCGCCATTGCCGTGAGGACGGGTTACGCCCGCGCCGCCGGCCACGCCGGATCCGCCCACGGATATCCGGGCCGGTAGAGGTCGCGCGGGGGAGTGAGGCCCTCGCGCTCGCCGAGGAGGTCGCCGAAGGCAAACCAGTCGCCGGCGTCTCGGCGTGCGGCGTTCGCGACAAGGCGGGTGCGCTCGCGGGCCTCCTCGACGCGGAGCTGCCCGCTCGCGACGGCGACGCGGATCCACCAGGCGGCGTCGACGGCCGCGGCGACCCGCTCCTCGGGGGTTGCCGCGACGCGCTGGGCGCGCTCCGCGCGCGCGAGCTCGGTGGGCCACTCGGGGTCGGCAAACAGGAGCCCGGGGTTCCACTCGAAGGGGTTCGCGCCTCGGGCGACGGCGCGCGGGGCCGCGAACCCGATGAGCCAGAGCTCCTCGCCCGTCACGGCGTTCGGATCCGGCTCGGGCGCCTCGGGAACGGGGGTCGAGGTCGGCGTGTATCCGGATCCGCCGCGGTCGCGATCGTTGCGCTTTTTGAGGTTGCGCCAGCCCACGAGCCCGTAGCAAACGAAGACGAAGACGATGAGCCCGCCGATGACCCAGGGGTTCGGGTCGCCGCCGATTCCGTAGCGCATCAGTCAGCCTGGCGGAGGCGCCAGATCTCGTCGTTCAGGCGCTTCGCCCACCCGGATCCGGGGAACACGTCGGGGTTCTGCGCGGCGAGGTTCGTGTCGGCGGCGAGGGCGCTCGCGAAGAGCATGCGCGAGGCGGGAAGCTCGGCGTCCCACTCGAGGAACGACCAGGGGCTCTGGCTCGAGAGCAACGCCTCCTGTCGACTGGCGTCGTGCTCGTCGGTCTCGGCCTCGTTGATGCCGCCCTGCGAATTCCAGAACCAGCGACCGACGTGGAACGACCGACCGAGCGCGTCCCAGGATCCGTAGTGCTCGCGAATCTCGGGGACGATCATGAGCAGGAAGTCGGCGGCCTCGGCGTCGGAGAGGTACCCGGTCGTTGCGCCGGCGCGCACCAGCATCGCGAAGCGCACGAGATCCCACGCGAGGAAGTCGACGGTCGTGATTTCGCGATCGTTCGCGCGCACGCGACGGGTGCGCCACAGGGTCTCGGCGCCCTCGTTGGAGTGCTTCGCGTTCTCGGCGAGGTCGGCCTCGTACTCTTTTGCCTCGGTGTCGGTGAGCGCCGTCACCATGGCGATCTCCTCGCCGAAGTCTGCGCGGTGCCCCGACGTCAGTAGGTCATAGAGAGCAATGAGCATCGAGGCTCGATCGGTGACGCCCCAGGCCTCGGCGAGCACGGCGCGCTCGTTGTCGGCGTCGCGGAAGCGCAGCTCATCGTTGTTGGACCCGCGGCAGAGCGCGTAGGGTGCGGCGATCGACATAGCCCAGTGCTCGGGGCGCTCGCTGAAGGAGGCGGCGCCCTGCGACCAGTGCGGGGTGTGGTGCTCGGTGAGCGACTGGTTGGTCGCGGCCTGCGCACGCTCGCGGTCGGCCCGGATCTTGCGACCGGCGTTCCGGGCGCGCACGAACGTGATGACGATCGCCCCCGCCACCGCTATCGCAAAGAGGACATAGAAGAGCGGGGAGCTGGAGGTAGGCACGGGGTCTCCTGAGTCGGCCGAAAGCTCCGCTCATTCTTACACGGCACTCGCGCGTGTACGCGTGGCGTTGTGGCGATCGCCCAGGTAGCGTGGCGCCATGGGCTTCTTCGATTTCTTCCGACGCCGTCCTGAGACAGACGAGACCCCGGAGCAGGATCCGGCGGCGCGTCCCCAGATCGATCCCGATGCCCTCGTCGAATCTGCGCGCCAGGCCATCGCACCGGGCTTTCTCGACAGGTTCGACGTCGTCGAGCGGGTCGCCGAGGAGTTCGAGCTGGATCCGCGCGACAAGACGGTGAAGGACGTGGTCGACCGCGTCTGGGCGGAGCGGCTCGAGGAGGAGAAAAGGTGGGGCGAGGGCGACTCCGACTATGACCGCGTCGAGCGGGCGTTCGCGAAGCTGAACGAGGCGGGGCTCGTCGCGCGCATGGACTTCACCTGTTGCAACACGTGCGGCACGAACGAGATCGGCGACGAGCGCACGGCGCTCGACGAGCCGGGCGAGGCATACCCGTACCGCGAGGAACAGTACGTGTTTTTCCACCAGCAGGATTCGGACAGGCTCGCCGAGCAGCCGGCGCAGCTGCTCCTCACCTATAGTGCGTGGCGCGCGGCGCGCGACACGGATCCGGAGCTGCTTGCGGCGGCGCGCGCGGGCGACAGCGGCGCCGAGCAGCGGATCCACGAAGAAACCGACCGCAAGGTCGGCGAGATCGTGTCGGCGGCGCTCTCGGAGGAGGGGCTCGAGGTGTCGTGGAACGGCGACCCGGGCCAGCGCATCGCGGTCGGGATCACCGACTGGCGTAAGCCGCTACCGCGCTAAGCACCTTGTATCAGGCCGCTTCGGCGCGCTTACGCTCGCGGTAGGCCTTGGCCTTCATTCGGCTTCCGCAGCTCGACATTGAGCACCACTCGCGGCGCCGGCCGCGCGAGTGGTCGAGATAGATCTGCGTGCACCCGTCGCGGCCGCACTCGCGGAGCAGGTGAGTTTCGTCGCCGCCGGCGATCTCGATCGTCTCGCGGGCGAGCTGCGAGAGGGCCTGTGTGATGTCCCCGTCGGAACTCCAGCGCTCGGATCCGAGCCGGATCTGCAGGGGAGGCCGGGCGGCGTACGAGTTGACGAGCTCGATCGCGTCGTGCGGCATGGGCTGGGCGTGAAGGCGCGACCAGATGAGGGCGTAGCCGGCCTCGCGCAGCTCGAGGGCGGAGGCGAGGTCGTCATCGGTGGATCCGACGCCGCCGGAAACGAGCCCGGATTCGTCGAACCAGGCGTCGAGCGACGCGGGCGAGGTGAGGAACTCGTAGGGCTCGTCGATTCGCCGTGCCCGCAACGTGCCGATGAAGTCGAGGGCGCGGGTGCCGCAGGGGAACTCGTGGACCATGCGGCAAGTTTATCGCGTTACCTGCTTGACAGGTGACATTTTCGGGTGGCATGCTCGTTACCAGTTAAACCGGTAACTCTCGAAGGAGACCCCCATGTCGAAGCCCATCTACACCGCAGTCGCCACCTCGTCGGGAGAGGGCCGCGAGGGCCAGGTCGCGACGAGCGACGGCACGCTCGACCTGCAGCTCGCAATGCCGGGCACCAACCTGCCGGGCACGAACCCCGAGCAGCTTTTCGCGGCGGGCTGGTCGGCCTGCTTCCACTCGGCGCTCCAGCTGACGGCGAAGAAGAACAAGGTCGCGCTCGACGACTCGGCGGTCGTGGCCGAGGTCACGCTCTCGAGCGACCCGGAGAAGGGCTTCGGCCTGAGCGGCATCCTGCGCGTCGAGGCGTCGGGCGTCTCGCAGGACGAGCTCGAGAAGCTCGCCCACGAGGCCGACCAGACGTGCCCCTACTCGAAGGCCGTGCGCGGCAACATCGACGTCACGGTCGAGGTGACGGCGGGCTAAGTACCGTCACGCACCGATGCCCGTATCCGCAGGTCGTGGATCCGGGCATCGGTGGTGTTGTGCGAGGTGGTTACCACCAACCTCAGTCGGCGTCGCCGATGAGGGCCTCGGCCTCCTCGAGGGCGCGATCCTCGTCGCTCTGCTCGGGGTGGCGCTTGTTGGCGGCCGAGAGGGGCCTGCGCAGCGAAAAGAACAGCACGAGCGCGACGACGAGGGCGGCGGCGCCGAAGACGTAGGCCCAGCTCCAGCCGAAGCTCTGGCCGAGGGCCGACGCGAACGGGGGAGCCATGGCGCCGCCGAGGAAGCGGATCCCGGAATAGGCCGACGAGGCCACGGGGCGCGGGAGGTCGGTCGACTCCATCGACGACTCGGTCAGCACGGTGTTCATGATGCCGAGCACGAGGCCCGAGAGCACGATCAGGGCGATGAGCACGGGCACGTACTGCTGCAGGAAGACGGCGAGCAGCGTGATGACGAGCAGTGCCGCGAGCCCGGCACCGATGACCTGGGTGCGCTGGAAGCGGGCCGTCAGGGCGGGGGCCGCGAACACCGAGGTGATGGCGAGGCCGATGCCCCAGCCGCAGAAGGTGAGGCCGATGCCGAGGGCGCCGAAGCCGAGCGGGTAGGGCGAGACGGCGAGGATCACGAAGAAGGCCATGTTGTAGAAGATGGCGATCAGCCCGAACGACAGCAGCGACGGGTGGCGCAGGCCGCGGAAGGCGGCGAGGGGGCTCGTCTTGCGCTTCGGCACGGATCCGGACTTCAGCATGACGGCGATCGCGACGAACGCGATGAGCATGAGCACGGCGGTGCCGATGAAGGGCGCGCGCCACGACAGGGAGCCGAGCAGGCCGCCGACGAGGGGGCCGAGCGCCATGCCGACGCCGAGGGCGGCCTCGTAGAGGATGATCGCGCCCTCGGCCTCGCGGGCCTCGGAGATGATCGTCGCGAGGGCGGTCGAGATGAAGAGGGCGTTGCCGAGGCCCCAGATGGCGCGGAAGGCGATGATCCACGGCACCGAGGGCGAGAGGCCCGAGGCGAGGGCGAAGACGACGATGAGTCCGAGCCCGAGGAGCAGGGTGTTCTTGGCGCCGAGGCGGCCCGAGACCCAGCTCGAGAAGAACATCGCGATGGCGGTGATGAGCAGGTACGAGGTGAACAGGAGCGAGGTCTGCGAGGCGCTCGCGTGCAGCTCCTCGGCGATCGCGGGGAGGATCGGGTCGACGAGCCCGATGCCCATGAACGAGACGGTTGCGGCGAAGGCCACGGCCCAGACGGTGGCGGGCTGGTGCCACCAGCCGGTGTGCTTCGCGGCGGCGCTCATTCGGCGACCCCCGTCGCGCCGGTGCGTGCCTGCGAGGTAAGACCGTCGAGGATCCGGACGGCCTTCTGTAGGGTGCCGTGGTCGTCGTCGCTGAGCTCGGCGAAGCCGGGCAGAAGCTGCTCGACGATGGTGCGCGAGCGCTCGGCAAGGAGGGCGCGGCCGGCGTCGGTGATGGTGACGAGGGTCACGCGCGAGTCGTCGGGGTCGGTCGTGCGTGCGACGGCGCCGGAGTCGGCGAGTCCGTGAAGGATCTTCGTCATTGCAGGCTGCGAGAGGTGCACCTCGGTGGCGAGATCGCCGACGCGGCGGGGTCCGGAATCGACGAGCAGGGCCAGGGTGCGGTACTGCGAGGGCGAGTGCTGGCCGGGGGCCTGGGTCGCGGCGATGCGGTTGAGCTGCCAGATCTGCTCGAGCAGAGACCTCAGGGTTGCCCCGGCGTCGGGGGCGCGTTCGATGTCGTTCACGCCCCCAACTGTATCACCAAGTTATATAACTTAGAAAAGTATTTTTCACTCGGTTGGAAACTGCACCCTCGTGAGCCGTTGCGTGAGGTCCCAGACCCGCCTCGCGTCGTCGGCGTTGCGCAGGCGCGAGTAGGGCCTCTGCTCGGTGGGAGCACCGCCCAGGCCGCGGAGCCCGCTCGGGCCGAAGAACTTCCCGCCCTGATCCCCCGGGGTGGTCGCGGCCATCAATGCGGGCAGCCCCGCGCTCGCGACGGTACCGAGGATCCCGACCCGAGACAGGAAGGTGATCAGCCCGCGGGCGCGGACGGCGCGGGTCCGACCGATCTCGGGGCGCACGTCGAGCAGACTCGTCGGCGCGACACCCGGGTGGGACAGGTTCGCGGTGATGCCCCACCCCGCCTCTCTGCTGCGCCGGTCGAGCTCCAGGCCGAACAGGCCGAACGCGATCTTGGAGTGCGAGTAGGCGCCCATGCTGTCGTAGGAGCGCTCCCAGTTCGGGTCGTCCCAGTTCACGTCGCCCTGGTTTGCGGCGATGCTGATCTGCAACGTGACGCGGGCCTCGCCCGCCCGCAGTAGGGGGAGGAGGTGACCGATGAGAGCTGCGTGGCCGAGGTGATTGGTACCGAATTGCAGCTCGAAGCCGTCCTTCGTGGTCTGTCGCTCGGGCGGGTGCATGATGCCGGCATTGCCGATGAGCACGTGAATCGGATCGCCCTCGCTCCTCAGCGTCTCGCCGACGGCCGCGACCGACTCCAGCGACGACAGATCCAGATCCCGCAACGACACGACCGCCTCCGGCGCGTGTTCGTGGATCGTTGCTAGTGCCGCGTCGCCCTTGCGCGGGTTGCGCACGGGGAGGATCAGCTCGGCACCTGCGGTTGCGAGACGGGTCGCAATGACGAGCCCCATGCCGTCACTTCCGCCCGTGAGGACGATCCTCTTGCCGGTCAGGTCTGGGATGGCGAAATCGAGCGGCCTGCGTGCCATGGCATTCTTCTTCCTCGTGGTGGTGGGGCAGAACCAGCCTGCGCCGTCGGCGACGCCGTATCCAGGACCTCCCGATCAGTGGCTACCGGATCACCGTTCGCGGACAATAGAGGCGACGAGAGGAATCTCATGGAGACGGACCGCACCGCGCTCGCGGAGTTCCTGCGTCATCGGCGCGAGGCACTGCAGCCAGAAGACGTGGGGTTGCCGCGCGGGCTACGGCGGCGCACCAACGGGTTGCGGCGCGACGAGATCGCGGCGCTATGCCACATGTCGCCCGACTACTACGCGCGGCTCGAGCGTGGACGCGGGCCACACCCGTCCGAGCAGATGACCGCCTCGCTCGCGCAGGGCCTACATCTGACCATTCCCGAGCGCGATCACCTGTTTCGCCTCGCGGGCCACGCACCCCCGATGCCCGGATCCGCGACCGAGCAGCACGTCTCGCCGGGGCTGTTGCGGATCCTCGACCGCCTGGAGGACACACCAGCCGAGATCGTCACCGAGCTCGGGGAGACGCTACGGCAGACGCCGATCGGTGTCGCCCTCACCGGCGACCTCATGTCGTATCGCGGCCCCGCCCGTAGCATCGGATACCGCTGGTTCACCGACCCGGACACGCGATCTCGGTATGCTCCGGAAGACCACGAACGGCTGGGTCGGGCGTTCGTATCGGGTCTGCGCGAGGTCATCGCCCGGCGTGGTCCCGAATCGCACGCGGCCCTCCTCGCGGAGCGTCTGCGCGGCGAGAGCGCGGAGTTCCTCGCGCTATGGGAGCGCCACGAGGTGGGCATCCGACCCGCGTCCGCAAAACGCTTCCTTCATCCGGAGGTCGGGCTCGTGGAACTGGAGTGCCAGACGCTGGTGGATCCGGAACAGTCCCACCTTCTGCTCGTCTACACCGCCGTACCGGGGAGCGAGAGCTACGAGAAGCTGCGCCTCCTATCCGTCATCGGAGACACGCGTCGTTGACGCATCGCGTCGTCGCTCGTTAGCCGATCGTCACCGAGGTGATGTCGACGGGCGTCTTCGGGGCGCCGTCGCCGAGGCCGCTCTCGGTGCCGTCGGCGGCAGCCTCCGCGACGAGAGCGGTGCTCGCCTCGTCCATGTGGCCGAAGACGGTGTAGTCGGGTCCCAGCGCGGTGTCCTCGTAGACGAGGAAGAACTGCGAGCCGTTGGTGTTGGGCCCGGCGTTCGCCATCGCGACGGTGCCGGCCTCGTAGGTCTCGGATCCGTCGAGCTCGTCGGGGTACGAGTAGCCGGGGCCGCCCGTGCCGGTGGCGGTCGGGTCGCCGCACTGCAGCACGAAGATGCCCGAGGTCGTGAGGCGGTGGCACGTCGTGTCGTCGTAGTAGCCCTGCTCGGAGAGCGAGACGAAGCTGTTCACGGTGCAGGGGGTACGGTCGCCGTCGAGGGTGACGGTGATGTCGCCGATCGAGGTCGAGATGACGGCCTGCTCGGCGTCGACCGGATCCGCGCTCGGGACGTCGACCTCCTTCGAGGCGCTGCCGCCCTCGACGTACTGGCAGGTGCCGTCGGCCGCGGGCGTCGCGGTATCGGTGGGCTCGGCCGACGTCGTCGCGCATCCGGAGAGGAGCGCCAGCGAGAGGGCGGCGAGGGGGAGGGCTGCAAGCAGGCGTGTACGCATGAGTCGAGATTATGGGATGGTCAGAAGCTTCGCCTGAGCCATCGCGAGGGCGGCGATGGTCTCGCCGTCGGTGATCTCTCCGGTCGTCGACATCGTGAGGGCCTCGGCGAGCGGCACCCAGCGATTCGCGGTGATGCCCTCCTCGGCGCGGTGGGCGGTGGCATCGGCCCCGTCGCGCAGGCCGCGGGCGATGAAGACGGTCTCGCGGGCGTTGCATATGCCGTTGAGGGCATACATCACGCCGGCCTCGATCCACTCGTCGGCCTCGAGCCCGGCCTCCTCGAGCAGCTCGCGGCGGGCCGCGACGAGCGGATCCTCGCCGTCGGTGCCGCCGGAGACGATCTCCCACGAGTCGCCGACCGTGTAGCGGTTGATGTGCACGAGCAGCACCTGTTTGGACTCGTCGAGCGCGACCACGAAGGCCGACTCGTTCTGGAGGTCGACGACGCCGAAGATGCCATCGGATCCGTCGGGCCGGGTGACCTCGTCCTCCCGCACCCGGATCCACGGGTTCTCGTAGACGGTGCGGCTCGTCTTTGTCTGCCAGCTCATGCGGGCGTCCCAGGGCTATTGATGGAGATCGTGACGTGGGTGGTGACGTGCTGCACGACGGATCCGACGCCGATCCATGCGTTCGCGACGGTCTCGAGAACGCGGGCGAGGTCGGCGTCGAGGCGGGTGGCGCCGTGGTCGAGGCCGTCGTAGACGCCCTCGGACTTGGCCTTCTCGATCGCCTCGAGGATGGGGGTGAGGTGATCGCCCTCGGATCCACCATCGAGCAGCGGGTACAGCGACCAGTGCGCGCGGGCGCGCACGCCGGTCGCCTCCAGGGCCACGGGATCCGCCCCGAGCGCGCGCACCCCGGAGGGGAGCTCGCAGGTCATGCCGGCGGGGCACCCGCGCGAGAGCATCAGGGCGACCGAGAGGTGCGCGCCCGACGCGGCGGCCGCGGCGACGACGTCGCGGACGTACGAGATCACGCGCTGCTCGGATCCGGTTACCCAGGTCGAGATGTCGTCGGTCTCGATCGTGAGACCGTCGGCATCGGCGGATCTCAGGGCGCCGAGGATGATGCTCACGTAATCGGAGTCGTAGACGGAGAGGGTGAAGCGGGCGCCGACGCCGTAGGCCTCGGGCGTGATGTCGGAGAGTTCGGTCACGGGCCCAACGATAGTAGGCTGTTGCGCACACGGGAGTCCGGTAGGCCGGGCTGAGAGGAAGGTCATCAACCTTCGACCGTCGAACCTGATCTGGATCATGCCAGCGCAGGGAGACACTCTTGACATACCCGTGCCATCCTTCAGATTCAAGGGGCACGCTCATGCAGCACCACATTGTTCGTACGTCGTTCGCGCTGGCCGGAGTAGGGGCGCTCGCGCTCGCCGGATGCGCTTCTACGTCACCCGCTTCCGACTCCTCGGACGGGGAGCACACCGTCTCGATCGCGCTCGACTGGTCGCCGAACACCAACCACACGGGCATCTACGTGGCGAAGGAACTCGGCTACTTCGACGAGGCGGGGATCGACGTCGAGATCCTTCCCTACGCTTCGACCCCGGTGGCGCAGCTCGTGTCGGCGGGCGAGGCCGACTTCGGCATCGTGGGCCAGTCTGACGTGCAGACGTCGCGGGCGGCGGGGCTCGACGTGGTGTCGGTTTACTCGATCGTGCAGTCGGACACGGGGCGCCTCGTCTACCTCGCGGACAACGAGGACATCTCGAGCCCGGCCGACCTCGACGGCAAGGTCTTCGGCGGATTCGGCGTGCCGCTCTACTCGGCGTTCATGGCGTCGACGATTCAGGGAGCGGGTGGCAAGGGCGAGTTTGACGAGGTCATGCTCGACACGGGCGCGTACGAGGCGCTGAAGAACGGCTCGATCGACTTCACGTCGTCGGTCATGACGTGGGAGGACATCGAGGCCGAGATCGAGGGGCACCCCTACGCGGCGTTCCGGTACCAGGACTACGGTGTGCCGGAGCAGCAGGCGATCGGCATCGCGTCGAGCGACGCGTACCTCGAGTCGAACCACGACGACGCGGCGGCGTTCGTGAAGGCGGTGCAGAAGGGCTTCCAGTACGCGATCGACAACCCGGACGAGGCTGCGGACCTGCTGATCGAGGCGAACCCCGACGTGCTGGGGACGGCGAGCGAGCTCGTGCACAAGAGCACCGAGCTGATGGCGACCGACGGCTACTACTACGCCGACGGCGTGACGGTCGGCGCCGCGGTTCCGGAGGACTGGAACGCGCTCGGCGACTACATCGTGGAGATCGGGTACCTGGTCGACTCGAATGGCGAAAAGATCACGGAATCGCCGGACTGGAGCGAGTACTACACGAACGAATTCGTCGAGTGAGGCGGGCGGCTGTTTTGAAGCAGGCGCTGTCTGCGGCGCTGCTGCCGGCTCTCGCGTTCCTCCTGATCCTGGGGGCGTGGCAGCTGATCTCGCAGGCGGGTCTGGTGCCGGCGGACATGCTGCCGGCACCGACGCGGATCCTGTCGGCGGGCGCCGAGCAATCGGGCGCGCTGCGGCGCAACGCGCTCCCGACGCTGTTCGCGACGATCGCGGGATTCGCGCTATCGGTGACGACTGCGTTCGTGATCGCGACGGTGCTCGATTTTTCGCGGATCCTTCGCTCGGCGCTGCTGCCGCTACTCATCGTGAGCCAGACGCTGCCGCTCATCGCGCTGGCGCCGCTCGTGGTGCTGTGGTTCGGCTTCGGGCTGTGGCCGAAGGTGCTGCTGGTGGCGTTCGTGACGTTCTTCCCGATGGTGGTGGGTTTCCTGCGGGGCTTCGAGGCGGCGGATCCGGAATCGGAGCACCTCGTGAGGTCGATGGGCGGTTCGCGGGTCACGGTGTTCCGGTTGATTAGGGTGCATGCGGCGATTCCGTCGTTCTTCTCGTCGCTGCGGATCTCGATCACCTACGCGGTGGTGGGGGCGATCTTCGCGGAGTACGCGGGGGCGGTCTCGGGTCTCGGCGTTTATATGCAGCAGCAGAAGAACGTGTTCCGAACCGACCTGGTGCTGGCGGCGGTGGTGGTGTCGACGATCATCACGCTGGCGCTGTACGGGCTCGTGGTGCTGATCGAGAGGGTGTGCGTGCCGTGGGTGCGGGTCGAGCAGGGGAGTAAGCGATGAGTCTCGTGGTGTCGTCGCTGTCGCTGGCGTTCGGCGAGCACCGGGTGCTGTCGGACGTGTCGTTCGAGATCGCGCCGGGCGAGATCGTGGCGCTGGTGGGCCCGTCGGGATCCGGAAAATCGACTCTGCTGTCGCTCCTCACGGGGGCACTGTCGCCGGACTCGGGGTCGATCAGCTTCGACGGATCCGAGGTCGCGGGGCGCTCGCGACCGTTTGCGTACATGCCGCAGCGCGACGTGCTGCTGCCGTGGCGGCGGATCCTCGACAACGCGGCCCTCGGGGTCGAGGTCGCGGGGGCGTCTCGGGCGTCGGCGCGTTCGGCGGTGGCGCCGCTGTTTTCGCGCTTCGGGCTCGCGGGCACGGAGAAGCTCTTCCCGCGCCAGCTGTCGGGAGGGATGAGGCAGAGGGTCTCGTTCCTGCGGACGGTGGCGCAGGACAAGCCGGTGCTGCTGCTCGACGAGCCGTTCGGGGCGCTGGACGCGATCACGCGCGACGAGCTGCAGAGGTGGCTTCTCGAGATCTGGGCGGAGAACGGGTGGAGCATCCTGCTCATCACGCACGACATCCGCGAGGCGGTGCGGATGGCCGACCGGGTTCTGGTGCTACCGCGTACGGCGGGGCCGCTGGCGGATCCGGTCCACGTGACGCGGGAAATCCCGCGGATCGACGGATTCGTCACGGATCCGCGGGTGCCGGCGCTGGAGGAGGAGCTGCACTCGCGGCTGCGTCGGGCGTGAGGACCGGTGGCGGACCGTGTTCGTGAGGCTGGGCTGACGGGCGGCGTGGGTTCTTGCGGCCGTTCCGGCTCGTCTCGTTCGGTGAACGTGGGGCTCGGGCCTGTTGGCAGGTCGCGTCAGCGAGTGTGATCGGGGGCGCGAACTCGGGCGACCGGGGCATCGGGCTCGTTCCACCGGAACAGCACGAGGTGCCATAGCCCGGGGCGTTTTCGCGAGGGATCGATCAGGCCGTTCGCGCCGGCCCCGAGAAGCCGGTCGCGCACGGTCCAGGAGGGCGGGGTACCGCCGGCGTCGGTGATGTCCTGCCAGGGAGCGGTGGCGTCCGCGAGGCTGACGCCGTGCCGCGCCAGGGCAGTGGGGTCGCGCAGGTCGACGATGCGCGAGGCGTCGACGTCGATCTCTACGATCTCTCGTGCCGTCGAACGGGCGCCCGCGTGGGCGATCATTGTGGCCTCGACGCCGTCGACGGAAGAGCTGAGGTACAGCGTCGGCTCGTGGGGGCGGGAGTAACGCCCCGCCGTGCGCGACCCCGCGATCGCGAAATCGCGGAAGTTCGGGTCGATGGCGCGGTAGAACGTGCCGCAGATAGGGGGAGCGAATATCGACCCGGTGCCCGTCATAGTGCCAGCATCGCATTTCTCTGTGGGCCGCTGTCGGGCAAGGGTGTGTGCGGTGGGTACGGGGTGGGGCTTGTCGGAAGGTGTTGTCGCCGCGGTATCGCGCGCCCGTGTTGCGTTGTTTATCCCGAAGTCCAGGGCGGTGGGTCGGCAGGGTCGCGTGAGTCTTCAGGCGTGGGGTCCCACATGTGGTTCGGCGGGGGCGCTGATGGCGAAGGCGGTGCTGACGGAGATGTTGATGCCGATGGCGACGGTGATGCCGCTGGTGGCGACTGCGACGGTGACGTCATCTGTGTCGGTGCGGGTTCCGCTGCGGGTTCTTCCCGGAAGAATACCCGGCTCGGTGGCTCGGTCTCGTAGGAGTACCCGGAGGGGCTTGTCCACTTGATCACCCCGTCGTCAAGTTGCTTCATCTGCCAGTCGGATTGATGCTTCATCACGTGGTGCGCCTCGCAGAGACAGGCGAGGTTAGACATCGTTGTTCGGCCGCCTTCGGCGAAGGCGTGGGTGTGGTCGATGTCGGCTCGGCGTGCGGGGGTGGTGCAGCCGGGGAATCGGCAGGTGAGGTCTCGTCCGATGAGGGTGCGTTTCTGCCAGGCGGTGGGCCGGTAGTGGTCGATGTGTTCGACCTGGCCGGTGTCTGGCCGGTAGAAGAGCCTGTCCCACCCAGGCGGCGCACCGGCGAGGTGTCGTGCGGTGTCGGGGGAGATGAGCGTTTCAGCGTCGAGCCAGGCAGCTCCGTCGTCGGGGTCGAGGATCATGGTTGCCAGGATCGTGACCTGCACCTCGGCGCGGATGTGGGTGAGGGTCTCGGTGGTGCCGGCCCGGTGGAGGTCGTGTCCGGTGGGTTCGGCGCCGAGGAGGAGGTCGATGAACAAGTCGGTGCGGAGCTGATCGAGGGAGCGGTGATCGGTCGCCGCCGTTACCGCCTCCGGGGTGAGGGCCCCCGAGCGCGCTCCGCCAGTGCTGGTTTCGGGCACGGTGCCATCGGCAGCAGATCGACATTCCGATCAGCATCCTCGCCGCGACCCTCGGCGTTCCTTACCAGCGGCTCCGCCGACTCGAGATCGGCACCCGCGCTGACCCCGAACTCGAACAACGCGCAAGCCTCGCCCTCGCTCAACTCAGCCCACCGGAGACCACTTGACAGCAATAGGAGCATCCACACAGCGGGACGTCACCCCCGAGATCGTGCTCGTGCGCGGCGCCTGGGGTGGAGCCTGGATCTGGCGCCGCGTTCTGGCGCCGCTTCGCGACGCGGGGTACGACGTGCATGCGGTGACGCTCACCGGGACGGGGATCGCGCGCATTTGCGTACGGCCGATATCGGGTTGCAGACGCACGTGCAGGATGTGGCCAACCTCGTCGAGACCGAGGAACTGCGCCGACCGCTGCTGGTGGGCCACAGTTACGGCGGAATGGTGATCACCGGTGCGGCTGCGGCACTGCGGTCCACGCAGCATCCGCGGGTCAGTGGGCTCGCATATGTCGACGCCATGTCCCGCTCCCCGGCGAAGGGTGGGGAGTTGCGCACTCGCCTGAGATTGCGGCAGCTCGCCAGGCCGCAGCGGCACTGCACGGCAACGCGCTGCCTTCGCCCGATCCTTCCGACGGATTCGCACTGAGCATTCGTGATGCCCAATGGCTGCGCCGGCGGCACGTGCATAATCCATTCGGCATGTATCGCGAACCGCTGGATTACGACGCGAACCTGGTGCAGTCCCTGCCCCGGCTCTTCGTCGACTGCTCCGCGCCGGCGTACCCGACGATTGACCCGATACGGCAGCGAGTGCGGCAGTCACCGGGCTGGCAGGTGGTTGAGATCGCGACGGGGCACTTCCCGATGGTGAGTGAGCCGGAGATTCTCGTGCGTCACCTGCTCGGATTCGCCGGCTCGGATTCGCCGGCTCGGTGTAGCCGACGGGGTTGGTGCAGAGGCGCACATTGCAGGCTTGACAGTGCGCTCCTCGCTACAAGCGAGACGGCGTCGTGCTGCCGCAGATCGAGGAGTAACCCCCCATACCCTTCACCGAGGGCGACCCGCCCGACTATCGATAAACCTGATAGTCATTCACACCATTACCAGCTTGGTCGAAACATGTTCGGCATGACCAGGTAACCGGATCGTGTACGTGGCCTCGACATGATGGTCCTCCAAGGCGATGGAGGAGCGAGATGACGTGGGATCCCACATTCCCCAGACGGGTGCCGACCCGTCGGCCCGAAGGGCACCAGCCGCGTGCATCTCGATGGTCGGCTGCGTATGTGGAGCCGCTCTCGGAAATCGTATCCGACTACATCGCCGTGCAGATCCACGATGGAGCTGAGAGCCCGGCCGAGCACTTCATCCGGCTTGCGGAGAGCAGCGCGGATGCGACCGACAGCAACCGCCCGGACGCCTTCGAAATTCTCAGCACGGCGGACCGCGGCGAGTTCTGGGATCTCATCTTCGTCGGCTACTGGACGGACCCGACCCGGCACGCGCGCTGGAGTGAAGGATCCGCGCTCGGCCGCTGGTTCCGTGACCTCGATCCCGAGACGATCGACTACGGAGCGTGGCGGGAGTGCATCGTCGTCCCGGCGAGCCGGGTCGAGACCGTGTACTCGTCACCCGAGCGCGAGTTCGGTCTGGCGGCATGCGCCGGCATCGAGCTCGAGTCGACCACGACGAACGGATACTTCGGTGCGGCGCGCGACCGGATGCCGATCTCGGCGATCGACACGTTGGAGCCGTCGACGGACTATCCTCGGCGCCCCCGTCCTGTCCCGAGTGCGCGGCGCAGGGTCCGAGCAGAACTCGGCGCCAACGTGTGCGCGATCCGAAGCGGGCAGTATTGGGAGAGCGCCACGGGGGAGCAGCTCGAGGACTACGAGTCCGTGCTCGAGCCGCGGCTCCTGAGCGGCATGAAACACCTCACCGACAACCAGGATGCTACGGGGACGCTGTCTCTGCGCATTCTTCGTAGCACCGGGACGCTGGATGCGCCGCCGCGTCGCGAGACGAGCGTCGTCGGCTACTTCCGGAGTTTGGACGACCTGGAGACCTGGGCTGCCGGGCATCCGACGCATCATGCGATCCACCGCCACGCGATCGAGAAGAACCGCCAGTACGGCGACTCGAGGACCGTCACCACGTGGCATGAGGTCTTCGTCCTCTCGGACGCGCACCACTTCGAGTACGTCAACTGCGATCCAGCGACGGGCGTGCTGCCGTACGCGCGGCGCCTCTGGACGATCTCCGATGACTAGTCGCCCGGCGATCAACCTGCGCAAGCACGATCTCAACCTTTTCGTCGTGTTCGCGGCGCTGATGCAGGAGCGCAGCGTCAGCCGCGCCGCGCGCAGTCTCAACATGAGTCAGTCCGCGGTCAGCGCTGCGTTGGCGCGGCTGCGCGGCACCTACGAGGACCGGCTGTTCGTTCGCGTCCAAGGCGGGGTCGAGCCCACGCTTCGGGCGCTGCGGATGAACGGCGCCGTCCAGGAGGCGCTCAGGGCGATCGAAGTCGCGGTCGGCGGCCAGAAGGCGTTCAACCCGGCGAAGGACACGTTCCAGCTGCGGATTGGAATGTCCGATGATCTCGAGGCGGTCGTGATGACGCGCCTGCTCACGGAGATCAGCCCGGAGAGTCCCGGGATGTCGGTCTTCAGCGTGCTCACGACCCGCCTGCTCCTGCCGAGATTGCTGGAAACGGGTGAAGCCGACATGGGAATCGTCGCCAACTCCGCCTGGAACAGCAGCCTCCGCCACCGCGTCCTCTTCCAGTCCGGATATCTCACGGTGTACGACAGCGCTCAGGTCGGCCAGACCGGCGCGCTGTCGCTGGCCGACTATGTGGCTCTTCCGCACATCATGATCTCGGTGGACGCGACTCGCGGCATCGTCGATAGCGAACTCGAAAAGCTCGGGATGCGACGCCACAGGGTCGCATCCACCGCGCACTTTGCGATGGCGCCTCTCCTGCTGCGCCGGACACCCGCCGTATCGACGATGCCCGCACACGTCGCCCATGTCTTCGCGCAGGAGTTCGGTCTCACGGTCGCCGACCCGCCCATCGAGTTCCCGCCGTTCGAATTGGCCGCTGTCTGGCATCAGACCAGGGATTCCGACCCCGAGGTCGGTTGGATGGTCGACACGATCAGCGCCCTCACGTCATCCACGAGCACCCCAAGGAGCATTCCATGACCCGCGTGGCAGTAGTACAGGCCGGTTCCGTCGCGTTCGACCCGAGCGCGACGGCCGAGAAGGCGGTCGGCCTCGTCAACGAGGCAGCGGACGCCGGCGCACAGCTGCTCGTCTTTCCGGAGGCATTCGTCGGAACCTATCCGAAGGGGTTGCGCTTCGAGAGCCCGATCGGGCGTCGCACCGAGCAAGCACGCGACGAGTTCGAGCGGTACTGGTGCGGCGCCGTCCGCGTCGATGGGCCGGAAGTGGCCCGCATCGCCGAAGCAGCAGCGGAGCGTTCGATTTTCGTCGTGCTCGGAGTCGTCGAACAAGACGGGCGCACGCTCTATTGCACGGTCGTCTACATCGACGAACACGGTCGGATCGTCGGCAAGCATCGGAAAGTGATGCCGACAGGAACCGAACGGCTCATGTGGGGATTCGGCGATGGATCGACGCTCCAGGCCGTCGACAGCCCGGCTGGCCGCCTCGGCGCCGTCATCTGCTGGGAGAACTACATGCCCCTCCTGCGTGCCGCGATGTACGCCCAGGGCGTGGAGGTCTACTGCGCTCCGACCGCCGACGATAGAGACTCATGGCTGCCGACGATCACGCACATCGCGCTCGAGGGCCGGTGCCACGTGCTCTCGGCATGCCAGGTGATGCGACGCTCCGACTTCCCCGACGACTACGATCCCGCGTTCGGCGTCGAGCCCGACGACATCCTCATGCGCGGTGGCAGCGCGATCATCTCGCCGCGGGGCGACGTTCTCGCCGGGCCCGTCTACGACGAGGAGACGATCCTCTACGCGGAGGTGGATCCGGCCGAGGTCGTGCGGATGAGCTTCGACTTCGACGCCGTCGGTCACTACGCCCGTCCTGACCTCTTTGCACTCCACGTCGACACGTCCAGCCGCACACCGGTGGTCCTCGAGGAGCGATCACTCACCCCCGCAGTTTGACCACCCGAGAACGGAAGAAACGACATGCTTGACCAGACAACCACCACTCCGGTGCAGCGCCGCTCATTGCGCGCTGCAGCAATGGGGAACATCCTCGAGTGGTTCGATTGGACCATCTACGCGGTCTTCTCCACCTACCTCGCCACACACCTGTTCGACAGTGCTGACCCGGCATCCGCGCTTCTGGCCACTCTTGCCGTGTTCGCGGTCGGGTTCCTCGCACGACCCATCGGTGCCCTGTACTTCGGTCGGCTCGCGGACCGTCTCGGACGCAGGTTCGTCCTTGTCGCCACCATCAGCACCATGTCCGTGTCGAGCCTGATGATCGCGCTCATCCCCGACTTCGCGTCGATCGGCGTCTGGGCCTCCGTACTTCTCGTCATCGCCAGACTCCTCCAGGGGTTCGCGCACGGCGGTGAGTCCGGAGTCTCCTACACCTACGTATCCGAGATCGCGCCCGCCGCTCGACGCGGACTCTGGTCGAGCTCGGTCTTCGTCGGCGTGACGGTCGGCGTCATGTTCGCCACGGTGCTCGGCGCGGGCTTCAACGCCGCGATCGGCCAGGCCGCGGTGGCGGAATGGGGGTGGCGTCTTGGTTTCGTTATCGGTGCCCTCTTCGGTCTTGTCGTTCTGTTCCTGCGTCGCAACGCTGCCGAGACGGAGGAGTTCCAGGCCGTGCAGGCGGAACCTTCGACCGGCGACACCTCGCGCGATGGCGTCGTGTGGACCAAGGGCCGCCGCGTCGCCGCCAGCATGCTCGTCATCCTTCTGGCCTGTGGACACAACTGCGCGTACTACGTCTGGGCGATCTTCGCATCCTCATTCGCCATCGCCGACCGTGGGATGGACCCCACTGCTGCCTTCACCGCGAGTCTGTGCGCACAAGCCGTCGCGATCGTCGCGCTCATCGGCTGGGGTGCGCTCTCGGATCGGATCGGACGCAGGCCGCTGGCGATCGCCTTCGGTGTTTCGGCCATCCTGTTCTTCTATCCGCTGTCGCAACTCATCAGCGATCAGCCCTGGACCCTCTTCGTCGCTCAAGCGGCCGGCATGAGCATCTGGGCGATGGGTGCCGGAATGTATCCCGCCTTGATCTCCGAGCTCTTCCCCACTCGCATCCGCGCGACCAGCGTTGCGATCGGCACGTCGATCTCGGTTGCAGTCTTCGGCGGAACCGCACCGTACCTGTTGACCTGGACGGGGCAGATCGGGGCGTCGTGGGTCTTCTGGGTGTGGACATCGGTCCTCGCGGCGCTCGCCATCGTGGGGGCGCTCGTGATGAAGGAGACCCGAGGAACGGACATGGATTCCGTGGGTTGGCCGTTCCGCAGAGGCGGCGCGACGAGTGCGTCCGATCAGACGCCCGGGGCGCCGATCGTGCTCTCGCGCACCACGAGCTGAGCGTCGTACATCCGCTCGGTGGGCCCGGTTCCGGACACGATCAGTTCGAGCGCGTCTTCTGCCATCTCCCGTAGCGGCTGATGCACCGCAGTGAGCGGAGGCCACGTGAACTGTGCGTCGGGAGAGTCGTCGAAGGATGCCACGGCGATCTCGTTCGGAACGTGGATGCCCGCTCTGTGCAACCCCAGCAGTGCACCGATCGCGATCTGGTCAGAACTGGCGAAGATCGCGGTCGGTCGCTCGGGGAGTTCGAGCAGCTGATCGATCGCTTCGCGGCCGGAGGTGCGGCTGAAGTCCGCGGGGATGTGGGGGCCGAGCGTGAGATCGCGCGATGTCATCGCGTCTGCCCATCCCGAATATCGGCGGGGGTCGCCGTCTGCTGGTCCGAGATACGCGATCCGGGCATGACCGCGATCGATGAGATGGGTCACCGCCGCGCGGACACCACCGTACAGATCGATCGAGAATGTCGGCATGCCAGGCACCGAACTCGGTTGATTGAGCAGCACGGCCTTCAGCCCCGACCGCTCCACGGCGGCGACATCCGCCGAGTGCAGGCCGGTGGCGACGAGCACGGCATCGACCTGGTGCGACGCGAGCCGCTCGAGCGCAACTCCGACCTGACCGGCCCGGGCGCTCACCGTGATCACCGTGGCCTTCCTCGCTGCCGCGGCCCGCTCGACTTCCAACGCGAACGAGGCGAAGAGCGGGTTCGCGATGCTCGGAACGATGAACCCGAGCAGATCGCTGCGTCCTCTGCGCAGCGCCCGTGCGGCCGCGTTGGGCTTGTATCCGAGACGATCGACCGCGTCGAGCACGCGGTCTCTGGTGGCAGGCGAGACGTTCTTGGGGCCGTCGTTGAGAACGTAACTGACGACGGGAACGCTGACCTGCGCCAGTCGCGCGACGTCTTCACGCGTCACGCGGCGCCGCGCACCCTCAGTCTTTTGCTCCACCATGTGGTTGTCTCGTTTCCTTCGACCGCCGGCCGTGAATGCGCCACGCCCCGCGACGCCATTGTGGCACGCGGGGCGCGGACGATGCGGGTTCAGGCGGTCGGAGCGTCTCCGAAGTCCTCGATCACGAGGCGTGCGCCACCCTGGCGAGCCGATTCGTTCGCGACGATGCCCGGCAGCGTGAAGCGAGCCGCGACCCAGGCATTGACCGAGGGCAGTCTGCGCGCGTTGACGGCGCTGACGAACTCGTCGGCGAGGAAGTGGTGGCTTCCCTCGTGGCCGTTCGGCAGCCCCTCGTATTCGGCGGGGAGGTTCGATCGGTCGTGCACCGGCGCGTGACCGGAGACGAATGCGTCGCGCAGATCGGGGTCGACGTGTTCGAGGGCGCGGTCGGTCGTCGAGAGCGTCCGCTGCGTCTGCAGCAGCTCCGTCACGTCTTCGAAGTCGCGCTTGTTCTGCCACACCGACTGCCGGGCGAGCTGCTCGAAGCTGGCGTCGGTGCCGAAGAAGCGGAACCGGGACTCGCGGATCTTCGACGGGTACCCGACTCGGCGCATCTCGTTCGTGCGCATGGCGCCGCCGTCCGCGAGCTCGAACAGGGCGCTCTGGTTCGAGAAGTCGTTGTCGAACGCGCTGATGGAGCGGTCGAATACGCCGTCGCCGAGCGTGTCACGGATTCCGACGCAGCTGACGCTGACCGCGTGGGTCTGCCACGCGCCGAGCACACCGCCGATCGCGTGCGTGGGGTAAAGCATCGGAGGGTAGCTGGCCGTGGACTGCCAGTTCTCGCCGCCCGAGTGCTGGTACGCCTTGTAGAAGCCCAGGTCCATGTCGTGCATGTAGTCGCCCTCGGCGTACACGAGTCGGCCGAACGCGCCCTCGGCGATCTTGCCGCGCGCGAAGACGGTCGCGGGGTTGTAGTAGCTGGTCTCGCCCATCATGTACGTCAGGCCGGTCTCTTCAACGGCCTTGATGATCTCGGCGATCTCGTCACGGCTGATGGCCATCGGCACCGCCGAGTAGACGTGCTTTCCGGCGCGAAGCGCCTGCACGACGAGCGGGCCGTGGGTCCAGCGCTGGGTGAAGATGCCGACCGCATCGACGTCGCTTTCGAGCAGCGCTTCGAAGGAGGGATACGTGCCGTCGAGGTCGAACTGATCCGTGAGCGCCTGTGCTCGATCCGGCAGTAGATCGGTGACGTACACCCGGGATACGCCCGGGTGGAGCTTGAACAAACTGGCAAAGCTGCCGGAGAACTGTCCGGCACCGACGATGCCCATAGAGAAACTCATGCGCTGGTCCTTAGAGGTGATCAATCAGCAGGGGACGTCCCTGTCCACGGATAGCGTAACGGTAAAAGTTTCTTCGAAGCAACTCTGTGCTGCTCGCCGTTTATATGCGGAAAATCAATAGTAGAAATCAGTTCTTGACTCATCGGATGCCACGTGTAAACTTCGAGGGGCCCGGTGCATGACCGCCGCCCGGCAGTCACCCGCCCTCACCAGACCAGCAGCTTGTCAAAGGAGACACCATGCACTCACGATTGATGGCGCTCACAGCATCCGCCGTGGTCGTCGCGCTCAGCCTCGCCGGCTGTGCGAGCGATACAGGCGCCAAGCCGCAGAAGGATTCGAAGCTCACCATCTGGACCATCGAAGACAAGCCGGACCGCCTTCAGGCCCAGGAGAAGATGCTCGATGCATTCTCCGCCTCCGACGATGTCGACTACGAGCTCGTCCCGATCGCCGAAGACCAGCTCTCCAGCGCCCTGACGGCCGCAGCCGCCGCGAATGAGCTGCCCGATCTTGTCTCCGCGCTCCCGCTCTCGAACGTTCACCAGTTCGCGAACGACGATCTGCTCGACACCGAAGCGGCGGCGGAAGTGGTCAAGAAGCTCGACGCTGGCACGTTCAACAAGGCAGCACTCGACCTGACCCGCTCCGGTGACACGCAGCTCGCCGTTCCGAGCGATGCGTTCCCGCTGATGCTCTTCTACCGCACCGACCTGTTCAAGGCCGCGGGTCTTGATGCTCCGACGGATTACCCCTCGGTGCTAGAGGCAGCCAAGAAGCTCAACGGCAACGGCGTCGCCGGTATCTCCGCTGCCACGTCGGCCGCGGAGCAGTTCACCTCGCAGACGATCGAGAGCTTCGGATTGTCCAATGACTGCCAACTGGTCAACGGCAAGGGCGACCTCGCACTTGACAGCGACAACTGCAAGACCGCATTCGGCCTGTACACCGATCTGATGAGCAAGTACTCGGTCGCTGGCGAGCAGGACACCGCGACGACGCGTGCCAGCTACTTCGCCGGCCAGGCCGCCATGGTCGTGTGGTCGTCGTTCCTCCTCGATGAACTGGCCGGCCTGCGCAACGACGCACTCCCGACATGCGATCAGTGCGCTGCGGACCCGCGTTGGCTCGCGAACAACACCGGTGTCGTCGGCGGCCTCCAGGGCCCCGACGCCTCCAGCCCAGCCACCTACGGCGAGGTCGTCTCGTTCGCCATCATGCGGGACGCTGCTCCCATCACGAAAGACCTCGTGAGCTGGTTGATGAGCGACTCGTACACCGACTGGATCTCGGTCGCTCCGGAGGGCAAGATCCCCGTGCGTACCGGGGCCGAGCCGGGCTCGACCGAGTACGTCGATGGCTGGGCTGACCTCGAGACGGGCGTGGATACGCGTGAGAAGCTGAGCGCGCTGTACTCGCCCGAGGTGCTGGACACGGTCGTCGGTGCAACGAAGGACATCGTGCGCTGGGGAATGACGGAAGGTCAGGGTGGCCTGGCCGGAGCCATGACGACCCAGCGGGTTCTGCCGACGCTCTTCTCCGATCTCATCGCATCGGGTGGATCGCTCGATGATGCCCTGGTGAGTGCAACCGACAAGGCCGAGCAGATCAAGTCCGGCCTCGGCGGCTGATCATCAGCGGGTCGGCGCGGAGCCTGAATGCTTCGTGCCGACCCGTGACCGCACGCAACCCAGACGACGACAGAAGAAGGAGCTGAGATGAGCGCAACGACCACGACCGCGCTGCCCGGCCAGAAGCCCCCAGGAGCCCGAGCCACCCGCGCGCGCTCGAAGCGCGACGGTCTCACCCGCCGAGATGCCCGTGACGGACTCATCCTCGTGGCGCCGACCCTCCTCGTCGTCGTCGTGATGGTGTTCCTGCCGCTCGCATGGTCGTTCGTCATCGCGTTCCAGAAACTGCGCCTGGTGAACATCGGCTCGCAGGGACTGTTCGAGGCGTTTACGTTCGAGAACCTCGCTCTGGTGCTCGGGTCGAAAGAGCTCTGGTCGAGCCTGTGGATCACCGTGCTCTTCACCGCCGGCTCGGTGATCGGCTCTGTCGTCGTCGGGCTCATCGCCGCGCTCGCACTGCGCAAGCCGTTCCGGGGGCGCACATTCATCCGAGCGAGCATGCTGCTGCCCTACATCGCCCCGGTCGTCGCCGTCACCTTCGTGTGGCGCATCATGCTCAACCCATCGTTCGGCATCGTCAACTCGGTCGGCCGTGACCTGCTGGGGTGGACCGACCCGATCCCGTTCCTCACTCAGAAAGAGGGGATGCTCGGCATCCTCGGCGCCCAGATTCCCGTGCCGACCGCGCTGCTGACGGTGATCGCCTTCCAGATCTGGCGCTTCTTCCCGTTCGCGTTCCTGTTCATCATGGCCCGCATGGAGTCCCTCCCGGCCGAGATCGAAGAAGCCGCATTGGTGGACGGCACGACCCCCTGGCAGAAGTTCATCCACGTCGTTCTGCCTCAGCTCCTGCCGGTGATGAGCGTGCTAGTGATCCTGCGCACCATCTGGACGTTCAACGAGTTCGACAGTGTCTTCCTGCTCACCGGTGGAGCCGCCGGCACGGGTGTCGCCAGCATCCGGGTGTACGAACTGCTCACAGTGCAGCAGAACGTCGGTGCGGCGTCCGCGCAGTCGTTGGTCCTCGCGGCACTGCTCGTCGTCGCCCTCGGTGTCTACGCCGCGATCCTCAAGAAGTCCGGGAGCCGATTCGAATGACCACCCCCGTGCGCACCCGTCTGACGAGTGACTCCATCCAGCGCGCCGTGCTGAAGATCGCCCGGCCCATGACGATCGTCGTCCTGCTCATCGTCTGCCTCTTGCCGTTCTGGTACATGTTCGTGCTGTCGATGCGTCCTATCGAGCATCTCCTCCGCGACCCGTCACGTCTGTGGCTCACGTTCGACGAGCTGTCGCTGACCAGTTATCTCAAGGTGCTGCTGCCGACGTCCGAGGGCGGGCAGGGCTTCGGCACGTTCATCGCGAACAGCGGCTTCGTCGCCGCAGGCTCCGTGCTGCTCGCGCTGGCACTCGCGATCCCGGGTGCCTATGCCATCGCGCGCCTGCCGTTCTTCGGGCGGCGGCAGATCAGCGTTTTGTTCCTCGCGGCGTACCTGTTCCCCTCGATCATCATCGCGATTCCGTTGTTCGCTGTGTTCACCCGTATCGGTCTGCGCGGTTCGCTGGTCGGCCTCATCCTCGTGTACGCCGCGCAGACGATCCCCGTCGCGATCTACATGCTGCGCAATTACCTCGAGAGCGTGCCCGTCTCCGTTGAGGAGGCCGGCCTGATGGACGGCCTGACTCGATTCGGGGTGATGCGACGCATCAGCCTGCGTCTGTCGCTGCCCTCGATCATCGCGACCGGCCTGTTCGTCTTCATGATCGCGTGGAACGAGTTCCTGTTCGCCTTGCTCTTCCTCGTCGATCGCCCAGCACAGTGGACGGTCTCGCTCGGGCTGTCCCGTCTGTCGGGTGCGGTCGAGGTGCCGGCGACCGTCCTCATGGCAGGTTCGGTGGTTCTCACGTTGCCCATCGTCATCCTCTTCTTCGCGACAGAGCGCCTTCTCACCGGTGGACTCACCGCCGGCGCCGAGAAGGGCTGAGCGCCCATGTCCACCGCATCCGCACCGGAAGGCCCTTTTTCAGTGAGCACCACTATCAATATCGCCGTCATCGCCGGCGATGGCATCGGCCGCGAGGTCACAGTCCAGGCGCAGAAGGCTCTGGATGCTGCGATCGCTTTCGAGGACGCGTCGATCGCGTACCGTGACTTCACGCTCGGCGCCGACCACTACCTCGAAACGGGGGAGCTGCTGCACGACGCGACGCTCGAGGCGATCGCCGAGAGTGATGCGATCCTGTTCGGCGCCGTCGGGGGAGTGCCGGGCGACCCGCGGCTGGAGAGCGTGAGCATCGAGCGGAGCCTGCTGCTGCGGCTGCGCTTCGCGTTCGACCAGTACGTCAACCTGCGCCCCGCCCGCATCCACCCCGGCATCGGCAGCGTGCTCGGCCGCGATGCCAGAGCGGACTTCGTCATCGTGCGCGAGGGGACCGAGGGCGCCTATTCCGGCTCCGGTGGGCTCGTGCGCGGCGGCACAGCTCAGGCGATCGCGACGGAGGTGTCGGTCAACACCGCGTTCGGAGTCGAACGCGTGCTGCGTTACGCCTTCGATCTGGCTAGGACCAGAGACAAGCGCCTGACGGTCGTGCACAAGAACAATGTGCTCGTCCACTCCGGCGCGTTGTGGGCACAGGTGCAGGCCGATGTCTCGGCCGAGTACCCCGATGTCACGGTCGACTACCTGCACGTGGATGCTGCGACCATTCACCTCGTGCAGCATCCGGAGCGTTTCGACGTCATCGTCACGGACAACCTCTTCGGTGACATCCTCACCGACCTCGCGGGTGCGATCACGGGCGGCATCGGGCTCGCGGCCTCCGGCAACATCAACCCCGATGATCGGTTCCCCTCGATGTTCGAGCCCGTCCACGGATCGGCGCCCGACATCGCCGGCAAGCAGCTCGCGGACCCGACCGCCGCGATCCTGTCGGCCGCGATGCTTCTCGACCATGTCGGTCTGCCGGTTGCGGGACAGCGCATCCGTGCCGCCGTCGACCTCGACATCGAGCATCGGCAAGACGTCGGCATCCGCTCGACCGACCAGATCGGCGACAGCATCGCTGCACGGATCGCGTCCGCCAGCTGAGCAATCCGCAGGGCCGAAAGGTCATCTAGTTGTATTTCCCCGACAGGTTGTGAACGCGTGACATAGCGAAGACCTCCGGCCAGGATGTGGGTTACCACACTCACATTTCTAAACCGGAGGTCTTCATGACTCACGCTAATGCTCCGTTGACTGCTGAGGGGCGACGACGCCTTGCCCTGTTGATAACTCGGGATGGATGGTCGCTTCGCCGCGCGGCCGAGCGGTGTCAGTGCTCGCCCGCGACGGCGAAGCGGTGGGTCGATCGGTACCGGGCAGGGTTGCCGTTGACGGACCGCAGCTCCCGGCCCATCTCCTGTCCGAATCGGTTGCCGAGGCGTACGGAGCGTCGCATCATCGCGTTACGTTTCACCCGCCGGTGGGACCCGCATCGCATCGCATATCACTTGCGGGCGCTACGGCATCACCTGGATCCACGAGGCCCACGAACACGAGGCGATCCTCGACGCGATCGAGAGCGGCGACGCCGAGCGCGCCCGCGAGCTCGACGAGAACCACATTCGTTCATTCACCGACCACGTCGTCACACGACTGAAGGAGCACGATGAGTGGAGGGGATCGTCGCGATCCCCACCACGCCGTTCAGCGAAGGGCGCGTCGACGACGACGCATACCGGATCATCCTCGACAGGATCCTCGACGCGGGGGTAACGACGCTCACGCCCAACGGAAACACCGTCGAGTTCTATGCCCTCACCGCCGAGGAGCGCCGCGCCGTCATGGAGGCCTGCGGCGAGCACACCCGCGCCCGACGCCAGCGCCGACAACGTCAGCATCGTCAAGGAGGCCCTCGCCCAGCTCGGTGTCATCGAGAGCGACGTGCGCCCGCCGAGCTCGCCCGTGTCCGCCCGGCCGCCGAGCGTGTCCGCGCCATCCTTGACGACTGGGCCCGCGATTACGACCTCGAGACGGGATCCGCGCGATGAAGATCACCCGCCTCGCCCGCTTCCCGCAGTGCGCCATTGGGCTCGCCGCCCTCTCGGCCATCGATCACGCCCTCTGGGACATCTCGGCCATCGCCCTGAACGTCCCCGTCTATCAGCTCCTCGGCGGCCGCGTCCGAGACCGCGTGCCCGTCTACTGCGGTCTCTACACCGCCCCCCGACGCCGACGTCGCGCGCGACCGCACCGCCGAGCTCAACGAGCTCTACGGCCTCACCTCCTTTAAGCTCAGCCCCTGGCGCGGCGACATCCACGCCCAGCGCTGGGGCCTCGTCGTCACCGAGACCGCGGACTACTTCGGCGAGGTGCGCGCCGCGGCGGAACCGCGTTGGGACTTCGCCTTCGACGCACACGCCCAATTATTCGAGCCGTATCGCGCGATCGAGCTCGGCAACGCCCTCGCTCCCTACCAGCCAATGTTCTTCGAGGAGCCGATCCGCCCCGAGCACATCCCCTCCTGGCGCCACCTCCGCGAGCAGCTGCGCGTTCCGCTCGCGACCGGCGAGAGCCTCTACAGCCCGCACGAGTTCCTCGCGCTGCTGACCGCCGGCGGCGTCGACTAAACCGCCGGATCCGCCGGGGTATCGAGGGCCCGCACCTCGAGCCCCGCGGCCGTCGCGAGCACCGCGAGCGATCCGTCGATTAGCTGCAGGTCGCGCAGCGTGAGCTGGCGAGGGGTGAGCCTTCCAGCGTCGTCGAGGTCCGTGGCGATGTGCTCGAAAAGCGAGGCCGAGCGCGTGTATATGCGCTTCGTGGCATGTTCGCCGAGCCCGCGCCTCAGCTCGTTCATCGAGGCGATGAGCACCTGCCCCGCCTCGCCGACATCGTCGCCGCCCGACCCATCGATCACCTCGAGGTGCGCGCTGTCGACGAGCAGGTCTCGGGCGTACGAGTGCGCCGCGTTGGCAGCGTACCACCACTGCTGTTCGACCCCGCCGAGGGATCCGGGAACCCGCAGCATCGCCCGCTTCGGCTCGGTCGCCGCCGCCAGCGCCTGAAAGCTCGCATCGAGATCGCGCGCCGCCGCGCCCAGCGGAACCTCGTATGCCGAATCGCGTATACGAAGGATTGCCGGGCCCACGAGCTTCGACAGCGCCTCGACGACCTCGCGCGTCGCGACCCTCACGACCCGCCCCGTGCGCAACGGCAGCACGAAGATCACCGTCAGCACCGCCGCGCCCGCGCCCACGACCGTCTCGAAGAGCCGCAGCCCCAGCAGCTGCTCCGAGTACTCGTCGAGCTGTACGTAGAGCTGGGCGATGAGGATCGTGAGCGCCGCCGTGAAGAACGCGTAGCTGATCCGCATCATGTACATGCCCACGAACAACGTCACGAGGATCACCGCGATCGCCACGTACGGCCTCTGGCCCACGAGGTGCGCCAGCACCGCGCCCAGCACGACGCCAATGACCGTTCCGATCACGCGGAAGACGCCCTTACGCACGTGCTCGGCCGCGTTGTTCGCGCCCATGAATGTCACGAACGCCGCGATCACCGCCCAGTAGAAGCGTTCCTGCGACACGATCGCGCCCACCAGGATCGCGACGACGCCCGCGACCGTCATCTGGATCCCGAGCCGCACCGACGGGTGAAGTCCCCGATGCGAGCCCTCCTCCGATGCCGTCGCGCTGACCTTCGACGAGCCGGGCAGCCAACCGCCCGCCAGCGTCACGGCCGGCAGGAACTCCTCCGTGACCGGCCGCGCCGAGTGCTCGAAGCGCTGGTTCTTCAGTACGTGAATCACGCGGGCGAAGTCGCTCACGCTCGTCACGAAGCGGTGCAGGACGACCCGCGCGTCGCCCTCGATGCTCGACGCGTGGATCCATTCGGCGAGCCGCTCGCCCGCCTTTTCGACGCCGGCCGCGTCGCGGCGGGCGATCGCGAGGAACGGATCCCGCGCCAGCGCGAGCGCCTCGGCCGGGACGTCGAGCCGCGTCATCGCGCGGGCGAAGCGCGCCGCGTTCGCGAGCGAGAGCTCGGCCGTGAACACGAGCCGGTGCAGCTCGCGCGCCGTCGTCCCGACCGGCAGGCGCGGCGACTCGGCGAGCTGCGCGTCAATCATGAGCGCCGTCTCATTGAGGCGGATCAGTTGGTTCACCTGCTGCTTGCGGAGCGCCTCCGAGCCCGGGTGATCGAGCAGGTCGACCGTCGTCGCCGCGACGACGTCGGCCCGGCGGAGGAAGGATCGGCGCAGCCGCTGCACCGCCGTCGCCCGGCTGGGCAGGAACAGCGTCACGTAGCTGAAGATTGCCGCCGCAGCGCCGATCGCGAGCGCGCCCGCGATCCAGCCGAGGCCCGAGAGATCCGTGAGGCGCCCCAGGAACATGCCGAGGAAGTCGCCCATGAACAGGCCCTGCCCGATCGTGAACCCGTTCGCGCCGAAGCGGCGCAGGAAGCCCGTTGATCCGAGCACCAGCACCATCGCGATGAGACCGATCGTGCCGTAGGGCGCGAGCCCGAGGCCGATCACGATGCCCGCGAAGAGCGAAGCCGGCAGCACCAGGAGCGCGCCGATGCCCTGCCTCGCGGTCGCGTACATCGGCCCGATGAAGGTCGAGATCATGCCGACCATCGCGCCGGCCATGAGCATCATGACGCCCGCCGCGCGGTTGATTGTCTCGGCGCCGGGCGTCGGCGCCGGGACGGTCAACGGGTGCGCGGTCTGCACGTAGATCCACTCGGCGAGCAGCGCGAGCCCGACCGAGATCACCGCCTGGGTCGCCGTCCGCAGGCGGGTGAGGCCCGGATCCGACGCGAGGAAGCGGTCCAGCCACTCTCCCGTGGCGAGGCGTGCGGGGCGGGGAGTCGGCGTGTGCATTCTGGATCCAGTTTAGTGACGCCTCCATCCGCAGTACGTGGGCGGTGCGGCGATACCCTGGCCTCGTGAACATCAGGGGGTACGAACCGCGCGACCTCGAGCACCTCGTCGAGGTGTGTGTGCGCACCGCGGATGTCGGCGGAGATGCCACGGGCATGCTCGACGACGACCTGTTGTGGGCCGAGATCTACCTGTTGCCGTACCTCGATCGGCATCCCGATCTCGCCTTCGTCGCCGAGAACGACGCCGGTCGTGCGGTCGGATACATCATCGGCACGGACGACACCGACGCCTTCGACGCGTGGTTCGCGCGCACCTGGTGGCCGTCGCGCCGCGCGACGTACTCCGGATCCGCGAACCCGCGACAGCGGGAGCTCGTCGCCGTCGCCGACGCGCGCAGGGCGGGGTCGGCGTTCGCGAACGTGTACCCCGCCCACCTGCACATCGATTTGCTGCCCGAGACGCAGGGGAAAGGCATGGGGCGGATGCTCATCGCCCGCCTCGCCGACGCGCTCGCGGCGAGGGGCGTGCGCGGCCTGCACGCCGTCGCGTCGTCGGACAATGCCGGTGCGGTCGCGTTCTACCCGCGGCTCGGCTTCGTGGAGCTCGACGCGGATCCGGGGGCGCGGGCGTTCGGGCTCGACCTGACGCACTGAGCATCCGGCACGTCACAGCCTTCGTTCATCAAACGGCTCGAAACACGCGTAAAGTCGACAGAGGTCAGGCTTACCTAAGTCGACCCTCCCTCGAACGAAAGACCCCGCCATGCGCCGCGCTCCTCTCGCCCTCGCATCCCTCGCCGTCGTCGCGGCGCTCGTCCTCTCCGGCTGCACGAGCACCGGCAACGAAACCGCCGACAAGGGCGGCCAGGAGCAGGCCGCAGGTGGCGGCGGGGCCGGCGACAACAAGTCGGGCATCGCGACGGGCCAGGAAGGCTTCCAGAACGTTCGCGCCCTGACGAGTGAGCTCGGCACCGACGCCGCGCCCGGCGAGTTCCCCCGCACGGTCACCAACATCACCGAGAACGAGACGGTCGGCGAGACCGAGATCCCCGCGAAGCCCGAGCGCGTCGTCGTGCTCGACACCGGCGAGCTCGACAACATGATCGCCCTCGGCATCGAGCCGATCGCCTACGCGCACTCCGAGTCGATGACGGCCATGCCCGACTACCTCGACACGGGCGACGCCGTCGACCTCGGCGCCTACGAGTCGCTCGACCTCGAGCAGCTGAAGAACCTCGAGCCCGACCTCATCATCGGCACCTCGCTGCGCATCGACGACGACGGCCTCAAGGCCAAGCTGCAGGACATCGCCCCCACGGTTCTCGCCGTGCGCCCCGGCGTGACCTGGAAGGAAAACTTCACGCTCTTCGCCGCCGCCGTCGGCGAGGAGGAGAAGGCCGCCGAGATCATGGCCGACTACGACGCCCACGTCGCCCAGGTCGGCGAGGACGTCGTCGAGGCCAACGGCGGCGAGTCGCCCAGCATCTCGATGCTGCGCTTCATGGCCGGCCGAATCCGCCTCTACGGCAACGACTCGTTCATCGGCGTGATCCTGCAGGACGCCGGCCTGAAGCGCCCCGAGATGGAAGACATCGACGAGCTCGCCGCCGAGATCTCGCCCGAAGAGGTCACCCTCGCCGCCGGAGACTGGCTCTTCTGGGGCACCTACGGCGAGGCTGATTCGACCGACCAGGCCGCCGTCGTCGACGGACCCCTCTGGGGCGAGATTCCCGCCGTCAAGAACGGCGGCGTCGTCGAGGAGATCAACGACGACATCTGGTACCTCGGCCTCGGCACGCTCGGCGCCGACCTCGTTCTCGACCAGCTCGACGACTTCGCCGCAGCGGCCAAGTAACGCGTGACCCAGACCCGTACGACCCGCAGGGGGCGCACGCCGATCGTCTTCGTGGCGACGGCGACGCTCCTTGTCGCGTCCGCGGCGCTGAGCCTCGCGATCGGCGCCCGCGCGCTCTCGCTCGCCGACATCTGGAATGGGCTCACCGGATCCGACCCCGTCGCGAGCGCCGTGATCTGGCAGATGCGCTTCCCACGCACTCTGCTCGGGATCCTCGTCGGCGCCGCCCTCGGGGCGGCCGGCGTGCTCGCGCAGGCCGTGACGCGCAACCCGCTCGCGGATCCGGGGCTGCTCGGTATCTCGTCGGGCGCCGCCGTGTCGATCGTCGCCGGAAGCGCGTTCCTCGGGATCGGCGGGGGAGCGGGCCGCATGGCCCTCGCGGTCGTGGGCGCCGCCCTCGCGACCCTCGTCGTCTTCGCCTTCGCCTCGCGCAGCCCCGAGGGGCTGAGCCCCGTCAGCATGACGCTCGCGGGCATGGCGATCACCGCCTGCCTCGGCGCCGTCGTCTCGGCGATCGTGCTGCTCGATGCCGAGTCGATGGACCAGTATCGCTTCTGGCAGGTCGGGTCCCTCGGGCTCCCGGATCCGCAGCTCCTCGCGATCGGCGCCGGGGTCGCGCTCGCGGGCGCGGTGCTCGCGATCGCGATTTCCGGATCCCTCGGCGCCCTCGCCCTCGGCGACGACACCGCCAGCGCCCTCGGCGTGAAGGTCGGCCGCACCCGCGTGCTCGCCGGCCTCGCGGTCGTGCTGCTGTCCGGAATGGCCGTCTCGCTCGCCGGACCCATCGGCTTCATCGGCCTCATCATTCCCCACGCGGCCCGCGCCATCGTCGGCAACGACGTGCGGCGCACGCTCGCCCTCTCGGCCCTGCTCGGCCCCCTGCTGCTGACGGTCGCCGACATCATCGGCCGCGTCGTCGTGCGCCCCGCCGAGCTGCAGGTCGGCGTCGTGACCGCCGTCATTGGAACGCCCGTGTTCATCTGGCTCACCCGCCGCATGCGCACGAAGAAGGGGTCGTGATGCGTCTCAAGCCCCGTGCCTCCGTCGCGCTGGCGATCGCTATCGCCTCGCTCGTGCTCCTCGCCGTCGCCACCGTCGCGATGAGCGTCGGCGACCGCCCGACCGCCCCCGCCGATCTCGTGCGCGCGCTCTTCGGATCCGGTGAAGAGAACGTCATCTACGCGGTGCGCGAGGTGCGCCTCCCGCGCGTCGTGCTCGCGCTCGTGGTCGGCGCCGCCTTCGGCATCGCCGGCGGCCTCAGCCAGGGCGTGCTGCGCAACCCGCTCGCGAGCCCCGACGTGCTCGGCGTCTCGGCCGGAGCCTCGGTCGCCGCCGTCGGCGTGATGGCGATCGGATCCCTCGGCGGCCCGATCGGCATCGTCCCGATCCCCGTCGCCGCCCTCCTCGGCGGCTTCGGCGCCGCGGCGCTCATCGCGCTTCTCGGGTTCGGGGTCGGCTTCCGAGGGCGTTCGCTGCTGCTCGCCGGCATCGCGCTCTCGACCGCGCTGACGGGCATCACGCAGTACCTCCTCACCCGCATGGACGTCTCGGGCGCGCAGAGCGCGGCCGCCTGGCTCACGGGATCCCTCAACGCCCGCGGCTGGGCCGACGCCCTGCCCGTCATCGTCGGCGTCGCGATCGTGGTGCCGATCGTGCTGATCCTGGGCCACAGCGCCCGCGCCCTCATCTTCGAGGACGACCTCACCCGCAATTGGGGGATCAACGGATCCGTCGTGCGCGTCGCCCTGCTCGCCTGCTCGGTGTCGCTCGCCGCGCTCGCGACGAGCGCGGGCGGGCCGATCGGCTTCGTCGCCCTCGTCTCGGGCCAGGTCGCGCGGCGCGCGGCACGGGTCGCCGACATCCCGCCGATCCTGTCGGGGCTCATCGGCGCGATCATCGTGCTCGTCGCCGACACCGCCGCCCGCACCGTCTTCCCCGTACAGCTGCCGGTCGGTGTGCTGACGGCGATCGTCGGCGCCCCTTACCTGCTCTATCTCCTGCAGCGACCGCGTCGCGGAAAGGGTGCCCTGTGAGCCTCTACCCGGAATCGCGCCTGACCGGCGAGGGTCTGCGCCTCTCCTACGGCGAGCGCAACGTCGTCGAGAACCTCTCGGTCGGGTTCCCCGACGGCAAGGTCACGGTCATCGTCGGCGCAAACGCGTGCGGAAAGTCGACCGCGCTGCGCGCGTTCTCGCGGCTCATGAAGCCCGAGGGCGGCGTCGTGACGCTCGACGGAAAGTCGATCGCCGACCGCCCCTCGCGCGAGGTCGCGAAGACCCTCGGCCTGCTGCCGCAATCGCCCATCGCGCCCGAGGGGCTCAGCGTGCGCGACCTCGTCGCGCGCGGGCGGCACCCGCATCAGTCGTGGTGGAAGCAGTGGAGCGACGACGACAAGATCGCCGTCGACGCCGCCCTCGAGGCGACGGGGATGCTCGACCTCGCCGATCGCGACGTCGACGAGCTCTCGGGCGGCCAGCGCCAGCGCGCCTGGATCGCCATGGCCGTCGCCCAGGAGACCGACCTGTTGCTGCTCGACGAACCCACGACCTACCTCGACATCGCGCACCAGCTCGACGTGCTCGACCTCGTCGCGCGCCTCAACCGCGAGCTCGGCCGCACCATCGTGATGGTGCTGCACGACCTGAACCTCGCGATCCGCTACGCCGACCACATCGTGGCGATGCGCGGCGGCAAGCTCATCGTCGAGGGCCCGCCGGAGGAGATCATCACGCGCGAGTTCCTCGCCGAGGTCTTCGGCGTCGCGGGCGAGGTCGTGATGGATCCGATCATGGGCCACCCCGTCGTCCTGCCCCACTCGACGATCGCGCGGTAACCACCCCACTGGGTCGCCACAAATCGTCGTCTCAAGCCACGCTCAGGCGACAATTTATGGCGACCCACGTGTTGTGTGGCGACCCACGTGGTGTGTGGCGACCCACGTGGGGGTTACGCGCCCCAGGTCACCGGGACCGAGAGGCGCACGCGGTTCGGGTCGCCCGACGGATCCTGGATCCGCTGCGATAGCAGGCGCGCGGCGACGTCGCCGAGGACGCGGCCGTCGACGTCGATCGCGGGCACGCCCGCGAGGCCGAGCGCCTCGACGATCGCGCGCTCCGAGCTCACGACCGGGGGAGTCTCGCCGGCGACGAGATAGACGTGCTGGATCCCGAGCCCGAGGGCGGTGGCGTAGGGGATCACGGCGTCGGGACGCAGTTCTCGCACCTGCCGCGCGGCCTCGGCCCCCGCCGCGAAGGTGGGCGGGAACGGTCCGACGACCTCGAGCGACACCCCCACGCGCTCGGCCGCGGCGCGCACCGCCGCCGTGCGCTGGGCGTCCTGCCACGAGTTACCGGGGCCTCCGACGTAGACGAGGCGCCGGCGCCCCGTGCGCGCGAAGTGCTCGACCACAAGGGTGAAGGCTGAGGCGGTGTCGGCGACCGCCGACGACATGCCCTCGATCTCGCGGTCGACGAGCACGGCGGGCTTCGTCGCCGCGGCCCTCACGATGTCGTCGCTGCCGCCCGGCGCCACGATGATGAAGCCGTCGACCTGGCGCGCGAGGCGCCCGAAGGTCGTGAGGCTCTCGCCCGCCGCGAACGAGTGCACCGCGACCGTGACCTGGCGGCCCTCGGCGTCGGCGCGGGCCTGCGCCCCGCCGATGATGGGGGCGAAGAAGCTGTTGTCGAGCGTCGGCACGACGAGCGCGATCACGCCGGTGCGGCCGCCCGCGAGGAAGCGCGCGGCGCTATTGGCGACGTAGCCGAGCTTCTCGGCGGCGTCCTGCACCGTCGCGACGGTCTCTGGCAGGAGCATCTCGGGGCGCGAGAGCGCGCGCGAGACCGTCGATTTTGACACTCCCGCGAGGCGGGCGACGTCGGCGATTGTGGCCACGGGGCACTCCTCGGGAGATCGATCGCTGTGCAACGAACCGGTTGCATGATCAAGAATACCCTCCCCGTTCTTTCCTTGAAACAAAACGCGAGTATCATCGCTATCGTGCATGCAACCGTTTGCACGTTACGACGTTCGAAAGGCGAGAGATGAGAAGCCGGGTCACCACCTCGCTCCTGCTGTTGCCGGGGCTCGCGTTCCTGCTGATCGGCTTCCTCGTGCCGGCGCTCGCGATGCTCTTCGCGCCCCCGGGCACCGCCACCTCCGAGATCTTCGTGCGCCTCGGCGAGATGCTCGTCGATCCGTTCTTCCTCACGATCATCGGCCGCACGCTGCTGCTCGCCCTCATCGTCACGGTCATCTGCGTCGTGCTGGGCTTCCCGATCGCCTACTTGCTCGCCCGCACGAACTCGCGCTGGTCGGGCGTGCTGCTGGCGCTCGCGATCTTCCCGCTCATGCTGAGCAACGTCGTGCGCACCTTCGGCTGGCTCGTGATTCTCGGATCCAATGGCGCGATCGGCAAGCTCCTCACCACCCTCGGCCTCGTCGACCAGGCGCCGCAGCTGCTCTACACGCCGCTCGCGATCGTGCTCGGCATGACGCAGCTCTTCCTGCCCCTCGCGATCGTTACCTGCTACTCGGCCGTGACGCAGGTGAACCCCGGCCTCGACGACGCCGCCCGCGGCCTCGGCGCGAGCCGCGGCCGCACCTTCCGCGACATCGTCCTCCCGCTGTCGCTCCCGGGCATCGTCGTCGCCGCGACCCTCGTTTTCGCCGGATCCGTGACCGCGTACACGACCCCGTACCTGCTCGGCGGATCCGGTAACCGCATGCTCGCGACCCAGCTCTTCACGTACTCGAGCGTCACGATCGACTGGGCCGGCGCGAGCGCGACGGCCATCATCATGACGGTCCTCGTGTTCGTCGTCTCGGGCATCTCGAGCCTCGTCGGGCGGAAGGGAGCGACCGCGTGAACACCCGCCACCCCGTCGCCGCGACCCTGGCGGTCGCCGGCTACATCATCATGATCGTCCCGATCCTCTTCGTCGTCGCGACGGCGTTTACGAGCAGCGAGACGCTGAGCTTCCCGCCGCAAGGCTTCTCGATGCGCTGGTTTGGCGAGGCGCTGAGCTACCAGCCGTTCGTCGGATCCCTCGTAACGAGCCTCGAGATCGCGTTGCTCGCGACGCTGCTCGCGCTCGCGGTCGGGGTGCCCGTCACGCTCGCGATCCACCGCGGATCCCTGCCGGGCAAGGGCCTCGTCGAGAACCTCTTCCTCTCGCCGCTCATCGTGCCCGAGCTCGTCGTGGGACTTGCGCTCTTCCAGCAGCTCATCGTCACCTTCCGCGTCGACAACTGGCCCGTGCTGCTCATCGGCCACACCGCCCTGCTGCTGCCCTACGCCGTGCGCGTCACGGGCGCGACGCTCGCCGGCACCGACGCCTCCCTCGAGGAGGCCGCGCGCGGCCTCGGCGCGAGCCCCATGCGCACCTTCTGGACGATCACCATGCCCATGCTCCGCCCCGGCATCTTCTCGGCGGCGCTGTTGAGCTTCATCACCTCGTTCAACAACGTGCCACTGTCGCTGCTGCTGCAGAGCCGGAAGACTCAGACGCTTCCCGTCACGATGCTCGACTACGTGCAGCAGAGCTACGACCCCATGGTGGCCGCGATCTCGACCATCATCCTCGCAGTCACCATCGTCATCGCCGTCATCGCCGAGCGCACCGTCGGCTTCGCCAAGATCTTCGGAGGCATCAACTCATGAACGCCGCTCAGTTCGAGAACGTGACGCAGGTCTTCGGCGACTTCACCGCCGTCGACGGCATCGACATGGCGATCCCCGCCGGCAAGCTCACGACCCTGCTCGGTCCCTCGGGCTGCGGCAAAACGACGTCGCTGCGCATGCTCGCCGGGTATACGCGCCCCACCGCGGGCCGGATCCTCATCGACGGCGTCGACGTGACCCGCACGGCGCCCGAGAAGCGCGGGCTGGGCATGGTGTTCCAGTCGTACGCGCTGTTCCCGCACATGACGGTCGCCGACAACGTCGCCTACGGCCTGAAGCTGCGCCGCACGCCGCGCGCCGAGCGCGACGCGCGCGTCGCCGAGGCCCTCGAGCTCGTCGGCCTCGCGCACCTCGCGGGCCGCAAGCCGAAGGCTCTCTCGGGTGGTCAGCAGCAGCGCGTCGCGCTCGCCCGCGCGATCGCGATCCGCCCCAAGCTCCTGCTGCTCGACGAGCCCCTGTCGAACCTCGACGCGCGCCTGCGCGTGCAGATGCGCTCCGAGATCCGGCGGATCCAGGCCGAGACCGGCCTCACCGTCGTGCTCGTCACGCACGATCAGGACGAGGCGCTCGAGATGAGCGACGAGATGATCCTGATGCGCGCCGGCAAGATCATGCAGCAGGGCGCGCCCGCCGAGGTCTTCGGATCCCCGAAGAACCGTTTCGTCGCCGACTTCCTCGGCTACGAAAACTTCGTCCGCACCGCGGGCGGCCTCGTGACGGTGCGCCCCGAACACGTCGAGATCGTGCCCGGCACGGTCTCGCCCGCGGGCGGACTCGCGCTTCCCGCCATCGTCACCGACGTCGCCTACCGCGGCGTCGACCAGATCATCACCGTCGTCTCGCGCGATGACGGCGGCGAGATCACCCTCATGTCGGACGTGCGCGCCGACGCCGCGCCCCGCGTCGCCGTCGGCGACGACGTGGTCGTCACCGCCCCCGAATCCCGCCTCATCTCCATTGAGAACTGAGAGAACTGAAAGGCTCCGCATGTCTCGCACCACGCCCCTTCGCCTCATCGGCCTGTCGACGCTCGCCGTCGGCACGATCGCCCTCGCGGGCTGCTCCGCGAGCGGATCCGGATCCGACGACGACGTGCTCGTCGTGAGCACCTTCCCCTTCGGTGTCGAGCAGCTGCAGGAGGCCGTGATCGACCCGTTCACCGAGGCCACCGGCATCGAGGTCGAGGTCGCGACCGGCTCGAACGCCGACCGCCTCTCGCAGCTCGAGCTCGCGAACGGCGTCAACCCCGACGTCGACGTCATGCTGATCAGCGACTACTACGCGGCCCTCGGCCAGGAGAAGGGCCTGTTCCAGCAGGTCGACGACGCCAAGGTGCCGAACCTCGACGCGATCGCCGACTTCGCGAAGGAAGACGCCTACGCGGGTCCCGCCTACAGCTACCAGCTCAACGGCACGCTCTACCGCACCGCCGAGGTCACGGCCGAGCAGGCCGCCGACTGGAACCTCTACGGCGACAGCGAGTTCGCCGGCCGCCTCGCGATGCCCGACATCTCGGTGACCGCCGGCCAGCTGACCGTCAGCGGCATCGCCGCGACGCTCGGATCCGGCCCCTACGACGTCGACACGGCGTTCGAGACCCTCGGATCCTGGGCCCCCGGGATCCTGCAGTTCTACAGCTCGTCGACCGAGGTCACGAACCTCATCTCGCAGGGCGAGATCGCCGCGGCCGTGTCGCTCAACGGCTTCGCGACCGATCTCGTCGCGGCCGGCGACGACGTCGCCTGGACCGCCCCGAGCGCGGGCGCGTACATGGCCACGAACCGCGCGATGATCCCCGAGGGCGCGGCTCACGTCGACGCCGCCGAGCAGTTCATCGACTACCTGCTGGGCGCCAAGGCGCAGACCGCGTCGGCCGACCTCGTGGGCGACCTGCCGGTGAACCCGGACGCCGAGATCCCCGACGAGCTGACGGCCGTCGTCGGCGACATCGCGACGGATCCGGTCGCCGCCGGCTACTCGACGCTCGACCCCGCCGAGCTCGTCCCCACGCGTGACGAGTGGGTCGACCGCTTCGCCCGCGAGGTGACGAGCAAGTGACGCTGCCCGAGGGGTGGATCCGGCGCCTGCCGAAGGTCGACCTGCACTGCCACCTCATCGGCACCGTGCGCGCGACGACCTTCGCCGAGCTCGCCCGCCGCGAGAAGCTCGAGCTGCCCGCGGATCCCGAGCGCATCTTCGCCGACATCAACTCGCTGCCGCCGGATCCGGCGCTCTACCGCAACACGGTCATCCCCGTGCCGCAGGGGCGCTCGGCCGACGAGCCCGAGGTGTCGTACTCGCTGTTCCAGGCGTCGAAGTGGGTCATCGAGACGCTGCGCAGCGCCGACGACCTCACCCGCATCGTCTATGAGGCGTTCGAGGACGCGCACCGCTACAGCAACACGCGCCACCTTGAGCTGTTCTTCGACGACGTGCCCGAACACCTCGAGGGCCTCGGCTACGCGGGCAGCGTCGAGGCGTACGCCGAGGGCATCCGCATGGCCGAGCGCGACTTCGGCATGACGGGCCGCATGATCAAGGGCATCGACCGCTCCAAGAGCGGCGAGGAGGCGCTCGCGCGCGTGCGCGAGGTCGTCGACAACCCGCACGAGTACGTCGCCGGCATCGGCCTCGATAACCTCGAGACCGCGGGCCCGCCCGAGCGCTTCGTCGACGCGTACCGCCTCGCGGGCGAGGCCGGCCTCGGCCGCACGGCGCACTCGTCGGAGCATTCGCCGACGGCGCAGAACACCATCACCTGCCTCGACGATCTCGGTTGCGACCGCATCGACCACGGGTACTACGTGCTCGAGGATCCCGAGGTCGTGGCGCGTATGCGCGACGAGCAGGTGACCTTCACGGTCGGATCCACCACCTCGCGCCGCTCGTGGCGCCCGTGGCGCCGCGCGTCGATCCGCGCAATGCTCGATGAGGGGTTGAACGTGATCCCGTGCTCGGACGACCCCGGCATGTTCCCGACGACGCTCGCGAACGAGTACCGGATCCTCGACGAGCAGATCGGCGCCACGCACGCGCAGCTGAGCCGCATGGCGCTGTCGGCGGTCGATGCGAGCTGGCTGCCGGATCCGGAGCGCGCGGCGCTCCGCGCCCAGGTCGCGGCCGACATCGCATCGCTCGACGCGGAGTACGCCCTGCCCTAAGGTTGGGTCGCCAAAAAACGTCGCCTGCGCCCCCGGCGCGGCGACGTTTTTTGGCGACCCACTTTTGGGTGAGCGGGCCGGTTGTGCGGATGTGGCCCCGTAGTGCGGAACAATCCTGGCGGGGAGTCCGCAGTTCGGGGCCAGCTCCGAAGTTGCGGGCCAGCGCGGCGGGCCACCGGGCCCGGGAGGCCCCGGCTCAGCGGCGCGACGGATCCGGCACGCTCGCCAGCAGCTCGCGCGTGTAGTCCTCTTCCGGCTCGCCCAGCACCTGCGACACCGGCCCGAGCTCCACGAGCTTTCCGCGCCGCAGCACCGCGACGCGGTCGCTCAACAGGCTCACGACCGCGAGGTCGTGGCTGATGAACATCGCCGACAGCCCCGTGTCGGCCACGGTCTCGCGCATGATCTCGAGCACGCGCGCCTGAATCGTCACGTCGAGCGCGCTCGTGGGCTCGTCGGCGATCAGGAGCACCGGATCCGAGATCAGCCCGCGCGCGATCGACACGCGCTGGCGCTGCCCTCCGGAGAGCTGGTGCGGGAAGCGCTGCGCGAACGACGCCGGCAGCTTCACGCGCTCGAGGGCATCGCGCACGGCGCGCTCGGTGTCGGCCTGCGAGCGGCCCGCGAGCCGCAGGGGCTCGCCGATCGACCAGCCGACGGATCGGCGCGGGTTCAGCGACGAGGCCGGATCCTGGAACACGATCCCGACCTTCGCGTACAGCGCCCGGCGCTCGCGCGCGGACAGCGCGGCGGGATCCTTGCCGCCGATGAGCACGGATCCGCCCGCCGGCGCCACGAGGCCGGCGATCGCGCGGCCGAGGGTCGACTTTCCGGATCCGGATTCGCCGACGACGCCGAGCACCTCGCCGCGGCGGATGTCGAGGCTGACGCCGTCGAGCGCGAGGCGATCGTGCCCGTACGACACCGTGAGGTCGTGCACCGCGACGAGAGCCTCGGTGGAGGCGGAGTCGCGAGCGACCCGGGCGCGCCCCTCGGCGAGGCTCGGCACGGCGGCGAGGAGTTCCCGCGTGTAGGGCTCCTGCGGCCACGTGATGACGGAAGAGGCGGGGCCCTGCTCGACGGGCACGCCGCCGTTCAGCACGACCACCTCGTCGGCGAGCTCGCCGACAACGCCCATGTCGTGCGTGATGAGCAGCACGCCGAGGTCGAGCTCGCGCACGAGCCGCCCGAGCAGGTCGAGGATCCCTCGCTGCACCGTCACATCGAGCGCCGTGGTGGGCTCGTCGGCGATGAGCAGGCGCGGGGATCCGCTGAGCGCCATCGCGATCAGCACGCGCTGCAACTCGCCGCCGGACACCTCGTGGGGGTGCGAGGCGAGGATCCGCCGCGGATCCCGCAGCTCGGCCTGCGTGAGCAGGTCGGCCGCGCGCTCCGCGGCGGCGGCGCGGGAGCGGATCCCCTCGCGCACCCGCAGCAGGTCGCGGAAGACCCGACCGATTTTCGCGGTCGGGGTGAGGGAGCGCATGGGCTCCTGGAACACGACGCCGACGCGGTGCGCGCGGATGTCGCGCAACCGTGCGTCGCCGGCGCCGACGAGCTCCTCGCCCTCGAGGCGGGCGCTGCCCGTGACGGTCGCGCCGTCGGGCGCCATCCCGATCGCCGAGAGCGAGGTGACGCTCTTTCCGGATCCGGATTCGCCGACGAGCGCGGTGATGCGCCCGGGGCGGGCCGACAGGCTGACGCCGCGCACGACCTCCCGGTCGCCGAAGGCGACGCGGAGGTTCTCGAGGGTGAGGAGGTCGTTCGTCATTCGCCGAGCGTCACCGTGAGGTAGTTCGGGTAGGCGGGGAACTCGCCGATCTCGAAGTTCGTAACGCCGGATCCGTGCAGGAACGAGTTGCGCGAGTAGACGAGCGGGACGACGGGCGCGTCGGCGAGGATCTGCTTGTCGATCTCGACCCACGCGGCGTTCGCCTCGTCGGCGTCGGTGATCGACAGGGCGGCCTCGATCGCGGCGTCGACGTCGGGGTTGCTGTAACGGGCGAGGTTGTAGTTGCCGTTACCGATCTGGTCCGACGCGAACAGCGGCTGGATGTTGGCGCTGGCCGCAGGGATGTCGGGCTGCCAGCTCGACAGCGTCAGGTCGTAGCCCGTGCCGTCACCGGCGGGGATCTCGGCCGACCAGGCGGCCGAGTCGAGCGTCTGGATCGTCACCTCGATGTCGGCCTTCGCGAGGCCCTGCTGGATCGCCTCGGCGGCCGCGACCTGGTCGTCGCGGATCACGAGACGCAGGTTGAGGTCGGTGGCGTTCGCCTCGGCGAGCAGCTCCTTGGCCTTCTCGACGTCGCCCGCGGGGTCATCGCCGTAGAGGCTGAAGTCTTCGCGGCCGGCGATGCCCGGCGTGATGAGCGTCGTGGCGTAGTCGCCCGAGATCTCGCCGCCCTTGGCCGTGAGGTACGCGGTCTTGTCGACGGCGTACTCGATGGCCTCGCGCACCTGCGGATCCTGCAGCTGCTCGGATTCGGTGTTGAGCGCGAGGTACTCGAGGGCGCCGGGGCCGCTCGTGACGAGGCGGTCGCCGACCTTCGGGTCGTTCTGCGCCTGCACGAGCTGCGCGGGCGGGACGAAGGTCGCGAGGAACGAGTTCTTCGAGTCTTCGCGGTCGGCGATGAGCGACTGCGCGACGACGGAGGAGTCCTGCGCGAGCTTGAAGACGATCTCGTCGGGGCCGCCGGCGCGGGCCTCGTCGGTGGCGGGATCCCACTCGGGGTTCTTCGTCATCACGATCTCGTTACCGGCCTTGTACGACGAGACCGAGTAGGGGCCGCTGGCGACGGGCGCCTGCGCGTAGGAGGCGGGGTCGCCCGAGTCGAGCGGAACCGGCGCGAACGCGGGGGTCGACGCGACCCACGGGAAGTCGCCGTACGCGCGGTTCAGGTGGAAGACGATGGTCTTGTCGTCGGGCGTCTCGATCGAGTCGAGGTGCTTGCCGTCGAACGGACCGGCGTAGTCTTCAGCGCCCTCGAGAACGGCCTTGTGGTAGGTCAGGCCGCCCGAGAGCTCGGTCGCGAACGAGCGCTCGAGGCCGTACTTGACGGCCTCCGACGTGATCGGGGTGCCGTCCTCGAACGCGAGGTCGTCCTTGAGCGTGAAGGTCCAGGTCTTGCCGTCGTCCGAGGGAGTGCCGGTGTCGGTCGCGAGGTCGGGGATGACCTCGGTCGTGGCGTCGGGGCTGACGCTCCACGCCGTGAGGCGGCGGGCGTTGAGGCCGAGCGAGGTGATGGCGAGGCTCTGGCTCGTCGCCGGGTCGAAGCTCATGTCTTCGGCGGTCGTGTAGATCGTGAGCGTGCCGCCCTCGATCGCGGTGGGCTCGTTCCCCGCGGATCCGGTGTTCGAGTCGCCTGCCGAGCAGGCGGTCACGGCCATCGCGCCGGCCACGAGAACCGTGGGGGCGAGGAGCAGGCGGCTGGTCGGTTTGCGAATCATGGGGTCGTCACTTTCTGTCGGGGAGTGCGAAGCGTGCGTCGAGGCGCCGCGAGGCGGCGGTCGAGGAGCGGGCCGAGCAGGTCGGCCGCCAGGTTGGCGATCACGATGAGCGCGGCGCTGAAGAGCGTCGTGCCCACGATGATCGGCAGGTCGACGGTGCCGGTGGCACCGATAAGCAGGAGGCCCATGCCGGGCAGGCCGAAGACGCGCTCGGTGATGACGGTGCCGCCCAGCAGGGCGCCCACGTCGAGTGCGGTCAGGGTCATGACGGGCAGGGCGAGGTTGCGCAGCGCGTAGCCGTCGATGCGGCGCTCGCCGAGGCCCGCGGCGCGGGCGGTGCGGGCGTAGTCGAGGCCGAGCTGCTCGATCATCGACGAGCGCACGAGGCGCGCGTACACGGCGCCGTTGAGCACCGCGAGCGTGATCCACGGCAGCACGAGGTGCGTCGCCCAGCCGATGGGGTCGTCGGTCAGCGCGACGTAGTCGCCCGAGGGCAGCAGGTTGAACTGGAAGGCGAAGATCAGCAGCAGCAGGAGGCCGACGACGTACGACGGTGCCGAGGCCGCGAAGACCGCGCCGCCCGTGATCGCGCGGTCGATGACCGTGCCCTGCTTGCGGGCCGCGAGGGCGCCGAGGCCCACGCCGACGATCGTCTGCAGCACGACCGCGCCGAGCGCGATCGAGACCGAGACGGGGAAGCGCTCGATGATGAGCGACGTCACCGACTGGTGCATCTGGAACGAGTAGCCGAGGCACGGCGCGGCGCAGTCGATGACGACGCCCGCGGATCCGAATGAGCGGCCCGTGAAGATGCCGCCCATGAAGGTCAGCATCTGCTGCCACCACGGGTCGGAGAAGCCCATGAACTCGCGGGCCGCCTCGAGGTTCTCGGGGCTGCACGGCTTGCCGCACATCGCGAGCGCCGGATCCGCCGGGCCGAGATAGAAGATCGCGTAGGTCAGGGCGACGACGACGAAGAGCACGGCGACGCCACGGATCGCGCGGAGGAGGCCGCTCATCGTCCTGCCTTCCGGGGGTCGAGGGCGTCGCGGATCGCGTCGCCGAGGATGTTGAAGGCGAAGGTCACGATGAAGAGCGCGCCTGCGGGGAAGATGAGGAACATCGGGTCGACCGTGACCCAGTTGATGGCGTCGCCGATCGAGCGGCCCCAGCTCGGGGTGGGCGGTAGCACGCCGACGCCCAGGAACGACAGCGTCGCCTCGGCCGCGATGCGGCCCGGCAGCGAGATGCACGAGTAGATGATGATCGTCGGCGTGACGTTCGGCAGCACCTGGTGGCGGAACACGTGCCCGAATCGGGCGCCCATGACGCGCGATGCCACGACGTACGGCTGGCGCGCGATCACGCGGGTCTCCGCGGCCACCACGCGCGCGATCGTCGGCCACCCGAAGAGGCCGAGCACGCCGATCAGCATGAGCTCGCGCGGGGCGTCGACGGGGAAGATCGCCGAGAGCGCGATCGCGAAGATGAGGAAGGGGAAGCCGAGGGTCACGTCGGTCGCGAAGCCCACGACCTTTTCGGCCCAGCCGCCGCGGGCGCCGGCGATGATGCCGAGCACGACGCCGATGAGGGTCGCGATGACGGTGGATCCGAGGCCGATGAGCAGCGAGGTGCGCGCGCCGTAGACGACGAGCGAGAACAGGTCGCGGCCCGTGCCGGGCTCGACGCCGAACCAGTGCTCCGCGCTGACCCCGCCCAGGATGCCGTTCGGCGCCGTCGTCGACGACAGGGCCTCGGGGTGGTAGGTGAAGGGGTCGTTGCCCGACAGCGCGGCGACGAGCGGCGCGGCGGCCGCGCCGACGACACTGATGACGATCACGATGAGCGCCGTCAGCGGGGCGGGGCGGCGCAGCCGGTGCCAGAGCTCGGAACGGCGCGCCGGCTCCTCAGGCGCGGCGGGCTCGCCGAGACCTGCGGCCTCCTGGGTCGTCATCCGAGAGTGTCTCCTTCAGCGTGTATCGCTTCATCTTGCGTTCGCCCGGGCCTCTGGCCAAATTCCGGCGTAACACCCGTCATACAACGCGTGCGTCCGCCGCGCCATTCCCGGCGCCCCGAAAAACGTAGAATCGGCCCGTGCCCGACATCGACCTCCTCACCCTCGCGTTGCTCGTGCTCGCGGGCTTCGCCGCGGGGTGGGTCGACGCGGTCGTGGGCGGCGGCGGCCTCATTCAGCTGCCGGCGATGCTGCTGGTGCCCGGCATCACGCCGCTCCAGGCGCTCGCGACGAACAAGGTCGCGAGCATCATGGGCACGTCGGTCGCGGCGGTCACCTTCGCGCGCCGATTGAAACCGGATCCGCGAACGGCCGTGCCGCTCGCCGTCTCGGCCCTCGCGGGGGCCGTGATCGGCGCCGTCATTGCCACCTATATTCCCGAAGAGGCATTCACCCCGATCATCCTCGTCGTGCTCATAGCCGTCGGGGCATTTACGATCCTGAAGCCCCAGATGGGCATCCACGCGAAGCAGCGCTGGCACGGCGCGAAGCACATCGTCGGCGCCGCCGCGATCGGCCTGGCCGTAGGCGTCTACGATGGCGCGCTCGGGCCGGGCACCGGATCCTTCTTCGTGATCCTGCTCGTGAGCGTGCTCGGCTACGCCTTCATGCCCGCCTCCGCGCTCGGCAAGGTCGCGAACTTCTGCACGAACCTCGGCGCGCTGATGTTCTTCGTCCCGACGGGCCACGTCATCTGGCACTTCGGCCTCATCGTCGGCGCCGCAAACCTCGTCGGCGGCTACATCGGCGCCCGCACGGCGCTCGCGCGCGGCAATAAGTTCGTGCGAATCGTGTTCATCGTCGTGGTCGCGGCGCTCGCCGTGAAGCTCTCGATTGATGTGGTCAGCGATTGGTAGCATGGCCGCCGTGCGCTTCAGGGGGAAGAACTCGTTTGTCAGGCTGTTGAGCGGTCTTGCCGCAGCGGTGGTGCTCGGCGGCGTGATGGCGGCCGCGCCGCACGCGCTGGTCGAGCCGGCCGCCGCGGCCACGTCTCCGGATCCGGATTCGAGCCGGCCGGTGTATCGGTTCTGGAGCGAGGGGTACGGCAACTCTCACTTCTACACCCTCGACTACGACGACGCGCAGAACCTGCACAGCACCGACGGCTGGTGGACGTACGAGGGGACCGACTTCCGGGTCTGGCCCCTCGAGAACGGGTCCTGCCCCGAGGCGACAACGCCGGTGTACCGGTTCTGGTCGCCAAAGTTCACCTCGCACTTCTACACCGTCAGCGGCTCGGAGGCGGATGCGCTTCGCCAGGGCGACCCGAATTGGGATGCCGAGGGAGTTCGTTTCTGCGCCGCGTCCGAGCCCGGGCCGGGGCTCACCGCGGTGTACCGGTTCTGGAGCTCGGCGTTCAACAAGCACTTCTACACCGCAAACGCGTCGGAGGCCGAGCGCCTCAGGACGAGCGACCCGAAGTGGGCGTACGAGGGCATCGAGATGTATGCGCCGACGAGCGGGGCCGCGTCGCCGCCGGTCACGGGCGAGGCGGCGCCGCGTATGGGCTGCCAGGCACCCGACATGTCGTCGGCCATCGCCGCACACGATGCGGCGCGGATCGTGCGGCTCTTCGGCGGCGCGGGCACCTTCCGCGACGCGGTCGCGAGCGGCAGGGCCAGCTGCGTCCCCCTCGATGATCCGGCCCTGCCCTGGGTGCTCGTCAACAAGCAGAACCCCGTCTCGCCGATCGATTACGTTCCGGCGTCGCTGACCGGGGGACTGCGCACGGAGGTCGCCGGATCCTACGCAGACATGCAGCGCGACGCCGCGGGCGCGGGCGCCGGAAGCATCGGTCTGACGAGCGGCTATCGCTCCTACTCGACTCAGGCGGGCATCCACCGATACCAGGTGGGCAGGCTGGGCGTCGAAGACGGCGAGCGCTTGGCGGCGAGGCCCGGATATAGCGAGCATCAGCTCGGCCTCGCGGCCGACGTGGTCGCCTGCGGCGGTGGCGGCTGCGGATCCCTCTACGATTTCGCGGGCACGTCACAGGAGCGGTGGGTGCGGGAGAACTCGTGGCGCTACGGCTGGATCGTGCGCTACGAGCAGGGCCAGACCGCGACCACCGGCTACAACGCCGAACCGTGGCACCTGCGCTACATCGGCACCGAGCTCGCACGGGCTTACCACGACGGCGGGTACCGCACCCTCGAGTCGTTCCTCGGGGCGCCCTCCGCCCCGAATTACTAGGTCGCCACGATTACCCTCAAATCATGAATGCGGATCGGGCACCACGCGGCCTCTTTGGTGGGCTTCGGCGCGCGCTGTGGAACGACCCCGCGAAGCGGCGCATGACCGAGCAGATGCCGATCATCGACGACCGCGTCGCGCAGATGATCCTCGACCTCGCGATGCGGGTCGCCGAGATCATGCTGTCGATCGGGGCGAGCGCGAAGGAGGTCACGCTCGCGGCCCTGCGCATTACCCACGCGTACGGGCTCAAGAGCGTGCACGTCGACGTCACTTTCAACTCGGTCATGCTCTCGGATCATCGGGGAGGCACGGGCGACCCCATCACGCTGATGCGGGTCGTGCGCTCCGCGGCGCCCGACCACGCGAAGCTCCAGCGGATGCAGGCGCTCGTCAACGACATCGAGCACGGCATGCCGCTGAACGAGGCGACGACCGAGTTCCACGCGATCCGGCGGATCCCCTTCCACTACCGCCCCGCAGTCGTGGTGCTCGCGCAGGCGATGCTCGGCCTCGCCGTCGCGCTCATGTATGGCGCCGGCTGGTTCACGATCGTGCTCGCCCTGCTCGCCTCCCTCGCCGTTGCCCTGACGCAGCAGGGCCTCGCGAAGCTGCGGATCCCGCTGTTCTTCAACCAGGTGGGCTGCGCCCTCGTGCTCGTCGTGTTCGTCGTCGCCGTCACGTGGCTCGGCTGGCAGGGCGTGCCGCTCTTCGACGACGTGCTCCCGACCGTTCTCATGGCGTCGGGAATCGTGCTGATGCTCGCGGGCCTCGCCGTCGTCGGCGCGACGCAGGACGCGATCGACGGCTTCGCGCTGACGGCGGGCGGTCGCCTGCTCGACCTCGCCGTCATGACGATGGGCCTCGTCGTCGGCATCCTCGTCGGCCTCGAGAGCGCGCGGCGCCTCGGCCTCGGCCTGCCGCTGCCGAGCGAGACGGTCGTGGCCTTCGGCGCCCCGCTCGGCCACGCCGTGGGCTCGCTACTCATCGCCGTCGCGGTCGCGATCATCAACGGAGCGAGCACGAGCATCATCCTCGTGAGCGGCGCCCTCAGCACCGTCGCCTGGGCCGGCTGGTACCTGCTCGCGACCGTGCTCGGGCTGCCGGGTTTCGCGGCCGTTTTCGGCGGCGCGCTGCTCGCGAGCTTTATCGGATCCGTCGTCGCCGACCGCCTCGCGGTGCCATCGATCGCGGTCACGACCGCCGCGATGGTGCCGATGGTGCCCGGCACCGCGGTGTTCCGAGGCCTCCTCGGCCTCGTCAGCGTCGACGGGCAGATCGAGGCGTTCATGCACGCCTTCGACTCGCTCTTCACGGCCGTCATGACGGGCATCGCGCTCGCCTCGGGCGCCACGCTCGGCATCATGATCGGCGCGCCCCTGCGGCTCCGCCTCGGCGACCGCACCGTCGCCATGCGCTCGAAGGCCCGCCCCGCGACCGCCGCCGGCGGAACGGCGGCCTTCGAGGTGGTGCGCACCGAGCCCATCGAGCACGAACTCGACGAGATCCCGGTCGCCGACACCGCGGATCCGCACCCCCTGACGAAGCCGTACGAGGCGGGGGAGTAGGGGCCGAGGCGTCAATGTCTGCGCCAATTCCTCACTTTCGCCACACCTCATCAACTCTCCGACAAATCTCCCCGCAGCAACGGAAGATTCGTCGGAGAGTTGATGATCGGTTGGGAAAGTGAGGAAACACCACGGACCCGGGACCGGTGAGCGTGCACGACGTGAGGATGCCCCACGCGATACCCTGACCTCATGACGCGGATCCTCGTGGTGAACGGCCCTAACCTCAACCTGCTCGGCACGCGCAAGCCCGAGATCTACGGATCCGCGACCCTCGACGACGTCGTGCGGGTCGCGCGGGAGGCGGCCGAGCTGCAGGGCATCGAGATTCGCGACGTGCAGTCGAACTCCGAGGGCGCGCTCATCGACGCGATCCACGAGGCCCGCCTCGACTGCGATGGCATCGTCATCAATGCGGGTGCCTACACGCACACGTCGATCGCCATCCGCGACGCCCTCGAGGCGGTGTCGCTGCCGTTCGTCGAGGTGCACATCTCGAACGTCCACGCGCGCGAAGACTTCCGGCATCACTCGTACCTCAGCGGCCTCGCGAGCTGTGTGATCGCGGGGGCGGGGATCCAGGGCTACGCCTTCGGCGTGCACCACCTGGCCGCGATCATCGCGTAACAACACGAATGGCCGGGATCCCTAAGGATCCCGGCCATTCGCGTGTCAAGACTTACGCGTCGGGCGTCGACACTGCCTCGTCGGCGACCCAGAGCTCGTCTTCGGCGCTGAGCGTCTTCCACGCCACGACGAAGATGCCGATGGCGGCGGCGACGCCGAGCACGGCGGCGATCACGGCGCCCGCCGACGACTTCTTCTTCGGCGGTGCGACGACGATCTGCTTCTTGCCGAGCTTGGCGGCGGTCGCGTCGTACGCGCCGATCGCGCGGCCCACGACGCCACCGGCGGCGGGGATGACGCGCGAGTCGAAGAACTGCTTACCGCGGCCGTAGCCCTCGCGGACGTAGGGGGTGGCGCGGTCGACGTAGGGCTCGACGTACTCCTGGTACTTCTTCTTCGCCTCCGGCGTGATCACCTCGCGGTTGATCTCGCGGAGCTGGCGCCCGGCGGCGCGAGCCACCTCGGCGGCCTCCGCGGCGACCTCGCGCTGCGCTGCGAGGACGCTATTCGCGGTGCCCTGCAGCTTGCGGAGTTCCTTCTTGCGCTTCTTGCTAAGGCTAACGCTCACTGTGGTGTGCCCTTCCGCATCGTTGACGTGCTTTCTTTCATCCTGCCATGAGCTGCTATGTCTCGGCGATGACTTGGCGCATCTCTGAAAGAATGGTTCACATGACTCAGCACACCGCCGTCGCCACCGTTCACACGAACCACGGCGACATCGTCATCAACCTGTTCGGCGACCAGGCCCCGGCCACGGTCGACAACTTCATCGGTCTCTCGACCGGTGAGAAGGAGTGGACCGACCCGCGCACGGGCGCAAAGGGCGATGGTCCCCTCTACAAGGACGTCATCTTCCACCGCATCATCCCCGGCTTCATGATCCAGGGCGGCGACCCGCTCGGCCAGGGCATCGGCGGCCCGGGCTACAACTTCGATGACGAGATCCACCCCGAGCTCAACTTCAACGAGCCCTACATCCTCGCGATGGCGAACGCGGGCAAGCGCCCCAACTCGTTTGGCGGCTACAGCGGCACCAACGGTTCGCAGTTCTTCATCACGACCGACCCGACGCCGTGGCTCATGGGCAAGCACACCATCTTCGGTGTGGTTGCAGACGATGCCTCGAAGGCCGTCGTCGACGCGATCGCCGCCGTGCAGACCGGTGCGAACGACCGCCCGGCCGAAGACGTCGTGATCGCCTCGATCGACATCGAGAAGCTCTAAGCATCTCCCCTTACGAAGCTCTGCCGGACAGGACCCCTTAGCAGTGACCGACACCTCAGGCGCATCGCTCCGCGATAACCCCGACAACTACTGCTATCGGCACCCTGACCGGCAGAGCTTCGTGCTGTGCCAGCGGTGCACGCGCACGATCTGCACCGAGTGCATGACCCAGGCGTCCGTGGGCTTCATCTGCCCCGAGTGCCTCAAGGAACAAAAGAAGAACCGCACCCCCGCACAAAAGCGCGCGCAGCGCCGCTGGGGTACCGGATCCGGATCCCGCGCGGGCGCGGTCTCGTTCGGATCCTCGTCGACGCGCGGCACGACGACGATCTTCGCCGTGACGGCGCTCGTCTACCTGCTGCAGATGCTCGGATCCGTCGTCCCGGCCATCAAGGTGCAGAGCTGGCTCTTGTTCTGGGCGCCGTACCTGTACCCGAGCCTCTCCGGCGTCTTCGAGCCGTGGCGCATCCTCACGGCCGCGTTCGTGCACGGCGGCCTCTGGCACGTCGCGCTCAACATGCTCACGCTGTGGATGGTGGGGCGCAGCCTCGAGCCGGCGCTCGGCACCTGGCGCTTCGTCACGACCTACCTGCTGAGCGCGGCGGGCGGATCCGCCGGCGTCGCCCTGCTGGGATTCGGTACGCCCGTCGTCGGCGCCTCGGGGGCCCTCTTCGGCCTCTTCGGCGCGCTGATCGTGATCGGACGCGCCGTGGGCGCGAACCTCTCGGGCCTCTACATCACGCTCGGTATCAACCTCGTGCTCGGCTTCGTTCCGGGCTTCAACATCGCCTGGCAGGCGCACATCGGCGGCCTGATCGTCGGTGCCGCGATCGGTTTCATCTTCACGCGCACGCGCCGACCGAAGCAGAGGTGGCTCCAGATCGGCCTCCTCTGCCTCGTCGGCGTCATCGTCGCGGCCGCGTTCGTCCTTCCGCTCTTCGGCGTCTACGCGCAGCTCGCCTGACCGGCTACGAGGCCGGGCTCGCCAGCCGCGCGCGCAGCGCCGCGAGCTGCTCGCGGAGCGCGTCTGGGATCCGGTCGCCGAAGGTGTCGTAGAACGCCTCGGTCATGTCGGCCTCGGCGAGCCAGCCCTCGGCGTCGATCGCGAAGAGCTCGTCGAGGTCTGCCTGCGGCACGTCGATCCCGTCGAGGTTTAGCTCCTCGGGTAGGCGACCGATGGGGCTGTCGACGGCGGGCGCCGCGCCCTCGATGCGGCGGACGACCCACTCGATGACGCGCGAGTTCTCGCCGAAGCCCGGCCACAGGAAGCGGCCGTCGGTGCCCTTGCGGAACCAGTTGACCTGGAAGATCGCGGGCGGCGAGGCGACCTCGCCCATCTCCACCCAGTGCGCGAAGTAGTCGGCCATGTTGTAGCCGCAGAACGGCATCATCGCGAACGGATCCCGGCGCAGCTCGCCGACGGTGCCCTCGGCGGCCGCGGTGCGCTCGGACGAGATCGTCGAGCCCATGAACACGCCGTGGCCCCAGTCGAACGCCTCGACGACGAGCGGCACGTTGCTCGCGCGGCGGCCGCCGAACAGGATTGCGTCGAGCGGCACCGCCTCCTCCCAGTCCGGCGCGATCGACGGCGACTGCGCCGCCGAGACCGTGAAGCGCGAGTTGGGGTGCGCCGCGGGGCGGCCCGAATCCGGCGTCCAGTCGTCGCCGCGCCAGTCGATGAGGTGCTCAGGCGCCTCGTCGGTCAGGCCCTCCCACCACACGTCGCCGTCGTCGGTCAGGGCGACGTTAGTGAAGATCACGTCGCGGTGCAGCGTCTCGACCGCCGTGATGTTCGTCGAGACGCCCGTTCCGGGCGCGACGCCGAAGAAGCCGGCCTCGGGGTTGATGGCGTAGAGGCGCCCGTCCGAGCCGGGGCGGATCCACGCGATGTCGTCGCCGAGGGTCTCGACGCGCCAGCCGGGCACGGTGGGGCGCAGCATCGCGAGGTTCGTCTTGCCGCAGGCCGACGGGAACGCCGCCGCCACGTGGTAGGCGCGACCCTCGGGCGAGACGACGCGGATGAGCAGCATGTGCTCGGCCATCCACCCGTCGTTCCGCCCCTGAACCGACGCGATGCGCAGGGCGAAGCACTTCTTCGCGAGGATCGCGTTTCCGCCGTAGCCCGACCCGAACGACATGACCTCGAGGGTGTCGGGGAAGTGCACGATGTACTTGTCGTCGTTCGACGGCCAGGCGACGTCCGGCGTGCTGCCGTCGAGCGGTGCCCCCACCGAGTGGATCGTGCGCACCCACGGGCTCCCGCCCGCGATCAGCTCGGTGACCTCGGCGCCCACGCGCGTCATGATCGAGATCGACGCGACGGCGTAGGGGCTGTCGGTGATCTGCACGCCGATCTGCGAGAGCGGCCCGCCGACCTTCCCCATCGAGAACGGCACGACGTACATCGTGCGGCCCTCCATGGATCCGTCGAAGAGGGCCGTCAGCCGGCCCCGCATCTCCGCCGGATCCGCCCAGTTGTTCGTCGGCCCCGCGTCGTCCCTCGAGTTCGACGCGATGAAGGTGCGCGACTCGAGGCGGGCGACGTCGCGCTCGTCGCTACGGGCGAGGTAGCTGCCGGGGCGGAGGGTCTCGTCGAGCTTGATGAGGGCGCCGGAGTCGACCATGTCGGCGAGGAGCGCCTCGCGCTCGACGTCCGATCCCTCGACCCAGTGGATCCGGTCGGGGCGGGTGAGGTCCGCCGTCTCCTCGACCCAATTGAGCAGCTCGGCGAAGGCCGCGGTGGCGTGGGTGGGCGTCACCCCGTATGCGTCGATGCGTGTCGTAGAAAGGGTCTGGGCGGTGTCGATGAGGACCAATGCGCTCTCCTGAGTCGTCGTTGGCTAGGTAACGTCAGGACGAGTATTTCTCATAATAGATCCATCTTTTCTCGATTTGAGGAAGCAAGATTTGCGGTTCTTGTCATCTCGTAAAGTCGACGAAACCGCCGTTCTCCACAAGTTCTCCACAGCTCGGGGATGGTTTTCCCCACCTCGACCCCATCTGTCCACCTCTTAAGGGCGGTTCTCCACGCGTTCTCCACGCTCAAAGGCCGGTTTTCCCCGGAGTTATCCACAGATCTATCCCCAGCTGGGGAGAATCACACCCGTGTTATTCACACCGGGGGATGGGCCTGTGGAGAATTACACGCGTGTGATTCGTGCCGTGGGCGCGCGAAAAACCCCGCCCGGAGGATCCGAGCGGGGTCGTGAAGAAGAGGGGTTAGCGCCAGCGGGTGGCCATGATGAGGCCGATGAAGGCTAGGCCGCCGCCGATGGCGAGGTTCCACGCCCCGATGTCGGGGATCGGAAGGGTGCTGCCCGACATGTAGAACACGAGAACCCAGGCCAGGCCCAATAGGAAGAAGGTAGCCATGACCGGCTTGAACCACACGGGGTTCGGCAGGGGCTCACCCGGGACGTGGGTGATCTCGTCTTCTTCGTCGTGCTTCTTGCGCGCCATAGGGATCAGTCTACGGGAAGATCGCACGGCGCCCAGAAGCTCGACAGAGTCGGGCACCCCCAGTCCCCCCGGGGGCACCCGGCCCTGGTCTGTTACTCGGCCGGGGGCATCAGCACCGAGTCGATGAGGTAGACGGTGGCGTTCGCAGTCTGCACGCCACCGCACAGCACGGTCGCGTCGTTGACCATCCATTCGTCTCCCGAGCCCGTGACCTCGAGGTCCGCGCCCTGCACGGTCGTGTGCGTGCCGGCGATGTCGGCCGGCTCGATCTGCCCCGGGATGACGTGGTACGTCAGCACCGAGGTGAGCAGGTCGGCGTCGGTGGAGAGCATGTCGATCGTCTCCTGGTCGACCGCGGCGAACGCGTCGTCGACCGGGGCGAAGACGGTGAACTCGTCGCCGTTGAGCGTGTCCACGAGGTTCACGTCCGGGTTCAGCTGCCCGGAGACCGCCGAGACGAGCGTCGTCAGCAGCGGGTTGTTCGACGCGGCCACGGCGACCGGGTCCTGCGACATGCCCTGGACGGATCCGGGCCCGTCCGGGACCATCGACGCGTAGTCGGCACAGGCCGGGCCGACGAGGTTCGCCGCAGGGTCCATCTCGCCGTTCGTCGCGTCCTCTGTCGGCGTTTCGTCAGCGGGGGTCTCCGCGGGCATCGTCTCGGGAGCCTCGGACGCCGTGGCGTCGTCGTTCTCAGGGGCGTCGTCGCCGCCGGACATACATCCCGTCAGGGCGATTGCTGCCGCGAGCGTGAAGGTGATTCCGCCGCCGATTCGAAGGCTGTTGCGCAACATGGGGTCCTCCTGGTTTGAGATTTGCGCCGTGTGGCGCTCCCGCCGGACTGGCGGTTACAGGGCATTCGACGTCGCGTACGAATCGGATGGGAAGAATTTCTCTCGTGCCCGAATGTCAATCCGAAACGGCGGACGCATCGAATACCTCTGCGTAACCAGCGGAGGATCTCATGACACTCGTCATCATCGGCTTTCTCGGAGGCCTCATCACGGGCATCTCGCCCTGCATCCTGCCGATCCTGCCTGTCGTGTTCCTCACGGGCGGAGCGCAGTCGGCTCAGGTCGGAGCGGACGGTGAGCCGTCGGCGGCCGGTCGATCACGCCCCTATCTCGTGATCGCCGGACTGATCGTCAGCTTCACGGCCGTGACGCTCATGGGCTCGCTCGTGCTCGGCTCACTGGGCCTACCGCAGAGCTTCCTGCGGTGGGCGGGGATCGTCGTCCTCGCGGTGCTCGGCGTCGCCCTGATCGTGCCACGCCTGGAGCAGCTCCTCGAACGGCCGTTCCAGTGGATCCCTCGCCGCGAGGTCTCGAACGAGCGGGGCGGGTTCGGGGTCGGCCTCGCGCTCGGAACCGTCTTCGTGCCGTGCGCAGGTCCGGTGCTGGCGGCAATTATCGTGGCCGGATCGACCGGCCGCATCGATGCGGGGACCGTCGTGTTAACGGTCTCGTTCTCGCTAGGAGTGGCGATCCCACTCCTCGTGTTCGCACTCGCCGGTCGAGGCGTGGTGCGCCGGATCCGGGCGTTCCGCAATCGAGAGCGCGGGCTGAGGATCACCGCGGGAATCGCGATGCTTGCCCTTGCGGGCGGGCTTGTCGTCGACGCACCCGCATTCCTGCAGCGCCTCATCCCGGACTATACCGCCGTCCTCCAGCAGCCGCTGGCCGAGGACGAGGCCGTGCAGGAGGCGCTGAGCCTGGGCGGGCTCGTGACAGACGAGAACCGGCAGCTCGACGAGTGCCTCGGTTCCGGCGACGAGCTCGCGTCCTGCGGCCTCGCGCCGGAGATTCGCGGCATCGACGGATGGTTGAACACCCCGAACGGAGAGCCCGTCTCGCTCGACGAGCTGCGTGGTGAGGTGGTGCTCATCGACTTCTGGGCGTACTCGTGCATCAACTGCCAGCGCAGCATCCCGCACGTCACCGCTTGGGACGACGCGTACCGCGACGCCGGGCTGCGGGTCATCGGCGTGCACTCCCCGGAGTACGCCTTCGAGAAGGATCGCGGCAACGTCGAGGCCGGCGCGCGCGACTTCGGCATCGAGTACCCCGTTGCGCTCGACAACAGCCTGGCCACGTGGACCGCGTACCGGAACCGCTATTGGCCCGCGCACTACCTCATCGACGCCACGGGTACCGTGCGGCACATCGCCTTCGGCGAGGGTCACTACGATGTCACCGAGAAGCTCATCCGCGAGCTCCTGCTCGATGCTGACCCCGACGCGGTGCTCCCCGACGCGACCGATGTCGCTGACGAGACGCCCGACATCGGTTCCACGACTCCCGAGACATTCCTCGGTGCGGCGAAGGAACACACCTTCGGCGGCACCGAGGAATATCGGCAGGGGGAGCGGGCCTACGCGCTGCCCGACGAGCAGGCGGCGGACACGTTCGCGCTGGATGGCGTGTGGGAAATCGGAACGCAGGCGGCGACGCCTGCGGGAGAAGACGGTACCGTCCGTCTTCGCTACCGCGCGGACGAGGTGAGGATCGTCGTGGCGGGGGAGGGCACGCTCGGCGTCGACGTTGACGGCGAGCGATCGGAGGTCGACGTGTCGGGTACGCCCCGCTCCTACCCGTTGCGCGCGTCGGGGGGATCCGCCGAGGGAACGATCGAGGTGCGGGTGCCGCCGGGGGTGGACGTCTACTCGTTCACGTTCGGGTGACGCGATACCGGACTCGCGCGGCTTTCACGGCCGAGCGGCGGAGGAATAGGGCATGCTGATCTCTATGACCGAAAGCAGCGAGGCCGCGCCTGATGCACGGGCCGATGGCGGCGACGCCGTCGACGAGCTGCTGAGACGGATCGCGATACGGGACAAGGGCGCTTTTGCTGCGCTCTACGACCAGTTCTCGTCGCGAGTCTTCGGACTCGTGATGAGGATCGTGATCGATCGAGCGCAGAGCGAGGAGGTGTTGCAGGAGGTGTTCCTCGAGATCTGGGAGAAGGCCGACCGTTTCACCGCGACGCGAGGTCGGGGGCAGGCATGGGTCTTCATGATCGCTCACCGGCGGGCCATCGACCGCGTGAAGTCCGCGCAGGCGAGCGCCGATCGCGATGTGCGAACGGGACGTCGGGATCTTGAGGTTCCCTTCGACGCCGTGGCGGAGGACGCCGAGGTGCGCGTGGAGGGTGAACGCGCACGGGCGGCCCTCGACCTGCTACCCGACGCTCAGCGTGAGGTCCTGTCAATGGCCTACTTCGACGGCTACAGCCAAAGCGAGATCGCGACGACGCTGAGCACGCCACTCGGCACGGTCAAGACGCGAATGCGTGATGGAATTGCTCGCCTGCGGAAGACGATGGGGGTGGCGGGATGATGACGGATGAAGAATTCGAGGAGCTCGCGGCTGCGGATTCCGTGGGCGCACTGAGCGATGATGAACGACGCCTGCTCGAGCTCGAGGCCGCCCGCGATCCTCGGCGCGCCGAACAGCTTCTTGAGGCGCGGCTGGCCGCGGCTGCATTCGCGGAGACGGTCCCGGCTGTAGATCCGCCGGCGCGGATCCGCGCACAGCTCCTTGACGCTATCAACGACGAGCCTCCTGCTCGGAGCCGGCGTCGTCGCCCGTGGTTCGTGCTCGCGGCCGCCGTGGCGGGGCTTGCAGTCATCGGCGGTGGCTTCTACGCTGTTGCGACCCAGTTCATGCGTCCGGGCGCTGTAGTCGCGCTTGACGAGATCGAAAGTGCCACCGACGCAGCCTCGGCCAGCGCCGATCTGCCGAGCGGCGGCGAGATGACGCTGCACTGGTCGGAAAGCTTGGGGCAGGCTGTCATGACTGCCGAAGATCTTCCCGACCTCGCAGACGACGAGCAGTACGAGATGTGGTTCGTCCGCGCAGAGGGCCCGGTATCCGCCGGTCTCGTTGACCACGATGGCGCTCACCCCACGGCGCTGATCGACGTCGAGATGCAGGAAGGCGATATCTTCGCGGTGACGGTAGAGAAAACGGGCGGGTCGGAGTCAGGCGCGCCGACGAGCGATCCGCTCGTTGTTATCGAGACGTCTTAGCCTTCGGCCCCATCTGATGTCCCCGACTCGTTTGCCTCGGCCGCCGGCGCGCACACCCGCAGCGTCACGGTCGAGTGGATGTCGACATCGCCCGCCGCGGGGTTCTGCGTTTCGACGATGAGGGGGTCGCCCGCCTCGCAGCCGTCGTCGACCGTCTGCTCAACCGTCAGCCCGAGATCCTCGAACGACTTCTTCGCAAACTCGTAGGGCATATCGGTGAGGTCGTTGATCGTGACGCGGCCGGTCGCGACCGTGAGGTCGACGCGGGAGCCCTCGAGCACCTCGTCGCCCTCGGCGACCTTGTCGCCGTTGACCTCGGCGGAGAGCACCGTGCCGGCCTGCGCGTCGGGGTCGTTCGTCGGCATGATGCGGCCGAGCTGCAGGCCGTCGTGGCCGTCGAGCGCCTTCCGCGCCGCGTCTTCGGTGCCGCCGATGATTGACGGGATCGCCGCCATGAGCGGACCGTCCGAGACGAGGATGTCGACGTGCGTGCCGAGTTCGAGCGAGGTGCCGGGAGCCGGTCGTGTTTCGATGACGGTGCCCTCCGGCAGGCTGTCGCTCGGCTGCGTCGACACCTTCACCTCGAGCCCATCGTCGGCGAGCTCGCGCTCGGCGGCCGACGCCGTCCAGCCGGTCACGTCGACGACGTCAACGGTGTCGGCGGCCCGCAGGTCGAGCGGATCCGATTCGATGACCCAGAAGGCGAGGGCCGCGACCAGCGCGATGATGAGCGCGATCGCCGCCCACACCCACGCCGTCGGCGGGCCCGACTGCGTGCGCGCCACGCCGTTATCGCTCGAGAGCTCGGCGAAGGTGTGCTCGATCTCGTTCTGCGCGCGACGGTGCTCGCCGTAGAGCTCGTCGGTGAGGTTCGTCATCTGCCGGCGCGACATCGTGCGCCCGTCGAGCGCGGCGTCGAGCGCCTCGCGGAACGTCGCCGCATCGGGGTAGCGCTGCGCCGGATCCTTTGCGAGCGCGCGCATCACGATCGGGTCGAGCTGTGCGGGCGCCTCGGGGTAACGCTTCGTCGGCGGCACGGGCGCCTCGCGCACGTGCTGGTAGGCGACCGAGACGGGGGAGTCGCCGACGAACGGCGGCCGGCCCGTGAGGAGCTCGTAGAGCACCACGCCGGTCGAGTAGAGGTCCGCGCGCGCGTCGACGGGCTCGCCCTGCGCCTGCTCGGGCGAGAAGTACGCGGCGGTGCCGAGGATCGTCGTGGTCTCCGCGACCGTCGCCGACGTGTCGCTCACGGCGCGCGCGATGCCGAAGTCCATGACCTTGACCTGGCCGTCGTCGGTCACCATAACGTTGCCGGGCTTGATGTCGCGGTGCACGACGCCCGCGCGGTGCGAGTACTCGAGCGCCTCGAGGATCCCGTCGACGTAGCGCGCCGCGTCGTCGGCCGAGAGCGGGGCCTCGGCCGCGATCTCGCGCAGCAGGCGCCCGCGAACGAGCTCCATCACGATGAAGGGCGTGTGCGTGATGCCGCCCGCCGGATCGTCCTCGAGATCCTCGCCCGCGTCGTAGACGCGCACGATCGAGGCGTGCGCCATGCGGCTGGCAGCCTGCGCCTCGAGGCGGAACCGGGTGCGGAACGTGTTGTCACGCGCAAGCTCGCGGTCGAGGATCTTGATCGCGACCGTGCGGCCGAGCGTGAGGTCGTAGCCGCGGTGCACCGTCGCCATGCCGCCGCGACCGATCAGCGAATCGACGCGATAGCGGCCCGACAGGATCCGCTCTTCTGGCGTTTGCACGGCCTGAGTCGGCTCGTCAGTCACGTTGTCGCCTCTCCCCCGGGACAGATCATGCTACCGGAAGCGCCCCGCGACTCCGGGGCACTCGCGGCTCCCGTTAGGGCTGGCCCGCGTTGCCGTTGCCCGCGTTTCCGGTGCCGGCGTTGCCGTTGCCGTTGTTCGAGCCGCTGTTCGCGTTGTCGCTCGAGTTCGACGAATCGGTGGGCTCCTCGGTCGGGGTCTCGGTCGGCTCGGTCGTCGGCTCCTCGGAGGGCTCCGGCGCGGCGACCGTCTCCTGCGGCGTCATCACGGCGGGCGAATCCGAGTCGCGCTCGGTGTCGCCGTTGCGGCAGATGGCGGTGTACGAGGCGCTCACGAGCTGCGCGTCCTCGTCGATGACGACCTGCGTCACGTATCCGTCGGCGCCGAAGACGCGCTCGGTCGCGGTCGGGTCGTCGCCCGTGTGGGTCGCACCCGTGAGCGTCACGCGGAAGCCCGCGAGGTCGCCCGTGCCGGTGGGGCACGTGAACGAGTTGTTCCAGCTCAGCTGCACCGTGGATCCGCGCACGAGCTCGTCGGTGTCGAACTGCGGCGCGTCGGTCGGAGCGGGAATCGAGATGAGCTCGTCGTACACCGAGGCGGTCACGACAGTGCCCTCCTCGACGAAGCCGCGCGAGTCGAGCTTGTAGATCTTGCCAACGTCGTCCGCGGTCGAGGCGGCCTCGCCCGTCTCACACTTGAGCGTGATCTTGGCTTCCTGGTCGTGCAGGGCCTGTGAAGCCTCGTCGCAGGTCATGCCCTCGAGGCCGAGAGCCTGCATGTCGACGAGGATCGACGTTGCCGATGGCGTGGGCGTCGGCTCCTCCGACTCGGTCGCGGCCGGCGTGGGATCCTCGGCCGCGGGCTCGTCGTTGCCGCCGAACTGGCCGGAGAGGACACCGTAGGCGGCGCCCGCGATCACGACGACGAGCAGGATAATGAGCGCGATCAGCGGGCCCGTCCAGGGGCTGCGCTTCTTCTTCGGCTTCGGGGCCTGCTCGCCCATCGGCAGCGGCGACGTCGTCGGCATCATCTGCGTCGCGCCGCCCGCGGCGCCCAGCAGCTGGGTGACCTCATCGGCCGCCACGCCGCCCGCGTTCGCGAGCATGGGCGCGGCCGCGATCGCGGCGTTGATGTCGCCGCGGCGCAGGGCGTTGCACGCGCGCGAGACGGCGGCCGCCGAGGCGGGGCGCTCGTCGGGCTTCTTCGCGATCATCGACATCACGAGCTGGCGCACGGGGGCCGGCAGGCGCTCCGACAGGGGCGGCGGCGCGTCGTTGATCTGCGCCATCGCGATAGCGACCTGCGACTCGCCCGTGAAGGGGCGACGGCCCGCGAGGCATTCGTACGCGACGATGCCGAGCGAGTAGATGTCGGTCGCCGGGCTCGCCGGGTGACCCGACGCCTGCTCGGGCGACAGGTACTGCACGGTGCCCATGACCTGGCCGGTAGCCGTCAGCGGCACCTGGTCGGCGATGCGGGCGATACCGAAGTCGGTGATCTTCACGCGGCCGTCGGGCGTGATCAGCAGGTTGCCCGGCTTGATGTCGCGGTGTACGAGGCCCGCGGCGTGGGCCGCCTGCAGCGCCGACGCGGTCTGCGAGATGTAGTCGAGGACGGTGTCGGCCGGCAGCGCGTGGTCGCGCTCGAGGCGCGTCGACAGCGCCTCGCCGGGCACGAGCTCCATCACGAGGTACGCGGATCCGTTTTCCTCGCCGTAGTCGAAGACGCTCGCGATGCCCTCATGGTTGACGAGGGCAGCGTGCCGGGCCTCGGCGCGGAAGCGCTCGAGGAAGCCGGGATCCCCCATGTACTCGTCTTTAAGGATCTTGATCGCGACGGTGCGGCCGATGACGTGGTCAGTGGCTTCCCACACCTCGCCCATTCCGCCGATCGCGATGCGCGAACTCAGCTCGTAGCGTCCGCCGAACGTCACACCCTGGGTTGGCCTCATTGTGCGAGCACCGCCTCCATGACCTTCTTCGCGATGGGAGCCGCGATCGAATTTCCATCTCCTGATTGACCCTGCCCGCCGCCATCGGCCACCATCACGGTGACCGCGACCTCAGGATCGTCTGCGGGAGCGAACCCCGTGAACCATAGCGTGTATGGGTCACCTTCGCCGTTCTCCGCCGTGCCCGTCTTACCGGCAACGTCAACGCCTTCTATTCTTGCATTTGACGCCGCGCCGCCCGCGACGGATGACACCATCATCTCGGTAACGTCTTTGGCGACATCCGCATCGATCGGCGTGCCGTACTCGCTCGGCTCGAACTTCTTCTGCACCGAGAGGTCGTCGCCGACGACCTGGTCGACGAGCAGCGGGTTCATCTCGACGCCGCCGTTGGCGATCGCCGCGGTGTACATGTTCACCTGCAGCGGCGTCGCCGTGATCTGGTTCTGGCCGAAGCCGAGGCGGGCCGTCTGGCCCGCGTCGAGGTCGGTGCCGATCGTCGACGCCGTGGTCGATAGCGGCAGATCGAACGACGAGTTGAAGCCGAACTTCTCGGCCTGCTCGCGGATCGCGTCGTCACCGAGCGCGATCGCGAGCTGCGCCATCGGCACGTTGCAGCTGTACTTGATGGCGTCCGCCAGCGTGACCTTGTCGGACGAGCTGCCGCCGCACGTGCCGTACGGTGCGTTGCCGATCTCGCGCGTCGTGCCCTTCGGCGTATACGTCGCGGTGTTGTCGAACGTGCTGTCCATCGTGTAATCGCCGGACGCGAGGGCCGCCGCCGCGACGACGAGCTTGAACGTGGATCCAGGCTGGTAGAGCTGGTCGATCGCCTTGTTGCGCAGCGGGTCGCCCTCGGCTGCCGCATATTCGTTGGCGGCCGCGTTCGCCGCCGTGCCGTCGTGGGAGGCGACCGCGTTCGCGTCGTAACCCGGCGTCGAGACGAGGGCCAGGATCCGGCCCGTCTTGGGATCCGAGACGACGACCGCGCCGTCGTACCCCTGCGAGGTCAGCGCCTCGTATGCGACCCGCTGGATGTCCGGGTCGAGCGTCAGCTCGATCGAGGATCCGCGGGCCTCCTTGCCGGTCACGATCTGGTTCAGGCGCGCGAGGAAGCTGGTGGGTGCGAGGCCCGAGAGCTCCTGCGTCATCGACTGCTCGATGCCCGTGGCCGAGTTGAGCGCGGGGTTGAACCAGCCGGTGATGCCGGCCCAGATCTCGGAGTCGTCGTACACGCGCTGGTAGCGGTACGTGTCGTTCGTCGCGGTCGAACGAGCGATCTGCTCGCCGCCCGCGATGATGGGTCCGCGGCGCACGTCGTACGAGTCGTACAGGGTGCGCTTGTTGCGCTCATCGCCCGTGAGGGCCTGCGCCTGCACGACCTGGATGACGCTCGTCGAGACGAACAGCGCCAGGAACATGCAGATGACGATGAAGCTCAGTCGACGGATTTCCTTGGTCATTAACCGATCACCGCCCGGGGTTGCCGGCGAACCGCGTCGCTGACGCGCAACAGGATTGCGACGATCAGCCAGTTCGCGAGAAGAGAGGATCCACCCGCCGCGAGGAAGGGGGTCGTGAGGCCCGTGAGCGGGATGACGCGGGTCACGCCGCCGACCATGATGAACACCTGGAGGGCGATCGTGAAGCTCAGGCCGACCGAGAGCAGCTTGCCGAAGTCGTCCTGGCCGGCGACGCCCACGTGGGCGCCGCGGCTCGCGAAGATCAGGTAGAGCGCGAGGATCGCGAAGACGCCCACGAGGCCCAGCTCCTCGCCGAGGCTCGGGATGATGTAGTCGCTTCCGGCGACGGGCGTGATGTCGGGGCGGCCCTGGCCGAGGCCCGTTCCGAACATGCCGCCGTGCGCCATCCCGAAAAGGCCGTTCACGAGCTGGAAGCTGGCGTTCGCGCTGGCGTTGTAAAGGTCGTCGTCAAGCGCATGGAGCCACTGCTCGAAGCGCCCGTGCACGTACGGCATGACGAACGTCGCCGCGACCGCGCCGGCGCCGGCGAGGAAGACACCGATCAGCACCCATCCGGTCTTGCCCGTCGCGACGTAGAGCATCGCGACGAACATGCCGAAGATGAGGATTCCGGTGCCCAGGTCGCGCTGCAGCACGATGATCGCCATCGAGATGAGCCAGATCACGAGCAGCGGGCCGAACTCGCGCGCCCGGGGGAACGTGAAGCCGAGCACCCGCTTGCCGGTCGACGTCAGCGACTCGCGCGTGCGCACGAGGTAGCCCGCGAAGAAGATCGCGAGGCAGATCTTCGCGATCTCGCCGGGCTGGAAGTTGAAGCCGAAGATGCTGATCCAGACGACCGCGTTACCGCCGCCGTTGAGGAACGGGATGAACGGCAACGCCAGCAGGATGATGCCGAGGAAACCGAAGATGTAGGTGTACTTGAACAGCACGCGGTAGTTCGCGAGCGACCAGACGAGGCCGATGCAGAGCGCGATCGACAGCGCCGCGTACAGCATCTGGTGCTCGCCCGCGTTCGACGTGCCCACGTTCCAGTGGGCGACGTACGCGAGGTCGAGGCGATAAATCATCGCCGTGCCGATACCCGTGAGCATGAGCGCGACGGGCACGAGGAACGGGTCGGCCTGCGACGCGCGGATCCGCAACACGATATGCAACGCGAACGCGAGGACGCACATAATGCCGACGACCCCGAGCACCTTCGTGTCGAGCTCGCCGATCGCGCCGAACTGCACGAGGACGAACGCCCCGAGGGTTAGCGCCATGGCGAAAATCAGCAGCACGAGCTCGCGGTTGCGGAGCTGCTGCGGCTTGCGCATGCGCCGGAGCGCGCGCTTTACGCCCCGGTCGGGGGCCTCAACGTCTGTCACTTGTCACCTCCATCGTCGGGCACGAGGGCGCGCAGATTTGCGACAATCTGCTGCGCCTGCTCGAGCGACGCCGCCGGAATCGTGTCCTGAGCCTGGAGCAGCCAGGCGTTCGGCACATCGACCAGCGGAATTTCCGTGTCTTCGTACACCGTTGAGAACGAGATCGGCCCGATCGACTGGTGGATCCCCTGATAGATCACCACGCTGTCGTCGTCGGTACCGACGTAGTAACGCGTCTGCGTCCAGTCGTAGAATGCCCAGCCCGCGCCGAAGATCGCCGCGATGAGCAGCACGATCGCGGTGAAGCCGACGATGCGGCGACGGCGCGCGCGGCGCTTGTCCTCCTCGATCAGCTCCTCGAGGTACTCGGTGTCGGGCTCGAAGTGGCTCGGCTCGTTCGCCGCGGCGCGCTGCGGGTGCAGCCAGCCGGTAGGCAGGAGCGACCGCGACGCGGCGATGCCGACGCCGTTAGGGTTCGACGCGGATCCGACGATCGTCGGGGTGCCGGTGTACAGGGGGTGCTGGCCGCCCACGTCGACGATGACGAGGGTCACGTTGTCTGGGGCGCCACCGTCGAGCGCCTGCTTGAGCAGGGCGTCGGCCGTGCGCGCCGGGGGCATGTGCCGGCCGAAGACCTTCGCGACGTGCGACTCGTCGACGACACCGGAGAGGCCGTCGGAGCACAGCAGCCAACGGTCGCCGGGGCGCGTCGGCATGATGAAGGTGTCGACCTCGGGGTTCGCGTCCATGTCGCCGAGCACGCGCATGAGCACCGAGCGGCGCGGGTGGTAGCGCGCCTCCTCCGGCGTGATGCGGCCCGTCTCGACGAGGCGCTGAACGAAGGTGTGGTCGGTCGTGATCTGCGTCAGGGCGCCGTCACGGAAGAGGTAGATGCGGCTATCGCCGATGTGGCCGATGACGGCGTACTCATCGACCATGATGATGCCGCTCACGGTCGTGCCGAGCCCCGCGAGCTGCGGGCGCTCCTGCGCCGCCTCGATGAGATCCTGCGCCGTCGACGTTATCGTCGTGCGCAGGGCGACCTCGGCCTCGGCCGTCGTGTCGTAGTGGTGGTCGAGGTGCTGGAGCCGGTCGATCGCGATCGCCGAGGCGACGTCACCGCCGGCGTGACCGCCCATGCCGTCCGCGACGACAAACAGGTTCGAGCCCGAATAGCCCGAATCCTGGTTGTTGGAACGCACGCGACCCGTGTGGCTGATCGCGGCGCTGGAGCCCTGGAAGACCATTCCCGGGGTTATCCTCGCAACTCAAAGGTCGTCTGGCCGACCGTAATCGGGGCGCCGATTCGCACCGCGACCGGGGAATTCGGCGTGACCTTCGCGCCGTCGTGGAAGGTGCCGTTCGTCGAATCGAGATCCTGAATCATCCACTGATCCGCGTATCGCACGAGGCGCGCATGATGGCTCGACGTGTAGTCGTCGCGGATCACGAGGCCCGACTCGGCCGAGCGGCCGATCGTCAGCGGATCCGAACCGAGGGGAATCTCGAGGCCCGCGCGGGGGCCCGCCGTGATGACGATGCGGTTCGCCGACGCGGCCGTCGCCTGTTGCGAGGCGGGCGCCGGGGGAGGCGTATCGACCGCGACGGGGCGCGGGGCCGCGGACGCTGCGACCTGCGGCGGATGCTCGAGCTTGCGCACGCGGCCGCCGAACACGTCGGCGCGGAGCGCGAAGATCAGCACGAAGACGAACACCCACAGCAACAGCAAGAAGCCGTACTGCAGAACGAACAGAGTCAGCTCGCTCATCGCTGCCCCCTCTGGAAGTCGTCAATAATCTGCGTGGCGTTCTGCTGGCCGGCCAGCACCTGGCGGCCCGCGTGAGACGCGAGCACACGGAACACAATATTCGTCCGGCCGATCGTGATCGTCTGACCGTCGGCGAGAAGCGCCTTCGACACCATCTGGCCGTCGAGCCGGGACCCGTTCGTGGATCCGAGATCGTGAACCATGCCGCGCTTGCCGTCCCACAGCACCTCGACGTGGCGGCGGCTCGTGCCGGCGTCGGCGAGGGGGATGTCGGTGTCGGATCCGCGGCCGATGACGGTGCGCGCACGCGTCACGGGATAGCGGCGGCCGTCAATATCGAGCGCCGCCTGCCAGACGACGTCGCCCTGCACCGCCGAGGAGGTCACTTGAAGGGTGCCCGCCTGTACATCGTCCGACGTGCGGAGCGAGACCGTCAGCGGGCCCGAAAAGGTGTAGCCCTGCGATGTGCCGTGCTCCTGAGCCTTCGCGTGCAACTCCTGGCGAAGCGCCGCCCCCAGGCCCGACAGCCGCTCGGCGTCGGCGGGGCTCAGCAGAACCTCGTACGAATTCGGCGCCAGAATGCGGTCGCGGCCGATGACCTGGGCCGACGTATCCATCTCGCGACGAAGCGCCGCGACGATCTCCACAGGCTGGACGCCGCTACGGAAGGTCTTCGCGAAAGCGCCGTTTACGGCGCGCTCGAGGCCCCTTTCGAAGCTGTCAAGCAATCCCACAGTGCTCCTTGGGGTCGGACGGGCGGATAGCGTCATGGTACTTGGAGGCCCTGACATCCCGAATCCAACCTCAGGATGATTCCACAGAAACCACGCGCGGGCGACACGCTTTCGCGGTGGGCCGTGGCGCCATGCTATGCTGACGAGGTTGGGTATCACCCGGCAAAAACTTCACACGCGCAAGTGGCGGAATCGGTAGACGCGCTGGCTTCAGGTGCCAGTGTCCTTACGGACGTGGGGGTTCAAGTCCCCCCTTGCGCACTCGAAATCGGGTCCCCCTGGTCGCGGCTGTTGCCGCTTCCAGGGGGATTTCTCGTTGTCTCTATCGCGGGGGCGACCCCGCGGGGCCCGGTGTGCGGCGCTGCGCGCGCACGGGAGTCGGAAGAATCACCAGACTCGGGGATCCTGGGCGGAAGGCTCCGAGTCTCGTGATTTCTCCGAGGTTCGTGGCGCGGGGTGGTGCGCTGTGCGACGCTTTGCGCGCACGGGAGTCGGAGGAATCACCAGACTCGGGGATTCTGGGCGGAAGGCTCCGAGTTTCGTGATTTCTCCGAGACTCGTGGCGCCCGCGTGGGGCGCACGGGCGTCACGCTCGGTCATCGCGGAATGAATTGGGGGCCGCCCGGCGATAGTGATCGCATGAGCAGATTCGTGCAGCAACAGGTCATTGGTGATCCCATCGAGCTCGAGATCGTGGAGCGCGACGAACCTCACGCGGGGCCGGGGGAGGTGCGGGTGCGCGTGCGTGCCGCCGGACTCAATCCCGTCGATTGGAAGGTCGCGGCCTCGCCCGAGGTCGCGGGATACTTCGGCGTGACGGCCCCCTCCGGCTTCGGAAACGACTTCGCCGGCGTGATCGACGAGGTCGGCGACGGGGTCGATGACTTCGCGGTCGGCGATCGGGTCTTCGGAGGGGCACGCGGCCGCGCGCTCGCCGAGCACGTGATCGTGCGGGTCGGATCCGACACCCTCGTGCGCACCCCCGATGCGGTTTCCGACGAGGTCGCCTCGACTCTCGCGATCGCGGGCCGCACCGCGGCCGCGACCCTCGCGGCAGTCGGCGTGACCGCACCCGGCGCCGCACCCGCACCCGACGCAACCGCACCCAACACAGCCCTCACCCTCCTCGTCGGCGGGGCCGCGGGCGGCGTCGGTGTGTTCGTCGTGCAGCTCGCCGTCGCGGCCGGCGCGACCGTCATCGCGACCGCCTCGCCCGCGAACCACGACTTCCTGCGCGATCTCGGCGCGATCCCCACCACCTACGGCGAGGGGCTCGCCGACCGGATCCGCGAGCTCGCGCCCCGCGTCGACGCCGCGATCGACCTGCAGGGCACCGCGACCGTCGAGGCGGCGCTTGAGCTCGGCGTCGCCCCGGAGCGCATCGCGACCATCGCCGCGGGCCCGACGCCCCCGGGAGGTGCGGTCGCGACTGGCGGATCCGACGCTGATCCGGGCGCGCTTGCGCGGATCGCGGACGCGATCGCGGCGGGATCGCTCATCGTCCCGATTCAGCAGGTTTTCCCACTCGAGGGCATCGACGAGGCCATCGCGGTGCTCCGCGGCGGCCACGTGAGGGGTAAGGTCGTCGTCACCGTCTGACCCGCGTGGCCCCGCGCCGCTTCGGAGATTGGGCGTGTCCGAGACGGCGCGGATGCGGCCATGTATCCTGGAATGAGACGTCCTCTCTCGGTCGTCCGGCCCTCACTGTTTCCCCCCAACGGTGAGGGCTGTTTCTTTTTCCGGCGGGTAAATCTTCGCTAAACCCTGTTGTAAAGCAGGTTTCGTGAGCTAGCGTTGGGCACGTCGGCACGAAATTGTGACGGCATTCGCTCCAAAAGGAATGGCAGTACATGAGCACGCAGGGCACCGTGAAGTGGTTCAACGCTGAGAAGGGCTTCGGCTTCATCTCCCCCGACGAGGGCGGCCAGGACGTCTTCGCGCACTTCAGTGCAATCAAGATGGACGGTTACCGCTCGCTGGAGGAAAACCAGCGCGTGGAGTTCGACGTGACGCAGGGCGACAAGGGCCTCCAGGCCGAGAACATCGTCGCTATCTGAGACTTTCAGACCCGGGCCTCGCACCTCCTAGAGATGCGGGGCCTTTCTGTATGCGGTCAACGGCGGCGCTTGCGGTCCTTCGCGAGCGTCGTCGCCTCTTCCGCGTCGCGCCTCGCGCGGCGGGAGGCGTCGAGCGCCTCGATCGGATCCTGCGCCTGGCGGGCGAACGCGAGCTCGCGCCGCGCGCTGTCGAGCCGCACCCGCGCGTCGATCTCGGCGCCCGTGACGACTGCCTCCGCGCGGGCGAGGGCGCTGCGCGCGGCGGCGAGGGATCCGGGGAGCGCGCTTCGCGCCCCGCGCAGCTGCTGCTGCTGCGTGCGCGAGTCGGCGAGGGCGATGTCGAGCTGGTCGCGCAGGCGAGCGATGCGCTCGTTCGCCGCGACGGGGCGGCGCTCCGCGATCTGCATCGCCGAGTCGAGCGCGGCCGACGAAACGCGGATCGCCTCGGCGAGCTTCGGCGCGTGCGCCGGATCCGCCGCCAGCTGCGTGCCGGCGGCCGCGCGGATCGCGGCGGCGGCGCCGAGCTGCTCGTCGCCGACCGCGAGGGTCGCGTGCTGCACGAGGCGGTGCGTCTCCTCGAGGAGCTGCGAGGCGTTCTCCGCCCGCGCGAGCGCCTTCTCGCACGCCGTGAGGTCGTCGCGCGCCGAGAGCGCCGGATCCGCTGCCTTCTCTTCCGCGGCGCGGAGGTGCTCGCACGCCTCGGCGAGGGCATCGCGGGCGGCGGTGTCGGCGTCGGCGGCGTCCTCCCACTCGCTCTCGTCGGCGATGCGGGCGAGCTCCTCGCGCAGCGCCGAGGGGTCGCCCATGCGCTCGGAGATCTCGTCGAGGCGCTGGCGGGCGACCTCGACCTGCTCGGCCGCGGTGGTGTTCTTCGCGAGCCACGCTTCGTTCTCGGCGCGGGCCTTCGTGATGACGTCGAGCGCCTTCTGTACCGCGATCGTCAGTCGCCTCGACTCGGCGACCTGGTGCGGTGGCAGATTGCCCTCGGCGGTCACGGCGCTATAGGCGGCGAAGGCGTCGTCGCGCGTGTGCTGCGCCGTGAGGCGCGCGCGGCGGAGCGAGGCCGGCGGCCGGCCATCGTAGAGCGCGCTCGACATGCCGATCTCGAGCTCCAGCTCCTCCGTCGCGTCGTCGAGACGCACGACGAGCGCGCCGAGGTCAGCGAGCGCGCGCTCCGCACGGATCCGGGCGCGCTTGCCGCGGCGCGCGATGCGCACGACGACGACGAGGAGGATGACGACGACGGCGATGGATCCGAGCGCGATCAGCGCCGGTACGCCCCATTCGGCGACCAGCTCGGTCGTGGTCTCGAGCATCGCTTACCCCAGCAGGACGTCGCGAAGATCGGCCGGGCGGTCGAGGGCGAGGATCGACCCCGCCTCCTCCTCGGGCGATCCGAAGCCCCAGCGGGCGAAGATAACGGGCACGTCGAAGCCGCGGGCTCCGTCGATGTCGTGGTGGCGGTCGCCGATCAGGACGGGGCGTGAGACGTCGACGCCGCGGGCGCGCATGTCGTCGAGGGCGCGGCCGAGCACGTCGGCCTTCGTGTCGTTGACGCCGGGCGTCGGCGTGGCACCGTGCACCGCGACGAAGAGGTCGGTGAGGTCGAAGTGCTCGAAGATCGCCTCGATCTGGTTGCTGGGCTTCGTGCTCGCGGTGGTCTGCGGCACGCCCGCGGCGTGCACCTCGCGGATCACGTCGACGACGCCGTCGTAGAGGCGCACGGAGTTGGCGTAGCCCTGCTCGCCCGCGAGGCCGCGGTAGCGCGCGACGGCGACCACCGCCTCGTCCTCGGAGAGGCCGGCGAGCTCCTGGAACGACTCGAGCATCGGCGGGCCGATCCAGCGATTGACCTGGTCCGCGGGGATCGACGGCTTCCCGAGTTCGCCGAGAACGATCTCGATGCGCGGCAGGATGCCGGCAGAGGCATCCGCGATCGTTCCGTCAACATCCCACAGCACACACGAAAAACGCGAACTCCCCATGGCCCCCATGCTAGCCGAGCCCGGGGGAGGGGCCTCCGGTCAGAACAGGGTGGGGACGCCCGAGTCGATGCCCTTCATGCGCTCGTAGTCGAGCACGAGGCACCGGATCCCGCGGTCTTCCGCGAGCACGCGCGCCTGCGGCTTGATCTCCTGGGCGGCGAACACGCCGCGGATCCCCGTGAGGAGCGGATCCCGGCCCAGTAGGTCGAGGTAGCGCGTCAGCTGCTCGACGCCGTCGATCTCGCCGCGGCGCTTGATCTCGACCGCGATGGGCACGCCGTCGGCGTCGCGGATCATGAGGTCGACCGGGCCGATCGCGGTCGGGTACTCGCGGCGCACGAGGCTGGATCCCTCGGCGACGAGGTCGACCTGCTCGGCGAGGAGGCGCTGGAGGTCGGCCTCCACGCCGTCCTTAATAAGGCCGGGATCGACGCCAAGCTCGTGGGTCGTGTCGTGGATGATCTCGTGGATCCGCACCGTGAGGGTGTCGCCCGTCTTCTGGTGCGTGACCTTCCACGCCTCGATGACGCCGGCGCTCGCGAGCTCGTCGTCGACCTCGATCTGGTCGAGCCGGCACGGCGGGCTCATCCAGTTGAGGGGCTTGTAGCTGCCGCCGTCCGAATGGATCAGCAGGGATCCGTCACCCTTGTGCATGAGCACGCGGGTCGCGAGGGGCAGATGAGCGTTGAGTCGCCCCGAATAGTCAACGGAGCACTGAGCAATGACGAGGCGCACATCTTGACATTAGCGCCGAGGTAGTACTCACTTCCCGATAAACTAGACAAAACCCGCCGCCCGACGCACGACGACGAGGAGTCCTCACTGATGATCGCGATCCTTGTCGTCTTCGGGATCGCCAGTGTCGTGCTCGTGCCGCTTACGCGGATCCTGGGGGCGCGCGTCTTCTACGCCGCGGCGCTCGTGCCGATCGCCGGCATGATTCACGCCCTCGTGCTCGGGCCCCGGGTCTTAGACGGAGACATTCCGTTCGAGGCATATAGCTGGATCCGGCCGCTCGGCGTCGAGGTCTCGATGCGCATGGACACGCTCGGCTGGGTCATGACGCTTATCGTCACCGCCGTCGGCGCGCTCGTGATGATCTACTGCCGCAACTACTTCCGCGGATCCAAAGAGGGCGTCGGGCGCTTCGCCGGCGTGCTGATGGGCTTCGCCGGCGCGATGTACGGCCTCGTCCTCACCGACGACCTCATCGTGCTCGTGATGTTCTGGGAGATCACGAGCGTGCTCTCGTATCTTCTGATCGGCCACACGTACTCCCGCGCGGCCTCGCGTCGTGCGGCGCTGCAGGCGCTCCTCACGACGACGCTCGGCGGCCTCGTGATGTTCGTCGGCGCTGTGATCCTCACGGTCGTCGCCGACACGACGAGCATCGACGCGATCCTCGCGGCCGCCCCGACGGGGCCGCTCGTCGACGCCGCGCTCGTGTGCCTGCTCGTCGGCGCGCTCAGCAAGTCGGCCATCTTCCCATTCCACTTCTGGCTTCCCGGCGCCATGGCGGCGCCGACGCCCGTGAGCGCGTACCTGCACGCGGCCGCGATGGTGAAGGCGGGCATCTACCTGCTCGCGCGCTTCGCCCCGGCCTTCGCCGAGGCGGGCCCCTGGCGCCCGATCCTCGTGACCCTCGGCATCTTCACGATGCTGCTCGGCGGCCTGCAGGCGCTGCGCGAGGTCGACCTCAAGCGCGTGCTCGCCTACGGCACCGTCAGCCAGCTGGGCTTCATCTCGGTCGTCGTCGGCTACGGCGCCCGCGACACCGCCCTCGCCGGCATCGCGCTCGTCGTCGCGCACGCGATGTTCAAGGCCGCGCTCTTCCTCATCGTCGGCATCATCGACCGCCAGCTCGGTACCCGAGACATCGACAAGCTCAGCGGCGTCGGTCGCCAGGCGCCGACGCTCATGGTCGTCTCGATCATCGTCGCCGCGTCGATGGCGGGCGTGCCGCCGCTCTTCGGCTTCGTCGCGAAGGAGGCCGCTCTCACGAGCCTCCTCGACGAGGCGATCGGCGGATCCGCGTGGGCGCTGGTCGCGCTCGTCGGCATCGTCATCGGAAGTATGCTCACGACGGCATATGCGATCCGCTTCGTGTGGGGCGCCTTCGCGCGGAAGAAGAACGCCGACGGCGGCTTCTGCGACGACACCGCCTGGCCGGATCCGCCTATCGGCTTCATGTTCAGCCCGATCGCGCTCGCGGCGGCGACGCTCGCGGGCGGCTTCGCGGCGCCGTTCCTCGGCACGCTGCTCGAGCCGTACGCCGACCTCGCGGGCGAGGGGCACTATCACCTGGCGCTCTGGCACGGCCTCGAGCCCGCCCTCGGGATGTCGGCCCTCGCGATCGGCCTCGGCGTGCTCGTCTTCTGGCTGTCGATCCGCACGGGCTGGGACCGCAAGCCGAAGCTGCTGCCCTTCCACGCCTCCGACGTCTACTACGTCGTCACCCGCGCGATCGACCGCCTCGCGGTCTTCGTCACGGGCGTCACCCAGACCGGATCCCTGCCGATCTACGTCGGCACGATCTTCGTCGTGCTCGTCGGCGCCGAGGCGGCCGTCTTCTTCTCGGGTGGCGAGTGGTCGTTCTCGCTCGACGCGTGGCAGCACCCGGTGCAGCCGATCGCGGCGGCGCTCATGATGATCGCCGGAATCGTCGCGGTGCGCGCCCGCAAGCGCTACACCGGCGTCGTGCTCGTCGGCGTCACGGGCCTCGGCATGGTCATCTTCTTCGCCTTCCTCGGCGCCCCCGACCTCGCGGTGACGCAGGTGCTCGTCGAGTCGGTCACGCTCGTGGCCTTCACGCTCGTGCTGCGCCGCATCCCCTCGCGCATGGGCAGCCATAACGGATCCGGTCACCCGATCCTGCGCGCCGTCACCGGCATCGCGGTCGGCGCGACCATGGCGGTCGTCGCGGTCGCGGCCGCGGGCGCGCGGATCCACGAGCCGATCTCGACCGAGTGGGCCGAGCTCGCCTACCAGATCGGCCACGGCAAGAACGTCGTCAACGTCGCCCTCGTCGACCTGCGCGGCTGGGACACCATGGGCGAGCTCAGCGTGCTCGTGCTCGCCGCGACCGGCGTCGCCTCGCTCGTGTTCGTCACGGCGCGCGCCGACCGGCTCGTGGCCGCGCGCGAGAAGATCAAGAAGCACATCCCGAAGCGCGCGCGGCGCGGCGTGCGCCACCGGCCGCTCGTCGAGACGCCCGAGGGGCTGCGGCTCGAGCAGGGCAACCACCGTAGCGGGCGCCGCGCCTGGCTCGTCGGCGGCACGACTCTCGCGTCGGAGACGCGCTCGATGATTCTCGAGGTCATCGTGCGGATCTTGTTCCACACGATCATCGTGATTTCGATCTACCTGCTCTTCGCGGGCCACAACCTGCCGGGCGGTGGCTTCGCGGGCGGCCTCGTTGCGGGCCTCGCCCTCGTGATGCGATACGTCGCGGGCGGCCGCTATGAACTGGGTATCGCCGCCCCGACCGACGCCGGTCGGCTGCTGGGCTTCGGCCTGTTGCTCGCGGTCGCGACGGCCGCGGCCCCCATGCTCGCGGGCCTCAACCCGCTGACGCGCGCGGTGTGGGAGGCCGAGATCCCGGTCATCGGCCACATCGAGTTCGTCTCGTCGACGTTCTTCGACATCGGTGTCTACCTGGTCGTGATCGGCCTCGTGCTCGACGTGCTGCGCGCGCTCGGATCCGAGGTCGACCGCCAGATCAGCGAGGGCCACGCGACGGAAGGAGCGCGCTCGTGACCGTATCCGCGACTCTCGTCATCGTCATGGCGGTGCTGTACGCCGCCGGCGTCTACGCGATGCTCGAGCGCAGCCTGACGCGCGTGCTCATCGGCTTCCTACTGCTCGGCAACGCGACGAACCTGCTGCTGCTCATCTCGATGGGCTTCCCCGGCGTCTCGCCGTTCTACGGTGCCGCGGGCGCGAGCGACCCGCTGCCGCAGGCGCTCATGCTGACGGCCATCGTCATCACCTTCGCCGTGAGCGCCTTCCTGCTCGCGCTCATCTATCGCTCGTGGCAGCTCGGCGAGGCCGACACGGTCTTCGATGACGAGGAAGACGTCTCGCTGCGCGTCCGCGCGGAGGAGACGGAGGACGCACTCGACGTCGAGGAGGAGTCGGCCGAGACGGGCGACGAGGAGACCACCGACTTCACCGACGGACTGGTGGAGCCGATCACCGCCGCGTACGACCTCAACCGTGGCGAGGAGCCGACCCCGTGAGCCTGCTCGTCCCCCTCTTCGTCATCCTCCCGCTCGCGGGCGCGGCGCTGACCCTGCTGCTCGGGCACCGAAGCCGCGCGCAGGTTCTCGTCTCGGTCGTGACGCTCTCGGCGACCTTCATTCTCGCCGCTGTCATGCTCGTGACCGTCGACTCGGGCACGCCCCTCGCCGTCTCGGTGGGCGGCTGGCCGCTGCCGTTCGGCATCGTGCTCTACGTCGACCGGCTCGCCGCGATGCTCGTTGCGGTCTCGAGCGTCGTTCTCCTCGCGGTGCTGTTGTTCTCGGTCGGGCAGGGTGCCGCGGATGGCGACTCCGAGACGCCGATCTCGATCTTCCACCCGTCATACCTGATCCTGTCGGCCGGTATCTTCAACTCGTTCATCGCGGGCGACCTCTTTAATCTGTACGTGGGTTTCGAGATCCTGCTGGTCGCCTCGTACGTCTTGATCACTCTCGGATCCACCGAATCCCGCATCCGCACCGGCACGGTATACATCGTCGTCTCGCTCGTATCGAGCATCGTCTTCCTCTCGGCGATCGCCGTGATCTACGCCTCGCTCGGCACCGTCAACATGGCGCAGATCGCCGAGCGCATGGACGAGATCGCGCCCAATGTGCAGATGATGCTGCACGTCATGCTGCTCGTCGGCTTCGCCGTCAAGGCGGCCGTCTTCCCGCTGTCGTTCTGGCTTCCCGACTCCTACCCGACGGCCCCGGCCCCCGTCACGGCCGTCTTCGCGGGCCTGCTGACGAAGGTCGGCGTCTACGCGATCATCCGCACCGAGACGCAGCTCTTCGCGGGTAGCGACCTCAACCTCGTGCTCGCGATCGTCGCGATCGCGACGATGGTTATCGGCATCCTCGGCGCGATCGCGCAGGCCGAGCTCAAGCGGATCCTGTCGTTTACGCTCGTGAGCCACGTCGGCTACCTGATCTTCGGCATCTCGATCGGCACGGCCGAGGCCATCGGCGCGACGGCCTACTACGTCGTGCACCACATCGTCGTGCAGACGACGCTGTTCCTCGCGGTGGGGCTCATCGAGCGCTTCGCGGGCTCCACCTCGATCGTGCGCGTCAAGGGCCTGCTCAAGGCGGCGCCCCTCATCGCGGTGCTGTACTTCATCCCGGCGCTCAACCTCGGCGGCATCCCGCCGTTCTCGGGCTTCATCGGCAAGTTCGCCCTCTTCGAGGCGGCCGCCGACGTCGGCACCGCGGTGATGTGGGTCGCGATCGGCGCCGGCATCCTGACGTCGCTGCTGACGCTCTACGCGCTCATGCGCGCGTGGAACCTCGCGTTCTGGCGCGGGGGCGAGGAGGCCGCAGACCTCGAGGCCGAGGCCCGCTTCAGCTACCTGTCGAGCGCGCCGGCGGCCGACGAGCAGCGCGAGCGCCGCGTGATCCCGAAGGTCATGACGGGCGCGACGCTCGGCATGGTCGCCGTCACGGTCGCGCTGACGGTGTTCGCCGGGCCGCTCTACGAGGTGTGCGAGCGTATCGGCGAGGCCCTCCTGCAGCCCATCTCGCTCGTAGAACTCGTCGACGTGGAGCAGACGACATGACGACACCACGCGCACAGGTCAAGCGGCTGTGGGTGCAGCTGCCCTTCTTCATCTGGCTCGTCCTGCTCTGGATGCTGCTGTGGGGGCAGTTCACGTTGCTCGCCGCGTTGACGGGCGTCATCGTCGCCGTCGTCGTGACGAACGTCTTCCGGCTGCCGGCGGCGGAGCTCAGCGGCCGCGTCAACATCTGGTGGCTCGCCGTCGCGGTCGTGACCTTCGCCGGGCACCTCGTTGCCGGAGCGCTGCAGGTGGCGTGGCAGGCGCTGACGCCGAGGCCCACGCCGACGGCGATCATCCGCAGCCCCCTGCGCATCGACGACGATCTCATCATGACGCACGTCGCCGTGGCGCTGTCTCTCGTTCCTGGTAGCACCGTGATCGAGTCCGACCGCACCAACCGGGTGCTGTTCATGCACGTGCTCGGCGTGACCTCGGCCGAGGACGTCGAGAAGTTCCGCCGCGACGCGCTCGGATGGGAGAAGCTCATCGTGCGCGCCGTCGGATCCCGCGAACAGCTGCGCCTCGTCATGAGCGACGCGCCGCTCTTCACCGAGCGCCGATTGGAGGAGGGCCTGTGACCGTCAACTCCGTTCTCATCGCCGCGATCGCGGTGGTCTTCGCGGCCGCCGCGCTGCTCGCGATCATCCGCATGATCAAGGGCCCGTCGATCCTCGACCGCGCCATCGCGAGCGACGTGCTGCTGAGCGAGGTGCTCTGCATCCTCGGCGCCGAGGCCGTGATCAACAAGCACATGTACACGCTGCCGATCATGCTCATGATCTCGGCGACCGGCATCCTCGGCACCGTCGCGGTCGCCCGCTTCGTGGCCCGCCGCGACCGCGCCAAGCTCAGGGAGGACGAGCGATGACCGACACCATCGCCCTCGTGCTGGTGCTGCTCGGGTCGATCCTGAGCCTCACCGCCTCTATCGGGCTGCTGCGCTTCAGCGACGTGCCCGCCCGCCTCCACGCCGCCACGAAGCCTCAGGTACTCGGCGTCATCCTCATCGCGCTCGGCGTCGCGGTTGCGCTGCACACGTGGCCGGCCGTCGCCTTCCTGATCCCGATCGTCGTGATCCAGCTCGCGACGGCGCCGATCTCGGCGCACATGGTCGCCCGCCAGGCCTATCGCAACGGCAGCATCGACCACAACACCCTGCTCGTCGACGAGCTCGCAGACGATATCGAGGCACAGCACGACGCCGGTTAAGGCGCCGCGCCTACGCTGATCGAATGGGATCCGACAAAAAGAAGGCCAAGAAAAAGGGCCCGAAGAAGAAGTGCTGCAAGTCGAAGCCGCGCTGTAAGCGCTGCCCGATTCGCATGCTCGCCGAGGGGCGGCTGGATCCCGACCTCGCCCGCGAGCTCTTCCGCAACGAGCGCAACCGCGAGCAGGCGAAGAAGGCGAAGCTGAAGGTGTAGCTCCGCTCAGCCCTGCTCGTCGCCGCCGCCCTCGAGCATCCAGGTCACGCCGAACGGGTCGATGACCTCGCCGAACCAGGATCCCCACGGCGCCTTCTCGAAGGGCATTGATCGGGATCCACCTTCGGAGAGCCCGCGGAAGAAGCCCTCGAGTTCGTCGCGATCGTCGCCGTAGAGGCAGATGACGACCTTCGGGTTGTCGGCGGACCGTTGCTGCTCGCCATCGGCGACCATGATCGTGACGCCGCCTCCGACCTCGAGCTGCCCGTGCATGACCCAGTCGGGGTCGCCGCCCATGCCGTCTATCGGCAGGTCGCGGTAGTGAGTGATGGTCGTCTCGCCGCCGAGAATGTTCTGGTAGAAGGCGAGCGCCTCCGTCGCGCGGCCGTCAAGCATGATGTACGGCGCCTGCTTGAATCCCATGATGACCCCTCCCGATGATTGCCGGGACCGGTTGTCCCGGACGAAGCGATCATGACACAGGCGGGCGACATCCGGAAGGGGCCAGCGCGGGCTACCGCAGCGCCGGCAGCACGATCTCACCGCCGCGCACGTTGACGCCGTCCGTCAGTGGACGATCCCACTGGTCCGCCGCGAGGCGCCGCACGTACGGCAGAGTCGCGTTCGTCAGCGCCCGCGTCGCCGTCTCCGGCACCGCGCCGGGCATGTTGGCGACGCAGTAGAAGAGCGAGTCGTGCACCCGGAACGTCGGGTCGTCGTGCGTCGTCGGGCGGGATCCCTCGAAGCACCCGCCCTGGTCGATCGCGATATCGACGAGCACGGATCCAGCGCGCATCCCGCGCACCATCTCGTCGGTGACGAGCTTCGGGGCGGCGGATCCGGGGATCAGCACGGATCCGATCACGAGATCCGCGGACGCGACCGCGTCGGCGATCGCGAGCGGCGTCGAGACCCGGGTCGAGAGACCGTTGCCGTAGCGTGCCTCGAGCTCGCCGAGGCGGTGGGTGTCGACGTCGAAGACCGTGACCTGCGCGCCGAGGCCGAGGGCGTTCGCCGCGGCGTTCTCGCCCGCGACGCCGCCGCCGATCACGACGACGCTCGCGCGCGGAACCCCGGGGACGCCGCCCAGCAGGGTGCCGCGGCCGCCCTGCGAGTGCATGAGGTGGTAGGCGCCGACCGAGACCGACAACCGCCCCGCGATCTGGCTCATCGGGGTGAGCAGGGGCAGGGATCCGTCGGCGCGCTGCACCGTCTCGTACGCGATGGCGGTGGTGCCGGCGGCGACGAGCGCGTCGGTGAGCGGGCGGTCGGCGGCGAGGTGCAGGTACGCGAAGAGCGTGAGGTCGTCGCGGAGGAAGCTGTACTCGCTCGCGACGGGCTCCTTCACCTTCAGCACGAGGTCGGCGCCGTTCCAGGCCTCGGACGCGGAGCCGACGATTCGCGCGCCCGCCGCCGCGTAGTCGGCGTCGGCGATTCGGGATCCGGAACCCGCGCCCGCCTGCACGAGCACCTCGTGCCCGTCGCGGACGAGCGCGTCCGCGCCGCTCGGGGTGAGTGCGACGCGTTCCTCGTTGTTCTTGACCTCGGTGGGTACCGCGATTCTCATCATGACCTCCTCGTCAGACACCTTGTGGGTGTGAGATGAGCATCGCAGATCGCGGCGCGAGTGCCTACGTTTTTGCCGAACGCCTACGTTATTTCATGTGCGTTCGGGGAAAGCTTGTACTTTCGGCGGGCATGGCGATGGCCCCGGAACCAGGAGGTTCCGGGGCCATCGCCATGCAGGATCAGTCGGTGCCGGTGTCGAACGCGGCCGACTCGCTGACGCTGTCGAGCGTCTCGTTGTCGATCGGCGTGACGCTCTTGGCGATCTGCTTCGCCTCGCCCTGCTCGAGCTGGCCGATGAGCTCTGCCGTCGTGCCGCCGATGAGGCCGCGCGAGACGTAGTTCTCGAGGCGTGCGCGGCTATCCGCAATGTCGAGGTTGCGCATGGTGAGCTGACCGATGCGGTCGCCGGGGCCGAAGGCGGCGTCCTCGACGCGCTCCATCGACAGCTTCTCTCCGGCGTACGACAGCGAGGGGCCGGCTGTGTCGAGGATCGAGTAGTCCTCGCCGCGGCGCAGGCGGATCGTCACGGTGCCCGTGATCTCGGTGCCGACCCACTTCTGGATCGACTCGCGCAGCATGAGCGACTGCGGCTCGAGCCAGCGGCCCTCGTACATGAGGCGACCGAGGCGGCGGCCCTGCTCGTGGTAGGTCGCGAGCGTGTCCTCGTTGAGGATCGCGTTGGCGAGGCGCTCGTAGGCGATGAACAGCAGCGCCATGCCCGGGGCCTCGTAGATGCCGCGGCTCTTCGCCTCGATGATGCGGTTCTCGATCTGGTCGCTCATGCCGAGGCCGTGGCGGCCACCGATCTCGTTCGCCTTGAGGACGAGCTGCACGGCGTCGGCGTACTCGGTGCCGTTGATCGCGACCGGGCGGCCCGCGTCGAACGTGACGGTGACGTCTTCCGTCGCGATCTCCACCGACGGATCCCAGAACTTGACGCCCATGATCGGCTCGACGGTCTCGAGCGAGACGTTGAGCTCCTCGAGGGTCTTCGCCTCGTGCGTGGCGCCCCAGATGTTGGCGTCGGTCGAGTAGGCCTTCTCGGCCGAGTCGCGGTACGGGTAGCCGTGCTCGACGAGCCACTCGCTCATGCCCTGGCGGCCGCCGAGCTGGCTGACGAACTTGGCGTCGAGCCACGGCTTGTAGATGCGCAGGCGGGGGTTGGCGAGCAGGCCGTAGCGGTAGAACCGCTCGATGTCGTTGCCCTTGTACGTGGATCCGTCGCCCCAGATGTCGACGCCGTCCTCGCGCATCGCGCGCACCAGCAGCGTGCCGGTGACGGCGCGGCCGATCGGGGTCGTGTTGAAGTAGGTGCGTCCGGCCGAGCGGATGTGGAAGGCGCCCGTCGCGAGGGCCGAGAGACCCTCCTCGACCATGAGCGGCTTGCAGTCGATCAGGCGCGACTTCTCGGCGCCGTACTCGAGCGCGCGAGCGGGGATCGACGCAATGTCGTCCTCGTCGTACTGGCCGAGGTCGCCGGTGTAGGTAAAGGGGACAGCTCCGGCATCGCGCATCCACGCCACTGCACAGGAGGTGTCGAGACCTCCGGAGAAGGCGATCCCGACGCGCTCACCGACGGGGAGGTTCTCAAGAACGTTCGACATGTGGTCAATTCTAGTCGGGGAGCGGCTTGTGACCGACCGAGTGCGGTTCGCACCTTATGGATCCGCTGGGCGGGCCCCCGCGGATCCGCGGGCCCGGCGCCTTCCGCGCTTCTTCCTCGCGTTTCCTCCGCGGGGTAAAATGCCTGCGGAGCCAGAGATTTCGTTGTGGCGAGGGGGGTACACGTGGGTGAGCGAGCGGAACACCGCGCGGGCACGAAGAAGCGCGGTCGCAAGGCCGGGAACATCGTGCTCGGCGCGCTGGGCGGCGTGCTCGTACTGGGTGGCGTCGCGCTCCTCCTCGGCGTCTGGCTGATCCCCGACACCGTCGAGCAGGGTTATGGCGCGCTGAAGTCGGGCTACCGCGGCACCGTCGACAAGGTGCAGGAGCAGGTCTTCGACGAGTACCCGACGGTCGAGCTCGGAGTGACCGGCGACGAGGCCGACCTCGACATCGCCTGCAACGCTGGCGATACCTACCACACCTTCACGATCATGAAGTCGTACGAGCGCGACGGCGTTCCCACGACGGCGGCCGCCCACAACAACTGCGGCGGCGACGTGCTGCTGCCGTGGAACGAGGGTCAGAAGATCAACATCGAGGGCGACGGCATGGATGGCCTCTACGAGATCATCGACATCCGCTACACCCCGAAGATCTGGGCCACGACGGAAGACCTCATCGGCCTGCAGGGCGATCTCGCGCTGCAGACCTGCTTCTATGGCGAAGACCGCATGAAGTTCATCGGCCTCGTCAAGGTCGAAGACAGCTGATCTCAGGGACCTTTTCCTCCGCCCGATAGACTGAGAATCCAGCACCCGAATCTCAGGGGGATAACGCATGCCCGGAATCGTGATCATCGGCGTCCAGTGGGGCGACGAGGGTAAAGGTAAGGCCACAGACCTGCTCGGCGAACGCACCGAGTGGGTCGTCAAGTTCAACGGCGGCAACAACGCAGGCCACACCGTCGTCATCGGCGACGAGAAGTACGCGCTGCACCTGCTGCCGTCCGGCATCCTTTCGCCGGGCGTTACGCCCGTCATCGGTAACGGCGTCGTCGTCGACCTCGAGGTGCTCTTCCAGGAGATCGAGGCGCTCGAGTCGCGCGGCATCGATACCTCGAAGCTGAAGATCTCGGCCAACGCGCACATCATCACGCAGGCGCACCGCACCCTCGACAAGGTGCAGGAGCGCTTCCTCGGCAAGCGCCAGATCGGCACGACGGGCCGCGGTATCGGCCCCGCGTACGCCGACAAGATCAGCCGCGTCGGCATCCGGATCCAGGATCTCTTCGACGAGTCGATCCTGCGCCAGAAGGTTGAAGGCGCGCTCGAGCAGAAGAATCACCTGCTCGTCAAGATCTTCAACCGTCGCGCGATCACCGCCGACGAGATCGTTGACGACCTGCTCAGCTACGCCGAGCGCGTGCGCCCCATGGTGGTCGACGCGAGCCTGCTGCTCGACGAGGCCCTCGAGCGCGACGAGGTCGTGGTCTTCGAGGCCGGTCAGGCCACGATGCTCGACATCGACCACGGCACCTACCCGTTCGTGACCTCGTCGTCGGCGACCGCCGGTGGCGCGTCGACCGGATCCGGCGTCGGCCCGAACCGCCTCGACCGCATCGTCGGAATCGTTAAGGCCTACACGACCCGCGTCGGCGCAGGTCCCTTCCCGACCGAGCTCTTCGACGAGCAGGGCGAGTGGCTGCGCCAGGCGGGCTTTGAGTTCGGCACCACCACCGGTCGTTCGCGCCGTGTCGGCTGGTACGACGCCCCGATCACGCGCTACGCGACCCGCATCAACGGCATCACCGACCTCGTCGTGACGAAGCTCGACGTGCTCACGGGTCTCGAGGAGATCCCCGTCTGCGTCGCCTACGACGTCAACGGCACGCGCGTCGACGAGGTGCCCGTCAACCAGAGCGACTTCCACCACGCGAAGCCGATCTACGAGACCTACCCCGGCTGGTCCGAGGACATCACGGGCGCCCGCACCTTCGAGGATCTGCCCCAGACGGCGCAGGACTACATCCTGAAGCTCGAGGACATGAGCGGCACCCGCATCTCGGTGATCGGCGTCGGCCCCGGCCGCGACCAGGTGATCGTGCGCCACGACCTCGTGGACTGACGCTTTCGCGTACGAACGGCGCCCCTCGCGGGGCGCCGTTCGGCGTTTGCGGGATGGCGCTGTGTCGTTCCGGCGCGTGAGAGTGGCACAAACGCATCCCTGGGGGGCACGTGCGAGGCGTGCGGGATGGCGTTGTGTCGTTCTGAGGCGTGAGAGTGACACGATCGCATCCCTTGGGCGACGTATCGCCGTGCACTTGTCCTTGCGGGATGCCGTTGTGTCGTTCTGAGGCGTGAGAGTGACACGATCGCGTCCCTTGGGCGACGTATCGCCGTGCACTTGTCCTTGCGGGATGCCGTTGTGTCGTTATGGGACGCGAGAACGACACGATCGCATCCCGCGGGCGGTTACGCCAACGCGGATCCGTTTACCGCGCGGTCGGGGACGGCGCCCGCGATGACCTGGCGGGCCTGATCGACCGTGTCCATCGCCTGCACGTGGCGGGCCGCCGCCGTCATTCCCGCCGAATGGGGCGTTGCGACGACGTCGGGGCGGCGCGCGAGGTGCAGGGGCGGGGTCTGGTCGAGCCCGGATCCGACGTCGAGGCCCGCGCCGCGGAGGATGCCCGCATTGAGCGCGCGCTCGAGCGCGGACTCGTCGACGAGTTCGCCGCGCGAGAGGTTGAGGAAGATCGCGCCGCGCTTCATGGATCCGAACGCGGCATCGTCGAAGAGGCCGCGCGTCTCGGGGATCGACACCGCGAGGCACGCGACGACGTCGGAGGTCGCGAGGAGGTCCGCGAAATCGAGGCGTTCGTATGGCGCCTCGGCCGACGGATCCGCGTACGCGACCCGCATGCCGAGCGCGGTCGCGAGGCGCGCGAGCTCGCGGCCGATGCGGCCCATGCCGACGATGCCGAGCGTCGCGCCGCCGAGTTCGAGCCCCTGCCGGGTGGGCTGCTCGGTTCCGGCGAGGAACGCCTCGCGGGCCCGCGTCATGTCGCGGGCGACGTCGATCGCGAGGGCGATGGCGTGCTCCGCGACCGCCCGTTCGAAGCCCGACGAGGTGTTTGCGACGATGACCCCGGCGCGGGTGGCGGCGTCGACGTCGATCGTGCTGACGTCCATGGCGCCGCGGATGACGGCGCGGATCCGCGGATCCATCTGCGCGAAGAACGCGGCGTCGACGCCGACGGATCGGTGCGCGATGACGATGTCGCATCCGCGCGTGACGTCGGCGAGGGCCGCCTTCTCGATGACCTCGCCCGTGTCGTTCCGCACGACCTCGCCGAGCGCCTCGAGGGCGGCGAGCGCTCCGGGGCTGTAATACCGCTCGAGTTCGTCGGCGGTGTAGGCGAGGTAAATGCGGGGGCGATGAACGTCAGCGGTCATGCGGGAATCGTATCGAGTCAGCGCGCCGCAGCGACGAGCAGCTCGGCGAGGCGCTCGGGGCGCGAGAACTGTGGCCAGTGCCCGGATCCGATCACCACGACCTCGACCTGCTCGATCTGCCTGAACTCTTCCGCGAAGACCGGCCACTCGGCGAGGCTCGCGGCGAGCTCCTCGGCGTCGACGGATCCCATGAGCAGCGTCACCGGGATCCGGAACCGCGCGGGGTTCGCGAGCGCGATCGGATCCGTCGTCACGCCCGGCGGCACGCTACGCGCGCCCGCCTCGATGCGCGCGCGGAGGTTCTCGCCGAGATCGGCAATGTCGGGCGCATCGAACGCGTCCCAGCCGGGGAAGGGGACCGCCCCGTCAACGACCTCGAACTCGCTGATGCCGAACCCATTCGCCGGCGGAACCGTGTCGACGAACACGACGCGCGCGACGCGGTCGGGTCGGGCGTCGGCCGCGCCCCACACGACGTTGCCGCCGCCGGAATGACCGACGAGCACCACCGGATCCGGGGCCGCATCGATGCGCTCGGCGACCGCAGCGACCCAGTCGGCGATGCCGAGGTCGGACGCCTCGCCGAGCCCGGGCAATGTGAGGCTTTCGACGGTGTGGCCGGCGGCCTCGAGCGCGTGTGGGATGCCGCCCCACGAGGCGCCGTCGAGCCAGAGTCCGGGAACGAGCAGGATCCGCATGGCGCCAAGGCTAATCGCGGGCCGCGCGGCGCGCGACCCCTTCCGGCGCGGTCGGCACCGGATCCGGCGGGATCTATGCCGCCTTGGGTGACCGGACCCCGTGCGGTCGAGCGCTTTAAGTCCCTCTCGCTGGCAACCGATGATCATTGCCTGTCGATACAACCTCCTTTCGCGTCGCTGCGTAGATTCCACGCTAAGGAGGACCACTGACAAACGAAGCCCACTTCCCCATCTGACTGAGGGAGAATCGACAACATGACTCCCGCAGAACTCGCGAAGACCGTCGACCACACGCTGCTCAAGCCCGAGGCAACCCGCGCCGACGTCGAGGCGACCATCGCCGAGGCCGCCGAACTCGGCACCTACTCGGTGTGCCTCTCGCCCAACATGCTTCCCGTGACGGTGCCCGAGGGGCTCAAGGCCGCCGTCGTGTGTGGCTTCCCGAGCGGCAAGCACGCCAGCGAAATCAAGGCGGCCGAGGCGCGACTCTCCGCGGCGCAGGGTGCCGACGAGGTCGACATGGTCATCGACGTGGGTGCCGCGATCGAGGGTCGTTACGCCGATGTCGAGGCCGACATTCGCGCCGTGCGCGAGGCGGCACCCGGCGTCGTGCTGAAGGTCATCATCGAGTCGGCTGCGCTGAACGACGAGCAGATCGTCGCCGTGTGCGAGGCATCGCGCTCGGCGGGCGCTGACTTCGTGAAGACGTCGACCGGATTCCACCCGGCCGGCGGCGCCTCGGTGCACGCGGTCGAGCTCATGGCCCGCACCGTGGGCGGCGAGCTGGGCGTGAAGGCATCGGGCGGGATCCGTTCGTGGGACGACGCGACGGCGATGATCGCCGCCGGCGCCACCCGCCTCGGCCTGTCGAGCACCCGCGCGGTTCTCGCGGGCGAAAAGGCGAGCGGCACGTACTGACGGCCCTACGGGGATGGCGTTGTGTCGTTGTGACGCCTGAGAACGACACGACGGCATCCCCGTGGCCGACACGGCCGCTTCCGGGATGCGTTCGTGTCGTTGTGGGTGCTGAGAATGGCACGACGGCATCCTTGTGGGCTCGGGCAAGCGCTGGGCGCGATGCGTTGGTGTTGCTCGGCGGGATGGCGTCATGCCGTTCTGGCGCCTGAGAACGACACATCGGCATCCCGCTGACCGCCTCAAGAACGACCCCACGCCCCACGGATCCACCTTTTGGCGGATAGGCGGCGGCGCTTCCGCTCACTAGGCTCGAACGGGTGAGTTCAGCGGATCCGCGGGTCGAGTTCGCGACCGGCGCGCGCCTGCGTGTCTGGTCGCGGGTATGGCGCTACCTGGTGGTCGTGCTGTTCTCGCTCATCGGCTGGATTGGGATATACGCGCTCTTCGCCGTCGACGTCGAGGAGGGCGCGGTCCCGGATTCGGCGCCGTTCTGGGCGTTGGCGATCATCGATCCCGTCATCTGGCTCATCGCGATGGGGCTGTTGCCGCTGCGACGGCGGATCCCCGCGACGGTCGCGATCACGACCGGCCTGATGTCGTCGTTCTCGGTCATGACGTCGATGGGCCCGGCCCAGCTCGCGGCGGCGTCGAACGCGACGCATCGCCGGTGGGCGCCCATCGTCGCGGGGTTTGTCGCGGGCGTTCTCGGGTCGACGATCTTCAGCCGTTTCGTGCCCGAGAGCGTGGGCGAGGAGTTCCCGTGGTGGGCGGATGTCGCCGGATCCGCGCTCGGGTTCGCGGTCCCCGTCACCTTTGGTCTCTACATCGGAGCGCGTCGTGCGCTCATCGCGTCGCTCCACGAACGCGCGCTCGAGGCCGAGCGCGAGCGCGAGCTGCAGATCGAGGCCGCCGAGGCGGGGGAGCGCACCCGCATCGCGCGCGAGATGCACGACGTGCTCGCGCATCGCATCTCGCTCGTCGCGATGCACGCCGGCGCCCTCGCGTACCGCGAAGACCTCTCGCGCGAGCAGGTGCGCGACACGGCGGTGCTGGTGCAGGACAATTCGCGCCGCGCCCTCACCGAGCTGCGGCAGGTGCTCGGGGTGCTGCGGGCCACCGGATCCGAGGGGGTCGAGCCCCCGCAGCCGACGCTCGAGACCCTGCCGACCCTGCTGAACGAGGCGCGCGCGGCGGGCGCGGTGATCGAGTCGACCGGATCCGTCGAGGGCGCGCCGCCCGAGCTCGTCTCGCGCACGGCGTTCCGCGTCGTGCAGGAGGCGCTGACGAACGCGCGCAAGCACGCGGCCGGCGCGGTGATCCGGGTGCGCGTCGACGGACATGCCGGCGGCCTCCTCGCCGTCGAGGTCGCGAACGGGCGCGGGGCGCCCGCCGCGATTCCCGGATCCGGGGTCGGCCTCGCGGGGCTCGCCGAGCGCGTCGAGCTCGCGGGCGGCACCCTCGAATACGGATCCGATGAGGCGGGCGGCTTCGCGGTGCGGGCCTGGCTGCCGTGGGAGGAGTGCGATGAGTGACCGGATGCGCGGGCGGAACGCGATGACTAACCCCATACGCGTCGTCCTCGTCGACGACGACGCGCTTGTGCGCGCAGGGCTGAAGATGATGCTCGGCGGCGCGAGCGACATCGAGATCGTCGGCGAGGCCGAGAACGGCCGCGACGGCGTGCAGCTCGTCGCGAAAATGCGGCCCGATATCGCGCTCATGGACATCCGCATGCCGGTGCTCGACGGGCTCGCGGCGGTGCGCGAGATCGTGGCGAGCGGATCCGCGACCCGCGTGATCGTGCTCACGACGTTCGACGCCGACGACATGGTGCTGACGGCGCTGGGCGATGGCGCGGCGGGCTTCCTCCTGAAGGACACCCCTCCCTCCGACCTCGTCGACGGCGTGCGCCGCGTGGCGCGGGGCGAGCCGATGCTCTCGCCGAGCATCACCCACCAGCTCATCGCGGCCGCGACGCGCTCGCACGCGCCTGATGCCGACGCCCGCGCGCTCGCCGAATCGCTCACGCAGCGCGAGCGCGAGGTGGCCCTCGCGGTGGCTCGCGGCCTGTCGAACGCCGAGATCGCGGCGGAGCTGTTCCTCGGCGTCGCGACCGTGAAGACCCACATCGCGCACCTCTTCACGAAGCTCGAGGCGAGCAACCGCGTGCAGCTGGCGCGCCGGATCCACGACGCGGGACTTCGCTAGACCTGGCGGGCACTGGCCCGCTAGCCTGGCCGCATGGCATCCGCATACCTTCGGTATCCGCACATCCATCGCAACCAGATCACCTTCGTCGCCGCTGACGACGTGTGGGTCGCTCCGATCGAGGGCGGCCGTGCCTGGCGCCTCACGAGCGATCACGCACCGGTTCGCCAGCCGCGATTCTCGCCCGATGGCGAGCACATCGCCTACATCTCGCACCGCGACGGCCACCCCGAGCTGATGGTCGCGGGCCTCGCGACCGGGGAGGTGCGCCGCCTGACGTATTGGGGCGGCCAGGTCATGCAGAACTTCGGCTGGACCGACGATGGCCGCGTGCTCGTCGGCTCGAGCGCCGGCGAGTCCGAGACCCGCCACATCGTCACGAAGGCCGTCGCACTCGACGGCACCTTCGAGCGCCTCGAGATCGGCATGGCGTGGGGCGTCGCCCTGCACGCCGACGGCCGCCAGGCGCTCGTCACCCCCGGAAGCCGCCCGCCCGCGTGGTGGAAGCGATACCGCGGCGGCAACGCGCCCCGGCTCTGGATCCGCGAGGCGGGCGGGCAGTGGATCCGCACGCTCGGCGGCGACGAGGCATCCATCGTCGACCCCATGTGGATCGGCGACCGCCTCGCCTTCGTCTCGGACCGCGCCGCGCGCTTCCCCGACCGCGCATCCGAGCAGGCGAACATCTGGATCCTCGACGGCGACGAGCCGCGCCAGGTCACCTTCCAGACCGAGGCCGACGGGTACGTGCGCGACGCGACGACCGACGGATCCCGGATCGTCTGGGCGAGCCGCGGGCGGATCCGCGTGCTCGATTCGCTCGACGCCGCCCCGCGCACGATCGAGATCGACGTGCCGGGAGCCGCACCCGAGCCGATCGCGCTCGACCCGAGCGAGAACCTCACCGAGCTCGCGCCCGACCACACCGCCGACGGCAGCGTCGCAATCTGGCGCGGCAAGCCGTTCTGGCTGACGCATCGGCAGGGCCCCGCCCGCGCGCTGCCCGGCGCCGAATCGGGCGTCCGCGCCCGCGAGGCGGTCGTGCTCGGATCCACCGGTAAGGTCGCGTACGTCACCGACATCGAGGGCGAGGACGGGATCCAGATCGTCGGATCCGACGACTCGTTCCCGATCCTCACGGGCCAGCTCGGCCGCGTGCTGCACCTCGCGGCGTCACCGAAGGGTGACGCGCTCGCGGCGATCTCGCACGACGGGTCCGTGCGCCTGATCGACGTCGACGCCGCGTCCGCGCGCGAGGTAGCGCGCTCGCCGCAGGGCGAGGCGATGAACCCGCGCTTCTCGCCCGACGGCCGCTACCTCGTGTGGTCGCAGCCGACGGGCGGCGAGGGCGAGCTACACGCGCTGTGGCTCATCGAGACGACCGAGGATTCGGAGCCCGTGCGCCTGACCGACGGCCGCTTCCACGACCACTCGCCCGACTTCACGCGCGACGGCAAGCACCTCGTGTTCCTCTCAAACCGCACCTTCGACCCGGTCTACAACGCGCAGGCGTTCGACCTGTCGTTCGCGGGCGCGACGCGGCCCTGGCTGCTGCCGCTGTCGGCGACCGAGCCCGCCCCGTTCGGGCCGAGCGCCGAGGGGTGGAGCTTCGCCGCCGATAAGCGCAAGCTGCGCCAGACAGCCTCGCCCGACCTCGACGCAGAGGGCGCCGACCAGCGCGTCATGCCGTTCCCGGTGCCGTCGGCCGAGTACCGCGACCTGCGCGCGATCGCCGGTGGCGTCGCCTGGATCGCCGAGGGCGCCGACGTCGGCCGCCTCGGATCCCGCCGCGCGGGCGTGCCGGGCGAGAAGCAGCAGAACCGCCTCGAGCGCTGGTCGTTCGACGACCGCGAGGTCGTCACGGTCGTCGAGGGCCTCGACGAGTTCGCGGTCTCGGGCAACGGCGAGCGGATCCTGGTCCGGAAGGACGGCGACGCGCGCCTCGTGCGCGCGACCCGCAAGGCCGACGGGGGCGAGGATCCGATCGCGGTCGACCTCAGCCGCCTGCGGTTCCAGCTCGACCAGACCGCCGAGTGGCTGCAGATGTTCGACGAGAACGCCCGCCTCATGCGCGACCACTTCTGGCGCGACGACATGGACGGCGTCGACTGGGCGGCCGCGACCGCCCGCTGGCGCGAGGTCGTGCCGCTCGCCTCGACGCACGACGACCTCGTCGACATCATGTGGGAGCACGTCGGCGAGCTCAACACCTCGCACGCCTACGTCATGCCCGCGTCTCCCCTCGGCGACGAGTCGAAGAAGCTCGGCTTCCTCGGCATCGACGCCTCGCCCGCCGCGGACGGCTGGCGCATCGACCGGATCCTGCCCGGCGAGTCGAGCGACCCCGGCGCCCGCTCGCCGCTGCTCGCGGCGGGCATCGGCGCGCGCGTGGGCGACGTGATCACCGAGATCGACGGGGCGCCCGTGGATCCGACCCTCGGCCTCGGCGCCTCGCTCGTGGGGGCCGCCGACAAGCCCGTCGAGGTGGCGCTGCTGCGCGACGGCGAGACCCGCCGCGTTGCGGTCGTGCCGCTCGCCGACGAGCAGGCCCTGCGCTACCAGGACTGGGCGCGCTCGCGCCGCGAGTACGTCGCCGAGAAGTCGGGCGGGCGCCTCGGCTACCTGCACGTGCCCGACATGCAGGCGCCCGGATGGGCCCAGCTGCACCGCGACCTGCGCACCGCGAGCGCCGCCGAGGGCGTGGTCGCCGACGTGCGATACAACCGCGGCGGGCACACGAGCCAGCTCGTTATCGAGCGGCTCGCCTCGCGCGTCATCGCCTGGACGCACGCGCGCCAGTTCGACGAGATGGTCGCGGATCCGGATCGCGCCCGCCGCGGACCGGTCGCGTTCGTCGCGAACGAGTTCTCCGGATCCGATGGCGACATCGTCAACGCCCGCGTGCAGGCGCTGGGGCTCGGCCCCGTCATCGGCGCGCGCACCTGGGGCGGCGTCGTCGGCATCGACAGCCGCTTCGACCTCGTCGACGGCACCCGCGTCACGCAACCCCGCTACGGCTACTGGCTCGAGGGCAAGGGCTGGGGCGTCGAGAACCACGGCGTCGACCCCGACATCGAGGTGATCCACGACCCCGCGGACCTCTTCAGCGACGCGGATCCGCAGCTCGACCGCGCGATCGCGGAGCTCCTCGCGGCGCTCGAGGAGACCCCGGCCGCGGTCAAGCCCGAGCTGGGCGAGCCGAAGGTGCGGTGAGGCTCGGGGCGGCGGGCACCTACCCCGCCGCCTCGAATGCGTCGCGGTCGTCCTCGCTCAGCAGCTGGCGCGAGATGAACGTCAGATCGAGGCCCTCGATGGGGTCGTCGCCGTCGCGCGACGCCTCCTCACGCGCGCGGGCATCGCCCGAGGTGTCGTTGTCGAGATCGGTCAGCGTCGCGTAGAACAGCGTCGGCTCGGGGCCCGCGTAGCTCATGTCGATGCGCGACGAGCCGTACTCCCACAGCGACTGCGTGCGCGGATCCGCGCTGCCGTAGAGCGACTCGAGCACGCTCTCGGCGACGGATCCGTCGGGCTCGTTGAGCGGGTAGAGCGAGTAGTACATGCCGTCGCTGGCGAGGACCTCGTCGATGATCGCCATCGCGCGGACCTTCTCGTCGTAGTCGTGGATCGGCTGCTCGGTGCGCCACACGGGCGAGAGGTACTGCTGCAACAGCGACTCGCCGCCGTAGCCGTTGCGCTCGCGGCGCGTCGAGGCGTCGGAGATCTGCACCCACGTATAGCCGAGCTCGGCGCTTAGCCGGTCGCGGATCTGCTGCGACAGTGCGTCGGTGCTCGCGATGACCTCCTCGAGCGACGGCGCGCTCAGCACCGCGCGCTCGTCGAGGCCCTTGATACCGGGGTAGGCGAGCAGCTCGCGATCCTCCTGGCTCAGCGTGCCCGTGACGTCGCCCGCGGTCGCGGGGAACATCGCGCCGAGCGCCGCGGCCGTGCCCGAGTTGAAGACGAGCGCGACCGAGAGCGCGACGGCCGCGAGCAGGCGGCCGCGCGGCACGACGAACGCCGCCGCGATCATGAGCGCGACGACGAGTTGCGCGAACAGCACGCCGGGCGACAGCACGAGCTGTGCCTCGCCCGCGAGCAGCGACAGGCCGAGCATCAGCGCGAACAGGGCAGATCCGCAGACCGCCACCCAGCCGAGCGGGTGCGCACGCGGCCCGCGCGGGCGCGGCTCGGGCGCGACGATGTCGCCGATGAACGGCCGATCGGGGAAGCGCCGCTCGTGACGATACCCGCCCTCCGGCGGGAGCGGCGGGGCGCCCTCGCTACCGGCGACGTAGTCGCGGCCGAGGCGCCTATTCGAGCGGGCGCGGGCCTCGGATGACGTCACCATGGTTTCTCCACCCCGGATCCCGAGCCGCCGCCCTCTTCGTTCTGCCGCTGCTGCTCGTCGCGCTGGCGCTGGCCCTCCTGCAGCCGGTCTTCGATGTCGCCGAGCGAATCGTCGTCCTGCGGCTCCTGCTCCTCGGGATCCTGCTCCGGCGGCGGGTCCTGCTGCGGCGGATCCTCCATCTTCTCGCGCAGGCGCTGCTCGGTGTCGTCGAGCTCCTGGTCGGGGTCGCGCGACGGATCCGGCGACTGGTCGCGGGCCTCGTCCGAGCGGCACTCCTTCGGCGTCTCGAGCGTGATCGTGAGCGCCTCGCTGTAGAGCTGCGTGGCCCAGTCGGGGTTGACGCCGCGCGCCTGGTCGCCCATGAGCTCGATCACGAGGCCGAGGTTCGTGCGCACGGGGCACACGTTGAGGCCCGTCGCGAGCCCCAGCGCCTCCTCGAAGCTCGCGCGCGAGTCGGTGAGCCGGTCGGCGTCGGCGAGGGCGACGCCCTTGTCGTAGGGCGCCTTCCACTCCTCGAACCAATTGAACGGCTCGAGCTTCTCGGCGCGCGCGATGCCCGCCGGGCCGTCCTCCTGGATGTGCGCCGCGATGGCGCCCTGCGCGAAGACATACAACGAGAGCCACTTGCCCACAAGGGCGAGCGCGAGCAGCACGACCGGGATGCTCGCGATCCCGATCCACATGCGTGCCTGGCGGCGACGATTGCTCATGTAGCCCTCCGCACGTCGGTGATGGTCTGGCGCACGCGCCGCGCGGCGCCCGCGAGCTCCCACGCGAGGAGGCCCGCGATCGCAAGGGCGAGGATCCACGAGAGCTCCGTGCGCGCGCCGACGCTCGCGGAATCGGTGAGCGACGCCGACACCCGCGGCGGATCCGGCAGCTCGAGCGGCGTATCGGGGGAGCGGTGCGCGTACGTAACGCCCAGGTCGGCCGCCACGGTCGCGAGGTTCTCCTCGTCGATCACCGAGAGCGCGTCGGATCCCTCGTATTGCAGGTACTCGGTCTCGCCCTGTTCGGCGACGTTGCCCGTGTCGACCGGCATGCGGCCGCCCTCGGCGGTGCCGTATCCGAACACCTCGCCGCCCGCGACGAGGCTCGACGCCCCGGCGAACGACGTCGGCGGGGTCTCGGCGGTCTGCTCGCCGTCGCCGAAGTAGAACACGAACTGCGCCCGCGCGGACGCGGCGGCCGTCACGGTCGACGCCTGCGCGAACTCGTCGGACGCGGCCTCCTGCGCCGTCAGCACCTGCGCGAGCAGGGAGGCGGCGACGCCGATATCGGATCCGCGGGCATACGCCGTCGTCGGCGGCGTCAGCACCTCGAGAGCCGACATGACGGCGTCGACGTCGGTCGTCAGCGGCAGGCGCTGCGACGCCGAGTTGTCGAACGTGATGAGCGAGAACCGCGCGCCCGGGTAGGCGTCGATCAGCTGCTGCACGTCGGCGCGCACGCCGTCGAGGCGCGGCCCGCCGTTCCAGTCTTCCGCGACCATCGAGGTCGTGCTGTCGACCACGAGGACGACGTCGACGTCGGCGACGACCTGCTGCGCGGATCCCTCCGGGATGCCCGGGCGCAGCGCCAGCAGCGCGCACGCGAGCACGAGGAACAGGCGCGGGATCCAGCGGGCCCGGCCGTCGCGGTCGGCGATGAGCCGCCACGCGACGAGCCCGAGCGCCGCGAGGGCGACGACCGCGATGAGGGCGGGGTGGGCGATGGGGAGGAAACTCATGCGCGAACCCTCCACAGCACGATCAGGAGCGCCCCGACGGCGGCGCAGAGGCCCGCGATCCAGGGAGCCGGGGCGTCGGTCCAGACGACGCGCTCGTTCTGCTGCGTCACCGCCGCGTCTTGCTTCTCGACCTCGGCCACGATGTCGCCGACGGTCGTCTCGCCCCGCAGGGCGTAGGCCTTACCGCCCGTCGACTCGGCCGCCTGCACGAGGTCGTCGCTGAGCGGCGAGGCGTCTTGGATCGGGTTCAGCGCGAAGACGCGGATGTTGTTGCGCGCCGCGTAGTCGGCCGATTGCGCGAGCGTCATGATGGCTGCGCCCTCGAGCTCGTTGTCGGTCGCGAGGATGATCGACCGCGAGCGGTCCTCGCCCACGCGGTCAAACCGCAGCGCGCACGCCGCGAGCCCGTCGCCGATGAGCGAGGATCCGGGGCCGTCGAGCGTGCCCACCCAGTGCTCCGGCACCTCGCCCGTCGACGTGCCCCAGTCGATGCTGTCGCGCAGCGACTGCAGGTGCGTGCGCACGAAGCCATAGTCGTCGGTCAGCGGAAAGACCTGCACGGGCGAGGCGTTGAAGATCGTGAGGCCGATGCGCTCGCCCTGGAAATCGTCGAGCAGCTCGTCGAACACGTCGAGGATCTCGATGTCGACGTCGCTCATCGACCCCGACACGTCGAGGCAGAGCATGACGTCGCGGTTGTGGTTCTCGGGCGTCACCCGCTGAACCGACATCGGCTTGGCGGCGATCGCGCCGCCCACGAGGATGCCGGCCACCCCGAGCACGCAGACGGCGGCGAGCCCGGCCGCGCGGATCCGGGCCGCGCGGCGCACGGACTCCATTCCGCGGATCCGCTCGGCGCGCGCGACCGGCGCGCCCGCGCCCGCGCGGGGAGCGCGGCGCCAGAACAGGCCGGCCGCGATCGCGACGAGCGCGACGCCGGCGGCGACGAGGATCCACCAGGGATTGTCTAGTGCCATCCGGTCACCACCCTGCGCGCGGCCTCGGCGCTTGCGACCGGATCGATCGGCGGGCCCTCGGCGTAGAGGCTCGGATAGAAGTGGCGGCGCACGGCGTCGATGAGGTCGGGGCTGAGGCCCCGCGCCTGCAGCTCGGCGAGCGGGAGCACCGGCGTCTCGACGCCGGTGTAGTCGTTGACGAAGGCGCGCGTGATGCGGCTGAGCTCGGCGTTCGCCTCGCGCGGCGGTAGCTCGCGCGCCGCGTAGCGCCGGGCCACCTCGTCGATCTGGGCGAGGTGCTCGAGGCGCAGCGCCTCGAGGCGCTCGTCGAGCGGGGCGAGGCGCACCGGCTTCTCGCGGCGCGGTCGCGTGAGCGCCCACACCGTCCACCCCGCGGCCGCGAGCACGACCAGCACGGCGACGGCCAGCGCCAGCCACCACCACTCGTACTGCACGGGCGGGTACAGCTCAGGAACCTCGGACACGGGGCCTCCTCGCGAGCATGCGCAAGACCTGCGGCACGGCCGTGTCGGCGTGGGCCAGCTCGACGTGGCTGACCTCGAGGCTGTCGAGCAGCCCGTCGCGCGCCGCGTCATCGCGCCGGCGCTGCTCGGCGATCTCGGCGAGCACGTTCTTATTGCCGCGCAGGTGCGCCGGGACGACCCAGCGCGTGCGCGCGTCGACGGCGCCGCGCGGCACGACCGGATCGGCGTCGCGCACCGACACCCACACCACATCGTGCTGCGCCTGCAGGCGGCGCAGCAGCTTTTCTTCGCGCTCGTCGAGCGGAGCCTCACCCGCCACAACCACGACGATCGAGCGCCGCTTCACGGTGCTCACGATCGCCGCGAGCAGCGCCGCGCGGTCGCTCGCGGCCCGCGTGTCGGCGGTGCGGTCGCGGATCTCGCGCAGCGCGAGCTCGAGCGCGCCCTCCGACCGGCGCGCCGGCAACCGCCGGGATCCGCCCTCATCGGCCAGGATCATCGACAGGTCGTCGCCGTGCCGGTGCGAGAGCAGCCCGATCGCACCGACCGCGAGGATCGCAAGCTCGGACTTCGGCCGCTCGTCCGGCGACAGCGACGCCATGTCGAGGCCCGTGTCGACCGCGAAGACGACCGAGTGCATGCGCCGCGCCCGCGAGCGCTTCACGAGCAGCTCGCCGTGACGGGCCGTCGCCTTCCAGTCGACGTCGCGCACGTCGTCGCCGAACTGGTAATCGCGCAGGTCTTCGAAATCCATGCTGCGCCCGCGCACGAGCGACGCGTACGCGCCGTCGAGCGGGTGCGCCGAAGCGAGCCGCGTGTGCACAAACAGGCGGCTGGCGACGGCGGGCAGCAGAGACGTCATGAGATCAGGGGGTCGGGACCGCCGCGAAGATCTGGTCGATGAGATCCTCGCTGCGCACGCCGTCGGCCTCGGCCTCGAAGGTCAGCAGCACGCGGTGACGCAGGATGACATGGCGCAGCGAGCGCACGTCTTCCGGCAGCACGTGCGAGCGGCCCTGCAAGAGCGCGAACGCGCGCGTCGCCTGCAGGAACGCGATCGAACCGCGCGGGCTCGCGCCGTACTTGATGTAGCGCGCGTTCTCCTCGCCGATGTAGCCCGCGGGGTTGCGCGTGACGTACATGAGGCCCACGATGTAGCGGCGAATCGCGTCGCTCACGTGCACGCGCGCCGCCGTGCGCTGCAGCGTCTCGACGTCGGCGAGCGACGCCGACGGCGCGAGGTGCTTCGCCGGATCCAGAACGCCCGAGTCGATGCGCGATAGTACCTCGAACTCTTCCTCGGGGCTCGGGTACGACACGATCTCCTTCAAGAGGAAGCGGTCGAGCTGCGCCTCGGGCAGCTCGTACGTGCCCTCCTGCTCGATCGGGTTCTGCGTCGCGATCACGAGGAATGGCTTCGGCAGCGCGTGCACCTCACCGCCGATCGTCGTCTGGCGTTCCTGCATCGCCTCGAGCATCGCCGACTGCGTCTTCGCGCTCGAGCGGTTGATCTCGTCGAGCAGCACGAAGTTCGAGTGCACGGGGCCCAGCACCGTGCGGAACGACGACGCCTGTGCGTCGTAAATCTGCGTGCCCGTGATGTCGCTCGGAAGCAGATCGGGCGTGCACTGGATCCGTCGGAAACTCGCCTGGACCGTGTCGGCGAGCGACTGCGCCGCCGTCGTCTTCGCGAGACCGGGGACCGACTCGAGCAGAATGTGCCCGCCCGCGATCAGCGCGATCAACAGGCTCGCGCGCAGGCGTTCCTGCCCCACCATCTTCGCGGCATACGCGCCCGAAACTCGCGCAATAATGCCGTTCGCGACCTGGAGTTCGCCCTCGGTGAGCGGGGTGTTCTGATCGGTCATGCGGATCCCTTCCGTCTACTTCCACGCTATCTGCCGCGTCTGACAAACGAAGAACCCAGATAGCATTTCGACATGACCGATGCGACTTCCGACCCGATGGCCGAGCTGCTCCGCCTGCGCGCCAGCATCGACAACATTGACGCCGCGCTGACCTATATGCTCGCCGAGCGGTTCCGCTGCACCAAGCAGGTCGGCGCGCTCAAGGCCTCACACGACCTGCCCGCGAGCGATCCCGCCCGCGAGGAGCGCCAGACCGCGCGCCTCCGCCAGCTCGCCGAAGACGCCGATCTCGATCCCGCGTTCGCCGAGAAGTGGTTCAACTTCGTCGTCGCCGAGGTGATTCACCACCACATGCAGGCGAAGAACGCCGGCTAACTAGCGGATCCTGGCCGCTACGCGACCGCACCCGCGGGCCCGCAATCCCGCGGATCCACTGCGTGGATCCGCCCGCCAGGCCCGAGCCAGCGGGCCCGCGGGTGCGGTCGCTTCGCTCCGCACAATAGGGTGCGAGTGCGAGTGCATGCGCGGGGAGTGGGGAGTGGGCGTGCGGTCGCTTCGCTCCGCACTTTTGGGTCGCCACAAAATGTCGCCTCGCGGGGCCCCGAGGCGACGTTTTTTGGCGACCCTACCTAAGGGGTAGCGCTACCGCTCGAGGTGGCCCGCGATGCGGCGGCGGAGTTCCTCGTCGGCCGCGTTCGAGATCACGATGAGGCCGTCGAGCTCCTCGCGCACGCGGCGGTACGCCGTCTGGCGTTCGGCGGCCGTCGCCGACTGGTCGACCGCCACGTTTAGCATGTGCTGCGCGCGGTCGAGGCGCTGGCGCTCGGCCTCCGTGAAGCCGCTCGCGCGCACGCGCCGCGCCTCCTGCTCCGCGACGTCGAACGCGACCTCGAAGTCGTGCACGGCGTCGCGGTACTCGGCGTAGGTCTCGGCGTCCACGCGCTCGTTCGCCGAGTCCGGGCGCAGCGAGTCGGCGACCTTCTTCGCGCGCAGGAACGCGCCGGTGTGCGGGTCCCGCCCGTCGCTCATGGTTGGGAAGGCGATGAGTTTCGCCGCATCGAGCTCGTAGTCGAGCCAACGCCGCGACACCTCGTCGTGCGTGTCCATGAGGCGTTGGATCCGCCGCGCGCGATCCGCGGCGTCGGCCTTCTCGATCGCCGCCGGATCCGTCGACGCCGTCAGCGACTTCGCCCGAGCCTTCGCCTCGATCAGCTCGAGCTTGCGCTTGTGGCGGAGCTTCTGCTGCTTCGACGTCCAGCTGCCCAGCGCGCTGAAGCCGCTCCCGATCGCCCCGCCGAAGACGAGCAGGAGCCACCAGTAGCTGCCGAGGAAGTGGAACAGCGCATCCATGACCCCCAGCCTATGCCGACGGGCCCGCGGCGCGAGGACGCCGCGGGCCCATCGGGTATCAGACCGTTGCCCGGCGGAGGGTGGCGTAGGTGCCGAGCGCCAGGACAGCCGTGAGGGCGAGGCCGCCGAGGGTCACGCCGAGGACGCCGATATCGACGAACCAGGTGACGACCGCGACCCACCACTGCATCTTCGTGATGAGGAAGATCGCGAAGGTGACGAGCAACGCCAGCGCGACGCCGATCGACACGACGGCGAACGTCCCGAAGCGCTTCCAGATCGTGGCCATCCAGAACCCGATGACGAAGAGGAACATCGTCACGGTGAAGTAGATGAGCCAGCCGACGATCCATCCCGATTCGAAGAGATAGGGCAGATACGCGATGTGCCCGTTCATCCAGTAGCCGTCGCTGAGCACCTCGAAGCCTGCGAGCAGGATGAAGATCGACGCCATCATGGCGCTCGCGATCACCCCCAGGATCAGCGTCCCCACGAAGAACTCGCGCCGCGTGATGCTCATGGCCTGCGAGAACGGGAACGCGAGCGTCATCGCCTGCACTCCGAGCGCGACGAAGTACCACAGCGGCGCCTGCGCGGAGCCGACGATGCGTGTGCTCTCGAAGGGGATGAGCGGGATGATCATGAGCGATATCGCCACGGCGCCCGCCAGGACGATGAGGGGGACCCAGACGAGCGACTGGGTGTTGATGAGCTGCAGGCGCACGACGCCCAGCGTGCGGTTGGTGAGGGGCCGCGGGGCGGCCGTTGCGGTGGTCATCGCAGGGCTCCTTCTGTCTCGCTGGTGTTCTGGTGCTGGGTGAGGCGCACGATCAGCTGCTGGAGCGGAACCGGCGCCAGCTCGAGGCCCGACGCCTCGACCGCGCGGCGCTCGTCTTCAGTCAGGGTGCCGAGGAAGGTGACGCTCGCGACGCGGCCCAGGCCCTCGCGGTGCAGCACCTCGCGGCCCGCGACGAGGGACTCGACCGCCTCGGCGTCGCCGACGACGTTCGTCGCGCGCTCGCGCGCCTCCTCCGCCGACTGATCCATGATGATTCGCCCCGCATCGATCACGATCACCCGCTCGATCAGGTGCGAGATCTCGTCGATGAGGTGACTCGAGAGGATGATGGTGCGCGGGTGCTCCGCGTAGTCCTCCAGCAGGCGGTCGTAGAAGATCTGGCGGGCCACGGCGTCGAGGCCGAGGTACGGCTCGTCGAAGAACGTGATCTCCGCCCGCGACGCGAGGCCGATGATCACGCCGACGGCCGAGAGCTGGCCGCGCGAGAGCTTCTTGACGACCGTCTTGAGCGGCACCTGGAAGTCGGCGATCAGCCGCTCGCACAGGTCCTGATCCCAGTTCGGGAAGAACATCGCGGCCGAACGGAACGCGCTGCGCGCCGTTGCCTCGTCCGGGTACTTCTGACTCTCGCGCACGAAGCACATGCGGCTCAGAACGCGCGGGTTCTCATACGGATCCTCGCCGAAGACCCGCACGGATCCGCTCGTCGCGAAGTTCTGCGCCGTCAGGATCGACATCGCGGTCGTCTTCCCCGCGCCGTTGCGGCCGAGGAAGCCATAGATCGTGTTCCGCTCGATGTCGAAGCTGACGCCGTCGAGCGCGGCGGTGTCCTTGTAGGTCTTGGTGAGGTCGCGGACCTGGATGACGGTGTCCATCAGTTGTCCTTCGTTCGAAGCTCGGAAGTCTGGGCCGCGCGCTCGCTGATGAGCTGCGCGACATCGTCGGCGGAAAGCCCGAGCTTCCGGGCCTCCGCGATGAGAGGGGCGACATAGGTATCGGCGAAGGCAGCCTTGCGCTCGCCGAGCACCTTGTCGCGGGCGCCGGGGGCGACGAACATGCCGATGCCGCGGCGCTTGTACAGGATCCCGTTGTCAACCAGCATGTTCACTCCCTTGGCGGCGGTGGCCGGGTTGATGCGTGCGAACGCCGCGATCTCGTTCGTCGACGGCGCCTTGTCTTCCTCCCGGAGCGTGCCGTCGACGATCTGATCTTCGACCATTTCGGCGATCTGCACGAAGAGCGGCTTGCTCTCGTCCATGCGTCCTCCTGAGGTGTGGTGGTTCGTTACTCAACTAACTAACCATGCAAGTGGGGCGGTGTCAACCCCGGACCCCAATGGGTCGCCAAAAAATGTCGCCTGCAACGCAGTTGCGGCGACATTTTTTGGCGACCCATTGAAGGGAAGAGCGCCGGATCCCGAAAGGGGTCCGGCGCTCTTATCAGCCGAAGAGGGCGAGGAGGATCGTGGATCCGCCGCCGCCCACGATCAGGGCGGCGACGACGATCCAGGCTATTCCGCGGATCCGGCGATTGCGGCGCGTGAGGCGGCCGTAGTCTTCGTCGGAAATGCCTTCGTAGGAGGGGTCGCTCACGCGGGCTCCACGACCGTCTCGCCAAAGTACTTCGGCAGCGTCTCGGTCGACATGGCGCGGAGCTCGGCGGCCGTGTACGAGAAGACGTCCTGGATCTCGAGGACGGGCTCGGTGTCGGTCACGCCGATGCGCAGCACCGGGTAGCCGCGACCCTCGCAGAGACCGCGGAACTTCACGTCCTCCTCGCGGGGAACCGTGACGATGACGCGACCCGTCGACTCCGAGAACAGAGCCGCCGTCAGGTCGAGGCCATCGCGACTCATCAGCTCGTTGAGCCACACGCGGGCGCCGACGCCGAAGCGCATGACTCCCTCGGCGAGGGCGAGCGCGAGGCCACCCTCCGACAGGTCGTGAGCGCTCGAGACCATCCACTCGTCGCGCGCGCCCTGCAGCAGGCCCGCGAGTCGCTTCTCGCCCGCGAGGTCGACCTTCGGGGGCAGGCCGCCGAGGTGGCTGTGGATGACGTCGGCCCAGGCCGAGCCATCGAGCTCATCGGCGGTGGTGCCGAGGAGGTAGATGTTCTCGCCCGCGTCCTGCCATCCGCTCGGGATACGGCGCGAGACGTCGTCCATGATGCCGAGCACGCCAACGACGGGCGTCGGGTGGATCGGGGTCTCGCCCGTCTGGTTGTAGAACGACACGTTGCCGCCGGTGACCGGAACGCCGAGCTCCATGCAGGCGTCCGACAGGCCGTCGACGGCCCGCTCGAACTGCCACATAACCTCGGGGTTCTCGGGGCTACCGAAGTTCAGGCAGTCGGTGACGGCCGTGGGCACGGCGCCCGTGACGGCGACGTTGCGGTACGCCTCGGCGAGGGCGAGCTGCGCGCCCGCGAACGGGTCGAGCTGGCAGTAGCGGCCGTTGGCGTCGGTCGCGATCGAGAAGCCGAGGCCCGACTCCTCGTCGACGCGGATCATGCCCGCGTCGTCCGGGAACGACAGCGCCGTGTTGCCGAGCACGTAGTAGTCGTACTGGTTCGTGATCCAGCTGGTGTCGGCGAGGTTCGGGCTCTTGATGAGCTTCTCGAACTGCTCGGCGGCCTCTTCCGGCTTCGAGATGCGCGGGAGCTTCGCGGCCGAGTCGGCCTGCAGCGCGTCGATCCAGGTCGGGTACGCGACGGGGCGGTCGTAGACCGGGCCGTCGACCGCGACGGTCGAGGGATCCACGTCGACGATGACCTCGCCCTCCCACGTGATGATGAGGCGGCCGTCGCCCGTGACCTCGCCGAGCACGCTCGTCTCGACGTCCCACTTGTTCACGACGGCCATGAAGGCGTCGAGCTTCTCGGGCGTCACGATCGCCATCATGCGCTCCTGCGACTCGCTCATGAGGATTTCCTCGGCGGTGAGTGAGGGGTCGCGCAGCAGGACGTTGGTGAGCTCGACGTTCATACCGGATCCGCCGTTCGCGGCGAGCTCGCTCGTCGCGCACGAGATGCCGGCCGCGCCGAGGTCCTGGATCGCCTCGACGAGCTCGTCCTTGTAGAGCTCGAGGCAGCACTCGATGAGCACCTTCTCGGCGAAGGGGTCGCCGACCTGAACGGCCGGGCGCTTAGTCGGGCCGCCGTCGCTGAACGAGTCGGACGCGAGGATCGACGCGCCGCCGATGCCGTCGCCACCCGTGCGCGCACCGAAGAGCACGACCTTGTTGCCGGCGCCGGTCGCGTTCGCGAGGCGGATGTCCTCGTGGCGCATGACGCCGACCGCGAGGGCGTTGACGAGGGGGTTCGCCTGGTAGACGGCGTCGAAGACCGTCTCGCCGCCGATGTTCGGCAGGCCGAGGCAATTGCCGTACGACGAGATGCCCGAGACCACGCCGTGCACGACGCGGGCCGTGTCGGGGTCATCGATCGCGCCGAAGCGCAGCTGGTCCATGACGGCGACGGGGCGCGCGCCCATCGAGATGATGTCGCGGACGATGCCGCCGACGCCGGTCGCGGCGCCCTGGAACGGCTCGATGTACGAGGGGTGGTTGTGCGACTCGACCTTGAAGGTGACGGCCCAGCCCTCGCCCACGTCGACGACGCCGGCGTTCTGGCCCATGCCGACCATGAGACGTTCCTTCATCTCATCGGTCACCTTGTCGCCGAAGCGGCGCAGGTACTTCTTCGAGCTCTTGTAGGAGCAGTGCTCGCTCCACATGACCGAGTACATGGCCAGCTCGCCCGACGTGGGGCGGCGGCCGAGGATCTCGCGGATCTGCTCGTACTCGTCGGGCTTCAGGCCCAGAGCGCCGTACGGCTGCTCCTTGTCCGGCGTTGCGGCGGCGTTCTCGACAGTGTCGGCGACGTGTTCGGTAGTCACGCGTGAGCTCCATGAGTCAGTGGGGCAAGATTCCTTCCATTCTAGGCGCGCGGGCCGGATTCCCCGCCCTCGCCTCTTCCGGCGCCGCATCGCAGTGGATATCGTGTGACGTGACAGGAGCGCGACTTGGCGCTCCGGCGAGTGGGGAGCTGGCTATGTCACGTAATTCCGCTTGGTTCGTGGGCGTCGTCGCCCTCGTCGGTTTGGCCGCGGCTGGGTGCGATTCGTCGGCGCCGGCCGCCGACCCGGATCCGGATCCGACCGCGACGGATCCGTCCGAAACCGCATCCGCGGATCCGGTCGAAACCGAAACCCCGGATCCCGAGATCGCACCCGTTTTCGTGGGTGACGATCTCGAAAAGGTGATCCTCGATGCCGACCAGGTCGCCGCCATTTTTCCGAGCGTCACGGGCGTCGGCGAGGTGAGCGACTACGACCCCTCCGTCGGCGAGACCGAGGGCCAGATCGGCGACCCGGCCACGTGCATGCCGCTCCTGTGGAGCTCCGACTGGGCGCTCACGGTCGGGGTGCGCAGCACCGCCTGGACGGGCACCGACGCCGAAGCCCGCTACGGCTCGGAGTACGCGGTGCAGGCGCCGAGCATCCGGCAGGCCGAGGACAGCCTCGAGTGGTTCCACGCCGCCAGCGAGAGCTGCACGACCTTCACGCCTCGCGAGGACATCACCGACATCGTCTACGAGTGGACGCCGGGCGCGGAGGAGACGCGCGACAACGTCGACGTTATTGTCGGCACGCTCGCGGGTGGCGACGGCGCCACCGCTAGTCTCCAGGTGCAGGCTCGCGCCGGCAACGCCCTCGTGAGCATCTCGGTGCCCGCCGAGGACGGCGCGGATCCGCAGGCGATTGCGACGTCCGTCGCCGACGCGCTCGAGAGCGCGATCGGCGAGCTCACGGTCGGCGCCGCGTCGCTGCCCGCCGCCCCGGCCGCCGACGGCGCCACTCCGCTCGCCGACTGGCAGGCCGGATCCGGCGGCATCGGCCCGATCCGCATCGGCGACACCATCGACGACGTGCAGGCGGCCGTCGACTGGCTCGACGAGCCCGTCGAGGGCGAAAACTACTTCGTCAATGCCAACCAGACCTCCTGGTCGCAGCAGGTCGACGGCGGCACCCTCGGGATCACCTTCACCGACGACCGCGTGAGCGCCGTCACGGTGCAGGCCGACTACGACTACTCGGCCGAGGTCGCGGATCCGGACGGCAGCGCCCTGCCGACGGCGGGCGGGGTGCGCATCGGCGACACCGCCGTCGCGGCGAGCGAGGCGTTCCCCGGCGGGACCGTCACCTACAAGCTCGCGCCGGGCGTGCAGCAGTACGGCTTCGCCGACGCTTCGGGCATGCTCATCAGCTTCTCGGCCCCCGGGCTCGCGAACCAGGACGACGAGTTCGGCACCTACACCCTCGAGAACGGCATCATCACGTCGATCGCGGTCGAGGACACGACGACGCGCGTCAGCATGTACGAGACGTACACGGCGGCGTCGGGGGAGTGAGGCCGGGCCCCGGGCAGACGCCAGGACCGCGCGCTACCCTCGCCCCATGCGCCGGATCCTGCTCGCCGCCGCCGCGATCGTCACGATCACGGTCGGGCTCGGCGTGCATGCGATCGGATCCGGCTTCGCGGCCGACGCCGCGGGCGACGCGCTCTACGCGATCCTGATCTACCTGCTCGCGGCGTTCGCGCTGCGCCGCGGGGCGTGGATCCTCGCCCTCGCCTGGTGCGTCGGCGTTGAATTCTTTCAGCTGACGGGGTGGCCGGCGGCGTGGGGATCGCCGTGGACGCTGGTCTTCGGATCCGGCTTCGCGTGGACCGACCTCGTCTTCTACGCGGTGGGCGTCGCGCTCGCCGCGGGCGTCGATCGGGTCTTACTCGCGCGCCGGGTTCGCCGTGATTCCGGCGATCGCCGTGCGGTATGAGCGCTCGATGACCCCGCGCAGCACGTCGAGGTCGCAGGCCTCAAGGTCTTTGACGTAGAGGCATCCGACGCCCGAGGTGTGGGGGCCGAGCCCCGCGAGCGCCTCCGCGTGCGCGTCGATCCCATCGGCCAGGTAGATCGACATGGCCGCTTTCCGCGGCGCGAAGGCCGCCGCCGGCGCATCGCCCTCGCGCCCGGACGCATAGCGGTAGTGGTACGTGCCGAAGCCGACGATCCCGCGGTCGACCACCGGATCCCTGCCCGTGATCTCGCGCATCATCGCCAGCAGCGTGACGGCGTCGCGCCGGCGCGCGGCGGGCGTGACATCGGCGAAGGTCTCGTCCATGGGCTATCCCGCGAACACCACGCGGAAGCGCTCGCACACCATCGGCATGTCGCTCGCGAAGGGGCGGGCGAGGTCGACATGCTGCTCGTAGAAGTCGCGGTGGATGCGGCGCCACGACTCGAGGCTGCGGTCGTCCTCGCCCTCCGCGCGGGCATGCTCGTCCGTGACCTCGTCGAACGGCACGACCTCGACGGAATTGGTGACGGTGACCGCCCGCGGGTGCCCGGATCCGTCGAGAATGATGTCGTATTCTCCGGCGGCGGGGAGGGGTTCGCCCTCCGCCTCGTACTCCCACAGATAGCTCGCGGTGCCCGTCTTCACGCCCGCGAGCACGAGCGCGAGCAGGCTATCGGCATGCTCGGGCGTCGCGCCGAATCCCCAGATGCGATCGGCTGCGGGCGGATCCTCCGGCAGCTCCGGCGCCGCCGCCCGCGCGGCGGCCCAAAATGTGGCAATACGACTCATTTGCCCAGTGTAGGCGCGGTCTGCAATTGCGGAAGTGGCCCCTTAATACGGAGGAATGTGCCCTGTGCCTCCGCAGCTGGGGGTCACCTCCGCAGTTGGGGCTCGGCGCGCGCTGGCGTCGGGCACACCTGTGCCCGAGTGGCCCCGAAGTGCGGAGGTGGTCCCGAACTGCGGAAGGCAGGGGCTTGTGCTTCCGCACTTACGGGTCATCCCCGTAGTTAGCGCTCGGCGTACTTCAGGCCGGGCACCCCTTTCCCTCTTGGCCCGGAATTGCGGAGTTGGTCCCTTACTGCGGAGGAATGTGCCTCGTGCCTCCGCACTTAGGGCTCATCTCCGTACTTGCGGGCTGAGTGTCCCTGGTCCCGAAGTGCGGAGATGGCCCCATCCTGCGGAAGGGGATGCCACCTGGATCCGTAATTGCGGGCCATCTCCGCACTTGCGGGTCAGGGGTGGGGCATGAGGTGATGACCCCGGTGGTGTGTGCTGCAGTGCGGTGCTCCTGACAGCCGCGGTGCAGCAAGCCTCAGCGGGGCTTCTGGCGCCGAAGTGCGGAGGTGGTCCCTTACTGCGGAAGAAAGGGGCAGGTGGGTCCGCAGATCGGGGTCAATTCCGCAGTTGCGGGCCGCAGGGCCGCACAGCCCAGGGCCCAGGGCCGCAGGGCGCCCCGCCCCTCACGCCAGCTTGTGGACCGGGCACTCCGCGGGTGCGGCGGCAGCCGCGGGCCGCGCGTCGATCCCGAACAGGGTCTCGACGGCGGCGAAGACCGATTCGGCATCGCCGGATCCGGCGGCGTCCTTCGCGCGGACGGTCGGGGTGTGCAGCAGCATGCCGGTGAAGTGGCGGAGGGCCTCCGCAACCTCGTCGGATCCGCCGCGCTCGAGCTCGCGCTCGAGCACGCTGAAGACATGCTTGCGCAGCGCGACGACGGCGGGCTGGGCGCTCTGCTCGCGGGTCTCGCCGACGAACTTCGCGGTGGCGTCGCGCACGATCTCGCGGGCGGCGTCGGTCGCCTGCAGCTCCTCGAGGGGGGCGTGCACGCGGATGGTCTCGAGGTCGAGCAGCGTCACGCCCGGCACGGTCGCGACGTCGGGGTGCACGTTGCGGGGCAGGCCGAGGTCGATGACGAACGAGGATCCGGAGTAGTCGCCGTCGCGCAGGGTCTGCGCCGACAGCACCGGCTCCTCGCGCGAGGTGCAGGTGACGACCATGTCGGCGCCCGCGGCGGCGTAGGCGAAGTCTTCCTCGCCGAAGACCTGCGTGAGGCCGTGCTTGGTGGCGAACTGGCGGCGGCTCGACGGCGAGTAGACCGTCACGTCGCGCACGCCGCGGTCGCGCAGCGCCGCGAGGGTCGCGGCGGCGTAGGCGCCCGTGCCGACGAGCAGCACGTCGAGCTCAGACCAATCGACGATGCGGCTGTCGGCGAGCTCGAGCGCGAGGCGCACGAGCGAACGGCCGGCGCGGCCGAGCGCGGTGGTGTTCTTGACGGTCTTCTGCGTCTCGGTCGCGCGCTGGAAGAGGCGCTCGAGCTCGCTCGTGGTCGTGCCCTGCTTGCGGGCCTCGTCGAGGGAGCGGCGCACCTGGCCGCCGATCTCGCCCTCGCCGACGACGACCGACTCGAGGCCGGAAGCGACGGCGAAGAGGTGCTCGACCGTCTGCTTGCCCTGCGTGACGATCTGCGAATCGTGAAGCTCGGCGAGCGGAACGCCCGTCGCCTCGGAGAGCGCGACTCGGGCAGCGGCGACGGCGGCATCGGGGGACGCGGTGTCGACGTATGCCTCGACGCGGTTACACGTAGAGACGACGACGGCACCTGCGACCGACGGATGCTCGGCGATTGCCGGGGCGAGGGGCGCAGTGTGGCCGCTCAGACGTTCGAGCACCTCGAACGGAGCGGTCTGATGACTCGCAGAGACACACAGCAGCACAATTCACTATTCTACAGCGTGTCGAAGCCAGATCTGAATGATTCCAGAGAAGATAGGTGACCCTAATCTCGTCTGAACGGTCATGGATCCGCTCTATATTGGGGCCATGAGCATCGACCGCGCCCCTCGTCGCGTAGCCGCGCTGCCACCCGCGATCCGCATTCTGGTGGTGCTGGCCTGCTCAGTTATCGCGCTCGGCGGAATGTGGCTGGCGCGCGACGTGATCGGCCCGCTCGCGATCGGCGCCGTGATCGTCATCATCTGTTATCCGCTCGGCACCGCGATCACGCGCTGGGGCGCGCCGCGCTGGGTCGGATCCACGGCGGTGATCCTGCTCGGATACGTGATCCTCGGCGTGCTCGCGGCGCTGCTCGCCTTCGCGATCACCGAGTTCGTGCGGCTCGTGACCGAGCTGATGCCCGACCTCACGCGCCTCACGCAGCAGGTCTATATGTGGCTGCGCGACCTGGGCGTCGACGCCGAGATCGGCACGCAGATCTCGGCGATGCTGAACACCTCGCGCCTCATCGACGTCGCCACGTCGCTCTCGGGTAGCGTCATCAGCGTCGTGACGGCGCTGTTCTTCGTGCTCGCCTACGTGATCTTCATGAGCGTCGACGTCTCGCGCTATGCCCGGGCCGAGCATGCGTTCGGCCCGCAGGTGCGCCCCGTGCTCGACCGGATCCGCTCGTACTGCGCCGGTGTCCGCCGCTACTTCGTCGTCAACGCGGTCTTCGGCCTCATCGTCGCGGTCGTCGACACGATCGCGCTCTACATCCTCGACGTCCCTGCACCGCTCGTGTGGGGGATCCTGTCGTTCGTCACGAACTTCATCCCGAACGTCGGCTTCATCCTGGGTCTCGTGCCGCCCGCGCTCATCTCGCTCGTCACCAACGACTGGGTGACGTCGCTCATCGTCATCGCGGTCTACATCGTCGCGAACGTCACGCTCCAGGTGCTCGTGCAGCCGAAGTTCGTGAGCGACGCCGTCGGCATTACCCTCACGCTGAGCTTCTTCTCGGTCGTGTTCTGGACCGTCGTGATCGGGCCCCTCGGCGCGATCCTCGCGGTGCCGCTGACGCTGCTCGTGAGGGCGTTTATCCTCGAGTCGGATCCGGCGCATAGCTGGTTGCGCTGGCTCACGGGCGACGATGAGGCGGCCGCGAAACCGTGGCGGGATCAGACCGCCAGATAACGCGTCGGATGCAGGTGCCATGATGGAGTCATGGCCCACGAAGCTCCCCTGGTAGCCGCCCTGCGCGGTACGCGTCCCGATCGTCTGCCCATCTGGTTCATGCGCCAGGCGGGTCGTTCGCTTCCCGAATACCGCGAGCTGCGCGTCGGAACGCACATGCTCGACGCATGCCTGACGCCCGACATGGCCGCCGAGATCACGCTGCAGCCCGTGCGCCGCCACGATGTGGACGCCGCGATCTTCTTCAGCGACATCGTCGTGCCGCTCAAGATGGCCGGCATCGAGGTCGAGATCGTCCCGGGCCGCGGCCCGGTCTTCGAACACCCCGTGCGCACCGCCGCCGACGTCGACCGCATCACGAGCATCCCGGCGTCGGCGGTCATCGACGCGTCCGAGCCGATCCGCGAGGCCGTGCGCATCACGACCGAGGAGCTCTACGGCCGCGGCACCCCGCTCATCGGCTTCGCCGGCGCGCCCTTCACGCTCGCGGCCTACCTCGTCGAGGGCGGCCCGTCGAAGGAGCACATGCGGGCCCGCGCGATGATGCACTCGGATCCGGAATCGTGGAACCGCCTCGCCGGCTGGCTCGCCGAGATTTCGGCGGCGTTCCTCGGCATCCAGGTCGAGGCGGGCGCGCAGGCGATCCAGCTCTTCGACTCGTGGGCCGGCTCGCTCTCGCGCGCCGATTACCGCGCCTTCGTGCAGCCGCACTCGGCCCGCGCCCTCGGATCCGTCGCGGGCGTCCCGCGGATCCACTTCGGCGTCGGAACCGGCCCGTTCCTCGACGACATGGCGCTGGGCGGCCTCGCCGATGCCGTGGGCGTCGACTGGCGCACCTCGCTCGCCGACGCTGCAGCGATCGTCGGCCCGAACACGACGCTGCAGGGCAACATCGACCCCGCCATGCTGCAGGCGCCGTGGGAGGTCCTCGAGACCCACGTCCGCGACGTCGTGGAGTCCGGCCGCGCGGCCCGCGCCCACGTCGTCAACCTGGGCCACGGCGTGCCGCCGGAGACGGATCCGGCCGTGCTGACCCGCATCGTCGAGCTCGTCCACTCGCTGTGACCGGCGACGCGCAATACGACATCGCCGGCCTCGCCGAGCGCGCGGCGGGGCGCCACGTCGTCGTCGTCGGCGCGGGCGTCTCGGGCCTCGTCGCGGCGCGCGAGATGGCGCGGCTCGGGATCCGGGTGACGGTTCTCGAGGCCGCGGGCGTCGCGGGCGGCGCGATCCGCTCGGGCGAGGTCGCGGGGATCCGCCTGGATCTCGGCGCGGAGAGCTTCGCGACCCGCGGCGGGCACGTGCAGACGCTCGTCGACGAGCTCGGGCTCTCGGGCGATGTCGTCGAGCCCGACCACTCCGCGGGGGGCGCGTGGGTCGCGGGCGTCCCCGGCGTCGGATCCGCGCCGCTGCCGAAGGGCGGGATCCTCGGGATCCCCTCGAACCCGTTCGCGGAGGACGTGCGCCGGGTGATCGGCTGGGGCGGCGCGTGGCGCGCCTACCTCGACCGCGTGCGGCCGAACCTGCGCATCGGGCACGCGACCTCGCTCGGCCAGCTCGTGCGCTCGCGCATGGGCGCCAAGGTGTTGGACCGCCTCATCGCGCCCGTCACAAGCGGCGTCTACTCGGCGTCGGCCGACGACATCGACCCCGCGATCGCGGCCCCCGGCCTCAACGTCGCGCTCACCCGCACCGGATCCCTCGCGGGCGCCGTTCTCGAGCTGCAGGAGCAGCGCAAGTCGGCCCCTGGAGGCGCCGTCAAGGGCCTGCGCGGCGGCATGGGCCGCCTCGTCGAGGCGCTCGCCGCCGACATCGCCGAGCGTGGGGGAGAGGTGCGCACGGGCGTCGCCGTCACCGAGATCGTCGCGGGCGACGACACCGAGTGGCGCGTCGTGACCGACCTCGTCGAGGACGAGGAAGCCGGCCCACTCGCGCTCGACGCCGACGCCGTCATCGTCGCGACCGAGGAGGCCCCCGCGCGGCGCCTGCTCGCGCCGCTCGTCGGATCCGGTCTCGCGGCGACGCCGCCCGTCGCCGGCCCCGCCGTCGCGATCGTCACGCTCGTCGTCGACCTGCCCGCCCTCGACGCCGCGCCGCGCGGCACGGGCGTGCTCACCGTCCCCGGATCCCATCGCGCGAAGGCGCTCACCCACGCGACCGCGAAGTGGGCGTGGGTGCGGGAGGCCGCAGGCGACGGAACGCACGTCGTGCGGGTCTCGTTCGGCAGTATCGCCGAGGATCCGGCGACCGACGGGCTCGCCCCGGACCAGCAGGCCGAGCTCGCCCGCGATCAGGCCTCGAAGCTGCTCGGGGTCGAGATCCCCGCGGCGGCGATCCGCGGATCCCGGATCGAGCGATTCCAGCAATCGCAACCCGCGGCGACCCACGGGCACCGCGAGCAGACCGAGAAGGCGCGCGACGCGATCCGTGCCGTTCCGACGCTCGGCGCCGTCGGCGCGTGGCTGTCGGGCACCGGGCTCGCGCAGGTCGTTCCCGACGCCAAGACAGAAACAGACCGGGTTCGCCGCGCGGTATTGTTCCGCGACCAGTAACGTAGTGCAAGCGAAGATCGACACGACGAGGGGGATCCCCATGCGAGGAAAGATCGGGCTGGTTATCGGCCTGGGTGCCGGATACGTGCTCGGCACGCGCGCCGGGCGCGCACGCTACGAGCAGATCAAGAAGCAGGCCGAGAAGATCTGGGAGCTGCCGCCCGTGCAGAAGCAGGTCGACAAGGTCAAGGCCGCGGCAAAGCGCCTGCCGGGCGCCGCCGTGCAGTTCGTGCAGTCGAAGACGGGCACGGCGCCGGAAAGCAAGGGCCAGTAATGACCGATCAGAAGAAGGCACCCCTGCGCGACCGCGCCGACGACAGCCTCTTCACCCTGATCGGTGACGTGCCGGACCTGGTGAAGAACCTCGTCAAGGCCGAGCTCGAGGCTCTCAAGAAGTACGTCGGCACGCTCGTCAAGCACGGCGGATGGACGCTGATCTTCGCGATCGCCGCGCTGTTCTTCCTGTTCTGGACCGTGCCCGCGTTCCTCGCGTTCCTCATCATCCTGCTCGACCTGTGGATGCCGCTCTGGGCCTCGGCGCTCATCGTGCTCGGCATCGGCGTCGTCATGATCGCCGTGTGCGGGCTCTGGGCATACGTGCGCCACGTGCGCGCCATCATGAAGCTCGAGTCGCCCGGGGCCGCGGCCAAGGCCGACGCCGCCATCGTGAAGGAGTTCTCGGATGAGTTCTGAGCACGCCCCGACCGTCGTCCCCAGCGGTATCAACGACCCGGTGCAGCTCGCCCGCGCCGAGCTGAAGGCCGCGCTCGCCGCGATCGAGATCAAGGCCAACTACCCCAAGCGCATCAGCGAGGCCTCGAGCCGCATCGCCGCGAAGGCCCGCACGATCGCCGAGAAGAAGCCCGTCGTGGCGCTCACAGGCATCATCGTCGGATCCGCCGCGCTCGGTACGGCGGTGTGGGGAATCGCGCGGAGCATCTCCCGCTAGAAGCGCCGCGGCCCGCTCGGAGAGAGCGGGCCGCGGCGCTGTGTTTATTGGCGCGGTTCCCGCGCGTGCGGCGTTCCGCCGCAGATTGGGTCGCCAAAAAATGCCGGGTGTCGCGTACGCGACCCGGCATTTTTTGGCGACCCAACCAGCCTGAGCGCTCCGATTGGCCGTTGTCAGCTGTCCGGAGGATGATGGGGGTATGTCAGATTTCGAAGCTCCCTCCGGTGACAACTACAGCCTGTGGACCGTCTGGCGTCGCCAGCCGCAGAACCCCGTGACGAGTGACGACAGCGCCGAACTTCAGGCCGCCGTCGACGAGCTCGCCGCGCAGGGCGTGACGGTTCGCGGCTTCTACGACGTCAGCGCGATGCGCGCCGACGCCGACCTCATGGTCTGGCTCCACGGCGCCGTCGCGGAAGACCTGCAGGCCGCCGTGCGCCGCCTGCGCCGCACCGCGCTGCTCGAGAACCTCGTCATCAGCTGGAGCGGCATGGCCGTGCACCGCGACAGCGAGTTCAACAAGTCGCACGTTCCCGGCTACCTCCGCGGCGAGCACGCCCGCGAGTGGCTCGTGGTGTACCCGTTCGTGCGCAGCTACGACTGGTACCTGCTTCCCGGCGAAGAGCGCAGCAAGATGCTCGCCGACCACGGCCGCAAGGGCGCCGCGTACAAGAGTGTCGTCGCCAACACGATGCCGGCGTTCGCGCTCGGCGACTACGAGTGGATGCTCCCGATGGAGTCGGACGTGCTGACCGATCTCGTCGACATGATGCGAGACCTGCGCTACACCGACGCCCGCCTGCACGTGCGCGACGAGCTGCCCTTCCACACGGGCCGCCTCATTTCTGTCGCCGACGTTGCCGAGGTCGTGCGGTAACGACGATGAATGCCACGCAGCCGATCCGCCTCGGCACCCGCCGCAGTCGCCTCGCGGTCGCCCAGTCGGGCCTCGTCGCCCGCGAGCTCGAGCGCGTCTCCGGACGCCCCGTCGAGCTCGTGCAGATCACCTCGGAGGGCGACACCAACCGCGCGTCGCTCGCGTCGCTCGGCGGCGCCGGAGTGTTCGCGACGAGCCTCCGCGAAGCCCTGCTCGCGGGCGAGTGCGATCTGCTCGTGCACTCGCTGAAGGACCTGCCGGTCGAGCAGGCCCCCGGCCTGATCATCGCGGCCACGCCGGCGCGCGTCGACCCGCGCGACGTCGTCATCACGCGCGACGGCACCCCGCTCGCGGAGCTGCCGAAGGGATCCCGGGTGGGGACCGGATCCCCGCGCCGCGTCGCGCAGGTGCTGCGCGCGAACCCGGGTGTCGATGTCGTCGACATCCGTGGCAACATCGACTCGCGCATGCAGCAGGTGCGCGACAGCACGCTCGACGCCGTCGTGCTCGCCGCCGCGGGCCTGACGCGCGTCGACGCCGACGGCGGCGAGACCCCGACGGTCGCCGGCCTGTATGTCGAGGCGCAGAACCTGCCGGGCTGGCCGACCGCCGCCGGGCAGGCGTCGTTGGCGGTCGAGACCGCCGCAGACGCGGATCCGCAGCTGCTCGCCTGGATCGGCGAGCTCGACGCGCCGCTCACGCGCTTCGCCGTGACGCTCGAGCGCGCCATCCTCGGCGGCATCGAGGCGGGCTGCCACGCACCCGTCGGAGCGCACGCCTGGACGAGCGATTCGCACGTGCACGTGCGGGTCGATGTGTACGGTGCCGATCATCACGAAGACGTCACACTCGACCACTCGGAGCCCATTGCGGCATTCGAATCCCTGATTGAAGGGTATATTCAGGCACGTGGCAGCGGTGCAGCTGCCGGCAGCTCGGATCTTCTGGTTCGAGCACGGGAGATCGGAGACGGTCTCGCGCGTCGGCTGCTCGAAAACGGGGCGGCTGACATTGTGACAAGAGAGGCAGCCCCCACTACATGACGAAGGACGTCAAGGCCGATAAACCGCTTACCGGTTGGCGAGTTCTCGTTCCCCGCGGCGGCCCCTGGGGCGACAACGCCGCGGCGCTTCTGCGCAACAAGGGAGCCATTCCGGTCGTTTCGCCGCTCATCAACTTCGCTCCTCCCGAGGACAGTTCCGAGCTCGAGCGCGTCATCGCCGAGCTCTCGATCGGCCGCTACGACTGGCTGACCGTCACGAGCGCGACGACGGTCGATGTGCTGCACGCGTACGGCGCGAAGATCCCCGCGACGACCAAGGTCGCCGCCGTCGGTGAGACGACCGCCGCGGCGCTCGCGGCCGTCGGATACCCCGTCGACCTCGTCCCCGAGGCCGACAACTCGGCGACCGGGGTCGCGCTCGCGATGATCGGGCTCGAGAAGGAGCCGGTGAAGGTTCTGAGCCTGCGCTCCGAGCTCGCGAAGCCCGAGCTGTCGGTGCGCCTCGCCGACGCCGGTCACGACGTGACCGCCGTCGTCGCCTACCGCACGGTCGGCGTGCCCGCGACCGAGCGCGCCGAGCGCGACGTCAACAACGGCCGCATCAATGCGATCCTCGTGACCAGCGGATCCGTTGCCGAGCAGGTGCGCGCGCAGTTCCCGTCGATCCCGGATCAGACGGTCATCGCCGCGATCGGCCCGCGCACGGCGCAGGACTCGCGCGACATCAATCTCCCGATTCGCGTGATCGCGCCCGAGCGCACGATCGAGAGCCTCATCGAGGCGCTCAGCGAATACCGCGTGCCCGAACCCACGACGGCCGCGCTGCAGGTTCCCCCGACCGACGTGCTTCTGCTGCCGCTCGATCGGAACAACGAAGAAGGCAAGTAGTCCCCATGGTGTTCCCCACGCATCGCCCCCGCCGCCTGCGCCAGTCGGCGCCGGTTCGCCGCCTCATGGCCGAGAACCACATCGTGCCGTCGCAGCTGGTCCTGCCGCTGTTCGTGCGTGAGGGGATCCAGGATCCGCAGCCGATCTCGTCGATGCCCGGCCAGAGCCAGCACACGCTCGACTCGCTGCGCCGCGTCGCGGTGGAGGCGGCCGAGGCGGGCGTCGGCGGCGTGATGCTGTTCGGCGTGCCCGCGGTGCGCGATGCCGTGGGCAGCGGGGCCGACGACCCCGAGGGGATCCTCAACGTCGCCACCGAGGCGCTCCAGCGCGAGGTCGGCGACGCCCTCGTCGTGCAGACCGACCTCTGCCTCGACGAGTTCACCGACCACGGCCACTGCGGCGTGCTGCGCGAGGACGGCGCCGTCGACAACGACGCGACGCTCGAGCGCTACGTGTCGATGGGCATCGCGCAGGCGCGCGCCGGATCCCAGCTGCTCGGGCTCTCGGGCATGATGGACGGCCAGGTCGCCGCGATTCGCTCGGGATTGGATGCCGAGGGCTTCACCGACACGATCATCATGGCGTACTCGGCGAAGTACGCCGGCGCGTTCTACGGCCCCTTCCGCGAGGCCGTCGACTCGCAGCTGAAGGGCGACCGCCGCACGTACCAGATGGATCCGCCCAACGCCCGCGAGGGCGTGCGCGAGGCGCTGCTCGACGTCGAAGAGGGCGCCGACATCGTCATGGTGAAGCCGGGCCTGCCCTACCTCGACGTGCTCGCCGAGGTGCGCTCCGCGGTCGACGTGCCTGTCTGGGCGTACCAGGTCTCGGGCGAGTACTCGATGGTCGAGGCCGCCGCAGAGCGCGGCTGGATCGACCGCCGCGCCACCATCCTCGACTCGCTCACCGCGTTCAACCGCGCGGGCGCCGACGCCGTGCTGACGTACTGGGCGACGGAGGCCGCCGGCTGGATCCGCGAGGGGCTGTAGGGGGTCCGCCTCCCGCGGTTCGCGCCGCGTACCTTGTAATGCATGCATCAATGTATACTTGAGGCGTGATCGAACTTCCCTGGAGCAACATCGGCGCGACGACGATCGCTGATCGCGTCGCCGGATCCCTCGCCCGCCGCATCGCCGAGGGTGAGATCGAGCCGGGGGAGGTCCTGACCGAGGTTGAGGTCGCCGCCGAGTTCGAGGCGAGCCGCACGCCCGCGCGCGAGGCGATGCTCAAGCTCGAGCGCTGGGGGCTCGTGCGCCTCGCGCCCAAGAAGGGCGCCGTCGTGACGAACCCGTCGGCGCGCGAGCGCCGCGAGCTGCTCGCGGTGCGATCGATGCTCGAGGCGAGCGCGGCGGCGTCGATCGCCGCGGATCCGGCGGCGCGCGAGCGCCTCGCCACCCTCCTCGACGAGAACCTGCGGGGGCAGGTCGCCGCGCTCGCGGATCCGGAGCGCTTTGCCCTGCTCGACTATGTCTTCCACCTCGAGATCATCGGGCATGACGACAACCGCGTCGTCGCCGAGATCTCGCGCTCGCTCGCGCCGCGGCTCTACCGGCTGACCCACCTCGCCGTCGTGAACGCGGTCGACCTCGGGCGGCTCCACGCCGAGCACGTCGCGCTCGCGGGCGCGCTGCGCGACGGCGACGCCGAGCTGTTCCGCGACCTCATGGCGCAGCACATCGGCGCCGGCCACGCGGGCTACGAGGTGGCGGAATGACCGGGGTTACTCTCCCCGCGAGATCGCACTCTTTTCGCGAGCCCTCCCCCGCGAGGTCGCATTCATTTCGCGAGGTCGCACTGAATTCGGTGCGATCTCGCGAGAAGAGTGAGATCTCGCGGGGTGGGGTCGATGCGGGCATGTGCGCGGGGTCCGGGATCCGGGGCGCGCGATGAACCGGCGCGCGTGGCTGCTGCCCGTGCCGACGGTGTTCGTACTCGCGTGGGGCGGCAACCACTTCACGCCGCTGCTGCACCTGTACGAATCGCTCGGCGGATACGCCCCGTGGCAGGCCAACCTGCTGCTCGGCATGTACGTGTTCGGGCTCGTCCCAGGCCTGCTCGTCGCGTCGGCGTTCTCGGACCAGCACGGCCGCCGGTCCGCCACCTGGATCGGCCTCGCGGTCTCCGCGATCGCGAGCGGCCTGCTCGCCGCGGGGTTCGGATCCCTCACGCTGCTCTGCATCGGCCGCATCTTCGCGGGCCTCGGCGTGGGTGTCGCGATGTCGGTGGGATCCAGCTGGATCAAGGAGCTCTCGTCCGGCGCGCCCTCGCCCACGGCGGGCGCGCGGCGCTCGTCGATGACCCTGACGCTGGGCTTCGGCCTCGGCGCCGGCGTCACGGGCGTGCTCGCGCAGTGGGGCCCGCTCCCCGCAGAGCTTCCGTATTTCGTGCACCTGGCGCTCTGCGTGGTCGCGGCGGCGGCGCTCCTGCGCGCGCCCGAATCACTGGATCCGGCCCGCCGCGCCGCGGGCCCCTGGTGGAAGGACCTGCGGGTGCCATCGGCGGCGCAGCGTCCCTTCCTGCGCATCGTTCTCCCGGCGGCTCCGTGGGTGTTCGCGGCCGCCGGCGTCGCCTACGCGATCATGCCGAGCGTCGTCGAGCACCGGCTCGGCGCGCACGCGACGCTCTACGCCACGGCGCTGACGGTCGTGACCCTCGGCGTCGGCGCGGTGTTCCAGACGCTCGTGCCGTGGATCAACCGCATCACCCGCGGCCGCGCCCTCATCGTGGGGCTGTCGGGGATGACGGCCGGTATGATCCTCGCCGCCGTCTCGGCCGAGATCGGTGATCCGGCGCTCGCGTTCCTCGTCGCCGCGGTGCTCGGGGCGTCGTACGGCGTGTGCATGGTGTCGGGCCTCGTGGTCGCGCAGAGCCTCGCGACGCCGAGCGACCTCGCCGGTATCACGGGCGTGTACTACTCGCTGACGTACGTCGGATTCCTCCTTCCGACGCTGGTCGCCGCGCTCCTGCCGGTACTGAGTTACCTGTCGAGCCTGATCATCATCGCTGCGGTCTGCGCGGCGTGCCTGCTGGTGGTGGCCCGCAACCTGCGGGTGCGGTGAGTGCTGCCCCGCCCCGCGAGCGCACAAGATTTGCCCGAACGCCTACGTTATTTCGTATCCGTTCGGGTAAAGCTTGTGCGTTCGGCGGACGTGACGCTCGGCGCGAGACAATAGACGCATGGATCGCAACGACTCCCTCAACGATCGCGCCCAGAAGGTCATCCCGGGCGGCGTGAACTCGCCCGTTCGGGCCTACGGATCCGTCGGCGGCACCCCGCGCTTCCTCGCCTCCGCGAGGGGCGCGTACGTGACCGACGCCGCGGGCCGCGAATACGTCGACCTCGTCGCCACGTGGGGCCCGGCGCTGCTCGGCCACGCGCACCCCGAGGTCGTCGAGGCGGTGCAGCAGGCCGCCGCGCGCGGGCTGTCGTTCGGCGCCCCGACCGAGGGCGAGATCCGCCTCGCCGAGATGATCGTCGAGCGCGTGCAGGCCGGCGGCCTCGCGCCCGTCGACGAGGTGCGCCTCGTGTCGACGGGCACGGAGGCGACGATGACCGCGATCCGCCTCGCCCGCGGATTCACGAGCCGCGACCTGCTCGTGAAGTTCGACGGCAACTACCACGGGCACTCCGACGGGCTGCTCGCGGCCGCCGGATCCGGGGTTGCGACCCTCGCCCTGCCCGGTACCGCCGGCGTCCCGGCGTCGGTCGCGGCGTCGACGCTCGTGGTTCCCTACGGCGACCTCGACGCGGTGCGCGAGGTCTTCGCGGCGCACGGCGACAACATCGCCGCGATCATCGTCGAGGCGGCGCCCGCCAACATGGGCGTCATCGAGCCGCCCGCGGGCTTCAACGCGGCGCTCGCCGAGATCGCGCACGCGAGCGGATCCCTTCTGATCGTCGACGAGGTGCTCACCGGTTTCCGCGTGCACCCCGCGGGCGAGTGGGGGCGCCAGGTCGAGGCGGGCCACGCCTACACGCCCGACATCATCACGTTCGGCAAGGTCGTCGGCGGCGGCATGCCGCTCGCGGCGCTCGGCGGTCGACGCGAGGTCATGGAGTACCTCGCTCCCGTCGGCCCCGTCTACCAGGCGGGCACGCTCTCGGGTAACCCGCTGTCGGTCGCGGCCGGCATCAAGACGCTCGAACTCGCGACGCCCGCCGTCTACGAGCAGCTCGACCGCGCCGCCGATCGCGTGATCGCCGACCTCACGGCCGCGCTCGACGCCGAGGGCGTCGCGCACTCGATCTCGCGCGTCGGATCCCTCTTCGGCCTCGCCTTCATGTCCGACAAGCCGGGCGACTACGACGAGGCGAAGACGCAGGACGCGCACCGCTTCACGCCGTTCTTCCACTCGATGCTCGACAGCGGTGTGAACCTGCCGCCGAGCATCTACGAGGCGTGGTTCGTCACGATGGCGCACGACGAGGAGGCGCTGGCACGCATCGCCGCGGCCCTCCCCGCGGCGGCCGCGGCGGCGGCCCGGGCCTAACCCTCCCGGTTGGGTCGCCATAAATCGTCGCCTCGGCGTGGCTTGAGGCGACGTTTTTTGGCGACCCATGTGTTGGGTGAGGGTCGCCACAAAACGTCGCCTGCGCGTGCGTTCAGACGGCATTTTTTGGCGACCCATTCGGGGCGCTACTTAAACGTCGCGCCCTCGAGCTCGAGGAGGAAGCGCTTCACGTCCTCGCGGCCGGAGAACTCTCCCGCGGATCCGTCGGCCCGGATCACCCGGTGCACCGGCACCACGAGCGTCAGCGGCGTGAAGCGGCAGGCCGTGCCTACGGCGCGGTGCGCGCGCGGGCGCCCCGCCATCTCAGCCACCTCGCCGTAGCTCGCGGTCTCGCCGTAGGGGATTTCGGTGACGCACTGCAGGGCGTCGCGCGCGAATCCGTCGGTCAGCGCCCAGTCGATCTCGACGTCGAACGCTGTGCGGGATCCGTCGAAGTATTCGCCGAGCTGGGATCCGAGACCCGCGACGTCGCCGTCGGCCGGCGCGAGGGATCCGCGGATCTCGCGCGCGACCGCGTCGACCACCCAGAGCGGATCCTCGGCCGTGCCGAGCGCGACCAGCGCGTCGGCCGGCGTGAACACCGCGACGGCGGCCCCGAAGGGCGTCGCCGTGACGGTGTAAAGGTAGCCACTCCGAGGCATGTCCCACTTTCGGTCGTTATTCCCACACTAAGTGGGACACGCTCCTAAGCATGTCCCAGTTGTGGCGGGAATGAGGGCGCTATTCCCACATTAAGTGGGACACGCTCCGGGGTATGTCCCACTTTGTGTCGGAATGAGGGCGCTATTCCCACCCAAACTGGGACACGCCCCCAGCGCCTACGCCACCGAGCGGGCGCGGGCGGCGTTCAGCAGGGCTGCGGTGCGCGGGCCGACGCCGAGCTCGTACGCCGCGTCGAGGTGCTCGACGGTGTCGACGTCGCGCCGCAGCGTGCTCGTCGCGGGCACGGGCAGGCGCACGTGGCCGGCCTCGGCGTGCTTGTCGGCGGATCCGGATCCGAAGTGCGGCTCGAACGTCGCGGGGGTGCGCCACGCGACGAAGATCGTGCCGGTCTCCTCGGCGTCGGGAACGAACGAGCGCTCCTCGGCCGACGCCGAGAGCAGCGCCCGGTCGAGGTCGGTCGGGCGTAGCGCGGGCAGGTCGCCGAGCATCGCGACGCGCGCGTCGTGCGTGGCGCGCTCGAGGCCCGCCCGGGCGGCGCCGTTGAGGCCCATGCCGGGATCCGAGATCCACGCGGCCCCGTCGATCTGGTCGACGCCGGCCTGCACGTCGGCGTCGCTCGTCACGACGAGCACTTCGCCGACGGTTTCGGCGCTCGCGGCGGCCGCAATCGTGTCGAGCGCGATCGCGAGGGCGAGCTGGGGGCGGTCGGTCCCGGGAAGTTCCAGGCGCGTTTTCGCGGCCTGGGTGGTCTTCACGGGAATGATGACGCTCCAGAGCATGGGATCCCTTCAGGGGAGGACAGGGCAGGCCCTAGGCTACCGCGGCCCGGAGCTTTGGCAAGACATCACGTCCGTAGATGTCGAGGAAGTCGGCCTGATCGTGACCCGGATCGTGGAACACGAGGTGCGTGAAGCCGAGGTCGAGGTAGCGCTGAATCTGCGCGACGTGCTCGTCGGGGTCGTCCGAGACGATGAAGCGGCTGGCGGCGCGCTCGATCGGCAGCTGCTCGGCGAGGCGCTGCATCTCGACCGGATCGTGAACGCCCGTTTTCTCCTCGGGGCTCAGCGCGAGCGGCGCCCAAAAACGCGTGTTCTCGAGGGCCTTGGCGCGGTCCGGACGGAACGACACCTTCACCTCGAGCATGCGGTCGACGCCCGTCTGGCCGCCCTTCGCGAGCCCATCCTCGAACGCGGGGATGAGCGTCTCGGTGTACAGCGACGGATCCTTGCCGCTCGTCGTGATCCAGCCGTCGGCCATGCGGCCGGCGAGCCGCGTCGCCGCGGGCCCGGACGCGCCGATGTAGATCGGCACCTCCTGCTCCGGGCGATCGTAGATCGTCGCGTTGTTCACCTGATAGAACGTTCCGTCATAGCTCACCCGTTCGCCGCGCCACAGCCCGCGGATCAACAGGATCGCCTCCTTCATCCGCTGGAACCGCTCCGGCGGATCCGGCCACGTCTGCCCCAGCGTGACCTCGTTGAGCGCCTCGCCCGTGCCGACGCCGAGGATGATGCGCCCGGGGTTCATGGATCCGAGGGTCGCGAACTCCTGCGCGATCACGCCCGGGTGGTAGCGGAAGGTTGGCGTGAGAACCGAGGTGCCGAGCAGCACGCGCGACGTCGCCTGCCCCGCCGCACCGAGCCACGGGATCGCCGCCGGCGCGTGCCCGCCCTCGTGCATCCAGGGCTGCAGGTGATCGCTGAGGAACACCGAGTCGAAGCCGTTCTCCTCCGCCCCGACGGCGTAGTCGAGCAGCTCGCTCGGGCCGAACTGCTCGCTCGAGGCCTTGTATCCGAAGCGAATAGTCATGGGAGTGTTCCTTCTAGTCTTTGCCGGAATTCGGCGACAGTGCCGGGCCATAAGAGGGCGAGTGCGCCGCTGCGTTCGTCCACATACCAATTCTGGCATCCGCCGGTGAGCCAGGGCGTGCGGGCGGCGCGACGGGCGATATCGGCCGTCGATTCGCGCTCGGCCTCGGCCGTCACCGACACCCGATCGCCGCGCGCGATGAGGCCGGCGGCGAACCGCGCCTGCGCCTCCGAGATGAGGATCGACGAGTTGTGCCCCAGCGACGCGTTCGGCCCGTTGAGCACGTACAGGTTCGGGAACCCCGACACGAGCGTCGACGCGACCGCCGTCATGCCGCGCGCCCAGTGTTCGTCGAGCGTCTCGAACTCGCCCATGACGAGCGCCGCGTACGGCTGGCGGGTGGTCTCGAAGCCGGTCGCGAGCACGACGACGTCGGCGTCGTAGCTCGCGCCGCTGGCGGCGACGAGGCGGGATCCGCGCACCGCCGCGAGCGCGGACGGTTCGAGAGCGATGGATCCGTCGGCGATCGCCGGGTAGAAATCGTCGCTCAACAGCACGCGCTTGCAGCCGAACGCGTATCCGGGGGTGAGCTGCTCGCGCAGCAGCGGATCCGCGACCTGCGCCGCGAGGTGATCTCGCGCGATGCGCTCGGCGGCTGCGGCCGCGTCCGGATCCCCGGACCGCGACGCGAAGCGCGCCTCGCCCTCGGCGTAGAGCTCGTCGCGGTGCCGGGCGAGCAGGGCCGGGTCGTCCTCGTAGGCGCGCATCTCGGATCCGTCGACGGCGCGGTCGCCGCGCGGAACGATCCACGCGGGGGTGCGCTGGAAGAGGGTGACGCGGGCGCCGAGGCGGGCGAGGGCGGGCGCGAGTTGGATCGCCGTGGCGCCCGTGCCGACCACCGCGACCCTCTTGTCTGCCAGATCGAGGTCGTGGCGCCACCGGGCGGAGTGGAACATGGGGCCCGGGAAGGTGTGGAGGCCCGGAATCTGGGGGATTTTGGGCTCAGTCAGGCGGCCGGCGGCCAGGATCAGGCTGTCGGCTACAACCTCCCGCGTACACAACGACGCAAGTTTTTGGCCCCGACCCCCGCGGGTACCGGTTTCTGACACTTTTGGCCGAGAATTTGCGTCGTTATGTACGGGGGTGACGGGGAAGGGGGTGGTGAGGGTGACGTGCCAGGTCGAGCCGTCCCACCGGGCCGAGGTCATGGTGGATCCGAGCAACAGGTGGCGGTCGAGCCCCTCCGTGACCACGACGCGCTCGAGGTACTCGCGGATCTCGGCACCCGGCGCGAAGACCCGCGACCACCCGGGCCACGGGTGGGTCTCGAGGCCGTAGAGGTGTGAGGGCACGTCGCAGGCGATGCCGGGGTAGGAGTTGTCGCGCCACGTGCCGCCGACCGACTCGGCGCGCTCCGCGATGAAGAACGACCTCACCCCGGCATCGCGCAGGGTGAGCCCCTGGGCAATACCGGCGAAGCCCGCCCCGATGATGAGGGCATCGACGCGTACGGTCACGACACCTCGCCGTAGCTGGTGGTGCGCTCGCGCAGCGGGCGGAACAGGGGCCGCACGAGCGCGCGGGCGTCGTCGAAGGTGAGCGTGGCGCCGGCCTCGACGCCGCTTCGCGGGCCCACGCGTCCGTCGAGCAGCGTGCCGCCGAGGTCGTCTCCGCCGGCATTCAGCAGGATCGCGGTCGCGGGCAGCCCGAGGCGCGTCCACGGCAGCTGGATGTGCGCGATCGTGCCCGACAGCATGAGGCGCGACACCGCGACCATCGCGCGGTGCTCGTCGATGTCGGCGCGGCCCTCGACGAGCGGGCGGCCCCAGCCCGGCATCGGGATCGGCACGAACTCCGTGAAGCCGCCCGTCTCGTTCTGGATCCGGATCAGCTCGCGCAGGTGCGCGATCCGTTCCTCCGCCGTCTCGACGTGGCCGTAGAACATCACCGAGGTCGAGGTGAAGCCGGCGCGGTGCGCGGCGGTGATCCCGCGGATCCAATCGGAGATCGCGAGGTCGCCCGGCGCGACCTCGCGGCGCACCCGCTCGGAGAGCACCTTCACCCCCGTGCCGGGGACGGTGTCGACGCCCGCCTCGCGCAGGGCCGACAGCGCAGCTTCGAGCGAGAGCCCGCTGCGGTCGGCGAAGTCGCGCACGTCCTGCGGGCGGTAGGCGTGCAGGTGGATCCCGGGGGCCGCGGCCTTGATGGCGCGCGCGATCTCGAGGTAGCCCTCGGCGGGGCCGGGCACGACGCCCTGCACGCAGATCTCGGTCAGGCCGAGGTCCGCCGCATCGCGCGCCATGTCGGCGAGCTGCGCGAGGTCGTATCCGCCGTCGTCCGCGGATCCGTAGAGCGTCGACGCGATGTTGCGGTTCGCGACGAGCGACACGGCCTCGCCGACGGTGTAGCGGCGAACATCGTCGGCGGCCTGCACGACGGCGTCGAGCTCGTCGCCCGTGGCGGTGAGAAGGCGCACCCACTCGCCGTCGTCGAGGGATCCGGGATCCTCCGCCGCCCGCTCGACGAGCGCGGCCACGAGCCCGCCCGGCGCGAACAGCACAGGCGCGTCCTCCGCCTCCGCAGGGTCGCCAAAAAATGTCGCCTCGGGTGCCCCGAAGGCGACATTTTTTGGCGACCCAAGCGAAGTGGCGCGCCCACCCGGAGCGTGGCGCGCACCCGAAGCAGACCCCGAAGCGTGGCTCACCGGCAGCGCCCCCTCGATGGCGAGGCCCGTCGCCGGGTCGGCGAGGGCGCGCGTCGCCTCGCGCATCTCGGGCGCGAGCCACTCGTCGCGCAGGTACTCGGGGTGCGCCGTCAGGCGCTCGCGCAGGGTGAAGCCGAGCTCGGCGGTGCGCGCGGCGAGGTCGTCGAGGTGCGGCCACGGCCGCTCGGGGTTGACGTGGTCGGCCGTCAGCGGCGACACCCCGCCCCAGTCATCCGCCCCGGCCCGGGCGAGCAGCGACAGCTCGACGATGTCCTGAAGGTTCGGCGGCACCTGGATCCGCATCCGCGGCCCCATCACGATCCGCGTCACGGCGACGGCCGCGGTGTACTCCATGAGCTGCGCGTCGGGCGCGTTCTGCATCGCCGTGCGGGGCTTCGCGCGGAAGTTCTGCACGATCACCTCTTGGATGTGCCCGTGCCGCTCGTGCGATTCGCGCAGCGCCACCATCGACTCGGCGCGGTCGCGCAGCGTCTCGCCGATGCCGACGAGGATGCCGGTCGTGAACGGGATCCGCGCGGCGCCCGCGTTGTCGATGACGGTGAGGCGCAGGGCGGGATCCTTGTCCGGGGATCCGTAGTGCACCTCGCCCCGGTTCTCGAAGAGCGCCCGCGACGTCGTCTCGAGCATGATGCCCATCGACGGCGCCGTGGCGCGCAGCATCGCGAGCTCGTCGGGGTGCATGACGCCGGGGTTGATGTGGGGGAGGAGCCCCGTCTCGTCGCGGATCAGCCGGGCCATGTCGGCGACGTATTCGAGCGTCGAACCGTAGCCGTGCTCGTCGAGCCAGGCGCGCGCCTCGGGCCAGCGGTCCTCGGGGCGGTCGCCGAGCGTCAGCAGCGCCTCCTTGCACCCCTTCGCCTGACCCTGCCGCGCGACCGCGAGCACCTGGCTCGCCGACATGTAGGCGGGCTTGTGCTTCGCGAGAAGCTGGTTCGGGGTGTCGACGAAAACGCAGTAGTGGCAGCGGTCGCGGCACAGCGTCGTCAGCGGGATGAACACCTTGCGCGAGTAGGTGATGATGCCCTCGCGCCCCGCGAGGCGCAGGCCCTCGTCGCGCAGGGATCCGGCGATCTCGAGCAGGCGGTCGAAGTCGGCTCCGGTGGCCGAGAGCAGGGCCTCGGCGTCGTTGGCGTCGAGGCGCTCGCCGCGGGCGGCGCGGTCGAGGACGGGTGCGAGCGAAGTCATCACTCCCAGTCTTCCACCGACCGCGCGCCCGGGGCCCGCTACGTCGCGGTGACCGTCAGCGCGACGGTCGCCTCCCCGGCGCTCGACCGGGCCGTGACCTCCGCGGGGCCCTCGTCCGTCGGCCGGATCACCGCGATCGCCCGCCCGTCGAAGGTGCGCCACGTGGTGTCGGCGAAGCGCTCGGTCGTCTTCGGGTTGGCGCTCGCCATACCGGCGAGCTCGGCGGATCCCGTCACCGTGACGGTCACCTCGGTGTCGGCGTCGGCGACGAGCACCCCGTCGGCGTCTCGCAGCTCGAGCGCGACGTAGGCGAGGTCGGAGTCGCCCGCGACGAGCGCGGAGGATCCGGCCCTCGTCTCGGAGCTCGGCATGATCGGCGCGGGCGCGCCCGCGCGAGCGATGCTCGATCTCGCGGATCCGCCGACCGCGATCTTCGCGGCGAGCGACCCCTCGGCTCTCGACGTGATCCGCAGCCTCACCCGCGACGGCTTCCGGATCCCCGAGGACGTCAGCGTCATCGGCTACGACGACACCTACGCGATGTTGCCGGCGCCGAGGCTCCTCACGACCGTGCACACGCCGGTTCCGGAGCTCGGGGCGCTCGCGGTGCGCACCGTGCTCGGGCTGCGCGACGGCGTCGCCCCGGTCTCGCACCACGTCGATCTCGCGACGTCACTCGTCGTGCGCGAGACGACAAGCCCGCCAATTCAATGAGCGGCCCGCCGCGCGAAGTGCCAGGATAGAAGGCATGGTCAGGCTGCTGGTGGATTCCGACGAACTCGAGGTTCAGCTCTCCTCGCTCGAGCGCACCCTCGCGCTCCGCAAGCTGAGCGTGCGCGTGGACCGCGCCCATATTCGCAAGGTGCAGTTGACCGACGACCCGTTCACGTGGCTGCGCGGCGTGCGCGCCCCCGGATCCCACGTGCCCGGCCGCCTCGCCTACGGCACCTGGCGATCGGTCTTCGGATCCGACTTCGCCGCAGTGCGCACCGGGCGCCCCGGCGTCGTCATCGACCTCGAGGGTGACCCCGAGTTCGAGCGCATCGTCGTCACCACCAAGCACGGCATCGGCCTGGTGAAGGCCCTGCAGCGCGAGGGCGTCGACACCGGAGACGTGTCGGAGCTCGAGTAGTTAGTCTCCGTCGCCCCCGTCGGCGTCGCCCAGACCCTCGCCCGGGAACGGGTCGACCTCGATGACGGTCGCGGTCGCGCCGTCGGCGTCGCGGGTCTCGAACATCGCCTCGATCTCGGCGACCGCGTCGACGTTGTCGGCGCGGATCTCCTGCGTCTCGATGTCGGCCTCGATGTCGCCCATCTGAGCCTCGAGCTCGCCCGCCCGCGCGAACGCGGCGGCAAGGCCGGGGGAGACGAGCCCGTCGGGGATGTCGTCGTCCGACGCCTCGTCGTCCGAGCGCAGCCCGTTCGCGAGCCCCGCGAGCCCGGCGACCCCGGGCAGGGATCCGGCGGCCACCGCCGCGGTGCGGGCGGTGGTGGTGTCGTCGAACGTCCCGGCGGGGAACACGGAGTTCGCGGCGTCGTCTTCGGCCTCGTCCGCGGGCAGCTCGAAGCTCGCCGCGGGGAACGCGGAGCCCTCGTCGTCCGCCGCAAGCGCGAAGCTCGCCGCCGGGAACCCCGCCGCCGCGGCGCCTTCGGCGCCATCCCGCGAGGTCTCACTCTTTTCGGTGTCCTCGGCGTCGTCAGCCTCCGCATCCCGCGAGGTCTCACTCTTTTCGGTGTCCTCGGCGTCGTCAGCCTCCGCATCCCGCGAGGTCTCACTCTTTTCGGGGTCCTTCGCGTCCGCCGGATCCTCGTCGGTCGCCTCGGCGTCGTCGCCTTCGGAATCCCGCGAGATCGCATTGTTTTCAGCGACCTCCGGATCCTCGTCCACCGGATCCGCCTCGCCCGACTCGGCGGGCGCGGCGTCGTCATCCGAGTCGCTACCGGCCGCAGCCGCGCCGGCAAGACCAGCGGCAGCAAGACCGGCACCCGCGGCGGTACCCGCAGCGGCAGCACCAGCACCCGCGGCACCCCCGGCCGCCACCCCGGCAGCCCCGGTCGCAACAACAGCGGCCTCACCCTCGGCATCCGCGGGCTCGCCCACCAGCACGTCGTCGAACGACAGCGGCGCCGGCGCGAGAGCGGCGGTGCGCGCGGGGGCGACCCAGGATCCGTCGATGATCTGCAGGTAGACGTCCTCGAGCGTCGGCCCGCGGTGCGTGAGCGTCGTCAGCGCGATGCCGGCGGTCTTCGCGAGGGATCCGATCTCGGAGGTCGTCGTGTCGTCGATCGCGAGGCCCGAACGCAGCACGCGGTACGAGAGCCCGGCGCTCGTGAGCGCCTTCGCGAGCGCGGCGCGGTCGTCGGCGTCGACGGTGACCATGCCACCCTCGGCCTCGGCGAGCAGCTCGATGGGGCCCTCGAAGAGCACCCGGCCCTCGTTGAGAATCAGTAGCGCGTCGGCGACCTGCTCGACCTCGCTCAGCAGGTGCGACGACATGAGCACGGTGCGGCCCTCGTCGGCGAAGCCGCGCATGAGCAGGCGGATCCAGCGGATCCCCTCCGGATCCAGCCCGTTCGCGGGCTCGTCAAAAACGAGCACGCCCGGGTCGCCGAGGAGCGCCTCGGCGACGGCGAGGCGGTGCTTCATGCCGAGCGAGAGGCTGCCGATGCGCATGTCGCCCATCTCGCCGAGGCCGACGATCTGTAGCACCTCGCGGACGCGCGAGGATCCGACGCCGATGCGGCGCGCGGAGCGCGTGAGGTACTTGGTGGCCGTCTTGCGGCGCGCGCGCTCGAGCGGCGCGATCGACATGACGGCGCCGATGGAGGAGGCCGGCTTCGCGATGCGCGTGTACTCGGTGCCGCCGATCGTCGCGGTGCCGTTCGTGGCGCGCAGGTCGCCGAGGAGCATGCGGAGCGTCGTCGTCTTGCCGGCGCCGTTCGGGCCGAGGAACGCGGTCACGCGCCCGGGCTCGACGCGCGCGGTGAGGTCTTCGACGGCGGGAGTATCGCCGAATGTCATCGACACTCCGACGAACTCGATCACCTTGCCTTCGCTCACGGCACCCTCCTTATAACCAGAACGTCTTCCCATCTTTGCGGATAAGGCTGGATCCTTGCGTAGCAGGGGCGTGTTTTATTTGCGGGAACGCGGATCCGGTGCGGGGCGACTACCGTGAAGAACGTGACCCAGACTGTCTCCGACGAGCGGATCCTCGTCAAGAAGCACACCGCGCTCGGACGCATCACGATCGACCGCCCCCGCGCCATCGGGGCGCTCGACACCGGCATGGTCGAGGCATTCGCCGAGGCCCTCGCGGCCCTCGCGACCGACACCGACATCGACACCCTGCTGCTCGACGCGACCGACGACCGGGGCTTCTGCTCGGGCGGAGACCTGCGCCGCCTGCACCAGCAGATCACCGATGGCGACATCGAGGCCGTCGACCGATTCTTCCGTGCGGAGTACACGCTCGACGCCGCGATCGCCGACTTCCCGCACCCCGTCGTGACCTTCGCGAACGGCGTGACGATGGGCGGCGGCGTGGGCCTCGCGTGCCACGCCCCCGTGCGCATCGTGACCGAGACCTCGCGCCTCGCGATGCCCGAGACCCGCATCGGATTCACCCCCGACGTCGGCGGCACGCTGCTGCTCGCCAACGCCCCGGGCCGCATCGGCGAGTACCTCGCCCTGACGAGCGCCGAGATGGACGCCGCCGATGCAATCTACGCCGGATTCGCCGACCACCTCGTGCGCTTCGAGGATCTCGCGGCCGTGCGCGAGGCGCTCGAGACCCGCGCGGATCCGTCGACCCCCGGCGAACTGATCCTCCTCTTCGACGAGACCCCGGATCCGGCGGCCCTCGCCGCGGCACGCGGCTGGGTCGACGACGCCTTCTCTCGCGGATCCGTGCCGGAGATCCGCGCCCGGCTCGCGGAGCTCGCGGCGGATCCGGCTCTCGCAGAGCAGGCCGATCTCGGGCCGCATACGCCCGCGGCGGCGCTCGCTCTGCTGGAGCAGCGCCCGCCGCTCGCGCTCGCGATCACGCTCGAATCGGTGCGCCGGGCCCGCGAAAACGGCGACCTGAAGGCCGTCATCGAGCAGGAGTACCGCCTCATGATGTGGTACGTGACGACGCAGCCCGACATGGTCGAGGGGATCCGCGCGCAGATGATCGACAAGGACGCCGCGCCCCGCTGGCAGCTCACGAGCGACACGCAGGTGACGCGCGAACTCGTCGAATCGGCGTTCGAGCACGAGGCCACGCCGCTCTTCGGCTGACGTTTCCAGGGGGTCCGGTGCGTCCCAGGGTTGCGCCCGGTTACGTCATAGACACCACATTGAAACCTCTAGTGCGTAGGGTGGGCTACTCAGCGACCAGGAGGGGAGACCATGGTCAGCAAGAAGCAACACGGTCACAGCGGAGCCTTTGGTGCATTCGGCGTCTGGCTTGGCGAGGGTGCGTGGGTACCCGGCACCGCGGCCGTGGCGGAGCGACTCGGCTACCGCACGCTCTGGATCGGCGGTTCCCCCGCCGCTGGCCTGGAAAGCGCCTCCGCCATCCTCAATGAGACCGAGCACGTCACCGTCGCGACGGGGATCGTGAACATCTGGAAGGCCGACGCGCTCGAGGTCGCCGAGTCGTACCTGCGGATCCAGGAGGAGCACCCGGGGCGCTTCGTGCTGGGTATCGGATCCGGGCACCGCGAACGCGATCAGCAGCGCGTGCGTCCGCTCGCGGCCCTGAACGACTACCTCGACGTGCTCGACGACGCCGGCGTCCCGGCGCACGCCCGCGTGCTCGCGGCGCTCGGCGACAAGACGCTCGCGCTCGCGGCTACGCGGTCGCTGGGCGCGCACCCCTACCTGACGACGCCCGCCCACACGGCCCACGCCCGCGAGATCCTGGGCGAGGCGCCCCTCCTGGCGCCCGAGCTGAAGGTCACGCTCGACGCGAGCCCCGAGGCCGCGCGGCGTCGCGCCCGCGACTACCTCGCGAGCTACTTCGCCCTCGAGAACTACGTGGGCATGCTGAAGCGTTTCGGTGCAAGCGACGCCGACTTCGAGGGCGGCGGATCCGACGCCCTCATCGATCAGGTGTGCGCCGGCCCGAGCGCCGAGATCGCGGCCGCGGGCCTGCGCGCCCACCTCAAGGCCGGCGCCGACCACGTCGCCGTGCAGCCCGTAGGCCACGACCCCCTCGGTGACCTAGAACGCGTCGCCGACGCCCTGGGGCTGACGAAGTAGGCTCGTTGTGTCGTTTTGGCGGGGCGTGGCGCGTCGCTCCCGCCAGGGGATGCCGTCGTGTCGTTCTGACGCCCCATAGCGACACGAACGCATCCTTCAAGGCGTCGCCAGGGGTCAGGCGCGCCTGAGGGATGTCGTTGTGCCGTTCTGGCCGTTCATAACGACATGAAGGCATCCCGCAGGGTGTGGCTCCCACTTGGGGGATGGCATCGTGTCGTTATGGCGCCTCGTAACGACGCGAACGCATCCCGCAGTGATGGTGGGGCCGCCTACCGAGCGCAGCGGGCGCCGGCTTGGCGCCGCCGGCATCGGGATTGGCGGTGAGAGGCCGCGGAGCGGACTCGAGGGGACTGCGGCGACAAGTCGGCGCCCGCGAAGCGAACGCAACGAAGCGAACGCAACGAAGCGAACGCAACGAAGCGAACGCAACGAAGCGAACGCAACGAAGCGAACGCAACGAAGCGAACGCAACGAAGCGAACGCAACGAAGCGAACGCAACGAGGTGGGGCAACGCAACGAAGCGGGACGACCCAACGGCAACAGGGGCCACCGCAAAAGCTCCAGCAAGCCCCCACAAAGCACAACGCGGGCGCCCCAACGGGGCGCCCGCGCGGGGGAGTGGCGCGTTAGTCGTCGCCCTCGGCGGCGTCGGCGGCGTGCTCGAACTGGCTCTGGTAGAGGCGCCAGTAGGCGCCCTGGCGGGCGATGAGCTCTTCGTGGTTGCCCTGCTCGACGATGGATCCGTGTTCCATGACCAGGATCAGGTCGGCGTCGCGGATCGTCGAGAGGCGGTGGGCGATGACGAAGGAGGTGCGGCCCTCGCGGAGGGCGGCCATGGCCTTCTGCAGGAGGAGCTCGGTGCGGGTGTCGACGGAGCTGGTGGCCTCGTCGAGGATGAGCACCTGGGGCCGGCGGACGAATGCGCGCGCGATGGTGATGAGCTGGCGTTCGCCGGCGGAGACGTTCGCGGCGTCTTCCTCGAGCACGGTGTCGTAGCCGTCGGGCAGCGAGTGCACGAAGCGGTCGACGTAGGTGGCCTCGGCGGCGGCGTGTACCTCGTCGTCGGTCGCGGAGGCGTTGCCGTAGCGGATGTTCTCGCGGATGGTGCCGGCGAAGAGCCAGGGATCCTGGAGGACCATTCCGGTGCGGGAGCGGAGGTCGGCGCGGCTCATCTCGGCGACGGGCTGGCCGTCGAGCAGGATGGCGCCGCCCTTGGTCTCGTAGAACCGCATGAGGAGGTTCACGAGGGTCGTCTTGCCGGCACCGGTGGGGCCGACGATCGCGACCGTCTGGCCGGGCTCGACGCGGAACGACACATTGTCGATGAGCGGCTGGTCGTCGGAGTACGAGAAGCTGACGTCGCGGAACTCGATAACGCCGCGGCCGTCTTCGGGAACGGTCGGCGCGTCGACGGCGTCGGGCTCTTCCTCGTCTTCGTCGAGCAGCGCGAAGACGCGCTCGGCGGAGGCGGTGCCGGACTGGACGACGGGTAGCATGCCGCCGAGTTCGGTGAGGGGCTGGGTGAACTGCTGCGAGTACTGCACGAAGGCCTGCACGTCGCCGATGCGGATCTGGCCGTTCGCGACCATGACGCCGCCGAGCACGGCGATGCCGGCGTAGCTGAGGTAGCCGACGAACTGCATCGACGGCATCATCACGCCGGAGAGGAACTGGGCCTTGAACGATGCCTCGTAGAGCTCTTCGTTCTCGCCCTCGAATGCCTCGCTCATGGCCTTCTCGCGGCCGTAGACCTTGACGAGCGCGTGGCCGGAGAACGACTCCTCGACGCGGGAGTTGAGGCGGCCGACCTTCTTCCACTGCGCCTGGAAGGCCTTCTGCGACTTCGGGCCGATGACGCCCATGATGACGCCGATGAGCGGCAGCGCGATGAGGGCCACGAGGGCGAGCTGCCACGAGATCGAGAACATCATGGCGATGACGCCGACGACGGTGAGCATCGAGGTGATCGCACCCGAGAGCGACTGCTGCAGCGTCTGCGTCATGTTGTCGACGTCGTTGGTGACGCGGCTAATGAGCTCGCCGCGCTGCACCTTGTCGAAGTACGACAGGGGCAGGCGGTTGATCTTGCGCTCGATGTCTTCGCGCACGCGCCACATGGTGCGGACCATGATGACGTTGACGATGTAGCCCTGCAGCCACTGCAGGATCGAGGCGACAACGTACACCGCGACGGCCCAGAGGACGACGACGCGCAGGCTCTCGAAGTCGATGCCCGAGCCGGGGTTGAAGTTGTCCATCTTGGCGATGATGTCGGCGACGTCGCCCTGGCCGGCGTCGCGGAGCGCGGCGACGGCCTCGGCCTTCGTCATGCCCTCGAACTGCGCGCCGTAGGTCTTCGAGAGCACGCCCTCGAAGACGATGTTGGTGGCCTCGCCGAGGATCTTCGGGCCCGCGACGGCGAGCACGACACCGATGGCGCCGAGCAGCGACGCGAACGCGAAGGCCCACTTGTAGGGCGCGAGCAGGCCGAGGAAGCGGCGGAAGCTTGGCCAGAAGTCTTTGGCCTTGCCGCCCATAGCTCCGGGCTCGTTGGCGCCCGCCGCGATCATGGCGTCTTGCGCGGCCTGATCTTCGTCGTGGAGAGCGGTGTTGTCGCTCATGCCCCGACCTCGCTTTCGTCTGCGCCCATCTGCGATTGCGCGATCTCTTGGTAGGTGGTGCTCGACTCGAGCAGCTGCTCGTGCGTGCCGTAGCCTGCGACCTTGCCATCGTCGAGCACGAGGATCCGGTCGGCGTCGACGATCGTCGAGACGCGTTGCGCGACGACGATCTTCGTCACCTGCGGCAGCTCGCGCCACAGCGCCTGCCGCAGGCGGGCGTCGGTCGTGAGGTCGAGCGCCGAGAACGAGTCGTCGAAGACGAGAATGTCGGGCTGGCGCACGATCGCGCGGGCGATCGCGAGGCGCTGGCGCTGGCCGCCCGAGACGTTCGTGCCGCCCTGGGCGATCGGCGCGTCGAGGCCCTCGGGCCTCTCACGCACGAAGTCGGCCGCCTGGGCGATCTCGAGCGCGTGCCAGAGCTCGTCGTCTGTGGCCTCCTCGCGCCCGAACCGGAGGTTCGAGGCGATCGTGCCTGAGAACAGGAACGGGCGCTGCGGCACGAGGCCGATGCCCTTCCACAGCTCGTCGAGGTCGGCGCGCGCGACGTCGACGCCCTGCACGCTCACGGATCCGCTGGTCGCGTCGAAGAGGCGCGGGATCAGCGAGACGAGGGTCGTCTTTCCGGATCCGGTGGAGCCGATGACGGCGACGGTCTCGCCGGGGTCAGCGCGGAACGTCACGTGCGAGAGGATCGGCTGCTCGGCGCCCGGGTAGGTGAACGACACGTCGTCGAAGGCGACGACGCCCGGCTCTGCCATCTCGGTGACGGGATTCTCGGGGCGCACGAGCGACGACTCGCTGTCGAGCACCTCGCCGATACGGTCGGCGGAGACGGCCGCGCGCGGGATCATGATCGCCATGAAGCTCGCCATCATCACGCCGCCGAGGATCTGACCGACGTACTGCATGAAGGCGAACAGCGTGCCGATCTCGGTCGTGCCGGCGTCGACCTCGACGCCGCCGAACCACACGACGCCCACGATCGTGACGTTGAGCACGAGCATGACGAGCGGGAACATCAGCACGAAGAGCGAGCCGACCCTGCGGCCCACGAGGTAGATGTCGGTGTTGGCGAGGCGGAAGCGCTCTTCCTCGATCGACTCGCGCACGAAGGCGCGCACGACGCGGACGCCGGTCAGCTGCTCGCGCATGACGCGGTTCACGGCGTCGAGCTTGCCCTGGAAGCTGCGGAACAGCGGCACCATGCGGCTGATCACGAGCGCCGCCACGAGTAGCAGTACGGGGATCGAGACCGCCAGGATCCAGCTCAGGCTCACGTCTTGGCGCAGCGCCATGATGATGCCGCCGATGGCCATCATGGGCGCCATGATGAGCATCGTCGCGCTCATCATCGCCAGCATCTGCACCTGCTGCACGTCGTTGGTGTTGCGGGTGATGAGCGAGCCGGCGCCGAAGCCCGACACCTCGCGCTCGCTGAACCCGCTCACGCGCTGGTACACGTCGCGGCGGATGTCCCGGCCGAGCCCCATCGCTGCGCGCGCGGCGCAATACGTCGCGATGATCGCGGCGAGGATCTGACCCAGCGCGACCAGCAGCATCCACAGGCCAGTGCGTACGATGTACGGCACATCGCCCGTCGTCACGCCGGTGTCGATGAGGTCGGCGTTGAGGGTCGGCAGGTAGAGCGCGGCGAGCGCCGACGCGAATTGGAACACGAGCACACCCGCCAGGAGGATCTTGTACCTGGCGAGGTACCGCACGAGGAGTTTGAGGAGCACGATAAGAAGCCAACCACGGACCACTGACAAACGAAACGTTCCGGGCAGTATTTAGGGTCGATCGGACAGAATGGGCCCATGGCCCTCACGTTCCGCGCCGCGCACGACCAGACCTCCTCGCTCCATGAGTCAGACGGAGCCCCCGCGGCGAATGAGTCGCACTTCGCCCCGATCGCGGGGCTCGCGGAGGCGGTCGACGCCGAACTCGCGCACAACGGCGAGCACGGATCCCGCGTCGAGCAGGCGACCCGCGCGATCGCCCGCGCGCACGGAACGGATCCCGAGCGGGTGCTTCTCGGATCCGGGCCCGCGGACCTGTTGCGTGCCCTCGCGGGCGCGGTGTGCGGGCCGGGCGACGAGGTCGTCGTGAGCGGGCTCGGGTGGGGATCCGCGACGCGGGTCGCGACCGCACCCGACGGATCCCATGACGTCGACGCGCTGCTCGCCGCGATCACGCCGCGCACGCGGATCCTGTTGATCGCGAGCCCCCACGCGCTCACGGGCAGGGCGCTGACGCGCGACCAGCTCGCGCGGCTCATCGCCGAGGTGCCGGGCGACGTCATGCTCGCGCTCGACGAGGCGCACAGCGAGTTCGCCTCGAGCCCCCGCGCGGCCTTCGTCGCGCCCCTCGAGCGCGATCTCATGCGCGTGCCCGAGAACGTCGTCGTCGTGCGGTCGATCTCGACCGTCGTCGCGCTGGCGGGCTTCGGGATCGGGTACCTGATCGCGGATCCGCGGGTCGTGGAGGCCATCGCCGGCGCGCAGGAGGCCGTCGACCGCCTCGCGATCGCGTCGACGGAGCACAGTTTTTCGCCCGACGGCCTCGCCCAGATCGAGGACCGGGTCGAGTGGATCAAGGCCGAGCGCCAGCGCATCGAGCGCACGCTCCGCGACCGCATGGAGCGCGCCGAGATCGACGGCAAGCCGTTCATCGAGATCGTGCACTCGGACGGGAACTTCGTGTGGATCCCGGTCGGCGAGAGGGCCGACGAGCTGCGCGATCACCTGGCAGGCACCGGCCTTGCCCCGCGGTCGTTCGCGGGCGAGGGCGTGCGCTACACCGTCATCGACGAGGCCCACAACGACGCGTTCATCGACGCCGTCGCCGAGTGGGCGACCCGCTAGGAGCTCTCCCCGGCCCTCACGGCCATGCCGACGAGGCCGCCCGCGATGACGATCGCGAGCAGGGCGCTGCCGATCATCGCGATCGTGATGACGAGCGGGGCGTGGGCGAAGACCACGACGGCGCACAGCACACACGCGAGGGCCGCGATGATGGCGGCGCTTGCCGCATACGTTGCGCGCATATTCATGTCGGAAACCCTAACCCCGTCTCGTTATGAATGGGAAGAGATTACTTCCCGAATCCCAGCAGCTCGAGGGGGTGCGAGAGGCGCCACTCGACCGACGGCCGCGGCAGTTCCTTCGTCGTGGTCAGGGGAATTGTCGTGGATCCGAACTCGCTCGTGAGCGTCACGGTGCCCACCTCGGTTCCGGCCGCGGTGCCAAGCGGAACGTCGTAATCGACCGTCACGTCGGCCTCCTCGCCGTTCCAGAGGCTGAGGTCGGCGGTCTCGGACGCGATGATGTTCGTCGACTCGCCCCACGGCGTCGTCACGGTGCCGACGACGGTTCCGGCCGCCATCACCTCGACGGGCTGGAGGGCGTCAGTGATGGCCTGCAGCAGCTCGCGGGTCTCCTCGCCGAAGGGGCTCTGCTCCGTCGGCTCGGGCTGGCCCGTCACGACCGAGTAGACGCGCACCGTCTCGGCGCCCGCCTCGTCGGACAGCGGCACGTCGGCGGCCGTCATGAGGTTGTAGCTCACCAGGCTCCACGTGTTGAGGTGGCCGGTCTTGATGCCGATTACGCCCAACTCGCCGAGCAGCGGGTTCGAGTTTTCGACCACGCCGGCGCCCGGCAGGACCACCTGATCCTCGCCCACGATCTCGGCGAAGGTCGGGTTTTGCATTGCGATCTTCGCGATCTGCACGAGGTCGGTCGCGGTCGACTGCGTCAGCGGGTTGATGCCCGTCGGGTCGACGAGGTTCGTGTCGCTCAAGCCGTTCTGCTGCAGCCACGTCAGGGCGTCGTTGCGGAAGGCGTCGCGGTTGTAATCCCACAGATCGTCGACGAGCTTGTTCACGTAGTTTCCGGCCGAGGCCAGCATGATTCCCTCGAGCACCTGGCGGTACGTGAGCGTGCCGTCGACGGGCACCTCGAGCACCGACTCGCCGCTCCAGAGCAGGTTGTCGTACTGCTGCTTGTCGGCCCAACCGAACTCGTAGTCGGGGCCGTCCTCGCCCTCGGCGAGCGGCTGCTTGTTCAGGATCGTCATGACCGTGATGACCTTCGCGAGGCTCGCCGTCGCGGCGGGGCTGAGCGTCGCGTCGGCATCGCCCGACGTCAGCGGGGTCTCGTCATCGCCCACGAGCAGCGCCGCCTGGCCGGTCTCGGGCCAGGGCAGGTTCGCGACCGGCGCGACCGGCGTCGAGATCTCGGCGTTCGCCGCCGTCGGGTTGACGTTACTGAGCGGCCAGACCGCGAAGGCGACGAGGTAGACGACCGCGAGGATCAGCGCCGTGACGAACGGCGCGACGACCGCCGCCACCCAGCGGCTGCGGCGGCGAGGAACGATCGACACCGCGGATCCGATGGCCGGGGCCTGCCCCGACGCCACGTTCTCGGACGCGAGCCAGGCGAGCGCCTGCTCGGTCTCGTTGTTCGCGTCGCTCGGCACGTAGGTGGTTTTGACCGGGCGGGCGGTCGCGGGGCCGGACGGCTCGCTGCTCGACACGTCGTTCTCCTTGCTGGTGTGCGTCGTCGGGGCGGCGGATCCGGAAATCACCGTCGCGAAGTCGGCCGGCGTCGCGGCCGCGGCGGCTGCCGCAATCACCGCGATGGATCCGGTCGCCTCGTCGCCCGCGGCGTCGTCGACCGACTCCGCGTCGGCCTCGTCGTCGGTGCCGTCGTCCGCGCCGGCGTCGGGCTCCTGCGGCGCCTCGGCGGCGGATCCGCGACGGAAGCCGCGGAACATCTCGGCGAAGATCCGCACCGAGTCGGTATCGGTCGATTCGGCCGGGGCCGCGGGCGCCTCGGGCGCCACGTCGATCTCCGGATCCGGTGCCGGCTCGCTCGCGAACAGCCCGAGGAACGTGGGCACCGCGTCGGTCTCGGGGGCGGGGGCGGGATCCTCCGGGTCGGGGGCGATCTCGGTCGGCTCGGGCTCGCTCGGCTCAGGTGCGACCTCGGTCGGCTCGGGAGCGGCCTCGGCCAGTTCGGCCTCGACCTCTTCGGACGCGACCTCGACCGGCGCAGGCTCGGTCGGCTTGGGGCTGACCTCGGTCGCCTGGGTAGCGAACTCGATCGGCTCGGGCTCGGTCTGCTCGGGCTCGGTCTGCTCGGGGGCGACCTCGCTCGTCTCGGGAGCCTCCTCCGGGACGTCGTCGACCGGATCCGGCACGATCGAGTCCTCGGGGGTCTCGTCCACTGGATCCGCGGGCGCGCCCGCCTCGATCTCGTCGGCCGGTGACGCGCCGGCGGGGTCGCCGATCACATCGCGCTCGTCGCGCCCGTCCGTGTCCTCGAGACTCCCCACGCGGTCAACTTACTGGATCCTGGCTGTGATACAGGCGCGGGCCCGCCGGTTGCGTCTCACGATTCGGTGACATTCGCGGAATAACGGGCATCGCGGGCTATCCGAGCGTGATGCAGGCGCGGTGAGCGGAGAGCCCGAAGCGCTCCTCGACGGCGCGCCGAAGCGCCTCGACGTCGGGGCTCGGGCAGTCGATCGCGAACGCCGACATCATGTCGTCGGTGATGAGCGATCCCATCGCCGACCACTCGCCGCGCCGGCTTGCAGCGTGAAGCGCGTCGGCCGTGTCCTCCCAACCATGCAGCTCCATGACGCCGCGGTAGCTGGGCGTGGATCCGTAGAACGCGATCTGCTCGCGCACCGCCCGCTCGCTGGCGGCGCGGGCGGCCTCGTCGGATCCGGTGACGACGAACGGGGTCACGATGACGTCGGTGCTCTCGCGGCCGGTGCGGTCGCGGCCCTCCGCGAGCGCCGGCAGGCTGACCTGCTCGATGTAGTCGGCGGTCGTGAACGCGTGGGCGATGAATCCGTCGGCGGCCTCGCCCGCGAGCTTTGTCATCGCGGGGCCGACGGCGGCGAGCCAGATGTCGGGGGATCCGTGCGGGTTCGGACCCGGCGAGAACATCGGTGTCATGAGCGAGTGCGAATAGTGCTCGCCCTCGAATGCGAGCTTCTCGCCCGACTCCCACGAGCGCCAGATCGCCCGCACGGCACCGATGAACTCGCGCATGCGCGGCGCGGGGGCCGTCCACGGCATCGAGAAGCGGCGCTCGATGTGCGCCTTCACCTGCGATCCGAGGCCCAGCGAGAAGCGGCCGTGCGACGCGAGCTGCGCGTCGTTCGCCGCCTGCGCGACGACCATTGGGTTGCGCGCGAACGCGACGGTCACGCTCGTCGCGGTGCGGATCCGTTCGGTCGCGGAGCCCGCCAGCGCGCACGCGACGAGGGGATCGTGCGCGAGCTCGGGGAACTGGATCCCATCAAAGCCGCCGGCTTCTGCGCGGCGGGCGGCGGCGAGGGCATTATCTGGTGCGGCGTCTCTGACGCCCAGATCGATCTGCATGCGTCCAGCCTGCCAACATTTGCTGTCACGGCCGCTTCGTTTGTGGCGGCCCCACAACCGGCGGGCGGGCCGTTCCGGTCGCCCAATCGGCTGTTCGCCGCGGTTCCGGTCGCGCAATCGGTCCTTCGTGGTGCCCGGGAAGAGCAGTTTGCGCGACGGGAGCGGGCGGGCGGCTGGTTCCGGTTCGGAAATCTGCTCCAAAACCGGCGAGGAGGAGCAGATTCTCAAACGGGAGCGGTCGGGCCGTGCCTCCGGTCGCGCAATCGGTCCTTTGTGGTGCCCGGGAGGAGCAGCCTGAGCGACGGGAGCGGCGGGTGGGCGGTTCCGGTCGCGTAATCGGTCCTTCAGCGGATCCGGGAAGAGCAGTTTGCGCGACGGGAACAGGCGGGCGGCTGGTTCCGGTTCGGAAATCTGCTCCAGATCTCGCCGGGAGGAGCAGATTTTCAAACCGGAGCGGGCGGGCCGCGGTTCCGGTCGCGCAATCGGTCGTTTGTGGTGCCCGCGAGCAGCAGTTTGAGCGACGGGAGCGGCGGGGCCGCGGTTCCGGTGCGGAAATCTGCTCTAAAACCGGCGAGGAGGAGCAGATTCTCAAACCGGAGCGGCCGGGCCGCGCCTCCGGTCGCGCAACCTGTCCTTCGGCGGATCCGGGAGGAGCAGTTTGCGCGACCGGAGGGCCGGGGGAGAGCACGGCAGAAGGACGGGCGTTCATCAGGCAGAACCCGTACCGTAGAAGGCATGACGACGTCGGGAATTCGCCAGGTCAAGCCCAAGGCCGAGGGCTGGGAGCAGCGCAAGGACAACAGCGGGCGACCGCTGCTGCAGTTCGCGAGCCCGAAGCGCGGCAAGCCGCCGGTGCACCTCGCGGATCTGACCCCCGAGCAGCGCGTCGAGAAGGTGAAGGAGCTCGGCCTGCCGGGCTTCCGTGCCAAGCAGCTCGCGAAGCACTACTTCGAGCGCTACACGCGCGACCCCGAGCTCATGACCGACCTCCCGAAGGACGGCCGCGAGGAGCTCGTGAACGGCATGCTCCCGACGCTCCTGACCGAGGTACGACGCCTGCAGACCGACGGCGGCGACACCATCAAGTTCCTCTGGAAGCTGCACGACGGCGCCCTCGTCGAGTCGGTTCTCATGCGCTACCCCGGCCGCATCACGCTGTGCGTGAGCTCGCAGGCCGGCTGCGGCATGAACTGCCCCTTCTGTGCGACGGGCCAGAACGGCCTGACCCGCAACATGTCGGCGGCCGAGATCGTCGACCAGGTCGTGCGCGCCAACGAGATCATCGCCAAGGGCGAGCTCGGCGGCAAGCGCGAGGACGACAATAGCGCCGAGCGCGTCAGCAACATCGTCTTCATGGGCATGGGCGAGCCGCTCGCGAACTACGCCCGCGTCATGCAGGCCGTGCGCACGATGGTCGACAAGAAGGAGGGCCTCGGCATGAGCGCCCGAGGCATCACGGTCTCGACCGTCGGCCTCGCGCCCGCGATCCGCAAGCTCACCGAGGAAGACATCCCCGTCACCTTCGCGCTCTCGCTGCACGCTCCCGACGACGAGCTGCGCGACGAGATGATCCCCGTGAACTCGCGCTGGAAGGTCGACGAGGTGCTCGACGCCGCGCGCGCCTACTTCGACAAGACCGGCCGCCGCGTGTCGATCGAGTACGCCCTCATCAAGGACATGAACGACCACCCGTGGCGCGCAGACCTCCTCGCCGAGAAGCTGCTCGCCCGCGGTAAGGGATGGGTGCACGTCAACCCGATCCCGCTGAACCCGACCCCCGGATCCGTCTGGGATGCCTCGACGCTGCCCGCCCAGCGCGAGTTCGTGCGTCGCCTCAATGACAAGGGCATTCCGACGACGATCCGCGACACCCGCGGCAAGGAGATCGACGGCGCCTGCGGTCAGCTCGTCGTGACGGAAGAGGACGAGCGCGCCTCGGAGGCCGCCGCGGTCTAAGCGGGGTTGTAACTCCGCACTTTCCCGCTCAGCCGTCAATTCTCCGCGCGGTCATCTGCGAATAGCAGATGACCGCGCGGAGAATTGCAGAGTTAGCGCTTCGGGAGCACCTTCACGTTGCCGAAGATGCGGGCGGGGCGCGCGATCCAGTCGTCGCGCATCGCCGCGCGCCAGCCGAAGACCATGAGCACGATCGAGCCCGCGAACACCGCGAAGCCGATCCAGCTCACGTCGTCGCGCCCCGCGTACATGTGGTTGAGGTTGCGCAGTACCCCGGTCGTCAGCACGAGCCCGACGTGCACGATGACGAAGGCGACGAAGAAGAGCATGGTGGGGAAGTGGATCCGCTTCGCGAGGTCCCATGAGAACGCGCGCTCCCACTTCGGCGGGTAGAAGGTGCTCAGCCGGAAGCCCGTGATGGCCGCGAGGGGAGCCGCGAGGAACACGATCGCGAAGTAGCTCAGCTGCTGCAGCGCGTTGTAATAGGCCCAGCTGTTCTGCGTCGGCCAGTCGAGCGACACGTACTGCAGCAGCGCCGAGAGCGCGTTCGGGAAGACCTCCCAGCTCGTCGGCACGATGCGCGCCCAGTGGCCCGTCGCGAAGAGCAAGACGACGAAGACGACGCCGTTCAGGATCCAGAAGCAGTCGACCGCGATGTGCCCCCAGAGCGCGAGCGACATGCGGCGCTTCTTGACGCGCGTCGACGTCCAGAGCCCTCCCGCGCGCTTCTCGGTGCGCACGCGGATGCCGGTGCGCACGATGAGGACGAGGAAGAACGCGTTGAGGAAGTGCGTCCACGACAGCCACGCCGGGAAACCCTCGGGCGTCGACGCTGGCTGCGGCGCGTCTCCCGGATAGCGGTCGAGGAAGCCCTGCAGCTCCGGCGTCGATAGCACGCCCCGCACGATAAAGACGACGCACCAGGCGGCGAGCACGAGCGCCGCGGCGCCGAAAAGGCCGGCGACGACCTGGACCCAGGTCGGACGCGGAAGGTTGTCACTCACCCGAATATTCTCACCGATTTCGCTGGGCGGGCGCGGAGTTCGCCCTCTTTCGGGGTGTTCTCTGCGGCTGCGGATCCCGTCACAGACACGAGCGCGGGCCCGCTCCCCGAAGGGGGCGGGCCCGCGTGGGATCCCGTGGGATCAGGCCTTGCGGCGGCTGCGGAGTCCGATCACGAGACCCGCGGCGATGAGCGCGGCGGCGCCCATCGCGAGGCCGTAACCCATGTCTCCGCCGGTCGGCGAGAGCTCGTCGTCGGGGCTGGCCGTGGGTGCGGCGGTCGGCGAAGGATCCTGCGGACCGGCCGTCGGCTCGGCCGTGGGCTCGGCGGTGGGCTCAGCCGTGGGTTCGGCGGTGGGCTCAGCCGTGGGTTCGGCGGTGGGCTCAGCCGTGGGTTCGGCGGTGGGCTCAGCCGTCGGTTCGGCGGTGGGCTCAGCGGTCGGCTCCGAAGTGGGCGCGGCGGTCGGCTCAGCCGTCGGCTCCGAAGTCGGCTCGACGGAAGGCTCCGTCGTGGGCTCCACCGAAGGCTCCTCGGAGGGCTCCTCGGAGGGCTCGACCGAGGGCTCGACCGTGGGCTCCTGCGTGGGCTCCGTCGGCTCTCCGGTCGGCTCTTCCGTCGGCTCCTCGGTCGGCTCCGCAGTCGGCGCCCCATCCAGCGTGAAGAGCGTCGTCGTGCCCGAGACCTCGTTGCCCGTGACGATCATCGGGATGCCCGTCGGCGAGTCGTCGGCGGCGATGAAGTCGAGGCCCTCGGGGCCGAGGTCGCCGACCGAGTTGACGAGCTCGGCGAGTTCCTCGTCCGTGGCGCCGGCGTCCTCGAGCTCCTCGTAGGCGTCGCCGAGCGACACGTCGAAGGAGCGGTTGTTGATGTACTCGACGTACGTCGGGGCGGCGGGCGTCGTGATGTCGTAGACGGCGACGCCGCCGAGGCGCTCGAAGCCGATGAAGGCGTAGGTGCGGCCGTCGATCTCACCGATGGTGAGGTTCTCGGGCTCGACGCCCTTGGCGTCGCTGCGGCTGTCGAACTCGTTGTCGTCGTGGCCCGAGTTGAAGACGAGGTCGGTCGACTCGGAGAGGCGCGCCTCGAGCTCCTCGAACTGCGAGCCCGAGTCGAAGACGAGTTCGCCGTCGGTCGTGTAGATCGCGAACGAGCGGCCGCCGAAGGCGTACAGCTCGTCGTAGCAGCCGCGCTCCTCGTTGAAGCCCATCTCCTTGGTGACCTCGAGGCGGCCGAGGGCCGCATCGTCTGCGTAGTCGGCGATCTCCTCGCACAGCGGCCCCGTTCCGGGGGCCTCTTCCTCGTCGCCGAGGTGCTTCACGCGGGCGGGCTCGACGTAGTCGCCCCACTCGCGGGCATCTCCCTCGTTGGCCGTGACGATGTAGGTCTCGCCGCCGGACTGGAACGAGTGGATGCCGTCGGGCATCGGCACGCCGTAGAGGCCCGGGTAGGTGGCGATGTTGATCGTCGGGTCGTCCTTGGGGTCGCGGTCGGACGCGTCGAGCGGCACGACGCCGCGGTCGATGAAGCCGAGGCCGAAGACGTCGGTCACGGTCGCCGAGTCGAGGTCGACCGTCGCGATGGCGTTGGCCTCCTGCAGCGAGACGTAGGCGACGCCGTCCTGCACCGTGATGTACTCGGGCTCCCAGTTGGTCGAGCGCGGGAACTCGTCGTTGAGGATCGGGCCGAACGCGTCGCGCACCGACTCGTCGAGCTCGACGTCTTCGTACGCGTGGAAGTCGGCGACGCGCACATCGGCCTGCGTCGGCGCCGCGATGCCGGCGGGCAGCGCGATGACGCCCACGGATCCCTCGGGGTCGCTCGAGAAGTCGTCGGCCGGCTCGCCCTCGTTGGCGACGACGGCGTAGGCGCCGTCGGGCGAGACGGTCACCATGTCGGGCAGGGATCCGGCAACCACGGTGCCGAGGATGGTCGGCTCGTCGGCGTTCGCGTCGAAGAAGAGCACGCGGCCGGGGGCCGTCTTGTCGTTCGCGTCTTCGAGCGCGACGACGCCGAGGCCGTCTGCGCGGATCGCGACCGAGTTGGCGACGGCGCCCTCGGCACCGACCTGGTACAGCTCGGTCATGTTGGCGGGGTCGCTCATGTCGATCGCGAACACCGTGCCGGCGTCGGCGTTGACCGAGAAGAGGCGGTCCTTGTAGGCCTGCACGATCTCGCTCGCGCCGGCGTCGAAGATGCCGGTCTCGAAGGTGCCGGCAACGGAGAGGTCGAAGGGAGCGTCGTCGATCGCGTCGTAGATCGGCTCGATGCTGCCCGGCTGCGCCGCGAAGGCGACGACGGGGCTCAGTGCCAGGGCGCAGGCAGCGCCGGAGGCAAGCAGAATGCGTGGGAGTCGGGACATGCGTGCAATTTTTGTGGCCACGGGTAGTCACGGGGTGTCTGCCCGGTGAACACAGCGTGTACGCGGAACGGGCCCGCACCTCGGAGGATGCGGGCCCGTTCGGGCGATGGATCCGGCGCTTAGGCCTTGCGGCGCATGCGCGTCGCGATTACGAGACCGGCCGCGATCATGAACGCGGCACCGAGGCCGAGGCCCCAGCTCATCTCGCCACCGGTCGGCGAGAGCTCGTTGCCCGGGGTCTCGCTGGGCGTGGGCTCGGCGGTCGCGGTGGGCTCAGCGGTAGCGGTCGGCTCGGCCGTGGGCTCCGTGGTGGGCTCGGTCGTCGGCTCAGCCGTGGGCTCCGCGGTCGGCTCAGCGGTGGGCTCGGCGGTCGGCTCAGCGGTCGGCTCGACCGTGGGCTCGGCGGTGGGCTCAGCGGTCGGCTCGACCGTGGGCTCCGGCGTGGGCTCTTCCTCGACGTACTCGACGGCGCGGCCCAGCGGGGCCGGGTCGACAACGTCGTGCTCGCTCAGGTAGTCGACCGAGGCCTCGAGGTCGATGAGGCCCGTGTCGCGGTACGGGGCGTTCGAGAACGAGGTGAAGCCGTCGCCACCCGCGGCGATGAACGAGTTGGTCGTGACCGTGTAGGTCGCGGCCGGGTCGATCTCGGCGCCGTCGAGCGTCATCGAGACGACGTGCTCACCGGCGGCGGCGTCTTCGATGTACTCGTAGCTGAAACCGTCCGACACACCGAGGTGAAGCTTCGGGCGGTCGTTGCCGGGCTGCCACTGCTCCTCAAGGATCTCCTTGATGTCGGCACCGGTCAGCTCGCTCGTCGTGAGCGTGTTGGCGAAGGGCTGCACGGCGGCGGCCTCGGCGTAGGTCACCACACCGTCGCCCTCTCCGACGTTGCTCGACGCGAAGATGAGGTCGTCGCGCAGACCACCCGGGTTCATGAAGGCGATGTCGGCCGCTTCTCCGCCGTACTTGGCGTAGTCGGTCGTGGCCCAGAGGTACATGTCGGCGACGAGGTTACCCATCGTCGACTCGACACCGCGGTCGTCACCGGGAACCTCGCCACCGCGGAGGATGTCGGCGCTGATCGTGCCGACGGGCTCGTTGCCCTGAATCTCGGCGTAGGCGACGGCGTCGTCAACGACGGCCTGCACGTCTTCGGCCGGGGCGTAGGCGGGGTTACCCTCTTCGTCGGTCAGGGGCAGGAGCGACGAGTCGATCGACACGAGCGAGGTCACGCCGGCGTTGTCGGTCGAGACCTGGATATCGAGCTTCGACAGGTTGGCGCCGTAGCTGCCGGTCTGCAGAACGGGGCGACCCTCGATCGTGCAGGGGTAGTTCTGGTGCGTGTGACCCGAGAGGATCGCGTCGACGGCCGGCGAGGCGCCGCGAACGAGTGCGCCGAAGTCGGTGTCTTCGTTCTCGATGTCGGTGCAGGTGGTGTCGTCGGATCCGGAAACCTCGGCACCCGAGTGCGTGAGGAGGATCGTCACGTCGACCTGGTCGTCGATCTCGGCGGCGACGCGGTTGACGGCCTCGAGCTGGTCGCCGAACTCGATGTCGGCGATGCCGGCGGGCGAGACGAGCGTCTGCGTGTCGGCGGTGATCGTGCCGATGAAGCCGATCTTGATGCCGTCGACCTCGCGGATCGCGTACTCCTTGAGGGCGGGCTCGGTCGTGCCCTTCTTGTACACGTTCGCACCGAGCGTGAGGTCGGCGCCGTACTCTGCGTTGTCGCCACCGAACTGCTGGTAGAACGGCTGCACGCGGTCGGTCAGGTCGGCGAAGCCCTGGTCGAACTCGTGATTACCGACAACGCTGACGTCGAGGCCACCGAGGCCGAGCGACTCCATCGTCGGGGTGTCCTGCTGGATGAACGACGTGAACGTCGAGGCGCCGATGTTGTCGCCCGACGAGACGAAGAGCGTGTTCGGGTTCTCGGCTTCGAGCGCGCGAACGGCGCCGACGAGGCCCGAGGCGCCCGGCAGTCCGCCGTAAGCGTCGGCCTCGATGCGGCCGTGGAAGTCGTTGATGCCGACGATCTGAATGTCGGTCGTCGATGCGACGATGGCGTTCAGGTCGGTGTCGCCGTCAGCGGCGAGCGCCGCCTGCGGCACGAACAGCAGCGCGCCGGCGGTCGCGAACGCCGCGCCCGCGCCGATGCAACGCCGAACCGACGCTCGGGGGAAAGTGTGCGATGTGATTCGCATGGGGTCCTCACAGGTCCTCACGGTTAGAAACGTGCCCCAGAAGGAGGCATCCCCACTTTTCTAGTGCTTCGATATGCTCCGCGCGAGACTCCTGGGTGAAATGTTTATGAAGAAGCCTCGAAACCGGCCTCATATCCCTCTGAGTACCCGGCCTCGTACCCGTCCGCGTACGCCTCGTCGTACCCTTTGCGGAACATGTCGCTCGGGCCCGTGCGCGGGATCGTCCGCGCGCCCGGCAGGTCGAGCGAGCCGACGAGGTCGCCGCGTCCGCGCACGACGGCGACCGGGATCCCCGTCGCCTTGCCCTTCACGAGCTCGGCGGCCGAGCAGAGCTCGTCGGCGACGCACGGCAGGGTGACGACGAGGGGGCGCCCCTGCGCGTCGGTGGATCCGCGCAGGTCCTCGAAGACCGTCACCCCCGCGGATCCGATCGCCTGGTCGATCTGCCCGTCGCGCCAGGCGCGGCCGAGGGTGTCGCTGACGAGCACGCCGACGTCGCAGCCGAAGCGCTCGCGCAGCGCGGCCGCGATCCGGCGCGCCGACGCGTCCGGGTCCTCGGGCAGGAGCAGCACCGTGCCCTCGGGGGTGTTCGACGCGTCGACGCCCGCCGCGGCCTGCACGATGCCGAGCCGGTTCTCGACGATGCGGGTCGTGGATCCGGTGTTCGGGTTCGTGCGCGACGCCACGACGCGCACGGTTTCGGCCGTGATCGCATCCTCGCGGTCGTCGGCGGTGACGAAGCGCCCCTCGGCCTTCGAGACGATCTTGCTCGTGACGACGACGATGTCGCCGCCCGCGAGCCCCGGATCCGCGTGCTCGGCCGCGTCGCCGATGATCGTCGCGAGGTCGTCGCCCGTGACGATCTCGCCGATGCCGTGAAGGCCCCAGATCTGCATCATGATGTGTCCTTACTTTGCGTCGCGTTCATGCGCGAGGGGCGGGCACCGACCTGTCGATGCCCGCCCCTCGCAGCCGGTGGATCACCGGCTGAAACGGATCTCCGTGAGCTCCTCGCCGAGGAACGGCTCGGAGCGCTTCGTGCCGTCGATCTCGAAGCCGCGCTTCGTGTAGAAGTCGGTTCCGCCGGGGTAGTTCTCGGCGATCCAGCCGTACAGCGGCTCGTCATCGTCGACGACGGCGTCGAAGAGCTGACGGCCGATGCCCTTGCGGTGCCAGCTGTCGAGAAGGAACACGAAGTAGAGCTCGCGCTCTGCGGGGGCGTCGTCGTCGCGGGCGGGGCCCGAGGCGGCGAAGCCGACGATCTCGCCGTCGACGAGCGCGGCGGCGTGGCGGTGCTCCTCGCCGCGGTCGGCGTAGTTGCTCCACAGGTCGGCGAGACGCTTGGGTGAAACGGCCTCGAGGGCCGCCGTCGAGATCATGCCGTCGTAGGTCTCGTGCCAGACCTTGGCGTGAACCTTGCCCATCTCGACGGCGTCGACATCGCGTATGGGGCGGATCAGAACCTCGAGTTGTGCTGTACTGCTCGTGTCGGTGCTCATGGCGCGAGCCTATTGCGCACCCGCCCCGGATGCGAATCGAGGGGCACAATATGAAAAAGGCGTGCTCGAGCGTAGGCGTTTAGTTGCTCCGCCGGGCCCCAGGACAGCGTCCGCCAGTGGTGAACAACGAGGAGCAAAAGACGATGGCTCTTAACCGCAGGACCTACCTCATGAGTCGGCCGGATCACTTCACGGTCTCGTACTCGATCAACCCGTGGATGCACCCCGCGGATCCGACCGACACGGCCCGCGCCGTCGCGCAGTGGCAGAAGCTGTACGACGCGTACATCGCGCTCGGCCACGAGGTCGAGCTGATCGAGCAGGCGCCGGGCCTTCCCGACATGGTCTACACCGCCAACGGCGGTTTCGTGATCGATGGCAGGGCGTACATCCCGAAGTTCCGCTACGCCGAGCGGCAGCCCGAGTCGGCCCTCTTCGCCGACTGGTTCCGCGACAACGGCTACGAGGTGCTCGAGCCCGAATACACCAACGAGGGCGAGGGTGACTTCCTGCTCGCGGGCGAGCGAATCCTCGCCGGCCGCGGCTTCCGATCCGCCGACGACAGCCACCGCGAGATCGCCGACCTCTTCGGCCGCGAGGTGCTCTCGCTGACCCTCGTGGATCCGCGGTTCTACCACCTCGACACGGCCCTCAGCGTGCTGGATCCGGTCGTCGCGCCCGGCGCCGAACCCACCATCGCGTACCTGCCCGGCGCGTTCGACGACGCCAGCCGCGAGGTGCTCGAGGAGCACTTCCCGAACGCCATCCGGGTGTCGGACGAGGACGGATCCGTCTTCGGCCTGAACTCGGCCAGCGACGGCGAGAACGTGTTCCTCTCGCCGCGCGCGACGGGCTTCATCGCCCAGGTCGCCGAGCGCGGGTACACGCCCGTGACGGTCGACCTGTCGGAGCTGCTGCTCGGCGGCGGCGGCATCAAGTGCTGCACCCTGGAGCTGAGGAAATGACCTCCCACCTCGCGCGGAACTACGCGCCCCTGCCCGTCGACATCGACACCGCCGAGGGCGCCTGGGTGACCGACGTCACCGGCAAGCGATACCTCGACATGCTCGCCGGATACTCGGCGCTGAACTTCGGGCACCGCCACCCCGGCCTCATCGCGGCCGCGCGCGAGCAGCTGGGCCGCGTGACCCTCACGAGCCGCGCCTTCGGATCCGCCGCCCTCGAACCCTTCGCCGAGGCGCTCGCGGCCCTCTGCGGCAAGGACCTCGTGCTGCCGATGAACACCGGCGCCGAGGCGGTCGAGACCGGCATCAAGCTCGCCCGCGCCTGGGGATACCGCGTCAAGGGGATCCCCGCCGGCCGCGCGAAGGTCGTCGTTGCCGCGAACAACTTCCACGGCCGCACGACCACGATCGTCAGCTTCTCGAGCGACCCCGACGCCCGCGAAGACTTCGACCCGTTCACGCCCGGATTCGTCACGGTGCCCTTCGGCGACGCCGACGCGCTCGCCGCGGCCATCGACGACGACACCGCCGCCGTGCTGATCGAGCCGATCCAGGGCGAGGCGGGCGTCATCATCCCGCCCGAGGGATACCTCGCCCGCGTGCGCGAGATCACCGCCGAGCGGGGCGTGCTGTTCATCGCCGACGAGATCCAATCGGGCCTCGGCCGCGTCGGCGAGACCTTCGCGTGCGACCGCGAGGGCGTCGTGCCCGACGTCTACCTGCTCGGCAAGGCGCTCGGCGGCGGCGTCGTTCCCGTCTCGGCGGTCGTCGCGGACGAGGAGGTGCTCGGCGTCTTCGAGCCGGGCCAGCACGGCTCCACCTTCGGCGGTAACCCGCTCGCGGCGGCCGTCGGCCTCGAGGTCGTGCGCATGCTTGAGACCGGCGAGTGGCAGGAGCGCGCCCGCCTTCTCGGCGAGCACCTGGGTGAGAAGCTGGATCCGCTCATCGGCCACGGCGTCACCGCGGTGCGCCGCGCGGGCCTGTGGGCCGGTATCGACATCGACCCGGCCATCGGCACGGGCCGCGAGGTGTGCGAGCACCTCATGGCGCGCGGCCTGCTCGCGAAGGACACGCACGGCCAGACGATCCGCTTCGCCCCGCCGCTGTCGATCCGCACGACTGAGCTCGACTGGGCGGTGGAGCAACTGAGCATCGTGCTGGCGTAGGGCGAATGCGGGGGACGAGCTTGTGTGGGACGAGATCGACTCTGAGTGGTACGTGCTGGATTTGACAGGCGCGCTCGACCGTATCGATCTGCGCGCGTTCTCGACGGCGCCATAGCGGCTACCCGCCGGTGTGGGCTGCAGGGCAGACTCCCGCCCTGCAGCCCACGCACCCGCTAGGCACCGGGCGGTGCGGGCTCGCCTCGTCGGCGGCGCCGAATTTCCTCGCGGAGGCTGCGGCGATTGATGACGCGCCGGAAGACCTCGCGATCGTCGACCCAGTGCGGGGCCTTCACGTGGGGGACGCCCTCGCGCATCTCAATTTCCCAGCCGGAGCGGTCGATATCGTGATGGTGGGCCCAGCAGAGGAGAACGCCGTTGTCGGTGTGCGTTGCACCGCCTGCAGAGTGCTCTTCGACGTGATGGACTTCGCACCAGGCGGCGGGGATTGTGCACCCGGGGATGACGCATCCGCCGTCGCGAAGAGAGATCGCGCGGCGCTGATGCGGCGTGAAGAGTCTTTGTGGGGATCCGAGGCTGATGATTCGGCCGGTCGCGTCGAGCATGACCCGCTGGATCGCGCCCGTGCAGGCGACGCGATGCGCGATCTTGGCGGGGATCGAGATGTCAACGCCATCGATGTCGGCGACCCCCGAGGGGTCTGCGAGCTGGTCTGCGTCGATCGTGACGACGAGGGTCGGGGCCGCACCGCCGATCGTCGGGGAGTCTTCCGACGCGGCCGCGGCCTGCACGATCGAGATGAGCGCATCGTGGCGTCGCTGGCCCGCCGTTCGGGTGTCGGTCGGTGCTTGGTCGTCTGACCAAGGCTCATCGTCGGCCGCGCTCGCGGCGTGTGATGAGAACTGTACGGGCGAACCGACGTGTGCGTCGAGCAACCGCTTCAGCGAGCCCGCGGCTTCAGGGGTGATGTTGCCCGAAAGGCGCACGAGGCCACCTCGAACGCGGCCAACCGACACATAGCGATAGCGCGCCGCGGTGTCGGCGGTGGGCTCGATGCCGTCGCGCGTGAGGTACTCGAGCCACACGCCCGCGATCGCCTGGTAGTCGTCGAATGTCTGCGGCAGTGCCTCGTCGGAGCCTGCGAGCGGGCCCTTACCCGTGAACCCCGCGGCGGTGGCGTAGACGATCTCGCGTTCGGCGGTCTCGGCCTCGATCGGGTCGATCACTGAATCGCGCGAGGCCTTCTCGAGAGCGCGAGTGAGGTCGGAAGCGACGTCGACGCCGATCGCCCCCGCGTGGAGCGCCGCGGCGACTGCGGGGAATGCGGCCGGGAGCGGCTCGCCCGTGAGAGCGACGGATCCGCGGGTGCGGCGATCGAGCGCGATGCGCTCCCGGATCTCGGAAGGGGAAGCGTGCGTTGTCAGGGCGAGGAGATTGCCGGCAGTGGTGCAGTCGTATTGGCGGGCAAGTGACCGGTCTCATTCGCCGGCGGAGCGGGCATCAACCTCGCCCGCCACGCGCACGCGAGCCGCGTCGACGTGGCGCCCGAGGTCTTCGAGGAGCGTCGATGCGGCAACAAGTTCGGCGCCAGACAGATGGGAAACTTCGTTCTATAGTTTCTCGAGAAAGGGAAGCGCGGACGTGATGCGATCACACATGGGGAGTGCTGTGATCTCGGGGTTCTGCGTCGTTGCCATGTCTCCAGTTTAGAAGAAATCTTCTATAAAAGGAAGAGTGAACACGAGCTTTCTTTCGATGTGCCAGGGTGGCGGGACACTAATCGTCAGGTGTCGCGGTGTACACTCTCCCCTCGGCACTGAATCGTTTCATGCCAGAGCGGTCTCAGTCGCAAGATTTCAACGGAGAAGAAGGCAACACAATGGCACGCATCGGTGCGAAGAAGACGACGGGGTGGAAGGCCACCGCAGCCGTCGCGATGTCCAACTACATCGAGGCCGGGTCGATCATCGCGATCGCCACCTCGATGGTCTTCTGGCAGGGCCAGTTCGGTTTCGACGAGGCCTTCAAGGGCCTGCTCGCCGCGCTGAGCGCCAACGCCTTCGGCGCGGCGATCGGCGCCATCATCGGCGGCCCGCTCTGCGATAAGTACGGCCGCAAGTTCATCTACACCTACGACCTGCTCGTCTACATGGTCGGCGTACTCGTCGCCGCGTTCGCGGTGAACCAGTGGATGCTGCTCGGCGCGTTCATCGTGACGGGTATCGCGGTCGGTGCCGGCGTTCCCGCGTCGTGGACCTACATCGCCGAGGAGGCGCCGAGCGACAGGCGCGCCGCGCACGTCGGCATGGCCCAGCTCGCGTGGTCGGTCGGCCCCGCGATCGGCTTCTTGCTCGCCGCGCTCCTCACGCCCGCGGGCCTGCTCGGATCCCGCATCATCTTCCTGCACCTCTTCGTCGTCGCGTTCATCACCTGGTGGGTGCGCCGCGGCCTCGAAGAGTCGAAGAACTGGAAGGACACGCAGGCCATCCGCACCCAGCAGGGCAACAAGGCCGCGGCCGGCCAAGGCTTCAAGGCGCTGCTCGGGCGCAAGCAGAACATCCTCGCGCTGCTCTTCCTCGTCGGCGTCTACGCCTTCTGGAACACCGTCGCGGGCCAGGCGGGCATGTTCATGCCCGACGTCTACAACGCGACCGGCCTGACCGACTCGGCGCAGCAGTACTTCCTGCAGTCGTTCCTCTGGACCATGACCGTCGTCGGTACGTTCACGTTCATGTGGCTCGGCGACCGCATGTCGCGCCGCCTGCTGTTCTTCATCGGCGCCGTGCTCGGCATCGCCGGTTGGGTCGTGCTCGTGTACCTGCCGAGCGGCCCGGTCTCGCTCTTCGGCTTCGCGATTCTCTGGGGCTTCGCCTCGGGTATCGGCGCCCAGGCCTTCTACGGCCTCTGGACCGCCGAGCTGTTCGCGACGCAGTACCGCGCCTCGGCGCAGGGCGTGCTGTTCTTCACCGCCCGCATCATGGTCGGCGTGCTCAGCTACGGCTTCCCCGTCTGGCTCGAGGTGCTCGGCCTGCACACGCTCGCCGCGATCCTCATCGCGATCCTCGCGGTCTCGATGCTCGTCGGCACCATCTGGGCGCCGAACACCCAGGGCAAGAGTCTCGAGGAGATCGAGGAAGAGCGCTACGGCAAGGTCGGCGCGTAACCAAGCCGCCAGAACTACGGAGATGGCCCCTTACTGCGGAACAAAAGCTGTTCCTCTTCCGCAGTAAGGGGCCATCTCCGCGCAGGGGGATCACCCCAGAGGCCGCGCCTACGCGACGTCCTCCGGCACGGTCCACTTCGCCGCCGGCGGCTCCCAGGCCGCGAGCTTCTCGAGAAGCTCGTCCGGATCCGACGCGACGATCAGGCGGTCGCGGAAGCGCGGGGCGATGAAGCCCTGCGCGACGATGTTGTCGAGCATCGTGATCAGCGGATCCCAGAAACCGTTCACGTCGTAGACCGCGATCGGCTTCGCGTGGATCCCGAGCTGCTGCCACGTCCACGCCTCGAAGAACTCCTCGAGCGTGCCCGCGCCGCCCGGAAGCATCACGAACGCGTCGCTCAGCTCGGCCATGCGCATCTTGCGCTCGTGCATGTCGGCGACGACCTCGAGGCGCGTCAGGTCGTGGTGCGCGATCTCCTTGTCGACGAGGGCCTCGGGGATCACGCCGACGACCTCACCGCCCGCCGTGCGACCGGCGCTCGCGACCGCGCCCATCAGGCCGACGTTGCCGCCGCCGTAGACGAGGCCGAGGCCCGCGCGGGCGATGGCCGTGCCGACGGCGGTCGCCGCGGCGAGGTATGCGGGGTCGGTGCCGCCCGCGGATCCGGTGAAAACGACGACGCGAGATAAAGCACTCATGCTCCACACCCTAGAAGGTGCGGGTGAATTGTCGCGAAACTGCGACATCGCGGCGATATGGCGGCGACATCGCTTCGATACTCTCAGATCATGAACATCCCCGCCCGCGCCGGTATCGCCCTCCTCGGCGCCGGAATGCTCGCCGTATCGCTCACCGCGTGCGGATCCGCGAACGACGCAGACGCCGACGCGGCGCCTGCGACGACGACGTCGGCCGAACCGGTGACGGAGGCGGTCGCGGAGACCGAGGCCCCCGAAGAAACGGAGGCCCCGGAGGAAACCACCACCCTCCCGACCGTCCCCGGCTACGACGTCGGCGAGTTCCCCGCCGTGCCGCTCTTCCAGCTGCCCGACCTGTCGCTGCTCGACACCGCATCGGCCGACGGCTTCACGCTCGACCTCCGCGACGACGTCGCCCCGATCCCGGGCGTCACGGTCTCGCCCGCGCACTGTGACGAGGCCGGCACGGTGTCGGCGGGCAACGGATCCGCGTATCTCTACGGCGACGGATCCGGCACGTTTACGGGCCCGGACGGCGCCTCCGTGAACTACGGCGACGGATCCGGAACCTTCACGCTCAACGGCGTGACCGTCACCAACTACGGCGACGGAACCGGCGTGTACGAAGACGGCACCGTCACGATCACGAACTACGGCGATGGATCCGGCGTCTACAGCGACGCCGACATCATCGTGAACATTTACGGCGACGGATCCGGAAACTACACCGCCGGCGCCACGACGATCGAGAACTACGGCGACGGCGCCGGCAACTTCACCGACGGCACGGTCACGATCGTGAACTACGGCGACGGATCCGGTAACTACAGCGACGACGAGATCACCATCACCAACTACGGCGACGGCACGGGCCTCGTGAACGGGCAGGCGGTCGAGCTGGATCCGATCGCGCGCGTGCCCGAGCTCGGCGTCTTCCCGACGCTCGACGCGTTGCAGCCGATCGAGTCGTGCGGCACCCTCATCACGTTCGAGGACGGCGTGCTGTTCGACTTCGACAAGAGCGACGTGCGGGCCGACGCGGCCGAGACCCTTGGCGTCGTCGCCGAGGCGCTCGAGACCTACGACGTCACCGAGGCCGTCGTCTCGGGCCACACCGACTCGATCGGCGACGACGACTACAACCAGACCCTCTCCGAGGCCCGCGCGGCGTCGGTCGTCGCGGCGCTCGAGGGCGCCGGCGTCACGGCGCAGCTCACCGCCGAGGGCTACGGCGAGAGCCAGCCCGTCGCGGCGAACGAGATCGACGGCGCCGACAACCCGGCCGGCCGCCAGCTCAACCGCCGCGTCGACATCTTCATCCCCACCTTCTCGTGACCCGCGAACGGAACCCGATCATGCGCGTACTTTCCGCCCTCGCCCTGTCCGCCGTCCTCATCGCCGGCCTGACCGGCTGCTCGGTGTCGGTCAGCGAGCCCGACGACGAGCAGACCAGCACCGACAACGCGTCCTCCGACGCGTCGGAGAACACCTCCGAGAACGGATCCGCGACCGAGCCCGCGGGCGAGGCGGGCGAGCCCGCCGAGACGGTGACGGAGGATCCGGAAACCGAGGAAAGCACGCCGACGTCGAACGACGAGGCGGGCGCCGATAGCGACGCCGTCGCGACCGCCTGGAGCGAGGAGGAAGCCGCGTACCGCGAGTCGATGCTCGACGTCGTCACCCGCACCCTCACGTGCGACGGCGAGCTGGTGTTCGGCCAGAACGAGCCGGGCCAGATCGTGCAGATCGACGGGCCGTGCGACCACGTCGTCGTGCACATGGACGCCGGCGTCGTCGTCGCGGGCGAGGTCGGCACGATCGACGTCACGGGCGCGGGCAACGTGATCTACCTCGACGGCGCCGAGACGATCAACGTCGGCGGCGACGCCAACTCGATCTCGTGGCTCGGCGCCACCCCGAAGGTGACCGACACGGGCGCCGGAAACGTGGTGATCTCGGGGTCATGACCGAACGCACGCGGCTGCTCATCGTCGACGACGACGCGGCGATCACGGCCCCGCTCGCCTCGTTTCTCGAGCGCAGCGGGTATGCCGTGCGCGTCGCCGGCGATGGACAGGAGGGGCTCGAGGAGGTCGCGCGCGAGAAGCCAGACCTCGTCGTGAGCGACGTGCTCATGCCCCGCATGGACGGTCGCGAGTTCGTGCGTCGGCTGCGCGAGGGCGACCCGTGGCTGCCCGTGATCCTGCTGACGCAGGTGGGGGAGTCGTGGGAGCGAAGCGCCGCCCTCGACGAGGGCGCGGACGACTACCTCAACAAGCCGTTCGATCCGCAGGAGCTGCTCTCGCGGATCCGCGCGGTGCTGCGCCGCGCGACGCGCGGGGTGCCGACGAGCCAGCGGATCCGCGCCGGCGAGCTCGTGCTCGACCGCACCTCGCGGCGGGTGTGGCTGGGTGAGCGCGAGGTGACGCTCACGCCGAAGGCGCTGACGCTGCTCGAGTTCCTCATGACGCACCCGCAGGAGGCGCACTCGCGCGAGCGCCTGCTCGCCGGTCTCTGGGGCTTCGACTTCGCGACCTCGAGCCGCGCCGTCGACCATCGCATTTCTGAGCTGCGGCGCGTGCTCGCCGACGACGCCGCCAACCCGCGGTTCATCGACACCGCGCAGGGGCTCGGATACCGCTTCGTCGCACAGGTCGTGGCGGCGTGAGGCGGTGGTGGCTCGCCGCCGCGCCCCTCGCGCTCGGCGCCCTGCTCGGCGGCGTCCTCGCGCTGCTCGGCGAGCGCCGCATGATCGAGGTCGCCGTCGCGATCCCGCTCGTCTTCCTCGCTGCGGGCGCGCTCGCGAGCATCGCGATCGCCGCGGTGTTGCTCGCGCGGCGCTCGCGCGAGGCACGGATCCGCGAGCGCGAGAGCGCGCGGGCTGCAGGATCCGCCGACACGATCGTGCTCGAGCGCGAGCGGCACCGCCGCTTCCTCGCGCGGCTCGACCACGAGCTGAAGAACCCGCTGACCGCGATCCGGGCGACGGCCGCGGCGGCCGGCACGGCGGATCCGCACTGGTCGCTCGTCGACTCGCAGGCGCGCCGGCTCAGCGAGCTCGTGCGCGATCTGCGCAAGCTCGCCGAGCTCGAGACGCGCGCCCTCGAGCGCGAGCACGTCGACCTGGAGGCGCTGATCGTCGAGGCCGTCGACGCGCTCGCAGCTCGCGACCCGGGCGCCGGCGGGCGGATCCGGTTGGAGATCACGCGGGTGCCGTGGCCGGTTCCCGCCGTCTCGGCCGACCTCGACCTGCTCTCGCTCGCGGTCGACAACGTGCTCGGCAACGCCGCGAAGTACTCGTCGGCCGGGCCCATCGAGGTGCGGCTGCGCGAGGAGGCCGGCGCCGCCGTGATCGAGGTCGCCGACTCGGGCCGCGGCATCCCCGCGGCCGACCTGCCGCAGGTGTTCGACGAGCTCGCGCGGGCGACGAACGCGCGCGACGTCGCCGGATCGGGGCTCGGGCTGACCCTCGTGCAGACCGTCGTCGAGCGGCACGGCGGATCCGTGTCGCTGCGCTCGGTCGAGGGTTCGGGTAGCGTCGTGGGGCTGCGGATCCCGCTACTTTCTTCTCCGGAAGATCTCGATCCGGATGAGCGGCTCGCGCCGCGGGGCCTCGGGTGAGGGCTGCGCCTCTTCTTCTTCGCCGAACTCGCGCTGCACGGCCGCGTGCCAGGCGTCGGCGCGCCGGATCCGCCGCAGGGTCGCGTCGTGCCGGATCGTCTTCATGAACGGGATCCGCTCGGCCGCTGCCGGGGTGGCGTAGATCACGTTCGCGAGGATCGCGGCCAGGGCCGACAGCGAGGCGAAGGATCCGAGGCCCGCGCCCATGGCGCCCAGCACCACGATCGCGATGATGATGAGGCCCGTGAGGTGGAGGGTCACGGTCAGGGCGCGGTCGCTGATCTTGTGCGGCGGGATCGACGCCGTCACGCGCCAGCTGACCGCGATGAGCCCCGTGCCGCTCGCGAGCACGAGCACCAGCGGAAGGGCGTGCCGATTGATGTCGAGGGCGCCGGAGTCGACGGCGAGGCCGAGGAGGCCAAGGAGCGGAAGGCCGACGAGGGCGATCGACCAGTATGCGAGCTCCGCGCGCACACGCTGCCCCGCGGTGATCGTCGCCTTCTCGTCGAAGCTCGACCGCGCGATGGCCTCGCGGAGCCGCTCTGCCTCGCGCCGGGCCGCGGGCACGCGCTCGGCCGCAGGGCGCTTGAGCTCGACGAGCCCCGCCACGACCGACACCAGCCAGGCGCTGAGCAGCAGCAGGACGAGTTCGAACGTCGTGTCGCGCCAGAATACGACCCAGAGCACCATCGCCGAGAACAGCGACAGCGTGAGCGTGACGCCGAGGGTGAGGAACTCGACGAGGTCGCGCGTCTTCTTCGGCAGCCCCCAGACGCCGTCGGCGGGCAGCGAGAACGCCAGGCCGATGACGATCGTCGCGATGACGCCGAGGAAGCTGAAACCGACGGTCATCTCGACGTTGGGGCCGGCATCCTCGATGAGCGACCAGGCCGCGACGAGGTCGGCAGCCTCGTCGAAGGGTATCCCGGTGCTGTCGGCGACGACCATGGTCGCCATCCACGGAATGAGCACGAACGCGAGCGTCATGGCCGGCCACATCAGCAACCGGTTGAGCCCGGAGGACTGCGGTGCGGCGGTGCGGGGTGTGTCGGCCATGTCGCTCGGCCTCCTCTCGGGGTTGAGGCCATCGTGGCAGAGATCTGGGTGGCGCACGGCACATTGACGACGCATCCCGCTCACAGAAATACGGGAGCACAATGACACTGTGTTCGATTTCGCGCCCCGTTCCGCAGCCTCCCATCACGCACAGGACACCTCGTCCGTTGACACGTCGGTTCTCGACAGTCCGGCCTGGTCGGCGCTGAACGGGGCACACGCTCGCTTCGCGGAGGGCAACGAGTTCGTCAAGCGCTACCAGGACGATGTGTCGCCGTTCGTCGGCGTCGTCTCGTGGGACGAGCCGGCCGTCTGGGACGCGCTCATCGAGATGTTCGGTCGCGGATCCGCCGTGATGCTCTCGCACTTCAGCGGCTCGCTTCCCGAGGGCTGGAGCGAGATCTCGCGCGGCCAGGGCCTGCAGCTCGTCGCCTCGCCGCGCGTCACGGGCGAGCGCTTCGACGAGGCCGTCGAGCTCGGCGCCGACGACGCCGAGGAAATGCTCGCGCTCGTCGCGCGCAACGAGCCGGGCCCCTTCCGCCCGCGCACGCACGAGCTCGGCCGTTACGTCGGCGTGCGTCGCGACGGCAAGCTCGTCGCGATGGCGGGGGAGCGACTGCGCCCCGACGGATTCACCGAGATCAGCGCCGTCTGCGTCGACGAGGACTACCGCCGCCAGGGCCTCGCGTCGGCGCTCGTGCTCGACGTCGCCCACGGCATCCGCCAGCGCGGCGACATCCCCTTCCTCCACGTCTCGGCGACCAATCTCGGCGCCGCCGCGGCCTACGAGAAGATCGGCTTCGAGCTGCGCCGCAAGGTCGACTTCCTGGCGGCGCAGACCCCCGCCTGACCCCTTCGGGAGGAGATGAGCCCTTCGCGCGGACGGATCCACTCCGCACGAAGGGCTCATCTCCGTATTTAGGGGTCGCGCGGCCCGCATCTGCGGAGATGGCCCCTTATTGCGGACCCCAGACCCCATTGGATCCGCAGTTCGGGGTCACCTCCGAAGTTGGGGCCCACGCGGGCCCCGCGGCCCGGATCTGCGGAGATGACCCGCAATTGCGGATCCGCACCCCGATCGGATCCGCAGTTCGGGGCCATCTCCGAAGCTACGGCCCACACTCCCGCCTGCGCGAAGCTAGCCTGTCCGTATGGGTCGGGTGAGCTGGGGGCAATCATTCGCATTCGGCATGACGGCCGTCATGGTGCCGTGGGTGTTCGTGGCGGTGATATCGGCGACGTTGCTGTTGGCGTCGGGCGAGAGTGACGCGGTCGCGTACTTCATCCTGCCCCTCACGGCGGTGGTCGCCGTGATCGCGGCCGTGATTGCGGCGCTCATCACGCGCGCGTGGCGCCCGCTGAACCGCCTCGGCGCGGGGCTGCACACGATCCTCGCGAGCGTCCTCTCGTTCGCCGTCGTCGCGGCGGCGGCCGGGATCTTCGTCTCCGACGGCTTCATCAGCCTCTTCACGATTTTTTTGCTCTTCGGCGGCGGCACCTTCCTCATCGGCGGAGGAACCCCGTGGGCGCTCGCGGGTGGCATCTTCGCGAGCCGGATCCTGCCGACGGCACGCGCCACCCGCCCGCGCTGGGCGCCGGCGGGCTGGATCCTGGTCGGGATTGCCGCGGTGATCGTCGCCGTCATCCTGATGACGCCCTACCTCTCGGGTGACTGGCACTGGTTCCCGCTCGGGCGCAGCCCGGAGGGGAACGGCGGGCCGTCGTGGGTGCCGACCTTCATCCTCGCGAACGGGCTCGGCGTCATCGCGATGGGCGCGGCGCTCTGGATCACCCGCGAACCGGATCCGGGATCCGCACCCGTGAGCTCGCTGGGGAGTGCGGATCCGGCTGGTTCGTGAGCCGCGGATCCGGTAGGCTGGTGAAGTTGTCCCGTGTCGGGTTCGTTCTGGATCCGTTCGGACAACGTGCATTACACCCTCCTGGTGTCGGGAAACGCCCGGCATCCGTTCGAGTCCGAAGGAGGTGGGATAGTGACGCACGCACACCAGTACGAGATGATGGTTATCATCGCGCCGGAGATGGACGAGCGCCAGGTTCCCGCGTACCTCGACAAGTACCTCAAGGTCATCACCGACGCTGAGGGCACGATCGAGAACGTGGACATCTGGGGCAAGCGCAAGTTCGCTTACGAGATCCAGAAGAAGAACGAGGGCATCTACGCCGTCGTCAACTTCACCGCTACCAGCGAAGCCACGCAGGAGCTCGACCGCCAGCTCGGTCTTGCCGATGACGTGATCCGCACCAAGATCCTGCGTGCCGAAGAGGCCATCGCGATGATCGCCTCCGAGGCGAAGCGCGCTGAGGCCAAGGCGGCCCGCAAGACGGCGGCAAAGGCCTAAGGTAATCCCATGGCAGGCGAAACCGTAATCACAGTCGTAGGCAATCTCACCGCCGACCCCGAGCTGCGTTACACGCAGTCTGGAGTTCCCGTGGCGAACTTCACGATCGCCTCGACTCCTCGCACGTTCGACCGCGCGTCGGGCGAGTGGAAGGACGGCGACGCTCTGTTCCTGCGGGCTAGCGTGTGGCGCGAGTTCGCCGAGCACGTCGCGGGTTCGCTGACGAAGGGCATGCGCGTGATCGCGCAGGGCAACCTCCGCCAGCGCAACTACGAGACGCGTGAGGGCGAGCGTCGCTCGTCGATCGAACTGGATGTCCAGGAGATCGGCCCCTCGCTCCGTTACGCAACCGCACAGGTTACGCGTTCGGCCGCACCCGCTGGTGGATTCGGTGGAGGTCGCTCCGGCGGCGCTCCGCAGCAGATCCCCGGCGGCGCACCTCAGGCCGCTCCGCAGTCGGCTGGTGAGCCCTGGGCAACGCCCGGCTCGACCGGCGCAGACGCGTGGAGCACCCCGGGTTCGTTCTCTGACGACGACACCCCGTTCTAAATCTCTAAATCTCTGTAAGGACCCAAAATGGCTGGAAAGTCAAGCGGCGACCGCCGCAAGCCGCGGAAGGGCGCGAAGAACGCCGCTCCCGCGAAGCACATCCGGGTCGGCCTCATCGACTACAAGGATGTCGCCACCCTTCGCAAGTTCGTTTCGGAGCGCGGCAAGATCCGTGCCCGTCGTATCACCGGTGTGTCGGTGCAGGAGCAGCGCCTCATCGCTCGCGCGATCAAGAACGCGCGTGAGATGGCTCTCCTTCCCTACGCTGGCGCCGGCCGGTAAGGAGCCCCCACATGTCGAAGCTGATTCTCACGCATGAGGTCGACGGCCTGGGTAGCGCCGGAGACGTCGTCGAGGTCAAGAACGGTTACGCCCGTAACTACCTCGTTCCCCAGGGCTTTGCTGTCGCGTGGACGCGCGGCGGTCAGAAGCAGGTGGACCAGATCCGCGCCGCCCGCGAGGCACGCGCGATCGCGACCCACGAAGAGGCCGAGGCTCTCAAGCAGAAGCTTGAGCAGGCTCGCGTCAAGCTCGCTGTGAAGTCGGGCGCCGAGGGTCGTCTGTTCGGTTCGGTTAAGCCGGCCGACATCGTTGCCGCGGTTGCCGCTGCCGAGCTCGGTGAGCTCGACAAGCGTCGCGTCACGATCCCCGCACCGATCAAGACTGTGGGCGACCACGAGGCGCTCGTTCGTCTGCACGACGACGTGACCGCCGTGATCAACCTGCAGGTTGTTTCGCTCAAGAAGTAACGCTTCTTATGCGTCGGGAAACCGGCGCCGCTCCTCGGGGCGGCGCCGGTTTCTGCGTCTGATGGCAGCGTCTCTCCACAAGCCGCAATATCGACGCGCCCGACCTCGGAAAGGTCGGGAAACACACAGCCTGTGGATTCAATAAAAGCCAGGTCAGGTCGTGTTTCGCGCAACCGGAATGTTGATCTATCCATAGTTTTCCACAATCGGATTCCACAGCATGCGCGGCGTTTTACCCAGGTCTCTCCACAGAGTTTTCCACAGGGTTGGCACGGTACGCTAGCGCTCAGGAGGAGCACAGATGTCGATGGATATTCCCGAGCCCCCGTACGGCGAAGACGAGTATGCGGGCGGCTATTCGGGCGGGGGATCCGGCGGTGGTCGCCGCGGGGGGAATCGCGAACAGGAGCGCACCCCACCCCACGACCTCCTGAGCGAGCAATCAACCCTCGGCGGCATGCTGCTGTCGAAGGACGCGGTCGCGGACGTCGTCGAGACGCTCCGCGGATCCGATTTCTACGTGCCCAAGCACGAGGTGATCTTCGAGGCGATCCTGTCGCTGTACTCGCACGGTGAGCCCACCGACGTTATCGCGGTCACCGACGAGCTGATGAAGTCGGGCGACCTGCAGCGTGCGGGTGGCGTCGACTACCTGCACTCGCTGACGTCGATCGTGCCGACCGCCGCGAACGCCGGCTACTACGCCGGAATCGTGCAAGAGCGCGCGCTGCTGCGCCGCCTCGTCGATGCCGGAACCCGCATCGTTCAGATGGGTTACGACGGCGAGGGCGAGGCCGTCGAGCTCGTCAACCAGGCGCAGGCCGAGGTCTATGCCGTCACGGGGCAGGAGCAGTCGGAGGACTACGTTCCGCTCGAGGTCGCCATCGGCGCCGCCGTCGAGGAGATCGAGCTCGCCAAGGGCCGCGACGGCCAGATGACGGGCGTGCCGACGGGCTTCACCGACCTCGACAACCTCACCAACGGCCTGCACCCGGGCCAGATGATCGTCGTCGCGGCGAGGCCCGCGATGGGTAAGTCGACGCTCGCGCTCGACTTCGCGCGCGCCGCCGCGATCTCGCACAACAAGCCGGCCGTGTTCTTCTCGCTCGAGATGGGCCGATCCGAGATCGCGATGCGTCTCTTGAGCGCCGAGGGTGGCATCTTCCTGCAGAAGTTGCGCAAGGGCGACCTCGATTCGCGCGACTGGACGACCCTCGCCGCCACCCGCGGACGCATCAACGATGCACCGCTCTACATCGACGACAGCCCCAACATGACGCTCGTCGAGATCCGCGCGAAGTGCCGCCGACTGAAGCAGCGCGTGGGCCTCAGCATGGTCATCATCGACTACCTGCAGCTGCTGACGAGCGGTAAGCGCGTCGAGTCGCGCCAGCAGGAAGTGTCGGAATTCTCGCGTGCCCTGAAGCTTATGGCGAAGGAGCTTCAGGTGCCCGTGATTGCGCTATCGCAGCTGAACCGTGGACCCGAGCAGCGCACCGACAAGCGCCCCATGGTCAGTGACCTGCGTGAGTCGGGATCGATCGAGCAGGACGCCGACATGGTGATCCTGCTGCACCGCGACGAGGTCTACGACAAGCAGTCGCGCCCCGGCGAGGCCGACCTGATCGTGGCGAAGCACCGTAACGGCCCCACCGCCGACATCGCCGTGGCGTTCCAGGGCCACTTCAGCCGCTTCCACGACATGGTGCAGGTGGCCGACAGCTTCGGCGAGGATGTAGGTTCCGCGTGAAGATGGCAAAATCCACCGCCACTTGGCAGTCGCTTGGCAGTACTGCCATGTGCGGTGGAAGATGATTCGATCGCGACGGGGGACGGGTGGTGACGGGGTCGATCTATCTGTTTGATGACAACCCTGCGACGCAGGATCTGACGGGGTTGAGCGCGGTTGCGGTTGCGGTTGCGGTCGCGGATGTGGCTGTGGACGACCGGTTCGAGACGCTCACCGTCGGCCTCAATTCTCCTTGGGGCGGGGGCAAGAGCACCGCGCTCAACTTAATCGAGGCGGAACTGCGGCGCCGAGACGATGTTGTCGTGATCGTGATTGATCCATGGGAGTTCGTCGACTCCGGAGATCCGCGTGGCACCCTGATCAATCGTGTTCTGGAGGGCATCGCGGCAGAGCTGTCCGCGGAGCGCCTCGCAGAGCGTCAGAGCGGTTCGGCGAAGCTCGCGGGGGTGGCCTCGGACCTGGTCGACAAACTGAACGAATTCCGCAAGCGCGTGTCCTGGAGCAAGGTTGCGCAGGTCGCGATCACGTCCGCCGTGACTCTGACACCGAACATCGCAGAGTTGGTCAATGCGCTCACGCCCGAGCCGGCCGCGGCGCCGGCCGCGAAGGGGATGCGCGACTTTCGTGCAGACTTCGGAACCTTGCTCGCTGGGATGGGTGATGGGTCTGCTGCACGGATAGGTGACATCTTGACCTGCCCCACGGATTTGGTGCCAGTCCGGGTCGCTAACTCGCGGCGGGGATGTTGTTCTCTCTGAGTGTCTCGTATTCGATCGGGGTGCGGTAGCCGAGGGCGGAGTGTCGGCGTTGGCGGTTGTGGAAGATCTCGATGTACTCGAAGATCGCGTTGGCGAGCTCGACTCGTGTTTTCCACTTCTTCCGGTTCAACAGCTCGATTTGCATCGATGACCAGAAGCTCTCCATCATCGCGTTGTCGAGCCCGTCGCCGACTGTCCCGCACGAGGGAAGGAGCCCGGCGGAGCGGATCTTCTCCCCGAAGAGCCACGAAGTGAATTGAGTTCCGTGATCCGCGTGAACGATCCCTCCCGGCTCTGGGCGACGATTTCGGATGGCCATATCGAGCGCGTTGATGACAAGTGTGGTGTCCTGCTTGGAGTCGATCGACCAGCCGACGATCCGGCGACTGTAGACGTCGAGGACGGCGGCGCAATAGACCCAGCCTTCGCGCGTGCGGTGCTGCGTGATGTCCGTGACCCAGAGCTCGTTCGGACGCGGCCGGGCGAACTTCCTGTTCACGAGATCGTCCGCTGTGACAATACCGCGGAGTCGTTTCGTGCGGATAGGGCCGGGGAGCCCATAGATTCCGGCGAGACGCATCAACTTGTGCACTGTCCGTTCACTGACGGTGACGCCCATCGCCATGGTCAGCTCGGCGTGGACTCGGCGGTATCCGTAGGTGCCGCGTGAGGTCACATGCACTTCACGGATCAGCCCGGTCAGCCACTGTCTGCGCAGCTCCGACTGGGTGAGGGGTTTCCGTTTGACGCGGTAGTAGTGCTGCCTGGCGACTCCGAGGACGCGGCAGCAGCGGTCGATCGGGATCCCGGCGTCGGCGAGACGGTCGATCACCGGGAAGAGCTGTAATGGATTCTGGCGGGCCTGCGGCCGGCTGACAGGCTGGGCCTCGGCTCGGTCGTGTGACTCCGGGTAGAACCGACCCGCCGCTCGCGGCGGTGTCTTGAAAAGGACGTGTCCGCGACCGTGCCGCGGCTCGGCCTGCCCGCGCAGATGCCTTGATCAGAAGCCTGTCCGCCCGCAATGGCGTGACTCATTACAGATGTGTCTCTGAGCGACCCCACCCGAGCCAGCCCGCCGAAGTGCTGATATCCCAGAGGAGCTCGCATGACCACGGTCACCGATCAGTTCGAACACGTCGTCGGCATCGACACTCACGCCCGAACACACACCTACTGCCTCGTCGAGACCCGCACCGGCGGCATCATCGACACGGCCACCTTCCCCACCACTTCTGCCGGCACCAACCGCGCGCTCTCCTGGATCGCGCGACGCTCCCAGGGGACGACGACACACGCTGCCATCGAGGGGACGTCCTCCTACGGCGCGGGCATCGCGGCGGCGTTGGCTGCGAGCGGGTTCGAAGTTACGGAGATCCGACCGATCGCCAGACCGTCACGCGCCCGCACCGGGAAGTCCGACCCGATCGACGCGGAAGCCGCCGCGAGAAGCGTGATCAGAGAAGACCTCGACAAGCTCGCCCAGCCACGGCGAACCGGGGACCGGACGGCGTTGCGCGTGCTCCTGGCTGCCCGCGCGCTCGTCGATCAGCAACGCACCGCGAACCGCAACGCCCTCACCGCCCTTGTCTGCAGCATCGACCTCTCGGTCGACGCCCGCAAGCCGCTCACAGACGCCCAGATCGCGACGGTAGCAGCCTGGCGCACGAATCGCGACGACGCGACAGCTCGGGTGTTCCGCGAAGAAGCACGGCGACTCGCCAGAGCCGTGCTCGAGCAAACCGAAGTTCTGCGAGAGAACCACCTCCAGCTCGGGCAGCTCACTGAAGCGCTGGCGCCGGGGCTGCAGGCAGTCCCCGGAGTCGGAGCCGTGACCGGCGCGATCCTGGTCGCGGCCTACTCCCACCACGGCCGCGTTCGATCAGAAGCTGCATTTGCCGCCCTCGGCGGCATCGCCCCGTTGCCCGCGTCATCCGGCAACACCACCCGCCACCGCCTCTCCCGGTCCGGCGATCGCCAACTCAACCGCGCTGTCGACGTCGTCGTCCGCACGCGCCTGAGCTACGACCCCACCACCCGCGAGTACGCCTCCCGCCGCCGCGCCGAAGGACTCTCCAACCGTGAGATCCGACGCTGCCTGAAACGCTACGTCTGCCGAGCGCTCTACCGTGAACTACGCACCCGCATGACTTGACACGAGGCATAGAAGCGTCCTTTTGGGCGGGGACGCTCCTCATCGAGGAACTTCGCCGCCTGTCGGACGATCAGCAGCTCCGTCTCGAGCTCTCGAATGCGGCGTTTCGCGGCCCGCAGCTCCGCCGACTCCAATGAGGGGATGCCGGGCCTGCGGCCGTGGTCGATGTCATCCTGCCGGATCCAATTCGAGAGCGTGACAGGGTGGATGCCGAGTTCGACGGCGGTCTGCTTGGCCTGTTTGCCGGCCCGCACGAGCGCGACAGCGCGCGTACGGAACTCCGGCGGATAGGGAAGGGGCATGTGGATGAGCCTTCCGGATCAGGCCACCAGTTAGCCAGCGAAACTGGAACGATTTCCGTGGGGCAGGTCAAACTGTCACCTAAACGTGCAGCAGACCCGAGTGCCGAGGGCTCTGGCCGCGTTGTTCATTCGATAGCCGAGTTCGTCCATGGCGGCGGCGACGCGTTCGCGGGTCGAGGCGGCGACCTCGGGATGATCGTTGAGGACGCGCGAGACCGTCTGACGGGAGACCCCGGCACGTGCGGCGACGTCGCGGACGCCGATGATGGACCGGGGCCCACTGTTCGTGTCGCTCACGCCGTCGAGTGTATGCCGGCCGGCCGTCGACGATCACCGAGGTGCCGAACGGCCGTCGTAACCCGCCATCGGTTGCCTCTGGTCTCGGCGCGCGCCGCAACGACATTCAGCCGACCATCTCGGCCGAGAGCGCGCCGGCCGTGCGCGACAGCATCGTCTCAGGCGCCCCCAGGCTGACGCGACCATCGACGGGGCAATTGACAGCGCGATCAATTTGGACGTATCCTCGGAGTTGACAGCGCGGTCAATGGAGGTTCACATGAGCGAAGTCAAGCTGCCAACCATGGTCGATGTAGCCCGCAGGGCTGGCGTGGCGCCGAAAACGGTGTCGCGAGTGGTGAACAACGAGATCAATGTTTCGGACTCAGTCCGAGAGAAGGTGCAGCTGGCGATCGGCGAGTTGGGCTACCGCCCCAACCGCGCCGCACAATCTTTGATGAACAAGAGGTCGGACGTCATTGGAATCGTTGCTTATGGCAGCCCCTTGTATGGCCCGTCGATGTCTCTTCTTGGGCTGACGGAAGCGGTGAAGCACCACGGCCTCTTGCCCTCAGTCATCACAACAGAGGCAAACGACCCCGCCGAGATCCACAACGCGATCAGCCGCCTTATCGATATGGGCGTGGACGGTGTGCTCGTCGCCGAGCCTGTCATCGACATGGATTTTGATGAAGATGCACGATTCGCTAAGACCCCGATTGTGACTGTCGGTGGACGTTCCCTCCAGAAGTCCGCAACGGTGAGCACGTCCATTCGCTCGGGTGTACATCAGGTGGTCGAGCATTTGCTGAGCCTTGACCACGAGACCGTTCATCACCTGGCTGGCGCTCCGAATTGGTACGCGACGAGTGCGCGGATCTCGGCGTGGCAGGAGGCGTTGGAGCAATCAGGTCGCGATGTTCCACCGGTGGTGTTCGGCGATTGGACTCCTTCATCCGGCTATGAGGCCGGTCTAGTTCTGCTTGCCGAGCGACCGACTGCTGTGTTCGTGGCCAACGATCACATGGCGATCGGGCTGCTCAAGGCCTGCCACGAGATGCGAATCCGTGTTCCCGAGGACCTCTCGGTGGTGGGATTCGATGATCTCCCGGAAGCGACGTACCTGACCGTGCCTCTGACCACGGTGCGAGTCGACGTGGCGCAGAACATGGCCCGCGCGGTCGACGATCTCCTGCGCCAGGTTGACCGGTTTGAAGAGTTGATCAACACCACCCCTCAACACAACGCGGAACTGATGATCCGTGAAACCACAGCTCGGCGGGCCCGGTGAGAAGAGCTCGCCGCCTCTAGAGAAATTCTCTGCCCAACCCATCACAGGAGAAATCAATGAAGATACCCCGCAAGTTCGCCGCCATTCTGACTGCGGCGGCCCTCGTAGCGATAGCCAGTGGCTGCAGCGGCCAGACGACAGAACCCGCCCCGGACGTCAACGAGGCGGACTTCGACACTGCGATGTCTACCCCCACAAAGCTCACCTTCTGGTCGTGGCTCCCTAACATCCAGGAGCAGGTCGACCTTTTCGAGAAGAAGTACCCGGCTATCGAGGTTGAGGTGGTCAATGCCGGCGGCGGCGCAACGGGCCACTATCAGAAGCTCCGTACCGCGATCTCGTCGAAGACCGGCGCTCCGGACGTCGCGCAACTGGAGTATCCCTACATCAGTTCATTCGATCTGACCGGGGCGCTTCTTGATCTCGCCCCGTATGGTGGCGATAAGCTCAAGGATCAGTATGAGCCCTGGTTGTGGGACCTGGTGAGCAACGACGACCGCGTTCTCGCCGTTCCCCAGGACACCGGCCCGGTGGGCTACCTCTACCGCGATGATCTCCTGTCCGCCTCCGGAATCGAGCCTCCCACCACATGGGAGGAGTTCTCCATCGCCGCGACAGCGTATGCCGAGGCGAACCCCGGGAAGTTCCTCACCAATCTTTCCACCAACGATGCCTCAGAGTTCCTCGCGTTGCTCTGGCAGGCCGGGGTCAAGCCGTTCGATTTCGATGGCAACGAATCGGTGTCAATTGACCTGACCTCTTCCGAAGCCACAAAGGTTGCCGACTACTGGACCAAACTCCTTGAGTCGGGATCGATCTCCAACGAGGCCGCCTGGACGGATGGCTGGTATCAGAGCTTCGCAAATGGTCGGTTCGCGAGCTGGATGGTTGCCGCCTGGGGCCCTCTCAAGCTTGAGGGGCCTGCAACCAACACGTCCGGTACGTGGCGCGCCACGCAGATGCCGCAATGGTCAGAATCTCAGCCCGCAGCCGGGAACTGGGGCGGCTCGGCTGTAGCCGCACTCAAGTCCACGAAGAACCCGATCGTGGCCGCCGAGTTCGCCAGGTTCATCACCGCTGACAAGTCGGCAGCTCTCCTCGCCGCAAACGAGCAGTCTCTGTTCCCGGCCAGCAGAGAGATCCTGTCTGATCCCGATTTCCTTTCAACCACGTCCGAGTTCTTTGGCGGCCAGGAAGTCAACGCTGAGTTCGCCAAGATCTCCGAGACGGTCGATGACGGATTCGTTTGGCTACCTTTCGCCGACTACGTGTTCAGCAGCTATAAGGAGACCGTCGGCACCGCCATCGCGAACCGCAGCGACCTGAGCGCTGCGCTGGGCGAGTGGGAATCCTCGCTCAAGACCTACGCAACCCAGCAGGGCTTCACTGTCGAGTGAACTCACAGGGGCGGGGCGGGGACAGCCCCCGCCCGCCCTGTTGCTTGCTTAATCCGAGATGAGACCAGAGATGACTATCACCGATACACCAACGAGGTCCGCGCCCGCGGACGCTCGACGACGACGCACCTCGTTCTGGCGTCGCAACGGAGCAGCCTACATTCTTGCCGGCCCGTTCTACCTGCTGTTCCTGCTGATGCTCGTTGTACCACTGGGGTATGCCGGATACTTGTCGGCCTTCACCGACCCACTTGTGGGAGGTATCGAGTTTGTCGGCTTCGGCAATTTCGTCCGTGCACTTACCGACCCACTGTTCCTTGGTGGCGTCGGGCGAATGTTCTGGTTCCTCGTCATTCAGGTGCCGATCATGCTCGCGCTGTCCCTCTTCTGCGCGCTCGCACTTGACTCAGGCCGGCTTAGGTTTCCCCGATTCGCTCGACTCATGATCTTTGTTCCCTACGCCGTCCCGGGCGTGGTTGCTGCTCTGATGTGGGGGTACCTGTACGGGCCCGAGTTCGGCCCGCTGGCGCAGATTTCCAAGTTCTTCGGTGCGCCGGTGATCCCGTTCCTTTCCGGCGATTTGATGCTGTATTCGATCATGAACATCGTGACCTGGGGGTACGTCGGTTACAACATGATCGTCATGTACTCGGCGTTGACCGCTATCCCCGCCGAGCTCTATGAAGCCGCGAAGATGGATGGTGCTAGCCAGTGGCGAATTGCTTGGTCCATCAAGATTCCGAGCATCCGCCCCGCGATTCTGATCACTGTCATCTTCTCGGTGATCGGAACGTTCCAGCTTTTCAATGAGCCAAACCTCCTGCGGACGATCGCACCGAACGTCATTGGGAGCTCTTACACGCCGAACCTGTACGCCTACGACCTCGCGTTTGTCAGCCAGGACGTGAACTATGCCGCAGCGGTAGCGTTCCTGCTCGGAATCGTCACCATGGCAATCTCCGCCGTCACGCAGCTGCGATCACGTCGGAACACCAAGGAGGCCGCAGAATGAGCGCTGGCTACGCAATCAAACCGGAGAAGGCGAAGCCCAAGAGCTTCTCGCTGACCGTTGTCATCCTGCTTCTGGTGGGCTACTTTCTTCTCCCGCTTATCTGGCTGCTCATCGCGTCCACGAAGTCGAACGCGGACCTGTTCACGACGTTCGGGTTCGCCTTCGGTGACTTCAACCTCTGGCAGAACATCATGGACGTCGTTGGCTACGACAACGGGCGGTTTCTGACCTGGGCTCGCAACTCCCTCTTCTACTCAGGGTCGGCGGCGTTTGGCGCAACGATGTTGGCCACGGCCGCGGGGTATGCTCTCGCGAAGTACGACTTCCCTGGCAAGAAGTTCATGTTCGCATCGGTGCTCGCCGCGGTGATGGTTCCCACTACCGCTCTCGCGATTCCTACCTACTTCCTCTTCGCGCAGGTGGGTCTCACCAACACCCCCTGGGCCGTGATCTTGCCATCCATGATCAGCCCCTTCGGGTTGTACCTGATGAGGGTCTACGCCCAGCAGGCCGTGCCCACCGAGCTGATCGAAGCGGGCCGCATCGATGGCGCCTCTGACCTTCGGGTGTTCTTCTCGCTAGGTCTTCGGCTGCTGGTGCCCGGCGCAGTAACCGTGTTCCTGTTCACGCTCGTCGCGACCTGGAACAACTACCTGCTGCCACTGATCATGCTCAACTCACCGGACCTGTTCCCGCTGACTGTAGGACTCGCGCAGTGGCAATCAGCAGCTGCAGGCGGGACAACAGGGGAATCGTTGTTCTCGATCGTCATCACCGGTTCGATGCTGTCGGTCATGCCCCTCATCGCCATCTTCCTGTACCTCCAGCGCTTCTGGCAGTCAGGGCTGGGGGTGGGCGGTGTGAAGGGATGATCCCGACCTGCTCTCCGTCCTCGCTGAATGAAAGAAGTGTATGAACTCGTTCGTAAATCGTCAACAGACCGTTCATTTCGGGGCAGCTTACTACCCCGAATATCATCGGACGGATCGCCTCGACACCGACCTCGATCTGATGGTGGAGGCAGGATTCACGGTGATCCGTGTCGGAGAATCGGTCTGGTCGACCTGGGAGCCCGAGGAGGGCGTGTTCAACTTGGACTGGCTACGACCGGTTCTTGACGGTGCGCACGCGCGCGGAATCTCCGTCGTCGTTGGAACGCCGACCTACGCTGTGCCTATGTGGCTCGCACGCCGGTACCCGGAGATCGCGGGCGAGCGCCGTGACGGGCAGACCATCCCGTGGGGTGCTCGGCAGGAGGCCGATTACAGCCACGCGGCGTACCGCTTCTATGCGGACCGGATCGTGCAGAAAGTGGTGGCTGCCTACCGCGACCATCCTGCCGTGATTGGCTTCCAGCTTGATAACGAGCCGGGGCTGGAGTTCTTCCACGGGCACGCCGTGTTCGAATCGTTCAAAGACTGGCTAAGGCGCAAGTACGGCACCGTCGATCGCATCAACGACGAGTGGGGCCTCACCTACTGGTCGCACCGGCTTGCGACCTGGGACGACCTGTGGCATCCCCGAGGCAACGCCCAACCTCAGTACGCCCTCGACTGGCGCCGTTTTCAAGCCGAGATCGTCGACGACTTCATTCGCTCTCAGGTGGCCATAGCGCACCGCCTGAAGCGGGACGACCAGTTCGCCATGACCTGCGTGGCATTGGACAGGCCGGTATCCAATGAACGCAGTCTCGCCAGCGAGCTCGAGGTGATGACGGTCAACATCTACTACACGATGCAAGCCGGACTCGCCGTTCCACGCCTCGTCGGCGATGCCCCTGCCAGTTGGATCACCAACGGGGCCGGCGACCTCATCTTCACCGCCGACCGTGCATTCGCGGCCCGCGAAGAGCCGTTCTACATCACCGAGACGAATGCAGGAGCAGCCGGAAGATCCGCAATGAACTATCCGGCATTCGACGGGCAATGGCGTCAAGCAGCATGGGCGCTCATCGGACGCGGCGCGTCCATGATCGAATACTGGCACTGGCACTCCACCCAAGACGGAACCGAAACCTTCTGGCTGGGCGTTCTCCCACACGATCTCACCCCGGGTCGCGCCTACACCGAGATCGCGCAGATCGGCGCAGAGCTACGGCGTGCCGGCGACCGGGTCGTAGGCCTCGAACCCCTCTCCGACGTCGACTTCCTTTACTCGGTCCCCTCAAAATGGGGTATGGCCTCGGCCCCCCCTCACCTCGACAAGCCGGTGCTCGGAGAACTCCAACACGACGAGCACGCCTACCACCGCTTCTTCACCCCCTTCTACATTGGCGCCTTCCAGGCTGGCCTGCAGCCGCGCATTGTGCACGACACTGCGCTCGTTGGCTCGGACGGTTCATGGTTGAGGGAGCCCGCCGAGGAAGCCAAGAAGCGGCCCATCCTGGTCGTCCCAGCGCTCTACATCGCTGACGACAGCATGTTGGATTGGCTCGCCGCCTATGTCGAGGCTGGAGGCCACCTCGTGCTGGGGCCGAGAACTGGGTACGCAGACGCCACAGCTCGTGCCCGAACCGAGGTCAAGCCTGCACGCCTGGCGAAGGTCGCCGGCGTTTCATACCAAGAGTTCTCGAACCTGCCAACGGCCATGACGGTCATGGAGGATGGCAATGCCGTCGGTGCAGCGACGACCTGGACTGACCTTGTTGTGGCGAACGAGGCCCGCACAGTCCTTCGCTACAGCGACCCGATGTGGGCGCGGTGGAGTGTGCTCACCGAAGCCGACCACGGCAAGGGAAAAGTAACCGTGATGGCTGCGCTCCCTGACGACGAGTTGGCAAGAGCCCTATTCTCGCGGTTTACGAGAAGCGCCTGGGGAAATGCCGAGAGCGTCACGGCTACACGCGCGCTCAACCGCCACCAAGAAGAGATCGTCATCCTCCACAACTGGTCATCCAGCGTAGTTCGCACAACAGTTCCCGTTGACGTGGAAGACGTCCTTACCGGCGACACGCTCGCGGCAGGAGTGAGCCTAGAGATGACTGCCTGGGATGTTCGCGTGTTCGCAGTAGTTTCGCCCTAACGCGGTGCTACGACGATGAGGCTGCCAGAAGGAGACAAGCTGCGTGCTGATGTCCCATCAGCACGCAGCTCAATTCTGGTTGTGGTGATGGGGGTGTCTGCGGCAGGCAAGTCCAGTGTGGCGGCTGCGCTAGCTAAGATGCTCGCGATTCCGTGGGTTGACGCGGACGATCTCCATCCGATGGAGAACACAGCGAAAATGGCTGCCGGCCACCCCCTCACCGACGAAGACCGCGGGCCCTGGCTCGTGACGGTCGGAACCCGGCTTGCCGCCTCTCACGACGTCGGCGGTGTGGTTGTCGCATGCTCTGCCCTTCGTCGCGCCTACCGCGACTTGATCCGCGCACGTGCGCCGGAGACAGTTTTCATTCATCTCACAGGACCGCATCAGCTTCTCGCTGAACGCGCGCAGCGTCGCACGGGGCATTTCATGCCGCCAGCGCTACTGGAATCACAACTCGCGGCACTCGAGCCGCTCGACAGCGATGAAACGGGAACGGCCCGTGCAAGTGGAGGCTTCTGTGCCTCAACTTGCACGGGCCGCAGAAAGATGGGTCTCGGGGCAAATGACCGGGTTCTAGGATGTGAGAGATGCATCGTGGCCCCGCATGGCCCGCTGATGACGTCACATCGACGCCGCGCCGGCGGCAGCCACACGAGCGATCAGGAAAGTGTCACGGCAAGGGAGCGGTGGAGCGCGACGCACGGTCTCAATTGAGTGACATTCGATGTCATCTCGGCCCGTTTCCGACAGTGGTGCTACTGAGCAACAGCGACGGCATGTGGTCGCCGCCAGCCGGGAGGCCAAGGCCCTCGGCAAGCCCTGGTTCGAGCTGCGGCCGCACACCGCACGGCTCGGGCTGACGTCGCTATGCTCCAACTACGAGTTGTACGGATGAGCCAGCGCGCCATGGGCGTGCTGGCTCGAGATGGGCCTGCCGTCTGCGTCGGTGTCGCAGAAACCCGAGTGCTGGCCAAGCTCGCGAACAAGAGTGCCAAGCAGATCGACGCTTTCGGCTGCGTGCGAGGCGCGGACAAGCCATGAGTCTCATGAAGGAATCCGCCATTTCTCGTGGAACCCTGAAGCTGAAACCGCTGCCAACTACCGTAAACTCCCGGGACTCTTCGCCATCTCGAGCGGGAACCTACAGAGGAGTAGGGCGCTCAGCGCTCCGGCGGGTGCAGGGTCGGATCCGGCAGTGTCGTGTCCACGCGCGGTTTCGCGTGCGACTGGGCGCGGCACCAGACGACGAATCCGATCGCCGTGAACGCCCCGTAGAAGACGTACATCAGGCCCGTCGCGTAGTAGCCCGAGCTGAAGAGCAGGGGCACGCCGACGACGTCGACGGCGATCCAGATGAGCCAGAACTCCGTCCAGCCCTTCGCCATCCCGTAGGTGGCGAGCATGGATCCGACGAACGTCCACGCGTCCGCCCAGACCGGCTCCCAGGATCCGAGGGCCCGGAACGCCGGCGTGAGCGCGATCGTGCCGACGATGAGCACGGCGACGAGACCGATCCGGGTCGGGTTGGATGCCCAGCGCGGCGTTACCTGCCCTCCGGAGTCGGACGCGCGGCGCCAGCGCATCCAGCCGTACACGGCGACAGTGATGAACATGACCTGGCGCCCGGCCTGGCCGAGCAGCGCGGGGAGCGAGTGCGTCGGATCCAGGATCGACGCCAAGAACACCGTTAGCAGCAGGACGTTGCCGATGATGCCGACGGGCCACGCCCAGATGCGGCGGCGCATGCCGCCCAGCGCGCTCGCGAGACCGAAGGCGTTGCCGACGACCTCGCGCACGAGCAGCGTCTGCCCGGCGGGTAGCACCCAGTGCGCGTTGAAGGCTTCGGCGAGCCAGTTCAGAGCGTCCATTGGATCCAGTTTCGCAGTCGCGCGCCCGCCCGCGGAATTCGATGACGGATCCTTACCGCGGGGCGGCTTGCGCCGCCCGGCGCCCGCGAGATCTCACTCTTTTCGCGAGATCTCACTGAATTCGATGCGATCTCGCGAAAAGAGTGAGATCTCGTAGTGGTGGGCTCACCAAAGGGTGCGATCTCGCGGGGTGGAGTGGCCCCGCGAGATTAATGTCATCAGCTTGGAATACCCTAGGGGGGTAGGGGCGTTATCGTGAGTGATGTCCCGATCGGGAGCGTCACGAAGACGGAAGGAACCATCATGGCCACCAGCGAATACCAGGTCACCGGCATGACGTGCGGACACTGTGAGATGTCCATCCGTGAAGAGGTCTCCCAGATCCCCGGTGTCGACGAGATTCAGGTGAGCGCCCAGACCGGCAAGCTCGTCGTGTCGTCGGCGAACCCCCTCGATGACGCCGCCGTTCTGGCCGCAGTCGACGAGGCAGGCTACTCGGCGGTGCGGGCCTGATGAACGCCGCAGGACGACTCGGCCTCTATGGTGTCGGGGTCGTCGTCGCATTCGGCGCGGCCTTCGGCATCGGCGCGGCCGTCGTGCCCGAGAGCGCCGTCGCCGACTGGACCGAAGCGGCGGCCTCCGGCCACGAAGACATGGACATGGCTCCGGAGCTCGAGCTGGATCCGACGAGCACGAGCGAAGTCGACGGCTTCACAGTCGCCCTCGACGGCGAGCTGATCGCGGGGGAGAGCAGCGAGTTCGCCGCCTCCTTCGCCCGCGGCGGGGATCCGGTGACGGATCTTGAGTCGAACCTCGGCACCGCCGGACGGCTGGTTGCGCTGCGCGACGGCAACGTCGTCGACGTGCGCGCTGAAGGCGACACCGCCGGTCCCGACATCACGTTCGCGGCCGAGGCCCCCACGGCCGGCCGCTACCTGCTCTACCTCGACTTCCAGGTCGACGGGCAGGTTCACACCGCTTCGTTTGTCGTCGATGCCGGGTATGGTCACTGACCACCCATCGATCTGAGAGAAGAAGGAACACATGAGCACCACAGCTTCCGCGGATTCCGCGGTCGAGCTCGAGATCGGTGGCATGACCTGCGCGTCCTGCGCGATGCGCATCGAGAAGAAGCTCAACAAGCTTGACGGCGTCGAGGCCTCGGTCAACTACGCCACCGAAAAGGCGAAGGTCACCGTGCCTGCCGGCTATGATCCGGCGATGCTGATCGCGGAGGTCGAGAAGACCGGTTACACGGCCGCGCTCCCCGCCCCGAAGAAGACCGAAACCGGATCCGCTGAAGAAAGCGACGCGGATCCGGAACTCACCAGCCTGCGCAACCGCCTGATCGTCTCGATCGTGCTGAGCGTGCCGGTCATCGCCCTCGCGATGATCCCGGCGCTGCAGTTCACGTACTGGCAGTGGGCGTCGCTTGCGCTCGCCGCGCCCGTGATCGTGTGGGCGGCGTGGCCCTTCCACAAGGCCGCGTGGACGAACCTCAAGCACGGCGCGGCCACGATGGACACACTCATCTCGATGGGCACCACGGCCGCGTTCCTCTGGTCGCTGTACGCGCTGTTCTTTGGAACCGCGGGCACGCCGGGCATGACGCACGCGTTCGAGCTGACGCTCGCGCCGTCCGACGGCGCCGCGAACATCTACCTCGAGGTCGCGGCGGGCGTGACCATGTTCATCCTCGCCGGCCGCTACTTCGAGAAGCGATCCAAGCGCCAGGCGGGAGCGGCGCTGCGCGCGCTGCTCGAGCTCGGTGCGAAGGAGGTTGCGGTTCTGCGGAACGGCGTCGAGACCAAGATCTCGATTGACGAGCTGCAGGTCGGCGATGAGTTCGTCGTCCGCCCCGGCGAGAAGATCGCGACCGACGGCGTCGTGGTGTCGGGCACCTCCGCGGTCGACGCCTCGATGCTGACGGGCGAATCGGTGCCGGTCGAGGTGGCAGAGGGCGACGCCGTCACGGGCGCGACGGTCAACGCGGGCGGGCGACTCGTCGTCCGCGCAACCCGCGTCGGATCCGACACGCAACTCGCGCAGATGGCGAAGCTCGTCGAGGACGCCCAGACGGGCAAGGCCGAGGTTCAGCGCCTCGCCGACAAGATCTCCGGCGTCTTCGTGCCGATCGCGATCCTCATCGCCGTCATCGCGCTCGGCGCGTGGTGGGGCGCGGGCTTCCCGATCTCGGCCGCCTTCACGGCCGCCGTCGCGGTGCTCGTGATCGCCTGCCCCTGCGCCCTGGGTCTTGCGACCCCGACCGCGCTGCTGGTCGGCACGGGTCGCGGTGCCCAGATGGGCATCCTCATCAAGGGGCCCGAGGTGCTCGAGTCGACCCGCAAGGTCGACACCGTCGTGCTCGACAAGACCGGCACCGTCACGAGCGGCAAGATGGCGCTCGTCGACGTCGTGACCGAGCCCGGCGTCGACCGCGCCGAGCTGCTGCGCCTCGCGGGTGCGCTGGAGGACGCCTCCGAGCACCCCATCGCCCAGGCGATCGCCAAGGGCGCGACGCAGGAGGCCGGCGCGCTGCCGGCCGTCGAGGGCTTCACGAACCTCGAGGGTAAGGGCGTGCAGGGCGTCGTCGATGGGCGCGCGCTCATCGTCGGCCGCGAGTCGCTCCTCGCCGAGTGGTCGCAGCAGCTGAGCCCCGAGGTCGTGGCCGCGAAGGCGAAGGCCGAGGGCGAGGGTAAGACGGTCGTCGCGGTCGGCTGGGACGGATCCGCGCGCGGCATCCTCGTCGTCGCCGACACCGTGAAGCCGACGAGCAGGGAGGCCATCTCCCAGCTCAAGGCCCTCGGCCTGACGCCCGTGCTCCTCACGGGCGACAATGAGGCGGTCGCCCGCCAGATTGCCGCCGAGGTCGGCATCGATCAGGTGATCGCCGAGGTCATGCCGAAGGACAAGGTCGAGGTCGTCACCCGCCTCCAGAGCGAGGGCAAGGTCGTCGCGATGGTCGGCGACGGCGTCAACGACGCCCCCGCGCTCGCGCAGGCCGACCTGGGCCTCGCGATGGGCACCGGAACCGACGTCGCGATCGAGGCATCCGACATCACGCTGGTGCGCGGCGACCTCCGCAGCGCGGCCGACGCGATCCGGCTCTCGCGCAAGACCCTGGGCACGATCAAGACCAACCTGTTCTGGGCCTTCGCCTACAACACGGCCGCTATCCCGATCGCGGCCCTCGGCCTCCTTAACCCGATGCTCGCGGGCGCCGCCATGGCGTTCTCCAGCGTGTTCGTCGTGGGCAACAGCCTGCGCCTGCGCGGATTCAAGAGCATCGCGCGCACCACTCGCTAGTACGAACCGCACGATGTAGAGGGAAGTGAACCGATGTCCGACCCGCACGCAGGTCACGCATCGCACGATGCTCACGCCGGCCATGACATGCACGCAGGCCACGAGGGCCACGAGATGCACATGGCCCACGATGCGCACGACGCGCACGACATGCATTCCGGGCATGACATGCATGCGGGCCACGGTGGGCATGCCGGTCACGGCGATCACGTCGGCCAGTTCCGTCGCCTGTTCTGGATCAACCTGATCATTGCCCTGCCCGTCGTGGCGTTCTCGCCGATGTTCGCGATGATCCTTGGCTACGAGGTCCCGGGCTGGGGCACGTGGATCGCGGCGGCCCTCGGAACGGTCATGTACGTCTGGGGCGGGTGGCCATTCCTGACCGGGGCGGTCAGCGAGCTCCGCACCCGCAAGCCCGGCATGATGTTGCTCATCGGCCTCGCAATCACGGTGGCGTTCTTCGCCTCGTGGGGTGCGACGGTCGGTCTCTTGAGCCACGAGCTCGAGTTCTGGTGGGAGCTCGCGCTACTGATCGTGATCATGCTGCTCGGCCACTGGGTCGAGATGCGTTCGCTCGCGCAGACGAGTTCGGCGCTCGATACCCTCGCAGCGCTCCTGCCCGATGAGGCAGAGCGAGTCGACGGCGGCCAGATCGTCAAGGTCTCGCTCGCCGAGCTGCGGGTCGGCGACGTCGTCGTGGTTCGCCCCGGAGGAAGGGTTCCCGCCGACGGCCGGATCATCGATGGCACCGCAAACATGGACGAGTCGATGGTCACGGGCGAATCCCGCACCGTGGAGCGCGGGATCGACGACCACGTCACCGCCGGAACCGTCGCCACAGACTCGGGCCTGCGCGTCGAGGTTACCGCGACGGGCGACGAGACCACCCTCGCGGGGATCCAGCGGCTCGTCACCGAGGCGCAGAATTCGTCGTCGCGCGCGCAGCGGATCGCCGACCGTGCGGCAGCCCTCCTCTTCTGGTTCGCGATCGTCGCGGCCGCCATCACGGCGGTTGTCTGGACGATTGTGGGCAGCCCCGACGACGCCGTCATCCGCACGATCACGGTGTTTGTCATCGCCTGCCCCCATGCCCTCGGCCTGGCGATTCCGCTCGTCGTGTCGATCGCGACCGAGCGCGCGGCCCGCGGCGGCGTGCTCGTGAAGGATCGCCTCGCGCTCGAGAGCATGCGCACCGTCGACACCGTGCTGTTCGACAAGACCGGAACCCTCACGAAGGGCGAGCCCACCGTGACCTCGGTCGAGCCGGTCGGCGCCCTGGATGCGGACACCGTGCTCGCGCTCGCGGCGGCGGCCGAGGCCGACAGCGAGCACCCGCTCGCCAAGGCCATCGTGCGCGCCGCGCAGGATAAGGGGCTCTCGCTCCCGCGGGCCACCGGATTCACCTCGTCGCCCGCCGTGGGCGTGACCGGGACGGTCGACGGCGCGGAGATCCGCGTCGGTGGGCCCCGCCTGCTCGAGGAGGTCGGTGCCCGCGAGGTCGATCACGCCGACGCGTGGCGCGCCGAGGGAGCGATCATCCTCCACGTCGTGAAGGATGGCGCCGTTATCGGTGGCCTGAAGCTCGCCGACGAGGTCCGCCCCGAGTCGCGCGAGGCCATCGAGGCGCTCCACCGGCTCGGCGTGCAGGTGGTCATGATCACGGGTGACGCCGAGGCCGTCGCGCAGTCGGTCGGCGCCGAGCTGGGCGTCGACCGTATTTACGCCCAGGTTCGGCCGGAAGACAAGTCGAGCAAGGTCGCGGAGCTCCAGAAGGAGGGCCGCAAGGTGGCGATGGTCGGCGACGGCGTGAACGATGCGCCCGCGCTGGCGCAGGCCGACGTGGGCATCGCGATCGGCGCCGGAACCGACGTCGCGATCGCCTCCGCGGGCGTGATCCTGGCGAGCTCGGATCCGCGATCCGTGCTGTCGGTGATCCAGCTCTCACGAGCTGCTTACCGGAAGATGAAGCAGAATCTGTGGTGGGCCGCGGGATACAACCTGATCTCCGTGCCGCTCGCCGCCGGCGTGCTGGCGCCGATCGGCTTCGTCCTCCCCATGTCTGTCGGCGCGATCCTCATGTCGCTCTCGACCGTCGTGGTTGCCCTCAACGCGCAGCTGCTGCGCCGCATCGACCTCACGCCAGAAGCAAGCACCCGCGCTGCTCTGCAACAACGCTGAATAAAGGAACCGGACATGACTGACGCGACGCATGCCCACCATGGCTACATCACCGATAAAGACAAATACCTCAACCGCCTCAAGCGCATCGAGGGGCAGGCCCGTGGCATCTCGAAGATGGTCGACGACGAGAAGTACTGCATCGACATCCTCACCCAGATCAGCGCCCTGACGAGCGCGCTGCAGGCGGTCGCGCTCGGTCTGCTCGACGACCACCTCAAGCACTGCGTTCTCGACGCGGCGCGCATGGGCGGCGACGAGGCCGAGGTGAAGATTAAGGAAGCCAGCGACGCGATCGCCCGCCTCGTTCGTTCCTGACGAGGAGCGGGCGGGCGATCCGCCGCGGGCGGTTACAGCTGGCCCAGCAGGTCTTCCATGACGGTGATCTCCGCTGACTGCGTGTCGACGACCGCCTGAGCGAGCTCCTTCGCCTCGGCGTTCTGGCCGTCGGCCAGCTCGGTCTCGGCCATGTCGATCGCCCCGGTGTGGTGCTCGATCATCTGCGTGAGGAACATTCGGGAGGCCTCGGCCGCCGACGCATCCTCCAGCGCCGACATGTCGTCGTCCGACATCATGCCGCTGCCGTGATCCATGCCGGCCATTCCCGAGTCGTCGGAGGCGACGCCCCAGTCGTCGAGCCAGCCCTGCATCATGTCGATCTCCGGCTGCTGGGCATCCTTGATCTGCTGCGCGAGATCGAGCACGCGCTGGTCGACGCCCTCCTTCGTGATGACCATGTCGCTCATCTCGACGGCCTGGGCGTGGTGCGGGATCATCATCGTCGCGAACATCGAGTCGGCGGCGTTGAAGTCGGCCGCCGGCGCGCTGATGTTCTGGCTCGACTCAGGCGTCGATCCTTCGGCGTCGCTGCAGCCAGCGAGGAGCAGTGTGGCGGCCAGCGGGATCGCGACGAGCGCGGTTGCGCGGAACGAGTTCTTCATTGTGCATCAGTCTTTCTAGTGGTGTGAGTAGACGCCCCGTAGGGCATTGCCAATACCCCCGCGAGGAGCGGGGTCGGTGAGCTCACGTTCGACTGATGGAGAGTTCCTCGAGCGATGGGGGCCTGCGGGGCGCGGTGCGCACGGCGAACGGGGCGAGAAGCCACGCGCCGACGGTTGCTCGCGGCACCCGATAGGCGAAGCCCGGCGCCAAGAAGACGAGCGCGGTGAGGAGGAGTGCCAGCGCACACATCGTCATGATCGTGTGATGGTCGGCGCCCGGAGTACACGACGTGCACGAGTCGTCCGTCGCTTGCGCCGCCGGTGCCTGCTCACTGTGATGCCCCGCGATGGTGGCCGATGCCGCGGACTCGGGATGAACTGGAGGCGAAGCCAGCGTGTGCATTCCCATGAGGCCGACGATGAGTGCGGCGGCGAAAAACACCGCGAGCGGCCACCGCGCCATGCGCGGAAGCCGCTCTCGCAGTGTTGGTAGGCCCATCATCGTCCCCAGCCTACCCGCAAATACCTTACCCCTGCAGGGTATGCACGTTATTCGTGGCGCACGGCCGCGGGCTCATCCTCGGTGAGATGGGCCGTCTCGACCTGGAAGGTCGAGTGGTGGATTGACACGGGGAAGTGCTCGGCGACACACTCGCGCACCTCGTGTAGGACGTCGGCGGCGTGGCCATCGGTGAAGCACTCGTCCTTGACGACGATGTGCGCGGTAAGGGTGGGGAGCCCCGTCGCCACTGTTGACGCGTGCAGGTCGTGTACGTCGGTCACATGCTCGAGGTCGAGGATGTGCTGGCGCACGTCGTCGAGGTCGAGCCCCGCCGGGGTGAACTCCATGAGCACGCGCGTGGTGTCGCGCAGCAGGATGAACGCGCGCGGCACGATGAGGGCGGCGATGAGCAGGCCCGCGATGGCGTCGGCCTGCTGGAAGCCTGTCGTCGAGATGACGATCGCCGCCGCGATGACGCCGAGCGAACCGAGCGCGTCGTTGATGACCTCGAGGAAGGCGGCGCGCATATTGAAGTTCGCGCCGCGGCTCGACGAGAGGATGGCGATCGCGACGACGTTCGCGGCGAGGCCGATGATGCCGAAGACGAGCAACTCGCTCGCCGCGACCTCCGGCGGAGCGAAGAGGCGGCGCACGGCCTCGACCGCGGCGTAGGTTCCCACGCCCAGTAGGAGCGTCGCCTGGCCGAGCGCGGCGATGACCTCGATGCGGCGGAAGCCCCACGTGCGCTTCGGGTTCGCGGGCCGGAGCATGAGCGTCGCCGCGATGAGGGCGACGAGCAGCCCTGACGCGTCGGCAATCGCGTGGGCGGTGTCGGTCAGCAGCGCGAGGCTGCCCGTGATGACGGAGCCGATCGCCTGCGCCACGACGATCGTCGCGGTGAGGCCGAACGTGATCCACAGCCGCGCCCGGTGATCGCCGGGTGCCCCGGCCGCGGCCGCCGACGGCCCGTGGTTGTGTCCCACTCCCATGGATCCTCCTTGGTCAGTGACCAACCGTACTACACTCTTGGTCAGTGACCAATAGCGCGAGAGAAGAAGCCCGTGGCTGACAGAATTTCCCGCCGAGACGTCGTCCGCGAGGCGATGACGTTGCTCGATGGTGACGGTGTCGACGCTGTCACCCTGCGCGGCGTCGCGCGTCGCCTCGGCGTGCACCTCAATTCGGTGTCGCTGCAGGTGGGCAGCAAGGCTCGGCTGCTCGATCTGATGGCCGACGCGATCCTCGGCGAGCTCTCCTTCGACGACCTGCCGGCGGATCCGATCGAGCGGATCAAGGCGATCTTTCGCCGCTACCGCCGCGTGCTCCTCGACCACCGCGACGGTGCGCACCTCGTCTCGGGCACGCGGGTTTCCGAGACGAATACGCTGAGGCTCGGAAATGCGGTCATCGCGGCGCTCCTCGATGCAGGCGTCGACGCCGAGCTCGCGGTCACGACGTTCTGGGGCCTGAATTACTTCGTCGTGGGGCTCGTGCACGAAGAGCAGACGCTCCCCGATGACGGCGCCCAGCGCTTCGAGCAGGAGCTCGAGGCGCACTCGTTCCCCGCGCTGGAGACCGTGCGAGACCTCTTCCTCGGCGACGACGCCGAGGCCCGGCTCGAGTTTGGAATGGATGCGCTCCTCCACAGGGCGCGTCACCAGGGCGACTAGGCGGGCGCCGACGTCGTGGCGCCCGCCTAGTCGAGTCGCGGAGCTTACGGCTTAATCAGCCCCAGGCGAGCACGGCCCAGCCGGATCCCTGCACGCCGAGCGCCGTTGCGGTGAAGTGCGCCTTGAGCTTGTCGAACGAGCCGAACGCGTCATCGAGGGCCGCGGCCAGCTCGCCCTCGGGGGCGCCGCCGCCGGTCGGCGAGATGAGCCGCCGCACCGGCGTCGCGGCATCCGCCCTGCGGTTCTACGAGGAGATGGGGCTCATCGCCTCGGTGCGCACGAGCGGCAATCAGCGGCGCTATCCGCGCCACATGTTGCGCCGCGTCTCGCTCGTGATCGTCGCGAAGCGCGTGGGGATCCCGCTCGCCGACGTGCAGGAGGCGTTCGCGTCGGTGCCGCTCGACACGACGCCGACGCACGAGGATTGGCAGCGTGCGTCGCGGCAGTGGAAGAAAGAGCTCGAGGCGCGCCGTCAGGCGATCGAGCGGCTCGAGCACGAGCTCGTCGGCTGCATCGGGTGCGGCTGCCTGTCGATGAAGGCCTGCCGGCTGTTGAACCCCGACGACGCGCTCGGGCAGGAGGGCGCGGGGCCGCGCAGGCTCGGGCCGCTGGCCGACTGAGCGCCCTACTTCGCGACGAGCGTCGTCTCGAAGCTGTACATGTCGGGACGGTAGCAGTGCACGCCGAACTCGAACGCGCGGCCCGAGTCGTCGAACGCGGTGCGCTCGACCGTAAGCACGGGGCCGCCCTCGTCGATCTCGAGCAGGGTGCTCTCGTCGTTCTCGGCGCTGCGCGCGCCGATCTTCTGCTTGGCGACGCGGATCGTCACGCCTCGCGTGCGGAGCACCTGGTAGAGGCCCTGGGTCTCGAGCTGCTCGACGGTGATGTCGGCGAACTCGCCGGGGAGGAAGTTTTCGAGCACCGCCACGGGGGTGCCGTCGGTCGAGCGCTGGCGGCGCAGGTAGACGACGTCGGATCCGGCCGCGACGCCAAGGTGCGCGGCGACCTCGTCGCTCGCCGGCACGATCTCGTGGGTGAGCACGCGGGTGCTCGGCGTGTGGTGGGTGTTCGCGAGGTCGTCGTAGAGGCTCGTGAGCTCGACCTGGCGGGTCACGACCTGGCCCTGCACCACCTGGGTGCCGATGCCGCGGCGCCGCACAAGCAGGCCCTTGTCGACGAGCTCCTGGATCGCGCGCCGGATCGTCGGGCGCGAGAGGCCGAGCTTCTGGGCGATCGCGATCTCGTTCTCGAGGCGCGCACCGGCGGGGATCGTCCCGGCCTTGATCGCGCGCTCGAGCCTGGTCGATACCTGGTAGTACAGCGGGACGGGTCCGGTGCGCTCGAGGTCGGCGAAGAGCTCCGCCGGCCAGTAGGTCTCGTCTCCGGCCATGATCCCCCGATTCTTATACACAGTCTGTGTGGCGCCAATGTTACAGAGCCTTCTTGAAAACCAGAGCAAAACATCCGTATGTGTTATTGTTAGGACATGATGAAGAGCTCGACTCCTGAGGTGCTCGCCCTAGGTCGACTGGGCGTTGACCTCTATCCGCTCCAAGACGGTGTTGGGCTCGAAGACGTCTCGACGTTCGGCAAATACCTCGGCGGCAGCGCCGCCAACGTGACGGTCGCTGCGGCACGGCACGGTCACAGCGCGGGCCTCGTCTCGCGCGTAGGTAACGACCCGTTCGGCCGCTACCTGCTGCGCGAGCTCGAGCGCCTCGGCGTCTCGACCGGGGGAGTGGCGACCGACCCGACGCTCAAGACGCCCATCACGTTCTGCGAGATCTTCCCGCCCGACGACTTCCCGCTCTACTTCTACCGCGAGCCCAAGGCCCCCGACATGAACATCGATGCGGCGCAGCTCGACCTCGACGCGGTGCGCGGGGCCGACCTGCTCTGGCTCACCGTCACGGGCCTCAGCCAGGATCCGAGCCGCTCGGCGCACCACGTGGCCCTCGAGGCCCGCGCCCGCCGCGCGCACACGGTGCTCGACCTCGACTACCGCCCCATGTTCTGGGAGTCGGCGGAGGCCGCCTCTGCCCAGGTCGCGCCGATCCTCGAGCAGGTCACGGTCGTGGTCGGTAACCGCGAGGAGTGCGAGGTCGCGGTCGGCGAGACCGACCCGCACCGTGCCGCCGACGCCCTGCTCGAGCGCGGCGTCGAGCTCGCGATCGTGAAGCAGGGCCCGAAGGGCGTGCTCGCAAAGACCCGCGACGAGGAGATTGAGGTCGCGCCCATTGAAGTCGACGTCGTCAACGGCCTCGGCGCTGGCGACGCCTTTGGCGGCGCGCTGTGCCATGGGATCCTGTCGGGCTGGGGCATCGAACGCACCATCTCGTTCGCGAACGCCGCCGGCGCGATCGTCGCGTCGCGCCGCGAGTGCTCGACCGCGATGCCGACGAGCGTCGAGGTCGACCGAGCCCTCGGATTGGACGTGTGAGATGACGACGCTCGACTTCGACGAGCTTCGCCGGCTGCGCGCGGAGCGGCCGGAGGCCGTCCGCGAGGCGTACGAGAACCGGATCCGCCGGCCGCTCGTGCGCGACGACGGTCGCCTCTTCATCGTGGCCGCGGATCACCCCGCGCGCGGCGCCCTGGGCGTCGGCGACGAGGGTGACGCGATGGCCGACCGCTACCGCCTCCTCGAGCGCCTCGCGATCGCGCTCGAGAACCCCGGCGTCGACGGCGTTCTCGGAACGCCCGACATCCTCGACGACCTCGCCCTGCTGGGGCTACTCGACGACAAGGTGCTCGTCGGATCCATGAACCGCGGCGGCCTGCGCGGATCCACGTTCGAGATGGACGACCGCTTCACGGGCTTCGACGTGCCCGCGATGGCGGCGGCGGGCCTCGACTTCGCGAAGGTGCTGATCCGCCTCGACCTCGACGACCCGGCGACGGTTCGGACGATGGCCGAGGTCGCCCGCGCGGTCTCGGAGGCCGCGGCCGCCGAGCTGCCGATCATGCTCGAGCCCTTCATGAGTAGCCGCGTGAACGGCCGCGTCGTCAACGACCTCTCGACCGAGGCCGTCGTCACGTCCGTCGCGATCGCCTCGGGCCTCGGCGACAACAGCGCCTACTCGTGGATGAAGCTGCCCGTCGTGCCCGACATGGAGCGCGTGATGGCGGCGACCACGATGCCGACCCTGCTGCTGGGCGGCGACAATGGCGAAGACCAGGATGTGACGTTCGCGTCGTGGGAGGCCGCCCTCGCGCTGCCCGGCGTGCGCGGCCTCACGGTCGGCCGCACCCTGCTTTACCCCCGCGACGGCGACGTCGCATCGGCCGTCGACACGGCGGCCCGCCTCGTTCACACAGATATCCGCAACGAAGAGGGAGACCCCCATGAGCGCAGCTGATCAGACCACGCAGCCGGTGATCCCGCACTGGATCGACGGCGCCGAGCACGCGTCGACGAGCGGCCGCACGTCGCCCGTTTTCAACCCCGCGACCGGCGAGGTCACGGCCCAGGTCGCTCTCGCAGACGAGAACGAGATCGCCCTCGCGATCGCCTCGGCCGAGCGCGGCTTCCAGGTCTGGTCCGGCTACTCGGCCGCGAAGCGCCAGACGGTACTCTTCGCCTTCCGCGAGCTGCTGAACTCGCGCAAGCACGAGCTCGCCGAGATCATCACGGCCGAGCACGGCAAGGTCGTCTCCGACGCCCTCGGCGAGATCCTCCGCGGCCAGGAGGTCGTCGAGCTCGCGTGCGGCTTCCCGAGCCTCATCAAGGGCGCCTACTCCGAGTCGGTCTCGACGGGCGTCGACGTCTACTCGCTCAAGCAGCCCCTCGGCGTCGTGGGCATCATCAGCCCCTTCAACTTCCCGGCGATGGTGCCGATGTGGTTCTTCCCGATCGCGATCGCGGCCGGCAACGCCGTCGTGCTGAAGCCGAGCGAGAAGGATCCGTCGGCGGCCCTCTGGCTCGCCGCGCTCTGGAAGGAAGCCGGCCTGCCGGACGGCGCCTTCACGGTGTTGCAGGGCGACAAGGCCGCGGTCGACGGTCTGCTCGAGTCGCCCGTCGTCGAGTCGATCAGCTTCGTCGGATCGACGCCGATCGCCCAGTACATCTACGAGTCAGCCTCGCGCCACGGCAAGCGCGTTCAGGCGCTCGGCGGCGCGAAGAACCACATGCTCGTGCTTCCCGACGCCGACCTCGACGGCGTCGCCGACGCCGCCATCAACGCGGGCTTCGGCGCCGCGGGCGAGCGCTGCATGGCCGTCTCAGTCCTGCTCGCGGTCGAGCCCGTGGCCGACGAACTCATTGAGAAGATCCGCGAGCGCATCGGCCGTCTGCACGTCGGTAACGGCGCGGGCGTCGATGGCGTCGAGCCCGACATGGGCCCGCTGATCTCGGCGGCGCACCGCGACAAGGTGTCGCAGTACGTCGACATCGCCGAGGCCGACGGCGCCAACGTCGTCGTCGACGGCCGCGGCTTCTGCGTCGAGGGATCCGAGGACGGCTTCTTCTTCGGACCGACGCTGCTCGACCGCATCCCCACCGACAGCCGCGCCTACACCGAGGAGATCTTCGGCCCCGTGCTGTCGATCGTGCGCGTCGCGAGCTACGACGAGGGCCTGGCCCTCATCAACTCGGGCCAGTTCGGCAACGGCACCGCCATCTTCACGAACGACGGCGGAGCGGCCCGCCGCTTCCAGCACGAGGTGCAGGTCGGCATGGTCGGCATCAACGTGCCGATCCCCGTGCCCGTCGCCTACCACTCGTTCGGCGGCTGGAAGAAGTCGCTCTTCGGCGACGCCAAGGCCTACGGCGTGCACGGCTTCGACTTCTTCACCCGCGAGAAGGCGATCACGGCGCGCTGGCTCGACCCCGCGGCCCGCGGATCCGAGCAGGGCGGCATCAACCTCGGCTTCCCCCGGAACAACTAATGTCGGTCGGCGCGGATTCCACCTGGTTCCACCGTCGCGGCGCGCTCGCCGCGGACGGCTGGCAGAGCGTCGTCGACGACCGGACGCCGGGGTGGGAACACACCGGAATCCGCGTCGCCGAGATCGCGGACGGCGAGTCGCTCGAGCTGCCTGAGGGCGACGTCGAGCAGCTCATCGTCCCGCTCGCCGGATCCTTCACCGTCGCGCACGGCACGGTCGAGCAAGGCACAGGCGAGACCGCCCTCGCCGGGCGCGCCTCGGTCTTCTCCGGCCCGACCGACGTGCTGTACCTGCCGCCGCGCACCCGCGCGCGGATCCGGGGTGCGGGGCGCTTCGCGGTCGCGACGTCGCCGTCGACGGCCGACAAGCCCGTGCAGCACATCCCCGCATCGGCCGCGCCCGTCGAGCTGCGCGGCGGCGGTGCCTCGAGCCGCGAGGTGCACAACTTCGGCACCCCGGGAACGCTCGACGCCGACCGGCTGATCGTCTGCGAGGTCATCACACCCTCGTCGAACTGGTCGTCGTACCCGCCGCACAAGCACGACGAGCACGTGCCCGGATCCGAGACCCGGCTCGAAGAGATCTACTACTTCGAGTCGGCCCCGACCGCCGGTGCGGCGGCGGGGGAGGGCGCGAGCCCGTTCGGGCTCTTCAGCGCCTACTCCTCGCCCGCCGGCGAGATCGAGATCGACGCGATGGTGCGCACGGGCGACATCGCGCTGATCCCCTACGGTTATCACGGGCCCGCCGTCGCGGCGCCCGGATACGACCTCTACTACCTCAACGTGATGGCGGGTCCGGATCCGGAACGCGCCTGGCTGATCAGTGACGACCCCGCCCACGCGTGGGCGCGCGAATCGTGGCCGCGCGAGGGCATCGACCCGCGGCTGCCCCTGAACGACGAAGGACACAATCGATGACGATGACCAAGCGGATGACGGTGAGCCAGGCGCTCGTCGAATTCCTCGCCCGCCAGTGGACAGTCGACGGCGACGTGCGCGAGCGCACCATCCCCGGCGTGTTCGGCATCTTCGGCCACGGCAATGTCGCCGGCATCGGCCAGGCGCTGCGCCAGCTGAACGTGCACGAACCCGACCTCATGCCGTACCACCAGGCCCGCAACGAGCAGGCGATGGTACACCAGTCGGTCGGCTTCGCCCGGATCCACCGCCGCCGCGCGACCTTCGCATCGGCCGCGTCGGTCGGCCCCGGCGCGACCAACATGCTCACGGGCGCCGCGCTCGCGACGACCAACCGCCTGCCCGCCCTGCTCCTGCCGAGCGACACCTTCGCGACGCGGGTCGCGGATCCGGTGCTGCAGCAGCTCGAGCAGCCGTGGGACACGGGGCTGACGGTCAACGACGCGTTCCGCCCCGTCTCGCGGTTCTTCGACCGCGTGCAGCGGCCCGAGCAGCTGTTCTCGACGGCGCTCGCGGCGATGCGGGTGCTGACGGATCCGGTGGAGACCGGCGCCGTCACGATCGCCCTGCCGGAGGATGTGCAGGCCGAGACGCTCGACGTGCCGCTGTCGTTCCTTCAGGAGCGTGAGTGGCACGTGCGCCGCCCTGTTCCGGAGCGCCAGGCGCTCGAGCGCGCCCTCGCGGCGATCCGCTCGGCCGAGCGCCCCTTCATCGTCGCGGGCGGCGGCGTCATCTACTCCGGCGCGGAGGACGCGCTGCACGCGCTCGTCGAGGCCACCGGCATCCCGGTCGGCACGACGCAGGCCGGCGGCGGATCCCTGCCCTGGGACCACCCGCAGTACCTCGGCGCCGTCGGCGCGACCGGCACCGCGGCGGCGAACCGCCTGGCCTCCGAGGCCGACCTCGTCATCGGCATCGGCACCCGATACAGCGACTTCACGACCGCGTCGCGCACGGCATTCCAGAACCCCGGCGTGCGCTTCGTCAACATCAACGTCGCCTCGTTCGACGCCTACAAGCACGGCACGCAGGTGCCCGTCATCGCGGACGCGCGCGAGGCGATCGACGCGCTGATTGATGGGCTCTCGGGCGTGACCGTGCGTCCCGAGCTCGCCGAGCGCATCGCCCGCGAGAAGGCCGAGTGGGACGCGACGGTCGACGCCGCGTTCGCGCCCTCGGGCCTCGCCCGCCCGGGGCAGTCCGAGATCATCGGGGCCGTGCAGTCGGCGACGGATCCGAAGGACGTCATCGTGCAGGCCGCCGGATCCCTGCCGGGCGACCTCCACAAGCTGTGGCGCGTGCGGGATCCGCTGGGTTACCACGTCGAGTACGCGTTCTCGTGCATGGGCTACGAGATCGCGGGAGGCCTGGGCGTCAAGCGCGGCCTCGAGGCGCTGGGCGACGACCGCGACGTCGTCGTCATGGTGGGCGACGGCTCGTACCTGATGCTGAACTCGGAGCTGGTGACGGCGGTGGCCGAGGGGATTAAGATCATCGTGATCCTCATCCAGAACCACGGCTACGCCTCGATCGGGCACCTCTCCGAGACGGTCGGATCCGAGCGCTTCGGCACCGCATACCGCACGTACGACGCCGAGGCCCGCAACTTCCAGGGCGGCGACGTGCTGCCGATCGACCTCGCGATGAACGCGCGCAGCTACGGGCTCGACGTCATCGAGGTCGCCCCCGGATCCGACGCGATCGACCGCCTGAAGGAGGCCGTCGCGCAGGCGAAGGCGTCGGACAAGGCGACGTTCATCCACGTCGAGAGCGATCCGCTGCTGTACGCGCCCGACGGCGAGGGCTGGTGGGACGTTCCCGTGCCGGCGACGTCGACGCTCGAGTCGACGCAGCGCGCACGCGAGGCATACGAGCAGGAGCGCGCGGCGCAGCGGCCGCTCCTGGGTGATGAGGAGACCCGATGAAGGCAACCGTCGCGGGCGCGCCCGTGAGCTACGGCGTGTTCGAGATGACCCCGGAGGGCGCGACGACCGTCTCGGCCGACGACATGCTCGGATCCCTCGCCGACGCCGGCTACGGCGGCGTCGACCTCGGCCCCGTCGGCTTCCTCGGCCGCGGGCGCGAGCTGCGCGACCGCCTCGCCCACTTCGATCTCGAGCTCGCTGGCGGCTGGGTGCAGCTGCCGCTGTCGGAGGACGAGGCGTTCGAGGCGTCGCTGCCGTCGCTGTATGACGCGCTCCGCGTCTTCGCCGACGCGGCAGAGGCGGGCCCCGGCCGCCTGCCGCTCCCGACGCTCGCCGACGACGGATCCCTCGCTCGCCGCGCGAACCCCGGCCGCGGATCCGAGGTCGACTCCCTCGAACAGGGGGCGTGGGACCGGCTGATCGCCAACACCGAGCGGGCCGCCGAGATCGTGCGTTCCGCCGGATTTGAGCCGACGTTCCACCACCACGCCGGCACCTTCGTCGAGTCGCCCGACGAGATCGACCGCTTCCTCGCGGATGTCGGCGTCGACCTGACGCTCGACACGGGCCACCTGCTGATCGCGGGTGGGGATCCGGTCGACGCCGTTTCGCGCTGGGGGTCGCGGATCAATCACCTGCACCTCAAGGACGTCGACCGTGCCGAGCTCGCCCGCGTGCTCGCGACCGGCGGCGGCATGGCGGAGGTGTGGATGTCGGGCGCCTTCGTCGCGTTCGGCCAGGGCGACCTCGATCTCGAGAGCGTGATGACGACCGTGGAGGCGAACGGATTCGACGGCTGGGTCGTCGTCGAGCAGGACGTTCTGAACGCCCCCGACGTCGCGATCGACGCCTTCCGTGCGTCCCGCGGATCCGACCAGCAGACCAACCGCGCGGCGCTTCGCCGCTGGGCGTAACACTCAAGAAAAGGACAACTGTGACCTCGAACCCGCTGCGTATCGGCCTCATCGGAACCGGCCGAATCGGCCAGGTGCACGCCGCGAACATCGCCGCGAGCCCCGACGCCGAGCTCTCCTGGGTCGCCGACCCCTTCATCGACGGTGCCACTGGTGTCGCCGCGCGCTTCGGCGGGCGGGCGACGGCCGACGCCGAGGAGCTGTTCGCGGCGGACGACGTCGACGCCGTGCTCATCGCCTCCCCGACGCCCACGCACGTCGATCTCATCGAGAAGGCCATCGACCGCGGCCTGCCCGTGCTGTGCGAGAAGCCGATCGACCTCGACATCGCGCGCGTCGACGCGCTGCGGCCGAAGGTGGCGTCGCTCGGTGTTCCGGTCGCGCTCGGCTTCAACCGCCGCTTCGACCCCGCGTTCGCAGAGGTGCGCGCCCGCGTCGCCGCCGGCGAGATCGGCTCGCTCGAGCAGCTGACGATCATCAGTCGGGATCCGGCCGCGCCGCCCGCGGACTACGTCGCCGTGTCGGGAGGAATCTTCCGCGACATGACGATCCACGACTTCGACATGGCGCGGTTCTTCCTGCCCGACATCGTCTCGGTCTCGGCCACGGGCACCAACACCTTCGACCCCGGTGCGCGCGAGCACGGCGACTTCGACACCGCCGTCGTGACGCTGACGGCGTCGACCGGCGCGGTCGTGACGATCATCAACTCGCGCCACAGCGCCGTCGGCTACGACCAGCGGCTCGAGGCCTTCGGATCCGAGGGCAGCCTGCAGGTCGCCAACCGCTCGACGAGCCTCGTCAGCCACTCGTCGGCCGTGAGCGTGGAGTCGCGCGCGCCCTACGAGAACTTCTTCCTGCAGCGCTACGCCGAGGCATACGCCGATGAGCTGGCCAGCTTCATCGCGCTCGCCCGCGGCGGCGCCTCGGCGAGCTCGACGTTCGAAGACGGCCGCGCGGCCCTGATCCTCGCCGACGCCGCCCAGCGCTCGGCCACGGAGCGGGTGGCGGTCGAGGTCCCGCTCGGCTGACGGGGCCATGCCCGGGTGGCCCCGCCTCCGGGGTGATCCCACATCCCGCGAGGTCGCACTCTTTTCGTGAGGTCTCACTCTTTTCGTGAGGTCTCACTCTTTTCGCGAGATCTCACTGAATTCAGGGCGATCTCGGCGAAAGAGTGCGATCTCGCGGGGTGGGCTCAGAAAAGAGTGCGATCTCGCGGAGGTGCGCTCAGAAAAGAGTGCGATCTCGCGGGCGTGGGGCCCACACAAGCGTGGGGCCCACCCGGGGCGTGGGCTCAGCCGGCGGTGGAGGCGCGGACCACGAGCTCCGGCTCGAACTCGATTGTCTCGGGGGCGCGGGCCGGGTCGTCGATGAGGGCCTCGAGCACCTCGAGGGCGCGGGATCCGATGAGGCGCGCGGGCTGGCGGATCGAGCTCAGCGGCACCACCGTCGACGCCGCGAACGCGATGTCGTCGTAGCCGATGAGGGCGATGTCGTCGGGGATCTTGAGGTCGGCGATCATCACGAGCGCCTGCATCACGCCGACGGCGAGCAGGTCGTTCGCGGCGAAGATCGCGTCGGGCCGCTCGGCGCGCTCGACGAGCACGGATCCGGCCTCGCGCCCCGCGATCACGGTGAGCTGGTCGGTGGCGACGCGCTCGATCGTCGCGCCCGGCACTTCCGCGACGGCGCGCTGCGCGCCCGCGAAGCGGTCTTCGACCTGGCGGAGGGACCCGCCACCCACGAACGCGATGCGGCGTCGCCCCTGCCCGAGCAGGTGGGCGGCGGCGATGTACCCGCCGCGGACGTCGTCGACGGCGACGGACGAGAAATCGGATCCGGGTGCCGTGCGGTCGACCAGGACGACCGGGGTGCCGTGGTCGCGGAGGCGCTGCGCCGTCGCGAGCGCCTCGGAGACGGGGGAGAGGAGCACCCCGCGCACGCGCTGCTCCTCGAAGAGCGACAGGTATGCGTCTTCGCGGTCGGTGCGTTCGTCGCTATTGCCGAGCAGCACGGCGACGTCGCGATCGGCGGCGGCGTCTTCGGCGCCGCGGGCCACCTCGGTGAAGAACGGGTTGCCGGCGTCGAGCACGACGAGGCCCACGGTCGAGCTGCGGCCGGCGCGGAGCTGGCGTGCGGCGTCGTTGCGCACGTATCCGAGCTCATCGATCGCCGCGCGGACGCGCTCGACCGTCGCGTCGCTGACGGCGTCGGGCCTGTTGAGCACATTCGACACGGTGCCCACAGAGACACCCGCGCGCTGCGCGACTTCGCGGATACTGACCGACACGGAACCTCCTGAACGCCTGGAGTGATCCTACTGGTACGCCAGCTCCGCGGCCTCGTCGATCACCTCGATGAGGGCGTCGGGATCGTGCGCGAATCGCCCCAGGAAGACGCCGTCGACGGCGTCGCCGAGCCGCGTCAGCAACCCGGGCTTCGCGGCGCCCCCATAAATCACGGCGGATCCGGGGCGCCCGTCGAGCGCGGACCGGAGCGCCCCCGCGACGACGCGCACGTGGTCGTCGCCCGCGGGCTCCGGTGCCCCGATCGCCCACACGGGCTCGTAGGCGACGATGACGGATCCGTCGGGCGCGCCCGCGAGGGAGGCCTCGAGTTGCTCGACGGCAACCGAGGCGGCGTCGGCCGGTGAGTGCCGAGCGGTCTCGCCGATGCAGATCAGCGGCTCGATCCCGGCCTCGAGCGACCGCGCCACCTTCCGCGCCACGTCCGCGTCGGTCTCGCCGAAGAGGCGGCGCCGCTCGGCGTGCCCGATCTCGGCGAGACCCGCGCCGACCTCGGCCAGCTCGAGCGCGGATACCTCGCCCGTGAAGGCGCCCTCGGCCTCGGCCGCGACGTCCTGCCCGCCGACCCGCACGCGGGTTCCCGCGAAGGCCGATACCGCGGCCGGCACCTGAAGGAACGTGGGGGTGACGAACACCTCGACCGCGCCGCCGGCAACAGCCGCGTGCCCCGAGACGCGCGAGGCGACCTGGCCGAACCAGTCGGTCGCCCGCGCGTGCCCGAAGTACATTTTGAGGCTGATGCCGACGATGCGCCGAGACATTAGCAGCTGCCGGTGGTCTCGTATTCGGTCAGCACGGCGACCTTGCCCGCCGACGCCGAGCTCTCATCGAAGCGGTAGGTGAGCCACTCGCGCACGAGGCGACGCGCGAGCTCGATGCCGATCACGCGCTGCCCCATGCAGAGCACCTGCGCGTTGTTCGACAAGACGGCGCGCTCGACCGAGAAGCTGTCGTGCGCGGTCGCGGCGCGGATCCCGGCCACCTTGTTCGCGGAAATCGCGACTCCGAGCCCGGTGCCGCAGAAGAGGAGGGCGCGGTCGGCCTCGCCGCGCGCGACCCGCTCGGCGGCCTCGATCGCGACGGCGGGGTAGGGGGTGTGCCCGTCGGAGCCCACTCCCACATCCACGACGCTCGCGACGCCGTCGCTCGCCTCGAGGTCCTTCTTGAGGATCTCCTTGTAGTCGAATCCGGCGTCATCCGAGCCGATGACGATGCGAAGCTGGTCGGTCATTGTCGTGCCTTTCACTGAGCGGTGGAGAGGAGCGCCTGCGCGAGCAGGGCGAGGGAGTGGGCACCCGGATCCGGGATCCCGAGGGCCTTTTCGTGGTGCGCCCGCGCGCGCCCCATCTGCGGGAGCATGTCGGACGTCGCGGCGGCCGCGGCGGTCGCCGCATCTGCGGCGGCGCGCCAAGCGTCACCAACGGATCCGCCGGAGGCAACCCGCGCCGAGAAGGTCTCGACGAGCGGGTTCAGCGAGTCGACGAGCGTCTTGTCGCCCGGCACGGCGCCGAAGGCGGCAACGCGTTCCTTCGCGGCCTCGAGCCCCTGCGCGAGCGCCGAGGCCGAGGGGACCCCGGCATCGCCGAGATGTCCCGAGACGGCGGCGAGGATCGCGCCCCAGATCGCGCCGGACGTGCCTCCGGCCTTGTCCGACCACGCGTCGGCGGCGCGGGCGAGCGTCGTCGCCGCTCCCGCGCCCCGCGAGGCCGCGTCGCGCGCCGCGGCCTGCGCCGCGTGGATCCCCCGCTGCATGCCGATGCCGTGGTCGCCGTCTCCCGCGATCGCATCGAGGCGGCCGAGCTCGTCGACGTTCTCGTCGATCGTGGTGCGCCAGACGTCGAACGCGTCGGCGATCGTCTTGGCGATGGCTCGGGAGGCGTCGTCGGCGTCGCCGATCACGTCCTCGCCCGCGACCTCGTCTGCGGAGGCGAGCACGAGCTGCGAGGCGTCGACGGATCCGCGCCGATAGGCTGGCGTGTCGACGCCCGTGTCCCAGAGGTCTTCGAGCTCGTCGTCGAGCCAGAGCAAGGTGAGCGAGGTTCCCGCCATGTCGAAGGACGTGCAGTACTCGCCGACGTGCGGGTCGACCGCGGTGATGCCTTCTTCGGAGAGTAGCTGCGCGATGCGGCGATAGACGACGAACATCTCCTCGTACTTCAGCGATCCGAGGCCGTTGAGCACGGGCACGACGCGCGCGCCCCTCGCCGAAGTAACGTCGGCGGGGAGCTCGTCGAGCAGGCGCGCGACGAGCATCTCGGCGAGGCCATCGGCGGTCGGGATCGCGGCATCGCCGAGGCCCGGCTCGCCGTGGATCCCGAGCCCGATCGCCATGTGGCCTTCCTTGACCTCGAAGAGCGGCTCATCCGCGCCAGGAAGCGAGCAGCCCGAGAAGGCGACGCCGAAGGAGCGCGTGCGGTCGTTCGCGCGGCGCGCGAGGCGGGTGACCTCGTCGAGGTTCAGGCCCCGCTCGGCGGCGGCGCCCGCGATCCGGAAGACGGTGAGGTCGCCCGCGATGCCGCGGCGCTTGTGGATCTCGTCCTTCCCGGCCGACGAGACGTCGTCGGTGACGGCGACCGTCTGGCAGGGGATCCCCGCCGCGCGCAGCTGCTCCTGTGCGGCGTCAAAGTTGAGCACATCGCCGGCGTAGTTGCCGTAGCTGAGGAAGACCCCGCCACCGTTCTCGGCCGCGCGCGCAACCGAGAGCACCTGTTGCGTCGAGGGCGAGGCAAAGAGGTTGCCCATCGCTGCACCATGCGCGAGCCCCGGGCCGACGAGGCCGCCGAAGGCGGGGTAGTGGCCGGATCCGCCGCCGGTCACGAACGCGACCTGTCCCTCCGGCGTCTGCGTCGACCGGGCGACTCCGCCCGTCACGCGGCGCACGTATCGACCGTTGGCCGCGACGAAGCCGTCGATCATCTCGTCCGCGAAATCGGCGGGGTCATTCCACAAGCGGGTCATCGTTGAGTCCGTTCTGCGTTCAATGGGTCAGCTATTGGGCGTGACGATCGACTTGATGGTCGTCGGATCCGACGTCGACTCGAGCGCGTCGACGACGCGATCGAGCCCGAAGCGGCCCGTCACCATGCGGTCGAGGTCGACGCGGCCGGCCGCCACGAGGGCGATCGCGGCGGGCCACGTGTTGGCGTAGCGGAAGACGCCGGTGATCGTCAGCTCGAGGTTCTGGATGTAGGAGATCGGCAGCGCCAGCTCGTCGATGCCCATGCCGACGAGCACGACGCGCCCGCCGGGGCGCACGGAACGGATGCCGCCGAGCACCGCGGGCGCGGCGCCCGACGCGTCGATGAACGCGTCGACGGACCGGTCGAGATCCGCGGATCCGCCGGCCGCCGGATCCACGACGCGGGTCGCGCCGAAGCTCAGCGCCGTCTCGCGGCGCGCCTCGGCGAGGTCGGAGACGATGATGTCGGTCGCGCCGAACGCGCGGGCCACCTGGGCGGTGACGATGCCGATCGGGCCGGCGCCGGCGATGAGCACGCGCGACCCCGGCTGGATCCCCGCCTTGCGGCAGGTCGCGATGGCGACCGAGAGCGGCTCCATGAGGGCCGCGGCCTCGTCGCTGACGCTGTCGGGGATCGAGAACGCGAAGTGGCTCTGGATCGTGACGTACTGCTGGAACGCGCCGTCGGTGCCCGGCACCGCGTAGAACTGCATGTCGGGGTCGAGGTTGTACTCGCCGCGCAGCGTCTCGGCCGAGGCGTGCGAGGGATGCTGGGGCTCGATCGACACGCGCTCGCCGATGCGCGCCGGGTCGACGTCGGCGCCCACGGCGACGATCACGCCGCCCGACTCGTGGCCGAGCACGAGGGGCTCGTCGACGCTCCAGTCGCCGAGGTGGCCGTCGTGGAAGAAGTGCACGTCGCTTCCGCACACGCCGACCGACGTGACGCGGACGAGAACCTCGTCGGCCGCCGGATCCGGAACCGGCCGCTCCTGGATCCGCACGTCGCGCGCGGCGTGTAACACCGCCGCGCGCTGCGTGGTCGGGAGGGCGTCGGAAGCCGGAGGGCTCGCGGGCGCGCTGTTGCTCATGGGACGATCTCCTTCGATGTCACGAACATAACGTTGAATCTAACGTAATCTGTGTTCTAATGTAGATCAAGGTAACACCACGAATGATCGTCTCAGCGAGGCGAGTGGTGAGATCGGGCGAAGATCGCCCAGAGGCGCGGGCCAAGGATGGCCCGATGTCGGATGCGAACAGGAGCAATGATGCGCGCAGTCGCTTTTCAGCAGCAAGGGGTGCTGTCACTCGAGGAACGGGAGAAGCCCCGTCCCGGCTACAAGGAGATCCTGATCGAGACGGCCGCGGTCGGAATCTGCGGCACGGACACCCACGTCTTCGACGGCGAGTTCGAGGGCACGATCTTCCCGCTCGTGCCCGGCCACGAGGCCACGGGCACGATCGTCGAGCTCGGCGAGGGCGTCAACGACGGCGTCTTCGACTTCCACGTCGGCGACAAGGTCGCCGTCAACCCGAGCACCACCTGCGGTGAGTGCGAGCAGTGCCTGAACGGGCACCAGAACCTCTGCCCGAAGTGGAACGGGCTCGGCGTCGTCGCCTCCGATGGCGCGTCGCAGCAGTTCTTCACGGCGCCCTCGACGAACGTCTACAAGCTCAGGCCCGAGACCGACATCTACGAGGCCGCGCTCATCGAGCCGCTCGCCTGCGCGATCCGCGGGTGGGATGTGCTGCCCCGCCGCATGGGCGACCACGTGCTCGTCTACGGCGCCGGAACGATGGGCCTGTTGATGGCCCAGCTCGCCCACCGCGCGGGCGCCGCGAGCGTCACGATCGTCGACCTCAACGCCGAGCGATTGAAGACCGCGGAGGAGTGCGGCATCGAGCTGCGGTACACCTCGGCCGACGACGCCGACCGCGAGAAGTGGGACGTTGTGATCGACTGCACCGGCAACATCCGGGCGATCGAAGACGCGCTGACCCGCGTGAAGCCGGCCGGTTTCTTCCAGGACTTCGGCGTCGCGCCCGCAGACCGCACCGCGCAGTTCTCGCCTTTCCGCATCTACCGCGACGAGATCTCGATCGTCGGCACGATGGCGGTGCTCAACTCGTTCGGCCGCGCGGTCGAGATGTTCGAGGCCGGCGCCATCAACGCGCGGGCGATGATCAGCCACTCGTTCACGCTCGACGACTACGAGCAGGCGCTCGAGATGTTCCGCCGGGGCGACGGTCGCAAGCTGCAGATCCGCCCCAACGACACCGAATCGCGGGTCTTGCTGTGAGCGCAGTCGCAGAGGCGCGGCCGCGCCGTGGCCTGGGCACCGGAGCCAAGCGCGGGATCCTCATCGGCGTGATCGTCGTCGTCATCGCGTTCATCGCGCTGGGGACGCGCGTCGTCCCGTACGGATCCGAGGTCGCCGGCGCCGAGCAGGCATTCGACCCCGCCGTGTACGGCCCCGAGAAGTTCCCCGAGGTGCGCGACGCGGTCGTCGAGCGCGCCGTGGAGGCCGACGTGCTCGCGGCGGCGATCGCCGACGACAAGGACGCGGCGAGCGCCGAATACGGTGTGCCCAGCTCCGGCGGCACCGTCTTCAGCGTCACGATGACGGGCACCTTCGGCGAGGGCGCGTCGAGCATCTACGCGTTCGACGTCGACGGGCTCCCCGATGGCCTCAGCATCCGCGTGCAGACCGGCCCCGCGATCAACGGCACCGAGCTGCGCGACGCGACCGGCGACATCACGTTTGGCGAGTTCACGAACCAGATCGACTACCAAAACGCCGCGGCCTCGATCAACGACGCCATGAAGGCCGAGGTCCTCGAGGGGCTCGACACGAGCGCGCTCGAGGGCACGACCGCGACGATCACCGGCGCGTTCACGCTCATCAACCCCGAGGCCTGGCTCGTGACACCCGTCTCGGTCGAGGAGGGCTGAGCGACATGACCACCACGGACAACGTCGTCCTCGAGGCTCGCGACATCGTGAAGAACTACGGTGGCACGCGCGCGCTCAAGGGCGTCAATTTCGAGATTCGTGCCGGCACCGTCACGACGCTCTTCGGCGAGAACGGCGCGGGCAAGTCGACGCTCATGAAGATCCTCTCCGGCGTCGAGCAGCCCACCTCGGGTCAGATCCTGCTGGGTGGCGAGCCCGTCGCCTTCGGCTCGACGACCGACGCCGCCGACAACGGCATCTCGATCATTCACCAGGAGCTGAGCCTCGCGCCTAACCTCACGGTGCGCGACAACATCTTCATGGGCCGCGAGATCATGGGCCGCTTCGGCGGGGTCGACTACGCGGAGGAGACCCGGCAGACGCGGGCGCTCCTGAAGGAGATGAAGCTCCCCATCGAGCCCGACACCTTCGTGTCCGACCTCCGTGTGGGCCAGCAGCAGATCATCGAGATCGCGCGCGCCCTCTCGGTCAACTCGCGGATCCTGATCATGGACGAGCCGACGTCCGCGCTCGCCGCGGCCGAGGTCGAGACCCTCTTCGGCATCGTGCGCGACCTGCTCTCGCGCGGCGTCGCGATCGTCTATATCTCGCACCACCTCGAGGAGGCGCTCGAGATCACCGACCACGCGGTCGTGCTGCGAGACGGCAACATGACGGCCCGCGCCGAACGCGCCGACATCGACCTCGCCTGGATCGTGCGCAACATGGTCGGCGAGAACTTCGACCTCGGGTCTCCTCCCGAGGGCTACGAGTTCGGCGAGCCGGTGCTGAGCGTCGACGGCCTGATGGTTCTCGACCCCGAGAACCCCGAGCGCGCCGTGGTCAACGGCGTCAACCTCGACGTGCGCGCCGGCGAGATCGTCTGTATCTACGGCCTCATGGGGGCCGGTCGCACCGAGCTGCTCGAGGCCATCGCGGGGCGCGAGCGCGTCGAGAGCGGCGAGATCCTGCTCGAGGGCGAGTCGATCCTCGGCGACTCGATCGCGACGCGCATCGAGAAGGGCGTCGGCCTCGTTCCCGAGGACCGCCAGCGCGACGGCCTCGTGCAGACCTTCTCTGTGGGGCGCAACCTCACCCTGGCAAGCCTCGAACAGAGCATGTCGGGATGGGCGATCTCGGCCAAGAAGGAGAAGCAGCGGGCGCGCGAGCTCATCACCGCCGTCACGGTGAAGACGCCGGGACCGGAGCTCAACATCGGCGGCCTCTCCGGCGGAAACCAGCAGAAGGTCGTGATCGGCAAGATCGTCGCGACGGATCCGCGGTTGATCCTGCTCGACGAGCCGAGCCGCGGAATCGACGTCGGCGCCAAGGCCGAGGTGTTCCGGCTCCTCGCCGACCGCGCGCGCACCGGCGTCGGCGTCGTGTACACCACGAGCGAGGTCGGCGAGTGCCTCAGCATCGCCCATCGCATCATCGTGATGAGCCGCGGGCAGATCTCGGCCGAGTTTGGGCCGGACGCCACCAAGGACATGATCATGGCCGCCTCGGGCGAAGCCTGACCTCTGAGATCGGATCGACAATGACGACGACAACAACTACCGCGATCATCGAGAACCGGAAGCGGTTCTCCATCGCGAAGCTGCTCCTCGAGGGTCGCGCGTTCCTCGCGCTCGTGCTGATCATCGTGGTGTTCTCCCTGCTCTCGCCGAACTACCTCACGTGGAACAACGTGCTGATCATGGCCAGCCACGTCGCGATCTACGCGCTGCTCGGCATGGGCATGCTGCTCGTGATCCTCAACGGCGGCATCGACCTCTCGGTCGGATCCACCCTCGCGTTCTCGGCGGTGATCGCCGGCTTCCTGTTGCGGGGCGTGCCGATCGATATCTTCGGCGTGACGCTCTACCCGAGCGTGCCGGTCACGGTGCTGATCTCGTGCGGCGTCGGGGCCCTGGTGGGCCTCGTCAACGGCATACTCGTGGCGAAGTTCAAGATCGCGCCGTTCGTCGCGACGCTCGGCATGCTCTACGCCGTGCGCGGCTTCGCGCTGCTCATGACGGGCGGCCTGACGATCAACAAGATGTCGGGGAGCGAGGAGCTCGGCAACACCGGCTTCGACTGGCTGGGCTTCAACCGCATCCTGGGGATCCCGGTCGGCGTGCTCGTGATGATCGCGGTGGCACTCGTGCTCGGCGCGGTTCTCGGCCGCGCGAAGTTCGGCCGCTGGCTGTACGCGGCCGGTGGCAACGAGCGCGCCGCGGAGCTGAGCGGCGTGCCCACCTCGCGCGTGAAGATCTGGGTCTACGTGATCTCGGGCCTGACGGCCGCGATCGCCGGCCTCGTGCTGGCCTCGACCCTGACGAGCGCCGACCCCAACGCGGGCAGCACCTACGAGCTCACCGCGATCGCGGCCGTCGTGATCGGCGGCGCGGCCCTCACGGGTGGCCGAGGAAACGTCCGCGGCACGCTGCTGGGCGCCTTCGTCATCGGCTTCCTCTCCGACGGCCTCGTGATCATCGGCGTCTCGGCCTACTGGCAGATGGTGTTCATGGGCGCGGTGATCGTGGTCGCCGTGATGCTCAACACGCTGCAGTACGGCCGCCGCCGGCGCCCGGCCCCCGACAAGAAGTCCGACAAGACCCCCGACAAGACCCCTGACACGACACCCGGCGAGACGAGCAACAGCGCTCAGACCGCCACGACCGGCGCGGGCTCCTCGGAAGCCTAAGCGGGTCACCCGGCACCGATGACCGTTGCCGGGCCACTGAGAAAGGACAATCACATGTTTCGGAAGAAGACTCTTGGCGCGATGATCGCGGCGGGCGCGCTCGTGATCGGTCTCGCCGGCTGCTCCTCGGACAGCACGGGTACCGACGCGACGACGCCGAGCGATGGTGGCGGCAGCGGCGAGGCCGGCGGCCTGATCACGATCATCGTCAACGACCCCGCCAACCCGTACTGGAAGACCGAGGGCGACCTCGCGCAGGCAAAGGCCGAGGAGCTGGGCTACGAGGCGACCGTCGGCGCGCACCGCGGTGACACCAACACCGAGAACACGCTCATCGACACCGCGATCGCGAACGACTCGGTCGCGATCATCCTCGACCCCGCAAACGCCGACGGATCCATCGGCGCGGTGAAGAAGGCCGACGAGGCCGGCATCCCCGTGTTCCTCGTCAACGCCGAGATCAACGAGGCGGGCCTCGCGAAGGCGCAGCTCGTGTCGAACAACGCCCAGGGCGCGGCGCTCGGCGCGCAGGAATACGTCGCCCAGATGGGCGAGGAGGGCACCTACGTCGAGCTGTTCGGTGCGCCGAGCGACAACAACGCGCAGACGCGCTCGAACGGTTTCAGCACCGTGATCTCGCAGTACCCCGACCTCGTGAAGGTCGGCGAGGAGGTCGCGAACTGGGACCGCACCGAGGGCCACGACAAGGCGCAGGCGCTGATGCAGGCCAATCCCGACATCAAGGGCGTGCTCGCCGGCAACGACGAGATGGCCCTCGGCGCGATCGCCGCGCTGAAGGAGGCCGGTAAGCTCGATGGCGTCGTCGTCGGAGGTTTCGATGGCGCGCCGGACGCCGTCGAGGCAGTGCGTAACGGCGAGATGGCCTACACCGTTCTCCAGCCCGTTGCCCAGTTCTCTGAGACGGCCGTAGAGCTTGCCGACGAGTTCATCCGCACGGGGGAGGCGCCCGAGACGGAGAAGCAGGCGATTGACTGCATCCTTATCACCGCCGACAACGTCGACAACATGGTGTCGCCCTTCGTATACGAGGAGTGACACCGGGCGGATTCATCGAGCGCAAAACAACAACGTGGTGCGGGGCGGGCGGGATACGCCCGCCCCGCACCATCGTGTAGAGAAGAGAAGATGATGGGCAAGGAAGACACGGTCGTGGGCGACGAGTCGGCGACGTCGCGCCTCACCCGGCAGAACGATCGGCGTAACGCGATCACGGAGGCCGTGATGGCGGCCGGATCCATCAGGATCGCAGATCTCGCGGAGCGGTTCGGCACCAGCACGATGACGGTGCACCGCGACCTCGACGAGCTCGAGTCGCGCGGCCTGCTGCGGAAGGATCGCGGCATCGCGACGGCCCTGTCGACCGGCCTCGTCGAGTCGAGCGACGTGTATCGCGCGAGCCGCGAGCTCTCCGAGAAGCGGGCGATCGCGCTGGCGGCCCTCGAATTCATCGAGCCGGGACAGTCGATCATGCTCGACGATTCGACCACCGTGCTCCATCTCGTGCCGCACCTGCACGAGCGGCGGCCGTTGACCGTCATCACCAACACCCTGACGGTCATGAACGAGCTGCGCTCGGTCACGGGCGTGACGCTCCTGGGCCTCGGCGGCCAGTACTACAACTGGTGCAGCGCCTATATGGGCCGCCTCACGACCGAGACGATCTCGCACCTGCGCGCCGACGTTCTCGTGATGTCGACCTCGGCGATCACCGACGGCGTCGCGTTCCACCAGACGATGGAGACCGTCGACGTGAAACGCGCGATGTTCGACGCGGCGAGCACGCGGATCCTCTTGGCGGACCACACGAAGTTCGACAAGCGGGCGCTCCACGCGATGCAGCCGCTCGCCGATTTCGACGCCGTCATCGTCGACGCGGGCACCGACAAGGCGCATATCGCGGAGATGCGCCGGCGCGGGATCAACGTCGTGATCGCGCCGCGCACGCGCGCGGCGAGCTGACGCGCGCTCGCCGCGAAAACGGATCCGGCATCCGACTTGATCTGCGCGCCCCACTGTGCGCATAATGAAACGATTCAGAAAGAGGGTGACGATGCCACAGCGCATTGCCTTCCGGCTCTACGTGAAGCCGGACATGCTCGACGAGTACATGCGCCGCCACGACCCGGTCTGGCCCGAGATGCTCGAGGAAATCGCCGCGAGCGGCCGTCGCAACTACTCGATCTTCCATGTGGGCGGCGGCGAACTCGTCGGCTTCTACGAGACCGACGATGACGCGGCGTCTCAGGCCTACCTCGCGAAGAGCGAGGTCGCAGCGAAGTGGGAGGCCGACATGGGCCGCTTCTTCGTCGCACAGGAGGGTCGGGCGGATCAGAACGCCGAGATCTTCCCCGAGGTGTTCAACCTCGAAGCGCAGCTCGCTGCCGCACGCTCCTAAACCAATTGGCACCGCGACCGACGAGGGTCGCACAACAGAAAGGCTCAACCATGGGCATCCTTTCGCAGGACATCCTCGACCAGCTCGAGAAGCAGGCCATCGAACTCCCGTCGTGGGCGTTCGGTAACTCCGGCACCCGCTTCAAGGTCTTCGGCACCCCCGGCACCCCGCGCGACCCGTTCGAGAAGATCTCGGACGCCGCCCAGGTGCACAAGTACACGGGCCTCGCCCCGACCGTCGCGCTGCACATTCCGTGGGACATGTCGAACTTCTCGGACCTGCGCAAGCACGCCGAGGACGAGGGCGTCGAGCTCGGCACGATCAACTCGAACACGTTCCAGGACGACGACTACAAGTTCGGCGCGCTGACGCACGAGGATGCGACGATCCGCAACAAGGCGATCGACCACCACCTCGCCTGCATCGACGTCATGGATGAGACCGGCTCGCGCGACCTCAAGATCTGGCTCGCCGAGGGCTCGAACTACCCGGGCCAGGCCGACATGCGCGGCCGCCAGGACCGCCTGCAGGAGTCGCTCCAGAAGATCTACGCCCGCCTGGGTGACGACCAGCGCCTCGTGCTCGAGTACAAGTTCTTCGAGCCCTCGTTCTACCACACCGACGTTCCGGACTGGGGCACCAGCTACGCCCAGGTCTCTGCCCTCGGCGACAAGGCCCTCGTCTGCCTCGACACCGGCCACCACGCGCCCGGCACGAACATCGAGTTCATCGTCATGCAGCTGCTGCGCCTCGGCAAGCTCGGCTCGTTCGACTTCAACAGCCGCTTCTACGCCGACGACGACCTCATCGTCGGTGCGGCCGACCCGTTCCAGCTGTTCCGCATCATCTTCGAGGTCGTCCGCGGTGGCGGCCTCAATAACCCCGATGTGCAGTTCATGCTCGACCAGTGCCACAACGTCGAGGACAAGATCCCCGGTCAGATGCGCTCGGTCCTGAACGTCCAGGAGATGACCGCCCGCGCGCTCCTCGTCGACACCGAGAAGCTCCGCGCCGCGCAGGTCTCCGGTGACGTGCTCGCCGCCAACCAGGTGTTCATGGACGCCTTCTACACCGACGTGCGCCCCGCGCTCGCCGAGTGGCGCGAGAGCCGCGGCCTCGCCGCCGACCCGATGGCCGCCTTCGCCGCCTCGGGTTACCTCGAGAAGATCGCCGCAGACCGCGTCGGTGGCCAGCAGGCCAGCTGGGGTGCGTAAAGCGCATGCGGTAACGCAGAAGGGCGGATCCAGTGGATCCGCCCTTTCGCGTTTCGCAACCGAAGGCGTTCCGACGCGCGGGAAAGCGACGGGCCGCTTTGCGTCCTGTCACGCACCCCGGCTCGGGGATTCCGCGCGCCGCGCGATACGGTGCAGGGTATGTCGACAACGAGTTCCGTGCACGGAGAACAGCGCAAGAAGGCGCTTGTGGAGATGCTCGAGAGCGCGGGCAGCGTGCAGCTCGCGGAGGCCGCGGCGGCCCTCGGGGTCTCCGAGATGACGATTCGTCGCGACCTCGATGGACTCGAGCAGGAGGGGCTCGCGCGCCGCGTGCGCGGCGGCGCCACCAGGGCGGTTGGACCCCGCCCGTTCGGCGAGCGCATGGCGCAGCGCCGCCAGGCGAAGGCGCGGATCGCGCAGAAAGTGCTCGACCTCGTTCCCGCCCACGGGGCGATCGCGCTCGACGCGTCGACGACCGCGGGCGTGCTCGCGGAGCAGCTCGGCCAGCACGACGACCTCGTCGTTGTGACGAACTCGTGGGAGAACTTCGGCGCGCTCCGGCGCGCGGGCGTCACGCGGGCGACGCTCACGGGCGGTCAGGCCGACGAGCTGACGGGCAGCCTCGTCGGGCCGATGGCCTGCCGCTTCGCCTCCGAGGCGCGGTACTCGATGCTGTTCGCGAGCGGCGCGGGAATCGACGTCGAGCACGGTGCGAGCGACGTGTCGCTCGAGGAGGCGCAGGTCAAGCGCGAGTTCGCCCGCGGATCCGAGCGCGTGATCATGCTGGTCGACTCGACGAAGCTCGGCCGCCCCGGAATGGCGCGCGGAATCGACTGGGGCGACGTCGAGTTGCTCGTGACTGAGCTGGATCCGACCGATCCGCTGCTGGATCCGTATCGGGGCATCGTCGAGATTCGTTAACCCGATGTTGCGCTCCGCGTTAGAAGATGTGAGAATTACAACAAGTAACATCACGGGTGACGCACTGTCGCTGTCGCCCATTTTTCGCCGCGTTAGGAATCTCATGACGAACCCCACCGTCGCAGACCTCATCACCCGGTCGAACCGCCTCGGTTCCGACCCGAAGAACACCAACTACGCCGGCGGAAACACCTCCGCCAAGGGCACCGAGATCGACCCCGTCACGGGCGAGCCGGTCGAGCTGCTCTGGGTCAAGGGATCCGGCGGAGACCTCGGCACGCTGACGGAGTCGGGCCTCGCCGCGCTGCGCCTCGACCGCATGCGCGCCCTCGTGAACGTGTACCCGGGCCTCGACCGCGAGGACGAGATGGTCGCCGCGTTCGACTACTGCCTGCACGGCAAGGGCGGCGCCGCCCCGTCGATCGACACCGCCATGCACGGCCTCGTCGACGCCGCGCACGTCGACCACCTGCACCCCGACTCGGGCATCGCCATCGCGACCGCCGCCGACGGCGAAGAGCTCACGAAGAAGATCTTCGGCGACAAGGTCGTCTGGGTTCCGTGGCGCCGCCCCGGCTTCCAGCTCGGCCTCGACATCGCCGAGATCAAGAAGGCCAACCCGCAGGCGATCGGCACGATCCTCGGCGGCCACGGCATCACCGCCTGGGGCGACACCTCGGAAGAGTCGGAGCGCAACTCGCTCTGGATCATCGAGACCGCCGAGGCCTACATCAACGACAACGGCAAAGCGAACCCCTTCGGTGGCGTCCGCGCCGGCTACGAGGCGCTGCCCGAGGCCGAGCGCCTCGCGAAGGCCGCCGCGCTCGCCGCGACCATTCGCGGCCTCGCATCGCACGACGCCCCCATGGTCGGCCACTTCACCGACGCCGCCGTCGTCACCGACTTCCTCGCCTCGGAGCGCGCCCCCGAGCTCGCCGCCCTCGGCACGAGCTGCCCGGACCACTTCCTGCGCACCAAGGTCAAGCCGATGATCCTCGACCTGCCGGCTGACGCCTCGGTCGAAGACTCGATCGCGCGCCTCAAGGAGCTGCACGAGGCCTACCGTGCCGACTACGCGGCCTACTACGACGCGTACGCGACCGATGAGAGCCCCGCGATGCGCGGCGCGGATCCGCTCATCGTCCTCGTTCCGGGCGTCGGCATGTTCAGCTATGGCAAGAACAAGCAGACCGCCCGCGTTGCCGGCGAGTTCTACATCAACGCCATCAACGTGATGCGCGGCGCCGAGTCGCTCTCGACCTACGCCCCCATCTCGGACGAAGAGAAGTTCCGCATCGAGTACTGGGCCCTCGAAGAGGCCAAGCTCCAGCGCATGCCCAAGCCGAAGACCCACCAGGGCCGCGTCGCCTTCGTGACCGGTGCCGCCTCGGGCATCGGCAAGGCCATCGCCACCCGCCTGGCCAAGGAAGGCGCATGCGTCGTCGTCGCCGACCTCGACCTCGAGAAGGCACAGGCCGCCGCTGCCGAGCTCGGTAACACCGATGTCGCGATCGGCGTCGCCGCAAACGTCGCCGACGCCGACGGTGTTCAGGCCGCGATCGACGCTACGCTCCTCGCGTTCGGCGGTATCGACCTCGTCGTGAACAACGCTGGCCTCTCGCTCTCGAAGCCCCTCCTCGAGACCACCGAGAAGGACTGGGATCTGCAGCACGACGTCATGGCGAAGGGCTCGTTCCTCGTCTCGAAGGCCGCGGCACTGCCCCTCATCCAGCAGGGCATGGGCGGCGACATCATCTACATCTCGTCGAAGAACTCGGTCTTCGCCGGCCCGAACAACATCGCGTACTCGGCCACCAAGGCCGACCAGGCCCACCAGGTGCGCCTTCTCGCGGTCGAGCTCGGCGAGCACGGCGTGCGCGTCAACGGCATCAACCCCGACGGCGTCGTCCGCGGATCCGGCATCTTCGCCGCCGGTTGGGGCGCGAACCGCGCCGCGACCTACGGCGTCAAGGAAGAGGACCTCGGTCAGTTCTACGCGAACCGCACCATCCTCAAGCGCGAGGTCGTTCCCGAGAACGTCGCCGACGCGGTCTTCGTGCTAACGGGCCCCGAGCTCAGCCGCACGACCGGTCTGCACATCCCGGTCGACTCGGGCGTCGCGCAGGCATTCGTCCGCTGATCTAACCGACGACGTGCGCGGGCGCGGATCCTCTTTCGGGATCCGCGCCCGCCGCGCCGCATCTGGAGAACACAATGACTACTGGTTCAGTTGCCGCAGTTGACCTCGGCGCGACCAGCGGCCGCGTCATCGTCGGCCGCTTCATCGACGGATCCATCGAGATGGAGACCGTCGGACGCTTCCTCAACGAGCCCATCCAGACCCCGGGCGGTCTGCAGTGGGATCTCATGGCGCTGTACCGCGGCGTGCGCGATGGCCTCCGCGAGGCCTTCCGCGTCGCCCCGGACATCGCCTCGATCGGCATCGACTCATGGGCCGTCGACTACGCGCTGCTGCGTGGCGATCGCATGCTCGGCACGCCCTTCCACTATCGCGATGAGCGCACCGCCGCCGGCGTCGAGGCCGTGCACGACGTGGCGAGCTTCGAAGAGCTCTATCGCCGCAACGGCCTGCAGTTCCTGCCGTTCAACACGCTCTACCAGCTCGCCTGCGAACAGGGCGTGACAGATGCGGCCGACGCGATGCTGCTCGTGCCCGACCTGTTCGCGTGGCTCCTCACGGGCGAGAAGGTCGCCGAGCGCACCAACGCGTCGACAACCGGCCTGCTCGACGTGACCACGAAGGAATGGGATCTCGAACTCGCCGAGAAGCTCGGTCTGCCGACCCGCATCTTCCCGAAGCTCGTCGATCCGGGCGAGGCGATCGGTGAGCTGCTTCCGTCGGTCGCGAAGGAGCTCGGCGGATCCGCGCCGGTCGTTGCCGTCGGCTCGCATGACACGGCCTCTGCCGTCGTCGCCGTGCCGATGAAGGCCGATCGCGCCGCCTACATCTCGTGCGGCACGTGGGGCCTCGTGGGCGTCGAGACGCGCGAGCCCGTGCTGACCGACGCCGCGCGCGAGCACAACTTCACGAACGAGGGCGGCGCGTTCGGCCGCACCCGCTTCTTGCACAACGTCATGGGCCTGTGGCTGCTGAGCGAGTCGATCCGCGAGTGGGAGCGCGGCTCAGACGAGAAGATCGACCTGCCGGCGCTGCTCGCCGAGGCCGCCGAGGTCACGGGCGAGATCGGCGTCTTCGACGCGAATGACCCCGTGTTCATGCCCCCGGGCGACATGCCGGGCCGGATCGCCCAGTGGCTGTCGGCCAACGGCCAGCCCGTGCCGTCGACGCGCGCCGAGTTCGCGCGCTCGATCGTCGAGAGCCTCGCCGAGGCGTTCGCGGGCGCGGTGCGCACGGCGAGCGAGCTCAGCGGGATCCCCGTCGAGACGATCCATATCGTCGGCGGCGGATCCCTCAACCAGCTGCTCTGCCAGCGCACCGCCGACCGTGCGGGCGTCGTGGTCGAGGCGGGCCCGGTCGAGGCGACCGCGATCGGCAACCTGCTCGTGCAGGGCCGCGCCGCGGGCTATGTCGAGGGCGAGCTTGACGAGATGCGCGAGGCCGTCGCCGCGGCGTTCCCGCCGAAGCGCTACGTCCCGGCGTCCCGCTAACTCCTCACTTTCGCCCCCTGCCGTCAATTCTCCGCGCGGTCATCTGTGATTCACAGATGACCGCGCGGAGAATTGACGTTTCGGCGGAGACTTGAGGAATTGTGCGCGGGCGGGGTGGCTCGGCGAGTAGCGTTTTACATCACGTTGTAAAGGAGAAGAGATGACCGAGGACAACCGCGAAGACGCTTACCCCGAGACGGGCATGATTCCCGTATCAACGGGCCTGATCGCGGTCCCCACCGGGCACATCCACGTTCCTGACAGCGTGCGCGAGGCCGGATCCGAGGTCGCCCACAAGCACCCGGGCGACAAGCTCTCGTCCGGTCGCCTGTTCGGATACGTGCTGCTTCTCGGCGCCCTGACCGCGCTCGGTCCGTTCACGGTCGACATGTACCTGCCGGCGTTCCCGCTACTGCAGGGTGAGTTTGGCGCGACCGAGGGCGCGGTGCAGTTGACGCTCACCGGCACGATGGTTGGTTTCGCGCTCGGCCAGCTGATTGTCGGCCCGCTCAGCGATGTCGTCGGGCGCCGCACGCCCCTGCTTGTCTCGACGGTGCTGCACCTCGTCGCGAGCGTCATCGCGGTCTTCGCGCCGAACCTGCTCGTCCTGGGCGGGGCCCGGATCCTCATGGGTATGGGTGCCGCGGGTGGCGCCGTCGTCGCGATGGCGATGGTGCGCGACCTCTTCGGCGGGCGCCGCCTCGTCGTGATGCTCTCGCGACTCGCGCTCGTCTCGGGGCTTGCCCCGGTGATCGCGCCGCTCGCCGGATCCGCTCTGCTGCAGGTGATCCCGTGGCGCGGCATCTTCGTCGTGCTCGCGGCCTACGCCGCGCTGATCCTTGTGTGCGCGCTTTTCGCGCTGCCGGAGACACGGCCGAAGGGCGATCGCGCGACGGCCGAGAAGGTGTCGATCCGGCACCGCTATCGCGTCGTGTTCAGCGACCGCGTCTTCGTCGGCGTGCTGCTGATCGGCGGCATGACATTCTCGGGCCTCTTCTCGTATCTGTCGGTCTCGTCGTTCCTGTTCCAGCAGGGCTACGGGCTGTCGACCCTGCAGTACGGCCTGATCTTCGCGATGAACTCCGTCGGTCTCATCATCGGCAACCAGACCGCCGCGCGCCTCGCCGCGAGGTTCGGCCCGCAGTGGGTTCTGGCGTACTCGACGGCCGCGCTGCTCCTCGCGGCGATCGCGATCCCGATCTGCGCCGAGCTGATCGAGGGGCCCTGGGGTGTCATCATCCCGCTGTTCTTCTTCATGACGTCGTGCGGATTCACGTTCCCGTGCGCCCAGGTGCTCGCGCTCGACCGTCACCCCGAGGCTGCGGGGACCGCGGCGAGCGTGCTCGGCGCCGCGAACAACGGCATCGCCGGTGTCGTCTCGCCGCTCGTCGCGGTGGTTTCGGCGTGGACGGGCGGCATCAGCCCGATGTCGATGGCCGCCATCATGATGGCCTGTTCGCTCGTCGGGATCCTGTCGCTCTGGCTCATCGTGCGCCCCCGCACGCTCGGCCAGCTCGCCGACTGACGCCTTCCCGCCGAGGGGCGCGCCCGCGGGAGTTGCGCGTGGGAGGGTCGCCAAAAAATGTCGCCCCACCGGCCGGTGGGGCGACATTTTTGGCGACCCTACTTCTTGTCGTTCGAGCGGGCCTTCAGCACCGGCTGCGCCGACGTTGCGAGTGAGACGGTGTCGTCGGTGGAGGGCACCTGGGGCATGGCCTCGGTGATGATGCTGATGGGCCGCGTCTCGTCGAGCTCGAACTTGAACCCGCCGGTGTCGGCGCGGTGCAGCCGGCCCGAGAAGACGAGCCATCCGGCGCCGATCCCGCACGCGACGATCGAGGCGACGCCGCCCGTGAAGATCGCCTGGCGCGCGCCGAAGGCGTCGGCGATCCAGCCGATGATCGGGGCGCCGATCGGGGTGGATCCCATCGTGACCGCCAGGTACAGGGCGAGAACGCGCCCGCGCAGGGCCGGATCCGTCGTCGTCTGCACGTACCCGTTTGCCGTCGTCATGAAGGTGACGGTGCAGAAGCCGACGAGGATACAGACTCCCGCGTAGGCCAGGTAAGCGGGCGTGAAGGCCGCGAGGGTCTGGAAGATTCCGAAGCCACCGATCGCCACGATCGCGACGCGCAACCGCGCTCGCGACCGGCGGGCGGCGAGCAGTGCGCCCGTCAAGGATCCGATCGCCAGGGTCGAGCTCAAGAGACCATACCCGTCGGCGTCGCGCCCGAACTCGAGCGCCATCGTCGAGGCGAAGATCGGGAAGTTCATGCCGAAGGCACCGATGAGGAAGGCCATCACGAAGGTCACGATGAGGTCGGGGCGCTTCGCGACGTAGCGGGCACCGTCGGCCATCTTGTTGGCCCCGCGCTTGGGCTTGACCCGCGGCTGCAGCTCGTTCTTCCGCATGAAGATGAGCGCGAGAAGCATCGCAGCGAAGGTGGCGGCGTTGATGATGAAGACCCATCCGCTGCCCATCGCGATGAGCAGCAGGCTACCGACGGCGGGGCCGATGAGGCGCGCCATGTTGAACGACGTCGAGTTGAGGGCGATGGCGTTCGACGCGTTGTGGCGGTTGACGATGTCGCTGACGAACGCCTGGCGCGCGGGGTTATCGATCGCGTTCGTGACGCCGATTGCGAGCGCGATCGTGAGCATCATCGGCAGCGTCAGCACGTCCAGCAGCAGGAGCACTCCGATGAGCAGTGACAGCAGCCCGAGCATCGTCTGCGTGAACAGCAGCACCTTGCGCCGATCGAACCGGTCGGCGATGGATCCGGCGACGCCCGCGAGCACGAGCGGCGGGCCGAATTGGCACGCCATCGTGAAGCCGACGGCGGTCGCGTCGTTGTTCGTCAGTTCTGTCAGGACGACCCAGTCTTGCGCGGTCGACTGCATCCAGGCGCCGATGTTCGAGATCAGCGCGCCGATGAACCATATTCGGTAGTTGAAGATTCCGAGGGACCGGAACATCGAGCTCATTACTTATGCACCTCTCGCAGGATGATCTGCGCCGCCTCGTGCAGCGTCGATCGTTCCGCCTCGGTCATGTTCTCGAGCACCTGAGAGAGCCACATGTCGCGCCGCTCGACCGTGTCGGTGACCACCTGCGATCCCGCTTCGCTGATCGCGATCTGCACCTTGCGGCGGTCGGTCGGATCCGTGACGCGCGAGACGTAGTCGTGTTCGATGAGCGCGTTAACCGTGCGGTTCATCGACGGGGCGGTCACGCCGTCGCGCTCGGCGAGGGCGGTGAGGGTGTGCGGCCCGTGCAGGTGCAGGGCGACGAGCACGGCGAATTGCCCGTCTGTCATGAGTTTTACGGATCGCTGCTGGCGGATCCGGCGGGCGAGGCGTAGCGTCGCGGCGCGCACATCGGAGACTTCAGTGCGAAACTTTTCATTAGACATATCAACTATTAGTTTAGATCATTAGTTTGGATAAAGGAATGGCTGGCGCGGATCTGCCATGATCGGCATGTGAGCACCTTCGTCGACAGCCTCGGAACGCGCATCCACTACGACCGGGTCCTCCCGGAAGGCGAGCCCCGCGGAGCGGTGCACGTGCTTCACGGCGTCGGCGAACACGCCGGCCGCTACGCCCCGCTGCTCGAGGCACTCGCCGCCGCGGGCTGGGCCGCGTACGCCGACGACCACCGCGGCCACGGCCGCACGGGCATGGAACAGCACGGATCCGTCGACCTGCTCGGAAGGCTCGGCAAGGGCGGGCATTCCGCCGCAGTCGAGTCGGCGTGGGAGATGTCGCAGCTCGCGCGCTCCGAGAATCCCGGTAAGCCGCTCATCATCCTCGGCCACTCATGGGGATCCTTCCTCACTCAGAAGCTCGTCAACGCGCACCCCGGCGCATACGACGCCGTGATCCTCATCGGCAGCTCGCTGCGGTGGCCCGGATCCCTCAACTCCGGCCCCCTCAACAAGCCCTGGGCCGGCCCGGACGTGAAGGGCAACGAGTGGATCTGCGAGGATCCCGCGGTGCAGGACGACGCCCTCGCGGATCCGCTCACGGTGCAGAAGCCGCTTGTGCAGCTCTTCGGTGTACTTGGTGCGGCGCAGCTCTTCGGCCTGCCCGCGCGGGGCCTTCCCGACACCCCGACGCTGCTGCTCGTCGGCCGCGACGACACCGTCGGCGGACCCCGCTCGGTGCACAAGCTCGCCGCCGCCTACCGCAAGCGCTCCGGATTCACCGACGTCACCACCCACGTCTACAACGGCCGCCACGAGATCCTCAACGGATTCGAGCAGGCCACCGTGCGAGCCGACATCCTGTCGTGGCTCGAGGCCCACTTCCCGCGGGAGTAAGGGATCCGGGCGGGCTCGCGGGCGCGCGCGACTACGCTGGAGCTATGCACGGTGAGTACAAGGTTCCCGGCGGCAAGCTCGTTGTCGTTGACCTCGAGGTGACCGACGGCCGCATCAGCGAGTTCGCGCTCGCGGGCGATTTCTTCCTCGAGCCCGACGAGGCGCTTCTCGACATCAACCGCGCGATCCTCGGCCTGCCCGACACGACCGACGTGCCGACGATCGCGGCCGCGATCCGCCGCAACCTGCCCCTCGGCGCCCAGCTGCTCGGCTTCACGCCCGAGGCCGTCGGCACCGCCGTGCGCCGCGCGCTCGTGACGGCGTCGACGTGGAGCGACTTCGAGTGGCAGATTGTCGACGACCCCGCGGTGTCGCCGCAGATGAACCTCGCGCTCGACGAGGTGCTCACCGAGCGCGTCGGCGCGGGCAAGCGCCAGCCGACCCTGCGCATCTGGGAGTGGGACCGCTCGGCGGTCGTCATCGGATCCTTCCAGTCGTACAAGAACGAGGTCGACCCCGAGGGCGCCGCGAAGCACGGCTTCGACGTCGTGCGCCGCATCTCGGGCGGCGGCGCCATGATGATGGGCGCCGAGCAGATCATCACCTACTCGCTCTACGTCCCCGCGTCGCTCGTCGCCGGCCTCACCTTCGCCGACTCCTACGCGTTCCTCGACGACTGGGTGCTGCAGGCGCTGCACTCGATCGGCATCGAGGCGAGCTACCAGGGGCTCAACGACATCACGAGCCCCTCCGGCAAGATCGGCGGTGCCGCCCAGAAACGCCTCGCGAACGGCGGCATCCTGCACCACGCGACACTCAGCTACGACATCGACGGCCAGATGATGACTGAGGTGCTGCGCATCGGCCGCGAGAAGCTCAGCGACAAGGGCACCACCTCGGCCGCGAAGCGCGTGGATCCGATCCGCAGCCAGACCGGTATGGAGCGCCGCGCCATCCTCGATACCTTCATGGATCAGTTCGCCGCCTTCACCGGCGCGACCCGCGGATCCATCACCCCCGACGAGTACGCCGCCGCCGAAGAGCTCGTGCGCACCAAGTTCGCCACCGACCAGTGGCTCTACCGGGTTCCGTGAGCGCGGCACAACGCGGCCTGGGCCGCGGCGCGCCTGTCGCCATCCACCACGGCGACAACCTCGAGATCATCCGCGAGATGCCGGACGGCGCCTTCACGATGATCTACCTGGATCCTCCCTTCAACACCGGCCGGAAGCGCCAGCACACGACGCAGCGCGTCACCCACGCGCCCGACGCGGTGCACGTCGACAAGGTCGCCGAGTCGACGGGCGACGCGCTCTTCGACGAGGAGTTCCTCAACGCAACCGAGAACCCGGTCTGGGCGGGTTTCCACGGCCGCAAATACGAGCGGATCCGCCAGACCCTCACCACCTTCGACGACCGGTTCGACAACTACTGGGAGTTCATGGAGCCCCGCCTCGCCGAGGCGTGGCGCCTGCTCGCCGACGACGGAACCCTCTACCTGCACCTCGACTACCGCGAGGCCCACTACGCGAAGGTCATGCTCGACGCCGTCTTCGGCCGCGACAACTTCCTCAACGAGATCATCTGGGCCTACGACTACGGAGCCAAGAGCCGGTCGCGCTGGCCCACGAAGCACGACACGATCCTCGTGTACGTGAAGAACCCGTCGCGCTACTTCTTTGACTCCGACGCCATCGACCGCGAGCCCTACATGGCGCCCGGCCTCGTCAACAGCGAGAAGGCCGCCCGCGGCAAGCTCCCCACCGACGTCTGGTGGCACACGATCGTCCCCACCAGCGGATCCGAGCGCACCGGCTACCCGACCCAGAAGCCCGAGGGCATCCTCGAGCGCATGATCAAGGCCTCCACCCGTCCGGGTGACCGCGTGCTCGACTTCTTCGCCGGATCCGGAACCACCGGCGCCGTCGCCTCGCGCCTCGGTCGCCAGGCCGTTCTCGTCGACGGGAGCCCCCGCGCCATCGAGGTCATGCAGGAGCGGATCCCGCACGCGGTTGTGATTCGGTAGGGGTCTCTTTGGGGCCGCTGCTTTTTGCGGCCGCTGTTTTGGCGGCTGCTGTTCTTTTGGCGGCCACTGCGCGGGGCCGCCTCCGCCCGGCCGCGATCCCGCGGGATCCGCGGTGCGGATCCCGCCCGCCAGCCCCGAGCCAGCGGCCGGGCGGAGGCGGCGCCGCTTCGCTCGCCTCATGACCCGGTGTGGGGCGTCGCTTGGGTTTGGGAATCTGCTCCAGTCGCTCAATCTGTCGCTCCGGCCGGCCGGGAAGCGCAGATTGCGCGACCGGAGCTGCCGCCTTCTTGCTCCGGTCGCTCAAAGTGTCGCTCCGGCGCCCCGGGAGCAGCAGTTTGCGCGACCTGAAGGGCGGCGCCGGCCGTTCCCGTTTGGGAATCTGCTGCTCGTGGGGAGTTCTCGAGCAGATTTCCAAACCTGGGCGCGGCCGTCCCGGTTCAGGTTCGGCAATCTGCTGCTTATCCGGGTGGGAAGAGCAGATATCCAAACCTGAGTCCGCTCCGGTCACTCAATCTGTCGCTCCGGCACGGCGGGAGCAGCACTTTGCGCGACCGGAAGGGGTGGGGCAGTTCCGGTCGCTCAAAGCGTCGCTTGGACACCCCGCGAGCAGCAGTTTGCGCGACCGGAAGTGCGGCGCCGGCCGTTCCCGTTTGGAAATCTGCTGCTCGTGGGGAATTTTCGAGCAGATTTCCGAACCTGAGCCTGGCAGTCCCGGTTCAAGTTCGGCAATCTGCTGCTTATCCGGGCGGGAAGAGCAGATATCCAAACCTGGGGCCGCTCCGGTCGCTCAATCTGTCGCTCCGGCACGGCGGGAGCATCACTTTGCGCGACCGGAAGGGGTGGGGCTCAGCCCAGGGGGCGCACCGGCGCGTAGCCGTCCGGGGTCGTTGACGCCGGGGTGTCGAACACCGCGGCCGCAGGCCAGCCGGGGCGAGAGAGGGCGTGGGTCGTGATGAACTCGACGGCGGATCCGTGGATCTGCGCGGCCAGCTCCCGCGGAGGGTTGGCGCCTGCGACGGCCTCGACAGCCGGGGCATCCAGCACGTCGAAGAAGAACGGCACGTCGAGGCAGTGGAAGGCCCAGCCGTTGGTCGGAGAGGGCCACGTGAAGCGGTATCCCCAGGTGTTGTCCGCGCGCCGGGCGTCGCCGACGCGGCGCACATGCCGCCGGAAGACCATGTCGGTCGTGTAGCGGCCGAGGTGGGCGACGGATCCGCTTAGCTGTGGGTTCGCCGCCCGCCACGCGCGGGCGCGCTCGCCGCGGAACCCGACGAGCGACAGCGCGATCGACGCGGGAACCCAGCGCAGGATCCGCGCGTACGGATCCAGAACCATCGTGAACTCGTCGTCGGTGGATCCGATGACGAGGGGGATCTCGGATCCGATTCCCGCCCGGATCGCCGAGATCGTCGGCCGGTCGATGAGGTCGCCGTCGACCGTCGGCCCCATGCGCAGGCCGCCGGTTATCGATTCGCGGATCCCCGCGAGGCCCGGCGTCCGCGCGACGAGCGGCTTCTGAGCGCGGCCGAGCTGTTTCGGGGTCACGGATCCGAGACCCTCGGCCGTGTTTTGCACGCCGAGTTCCGCCGCGAGCGCGGACGAGAGCGCGAGCGCGGATCCGCGGTCGACGAGCGACAGTGTCGGCGACGTCGACCACACGGCGTGGAAGAGCGAGTGCGCGGAGGGGATCCCGAGGAGCGTGAGGACCGCGCCGCCGCCGGCCGATTGGCCCGCGAGGGTGACGCGATCCGGATCCCCGCCGAAGGCCGCGACGTTGTCGCGGACCCACTCGAGGGCGGCGATCCAGTCGCGGACGCCGCGGTTCTGTTCGGATCCGGGAACCCACCCGAACCCCGGGAACGCGATCCGGTACGACAGGGTGACGGTGACGATGCCGTCGCGCGCGAAGGCGGCGCCGTCGTACCAGGGGCTGGCGATGGATCCGGACGCGTACCCGCCGCCGTGAATGTAGACGACCACGGGGAGCTTCTCATCTGCGCCGGGCGACGGCGTGAAAACGTTGACGTTGAGGGTCGAGTCGCCGGGCACGCTCGGCTCGGGGATCAGGGTGATGCCCGTCTTGCCGCGCTGCGGCGTCGCGCCCTGGTGCACCGCGTCGCGCACGCCGTCCCACGGCTCGTGCGGCTGCGGTGCGCGGAACGCGAGGGGGCCGACGGGCGGGGCGGCGTAGGGGATCCCGACGAAGGTCGCGCACTCTCCGCGCCAGAAGCCGCGCACGGATCCGCCGGTCGTGCGGACGATCGGATCCGCGCGGTCCGAGGGAGGCGAGTTCCGCACATCGATGAGTGGGATGCCCTGTACTTCGCGCGGCGTCGTCGTCATGGCCCCATGCTAGGGCCACGTGGGAACCGCCGACACCTGAGGGCTGTCGGTAGGGGGCCGCCGTGGTTACGCTCTTTTCATGCGCACTTTCGCCGCGCTTCTCGTCAACACGGCTGTTGCGAACATCTCGACGATGTTCATGTGGTTCGGGCTCACGTTCTGGATCTATCTCGAGACCCACAACGTGCTCTCCACCGCGCTCATCGGGGCCGCGCTGATGATCTTCGTCGCGCTGTCGAGCATGTTCTTTGGCACGCTCGTCGACAGGTTCCGGAAGAAGCCCGTGATGGCGTGGGGTACGGGTATCGCGCTCGCGGTGTTCGTCGCCGATGCGCTCTTTTTCTTCGCGATGGGCGCCGAGGCGATCGCCGACCTCTCGCGGCCGTGGTTCTGGATTTTCGCGATCGTGATGCTCGCCGGAGCGGTCGTCGAACAGCTGCGCGGCATCGCGATGTCGACCGCCGTGACGCTCCTCGTTCCCGAGGAGAGGCGGGCGAAGGCGAACGGCGCCGTGGGCGCCGTCGATGGGGTGTCGATGCTGGTGACGAGCGCGCTCTCGGGGCTCGCGATCGGCTATCTCGGCATGGGGTGGACTCTCGTGATCGGCGTCGCCGCCGTTGCGCTCGCATTCGCGCACCTGCTGACGCTGCCGATCGGCGAACCCGAGGTGATCGGATCCGGCGAGGCCGCCACCGGCTGGGTCGATATCCGCGGCGGGTGGCGGGCGGTTCGCGCCGCCGACGGGCTGTTGTTCCTCGTGATCTTCACGGCGCTCAACAACTTCGTGGGCGGGGTGTTCATGGCGCTCATGGATCCGTATGGCCTTGAACTCATGCCCGTCCAGCAGTGGGGATTCGCCTTTGCCTTCGCATCGACGGGGTTCATCGTGGGTGGCGTCATCGTGTCGATGATCGGTCTCGGCAAGAACCCTACGCGGACGATGCTGCTCCTTGCGGCGGTGACGGGCGCGATAGGGATGGCGTTCACGATTCGCGAGTGGGCGTGGCTGTTTGTCGTCGGCACCTGGGTCTATATGGCGCTCATCCCCGCGGTCGAGGCCGCGGAGCAGACCGTGATTCAGAAGGTCGTTCCCTACCACCAGCAGGGACGGGTTTTCGGCTTTGCCCGAACGTTCGAGGCGTCCGCGGCACCCGTGACCTCGTTCGCGATCGGTCCTGTCGCCGAGTTCATTGTCATCCCGCACCTCCGCGCACCCGAGGGAGAGGCCGAGTGGGCGTGGCTCTTGGGTACGGGTGACGTGCGCGGTATCGCCCTGATCTTCGTGTGCGCCGGTGCCGTCACCGTGATCCTGGCCCTGGGCGCTCTCACGCTGCCCCAATACCGGGCGATCTCGCGGCAGTACGCGCAGGCGACCTCCTCACGAGACGCATAGCGGGCGCATAAGAGCGGGCCCCCAATACCCCGTAAAGTCGAGGGCATGAACGAGGTTCACGTTGACGAGAGCATTCTGCGACTCGCGCGAGGGCTGCGCGACGAGATGCAGCAGTTCCTCAACGAGTACCGCTTCGGGATGCGCGAGGTCGAGACGAAGCTCGAGATCCTGCGCGACGACTTCGAGCACCAGCACTCGCACAACCCGATCGAGCACCTCTCGAGCCGGCTCAAGAGCATGGATTCGCTACTCGAAAAGATCCAGCGCCGCGGCATCGAGCCGTCGTTCGACGCGATCCGCGAGGAGATCACCGACATCGCCGGCGTGCGCGTGACGTGCAGCTTCGTGAGCGACGCCTACCGCCTCTTCGAGCTGCTCATCAGCCAGGACGACATCGGGGTCATCGCCGTCAAGGACTACATCGCGCAGCCCAAGGGCAACGGCTACAAGAGCCTGCACGCGATCATCACGGTGCCCGTCTTCCTGCCGCGCGGCAAGGTGCACGTGCCGGTCGAGGTGCAGTTCCGCACCATCGCGATGGATTTCTGGGCCAGCCTCGAGCACAAGATCTACTACAAGTACGACAAGCAGGTTCCGCAGGAGCTCCTCGATGAGCTCAGCGAGGCCGCCGTCACCGCGAGCGACCTCGACGCCCGCATGGAGCGCCTGCACCGGCAGATCCGCGGATCCGAGGCGCCCGTCGCGCCCCTGCGCGAGATCGCGCCGTCGACGGATCCGCAGGCGGTTTAACCGCCGGATCCGCGGATCCGCCGTGCCCATTTTTGGCGCATAGGAAACTCATAAACGCGTATCGCAAGCCTTTAGTGACCCCTCGACAGCATTGATCTCACCGACAGATCCGCTGCCGAAGAGGAGGACACAATGTCTCAGCGAGTTCCGGAACCCGAAGAAACCCCCGAGGGCCCCGCATACGAGGGTCGACTGCTTGCCCGCCCCGAGGATGAGGTCGTCGACCAGGGTGCAGCCTTCGATGCGTGCACCCTCGTGTCGCGCCGCGGCATCCTGAGCCTCGTCGGCCTGGGCGCCGGAGCCGTCGTGCTCGCCGCGTGCACGTCGACGTCGGGAGACTCGACCGCGACGGCAACCGCAACCGCGACGCCGACGGCGACGACGGATTCGACGGCTGACCCGACCGCGGAGGCGAGCTCCGGATCCACGACGACGGCGACCGAGACCGAGGGCGAGATCCCCGAGGAGACCAACGGCCCCTACCCGGCCGATGGCACGAACGGCGTGAACGTCCTCGAGGAGTCGGGCATCGTCCGCAGCGACGTCACCTCGAGCCTCGACAGCGACACCGTCGCCGACGGTGTTCCGCTGACGATGAACTTCAACATTCAGGACATGGCGAACGGCAACATCCCCTTCGAGGGTGCGGCGCTCTACATGTGGCAGTGTGACGCCGGCGGCCTCTACTCGATGTACTCGGAGGGCGCGGAGGACGAGACGTACCTGCGTGGCGTCCAGGTCGCCGACGCCGACGGCAACGTGACCTTCCAGACCATCGTCCCCGGCTGCTACGCCGGCCGATGGACCCACATTCACTTCGAGGTCTACCCCGACGTCGACTCGGCCATCTCGGTCGAGAACGTGATTGCCACGTCGCAGCTGGCCTTCCCTCCGGAGATGCTGGCCGACGTCTACGCCCTCGACACCTACGCGGGATCCAGCCAGAACCTCGCGGGCGTGGGAACGCAGATCAGCGACGACGGCATCTTCGGAGATGGCGACTGGTCGCTCCAGGTGCCGACGATCTCCGGTGACGTCGAGACGGGTTACATCGCCTCGCTCACCGTGGGGGTCGACACCACCACCGAGCCCTCCGCCGGCGGCGGCATGGGCAGCGGCGGACCCGGCGGCGAGGGCGGCCCCGGCGGAGACGGCGGCCCCGGTGGCGAGATGCCCCCGGGCGACGCTCCGACCGGCGACGCCCCGACAAGCGACGACCAGTCATAACACCCCAGGGAGAACAACATGCTCGCAAATCTCACCGGATGGCACGCACTCATCATCCTTGCCATCGTGCTACTCGTCTTCGGAGCCTCGAAGCTGCCCGCGCTCGCCAAGAGCGTCGGACAGTCGATGCGGATCCTGAAGGACGAGGTCAAGGACGGCGCCGAGGCACCGGCCACCCAGACGACCCCCGTCTCTGACTACCCCGTGACTTAGGTCCACGAGACGGTCGCCACGCGCGACGCACAGCAGGAGCTGAGGACGCCATGACCAGGGCCGCCGTCGCACGCGCAGGAATGCCGGTCTCCGGTCACCTCAAGGAAGCCCGTACCCGCGGCGCTCGTGCGGCGGCGGCTCTGCTTGTCGCGATCGTCATCAGCTTTCTGCTCTCGGAGTCCATCCTCGATGTGCTTCGTCAGCCGATCGAGCAGCTGGCGGAAGACCGCAACGCCAGCCTCAACTACGACAGCATCACGGGCGCCTTCGACCTGCGCCTCAAGATCGCCCTCTTCGCGGGAGTGGTGCTGTCGAGCCCGGTCTGGACCTACGAGATCTTCGCGTTTATCTCGCCGGGCCTCACCAAGCGGGAGAGGCGATTCACGTTCAGCTTCTCCCTCGCGGGGATCGTGCTGTTCCTCAGCGGATGCACTCTTGCATTCTTCTTTTTCCCCCACATAGTGGAGCTGCTGGCCGGCTTCGCCTCGTCTGAGGACAGCACGATCCTTGTCGCCGCGACCTACGTCGACTTCGTCATGAAGATCGTCGCCGCCACGGGCATCGCCTTCGTCCTCCCCGTGCTGCTCGTGCTCGCGAACTTCGTGGGCGTGCTGTCGGCGGAGGCGATCCGCAAGGGATGGCGGGTGAGCCTCATCGGCATCATCGTGTTCAGCGCCCTCGTCACGCCCTCGGCCGACGTGCTCTCGATGTTCATGATCGCCATCCCGATGGCGACCCTCTACGCCGCGGCGATGCTCATCGCGCACCTCCACGACAAGCGCCGCGACCGCAAGATCGCCCGCACCGAGTACGCCAGCTTGGCAGGATGAGGCACCGACATGTTTGGTCTGACGCTCGAGAAGCTCTTCGTCATCGGGATCCTCGCCGCCGTGATCATCGGCCCCCAGCGCCTGCCCCTCTACACGCAGAAGGCCGCGAAACTCATCGCGCAGTTCAAGGCGTTCATCAGCACGACGCGCGAGCGCGCGGAGGCCGAGATCGGCGTTCCCCTCGACCCCAAGAAGTGGGAAGAGCTCGACCTCAAGCAGTACGACCCGCGCCGCATCGTCCGCGAGGCGCTCGTGGCGCCGGCGGTGCCGGTGCCGGCTGCGGGGTCGGGGTCGGCCTCGGACTCGGGTGGTGACTCGGGTGCGGATCCGGTCTCGGTCGCGGATCCTGCGGGTGCGGATCCGGTGACTGTCGCGGATCCGGGCCCCGTGGACCCGGCCGCTGCCGGGGAGCCGGCGGTTGCGGACCCGGCGGCTGCCGCGGATCCGAACCCGGCCGCTGCCGCGGAGCCCGTTGCGGATCCGGCCGTCATCGCGCCGGAGCCGCGGCGCGCGAACCCGAGCTCGACGGGGCGCGGCAAGCGCTACGCGGTGTCGGGATCGTCGGCGCACCCGTGGCGCGTGCGACTGCCGGAACCGGCCGAAGGGCCCTCCGACGACGCCGCGAGCGACGAGTTCGTCGAAGAGCCCTCCGTGCGATGATGCGGCTATTCCTCGCTTCCGCTGGCGCCGAGCAGCTCGCGCACGCGCGACGACACCCGGTGGAACTCGGGGAGTTCGAGGGTGTCCGCGTAGTTGCGGCGCTTCGGCAGGTCGACCGTGTGCTCCTCCACGATCCGGCCGGGGCGCGGGGACATGACTCCCTCACCTGTCACGCGGCGGGAGCCCTCGCCTTCGCCTGAGTCCACCCCCCCCCGCGAGGTCGCACTCATTTCGCGAGGTCTCACTCATTTCACCCCGATCCCACGAAAAGAGTGAGATCTCGCGGAAGAGGTTCCCTCCTCGGCATGGCCTCCACCCGCGAGGTCGCACCCTTTTCGCGAGGTCTCACTGAATTCGATGCGATCTCGCGAAAAGGATGTGATCTCGCGAAAAGAGTGAGATCTCGCGAAAAGGGTGCGATCTCGCGGGGAAGAGGGCGGAGCCCCGTTTGCCGGGAGGTTGCGTGGCGTTTACCTGGGTGTAGGAAAACGGTTGCCGTGTGTCACCGACCTGCCCTATGTTGAGCACGTTAGGACGTAATTACATGACGGCACAACGGAGCCCATTAATGAAGAAAACTGGAATGGTCGCTGTCGCGGGCATCGTGCTGTGCGGCATCGGCGCCGCGCAGCCAGGCATCGCCGCGACCGACACCGAGAACGAGGCTGGACACGGGGATCCGGCGGCGCTGACCGACGCGTCGGCGATCGCCCCACATGAGGCGGCATACGGCACCTTCGCCGAGGTGTACCGCCAGAACACGAGCGACTTCATGACGCCCGACACCAACCCGGCGATCGGCGTTCTCGACGAGATGCTCGACTACTTCACGCCCGGCGAGACCTGGAACGACGGCACCGTCCTCAACCAGGAGCTGCACGAGCAGAACATCGCCACGATCGAGGCCCTCACGCAGAACCGCACCGAGGCCGAGTCTGACCAGGCGTACATCTACGACCGCCGCAACCAGAACTACTCGATGTCGGAGGGCCTGGTCGAGGACACCGACGCGTTCCGTGAGCTCTCGAACTCGGCGACGACGATCCCGGACGAGGTTCCGGACGAGGCCCTCACGCAGGCTTTCGACGACGAGGGTAACGAGAACGGATCCTGGGCCGACGAAGACTCGCAGCTCGGCAGCGTCGTGCAGCTCGTCAACACGGTGCGCGGCGAGTGGGCCACGTCGAACCGCGCCAAGGAGTTCTACCAGTACATGCGTCCGTTCCGCTGGAGCGACGACGTCGTGCTCGTGCCCGAGCTCGAGGCGGTGAAGAAGCCCGAGGAGAAGGCCGAGTCCGACGGCGGCTTCCCGAGCGGTCACACCAACGCCGCGTTCCTCGCGGGCTACGCGCTCTCGAACGCGATCCCCGAGCACAGCGACGACCTCATGCTGCAGGCCGCCAAGGTCGGCCACAGCCGCGCCGTCGCCGGCATGCACTCGGCCCTCGACGTCATCGGCGGTCGGATCCTCGCCACCGCGATCGCGGGCGCGACCCTCTCCGACGCCGAGAACGCCGACCTGATCGCGAGCGCGGCGGCCCAGGCCGACCAGCTCGACGCGACCGTCGACCTCTCGGCCGACCGCGATGAGTACCAGGCACGCCTGGCGCAGTACCTCGCCGACACCACCTTCGACCTGGATCCGGTGGGCGAGGCGGGCGAGCCCGCTCGCGTCCCCGCGGAGGCAGAGTCGCTCATCGAGAGCCGCTACCCGTACCTCGACGAGGATCAGCTGCGCTGGGTTCTCTACTCGACCGCCCTCGACTCGGGCCTCCCGCTCGTCGACGACGCCGAGGGTTGGGGCCGCCTCAACCTGTTCGCCGCCGCGAACGGTTACGGATCCTTCGACCGCGACGTCAGCGTCAGCCTCGACGCGAACGCAGAGGGCTACGCCGCGGCCGACGTCTGGCGCAACGACATCGACGGCGCGGGCGGGCTCACGCTCGGCGGCACCGGCTCGCTCATCCTCGCGGGCGACAACTCGTTCGCCGGCGGCGTGCGCGTCGATGGCGGATCCCTGGAGGCTGCAACCGGATCCGCGCTCGGCGCGGGCGACGTGCTGATCGCGGGCGGATCCGTCGTCGACGCATCCACGGACGTCGTCGCCGTCGGTGGTGACCTCGAGCAGGAGCTCGGTTCCTCGCTCGAGCTCACGCCCGACGCCGCCGGTCAGCCGGCGCTCTCGGTCGCCGGCGCGGCAACGCTCTCGGGCGAGCTCGTGGTCGACCTCACGGCGCTCGACGAGGTTCCCTCGTCGCTGCCCCTCGTGACGGCCGACAGCATCACCAACGATGTCGCATCACTCGTCATCGAGGGCCTCCCCGACGGGTTCGAGCCGAAGCTTGTCGTCGAGGACGGCGTGCTGCTCCTCGTCGACGCGGCCACCGAGGTGACGCCGGAACCGACGGTCGAGCCGACCACGGAGCCGACCGCCGAGCCCACGGCGGAGCCCACGGTTGAGCCGACGACTGAGCCCACGGTCGAGCCGACCGCAGAGCCGACTGCCGAGCCGACGGTTGAGCCGACGACTGAGCCCACGGTCGAGCCGACCGCCGAGCCCACGGCAGAGCCGACCGCAGAGCCCACTGCAGAGCCGACCGCTGAGCCCACGGCCGAGCCGACCACCGAGCCCACCGCCGCCCCCACGGCGGATCCGTCCACGGCCCCCACGGTCGCCCCGACCGACCCCGACGAGCTCTCCCCGACGGGCGGGAGCGTCGCGGCGCCGCTGGCCCTCGGGGCCTTCGCGACGCTGATGCTTGGTGCCGCCGCGCTCGTGGTGGCGAGGCGCAAGCGGGCGTAACGCTCGATAGCTAGCGCGGGGCGCGATGTACGGGAAACCGGCGCCGCGCCCCGCGTTTTTGCGTCTCCGGGAAGCGCTTGCCGTTCGGCGGCGGGTACCTTAAGCTGGGCAGATCATCCGGATGATGTAATGTCATGACATTAAGTGTCACCAGCAGCACCTGCACCCTCACATCAGCTGCCCTCACCGGAGAGGGCCAAAAACGGGAGACAACAATGAAGCGGTCACACACCCTGAGGATCATGGCCATGGCGGGCGTCGCCATCACCGGCCTGGGTCTTGCCTCATGCTCGAGCGGCGACGACAAGGTCACGCTCGAGTTCATTCAGTCGGGCGACCAGAACCAGGGCGGCGGATACGCGGCCATGGCCGAGAAGTACGAGGAAGAGACCGGCGTTCACGTCGAGGTCGTCGAGGTCCCGAACGACGACCTCCGCACGCGTCTGCGCACCGCAGCCCAGGCCAACGACGTGCCCGCGCTCGCCGCGTCGCCGTCGACCGACCCGGCGTGGACGGATCGCCTGCTCGACCTGTCCGAGATCTTCAACAAGACCGGCATCATCGACACGCTGAGCGTTGCCGACCCGACCGACGACAAGGTCAAGGCGTTGCCGACGACCCTCACGTCGGTGGGCATGTTCCTCAACAAGACACTCTGGGACGAGGCGGGCGTCGAGTTCCCGACCAGCCTCGACGAGGAGTGGACCTGGGACGAGTTCGTCGAGAAGGCCACGCAGGTCGTCGATGGCACCGACGCCGAGTACGGCGCGGTCATGGACAGCTCGGCCCACCGCCTCCGCGCCTTCCTCTACGAGTTCGGCAGCGACGGAGTCACCGAGCAGGCCGACGGCTCGTGGGCCCTCGACGAGGCTGGCGCCGACGCGCTCGAGTACTTCAAGGGCATGCACGACTCGGGCTTCATGCCGGCATCGGTGTGGGGCGCGGGCGACGACCCGAGCGCGACCTTCAAGAGCGGCCGCGTCGCCGCCTACATGTCGGGTGTCTGGCAGATCGCCGACTTCCAGAACACGATCGCCGACTTCGAGTGGGTCTCGGTTCCCCTCCCGCAGGAGCCCGTCCGCGCGACCAACTACGGCGCCGCGTCGTGGATCGTCGCGTTCGACGGCAGCGGTGTCGAGGAGGAGACGCAGGCCTTCATCGAGTGGCTCTACGAGGAAGACAACTACCGCGAGTACTGCGAGATCTCGGGCTGCCTCCCCGTCATCGACGGCATGGAGATCACCTACCCCGAAGACCAGTACGCGTTCGACCTCTACAACGCCGAGATCGCGGCCTCGCCCGCCATCTCGGCCGTGCAGACGACCGACGGCCTGCGCTTCGGCTACGAGGGTCGCTCGATCGACTCCGAGCCGCTGAAGGACGAGACGGTGCGCTACCTCAACGGCGAGATCTCGCTCGACGAGGCCGTGACCGCCATCGATGAAACGTCAACCGCCCAGATGGGCGACTGACCTACAGGGTAAACAATGTCGAATTCGCACACACTGGATGCCCCCGCCCCCGCGGGGGCATCCCGCCCCTCCCGTAAGAAGCGCCCGTTCGGCCGCTACCGCATGGCGCCGTTCCTGTTCACGATCGGCACCGCCGTGCTGTTCGGGCTGTTCTTCCTCTGGCCCGGCGTGCTCGGGTTGTCGTACTCGCTCACGGACTTCCGTGGCTGGGGTGACCTGAACTTCATCGGATTCGACAACTACGCGCGCCTCCTGCAGGATCCGAGTTTCTACGGATCCCTGCTGCGCACCCTGCTCTACGCGGCGGTGTCGGTGCCGGTCGGTTACGCCCTCTCGCTCGCCATGGCCGTCGCCCTGACGGCCGTCGGCTCGAAGGGCAAGACCGGCGCCCGCATCATCTTCTTCCTGCCGTGGCTCGTCTCGCCCATCGTGGCGGGTGTCATCTGGCGGTGGCTGTTCGGCGAGAGCTTCGGCTTCGTCAACTACCTCATCGAGATCCTCGGCGGCGAGGGCCTCAACTGGTCGAGCAACGCCGACCTCTCGCTGCTCGTCGTCATCCTCGCCTCGGCGTGGGGCGGCGCGGCGTTCAACATGCTGCTCTTCATCGCGGCGCTCAACAACGTGCCGCAGTCGTACTACGAGGCGGCCGCGCTCGACGGCGCGAACGCTTGGCAGCGCTTCCGCAGCATCACGCTGCCGTCGATCGCCCCGACCTCGGTCCTCGTGATCCTGCTCCTGACCCTCGGTCAGATGAAGGAGTTCGCGATGATCCAGGCCCTCAACGGCGGTGGCCCCGGAACGAAGAACCGGCTCATCGTGCAGTACATCTACGAGACCGGCTTCAAGTCGTCCGAGATCGGATACGCGAGCGCGGCGTCGATGGTGCTGCTCGTCGTGCTCATGATCATTGCCCTGATTCAGCTCGCGATTAGCCGGAAGGCGAGTGACAACGCATGGTAACGCTCAAGACCAACACGTACTCGGTCGTCGTTCCCGGCGGCGAGAAGAAGCGGCCCCGCCGCCGAGCGAGCGGCAAGTTCGCTCGCTCGGTGATCCCGACGACCCTGCTCTGGGTTCTCGCGGCGCTCATGGCGTTCCCGCTGCTGTGGTTCCTTCTGTCGTCGTTCAAGCCGGGCAGCGAACTGTTCAGCTACCCGCTGTCGTTCTTCCCCCGCAACTGGACGATCGACGGATACACCGAGGCGCTCGACCGCTTCGACTTCTTCCGCTACCTCTTCAACAGCTTCGCGGTCGCGTCGATCTCGACGATCCTCACGGTGTTCCTGTGTGCGACCACGGGCTACGCGCTCGCGAAGTACCGTAACCCCTGGCTGAGCGTCCTCGGCCTCTGCATCCTGTCGATGACGATGCTCCCCGGCGAGGTCATCCTCAACCCGCTGTTCATCGTGATCCGCGATCTGGGGCTGTACAACTCGCTCCTCGGTGTCATCATCCCGACCGTCATCACGCCCACGGGCGTGCTGATGTTCCGCCAGTACTACGTCTCGGTTCCTGACGAGCTGCTCGACGCGGCCCGCATCGACGGCGCGAGCGAGTACGGCATCTTCTTCCGCATCATGCTGCCCCTCGGCCGCCCGATCATGCTGACGCTCGGCATCATCTCGTTCCAGTGGCGCTGGAACGACTACATCCTGCCGCTCATCGTGCTGGGTGACCCGAACACCTACACGCTGCAGATCGCCCTGCGCTCGCTCGTGGGCGCGGAGAACATCCAGTGGAGCGTCCTGCTCTCGGCGTCGGTACTGTCGATGATTCCGCTCGTGGTGCTGTACTTGGTGTTCCAGAAGTACATCACCTCCGCGAACATCAACACGGGCCTGAAGGACTAAGAGTGCACGTCGAACCGGAACTGATTTTCGAGCGCGTCGACCGCTTCATCGGGGAGTTCTTGCCGCGCGGGGTCGTCCTCGCGCGGCAGGACCTCGCCGTCGAGGGGTGGACGGTGCCGGGCACCGGGGGCGAGGTCGGCGAGCCGATCCCGTTCGCCCGGATGCTCGACGAGGCGAACTTCAGCCCGGTTCGCACGGGCGAGAGCTGGGGCGCGCCGTGGGCGACGACCTGGCTGCGCGTGCGGGGCGTCGTGCCCGAGGCGTGGCGCGGCCGCGGCCGCATCGAGCTCTCGATCGACCTCGGCTTCTCGGAGGCCAAGCCCGGCTTCCAGTGCGAGGGTCTCGTGCGGCTGCCCGATGGCACCGCCGTCAAGGGCCTCGAGCCCCGCAACCACCACGTGCCCCTCAAGGCGGCGCCGGGGGAGGCCTTCGAGTACCTCGTCGAGGCGGCCTCGAACCCCGACCTCACGCGCGGCGACGATTTCCGCTCGCCGCTCGCGTACTCCGCGACGCCGCTCGGCGATCGCGCGACCGCCGGCACGGATCCGCTCTACCGCTTCGGCCGCATGGAGGTGCGCCTCGTCGACGAGCAGGTCGAGGGCCTGCTCCGCGAGGTGCGGATCCTGTCCGGGCTCGCGCGCGAGCTCGCGTCGACGGATCCGCGCCGCGCGGCGATCCTCCGCGGGCTCTCCGAGGCCCTCCACGCGATCGATCCGGACCGGATCGACGCGGCCCCCGCGCGCGAGCGCCTCGCGCCGCTGCTCGCCTCGCCCGCCGCGGCGACGACGCTCGCGCTGACGGCGACGGGCCACGCGCACATCGACTCGGCGTGGCTGTGGCCGACGCGCGAGACGGTGCGCAAGGTCACCCGCACCTACGCGAACGTGCTCTCGCTCATGGACGAGGACCCGGAGGTCACGTTCGTGAGCTCGTCCGCGCAACACTTCGCGTGGGTGCGCGACGCGGATCCGGAGCTGTTCGAGCGCGTCCGCGCGCGCGTCGCCGAGGGGAGATTTATCCCCGTCGGCAACATGTGGGTCGAGTCCGACGTGAACATGCCGTCGGGCGAATCGCTCTCGCGCCAGTTGCTGTACGGCACGCGGTTGTTCGAGGACGAGTTCGGATCCCGCAGCCCGGTTGGCTGGCTGCCCGACTCGTTCGGGTACCCCGGATCGCTCCCGCAGCTGCTGCAGCGCGCGGGGATCGAGTGGTTCTTCACGCAGAAGATGTGCTGGAACGACGTCAACACGATGCCGCACCACTCGTTCGTGTGGGAGGGCATCGACGGCTCGCGCCTGTTCACTCACTTCCCGCCGACGAACACGTATTCGGGCGATCTGCGCCCGACCGAGCTCGCCCGCGCGGTGCGCAACTTCGCCGATCACGGATCCGCGACCCGCGCCCTCATGCCGTTCGGCTACGGCGACGGCGGCGGCGGGCCGACCCGCGAGATGGTTGCCGACGCGCGGATCCAGTCGGACCTCGAGGGCTCGGCGCGCGTCGAGCTCGGAACGCCGGAGGCCTTCTTCCGCGCGGCGGAGGACGAGTACGCCGACGCGCCCGTGTGGTCGGGCGAGATGTATCTCGAGTTCCACCGCGGCATCTTCACGTCGCAGTCGCGCACGAAGCGCGGCAACCGCCGCAACGAGCAGCTCCTCGCCGAGGCCGAGCTCTGGAGCGCCGCCGCGACCCTCAACACGGGCGCCGAGTACCCCTACGACGAGCTCGACGCGCTGTGGCGCGAGGTGCTGCTGCTGCAGTTCCACGACATCCTGCCCGGCACCGCGATCGCCTGGGTGCACCGCGAGGCCGAGCGCTCGCACGCCGCGACGACGAAGGCGCTCGAGCGGATCATCGCGGCCGCGCTCGAGGGCGTCTCCGGCGACCTCGTCGCCAACTCGGCCCCCCTTCCGATCCGCGGGGTGCCGGCGTTCTCGATCGGATCCGCGGATCCGGCCGCCGAGGTCGCGCTCGAGGAGCGCGGTTCCGGGTTCCGCCTGACGTCCGACGCCCTCGTCGTCGACATCGCGGCCGACGGCACGATCGTGAGCCTCGTCGACCGTGCGAGCGGCCGCGACGCGCTCGCGCCCGGCCAACCCGCGAACGTGCTCCAGCTGCACGTCGACGCGCCCGCGAAGTGGGACGCGTGGGAGCTCGACCGCGACTACCGCCTGCAGACCGAGACGCTCGCCGGATCCGCCGTGCGCGACGGCGACGCCGTGCGCGTCGAGGTGCGCGCCGGCGACTCGACGATCGTGCAGCGCATCTCGCTCGACGAGACGGGCGGTGCGGTGCGGATCCGTACCCACGTCGACTGGCACGAGACGCGGCGCCTGCTGAAGCTCGCCTTCCCCGTCGACGTGCACGCGAACGATGCCGCGTACGAGACCTCTTACGGGCACGTGCGGCGGCCGCTGCACCGCAACACCTCGTGGGACGTGGCGCGCTACGAGAGCTGCGCCCACCGCTGGGTGCACGTGGGCGAGCCGGGCTTCGGCGTCGCGATCGCAAACGACGGCATGTACGGCCACGACGCCTGGCGCGACGGGCAGATCACGACGGTGCGGCAGTCGCTCCTCCGGGCGCCGACGTTCCCGGATCCGGACGCCGACCAGGGCGAGCACGACTTCGAGACGCTCATCGCGCCCGCGGCGACGACCGACGAGGCGCTCGCGTGGGGCGTGCGGCTGGGCACGCCGCTGCGCGCGGTTTCGGGATCCGCTGGTTCCGCGCCCGTGCGGCTATCGGGGGAGACCTCGGCGGTCATCTCGGCCGTGAAGCTCGCCGCCGACCGCAGCGGCGACCTCGTCGTGCGCGTCTACGAGACCCGCGGCGCGCGCACGAGCGCGACGCTCGAGTGGGATCGGGACGGGGCCGTGCGCGAGTGTGATCTCGTTGAAGCCCCGCTTGCCGAGGTTTTGTCTTCGGGCCCGCGGGCTCTCGGGCTCGAGCTGCGCCCGTTCGAGGTGCGCACCTTCCGCATCACCTTCGACGACAGGGCAGCCTGATGACCTTCCTCTCCCACGCGGCCGCGGCCGCCGACGCCGCGATCGCGGGCCTCGCCGACGCGCCCCCGCTCGACCGCGCGCCCCTCGGCCCGCACCGTGAATCGATGCGCCGGGCGAAGCTTCTCGTCGCGGCGTTCCTCGCCGACGGCGGCGCCCACCGCGGCGACCGCGGCGCGCTCGAGCGCGCGCTCGGATACGCCGATGACCTCGCCGCGATGCAGGCCCCGTCGGGGCTGTTCGCGGGAGGCGACAACCTCGAATCGCCGCCCGACACGAGCTTCACCGTCAACGACCTGTGCGACGTCATCGAGCTGACGCGGCTCGGCGACGACGAGCTGCTGTCGCGGATCCGGGATCGCCTCGTCGAGATCGCCGACCGCGTGCGCCCCGCGCTCGTCGCGGGCGGCGTGCACACGCCGAACCACCGCTGGGAGATCTGCGCCGCGCTCGCGCGACTGCACCGCCTCCGCCCGTCGGACGACGTGCTGGCGCGCATCGAGCAGTGGCTCGCCGAGGGCATCGATATCGGTCCGGGCGGGCAGTACTCCGAGCGCAGCGCCAACTACGCCGTGCACGTGTCGAACCCGGCGCTGCTCGCGATGGGCGACATCCTGGGGCGTCCCGAGCTGCACGACATCGTGGAGCGGAACCTCGCGGCGACGCTCCTGCTGATCCACCCCGACGCGAGCGTCGAGACGGTGCACTCGCGCCGGCAAGACCAGAAGGATCCGCGCTTCGCGCTCGCGCCCTACCTCGTGGCGTTCCGGCGGCTCGCGATCGAGCGCGGCCGCGCCGACTTCGCGTGGGCGGCCGAGCTTGCGGAGCAGGGCGGCATCGACGAGCCGCAGACCGTGCTCGCCGAGGCGCTGCTCGCGCCCGCGCTCGCGGATCCGCTGCCCGCGCCCGCCGCGCCCGCGCGCGACGGCCTGCGGGTCTGGGCGCGCGAGGGCCTCGCGATCGACACGACCGACGCGCGGCGGCTCGTCGTGTTCGGCGGATCCGACCACGGCGCCATGCGCCGCGTGCGCTCGGGGCTCGCGAACAACCCGACGTTCCTGCGGATGTTCGCCGGATCCACGGTGCTCGACTCCGTGCGGCTCTCGCGCGACTTCTTCGGGCTCGGTCCCTTCCGGGCCGACGCGCTCGCGGTCGAGGGCGAGCGGATCGTGCTGCGCGAGTCGCTCGAGGGCAGCTACTACCAGCCGCTACCGCCGGCGTCGCTGCGCGCCGACGCCGACTACCGCCTCGTCGACGAGGGGCGCTTCGCCGCGGCGATGGCCTTCGACGAGCGCGATGAGACGCGCGTGGGGCTCTCGACGGCGATCGCGATCGAGCCCACCGAGCGCGGCGCCGACCTCGTGATCACGCAGCGCGGCGCCGAGGTGCCGTGGGCGCTCGAGCTCGCGTTCCGGCCCGGCGGATCCTTCCGCGGCGGCGAACAGCTCGGCCCCGACACGGTGCGGCTGTGCGAGGGAACGGCGAGCTACGGCTCGCTCGCGGTGACGGTAACGGGCGGCTCCGCCGCCCCCGCGCAATACCGCCCCGGCGAGGAATACGAATTCCTCGGCGGCACCGACGCCATGATCGGCCCGCGGCTCTACATCACGGGCCGCGCCCCGGGCGAGGTCCGGGTGTCCCTCACGGCGTAACGCTTCCCTCTTTTGTGGGGGCCACATTCCCGCGAGGTCGCACTCTTTTCGCGAGATCGCACTCTTTTCGGGGTGTGGCCATGAAAAGAGTGAGATCTCGCGGGTTGGGCGGGGCTCGTGTTCCGCGAGATCGCATTGATCTCGCGAGATCTCACTCTTCTCGCGAGATCTCACTGAATTCGATGCGATCTCGCGGGGTGTGGGGTCCCGGGGTGTGGGGCGCGGACGCTAGACGTGGGGCCAGGCATCGATGACGCGGGCGATGCGCTTGGCTGTCGCGGCCGGCACCTTCTCGACCAGCTCGAATGTCGCCTCGCGCCGGGTCTTCGAGCGGTGTTGCCACGTTCCGACGGCAACGCCATCGACGAGGATCGCGGGGCGGAATACCCCGTTATTCCCCGGCACCAGCGCCTTCTGCATCGCGCTCGTCGCGGTGAATTCGCGCCGCTCGTATCCGAGGATCCACTCGTCGAACCCGGGAATGAGGGTGACCCCGGTGTCTCCCGGATCCGCGATTTCGCCCGCGATCCACGCGCGCTCGCCCTCAACGGCGACCTCGGTCAGCCCGCCGAGTGCGCGCCGCACCGCGGTCTTCGGCAACTTCAGCCACCACGCCAGGTCGTTCTCGGTGACCGGCCCGCGCGCGGTCGCGAGGCCGCGGACGATCGCGGGGAGGGGATCCGGATCCGCGGCCCGCGCGGCCGCCGGCACCAGCAGCTGCTGGTCGCCGCGGAACGCGCCCCAGTGCCAAGATCCGCCGACGGCGTGGTGAAAAATCATGTGATATCCGCGGCCACCGGCGGGATCGAGGCCGGCGGACTCCCACGCGTCGAGCACCTCGGCGCGCGTCGCGCCGCGCGGCGCAACCTCAAGCGCCCGCGCGAGCGTCGCGTCATCGAGGCCGAGCTGGGCGCGGCGGGCGATGGTCGACCGATGGATCCGTTCGGCCGTGAGCGACAGCAGGTTCGCGAGGTGCTGCGGCGTTGTCGCGAACAGGGTGCCGCGCACGGGCCAGGATCGTACGATCTCGCCGCGATCGAACGCGGCCCTCACGTCGTCGATCGTGGTGCCGGGCGTCGAGCGGATCGCGATCGCGCGCAGCACGGCGGGCAGATCCTGCCCCTGTAGCGCCACCGCGCGATCGACGACCTGCGCGGGCGTGAGGGCGGATCCGCCCAGCAGCTGGCTCGCCCAGCGCGCCCGCCGAGCCTGCACGGCCGTGAGGTTCACGCCAGCCCCGTGTTCTCGGCCCAGCGGCCGGAAGCCGCGGCCGCGGCGTCGGCGATGAGGGCGTCGATCTCGGGGCTGCGCCTGACGTTGAACGAAACGTAGGCGCCGCGGCCTCCCGCGACGGGCTTGCCGTATGCCTTCGCGGCGAGGGATCCGTCGGCGAGGAGCCGGACCGTGATCGACTGCAGCTCGAACTCTTCGCCGCGGCGCTCGTCACGCCAGCGCAGGTGATCGGGGATCGTGACGTTGAACGCCAGCGCGTTGATGTCGACCATGCTCCGAGGCTACGACGCGAACCGGTCATTCCGCGAGGTCGCACACATTTCGCGAGGCCGCACACATTTCGATGCGACCTCGCGAAAACAGTGCGACCTCGCGGGGACAAAACAGTGCGACCTCGCGAAAACAATGCGATCTCGCGGGGAGGGGCGGGCCGGAGGCCCGGCCCGTTACCCCAGGAGGGACGGGCGGATGTCGCGCATCGTGCGTGAGCGGGTCATCCGGAAGATGGTGACGAACGCGATGAGTAGCGCTCCGACGAGCCAGCACCCGAGGAAGGCGACGTCGCTCCACACGCGGTCGAGGTCGCCGCCGTACATGAGTTGCCGCAGCGCGTCGACGGTGTAGCTCATCGGCAGCGCCTCGTGGAGGGCGCGGAGCGGCGACGGCAGGGTCTGGAACGGGAACGTTCCGCCCGCCGACACGAGCTGCAGCACCATGAGGATGAGTCCGATGAACTGTCCGACGCTGCCGAGCAGCACATTGAGCGTCAGGATGATCGCGGCGAACGTCGCCGTAGTGAGCGCCATGACGCCGATCATCCCGCCGGGATGCGCCACCGTATACCCGAGCCCGAACTTGACGATCAGGTACACGGTACCCATCTGCAGCACGCCCAGCAGGGCGGGCGTCGCCCACGCGCCGAGCGTGATTGGCAGCGGCTTGCGCAGTGCCGTGACGGCGCGCTGCGAGTAGGGCTTGACGATGAGGAACAGCGCGTAGATGCCGATCCACGCCGAGAGGCTGATGAAGAACGGCGCCATTCCCGCACCGTACGACGACGCCTCCGACGTCGCGCCCGACTCGACGGTCACCGGATCCGACATCATCTTCGCGGCCGTCTTTCGCTCGTCCTCGGACTGGTCCGGGATCTGCGTGACCGCGTCGGCGAGCGAGCTCGCGAGCGTCGCGGATCCGTCCTTCAAGTCCCCGAGACCGTCGGCGAGCGAGGCGGCGCCGTCGGAGATCTGCTGGACGCCGTCGTTGAGGGTCGACGCGCCCGTCGCGGCCGACGAGACGCCGTCGGCGAGAGCGGGCATGTTGTCGGACAGCTGCTGGGCGCCGTCGGCGACCTGGCGGGATCCGTCGGCGAGCTGCGAGACCGCACTCGCCGCGGTCTGCACCTCGTCGTTGGCCTCGCGGATCTGCGTGCCGGCGGGGGAGATGAGCTGCACGATCGGCTCGATCTGGTCTTCGGGGATCCCGAGGGCGGTGAGCTCGTCGCGCACGTCCTGATCCGTCGGCAGCTGCGCGACGGCGTCGGCGATGCGCTGCGCCGCCGGCGCGACCTGGTCGTTGAGCTGCGCGTTGCCGTCGGCGACCTGCTGGGCGCCGCTCGCGAGCTCGCTCACCTTGCTCGGTAGCTGCGAGACCGACGAGTTGAGGGTGTCGAGGCCGCTCGACAGCTGCTGGGATCCGCTGGCCGCGTCCTTCGCGCCCGACGCGAGGGTATCGGATCCGTCCTTCGCGGTCGCCGCTCCGTCGGCGAGCTGCTTCGCGCCATCGGCGGCGTCGACGAGGCCGGATCGGATGGTCGCGATCGAGTCGAGCAGCGTCAGCGCGGCGGTCTGGCCGACCTCCTGCGTGAGCGAGTTACGCACCGTCGCGGTGACGGTGTCGGCGATCGTGCCCGCGAGGTAGCTGTTGGCGTCGTTCGTGGTCAGCTCGACGATCGCCTTCGTCGGGTCGTCGTCGGCGATCGAGGTCAGCGACGTCGAGAAGTCGGGCCCGAAGCGCACGATGAAGTCGTACTCGCCCGACGCGAGGCCCGACTGGGCCTCCTTGAGGGTTGTCTCGTGCCAGTCGAGGGTGCCGTCGTCGATGAGGTTGTCGCGCACCTGCTCGCCGTAGTTGACGTTCTCGCCGTCTTGCGTGGCGCCGGTGTCGTCGACGACGAGCGCGGCGGGCACGCTGTCGAGGTTGCCGTACGGGTCGTTGTTGCCCCAGAGGTACAGGCCCGCGTAGAGCAGGGGAACGAGCATGAGCGCCACGAGGGCGAGGATCTGCATCGGCGACCCGGTGAGGCGCTTGAGCTCGGTGCGGACGAGGGTGAGGAACTTCATGTGAGTGCTTCCCGGTGTGGCTGCGTCACGAATATCGGAGAAATCACGAGACTCGGATCCATTCGCGGAACCCTTCCGAGTTCCGTGATTTTTCCGAGTTTCGTGCGGGGGTCATCTGCGCGCGGCGTCGATGGCGGCGGCCGAGGCGAGCACGATCACCGTGTAGCCGCGGGCGGCCCAGGCGTGCGCCGTATCGGACCAGGCGGCGATATCGCCGCCGTGGCGATCGGGGATGGCGATGATGAGGATGTCGACGTCCTTGCGGGCCGCCGCCGTGCGGGTGAGCACACGGGTCCGCACCTCGGCGGGAAGGTGCCCCATCGTCGTCGACGCGAGGTCTGACAGTCCCTCGTCGGCGAGCAGCTTGCGCATCGCGCGGCGCGGCGCTCGGAGCCCCGCGAAGACGAGCTCCTCCATGACCACCTCAGCGAGCGGCAGCTCGTCGGCCGGGGCGCTCGTGTCGGGGGCGTCGACGATGGCGACGCGGTTTCGCAACCCCTTCGGATCCTCGCGGCCGTCGAGCTCGACGACGCCCGCCTTCGGGGCCATGCGCCCCGAGAGCATGAGTGAGAGGAAGTCGGCGCGCTGCCCGCCCTCGACCGCGACGAGGGTCACCTGGCCGGCGTAGGCCTCGACGTCGATCGCCGCGATGGGGCCGACGGTGATGCCTCGCGCCGCGAGGGTGGGCACAGCGGTCAGTTCCTTCGTTGTCACGAGGCTTCTCCGTTCACTGGGTTCTGAGGCGAGTATGTCTCGAGAGCCGCGACCGTGTCACGCGCGGCGCGCCAATCGAGGCCGGCGGTTCCGAGGGCGGTGGCGGCGAGGATCCGCTGCGCCTCGACGTCGTCGAGCTCGCGGGCGACGACGACGTCGAGCATTCCGAGCAGCGTGCGCTCGATGAGGAGCGCCGTGAGCTCCGGATCCTGGTCGCGCCGGAGGGATCCGCTCGCGTGCCCGCGCTCGACGGCGTCGAGCAGCACGCGCCGCACGGGCTCGATCGTCTCGCTGACGGTGCTATCGAGCGGGCCGCGCACGACCATCTGCACGACGAGCTTGACGTCGGTCACGGCGCGCCAGACGCCCGACATGAGCAGCGCGATCTGGACGGCGGGGTCGTCGTGGCGGATCCCCTCGACCGACGACGCGATCTTCGCCGCCCCACGCTCGAGCAGCTCGGAGATGAGCGCCTCGCGCGACGGGAAGTGGCCGTAGACGGCGCGGCGGGTGAGGCCGGCGGCGGTGGCGATGGCGTCGATCGACGCCTGCGGATCCTGCCGGAGGAGCTCGGCGGCCGAGGCGAGCAGGGCTTGACGGTTGGCGACCGCATCGCGTCGCCGCGACGATGTGGTCATCATCACAGTGTAAATAGTTTGCACACCTGCGTGCAAAGTGTTACCTGGGAAAAATGAAGGCGGGCGTCCCGGGGCCATCCGGTACGCCCGCCTTCACGGGTCTATTCAGTTATGCGGAGGTGAGAGAACGAGGTTGGGGGAGGTGCCTCGTCATCTCACCGCCGGGTTTGGTGGTCCGAGCGCGCTCGACACGGCGACCGCGGGACTCGGATCAGACCCTGTCGGTTCCTCGTGTGCGGCGCTGCTTCAAGAGGAGCAGACCCGCGGCGCCGGCGGCAGCGCCGAGCACGGCAAGGCCGGCGACGGATCCGCCAGTCGGCGACAGGTCGCCCGCCTCCGGCGGTGCGGGAGGATCGACCGGGGGAACCTGAGGCTCCTCCGACTCGCTCGGGGTTGGGACGACATCCGGTGTTGGGGTCACATCTGGTGTCGGGGTCACGTCGGGTGTCGGCGTCACGTCGGGTGTCGAGGTCACGTTGGGTGTCGGCGTCGCATCCGGTGTTGGCGTCACGTCGGGTGTCGAGGTCACGTTGGGTGTCGGCGTCGCATCCGGTGTTGGGGTCACGTCGGGTGTCGGCGTCGCAGCCGGCGTCGGCGTCACCGGAGGGGTGGGCTCCACGACCTCTCCGCCGAGCGTGAGGACGACATCGAACGATGCCTCGTGGGCGCCGACGTTGGACTTGTTGCCGGAGGTCGCCTCGACGGGGAAGTCGTAGCCGATCGTGACGTCGGTCATCTCGCCCATCGCCAGGGGCATGCTCATGACGGCCGTGTCTCCGGCGTCGTCGATCTCCGAAAGCGAACCAGACCCGGTGCCCCAGTCGACGATGACATCGTCGTAGAACGAGTCGTCGAGGCCCTTGTCGGGGGTGCGCAGCTCCACGTGGGTGATCGTGACCGTGAGCACGCCGTCCGAGGGGCCATCGTTGCGCACGTACAACGTGCGCTCTGCGCTGTCACCGGGCACCGCGACGGGCGTCCCGACGAAGCTTTCGACGACGGTATCGGCGAATGCCGAGCCGTCCCACGAGAGCTGGATCGGATCCGGCTCGGCCGCGTTCGCGGGGGCGACGGCGCCGAGTGCGAGAGCGAGCGACGCCGCGGCGCAGGGCAGAAGGTATTTCCTCATGGCGGTCACTCTCCGGGCCGGAAGGTCTCGTATGTGAATGAGATCGTGTGGTTTGTCTCGGCGGCGGGGTCGAGGGCGCTCGTGACGACGGCATTCCAGTCGTCGGTCGCGGTCACGTCGCGCTGCGACGGATCCTTCGCGGTCGCCGTCGCCGTGTTCTTATACGCGCCCTCATCGGGAAGCCCATCGAGCGTCGCGATGAGGCACCAGTACTCGGTGGCCGGCGTCGTCGAGGTCGAGTAGTCGGCCGTGACAGGCGTGTTGGTGAGGGACGGCGATGCGGGGACGGCCGCGTCGACGGTGCAGTCTGCCGCCGCATTCACGGGGAAGACCGAGACGTCCGCGGCACCGAAGATTCCGGTCCCCCAGCTCGACGGCGGGGTCACGGTGTAGCGCAACCCCTTGTTGCCCTGGCTGAGCGAGTCGGTCTGCATCGGGATCGCGATGCGGCTGTCCTCGACGAGCGCGGCGGCCTCGGCCGCCCCGATCGTGACGGTTGCGGTGTGTGCGCTGTCGGCGGGGGCCGTTGCATCGACGCGACCGGCGGCAAAATACTCGTAGCCGGAAGAGATTTCTCCCGCGAAGCTCACCTCATCGTTCCAATAGGCTGCGGTGACGCCGCCGACGCCGAGCGCGAGCCCGATCGTTGCCGCAAGGCCGATCACTGCCGTGTCGCGGACGACATGAGTGCGGTTCATTCGAATCCCTCCCCGGAACGAATCTGTGTCAGAGTGATGTCGAACTCGCCAAGGTCGGCGGTCTGAACGGCGCTGTCCGTCCCGAACCGGTCGCTCAGGTCGGCGAAATCTAGCGTGACCCGCAGGACGTAGTCTCCGCCGGTGGTCACGCGTGCGAGCGAGGGGGTGCCCGCGCCGAGAGTCCCGGAGGCGAGCTCGTTCTCGTCGGAATCGAAAACGGAGTAGTCGCCCGTTACCCCGGCGGGGAGCGACGGTGCGACGCGCCAGTCGACGCCGATGTTCCCGGCGAGGTTATCGCCGTCGAGCACGGCCTCGAAGGGGAACGTCGCGGTGGCGGAGTCGCCCTGGCGAACCAGGAACATGCCCGCCTGAGGGGAGGTCACGTCTGCCGAGGTCTCGGCCCATACGACGTCGGCAGACGAGATGTCGAGGTTTCCGGCGACGACCGTCGCGGCGGATCCGCTGGCCGTGCCGTTCCAGAGAGCGAGCGTGCCGCCGCCGAGGGTGGCGCCGGCGGCGAGAGCCGCGGTGGCGAATAGTGGCAGACGCCACTTCGAAGGTGTGCGCACGTCTTTCTCCTAGTGTGTGCGGGCGGGGACGCGCCCGCGCGAGCTGTCTGACCGCTTCGCGAGAGCGGCGGATCCGAATGCATAGATGCCGTATCCGACGAGGCCCGCGCCGGCGATGACGAGGAGCATCTCGCGATGGCTTCCGAGCGCCTGGGCGGCCAGCCCGACGTACGGCACGCTGTAGATGACCTTGCCCATCACCTGCGCGGCGACGATGGGCTGATCGTCGGCGCCGTTGGCGTCGCCTCGGGTGATGTAGCCGGTACCCTCGGGGCCGTTTTGCACGGCGACGATGCGGTGGGTGATGAGCGTCGGGTCGCCGGAGACGGGCTGGAAGGTGATGGCGTCGCCGATGGCGTACGAATCCTGGGGAACCGACACCACCATGTCGCCGGGCGAATACGTCGGCTCCATGGAACCGGTAAGAACGGTGAGGGCGGCCCCGTGCATCACCCGCGGTACCAGTGTGAGCGACAGCGCGACGCCCAATACCGCGAGCAGGAGCACGGTCACGAAGGCGGAGCCCGCGCTGCGCCAGAACAGCGGCTTGCGTCGGCGTGTGGCGGTCACGGGGTTCTCCTAACGTGGTGGGGCCTGCGGGGGAGCCGGTGGGCGCCCCCGCACGATCGAGGGTTTAGTTGTAGCCGGGGCCGTCGGCGCGGACCTGCGTGAGGGTCGCCGATGCGGAGGTGAGCGCCGCGGTCGTCTGAACGAGGTCGCGTTCGTCGGTGTTTTCGTCGAACGTGATGGCAACCTCGAGCGTGACGTCGGCTGCGCCGTCGACGGCAGCCGGAACAACGATCGCGCCGGTCGTGTCACCCGTGTTGTCGGACGACGTCAGCTGCACGTCGATGCCGCTTCCGAGGGATCCGGTGGCCGTGCCGATCACCGTCGCGCCCTGCTTGAGGGTGTAGGTCGCGGTGAGGCCCTCGGCGAGGTCGCCGCTCAGTGCATCGCCCGTAAGGGCAAGCTCGGCGACGATGTTGTCGCCCTGCAGGCCGAGGTCGAAGCCATAGGCACCCGTGATCGTGTCGCCGGGGACAATCTTGAACGTCGACAGGTCGATGACGTGCGGGGAGTCGGTGCGGTCGCCCGAGACGTCGTTCCACGTAGGCGTGCCGACGGCTTCGACGTCGAGGTTGCCGGCGGTAATCGTGCCGCCATCCGTCGTCGCGCTGTCGTTCCACAGGGCGTAGGTGCCGCCGCTGATGAGCAGCGCGGCGCCCGCGGCGCCCGCGACGATTCCGGTGAGCTTCTTGTTCATGGGGTTCTCCTTGAGGGTGCGCTCTGTAGCGCGGTGGGGGGGGTTATTCCTGGGCGGTGACGGAGCCCGTGGCCGAGCACGTCATGCTCTCGCCCACGGCCAGCTCGGTCTTGGGGCACGTCGCGTTGCCGACCTGGTCGTCGGCCACGGCGATGTCGGTCAAAGCGGTCTGACCGGTGTTTGTCACGAGGTATTTCCAGGTCACGCTTGTTCCGGAGGCGACCTCATCGCCATCGTCGATCTCGACATCGCCGAGCCACGCAGTTTTGACGACGTCGATATCCGGCACGAGGGTCTGCACGTTGTTGAACGTGCACTTCAGGGCATCGCCGCTCGTGACGTTTACTGTCGCCGTCGGTTTCAATACGGAGACGGCCTTGCCGTTGAGGGTGCAGGCGATGCTGTCGAGCGACCAGCCGCTATTCGCGTGGTCTCCCAGGATCTCGCTGAGGGAGACGGCGGCTGGAGTCTGGGGGTGGGGGGTGCCGAACTTCACGGTCCAGCTCGCCGATCCCTCGGAGCCCGTGGTCTGTTCTGCCGGCGTCGACAGCGTGCCCTGCGTCGAAGACGCGGAGAACGTCCAACCGGACCCGCCGTTCGCGTATTCGTTCGTCCCGTACGCCTTCGTCTGCTTTTCGATGTCGATGGTCGCCTGGCAGGTGGCGCCCTTGGCGATGCTGCTCAGGACGGTCGTGAGCTCGCTCCACGGCGTCTGGAAGTAGTCGGACGCGACACCCGACTGTCCCGTGACGTGACCGACGGTGCCGGAAACGGCTCGCAGGTTGGCGGGGTCGCCCGAGAGGCCGTCGCCGACGCCGACCGCGAGCACGCGCGTGCCCTCTGCCTTGAGCGCGTTCGCCGAGAAGATCGCCTGCTCGACCTGTGCGAACTGCGTGGAGTCGCCGGGGCCGCTAGCGGGAGAGCCCGAGTAGGTCGGCATGCCGTCGGTGACCATGATCGCGAGGTCGAAGTCGGTGCTCGAGGCTGCGACCTGCCAGATGCCGCGATCCCAGTTGGTGGCGCCACCCGTTGCATAGGCGTCGATGCGGTTCTTGATCGTATCCAGATTGTTGCCCTGATCGATGGCTAACGAACCCCAGTTGCGCCCGTCGCCGTTAGAGTTGCGGGGAGCCGAGGCAGCGAAGGTGAAGAGTGCAACGGAGGATCCCGATCCTGCGAGCGAATCGACCATGCCCTTCGCGGCGTCCTTCAGGGTGCCGACGTAGTTGTCGACGGACCCCGAGAGGTCGAGGATGAGTGCGACGCTCAGCCCAGCCTCGCATCGAAGCGGAAGCGTCGGGTTGACGCGCGACGCCTGCCAGAGGCCCGTCGACGTCCTGCTGTCGTTGTTGGCCATGAAGGCGCTGCCGGACGTGTACGTGTTGCCCGCGCGCAGGTTCTCGCCCGTGCGGAAGGCATAGGTCGACGTCGACCCGGTGCCGACAACGAGCGGCGAGTTCAGGTACCAGTCGGCGGGCGCGGAGGTTGCCATGACCCAGAAACGTCGGTCGCGGTTCGCCGCGGCATCCCAGCAGAGGCCGCCGAAACTCGATCTGCATTGAGTGTTCGGAACGGTAAACGAGCAGTCACCCTGAGCATCGGAAACACACGTGGCCCAAGCCTCAGATCGTGCGGTTGTTGGCGCGCTCGTACCGTTGTAGAGCTGCAGTTCTACGCCGGCAAGTGCTGCCGGTCCACCCGCCGTGCGGTCGCCGCGCACCTTGACATTGATGACAGCGGTCGTTGAGCTCGGCGCGGGGACCGAGAGCGGGGCGACGACACCCGGTTCGTCCTGCGGCGCCTGCTCGCTCGCCTGCGCGTCGTCGGCGGCTTCCTCCGGCGCCTCACTCGGCTCTGCCGAGGGCGTCGGTTGCAGATCCTCCGGGACAGCCGGGATCGTTGAGAACTCCTGCAGTGGGCTGGTGGAAGCCTCGGGCATCGGATCCGCGCTCTCTGCCGCGACGGGAGGATCCTCGGGCGCTGGAGACGGCGTGGACGTCTCGACGACGGTCCACGATTCGCTCTCCTCGCTCGCGGCTGCCGCTTGGGGTACGACGGCGGTGACCAGCACAATGGCGAGGAGCGCCGAGGCTCCCATCTTCCAGTTGCGAGTGATTCGCCGTGCCGAGCGAGGCAATTGCGCCATGCTCCGACCCCTTTCTCCTGCCGTGCGAAGGCACGATCCTGTCGGTTCGTCACCGCACCTGCACGGCAACACAACCCGACGCTAGGGGGCGGGGCACGCGAGAAACTTCCCCGGAGGGCTTCGTTGCGAAGTCGACACCACGTTCATGATTGACGGGCAAACGTACAGGCTCGGCGACCTGGAACGGCGCAAATGAGACAGCGTCCGGAAAAGAGCGGGTGGGGGCGGGAACCGAGGGGGTGAAACCGGGGTGAAACCGATTAGGTGAGGAGCCCGGCAGCACGTGCCGTCAAGAGGGCGTCATCGCGGGATGCGGCGCCGAGCTTGCGATAGAGGCCACGCAGCTGCGACTTGATCGTGTTTTGCGTGACTCCGAGGGCCTCGGCGACCTGCCCGATCGTTCCAGGTCCCGCGAGCAGCGCGAGCACATCCTGCTCACGGGGCGTGAGCGCAATGGCATCCGGCGCGCCGCCGAGATCGCGCAGAGTCTCGTGCATGGATCGCACGAGCCTTCCGACGGCGGGATCGCGGGTGAAGGGAACCGCGGCGTCAAGGAGCTGTGCGACCCAGGCTCGGCCGTGACGGAAAAACGGCAGGAGAAGACCGGTCTGGGCCGCCTTATGGAGGGCATCGACGAGGGCCGCGTTCGCTCCCTCGACGTCGCCGAGACCGAGCAGGGCGCGATGAAGTGTTGCCTGCGCACGGATCGCATGCCGCACCGATTTCCCTCGGATCTGAGGGACCAAGTCGTGCATGAGCGTCGTTGCCATGTCGCCCTGGCCGAGCAGGACGAGGGCGTGCGCTCGGTGCAGCGTGGCATGAGGAGTCTCTGGACCGGACGGTGTTGCGTCGTCGAGTATCTCCAGCACCTCGTCGGCGCGTCCCAAAACGAGCAGCGCCTCGACCCGAGAGAGGAGGAGCCAGCGACGTAGCGCAGGCGTCGGAAGGCCCGGGGGAAGCTTCGCGGCCAGGATGTCGAGCTCGCCGAGCGCTGAATGGCCAAGCCCCAAGACCGAGTAGGCCCGGGCGCGAAGCGTCGCTTCGAGGGAACTGAGCGCCGTCATGCCGGGCGCGGAGTAGTCGGCTGGCGCCTCCAACAGGTGGCGCAGTTCGCGCACGTCGACCGTATCCAGAGCAGCCCCGAGCGGGAGAGACGAGCCCGTAAGAGGCGATCGGCGCGCGCCGGTCCAGGCCGGCGACTGGCTTGTCAACTGCACATATGACGCGATGAGCGAGAGCTCTTCGGCGAGAGCGACGAGATTGTCATCGCCCGACGCATACGCTTCGCTTCGAGCGGCGTCGAAACTCTCGAGCGCCATCGTCGCCTTGCCGAGCTCAAGATGCATCAGGCCGACATGAAAATGCACTGGTGCGCGATCGGCCGGTGACGGGCGCACCGACTCGAGCGCGCCGAGGCGCGCGAGGCCCACCTCAGGGCGTCCGGCGATGCGATCAGTCGTGGCAAGCATCGTGACGACGATCGCCGCGTCTTCCGGCTCGAGACCCGTCGCGTGTTCCATTCGGGTGAGGAGGCTCTGCGCCTCCTGTAGATGCGACGACGAGATTCGATGATCAAATTCCCGTTGCAGGGGATCGATGAGTGCACGAACGAGGGCGAGCATGAGGCGTGGATCTGATACCTCACGCAACGCCTCGCGCAGCGCCGCGCGAGCACTCGACGCAGGCAGGGCGATGACATCCCGCCAATGGCGGGCGAGCAAACGCGCGCGGATTGTCGGGGAAAGGGAACCGACGCGCACGGCGTCGTCGAACCTGCCCTGCGAAACGAGCCGCGCAACGGCGCCAGAAACGATCGCGCGATTCTCGACGTCATCGATCACGTTGGTCAGCGACGACATCGCCTTCTGAATGCCGGGGACGTAGCTATGCACCCCGGGGGAGGTTTCGATGAGCGCACCGGCATCGGCGAGGGTGTAACGGTAGGAGACGGCGTAGTCGCCGCGATCCCACACTGCATCCAGCGCCGCTGTCGATAGTTCGCCCAGGTGGGCCATCGCGACCCCCGCCTCCCACGCGGGACGGCGATAGGGGAAGTCGACGCGGGCCGAAAGTAGCGGCCCGAACATCGCGTTACACCCAGCCTGTACTTCGGCCGCGCCCAGCGTGCCCGAGCGTTGCGCGGCCTCCAGCGCGCCGAGGACCATCCCGGCGACGCCCGCGCTCTCGCCGAGGAGGTGTGAGCGCTGCGACGCGGTCGTGCTGACCCCTAACCGTTCGCTGAGGGTAATGACCTCGCTGTCCGTGAACGCAAATTCACGGGGCGAGACGCGCACATCCGGTTGGAGCCCGGTGTCGCTCGCGTGTCGTGGCCAGGCATGTGTTGACAGCACGATCAGAATCGCCTGAGGGTAGACGTTCCGCGCCGAAACAACGGCGTCTCCCTCGTCTGGCACTCCGCCAATGAGGTTGAGGACGACGACGTCGGGCGAACCTGTGGCGTGCCGTGGCGCACGCGCGAGCCATTCTGCCGTGTGCTCTCTCTCTGCGACCCACAGTGCGCTCTGCGCATGCGCGTCGGATCCGTCTGTGACGCGACAAAAAACTGTGTCGCCGGCGCGCGCCTCGTCGAAGTACGACAAAATGCGCGTTCGCGTATACAGGCGCGACTGAGTGTCCATGGATTCCCAATCCTCCGTGAGGCCGAACTCTCCCCCGAAAGTGGGCGCTCACTTTTTAGACATTATCCTGCATGCACACGCGCCGGGCGTGTCTTAGGCCTTGGGCAGGCGAAGAATGTTGTTTTCGTCGATTTGCAGGTCTTCCACCCAGCGCACCGTGCGCGCGAGCTGGTCCAGCGGATCCAGGAACAGCAGGAACCGTTCGCGGTCGGGCGACACCGCGTGAAGCGTGATGAGGTGCGTTCCCGTATCCCACGTGTACGACACGAAATTGGTGGGCGTGCGCTCGGACGCCTCCATCACGAGCTTCTCGCCCACACCCAGGTGCGGGTTCGCGAAGTTCTCGGTGTCGTCGTACTCGATCGGCATCGAGGCGCGTGCCGCGCGCACCTGCGGCGTCATCTCCTGCACCTGCGCGAGGGCCGCGAGTGCCGACGGATCTTCCTTCCACGACCAGGCGAGGAATCGCCCGTTCGAGTGGCGCAACCCCGCCTTGATGGCGCGGGTTGCGATGAAGCTGAGCAGGCCGGACCCGGGTTGCCCCTGCGTGATGCCGATCGTCGACATCAGCATGTTGATCGCGGCCCTGCGGTGCCGGGATCCGGAGAACCCGCGGCCGCGGATCGCGACCCAGCGCGCCGGATCCGCGTCTGCCTGGAGGTGTGAGGTCATTCGGCGCTGTTCTTGTTACGGGCGCGGATCGCGAAGAAGATTCCGCCGCCGGCGATGACGAGCACGGCGGCGGCGATCGCAATCATGCCGCCCATCTGCCCACCGGCCTCGATAAGACCTGCATTCTCTGCAACGAAGCTGAGCGTGTTCATGCTTACATCCTCGCCTATCCGGCGGCGTTTCAGGTCGAATCGGTACGCTCTTCCGGTGACGCACAAGGATCTCGCTTACGCAGAATCGCTCATCGCCGAAACCCCCGACTACCCGGAGCCCGGCGTGCTGTTCCGCGACATTTCTCCGATGCTGGCGGATCCTGCCGCGCTGCGCGAGGTGTGCGCCGCGATCGTCGAGCCCTTCAAGGGCCAGTTCGACATCGTCGGTGGCATCGAGGCCCGCGGATTCCTTCTCGCCGGCTACATCGCCGCGACCGAGGGTGTCGGCATGCTGCCGATCCGCAAGGCGGGCAAGTTGCCGACTCCGGCGGCGGCCGTCACCTACAACCTCGAATACGGATCCGCGACCATCGAGGCCCCCGGCGTTCTGAAGCCGGGCGAGCGCGTGCTGCTCGTTGACGACGTGCTCGCTACCGGCGGCACCATCGCTGCCGCGCGCGAGATCGTGTCGCAGCTCGGCGCGGTGACGATCGGATCCGCCGTCATCCTCGAGCTCCTCGGCCTCGGCGGCCGCGAGCACGTCGGCGACATCCACACGGTGTTCACGGCGTAACCCCCCCCCGGGGGCGTGTCCCACTTAGTGCGGGTATGACGCTGCTATTCCCGCACAAAGTGGGACACGCGACCTACGTCCGCGTCTCGCGGTGGAGCAGCGGGCCGGCCAGGAATCCGGCGAGCAGCGCGCCCACGATCGGGAACACGATGAAGACCCAGATCTGGCTCCAGGCGTCGGCGCCGCGGCACTCCCGCGCGCTACGGCTATGAGGAAAATCGCGCGTTCGTGACCGGATCCTCGAGCAGCGGCGCGAAGGCGAGCTCGGCGGGCGCGATCTGCATGAGGTGCGAGCGCATGCGGGCGCGCTCGAGCCGCACGGAGCGGCCCTCCGCGCCGACAGGATCCACCCGGACGGCGGTCGATAGCCGCTCGCGGCTGGTGGCGAGGAGCACGCCGAGATACCCGGAGAGCACGACGACCTCGGGCGCGAACGCGTTGACGAAGTTGGTGAGCGCGGTCGAGAGGATGTCGACCTGGCGCTCGACCTCGGCCATGACCTTCGGATTGCGGGCGATGCTGAGCTCGATGTCGAGCTCGTCCTCGTCGAGATTGCGACGTTTCAGCAGGTTCAGCACGCGATCGGGGCTGAGCTCGACCTCGAGGCAGCCGCGGCGCCCGCACGAGCAGCGCGCGCCGCGGGTGTCAATGACGGTGTGGCCGAGCTCTCCGGCAAAGCCCGAGGTGCCGCGCAGGAGGGTTCCGTCGAAGACGATTCCGCCGCCGATGCCGTTAGTGGATCCGTTCATGTAGAGCATGTTTGTGACGCCGCGCCCGACGCCGAACCGCGACTCGGCCATGGCGCCGACGCTCGCGTCGTTGCCGGCGACGACGGGCATGCCGAGGGCGTCGGCGAGGCGCGAGGCGATGTGTTCGCGCCGCCACCCGAGGGTGGGCGCGAGCATCACGGTGCCGGTCTCGTCGACGAGCCCCGGCACGGCGATCCCGGCGCCGACGAGCCGGTAGTGGCGGTCGATGTCGGCGCGCATGCCGTCGACGAGCGACGCCGTGATCTGCGCGAAACGGCGCGGGCTGGGCGCGCTCGCGAGGTCGTGCCGCACGCGGGAATGCACCGCTCCTCCGAGCCCCACGAGCGACACGGTCACGGCGTCGGGTTCGGCGCGGATGCTGAGCGCGACGACGGTGTCGTCGGCCGCGACGCCGAGCGAGGGGCGGCCGACGCGGCCCGTGGGCGCGGTGGTCTGTTCGACGACGACGCCGAGATCCATGAGCTCGGTCACGAGCCCCGTCACGGTCGACCGGTTGAGGCCCGTGGCGGTGCCGATGTGCGACCTCGAGAGGGCCCCGTCGGTGTGGACGAGCTGCAGAACGGTGGCCAGGTTTTGCGCGCGCACCTCTTCGTTCGTGGTGCGGCCGGCACTCGCACGCGCGGGTGGAACGGTCACGTCTTGCTGGTTCTGCATTGTCCTGCCACGCTACCCGTCACAGCCCGGCCGTCATGAATCGCATGAGCCGCTCCTGCGTGGCGTCCTCGCGGGCGACCTCCCCCGTGAGCCGGCCCTCCGCGAGCGTGTAGATCCGGTCCGACAGCCCGATGACCTCGGGCAGCTCCGACGAGATCACGATGATGGCCTTGCCCTGGGCCGCGAGCTCGTTGATGAAGCCGTAAATCTCGTACTTCGCGCCGACGTCGATGCCGCGGGTCGGCTCGTCGAGGATCAGCACGTCGGGGTTCGCGAACATCCACTTCGCGAGCACGACCTTCTGCTGGTTTCCGCCGGAGAGGTACCCGACGGGCACCGTCACATCGGGCGCCTTGACGTTCATCTTGTACCGATACGCGTCGGCGATCTTGCGCTCGCGGATCAGGTCGAGTAGCCCCCTGCGCGAGAGCCGCTCGAGCCCGACGGAGGAGGTGTTCGTCTGGATATCTCCGATGAGGTTCAGACCCAGCGCCTTGCGGTCCTCGGTCGCATACGCGATGCCGTGAGAGATCGCCTCCTCGACGCTGCGCGCCTCGATCGGCTTGCCCTTTTTGAAGAGGGATCCGCGGATCCCGGATCCGTAGGAGCGGCCGAAGACGCTCATCGCGAGCTCGGTTCGGCCGGCCCCCATGAGGCCCGCGAAGCCGACGATTTCCCCGGCCCGCACGGAAAACGAGACGTCGTCGACGATGACGCGCGACGGATCCGAGGGGTGATGGACGGTCCAGTTTTCCACGCGCAACAGCTCGTCGCCGATGAGCGGTTCGCGCGGCGGGAAGAGGCTGTCGAGATCGCGCCCGACCATCGCGCGGATGATCCGCCCCTCGTCGGTCGCGGGGTCGCCGCGCTCCATCGTTTCGATGACGGATCCGTCGCGGATGACGGTGATCCGGTCGGAGATTCGCAGCACCTCGCGGAGCTTGTGCGAGATGACGATGCACGTGATGCCCTGGCCGCGCAGCTGCTCGATAAGGTCGAGCAGCCGGTCGGAGTCGGACTGCCCGAGCGCGGCGGTCGGCTCGTCGAGGATCAGCACGCGCACGCGCTTCGAGAGCGCCTTCGCGATCTCGACGAGCTGCTGCTTGCCGATGCCGAGCTCGCGCACGGGCGTGGTGGGGTTCTCGTCGAGCCCGACGCGCGCCATCAGCTCGGCCGCGCGGTCGTTCGTCGCCCGCCAATCGATGAGCCCGCGCCGTGTGATTTCGCCGCCGAGGAAGATGTTTTCGGCGACGGAGAGGTGCGGGATGAGGGCGAGTTCCTGGTGGATGATCACGACCCCGGCGTCCTCGCTCTCGCTGAGCGAGCGGAAGCGAACCTCTTCGCCGTCGAGCTCGATGGATCCGTCGTAGGAGCCCGCCGGGTACACCCCCGAGAGCACCTTCATGAGGGTAGATTTTCCGGCGCCGTTCTCGCCGCAGAGAGCGTGAACCTCGCCCTCGACGACGTCGATCGAGACGTCGGAGAGGGCCGTCACGGCGCCGAATCGCTTGGAAACGCGCGTCATGCGGAGGAGGGGGTCGGTCATGGGGATCGCCTGTGATCGGGAAATTTCGTCAGCCAATGTTATGCGAAAGTAATTTGTACGCAGGCCCGTCAATATGTATTGTTCATCAGGCAGACGGTGCCAAGCCGTTCTGATCACCGCGACCCCATGGTGGGGGAGCACCTTTCGATGAAGAGAGAACAGCAATGATGCGAAATGGTATGCGGGCGATTGCGCTCACGGGTGCACTGGCTCTGGGCATCGGCCTCGCCGGCTGCTCGAGCAGCTCCGACAACACCGCGTCGAACGGCGACGGTGGCACCACGGCCGAGGACATCACGGTCGGCGTGGCAATGCCCACCGAGACCTCGGAGCGCTGGATCGCCGACGGTGACGCCGTCAAGTCGCAGCTCGAAGAGGCCGGCTACGACGTCGACCTGCAGTACGCGAACGACGACATCCCGCGTCAGCAGCAGCAGCTCGACCAGATGATCACCAACGGCGCCGACATCCTCATCGTCGCCTCGATCGATGGCACGGCGCTCGCGACGCAGCTCGAGAACGCCGCCGACAAGGGCATCCCGGTCATCGCCTACGACCGCCTCATCAACGGCACCGAGGCAGTCGACTTCTACGTCACCTTCGACAACTACCAGGTCGGCGTGCAGCAGGCACAGACCCTCCTCCAGGGCCTCGGGTACCTCGACGGCGACAACGCCGACACCGGCCTGACCGACAAGAAGATCATCGAGGTGTTCGCCGGTTCGCCCGACGACAACAACGCCCCGTTCTTCTTCAACGGCGCCATGGACACCCTGAAGCCCTACCTCGACGACGGTCGCCTGACCATCGGCTCGGGCCAGGACGACTTCGACACCGTGTCGACGTTGCGTTGGGACCAGGCCACGGCGCAGAAGCGCATGGAAGACCTCATCACCAGCACCTACAGCGGTGGCTCGAAGCCGCTCGATGGCGTGCTCTCGCCCTACGACGGCATCTCGCGCGGCATCATCACGGCGCTCGACAACGCGGGCTACGGCTCGACGATCGAAGAGGGCCTGCCGATCGTCTCCGGTCAGGACGCCGAGATCGCCTCGGTCAAGATGATCGCGGATGGCGTGCAGTACGGCACCATCTTCAAGGACACGCGCAAGCTCGCCACGCAGGCCGTCGACGCCGCCTCGGCCTATGCCGAGGGCAACGAGCCCGAGGCCAACGACACCGAGACCTACGACAACGGCGTGAAGGTCGTGCCGTCGTTCCTTCTCGAGTCGGACATCGTGACGTCCGACAAGATCCAGTCGCTCCTCGTCGACTCGGGCTACTGGACCGAGGACGAGATCTCTAAGGGTGTCGCTGAGTAAGACCCCCTGATCGCTCCACCCTCGCCGGGGTCGCCTGACGGCCCCGGCGAGAGGCGAGCGTTCCCGAACAGCGACCAAACGACAGGAGCAGCGATGAGCGACGCGATCCTCGAGATGCGCAACATCATCAAGAACTTCCCCGGCGTCAAGGTGCTCAAGGACGTCACCTTGAGCGTCGAGCGCGGCGAGATCCACGCGATCTGCGGCGAGAACGGTGCCGGAAAATCCACCCTCATGAAGGTGCTGTCGGGTGTGTACCCGCACGGATCCTTCGACGGCGAGATCATCTTCGACGGCGAGCCGCAGCGCTTCGCCGCGATCAAGGATTCCGAGCGCGCCGGCATCGTCATCATCCACCAGGAACTCGCGCTGGTGCCGTACCTCTCGATCGCCGAGAACATCTTCCTCGGCAACGAGACCACCAAGCGTGGCCTCATCGACTGGAACGAGGCGAACTCGCGCGCCATGGAGCTGCTCCGTCGCGTCGGTCTCAACGAGAACCCCACGACCCCCGTCGGCCAGCTGGGCGTCGGCAAGCAGCAGCTCGTCGAGATCGCCAAGGCGCTGACGAAGGACGTGAAGCTTCTCATCCTCGACGAGCCGACCGCGGCGCTCAACGACACCGATTCCGAGCACCTGCTCGGCCTGCTGCGCGACCTGCGCGAGCAGGGCATCACCTGCATCATCATCAGCCACAAGCTGGGCGAGATCGTCGACATCGCCGACTCGACGACGATCATCCGCGACGGCGAGACGATCGAGACGATCGACATGCACGGCCCCGATGCGACGCAGAGCCGCATCATCCGCGGCATGGTCGGCCGCTCGCTCGACAACCGCTTCCCGGATCGCACCCCCAACATCGGCGAAGAGATCTTCCGCATCGACAACTGGTCGGTCTCGCACCCGACGCAGGCGGGCCGCAAGGTCGTCAACAACGCCACCATCTCGGTGCGCGCAGGCGAGATCGTCGGCATCGCGGGCCTCATGGGCGCCGGTCGCACCGAGTTCATGATGAGCGTCTTCGGCCGCAGCTACGGCCGCGACGCCTCGGGCCGCGTGACGCTGCACGGCAAGGAGATCTCGACCCGCACCGTCAAGGACGCGATCAAGAACAAGATCGCGTACGTGTCGGAGGACCGCAAGCAGTACGGCCTGAACCTCATCTCCGACATCAAGACGAACGTCTCGTCGTCGGCGCTCGGCAAGATCGCGACCGCGTCGATCTTCGTCAACAGCAACGAAGAGATCAAGATCGCCGAGCAGTTCCGCAAGGATCTGAACATTAAGTCGCCGACGGTCGCGCAGGTCGTCGGTAACCTCTCCGGCGGTAACCAGCAGAAGGTCGTGCTGTCGAAGTGGCTGTACACGGATCCCGAGGTGCTGATCCTCGACGAGCCGACCCGCGGCATCGACGTCGGCGCGAAGTACGAGATCTACGAGATCATCAACGCCCTCGCCGCGGCGGGCAAGGCCGTCATCGTGGTCTCGAGCGAGCTCCCCGAACTGCTCGGCCTCTCCGACCGCGTCTACTCGCTGGCCTACGGCCACATCACCGGTGAGCTCCCAATCGCTGAGGCGACGCAGGAGAAGCTCATGGAACTTATGACAATCGAACCGATTTCCTCGAAGGAGGCCGCGGCATGAAGAACAACGTCTTCGTCGAGGTCAAGGATCTGCTGACGCAGAACCTCCGCACGTCCGGCATTTACATCGCGTTCGTCGCGATCATCCTGATCTTCACGCTCGCGACGCGCGGCACGCTTCTCAGCCCCGAGAACGTGACGAACATCCTGCTGCAGAACGCGCACATCCTCATCATGGCGCTCGGCATGATCCTCGTGATCGTGGGTGGGCACATCGACCTGTCGGTCGGATCCGTGCTCGCGTTCGCATCGGCCGTCTCGGCCGTTCTCGTGATCCGCATGGACATGCCGTGGTGGATCGGTGTCATCGCCGCCATCGTCGTCGGTATCGTCGTCGGAGCCTGGCAGGGCTTCTGGGTTGCCTTCGTCGGCATTCCCGCCTTCATCGTGACGCTCGCGGGCATGCTCCTCTTCCGCGGCCTCACCTACCTCGTGCTCGACAACGTCTCGCTGTCGCCGTTCCCGACCGACTACCGCAACGTCGCGAGTGGCTTCCTCGACGGGCTCTTCGGCTCGATCGTGGTGAGCGAGGGTCAGGGCCTGAAGGGTGTCGCCCAGACGGTCGACATCTTCACGCTCGTGATCGGCATCATCGCCGTGGTCGGCCTCGTCGTCAGCTCGCTGCGCAACCGCCGCACCCGCCAGAGCTACGGCCAGGCCGTCGAGTCGATGTTCCTCTTCGTGCTGAAGATCGCCGCGGTCTCGATCGTGCTGCTCGCCTTCGCATGGGCCCTCGCATACAACCGCGGTTTCCCGTGGGTGCTCATCATCGTCGCGATCTTGATCCTCGCGTACAACGTCGTCACGAACCGCACGGTGTTCGGTCGCCACGTGTACTCGGTGGGTGGCAACCTCGCCGCGGCGCGTCTCTCGGGCGTCAACGTCAAGAGCGTGAACTTCTGGATCTTCGTCAACATGGGCTTCCTCACCGGTATCGCCGCGGCGGTCTTCTCGGCCCGCTCGAACGGCGCCCAGCCCGGCATGGGAAACATGTTCGAGCTCGACGTCATCGCGGCCTGCTTCATCGGTGGCGCCTCGACGATGGGTGGCGTCGGCCGCGTCGGCGGCGCGCTCGTCGGTGGTCTCGTCATGGCCGTCATCACCAACGGCATGCAGCTGCTCGGTGTTCCGCAGTCGTGGCAGCTCATCATCAAGGGCCTCGTGCTGCTGCTCGCCGTCGCGTTCGACGTATACAACAAGCGTCGCGCCGGCACCACGCGCTGACCCACACATATATATAGACGCCGCCCCCGTGCACGCCGTGCGCGGGGGCGGTATCGTGCGTGTCATGGCCTTCCCCCGGAACGATCTCCGTCACCTCGCCCGACCTCGATGACCGCACTCGCATGGCCGATCGCCTCACGGCCGACCACGAGAACGAAGCCCCGCGGATCCACGTGACCGGCGTCCCCGCGGAGGCCGTCGAACTCGCGCTCGTCTGCCACGACCCCGACGCCCCGATCCCGTTCGGCTTCACGCACTGGACCATCGTCGGCGTCCCCGCCGACGCCGAGTCGATCGCGGCCAATTCGGGCCGCGAGGGCCCGAATAGCACCGGCGGATCCGCGTACTACGGCCCGCAGCCGCCCCACGGCCACGGCGACCACAGCTACTACTTCTGGGTCTACGCCCTCTCGCGCCCCGTCGACGGCGAGCCGACCCGCGAGGAGTTCCTGCGCGACTACGCCGACGCGATCCTCGAACAGAATCGGCTTATCGGGTACTACTCGCGCTAGGGATGCGTTGGCGTCGTTCTGGGCGCGCACGACGACATCCCTAAAGGTGACGCGCATTTGTCGTGGTGCTTGAGGGATGCGTTGGCGTCGTTCTGAACGTTGAGAACGACACGACGCCATCCCTAAAGCGGCGTCGCGCCCTTGAGGGATGCGTTCGTGTCGCTCTGAACGCTGAGAACGACACGACGGCATCCCCGTGCGCGGCGTCGCGCCGACGTGTGTGCGCGATTGCCCCTGCCGAGATCCCAGGTGCTTGTGGAAACATCGTTCTTATGAATTCGGTGAACGCCCCGACTGCGCCCTCTGGGGCCATCGACCGCTTCTTCAAGATCAGCCAGCGCGGATCCACCGTCGCACGCGAAATCCGCGGCGGCCTCGTGACCTTCCTCGCGATGAGTTACATCCTCGTGCTGAACCCGCTGATCCTCGGTACGACGCTCGACGGCACGGGCCACCTGCTCGGCGGTGGCACGAACCCCGACGAGCCGAACCTCGCGATGATCGCCTCGGCGACCGCACTCATCGCGGGCATCCTGTCGATCCTCATGGGCGTGCTCGCGAACTTCCCGCTCGCGCTCGCGGCGGGCCTCGGCCTCAACGCCGTCGTCGCTTTCACGATCGCGGGCACCCCGAACGTGACGTGGGCCGACGCGATGGGCCTCGTCGTGATCGAGGGCATCATCATCACGATCCTCGTGCTCACCGGATTCCGCGAGGCCGTATTCAAGGCCGTTCCGTCCGAGCTAAAGACCGCGATCGGCGTTGGCATCGGCCTCTTCATCACCCTGATCGGCCTGAGTAACGCGGGCATCGTGACCGCCGGATCCGGAACGATCGTCGGCATGGGTAACCTCGGCACCTTCCCGGTGCTGGTGTTCGTGATCGGCCTCGTGCTCACGATCGTGCTGCACGTGCGCAAGGTGCCCGGCGCCCTGCTCATCTCGATCCTCGTCGCGACGGTTATCGCCGTGATCCTCGAGAACACCCTGCACCTCGGCGTGCGCGGCGACGACAACCCCGGCGGATTCAAGAGCGCGCCCACCTTCAGCGGCGTCGTCGACCTGCCGGACTTCTCGCTGATCGGACAGTTCTCGCTCCTCGGATCCTTCCAGAACATCGGCATCATCACGATCGTCCTCATCGTGTTCTCGCTGATGCTCGCCGACTTCTTCGACACCATGGGCACGATGGTCGCCATCGGCGGCGAGGCGAAGCTGCTCGACTCCGAGGGCAACCCGCCGCGCTCCAAGTGGATCCTGCTCGTCGACTCCTTCGGTGCGATCGCCGGCGGCATGGGATCCACGTCGTCGAACACGGCGTTCGTCGAGTCGAGCGCCGGCGTCGGCGAGGGCGCACGCACGGGTCTCGCCTCGGTCGTCACCGGTATCGCGTTCCTGCTCTCGACCTTCCTCGCGCCGCTCGTCGCGCTCGTGCCTTACGAGGCTGCGGCCCCCGCGCTCGTGCTTGTCGGATTCCTGATGATGACGCAGATCGCCGGCGTCGACTGGAAGAACCCCGACATCGGCATCCCCGCCTTCCTCACGATCGCACTCATGCCGTTCACCTACTCGATCTCCGACGGCATCGGCGCGGGCTTCATCTCGTTCGTCATCGTGAAGCTCGCGCGCGGCAAGGCCCGCGAGATCCACTGGCTGATGTGGCTCGTCTCGATCCTCTTCGTCGTGTACTTCCTCGTCGATCCCATCCAGACCTGGATCGGCGCCTAACGCCACGGCCCGCCCCTCAGGGCGGGCCGTTTCGCGTTCGGGGATGGGGTTGTGCGCGCCCAAAGTAACGCGAACGCGTCCCTGAAGGAGAAGCGACGTGTTCAGGGATGCCGTCGTGTCGTTCTGAGCGCTGAGAACGACGTGAACGCATCCTTGAACGACGCGACCGCCCGTGGCATCGCGCCTAGAGATGCCGTTGTGTCGTTTTGAGGGCTCAGAACGACGTGAGCGCATCCCCGAACGGCTACGGTCAGCGGCATCAGCCGCTACAACAGCGAGTGGCCTAGCCTCGCGTGAGTTGTGCGAGGTGCTCGTTGATTTGGCGAGAGACGCCGACGAGGCTCGCATCTGCCCCGAGCGCCGCAGGGGCGATCGTGAGGTCGCGCGTCATCAGCGGGTGCGAACCCTCATAGATCTCGCTACGTAGCGCTGAGACGAATGGCTCGAGCGATGACAGCGATCCGCCGAGGTAGATCGCGCTGGGATTGAAGAAGTTGACGACAGCGCAGAGCACCTCTCCGAGGTGGTGGCCCGCCGAACGCGCGAGCGCCGTGGCACGGGGATGGCCGTCGCGCACGAGCGTCAGCACCTCCTGCGTCGTCGTGACCTCGACGCCCTCGTTCTGAAGAAGGCGCACGAGCGCGGCGCCGGACGCGACGGTCTCGAGGCAGCCGAAGTTGCCACACGAGCACGGGTATTGGTGTGCCGCGGCGACGCGTGTATGGGTGATGTCGCCCGCAACGCCGCCTGCGCCGCGATAGACGGATCCGTCGATCACGATCCCGGATCCGACGGCCGTTCCGGCCTTGACGGTCACCGACGCATTCGCGTGCGGCGTGCGCGCGAAGTGCTCGCCGAGCGCCATCGCGTTGGCATCGTTCTCGACGACCGCCGGGACTCCCGTGAGACTTTCGATCAGGGCCGCGATGTCGCGGCCAGCCCAGCCCGGCATGCGGGAGGGGCTGACGACGCCATGCGTCGTGGGATCTACGGGGCCGGGTAGCGCGACGCCGATTCCTGCGAGTGTCTGACCGCTCGCGAGCGACCGAATTTCAGCGATGCAGCGCTCGAGCACGGCTTCGGCCCCGTCGCGCAGATCGACGGAGATTTCCGATGAATCGCCGAGCTCGCCGCCTCGGGGAAGCACGGCGAGGCGCGCGTGGCCACCACCGAGGTCGATGACGCCGAGCTGATCGGTCTCGCCCGCGAGTTGCAGTTCGCGGGCCCGCCGGCCGCCTGTGGATCCGCGGACCTCGCCCTCGGAGATCAGGCCCTGCGCAAGGAGAGACTGCACGTGCTGCGAGACGGTCGACGCCGAGAGATTGAGGATGGCGGAGATCTCGCGCCGGGAGCGCGCGCGACCGGATCCGATGACCGCGAGGACCTGATTCTCGGCGGCGCTGCTGCTGGTGCGTGACATGGATTTCCTTGGTCTGCGCGGGTTTCTTGCCTAATCGTACGAGAGCCGGAACTTTTTACGATCGAGGATTAACTTATTCGTGACAGTTCATACCGTTTACGGATGAACTTTGTTCGGTTACCGTATTCATTGTTCCATCCACCACGCATCTAGCGCGCCGTTGCGCTCACACTAGGAGGACCCATGCGATCGACATTCGCATCCCGAGGGCGCAGCATCGCCCTCTCCGTCGTCGGGCTTGCCGCCACCGCGGGCCTGCTCGCCGGCTGCTCGTCGGACGGCGGTTCCAGCACTGGCGGCGGCTCGAGCGATGAGGTCAGCTACGCGCTTCCCGCCAACGCGACTCCCAACTGGCTCGTGCCGCTCGCGACCGCCGGCAAGATGACGACACACAATTCGTCGCTGATCCACGCCCTCTACGAGCCGCTCGTCGCCTATGACGGATCGACCGGAACGGTCGACCGCGTCGCGACGGCGGACATCGCGAAAGACATCACCTTCGCCGACGACGACACGAGCGTCACAATCACCCTGGACGACCGCACCTGGTCGGATGGCGAACCGATTACTTCGGCTGACGTCGCCTTCTGGTTCGACCTCGTCAAGGCGAACAAGGACGTGTGGGGAAGCTACCGTGCCGGCTCCATGCCCGACCTCGTCTCGAGCGTCGAGACGCCCGACGATAAGACCGTCGTGCTGACCTTCGACGGAGCGTACAACGAGGAGTGGTTGCTCGCCTCGCAGCTGACCCTTATCACGCCGCTGCCCGTTCACGCGTGGAGCATCACGGAGGACGGCGGCACGCCGGACCCCGAGCTCGCAAAGACGCCCGAGGGGGCGCAGGCCATTTGGGAGTACCTCATCAGCGAGGGTGAGGACCTGTCGGGTTACGCCGGCAACCCGCTCTTTGACACCCTGAGCGGCCCCTACGGGCTCGAGTCGTTCAGCGACTCCGGCCGCATGACGCTCCAGAAGAACGAAGACTACGACGGCGAGGACGCCGCTCACATCTCGACGGTCAACTTCCTGCCGTTCACCTCGAACGACGCTGAGGTTGCGGCCGTGCGTTCGGGCGACGTCGACTACGGGTACGTGCCGACGAGCGAGCTCGACAACTCGGCGCAGTACGAAGACCTCGGTTTCGACGTCGTGAACTGGGACGGCTGGGCCATCACCTACCTGCCCTACAACTTCAACAACCCCACCATGGGGCCCGTCTACTCGCAGCTGTACGTGCGTCAGGCGCTGCAACAGCTGATCGACCAGGACACGATCTCCGACGTGATCTGGCACGGCGCGGCGAACCCCGTCTACGGTCCGGTCCCGCAGGATCCTGACAACAAGTTCCTCTCGGACGAACAGCGCGAGAACCCGTATCCGTTCGACCCGGACGCGGCCAAGGCTCTCCTCGAGGAGAACGGCTGGACTCTCGGAGCAGACGGAGTTTACGTGTGCGAGACCGGCGCCGATTGTGGCGACGGCATTGCCGACGGCCAGAAGCTCGCGATCACGATCCTGTCGCAGAGTGGATCGACCGAGACCGACAACATGTTCGCCGAGATGAAGTCGACCTTCGAGGAGGCCGGCGTCGGCGTCACGATCGAATCGGCACCGCTGAACACGGTGCTCGGCTCGATCCCCTCCTGCGAGTCGGACTCGCCGGAGTGCACGTGGGAGCTGCCCTACTTCGGCACCGCGGGATCGTGGTACTTCCCCGCCTACCCGACGGGCGAACAGCTCTTCTCGACAGGTGGCGGCTCGAACTTCGGCTCGTACAGCGATGATGAGATGGACGAGCTGATCGCCGGAACCCTCGCCGCGGGCGACGAGACGGCGATGCAGGAGTACTCGTCGTATGGCGCCCTGAACCTTCCCGTCATGTGGGTTCCGAACCCCGTCTACCAGGTCTCGGTCATCGACAGCGGCCTGACGGGCGTGGAGCAGGACTCCATGGGTAACTTCCACCCCCAGCGCTGGGCGTGGGGAGAGTAAGAATCCCTCGTGAGTCAGACGCCTGATCAGCTCCCCGCGACCGTCGCCGCACAGGCGGCGGTCGCGGGGGCGCGCCCCCGCCGCAATCCGTTCCTTTTCTTCCTGCTGCGACGCATCCTCCAGGCGATCGTCGTGATCTTCGTCGTCACGGTCGTCGTGTTCACGCTGCTGCAGATGCTCCCCGGAGGCCCCGCCCGCGGCGTTCTCGGCGTTCAGGCAACGGCAGAACAGATCGCTCAGTTCAACCACGACCAGGGCTACGACCGCCCGGTGTGGGAGCAATACTTCCTCTTCCTCGGCCGCCTGCTCACGGGTGACCTCGGCCAGTCGTTCCTGCTGAATATGTCGGTGACCGACGCCATCATGCAGCGACTGCCGAAGACGCTCGTTCTGACGGGCCTCTCGCTCGTGGTCGCCCTGATCATCGCGATTCCGGTCGGCATTTTCCAGGCGGTTCGCCGCAATCGCGGCGCCGACTACACGCTGTCGACCCTCGCGATCATCGCCTACTCCACGCCGAGCTTCTTCCTCGGCATGATCCTCATCATGGTCTTCAGCCAGGGCCTCGGCATCCTGCCCGCGGGCGCCCCGCAGGGCGAGACCGTCGGCGACGTGCTGCTCGAACCGCAGCGCATGATCCTCCCCGTGCTCACGGGCGCGATCCCGCTCGTGGCGAACTTCAGCCGCTACATGCGTTCATCGGCGCTCGACAGCCTCAGCGAGGACTACATCCGCACCGCTCGATCGAAGGGCACGCCCTTCCGGCGCGTGCTCTCGCGACACCTCCTGCGGAACTCGCTGACGCCCGTCATCGCGATGCTCGGCTACCAGCTGCCCGTCATGTTCGGTGGCGCGCTCGTGATCGAGCAGCTGTTCAACTATCCCGGAATGGGCCTGCTGTTCTGGAGCGCGGCTCAGTCGAGCGACTTCCCCGTGCTGCTCGGCTGCGTGCTCGTCATCTCGGTCGCGACCGTCGTCGGCTCGCTGCTGGCCGACATCATCCAGGCCGTTCTCGACCCGCGTACGCGAGGAGGTCTCGCATGAGCGCCCTCAAGCGATTCGCCGCCAACCGGCTCGCCCTCATCGGCCTCGTGGTGCTGATGATCGCCATCTTGTTTGTGACGATCGGCCCGCTGATCCACCCCACCGAGCAGGTGCGCACGGCCCTCGAGTCCGCCAACCTCAAGCCCGGCGTCGACGGCCACCCGCTCGGCACCGACGCCCTCGGGTACGACGTGCTCGGCCGGCTGATGATCGGCGGACGCACCTCGCTGCTCGTCGGCATCTTCGCGGGCATCCTTGCGACCGTGATCGGCACCCTGTGGGGCGCCATCGCCGGTTATGTGGGCGGAATCGTCGACGCGATCATGATGCGCATCGTCGACGCGGGCATTGCGATCCCCGCGATCTTCCTCCTGCTGGTGCTCTCGAGCATCGTGCAGCCGAGCCCCCTCGTGATGATCCTCGTCATCGGCTTCGTCTCATGGCTCGTCCCGGCCCGCCTCGTGCGGGCGGAGTCGCTGTCCGTGAAGACGCGCGACTACGTCGTCGCCGCGCGCGCGATGGGCGGATCCCACTCCCGCATCGTGCTGCGGCACATCGTCCCGAACACGATCGGCACCGTCGTCGTCAACGCCACCTTCCAGGTGGCCGACGCGATCCTGCTCGTCGCGTACGTCAGCTTCCTCGGCATGGGCCTGCAGCCGCCCGCGACCGACTGGGGAGCGATGCTGTCGAGCGGGCTCTCGCTCATCTATCAGAACGCCTGGTGGCTGATCCTGCCTCCGGGAATCGCGATCGTGCTCGTGGTCTGCGCGCTGAACTTCGTCGGCGACGGACTGCGTGACGTGTTCGATGTGAAGGGACGTTCCTCATGACGACGCAGACGGTGCTGCGCATCGAAGACCTGCACGTGCGCTTCGCCGGGCGGGAGGAGGAAGCCGTCCGCGGCGTCACCCTCGATGTCTCGGCGGGCGAGGTGGTCGCGCTCGTGGGCGAGTCCGGATCCGGCAAGAGCGTGACCTCGTTCTCGGCCATGGGCCTGCTACCGGGCACCGCGACGGCATCGGGATCCATCCGCGTCGCCGACCGCGACGGGGAGCGCGAGATCATCGGCGCCACGACCGCCGAGCTCGACGACATCCGGGGCCGCGTCGTCTCGATGGTGTTCCAGGAGCCGATGACGGCGCTGAACCCCACCATGACGCTGGGCGCCCAGATCGCGGAGGCCGTGCGCAATCACACCTCGGCGACGAAGGCCGAGGCCGCAGAGCGCGCCGTCGAGCTGATGCGCCAGGTGGGGATCCCGGATCCCGAGCGTCGCGCGAACCAGTTCCCGCACGAGTTCTCGGGCGGTCAGCGCCAGCGCGTGGTGATCGCGATCGCGCTCGCGTGCGAGCCGCGCGTCATCATCGCCGACGAGCCGACGACAGCGCTCGACGTGACGGTGCAGGCCGAGATCCTCGACCTGCTTCGCGCTCTCGTGCGCGATCGTGGCGTCGGCGTCATGATGATCACGCACAATATGGGCGTGGTCGCCGACCTCGCCGATCGAGTGTTTGTCATGCGGCAGGGCTGTGTCGTCGAGTCCGGCGCGGCCGCAGCCGTGCTCACGGATCCGACACACGAGTACACGCGCACGCTGCTGGCCGCGATTCCGGAGCTTCCGCCCGCGGCATTCGGCGGGGCAGAGGTCGCGGGCGAGAGCCACGCGTTCGCGGAGCCCGAGAAGCCGGTCATCTCGATGAAGGGCGTCACCGCGGGCTACCGTGTCGGAGGCCGGTTCGTCCCCGCGATCCACGACATCAACCTGGCGGTCGGCGAGGGCGAGTTCGTGGGACTGGTTGGCGAATCCGGATCCGGAAAGTCGACGGTCAGCCGTCTCGCGCTCGGGCTTCTGCCAGCGAGTACCGGCGAGATTGACCTGCTGGGCGAACCGCTTGGTTCGCTGCGTGGTCGTGCCGCGCGCCGCCTGCTGCGCGACGTCGGCGTCGTTTTTCAGGATCCGGGCGGCTCGCTTGATCCCCGCATGACGGTGGGGGAGTCGATCGCCGAACCGCTCTCGATTCATGCGCGAGGGCTGTCGCGTGCCGAGAAGCGGGCGCGCGTCGCCGAGCTGCTCGATGCCGTACGGCTGCCGAAGGATGCAGCCAGCCGCTATCCGCACGAGTTCTCGGGCGGCCAGCGCCAGCGTGTGGGCCTCGCCCGCGCCCTCGTCTTGAAGCCCCGGTTGTTGGTTGCCGACGAACCGACGAGTGCCCTCGACGTGTCGGTGCAGGCGGAGGTGCTCGATGTGCTGCGGACGCTACATGCGGAGCTTGGCTTCGGATGCCTCTTCGTCAGCCACGACCTGGGTGTCGTGAACCAGCTCACGCAGCGCGTCGTCGTGATGCGTCGCGGCCGCATCGTCGAACAGGGCCTCACTTCCGACGTGCTGCGCGCCCCGCGTGAGCTCTACACCCAAGAACTCCTGGCCTCCGTACCGTCCCCCGACCCCGTGGCGCAGCGTGAACGTCGAGCTGCGCGAGCCGTCCTTCAGGAGAAGTGATCATGACCAAGCCCCGTATCGCAATTGTCGGCATGGCGATCGAGTCGAGCGCATACGCCGCGCACCGCGCCGGGTATCGCGACTTTCCGGTCCTCACCGGAGACGCACTCATCGAGCGCTACGCATTCCTCGCCCCCGGTGAGCCGCTCGCGGAGGCCGCGGAATGGATCCCCGTCTTCATGGCGCGCGCCATCCCCGGCGGCGCGGTTCTGCGCGAGGTATACGACGACTTCAAGAACCGCATCGTCGAGGGCCTGCGGGCAGCCGGTGACATCGATGGCGTGTACTTCGACATCCACGGCGCCATGAGCGTTGTCGGGCTCGAGGACGCTGAGGGTGATCTCGTCACCGCGGTGCGAGAGGTTGTGGGCCCGAACGCCCTCATCACGGCGCCGATGGATCTGCATGGCAACATGTCCGAGACGCTCGCTCTCGCGCTCGATCTGCCCACCTGCTACCGGCTTGCCCCGCACGAGGACGCCTGGGCGACGAAAGAACGCGCCGCGCATCGGCTCGTGGAGTGGCTCGGCAAAGACGAGAAGCCGCTCACAGCGTGGGTCCGCGTTCCGATCCTGCTTCCGGGTGAGAAGACGTCGACGCGCGTTGAGCCCGCGAGGACGCTCTACGCCCAGCTCGACGAGGTTGAGAAGAAGGCGGGCATCAGCGACCTCGGTCTCTGGATCGGGTACGCCTGGGCCGACGAGCCTCGATGCCACGCGACCGTCATGGTCACCGGAGACGACGCAGCGGTGATCTCGGCCGAGGCCGAGCGCATCGCGGGCGAGCTGTGGGATGCCAGGGACGAGTTCGCCTTCGTGGGCCCTCCCGGAACTCTCGACGAGGCGGTCGAGGCTGGCCTCGCCCACCGTGCGTCGGGAGCGGAGAAGCCCTACCTCATCAGCGACTCGGGTGATAACCCGGGCGCAGGTGGATCCGGCGATGTCACCTGGACGCTCACGCGGCTCTTGGCCGATGAACGACTGACCGGCGAAGACGCGCCGATCACGTATGTGGCGTCGATCTTCGACCACGGAGCGATCGAGCAGATCTTCGCGCACGCGGTCGGCGATCGCATCGACGTGACCGCCGGCGCGCGCGTCGACCATAGAGTCGCTGAGCCCGTGCGGATCCGTGGCGAGCTCCTCTCTCTCCACGAAGGCGACCCCGCCGCGGGGCGCATCGCGGTGATCGGAGTGGGAGGCATCCGCGCGATCGTGACCGAGTTCCGCAAGGCCTATCACGACGTCGCCGACTTCCACGCGATCGGGCTCGATCCCGAAGCGGCCGACATCGTCGTGACGAAGATCGGCTACCTCGAGCCGACCCTGTACGACATCGCCAAGGGGTGGACCCTCGCGCTCACGCCGGGACCCGTCGACCAGGACCTCGAGCGCCTGGGCCACTCGCGCATCGTGCGACCCATGTTCCCCTACGATGCGTTCGATGAGCGCCCCGACCTCTCGGCGGCCCTCATCCGCGGCCGCCGCTACGTGCGCGGCTTCGCGGGAACGGCGAGCGCATGACCGCCTTCGAGATGGCGATCCAGGATCCGCAAGGTCTCGCGGTGGCCGCGCGGGTGCGCCCCGCGCGGATGGAGCTGTGCGCGGCGCTGTCGACCGGGGGCGTCACGCCGTCGGCGGGCTTCATCGAGTCCGCCGTCGAGACGGGCGTTCCGGTGCACGTGCTCATCCGCCCGCGCGAGGGCGGGTTTACGCACAGCGCGGACGAGACCGCGCTGATCCTCTCCGACGTGCGGTACGCGATCCGCGCGGGCGCCGCGGGCGTCGTGATCGGCGGGCTCGTCGGCGGATCCGTCGACACCGAACTCGTCCGCCGCGCGCGCGAGGTTGCGGGCGACGCGGAGGTCACCTTCCACCGGGCGTTCGATCAGACAGCCGACCTTGACGCTGCGCTTGCCGCGCTTATCGACGCAGGCGCTGACCGAGTGCTTACATCCGGAGGACGGCCCACCGCGGCAGAGGCACTCGACGTGTATCCCCGCCTCATCGCGCTCGCCGCGGGGCGGATCCAAGTGATGGCGGGTGCGGGGGTGACCTCGGCCAACGCTTCAGCGATCGCGGCGACAGGCGTCGACGCCGTGCACGCCTCGGCGAAGCGGACCGTTGTGGAGACGCTCGCGGTGTCGCTCGGTGCCGCCGCCGCAGCGGGCGAGGCGAGCTACACCACGGCCGATGAGGCCGAGGCGGCCGCGATCCGCGACCTCCTGGGGCACGCACTGTGAGCTCGCTCGGCATCGACTACGGAGGCACGGACACCAAACTCGTCCTCGTGTCGACTGACGGCGAGATGATCGACCAGACGGTTGTGCCGTCAGGCCCACTCGATGAGCTCGCTGATTCTGTCCGTGGGTTCGTCGCCACAGCCCGTGACGCGCCCACCGGCTTCGCCGTGACCATCGCGGGCACGCTCGACCCCGCGACCGGTGTCGTCGGACGCGCCGCCAACATGAGCTGGCTTGACGGCACCCGGCCCGCCGAAACGCTCGCGAGCGCACTCGGGATTCCGGGCCGCGCCGTGCAAGACGGCGAGGCGGCGGCGCTCGCGGAGGCGCGCCTCGGGGCGGGTCGCGGCAGCGACGACGTCTTCGTGATCGCCCTGGGAACGGGGATCGCGGGCGCCCACGTCGTGGACGGTGCCGTTCGAAAGGGCGCACACGGTGCGGCGGGCGAGATCGGACATCTCGCCGTTGCCGGCAACGGCGTGCGGTGTTCGTGCGGTCAGACTGGCTGCCTCGAGACGGCCATCGGCGGGACGAAGATTGCCGATCGGTGGCGAGACCGCGGCGGATCCGTGCCGCAGGGCGCGACGGCGCTCGACGTCGTGCGCGCGGCGGAGGCTGGTGACGGGCCGGCCCGTGCTGCCTTCGACGCGGCCGCGCATGCGCTGGGCCGCGGGATCCTCGAGCTCAGCGCCCTTCTGGATCCGGCCCTCATTGTCGTCGGCGGCGGTCTCTCTCGCTCTGCTCGATGGACCGTGGAACCGGCCGTAGACGTGGCGCGTGCAGACGCGACGTTCCATACCATTCCCGAGGTGCGCCTCGCGACACTCGGGGTATGGGCAGGGGCGCGCGGCGCGGCATTGCTCGCTCCCTAGACACGGGGCATCGTGCAGGGATGCCGTCGTGTCGTTCTGAGCGCTGAGAACGACGTGAACGCATCCCTAAGCGACGCGACCGCCCGGGCCGTCGCGCCCAGGGATGCCGTCGTGTCGTTCTCAGCGCCGAGAGTGACACGAACGCATCCCCGAAGCGTCAGCCGATGACGACGTTGATCGGATCCTCGCCCCGCGCGAGGCGGCGGGCCTGGTCAGCGACGAGGCGGGCGATGCGCGGGGCCATCGCGTTCGTCAGGCCGCCGACGTGGGGCGTGAGGAACACGTTCGGCAGCGTCCACAGCGGGTGATCGGCGGGCAGGGGCTCCGGATCGAAGACGTCGCTCGCGACGCGGATCCGCCCACGGCGCACGTGATCCACGAGCGCTTCCGTGTCGACGGTCGGGCCGCGGCCGACGTTCACGACGAGCGCGCCATCCGGCAGCGCGGAGAGCGCGGCATCGTCGATGAGGTGCCGGGTCTCGGATCCGCCCGGCAGGACGTTGATCAGGATGTCGGCAGTCGGCAGCAGGTCGCGGTACTCGTCGATGCCGTGCACGTGGCGCCCGTCCTCCTCGCGAGCGCGCGATGCGAGGACGGTGAGGTCGACCTCGAACGGATCCAGCCGCGCGGCGATCGCCTTCGCGACCCCGCCGTAGCCCAGCATCAGCACCCGCGAATCGGCGAGGCCGGGGGTCTTCTCGTAGAACCAGTCGGACTGATCCTGGTGCCGAACGAAGTCGGCGAACCCGCGCTGGGCCGCGATGAGCAGGCCCACCGTGAGCTCGGCCGTCGCCGTCTCGTGCACGCTCGACGCGTTCGCGTAGACGAAGCCCTCGGGCAGCACGTCGGCGACGCCGTCGTATCCGATCGCCTGTCCCTGGATCAGCCGCGGCTTGATCTCCTGCACCGCGCGCAGCATCTTGCCCTGCTTCATATACGGCGGCACCACGATGTCGATGTCGTCGCGCGGGGCATCGCCCTCGGCCCAGAGAACGACCTCGATGTCGTCGGTGGAGGTGAGGAGCGCGCGGATGTCCGACGCGAGCTGGTCGGTGGGAACAGAAACGATGAGGGTCACGGATCCAATGTAGCGGCCCGTTCTTCGCGCCGCGCGCGTTCCGGATCCGGATCCGCGCCCGTTGCGCGGCCGCCCGCCTGGATCCGTGCGCGTTGCGCGGCCGCCTGCCTAGGTCCGTGGGCCGCTGCGCGACCGCCCGCCCGGCCCCGCGTCCCGCGGATCCGCGGGGCGGATCCGCCCGCCAGGCCCGAGCCAGCGGGGCCGGGCGGGCGGTCGCTTCGCTCCGCATAGGAGGGGAGCGTGCGGGAAAAACACAAATGGCCCGCCCCATCGGGGCGGGCCATCGTGCGCGTAACTGCTTACGCCAGCTGCAGGGCGCGGAGGGCGCTCTCGAAGAAGCGGAGGCCGTCGACGCCCGAGCGCATCGCGTCGGTCGTGTTGGGTCCGAAGCCCGCCTCGACGGCGTGCTCGGGGTGCGGCATCAGGCCGACGACGTTGCCCGCCTCGTTGGTGAGGCCGGCGATGTCGTCGAGCGAGCCGTTGGGGTTGACGCCCGCGTAGCGGAACGCGACCTGGCCCTCGCCGTTGATGCGCTTGAGGGTCTCGGCGTCTGCCGTGTAGCCGCCGTCGGCGTTCTTCAGCGGGATGACGATCTCGTCGCCCTTGCGGAACGCGTTCGTCCAGGCGGTGTCGGCGTTCTCGACCACGAGCTTCTGGTCGCGGCGGATGAACTGCTGGTGCGCGTTGCGGATCAGGCCGCCGGGCAGCAGGTGCGCCTCGACGAGCATCTGGAATCCGTTGCAGATACCGAGGACGGGCATGCCCTTGGCCGCGGCGTCCTTGACCTCGGTCATGATCGGCGCGAGCGCCGCAATCGCACCGGCGCGCAGGTAGTCGCCGTACGAGAAACCTCCCGGCAGGATGACCGCGTCGACGCCCTCGAGGTCGTGCGAACCGTGCCACAGTGCGACGGGCTCGGCGCCCGCCACGCGGATCGCGCGCTGCGCGTCACGGTCGTCGAGCGAACCCGGGAACGTGACGACACCGATGCGGGCAGCCATTAGACGACCTCGATGCTAATGACGTCTTCGATGACCTGGTTCGAGAGGATCTCCTCGGCGACCTTCTTGGCCTCGGCGAGCACCTCGTCGGTCACCTCGCCCTCAACGGTCATCTCGACGCGCTTGCCAATGCGCACGTTCTGGAACTGGCCGTGACCAAGGCGAGCAAGGGAGCCGGTGACTGCCTTGCCCTGCGGGTCCAGCAGCTCGGCCTTGGGCATAACGTCGACGACGATGGTGGGCATTATTGAGCTCCGTGAATCGCGGGCGGGAAGGATACGTCGATTCTATCCTGACCCGGCCGGGGCTAAATAGGATGCTGGTATGCCCTTCCTTATCGGCGCCCTGAACCTCGCCCTCTTCATCGCATCGCTCGTCGACATCATCCGCATCCCGGAGGATCGCGTGCGCTACCTGCCGAAGATGGTGTGGATCATCGTCGTGTTCCTCCTGCCCTTCATCGGCAGCGTTCTCTGGTGGGTCATCGGGCGCGAATACGTGCAGGGCGTGGCCCCGTCGATCCGCTTCCCGCAGAACCCGCAGCAGACCGCGCCCCAGTCGCAGCGCCCCGCGCCCTCGACCTTCCGCACGACCGAGCAGCAGCTCGCCGACCTCGAACGGGAAGAGTATGAGGAGAAGCTCCGCGAGGAGCTTGCCCGCCGCCGCAAGGAGCGCGGCCTCGACGACGAGCGCTAGGAGAGCAGCGCGAGCCTGCTGAGGAGGCGCTCCGCGTCGCGGGTTCCCGCGGCCGATTCCGCGAACTCCTCGCGGGTGAGGGGCGAGACGAACACCGCCTCGACGTCGCGGTCGACGAGCACGTCGATCGCCGTGACGAAGCGCTGGCGAGGGGCCTCGACGAGCCCGTCGAAGCCCGGAACATCGAGCACGATCCACCGGCCGAAACGCTCGGCCCAGTCGAGGTATTCGATCGCGCTCGTCGCGGCCGAGCAGAGCTGGTCGAAGGTGATCCAGAGCTCGCCTTGCGCCGATACGACCTCGAAGTCGCGGTCGCGCACCCGCACGGTTTCGGATCCATCAGGCACCCCCGCGGGCGGATCCGCCACCCACGCGCCGGCGGCGAAGCCGCGGCCGGCGAGCGGGTCGCCCGCGGATCCGGCGCCGCCCGGCAAAGAGGAAACCCGCCGGTAGTCGGTCGCGCCGTCGAGCCGCACGTGGCGCATCGTCTCGGCGATGAGCCGGATCGCGGGCTCGGCCATGTCGTGGAAGACCGGATCCGGGAGGAGCTCGTCGGGGGAGTAATTCGAGGTCGCGACGACGCGGGTGCCGCGCGCCGCGGCGTGCTGGAGCAGTTTCGTGAGCAGCAGGGCGTCGGCGGGATCGTGCAGGTGGAACTCGTCGAACACGAGCAGCGCGGCGTCGCCCACGACGTCGGCGATCGCGTCGCCGACCGGATCCACGGGCGCGGCCGCGAGCACGTCGCGCGTCGAATCGGGCCCGCTCGTGATGACCACGCGGTGGGTAGCCAAAAAATGTCGCTCGTCGCTCCGCGACGCGACATTTTTTGGCGACCCACCTGAGCGGAGGGCCGTTTGGCGCGCGAAGACGGCGCGGTGCAGCTCGTCGAGGAACGCGTGGAAGTGCACGCGGCGCTTGTTCGGGGAGGGCGCGTGGCGGAACCACGCGTCGGCGAGCCAGGACTTCCCGCGCCCGGCGGGGCCGGACAGATACACCCCGACCGACGGATCCGCGAGCGCGTCGAGCGCGCGCAGCTGCGCGGCGTCGAGGGCGAACCCGCCCGCCGCGGCGTCGTCGTGGATCCGCTGAATGTCCATCCCGTTCCTTCTTCGCGCGCTCGCGCCGCGGCCCGCACCGAGCCGCGACGCGAAGCGTCAGTCCTGCGGGTCGCCGCCCAGCTGACCGACCGCGGGGATCGGGCCGCCGTCGTCGGCGCCGGTCTTGCGGGCGCGGGCGATCGCGTTGCCGGCGTGGTAGATCACGAGGGCCGCGACGGTTCCGAGAACGATGCCGCCGAGCTCGAAGCCGTCGTTCTTGATCTGGAAGCCCGCGATACCGATCACGAGCGAGACGGCCGCGGTGTACTGGTTCACGGGGCGCGAGAAGTCGACGCGATTATCGACCCAGATCTTGATGCCGATGATGCCGATCAGGCCGTAGAGCGCGGTTGTGACGCCGCCGAGCACTCCCGGGGGAATCGAGTTGAACACGGCGCCCACCTTGGGCGAGAACGCGAGCAGGATCGCGGCGAAGCCGGCGACCCAGTACACGGCCGTCGAGTAGACGCGCGTCGCCGCCATCACGCCGATGTTCTCGCCGTAGGTGGTGGTTCCGGATCCGCCGCCGAGGCCCGCGAACGTCGTCGCGATACCGTCGGCGAGCAACGCGCGGCCGGTCTCCTTGTTGAGGCTCTCGTCGCCCGTCATCGTCGCGACGCCGCGCACGTGGCCCACGTTTTCGGCGACCAGCACCAGCACGACCGGCAGGAACATCGCGAGGGTCGACCAGGTGCTCGCCGAGGCGAAATCGGGGATGTGGAACGTCGGCGCCCCGATCCAGGCGGCCTGGTCGATCGTCTCGGCGGGCGTGAGGCCGGTGTCGGGGTTGACCTGGCCGAACCAGCCCGTCGCGATCGCATAGAGGAAGCCAACGAGCACGCCAAGGAAGATCGAGATGCGGCCGAGGAAGCCGCGGAACAGCACCGAGAAGAGGATCGTCGCGACGAGCGTGATCGTCGCGGCCGTCGCGTCGGCCTGGAAGTTGTTCCACGCCGTCGGCGCGAGGTTGAAGCCGATGAGGGCGACGATCGCACCCGCGACGACGGGCGGCATGAGCGCATCGACCCACTTCACACCCGCGACGTTCACGACGACGCCGATGATCGCGAGCAGCACGCCAACAGCGACGACGCCCGCGAGGGCGGATCCGATCGCGCCCTGCGCGGTCGCGGCGGTTATCGGGGCGATAAACGCGAACGAGGATCCGAGATAGCTCGGCATGCGGTTGCGCGTCACGAGCAGGAACAGGATCGTGCCGACGCCCGAGAACAGCAGCGTGGTCGGGACCGGGAAGCCCGTGAGCGTCGGGACGAGGAAGGTGGCGCCGAACATCGCGACGACGTGCTGCACTCCCATCGCCATGGTGGCGGGCCAGTTCAGGCGCTCGTGCGGCGTGACGACGGCGCCCGGGGTGATGTCTCGGCCGTTTCCGTGCAGCTTCCAGACGGGCATGCGGATCCTCTCGTGTTGCGGACCGCACGCGCGGTCTCGTCAACGTTACGCCGTCGAGCCCCCTCGCCGCTGGCAGATTGTCGCGAGCGCGTCGGCCGGATCAGCTCGGCCGCGTGAGCCGGATCCGCTCGGATCAGCGCGCCGCGATCAGCGCGGTCGCGCGGCTGAGCGTGTCGCGCAGGTCGATCGACGGGTCGAGCAGCCACTGCGTCTGCACGCCGTCGGAGAGGGCGATCAGCATCGTCGCGAGCGTCTCGGCGTCGATGTCGTCGCGCACGGTTCCGGCGGCCTGCTCGTCGCGTAGGCGCTGCGCCATGTCGGTGCGCACGCGCTCGAATCGGCGGGTGAAGAACTCCTTGCTCTCGCCTGCCGGTTCCTCGATCGCGGTCGCGACGAGGGTCGAGTACAGCTGCACCATGCCGGGCACGCCGACGTTCTCAGTTGCCGCGGCGACCATGACGTCGACGGAGGATTGCTCGAGGTCTTCGGGCGCCTGGCGCAGGCTCTCGGCGTGCTCATACACCGCGACGAGCAGCTGCTCCCGCGAGTCGAAGTAGTGCAGCAATGTCGCGTGCGAGACGCCGATCGCCTCGGCGATGCGGCGCAGCGAGGTGCCGTCGGCGCCGCGCTCCGCAAACACCTCGATGGCCCGGTCGAGGATCTCCTGCCGGCGGGCGACGCCCTTCGCGTAGGAGCCCCGACGGCCGATGACAGATTTCGGCTCGTTCTCCATGCGACCAATCTACCGGCGATAAAACCTACCAGTGTTCGTTTTTGTGTTACTGTCGCACAGACGGCATCGGGGCCGTGACTTTCCCGAACGACGACGTACGAAAGAAGGATCCAGTGGCAACTCCCACCGCTTCCGTCCAGCTCTACACGCTGGCGAAGGAATTCACCGCCGACATGGGCGGCTCGCTCGACAAGCTTGCCGCGATCGGCCTCACGCGCGTCGAGGCGTTCGACTTCGTCGGCCGCGCGCCGGCGCTGCGCCAGGCGCTCGACGCCAGCGGCCTCTCGGCCCCCACGGGCCACGCGCCCCTCCTGTCCGACACCCTCTGGACGCCGGACGGCGAGATCCCGACCCCCGCGCCCGAAGTCGTCTTCGAGGCAGCCGCGACGGCGGGGATCCACACGGTTATCGATCCGTTCGTGCCCGCCGAGCGCTGGGCGACCCGCGAGGGCGTCGACGACATCGCCGCGCGCCTCAACGCCGCGAGCGAGGTCGCGAAGACCTTCGGCCTCGAGGTCGGTTATCACAACCACGCGCAGGAATTCGTGGCGACGATCGACGGCCGCACGGCCTACGAGTACGCGATCTCGCAGCTCGACGCATCGGTGAAGCTCGAGCTCGACCTGTTCTGGGCCCTCGTCGGCGACCAGGACGTCGTCGAGCTGACCCGCGGCCTGGGCGACCGCCTGCTCGCGGTGCACGTCAAGGACGGCATCAAGCTGCCGAACCCCTGGGCCCCGGGCGGCGGAGACTTTGCCTCGACCGCGCTCGACCAGCGCCACGCGGGCACGGCCGAGGTGCCGCTCGCGGACGCCCTCCGCGCGAACGACGCGATCGAGCTGGCCGTCATCGAGTACGACAATGCCCCGGGCGACGTCTTCGCCGACATCGCGGCGAGCTACTCGTTCCTCATCGAGCAGGGGCTCGCACGATGACCGCGCCCGTGGGCGTCGGTTTCATCGGCGCGGGAATGATCAGCGACACCTACCTTGAGAACCTCTCGTCCTTCCCCGACGTGAAGGTCATCATCGTGGGCGACATCAACGTCGAGCGCGCGAAGTCGCAGGCCGACAAGTACGGCGTGCCCGAGCACGGCACGGGCGACGACGTTCTCGCCCACCCCGACGTGCAGGTCATCGTGAACCTCACGCTGCCCGCGACGCACGCCGAGATCTCGTCGCAGGCGATCGCGGCCGGCAAGCACGTGTGGAGCGAGAAGCCGATCGGCCTCGACCGCGTCGGCACCCAGGCCCTCCTCGAGCAGGCAGACGCCGCGGGCCTGCGCGTCGGCATCGCGCCCGACACCGTGCTCGGCCCGGGCGTCCAGACGGCCAAGCGCGCGATCGACCGCGGCATCATCGGCACGCCGCTGTTCGCCTCGACGCAGATGCAGTACCAGGGGCCGGACCTGTTCCACCCGAACCCGTCGTTCCTCTTCGCGAAGGGCGCGGGCCCGCTGCTCGACATGGGGCCGTACTACATCACGGCCCTCGTGAACCTCTTCGGCCCCGTCGCGAAGGTCGGCGCGCTCGGCCTGCGCGGCCTCGAGGAGCGCACCGTCAAGGTCGGCCCCGACGCCGGATCCGTGTTCCCGGTCGAGGTGCCCTCGACGATCCAGATGCTCACGGCGTTCGAGTCGGGTCAGCAGGCGCAGAGCCTCTTCAGCAACGACTCGCCGCTGTTCCGTCAGGGCGTCTTCGAGGTGCACGGCACCGAGGGCACGCTCGTGATCCCCGACCCCAACATGTTCGAGGGTCGCGTCGCGTACGTGAAGCCCATCGCGGCGATGAACGGCGACTCGAACTCGATGGAGCAGGAGTGGATCGACGTGCCGCAGGAGGGCATCGTCACGGGCCGCGGCCTGGGCCTGCTCGACATGGTGCGGGCGATCGCGGAGGGCCGCGAGCACCGCGCGAACGGCCGCCTCGGCTACCACGTGCTCGACGTCATGCTGTCGGCCGAGGAGTCGGCGGCCGCGGGCGGCGAGTTCGTCTCGGTCGAGAGCACCGTCGGCGCCATCCCCACGATGCCTGACGACTTCGACCCGCTGGCGAGCACGCTCTGACGTGCGCACCCACGGGGCGGATAAACATCCGTCCCGCGGGTGACGCGTTCTGTTACGCCGTCGCGGCATGGATCTCTTCGGTCGTGTGCTTGGTATTTGGGCTCTCGTGCGCAAGAGTGAGAGCAACGAGAAATGGGAGACCATGAGCGACGACGACCAGAAGAAAGACAAGAAGAAGCCGGTGGCGAACCTCATACACGAGGTCTCGCACCCGGCGCTCATCCCCGGTATCGGTGTCGAAGACACCCCACGCGAATTTCCGACGAACAAGCTCGTGCTCGCCGTTGCCGCGATCGTCACGATCGGCATCGTCGTCTGGGGAATCGCGGCACCCGATAACCTCCTGGGGGTTGGATCCTCGGCCCTCGGCTGGGTGATGACGAATTTCGGGTGGCTGTTCTCGGCACTCGCGATTGTGACCCTCGTGTTCATGCTCATCATGGGGTACGGACGCACGGGTGGCGTGCGCCTCGGCGCCGATGACGAAGAGCCGGAGTTCTCTACCGGCGCGTGGATCGCCATGCTGTTCTCGGCGGGCATGGGCATCGGCCTGCTGTTCTGGGGGCCCGCCGAGCCGCTCGACTTCTTCCAGAACGTGCCCCCGGGCGTTGACGCGGAGCCCGGATCCCGCGACGCGATGATGGCTTCGCTCGCTCAGGCGACCCTGCACTGGGGGCCCATGGCGTGGGCACTGTACGCGCTGGTCGGCGGCGCGATCGCCTACTCGGCGTATCGCCGCGGACGTGCACCCCTCATCTCGGCGATCCTCACGCCGATCTTCAAAGAGAAGACCGAGGGCTGGATCGGGTCGGTCATCGACATCTTCGCGATCCTGGTCACCCTCTTCGGCACCGCCGTCACGCTCGGCCTCGGCGCACTACAGGTCGCCGAGGGCGTCGAGGTCGTCGCCGGTGTCGGGCACCTGGGCAACGCCGGCCTCATTATCATCGTGACAATTCTGACGGTCGGCTTCGTGCTCTCGGCGGTTTCCGGCCTGAAGAAGGGCATCCGCCTGCTCTCCAACTTCAACATGATCCTCGCCGGGGTGCTCGCGCTCATCGTCTTTATCGGCGGGCCGACGCTGTTCCTGTTGAACATCATTCCCTCGAGCATCCCGCACTTCTTCGGCGAGCTGTGGACGATGCTCTCGCGCAACGCCGCCCAGGGCGAGGAATCGGCCGCTTTCGTATCGTCGTGGACGAACTACTACTGGGCCTGGTGGACCTCCTGGACCCCGTTCGTCGGCATGTTCATCGCGAAGATCTCCCGCGGCCGCACGCTGCGCGAGTTCGTCACGGTCGTCATCGTCGTTCCGGCCGCCGTCTGCGTGACGTGGTTCGGCATCATGGGCGGTGCGTCGATGTTCTTCGACGAGCAATCGGGCGGCGAGCTGACGGTCGCCTACGGCGAGGGCGGCGGTCAGGCCGTGCTCTACGCCCTCTTCGACGCGCTGCAGTCGCATCTGACCATCGGCGGAGTCGAGTTGCCGATCGCGGTCGTCCTGAACGTCGCGGCGATGATCTCGATCGTCCTGTTCTTCGTGACGAGCGCCGACTCCGCGTCGATCGTCATGGGATCCATCGCGCAGCGCGGCCGCCCCGAACCCGCCACCTGGATCACGATCATGTGGGGCGTGCTGCTCGCCGCCACGGCCCTCGTGCTGCTGATCGCCGGCGGCACGAACGCCCTGTCCGGGCTGCAATCGATCATGGTAGTCACGGCACTGCCGTTCGCGATCATCATGATCGGCGTGATCATCTCGTGGGCGAGCGAGCTGAAGAACGATCCGTACATCCTGCGCCGAAAGTTCGCCCGGGCCGCCATCGCCCAGGGCGTGCGCCGCGGCATCGAGGAGCACGGCGACGACTTTGTGTTCGATGCGACGCACGTGCCTGCCGAGGAGGGAGCCGGCGCCGGTATCGATACCGAGGATCCGGAGCTCACCGAATGGTGGGACACGGCCACCGCGCAGATGCCGGTGATCGATGCCGAGACCGGCCGCGTTGTCACGGCCACCGATGTCGCCCGCACGCTCGAGCCGGGTCGGATCCAGCCCCGCGGCGAGCCGAACCCGAAGCACACCGCGTCGGGCGAGGCCTCGACGACGGTGGGCGAGACTCGGCGCCAGCGCCGCGGCGAAGACACCCCCTAACTCTGCAATTCTCCGCGAGGTCGTATCCGTTTCGCATACGACCTCGCGGAGAATTGACGACTTGCGGTGGGGGCGGGGCGGGGCGGCCTCACGTCGCCGCGGCGCGTCGGTGCGGTGGATGTGACGCCTCCGAAACAGGGAGGGGCGGGATCCGCAACATGAGTGGCCCATTATCGGAGAATGAGCCCCGCACACACGCCTCTGCGCACCGTGTGTTCGTACTGCGGAGTCGGGTGCGGCATCACCGTGACCTCCGAAACGAGCGCGTCGGGCCTCGCCGTGGTGACTCGGGTCGCCGGCGACAAGGCACATCCCACCAATCACGGCCGGTTGTGCACCAAGGGCGCGAGCCACGCCGAGATGATGACGGCGCCCGGCCGCATGACCGAGGCGCTCGTGCGCCCCACCCGCGACGCGGAGCGCGAGCCCGCGCCGCGCGCCGAGGCAACGAAAGAGGCCGGCGAGCGGTTGCGCGCCATCGTCGACGAGCACGGCCCCGACTCGGTCGCGCTCTACGTCTCCGGCCAGATGTCGATGGAGGCGCAGTACCTCTCGAACAAGCTCGTCAAGGGCTACATCGGCGGCATCAACATCGAGTCGAACTCGCGCCTGTGCATGGCGTCGGCCGGTACGGGATACAAGCAGTCGCTCGGATCCGACGGCCCTCCCGGCTCATACGAGGACTTCGACGCCGCCGACCTCTTCTTCGTCATCGGATCGAACATGGCCGACTGCCATCCGATCCTGTTCCTGCGCATGGCCGATCGGCGCAAGCAGGGCGCGAAACTCATCGTCGTGGATCCGCGCCGCACCGCCAGCGCCGACGCCGCCGACCTCTTCCTGCAAATCACGCCGGGCACCGACCTCGCCCTCCTGAACGGCCTGCTGCACCTGCTCGTCGCCGAAGGCGCGATCGATCGCAACTTCATCGACTCCCACACGGAGGGGTGGGAGGCGATGGAGCCCCTGCTCGCCGACTACCCGCCGGCGGCGGTGGCCGCCATCACGGGGATCCCCGAGGCCGACATTCGCACGGCGGCGCGGTGGATCGGTGAGGCCGGCGAGTGGATGACGCTCTGGACGATGGGCCTCAACCAGTCGACCCACGGCACCTGGAATACCAACGCGATCTGCAACCTGCACCTCGCCACCGGCGCGATCTGCCGGCCCGGCAGCGGCCCCTTCTCGCTGACGGGTCAGCCCAACGCGATGGGCGGCCGCGAGATGGGCTACATGGGCCCGGGCCTGCCGGGGCAGCGCGCCGTTTTCAACCCCGCCGACCGCGCCTTCACGGAGGAGGTCTGGGGCCTGGATCCCGGGACGATCCGCGGGGAGAGCGGCACGGGCACGATCGACATGTACCGATCGATGGCCGCGGGCGACATCAAGGCTGCTTGGGTCATCTGCACGAACCCCGTCGCGACGGTCGCGAACCGCGCCACCGTGATCGAGGCGCTCGAGCGGGCCGAGCTCGTGATCGTGCAGGACATCTACGCGACGACCGCGACGGCGGCGTACGCTGACATCCTGCTGCCGGCCGCGCTCTGGGTCGAGGCGGAGGGGGTGACGGTCAACTCCGATCGCACACTCACGCTCGTGGGGCACGCGGCCGACGCCCCGGGCGACGCCGCCCCCGATTGGCAGATCATCTGCGAGGTCGCCCGCGCGATGGGATACGCGGGCTTCGACTTCGCGTCGGCGGAGGAGGTCTTCGACGAGATTCGCCGGTTCTGGAACCCGCAGACCGGCTGGGACGTGCGCGGCGTCGACTACGACCGCCTCCGGCAGGGGCCCGTGCAGTGGCCCGCGCCGCCGGAGAACGACGACGACCGGCACCCCATCCGCTACCTCAACGATGGCGTCAGCCAGCGGCTACACACCGAGCCCGACGGATCCGTTCCTCGGCTCGCGTTCGCGACGCCGTCGCGGCGCGCGCAGTTCCTGCCCCGCCCGCACATGGATCCGGCTGAGATGCCGGACGACGACTTCCCCTTCGTGCTGAACACTGGCCGCCTGCAGCACCAGTGGCACACCATGACGAAGACGGGCAAGGTCGCGAAGCTCAATAAGCTCACCCCGGATCCGTTCGTCGAGATCCACCCGGACGACGCCGAGCGGCTCGGCATCGCCGACACCGATCGCGTCGAGCTCGTCTCGCGGCGCGGGCGCGCGGTGCTCGCGGCGGTCGTGACCGACCGCGTGCGCCCCGGCGGGCTCTTCGCGCCGTTCCACTGGAACGATGAGCACGGCGAGGACGTCACGATCAACGCCCTGACGAGCGACGCGATCGACGAGTTCTCGCAGCAGCCCGAGTTCAAGATCGCGGCGGTATCGCTCACGCGCATCGGCCCCGCGCCCGCGCCCGAGGCGCAGGAAGCCACGGGCCTCGCGGCGTTCACCGTCGCGGCCCCGACCCCCTCGCTTCCCGAGCAGATGTACCTCTCGGCCTTCCTCTCCGCGCTCGCCGCGTCACCGCCGGATCAGGGCTCGGTGCCGGTGCTACCGCCGACGGCGCCGGTGGGCGACGACGTGCGCCTCTGGTTCGACGGCATGCTCGCCGGCACCTATTCGCGGGTAGACCTCGCGGGCGGATCCGCCGCCCCGGCGGCGCAGGAGGTCACGATCCTCTGGGCATCGCAGACGGGCAACGCGGAGGAATTCGCGGGCTCGCTCTCGGGCGCCGCGGCCGGCCGAGGGCTGCGCGCGAGGCTCGTCGACATGGAGTCGTTCCGGGTCGCCGATCTCGCGGCGATCGAGCGCCTGCTCGTCGTCTCGTCGACCTTCGGGGCGGGCGGGCCGCCCGACAACGGATCCGCGTTCTGGGACGACCTCAGCGCCGACGACGCACCGCGCCTCGACGGCGTGCGCTTCTCGGTGCTCGCGATGGGCGACTCGAACTACGACGACTTCTGCGGGCACGGGCGTCGCCTCGACGAGCGCCTGCGCGCCCTCGGCGCGACGGCCTTCCTCGACAGGGTCGACTGCGAGCCCGACGACGACAGCGCCGCCCAGGCGTGGCTCGCCTCGGCACTCGACCTGATCGACGGCGACGGATCCGCAGACGCCGCGCCCGCGGATCCGCGCGGCACGACCGAGCCGCGCATCGAACCCCCGGCAACACAGGCGCTCCCGTTCACCCGCAAGAACCCGCTCCTCGCGCCGCTCGCCCTCAACGAGGTGCTGAGCGCGCCCGGTGCGGCGAAGGAGGTGCGCCGCTTCGGTTTCGATGTGTCGGGCCTCGACGCCGAGTACACGGCCGGCGACGCCCTGGGCGTCGTGTGCGACAACGACCCCGCCATCGTTGCCGAGTGGCTCGCGGCCGCGCGGCTCGAGCCCGCCGAGGTCGTGCGAGTCGACGGCGAGGATCAGCTGCTCGAGCACGTGCTGCGCACGCGCCTCGACATCACCCGCGCGACCCCCGCGCTGCTCGATTTCGTCGCCGAGCGCAGCGGATCCGCGGAGCTCGCGGCCCTGCGCCGGCACGACGCGTCGCAAGACCTCGACCGGTACCTGTGGGGAAAACAGGCGGTCGACGTGCTGCGAGATCACCCCGTCACGGCGACGCCCGACGAGTGGCTCGACGTGCTTGGCCGGCTTCAGCCGCGGCAGTACTCGATCTCGTCGAGCCCCAAGGAAGAGCACGGGCGGATCGAGCTGACGGTGTCGGTCGTGCGATTCCGCACCGAGGACGACCGCGCGCGCGGCGGCGTCTGCTCGACGTTCCTCGCCGACCGCGCGACCGAGGTTCCGATCTACCTGCAGCGCTCGCCGCACTTCGCGCCGCCCGCCGACAAGACCGCCGACATGATCATGATCGGCCCCGGCACGGGCGTCGCCCCCTTCCGCGGCTTCCTGCACGACCGCCGCGCCGCCGGCCACACCGGCCGCAACTGGCTGTTCTTCGGCGAGCAGCACGTCGAGACCGACTACTACTATCGCGACGAGCTCAGCTCGCTGCACGAGGACGGCTTCCTCACGAGGCTCGACACCGCGTTCTCGCGCGATCAGCGCCAGAAGATCTACGTGCAGGACCGCATGCGCGAGCACGGCGCCGAGCTCTGGCGGTGGTTGCAGGACGGCGCGAGCCTGTTCGTCTGCGGCGACGCGCAGCGCATGGCGAAGGACGTCGACGCGACGATCCGCCAGATCGCGCAGACGCACGGGCGGCTGAACGAGGACGACGCGACGATGTTCGTCCGCCAGCTCTCGGCCGACAAGCGCTACGTCCGCGACATTTACTAGTCTTAACGGCGGTCGGTGTCTGGCGTCCATAGGACGCCAGACACCGACCGCCGTCAGCGGGCGTCCGACGGACGCCCGAAACCGCCGTCAGCCAAAAGACGTAGCGGCCCCGGCAAACTTAGACGATCCGCCGATCGAGCGAGTCGCGGGGGATCAGGTAGACGACGCCGGTGACGACCGCCATGACCGCGTACATCGCGACGAAGCCCCAGAACGCGGCGTCGTAGGCGCCGGTCGAGGCCTGCGAGGCGTTGAGCACCTGCGGGATGAGGAATCCGCCGTAGCCGCCGACGGCGGAGATGATGCCGACGGCCGCGGCGCTCTGGCGCTGCGCGGAGACGGCGTGCTCGGCGCCCGCGAGAGCGGCCCCGCGCGCGGCGAAGATCGACGGGATCATGCGGTAGGCGGATCCGTTGCCGATGCCGGAGGCGAGGAAGAGCACGAGGAACAGGCCGAGGAACAGCCAGAAGTTTCCGAGCGGCAGGGTGAGGATGACCGCGATCGTCGCCGCGATCATGACGGCGAAGGCCACGATCGTCATGCGCGCGCCGCCGATGCGGTCGGCGAGCCGGCCGCCGTACGGACGGGCGAGGGATCCGGTGAGGGCGCCCAGGAAGGCGAGCGAGAGGCTCGCCCCGGCGACCGTGAACGTCGAGAACTCGGGGAACTGATCCGCGATGAGCTTGGGGAAGACGCCAGCGAAGCCGATGAAGGATCCGAAGGTGCCGATATAGATGAACGACATGATCCAGAGGTGCTTCTCGCGGAGCGCCGCCGCGACGCCGGCGAAGTCGGTCTTCGCGGCCGAGAGGTTGTCCATCCACTTCGCCGCGCCGAACATGGCGAGGAGGATGAACGGCACCCACATCCAGCCAGCGAGGCCGAGGCCGAGACCGGCGGCGGCGCCGAGGGTGACGACGATCGGCACCGTGAACTGCGCCACGGCCGCGCCGAGGTTGCCGCCGGCGGCGTTGAGGCCGAGCGCCCAGCCCTTCTCCTTCTGCGGGAAGAAGTAGGTGATGTTCGCCATCGAGCTCGCGAAGTTACCGCCGCCGACGCCGCCGAGCGCGGCGACGAGCAGGAGGATCGCGAACGGGGTCTCGGGGTGCTGCACGACGATGCCGAGCAGGATCGCGGGGATGAGGAGGAGGCCGGCCGAGACGATCGTCCAGTTGCGGCCACCGAACTTCGCCACGACGAAGGTGTAGGGGATGCGCAGGGTCGCGCCGACGAGCGTCGGCACCGAGATCAGCCAGAACTGCTGGCCGCTCGTGAGGTCGAAGCCGGCGCCCGGCAGCATCACGACGACGACGCTCCAGAGCTGCCAGATGACGAAGCCGAGGAACTCGGCGAAGATCGACCAGCCGAGGTTGCGGCGCGCGATCGCGCGCCCCTGGGTCTCCCACTGCACGCTGTCTTCCGCGTTCCACCCGTCGAGCCAGCGGCCGCTTCGTGCCGTGAGCGGGGCGGGAGCGGCGGGCGTTTTCGTGATGGCGTTCGCCGGTGTTGCCATGGGGGCCTCCAATGGGGGTCGGGTCGCGTACCGGTCACGCTATGGGCCGGGCGTTCCGGTCGTGAGGCGCCGGTTTTACGGCCGGATCACATCTCGATCACCGGGCGCCTGAGCAAGGATGAGGCGGGCGAAACACCTGCGAAACACGGTGCCGACCTAAACTCGCATCATGCGAGCCGCCGTCATCACCGTGAGCGATCGCTCGGCCGCGGGCACCCGCGACGACCTCGCCGGGCCCGTCGCCGTCGAGGCCCTCCGGGCGGCCGGATTCGACTGCGATGCGCCGACGATCATCCCCGACGGCGCCGAGCCGGTGCGCAACGAGCTCGTCCGCGCGCTCGCCGCGGGGGCGCGGCTCGTCGTGACGAGCGGCGGCACCGGCATCGCCCCACGCGATCGCACCCCGGAGGGGACCGCCGAGGTGCTCGAGCGCGAGATCCCCGGGATCCCGGAGGAGCTGCGCCGCGTCGGCGCGGCCGTTGCGCCCGGCGGCCTGCTCTCGCGAGGCCTCGCGGGAATCGCCGGCCGCGCGCTCGTCGTCAACCTGCCCGGCTCGCCCGCCGCCGTCCGCGACGGCATCGCCGTGGTGCTGTCGGTCGCGGGCCACGTGCTCGAGCAGCTCGACGGTGCCGACCACCCGGGCACCGACCATGCCTGACGTGCGCATCGCCCGCATCAGCGCGGATCCGCTTTCGCTCGACGCGCACCTCGGCGCCGTCGACGACCCGCGGATGGGCGCCGAGACGAGCTTCGTCGGCCGGGTGCGCGATCACGATCCCGACGCCGAGACCGCCGTCGTCGCGCTGGAGTACAGCGCGCACCCCGACGCCGAGCGGATCCTCGCCGAGGTCGCCGCGCGGGTCTCGGGGCGCACGGGCACGATCATCGCGGTGAGTCACCGCATCGGCCGCCTCGCGGTCGGCGACGTCGCCGTCGTGATCGCCGTCGCGTCGGCGCACCGAGCCGAGGCTTTCGACGCGTGCCGGGCGATGATCGAGGAGATCAAGCGCGATCTGCCGGTCTGGAAGCGGCAGGTCACGGCCGACGGGTCCGCGCAGTGGAAGGGGATGGGCGGCTAACGCTCACCCGCCCGCGAACGGCGGCAGCACGTCGACCGTCGAGCCCGCCGCGAGCGCCGTGTTGCCATCGTGGCGGCGGCCGTCGACCAGCACGGCGCAGAGGGGGAGGACCCCGCCGAGCGCCGGGTGGTCGGCGACGAGCCCCGCGCGCAGCGCGTCGAGCGTCGCCTCCGAGCGCTCCTCGCTCGCGGATCCGGCCGCCTCCTCCGCCGCGGCGAAGAATCGCACGGTCGTCATGCGCGGCTCGCGAGCGCGCTCAGCCTCGCGAGGATCTCGGCGGCGTCGTCGGCGTCGCCGGACCTACCGGCGGCGAGCCCCGCGATGTAGGCCGTCACGGGAGCCGCGGGCCGCGCGACGCCGTGCGCGACGTCGCGCGCGAGGTCGAGGATCTGCGCGATGTCGACGTCGGCGGGGTCGGGCCCGACCTCGGCGCACGCGGCCGCTACCCAATCGTCGAGCGCCTCCGGGGGAAGCGGGGCGTGTTCGCTCATGGTGTTCCTTGTCTCCCGAGCCAGGTCGCCCCAGGTGTCAATGTCGCGGGTCGCGCTCGCGGGGGCCTCGACCATCCGCACGCGCAGCCGCGACACGACGGCGCGGACGGAGGCCGACGCCTCGAGCGCGTCGATCGCGGCGGCGAGCGCGGGCACGCGGTAGCGGGCGGTGAGCCACTGCGGGTAGCCGCCCGGATCCGTGAGCACGACGCCGTCGTCGTCGCCGAGCCCGGCGGCGAGCAGCAGCCCGACCGCCTCGGCCGCGCCCGGCAGGTCGGCGGGCAGCACGATTACCTCGGACGCGCCTTCGACCGCCGCGACCGCGCGGGCGATCCCGGCGACGGGGCCCGCGAACGGCGGATCCTCGCGCACCCAGCGCGCCCCGTCGAAGGCCGGTCGGTCGGCTTCCGGCCCGACGATGATGATCTCGTCGCAGGAGCGGAGCGCCGCGACGGCCCGCGCCAGCAGCGTGGATCCGCCGACCTCGAAGAGGGCCTTGTCGGCGCCGCCGACCCGGCTGGCGCGGCCGCCGGCCAGGATCACGCCGGCGCGCGTGGTCATTCGCCGGGCCTCGTCCAGGATCCGCTGCGCCCGCCGGTCTTCGAGACGATGCGGGCGTTTTCGATGAGGGCCGAGCGGTCGATGCCCTTGACCATGTCGAGGATCGCGAGGGCGGCGATCGTCACGGCGGTGACGGCCTCCATCTCGACGCCGGTGCGGTCGGCGGTGCGCACGGTCGCCTCGATCTCGACGCCGGCGTCGACGATGTCGAGGTCGACGGTGGCGCCGTGCACGCCGATGATGTGGGCGAGGGGCAGGAGCTGCGCGGTCTGTTTCGCGCCCTGGATCCCGGCGATGCGGGCGACGGCGAGCACGTCGCCCTTGGGCACGGCGCCGTCACGCAGCAGCGCGACGGTCTCGGGCGCGCACCGCACGAAGCCGCGCGCCGTCGCGGCCCGCACGGTCGGCTGCTTCTCGGTGACGTCGACCATGCGGGCGTGGCCGGCGGCGTCGAGGTGGGTGAAGGGCGATTCGCTCATGGGATCAGTATCACTTCGATGGGGTCGCCGGCCTCTACGGCGGCGACGTCGGCGGGGACGATGGCGTAGCCCTCGGCGCGGCCGAGCCCGCCCGCGAGGTGCGAACCGGATCCGCCGGCGGTCGCGGGGCGCACCGCCCAGCGCGCGGGGTCGTCGCGGTCGACCGCGATGGGCAGGTACTGGCTGCGGCCGTCGGGCGTGCGCCACCCGCACGCCGCGGGGAGGCGCAGCGTCGGGCGGTGGACCTCCCCGCGGCCCTGGAGCGCGAGGAGCGCGGGGCGCACGATGACCTCGAACGACACCGCGACGCTCACGGGGTTGCCCGGCAGCCCGAAGAAGAGGGCTCCGGAGGGGAGGCGCCCGAACGCCTGGGGCTTGCCGGGCTGCATGGCGACCTTCTCGAACGACACGGTTCCCTCGAGCGCCTGCCGCACCGGCTCGAAGGCGCCGGCGCTCACGCCTCCCGAGGTGATGACGACGTCGGCGTCGGTGGCGGCGAGGAGGCGCGTCAGCGTGACCGGGTCGTCGTCGACGCGGGCGCACCCGACGACCTCGGCGCCCGCGTCGGCCACGAGCAGGGCGAGCAGGGTCGAGTTCGAGTCGGGGATCTGCCCGGGGCCGGGCGCCTCGCCGGGGGCGACGAGCTCGGATCCCGTCGACGCGACGAGCACCCGCGGGCGCCGCGCGACGCGCACCTCGGCGATGCCGGCGGCGACGAGCGCCGCGACCTGCAGGGGGCCGAGCGGCGTGCCGGCCGGGAGCACCTCGTCGCCGACCTTGAGATCCTCGCCGCGCCGGCGCACGTGGGCGCCGACGGCTCGGGGCTCCTGCCACACGAGGGCCGTGCCGAGCGAGTCGGCGAGGCCCCCGACGGTTCCCTCGAACGGCGAGACGGTGTCGGCGCCCGCGGGAACCGGGGCGCCCGTCATGATGCGCGCCGCCGTCCCGGGCGCGATCGCGGGGTCGAGGGTGCTGCCGGCGGGAACGTCGGCGGTGACCCGCAGGGCAACCGGATCCGCCTCGGTGGCGCCCGCGACGTCGGCGAAGCGCACGGCGAAGCCGTCCATCGCCGAGTTGTCGAATCGGGGGATCTCGAGCCGCGCGATCGCGGGCTCCGCGAGCGTGCGCCCACGGGCGTCCGAGACCGGCACGGCCTCGGCGGGGAGCGGCTGGGCATCGGCCATCACGCGCCCCGTGTACTCCTCGACGGCGATCACGCGGGCACCTCCACGCGGCCAGTCCAGGCCGCCATTCCCCCTGGCATCGAGGTCGCGCCCGTACCGCGGGCGGCGAGGATCTCGGCCGCGCGCCGCGAGCGCACCCCGCTCGCGCAGACGGTCACGACGGGGGCGTCGAAGCGGATCCGCTCGTCGGCGGCGAGCTCGGCGAGCGGGATCAGGACCGCGCCGGGGATGACGCCGCCCGCCCGCTCCGACGGCTCGCGCACGTCGACGACGACGGCACCGGCGGGGAGGTCCGCCGCGGCCGGTGCCGGATCCGCGCGGCCCGCACCCGGATCCGCGGCACCGGCCGCCGGATCCCCATCGCCCGCGGCCGCGAGCAGCGGCACCTCCCTGGCCGTCGAGCGCAGGGCGTCGACGAGCGCGATCCGGCCGAGGAGCGGGTCGCCGATACCGGCGATCAGGAGGATCGCCTGCGTCGCCATGAGCGAGCCGACCTGCAGCACGACGGAACCGAGCACGCCCACCTCCGCGCACGTCGGCAGCTCGCCGGCGCCGGGGTGGAGGTCGGCGAGCACCACGCGGGGCGCCCCGGCGGGCGGCCGCGACCAGAACACCGTGACCTGGGCCGTGAACTCCTGCACGGCGCCCCAGACGAGGGGAACCCCGAGATTTTCGCACGCGGCCGCGACGGCCAGGCGCGACGCGAAGGTGTCGGTGCCGTCGAGCACGACGTCGGCGCCCGCCAGCAGCCGCTCGGCGTTGTCGGGGGTGAGGCGCTCGCGCACCGCTTCGACGACGCACTCGGGCGCGAGGTCGGCCGCCGCGCGCACGGCGCTGTCGACCTTCGCGCGGCCCTCGTCGCGCATGCGGTGCAGGATCTGGCGCTGCAGGTTCGACGCGTCGACGACGTCGTCGTCGATCACGGTGAGGCGCCCGACGCCGGCCGCCGCGAGCGCGAGGACCGCGGGGGATCCGAGCCCGCCCGCGCCGACGATCGCGACCCGGGCGGCCGCCAGGCGGCGCTGGCCGAGCTCGCCGAGCGGGTACAGCGCGGCGTGCCGGGCGGTGCGCGCGGCCTCGGCCGGAGACAGCGAGGCCGCGGGTGCAACCAGCGGGGGAAGGGCCATGCCGACACGCTAAATTCCCCGCAATTCCGGCAGATTTCCGCCTTGTTTCCGGTGCAGGCATCCCGCGAAGGCTGTGGTACCAATGTCGCCATGACCCACTTCCTCCCCCGCGCCGCGGCCTCGGCCGCGCTCCTCGGCGCGCTCGTCCTGTCCGGCTGCGCGGCGGAGGAAACGGCACCCGCCGCGGGCTCCGAGGCCACCCCCGTGCGCATCGCCGCGGCGGCATCGCTCAACGGCGTCTTCGAACAGCTCATCGCCGAGTTCGGCGAGGAGAACCCCGACATCGAGGTCGCCCCTGTCGTCTACGACGGATCCAGCACCCTCGCGACCCAGATCGAGGAGGGCGCCGACTTCGACGTCGCCGCCTTTGCCGACGAGGCGACGATGGAGCGGATCGCCGACTCGGTGCCCGAACCCGAAATCTTCGCGACGAACTCGCTCGTCATCGCCGTGCCGTCCGGCACGACGTGCATCTTGTCGCTCGCCGACCTCGCGGATCCGGCCCTCACGGTCGTGCTCTGCGCGGCCGAGGTGCCGTGCGGCGCGGCATCGGAGCAGGCGCTCGCCGCGGCCGGCGTCGACGTCGAACCCGCGAGCCTCGAACAAAACGTCACCGCCGTGCTCACCAAGGTGCAGGCGGGCGACGCCGACGCGGGGCTCGTCTACCGCACCGACGCGAAGGGAGCCGAGGGTGTCGAGGCGATCGACGATGCCGACCTCGACGCCGTGGTGAACCGCTACCCGATCGGCACGCTCGCATCGGCGGGCGACGACGCGAAGGCGTTCGTCGACTTCGTGCTCTCGGACGAGGGGCAGGGCACGCTCGCGGAATGGGGCTTTGGAGCCCCGTGATCCCCACCGCATCCCCGGCGGCGCCGCCGCGATCGCTGGTCATCCCGACCGCGATCGCGCTGGCCTTCCTCGTCCTGCCCCTCGTCGCCCTCGTGGCGAGGGTCGACTGGGCGACGCTACCCGCCGACATCACGTCGACGGCCGCCCTGGATGCCCTGGGCCTCTCGCTCCTCACCGCCACCGCCGCGACGATCTGCTGCATCGTGTTCGGGATCCCGCTCGCGCTCGCGATGGCGAGGGCCCAGCCGCGCACGGCGACGATCGCGCGCGTGCTCGTGACGATCCCGCTCGTGCTCCCGCCGATGGTCGGTGGCGTCGCCCTGCTGTTCCTGCTCGGGCGCAGCAGCCCTCTCGGGGCGTGGCTCGATTCCCTCGGGCTCGGCCTGCCGTTCACGACCCCCGCGGTCGTCATCGCGCAGGTGTTCGTGGCGATGCCGTTCCTCGTCATCTCGGTCGAGGGCGCCGTGCGCGCGGCCGGCACCGACTACGAGCGCGCGGCGGTGTCGCTCGGCGCGGGGCGGTGGCGGGTGCTCTTCCGCGTCACGCTGCCGCTCGTCGCCGACGGAATCGTCGCGGGCGTGGTGCTCAGCTTCGCCCGCGCGATCGGCGAGTTCGGCGCGACGGCGCTCTTCGCGGGCAACGCGCCGGGCGTCACGCAGACGATGCCGCTCGCGATCTACACGGCCTTCAACGGATCCGGCGTCGCGCGCGGCCCCGCCGTCGCGCTCTCGCTGATGCTGCTCGCGACGGTGCTCGTCGTGCTGCTTCTCGTGCGCGCCTGGCGACCCGAGAGGGCGCGCTGATGGTCGGGGTGGCGGGGCAAATCGTGGTGCGGCGCTCGGCCGAGTTCACCCTCGACGCCGAGATCGCCGTAGAGCCGGGCGGGGTCGCCGCGATCATGGGGCCGAGCGGCGCGGGCAAGTCGACGCTGCTCGCGGCCCTCGACGGATCCGCCGCCCTCACCGGCGGCAGCCTCGCGATCGGCGAGCAGCACATCTCCGCGAACGGGCGCCTCGACCGCCGCACGGCCGGCGTCGTGCTGCTCGACCAGCGCCCCCTGCTCTTCCCGCACCTGAGCGTGCGCGAGAACGTGGCCTTCGGGCTGCGCGCGGCCGGGGCGTCGCGGCGGGACGCGCGGGGCCGCGCCGACGAGTGGCTCGCCCGTGTCGGGCTGCCGGGGCGCGGATCCGATCGCCCGCAGAATCTCTCCGGCGGGCAGCAACAGCGAGTGGCGCTCGCGCGGGCCCTGGCGACCGAGCCGCGCCTGCTGCTGCTCGACGAGCCGCTCACCTCTCTGGATCCCGTCACCGCGTCGGACATCCGCACCATGATGCGCGAGCAGCTGGCCGACACGGCGACCACCACGATCCTCGTGACCCACGACGCGTTCGACGCCGCCTCGCTCGCCTCGCGGCTTTTCGTGCTCGAGGCCGGCAGCATCGTGCAGCACGGCCCCGTGCGCGAGGTGCTCGAGAACCCCGCGACGCGCTTCGTTGCCGCGACCGCCGGGCTGAACCGGCTCGTGGGTGTCGCCGCGGGCGGCGCCTGGGTTACGGGCGCGGCCGGCTCGCCCGTGCGGCTGCGCGCGGCGGATCCGGCTCCCGTCCCCGACGGATCCGCTCTCGTCGCCCTCTTCCGCCCCTCCGAGGTCGCGCTGTGCGCCGGCGAGCCGCCCGAGGGCGGCTGGCCGACGCGCGTCGACCGGCTCGAACCCTCGCCCGGCGGGGCGCGGGTGTGGGTGCGGGATCCGGGCCTCGTTGTCGAGATCACCTCCGCCGAGCTCGCGCGGCTCGACCTCGCGCCCGGCGATATCGTCGGGGTCGCGGTGCCGCCGGAGCACGTGCGGTTGCTGGCGGATCCGGTGCCGGGCGCGGCCCGTTCGGCGCGCGGTTTCGCGGATCCCGCGCCCGCGGATCCGGCGCCCGCGGATCCGGCGCCGGGCGCCGCGCCCGCTGTAGCGCGGAGGGCGGCCGCGTGACCGCGCTGCCCGTGATCCGCACGCGCCCGCGGGGCGCGCCGAGCGCCGCGCCGGAGATGCCGGTGGCGGGCCCGCTCGTCGACCGCTTCGGCCGCGTGCACCGCGACCTGCGGATCTCGCTCACCGACCGCTGCTCGCTGCGCTGCACCTACTGCATGCCCGAGCAGGGCAACGAGTGGCTGGCGCGGCAGAGCATCCTGACGGCCGACGAGATCGAGCGCGTCGCGCGCGTCGCCGCGGGGCTCGGGATCACGACGTTCCGGCTGACGGGCGGCGAGCCGCTGCTGCGCCGCGACCTCGTCGACGTGGTGGGGCGACTGAGCCGCATCGGCGGGGTCGAGGTCGCGATGACGACCAACGCGATCGGGCTCGAGCGGATGCTGCCCGCGCTGCGGGGCGCGGGGCTGTCACGCCTCAACATCTCGCTCGACACGCTCCGCGCCGACCGCTTCCGCGAGCTCACGAGGCGCGACCGGCTGGGCGACGTGATCCGGGGGATCCGCGCGGCCGCCGAGTCGGGGATGCCGGGGCTCAAGCTCAACGCGGTCGCGATGCGCGGGGTCAACGACGACGAGCTCGTCGATCTCGTAGAGTTCGCGATCTCGGTGGGCGCGCAGATGCGGTTCATCGAGCAGATGCCGCTCGACGCGGGCCACACCTGGTCGCGGGAGAACATGGTCACGCGCGAGGAGATCCTGGAGGCGCTCTCGGCCCGCTGGGCGCTCGCACCCATCCCGGGGCGCGGCGGCGCGCCGGCCGAGACCTGGCGGATCGACGGGGGAGAGCACCGCGTCGGCGTCATCGCCTCGGTCACCGCGCCGTTCTGCGGGGCGTGCGACCGGATGCGCCTGACCGCCGACGGTCAGCTGCGCAACTGCCTCTTCTCGGAGGTGGAGAACGACCTCGTGCCGGCGCTGCGCGGATCCGCCCCCGACGCCGAGATCGCCATGCGCCTGCGGGCGAGCGTCTGGGGCAAACTCCCGGGCCACGCGATCAACGACCCGAGCTTCCTGCAGCCCACCCGCGGCATGAACGCCATCGGCGGGTAGCCCAACTCTGCAATTCTCCGCGCGGTCATCTGCAATTCGCAGATGACCGCGCGGAGAATTGATGATTTGTTAGGCTCCGAGGCGCGTCAGCAGTTCCTCGTAGCGGGCGACGGTGCGGTCGATGATGTCCTGCGGCAGCTCGGGCGGGGTGCCCTGCTTGTCCCAATTCGCCGCCAGCCAGTCGCGCACGATCTGCTTGTCGAAGCTCGCCATGCGCTCGGCGGGGGTAGATCCGTTCTGCCAGGACGCGAGATCCCAGTAGCGCGACGAGTCGCTCGTGAGCACCTCGTCGGCGAGGCGCAGCACGCCGTCTTCATCGGTGCCGAACTCGAACTTCGTGTCGGCGAGGATCAGACCCTTCGCCTCGGCGAGCTCGGCCGCGCGGCGGTAGATCGCGAGCGACGCGTCGCGCAGCTCGGCGGCGCGCGCCTCGCCCACGAGTTCGACGCTCTTCTCGTACGAGATGTTCTCGTCGTGCTCGCCGAGCGGGGCCTTGTAAGCGGGCGTGTAGATCGGCTCGGGCAGCTTGTCGCCGTTCTGCAGGCCCTCGGGAAGTGCGATGCCGCAGACGGTTCCCGACTCCTGGTATTCGAGCCAGCCGGATCCGGTGATGTAGCCGCGCACGACGCACTCGATCGGCAGCATGTCGAGCGAGCGGACGAGCATGGCGCGCTCGGCGACCTCGACGGGCGGCTCGCCCGCGAGGTGGTTGGGCACGTCGGCGAGCTGCGAGAACCACCAATTGCTGAGGCGCGTGAGCAGCGCGCCCTTGCCGGGGATCCCCGGCTCGAGCACATGATCGAACGCGCTCACGCGGTCGCTCGCGACGACGAGCATGCGGTCGTCGTCGCCGGAGGCGGGCGCGTAGAGGTCGCGCACCTTCCCGGAGTATGTGTGGTTCCAGCCGGCAATCTCGGGTGCGGTGCTCATGGATCCATTATTGCCGACGCGAACGGCCGCCCCGGAGGGCGGCCGGCGGCGGAGAGCGCGCCTACTTCGCGGCGAAGAACACGTCGTCGCCGAACATGCCGATGCGCACCGTGACGGTGCCGTCGGCCGCGGTCGCGCTCGGCACCGCGTAGACGAGGTTGCCGGTGATGCTGGCGCCGTTGTAGAGCTCGGCCATGCGGTCGAGCGAGTCGGGCGCGACCGCGAAGGTGCTGAGCCCGTCGACCGTGACGCCGTCGACCGTGACGTAGCCGAAGCCGAGGTCGATCGCGGCGATGCCGGTGTCGGCGCCGATGTAGGTCGCGGTCACGTTCACGAGGATGTACTCGTCGCCCTCGTCGGGCGAGGGGTTGACCATGTTTTCGGCGAGCACGGCGTCGGTCGCGCCGAGCTGCACGCCGTTGATCGTGACCTCCCACTCGTCGTCCGAGACCGTGGTGCCGATCGCGTAGGGGTTCTCGCGGGATCCCTCGACCGGGCCGGCCGTCTCCTCCTCGACTTCCTCCGCGACGTCCTCCTCGGTTACCGGCGCCGGCTCGACCGCCGCGACATCGGATCCGCCGAAGGCCTCGTCGACCGCGCCCGCGACGACGGTGAAGAACACGATGAAACCGACGATCGTGCCGACGACCGAGAGGGCGATCGCGAGGACGCCGAAGAGCTTCTTGCCCTTCATGCACAGCGCGACGATCGACAGCACAAAGGCGAGCGGCAGCAGGATCCAGCCGAGAATGAGGGCACCCGGGATGCAGGCGAAGACGAAGCCCAGGGCGGCGGTGATGAGGGCGACGAGGCCGAGCGGGTGGTTCTTCTGGGCCGGGGCGGGAGGGGCCGCGGGGTACGGAGCGGACATGCTGTGACCTTTCGGAGTCGGATGGGATATCTCGATACTCCGATGGGGCACAGGCGGGGCGTATGGGCCGGTCGGCCCGGATCCGCCCGGCCGATCGGCCACCGTTCGCGGCCGGTCGGCCGACGCGAATGTCAGCGCTGGCCTCTATCGTCAGACATATGAGCGATACCCGTGTGCCGGTGGTCGGCCGAATGACGCGTCGTGGCTGGAGCACCACGCTCTTCGTTGTGGGCGCCGCGTTCGAGACGGTCGGCATGGGCAACATCCCCGGCATGATCACCGACTGGGACTCCGTGGCGACCGACCAATCGACGTTCTACTGGGCGATCGCGCTCGGCCTGTGGGTCACGGTGTACTTCCGCCGCGAGTACCCGCTGATGCCGATCGTCGCGGGCGGGCTGCTCGCCCTCGCAGGCTCGAGCTACAGCCTGCTGCTCATCGGCCTGCACCACCAGGTGCAGCGCTCGTCGCCGAAGCGCGCCCGCCTGATGATCGGGGTGGCGATAGTGGCCGTCACGGCGTCGATGCTGCGCGACATCTTCACCCCGTGGGGCGATCAGGTGGCGGAATTCTTCGCCGACGATCGGGCGTCGCTCGCGCCGACCCTGGTGCTCGGCATCGGCTCGATCGCGACCTTCCTGCTCATCACCCTGCTCGCGCGCAGCCGACGCGAGAGCGCCGTGCTGCGCGACCGCGTCGACCACGAACAGGGGCGGGCGTCCGAGCTGAGCGACGAGGTCGCGCGGCAGGGCGAGCGTGAGCGCATCGCGCGCGAGATGCACGACACCCTCGCAAGCCGCCTGGCGGCGGTTGCGCTGCAGGGCGACGAGCTGGCGCTCGCCGTGTCGCAGGGCGACCCCGACGTCGACTCGATCGCGCGCTCGCTGCGCCACGACGCGCGCCAATCGCTCGACGACCTGCGGGGCCTGCTCGGCGAGCTGAGGGAGGGGCCCGCGGCCGACTACGACCCCTCGCGCCACTCGATGCGGCGCATCGGCGAGCTCGTCCGCAGCGCGCGGGCAGCCGGCACGCAGGTCGACGCGATGATCCTCGTCGACGGTGTCGAGCGGGCCGCCGCGGTGCTCGATCACACGGTCTTCCGCGTCGTGCAAGAGTCGCTGACGAACGCGATGAAGCACGCCGCGCACGCGCCCGTGTCGATCTCGGTCGAGGCGACCCCCGCCACGGGCGTGCACGTGCGCGTCGCGAACCCCGTAGGGCGGCCGAGCGCAGTCGCGGCGCACGGGTCCGGCAGGGGGATCCTCGGAATCCGCGAGCGGGTCGCGCGACTCGGCGGCACCTGCGAGATCGGCGAGCGCGGCGGCGAGTTCGTCGTGCAGGTCAACCTGCCGTGGGTCGAGGTGGCGCCGGCGTAATTCGACTGTCGGGGCAGACCGATACTGTCGAGGGGTGACGAGTTCCGATATCCCCGTGCGCGTGGTCATCGTCGACGACGACCCCTTTGTGCGGCGCAGCCTCACCCGACTGCTCGGCAGCTTCGGGGCCGCGGTCGTCGGCGACGCCGCCGACGGATCCCTCGCGATCGAGGCCGTGCGGGCGCACCATCCGGACGTCGTGCTCATGGACGTGAGCATGCCGGTCCTCGGCGGGCCCGAGGCGACGGTCGAGATCCTGCGGCTCGCGCCGTCGAGCCGCGTCATCGCGATGACGAGCCTCGGCACCGAGCGGGCGCTCACGAGCATGATCGCGGCTGGCGCGCGGGGCTTCCTGCATAAAGAGCGTCTCTTCGACGAGCTCGAGCAGGCGATCGAGGTGGTCATGGCGGGCGACGGCTTCGCCTCGCCGCGCGCGACGGCGCAGCTCATGCGGCGCGCCGCCGACGACTCTACCGATTCCGATCGGCAGCGGGCGCGCGAGCGCTTCGCGACGCTCACCGAGCGCGAGCGCGAGGTCGCGGTGCTCGTCGCGCAGGGCGCCTCGAACCCCGCCATCGCCGAACGGCTCTACATCGGCGTCACGACGGTGAAGAACCACCTCGCGCAGATCCACGCGAAGTTCGGCGTCGCGCAGCGCTCGCACGTGACCGTCATCGTCGACCGCGCGGGCCACGGGCCAGACCTCGGCTAAACGCAAACGGCCGCCCCGAGGGGCGGCCGTTCGTGACGCGGGCGTCGTTACTTGTCGAGGTTGTCGATCGCGTACTGCGCCTGCTCCTCGGTGAACTGGCCGCCGTCGTCGCTCGACAGCATCTCGAAGATTTCGTCTTCCGACATTGAGAGCTCGTCGTAGTAGAGCTGGGCCGAGTGCAGCGCATTCTCGTTCCAATCGACCTCGCCGAGGTTCTCCATTGCGTAGGCGACCTCGTCTGCCGTGAAGCCGGCGCCATACTCCCCGCCCAGGGCCTCGGGCAGCGCCGCCTCGCTCAGGTAGCTGTACTCGGCGTAGAACTCGGCCGTCGCGAGGGCGTTCGCGTTCCAGTCGACGTCGTCGAGGTTGTCGATCGCATACTGGGCGGCCTCGTCGGTGTAGTGGTCGCCGAGTAGCTCGCTCGTCAGGGCGGTGTAGATGCCCTGCTTGCTCATCTGGCTGTACGTGGCGTAGTCCTTGGCCTCCTGGAGGGCGGCCTCCTGGTCGTCCGACACCTCGCCGGAGCCGTCGGCACCCGGGAGCGACGGCGCCTCGACGCCCTCGGCCGGCTCCTCATCGACGGGCTCTTCGTCGACGGGCTCCTCCGCGGGCTGCTCGGTCTCGGTAACGACCGACCCGGTCTGGTTCTCGATCTCCTCCGAGAGCGTCGCGACCGTCGCGAGGCTCGAGAAGACCAGCGAGCCGAAGATCATCGAGCTCACGATCGAGCTGATGATACCGAGCACCCAGACACCGGCCGTGACGAGCCAGGCCACGAGGCGGTAGCGCATGTAGCCGCGCAGGCGCAGGCCGTTGATGTCGCGCGCGCCGCCGCACAGCACGATGATCAGGTCGACGAGCGTCCAGATACCGAAGCCACCGAGCGTGATCAGCTTCACGATCGCGGTGCCGATCTTGCCCAGGTAGAAGCGGTCGGCACCGAACGTGCCGAGCAACATCGCGAGGAGCCAGGTGGTGACGAACGACTTCTGTCCCACGTCGGGGCCCTCGTCGGACGTGCCCTGCGGCGTGTAGGCCGGCGGGGCGGGGTAGCCGGGGGCGGCGTAGCCCGGGTAGCTACCCGGCGCGCCGTTCACCGGCTGCGTCGGATAGGGCGGCTGTGCCGGGTAACCGGGCGCCGGCGGCTGCGGCTGCGTGGGCTGGCCGGATCCGGCCGGCGGGAACTGATTCGGGTCGCTCATGAGTCTCTTTCGTGCGTTCCGGGTGCTGAAAGAAGCATAAGCGTTGACCGTGAGCGGCGTGAAGGCGAAAGCCCTGCGACCCGCTCGGGGGAGCGGATCGCAGGGCTTTCTCGGTGCCTATCTAGGCCCGGAGGGGTGTTGCTTAGACCAGGTCGAAGCGGTCGTTGTTCATGACCGTGACCCACGCGCTCACGAAGTCGCGCACGAACTTTTCGCCGGCGTCGGCCGAGGCGTAGACCTCGGCGAGGGCGCGCAGCTCGCTGTTCGAGCCGAAGACGAGGTCGACGCGGCTACCGCGCTGACCCGTCGACGACGTGAAGGTCTGCTCGTCGACGTCGGGCGTCCAGGCCGTGCCGTTGACGAGGAGGTTCACGAAGAAGTCGTTCGTGAGAACGCCCTCGCGGTCGGTGAAGACGCCGAGCTTCGAGCCGTCCCAGTTGTTGCCGAGCACGCGCAGGCCACCGACGAGGGCGGTCATCTGCGGTGCCGAGACACCGAGGTGGTTCGCGCGGTCGATCAGCAGGTGCTCGCTCGGCAGGTCGAACGAGCGGCTGTCGTAGTTGCGGAAGCCGTCGGCGATGGGCTCAAGCCACTTGAACTGCTCGACGTCGGTCTGCTCCTGCGTCGCGTCGACGCGGCCCGGCGTGAAGGGAACCTCGATGGGAGTGCCCGCGGCCGCAGCCGCCTGCTCGATACCGACACCACCGGCGAGCACGACGACGTCGGCGAACGACAGGCCCGACTCCACGGCGACCTTCTCGAGCTCGGCGATGACCGGCTTCAGCTGCTCGGGCTGGTTCACCTTCCAGCTGACCTGCGGCTCGAGGCGGATGCGGCCACCGTTCGCGCCGCCGCGCTTATCCGACGAGCGGAACGTCGCCGCAGCCTTCCACGCCGTCGACACGAGCTGCGAGACCGTGAGGTCCGACTCTGCGATGAGCTTCTTCGCGGCGAGGATCGAGGCCTCGTCGGTCGCGGCGGTCTGGGCCGGCAGTGGATCCTGCCAGATGAGGTCCTCGGCGGGGACCTCGGGGCCGAGGTAGCGCGACTTCGGGCCCATGTCGCGGTGCGTCAGCTTGAACCATGCCCGCGCGAAGGCCTCAGCGAACGCCGCCTGGTCGAGGCGGAAGCGGTTCGAGATCTCGCCGTAGATCGGGTCGACGCGAAGCGCGATGTCGGTCGTGAGCATGCGGGGCTCGCGGCGGCCGTCGCCCTGTGCCATCGGCACCATGTCGGCGCCGCCGTTGTCCTTCGGGCGCCACTGCTTCGCGCCGGCGGCCGACTCGAACAGCTCCCACTCGTAGGCGTAGAGGATGTGGAAGAACTCGTTGTCCCAGCGCGCCGGGTGGTAGGTCCACGTGACCTCGAGGCCCGAGCCGACGGTGTCGTTTCCGCCGGTGCCGTCGCCGTAGCCCTGCTTCCAGCCGAGGCCCTGCTGCTCGAGGGGTGCGGCCTCGGGATCCGGGCCCTGCTTGTCGTCGGCGTGCGCGCCGTGCGTCTTACCGAAGGTGTGGCCACCGGCGATGAGTGCGACGGTTTCCTCGTCGTTCATGCCCATACGCGCGAAGGTCTCGCGGATGTCCTGTGCCGCAGCCAGCGGATCCGGGTTGCCACCCGGGCCCTCGGGATTGACGTAGATGAGACCCATCTGGGTCGCCGCGAAGGGCGCGTCAAGAACGCGATCGCCCTGGTAGCGGTCGGCGTCGAGCCAGGCCTTCTCAGGGCCCCAGTACACGTCGTCGTCGGCCTCCCACACGTCTTCGCGACCGCCGCCGAACCCAAAGGTCTCAAAGCCCATGTCTTCCATCGCGACATTGCCGGCGAGGATCATCAGGTCGGCCCACGAGATCGACTGGCCGTGCTTCTGCTTGACGGGCCACAGCAGGCGGCGTGCGCGGTCGAGCAGCACGTTGTCGGGCCACGAGTTCAGGGGAGCGAAGCGCTGCATGCCGCGACCGCCGCCACCGCGACCGTCGTGCGAGCGGTAGGTGCCGGCCGAGTGCCAGGCCATGCGCACCATGAGCGGGCCGTAGTGGCCGAAGTCGGCGGGCCACCACTCCTGCGAGTCGACGAAGGCGGCGCGGAGGTCGGCCTTCACAGCGTCGAGGTCGAGGGCCTCGAACGCCTCGCGGTAATTGAAGTCTTCGTCGAGCGGGTTGATGACGCTCGTGTTCTTCGCGAGGATCTTGAGGTTCAGCTGGTTCGGCCACCACTCGCGGTTGGCGCTGCCCTGAGTGGGGTGCGCGCGGTGTCCGTCACGGGCGTTGTCGCTCGTGTGGTCACCCGCGACGGTGGGGCTCTCGTGCGGCGTGACGTCGCTCGATGCGGGGCCGCTCGCGTCGCTCGACCCGTGGCCGAACGGGCAGGTTCCGGTGCTCTCGGTCATGATCGCCTCTCCTGTATGGGGCAGGTTCTAGATTTGAATGACTCAAATCTAGCATGTTCTGCGTCTTCGTAGAGTAGACCTCGTGAGTGAACTCCAGGAGCTGCTGTCGACCGCGCGCGAAAGGCTCGCCGGTATCCCGCGAGAGCGGCTCGGATCCGTGCGAGAGCCGGGCCGGATCCGCCGCGCGATCGGCGGCCGCGCGGTCATCGCGCCGGTCGCCGACGCCTGGCACGTCGGCGTGTTGCTGATCGGCGACGACGCGCTCTGGCGCACCGGATCCGTCCTTCGGGCGTCCGAGGAGGTGCGCCGCGGGTATGCGGCCGAGTCGCAGCGCGAGCGCGCGGCGATCCGCGGCATGGCGTTCCGCGGCGGGTTCGCGGAGGGCGAGACATTCCACTACGACTGGGCGCCGGTCGAGGGCCCCGACGACGCGCCGCTCACGCGCGACGGCGAGCGCATCATGATCCGCTGGTCGCCCGCCGGGTTCCTCATGCCGCTCGGCGATTATCTCGACGAGCAGGTGGGGTTGTTAGCGGGCTGACCTCGCTCTTAGCGGGATGACCGCGCCGTGCGGCCTCGGGTGATGCCGACGAAGGTTTGCACGTCTTCCGCGTCGCGATCGCGCAGCCACGCCAGCACGACGGGCGAGTCGGGCACGCCCGTGATGGGGCGGTACTCGACGTCCTTGCGGCGGTGCAGGCGCGCGAGCGACATCGGAATCACGGCGACGCCGATGCCCGTCGCGACCGTCGCGATCGTGTCCTCCGTCGACATTGCGGGGAACTTCGGCGCCTCGGTCGGCAGGCCGAGCGGCCCGTAGACGTCATCGGAGGGCGTCATCAGCACCTCGCCGACCAGGTCTTCAGGCGCGAGCTCCTCCGCGACGGTCAGGTCAGACTCGGCGCTCATTACGACGACGGGAACCTCGTCGTAGAGCGAGATCACGTGCAGGTCGTCGCCCTCGATCGGGCGCCGGCAGATCGCGACGTCGACGAGCCCGTCGCGCACCGCGGCGGCCTGATCCGCGAACGCGATCTCGACCAGCTCGATCGGCTGGTGCGGGCGCTGCAAACGCCACTGGCGGATCCACTTGCCCGGGGTCGCCCCCGGGACCGCACCCAGCCGGAACGGCGGAAGCGGATCCGGTTTCGGCGCCTGCTTTACGGATCGCTTCGTGGGGGACTTCGCGGATCCCTTCGTGGGGGCCTTCCGCACTCGCCCGCCGCGCGGGGCTTTGTTTTGCGCCATGTCTTAAGGTTACGGGCGCGTCACACGGCCCCGGTATGCTCACACCGACGAAGGGAATTCAATGCCGCATTTCGATCTGCCGCTTGAGAAGCTGCGCGACCGACGCTCCGATGTCGTCGCGCCCGACGATTTTGACGAGTTCTGGTCGAGCACGCTCGAGGGAAGCCGCGCGGCGCGCGGCGAGACCTACGCGCCCGAGGTCGACAACGGCCTCTCGATCGTGACGACGCACGACGTGACCTTCTCGGGCTTCGCGGGGGATCCGGTGAGCGCCTGGTACCACCGCCCCACCCACGTCGAGCCGACTGCCGTCGTCGTCGAATTCCTCGGCTACTCGGGCGGTCGCGGCCTATCGCACCAGGTCTCGGAGTGGGTCGCCGCCGGCTACGCGCACCTCCGCGTCGACACGCGCGGCCAGGGCTCGAACCTCGGCATGCAGGGCGCGACGACCGACCCGCACGGATCCGGACCCTCGACCCCGGGCAGCATGACGCGCGGCATCACGTCGCCGGAAGACTACTTCTACCGCCGCGTCTTCACCGACGCCGCCCGCGCCGTCGACGTGGCCCACGAGCTCGCGCCCGAGCTGCCCGTCTTCGTCACCGGCATCAGCCAGGGCGGCGGCATCGCGATCGCGGCCGCGGCCCTCGGAAACGACGTCGAGGGCGCGATGATCGACGTGCCGTTCCTGTGCGACTTCCCGCGCGCGACGAGCATCACCGACCGCGACCCCTACGCCGAACTCGTGCGCTACCTCGCGGCGTACCGCGAGCAGATCGACGAGACCTTCCGCACGCTCAGCTACTTCGACGGCGTGAACCTCGCGACGCGCGCCACCGTGCCCGCGCTGTTCTCGGTGGCGCTGATGGACGCGATCTGTCCGCCCTCCACCGTCTTCGGCGCCTTCAACGCCTGGGCCCACGACGACAAGCACATCGAGCACTACGCCTACAGCGGCCACGAGGGCGGCGGCCCCGTGCAGCGACGCAAGCAGCTCGACTGGCTGGCCGACCGGCTGGGTTGAGGCCGGTTCCGCTGCTGCCCGGGCCACCCCGTACACAACGACGCTAATTTTTGCCCTCGGGGCCCGATAAGTGCCAGTTTTAGGGCTTTGAGGCGAAAATTTGCGTCGTTGTGTACGCAGGCCCGGGGCCACTCCGGTTGCGCCGCTTCCGCGCCGCCCCGTACATAACGACGGAGATTTTTGGCCTTGAGGCCCGAAAAGGCCATTTTTGGGCCTTTGAGGTAAAAATTCGCGTCGTTATGTACACGAAGGCCGCCCCATGGGGCGGCCTTCTGACGTCTTGGCGTACTTATGCGGCGAGGTTGAAGCCTCGTCGGTCGGTGGCGATGCGCACGCCATCGAGAATCTTCTCGTCGTCGCCGATCAGCGACCCGCCCGCGATTTGGGCGCCGCGGCCGATGAAGCTGCGCACTCCGATTTTGGCCTTCGCGCCGACGGCGGCCTCGGGGCCGATGTGCGCGTTCGCGTCAATGAAAGCGCCTGCGCCGATGACGGCGCCCGGTTCGATCCAGGCCCCAGCCGAGATGGTCGCACCGTCGAGAACGCGCGCGTGCGGTTCGACATACGCCCCCGCCTCAATGCGAGCTGAGGCCGCGACCTTCGCTCCGTGCGCGACGAGCCCTCGGCCGTTCGCGTGCTTGCGGTATCGCAGCACCTCGCCGTTGTCATCTTCGATGTCTACGTAGTTCTTACCCACGGTGTCCCTCCAATTCTTGAGGCGGACAATCGGGACAACGCGTCCTGTGGGAGCGTTATTCCCGGGCGTTATGAGGTCATCCTCACTTATCTGTCGTCGTACCCACTATGACCCCCCTATGCGTTCGCTGTGAGAATATTGCCACCGCTGGTATCGTCGCCCCCATGGCCAGGATGACGCTGTCGGCGGGGGAGGCGCGGCGCGTTGCGCTCGCGGCGCAGGGGCTCGGCGGATCCAGGGAAGGCACGGTGAGTGCGCGCTCGATTCACGCCGCGATCGCCCGCATGGGCGTGCTGCAGATCGACTCGGTGAACGTCTTCGCGCGCTCGCACTACATGCCGCTGTTCTCGCGGCTCGGATCCTACGATCCCGCCGCCCTCGAGCGCGTCGTCTTCCGGCGGCGGAAGCCGACCCACGTCGAGTACATGGCGCACGAGGCCGCGTTCATGCCCGTGGTCGACTGGCCCCTGTGGGGCTTCCGGCGCGCCGCCGTGCGTGCGCGGTCAGGGCGCTGGGGTGGATGGGCGGCGGACAACGCCGGCGTCATCGACACCGTGAAAGCCGAACTCGCCGAGCGCGGCCCGCTCAAGCCGAGCGAAATCATTTCGGTCGAACGACAAGCGCGCGGCGGGCCGTGGTGGGACTGGGATCACGTCAAGCGCTCGCTTGAGTATCTCTGGGGCATCGGCGAGGTCGCGATCGCCGGGCGCGACGGGTTCGAGCGCGTCTACGGTCTCGCCGAACAGGTGCTCCCCGCCGATGTCTTGTTCGATGTCCCTCAGGACGATGCGATCCGCGAGCTCGTGCGTCGCGCGTCCCGCGCGCACGGCGTCGCGACGGTCGCCGACCTCGATGATTACTATCGGATCCGCGATCAGAAGGCCGTCCGAGCGGCCGTCGATTCGCTGGTCGACTCCGGTGATCTCTCGCCCGTCGCCGTCGAGGGATGGAACCGCCCCGCGTGGATCCACCGCGAGGCCCGCGTGCCGCGCGCGATCTCGCAGACGGCGCTGCTGACGCCGTTCGATCCCGTCGTATGGTTCCGCGACCGCGCCGAGCGAGTGTTCGATTTCAGCTATCGGATCGAGATATACGTCCCGGGCCCGAAACGCCAATACGGCTACTACTCGCTGCCGCTCGTGGTCGACGACCGCATCGCCGGACGCCTCGACCTGAAAGCCGACCGCGCCTCGGGAACGCTTCGGGTGCAGTCGGCGTGGTGGGAACACGGCGGCGCCGACCCCGCGCGCGTTGCCGCCGAGCTGCGCCGAGCCACCGCGTGGCAGGGCCTGGGCGACATCACGGTGTCGCGGTGGGGCAACGCGAGCGACGACCTCGCCGCCGCCCTCGGCGCGCAGCGCCACGACCACCCGAACGCGTAGGGGCCATTCCGGCATCAACTGGGACACGCTTCGGGGCGTGTCCCAGTTGTGGTGGGAATGCGGGGGTTATTCCCGCACGAAGTGGGACATGGGTTGGGGCGTGTCCCAGTTGTGGTGGGAATGCGGGGGTTATTCCCGCACGAAGTGGGACATGGGCTGGGGCGTGTCCCAGTTGTGGTGGGAATGCGGGGGTTATTCCGGCACGAAGTGGGACATGCCCCGGTAGCGTGAGGAGATGAACGGCGTGGAGTTCAGGTATCTGACCGACGGCGAGGTGCGGCAGCGCGCGCCCGAGATCTGGCAGGTCTACGACGCCATCTTTGGCGATCAGTCGTCGTACGACGACTGGCTCGACGGCATGCTTTTGCGCCACGCCGCCCGTGATCACTTCCGGTTCTCAGCCGCGCTTGACGGCGACGCGATCGTCGGAATCTCGTGGGGCTACCTGGGCGCTCCGGGGCAGTATTACACCGAGAGCGTGCGCGCCGCGATCGGCGACGCGGCCGCCGATCTCTGGCAGCCCGCCTTCGAGATCGTCGAGCTCGGGCTCCTGCCCGCATACCGCGGATCCGGGAACGGCCGCACCCTGCTTCGTCACCTCCTCGATGGAATCGACGAGCGCGTGATGCTGAGCACCTGGGACGACGACACTGACCCCGCAGTTCGGCTCTATCTCAGCGAGGGCTGGCATCGCATCGGCACCCATCCGAAGGCCGACGGATCCCGGCCGATGCAAATCATGGGCCGCCCGCGCGGAGGTGGCCCGCAACTGCGGAAGGACTAGGTGGGGTGATCCGCAGTTTGGGGTCACCGCTCGTGGGGCTCTGGGCTGCGCGCGACACGCAACGTGAGCCGTACCTTCGGAGATGGTCCGCAAGTGCGGAGGGAAAGGGCGGCTGGATCCGCAGTTTGGGGTCATCTCCGCACTTCGGGGCCGCGCGCCGATAGCGTGGCGGGATGGATCCCGACCACGTACCCAGCGACCTCGCCGGCGTGCCCGAGCACGCCGAGGTGCCCGCGATCGTCACCGCGCTCGACGGCGGGGAGCACGCCGAGGCGGTGTGGCTCAATGGGCTCGGCGGGCTCACGTTTCGGATCCCGGGCCGGCACGCGAAGTGGCAACCCGGATCCGCCGTCGACCTCGCCGACGAGGCCGCGCGCCTCGAGTGGGCGGCGGAGTTCGTCGCGGTTCCGAGCGTCGTCTCGTTCATCCGCGAGGGCGACGAACAGCTGCTCGTGACCGAGACCGTGCCGGGAATCTCGGCGGTGCTCGAACCCTGGCTGAGCCGGCCTCGCGAAACCGCCAGGGCCCTCGGCGCGGGGCTGCGCGCGTTCCACGACGCGCTTCCGGTCGAGGAATGCCCGTGGACGTGGTCGGTCGCCGACCGGCTTGCCCGCGTGGCGGATCCGTCGGCGCGCGAGCGGCTCGTGGATCCGGGGGTCTCGAAACTCGTCGTCTGTCACGGCGACGCGTGCGCGCCGAACACGCTGCTCGGATCCGACGGCCGCGCGACCGCGCACGTCGACCTCGGCGCGCTCGGGGTCGCCGACCTGTGGGCCGACCTCGCGGTGCTCGCGATGAGCGTCACCTGGAACTTCGGCGCGGGCCTCGAGAACGAGGTGTATGCCGGATACGGCATAGACCCGGATCCGGTGCGGATCGCCTTCTACCGCGAGCTCTGGAACGCTGAGTAGGGCGCGGGCGGCTGGCACGTCGGGCACCAGAACACGCGGCGCTGCCGGGTGGGATCCGGGCCGAGCGACGTCTCGCGGATGACCGTGCCGCACCGCCGACACGGCAGCCCCGCGCGTCCGTAGACCCACGTGTCCTGCCCGCGCACCCCCGTGAACGTGCGCACGGGGCGCCCGACGTTGCTGCGCAGGGCACGGGCGCCGAGATCGACGATCTCGCGGATCCCCCGCAGCGGATCCCGCGGATCCATGCCCCGCAGGAACAGCAGCTCGTTGCCGTAGATGTTGCCGAATCCGGCGACGTTCGTCTGGTCGAGGAGCGCGACATGCGCGGGCCGCGGATCGCGCTCGAGGCGCCGGACGGCCTCGTCGGCATCCCAGGCGCCCAGCGGATCCGGACCCAGGTGCGTGATCGCGTCGCGCTCGTCGCGGAGGAGTTCGACGATGCCGAGGTCGAATCCGACGGTCTGGTGCTCGGCGGTCGACACGATCGCGCGGGCCTGGAACGCGGGGCGCCGCCACCGCCCACCGGGCGCATAGACGTGCCACTCGCCCTCCATCTTGAGGTGCGTGTGGAGCGTGAAATTGCCGATGCGGTGCAGGATGTGCTTGCCGACCGCGCGCACGTCTCGCACGGTCTCGCCCGCCAGATCGGACGTCGCGGCGCGCGGAACTCGCAGCTCGAAACGCGTGAGAACGCGGCCCGCGAGCACCTCGTTGAGGCGCCGCGCGGTGCGGTGCGCGGTGTCACCCTCGGGCATCGGCGGCACCCCCGACGACACGCATCACCGGTGCATCTCCTTCCGCAGCGTCAGCCCCTTCGTCGCCTCGACGAACCCGGCCGCCCGCAGGTGGCGGGCGAGAGGGGAAGAGTAGGTGCCGGATCCGTTGACCTTCTCGACCGTGAGCGTCTCGAGCCGGCGGGCGCGGGCCGTCTCGGCGAGCCCGCGGGTGGCGGAGGCGAGCAGCGCGTCGTCGTCGGCGAAGGCGAGCACGGTGCGTCCGCCGCGTTCGAGATAGAGCACGAGCTCGCCGTCGACGAGCACGACGAGCGCGCCGGCCTTGCGTCCCGGCCGGTGCGTGACATCGTCGAGCGCCGGCCACGCGAGCGCGGCGCCGTACGGGTTCGCCGGATCCGTCGCCGCGAGAACGCGCGCCTTCAGCGGCGCCGGATCCGGGACCGCCGCGAACGTGCGCAGCCGGTCGATCGTCGACGACGCCGCGAATTGCGCCGCGCCGAGCTTTTCGATCAGGTAACCGCGGCGGCAGTGGCCGGCCTCCTCGAAGGTCGCGAGCGTGCGGTAGACCTGCGCGAAGCCGCCGGGGGCGCCCTCGTTCTGCACGGATCCGCGGGTGACGACGCCGTATCGGTCGAGCAGGACCGATGCGTGCGCGGCGGCGCGCGCCGTCGGATCCTCCTCCGGGGCGGGCAGGAGCGACCAGCGCCCGCCCGCGGTCGGATTGCGCACGGGTGTGGGGCGCGACATGCTCATGCCTCGGAACGTGCGGGTGCGCGGGGCGCGGCGGGTGGTCTTGTGGCTCTGGGATCCGCCCGAGAGCAGTTGACGCACGGGCGCGAAGGTGTCGTTCGTCGCGCGCCCGGCCCAGACGAGCCGCCACAGCGCCTCGGTCACGGCGGTCTCGGAGACCTCGGCCGCCTCGTCGGCGGTCAGCCGCGAGCGCACCATGTCGGCGATCTGCGAGGCGAAGAACGCGCCGCCCGGTTCGAGCGCGTCGCGCACGCGGGCGTCGAGCGGATCCGTGACGTCGTCGCCCTCGTCGAGCGTCAGCGGCACGGCGTCGCCGGGGTGCAGCGCGATCCAGCCGTCGCGGCCGGCGATTTGGCCGTGGCCCGACCAGACGACCTCGCCCGCGGCGGTGAGCTCGTCGAGCATCGCGGGGGTGTAGTCGGCGACGCGGCTCGGCAGGATCAGCGACTCCCACGCGCTCGCCGGGATCGGCACCCCCGCCAGTTCCTCGACAACCTGCAGCACGCCGTCGATGCCCTCGAGCGGGCGGTCCATGTGGTGCCACGACGGGAGGAAGCGAGCGAAGGCCGCGGGCGGGACGGGCTCGATGGATCCGCGGAGCGCCGCGAGCGAGCGCATGCGGATCCGCCGCAGGCCCTCGGCGTCGCACCACTCGGGCTCGTCGGTGCCTTCGGGCAGGAAGAACCCGCTGACGACGCGGCCGACCGATTCGAGGCGCGTGAGTGCATGGCGTGCGACGGCGGTGCCGATGCCGAGTCGGGCCGCGAGACCGGCGAGGGGGAATGGGCCGTGCGTGCGGGCGAAGCGGCTGACGAGGTCGGCCAGAGGATCGGCGACGGGCTCGGTGAACGCCACCGGAACGCCGACCGGGAGCGCCACGCCGAGCGCGTCGCGGAGGCGTCCGGCGTCTTCGATCGCGGCGTAGCGCTCGGTACCCGCGATGCTGACGCGGATCGCGCGCTTCGCGCGCACGAGCGCCTCGAGGTGCGCCTCTGCACGTGGGTCGCCAGCAATTGTCGCCTCGGGGTCGTTCGAGGCGACGTTTTGTGGCGACCCATCCGCGGGGGCGAGGCGCTCCGCGACCTCGCCGACCGACAGCGGCCCGAGCAGGCGCAGCAGGTCGGCCACTCCCTCGAGGCCGTGCACGCGGCGGTCGGCCGCGAGGCGCTGCACCTCGAGCACGTACCGCGCGACGACGTCCGGATCCAGCAGCTCGCGCATCTCGACGCGGCCCAGCAGCTCGCCGAGCAACGCCGGATCGACGCTGAGGGCCGCGGCCTTGCGCTCGCCGAGCGGCGAATCGCCCTCGTACATGAACGCGCCGACGTACCCGAACAGCAGGTCACGCGCGAACGGTGAGGGCTGCGCGGGCTCCGACTCGACGAGGCGGATCCGCCGCTCGCCGATCCCACGCGCGAGCCGCACAAGCGCGGGCAGGTCGTATACGTCTTGTAGCACCTCGCGCAGGGTCTCGAGGATCACGGGGAACGTCGGGTGGTTTCGAGCCACCTCGAGCAACGCCGCCGACCGCTGGCGCTGCTGCCACAGCGGCATGCGCTTGCCGGGCCGCAACCGCGGCATGAGCAGCGACCGCGCCGCGCACTCGCGGAACCGCGAGGCGAACAGCGCGGATCCACCGACCTCCTCGGTCACGATCTGCTCGAGCTCGTCGGGATCGAAGACGAACAGCTCCGCGCCCGGCGGCTCGCTATCGGCGTCGGGGATCCGCGCGACGATGCCGTCGTCGCTCGCAACCGCGGATCCGTCGACGCCGAGCCGCTCGCGGATCCGCGCGCCCACAGCCAGCGCCCACGGCGCGTGCACGTGCATGCCGTATGGGGAATGAAGAATGATGCGCCAGTCGCCGACCTCGTCGCGGCCGCGCTCGACCGTGAGGGTGACGTCGGTCGGCAGCGCCCCGGTGGCCTCGCGCTGATCGTCGAGGTGCGCGAGCAGGTTAATGCGGGCGTTGTCGTCGAGCCCGGCCTCGCGCAGGCGATGGTGGGCCGTCTCGGGGGCGGCCGCCGCGATCTCGCGCGTGAACTTGCCGAGGGCCTCGCCGAGCTCTGCGGGGCGGCCGAGGCCGTCGCCCGTCCAGAACGGCACGCGCCCCGGCTGGCCGAACGCGGGCACGACGTTGACGCGATCGTGGGTGATCTCGACGATGCGCCAGCTCGTCGTGCCGAGGGTGAAGACGTCGTTGACGCGCGACTCGTAGACCATCTCCTCGTCGAGCTCGCCGACGCGCGCGTTCTGCGTTTCGCCCGCGATGAAAACGCCGAAGAGACCCCGGTCGGGGATCGTGCCGCCGCTCGTCACCGCGAGCCGCTGCGCCCCCGGGCGGCCCTCGAAGACGCCGCGATCGCGATCCCAGACGATGCGCGGGCGCAGCTCGGCGAACTCGTCGGAGGGGTATCGGCCGGCGAGCAGATCCATCGTCGCCTCGAACGCGCTGCGCGGCAGGGTGCGGAAGGGAGCGCTGCGCCGCACGGTCTCGAACCACCCCTCGACCTCGAGCGAGTCGAGCGCCGACGCTGCGACGGTCTGCTGCGCGAGGATGTCGAGCGGGTTCTGCGGCACCGCGATCGCCTCGATGGATCCAGTGAGCATGCGCTCGGTGACCACCGCCGTGTGGAGGAGATCGCCGCGGTGCTTGGGGAAGAGGTCGGCACGGCTGACCTCGCCGACCTGGTGGCCCGCGCGGCCGATGCGCTGCAGCCCGCTCGCGGCGCTCGGCGGCGACTCGACCTGAATGACAAGATCGACGGCGCCCATGTCGATGCCGAGCTCGAGGCTGCTCGTCGCGACGACGCACTTCAGCAGGCCCGACTTCAGCTCCTCCTCGACGACGGCGCGCTGCTCTTTCGACACGGATCCGTGGTGCGCCTTCGCGAGCACCGGCGCGACCCCGGCGGTCTGGCCGGATTGCGCGATCATCTGCGCCGGCATGGCCTGATCGGGCACGTCGAGCCCCAGCCTCTCGGCATAGATCTCGTTCAGCCGGCCCGTGAGTCGTTCGGCGAGGCGCCGCGAGTTCGCGAACACGATCGTCGACGCGTTCTCGAGCACGCGATCGACGATCGCCTCCTCGACGTGCGGCCAGATGGATCCGGTGACCTCGACGTTTTCCGGCATCTCGTCGCCGCCGGCGGGCGTCCCCTCCCAGAACCGATCCTCGGCGGGCGATACCGGATCCCCACCCGCGAGATCCGCGCGGTGCGACGGCTCGCGCGCGCCCGCGGGAGGCGGGTTGGTCATGTCGTCGATCGGCACGCGCACCGCGAGCTCGAACGTCTTCGAGGCGCGCGGGGCGACGATATCGACGGGCGCGGATCCGCCGAGAAAGCGGGCGACCTCGTCGATCGGGCGGACCGTCGCCGACAGCCCGATGCGCTGGGCGGGCTCGTCGAGCAAGTCGTCGAGCCGCTCGAGCGAGACCGCGAGGTGCGCCCCGCGCTTCGACGACGCGACCGCGTGCACCTCGTCGACGATGACGGTGTGCACCTCTTTCAGGGTGTCGCGCGCGTTCGACGTGAGCATGAGGAAGAGCGACTCGGGCGTCGTGATGAGGATGTCGGGCGGGTTGCGCAGCATGCGCTGGCGGTCGCGCGGGGGAGTGTCGCCCGAGCGCACGCCGACCGAGACCTCCGGCGGATCGACCCCGAGCCGCTTCGCCGCCTGCGTGATGCCGACGAGGGGCGATTGCAGGTTGCGCTCGACGTCGACGCCGAGGGCCTTCAGTGGCGAAATGTAGAGGATTTTCGTGCGGCGTTTGGTCTTCGCGACCCGCCCCTCGAAGCCCGGGAGCGCGTCGTTCGACGAGCCTTCGCGGAACACGCGGTCGAGCGCCCAGAGGAAGGCGGAGAGGGTCTTACCGGATCCGGTCGGCGCCACCACGAGAGCGTGCCGCCCCGCCGCGATCGCCTGCCATGCGCCCGCCTGGGCGTCGGTCGGCGCGGCGAACGCGCCGCGGAACCATGCCGCGGTCGGTGCGCTGAAGCTCTCGAGAATGTCCACGGATCCATCCTCCCGCGAACCTCCGACAAACGAAGCTCCCCGCCAAAGGGTCGCCACAAAACGCCGCCCGGGCACCGCCCGAGGCGACGTTTTGTGGCGACCCTACTTCGCGGCGCTCTCGCCGATTCGCAGGTCGAGGGGGAAGTCGAGGGGGAAGGATCCGAAGAGGAGCCGTCCCGCGGTCGCCGCGGATTCGCTCATCGCCTCTGCCGCGGCTTCGGCCTGGTCTGCCGGCGCGTGCACGATGAGCTCGTCGTGCAGGAAGAACGCGATGTGCGCGCGGCGCGCGAACGCCGGTCCCGACGCGGGCGCCACCGCGGCAGACGCCGGCAGGCGCGCGAGCCGCAGCCGCAGGTCGGCCATCCACGCGAGCGCCCACTCGGCGGCGGTGCCCTGCACGATGAAGTTGCGCGTGAAGCGGCCGTAATCACGGGCGGCCCGCGGGTCCTCCTGATATGCCCGCTTGGCCTCGTACGTCAGGGCGGGCGAGGTTCGCCCGAGCCACGTGCGCACGGATCCGCCCTCCTCGCCGGTCTTCGCCGCCGCGTCGACCATGCCCATCGCGAGCGGATACGCCCGGCGCAATCGCGGCACGAGCCGCCCCGATTCGCCCGTCGTCGCGCCGTACATCGCGCCCAGCAGCGCCACCTTCGCCTCGGCGCGCGTCGCGACGGCGCCGCCCGCGACGATTCCCTCATACAGATCGCGCACCCGCGCCGCGTCGGCCATGCGCGTATCGCGCGCCATCGCCGCGAGAACGCGCGGCTCGAGCTGGGCGACATCGGCATCAACGATGACCCATCCCGGATCCGCTCGGAGCGCCCCGCGCAGCTGGCGCGGGATCTGCAGGGCGCCGCCGCCGTCGGCTCCCCAGCGTCCCGTGACGACGGCGCCGGGCATATACACCGGACGGAATCTATTGCCGCGCACCCACGTGTCGAGCCACGCCCATCCATTGGCCGCGAGCAGCCTCGACAGGCGCTTATATTCCAGTAGCGGCATGATCGCCGGATGGTCGATTTCGCGCAGCACCCACTTGCTCGTCGAGTCGACGAGGATCCCCGCCCGCCGTAGCGACTTCAGCAGCTGCGGGGGTGAATCGAGCGAGACCAGCGGATCCTCGAGCGCGGCGCGCACCTCGCCCGCGAGGCGCGCCATGTGCGCGGGCACCCCGCCGGGCCCGCGGGCCCCGAGAACCTCGTCGAGGATCCGCTTGTGGTGATCTTCGTCCCACGGGACGCCGGCCGAGCGGGCCTCGGCGGCGACGAGGGCACCTGCCGATTCTGCGGCGAGGAGGAGCTTCATGCGGCCCCGATCGGGCAGGGCATCGAGGGCGCGGTCCTGCCGATCGAGCTCGGCGAGCACCTCGTCGAGCGCATCACGGCGCGGCCGATCGATCTCGAAGAGCGTCTCGCCGTGCGCCTGATCCGGAGCGGTCCAGTCGACGTCGCTCGTCACATCGGCGCCCGCGTTCGCGAGGATCGCGTGGCTCAGCCGTAGGTCGAGGCACCGGTCAACGCGCACGCCCGCCGCAAGAATCTGCGGGTACCACTCGGCCGTCGACGCCCACACCCACCGCACGGCGCGCTCGGCCTCGCGCGCGGCGACCCACGCGGGCAGCTCGGCGCGGGACACGACCCGGCGCACGCCGCCCGGGACGGCGGCAACGACGGATCCATCGGCCGCCCGCCCCAGGGCGATCCTCGCCGCGTCGCCCCACGGATCCGTCACGGATCCAATCTACGCCGCGCCGCTGGGCGCGCTTCCGGTCGCTCAATCTGTTGTTCGTACACCCCCGGAAGAGCAGATTGCGCGACCGGAACGGCAGGGCCCCGGCCAACTCCGCACCCTTACGCCGCCAGCACATCCTCCCGGGCCGTCCACGAGGGTGCCGACGCCGTGAGCGCGGCGAGGCGCTCGAGGCGCTCGCGCGTGCGGGCGTCGGCGGGGCTCATGACGATGACGCGCGTGCCGCGCGCCGGATCCAGCCAGAGGCTCTGAAAATGAACCGTCAGATCACCAGCTGCGGGGGAGCGGTAGCGGCGGATCGACGGCCGGTCGTCGGCGACCTCGTACCGTTCCCACAGCTCGCGAAAGTGGGGCGACGCGTCGTGGAGGCGGGCGATGAGCAGGTCCCAGCGCGGATCCCCCGGGTGCTCGACGCGGCGCGCCCGCAGCCGCGCGGCGATCTCGGGCAACACGACATCCCGGTCGACGATCGCGGCGTTCCACACCGGATCCGTGAACATTAGCCACGCGCAATTGCGGTCCTCCGGCGCATAGTCGTCGAGGTCGTGGAACAGGAAGCGATAGGTCCGATTCGCGGCGACGATCTCGTACCCGTCGGCCTGGATCGCGGCGGGGAACGGCAGCAGGCTCTCGAGGAGCTCGGCCTGTTCGGGGCGGATCACCATGGGCGGGGCCGCCGCGACCGGCGCGCGCCCTGCGAGCACGAGCGCGTGATGCCGCTCGGCATCGGTCATCCGCAACACCCGCGCGACGGCCTCGATCACCTGGTCCGAGACGCCGGGCGCGCGTCCCTGTTCGAGCCACGTGTACCAGGTCACGCCAACGCCCGCGAGGGCGGCGACCTCCTCGCGGCGCAGCCCCGGCGTGCGGCGCCGGCCGCCGGGCGGGAGTCCCACCTCGGCAGGCGAGGTCTTCTCGCGGTGCGCGCGGAGGAAGGCGCCGAGCTCGCGCATCCGTTCGTCCATACCTCTACTCTCTCGCGCCCGGTGAGCGCGCGCCAGGTGGCGTCAGTAATAGGATCACCACGCTCTGGGTAACAGGATCTATCGCCCGCAGGGTGAATTCATGACCACTACGTTCCCCCGCACCCTCACGGCGCGCGGCCTCGCGATCCTCCTCGTCGCGTACATCCCGGTGAACTACGCCTTCGGATCCATCAACGTGATCGCGATCGACATCGGCCGCGACCTCAACGCGGGGTCCGCCGGACAGCAGCTCGTCCTCTCCGCCTATACGGCGACCTTCGCGGCGGCGCTCGTGATCGCCGGGCGTCTCGGCGACCGCTTCGGGCGACGCCGCATGATCGCCATCGGATCCGGCGCGACCGCGCTGCTCAGCCTCGCCTCGGCATTTTCGCCGAATCTCGCGGTGCTCGTCGCGCTCCGGATCCTGCTCGGCATCGCGGCGGGCATCCTCACGCCCCAGATCCTCGCGACGATCCACGCGACCGCAGAGGACGCGCGCCGCACGACCGGTGTCATGCTGTTCGCGGCGATGAGCGGCGGATCCACGGTCGTCGGCCAGCTGTTCGCGGGCGGGATCGCGCTCGTCGCGCCGGAACACATCGCCTGGCGCCTCGTGCAGGTCGTGGGAGGTCTCATCGCGATCGCCGGACTTCTCGGGATCCGCGCCGTGCCCGAATCGCGCGCCGCGGAGCGGCCGTCGATGGATCCGGTCGGCGCCGCGACGCTGGCAGCCGCGCTGCTCGCGATCGTCGTCTCGCTCACGCTCGAACCCGGATCCGGCTGGCCAGCATGGTCGATCGTCGCGCTCGCCGGCGGAATCATCGCGCTCGCCGCGTTCTGGCGGCTCCAGCTGCGACTCGAGCGCCGCGGCCTGATGCCGATCGTGCCGCCGGCAGTGTTGCGGATCCCCGTCGTGCGGCGCGGCATGATCGCGGCGCTGCTGTTCTTCATGACCTACGGCGCGATGCTCTACGAGCTGTCGGCGCTCGCGCGGGCGCGTTTTGGGATGGGATCCGCCGGCGCATCGCTCTTGGTGCTCGGCTTCGGCGTGGTGTTTATCGCGGCGTCGGTGATGCTGCCGCGGATCCTGCCGAAGGCTGGGCCCGGCACGATGTCGATCGCTGCTTTGGCACAGGCCGTGACCCTCGCGGCCGTCGCCGTGCTCGCCCTGACGGGGCACGACGGATTCTGGGCCCTGCAATCCGCGCTTCTCCCGATGGGCGTGGCGCAGGCAATGATGTTCGGCCCGCTGATCGGCGCTGTTCTCGGGCGCACGCCGCGCTGGGCCGCGGGATCCGCAAGTGGGCTCATCACGACGATGCAACAGGTGGGGCTGAGCCTCGGCGTCGCCGTGCTCGGCGGCCTGTTCCACGCGGCAGAGGGCGGCGCGGGGCTCGACATGGCGCTCGTCGTCGTGTTCGGGATCCACGCCGCCTGCGGGATCCTGTTCGCGCTCCTCGCGCGCCGGCTGCGGTGAGGATCCGGCGCCGCCCCCTCGGTTCCGGCCGCTCAAACTGTCGTTCCCACCCAGGAAGAAGAGCAGATTGAGCGACCGGAGCAGCCTCACACCAGCGCCGGGATGACCTTCTGCTCGAACAGCTCCACGCCCGAGGTGTCGTAGGCGAGCTCGGGGAAGTAGCTGATCGTGTACGCCGCGCCGGCCTTCTCGAGCGCCGCGAGGTGCTCGGTGACCTTCTCGACGGTGCCGACGGTGGGGTTGTCGAGCGTAAAGTTCGCCATCAGCTTGTCGTGGGCCTCGGGCGCGAAGCGCTGGATCCGGTCGCTCACAGCCGCGATGCGGTCCTTCACCTCGGCCTCGGTCTCGCCGATGATGACGTTGTTGTTCGTGGTGCGCACGATCGAGGCGAAGTCGCGGCCGACGGCGTCGCAGTGGCCGCGCAGCACGTCGCTCTTGTGCTCGAACTCGGCGACGTTTCCGCCGGCGAAGTTCGTGTACTGGGCGTAGCGCGCCGCGATGCGCAGCGTGACCTTCTCGCCGCCGCCGGAGATCCAGAACGGGATCCCGTTTTCCTGCACCGGCAGCGGACGCACGATCGCGCCGTCGACCTGGAAATAGCGGCCGTCGAGGGTCGCGGATCCGGTCTCCCACGCCTGCTTCATGATCTCGACGCCCTCGCGGAGCGCGCGGAGGCGGTCGCCGATCTCGGGGAAACCGTATCCGTAGGCGCGCCACTCGTGCTCGTACCAGCCGCCGCCGATGCCCATCTCGACGCGGCCAGCCGACACGTGATCGACCGTCGCGGCGACCTTCGCGAGGTAGGCGGGGTTGCGGTAGCCGAGGCACGTGCACATCTGCCCGAGTCGCACCCGCGAGGTCGACGCCGCGAACGCCGACATGAGGGTCCACGCCTCGTGCGTCGCCTCCTCGCTCGGCACCGGCGTCGTGTGGAAGTGGTCGTAGACCCACACCGACTCCCATGGGCCGTCGTCGGCGCGCTGCGCGAGCCGTTTCATCGTGTTCCACTGTTCTTCGGGCGCGATGCCGACCAGGTCGAAGCGCCAGCCCTGCGGGAGGAAGGTTCCGAATCTCATGCGGACAGGCTAGCGGGGGTGAATCATCCATTTCACCCCTTCTCATCAACTCTCCGACAAATCTGCCATTGCCGTGGGAAGAGTCGTCGGAGAGTTGATGAGTTGTGGGGGCCTTACCCCTCCCGCAGCCCCTCGCCCGACAGCCCGAGCGTCAGGTCGAGCCCCAGCTCGTCGAGGAACGCCTGGTCGTGGCTCACCACCAGCACCGCCCCGCGATACGCCGCGAGCGCCTCGCGCAGATGGCGCGCCGTGTCGATGTCGAGGTTGTTGGTCGGCTCGTCGAGCACCAGCAGCTGCGGCGGCGGATCCGCGAGAAGCAGCCGCGCGATCGCGACCCGGAACCGCTCGCCTCCCGACAGGGATCCGATGGGCCGGTTCGCGGCTTCGCCGCGGATGAGGAAGCGCGCGAGCCGGTTGCGCAGCTCGGCGTCGGGCACGTGCGGCGCCGCGGCGCGCACGGCCTCGAACGCCGAGGCCGACTCGTCGAGCCCGTCGAGGCGCTGCGCGAGGTAGCCGACGCGGTCGGTGTGCAGCTCGGAGGCGCGGGCGATGTCATCCACGGTCGGGGCCGGGCGCGGATCCGGTTCGTCGGCGGAAGAGTCCGGGGCGGGGTCGGACGAATCCGGCTCGTGTCCCGGCGCCTCGGTCGTGGCTCCGAAGGGCTCGCGCCCCGGTGCGTCGGCCGGATCCGCGGCGGGCGCGGGCTCCGGAGCGCGCGCGGTCTCGCCCAAATCGATACCCAGGATCCGCCGCAGCAGCGTCGTCTTCCCCGCACCATTCGCGCCGACGAGCGCGACGCGTTCCGGGCCCTGCACGATCCACTGCCGCTCGCCGTCGCCGATCGTGAGGATCCGCCGGCCGGCCGCGACCCCCGGATCCGGCAGGTCGAACACGACCGACGCGTCGTCGCGCACGAGGCGGTCGGCGGCGTCGAGCGCGGCGCGCGCGGATCCTTCCTTCTCGCGCGCCTCGACGCGCAGGCGCCCGGCGGTTTCCTCCGCGCGCCGCGCGCTGGCGTGCGCGAGGATGGGCGGCAGGCTCTCGGCCTTCTTCTTGCCGGCGCGGTTACGGCGCGCGATCTTCGTCTCGAGCTCGATGCGCTGGCGCTTCTCCTTCGCGACCTCCTTCTTCGCGTCCGCGACGGTCTGGGCCGCCGCGGCCTGGGCGGCCTCGAGCGACTCGCGCCACGCCGAGTACGGTCCTCCGAACGTCGTGAACGTGTGTTCATGAAGCTCGGCGGTCTCGTCCATCAGCTCGAGAAGCGCGAGATCGTGCGAGACGACGACGAGCGCGCCGCGCCACGCGCGCACCATCTCGTAGACGCGCTCACGCGCCGCGCGGTCGAGGTTATTGGTGGGCTCGTCGAGCAGCGTGATGGCGGATCCGGCGAGCCGCACGCCCGTGAGCGCGACGAGCATCGCCTCGCCACCCGAGAGCTCGCCGACGCTGCGGTCGAGCATCTCGGGGGAGAGGCCCGCCTCGGCGAGCGCCGCGTGCGCGCGGGCCTCGATGTCCCAATCGTCGCCGACCTCGTCGAAGCGTTCGGGTGAGACGTCGCCCGCCTCGATCGCCCGCACAGCGTCGAGGGCGCGGTCGACGCCGAGTAGCTCCGCGACGCGCGCCGACGTCTCGAGCGTAAGCATCTGCGGCAGGTACGCGAGCCGGTCGTCGGCGATGATCGGTGACCCGCCGGATCCGCGGATCCCGACCGGTTCGCCGTCGGCGAGGATTCGCCCGCTCGCGGGCCGGAGCACGCCGGCGGCGAGCTTCAGCAGGGTCGATTTTCCGGATCCGTTACGGCCGACGAGGCCCGTTCGGCGCTCGCCGAACGCGGCGGTCACGTCGTCGAGGGCGATGGATCCGTCGGGCCAGGTGAAGGTGACGTGGTCAAAAATCAATGCAGGCATGGGCGCCTCCCAGGGGTGGGCCCGCGCCGAGGATCGCCCGCGCAGGCCAAAAGAAGATGGCGCGCTGAACGGCGAAAAGCGATCGGGTACGACGGATCAGCGCGAGTGCGCTGAGCAGAGAGGCATCAGCGCGTGATTACGCGAGGATCCACACCGATTCGTTCCGATCGTCGGGAGCAAGGACTCGATGACATTATGTTATCCGGGCGTGTTGCGTCAAGCCGGCCCGCCTCCCCCGTGAAGGGGAGACGCGATCTCATCCGCAAGGCGGATGTGCGGCGAATTGGGGCTCCGTAGCTTAGGAGACATGAACATTCTCCTGATTCTCCTCATGACCTCCGGCCCCCTCCTCACCGCCATCATCACCGCCCCTCTCGCCAAGAAGACCAACGAGCGCTACCGCGAGCGCCGTGCCGCGAAGCTCGCCGAAGCCCAGGCCTGATCGTGAGCGGGCGGAAGCGCCGCCCGAACTGGGGCCTCGGCCTCGGAGTCGGTTTCGCTATCGGCATATCGATCGCCGTCAGCCTGAGTAACTTCGCATACATGCCCCTCGGGGTCGCCGTCGGAATCTCGCTGGCCTACGCGTTCGGGAAGCCCGAATCTGACGACTGACCTAACACGTAGCAGCGCACCACCACGCCGCTATGATCCTCTTTCCGTTCTAATACCGCACCGACCTTCTCGAGCGTCGCGATCGACGCAGCATTGTCATCGAGACACACGGCGCGGATCGGACGCGCCGCACGGCTCACCACCTCGCGAAGGGCCCACGTGGCCACGCCCCGCCCGCGGGCCGAGGGGGCGGATGCCGTACCCGACATGGCCGTGGCGTTCAGCCCGCGGATCCTCCGCCGCGCGGAGCGCGATCCCGCCCAAGACCTCACCGTCCTCGACGATCCACCACAGCTCGCCGGATCCGCCGCGAAGCGACGCGACCCAGGCGCTGAACCCCGGATCCGTATCGACATCGTCGTCCGCGCCGATGCCGAACCCATCCTCGTGGAGCCCCGGGCCCCACTCCGCGTGTGCGGCGCGCCACGCATCGCGTAGCGACTCGGTCGGCGTGACGAGCTCAAGCACGCTACAGCTGCTTCTCGAGGAACCGCGCCAGGTCGCTAATCTCCTGCTCTGAGACCGCGTGCGCGAGGCCGGGATAGACGCGGCCGACGAGATCACTGTGGTCGGGCAGCCACGCGGTCGTGTGCTCGACAGCCTCGACCGGAATAACCGGATCCGCGGATCCGCGACCCCAAAACACCGGCACCTTCGCGGACTTCAGCGCCTCGTCGCCCGGCGCGGATCCGCCGGCCGCATAACCGGAGAGGTTCACGACGAAGTCGAACCGCCCCGGATCCAGCCGCATCGCCTGGAGTGACACGGCACCGCCCTGCGAGAATCCGACGAGCCCGACGCGGCGCTCGCCGAGGGGTGCGAGCCACTCGAGCAGCGCCTGCGCGCCCGCGGTGACGCCCGCGGGATCCCTCGATTCGAGCCCCTCGATTGAATACCAGCTGTATCCGCTCATCGGAAAGGGCGGGTCGAGGGGTGCGCGGACGGATGCGTAGGTGAAGGCGGTGGGGAGCTTCGTGCGCAGCGAGAAGAGGTCGCGCTCGTCGGAGCCGTACCCGTGCAGCAACACGATGAGCGGCTTGTCGCCGGGCGGCTCGGACCAGAGGACGGCGGTGTCGTCAAGTGAAGGCATGTGTCTATCTTCTCGCGAACCTCCGACAAACGAACGACATACCCTCGAGGGGTATGCTTTTCGAGTTACGGAAGGAGCCCACAATGGCTACGAAGAACTACACCGTCAAGGGCATGACCTGCCAGCACTGCGTGATGAGCGTCACCGAGGAGGTCTCGGAGGTCGCCGGCGTGTCCGCCGTCGACGTCGACCTCGCGAGCGGCCGGCTCAGCGTCACCGCTTCCTCCGCCATCGACGATCAGGCCATCGCCGCCGCCGTCGAAGAGGCCGGCTACGCCCTCGCCGCGCCGGGCGACCTGGGGCTGCGCTCGGCGTAGGCGGGGTTGCCGCCAAAAGTGGGACATGCTTCGGGGCGTGTCCCACTTTGTGCGGGAATGACGCTGCTATTCCCGCCTCAACTGGGACATGCTTCGGGGCGTGTCCCACTTTGTGCGGGAATGACGCGGCTATTCCCGCCTCACCTGGGACATGCTTCGGGGCGTGTCCCACTTTGTGCGGGAATGCGCCCGTCATTCCCGCCAAAACTGGGACATGCCCCAAAGCGTGTCCCACTTCGTGCGGGAATGCGCCCGCGAACCGCGGTACCGTGATGCCATGACGGTGCGCACCCCGGATCCCGACCCTCAGGACCAGCCCGACGACTACTCCAGCGACAGGAGTGGGGTCGGCAGCGTGCCCGGCGGATCCACCAACCCCGCCTGGCTCAGCGACGTCGAGCTCGCCGAGGCGCGCCGCCGCCTGCCGATGCTCTACGTGGAGGCGGTCCCGGTGCGCACCGACGGATCCGGACAGGTCACCGAGGTTGGGATCCTGCTCCGATCGACGAGCGTCGGCGAGCTCACCCGCACCGTCGTGTCGGGCCGCGTGCGCTTCGGCGAGACGGTGCGCGATGCGCTCTACCGTCACCTCGAGAACGACCTCGGGCCGATGGCGTTCCCGCAGGTTCCGCCGCAGCCGGTGCCCTTCACGGTCGCCGAATACTTCCCGCTTCCCGGGATCACGCCGTATCACGACGACCGCCAGCACGCCGTGTCGCTCGCCTTCGTCGTGCCCGTCACGGGTACGTGCGAGCCGCGCCAGGACGCCCTCGAGGTGACGTGGCTCACGCCCGAGCAGGCGGCGTCCGACGCGCTCGCCGCCGAGATGGAGGGCGGCCGCGCCACCCTCATCCGCACCGCCCTCGCCAGCCTCGGCGCCCTGCGGTAAGCAAGCCCTGCGCTAAGCAACCCCTGCGCCACCACCCCGAGGGTCGCCACAAAACGTCGCCTCACCCCCCGCGGAGGCGACGTTTTGTGGCGACCCAACCGCTGGTAGTTACCTCTAAAGCGCGGTAGCTACCTCTAAAGGATGACGCGCCCCACCCCGCAGCCGCATACGCTGAGGAGAATGTTCCGTTCCATCGGGTGGATCCGGATCGTCGTCGACAGCGCGATCGCGGTCGTGTTCTTCTACGTCACGGCGTTCACGTCGTCGTACGAGCCGTTCATGAACCCCGAGTTCGCGCCGCTGATCGCGGCCATCATGTCGCTCGCGCTGGCGATCCGCCGCCTGACGCCCGCACTATCGCTCGCGGTCGCCTGGATCGGCGCGATCGTGCAGATGCTCCTCCTGCTCTCTCCGCTGCCGACGAACATCGCGATTTTCGGCGTGCTGTACGTGACGGCCGCATACGGATCCCGCCTCGTCATGTGGCTCGGGGCGATCTCCTCCGCTCTCGGGGCCATCGCCATCGGCGCCTATATGTTCATCGTCGCGGGCGTCCCCGATGGCGTTCTGAGCATGTCGCTCGTGGCGTTCTTCGGCTTCGCGCTCTCGTGGACGGGCGGCGCGCTCGTCCGCGCCCTCCGCCGTGCGCGCGAGAACCGGGCGGCGCAGGAGGCGGCCGAGGCCGTCGCGCAGGCCGAGCACGAGCGCGGTCGCATCGCCCGCGACATGCACGACGTCGTTGCCCACTCGCTCGCCGTCGTCGTCGCGCAGGCGAACGGCGCGCGATACGCCGCGAAGGCGGATCCGCAAATCGCGCTCGACACCCTCGCGACGATCTCGCAGACGGCCGGATCCGCGCTCGCCGACGTCCGCATGCTGCTCGCGCAGCTGCGGCACCGCGAGGCGGAGGGGCCGCAGCCCACGATCGCTGATCTCGAGCCGCTGTTCGCGCAGATCCGGGCGGCGGGGGTGCCGCTGAAGGTCGATATCGACCCGGCGCCGCGCGGCGATGTGCCGGCGTCGGTGCAGCTGGCGGTGTACCGCATTCTGCAGGAGGCCCTGACGAACGCGCTCCGGCACCGCAGCGGCGGATCCGTCGACGTCACGATGTCCTGGTATCCCGGATCCGTCAGCGTCGAGATCGTCAACGCCGCCGCCACGGAGCGCAATTCCGCGCGCGACGGCCTCGGGCATGGCATCATCGGCATGCGCGAGCGCGCGGCGCTCGTCGGCGGATCCCTCGATATTGACCCGGCCGACGGACGGTTCCGGGTGCGCGCACGGATCCCGTGGGAAGGTACCGAATGATCTCCGTCGCCCTCGTCGACGACCAGGCGCTGTTCCGCGCCGGCATCCGCATGCTCGTCGATTCGCAGCCCGATCTGCGCATCGTCGGCGAGGCGGGGGATGGGCACGAGGCGATCGCGCTCGTCGCCCGCGAGCGGCCCGACATCGTGCTCATGGACATCCGCATGCCGGTCATGGACGGGCTCGAGGCGACGGCCGAGATCCTGAAGTCGGCGGATCCGCCCAAGATCGTCATGCTCACGACCTTCGATCTCGACGAGGCGGCCGCGCGCGCGATTCGCCAGGGGGCGAGCGGCTTCCTGCTGAAGGACGCGGATCCGGAGTTTCTGCTCGCGGCGATCCGCGGCGTGTATGCGGGGTCGAGCGTGATCGCGGCGAGCCAGACGCGAGAGCTCTTCGCCCAGCACGCCGAGCGCAAGCGCGTTCCGGCGCAATATGAGCAGCTCACCGAGCGCGAGCGGGAGATCTTCGCGCTCGCGGCGCGGGGGCTGAGCAACGGCGAGATCGCGGGGGCGGAGTTCCTGAGCGAGGCGACGGTGAAGACACACATCAGCCGGATCCTCGCGAAGCTGCAGCTCCGCGACCGCGTGCAGCTCGTCGTCTTCGCATACGACCACGGCCTCGCCGGCTAACCCACAAATGGGTCGCCACAAATCGTCGCCTCGCGCCCCGCTGAGGCGACGATTTGTGGCGACCCAAAACCCGAGCGTCATCCCCGGGATGTATGCGGTTCAGCCCCGGGCCCGATGACGCGGGGTGGTGCCGAAAAATAGCGTCGAGGGTATGGACAACACTCTCGCGGCGAGCGTCGCGCACCTCACCAAGACCTACGGCACGGGCGACGGCACCGTGACGGCGCTGAACGACGTCAGCGTCGGCATCCGCCGCGGCGAATTCACCGCGATCATGGGCCCGTCCGGATCCGGCAAGTCGACCCTCATGCACATCATGGCCGGCCTCGACGCACCGACGAGCGGGCAGGCCTGGATCGGCGACACCGAAATCACCGGCCTGAATGACAAGGAACTCACTCTCCTGCGCCGCCGCAAGGCGGGCTTCATCTTCCAGTCGTTCAACCTCGTCCCGACCCTCGACGTCAAGGCCAACATCCTGCTGCCCTTCGACCTCGATAACCGCGCGCCCGACGACCAACAGACGCGGCGGATCCGCGATCTCGTTGAGCAGCTCGGCCTCGGTCGCCGGCTCGGTCACCGCCCGCACGAGCTGTCGGGCGGCCAGCAGCAGCGCGTCGCGATCGCCCGCGCGCTCGCCGCGGGCCCCGAGCTGATCTTCGCCGACGAGCCGACCGGAAACCTCGACTCGCGTACGGGCCGCGAGGTGCTCCGGATCCTGCGGGAGGCGAGCGCAGCCGGGCAGTCGATTGCGATGGTGACGCACGACCCGATCGCCGCGAGCTACGCCGACCGCGTGCTCTTCCTCGGCGACGGACGCATCGTCGCCGACAAGCCGCGCCAGAGTGCCGAGCAGATCTCGGCGCACATGCTCCGCACCGAGCAGGAGGCGTCGGCATGACGTTCCTCCGCGAGCGCGGCATGGGCGCGAGCATCCTCGTCGCGGCGCTGTCGTCGGCGTTCGGCATCACGCTCCTCGCCGTCACCGCCTACATCGGATTCCTCTCGACATCCGCCTTCGGCGATAGCGGCGACATGAGCATCATTCTCCTCGTCGTCAGCACCGTTTTCATCGGCATCGCGCTCTACGTCGGCGCGATCGTCACATCGAACACCTTCGCGACGATCGTCGCCGGCCGCACCCGCCAGATCGCGCTCATGCGGCTCATCGGATCCACCGCCTCCGCGGAGCGCCGCCGCGTCGCGACGCAGGGCCTCGTCGTCGGGGCGATCGGATCCGCCGCGGGCGCGATCCTCGCGACCGCGATCGCGTTCGGCGGATCCGCGGTTGCGGGCCGGCTGCTCGGCGCGCCCCCGTACGAGGATCCGGTCGCGGCGTGGATGTTCGTGCCCGTGATCGTCGTCATCCTGACGACGTGGCTGGCGGCGTGGACCGGATCCCGCCGCGTGCTCACGGTCACCCCGAGCGAGGCGCTGGGTGGATCCGTCGCCCGCAGCCGCGAGGAGCTCGCGCGCGGGCGCGGCAAGTTCGCGGCGGCGATCATCATGGGGCTTCTCGGGATCCTGCTGCTGATCGGCGGCGTCGTCATCGGGCTCGTCTCGCCGCTGGGGCTGCTCGTCGCGTTCCCGGGTGGGCTCTTGTCGTTCACCGCGATCGTCATGGCGGCGCCGCTCATCATGCCGCCGGTGCTGCGGCTCGTCGGCCGAATGTTCGGCGGATCCACGACCGCCCGCATGGCCGCCACCAACGCCCTGCGCTACCCCGAGCGGTCGAGCCGCATGGCGATCGGCGTCGTCGTCGGCGTGACGCTCGTCGTGATGTTCGGCGTCGCGTCGCAGACCTTCGTGAACGTGACCCTCACGGGAACGGGGGAGGACGCGGCCGCCGCGACCGGGATCCAGGAACTGCTCGACATCCTGTCGCGCATCATGATGGCGCTCGTCGGATTCTCGGCCGTCATCGCCGGCGTCGGCCTCGTCAACCTGCTCACGATCGGCGTCGTGCAGCGGCGCACCGAGCTGGGGCTGCTGCGGGCGCTGGGGCTGACAACGGGGCAGATCCGCCGCATGGTCATGCTCGAGGCGCTGCACATCACGCTCGCATCGACCCTGCTGGGGCTCGTGCTCGGCGTCGCCTACGGGTGGGCGGGCGCGCAGTCGCTCGGCGGATCCGGGTACGGGTATCGCGGGCTGATCGTCGCCCCGGCCGTCCCGTGGGAGCCGGTCGTCGTCATCGTCGGGGCCATGGCGCTGCTGACCCTCATCGCCTCGGTCGCCCCGACCCGCCTTGCCACCCGCATCTCGCCTGTCGAGGCGCTGGCGGCGGAGTAACCCCGGGGCGTGTCCCGTGTTGTGGGGCTATTCCCGCCTCAACTGGGACACGCCTCGGGGCATGTCCCACTTTGTGCGGGAATGCGGGTGCTATTCCCACCTCAAGTGGGACACGCCTCATCCCGTGTCCCACTTTGTGCGGGAATAGCCCTGCCTTTCCGGCCAAAAGTGGGACACGCCTCGGGGCATGTCCCACTTTGTGCGGTAATGCGGGTGCTATTCCCACCTCAAGTGGGACACGCCTCATCCCGTGTCCCACTTTGTGCGGGAATAGCCCTGCCTTTCCGGCCAAAAGTGGGACACGCCTCATCCCGTGTCCCACTTTGTGCGGGAATAGCCCGGCCTTTCCCGCCTCAACTGGGACATGCCCCGACCCGTGTCCCACTTATGGCCGGAACCCCACCACAACTCAGCCCCGCCCCCTTCCCCCGCACCGCCCCGACACGGCACGATGGACGCGTGAACAACACGCAGGGTATTGACCTGCCGCTCGCTCACGAGGCGATCGCGCAGGTACAGAAATGGTTGGATCAGGCCCGCTACGAGCCCGTCGATAAGGCGGCGCGCGACCTCGCGGGGCTGCTGCAGGATCCGCGGGGCCTCGATTTCGCCACTGGATTCGTGGATCAGGTGGTGCGGCCCGAGGATCCGCGGGTCGCGGCGCGCGCGTTCCGCGAGCTGTCGCGGCGCCCGCCGGCATTCCTCTCGCCGCAGCTGCGCGGGCTGGTGCGGCTCGGCGGATCCGTCGCCCCGGCCGCGCCGGGTCTCGTCGTCCCCGTCGCGCGGCGCGTGCTGCGCGAGATGGTGCGCCATCTCGTCGTCGACGCGACCGACGCGCGGCTCGGTCCGGCGCTGGCGCGGATCCGCGAAGGGGGTGCGCGGCTCAACGTCAACCTGCTGGGCGAGGCGGTTCTCGGATCCGCGGAGGCGGAGCGCCGGGTCGCCGGCACCCTGCGGCTCATCGAGCGCGACGACGTCGATTACGTGTCGATCAAGGTGTCGTCGACCGTCGCCCCGCACAGCCCGTGGGCGCACGATCGGGCGGTCGCCGACGCGGTCGAGGCGCTGACTCCGGTGTATCGCGCAGCCCGCGATCACGACACGTTCGTGAACCTCGACATGGAGGAATACCGCGACCTCGACCTCACCCTCGACGTCTTTCAGACGCTGCTCGATCTGCCGGAATTCGCGGGAGTTCGCGCCGGAATCGTCCTGCAGGCGTACCTGCCCGACAGCCTCGCCGCGATGATGCGGATCCAGGATTGGGCCGCCTCCCGCGCCGGAACCCCCGTGAAGGTGCGGGTCGTGAAGGGCGCTAACCTGCCGATGGAGCGCGTCGACGCCGAGATCCACGGATGGCCCCTCGCCACCTGGCACGACAAGGCCCACACCGACGCGAATTACAAGAAAATCCTCGATTACGCCCTCACCCCGGAACGCACCCGCTGCGTGCACGTCGGTGTCGCCGGGCACAACCTCTTCGACGTCGCCCTCGCGAAGCTCCTCTGCGAGAGGCGCGGCGTCGACGACGGAGTCGAGTTCGAGATGCTGCTCGGCATGGCGGCGCAGCAGGCGGCGGTCGTCGCCCGTGACGTCGGAGGCCTCCGCCTCTACACCCCCGTCGTGCACCCCGACGAGTTCGACGTCGCGATCGCCTACCTCGTGCGCCGGCTCGAGGAGGGCGCCAGCGCCGAAAACTTCATGTCGGCCGCCTTCGACCTCGACGACGCGCGCCTCTTCGACCGTGAGCGCGACCGCTTCCTCGCGTCGATCGCGCTCATCCCGAGCGACGTCCCGACCCCGACCCGCACGATGAACCGCGCCGCGGATCCGGTGGGTGCGGGGTCCGCGGATCCGGGACCCGCGGCGGACGACCGGCCGCGCGCGGACGCGGGCACGGAACCGGCGACGACGCTGGCGGATCCGGTGCGCGCAGCGGTCGCGGATTTGGCGACGGCGCCGGCCGACCGGCCGCGTGCGGACGCGGGCACGGATCCGGGATCTGCGTCGGGCGCCGATCCTGCGGGCGATGTGGATCCGGCGATTGCGGAGGCGGGTGCGGACGCGGCGGATCCGGTGCGCGCAGCGGTCGCGGACCCGGTGACGGCGCCGGCCGACCGGCCGCGTCCGGTCGCGGATCCGGGACCCGCGCCCTTCCGCAACGCGCCCGATACGGATCCGTCGCTCGCGGCGAACCGGGAATGGGCGGCGGGGATCCGGGCCCGGATGCGGAACTCGACCGCCGGATCCGCGACGACGGAGGCCGCCGCGATCCGCACCGAGGACGAGCTTGACGCGGCGATCGCGGAGGCGGCGGCGTCGGATTGGGGAACCCGTCCCGCGGCGGAGCGTGCGCGGATCCTGCGCGCCGCCGGCGACGAGCTCGAGCGGCGCCGCGCGGAGCTGATCGAGGTCATGGGATCGGAGTGCGGGAAGGTCGTCGAGCAGTCGGATCCGGAGGTCAGCGAGGCCGTCGACTTCGCCCGCTTCTACGCGGACGGGGCCGAGAAGCTCGAGGCGATCGACGGCGCGCGGTTCGGGCCGGTGGGCGTGACGGCGGTCATCCCGCCGTGGAACTTCCCGGCCGCGATTCCGGCGGGAGGGGTGCTCGCGGCGCTGGCCGCGGGATCCGCCGTCGTGTTCAAGCCGGCGCGCCAGGCCGCGCGCACGGGAGCCGTCATCGCCGAGGCGCTGTGGGCGGCGGGCGTCCCGCGCGACGCGCTGCGCCTGGTGAGCCTGGCGGCCACTTCGGGTGGCGACGAGGGGGCTATTCCGGCACAAACTGGGACACGCTCTGGGGCATGTCCCAGTTTCGGCGGGGATGAGGGGGCTATTCCGGCACAAACTGGGACACGCCCCGAGGCATGTCCCACTTCTGGCGGGAATGACGACGCTATTCCGGCCGAAACTGGGACACGCTCTGAGGCATGTCCCACTTCTGGCGGGAATGACGAGGCTATTCCCGCACAAACTGGGACACGCCCCCGCGACCTCGGCTCGCGCCTCATCGCAGATCCGCGCATCGAGCGCGTCATCCTCACCGGAGCGTACGAGACCGCCGAGCGCTTCCGCCGGATCCGCCCCGACCTCCCCCTGCTCGCCGAAACGAGCGGCAAAAACGCGATCATCGTGACCCCGAGCGCCGACCTCGACCTCGCCGCGCACGACGTCGCGTACTCCGCGTTCGGTCACGCCGGGCAGAAGTGCTCGGCGGCATCGCTCGTGGTGCTCGTCGGATCCGTCGCCGACAGCGAGCGCTTCCGCCGCCAGCTGCTCGACGCGGTCGGGGCGTATCGGGTGGCGGATCCGTGGGACGAGTCCGCGCGGATCGGCCCGCTCATCGCGCCCGCGGAGGGCAAGCTGCTCCGCGCGCTGACGACGCTCGAACCGGGCCAGAGCTGGATCCTCGAGCCCCGCCAGATCGGCGACGCGACCTGGACGCCGGGCATCCGCGAGGGCGTCCTCCCCGGATCCGAGTTCCACACCACCGAGTATTTCGGCCCGGTTCTCGGCATCATGACGGCGCCGACGCTCGACGCCGCGATCGACATCGTGAACGCCGTCGACTACGGGCTTACGAGCGGTTTGCACTCCCTCGACGAGCGCGAAATCGACCGCTGGCTCGCCCGCATCGAGGCCGGAAACGCCTACGTCAACCGCGGAATCACCGGCGCAATCGTCGCCCGCCAACCCTTCGGCGGCTGGAAGAAATCGTCCGTCGGCCCAGGCACGAAGGCCGGCGGCCCGAGCTACCTATTCGCTCTGGGATCGTGGCACGACGCGGATCCGGCTGGCGCGGATCCGGTGCCCGCGTCTAACTTCGCCGCGACGGCCCGCCGGATCCTCCGCATCGCGGATCCCGCCGACCGCGACTGGATCGCGCAGGCGCTCGCGAGCGACGAGGCGGCGTACACCGGCGAGTTCGGCCGGGCGCGCGACGTGCAGGGGATGAGCGTCGAACAGAACGCGCTGCGCTACGTCCCGACGCCCGCGATCGTGCGCTTCGAGGGCGGCCGCGAGGCGGAACTCCTGCGAGTCGTGGCGGCGGCGATCCGCGTGGGCGCGCCGATCGAGGTGTCGGCGGTCGCGCTGCCGAGCGCGCCGCTGCGGGAGCTCCTCATCGACTCCGGCATCACGCTCCGCATCGAGGACGCCGCCCGCTGGAGCACGCGCGTCGCGGGGCTCGCGGAGGCGCGGATCCGCGTGATTGGCGGATCCGCGGATCCGATCGCGCGCGCGAGCAACGGATCCCCGCGGATCGCGGTGTGGGCGGGCGAGGTGACGCGCGCGGGCCGGATCGAGGCGCTGCCGTTCCTGCGCGAACAGGCCGTGTCGATCACCGCCCACCGCTTCGGAACCCCGCGCCGCTACGACATCCCGTAGCGGGTTTGGGTCGCCACAAAACGCCGCCTCCGGGCGACAGTATGTGGCGCCCCACTACGCGTGGCGCCCCACTACGCGTGGCGCCCCACTACGCGTGGCGACCCAACGACGCACTGCGACCCACGGCGCGGCAGCGCATCGCCGGCGCGGATCCGCTGACGTGAGGGTCGCCACAAAACGCCGCCCCGAGCGACAAAATGTGGCGACCCAACCCCCTACGCCGTTCGCGCGTATCGCGATACGAGTCCAACGAAGCGGTCGACGTCGGCAGTCGTCGTGTCCCACGACGTGAGCCAGCGCACCTCGCCGGTCGCGGAGTTCCAGTCGTAGAACATGACGTGCTCGCGAACCTTGTCGGCGACGCCGTTGGGCAGGATCGCGAACACGCCGTTCGCCTCGGTCGCCTGCGTGAAGCTCACTCCGGGAACCTCCGCGACGCCCTTCCGCAGCCGCGCGGCCATGGCGTTTGCCTGCGCGGCGGCGCGGATCCACAGCTCGTCCTCGAGCAGCGCCAGCAGCTGCGCCGACACGAACCGCATCTTGCTCGCGAGCTGCATCGTGTTCTTCTGCAGAAACTCGATGCCGGTGACCCGCGACGGATCCAGCACCACCACCGCCTCGGCCCCCATCGCGCCGATCTTCGTGCCGCCAAAACTCAGCACGTCGACGCCGGGCAGGGCATCTTTCAATGGGATCCGGAGTGCCGCAATCGCGTTCGCGATGCGCGCGCCGTCGACGTGAACCGCGAGCCCCAGCTCGTGCGCGGTGTCGGTGATCGCGCGGATTTCATCGGGGGAGTAGACGGTCCCGAGCTCGGTCGACTGCGTGATCGACACCACCTGCGGCACGATCGTGTGCACGCCGCGGGATACCGCGTGCGCACGGATCAGCTCCGGCGTCAGCTTCGCATCGGGCGTCGCGACCGGGATGATCTTGAACCCGCCGACCTTCTCCGGAGCCCCGCCCTCGTCGGTATTCACGTGCGCGATCGCGGGAGCGATGACGCCGCCCCAGCGCGTCAGCAGGCTCTGGATCCCCACCACATTCGCTCCGGTCCCGTTGAAAACCGGGAAAACCAGGGTCTCGGATCCGAGCATCCCGCGGAATTTCTCGCGCAGCGCGGCGGTATACGGATCCTCGCCGTACGCCGGCGCGTGCCCGCCGTTCGCGACCGCGAGCGCGGCGAGCACCTCGGGGTGAGTTCCGGCATAGTTGTCCGACGCGAATCCGCGCCATTCGGTGTCATGCAGCTGGTCCACTCGACCAGGCTAAGCCCGCCCCGCCCCGGATGCCGGAGTTGTCATGATTCTCGTAAGTTCCGGCGCCGGGGCGCCGCGGATCTCGGAGAAATCACGGTTCTCGGCCTCTCTGGCGGGTTCCTTCCGACTCTCGTGATTCCTCCGAGTTTGGTGGCTGCCGGATCCGGCGCCGCGCGCCACGAACCTCGGGGAAATCACGGTTCTCGGACTCTCTGCCTCAATTCCTCCGATTCTCGTGATTCTTCCGACTCTGGTGCCGTGCCTCGGCCGCGCTGCCGGGTAGGTCTCGGATCCGTGCCCTCCTTCGGCGCCGGCCGAGCCGCTCCCGGACCCGGCGCCGCGCGCACGAGTCTCGGGGAAATCACGAGGATCGGAGCCTTCCGCGGGATTCGTCCGATTTTCGTGACTCTTCCGACTCCCGTGCTCCCGGATCCGGCGCCGCGCGCACGAGCCTCGGAGAAATCACGAGGATCGGAGCCTTCCGCGGGATGTCCCCGATTCTCGTGATTCTTCCGACATTCGTGGCGCCCCGCGCGCCACCAAGACGCCGTATGACGGGAGATGTGCACGGGGGAGACGTGAGTCGTAGCCTGGATCCATGACCGATTCTCGCTCGCAGTCCACGTATCAGGTCCGCCTCGGATGGGGTGAGAAGGCGCTCACGCAGCTCGCGTCGTCGGGCATCGTGGTCGTTATTGACGTGCTCGGATCCCCGGAGAAGCTCGCTGCCAGCGCCGCAGCACTCCCGAAGAAGCCGACGGTCTTCATCGGCAATCTGCGTAACGCGTCGGCGACGGCGCAGGCGGTATACGACGAGCAGATTGCCCGCGGCGGACGCACCGCGATCAACCTCGTGCTCGCGGGCGATGACGGATACTTCGCCGTCGAGGATTACCTTGCCGCCGGCGCCATCGCCGACGGTATCTCGGCCCGCGGCCTCGACCACTCCGCCCCCGACGTGGCCGTCGCGACCGAGGGATTCCGCCCGCTCAAGCGCGCGCTCAAGCACCTGATCTCCGCGAGCGCCTCCGGCCTCGCGCTCGCCGCGGACGGCCGCCGCGACGAGATCAAGGAAGCTGCGGCGCTCGACGCGGATCCGGATCCGATTCGCGTTGTCATCGCCGACGAGGACTGATCTTGGCTTGGTAGACGGCGGTTCCCTCCTCGGGAACCGCCGTTTCTCGTTCTCACGGCCATTCAGGTTTGGGAATCTGCTGCTCAAGGCCGGAGAGGAGCACCCCCGCGGTTCCGGTCGCGCAATCTGTTGCTCAGGTGCTCGGGGAAGGGCCGATTGAGCGACTGGAACGGGCGGCGGCATCGCTCAGGTTTGGGAATCTGCTGTTCCCAGGCCTTCGAAGAGCAAATTTCCGAACGCCAGGGGCGCCGCGCGCGTTCCCGTTTGGAAAACTGCTACTCACCGCCCCGGCGGAGCACCGCAGCAGGCTCCGGTCGCGCAATCTGCTGCTCCGGGATCCGGCAAGAACCGTTTGAGCGACCGAAATGAGGGCCGTGGTGTTCAGGTCGCGCAATCTGTCGCTCACTGGCCACGGGAGCAGCGGTTTGAGCGACCGGAACCCGTGCCGCGATGTTCCAGTCGCGCAATCGGTCCCTCACCCACCCCGAAACCAGCGGTTTGAGCGACCGGAACAAACACCGCGATGCTCGCGCAATCACCCCGTCTCAGCCACCGCGAAGCGCAGCTTGAGCGACCGGAACACCCCTACCGAGGCGTAGCCGCCGCGCGGCGCGCGGCCGGCGTGATCTCGCGACGGCTCCAGCGGATCATGAGCGCGGGGTTGAAGGTGCGCGAGCACTTCGCGCACGATGAGGGCCGCGACGGGCGGCGGTGTCGGTAGGCGATGTGTCCGTTGGGGCAGATGCCGACCCAGGGCGCGAGCTCGGTCGCGGTCTCGAGGGCGTGGGTGGTGCCGCCGACGTAGCCGAGGTCGCGGGCGATCGACTTCCAGGCGGGGCCGTGGCCCGCGGTGGGGCCGGCGATGGCGTGGGCGACCTCGTGCAGCAGGGTCTGGTGGATGTCGTCATCCGCGAAGCGCGCGGCGAGGTAGCGCGACACCGTGATGCGGCGCGCGGTGAAGTGGCACGCCCCGGCGCGCTTCTTGGCGTTGTCGAACGCGAAGGTCCACGACGGATCGAGGTGCATGCGGATGAGGGCGTTCGCCCACACCGTTACCTTCTGAAGATCAGCCATGTCGACAGCGTAGAAAGAACCACCGACAAACGAATTACGCGAAGAGCCCCGTGGTGGTCGCGCCGCGCTTCGACTCGGCGGCCTCGATGAAGGTCAGGGTCTGCTCGAGCGTCTCGTCGTCGGCGCCCATTTCCTGGCGCAGGAAGAGCTCGCGCTTGAAGTCGCTGCGGGCGCCCTCGTAGTCGCCGGCGTCGTAGCGAACCTTGCCGCGGTGCGAGTAGGCGAGGGCACCGATGCGGCCCCACTTCTGCCCCTCGGCCTCCTCGATGCAGGTCGTCAGCTCGGCCTCGGCGCGCGAGTACGCGCCGCGCAGGTGGTTGACGGAGGCGTGCATGACGCGGGCGTGTAGCAGGTCCTTGCGGGTGCCCGACATGCGCGCGAGGCGCACGGCGTGTGCGGCGATCTGCAGTGCGTCGTCGAGCTCGCCGAGCACCTTGTACAGCCACACCTGCTCGAGCTGCGACGGGAAGCTGCGCTGACCGGTGATCTCGACAAGCCGGTCATAGACGGCCGAGCGGTCGACGATCTCCTGCAGGGTCTCCTTGTCGTATCCCTGGATGAAGCCCACGCCGAACCCCTTTCGTCATCGTGCAGACATCTATCCTGCCTGCTCCCACCTAGCCGGTGCCTGAGGCACGCGGATCAGCGTTCGAAAAGAGACAACGAGGGCTTCGGCGAGGCGGTCGAATCGGCGTCGTACGAGGGCAGCGCGCCCCCGATGAACTGATCCACCTCGCGCCCCTCGGCGACCTTCGCGGGATGGGGCCCCGCGGCCATGAGCCGCGGCAGCCACTCGGTCGGCAGGGGAGTGGTGGAGGCCGCGAACACGAGGTTGCCGAAGCGCCGCCCCTTGAGCACCTGCACCTCGGCGAGGATCGCGAGGTGCGGCAGCACGTGCTTCACGGTCGCCGCCTGCCGGCGTGCGAACTGCAACCCGGATCCGTCGGCGACGTTCACGAGCAGGATGCCCGTCGGCGACAGCATCGCGGCCGCCTCGCGGTAGTACTCGACGCTCGTGAGGTGCGCGGGCGTCTGCGCGCCCGAGTAGACGTCGCTGACGAGCAGGTCGGCGGATCCGCGCAGCGCCGGCGGCATGCGCGTGAGGCCCTCGCGCGCGTCGCCGATGCGGATCCGGATCTGCGCGTCGCGCGGGAGCGGCAGGTTTTCGCGGACGAGCTCGACGAGCGGCTGCTCGAGCTCGACGACCTGCTGGCGGGAGCCGGGGCGCGTGTGCGCGATGTAGCGCGGGATCGTGAGCCCGCCGGCGCCGAGGTGCACGGCCGAGATCGGCCCGTCGGGCAACTGGTCGATGACGGCGCCCATGCGGGCGACGTATTCGAAGGCGAGGTGGGTCGGATCCGCGGTGTCGACGTGCGATTGCGGGGTTCCGTCGACGATCACCTCGTATCCGGATCCGAACTCGGCCGGTCGGATTTCGGCGATGGATCCGCCGCCGAGCCGGGCGGTTGGAAAGTCGGCGTCCTTCTGGCGCTGGCGTCCCATCAGCGGCCCGTGAGGGATCCGGTGACGGTCAGGCGGCCGTCGCTCGCGTCGACCGTGAAGCCGGTCACGCCGAGGGCGTCGCCCTCGATGCGGTGCGTCTGGCCGGCGAGCTGGCGAAGCTGCGCGCGCAGCGGCAGCAGGATCAGCTTCGACAGCATGCTGCGGCTCGCGGCGGTCGCGCGGTGGATCGTGACGACGCCGTCGGACGAGACCGACGCGTCGATGCCGAGGCGGCCCGAGAGCGGCACGAAGAAAATCTTGCCCTTCACGCCGAGGGTCGCGACGACGCGGCCGTCGCCGTTCGGGGTGACGCGGATCTTGAGGTCCTTGAGCGACGCGGTCCAACGGGATCCGCTCTTGAGCGCCGCGCGCACGGAGTCGGCTGCGATCGCGGCGAGGTCGTCCTGCGCGATCGAGAGGCGGAAGTTTCCGGCGGCGCGGCTCGCGGCGTCGCGGCGGGCGCGCACGGTGCCGTAGAGCTCGCCCTCGTGGCGCACGACGATCCAGTCGACGGGCAGGCTGAGGGCGGTCAGCTCGGCGCGCACCTCGGCGCCGTTGACGGTCAGCGGATCCGCGCGCAGCCGGATCTCGTCGATCAGGCCGTTCGTGTGGGCGACGATCTCGTCGTCATCGGGGCTCGGGAACGGGCCCTCGTCGTTCCGGGCCGCGACGAAGGCGTCGAAAGCGATCTCGGATCCGGTGAAATCGGCGCGCACCGATTCGACGTGCGCGCGGCCCGTGAACGCCGACGAGCTCACGCGGATCCCGGGGGCGCCGTTCTGGCGGACGGTCACGCCGCGCGCCGCGGCGGCGTCGATCAGCTGGGTGAGTCCGCTCTTCAGCGTGGTGCCGGATGCGGGCCACGATTTCGTGCTCGACAGGTGCCAGGGCCAGAGGTTCATGTCTCCAGCGTATGGGATGCGCGTTTATACCCGAGAAGAATATGTGAGTCAACTACGAGGGTAGACATCGCGTGTCTGGTCGGGTACTGTCAATAGACGCGCTCAGTGTGTCTTCTATGCCTTCATATGGTGGTCGGCAGAAGATTTTGATCCCCGCAAATAGCGGCGCGGATCGGGCGCTACAACCCTGTCGGCAAGGAATCTACACGATCCCACCTGGGATCCCGGAGGTCAATTCCCTTGGCTGCTTCGCGCAACGCATCCACTCCCACCACCAAGAACGGACGTGACGCCCAGCGTCTGTCGTTCGCCAAAGTCCACGACGCGCTGACGGTCCCCGACCTTCTCGCACTGCAGAAGGACTCCTTCGACTGGCTCGTCGGCAACGACGACTGGAAGGCTCAGGTCGCTGAGCTGAAGGCTTCCGGACGCAACGACGTCTCCGAGCGCAGCGGTCTGGAGGAGATCTTCGAGGAGATCTCGCCGATCACCGACCTCGCCGAGACGATGCAGCTGTCGTTCGCGAACCCGTACCTCGAGCCCGAGAAGTACACGATCGCCGACTGCAAGGACCGCGGTAAGACCTACGCGGCTCCGCTGTACGTCGAGGCCGAGTTCATGAACCACCAGACCGGTGAGATCAAGACTCAGACGGTCTTCATGGGCGACTTCCCCCTGCAGACCCGCGAGGGAACCTTCATCATCAACGGCACCGAGCGTGTCGTCGTCTCGCAGCTCGTGCGCTCGCCGGGTGTCTACTTCGACAAGACGCCCGACAAGACCAGTGACAAGGACGTCGTCTCGGCGCGCGTCATCCCGTCGCGCGGTGCCTGGCTCGAGTTCGAGATCGACAAGCGCGACCAGGTCGGCGTGCGCATCGACCGCAAGCGCAAGCAGTCGGTGACCGTCTTCCTCAAGGCGCTCGGCCTCTCGAGCGAGCAGATCCTCGAGGAGTTCGCGGGCATCGCGTCGATCGAGGAGACCCTCGCGAAGGACACCGTCCTGACGCAGGAAGACGCTCTTCGCGACATCTACCGCAAGATCCGTCCGGGCGAGCAGGTTGCGGCCGAGGCCGCGCGCTCGCTGCTCGACAACTTCTACTTCAACGCCAAGCGCTACGACCTCGCGAAGGTCGGCCGCTTCAAGCTGAACCAGAAGCTCGGCCTTGACCGCCCGCTCACCGACTCGGTGCTCACGGTCGAAGACATCGTCGAGACGATCAAGTACATGGTGCGCCTGCACCGTGGCGACACCGAGTTCGAGGGCGTCACCAAGGGTGGCGAGGTCGTCACCAAGCGCATCGACGTCGACGACATCGACAACTTCGGTAACCGCCGCATCCGTGCCGTGGGTGAGCTCATCCAGAACCAGGTCCGCACGGGCCTGAGCCGCATGGAGCGCGTCGTGCGCGAGCGCATGACCACGCAGGACATCGAAGCGATCACGCCGCAGACCCTGATCAACGTGCGCCCCGTCGTGGCCGCGATCAAGGAGTTCTTCGGTACCTCGCAGCTCTCGCAGTTCATGGACCAGAACAACCCGCTCGCGGGCATCACCCACAAGCGCACGCTGTCGGCGCTCGGCCCGGGTGGTCTGTCGCGTGAGCGCGCGGGTGTTGAGGTTCGTGACGTTCACCCGTCGCACTACGGCCGCATGTGCCCCATCGAGACCCCTGAAGGCCCGAACATCGGTCTGATCGGTCGTCTCGCAACCTACGGTCGCATCAACGCGTTCGGCTTCATCGAGACGCCGTACCGCCGCGTCATCGACGGCAAGGTCAGCGACCAGATCGACTACCTGTCGGCCGCCGAAGAGCAGGCCTTCAACGTCGCCCCGGCGACCACGAAGCTCAACGCTGACGGATCCTTCGCGGAGGAGCGCGTGCTCGCTCGCGAGCACGGTGACGACGTCGACCTTCTGCCGTCGGAAGACGTGCACTACATGGACGTCTCGCCGCGCCAGATGGTGTCGGTCGGTACGGCCCTGATCCCGTTCCTCGAGCACGACGACGCGAACCGCGCCCTCATGGGTGCAAACATGCAGCGTCAGGCTGTTCCGCTTCTCGAGTCCGAGGCACCGATCGTCGGTACCGGCATGGAGAAGTTCGCCGCCATCGACTCGGGCGACTCGATCATCGCCGACAAGGCCGGTGTCGTCATCGACGTCACCGCGACCTACGTCACGCTGCAGCTCGACGAGGGTGGCACGCAGAACTTCTTCCTGCGTAAGTTCGACCGCTCGAACCAGGGCAACACGTACAACCAGAAGGTTGCCGTGCGCATGGGTGACCGCGTCGAGGTCGGCGAGGTCATCGCCGATGGTCCCTCGACCGACAACGGCGAGCTCGCCCTCGGAAAGAACCTGCTCATCGGCTTCATGTCGTGGGAGGGTTACAACTTCGAGGACGCGATCATCCTGAACCAGCGCCTGGTGAAGGAAGACACCCTGACCTCGATCCACATCGAGGAATACGAGATCGACGCCCGCGACACCAAGCTGGGTAAGGAAGAGATCACCCGTGATCTTCCGAACGTCAGCCCCGAGCTCCTGAAGGACCTCGACGAGCGCGGCATCATCCGTATCGGTGCAGAGGTTCGCCCCGGCGACATCCTCGTCGGTAAGGTCACCCCGAAGGGCGAGACCGAGCTCTCGGCCGAGGAGCGCCTGCTCCGCGCGATCTTCAACGAGAAGAGCCGCGAGGTTCGCGACACGTCGCTGAAGGTGCCCCACGGTGAGCAGGGAACCGTCATCGCGGTCAAGGAGTTCGACGCAGAAGAGGGCGACGACGAGCTCGGCTCGGGCGTCAACCGCCGTGTCGTGGTCTACATCGCCCAGAAGCGCAAGATCACCGAGGGTGACAAGCTCGCCGGCCGCCACGGCAACAAGGGTGTCATCGCGCGTATCCTCCCCGAGGAGGACATGCCCTTCCTCGAGGACGGCACGCCGCTCGACGTGCTCCTCAACCCGATGGGTATCCCGGGCCGCATGAACTTCGGTCAGGTTCTCGAGGTTCACCTCGGCTGGATCGCCCAGCAGGGTTGGAAGATCGAGGGCACCCCCGAGTGGGCCGTCAACATCCCGGAGGAGTACCGCGACATCGCCGCCGGCACCCCCGTCGCGACCCCCGTCTTCGACGGTGCGGAAGAGGACGAGGTCCGCGGTCTTCTCGGTGCGACGCTGCCCCGCCCGACGGGCGAGACGGTCGTGAACGCCGACGGTAAGGCCAACCTGATCGATGGCCGCACCGGTGAGCCGTACCCGTACCCGATCTCGGTCGGCTACATGTACATCCTGAAGCTGCACCACCTTGTCGACGACAAGATCCACGCGCGTTCGACGGGTCCCTACTCGATGATCACGCAGCAGCCCCTCGGCGGTAAGGCGCAGTTCGGTGGACAGCGCTTCGGTGAGATGGAGGTGTGGGCCCTCGAGGCCTACGGCGCCGCTTACGCCCTGCAGGAGCTCCTCACGGTGAAGTCCGACGACATCCTCGGCCGCGTCAAGGTGTACGAGTCGATCGTCAAGGGCGAGAACATCCCCGAGCCCGGCATTCCCGAGTCCTTCAAGGTGCTCATGAAGGAAATGCAGTCGCTCTGCCTGAACGTCGAGGTGCTGGGTGCTGACGGTGAAGTCGTCAGCCTCCGCGACACCGACGACGAGGCCTTCCGCGCCGCGGAGGAGCTGGGCATCAACATCTCGAGCCGATTCGAGTCCGCCTCGATCGACGAGATTTGATCCGCCTGACCGATACACAGATTTCCCACACAGGAGAGTCAATTGCTCGACGCAACTACTTTCGATGAGCTTCGCATCGGTCTGGCCACCGCCGACGACATCCGTCGTTGGTCGTATGGTGAGGTCAAGAAGCCCGAGACCATCAACTACCGCACGCTCAAGCCCGAGAAGGACGGCCTCTTCGGCGAGCAGATCTTCGGCCCCAGCCGCGACTGGGAGTGCGCCTGCGGTAAGTACAAGCGTGTCCGCTTCAAGGGCATCATCTGCGAGCGCTGCGGTGTCGAGGTCACCAAGAGCTCGGTCCGTCGCGAGCGCATGGGTCACCTCGAGCTCGCCGCGCCCGTCACGCACATCTGGTACTTCAAGGGTGTTCCCTCGCGCCTCGGCTACCTGCTCGACATGGCGCCGAAGGACCTCGAGAAGGTCATCTACTTCGCTGCCTACATGGTGATCTCGGTTGACGCCGACGCGCGTCACCGCGACATGCCGACGCACGAGAACAACCTGCGCCTCGAGATCAAGGCGGTCGCCGACCGTCGTGACGCTCGCGTTGCTGCCCGCCTCCAGAAGCTGGAGGAGGAGCTCGCGGCTCTCGAGGCCGAGGGCGCCAAGGCCGACCAGAAGAAGAAGGTCAAGGACGCCGCCGAGAAGGAGATGGCACTCATCCGCAAGCGCGCGGACGAGCAGGTGGGCAAGCTCGAGCGCATGTGGGAGGAATTCCGCACGCTCGAGGTCGGTCAGCTGAAGCCGGAAGACGACGTCTTCCAGGAGCTCCAGGACCGCTTCGGCCAGTACTTCGACGCCCGCATGGGCGCCGAGGCGCTGCAGGTTCGCCTTGCCGAGTTCGACCTTGCCGCAGAGGCTGAGGCGCTTCGCCTGCAGATCTCCGAGGGCAAGGGCCAGCGCAAGATCCGCGCGATCAAGCGCCTGAAGGTCGTCAGCTCCTTCCTCGGCACGGGCATGAGCCCCGCCGCGATGGTGCTCGACGTCGTTCCGGTGATCCCGCCGGAGCTTCGCCCGATGGTTCAGCTCGACGGTGGCCGCTTCGCGACTTCCGACCTCAACGACCTGTACCGCCGCGTCATCAACCGAAACAACCGCCTGCGTCGCCTGCTCGACCTCGGTGCTCCCGAGATCATCGTGAACAACGAGAAGCGCATGCTGCAGGAGGCCGTCGACGCCCTGTTCGACAACGGCCGCCGCGGTCGCCCCGTCACGGGTACCGGCAACCGCGCCCTCAAGTCCCTCAGCGACATGCTGAAGGGTAAGCAGGGTCGCTTCCGCCAGAACCTGCTCGGTAAGCGCGTCGACTACTCGGGCCGTTCGGTCATCGTCGTCGGCCCGCAGCTGAAGCTGCACCAGTGTGGTCTGCCCAAGCAGATGGCCCTGGAGCTCTTCAAGCCGTTCGTCATCAAGCGCCTGATCGACCTCGGTCACTCGCAGAACATCAAGGCCGCGAAGCGCGCCGTTGAGCGTACGCGCCCCGAGGTTTGGGACGTGCTCGACGAGGTCATTCGCGAGCGCCCCGTGCTGCTCAACCGTGCACCTACGCTGCACCGCCTGGGTATCCAGGCCTTCGAGCCGCAGCTCGTTGAGGGTAAGGCCATCCAGCTGCACCCGCTCGTTTGCACCGCGTTCAACGCCGACTTCGACGGCGACCAGATGGCCGTGCACCTTCCCCTTTCGGTGGAGGCACAGGCCGAGGCTCGCACGCTCATGCTCGCGTCGAACAACATCCTGAAGCCGTCGGATGGCCGTCCGGTGACCCTGCCCTCGCAGGACATGATCATCGGTCTGCACCACATCACGACGGTGAAGGCTGGCGAGACCGGCGAGGGCCGCGTGTTCGGTTCGGTCGAGGAAGCCCAGATGGCGTTCGAGGAGGGCACGCTTCACCTGCAGGCGAAGGCGCGCATCTTCCAGCCGGGCCTCACGTTCCTTGAGGGCGAAGCCCCCGAGGGCTACGAGACCCACGGCCTCGTCGACGCCTCGCTCGGTCAGATGATCTTCAACGGTCAGCTGCCGAAGGGCTACCCGTTCGTTCGCGAGCAGGCAGACAAGGGCAAGCTGTCGCAGATCGTCAACAAGCTGGCCGAGGAGTACCCCAAGGTCATCACGGCTGAGACGCTCGACAACATCAAGGACGCCGGTTACTACTGGGCCACGCGCTCGGGTGTCACCGTGTCGATGACCGACATCGTCTCGCCGCCCCGCAAGGCCGAGATCATCGCGGAGTACGAGAAGAAGGCCGCGAAGATCACCGCCCAGTACGAGAAGGGCCTCACGACCGCGGCCGAGCGTCGTCAGGAGCTGACGACCCTCTGGACCGAGGCGACCGACGTCCTCCAGCAGGAGATGAAGGACGCCTTCCCGGCCGACAACACCATCTTCCGCATGGTGTCGTCAGGTGCCCGTGGTAACTGGCTGCAGATCCGTAACATCGCGGCGATCCGTGGTCTGGTGAACAACACCAAGGGTGAGATCATCCCTCGCCCGATCATCTCGTCGTTCCGCGACGGCCTCACCAGCGCCGAGTACTTCATCGCGACGCACGGTGCCCGTAAGGGTCTGGCTGACACGGCTCTGCGTACCGCCGACTCGGGTTACCTCACGCGTCGTCTGGTCGACGTCTCGCAGGATGTCATCATCCGCGAGGAAGACTGTGGCACGAACAAGGGCCTCGAGTACCCGATTGCGGCTCCCGACGCGAACGGTGTTCTCGTCAAGGACGCCAACGTCGAGAACTCGGTGTTCGCTCGTACCCTCGCGACCTCGGTCGTGGCGGAGGACGGCACCGTTCTCGCCGAGGCCGGCCAGGACATCGGCGACCCGCTGATCGACAAGCTCGTCGCGGCTGGCGTCACCTCGATCAAGGTGCGCTCGGTCATGACGTGTGACTCGGCCGTGGGTGTGTGTGCCCACTGCTACGGTCGCTCGCTTGCCACGGGTCAGCTCGTCGACATCGGTGAGGCCGTCGGTATCATCGCGGCCCAGTCGATCGGTGAGCCCGGTACCCAGCTGACGATGCGTACCTTCCACACCGGTGGATCCGCTTCGGCAGACGACATCACGCAGGGTCTTCCCCGCGTGCAGGAGCTCTTCGAGGCGCGTACCCCCAAGGGTGCGTCGCCGATCTCGGAGGCGACTGGTCGTGTGACGATCGAGGAGTCCGAGAAGGGCAAGAAGGTCATCGTTACGCCCGACAACGGCGACGAGCAGGTTGTCTACCCGGTGCTGAAGCGCGCGACGCTTCTCGTCGAGGACGGCCAGCACATCGAGGTCGGTCAGCCCCTCCAGGTCGGCACGCTCGACCCGAAGGAGATCATGCGCGTGCAGGGCGCCCGCGAGGTGCAGAAGTACCTCGTGGACGGCGTGCAGGGCGTGTACCGCTCGCAGGGTGTGCCGATCCACGACAAGCACATCGAGGTCATCGTGCGCCAGATGCTGCGCAAGGTCACGGTTGTTGACCACGGTGAGACCGACCTGCTGCCGGGTGAGATGACCGATGCCCGCAACTACCGCGACGTCAACCGCGCCGCTGTTGCTGAGGGCAAGCGTCCCGCGTCGGCCCGTCCGGAGCTCATGGGTATCACGAAGGCGTCGCTCGCGACCGAGTCGTGGCTCTCGGCGGCTTCGTTCCAGGAGACCACCCGCGTCCTCACCGAGGCGGCCCTCCAGGGCAAGCGCGACCCGCTGATCGGTCTCAAGGAGAACGTCATCATCGGTAAGCTCATCCCCGCCGGTACCGGCCTCGCGAAGTACCGCGACGTCGAGGTGGAGGCCACGGAAGAGGCGAAGAGCGAGCGGTACCCCAACCGCATCTTCGCGTCGGACGGCGCCTTCGCCGAGGGCGAGTACAGCTACGTCGACTTCGACGCGTTCACCACGGACGACTTCACCCCGGGTACTTATAACTGACCTGAAGTGAACTAAGACGGCCCCGAGGATCTCCGGATCCCCGGGGCCGTTTTCGTGTCTGACCTCGGTGGTATTCTCGTCGCAACAGCCGACATGGAGAGAGCATGAGCGACTCACAGCGCCCCGAAGATTCCGACTCGCACGGCGCGGCGTCCGTCCCGCCGCCGCCCGTCCCGCCGGCACCTCCGGTGCCTCCCGCGCCGCCCATTCCGCCGGCCCCGGCAGCGCCGACCGAGGTGATGCCGGCGTTCGCACCCGTGCAGCAACCCGTGCAGCAACCGGCCCCGCAGGCGGCACCCCCGCAGCCGGCTCCGCAGCCCGCCCGCGACAAGAAGACCACGCACGCGGATCCGAAACCGGCCGGCGCGCGCCGGCGCCGCGGGCGCGGGTGGCTGATCGGCGGCGGCGTCACGGTCGTGGCGCTCGCGGTTCTCGGCGTGGGCGGTTGGTTCGCCTATAACTGGCTACTCGACACCCGGTTCTCGCCCGCGACGGCGGCTGAGGCGTACTACGACAAGATCACGAGCGGCGACGTCGACGGCGCGCTCGCGCAGTGGGATCCGTCGGAGGCCGACGAGCCGGCCATCGCCGCGACGGGCGGCGCGTTCGAGCTCGCCCGCGCGGGCGGCGCCGAGATCGAGATGGACGCCCCCGACACCTACGGCCACCGTTCGAGCATCGAGGGCACGCTCACGGTCGACGGGCTCGAGTATCGCCAGAACATCTCGATGAGGTACTCCGAGCACGAGTGGCTGATCTTCCCGAAGTGGCAGGTCGACGAGATCGAGAGCTCGTACACGGCCGACGCGATCGCGACCGAGTACCTGCAGCACCTCGTCGACGGCGAGGCGACGGCGGCGCTCGCGATGCTGTCGAGCGAGCCCGAGGGATCCCTCGTGCTCATCAACGACGACGTCTACCAGGCCGCCGAGGCGCGGCCCGAGAGCTTCGAGATCACCGACTCCGACACCGAGGGCGACGCCGGCCGCGTGTGGACGAGCTACACGATGGGCGGCAAGCAGTACGAGGCCGACTTCGCCTTCACCTCCGAGGTCGAGGTCGAAGACGGCTACGGCGTGTGGGTGCTCGACAGCGCCCCGATCGAGCGCGTCGTGCTGTGGAACGTCGCGAACGTGGCGACCGTCAACGGCGTCGACGTCGACCTGTCGTCGGCGTCGTGCGAGTCGTGCGACGCGCGCTCGCTGATCGACGCCGCGACGACGTACGCGTCGGGCGCCCTCGCACTCCCGGGCACCTACGCCTTTGCGGCGCCCGAGTCGACGGGAGCCATCACCTATGGCGACGACCAGGTGCTCACGGTGGCGCCGGGCGAGACGAAGGCCGAGCCCTCGCGCTACGACGCCGATTGGGTGACCGAGTGGTACGGCTACGGCGACGACGCCACGGTGGCGGCGCTGCAGGGCGTCGTCTCGTTCGACGCGCGCCTGGGCGACGAGGCGCGGCAGCAGGCGGTCGACGCAGTGTGGAAGCAGATCGATCTCTGCATGGAGAGCGACCAGTTCGAGCCCGCGAACTGCCCCAACACGCTCGAGTACCGCGACCCCGGCTACTACGCGGTCAGCGACATCGTGCGGTCGTGGAGCGAGAAGCCCGACGTGCACTACGACGAGGCCTCGGGCAGCGTCGTCGTCTCGGGCGGCGTCATGAAGGTCGACTACACGTGGCGCTTCTACGAGGAAGACGATTGGGAGCCCGACTCCGACTCGGTGTACGCGCCGTTCGGATACAGCGACATCTACCTGAACGTGACGGCCGACGACGACGGCAAGGTTTCGGTCGATCTTGGCCAGCTGTAACCCGATTATCCGCGCGCGTGGCGCACGGATCCTCCCACGTACGACGGGTATTCTTCCGCACAGGGAGATCCCCGCGATCGTTGAGGAGTGTCTGCGATGAGTGACACACAGGGTTCAAGCAATAACGGCGAACGAGACGCCGAAGAGCTGAACAGTGCCCCCGATGCGGGCGCATCCAGCGTCGAGAACGAGGCCCCGCAGGCAGACGTCCCGCCGGCCCCGTCCGAGGAGGTTCCCGCGGAACCCGTGATCGACGAGGGCGCGCCGCTCGATAACGCGCCGTCGGCGTTCCTTTCCGACGACCCCGCCAACGAGAACGAGGTCGACTACGAGGCGCTGGCCGCCGAGCTCGACCGCCTCGAGGCCGAGACCGCCGCCGCGGCGCCCGTGTCGCCGGCGCAGCCCGAGCCCGAGCCGGCCCCGGCGGAGGAGCCGGCCGCGAAGCCGGATCCGTGGTTCGAGCCCGCGAAGACCGAGGTCTTCGCGGCGTCGGCCGCCGCGGCCGCGCCGATCGCGGAGGCGGCCCCGGCGCCCGCGCCCGCTCCCGTGCCGCCGACTGCCGTCGAGGAGACGGTGGCACCGGCCCCGATCTTCGTGCAGGCGCCCGAGCTTCCCCGCAAGCGCGGCAACCGCGGCGCGACGGGCCTCATCGGCCTCGTGGCGGCGCTCGTCTTCGCCGCGCTCTACGGCGCCGCGCTGTACGGCTGGCAGGTCTTCGTGAGCCTCGTGCCCGCGATGAACATCGCGCCCGCGCTCGACCCGATGGACTTCGTCAACGACGTGTTGCTGAGCGGCCCCTACTGGGTCACCGTCGTCGCGTTCTGGCTGGCGTTCTGGCTGCTCGGCGTGTTCGTGAACCGCGCGCGCTGGTGGTCGTGGGTCGTGCTCGGCCTCTTCGTCGCGCTGCTGACGTACGCGGGCTTCCTGGGCGGCGTGCTCTTCGAGGCGCCCTTCTGGCAGATCACGGGCTCGCAGGCCGTCGAGGTGCTGCGCGGCACCGCCTTCGCCGCGCCGGGCCTCATCGCCTTCATCCTCGCCCGCGAGGTCACCATCTGGTTCGGCGGCTGGGCCTCGCGCCGCGGCGCGAAGATCACGCTGCAGAACAAGGAGGCGCGCGACGAGTACGAGCGCGTCATGGCCGAGGGCCCCGCGGCCTCCGCATAAACCATCCCGCGCAGAAAGCCGCCCGTCCTTCCGACGGGCGGCTTTCTGCGCGGTTGAAACAGCACGAGAGCACGCCGTCCCGTCCCTCCGACGGGACGGCGTGCTCGCGGGCTCACGGCACAATGGAACCGTGACCGCGCCCGAGAAACTTCCGACGCCGATGCTCGTCAGCTTCGCGAGCATCGGGTACCTGGCGCTGTTGGTGGCGGTGCTCGGCATCGCGAGCGCGATCGTCGACGACGACATCATCTCGACGCCTGGGGTGAGCCTCATCGCGGCTTACGCGGCGGCGGGCGTCGCGATCGCAGCCTTCGCGCTGTTGCTCGCGGGCCCCGTCTCGCGGGCGAAGCCCGGCTACTGGTCGGCGGTGTCGACGGCGATCGGATCCGCGGGGGTCTACGTGATCGCGCTCGCGATCGCGGTGTTCGTGTCGAGCGCCGATCTGTCGCTCGTCGGATCCGTGCTGCGCGAGGTGCTCGTCGGCTGGGTCGTTCCGGTGGTTCTCGGATCCGCGTTCGTCGCCGCGTGGGCGGGGATCGCCCTGCGCCGCACGAACGCGAGCCAGCCGCGCTGGCCGTGGGAGGACGAGGACGAGTAACGGCATTCGTTTGTCGGGGGTCGCCACTATTGTGGAGTCAGTGACATTGCAGACACAGACGGCGCAGGCGCGCAGCATCTCCTGGCGGCGAATCTCGGGGCCAATCAGCGTGCTCGCGATCGTGGCCCTCGCGGTGGCGACGACCGGCCAGGCCGTCGCGACGATCGTCTCGGGGCGTCTCGCCGAGCGCCCGACGTGGGGCGGCGTGGTGCTGCTCGGCGCCCTGATCGTGGGCGCGGCGCTGATCCAGGTGCTCGCGCAGGTCGGGTGGGCGCAGGTCATCGACCGCGCCGCGGGGAAGCTCCGCCGCGACCTCCTGGCCGCCGCCTTCGGGCAGCCGCTCAGCGTGCTGGGCGAGCAGGCGGTCGGCGAGATCCTCGACCGCATCGACGACGACACGAACGCGATCAGCAACCTCATGCGCCAGCAGTGGTGGGGCGTCATGGCGACGCTGCTCGGCGCCGTGCCGCTGTGGATCGTCGCGGGCGCGATGTGGTGGCCGGCGTGGATCGCGATGCCGCTGCTCGTCGCCGTTAACCTACTCTTCGTGCGGCCGCTCTTCGCGGTGATCGCGGCGCGCAAGGTCGTCAACGAGCAGACGTGGACGGATCACGCGGCCGCGTTCGAGGAGGTCGTCGCCGCCCGCGACGACCTGCGCACGAGCGGTGGCCAGGCCTTCGCGCTGCGCCGCATCGCCGACCGCGCGAGCGCGATCAACCGCACCTTCCGCCACATGGCCTCGAAGGAGGCCGAGCTGATCTTCCGCTCGCAGGGCGTGCTGCAGGCGCTCTTCGCGGGCCTGCTCGTCGCGGGCGTCGCGATGGTGACCTCGGGCGGGCTCGCGCTGCCGCAGCTCATCACGCTCGTGCTCGCGACGACGATGCTGATTGGCCGCGTCGGCGAGCTCGTCAACCAGCTGCCCCAGGTGCAGGAGGGGCTCGGCGCGATTACCCGCGTGAAGCAGATGATGGCCGTGGAACCTGAGCCCGACGGCGGGGCAGACCTCCCGGACGGCGCGGGCCTCGAGATCCGCGACCTCTCGTTCGGGTACGGCGAGGGATCCTTCGCGCTGCGCGACATCTCGATCGTCGTCCCCGACGGCGAGACGCTCGCGCTCGTCGGCCGCACCGGATCCGGCAAGTCGACGCTCGCGTCGCTCATCCCGCGCGCGGTCGAGCCGCATCCCGGCACGGTGCTGCTCGGCGGCGAGTGCGTGACGACGCTCGACCTGCAGAAGCTGCGCGGCGCGATCGGCGTCGTCACGCAGCGCACCGAGCTGCTCGCGGGCACGCTCGCCGAGAACATCGCGCTGTTCGCGCCCATCCCGCGCGCCGACATCGAGGCAGCGATCGACGAGCTCGGCCTCGCCGACTGGGTCTCGCGCCTGCCCGACGGCCTCGACACGCGCCTCGGACCCGGTGGCGCCGTGCTCTCGGCGGGCGAGGAGCAGCTCGTCGCGTTCTGCCGCCTGCTCGTCCGAGACGTCTCGGTCGTCGTTCTCGACGAGGCGACCGCGCGCATGGATCCGCTCACCGAGCGCCGCGTCGTGCGCGCCTCGGAGCGCCTGCTCGCGGGCCGCACGGGCGTCCTGATTGCGCACCGCCTCACGACCATCGAGCGCGCCGACCGCGTCGTCGTGCTCGACCACGGCCGCGTGATTCAGCAGGGCCGCTACGAGGATCTCGCGGGCGAGCCCGGCCCGTTCCAGAGCCTGCTCGCCGCCTCGAGGGAGCACCACGGCATCGTCGACGGCGACGAGGATCCGCCCGCGGGGCCCGTCACCGACGCGACCGGCCCGATCGCGATCGGCGGCGCGCGCCGGAAGACGGCGAAGCCCGAGGTGTTCGAACCGGGCGACGGTCCCGGCCTCGCCCGCTCGGTGCTGAGCGCGTTCGCGCACCGCCCCGGCTGGGGCCTGCTCGGCGTCGGCATGTTCCTCGTCATGTCGGCGCTGTCGCCGCAGGGCATCGTCACGAGCTGGCTCTGGGGCCGCACGGTCGACGGCCTCGCCGTCGGCGCGGGCGTCTGGGGCCTCGTGGCCGTCACCGCGGCGATCGCGGTTCTCGTCATGCCCGCCGTGTTCGGCTACGCCGTCAATATCTACCCGCGCTGGTGGGTCTCGTGCCTCACCCGGCATCGCACGCGCGTGCTCGCGGGGCAGCTCGGTGAGCCGCGCCTGCAGGCGACCCCGCCGGGCGAGGTCGTCGCGCGCGCGATGGACGGCGACCGGATCCAGGACTACGCCGACCGCTGGGGCGACCTCGTCTCGGCGACGATCGTCGTGATCCTCTCGGTGCTGCTCTCGGGCGAGTGGCTCGTCGGCGTGCTGCTTGCGAGCGTGCTCGTGCTGTCGGCCGCGGCCAGCTGGGCGGGTCGCCCCGCCGCCGGCCGTTCGGCCAAGCGCGCCGCCGACGCCCGCGTCGAGTTCGGCCGCACCCTCGTGTCGGCGCTCGATGCCGCCCGCACCGTCAAGCTCGCGGCGCGCGTGGATCCGGTGCGCCAGCACCTCAACGACGTCGACGTGCGCCGCGTCGAGGCGCAGATCCGCGAGCACCGCGTGCAGGCCGTGCTCGACGGCGTGCCCGGCATCGTGATCGCCTGCGGCGTGACCTTCTCGTGGGCGATGCACTTCCTCGGCGTGTGGGATCTCGCGACGACGATCCTCGCCTCGGGCAGCATCCTCGGCTTCACCTGGTACGGCCTCTGTGCCGCCGCCGTCGTCACGAAGGCGCCGGGCGTGCGCGCGTGGCAGGTCGCGACGCAGCACCTCGCGGGCGGATCCGGCATCTTCGCGGCCGTCCCCGGCGTCGACGAGGTCTCGGGAACGGCGCCCGCACCGCTGCCCGAGCCCCATGATCCCCTCGTCGCCCTCGAGCTGCGCGGCCTCACCGCCGTGCACGCCGACGGCACGATCGGCGTCGAGGGCGTCGACCTTGCCGTCGAGAAGGGCGAGCTCGTGCTGCTCACCGGCGGCATCGGATCCGGAAAATCGAGCCTGCTCGCGAGCCTCGCCGGCCTCGTCCCGCACACGGGCGAGCTACGCTGGAACGGCGCGCCCGTCGCGGAGGGCACCTTCCTGCGCCCCCGCCAGGTCGCCTACGTTGCCCAGGTGCCGCGCGTGCTGTCGGGAACCTTCGACGAGAACATCCGCCTCGACCGCGATCGCCAGATCGACGACGCGATTCGCATCGCCCGCATGGAGGACGACATCGAGGGCGCCGGCGGCGTCCACGCGGCCGTCGGCCACCGCGGCGTTCGGCTCTCGGGCGGCCAGGTGCAGCGGCTCGCGACGGCGAGGGCGCTCGCGACCGACTCGGAGATTCTGCTCGCCGACGACGTCTCGAGCGCGCTCGACGCCGCGACCGAGATTGAGCTGTGGCAGGCGCTGCGCGACAAGGGCATGACCGTCATCGGCTCGACCTCGAAGCGCGCGGCCCTCGCCCGCGCCGACCGCGTCGTGGTGCTGGAGGGCGGCCGCGTCGCCGCGAGCGGCCCGTGGCGCGAGCTCGCGGGCGCGTGGTCGCACCTGGCGGGGTGAGGTTTTCTAGGCGAAAGGGTCGTCCAGCGAGCGCGAGAGCTCGCTGAGCAGCTGGTCGATCTGCGGATCCACGAACTCGCGCACCGCCGCCTGCACGCGCAGGCGGTGCCCGTGCAGTAGAACGCAGATCTCCTGGCCGATCTCGTTCGCGTAGTCGTCGGAGAGGGCGATCTCGCGCCGCAGGGCGTTCTTCTCCGCCTCCGTCAGGGGCGGCGGCGGGGGAGTGGCGCGCTCGGCCTCCTCCGCGAGCCCCGCGATCGTAAACAGGAAGGGCGCGCCGGGTTCCGGATCCGGATCGAGCGGCAGCCCCTCGAACTCCGGATCCAGCCCCTCGGCCGGCCGGTATCCGCGGCCGCGATTGCGGGCCGCCTGCATGTCGAGCTCGGACTGCAGGAGCGGGAGGTTATCGGCCGTGTACTGCGCGACGCGCTGCTCGATGATCGTCATGAGGCGCACCGACAGGCCGTGCTGCACGCCGTGCGGCGCGGTATCGCCGATGCCGACCGAGGCGAGCAGGGGGGATCCGAAGCAGCGTCGGCAGGGCGAGCGGCGGCCGCGGTGGGTCGCCGGCTGCCAGCGCGGAAGCCAGGTCAGCCAGGCATCGACGGCCTGGGTGACTCGGGTATCCAGCGAGCGCTCCATGCACACAGGATAGTGACAGGCGGGCACTTTGCGGCGCGCGTGTCGCACACGTATGATTGATCAGTCTGCGTGTATTCGTTTTCGCGTGCGCGCGGACATAGGGATGGGGGCTGCCATCAGTCCCGCCCCCACGGCATATCCATCGCACTCTTTCGGGCCCGCCCGATCGGATGGATCGACGTGAAACATCACGCCTTGCTGTCACCGTGCAGCAAAAATTCAAGGAGAAACGTGCCAACTATTCAGCAGTTGGTTCGCAAGGGCCGCCAGTCGAAGAAGAAGACTTCGAACTCGCCGGCGCTGAAGGCGAACCCGCAGCAGGCAGGTGTGTGCACCCGCGTGTACACCACCACCCCCAAGAAGCCGAACTCGGCGATGCGTAAGGTCGCTCGTGTGAAGCTCCGCAACGGTACCGAGGTCACGGCCTACATCCCCGGTGAGGGCCACAACCTCCAGGAGCACTCGCTTGTGCTCGTCCGCGGCGGTCGCGTGAAGGACCTCCCTGGTGTGCGTTACCGCATCGTTCGCGGTGCCCTCGACACCCAGGCCGTCAAGAACCGTAAGCAGGCGCGTAGCCTCTACGGCGCGAAGAAGGGTTGAGTTAGATGCCTCGTAAGGGTCCCGCACCTAAGCGTCCCGTCGTCAACGACCCGGTCTACGGCGCTCCCATCGTGACGCAGCTCGTCAACAAGATCCTTGTTGACGGCAAGAAGTCGCTCGCCGAGAACATCGTGTACGGCGCCCTCGCTGGCGTTGACGCGAAGGCCGAGGCCGACGCCGTTACCACCCTCAAGAAGGCGCTCGACAACGTGCGCCCCACGCTTGAGGTCCGCAGCCGCCGTGTTGGTGGATCGACGTACCAGGTTCCGGTCGAGGTCAAGCCTCACCGTGCCAACACGCTCGCTCTCCGCTGGCTCGTGAGCTACGCCAAGGGTCGTCGTGAGAAGACGATGACCGAGCGTCTGATGAACGAGATCCTCGACGCTTCGAACGGCCTTGGTGCCGCGGTGAAGCGCCGTGAGGACACTCACAAGATGGCCGAGTCGAACCGGGCATTCGCGCACTACCGCTGGTAAGCAACAGCGCCATAACGTCGGCCCCGGAACGCTCTCCGGGGCGTTTCGGGGCCGACGTTCCTGTTTCATCCCTTTTCTTACGTAAGGAACCTTGAAGTGGCACAAGAAGTGCTCACCGACCTCACGAAGGTCCGCAACATCGGCATCATGGCGCACATTGACGCCGGTAAGACCACGACGACCGAGCGCATCCTGTTCTACACGGGCGTCAACCACAAGATCGGCGAAACGCACGATGGTGGCGCGACGACCGACTGGATGGAGCAGGAGCAGGAACGTGGCATCACGATCACGTCCGCCGCTGTGACCAGCTTCTGGAACGGCACCCAGATCAACATCATCGACACCCCCGGCCACGTCGACTTCACGGTCGAGGTCGAGCGCTCGCTTCGCGTGCTCGATGGCGCCGTTGCCGTCTTCGACGGCAAGGAGGGTGTTGAGCCCCAGTCCGAGACCGTGTGGCGTCAGGCTGACAAGTACAACGTCCCCCGCATCTGCTTCGTCAACAAGATGGACAAGCTGGGCGCTGACTTCTACTACACGATCGATACGATCGTGAACCGCCTCAAGGCGAAGCCCATCGTCATGCAGCTCCCCATCGGCTCGGAGAACGACTTCGTTGGTGTCGTCGACCTCCTCACCATGAAGGCCTTCGTGTGGCCGGGTGACGCCAAGGGTGACGTGACCATGGGTGCCTCGTACGAGACCCAGGAGATCCCCGCCGACCTCCAGGCCAAGGCCGAGGAGTACCGCGAGAAGCTTGTCGAGACCGCCGCTGAGGCCGACGACGAGCTCCTCGAGAAGTTCTTCGGTGGCGAAGAGCTCTCGATCGACGAGATCAAGTCGGGTATCCGTAAGCTCACCGTCAACGGTGACGCCTTCCCGGTGTTCTGTGGCTCGGCCTTCAAGAACCGCGGCGTGCAGCCCATGCTCGACGCCGTCGTTGACTTCCTCCCCGCCCCCACGGACGTGCCCGCCATCGAGGCGCACGACCCCAAGGACGAGACGAAGATCATCGAGCGTCACGCAACCGCCGACGAGCCCTTCACGGCTCTCGCGTTCAAGGTTGTCACGCACCCCTTCTTCGGTCGTCTGACCTACATCCGCGTCTACTCGGGTCACCTCGACTCGGGTGCGGCCATCGTCAACTCGACGAAGGGCAAGAAGGAGCGCATCGGAAAGATCTTCCAGATGCACGCCAACAAGGAGCAGCCGGTTGACTCGGTCACCGCTGGTCACATCTACGCCGTTATCGGCCTCAAGGACACCACCACCGGTGACACGCTCTGCGACTCGGCCAACCAGGTTGTCCTCGAGTCGATGACGTTCCCGGAGCCCGTCATCGAGGTCGCGATCGAGCCGAAGACGAAGGCCGACCAGGAGAAGCTGGGTCTCGCGATCCAGAAGCTCGCTGAAGAGGACCCGACCTTCCGCGTCGAGAACAACCCCGAGACCGGTCAGACGACCATCAAGGGCATGGGTGAGCTCCACCTCGACATCCTTGTCGACCGCATGAAGCGCGAGTTCAAGGTTGAGGCGAACATCGGTAAGCCCCAGGTGGCCTACCGCGAGACCATCCGCCGTGCCGTTGAGCGTCACGACTACACCCACAAGAAGCAGACGGGTGGATCGGGTCAGTTCGCGAAGATCCAGTTCGCGATCGAGCCGCTTGAGGTCGAGGGCGACAAGGTCTACGAGTTCGAGAACGCCGTCACCGGTGGTCGCGTTCCGCGCGAGTACATCCCGTCGGTTGACGCTGGTTTCCAGGACGCGATGAACGTCGGTATCCTCGCCGGTTACCCGATGGTCGGTGTCAAGGCGACCCTGACCGATGGTGCGGCGCACGACGTCGACTCGTCGGAAATGGCGTTCAAGATCGCCGGTTCGATGGGCTTCAAGGAGGCCATCCAGAAGGCTGGCCCCGTGCTGCTCGAGCCGATGATGAGCGTCGAGGTTCGTACGCCCGAGGAGTACATGGGCGACGTTATCGGCGACCTGAACTCGCGTCGTGGCCAGGTTCAGTCGATGGAAGACGCCCAGGGTGTCAAGGTCGTCCGTGCCCTCGTTCCGCTGTCGAGCATGTTCGGTTACATTGGTGACCTGCGCTCGAAGACCTCGGGCCGTGCCGTCTTCTCGATGGAGTTCAACAGCTACGCTGAGGTTCCCAAGGCTGTCGCTGACGAGATCATCCAGAAGGGCAAGGGCGAGTAATAGCTCCCCAGCCCTGATGGCTCTCGGATGGGGCCGGGCACCGTTCCGGCCCCATCCACCACGCACAACTTCACACAGATTTGTCTCCAGTAGACTGAAACAAACCCCGGAGAGAACCGGACGCAATCCAGCGCCCCGTTTCGCTCCAAGACTGTCCTGAGGAGGACCAAGTGGCTAAGGCCAAGTTCGACCGCACCAAGCCGCACGTCAACATCGGCACCATCGGTCACGTTGACCACGGTAAGACGACCCTCACCGCTGCCATCTCGAAGGTGCTTGCTGACAAGTACCCCTCGGATGTCAACGTCGTCCGTGACTTCAACACGATTGACTCGGCTCCCGAGGAGCGCGACCGCGGTATCACGATCAACGTTTCGCACGTTGAGTACGAGACCCCCGCGCGTCACTACGCTCACGTTGACGCCCCGGGTCACGCCGACTACGTCAAGAACATGATCACCGGTGCTGCCCAGATGGACGGCGCGATCCTCGTGGTCGCCGCGACCGACGGTCCCATGGCTCAGACCCGCGAGCACGTCCTGCTCGCCAAGCAGGTCGGCGTTCCCTACCTGCTCGTTGCGCTCAACAAGTGCGACATGGTTGACGACGAGGAAATCCTTGAGCTCGTTGAGCTCGAGGTGCGCGAGCTCCTCTCGTCGCAGGGCTTCGACGGCGACAACGCTCCCGTCGTCCAGGTCTCGGGTTACCAGGCGCTCCAGGGCGACGAGAAGTGGACCCAGCGCATCGTCGACCTCATGGAGGCCGTCGACAACTCGATCCCGACCCCCGAGCGTGACCGCGACAAGCCGTTCCTCATGCCCATTGAGGACGTCTTCACGATCACCGGTCGTGGCACCGTCGTGACGGGCCGCGCCGAGCGCGGTACCCTCGCGATCAACTCCGAGGTCGAGATCGTCGGCATCCGCGACACCCAGAAGACCACGGTCACGGGTATCGAGATGTTCCACAAGCAGCTCGACGAGGCGTGGGCCGGCGAGAACTGTGGTCTGCTCCTCCGCGGTCTCAAGCGCGAAGACGTTGAGCGCGGCCAGGTTGTCGTGAAGCCCGGTTCGGTTACGCCGCACACCAACTTCACCGGCACCGCCTACATCCTCTCGAAGGACGAGGGTGGCCGCCACAACCCGTTCTACACGAACTACCGCCCGCAGTTCTACTTCCGTACCACGGACGTGACCGGCGTCATCTCGCTGCCCGAGGGCACCGAGATGGTTATGCCCGGTGACACCACGGACATGACGGTGGAGCTCATCCAGCCCATCGCTATGGAAGAGGGCCTCGGCTTCGCTATCCGTGAGGGTGGCCGCACGGTCGGCGCCGGCACGGTGACGGGCATCATCAAGTAAGACCTTCGGTCTCGCTGACTAAGCGGGGTGGATCCTTCGGGATCCGCCCCGCTTTTTCGTTCTTGCTGGAAACGGCTGGCGGATCCCCTCCGGATCCGCCGGTGGTCTCGCGCGCTCACAACTTCCGCGTTTACGCTCGGACTATGACGTATGTCGATGACCGCAAGCCCGCCCGCAGCCGCCTCCGGGTCGGCATCGCGACCGTGCTGTTCGTGATCTACCTGGCGTTCGTGATGTGGGTGACGATGTCGCCCTCACTCGACGGAATCGGCGTCGACTCGGTCGCCGACCGCGTGCTGACGGTGCTGCACCGCATCGGCGTGCCCGACGCCTTCGGATACATGCAGCTCGAGTTCACGGCCAACATCGGCATGTTCATCCCGCTCGGATTCCTGCTGGGCCTCGCGCTGCCAGGCTGGGGCTGGTGGCTTGCGCTGCTGATCCTGCCCGCATACTCGTACGGCATCGAGTGGTTCCAGGGCGAGTTCCTCGGCGACCGCGTGAGCGACATGCGCGACATCATCTCGAACTCGATCGGCGCGTGGATCGGAACCCTCGCCGCGGCGTTCCTCCGCGCCCTCGTGCACTCGCGCGACGAGAAGGTCATCGCCCGGGCGATCTGGGACGACCACCGCGAGGTGCGCGTCGCCCGCCCGCCCCAGGCCCCGTCGGCGCCGGTGCCGTCGCGGTACATCCCGGGTGCGCCTGCGGCATCCTACTCGGCCGCTTCTAACCCGGCCGCGGCGCCTGCTCCGGCCGCCGCCGCGCCCACGACCCGGGTGCCGACCTACCCGGCGGATCCGCCGACGATGGTCCAGCCGACCCGCCCCTACGACCCGAACGCGACGGAAATCCTGGACAACCTCGGCTGGGGCGGCAACGACACGAGCCCCACGGCCCCGACCCAGATCATCCCGAGGTAACTCCTCACTTTCCCCCTAACCCTGCAATTCTCCGCGGGGTCATCTGCGATTCGCAGATGACCCCGCGGAGAATTGCAGTCTGGGCGGGAAAGTGAGGAAAAGCGGGCGTCGCGCCGCCGATCGCGGGGCGCAATTCCTCACTTTCCCCACCCGGAGCGTGGCGCCCACCCTCCTCCAACGCACGCAAAAGCGGGGCGGATCCTCGATCCGCCCCGCTTTCTTGCGCGCCTACTCCGTCGCGCCGCAGGGGGTGACGGTGCCCGTGCTGGCGTTGACCATCGGGGTCGACCAGACGGCGGCGGGGCCGAAGTCACCCTTGCCCGAGAAGGTCGTGTGGATGGTGGCCATCTCGGTCGGGCCGAGGTAGGCCCAGACGAAGGCGACGGGGCGTCCGAGGTCGTCGATGTCCTGGTTCTTGATCTCGACCTCGCGGCCCTCGATCTCGACGCTGTCGAGGGTCGTGCCGGGAGGGCCGTAGACGTAGACGGCCGTGCGCGTGAGGCCCCAGAACGCGTCGTTCTGCGGGCGCACGTAGTCGGGCAGCCCGTCGAAGCTGTCGATGTCCATGTGCAGGGTGGTGTCGACCGCGAAGGTCGAGGATCCGTCGGTGCACGTCTGCGTGACGTCGATGTTCGACTTCATGTAGTACGAGATCTTCGACGTCGACTCGTCGCGGAAGTACACGCCGACGACGCTCTCTTCCTCGTTCGACGTGGGCAGGATGCCCGAGACGCGCTCATGTTCGATGTACGACTGGGTGTCGTCGTCGAAGCTGTGGAACAGGAGCGAGCCCTGGTCGATGCCGCGGCCGAGCGACGAAACCATCGTGAGCATGTCGAAGTCGCCCGTGGCGATCTTGTCGAACACCTTGGTCGCGACGCCCGCGAAGAACGCGTCGGCCATCTCCTGCGACTCGTAGTCGCCCCACCGCGAGTACACGTCGCTCAGCAGCAGCTGCACGGCGTTGGCGCTCGTGAGGGTGTCGCCCGTCTCCTCGATCGTGATCGGGCCGGTCGCGTCGAGGATGTAGCTGAGCGCGATCGGGTCGATGCCCACGACTCCGTCGATCTGCTGGTCGCCGATGTCGCGGTTCCAGAACGCGCGGTCGAGGGCCGCCATCGTCGGGAAGTCGGGGCGGCTCGGCGTCGTGTTGACGTGGTCGACGAGGTAGTTCGTGTACAGGTCGAGAGCGCTTTGCGGCACGTCGACGTCGACGGCTCCGCCGTCTTCCTTGAAGTCACCGGATCCGGCCTGCGCCGCGATGCTGATCGCGCCCTCGTTGACGTTGAGCAGCGTCTGCGACGCCGCGGATCCGGCCAGGCCCACCGACTCGGCGTTGTTCATGAAGACGAGCAGGTAATTCTTCTCGCCGTCGGCGCCCAGAAGCCCGGGCGCGACACCGATGGCGGGGCCCGCCTGTTGCATGACCTTGTCGACCATGTCGACGCCGGATCGCACCGGACCGATCAGCGACGACGAGTCGGCCACGGCGTGAATCTTGTCGGCCAGCGACGTGATGCGCGGCTGCACCTCGTCGAGGATCGGCAGGATGCGCTGCAGGATCGGCGTCTCGCTCTCCTCGCGCATCGCCTCGAGCGCGGGCACGGCGAGGTCGTTCGCCGCGACGTCGAGCGACTCGGCGGCCAGGCGCACGCCCTTGAGGTTCGCGCCCGCCCAGGGCACGAACTCCGCGACGCGCCAGATCGGATCCCACCGTACGCTCGCGGCGGATCCGGCGTAATCGCCCAGCACCGGCAGGGCCGCGTCGAGGCTGTCGGGCTCCTGCTGCACGTGCGCGACGACGCGCTGCGCCGCCTGCAGGTCGTTCTTCACCATGAGCGCGCGCACCCCGAGCCACGCCACGCACGCGATGAGCACGAGCAGCACGATGATGATGATGTTGCGCGTGCGGCGCTTCTTGCGCGGCTTTTCGGCCATGTCGTCGCCTCCCGGCGGGTTTCCGGATCCGTCACCCGCGCCGCCGGCGCCGGCAGCCGGATTCGCGGCGGGCGCGGCCACAGCAGGCGCGGCCGTTCCGTAGGCGGGGGTCGCGGCGGTCGCGAACGGATCCTTCGGCGCGGCCGCCGGGGCCGCCTGCGCGGCCGGCATGTCGACGAACGGCATCGCCTCCGTGCGCGTGTGGTCGGGCGAGGCGACGGGCATCGCGACGGTCGCGGCGTCGCCGACCGTCGGCATGACGGCGGTCGCGTCGGACGCGGATCCGCCGTGCTGGATCGTCAGCGCCTCGGTCGGCAGATCCCACGAGTTCACGGGACGCGTGCCCGGCGCGGGCTGCGCCGCGGGCGGACGCGAGACGGGAGGACGCGAAACCGGCGGCTGCGCGGATCCGGCGGCGGATCCCGCGGCGCCAGCAGACCCGGCGCCCGCGCCGTAACCCGCGCCAGCGGATCCCGACCCGGCGCCCGCGCCGTAACCCGCGCCAGCGGATCCCGACCCGGCGCCCGCGCCGGCAGACCCGGCCCCGGCGGCACCCGCCGCGCCCGCGCCGTACCCCGGATCCTCGGATCCCGGCTCGATCGGCGCGCCGCTGTCCGCGCCGCCCGGGGCCGCGGCCTCCGCCGCGTCGGCGGCGGACTCGGCCTGGTCGAGTCGGGCGCGCAGTTCGCGCAGCTCGCGGCGCGACAGCCCCGCGAGTGGGTCGTGCTCGTTTGTCACTAGTCGTCCTCGGGCTTGGTCGATGCGGTCGCGGCAGGCGTGGGCGTGCCGGACTCGGAGGGCGAGGGCGACGGCGTGGGCTCGTCGGAGTCGGCGGTCGCCTGCTCGATCAGGAGCGGGGAGCTGCCGACGGTGACCTTCACGGATCCGTCGGTCGGCTCGAGCGTCGAAACCTCACCTGTCAGAGAGGTTACCGTGACGGGGCCGGAGGCCTCGATCGTGGCCTCGCGGTCGCCGTCGAACGACCAGACGGCGGTGACGGTGCTGTCGTCGGATCCGAACACGGCCGTGCGCACGCCGTCGCCCGCATCCGTGCGGCCTGCGGCCTCGCGACCGTCGAGTGTGTTGATCAGCAGCGCCTGAGCGAACGCGGCGGGCTTCGGCGGCTGGGCGGCGACGCCGTCGCGCTTGCGCTCGTACATGCCGAAGTTGCCCTCGTGGTTGTTGCCGTCGGTGCTGTCGTCGATGAGGTCGTACCAGAAGTACTTCTCGGCGCCGTAGCCGAAGGCGGTGAGCTCGGCGCGCCACAGGCGTTCGGCCTGCACGTCGCGCGAGACCTGCTGGCCGAGCTCGGCGCCGGTGGTCCATCCGAACTCGGTGATCCAGATCGGAAGCACCTTGCCGGCGAGGGTCTCCATGTCGCCGTCGGCCTCAGTCATGACGTTGCTGAGGCTCTCGGGGGTGTCGTAGATCCACTTGTTGTACGGGTGGAAGCTCATCGCGTCGGCCGAGTCGGCAGCGCCCGTCGGCCACAGGCCGCGGAACCAGTCGCCGTCGTAGTTCGCCGTGGATCCGGCGACGATTGGAAGGTCCGGGTCGACCGCGGCGACGTGGTCGGCCGTTGACTTCACGAGCGGCTGGTAGCACGCGGGGGCCGAGCCGCAGGATCCGGTCTGGAAGCGGTCGTGGTTGAACTCGTTGAAGACCTCGAGGCCCGCGACGTCGAAGTTCTGCGCGATCGCGGCGGCGTAGGCGCCGAACGCCTCGACGGCCGCGGGCGACGCCGGGGTGTTGCCGCCGTCGTAGAGCGGGTTGCCGTAATTGACGATGCCGAGCAGCTGCACGCCGTGCGAGCTGAACTTGCCGAACTCGTCGGTGTAGTGCGACGAGAACGAATACTGGCCCGGCGTCGTCTCATTCTGATCCCACAGCACGTCGTTGCGGGCGAGGCCGAAGCCTGTCGCCGAGACGGCGTCTGCGGCGTCGACGTACCAGTCCTGGTCGACGTGGGTGGCGACGCCGAAGCGGTCGTCGGTCGCGATCGTCGCGCCCGCGTAGTCGATGACGCCGAAGGGCGTCGAGACCGAGCGGCCCGCCGAGTCGGTCACGCTAAAGGTGTAGTAGCCCTGCGTGACGTCGTCGAGCGCGATGCGGGCGAAGCCGTCTTCGACCTTCTCGGTTCCCGAGGCGACCTCGGATCCGTCACGCGCCGACACCGACCAGCTTGCGTCGCCGTCGGGGAGGGAAACGCCCATCGCGGCGCCGGTCTCGCGCAGCAGAAGCGTGTTGTTACGGACGCCCCAGTCGCTCGAAACCTGCTCAAAGGATCCGTTGGGGACCACGTTTTCGCCGCCGGACGCGGCGAGCGAGATGTCGTCGATGCCGAGGGCGTCGACGGGCCCGGTGACCCGGATCGCGAGCGTCGCCGTGTCGGAGTCTGCCCTGAAGGATCCCTCGATCTCGGACCAGTCGCCGTTGATCTCGCCGAACGGGACGGTCTCGTCGCCGATCACGAGCTCAGCGTTCGCCTCGGCGAGATCGATCGTGCCCTGGCGCACCTGCGCCGTGAGGGTGTATTCGGTGCCGGCCTCGACGGGCACCTCGACCGTGAGGGCGTTGGTAGCCTCTGAGACCTTCGGGGCGTTGATGAACGCCGACATGCGGCCGTCTGCCGCCTCGCCGATCTGCGGCATGATGTCTGCGACCGCGCGGGAATCTGCGCCCTGCCAGCCGTCGAGCATCGCCTTCACGGGCGTCGAGGTCGGGACCTCGGCGGGCTCCGGCGTGGGCGTCGGAGTCGGCGTCGGAGTAGGTGTGGGGGTCAGTGTCGGGGTGGGCGTCGGTGTCGGTGTCTGAGACGACGCGATGGGTTCCGGATCGCCGTTCGAGAGCGCGGCGTATGTGATGCCGCCTCCGACGAGCACGAGAGCTGCCGCGCAGGATCCTGCGATGATCGCGGTGCGACCACGTTTCGTAGGTGCCAAGGTCGTGATTCCCCTCCGATGGTGAACAGGTCTCATCATCACACGGAGCACTGACAACTAGACTGAGGCCATGCCTGCGACCGCCACGATTGACGCCATTGTTCCGGTCTACGGCGGGTGGGAGCACGTCGAACCGTGCATCCGCGCGCTGCTCGAGCAGACGCTTCCGGTCAACATCATCGTCGTCGACGATTGCGGGCCCGACGACACCGCCGACCGCGTCGCCGACGCGTTTCCGGCGGTGACGCTGATCCGCAACTCCTCTAATAAGGGCTTCGCCGCGACGTGCAACCGGGGCATCGCCTCCGGATCCGCCGACGTCGTCGTGCTCGTCAACAGCGACGTCATCGCCGAGCCCGACCTCATGGCCTCGATCGCGGACGCGCTTGACGAGGCAGGCCCCGCCGTCGCGAGCGTGTGCCCGCTGCTGATGGGCACCGACGGATCCATCGACTCGCAGGGCATCACCGCCGACGCCACCTGCGCCGGCTTCGTGCGCTACCACGGTGCGCCGCTCGCGCGGCAGAACCCCGCGGATCCGCCCGTGCTCGGCCCGTACGGCGCCGTCGCCGCGTACCGCCGCAGCGCGCTCGACGAGGTCGGCGTGCTCGACGAGGGCATCTTCATGTATGGCGAGGAGCTCGACCTCGCGCTGCGGCTGCGCGCCGGGGGATACGGCACCGTCACGCTCGACCGTCCCGGCGGCGTGCACATCGGCGGGGCGTCGGCCGGCGAGGGAACGCCGCGGCAGATCCGCCTCGCGGGCTTCGGCCGCGGCTACCTGCTGCGCGCGTGGGGCGTGCTGCGCACCCGCCGCGCCATCCCGGCCCTCGCGATCGAGGCGCTCGTGTGCGTGCGGCGGCTGGTGCTGCAGAGGGATCCGTCGGCGCTCGTCGGGCGGATCCAGGGCTGGAAGGCCGCCGCGGGGGTGGAACGGCCCCAGATCCCGGTCCAGGGGATTGACCGCTCGATCGGTTTCCGCCAGGCCATCCGCATGCGCGGCGCCGACTACTGGCGCGCCCGATGAGCGTGAGATGCGGCGTTGCGGCCGCCCGTCTCCTCCCCGCCGCGCTGCGCGCCGATGGCGCCCGCGCCCGTGAGATCTCCTCTTTTTCGCGGGGTCGTATCGAGGCGGGTGCGCTCTCGCGAAGCGGCGGATCTTCCGGCTCGTTCCGCGCCCGTGAGATCTCACCCTTTTCGCGAGGTCGTATCGAGCTGGGCGCGCTCTCGCGAAGTGGATGCGATCTCGCGGATCCGGGCACGCGCCGCGCAGCGCGCGACGGTCGCGCGGCGGGGGGAGCACTCTGATGCCCCTCGCCCGTCGCCTGCTGAGCTTCTCGACGATCCCGGCGATCAGCGCGCTCATCCCGTTCCTGGTGCTGCCGATCCTGCCGCGCGCGGCGGGTAACGAGGCGTGGGTCGCGATCGCGGTCGGCCAGTCGGTCGGGGGATTCCTCGCCCTCGTCGTCGCTCTCGGGCTGAACGTGCAGGGTCCGACCCTCGTCGCGCTCGCTCCCGCGGAGGCACGCGCGGATCTCTTCGCGCGGGGAACCCGGGCGCGGATCCTGGTGCTCTTTCCCGCGCTCGTCATCGGCGCGGTCGCGTCGTGGGTGCTGGCACCCGCCGGATCCGGACTCGATGCCGCCCTCATGGCCGTTGCGATCACGCTCGGCGGCCTCACCTCGAGCTGGTATCTCATCGGGCTGGGCACCCCGCTGCCCCTCATCGGCTTCGAGCTGCTGCCCCGCGCGATCGCGACGGGGCTCGGCGGCGTGGCGATCATGATCGGTGGATCCGGGCTCGTGTGGACCTATCCGACCCTGCTCATCGTCGCGATCGTGGGCGGCGTGCTCGGCTACGCCCGCCGCGTGGTTCCGCTGCGCGAACTGATGACGGGGTGGCGATCCGCGATCCGCTTCGCACGCACACAGCTTTCCGCAGCCGGGACCGAGGCCGTCAGCGGGGCCTACACCGCGCTCGCCGTATCGATCGTGACGCTCGGAGCCTCGACCGCGCAGGCAGGGCTGTACGTCAACGGCGACAAGCTCTGGCGCATGGGGCAGACCGTCATCGGAGCACAGGGCAACGCGCTGCAGGGCTGGGTCGTCGAGAACGATCGCGCGCACTTCGGCGATCGCGCGCGCCGGGCGCTGCTGCTGCACGCAATCCTCGGAATCACCGGCCTCTGCGCCTTCGCCGGCCTCGGACCGTGGCTCACGTCATTCCTGTTCGTGAACGGGATCGATCGCCTCACCGCGCTCTGCTTCGGCATCGCCACGTTCTGCCTGTCGATGTCTACCGCCACCGGACGCCACGTGCTGATCGCATGGGGCAAGCCCAGGCTCGTCTTCGCGAGCGTCGTGGTCGGGGCGCTCGTGGGGGTCCCGACGTCGCTCGGGCTCGCGTCGGCGCTGGGCGCGGTCGGCGGATCCATCGGACTCGCCGCCGCTGAGGCGAGCGTGCTCTTGGCGCAGATCGTCATGATCCTGATGTCGCGCCGGGCCGCGCGCACAGCATAGGGCTCCGCGAGATCTCACCCTTTTCGTGAGATCGTGCCGAACTCGATGCGATCTCGCGAAATGAGTGCGATCTCACGGGAAGAGGGACGCCGAGATGCCATTGAGAGGGACGCCGAGACGCCGCTGACCGGGGCACCGGATCCGCCGTCGGCGGCCCGCGAGGTCTCACCTTTTCCGTGAGTGAGTATCCAACTTGGTGCGACCTCGCGAAAACGGTGCGACCTCGCGGGGCGCGGCCCCTGGGCCGCAGCGCAGCCCGGACGCGCCGAGGGATTGGATCGCGCACTCTCACCCGCATAGTGTCGTCAGAGACGGAAGGATCCCGCACATGATGCGTACGCTCGTCGTCGTTCTGAACTGGAATGGCCTCGCCGACACCCTCGAATGCCTCGACGCGCTCGCGAGCCAGACCCACGACCACTTCGACGTGCTCGTGATCGACAACGGATCCGTCGGCGACGACGTCGCTCGCCTCCGCGAACGGCTCGAGATTCTGAACATCGCGCGAGATTCTGACGATTCTGCGGAAAAGGGCGGATCCTCGAGCGATCGTCAGAATCCCACGACCTTCGTGCTTCACCTCGAGCCCGAGAACCTGGGGTTCGCGGGCGGGGTGAACGTGGGGATCCGCTGGGCCTTCGCGGGCGACTACGAGGCCGTCGCGCTGCTGAACAACGACGCGGTGCCCGACGCCGGCTGGCTCGCGAACCTCGATTCCGCGCTCACCCGCACCGGGGCCTCGATCGCGGCGAGCCTCATGCTGCAGGAGGGCGAGGTCGTCGACACCGCCGGCGACGGAATGTCGACGTGGGGCATGCCGTTCCCGCGCCACCGGGGGATCCCCGCGCACGATGCCCCCGGATCCGAGCCCGTGTTCTCCGCCTCCGGGGGCGCCTCGCTGTTCCGCACGCAGCTGTTCCGCGACATCGGGATGTTCGACGAGACCTTCTTCGCCTACTTCGAAGACATCGACATCGGGTTCCGCGCGCGCCTGCGCAGCCACGCCATCGTCTACGAACCGTCGGCGATCGTGCACCACAAGATCGGTGCGACGAGCGGCAAGATCCCCGGATTCACCGTGCGGCAGACCTTCCAGAACCTGCCCGTGCTGCTCACGAAGAACGTGCCGAAGGGGCTGCGCCACATCATCGTGCCGCGATTCGTCGTGCTGTTCGCGATGATGCTCGCGAAGGCGACGGTCACCGGATCCGCGAAGCCCGCCTGGAGCGGCCTCGCGCGCGGGATCCGCACCGCGCTCACGCACGGGCGCCGCGAGCGGCGGCGGATCCAGGGATCCCGCACCGCGGCCGTCGGCGATATCGACGCGATGCTCACCCACGACCTCCCGCCGGGCCAGGCGGGCATGCGCCGCCTCCGCAAACTCATCCGCCGCCACTAGCGCCCCACCCCCGCGAGATCGCACTCTTTTCGCGAGGTCTCACTCTTCTTGTCGAAGCCGCATGGATCTCGGAGAAATCACGAGTCTCGGATCCCCGGGGCGCACTCTTCCGATTCTCGTGATTCCTCCGACTTTGGTGCGCCATCGGATCCCGGATCCGGCTCGTGGCGCGAGGGGATCGTCTCCGTGCCGCGCACGAACGTCGGAGAAATCACGAGTCTCGGATCCTTGGGGCAAATCTCTCCGATTGTCGTGATTCTTCCGAGCCTCGTGCAGCGCAGATCCGGGACCCGCGCTGTTGATCCCGGATCAATACCGCGCAGCTCCCGGCGCCTCCAGGCCGGCTCGCGCCGCGCACGGACCTCGGAGAAATCACAAGTCTCGGCCCCCTGGGGCGAATCCCTCCGATTCTCGTGATGTCTCCGACTTTGGTGCGGACTCGGCCGCGGTCTCGCCACCTGATCCCGCGAGGTCTCACTCTTCTTCCGAGATCGCCCTGATTTCAGTGAGATCTCGCGAGAACAGTGCGATCTCGCGGAACCTGGCCAAACCCAACCCCGCGAGATCACACTCTTTTCCCGAGAGAACACGAAAAAGAGTGAGACCTCGCGAAAAGAGTGCGATCTCGCGGAGATGAGGGGCCCACCGAAGCGGGAACCGTGACCCGGGGGCGTAGCCCCTAGGCCGAAGGCGCAGCGCCGTCGGAGCCGTGGGAGGCCTCGATGAACACCGACCGCACCTCGGCGTCGAAGGTGTCGCGCTCGCGGGGGATCCGCGCCCGGTAGTCGGCCTGGGCCGCGTGGGCCGCGGCCGGATCCGCCAGCACCGCGTCGTAGGCACGCTTCGCGTTCGCGACGATGTCCGGCAGCACGTCGATCTTGTGCGCCTGCGGCAGCGGCACGTCCACCCCGTTCGCGGCCGCGCCGCGGTTGGCGACCAGCACGATGGATCCGGCCAGCGCCGCCTCTCGCGGCATCCGGTCCTTGCCCGGGTGGGCGCCCAGGTCGAGGTACACCAGCGACGATTCCAGAGCCTCCGCGACCTCCGCGCCCGTCATGTTCTGCAGCGGCAGCAGCTCGATCCCCGGCCACCGCCGCGCAAACTCCGCCATGATCGGCCGCGACTTCGCCGGGTTGTAGGCAATCCGCGCGACGCGGCCCGACAGAGAGTCAGAAGTAACCCCCGCCGGCGTATAGTCACTCACCACCGACCCCACGCGCCCCAGGTGCGCGAACACGTGACTCCACGCGTAGTGCGACTGCGCCAGGTGCCCGACGCGCTGCAGCAGGGCGTCCTCTCCAGAGATCGCACCCCGGAAATACCGCTTCACCCGCCGCACCTGGAGCAGCGGGAACCGCGTGTTGCGCGTGCGCTCGATCGGCAGCAGCGAGGTGGTGTCGCGCTCTATCACGAAGCGGGGCGCGTAGTCGATCGAGAGCCACCAGACGTATCCCTGGGCCCGCCGCAGCGGCTTCAGCAGCATCGCCTGCGTCTCGGGCACGACCACGATGTTGCCGGCGGCGTCGTCGACGGCCCCGGCCTCGGGGGCGTCGTAGTGCGAGTATCGAGCAGCGCGGTCAGCAGTAGCCGTGCCCGGAATCGGCACCAAGTACGCGTCCTGCCCCTGCCGCCGCAGCGAGTCAACGAGCTGATGCAACGCCTCGGGCCCGCCGGTGGCGAGCCCGCGCGGGTAGTACACGTACGTCGTCATGCGAGGCCTTTCGAAGCGGAGCGACGGGTGCGCGTCAGCGCCAGCGCCGTCAGGAGCGCCGCGAACGGCAGCGTGTGGTTATCGCCCGCGTAGTTGGTGGTGTCGGCCATGCCGTGCAGCAGGATCCACGCCAGCGCGACGAAGATCGCGGCGCGCGCGATGGCCTCGGATCCGAACAGCGGCGACCATTTCGGTGCGGACGAGTGGTTGGCGGATCCGCGGCGCGCGGGCACCGATTCGGGCCCGCGTCGCGCCTCGCCGATGCGGCGGATGGCCGCGCCGAGTGGCATCAGCATGACGGCGACGACGAGCACGAGCGACATGATGCCGGCGTCGGTCCACGCCTGCAGGAAGATGTTGTGCGGCGGCCACACCTGCGTGGCGACGCCGGGGAAGTAGAACGGCCATTCCTCGACGATGTGGAATCGCCAATTGCCGAAGCCGAAGCCCGTGAACCACCGCTCCGGGAAGGACGCGGCGACCATCCGCCACAGCCCGACGCGGTCGTTGAGGGTGCTCGACTCGAGCAGGTCGGGCCGCTTGATCAGCACGGCGGTGACGCCCGCGGCCGCGACGAGCACCGCGACGACGCCGACGATCGCGCCCGCGAGCGGCCGCCGCGCGGTCCACCCGATGTACAGCGCGACGATCGGCAGGCCGACAAGCAGCACGAGCGCGGTCTTGGATCCGGTCGCCACCAGCGCCGCGACCGACACGATCGCCATCGCGCCGTGCGCCGCGAGCAACAGGTGCCGCGCGCGCGGCGAGAAGGCGCCCGCGCGGGCGATAGCGGATCCGCGCACCGCGGAAACCCGCACCGGATCGGTATCGACGCGGCCGGATCCGGTATCGCGGACGCGCTCCGCGCCCGCCAAAGAACCAGAGCCAGACACAGTAACCGAAGCCCGAAGCTCCCCCCGCCCAAACCCGGTCTGCGCGGGCAACGCAACACGCAAAGAAGCCACCACGGCCCACACCGCCACACAGCTAGCCACCCCAAAGAACAGCGACGCGGTGTTGCCGTTGAGGAACACGCCGCCCGCCTTCGACGGGTCGAGCACATTCTGGAAGTTCGTGAGGTCGTCGGTGATGAAGAGGCCCTGCAGGTATCCGGTGGATCCGGAGGGGCTCGCGACCGAGGCGAAGATGCCGAGCGACCGGATGGGGTCGAGGGCGATGTCGATCTCGCTCTGCGAGACGAGGATGACGTCGGGCTCTGAGAAGAGGTGTGCGACGGGGGAGAGCAGGTAGCTGCCCTCGAGGCGCGGGAAGAGGCGGAACAGCACGACGAGCAGGCCCGACACGATGACGGCGGGCGACCCGACCGCGACGGCGACGGGTGCCCCGGCGGGGTCGTGCCGTACGACGTCGAGCGCGAGCAGGAACACGGTCAGCAGGGCGAGCGAGAAGATCACGGCGTATCCGGCCGAGCCGAGCTTCTCCGACCACAGCACGGCGACGGCCTGCCAGATCGCGAGCGCGCCGAGCAGGATGCCCCAGACAAACGCCGCCCCGCGGATCGCCCGCGTGCGCCAGAACGCCACGGGCAGCAGCGTGCAGGTCAGCAGTAGCGCGCCCGAGGTGAAGCCGAAGGGCCCGAAGAGCTGCACGACGCCGGCAACGAGGGTCGCGGCAAGAAGCCACCGCGTGCGCACCTTAAATGCGAGCGTGGCGATCACGATCGCTCCGATCGCGACGGCGCCCAGAATCAGAACGATCTGGACGGTCGAGTGCGAATCAAGAAACGACGGATCCGTCTGTTGCCTCAGCACGAGCCTCCCCTTTTTGCCGTCTTCGGCCTATCTATAGTACGCAGAGGCCACAAATCCCCCGGAGAGCACGACGAGTGTCTCTTCGGGCACCACGATCGTTCGGGCCGTGAGGGCGGCGGATCCGGACGAGTCGAGCTCGACCGCCCAGCGTCCCGCGGGCAGGTCGACGGTGGTCGCGCACCCGAGGTTCACGACGATCGCGACGGATCCGTCAATCGCCTCGCCGTCCGGGTCGCCTGCGGCGCCGCGGAGGACCGCGACGATCGTGCGGAAATCGGGATCCTGCCAGTCCTCGTCCTCGACGAGGTTGCCGTCGGCGCGCAGCCACGTGACGTCGCGACCGAAGGTGGCGCGCTCGCCGCCGTGCAGGAACGCGCGCTGGCGCAGGATCGGCAGGCGGGCGCGGGTCGCGAGCGCATCCCGCACAAAATCAGCGAGGGAAACACCAGACCACGACACCCACCCCACCTCGTTGTCCTGCGCGTACGCGTTGTTATTGCCGCCCTGCGAGTTGCCGGCCTCGTCGCCCGCGAGCAGCATTGGCACGCCCTGCGACACGGCGAGGGTCGCGATCATGCCGCGCATGCGCCGCTCGCGCCGCGCCAGGACGTCGGGGTCCGACGACAAACCCTCCGCGCCCCCGTTCGACGAGAAGTTCTCGGAGTGCCCGTCGTTGCCGTCTTCGCGGTTGTCGAGGTTGTGTTTCTGTTCGTACGAGACGAGGTCGGCGAGGGTGAACCCGTCGTGCGCCGTGATGAAGTTGACCGACGTGTGGGCGGTGCGGCCCGAGTGGTCGAACTCGGCGGCGGATCCGAGAAGCCGCGCCGAGAGCGCGGACAGCATGAGCGGATCCCCGCGCCAGGCGCGGCGCACGTCGTCGCGGAAGCGGTCGTTCCACTCGCGCCACGGGTGCGGGAACGCGCCGAGCTGATACCCGCCGGGCCCGATGTCCCACGGCTCGGCGATAAGGATGAGGTTTGAGAGCACCGGATCCTGCCCGACCGCCTGGAAGAAGGCGGCGCGCGAATCGAAGCCGCCGGCGGAGCGCCCGAGCGTCGCCGCGAGGTCGAAGCGGAACCCGTCGATGCCGTAGCGCGTGGCCCAGTGCCGCAGGCTGTCGAGGATGAGGCGCAGCACGAGGGGCTCCTCGGCCGCGACGGTGTTGCCGGTGCCGGCGTCGTTGACGTATTCCCCGTCGTGCATACGGTACGCCTGCGGTGCGAGGCCCTTGAGCGAGAGGACGGGCCCGCCGTGCCCGCCCTCGCCCGTGTGGTTGTAGACGACATCGACGATCACGGCGATGCCCTCGGCGTGCATCGCGTTCACGAGCGCCAAGACCTCGGCCTCGGCGTCCTCGTGCGCGTAGCGGGGCTCGGGCGCGTGCCACGCGATGGGCTGGTAGCCCCAGTAGTTCGTGAGGCCGTTCGCGACGACGTGGTCATCGTCGATGAAGGCCTGGATCGGCAGCAGCTCGAGCGCCGTGACGCCGAGTGACGCCAGGTACGGCGCCATGAGCGCGGCCCCGGCATACGTGCCCCGAAGCTCAGAAGGGATGTCGGAGCGTAGCGCCGTCAGCCCCTTCACGTGTGCCTCGTAGATCACGAGATCGCCTGAGAAAGACCAAGAAGGCGTGGAAGAAGGAGTCCGCACGATTCCGTACGGCACCGGCTCCCCGGCGACGAGCCGCCCGTCGATCGCGACGGCGTACGGATCCACGAGGAGCGTGTGCGGGTCGAGCCCCGGCCCCGCGGCGCGGATCCCGTAGCGGGTGCCGTCGACGACGTCGGCGACGGATCCGTGCCATATGCCGCCCTCGACATATGGCAGTCGGGTGCGGTCTTCGCGTCCGTCGTCGGTGACGCGGCAGAACCACACTCGGTCGGCCGCCGGCGCCCACACGGCGACGTCGGCACCGGTGTCGGTGAGGGTAACGCCTAGCTTCATAGGAGCGAGGAGAAGAGCTCGGCGTAGGCGGCGGCCGACGATCCCCAGTCGAGGCGCCGGGCCATCGCGGCCTGGCGCATCTCGTCGAACGCCGGCGTTCCATAAGAAGAGAGCGCCCGCGAGAGCGCATCGGCGAGGCCTGCAGAAGAGATGTCGTCGAACACGAAGCCCGTTACGCCATCGTCGACCGAGTCGCGCAGGCCGCCGGTCGAGGCGACGACCGGCAGTGCGCCGTAGCGCAGCCCGTACATTTGCGTGAGCCCGCACGGCTCGAAGCGCGAGGGCACGAGCACGAGGTCGCCGCCGGCGTAGAGGCGGTGGCTGAGGGCCTCGTCGTATCCGATCTTGACCCCGACCGACGACGAGCGCATGTTGAGCAGCGCCTCCTCGTAGCCCGGCTCGCCGGATCCGAGGATGGCGACGGCGCCGCCGGCGTCGAGGAACGACGGCAGTGCCTCGAGCAGCATGTCGATGCCCTTCTGGTGCGTGAGGCGCGTGACGACGACCGCGAGGGGGCCCGAGTGTGGGGCGAGCCCGAACTCCTCCAGCAGCTCGGCGCGCGCGAGCGCCTTGCCCTCGAGCGAGGCAGACGAGAACGGCACCGTGAACGGGTCGTGTGCGGGATCCCAGACGCCCGTATCGATACCATTCAGGATGCCGTGCATCTCGCCGCGCTCGGCGCGCATGGTGACGACGCCCTCGAGCCCGAAGCCGAACTCGGGGGTCTGGAGCTCTGCCGCATAGGTCGGGCTCACGGTCGTGACGCGGCTGGCATGCATCATGCCGGCCTTCAGCGCGCTGACGTTGCCGTAGTACTCCAGCGCTTCGGGGTGGAAGTCCCACGCCGGCAGCAGCAGCCGGCCCAACTGATCCGGGCCGAAGATGCCCTGGAAGGCGATGTTGTGGATCGTCATGACCGACGGCACGGTGGATTCGGCGTACTTCAGGTAGGAGGGCGTGAGCCCCGCCTGCCAGTCGTGCGCGTGCACGACGTCGGGGCGCCAGCGATCCGACAGCCCCTCGATCGCGATGCGCGAGGCCACCCAGCTGAGCGCGGCGAAGCGCACATGCTCGTCGCCGTGCGACTCGTACGGCCCGCCCGGCCGGTCGAACAGGTGCGGGGCGTCGAGCAGAAGAACCGGGAAGTCGTCGATCGTCGTCGCCCGCACCGACGCCGGACCGCCGAACAAGTCATCGGTGCGCCAGAGCCTGCGCGAGCGCGGCATCCGCCCGATGACCGACGGGTAGGCGGGCAGCAACACCCGCGAGTGCCAGCCGAGCGGCGCGAGCGCCGCCGGCAGCGCGCCCACGACGTCGGCGAGGCCGCCCGTCTTGATGAGCGGCGCGCACTCGGAGGCGACCGAGAGGACGCGCCGCTTGCGCGCCATCACAGCCCGAGTGTGGCGGCCCGGCGGTCGAGCATCGCCTGCGTGATGAGGGTGACGCCGCCCGCCGTGCGGCGGAACCAGCGCGAATCCTCTTCCGGATCCTCGCCGACGATGAGCCGTTCGGGGATCTGCACGCGCGAGTCGATGACGGCACGGCTGAGGCGCGCCCCGCGGCCCACGTCGACGTAGGGAAGCGACACGACCTCGTTCAGTTCGGAGAACGAGTGCACGCGGTTGCCCGTGAAGAGCAGCGAGTTGTGCACATCGGATCCGGAGATGATGCAGTTGCCCGAGATGAGCGACTGGATCGCCTGGCCGCGGCGGCCCACGTCGTCGTGGATGAACTTGGCGGGCGGGCTCTGCTCCGAGTACGTCCAGATCGCCCACTCGTTGTCGTAGACGTCGAGCGCCGGCACGAATTCGGTGAGGTCGACGTTGGCGCGCCAGAAGGCGTCGATCGTGCCCACGTCGCGCCAGTAGGGGCGGGTCTCGAGGCCCGTCATGACGCACGAGTCGCTGAAGCGGTGCGCGTAGGCGCCGCCCGCGCTGACGATTTGCGGGATGATGTCATGCCCGAAGTCGTGGCCCGAGGTATCGTCTTCGGCGTCTGCCAGCAGCAGCGAGCGCAAGAGCGACCACTTGAAGACGTAGATGCCCATCGACGCGAGAGCCTGGCTCGGGTCGCCAGGGATGCTCGGCGGATCCTTCGGCTTCTCGAGGAAGTCGGTGATCTTGCCGGAGGCGTCGGTCGCCATGACGCCGAACGCGCTGGCCTCGTGGCGGGGCACCTCGATGCACCCGATCGTCACGTCGGCGCCCGTCTCGGCGTGCTGGCGCAGCATGATCTCGTAGTCCATCTTGTAGACGTGGTCGCCCGCGAGGATGATCACGTACTCGACGTCGTAGTCGTCGACGATGTCGATGTTCTGCGTGACGGCGTCGGCGGTGCCGAGGTACCACTTGTTCTCGGCGACGCGCTGGCTGGCGGGCAGGATGTCGAGGTACTCGCCGCGCTCGGCGCGGAAGAAGCTCCAGCCGCGCTGCATGTGGCGAATGAGCGAGTGCGCCTTGTACTGCGTCGCGATCGCCATCTTGCGGATGCCCGAGTTGTAGGCGTTCGAGAGCGGGAAGTCGATGATGCGGCTGTTGCCGCCGAAATGCACGGCCGGTTTCGCTCGTCGATCGGTGAGCTCTTCCAGGCGGGATCCGCGCCCGCCCGCGAGCACGAAGGCCATCGCCTGATCGGCGAGCCGGGTGGGCTTGCGCGGCTTCGAGTCAGTCATGATCGTTCCTCCACAAAATAGATGGCCGAGAGGGGCGGGAGAGTGAGCAGTGCCGATTGGGCCTCGTTACCGGTCGGCACCGGCTCGGTTTCGATCGCGCCGCCGTGGCCGCGATCGCCGCCGCCATAGGCCGCGGAGTCGGTGTTGAGCGCCTCGGTCCAGCGGCCCGCGATGGGGAAGCCGACGCGGTAACCGGTGCGCTCGACGGGGGTGAGGTTGAGCACGACGACGACGTGCGGGTCGCCGGGCTCGCCGCGGCGCAGCCAGGCGTAGACCTGGTCGTCGACGGCGTCGACGAGCAGCCACTGAAAACCGGATCCGTCGGTGTCGCGCACATGCAGCGCGGGCTGGGCGCGGTACAGGCGGTTGAGGTCGCGCACGACCGCCTGCACGCCTGCGTGGCCGGGGTCGTGCAGCACGCCCCAGTCGAGCTCCGCGTCGTGGTTCCACTCGGCGGGCTGCCCGAACTCCTGCCCCATGAACAGCAGTTTCTTGCCCGGCATGCCCCACATGTAGGCGTAAAAGGCCTTCAGGTTGCCGAGCTTGTCGGCGTGCGAGCCGGGCATGCGGCCGTACATCGAGCCCTTGCCGTGCACGACCTCGTCGTGGCTGATGGGCAGCAGGAACTTCTCGCTGAACGCGTACGTCAGGCCGAAGGTCAACAGGTCTGAGTGGTACGAGCGGTAGATCGGATCCTTGCCGAAGTAGGTGAGCGAGTCGTTCATCCACCCGAGGTTCCACTTGTAGTCGAACCCGAGCCCGCCGTCGTGCACCTCGGTCGTGACGCCGGGGAAAGCGGTCGATTCCTCGGCGATCATGACGCCCGAGGATCCGACGGCGAAGTTCGTCTGGCGCAGGAAGCTCATCGCCTCGTAGTTTTCGCGCCCGCCGTCGCGGTTCGGGATCCACTCGCCCTCGTTCCGCGAGTAGTCGCGGTAGAGCATGCTCGCCACGGCGTCGACGCGCAGGCCGTCGAGGTGGTATTCCTCGAGCCAGTACAGCGCGTTCGCGACGAGGTAGCCCGAGACCTCGCGGCGGCCGTAGTTGTAGAGGAAGGTGTTCCAATCGGGGTGGAAGCCCTGGCGCGGGTCGAGGTGCTCGTAGAGCGCCGTGCCGTCGAAGCGGCCGAGCCCGTGCTCGTCGGTGGGGAAGTGGCCGGGCACCCAGTCGGCGATCACGCCGAGGCCGGCGCCGTGGGCGGCGTCGACGAACGCCGCGAACTCGGCCGGCGTGCCGTAGCGGATCGTCGGCGCGTAGAGCCCGACGGGCTGGTAGCCCCAGGATCCGTCGAAGGGATGTTCCGAGATCGGCATGACCTCGATGTGGGTGAAGCCCATGTCGGCGGCGTAGTCGACGAGCGCGGTCGCGTGCTCGAGGTACGAGAGCGGGCGGCCGCCCTCCGCGCGCCGCCAGGATCCGAGGTGCACCTCGTACACCGACACCGGCTGGTCGGCCGCGGCCGCCCGCCGCGCGTCCCACGACTGGTGCTGCCACGCGTACGTGCCGAGCCGGCGCACGATCGAGGCGGTCGCGGGCGGGTGCTCGGATCCGAAGCCGACGGGGTCGGCCTTTTGCGGCAGCTTCACGCCGTCGCGGTCGCGGAGCTCGTACTTGTACGCCGCGCCCTCGCCGATGCCCGGAACGAACGCCTGCCACACGCCGGTGGATCCGTGCGGGGTCATCGGGTAGGCGTCGGCCGCCCACAGCGAGAAGTCACCGACGACCGAGACGGCCGAGGCGTTTGGCGCCCAGACGGCGAACTTCACCCCGTCCACGCCGTTGACCGTCGAGGGGTGCGCGCCCAAGACCTGCCAGAGTCGGCGGTGGGTTCCCTCCGCCAGGAGATACTCGTCGAGTTCGCCGAGTTCGATGTCATCGCCCATGGGTGTTCCTTAGAATGTGGGGCCGACGTTCCAGATCTCGCTCATGTACTCGCGGATCGCGCGGTCTGAGCTAAAGAATCCCATTCGTGCGATGTTCAGCACTGCCTTGCGCTGCCACTCTTGCGGCTCGCGATACGTCTGGTCTACCACCTGCTGGGCCGAATCGTAAGCGTCGAAATCGCTCGCGACGAGGAACCAGTCGCTGTTCCAGACCAGGTCGAGAATGCCGGCGTACCGGCCGGGCTCGTCGGGGCTGAAGGCGCCGGCCGCGATGGCGTCGAGCACCTCGCGCAGCACGCAGCTGGCCTCGATGGCGGCGCGGGCGTGGCCCTCCTGTTCGCGGCGCTCGGCGACCTCTTCGGTCGTCAGGCCAAATAAGAAGAAGTTGTCGGGGCCGACCTCGTCGCGGATCTCGACGTTGGCGCCGTCGAGCGTGCCGATCGTGAGGGCGCCGTTGAGGGCGAACTTCATGTTGCCCGTGCCCGAGGCCTCCATTCCGGCGGTCGAGATCTGCTCGGACAGGTCGGCGGCGGGGATGAGCTTCTCGGCTGCCGTGACGTTGTAGTTCGGCACGAAGACGATGCGCAGCAGATCCTTCGTCTCGGGGTCGTTGTTGACGACCTCGGCGACGTCGTTGACGAGGCGGATGATGTCTTTCGCCACGGCGTAGCTCGGCGCGGCCTTACCGCCGAAGATCTTGACGCGCGGCACCCAGGCGCCTTGCGGATCCTTCTTGATCTGCTGGTAGCGCGAGATCGTCCACAGGATGTTCAGCAGCTGGCGCTTGTACTCGTGGATGCGCTTGATCTGCGCGTCGTAGAGCGCGTCGTGGGGCATGTCGATGCCGTGGGTCTCGCGGGCCCAGTCGAGGAAGACCTGCTTGGCGGCGTGCTTGGCGCGGCCGAAGGCGTCGAGGAACGCTGGGTCGTCGGCGTGGGCTTCGAGGGCGCGCAGGCGATCGAGGTCGGTCTCCCACCCGGATCCGATGGTCTCGGTGATGAGGTTCGCGAGAGCCGGGTTCGCGAGCTTCAGCCAGCGACGCGGGGTGATGCCGTTCGTGACGTTGACGATGCGGCCGGGCTCGAGCTCGTCGAGGGCCTCGAACAGGTCGGTCTTGACGAGCTCGGAGTGCAGGGCCGAGACGCCGTTGACGCGGTGGCTCGTCCACGCGGCGAGGTCGCCCATGCGCACCTGGCCGTGGTCGATGAGGTGCACGTTGTCGGCGGCGGGGCCGTAGGTCGTGTGGATCCGCGCGTCGAGCTTCTCGATGATCTGCAGGTGGCGGGGCAGCAGCGAGCCCATGAGGTCGACCGACCAGTGCTCGAGGGCCTCGGGCAGCAGGGTGTGGTTGGTGTAGCCGAGCACGTCGACGGCGACGTCGGCCGCGCGGTCGAAGCTGAAGCCGTGCTCGTCGATCAGCAGGCGGATGAGCTCGGGGCCCGCGATGGCGGGGTGGGTGTCGTTCATCTGGATGGCGACGAACTCGGGCAGGCGCTCGAGGTCGGTGTGGCTGCTCGTGAATCGCTCCAGAAGGTCCTGCACCGAGGCGGAGGTCAGGAAGTATTCCTGCGAGAGGCGCAGGCGCTTGCCGAGGTCGGTCTCGTCGGCGGGGTAGAGCACGCGGCTCAGGGTCTTCGCCCACGTCTCGGCGTCGGCGGCGCCGAAGAAGTCGCCCGAGTTGAAGCGGCCGAGATCCAGCAGGTTGGCGTCTGCGGTGGCGGCCCAGAGGCGCAGGGTATTGACCCAGCGTCCGCCGTATCCGGCGACGGGGGTGTCGAAGGCGCCCGCGACGATCGACGATTCGGGGTTCCAGGTTTCGCCGTCGAGGGATCCGCCGAACGAGACCCGGTGGGTCGTCTCGGGCTTGCCGAGGCTCCAGGGCGAGCCGTCGCCGAGCCACTCGTCGGGGTGCTCGACCTGGCGGCCCTCGTCGAACGACTGGCGGAAGAGGCCGCGCTCGTAGCGCAGGCCGTAGCCGTAGGCCGGCAGGCCGAGGGTCGACATCGATTCGAGATAGCAGGCGGCGAGGCGGCCGAGGCCGCCGTTGCCGAGCGCCGGATCCGGTTCGCCGGCGACGAGATCGGCGAAGCTGACGCCGAGGCTGTCGAGGGCGACGACCGCCTCGGTGCGCACGCCGAGGTTGATGGCGGCGTCTTCGATGAGGCGGCCCGTGAGGAACTCCATCGACAGGTAGTAGACACGCTTGCGGTCTTCGTCGGTGGCGCGTTTTTCGGCCTCGAGCCACGGATCCATGGCGAGATCGCGCAGCGCGAGCGAGAGCGCGGTGCGCCAGTCTGCCAGCGCGGCCTGACTCTCGCTAATACCGAGCGAGTAGCGCAGGTGGCGCAGAATCGATGAGCGGATCTGGTCGGACATGGGCGCTCCCCGAGGTCACATGATGGGCGAGCAACACGCCCGCTTGCGGCACATCATAGACATGGCCGGGGACGCCGATGTTAACCCTCGGTTTCGGTGTCGCGGAAGCCGTAGGCCATACTTCGCCGCCATTAACAGCGCTCTGCGCTCTGTGCAAGGGGCCTGGGATGCATTGCCGCTTCTCGATAATCTGCGTGTGACCCCTTTTCACGCTCGACGTCGAAGGAGAAGCCCATGGCATCGAACAACACCGCAACGACGAAGAACAAGCGCCGCCCCTCGAAGGGCGCGGGGCTCACGAAGGAACAGAACGCAGAGCATGGTTTCACCGCGTCGAAGACGCTGAGCGAAAACATGCAGAAGGTTCTGGTTGACCTGATCGAGCTCGCGTCGCAGGGAAAGCAGGCGCACTGGAACGTCGTCGGCACGAACTTCCGCGACACGCACCGTCAGCTCGACGAGATCATCGACGCGGCGCGCGGGTTCAGCGATTCGATCGCCGAGCGAATGCGCGCGCTCCATGCCCTGCCGGATGGACGAAGCGACACGGTCGCAGAGACGACGACGCTTCCAGAGCTCCCGCACGGTGAGCTCTTCACGACCGACGTGATCGATCTCGTGACGGAGCGACTCGAAGCCGTGACGTCGACGTGCCGTGAGGTGCACGACGCCGTCGACGAGGAAGACCCGACCACCGCCGACATGCTGCACGAGATCCTCGAAGTTCTCGAACAGTTCGCGTGGATGGTCAGCGCGGAGAACCGCAAGCCCGCCGCATAGGAAGGGGCTATCCGGCCTGGCCGTCTGCGTCGTCGACGTGGGCGGTCAGGCCGTGTTCGGTCTTCTCCCAATAGTGGGGCTTCACGATGAGCTGCCACAGCGCCTTGTATGAGGCAATCGAGTGAAGCACCCAGTAGACGGGGTTAACCAAGGCCCACGGAACGAGGTGGAAGCTGCCACGCTTGTACGGGCCCATCATGGTGACGTACACCATGAGCGCCGAGCCGACAACGAAGTTGAGCAGCGCCAGCCACAGCACGGGCACCGGCAGGAGGCCGGAGAGCACCTCCGGTGGGAGGAAGAGCGAGACGGCCGTGAGCGCGTAGAACGGCAACACCGCGAGGAACGTGATGGGCGTTCCTGCGATCAGCAACGCGAAGGCGGAGAATTTCACGACGCCGACCTCGCGGATCAGCTGCACAGGGCGCCGTGCGTGGACGAGCGACGTCTGCAAGTAGCCCTTGATCCAGCGCGAGCGCTGTCGGATGAAGTTCGGAATTGAGGTATTGGCCTCTTCCATCGTCGTCGAGTCGATCACCCCGACGCGATATCCGAGCGCACTCGCGCGGATCCCAAGGTCGGCGTCTTCGGTGACGTTGTAGGGATCCCAACCGCCGAGCTCGCGCAGCGCGTCGACGCGGAAATGGTTGGACGTGCCGCCGAGCGGGATGGGCAGGCGATCGTGCTCGAGGCCGGGGAGCATGTAATCGAACCAGTACGAGTACTCGAGCGTAAACATCCGCGTGAGCGGGTTCTCGCGGTCGTTAAAGTAGTTCAGCGCTGCCTGCACGACGGCGACCTCTTCACCGTTCTGCTCGAACGCGATGAGCGCCTTCTTTAGCTGGTCCGGGTCGGGGCGATCTTCCGCGTCGTAGATCACAAGGTAGTCACCGTGTGCGAGCGCCAGGCCCACGTTGCACGCACGCGGTTTGGTCTGGGGGTGCCCCTTGGGTACGCGGACGACGCGGAAGTGCGCGGGCGGATTCGATGCGGCGATCGCGTCGCGCGTCTCCTGATCCTCTTCCTCCGTGAGGATCATCACCTCCAACTTGTCGGTGGGGTAGTCGAGCGCACCCAAATTGCGCACGAGCTGGCCCACGATGTTGGCCTCGCGGAACACGGGGACGAGCACGGTGTAGACCGGCAGATCTTCATCGCGAAGTTCGGCGATCTGCGCCGATGAAATTCGCTCGATCACGTCGTAGCGGGCACCGCGCACCGAGACGATGAACTTGAAGGCGGTGGCGGCGAGGAACGCGAGGCTGAAGAGGATGAGGAACGCCTGCAGTAGTTTGCTCGGCCAGAAAATACCCACCAGAACGATGATGACGATCGCGATCGCGCCGCCGATCTTCTGCGCGGTGGAGAGGACATACTTGCCCGATCGCAGCCGATCGTGTTCGTACAGCCGCTCGGCTGCGTCGTGGGCAATCTGATCCGAGGGGACAATCGGCGTCGAGGGGGAAACCTGCCCGGTCATGCGATGCCTCCGGTAAATGAAACGAACCACTCGACAATTGGTGCGCGCACGAGACCCGTGACCCAGCCGAGCACGATGAAGGCACACAGCACGATGCTTACACCGGTGCGCCGAAGTCGCCCGCTTAGGCTGGGGAGTAGCGTGACGATAATCATCGTCGTGGTCAGCAGAACGTAGCCCACGCCCTGCAACGGAACGAGCCCGAGCACGCGCCCGAGCAGAATTGCGACGAGCACGAGGGGCGCAATGAACGCGAGGACGTATCTGCGGCCCAGGGCCGCGACGGCGGCGCCGAAGAGCGCGGCGAGAAGAGTCGTCCATCCGCCCGGTGTCGTGAAGAGCGTCGCGAAGACCGACCAGTTTTCGGGGGAGTAGATGATGGCTCGCGAGTAGAGCGCGAACGGATCGTTCAGGTAGATCGCCTGCATCAACATGATGGTGACCGCGGCCGCGATCGTGGGGTAGAAGATTACCGCGATGTTCGCCAGGCGCGCGCCTCGTTCGTTGGCCCGCGCGACGGTCAGCGCCGGTGCCGTCAACATCGCGACCACGATGAGGAGGAGACCCGACGGATCCACGAGCGAGCAGATTAAGAACCAGACGCCCGCGCGGAAGCCGGCATCGGTGTTCCTGCGCATGATGAATCGGTACATCTCGATGGTGCCGTAGCTGAACGCGGCGAGGCCGAGAAAGCCGAGGAGGTCGCCGACAACGAGGTAGGCGAAGACCGGGTTGCCGCCAACAGCGAGCACTGTCAGCACGATGTTCCGACGCTGCCAGTGGCGCTCGCGCAGCGTCTGGATCAGGTACTGCAGGAACCAACCTGCGGCGAGCGCGCCGACGATGCTGAGGCCGGCGGCCCCGCCAGGAATCAGCTTCACGAGCAGGGTTCCGAATGGCGGATAGAGGTCTGCGACCCAGTTGAGGTCGGCGCGGCCCCAGTCGATCGTGTCGACGCGCGCCTCGACGGTTCCGTTGACGCTGCGAGAGAGGAGACCGGAATCCTGAATCAGCAAAACGGCGATGACGACGAAGGGCGCCGCGAGCCCCGCGCGTAACAGCCAGCGGCTCCAGGGCTTCGCCGGGAACGGTTCGTTGACACGTCGTCTCGTCGCTGTCGGCATCGGGGCTCGGAAGGTCATGGAATCAAGTTCTTCTGCGCGGGACGTACGCTCAAGTCAAGCCACCCGGCGGGGCATAACATGACGATGTAGGGCACACTTCGAGCTTAGGCCAGCCGTTTCAGTTTGGTGGTTGCGCTCGCTGATGAGGGGGCGGCTGTATGTTCCTCACTCGCCCAGCACGCCTGCTTCCTCGAGGCGGTCGCGCAGGAGCGGGGCCAGGAGCGCCGAGTACTGGCGGGTCATGTGGATGTCGTCGCGCATCGTGGGTGTCGATCCCACGAAGGCCGGGCAGCTACCGTCGACGCAGAACCACTCCTCGGTCGTGAGGTAGGTGGCGCCCGCGTCGGCGACGGCGGCCGCCGCGCCCTCGGTCACCTCGCGGTACAGGTCGTCGACGGTGTGCACGCAGTCGGCCGGCACGCTTCCGGCGACCGAACAGCCGATCTGCTCTTCTCGGCGCGGGGGAGAGACGATGAAGACCACGTCGTCCGTCACCTGCTTCAGCTTGCTGGCGAGCTTCTCGGTCTCGAACGCCCAGCGGTATGAGCCGCCACCGTCGAGCGCATCGGCGGGCGGATCCAGGTGGTAGACGCCCGTGTAGAGGTTGCTGACGATGATGAGATCCGGGTCGAGCGCGCGGGCCTCGTCGAGCGCGGCCGGTTTGTGGGCCTCGCACGCTTCCTTCGCCTCGTCGCTGTCGTACCAGCGGGTGATGTCGACCTGGTAGCAGCCGGCCATCATGAGCCCCTTGACGTTCCAGTCGTCGCCGAGCGCCTTGCGGATCATCGGGAGCAGCACAATCGAGGTCGAGTCGCCCATCACGACGGCGGTGTGCGTCGCGCCCTCGTGCGTAAAGTTGCACGCCGACGGATCCGCGAGGTCTACCTTGCTGCAACCCTCCTGATCTTCCTCGGGCAGGCCGAGGGTGGCGACATCGGCCATCGTCGGTGTGAGCTGCGGCCACTCGGTGTCGTGCAGGGCCTCGCGCAGTTCGGTCTCGACCTGCTCTTGGGTGGTGAGGGGCATGGCCAGGCCGATGGACGTCGTGCCAATGGCGGCCAGGGGCGCGGGGGCGAGCGCGGTCGCCGCGACTCCCGCGGCCACCGCCACCGCGGTGACGCCCGTCGCGGCCCACGAGAGGCGGCCGCTGTCACTCGTGAGCCAGCGCGCTCGCCGCAGCGGGTTCTCGATCAGGTAGTACGTGGCGATCGCGAGCACGAAGGTTATGGCGAGCACCGCGACGAGAAACTTGCGCTGGTGCACCGTGACGATCGTGCCGAGGAAGACGATGACAGGCAGGTGCCAGAGGTAGAGCGAGAACGACCAGTCGCCGATCGCGACCGACGCCTTGTTCGTCAGCGGCCACAGCTCGGGCTGGCGTCCTCCCGTGCCGGCGATGATGATCGCGGCCGTCGCGAGGGTCGCGGGCAGCGCGCCCGGCACGGGCATCCCGCCCTCGTCGAGCAGGAGGAACGATGCGCATAGCGCGAGGATGCCGAACCACGCGAGCGGAGCGCGCCACTCGTCGCGCATGCGCTCGAACACGGGCCCGGCGACGGCGACGAGCGCGCCGAGCGCCAGCTCCCACGCGCGGGTGAGCGACGAGAAGTAGGCGACCGTCGGCTGCGCGCCGGTCTGCCAGAACCCCCAGGCGAGGGATCCGGCAACCACAATCGCGAGAACCGCGCCGATAACAACGCGCACGCGGGCACCGCGGCGGATCGCGATGAAAGCCGCGAGGGCGAGGATCGCGGGCCAGATCAGATAGAACTGCTCCTCGACGCCGAGCGACCAGTAGTGCTGGAGGGGCGACGTCTCGCCGGTGTCTGCCCAGTAGTCGACGCCCTCGGCGGCGAAGCGCCAATTGCCGACGAAGAAGAACGAGGCGACCGCATCGAAGCCGATCTGGCGGGCGCGCTCGCCGCCGAAGACGAGCCAGCTCGCCACGACGGTCACCGCAAGGACGAGCGTCGCCGCAGGGAAGATGCGCTTGACGCGGCGGCGGTAGAAGTCGGCGAACGAGATGCGGTCCGTGCGTTCGTGCTCGCGCAGGAGAAGCGCGGTGATGATGAAGCCGGACACGACGAAGAAGACGTCGACGCCGAGGAAGCCACCGCGGGGCCATCCCATCGCGTGGTTGGCGATGACCGCGAGAACGGCAACGGCCCGCAGGCCCTGCACATCGAGCCGACGGTGGTGTTGAGCTACTGGCGCCGCCTCGACGCGGGCGCTCGTCGTCGACGCGAGCATGATGAATATTCTACGAGGCCCCGGAACCGTTTCTGAAAGCGGGTCGGGAGCCCATGCTCAGGTGCAAAGGCGCGGCCGTTACGCCGGTCGCACGCTCAGCGCCTGCCAGCCCTCGGGTGCGCAGGTGTAGGCGTCTTCGATGCGCTCGACGGTCACGGCCTTGGTCTCGGTCGAGCGAGCGATCGCCACGAAACGCTTGCGGTCGGTGTCAACCAGCTCGTAGCCCTCGGGCAGCAGACGCGCGGCATCCTCGAGGAAGTAGTCGAGGCCATCGCGGTCGGGAACGTCGAACTCGATCGTTGCCGTGGAGCGGATCATGACGGTATAGGGCACGGTTCGAGCCTATGCCAGCCGCTTCAACACATCATCAACGGTGCGGGCCGTGACGTCCCAGTCGTATCGCCCCACGGGGGCGTCGACGCGGGTGGGGGAGGAGAGCGCCTCGGCGAATGCCGAACCCCACTCCTCGACATCGTGGGATCCGTTGACAGCCCAGCCGCGCCCCTCGGCGGTCTCCGCGACGGCGGAACAGCCCGACCAGTAGATGACCGGCGTGCCGGTCATGATGCTCTCGAGCGGAGGCAGGCCGAAGCCTTCGAGCGTCGACGGCATGACCGTCGCCGCGGCACCGCGGTACTGGATCGCGAGGGCGTCGTCGTCGAGCGAATCGAGGAACGTCAGCTGCGACGCGACGCCGTGCGCGTCGGCGACGCTCCGCGCCTCGGCGTGCTCGCCGGCCGGGATCAGCAGGCGCATCTCGGCGTCGGGCACGTGCTGCAGGGCTTCGATCGCGGTGCGGAGGTTCTTGTGCTCGCGCATGTTGCCGACGTAGAGCAGATAGGGCTTGTCGGGCGAGACGAGCTCGACGCCGGGATGGAACGCGGCAGATGCGCCGAGGCCGGCGTTGACGACCTCGACCTTTGGATCCCGGATCCAGTTTTCGATCTCACGCTTCGACGTCTCGGAGACGGTGATGACGGCACCGGTGCGGCGGATCACGGGCTTCGCGACGAGGTTGTAGAACGCGAGGTACTTCGCCCGCCCGGGCCACGCGGTCTTCAGATGGATGCGATCGTGCACGGTGATGAGCTCACGCTCGGCGCGGGCGAGGGCGTTGTACCCGGGGGAGTAGATGAGCCCCTTGGGCACGGATGCGAAGGTCCCGGGCCCGGGAAAGGTCGACCCCGTCAGGGGTAGGTCTTCGGCCTCAACGGTGAGCCGAGAGGTCACCTCGGTCGCGTAGCGCCCAATGCCATGCTGCCCCGCCCACCGGCGATCGATCCAGGTTGTCACGTAGGTCAGTTTAGGTGGGTGGCGACCCCATCAGATGCGGAGCTCATCTTCGATGAGCGTTAGCAGATGAATTGCGGAGTGCACCGCGTCGGATATGATCGCTCGCGTGGCATCAGTACAGTCAAAGGGTCTGAGAACAGATATCCAAGCGTTGCGAGCGTTCGCCGTCCTTGTAGTTCTTCTCAATCATTTATGGCCCAACCACCTAAGCGGTGGATTCATTGGTGTTGATGTCTTCTTCGTAATCTCTGGGTACCTGATTACTGCGCACCTCTTCAGAGAACATGACCGATCGGGTAAGATCGCACTCGGATCGTTTTGGGCTCGGCGAGCAAAAAGGCTTTTGCCAGCCGCGCTGCTCGTTCTTGTCGTTTCGGCGATTCTTGCATTCATATTTATACCGGCGCCTCGGCACCAAAACGATTTCATTCAGATCGGCTGGGCGGCGATGTACGTCCTCAACTGGGCGCTCTCGTCGCAGTCCCTCGACTACTTTGCCCAGGAAGACGGGCAGACGCTCGTCGTTCATTACTGGTCGCTATCGGTTGAAGAGCAGTTCTATATTTTCTGGCCGATCCTTTTGACTGTGGTCTTTTTCCTGGTGAGGTCGAGTTCGAAGAAGAAGCGTGCTGGCGTGGTTGCTAGTACGATTTTGATCGTAATCGGTTCATCCTTTGCCTATGCCGTTTGGGGAGTGGCCACTCGCCCAGAGGCTGTCTACTTTGAGACGACCGCCCGGGCGTGGGAGTTCGCTGTCGGTGCACTGCTTGCGCTTTTGCCGACGGTATCGCTCATCTGGAAACGTCGCTTGATTCCTCTGGTTTGGGTTGCCTGGCTTGGTTTGGGGGTGAGTTCGCTCGTCCTGGATGGGGAGTCTGGCGTGCCTGGCTTCGTAGCACTTCTTCCAGTCTTTTCGGCGGCACTCATTATCCTGGTTGGCGAAGGGGAAGGTGCGCTTTCTCCGGCTAGGGTTACGTCGTTGAAGCCAATTCAATGGCTCGGAGACGTAAGTTATTCTGCTTACCTCTGGCACTTTCCGTTAATCGTTGTAGCTCCATTTGTTCTTGGAAGATGGGTCACTGCGACTGAGAAGCTCGTGATCCTGGCTTTGGCGTTGATTCTGGCTGATCTCACGAAGCGGTTCATCGAGGATCCGATGAGGTTCGTAGCGTTGGCGCGGGTATCGCCGAGGGCAGTGCTGAGCGGCGCCCTGGCTTCCATGATCGTGATCGGTGGTGGGCTCACGGGTGGGACCACCTTCTATCGAGCGCAAGCCGAGGCGGCTGCCACGCAGCTTCTTGCGGAGGCCCAGGAGGCTGGTGCGGAGTGCTTTGGCGCACAGGCGGTCTTGAGTGGCGAAGAATGTCCGGCTTCGCACGTATTGGCAGATCCCGCATATCTGAATGCATCGCCGGAGGAAACCCTTAGCGAAGATGATGCCGAACTGGGCGGGCTGTCATGCGTTAACGAAGAACATGGGGACGGCGTCGTACGAGTGTGCGTCGAAGATTATCTACCTACGGACTCGGCTGGCGAAATTGCTCTCATCGGCGATTCGCATCTAATGGTTTGGCGCGACGCGATTCGCGCGACTGCCCAGGACCTGGACATGCATGTGCGAACCTATTTCAAGCCTGGTTGCCCGCCTTCTCTCAACCTAGAACTTCAGACGAAGGGTGGCGCTGATCCTGTTGAGTGCACAGCTTGGAAGACGCCTGCGATTGAGGAAATCGCGAATGATCCTGACATCGACGTAGTGGTTACGTCGGCATGGTCCGATTCTTATCGGACCCCCGACGGGACGGACGATGACGGATCGGGTTATGTAGAGGCCTGGCAGATGTGGCTCGATGCAGGCAAGCAGGTAATTGTGCTGAACGATACCCCTAGGCTTCGCAGCACGATTGCGGACTGTATTTTGGAGGACGGTGTAGATTCCATCGACCCTTGCTCGAGACCTCGTGATGAGGCCGTGAGTGAGACTGTGCTTCAGCGTGCCGCACAGGAGATCGTCAGTGACAATTTTGTGATCGTGGACTACACGGACGTGCTCTGTGACGAACAGCGCTGTCATTCGGTCGTGGGTGGGATTCCTGCGTATCGGGACTCGCACCACCTCTCAATCCCACTTACGCGCTCCTTCGGTACACAGGCGTTGCGCACCGAGTTGGAATCCGCGACCACGGACTAGGGGCTGGTTGACGGCGGGACGGGCCGTCCGTTGACGTCCGGAATTTACGGCGCTGGCCAGGCTCCAGTCGCCCCCAGCCCCACTTGTTACACTCAGGTCACGATTGGGCATGTCAGGCCCGGGGAGAACTGATTGGGCCAAACGAGCATGCAGACACGCATCCTTCATGTCACGCAGGTGTACGCGGGAGGCATCAGCCGCGCGATCACGTCGCTGATCGAGCTGTCGCCCGAAGCTGAACACCACCTTCTCTGGGCCGGCAACGAGGAGCCTGCGGCGGATGTGCCATACGCGAGCGTCCACACGATGCCGCAATCGCCGAAGCAGATGATGACGGCGATCAAGCGCGTTCGCGAGGTTGTGCAGGAAGTCAAGCCCGATGTCGTGCACGCGCACTCGAGCTTTGGGGGTGTCTACGCCCGCCTCGCCAACCTTGACGTGCCGGTCTATTACGAGCCGCACTGCTACAAGTTCGACGACATGCAGCAGTCTTCTGCCAAGCGCGCCGTGTTCCGCCTCGCAGAGAAGGTGCTCGCGAAGCGTTCGGCAGCGACGGTCGTCCTGTCGCCTCACGAGGAAGCGCTCGCCAAGGCGCTCGACTCCAAGGCGGTGACGCACTTCCTGCCCAACGTGGCAACGATCCAGCCGTCTGATCGGTTCCCCGCTGTTGGCTGGGCCACTGAGCGAAACGTCTTCATGATCGGCAGGCTCACGGGCCAGAAAGACCCGGGCTACTTTGCACAGGTCGCGGAAGAGACCTTGAAGCTCGACCCGACGGTCACCTTCCGCTGGCTCGGTGACGTCGACGGTGAAGATGATGGCTCGGGCGAGGCCGCCCGCCAGCGCCTCACCACCGCGGGCGTCGACGTACTTGGCTGGCTGAACGGTGACGCACTCGCAGAAGAGCTTTCGCGTCCCGCGCTCTACTTCCACTCAGCTCACTACGAGGGCTTCCCGCTCAGCGTGCTCGACGCGGCGGCATTCGAGCACCCTCTCGCAGTGCGGTCGATCCCGACGTTCAACGGCATGCAGATCCCAGAGGCGCATTCGCCGCAGGAATCCGCCCGCCTCATCCTCGACATCCTCAACGACGGATCCGCGCGTGCGCGTGCCGTCGACGCAGCCAGCCACCTGAACAACACGATGAACCGCGAAGCCCAGCGCGCTGCATTGCAGGCGCTCTACGCGGCCGTCTGAGAAAGCCTGACATATGCGCATCCTGATGCCCAGCCGCATCCTTGACCGCCACACGGGCGGTAACACAACGTACGCACGACAGATTGCCGCCGGACTTACCTCCCGCGGAATCGACGTTGCCAAGATGCCGGCGCGGAGCCACCCGGTGCTCACGATGCTCCAGGAGACGGTGACAGGCCTCCAGCGCGGTCAGGCTGGTGATGTCCTTCACTATGTTGCAGACACCGGCCCCCTGATTAAGGTTCGCCGTCCGTCGGTCGTCACCGTTCATGGTGTGGCGAGCCGTTGGATTGATGTTGCTCGCAATGCTCGGCAGGAGAAGGTCTGGCGTACGCGCGTTCAGCGTGCGATTGATTCGACCGATCACGTGATCACGGTCTCGAACTCGAGTGCCGATGATGTTCATGAAATCTTCGGTGTCGACCGCGATCGGCTCACCACGATCGAGCACGGTATCGACATCGCGACGTTCGCGACGCCGACCGAGCTCTCGCCCGAGACCAGGGCGCTGATCCCCGAGAAGTTTGTCTTGTACCTCGGCAACATCGAGCCCCGCAAGAATCTGCCGTCGCTCGTCAAAGCATTCGCAACGCCCGAGGTGCGAGCGCTGGGCCTCAAGCTCGTCGTGGCAGGTAAGCCGGCGTGGAATGCCGATGAGATCGTGAAGGTGCTCGACGCTTCCCCCGACGTGATTCGCCTTGGGTTTGTGTCCGACGAAGACCGCCGCGCGCTGATGCAGGCTTGCACCGTGTTCGCATTCCCGAGCCTTTACGAAGGCTTTGGGTTCCCTGTCCTCGAGGCGATGGCTGCGGGCACAGTGGTGGTCACGTCTGACCGCGGATCCCTCGCGGAAGTAGCCGGCCCGGCGATCCGTTTCGAGTCGCTCGAGATCGACGCGATCGCGCAGGGTATCGTCACTGCCGTGGCAGATGAGTCGGCGCGTAAGAAGGCGCTCGCAGAAGGCGGTGACTGGGTCTCGAAGTTCACCTGGGATGCCAGCGTCGAAAAGCACATTGAGGTCTATAAGAAGGTGCTCGGATGAGCGCGCGCGTCTTGATCCTGCATGGCTACTCGGCGGAGAACGCCGGCGACGGCCTGCTTGTACGCGAGACTCTCGAGCTCGTCCGCGAGGCACTGGGGGACGACGCGGAGATCACACTCCTCGCGTCGCGTCCTGAGACGTTCAACGATCTCGGAGTCTCGGCGCTACCGACCGTGCCGACAAAGCGCGGCTGGGATCCTCGGACGAAGGACGTTTTGAAGCGCATCGATGAGTACGACATCGCGGTCGCCGTGGGCGGCGGTTATCTTCGCGCTGGAACGCTGGTCGAGACGCTTAAGACCGCTCTCGTGCACGCGCCGCAGCTGAAGGCAGCGGCGCGTACGTCGACCCCCACGATTTACCTGCCGCAAAGCATCGGGCCCGCCCGTTTCGGCACTCGCGGATGGGTGCAGCGAAAGCTGGCAAAGATCGACACCGTCATGGTTCGCGACGACCGCACAGTTGCTGAGGTCGGTGGCCCCACGACGCAGCGTCGTCCGGATCTGGCCACTGCCGCAGTGGTGAATGGACGCCAGCCGGGTGCTGACGTTGACCCCACTCCTGTGCTCTCGATCCGCGCCGTGCACGGCAAGATTAACCCTGACATTTACCGTCTCGCGGAGCAGATCGCTCCGTACGACGGGTACATCCAGAGCACAGTCGGCGGCAACGACGACCGCCCCGCATCGGCGACGCTGTCGCCGCGCGGGGTCGTCGAACGTTCCACGCTTATGACGCCGGGTGGCACCCCGCGCGTAGTCGTAGCGGTCAGGCTCCACGCGGCGCTGATGGCTCTGGCTGCAGGACACTATGTTGTGCACCTCGCGTACGAACGTAAGGGGTTTGGTGCCTTTGGCGATCTTGGGATCAGTCCGTGGGTTCACACTGTGAACTCGTTTAACGTCGAGACAGTTGTACGACAAGTAAAGGACCTGCTGAATGACCCGGCCGTGCGTGCAGACTACGATGCGAGAATCGGGCGTGCTACGCAAGACATCTCCAAGTCACGCGCACAGATCGTTGAAGAGATCCGTGAGGTGATCAGCTAAACATGGCAACGTCCACAAATGACGAGCTGAGCGTCGTCATCCCCGCCTACAACGCCGCGAAAACAATTGCAGCGGCTATCGTGTCTGCTCGCACGGCTGGTGCTTCTCACGTGATCGTCGTCGATGACGGTTCTTCCGACGACACTGCAACTCTCGCCGCGGATGCGGGAGCGGAAGTCATGGTGCAAGAAAACGCCGGCGCATCCGCAGCACGAAGTCGGGGCGCGAAGAAAGTGGCGACGAAATACGTCACGTTTCTCGATGCCGACGACGAGCTGCTACGCGACGGAGTCCAGCGATCGATTGAGCTACTCGAAGCTGACGAAACGCTCGCGGTAGCTGCTGGACGCGTAATGGGATTTGTGGGCGGAGGTGAGGCAACGCTGCTTCCGCAAACGTTTACGGAAGTCAATACGAAGACTCTTTTGGTCACGGGATATGGTCCTTGGCCCCCGGGGGCCGCCGTGCAACGAGCAGCACTTATGCGGCGAGCAGAAGAAATCGAGCCTCCGGCGTTGCGTCCGCGATTTGCCGAAGACTACGAGCTACTCATAAGAATGAGCCTCGTTGGAGGTATCGTGCGACACGACATCCCGTCGATGCGATACGAAATGGCTGGCGGTAAATCTGCGAAGTCCGCTGGATCAGCGCTGGCATGCAAAGAAGCAATTCGTGAACACTATGCGGTGCCGCTCGGAATCGGTATTCAACTAATGTCGCGAATGAGAATGCGTGCGGCCGCGAACAAGCGAGTGGCCCGAGGCCACAAAATTGCTGGACGCCGAGCCAAGGCTGCGATCTACATGGCGACTGCCTATGCTCAGGGTGTGGTCTCGTTGTTTGAACGAGGTCGATCCGTATGAAAATGATTACGTTGCCTATGTGTAATTTAACTCTAGAATTGAATCCCGTTGAGTAATGTGGATGAGGTAGTTCCCTTTGCTCGGGGACGCATGAACAAGGATAAGTGCCAGTGAAACTTCTCATTATTACGAAAGACTTCCCTGATAATTCAACGGGGCGAACTTACGTGTTGTGGGCGCTCGCACGGTTTCTTGGGTGGGAAGCAAAGGTCGTCTCTACACGTGACGGTGAGGTATGGGGACCTGTCGCGACGCCAGAGTTCGTAGGCGCCTGCGAGAGCATTCCCGAGGGAGATTCAAGGTGGAATTCCTACGCTGCCGAAGCGGACCTCACGATTGCGGCGAAGCCGCTTCCAGGCACGCTTGGGTTTGCGCACGAGCTCGTAGGTAAGGTCGGTCGACCGTTGCTCGTGGATATTGATGATCCAGATATTGAGGCAGTGCTCTCGCAAGGCAAGCCTCTGCGGGCCCTCGTGAAGATGGTTCGCGGTGGAAGCTACTGGCCGACCCGTCGGCTGGTGCCACTAGTCAAGAAATACCCTGTGATGGTGTCGAACCCTGCGCTTCAGAAACGATACGGAGGCGTGTTAGTCCCTCACGCACGTGTCGACTCAGGTGCTGGATCACCGCATACAACAGGGGAGCCGACGATCGCGTTCGTGGGCACGAACCGACCACACAAGGGAGTTGAGGTTCTTCGCGAATCGGCTCGAACCGCAGGCCCCACTCCGATGTCCTTGACCATCACTGACATCGCCCCTGAGGACGCCACGCCGAACGAGAATTGGGTTGGGCAAACTTCCCTTTCGCGCGGCGTCGACATCGTCAAGCAATCAGATATTGTCGTTATCCCGAGCGTCCGTACGAGCGCGTATTCGGCGGCTCAGCTGCCAGTCAAAATTATCGATGCAATGCTCGCAGGGAGAGCGATCGTGGTCTCTGACTTCGAACCGCTTGCGTGGGCCATCGGTGACTTCGGGATTGTTGTTCCTCCGGGGGACGTAGCGCGCCTGTCGCTAGCACTTGAGGAACTGAGAGACCCCGCACGCCGTGCCGACCTTGGGGGCCGTGCTCGTGAGCGGGCGCTCGCGACGTTCACAGTGCCATCTGTTGCGAGCCAATTTGCAGAAGCGTGCAGGGGCGCCGTCGCGGCCGATGCGGATCGTGGAGAGTGAAAGACTGTGGCAACGAAAACGCACAATGGCGGACTTCTTGACGTGAGTCGACAAGCTAGTAGTAAGGGATTTTGATGACTTCGAAGGCCACGGGTGTTTTGGTAGGCGCCTACGAGCGGGATAATTTCGGGGATATCTTGTTCCTCGAACAGACACGTCACTATCTAAGGGACGTGAAGACGATCGCAACAGCACCCGTGCCAGCGGACACAACGCCTTGGGGCGGTGACGTCGTTGACTCCTATTTGACGCACGCGAGTCGAAGCGATGTGAACTTTCTGTGGACCGTTGGCGGTGAGGTTGGCGGGACGTCGGTGGCGCAGGCTTATGAGATGGCACGTCAAGGCGATCTTCCACAGCAAGCTGCCCCTGAAGAGAACGAGCTACTTCCTGGATACGCTTCGCCGTACCTTCCCCGACCAACGCGATTTCCTGCATTTACGAGTTCGCAATCGATCATCAACTCGGTTGGCTTATCAGCTGCGAAGGGGCTAACTGGCCTTCATCGAGTTGAAACTTGGCAAGCGCTACACGAGGCAACCTTCATATCCGTGCGAGATAGCCCTTCATCTAGTTTCTTGAAAAGGCTCGGAATCGAGCACGAGGTTGCGCCGGACTTGGTTCACTCAATGCGATTGACGCATGAAGTTCGGGATGAGCTTAGGAATGTTGCTCTTGTTCAGGCAAAGGTGAAATTCATTCATGAAATCGGCATTGAAAACTTCGCTCGAGCGCTGCTCAACGCGAATTCTCTAAAGAGCTACCACATTCGATTCTTCTCCGCCGGAGAGGCCCCTGGCCACGACTCGACAGAGACTCTCGAGACACTCGCCTCCAAGGTGAATGAACTCAGCCACGGAACACGCGCAGACGTATCGACCGCTAAGACCGCGCGAGAGAAGTTTGACGAGATTTCTCGTTGCGGGCTCTGGATCGGTACGTCGCTTCACGGCTACATTATTTCCACCTCCTTTGGTGTACCACGCATCGGCCTGTTCATTGAAAAACTCAATCGATACGCATCGACATGGCAGGTGCCATACCCGACCGGCGTGAAGATTGGGGATCTTGATCGCGCGGTCGAAGGAGCTTTGGCGAGTGGTATGAACCGGGATTCGATGGTGCTCGCGGACGAACTTGCCGCTCGCGCGGACCAAAATGCACGGACGGCGGTTGAATTTGCCTTGCGTGGTGACGATCCTTCCCGCGACATTGAACTGGCGAGGCGCCGGATAGAGCGAATGACACCGACGAGAGCCTCGTTGGAACGCACCGCAAAGTCGTTGCGCGATGCCGGCGCGCGCTTTTACCACTCCGTGCGGGGCAGCTAAATGGTCATATGTGATCGTCCGAAATTAGCTCCAAGTATTGTGTGAAATTTGAGTATCGAATGACGCTGGTTGTCGATGTTCGCCTGAAAGCAAGGCACGGTTTGTTCGCTAGAAAGGTGAACTGATGTCCAGTCAAGCGCCTCGAGCGCCTCGTGGTGCACGTATCCTCATGCTGGCCCAAGTCGCAAAGGCTGGCACGCTGTTTCTGGGCGTTATCTTTCTGTCACGCTTACTCTCGCCGACAGAATTCGGTCTAGTCGCTGTTCCTATATCATTGGTCGGTATCGGTGAGATTCTGCGCGATATGGGCTTATCGACGGCTGCGACTACTCATCCGAACTTAAGTAACGCGGTGCGGGACGTACTTTTTTGGTTGAATGTTGCAATTGCTGTCGCCTTGTCTATAATTGTAATAGTCATCGCGCCGATTCTCGCGGGAATTTTTGATAACCCGGCAATTTCCGAGGTTCTTCCTTGGCTCTGCATTGTATTTTTGGCGAATGGGTTGGCGGCCCAATATCGAGCAGATCTAACTCGCAGGATGAAATTTGGCGCGATGGCGCTCGCGGATTCGGCTGGATCGCTAGGGGGCGTCTTCGCCGCGATCATTGGCGCGTATCTTGGTGCGTCTTATTGGGCTCTGATTATTCAGCAGGCAACAAATGCAGCGTTGGTTATGTTGATCCTAATTGCTGCAGGCCGTTGGATTCCAAAACTACCTACTCGAACCGGCGAAGCGCGTGGGATCCTGCGGTTCGGGATAAACGTGTCCGTATCTCAAGCACTGATCTACGCTGGTAATAACGTCGACACATTGGCGCTGGGCTACTGGTCGGGAAGTCGTCAGCTCGGTTACTACACGCGTTCATTTCAGCTGTCAGTTCAACCGTTTGTTCTGCTGAAGCAGCCGGCAAATTCGGTGGCATTGCCGTTGCTGTCAAGGCGTGCGGCGGCGGGCTCAGGGTTGCTTAGTGCGGCGCTCTTGGGTCAGAAGATCGTTGCATACACTATTGTTCCAGCCGCGCTCCTCTTGGCAGCGTGCTCTGGGCCATTGGTTGTGATTCTTCTTGGTGAGCAGTGGGTATCTGCAGTTCCGATTGTGTCGCTGCTGGCGATCGCATCGGCCATCCAACAAGTAGTTTCTGTGAGCAACTGGTTAATGCTTGCTACACACGCTGGTGCGACGTTGCGCCGCTATAGTCTAGTTTCACTTGTGATTAAGGTGATTGCGATTCTTCTGACTGCACCACACGGTCCAGTCGCAACGGCTACCGGTTATCTTGTGGCGGCTGCTGTGTCTTCTCCACTCGCGCTTTGGTGGGCGTGTAGGGCGGCACACGTCTCATTGGTAGACGTTTTCAAGTCGATGAGTCGCCCTGTGGTCGTCGGCACGCTGGCGACGATCTCGGGCCTCCTGGCGTCGGCAGCCACAATCGGATTCTCTTTGGCTGTGTGGACGACTGCGAGCTGCGTTGCATTCCTCCTGGTCTATGTTGCCGCATTGTCGATTAAACCTGTGCGGCGTGATCTTCAAGATGTCATCTCCGTATTGCTACGTCGTAGTCGGTAGGTGCTCATGAGCATCGTGAGCGGGCATAAGCTCGAACCGCACCGCTGGGCCGCCAACCGCGTTCGCCGGTCGCGGGCCGGTAGCCAGGCCAGCAGGAACAGACTCCTCGTCACGGTGAAAGATGTGCTGGCTGCGCTTGGAATCTATGGCGCGGGTCGCGCGGCATGGGAGCTCCCAGGCTCTGGCAGCAGTGACTGTGAGCCGCTAGCACCATGCCAGCGTCGACTTAACACCCGGGCGTCACACGAGATGTGTTTGTGTGGCACATTCGTTTCGCGGTGCTCTACGGAAGTACACTCCGGTGGAGGAAAGTTCACCACGTATCTATCTACCACGCTCGGATGGTCGGCCAATTATTCGAGGAATCGCTGTGGCTACAGCGATTTCCGCGTGAGAATCTACGCCGGACCGCCACGAGATCCGTTACCATAGTGGATATCTTTCTATGACGCGGACAGTCGCGTGGAATAGTCAGTTTGACTGGAACGGCTGGATGACTTGCAACATGAGTATGGGAGTTTGAGCGAACTGTGGATGTGACGTGGCGGACGAGACTGTTTGGCGACGGAATTGGTTCACGGCAGTACCGATCTCAGGCGTTGTCCATTCGAATTGCACTTCTCGGCGTGTTGTTTATCCCGTTGCAGCAAGCTTTTACGGTTAATATTGGCTCACCGGTCAAGATCTCCGAAGTGATGTTTGGAATCGCAATCCTCGTGCGCGGATACGAGTTGCTGCGGGACCGCTCGGGGCTTAAATCTCCGTGGTTACGTGGAATTGTGCCAATGGCAGTGCTGGGGGTTGTGCTTAGTCTTGCTGTTTCGACAGCGAGTGCAATCGCTACCTCGGATTTCTCGGTGGCAATACCTGGTGTGTCGCGCTCTCCGATCGTGGACATAGGAATTTATGTCGTCTACGGCTGTTTTGCGATAGTCGTTTGGTTCCTGCTCCGAGGGGTGCGGTTCAACTTACTCACTGCTGTGCTTATTCAGTCGGTTTGGGTGTGCGGTGGTGCGGTGCTATTGCAAATCGTTTCACGCTTCACGCCGGGTCTAACGGGCTTCCTATCGAACGCGGGCTTTGCGATGGACCGGTGGGGGATCGCAGTCGGTGGTGTAACTTTTTTAAGAAATGGACCCTTCCTGGAAGGCCAGCAACTCGGGTTCTATGCTGGCGGACTGATTGTCCTCTCGCTTTTTGGTCGTAAATATTTCAGTGCAGCGGTTGCGATCGCCTGTGCGCTATGCTCGATGTCGACTACCGCTTTTATAGCGGTCGCCATTGCATTGTTGGCCACCGTCATTGCGAAGCCTAGCCGAACACTGTTGATTGCGTCTGGGGTTGCTCTAATCGTGGCGACGTTAACGGTTGTGGTGGTTGCGCCTTTGCGGGACGCATTCATTTTCCAATTGTCGAAGCTTAATCTATTTGGGTTGGGTGAACCTGCGCACACGGTTTCGCTAGGCGTGCGATCCGCGAAATCCGAGATTGGCTGGCGGATGATGTGGGACAACCCTCTAGGGGTTGGCCCGGGCCGGTTCGGGCTTCGTTTCCATGAATATGTAGATGAGTACGATGTTTTTTCAGACTATATTCGCGAAGGAAAAGGGCGTGCAATTGCGGAGAACGTTTATATTCAAATGGGCGCCGAGCTGGGTGTTCTTGGGCTTCTGGCGCTGGGAGTTCTGATTGCATCACTTCTAGTTATAACCTGGCGCCGAGGGCGCGGTATTTTCTCTCTAATGGTGTTCGTTGCCGTGGGCGTCGCAACCCAATCATCCTGGACCTTCTTGCCTATTTGGGTGTTCCTTGCGACCGCCGCATCAGCTGCAGATAGTTTTGGTCGCCGCGAGCGTCCGCTGGGCGCCACCGATTCACCGCGGCGGGCATACAGGATGGGCCTCAAACCGTGAGGTGATCGACGCTCGTTATGCGATCGGCTAAGGTCACGCGCGCGGCCGTCATTGGCTCTTTGTATTGATAGGGGCGAGCATTCTTGGAGCGGACGCGTAGTTGCTTGCTATTTCGCTGGGTCTTCGTCGATGTTGGTCTAGATGTTGCTGGCCATGAGGTTGTTGACGCCCGGTCTCTCGGGGGTTTGCGTTCTTTGTGATCGTGGTGCTGGCTTGACTCTGCCGTAACGTCAACCGGCAGGGTGGTGTTTATGACAGAACACAGCGGGCCGGCGATCGACCGGTCCATCTATGTAATGCCGATGTTCATGAACGTCGTGGTTAGCGATTTCACCGCGGTCGAGGCCATCTACGCGGCTGCGGGGTTTGTGACTCTGGCCACGATCCCTGGTCCGGGCGGTGTGCCTGCGCTGGTGCATCTGCGTAGGGAAAGGAACCAGGACATCCTCATGACCCAAGGCGCAGCGGTGCGCGGGTCGGTGTCTGCATCGTTCACAGCAGGGAACGTCGATTTGGGGGAGGTCGCTGAACGGCTTCGGTCGTCGGGAGCGGAGGTTACCGGGCCGGTCGATACTCCGTGGTTCACGACCGACGTCACGTTCACGGATGGAGACGGAAACACGGTCACATTGACTGCTCCCCGCGTGGCGGATCAGACCGCAGCCCGCGACTGGGCCAGCGATCAGATCATGGGCGACTTCGAGGTACCCGAGGCCGCAACTGCGGTGGGGAACGAGCGCTGAGGAGAACGCCATGACGGAGTGGCCGATCAGAGACCTCGCCAAGGCGACCGGCCTCACCAGCCGAACGCTTCGACACTACGAGCAGATCGGCCTTCTCCGTCCATCACGGGTGGCCGCCAACGGCTACCGCTTCTACGGAGAGGCCGAGATCTCACGCCTCTATCGAATCCTGTCGTTACGCGCGCTCGAACTCCCGCTTGCCACGATCCAACTCGCGCTCGACGACCACACGACGCTCGCTGACGCCATCGAGACCCATCTCACGCTTCTAGAGGAGCGTCGTGACAGAACCAATCAGCAGATCACCGTCGTCCGGCACACGCTCGATGCGGTGAGGAATGGCCAAGAAATGCCCATTGAAGAAGTATTCGCTGGCGTCGACCAAAGCCAGTACGAGGCCGAAGTGCGCACCCGTTGGGGGGACGCAGCATGGGAACGTTCTGCGAAGCGTCGCACCGATATGACCGACGATCAGCGCGAGGAAGACGACAAGCGAAGCCTCGACGTCAACGCGGCGCTGCGGGCGGCGGCCGAAGCTGGTGAGGATCCCAGCAGCGCGCTCTTCCAAGACTTGGTCTCAGAGCACCATCGGTGGGTTACCGCTTACTGGGGTGGGAAAGCGCCTGACCGCGCCGCCTACACCGGGCTCTCCGAGTTGTATGTCACCGACGCTCGTTTCGCCGCGACCTATGGCGGAGAGGACAACGCAGCAGCGATCCGAGACGCGATGCGGATCTGGATCAGAACCAACCTCGGATAAGGGGCTCTTCGCGTTTGAGGGTGTAGCGCGAGGCTGGATGCGCGGGCGGCGTGGCGGTCGCCGCAATGAGGTCGAGGTCTTCCGAAGATGGAAGTTCCTACACTCGCCCATCCGAAAGACCTCGACGT
>NZ_KZ848473.1 GCF_003327285.1 Microbacterium sorbitolivorans | reverse complement strand
TACGGTTCAGAGGCCGAACGACGCCTGGCGCTGCCCGGCTGGCTCCACTTCTACAACCACCACCGACACCACTCTGCGATTGGCGGCGCACCCTTCGACCGACTCAACAACGTCCCTGGACATCACAGTTAGAGGCGGGCGCGGTAGGCGGCCCTGGCCGGGGTCGTGCCCGGGGCGAGCTCGGCCAGGATCTTCGGCGACCAGGCGGGGCGGGATCCCGTGAGCGAGAAGGCGGCCTGGGTGGCGGCGCCGAGGGCGACGTACTCGCCCGGATCCGGGATCACGACCGGCAGGCCGAAGACCTCGCCGGCGATCTGCTGCACGGCGGGGCTCTGCGCCGCGCCGCCCGTTAGGAGCACGCGCTTCGCGTCGACGCCGAGGTCGCGCATCGCGTCGAGGCCCTCGGCGAGCGAGCAGAGCACGCCCTCGATGGCGGCGCGCGCGAGGTTCTCGCGGGTCGTCGACGCGAGCGTCATGCCGAAGAGTGTCGCGGTCGCGTCGGGGCGGTTCGGGGTGCGCTCGCCCTCGAACCAGGGCTGGAGGACGAGGCCCGCGGAGCCGGGCTCGGCCTCCAGCGCGAGGCGCGAGAGTTCGGCGTGGTCGACGCCCAGGAGGGCGGCGACCTGGTCGAGCACGCGGGCCGCGTTGAGGGTCGTGACGATGGGGAGGTAGCCGCCCGCGGCGTCGGCGAAGCCCGCGACCGTGCCGCTCGTGTCGCGCACCGGCTCGGTCGCGATCGCGAAGACGGTGCCGCTCGTGCCGATCGAGACTCCGATGTCGCCGGTGACGGATCCCATGCCGAGGGCCGCGCCCGCGTTGTCGCCCGCGCCGGGGGCGACGCGGCGACCGCCGCCGTCGACGGTATGCTCGGCGGGGCCGAGGACGCGCGGCAGGACGATGTCGGAGGCGTCGCGGCGCAGTGCGATCGAGAGGAGCTCGCGGTCGTACTCGTCGCGCGACGAGTCGAAGTAGCCGGTGCCGGAGGCGTCCGATCGGTCGGTGATGAGCTCGTCGAGCACGGGGCCGAGCTCGCTCTCGTCCGCGGGGCCGTAGCCGCGCAGGCGCCAGGTCAGCCAGTCGTGGGGGAGCGCCACCGCGGCCACGCGGGCGGCGTTCTCCGGTTCGGCGTCGGCGAGCCAGCGGAGCTTCGTGATGGTGAACGACGCGACCGGGACGAGCCCGGTGCGCTCGGCGAAGGCGGCGGCGCCGACCTCGCTCGTGAGGGCCGCGGCGGCCCCCGCGGAACGGGTGTCGTTCCACAGGAGCGCGTCGCGGATGACCCGGCCGTCGGCATCGAGCGCCACAAGGCCGTGCTGCTGGCCCGCGATCGACCACGCGTCGACATCGTCGATGCCGCCCGCGTTCTCGATCGCCTCGCCGAGAGCGCGCCACCAGTGCGCGGGGTCGACCTCGGATCCGTCGGGATGCGAGGCGCGACCCGAGCGCACGATCGCGCCCGTCTCGCCGTCGAGAATGAGGACCTTACAGCTCTGCGTCGAAGAGTCGACGCCGGCGACCAGAGTCATCGTGTTGTGTTCCTTCGTACCGAATTAACCGCGGGCGCCGAGCAGGTGCTCGGTGGCGAGCTGCTGTAGCTTGACGAAGCCGAAGCCCTTCGCGCCGAAGTAGGCGTTCGCGTCGAAGTCTTCGTACGCCGAGCGGTCGGCGAGGAAGTCGTCGTAGCTCTCGCCCGGGTTCAGCGTGGGCTGGCTCAGCTCGTCGACCTTGGCGGCCGACAGGGCCTCCTGCACCTCGGGGTCGGCGCGGAACGCGTCCGAACGCTCCTTGAGGAGGAGGTAGTTGCGCATGTTCGCCGAGACCGAGTCCCAGATGCCGTTTTCGTCCTCGGTGCGGCTCGGCTTGTAGTCGAAGTGGCGCGGGCCGTCGTAGGCCGGGCCGCCCTGCGGGGCGCCGTGCTCGAGCAGGTCGACGAGCGAGAACGCGTTGTACAGGTCGCCGTGACCGAAGACGAGGTCCTGGTCGTACTTGATGCCGCGCTGGCCGTTGAGGTCGATGTGGAAGAGCTTGCCGTGGTAGAGCGCCTGGGCGATACCGGCGGTGAAGTTCAGACCCGCCATCTGCTCGTGGCCGACCTCGGGGTTCACGCCGAACAGCTCGGGGCGCTCGAGCGAGTCGGCGAACGCGATGGCGTGGCCGAGGGTCGGGAGGAGGATGTCACCGCGGGGCTCGTTGGGCTTCGGCTCGATCGCGAAGCGGATGTCGTAGCCCTTGTCGGTGACGTAGTCGGCGAGGAGGTTGACGGCCTCGCGGTAGCGCTCGAGTGCCGCCTGCACGTCCTTCGCCGAGTCGTACTCGGCGCCCTCGCGGCCGCCCCACATGACGAAGGTCTTGGCGCCGAGCTCGGCACCGAGGTCGAGCTGGCGGAACACCTTGCGCAGCGCGTAACGGCGCACCTGGCGGTCGTTGGAGGTGAAGCCGCCGTCCTTGAAGACGGGGGCGCTGAAGAGGTTGGTGGTGACCATCGGCACGATGATGCCGGTGTCTGCCATCGCGCCCTTGAGGCGGTCGATCTGCTTCTGGCGCTCGGCGTCGGTCGAGCCGAAGGCGAAGAGGTCGTCGTCGTGGAAGGTCAGGCCGTAGGCGCCGAGCTCCGCGAGCTTCTCGACGGCGTGAACGACGTCGAGGGCCGGGCGGGTCGGGCCGCCGAAGGGGTCGGTGCCGTTGTAGCCGATGGTCCAGAGGCCGAACGAGAAGCGGTCAGCCTTGGTGGGGGTGAGGGACATGGATGTCCTGCCTTTCAGCATCATTGGTGAATTGTTGTTGGTGTGAACGTATCACGAACGAGGGGGAGTGGCAACGGGTTACGCGCGCACGATCTCGAACTCGGAAACGCGCGCGGCGCCCGAGAGCACGAGCCGCAGCTCGGTGGGCCCGGCGACCTCCGCCGCGATCGGCGCGGTGACGCGGATCCAGCCGTACCGGCCTGTCTCGGGCACCTCGACATCGCCCGTCACTCGGATCCATTCCCCGCCCGAGCGCGCCTCGGCGCGGATGGTCGCCGGCGCCTCGGACGGCAGCGCGCGCCGGGCGACCTCGATGTTCAGCGCGCTCGCGCCCGCGAGATCGACGCGGTCGTAGCGCGCCCATCCCTCGGCCCGCGAGGCCTCGACCTCGATGCTCTGGCCGCTCTCGCGCGTGCGGTCCGACGTGACGACGCCGCCCCGCGAGTGGAAGGCCGAGGCGTCGACGAGCGACGATTCGCGGGCGCCCGGATCCTCGCCCGTCACCTCGAGCGCCGCGCGGACGGCCGGCTCGGACGCGGAGCGGCCGGCGCGCAGCTCATAGGATCCGGGCTGGATCCGGAACGCGTGATCGGCCGCGTCCCACACCGCGAGCACGCCCTCGTCGAGGTCGACCTCGACGGTGCGGCGCTCGCCGGGGGCGAGCTCGGCGCGCACCCAGCCCGCGAGGCGGGTGTGCGGGGCGGGGACGGGGAGCGACGGCGCCGCCGCGTATACGGCGACGAGCTCGTCGACCGGGCGATCGCCCGTGTTGGCGAGCGTCACGCGCGCGACCAGCCGCCCGCCGAAGCCCGCGGGGCGGGCGGCCGTGTGCGCTGCCGTGGGCGCGGGTGCCTCGATCGACGCCTCCGAGAGCTCGATCAACTCGTAGGAGACGGGGGAATAGGCGAGGCCGTGGCCGAGCCCATACGCGGGGCGAGCCGCGGCGTAGCGGTAGGTCATCGCCGAGCCGACGACGTCGTAGTCGAACAGGTCGCCCGCGTCGGCCGCCGAGGCCCACCAGGTCTGCGGCAGCCGGCCAACCGGCTCGCGGTCGCCGCTCAGCACGTCGACGAGCCCGTGGCCGAGCTCCTGCCCGCCGTGGCTCAGCCAGACGGCGGCGTTCGCGTCGGCGACGAGCTCGCCGATCTCGTAGGGGTAGCTCGACACGATCGCGAGGATCGCGTCGTCGGCGGCCTCGGCCGCGACGTGCCAGAGCTCGCGGGATCCGGCGGCGACGCGCATGTCGGGGCGATCCTCGGTCTCGCGGCCGGCGACGTGCGGGTCGTTTCCGAGCGCGACGATGGCGACATCGGCGCCCTCGCAGGCCGCGCCGACGGCCGCGAGGCCGTCGCTCACGAGCTCGAGGTCGAAGATCTCGGCGGTCTTTTCAGTCCCGTCGGCGACGAGCGCGAGCGTGTCGCGCTGCACGCGCAGCCAGCCCTTGGATCCGAGGTGCTGGATCCGCACGCCGCCGTCGACCTCCTGCAGGCGGAAGGTCTCCTGCGCGACCCACTCGCCGATGCGGGCGGACGAGGCGCTGAGGAATCGGCCCGCGCCCGTGAGGAGCAGGCCGCTCTCGACCGAGCGCAGCGAGGCGGTGTCGTTGCCCCAGTCTTCGAGGTCGAAGTGGGTCGCGGGAGTCGCCGCTTCGGCGAACGCCGACACGGCGGATCCGTCGCCCGCGACCTCGAGGAACCGGCCGTGCGTGCGCGAGCGGAGCGCGATGCGGTCGGCGCCGGAGGCGACCCGCACCTCGGCGTTCGGGTAGCGCTCGCGCACCGCGTCCGAGACGAGGCTCTTGTAGGGCGGCGTGCCGGAGTACCAATCGTGCACGAGGTGCTCGGCGAAGGGGCCGACGACGGCGATCGTGCGGGGCTCGGCGAGGGGGAGCGCGCCGTCGTTCTCGAGCAGGACGACCGAGCGCGCGACGGCCTCGCGGGCGAGCGCGCGGTGGGCGGGGATGTCGATCTGGTCGGCGCCGATCCCGTACGGATCCTCATTCGTCAGCTCGCCCGTGCGGGCGCGCAGGAACAGCAGGTTTCGCACGGCGCGGTCGATGTCGGCGATGTCGATGTCGCCCGCCTCGAGGGCAGCGCTCACCCGCTCGACCGTTGGCGCGAACGCCTCGCTGTTGTCGGTGAACGAGTCGAGGCCGGCCTTGAGGGCCACGGCGTGCGAGGCCTCGTGCGATTCGAAGTAGCGCTGCTCGTCGACGAGGAACGACGGCGCCTGGGCGTCGGAGACGTAGGCGATGCCCTCCGGTGCGTGCTCGCGGAGCAACCGGAGGAGTTCGCCCGAGACGTGCGTCGGGCGGCCATTGATGAGGTTGTACGACGGCATCACCGCGCCGACGCAGCCCGCCGCGACGGGGTGCGTAAAGGCGGGGAGCTCGTACTCGTGGAGGGCCTGCGGCGGCATGTGCGAGCTCGTCGTCGCGCGGTCGGTCTCGTTGCCGTAGGCGAGGAAGTGCTTGAGCGTCGGGACGGTCTTCCACACCGTCGGGTGGTCGCCGCGGAGGCCGCGGGCGTAACCGATCGCGAGGGCGGCCGTGAGGTCCGGGTCCTCGGAGTAGCCCTCCTCGCCGCGCCCCCAGAGCGGGTGTCGCAGCGTGTTCACGACGGGCGCCCAGACGTTGAGGCTCAGCGCCGGATCCTGCGCGTGCTTCGCGCGCACCTCGGTCGCGACGGCGTCGCCGACCTCTTTGAGGAACTCCGGATCCCAGGTCGCGGCGAGCCCGACGGGTTGCGGGAAGACGGTCGCGGTGCCGACCCAGCTGAGCCCGTGCAGGGCCTCGGTGCCGGTGTGGAAGGCGGAGAGCCCCAGGCGCTCGATAGCCGGCTGGTGCTGGTGGAGGAGGGCGATCTTCTCGTCGGTGCTCAGCTGTGAGAGCAGGTCTGAGACGGCGGCGTGCAGAGACATGGTGGGTTCCTCGCGGACGTTGGGAGGGCAAATGCGAATCGCTTCGACGCGATTTTGAACAAAGTATTGCGGATGTTCGCAACAAAAGCTACCGTAATGCGAAGCGCTTCGACAATGAGCCTGTCGGGGCGCAGGTTGGGCACCAGCCCGCCTCCTCGGAGAGCAAAGGAGACCTCCATGAGCACACTCGGAACTAGGCGCACGGCAGTGCGTCGAACACTGGCGATCGTCGGCGCGGTCAGCGCCGCCGCCCTCGTCATGAGCGGCTGCGGTTCGGCCGACGACAATGGCACGACTGTCGCATCGAGCGACGGCGCCATCGACGACGCGTCGCTGCCCGCGTACGTTCCGATTGACGCCATCGAACCCGACTTCCCCGGCGTCGACGGTTCGCCGTCGGGGTACCTCACGGTGCCGGATGAGCTGGTTCAGGGCTTCGACACCCCTCCCGGAAGCGGCGGCACCTACACGGCCATGACGCCCCTGTGGGGCACGATCCCGCCGACGAGCGGCAACTCGTACTTCGACGCCGTGAACGAGGCGATGGGCACGACCATCAACTTCCAGATCAGCGACGGCAATACCTACGGCGACAAGCTCGCCGCGGTGCTCGCCTCGCCGAAGGACATGCCCGACTGGATCTCGATCCCGTCGTGGAACGTGCCGCCCCGCTTCGGCACCGGCGTCGACAAGCTCTTCGAAGATCTCACGCCCTACCTCGGCGGCGACGCGATCAAGGACTACCCGTACCTCGCCAACATCCCGACCGACGCGTGGCGCGCCTGCTCGTGGAACGGCAAGCTCTACGGCATCCCGCAGCCGGGCGAGGGCAACCTCGGCAACTGGTACTTCTACCGCGACGACCTGCTCCCCGACGCCGAGCTCCCGACTAACGCCGACGAGATGCTGCAGTTCCTGAAAGACAACACGAAGGACGGCCACTACGGGTCGGAGGACCCGTGGACGGTCGCGCAGATCATGTTCGGCGTTCCGGACAAGTGGACGGTCGGCGACGACGGCCAGCTCATCAATAAGTTCGAGACCGACGAGTACCGCGAGGCCCTCGAGTGGACGGCCGAGCTCTTCGCCTCCGGCGCCGTGCACCCCGACGCCGTCGCGGGCGAGACCGCGAGCGCGAAGCAGCGCTTCGAGAGCGGCCAGGACGTCGTGATGGGTGACGGCGTCGGCTACTACAGCGAGGCGCTGACCCGCATGCGCGCGACCGACCCCGACTTCAGCATCTCGCTTATGCCGGTGTTCGCCGCCGACGGCGGCACACCCGTGCTCTACAAGACGCCCGCGGCCGGCATCTGCTCGTACATCAAGAAGACGGGCGACGAGGATCAGACGAAGGAGATCCTCACGGCGGCAAACTTCATGGCGGCCCCCTACGGCACGGCCGAGAACCGCCTCATCACCTACGGCGTCGAGGGCGAGCACTACGAGCTCGACGACAACGGCGTGCCCGTCGCGACTGCCCTCGCGCAGAACGAGATCCAGGCAAGCTACATCTTCCTCGTCTCGCCGCCCGCCGCGATCGCGAAGACCGAGCTTCCCGACTACGTCGAGAAGTACACCACCTGGATGGCCGACAACGTCGAGTACCTGACCGAGCCGCCGTTCTTCGGCCAGAACATCACCGAGCCGAGCCAGTACGCCGCCCTCGGGCAGCCGTTTGAGGATCTCGCCTCGGACATCATCCGCGGGCGCAAGTCGATCGACGCGCTCGACGCGGCGATCGAGACCTGGCGCACGTCGGGCGGCGAGGAACTGCGCGCGTTCTACCAGGACATCCTCGATGGCCAGGAGCAGGGCTAAATAGCGATGACCGCAGCCGCGACTCACACGCTGTCACCTTCCGGCCCGGCTCAGCCGGGCCGGAAGGCCGCGGCCGGATCCGCACCGGCCACCGGCCGGAAGCAGAGCTTCGGCCACCGCCTCCGCCGAGACGGGGCCCTCCTCCTCATGGTGCTGCCGGGCGTGGCCCTCCTCATCGTCTTCGCGTACGTGCCGATGCTCGGCAACGTCATCGCGTGGCTCGACTACTCGCCGTACGTCGGCATCATCGACAGCGTCTGGATCGGGTGGGATAACTTCGCCCGCGTGTTCCAGAACGCCACCTTCTGGCACGCCGTCACCAACACGCTCGCGATCACGGCGTTCCAGCTCGTGTTCTACTTCCCGATCCCGATCGTCCTCGCGCTGCTGCTCAACAGCGTCTCGACGCCGTGGGTGCGCTCGACGATCCAGTCGATCGTCTACCTGCCCCACTTCTTCTCGTGGGTTCTCGTGGTGACGATCTTCCAGCAGATCTTCGGCGGCGCGGGCCTGCTACACCGCGTTCTCGCGAACGCCGGTTTCGACGGCTTCGACCTGATGACGAACCCCGATACCTTCCTGGTGCTCATCACCTCGCAGGCCGTCTGGAAGGACGCCGGCTGGGGCATCATCATCTTCCTCGCGGCGCTCGGCACGGTAAACCCCGAGCAATACGAGGCCGCCGCGATGGACGGCGCGGGCAAGTGGGGCCGCATCTGGCACGTCACGCTCCCCGCCATCCGCCCGACCATCATCCTGCTGCTGATCCTGCGCCTGGGCGACGCCCTCACGGTCGGCTTCGAGCAGCTGATCCTCCAGCGCGACGCCGTGGGCGCGGGGGCCGCCGAGGTCCTCGACACCTACGTCTACTACCAGGGCGTCATCAACGGCGACTGGGCCTTCGCGGCCGCCGCCGGCCTCGTCAAGGGCGTCGTCTCGCTCCTGCTCGTGCTCGGCGCCAACCAGCTCGCCCACCTGTTCGGAGAAGACGGGGTCTACCGCAAATCATGAGTACTCGCACCCTCACCGAAAACCTCACGGTGCCGCGCCGCCGCCGCTCGCTGGGCAACCGCCCCGCCTGGGAGGGCCCGCCGACCGTGCTCGGCCAGACCGGCAAGTCGGTCGCGCTGATCCTCGTCGTCCTCGCGGTGCTCTTCCCGCTCTACACCGTCGTGCTCACGTCGATCTCGTCGAACGCGACCGTGACGGCGGCGGGCGGCATGGTCGTCGTCCCCGGCGAGATCACCTTCTCGGCCTACAAGCAGATCCTGTCGGGCGGCATCGTCACCCGGTCGGTCGTCGTCAGCGTCATCATCACGGGCGTCGGCACGCTGCTCTCGACCGTCGTGTCGATCCTCGCGGCCTACGGCCTCTCTCGACCGAACTCGCTGTTCCACCGCACAATCCTGTTCACGTTCCTCATCACGATGTTCTTCGGCGCGGGCATGATCCCCATGTACCTCCTCGTGAGCGGCCTGGGCCTCATCGACAGCCTCTGGGCGCTGATCCTGCCGGGCGCCGTCTCGGCGTTCAACGTGCTGATCCTGCGCTCGTTCTTCATGGGCATCAACCCCTCGATCACCGAGGCCGCGCGCATCGACGGCGCGGGCGATTGGCGGATCCTGTGGAAGATCGTGCTGCCGATGTCGGGCGCCGTCATCGCGGTCGTCGCGCTGTTCTACGGCGTCGGCTACTTCAACTCCTTCTTCAACGCGATGCTGTACATCAACGACAACGCGAAGTGGCCTCTCCAGCTCGTGCTGCGCTCCTACGTTCTGCAGGGCGTCACCCTGCCGGGCAGCGGCGCGGGCCAGGTCAGCGTCGACACCGGTGCCGTGACGGGCCTCCCCGTCAAGATGGCGATCATGGTGCTCGCGCTCGTGCCGATCCTCCTCGTCTACCCGTTCGTCCAGCGTCACTTCACCAAAGGCGTCATCTTCGGCGCCATCAAGGGCTAAACACAATGAAATTCACCGACGGCTACTGGCAGATGCGACCCGGCGTCAGCATCCTGCAGCCGAAAGACATCGACGGCTTCGAGCGCGACGGCGACGACCTCGTCGTCCACGCCCCGACGTCGCCGATCACCTCTCGCGGTGCGACCCTCAACCGCTCGTCGCTCACGATCAGGCTCTCGAGCCCCATCGAGAACGTCATCGGGGTCAGCATCGCGCACCACCTCGGATCCGCCGATCAGGGGCCGGTCTTCGAGCTCGCGGACGAGAACCCGAGCGTCCGCATCGAGACCCCCGGATCCGGGGACGCGGTCTTCGCCTCCGGGGCGCTCGAGGCGCGCATCGGCGCCGAGGGGCCATGGCGGCTCGACTTCGTCGCGGACGGCCGGGTCATCACGAGCTCGGACGCGCGCAGCGTCGGCGCGATACAGACCCCCGAGGGGGCGTACGTGCGCGAGCAGCTCGCCATGGGCGTCGGTGAAACGATTTATGGTCTGGGCGAGCGCTTTGGCACCTTCGCGAAGAACGGTCAGAGCGTCGACATCTGGAACGAGGACGGCGGAACGGCCTCCGAGCAGGCCTATAAGAACGTGCCGTTCTACCTATCCGACGCCGGCTACGGCCTCTTCGTCGACCACCCGGGCGCCGTCTCGTTCGAGATCGGATCCGAGGCCGTGTCGCGGGCGCAGTTCAGCGTGCCCGGACAAGAGCTGACGTACTACGTCGTCTACGGCGCGACGCCGAAGGACATCCTCGAGCGGTACACGGCCCTGACCGGCCGCCCCGCCGAGGTACCCGCCTGGACCTACGGCCTGTGGCTCTCGACGTCGTTCACGACGAACTACGACGAGGCGACCGTCATGAGCTTCATCGACGGCATGGCCGAGCGCGAGATCCCGCTCTCGGTGTTCCACTTCGACTGCTTCTGGATGCGCGCCTTCCACTGGTCGGACTTCGTGTGGGATCCGGCGATGTTCCCGGACCCGCAGGGCATGCTTGCCCGTATCAAGGCGAAGGGCCTGCGCGTCAGCGCCTGGATCAACCCGTACATCGCCCAGCGCAGCCACCTCTTCGAGGAGGGCCGGAAGCTCGGCTACCTCGTGCGCCGCGCCGACGGATCCGTCTGGCAGTGGGACATGTGGCAGGCGGGCATGGCGCTCGTCGACTTCACGAACCCCGACGCCGTGCGGTGGTTCCAGGACAAGCTCCGCGCGCTGTTGGGCGACGGCGTCGACGCGTTCAAGACCGACTTCGGCGAGCGCGTGCCGACCGACGTCGTCTGGCACGACGGATCCGACCCGAAGCGCATGCACAACTACTACACGCAGCTCTATAACAAGGCCGTGTTCGAGCTGCTCGAGAGCGAGCGGGGCGAGGGCGAGGCGGTCCTGTTCGCGCGCTCGGCGACGGCCGGAGGGCAGCATTTCCCGGTGCACTGGGGCGGCGATTGCGAGTCGACGTTCGTGTCGATGGCCGAGTCGCTGCGCGGCGGCCTGTCGCTCGGCATGAGCGGCTTCGGGTATTGGTCGCACGACATCGGCGGCTTCGAGGGCACGCCGGATCCGGCGGTGTTCAAGCGCTGGGTCGCGTTCGGCCTGCTGTCGTCGCACTCGCGCCTGCACGGATCCGACTCGTATCGCGTACCGTGGGCGTTCGACGACGAGGCCGTCGACGTGACGCGCCAGTTCACGCGCCTCAAGATGTCGCTCATGCCGTACCTCGCGCGGGCCGCGCGGGAGGCGACGCTGCGAGGCACCCCGATCATGCGCGCCATGGCGCTGGAGTTCCCGGGCGACCGCGCGGTCTCGGGCCTCGGCACGCAGTACATGCTGGGCGAGTCGATCCTCGTCGCGCCGGTGTTCTCGGCCGAGGGCGACGTTGACGTGTACCTGCCGGAGGGGCAGTGGACGCAGCTACTGACGGGGGAGACGGTGACGGGCGGATCCTGGCGCCGCGAGAAGCACGGCTTCGATTCGCTCCCGATTTACGTGCGCGAGGGATCCGTGGTGCCGTTCGGCGCCGAGACCGGCGGGCCCGAGTACGCGTGGGCCGATGGGGTGACGGTGAAGCTCTACGCGCTGCCGGACGGATACGATCAGACCATCGAGGTGCCGGGTGGAACCGGCGCGGCGACGGAATTCCGGGTTCGACGCCAGGGGTCCGAGATTTCCGTCACGGCCGGTGCCGGCGCCGGAAGCTGGAACGTTGACACCGGTGGAACCGCTCACACGCACAGCGGGCCGGGAACTCTGACCGTCGCACTCGCCGACGGTGGGAGTAGCAGTGGTTCGGATTGATGACGTCGCCAAGCGCGCGGGAGTGTCGATCAGCACGGTGTCGTATGCCCTGAGCGGCAAGCGGCCCGTGTCGGAGCGGACGCGGGAGAAGATCCATCTCGCCGCCCGCGAGCTCGGGTATCTGCCGAACGCGGGCGCCCGGATGCTCGCGGGGCGGCGGACCCACATCTTCGCCCTCACCGAGCCGTTCCGGTCGGACACGCACGCGCCCTCGCACATGGCGTTCGTGCTCGCCGCCTCGATCGCGGCGCGAAGGCACGGGTACGACATCCTGCTCTTGACCGACGAAGACTCGACGCAGGGCATGCGGCGGGTCGAGGCGAGCGGCCTCGTCGACGGGATCATCGTGCTCGACGTCTCGCCGAACGACGAGCGCGCGGAGCTTGCGCGATCGAGCCACACGCCCACGGTCTTCGTGGGCGTGCCGGACAACACCGACGGGCTCATGTGCGTCGACCTCGACTTCGCGGGGGCGACCGCCTCCGCCGTCGACCGCCTCGCCGAGGCCGGGCATCGCAAGATCGCGATGCTCGGCCACCCGGCTGGAAACTACGAGACGACAAACTACGCGCCGCGCGCCCGCCAGGGCTTCCGCGATCGCGCCCGCGAGCTCGGCCTCGAGGCGTATTTCCGGCCACTGTCGGAGGCGCAGTTTGCGGCCGAGGACGCGTACCGGCTCACGCTCGAGTTTCTCGACAACGGTGTGACGGGCATCGTGCTCAACACGGAGGAGCGCAGCCACAAGGCCGTGCTCGACGCGATCACGGCCCGCGGGCTCGACGTGCCGCGCGACGTGTCGCTCGTCTCGGTCGGCTCGATCTTCGACACGTCGGGCTTTCACCGCGCGATCGACTCGATCCCGCTCGTTCCCGAGCACAGCTGCGAGCTCGCGCTGCAGGAGCTCGTCGACGCAGTCGAGAAGCAGCACGTCGAGCCCGGCGTGCGCCTCGTGACCCCCGAATACCGTTCCTACGGCTCGGTCGGCCCCCACGCCTGACCGGCCCCCACCATCGCACATCATCACGGAGGATGCATGTCCGAGCGCACGCTCGAATACGACCGCGCGGCACGATCCTGGCTCGAGGCCCTGCCCCTCGGCAACGGCCGCATCGGCGTCATGGACTGGGGATCCTTTCCCGCCCGGCTCGGCCTCAACGAGGAGAGCGTCTGGTCGGGTAACCCCGGCTCGGAGGAGGCCCAGCGCCGCGTCGGCGGCGCCGAGGCCCGCGAGCTCTACGCCGACGCCCAGCGCGCGGCGCTCGAGGGGCGTGCCGCGGACGCCGAGCGCGAGCTACGGGCCGCGCAGAGCGGCCACTCGCAGGCGTACCTGCCGGTCGGTAGCCTCGTGATCGACGGCGGCGCGGACGAGACCGCGCGTCGTTCCCTCGCGCTCGCCGACGCGCGCCACACGGCGGCGGGTCGCGAGCTTCGCGCCACGACCTTCGTCTCGGCTCCCCACGACGTCGTCGTGTACCGGCTCGAGGGCGGTGCGGATCCGGCCATCGCGCTCGAGACGCCGCTGCGCCTCGCGCGGCACGAGCCCACCGAGACCGGCGAGCGGTGGATCCTCGAGGCGCCCCTCGACGTGCCGCCGGCGCACGAGCCGCAGCTGCCCGACGCGGTCTGGGCCGAGAACGCCGAGGACACCGTGCGGGTCGTCGTCGAGGCGTGCGTGCGACGGGGCGGCGGCGCGACGATCGTCGTCGTCGCGATCGAGACCACCTATGCGGGCCTCGGCGAGGACCGCCTCCTCAGCCTCGACGACGCGATCGCGCGCGCCGGGCGGAAGATCGCGGCGGCCCTCGAGGCCGGCTACGACGAGCTCGAGCGCGCGCACGTGGGCGCCCACCGCGAGCTTTTCGACCGCGTGGCGATCGACGGATCCGTGCCTGCCGGCACGATCTCCGGCCGCCTCGACGCGGCCCGCGCGAGCGGCGAGACCGCCGCGGCGGATCCGGACCTCGTGCCCCTGCTCTTCGACTACGGCCGCTACCTGCTGATCTCGGCGTCCCGGGCGCCGGGCCGCCTGCCCGCGAACCTGCAGGGCGTCTGGAACGACAACCCGCGGCCGCCGTGGAGCGCCGCGTTCACGACGAACATCAACGTCGAGATGAACTACTGGGCGGCCGAGACGGCGAACCTCGCCGAGCTCGCGGATCCGCTCTTCGGCCTCATCGGCGCCATGTCGCGCTCGGGGGAGAAGGTGGCGGCGTCGCTCGGCGCCCGAGGCTGGGCCGCGCACCACAACTCCGACGCGTGGGGCTTCACGTCGTCGGTCGGCGAGGGCGGCGGCGACCCAAAGTGGTCGTTCTGGCCGTTCGCGGGCGGCTGGCTGCTGCAGCACGTCGCCGAGCACCGCGCCTTCGGATCCGACGACGAGGTCGTCTCGCCCGCCGTCGTGCGGGGCGCGGTCGAGTTCCTGCTCGACTGGCTCGTCGAGACCCCGACGGGCCTCGGCACGGCGCCGTCGACGTCGCCCGAGAACACCTACCTCGACGCCGACGGCGCCGAGCGCTCGGTCGGGCTCACGAGCACGATGGACCTGGCGATTGCGCGCGAGCTGCTGACGGAGGTCGCCGCGGGAGGCGACGAGCTCGCCGCACGCGCACGCGACGCGCTGTCGCGGCTGCCGGAGCTCGACGAGCGCGTCACCGACGACGGCGTCCTGGAATGGGACGCCGCGCACGCCGAGGCCGACGTGCACCACCGGCACCTCAGCCACCTGTACGCCCTGCACCCCGGATCCGCCGCGAGCCCCGCGTTCGAGCGCGCCGCCGCCGTGAGCCTCGACCGCCGCGGCGCCGACTCGACCGGCTGGTCGCTCGCGTGGAAGATGTCGCTGTGGGCGCGCCTTCGCCGCAGCGACCGCCTCGACGAGCTGATCCAGCTCTTCTTCCGCGACGCCCGCGGCAACGACGGGCAGTTCGCGGGCGGACTTTACCCGAACCTCTTCGCGGCGCACCCGCCGTTCCAGATCGACGCGAACTACGGCTACGTGGCCGGCATCGCCGAGTCGCTCCTGCAGAGCCACCGCGGCGAGATCGAGCTGTTGCCGGCGGTGCCATCGACCCTTCCCACCGGATCCGTGCGTGGCCTCGTCGCGCGCCCCGGCGTCGTCGTCGACATCTCGTGGGAGAACGGCGGCCTCGTCGAGGCGCGGCTCATCTCGCGCGAGGGCCGCGCCGGAGCCGTGCGGGTGCGGTGGGGATCCGCGATCGCCACCGTCGACGTGCGCGAAGACGGCGCCACGACCATCACGCCACACGATCTCACTGAGGAGACCGCATGACCTTCGTGCCCGACCGCCTGCTGTTCGGCGGCGACTACAACCCCGAGCAGTGGACCGAGGAGGTCTGGCGCGAGGACATCGAGCTGATGACGCGGGCGCGGGTTAACACCGTCACCCTCGGCGTCTTCTCATGGGCGCGGCTCGAGCCGCGCGAGGGCGAGTACGACACCTCGTGGCTCGACCGCGTGATCGAGATGCTGACGGTCGCGGGCATCGGCTTCTTCCTCGCCACACCCACCGCGTCGCCGCCGCCGTGGTTCACGCTCGCGCACCCCGACGCCCTGCCCGTGACGCCCCACGGCGTGCGCCTCACGCACGGCTCGCGCGACACCTACGCGATCAGCGCGCCCGCGTACCGCGAGGCCGCGCGCCGCGTCGCCCGCATGCTCGCCGAGCGCTACGGATCCCACCCCGGGCTTCGCGGCTGGCACGTGCACAATGAGTACGGCACGCTCGACTACGGCCCCCACGCCGCCGCCGCGTTCCGCCGCTGGCTCGAGGCGCGCTACGGCACCCTCGAGGCGCTGAACGCGGCGTGGACGACGGGCTTCTGGTCGCAGGGCTACGGCGCGTGGGACGAGATCTTCCCGCCCGTCGCGACGCAGTACGTGCACAACCCTGCCCAGCTCATCGACTTCCGGCGCTTCTCGTCCGACGAGATGCTCGCCTGCTTCTCGGAGCAGCGCGACGAGATCCGGGCCGCCGGATCCGCCGCGCCCGTCACGACGAACTTCATGCTGCCGACGTGGAATCACCTCGAGCAGTGGGCCTGGTCGCGCGAGATGGACGTCGTTTCGGTCGACCACTACCTCGACACCCCGGGGCCCGACGGCGAGGCGCACGTCGCCTACGGATCCGACCTCGTGCGCGGCTGGGGCGGCGGCCCGTGGGTGCTCATGGAGCAGAACGCCACCGGCATCATCACGGGCGACCGCACCTACGCCAAGCCCGCCAGCCGCATGATCCGCAACTCGCTCGGGTACATCGCGCGCGGCTCGCAGAGCTCGCTGTTCTTCCAGTGGCGCGCCTCGCTCGGCGGATCCGAGCAGTGGCACGGCGCGCTCGTGCCGCACGCCGGCGGATCCAGCGCGGGCTACGAGGCCGTCTGCGAGCTCGGCGGCATGCTCGAGAAGATCTCGGAGGTGACGGATCCGCCCGCGGACGGCCGCCTCGGCGACGCCCGCGTCGGCATCGTCTGGCACGCCGACGCGTGGTGGGCGATGGAGACCCCGCACCTGCCGAACGACGCGCTCACCTATCGCGACGAGGTGCGCGCCGCGCACCGATCGTTCTGGCGGGCGGGCATCGCGACCGACTTCCTGGCGCCCGGGGCAGACGCCTCGGCGTACGACCTGCTCGTCGTGCCGTGCCTCTACGCGGCCGCGCCCGAGACAGCCGAGTGGTTGCGCGGCTTCGCCGAGGGCGGCGGCACGGTCCTCGTGAGTTACCTCAGCGGCGTCGCCGATGCGCACCTCCGGATCCTGCCCGGCGGCTACCCGGGTACCTTCCGCGAGCTGCTCGGGGTGTCCGCCGACGAGGTGCGCGTGCTCGCGCCGGGGGAAGCCGTGTCGCTCGGCGAGCGCGGGGGCGGTGTTGAGATTCGCGCCACCGAGTGGACCGAGCACCTGATCCTCGACGGCGCCGAGACGGTGCTCTCCTACGCCGATGGCCCGTCGGCGGGTGGGCCCGCGGTCACGCGGCGCGCGGTGGGATCCGGATCCGCCTGGTACGTCTCGACCGTTCTCGAGCAGGCCTCGCGCGACGCACTCTACGCGCGGATCGCGGGCGAGCTCGGCATCGGCGAGGCCGTGCCGGGGGCGGCCGCGCTCGGGCTCGAGGCGGTGCGCCGCCGCGGCGCCGAGGCCGACTACCTCTTCCTCCTGAACCACTCGTCGTCGGCCGCGTCTGTGGCAGGCGACGGCGTCGACCTCCTCTCGGGCGGGCCCGCAGAGGGGCTCGAGGTCGCGGCCGGCGGGGTGGCGGTCATCCGCACGCCCCGTGGCGGTTCCGCCGCCGTTCGACCTACAATGTAAGCGCTTCCGGAAAATACTTCCGAACCGGATCACTGGAGACCCGTTATGACCGACTACCGCAACGTTCCCCTCGACTTCCCGCGCGAATTCCTCATCGGATCCGCGACCGCCTCGTATCAGGTCGAGGGCGCCGCCCACGAAGACGGCCGCACGCCGTCCATCTGGGACACCTACTCGCACACGCCGGGCCGCGTCTGGAACGGCGACACCGGCGACGTCGCCTGCGACCACTATCACCGCCTCGAGGAGGACCTCGACCTGATGGCGAGCCTCGGGCTCGAGGCCTACCGCTTCTCGATCTCGTGGTCGCGCGTGTTCCCGAACGCCGGTAACGCCCTGAACGCGAAGGGCATCGACTTCTACTCGCGCCTCGTCGACGGTCTGCGCGCCCGCGGCATCAGCCCCGTCGCGACCCTGTACCACTGGGACCTGCCGCAGGAGCTCGAGGACGCCGGCGGCTGGGCGAACCGCGACACCTCTTACCGGTTCATGGAGTACGCCGCCCGCACCGTCGAACAGCTCGGCGACCGCGTCGACACGTGGACGACCTTCAACGAGCCCTGGTGCTCGGCGTACCTCGGCTACGGATCCGGCGCGCATGCCCCGGGCCGCACGAGTGGTCGCGACGCGCTCGCGGCGGTGCACCACCTGAACCTCGCGCACGGCCTCGCGGTGCCCGAGATTCGCCGCGAGGCGACGAACGACCCCGACGTGTCGGTGACCCTGAACTTCCACGTCGCCCGCGGCGAGCGCGAGGCGGCGCAGCGCGTCGAGGCGCTCGCGAACCGCGCCTTCACGAGCCCCATGCTCCTCGGCCGCTACGACGACGACCTGCTGGAGTTCACGAAGAGCGTCACCGACTGGTCGTTCGTGCGCCCGGGCGACGTGGAGCAGATCCACCAGCCCCTCGACGTGCTCGGCGTCAACTACTACTCGACCGTCACGGTGCGGATGTGGGACGGCGCGGGCGAGAGGGTGCGCAACGACGGGCACAAGGACGTGGGTGGATCGCCGTGGCCGGGCCTCGACGGCGTCGAGTTCCTGCCGCAGGACGGCCCGTACACCGACATGGGCTGGAACATCGCGCCCGATGGGCTCGAGGATCTGCTCGTGTCGCTGAAGGAGCAGTTCCCGGAGCAGCCGCTCATGATCACCGAGAACGGCGCGGCCTTCCCTGACGTCGTGAGCGAGGATGACGAGGGGGAGCACGTGCACGACGACGAGCGCACCGACTACCTGCTCCGCCACTTCGGCGCCGCGAAGCGTGCGATGGACCGCGGCGTCGACCTGCGCGGGTACCTCGTGTGGTCGCTGCTCGACAACTTCGAGTGGGGCTACGGCTACTCCAAGCGCTTCGGTATCGTGCGCGTCAACTACGACACCGGCGAGCGCCTGCCGAAGGATAGCGCGCACTGGGTGCGCGACCAGATTGTGCGCAAAAACGGCTAATCGCCAACTTTTGATTATTCGTCGGCAAAAGTCTCCCTAGGATTGAGACGACGCCACCTACCTCGATGAAGAGAGAACCATGTCTGTGACACCGTCGATTGCCCTGCAGCTGTATTCGGTCCGAGAGGCCGCGGGGGAGAACCTCGGTTCCACCCTCGCCCGCGCCGCCGAGATCGGCTTCACCCAGATCGAGCTTTACAACCTCGTCGGCTGGCGCGCGGAGCTCGAGCGCGAGCTCGCCGCCAACGGCCTGACGGCCCCGACCGCGCACGCGCCGCTGTCGAACGCGAACGCCGAGGAGGCCTTCGAGGCCGCCGCGGCCCTCGGCGTGAAGACGCTGATCGATCCGATGATCGCGCCCGAGCGCTGGACGAGCCTCGACGACATCCGGCAGAACGCCGAGCAGCTCGCCGGCCACGCCGAGCTCGCGAAGAGCTACGGCCTCACCTTCGGCTACCACAACCACTTCTGGGAGGTGGAGAACACCTTCGGCGGCCGCACCGCGATCGAGATCCTCGCCGAGCAGCTCCCGGCCGAGATGACGCTCGAGATCGACGCCTACTGGGCCGCCGTCGGCGGCGCCGACGTTCCGGCGCTCCTTACCGCCCTCGGCGACCGCGTGCGCCAGCTGCACGTCAAGGACGCGCCGGCGGTGGACGGCGGCCTCAGCAAGGATCGCCTCGACCAGCTCCCCGCGGGCGACGGCGCGATCGCGTGGGCCCCGATCCTCGAGGCGGCCCCGCAGACCGAGCTCCTCGTCGTCGAGTTCGACGAGTACCGCGGCGACATCTTCGACGGCATCGCGCAGGGCCTGGTCGGCACCCGCGCCCTCCTGGAGGGTGCGAAGTAATGGCGCAGCAGCCCGTGGGCGTCGGCTTCGTCGGCGCCGGAATGATCTCGGACACCTACCTCGAGCACCTCGCGCAGTTTCCCGAGGTGACGGTCGTCGCGGTCGGTGACATCGACACCGACCGCGCGGCGGCGCAGGCCGAGAAGCACGGCGTGCCCGTGTCGGGGACGCCGGACGACGTGCTCGCGCACCCCGATGTCGAGCTCGTCGTGAACCTCACGATCCCGGCCGTGCACGCCCAGGTGTCGCTCGCCGCGATCGAGGCCGGCAAGCACGTGTGGAGCGAGAAGCCCATCGCGACGGCGTTCGCCGACGCGCAGCAGCTTCTCGAGGCCGCGGCGGCGAAGGGCCTTCGCGTCGGCATCGCGCCCGACACCGTGCTCGGTCAGGGCGTGCAGAGCGCGCTGCGCGCCATCCGCGCGGGCGAGATCGGTCAACCGATCGCCGCCCACACGGCGATGATGTCGCTCGGCCCCGACAAGTGGCATCCGAACCCCGAGTTCTTCTTCCAGCCCGGCGCCGGCCCCGTGCTCGACATGGGCCCGTACTACCTGACGACGCTCGTCAACGTGTTCGGATCCGTCGCCCGCGTCTCGGCCTTCGGCCTCGCGTCGGGCCCGACCCGCACGGTCGTCGCGGGACCGCGCGCGGGCGAGGAGTTCCCCGTGCTCATCCCGACGCACGTCAATGCCAACCTCGAGTTCGTCGCGGGCGGCGCCTCGTCGAGCATCTTCAGCTGGGAGTCGGCGCTCCCGCGCATGGGCGTCGTCGAGATCACCGGAACCGAGGGAACCCTCTCGATCCCGGATCCCAATATGTTCGAGGGGCCGCTGCGGGTCTACCGTCCTGACGCGGAGGACTGGGAGGACCTGCCCACCGAAGGCACCGTCGGTGGACGCGGCCTCGGCGTGCTCGACATGGTGCGCGGCATCCGCTCGGGCGAGCCGCACCGCGCCTCGGGCGAGATCGGCCTGCACGTGCTCGAGACGATGCTCGCGATCGAGGAGTCGACGCGCACGGGCCAGACGATCGATATCGCGAGCCGCATCGCTCAGCCCGCCGCGATCCCGGCCGATTGGACGCCCTACGAGGCGTAAGGCGACGGCGCCGTCGAGCCCCTCACGATGAGTTCGCTCGGCATGCGCACATGTTCCGCGGGCGCGCCGTGGTCGATCATGCGAACGAGCAGATCGACCGCGGCGTGCCCCATTTCGTTCAGAGGCTGGTGCACGGTCGTGAGCGGCGGATCCATGGCGACGGCCGCCGGAATGTCGTCGAAGCCGACGATCGAGAGATCCTCAGGCACTCGGATCCCGCGCTCGCGCGCGACGGACATCGCCGCGATCGCGGAGACGTCGTTCGCGGCAAAGATCGCCGTCGGGGGTTCGGCCGCGTCGAGGAGACCCGCCGCGGCCTGGGCGGATTCCTCGGGGGAGTAGCCACCCTCGGCGACGAGCGACTCGTCGACGGGGATCCCCGCGGCGGCGAGCGCCTCGCGGTAGCCGCCCGCGCGGAGCTGCGCCGACTCGAGGTCGTCACGGCCGCTCAGGTGCGCGATGCGGGTGTGGCCAAGCCCGAGCAGGTGCTCGGTGGCGAGCGCCCCGCCGCGGCGGTTGTCGATGTCGACGATCGCGGGCCCCGTCGTGCCCGTATGCGGGTCGACCGACACGATCGGCACGGCCGCGCCCGTGAGCGCGACGGTGGGGGTCACAACGATCGCGCCGTCGATGAGGGTACCGCCGAGACTCGAAAGCGAGCGGGTCTCCCAGCCCTCGTGCGAACCCGCTGAGACGGCGCCGGCGTAGGCGAGCACGTCGTAGGGCGTGCCCATGAGCGACTCGGAGACGCCGCGCAGGAGCTCGAGCGCGAAGGGCTCGAACGCCGCGACGAGAACGCCGATGACGTGCGTGCGCTGGCGGCGCATCGACGTCGCGACGAGCGAGCTCGCGTAGCCCAGCTCGTTCACGACCTGCATGACGCGGTCGTGGGTCGCGGCGGCGACGCCATAGCGGCCGTTGATCACCTTCGAGACGGTCGCAACCGAGACGCCGGCGGCGCGCGCGACGTCGGTGATCGTTGTGCGCCCGCGCGGCGCGCCGTCGATGATGCTCATGGTTCCTCCACGGTAGACCCGCGCCACGCAAGGGCACGAGAACCACGCGATGTAAAACGTTATCGATAACGTTTGACATCCTGTCACATCGCGTGCCAGAGTCTTACTCGCACGGCGGCAACGCGCCGCGTGCGCACCGCACTCGATGAGGAGACCTGCAATGAACGTGCGAAAGACATGGCTGTCCGCGATGGCGACGGTGGCCGTCGCGACACTCGCCCTCACGGGCTGTTCCGGTGGCGGCAGCGAGCCCGCCGACGAGAACTCGCTCGAGATGTGGCACAACTCGACGACCGGCGACGGCAAGGCGTATTGGGACGAGGTCGCGGCCGCGTTCGAGGCCGAGACCGGCGTGAAGGTCACGATGACCTCGGTGCAGAACGAGGACATGGACGGCAAGCTGCAGACGGCGTCGAACTCGGGCGACATGCCCGACATCTTCATGGCGCGCGGCGGCGGCAAGCTCGCCGACTTTGTGGACGCGGGCGTGGTCAAGGACATCACGGGGCTCATCTCCGACGACGCGAAGACCGCCTACGGCGACGCCGCCTTCAGCGCGTTCACGGTCGAGGGCGCGACCTACGGCATGCCCGTCGCGGTGCTGCCGCAGGGCATGTTCTACAGCGAAGACCTGTTCGCCGACGCCGGCATCACCGAGGAACCCGCGACGATCGACGAGCTGAACGACGCCGTCGCGAAGCTCAGGGACTCGGGCGTCGAGCCCATCGCCCTCGGCGCGAAGGCCGCCTGGCCGGCTGCCCACTGGTACTACGGCTTCGCGCTTCGCGCGTGCTCGGAGGAGGTCCTCCAGAACATCGCGGTCGACCAGGACTTCAGCGACCCGTGCTGGCTCGAGGCGGGCCAGGACCTCGTCGACTTCGCCGCGACCGAGCCGTTCAACAACGGCTTCCTCACGACCGACGCGCAGGAGGGTGCCGGATCCTCGGCCGGCCTCGTCGCAAACCACAAGGCCGCGATGGAGCTGATGGGCGGCTGGGACGCGGGCGTCATCGGCTCGCTAACCCCGGACGGCGAGCCCCTCGCCGACCTCGGCTGGTTCCCGCTCCCGGCGACCGACGGGGGAGCGGGCGACCCCACCGCCATGATGGGCGGCGTCGACGGCTACTCGTGCTCGGCCGACTCGCCCAGCACCTGCGAAGACTTCCTCAACTTCTTCGCGCAGACGGAGTGGCAGGAAAAGTACGCCGAGGCGTTCGACGCGATCCCGGCGTCGAAGGACGCGCAGTCGGTCGTGACCGACCCCGCCCTGCAGGAGATGATGGCCGCCTACAACGATGCCGGCTACATCGTGCTGTGGCTCGACACGCTCCTCGGCCAGAACGTCGGCAACGCCCTGAACGCGGCGGTCGTCGAGACCCTCGCCGGATCCGGCACCGCCGAGTCGATCGTCGAGGCGGCCACGCAGGCGGCGGCGCGCGGTTAAACGATGACCGAAACGGCAACACTCGTGGCACCGGCCGGGGCGGCTCACCGCGCCCCGGCCCGGGCCGATTGGCGAAAGCGCGGTGAGATCACGCTGCTCGCGGGCCCCGCGATCCTCGTGTTCGTCACCTTCGTGATCCTGCCCGTCGCGATGGCGGCCTTCTACGGCTTCTTCCGATGGAAGGGTTTCGGTTTCCCCGACGACTTCGTCGGGCTCGACAACTACATCTCGATCCTGAAGGATCCGACCTTCCGCTCGGCGGTCGGCCACAACTTCTTCATCGTGTTCGCCTCGCTCATCCTGCAGGGCCCCCTCGCGATCCTCTTCGCCCTGCTGATGAACCAGAAGATGCGCGGTCGCAGCCTCATCCGCGTGCTGATCTTCGTGCCCTACGTCATCAGCGAGGTCGTCGTCGGCACGGGCTGGTCGCTCATGCTGCAGGACGCCGGCGCACTCAACTCGTTCCTCGAGAAGATCGGCCTGGGCGACTGGGCGCAGTCGTGGATCGCGAGCCCGAGCATCGCGATGGGCACGCTGATGTTCATCATCAGCTGGAAGTACATCGGGTTCGCCGTGATCCTCATGCTCGCCGGCCTCCAGTCGATCCCGGAGGAGCTGTACGAGGCCGCCGCGATCGACGGCGCCAGCTTCTGGCAGACCCAGTGGCGCATCACGCTGCCGCTCCTCGGGCCGACGATCCGCATCTGGGCGTTCCTCTCGATCATCGGCTCGCTGCAGCTCTTCGACCTCGTCAACATCATCTGGGGCCAGTACGTGGCGGCGACCGCGGGCACCTCGACGATGGCGACCTATATGTACCTGAACGGCCACCTCGCCGGTAACTACGGCTTCGGCAACGCCGTCGCGGTGCTGCTGTTCCTCATCTCGCTCGTCGTGGCCCTCGTGTACCAGCGCTTCGCGCTGAACCGCGACACGGCGGGTGCCCTCACGGGCGATAGCGGAAAGAAGAAGCGATGACCACCACGGCAACCGCGATCCGCGTGGTGCGGCCGCGGCGGGGCGCGACGCGCTCCGCCGGGCCCTGGGTGTACCTCATGGCGACGATCCTCGTCGCGATCTGCATTGGCCCCGTGCTCTACGTCATCATCGGTGGCTTCCGCACGAACGCGCAGATCACGCAGGATCCGTCGGGCTGGCCCTCGCCCTGGGTGTTCGCCAACTATGGCGACGTGCTCACGAGCAGCGAGTTCTGGCTCGCGATGGGCAACTCGACCATCTCGGCGGGCGTGACGACGCTCGGCACCGTCGTGCTCGGCGTCATGGCGAGCTACGTCATCGCGCGGTACGACTTCATCGGCAAGGGCGCGATGTACTCGCTCTTCGCGGCGGGGCTCATGTTCCCGGCCACGGTCGCGATCACGCCGCTGTACCTGCTGATCCGCAACCTCGGCCTCGTGAACTCGCTCGCCGGCATCATCCTGCCGCAGATCGCGTTCGCGCTGCCGACGACGATCATCATCCTCGTGCCGTTCCTCCGCGCCATCCCGAAGGAGCTCGAGGAGGCCGCCTCGATCGACGGCGCCAGCCGCCTCGGCTTCTTCTGGCGCATGGTGATCCCGCTGAGCCTGCCGGGCGTCATCACGGTCGCGATCCTGTGCTTCGTCACGACGTGGAACGGTTACATCCTGCCGCTGTTCATCCTGAGCGACCAGTCGCTCTTCACCCTGCCGCTCGGCGTGCAGAACTTCGCCTCGCAGTACTCGGTCGACACAGCCCGCGTGCTCGCCTACACCTCTCTGTCGATGATCCCCGCGCTGATCTTCTTCAGTCTCTTCGAGAAGCGCATCGTCGGCGGCCTGACGGGCGCCGTGAAGGGATGACCCCGTGACCGAATCCACCCGCGTGCGAGACCTCCTCGCACAGATGACCCTCGACGAGAAGGTCGCGCAGCTCGTCGGCTACTGGCTCGACCAGAACGGCGAGGTCGTCGCCCCGCTCGCCGACGAGATGGGCAGCGGCGATGGCCGCTCGCTCTCCGACATCACCCGCCACGGCATCGGACACTTCACTCGCGTGTACGGCACCCGGCCGGTGGATCCGGCGGCCAGGGCCGCCTGGCTCGTCGCCGAGCAGCGCCGGCTCGTCCGCGAGACGCGGCTCGGGATCCCGGCCCTCGTACACGAGGAGTGCCTCACGGGCCTCGCGGCGTGGAAGGCAGCGACCTTCCCGACGCCGCTCGCCTGGGGCGCCTCTTTCGACCCTGAGATCGTCGAGGAGATGGCCATCGCGATCGGCGACTCGATGCGCGAGCTCGGCGTGCACCAGGGGCTCGCTCCCGTGCTCGACGTGATCCGGGATCCGCGCTGGGGGCGCGTCGACGAGTGCATTTCCGAGGATCCGTACCTCGTCGGCACCGTCGGCACCGCCTATGTGCGCGGGCTGCAGAGTGCGGGCATCGACGCGACGCTCAAGCACTTCCTCGGCTACTCGGCCTCGCAGTCGGGCCGCAACCACGCGCCCGTCCACGCGGGGCCGCGCGAGATCGCCGACGTGTTCCTGCCGCCGTTCGAGATGGCGCTGCGCGACGGCGGCGCGAGGAGCGTCATGAACAGCTACACCGAGATCGACGGGGTTCCCGTCGCGTCGTCGCCCGAGCTGCTCACCGAGCTACTGCGCGGCGAGCTCGGCTTCGAGGGCGTCGTCGTCGCCGACTACTTCGCGGTCGCGTTTCTCGAGAAGACCCACCAGATCGCCGCCGACCGCGGCGAGGCGGCGGCGCTTGCGCTTGAGGCCGGCATCGACGTCGAGCTGCCGACGGGCGACGCCTACCTCGAGCCGCTCGTGGCGAAGGTGCGCGCGGGCGAGGTGCCCGAGGCATTCGTCGACCGCGCCGTGCTGCGCGTGCTCGCGCAGAAGGAGGAGCTGGGGCTGCTGGATCCCGGAGCCTTCGACGCCGACGCGCCCGCTACCATCGACCTCGACACGCCGAGGCACCGCGATATCGCGCGGCGGCTCGCGGAGGAGTCGGTCGTGCTGCTCTCGAACGACGGCGTCTTGCCGATCGCGCCCGCGACGCGCATCGCCGTCATCGGCCCGAACGCCGACCGCGACGAGGCGCTGCAGGGCTGCTATTCGTTCGCGAACCACGTGCTGGCGAACCACCCCGGCACCCCCGTCGAGGTCGACATGCCGACGGTGCGCGAGGCGCTCGCCGAGTCGTTCGACGTCGCCTACGCCCGCGGCTGCGACGTCGAGGGCGACGACCGATCGGGCTTCGACGAGGCGGTCGCGGCGGCGGCATCGGCCGAGGTCGCGGTCGTCGTCGTCGGCGACCAGGCCGGGCTCTTCGGCCGCGGCACCGTCGGCGAGGGCAACGACGCCGAGTCGCTCGACCTGCCGGGCGTGCAGCGCGAGCTCGTCGAGGCCGTCGCCGCGACGGGAACCCCCGTCGTCATGGTGCTGTTGACCGGCCGCCCCTACGCGCTCGACTGGGCGCTCGCGGGCGGCGGCCCCGCGGCCGTCGTGCAGGCGTTCTTCCCGGGCGAGGAAGGCGGGACCGCGCTCGCGCGGATCCTCGCCGGATCCGTCGTCCCCTCGGGGCGCCTGCCCGTCTCGCTGCCGCGATCGGCCGGATCCCAGCCCTTCAGCTACCTGCACGCGCCACTCGCGGGGCCCTCGGGGGTCACGTCGACCGACTCGACGCCCGTGCGGCCGTTCGGCTTCGGGCTGTCGTACGCGTCGTTCGCCTACTCCGACTTCTCGTGCGAGGCCGGCGACTCGATCGTCGCGCGCGTGACGGTCACGAACACCTCGGGCGTCGCGGGCGCCGAGATCGTGCAGCTTTACGGCCACGACGTCGCGGCCTCCGTCACGCGCCCCGTCGCGCAGCTGCTCGGCTACGCGCGCGTACCGCTCGCGGCCGGCGAGTCGCGCACCGTCACCCTCGACGTGCCGGCGTCGCGCTTTGCGTTCAGCGACCGCCGCATGCGCCGCGTCGTCGAGGCGGGCGAGGCGGAGGTCTGGATCGGCACCGACGCGGCGACGGAAGCGACCGATCGCGCGACAATCACGCTCGCCGATCGCGTCGTGACGGCGAACGACCGCCGCGTCGTCGGGGTGAGCCTCACGGAGGTGGGCGCGAGCGCACGATAAGCTTTCGCCCACAACCTAAGGTGGGGGAGCGATGGCGAGCGGATCGAATGTGGAGGGCGTGCGGCGCGCGAACCTCGGAGCAATCCTGCGGCTCGTGCATCACGTCGGTCCGCTCTCCCGCGCGAGGCTCACCGCCGATACCGGCCTCAACCGGTCGACGATCGGCGGCCTCGTCACCACCCTCGTCGAGCATGGCTTCGTGCGGGAGCAGGATCCGGATCCCACCCGCCGCGTTGGCCGGCCGTCGCCGACGGTCGTGCCGGCCGACGACGTCGTCGCGATCGCGGCGAACCCCGAGGTCGACGCGCTCGAGGTGGGCGCCGTCGGCTTCGGCGGCCGCGTGATCTCGCGCTCCCGCATCGACACCGACCACGTGCTGACGCCCGAGGAGACGGCCGAGCACATCGCCCTCACGGTCGCGGGCTGGGGGCACCTACGGCAGGCGCGGATCCTCGGCATCGGTATCGCCGTGCCCGGCCTCGTGCGCGCGAGCGACCGCCTCGTGCGCAACGCCCCGCACCTCGGCTGGAGCGACGTCGACCTCGCCGCGCTCGTCGCGGCGCGCACCGATCTCGCCACCGAGGTCGGTAACGACGCCTCGCTCGCCGCCATCGCCGAGTGGGTCTTCGGGGCCGCGCGCGGGCACAGCAACGCCATCTACCTCAACGGCGGCGCCAGCGGTATCGGTGGCGGCGCCATCCTTCGCGGCGAGAGCCTCGGCGGCGCCAGCGGGTACGCGGGCGAGTGGGGCCAGAACCGGCCCAGCATCGACGACGACGCCGACCGGTGCGTGCCGGGCGGAACGCTCGAGGACGAGGTCAACCGCCGCCGGCTCTTCGAGGCCTACGGCGTGCGCGACGACGCGGCGCTCGCCGCGGGCATCTCGCGCCTGCTGTCGGCCGAGGCCTCGCGGCAGCGGCGGATCCTCGCCTCGACGCTCGCGAACGCAGCCAACACCATGAACCCATCGCGCGTCGTGCTCGGCGGGTTCCTCGCGGCGCTCCGCGAGGCCGACGCCCGCGCGTTCGACGAGTCGGTGCGCGCGCAGATGCTCGGCGCGCCGGCGGAGGACCTCACTATCGCGCCGGCGGCGCTCGGCGCCGACCGCCTGCTCATCGGCGCGGCCGAGCTCGTCTTCGAGCGGCTGCTTGCGGATCCGCTCGGCGCGCCCTAGAGCCCCGCGACGACCGCGTTGTCGAGCTCGTCGGTGTCGACGCCCGTGCGGCCCGCCTTCGCCGTGAGCAGCACCCACGCGACGCCGTGGTCGGGGTGCACGACGAACTCGGTGCCGGCCCAGCCGCCGTGCCCGAAGCCGTCGGTCGAAATGAGGCCAGGCCCGCGGTTTCGCAGGTTGAAGGTGAAGCCCCAGTCCTGCCCGCGCTCCGCGGGGTAGGGCTCGAGGCGAGCCATGCCGCCCGTCACGGGGCGGCGCATGAACTCGAGGCCCGCGGGCGTGAGGACCCCCGGCGTGCCGCGCGCGGCGGTGCGCAGCAGGTCGGATCCGAGGCGCAGCAGGTCGTCCGCGCGCGCGAAGAGGCCCGCACCCGGGTCGCGGTTGGCGACGAGCTGCGCGAAGTCGAGGCCGGATCCGTCGATGCCGTCGACCGGCACGTAGTCGGCGGGGTCGAGCGTGATGCCCGTCGCCCCGATCGAGGCGGCCCACTCGGCGAGCCCCGCGTCCCACGCCTGCCCCGTCGCGTGCTCGTAGAGCGCCGCGATGCCGGTGTAGCCGAGCGTCGAGTACCGCGAGGCGGTGCCGGCGCGGAAGTCGCGGCCGCGCGCGAGGAGCTCCTGCGCGAGCGGAACCGCCGTGTCGAGCGGCGGCTCGCTGATGCCCGAGGAGTGGCTGCCGAGGTGCCACAGCCGCACGACGTCGTCGCGGCCTGAGCCGAAGCCCGGCACGGCGTCGGAGAGCGGGGTATTCGGAGTCAGCAGCCCGCGCTCGATCGCGCGGGCCGCCGTGATGCCCGTCAGGACCTTGGTGATCGAGAACAGGGGATACGTCGCGTCTGCCGCGACGCCCCCGAAGCTCTCGAGCGCGATCGTGCCGTCGGCGTTCGCGATGCCCAGGACGGCGTGCGGCAGCCGCCCGTCGTCGACGTGACGCCGTGCCCATGCGAAGGCGGCGGAATACCTGCTCATGCGTGCCCTTTCGGCGGTGGGGTAATTCCTCACTTCCCCCCTCAACCCGTCAATTCTCCGCGCGGTCATCTGCGAATCGCAGATGACCGCGCGGAGAATTGCAGAAATGGGGGTTAGCGGAAGCGGATGCCGAGGCCCAGGGCGGGACCGCCGGAGGCCACACCATCGGCGATCGTGAGGCCCGTCGGCTCGACGAGCGCGCCGAGCTGGGCGAAGCCCGCGTCCTCGACGTCCTCGACCCACGTCGCGACCGGCAGGGTGTAGGCCAACTGGCTCGACAGCTCCGGCAGCAGGTGCGGCGCGAGGCCCACGCCACGGTCGGCGGCGAGGGCGGCGATCTCGAGGAACGGTGTGATGCCGCCCACGCGCACGATGTTCGGCTGGATCACGTCGACCGCGCCCGCGTCGATCGCGTCGCGGAACTGGTAGACCGTGTGGCGGTTCTCGCCGAACGCGATCGGCACGTCGATGCGCTTGCGCAGCTCCGCGGCGCCCGCGATGTCGTCGGCGCGCAGGGGCTCCTCGATCCAGGCGGGTTCGAACGGGGCGAGCTGCGCCATCGCGGCCGTCGCCTTCTCGAGGTCCCACCGCTGGTTCGCGTCGATCATGAGCGTGCGGTTGGGGCCGAGCACCTCGCGCACCGCCGCGACGCGCGCGACGTCGCGGGCGATGTCGGGGCTGCCGACCTTGAACTTCACGGCCTGAAAGCCGTCCGCCACCCAGCGCTCGGCCTGCGCGACCAGCTCGTCGAGCGAGTAGTGCAGGTTGACGCCGCTGCCGTAGGCCGGAAGCGAGTCGTGCGTGCGGCCGAGCAGGTCGGTGACACTCTTCCCCTCGCGGCGGGCCGCGAGATCCCACAGCGCGAGGTCGAGGCCCGCGAGCGCGATCGTCGTGATGCCGCCGCCGCCCGCCTCGTGGAGGTGCCTCCAGGCGCCCTTCCAGATCTGCGGATCCGCGTCCTTGCCCAGCGCGAAATCGGTGATGTCGTGCGCGATCAGCTGGTGCACCGCGTGCGCGCCGATCGTCGGGGTCCACGAGAAGCCGAAGCCCGTCGCGCCGTCCGAGTCGGTGACGATGACCTCGATCACGTGGATCTCGGTGACGTCGGCGCCCCACGGGCGGGAGAGGGGGATCCGGACGAGGCGCGTGTCGACCGCCGCGATGGTCGCGCTCACGCCGTGACCCCCTCGCGCACGAGCTCGTCGCGCCAGAGGCGCTTCGCACGCCAGCCGAGCAGCTGCTCCGCGTTGTCGCTCGAGAACACCGACTGCGTGCCCGAGAGCTGGTCGGCAGCCCCCGCCGCGGCCGGTAGGTACTGGCGGATCCCGTCGGCGGTGTCGCCGTCGTAGAGCGCGTCGGGCGCGCCCACGAAGAACGTCGAGCCATTGGGCACGTCGTCGGCCTTCCGGATCCACGCGTCGACGAACTCGCCGGCGTCGCGCGCGTCGACGTAGTTGAACAGCGCGACGGCCGACAGCTCGGGGTTCGCGATGCGCTCGGCGACGGTGTGGCCCTGCTGGGTCGGGGCGCCGGCCCACTCCTCGGGGGCGATCACGTAGCAGGGGCGGAACGCGCCGAAGCGCGTGCGGTGGCCGTGCTGGCGCACCGCCATCTGCACGATCTGCTCCATCGCGACCTTCGAGGCGCCGTAGCCGTTCCAGGGCGCGGTCGGGTGCTTCTCGTCGAGGGGGAGGTACTGCGGCTCCCAGCCGCTCGGCGAGCCGTAGCCCATGACGGTCGGGCTCGAGGCGAGCAGCATCTTCGTGGCGCCGGAGGCGAGGGCCGCCTGCAGCACCGACCACACGAGCTGCGTGTTGATGCGGTAGATATCCGGGTCCGGGAGCGCGCCCGGAACCGCGATCGCGGCGAGGTGCACGACGGCATCGGGGCGGATCTCGGCGAACGCGGCGGCCGCGGCGTCGAGGTCGAGCAGGTCGACCGAGAGCTGCGTCGCGGGCATGCCCTCGAGCGAACCCCGGTCGATCGAGACGACCTCGTGGCCCGCCTCCGCGAGCGCCGTGACGACGCTGCGGCCCAGGCGACCGGCGCCGCCGGTTACGACGACGCGGCTCATGCTGCGTCACCCTTCAGGGCGCTGGCCGCGGGGCCGAGGTCGAGATCGGCGATCTTCACGGGCTGGCCGTTCTCGAGCGAGGCGTTGCCGGCGACGCCGACGACGACGCTGCGCACGCCGTCGGTCCAGTCAGCGGTGAAGCCCAGCGGATCCTCGGCCGCGCCGTAGAACACGTCGTTCAGCAGCTTCTTGTCGCCGCCGCCGTGGCCGCCCTCGCCGTTGACGATCGGGATCTCGTAGGCGGGCTGGAAGTGCTTCTGCACGACGAGCTTCTCGAACTCGGGGCGGCTGTCGTCGGACTGCACGTCGTCGGGGTTCGCGCTCGGGTCGACGACGGTGCCGCCGGACTTGTCGCTGTGCACCATGCCGCGCTCGACGACCGTGAGCTCGGCGCGGCCCTTCGTGCCGTTGACGGCGACGGTGTAGCCCTCCCACGGCGAGTGGGCGTTGAGCGAGTAGCTCATCGTCGGGCCACCGACGTAGTCGACGACGAGCGACAGGTTGTCCTCGATCGAGATGTTCTCGTCGAACACGTCGCGGTCGCGCAGGTAGCCGTCGTGCTCCTCGTTGTCGAAGTAGAGGCCCTTGAGCTTCTCGTCGGCTCGCATGTCGAGGCTGAACGCGTCGGTGCGCGGGTCATCGACGGATCCGCGGCTCGCGCGCTCGCCGAGGCCGCGATGCGCGGCGTTCTCGGCGCCGTAGAAGCGCAGCCCGCCGGAGGCGTAGACGCGCGAGGGCACGTCGTTAATCCACCAGTTGACGAGGTCAAAGTGGTGGCTCGACTTGTGGATGAGGAGGCCGCCCGAGTGCTCCTTCTCGCGGTGCCAACGGCGGAAGTAGTCGGCGCCGTGCGCGGTGTCGAGCACCCACTCGAAGTGCACGCTCGTGACCTCGCCGATCTCGCCCGAGGCGATGACGCGCTTGAGCTCGGCGTTGCGCGGCGAGTAGCGGTAGTTGAAGGTGATCGTGACCTTGCGGCCCGTGCGCTCGGCCGCCTCGGCGATCGCCTCGATGCCCTCCTCGTTGATGGTGAGCGGCTTCTCGACGATGGCGTGGGCGCCGGCCTCGAGCGCCGCGACGACGTACTTGGCGTGGAGGTAGTCGGGCGTCGTCACGATGACGGCGTCGATCTTCTCCTCCGCGACGATCGCGTCGAGCTCTTCGGGGTCGAAGCGGCGGGGCTGGCCAATGCCGGGCGAGGTCTTCTCGTGCCAGTCCTGGCGGCCGGGGTTCGTGTCGGCCCAGGCGACGAGCGTGCCAGCGTCGGCGTGGCTCTCCGCGAGGGCTCCGATGTACATGCCGGCGCGGCCGCCGGTACCGATGAGGGCGAATCGACGAGTCATGCGTATCTCTCCAGTGAGTTAGTGGCGGGCGAGGGGGAGGGGGCGCGTGCGGCCCCGGACGGTTGTGGAGGGCCAGGCGGCGTCGAGGCTCAGAACCTCGATGCCGGCTGCGGTCGCGAGGACGGTGTCCTCGAGCTTGGCGCCGGGTACCCACGGGTTCCACGCGACGGCCTGGTGCGCCGAGACGGCGGCGTCGAAGCCGGGCGTGACCTTCGGGTCGCGGCCGACGTAGCCGGTCGGGCCGCCCTGGTGATGGCGGGCCCAGGCGTCGTCGCCGAAGCCGTGGCGCGCATACGCGGCGCGCAGCTCGTCGAAGACCGAGGCGAACGAGGCGCCCGGCACGGTCGCGTCGAGGATGTCGGCCTCGACCTCGAGCAGGCGCGCCTCGGTGTCGGCGAAGCGGTCGTGATCGGCGAACGTCACCCAGCGGCTCATGCTGACGTGCACGCCGTCGCGCACGGTCGTGATGACCGCCATGGCGCGCTCGCCGAGGGGCGCGTCGGTCGGGATCGGGTGCTGCACGGATCCGCGGGACGCGCCCGCCGCGAGCAGCACGCCGGGTTCGGCGCCGATGCCGTAGGCGAGCTCGGCGAGATAGCCGGCGAGCTGCCGCTCGCTCCATGACGGATCCGCGCCCTCGAGCGCGGCGGTCACCGCGCGGGCGGTGTCGGCGCCGAGCGCGCGGTAGCGCTCGATCTCGGAGGGCAGGAGGTCGGCGCGCGCGTCGCGCAGCGCGGCGCCGAGCTCGGCCTCGGCCGCGGCCGGGACGGGCGACTCGGCAAGGGCGCCGTACCAGGGGATCTCGCGCCACGCGACGTCGCCCGCGACCTCCTCGTCGCGGAGGCGGTCGATCTCGTTGGCGAGGGCGGTGACGGTCACGGAACCGTCGGCCTCGACGGTCGCGGAAAACACCGGGGCGCCGCCGAGCGGAACGGCCGTGCGGGCGCCGTCGAAGAGCCAGGCGAGCGCCGCGGCGGAGGTGAGGTGGACCGCGGGGCGGCCGTGGTCCGACAGGATCGTGCGGATTCGGTCGACCTTGATCGTGTGGTCGGGGTTCGCGTCATTGCGATAAGCCATGGGTCCTCGTGGGTTTCGAGAATGAGTGGTCGGATGTCTTCCAAGAAACGATAGCAGAAACCGGTTTCTGATGTAATCTTGCTGGCATGGATCGACTCAACGGTGAGCACACATATCGGAATCCCATCCTCGATGCCGACCTGCCAGACCCCGACGCCATCCGCGTGGGCGACCGCTACGTCATGATCGCGTCGAGCTTCAACCGCGCGCCGGGGCTGCCGGTGTACGTGTCGACCGATCTCGTGAACTGGGATCGGGTCGCCGACGCGCTCCCGGGCGGCAACGAGCCCGCCGAGTGGTTCGCGCTCCCGCGCCACGGCCAGGGCGTCTGGGCCCCGTCGATCCGCCACCACGACGACACCTATTACATCGTCTACCCCGACCCCGATCAGGGGATCCTCGTCGTCGCGGCGCCCGAGCCCGAGGGGCCGTGGAGCGCGCCGCACCTGCTGCTCGGTGGCCTCGGCCTCATCGACCCGTGCCCGCTCTGGGACGACGACGGCTCGGCCTACCTCGTGCACGGCTGGGCGAACTCGCGGGCGGGCAAGAAGAACATCCTGACGGTCGTGCCGGTCGACGCGGCGCTCCGCGAGGCGACGGGCCCCGCGCGCGACGTGATCGACGGCGCCGACATCGACGGCTGGGGCACGATCGAGGGCCCGAAGTTCTATCGGCGCGATGGCTGGTACTGGATCTTCGCTCCCGCGGGCGGCGTCGCGACCGGCTGGCAGGCGGTGTTCCGCTCGCGCGATGTGTTCGGCCCGTACGAGGAGCGCAACGTCCTCGAGCAGGGATCCACCCCCGTCAACGGGCCGCACCAGGGCGCGTGGGTCACGGCCGTCGATGGCCGCGACTGGTTCCTGCACTTCCAGGACCGCGGGCCGTTCGGCCGCGTCGTGCACCTGCAGCCGATGGCGTGGGGCGACGACGGGTGGCCGGTCATGGGCAAGGCGGTCGACGGCGGCCCGAGCGAGCCCGTGCTCGAATACCCGAGCCCGCATGGCATGCCCCAGGGATACCGCACCGTCGCGCGGAGCGACGACTTCGCGGGCGGCGTCCCCGGCCCGACGTGGACCTGGCAGGCCAACCCCGCGGCCGACGCGATCGCGCCCGGCGAGGGTGCCCTGCGGATCCGGTCGGGCGACGACTCGGGCAACCTCCGCACGCTGACGCGCGTGCTCGGCCAGCCGCTTCCCGGCATGGCGTCGCGCGCGAGCGTGCGCGTCGACCTCGACGGCGGATCCGGCACCCGCGCGGGCCTCGCGGTGCTCGGCTACGACTACCTCTGGGCGGGCGTCGCGCACGGCGACGCCGGCGCCGAAGCCGTCGTCGCGGTGCGCCGCCGGGGCGACATGGCCGAGCGCGTCGCCCTGCGGATCCCCGTGAGCGAGAGCGTCGAGGTCGCGATCGAGTGCGCCGCCGACGCGTCGCTCGTCGCAGAGCTGACGACCGCCGGCCACACCGTGCGCGTCGACCCCGACTTCGTCGCCTCGGAGGGGCAGTGGATCGGCGCGGAACTCGCCATCTTCGCCGGGCACGGCTACGGCGCGGATCCGGCGACCGCGGCCTTCAGCTCGTTCCGTGTCGATCTCGCAGAGGATTAACGAATGACTCCGAAGAGGCACGGCCGAGAAACCACCATTTCTGACATCGCCGCGGCGGCGGGGGTGTCGAAGGCGACGGTGTCGCGCGTGATGAACGGCGTCTCGACGGTCAACGAGCAGATCGCCGAGCGCGTGCGCGCCGCGGTCGCCGAGCTCGGGTACTCGCCGAGCGCGACGGCGCGCTCGCTCTCGCTCGGCGAGAGCCGCACGATCGGGGTGGTCGTGCCGGACCTCGCGAACCCCATGTTCCACCAGGTGCTCCACGGCCTGAACTCCGCCGCCGAGCGCGATGGCTACCGCGTGCTCGTCGCCGATACGCGCGAGCACCGCGAGCACGAGGTCGAGATCGCCCGCGACATCCGCAACCGCACCGACGCGATCGTGCTCTTCGCGCCCCGAATGGACCGGTTGACGATGCTCGACCTGCTGCCGAAGATCGACCCCGTCGTCGTGTTCAACCGCACGACGGGCAAGCGGGCGGGCTCGGTGCTCATCGACTACGCCGAGGGCATCGGCGCCGTCGCCCGCCACCTCATCGAGCTCGGCCACACCAAGATCGCCTACCTCGCCGGACCCGCCCAGGCGCGCTCGAACATGGCCCGCCGCGACGGTCTCGCGGTCGTCGCCGCCGAACACCCCGAGGTCGAAATCATCACGGTCGAGTGCGGCTCGTCGTTCGAAGACGGCTACGCCGCCTGGCCCGACGTGCGCGAGACCGGCGCGAGCGCCGCCATGGCGTTCAACGACGTCGTCGCGCTCGGCTTCCTCGGCCGGCTGGCGGAGGAGGGCGTGCGCGTTCCCGACGACCTCTCGGTCGCCGGCTTCGACGACATCCCGTTTTCGCAGTACTCGTCGCCGAGCCTCACGACCATGACGGCGCGCCTCGGCGACGTCGGCGAGAAGATCTGGTCGACGCTCCTCGAGCAGATGCGCGGCACGGCCGACCTCGAGCCAACCTCGTTCGCGCCGAAGCTCACGGTGAGATCCAGCACAGGAAAGAAGAAATGACCACGACACTCCGCAATGCCGCGGGGCGCGACATCGTCACACTCCACAGCGGCGACGACATCGATCCGGGCCACGCTCCCCGCCCCTTCATCACGGTCTCGACGCCGGGCGGCATCGAGGTGACCGAGACGGCGCCGGGCGACCACCTGCACCACCTCGGCGTGAGCGTGACGACGCCCGACGTGTCGGGCACCAACTTCTGGGGCGGCAGCACCTTCGTGCGAGACGTCGGCCCGCAGATCCTCGACAACCACGGCCGGCAGGTCGTGGAGGCGGAGTCGGTCTCGCCGAGCCGGTACACCGCGACCGTCCTGTGGCGCGACCGCGACGACGAGCCGATCATCTCCGAGGAGCGCGAGATCCGCGTCGACGACGTCGACGGATCCACGATTCTCGTGTGGCGCTCGCGCCTGACCGCCCTCCGCGAGGGCGTCAGCATCGGCAGCTCGCAGACCAACGGGCGCCCCGGCGCCTTCTACGGCGGCATCTTCTGGCGGGCGCCGTTCGGCACCGCCGAGGTGTTCAGCGCGGCGGGCGAGGGCGTCGATGCCGCGCACGGATCCACGTCGCCGTGGATCGTCGTCGCGGGCCCCGACGCGAGCCTTGTTGCGGCTTCCGCCTCGCGCCTGCCGTGGTTCGTGCGCGCGGACGGATACGTTGGATTCTGCCCCGCACTCGCCTACGACGAGCGCCGACGCCTCGAACCGGGGGAGCCCCTGGAACTCGATCTCGTCGTCGCGCTCGTCGACGCTGCGGACGACAACACCATCGAACGCGCTCTTCAGAGCGCTCTCTCCCTGACGACATCGGAGGTCGCCGCGTGAACGCCCCACGACTCGCACTTATCGGAACCGGCGGTCATGGCCGCACCCACGTCGAGAAGGGGCTGAAGCTCCACACGGAGGGCCGCGTGCGCCTCGTCGCGGTCGCGGATCCGAACCCGCCCGCGGCGGAGGACCTGCCGGACGGCGTCGCGCGCTTCACCGACGGCGCCGACCTCATCGCTGCGGGCGGCGTCGACATCGTCGTCATCTGCACCCCCATCAACACGCATTTCGACTTTGCCTCGGCCGCACTCGAGGCGGGCGCCGACGTGCTGCTCGAGAAGCCCACGACCGCGACGCTCGACGAGTTCGAGCGCCTGCTCGCGATCGCCGACCGCACGGGCGGCCTCGTGCAGGTCGGCTTCCAGAGCCTCGGATCCGACGCCCTCGACATCATCCGCGGCCGCGTTGCCGCGGGCGACATCGGCGAGGTCGTGCGCTACAGCGCGACCGGCGCGTGGCTGCGCAACGAGGCCTACTACGCCCGCTCGGCGTGGGCCGGCCGCCGCACGCTCAACGGCCGCGTCGTCGCCGACGGCGCCCTAACGAACCCCCTCGCCCACGCGAGCGCGACGGCCCTGGCCCTCGCGGGCGCGACGCGCCTGGAGGACGTGAAGTCGCTCGAGCTCGACCTGTGGCGCGCCAACGACATCGAGGCCGACGATACATCGGTCGCGGTCTTCGACCTCGAGGGCGATGTGCGACTCACGACCGCCGTGACGCTCGCGGCGCCGTCGCAGAAGCCGCCCTACGTCGACGTCGTCGGCACGAGCGGCACGCTGCGGCTCTGGTACACGAGCGACGACATCGACCTGCTCGGCGCGAACGACGAGGTCCTCGAGCAGTCGCACGTCGGCCGCCGCGACCTCCTCGAGAACCTGCTCGCGGCCCGCGACGGATCCGCGACGCTGTTCTCGCCGCTCGCTGAGACGGGCGCGTTCATGCGCCTCGTCGAGGGCGTCATGCAGGCGCCCGCGCCGAAGCTCGTCGCCGACGGATCCGCAACCCTCGTCGACGACGAGAACGGCCGCCACCTCGTGATCGAGGGCATCGAGGAGGAGCTCGAGCGCGCGCTGCGCCTCGAGTCGACCTTCACCGAGCTGGGAAGCGAGTTTACGCGAGTCTCATGACCGGTTCACTCGAACGGCTCATCGCCCAGGCCGCCGCCCACGACATCTCGATCCACTCGATCGAGGTCTCGGAGGGCGGCGCGCTCGTCTATAGCGCCGGCGCCGCGGGCATGGGCCCGCACGTGCCGCACCGCCACTACTCGATCTCGAAGTCGTTCACGGCGATCGCCGTGCTCTCGCTTGCCCACGAGGGCAAGCTCGCGACGAGCGACCGGCTGCTCGATCACTTCCCCGAGAAGCGCCCCGTGCACCCGCTGCTCGAGCTCGCGACGATCGACGACCTGCTGTCGATGCGCACGCCGTACACGGGCACGACCTACACCGAACAGTCGCCCGAGTGGCTCGAGAGCTTCTTCCGCACCGAGCCCTCGCACCGCCCCGGCACGCTCTTCCACTACGACACGAGCGCGTCGTACGTGCTCGCCGCGCTCGTCGAGCGCATCGAGGGCAAGGCATGGGAGCAGGTGCTTCGCGAGCGCGTCTTCGCGCCGCTCGGCCTCGGCGAGGGCATGCGCATGATCACGAGCCCCGAGGGCATCGCCCACGGCGGCAGCGGCATGGTCGCCCGCCCGCGCGACCTGCTCGTCATCGGCGAGATGCTTCTCGGCGGGGGAGAGCGAGACGGCGTGCGCGTGCTCCCGCGCGAGGTCGTCGACGAGCTCGTGCGTCGGCGCGCGAACACCGAGATGATGGCGTGGGGATCCACGCACCGCTTCGGCTACGCCGCCCAGACCTGGCTGCCGGGGCGCGGCGGCTGGATGATGGTCGGCCTCGGCGGACAGTACGTCTACGGCGACCCGGATCGCGGCCTCGTCGCCGTCATGACGGCGAACGCGCAGGGCTGCAACGCCGGCGATAACCGCCTCAGCACGCTCCTGCTCGAGGCGCTCGACGAGCCGCTCGGCGACGCCCCCGCGTCGATCGCGTGGCCCGCGCCGCCGCACGATCCCTCCTTCGCGCGCGAGGTGCGCGGATCCGTGCGCGCCGTCTCCGGATCCGGGCTGCGCTCGCGCATCGCGCTCGAGCTCGCGCCGGACCGCGTGACGTTCGACGGCATCGAGATCGCATTCGACGTGACCGCCGGCGAGGAATGCCCCATCGAGGTGCCCGGCGTCGGCCGCGGCATCGTGACGGGCGGCTGGAGCGAGCCCGGCATCTTCGACGCTCGCATCGATGTGATCGGCGACGACATCGCGCGCCAGCGCGTTCGCATCGTCGTGACGGACGATGGCCTCGTGACGATCGAGGCGCAGGGCCACGGCCCCGGCGCTCCCGGCGGCTGGACGGGGCGGGGCACCTACCAGCTCTGAGCTCTGACCGCGCACAAAAAGATCGCCGCGACCGAAAGGGTCGCGGCGATCTTTCTGTGCGCGCGGGGATCAGCCCTTGACGGATCCGATGAGCGCACCCTTCACGAAGAAGCGCTGCACGAAGGGGTAGACGACGAGCATCGGCAGGGTGGCGACGAAGATGACGGCCATCTTGATCGACTGCGCCGGGGGAACGACGTCGACCGACGACTCGTCGGCGTTCAGGCCGCTCGCGACGATGACGATCTGGCGCAGCAGCACCTGCATGGGCCACTTGCTCGAGTCGTTGATGTAGAGAATCGCGCTCTGGTAGGTGTTCCAGTAGTAGACCGCGTAGAAGAGGCCGATCGTGGCGATCGACGCGAGCGACAGCGGCAGCACGATGCGCAGGAATACGCCGAACTCCGAGCAGCCGTCGATGCGGGCCGCCTCCTCGAGGCTCTCGGGGATGCCCTGGAAGAAGCTGCGCATGATGACGAAGTTGAACGCGTTGATCGCGACGGGCAGGATCAGCGACCACAGCGAGTCGATGAGGCCGAAGGCGTTGACGACCATGAACGTCGGGATCATGCCGCCCGAGAACAGCATGGTGAAGACGACCATGAAGTTGATGATGCGGCGGCCCTTGAGGTGCTTCTTCGACAGCGCGTAGGCCATGAACGCCGTGAGCACGAGGCTCACGAAGGTTCCGACGATCGTGACGAACGCCGAGACGCCCATGGCGCGGAAGATCGTCGGCGTCGAGAGGATGTACTGGTACGCGTCGAGCGTGAACGTCTTCGGGAACAGGATGAACGGCGTCGTCGCAATTTCACCCGGCGTCGCGAGGGAGCTCGCGAGCACGTTGACGAAGGGGAGGAGGCAGATGAGGGCGAACGCCGTCAACACGATGACGTTGATGACGGCGAAGATCCGGCGGCCAGGCGTCGTTGCGCGGCTGCCCTTTCCCTTGCCTCGGAACTTGATCGGCACGGTGGCCGGTGCGACGTCGGTTGTCATGATGGGGATCCTTGCTGCGTCGAACGGACCGCGAAGAGCGCGGCCGTCAGGAAGAAGAAGAAAGCAACGGGGTAGAGAACGAACTGCGTGCCCAGGAGGCAGGCGAGACCGGCGCCGGCGAACCACCATCCGGTCGAGCGCCGCTCGGGGCGGCGGGAGGCGATGAAAAGCCCGACGGCGCAGAGGGCGAGGATGAGGATCAGCGAGAAGCCGAACCAACCGGCGAGGGTGCGTGCGCCTTCGTACGCGTCGCCCGTCGGGTGGATCCCCGCCGACTGCAGTGCCGGCAGGATCTTCTCGGTGAACTCGGCCTCGCTCGATGCGTTGACCGTGAGGGTGAACCCGCCCTGTAGCAGGCCCGCAAGCGCGAGCCCGATGCCGGAGATCCATTTCTCAGGCCGTCGAGAAACCGGTTTCATGGAGACTATCTTACGCACAGGAGCGTCAATTGCCATAGGTCGCCACCTCCGCCGTAAGGTTCTCGATGCCGGCGCCGCCGATGATGGCGTCGCCGACGAGGCCCGAGAGGCTGACGCCCTCGATGCGCGAGTTCTTGACGAAGTCGATATAGAAGCCCGCGGCCGCCATCTCGTCGATGCCGAGGGCCATCGCCGGGACCGACGGGGTCGGGTTCTTGGCGAAGCCGATCGAGACATCCGTGATCGTGATGTCTTCGAACGGCAGCTCGGGAAGGCCCGAGATGAAGCCCGCGCACGAGCTGACGTTCGTCGCCGACACGTTCGAGATGAACACCCGCCGGATCCCGGGGGTGCCCTCGTCGACAGGGAGCGGGCTGCGGTCGGAGACCCGGGGGAGCTTGCCCTCGGGGCCGCAGAAGTAGAAGGGGTTGAAGACGAAGGGAACCGCGACGTTACGCATCACGATGTTCGAGATGCGCAGGTCTTCGACCATGCCGCCGCGGCCGCGCCGCGTCTTGAGGCGCACGCCGCGATCGGTGCCGTCGAACACGCAATCGCTGATCACGACGCCTCGCACGCCGCCCGACATCTCGCTGCCGATGACGACGCCGCCGTGACCGGCGAGCATCGTGCAATTGGCGATGACGATGTTTTCGCAGGGCGCGGGGTCGGCGTTCGACGCCTCCGTGCCTGCCTTGATGGCGATGCAGTCGTCGCCGACGTCGATGTGGCAATCGGTGATGCGCACGTTGCGGCACGACTCGGGGTCGACGCCGTCGGTGTTGGGCGAGTCGGCGGGGTTCTTGATCCGGATCCCCGAGATGCGCACGTCGTCGCACCGGTACGGGTGCACCGTCCAGGCGGGGGAGTTCTCGAGAACGACGTCGCGGATCGTGACGCGGGTAGAGTGCCGGAAGCTGATGAGGGTGGGGCGGGCGGCCTCGAGGGCCGCGCCCGAGCGGACGGCGTCCCACCAGAAGGCACCGCCGCCGTCGATCGTGCCGAGGCCCGTGACGGCCACGCCCTCCTCGCCGTCGGCGAAGATGCAGGGCTGGTGGATCCGAGCGGGCGCGCCCTCCCAGGAGGCATCGATGACGGGGTAGAGGGCGGGATCCGGCACGAATTCTAGCCGGGCCCCGCTCTCCAGGTGAAGCTCGACGAACGAGCGCAGGCGCAGAGCACCCGTGCGGTGAACGCCGGCGGCGATCGTGACGACGCCACCTCCGGCCTCGGCCGCGCGGTCGATAGCCGACTGGATGTCGGCGGTTTCGAGGGGGATGCTCATGCTCTGGTACCTGTGCTCTTCGTTGATCGGTATTAGTTGGACTCGGCGTATGCCGCGGTGTACTCGGCCTCGATCTTGCCGAGGTCACCCGCCCGCAGCTTGTCGATGACCTCTTCGTAGCCGGCCATGTCGATCTGGCCGACCATGTACTTGTTGTAGGCGTCCTTCGCCGCCGTGACGACCTCGCTCCAGCGGGTGTCGTAGGTGTCGGACTGCAGCGACTGGGCGGGGTTCGTGATCACGAACTCCTCCTGCTCGGCCATCTTGTCCGCGGCCTCGGTGACGTAGGGCGAGCTGCTCGGGTAGTTGACGAGGTTCTGCGTGATGCGCGACGACTGGTAGGGCTGGACCTCAGCGGCCCAGAGCGCCTCGTCGATCGTCTCGATCTCGCCGTTCGCGCCGACGTTGTAGTGCACGCCCTCGATGCCGTTGGTCATGATGCCGTAGGCCTCTTCCGAGTTGATGTCGTTGATGAACTGCAGCACCGCCTTCAGCTCGTCTTCGTCCTTCACCTCGGACTTCGGGAACACGTACCATCCGCCGATACCACCGCGGGTGTCGGACAGCGTGCGGCGCTCGACGTCCCCGTAGGTCATGTCGTTGATGAGCGCCCACGCCATCGTCGTGTCGGGGTTGGCGCTCTCGGCGAGCTGCATGAAGCCGCGGGCCTCGAACAGACCGGTCGAGACGATGCCGCCCTTGCCCTGCGCGATGGCGTCGTACTGGTTCTGCTTCTGCACCGTCACGAACTCGTTGTTCACGGCGCCGTCCTCGTAGACGCTGCGGTACCACTCCATGCCCTCCTTGAAGGCGTCGGTGGAGAAGCTCGCGATCATCTCGTTGTCGTCGTTGAGCTCGAACTCGCTGCCCGCGCCGAAGAAGCCGGCGATGTTGCGGAAACCGAGGTCGAAGCTCTCGAGGCGATCGATGAAGCCGGTCGTGTCGTCCTTGCCGTTGCCGTCCGGGTCTTGCGTGGCGAACGCGCGGGCGACCTCGCCGAGCTCCTCGACGGTGTGGGGAGCCTCCAGGCCGAGGGTGTCGAGCCAGTCCTGACGGACCAGGATGCCGTAGCGGGCCTTCTCCTTCACCTGGGGCATGCCGTACATGCGGCCCTCGATACTGGAGTCGGTCTTGACCTGGTCGCTCAGGACCTTGGCGAGGTTCGGGTAGTCGTCGAGGTAGTCGGTGACATCCCAGAACTGGCCCGACTTCATCGCCTGGCGAATGGTCGGCGAGGTGAAGCCCAGGCTACTGACCGTGACGATGTCGGCGAGCGTGTCCGACGCGATCGCCGCGGTGAGCTTCTCGCTCGCGTTGGCCGCGGGGACCCACTGCATCTTCAGGTCGTAGCCCGAGAGCTCCTCGAGCGCGGACTCTACGGGCCCGCCCGCCTCGGGAGTGGTGGGCGAGTGCAGAATCGACATCCAGGTGATGGACTTCGTTTCGGCCGCGCTGTCCTCCCCGCCACCACCGGTGCCACAGCCCGTGAGGGCGAGGCCGGCGACGGCGACGGAAGCAACGCTGATTCCGAGTCGGCGGTTCAGTTTCATGATGATCCTTCTCTTGGTGGGGAAGTCGAAATCAACCGTTGATTTCGTTGTACGCGGCGGTGAATTCCGCCTCGATCTTGCCGAGGTCGCCCGCGCGTTCCTTCTCGATGGCGGCCTCGTAGTCTTCCATCTCGTACTGGCCGACCATGTACTTGGTGTAGGCGTCGCCGATGGCGGTGTTGACCTCGTTCCAGCGCGAGTCGAACGTGGCGGAGGTGAGCGACTGCGCGGGGTTCGTGATGGCGTAATCGACCTGCGCCGCCATCTTCTCCTCGGCCTCGTTCTGGTACGGGGAGTTGCTCGGGTACGTGAGCGTGACGTCAGACATGCGCGATGACAGGAACGGCTGAACCTCCCGGTCCCACACGTTCTGGTCGATCACGGAGACGGCACCGTCGGCGTCGTACTCGAAGTGCTCGCCCTCGATGCCGTTGGTCATGATGCCGAACACCTCCTCCGAGCTCATCTTGTCGAGGAAATCGAGGACCGACCGCAGTTCCTCCTCGTCCTTCACCTCGGACTTAGGCATGGCGTACCAGCCGCCGATGCCGCCCGCGGTGTCGGTGAGGATCCGGCGGGGGACGTCGCCGTAGGTCATGTCGTCGACAAGCGCCCACTCCATCGTGGTGTTCGGATCCGCGCTCTCGGACAGCGACATGAACCCCTTCGCCTCAAACAGGCCGGTCACAACGATGCCGCCCTTGCTCTGGGCGATCGCGTCGTACTGGTTCTGCTTCTGCAGGGTCACGAATTCCTGGTTGACGGCGCCCTCGTTATAGAGCCCGCGGTACCACTCCATCGCCTCCTTGAAGGCGTCGGTCGTGAAGCTCGCGACCATCTCGTTGTTGCCATCGAGCTCGAATACGCTGCCGGCCCCGAAGTAACCGGAGAGGCTCCGAAGGCCCACGCCGAAGCTCTCCTGGCGGTCGATGAAGCCCGTGGTGTCGTCGTTGCCGTTGCCGTCCGGGTCGTCGTTCGTGAACGCCCGGGCAACGTCGGCGAGGTCCTCGAGCGTGTGGGGCACCTCGAGGCCGAGGTTGTCGAGCCAGTCCTGCCGCACCAGAACGCCGTAGCGCGCCTTGTACTTCAGCATCGGCACTCCGTAGAGCTGTCCGTCGATGCTCGCATCCGCACGGGTCTGCTCGTCGATCTTCGACAGGTTGGGGTAGTCGTCGAGGTACTCCGAGACCTCCCAGAACTGGCCGTTCGAGAGGGCCTTGCGGATGGGTGAGGACGTGATGCTGTTGAGCGTCACGACATCGGCGAGCGAGTTCGACGCGAGCGCCGACGCGAGCTTTTCGGTGGAGCTCGCGGCCGGAATCCACGTGAAGTCGACGTCAAAGCCGGTGGCCTCCTCGAGCGCTGTTTCGATGGGGCTGTTCTTCTCGGGCGTGGTCGGCGTGTGCACGACCGTCATCCACGTGATGGCCTTCGAATCGGCGACGCTCGCACCGCCGCCGCCACCCGTGCCACAGCCCGTGAGGGCGAGGCCGGCAACGGCGACGGAAGCAACGCTGATTCCGAGTCTGCGGTTGATGTTCATTCTGGCGTCCTGGGTGTGTGGAGGTCAGCCGTTGACCTCGTCGTACGCGGCGGTGAATTCCGCCTCGATCTTGCCGAGGTCGCCCGCGCGCAGGTCCTCGATCAGCTTTTCGTAGTCGCTCAGCTCGAGCTGGCCGACCATGTACTTGTTGTAGGTGTCGCGGGCCTGCTGCAGGACCTCGGTCCAGCGCGAGTCGAAGGTCTCCGACGTCAGCGACTGCGCGACGTTCGTGATGGTGTACTCGTCGTTCTCGGCCATCTTCTCGGTGGCCTCGTTGACGTACTCCGTGGTGCTCGGGAAGACCTTGATGGTCTCCGAGAGGCGCGACGACGAGAACGGCTGAACTTCCTGCTCCCAGCGCGTCTGGTCGAGGATCGTGACGGCGCCGTCGTCCTCGTATTCGAAGTGCTCGCCCTCGATGCCATTGGTCATGAGGCCGAAGCCCTCTTCCGTGAGTAGCTTGTCGAGAACGCCCAGCACGACCTTCAGCTCGTCCTCGGTCTTCACCGACGACTTCGAGATGGCGTACCAGCCGCCGAGGCCACCGTTCGTGTCGGACACGATGCGGCGCGGCACGTCGTCGTGCGTCACGTCGTTGACGATCGCCCACGACATCGGCGTCTCGGGGTCGCTGCTCTGCGCGAGCGCCATGTAGTTCTTGGCGTCGAACAGGCCAGTGACGACGATGCCGCCCTTGCCCTGCGCGATGGCGTCCTGCTGGTTCTGCTTCTGAACGGTCACGAACTCCTGCGTGACAGCGCCGTCGACGTACAGGTCGTGGTACCACTCCATCGCCTCGACGAACGCGTCGGTCGCGAAGCTCGCGACGACCTCTCCGTCGTCGTTGAGCTCGAAGTCGCTGCCGGCGCCGAAGTAGCCGGCGAGGGTGCGGATGGTGAGGTCGAAGCTCTCGGAGCGGTCGACGATGCCCGTCGTGTCGTCCTTGCCGTTGCCGTCCGGATCCTGCGTCGTGAAGGCGCGGGCGACCTCGGCGATCTCTTCGGTGGTGTGGGGAACCTCGAGGCCGAGGTTGTCGAGCCAGTCCTGGCGCACGAGCACGCCGAAGCGGGCCTTGGGCTTCTGGGCCGGCACGCCGTAGAGATGGCCGTCGATCTTCGCGCCCTCGATGATCTGCGGATCGATCGCGGCGAGGTTCGGGAACTCCGACAGGTAGGGCTCGATGTCCCAGAACTGACCGGCCGCGAGCGAGCGGCGGATCGTCGAGTTCGTCACGCCGGGGAGCGAGACGATGTCGGCGAGGGTGTCGGAGGCGATCGCCGCGTTGAGCTTCTCGTCCTTCGACGCGTCGGGGATCCACTGGAAGTTCAGGTCTTCGCCGACGAGGTCTTCGAGCGCGACCTCGATCGTGCCGCCCTTTTCGGGGGTCGTCGGGGTGTGGAGGATCGCCATCCACGAGACGCTGTCCTTCGATCCGTCACCGGATCCGCCGGAGGCGCCGCAACCCGTCAGCGCGAGCCCCGAGATGACGAGGGCTGCGGATCCGAGGGCGAGTTTGCGATTGAGCTTCATGTGGTGATTCCTTGCGGTGTCTGAGCGGGCGATGCGGTGTCGCCGTCGCCTTCGTTGTCGGCGGCGAGCTTGCGGAAAACGGAGCGGGTGATGAGGCCGATGGCGGTCGCGGGGACGACCATGGCGAAGAGGGGAAGGATGGGGAGCGCGTAGGTGTAGAGCAGCCAGACCCAGCCGGTCGTGGCGGCGGCCGCGATGATCGTCCAGTGCAGCGAGCCGATGCCCGCGAGGAACGCGGCGGCGAAGCGGCGGTGGATCGCCTTCTGGTCGGTCGCGACCGCGATCGGGAAGACGTACGCGCTCGCGATGAAGAGCAGGAAGATGGCGACGACGTTGGCGAACCGGAGGGCCCAGCTCGACGCCGCGAAGATGTTCGTACCGATGATGGTGCCGGCGACGATGATGATCCATCCCATCGCCGCCGAGCGCCAGAACTCCACCCGTGCCTTCTGGAAGAAGGTGCGGGTCATCGGCGGCTGCTCGCCGAGGCGAAACCAGCCGTCGATGTATGCCGCGAGGGCGTACGACGCGGGGCCGAGGCCGAACACGATCAGCCCGGCCAGCGTCGTCACCAGCCACAGCAGGGTGAGGTACACCATGCGATACACGCCCGTCAGGAACGCGTTCAGCCGCATGAGCCCCTCGTAGGAGAACATCAGTAGACGCCTTCCTCGCCGAACTTCTTCGCGAGCTTGTTGGCCATGACGACGAGCACCAGGCCGACGAGGCCCTTGAACATGCCGACGGCCGCGGCGTAACTCATCTGACCGTTCTGAATACCCGTGACGTACACGTAGGTATCGAAGATCTCGCCGACCTCGCGGTTGAGCGAGTTCAGCACGAGGAACATGTGCTCGAAGCCGAGCTCGAGGAAGTCACCGATCGCGAGGATGAACAGCACGATGATGGTCGGGCGGATCGCGGGGAGCGTGATGTGCCACGTCTGGCGCCAGCGGTTCGCACCGTCGAGCTCCGCGGCCTCGTAGAGCTCGACGTCGACGGCGGTCATCGCCGCCAGGTAGATGATGGTTCCCCAACCGGCGGTCTTCCAGATCTCCTGGAACACGTACATGGGGCGCAGCCAGTTCGGATCCGTGAGGAAGCCGATCTTGTCGAAGCCCCACGACTCGAGCAGGTTGTTGATGCTGCCGCCGTCGGTCGTGAACAGCACGTAGAACAGCGACACCACGATGACCCACGACATGAAGTGGGGCAGGTAGATGATCGTCTGCACCGAGCGCTGGAACCACTTCGTGCGCACCTCGTTGAGGAGCAGCGCGAGGATGATCGGGATCGGGAACGAGAAGATCAGCAGCAACAGCGACACGATGATCGTGTTGCTGAGGAGCATGAAGAACGTCTCTTCGGTGAAGAACCGAATGAAGTGCTCGAAGCCGACCCACTCGCTGCCGAAGAGGCCGAGGTAGGGCGTGAAGTCCTGGAAGGCCATGATGAGGCCGCCCATGGGGAAGTACTTGAAGATGATGAAGTACACGATGCCCGGCAGCGCCATGAGGTACAGCGTGCGGTGGCGCCACACGTACGACTCGCGCCAGCCCTTCTTGCGCGGCGCGATGGTCGGAGCCGCCGTCGTGAACAGATGCTCGGTCGTCGGCTTGACCTGAGGGATGGACGGGCCGCTCATCCCAGGGCCTCCTGGCCATGCAAGGTCGAGTTCATCGAAAGGGCGCCTCTCTGCGTGCTATTCGGGTACCGGTTTCCTGCAGGGCCACCGCTGTGTGTCGATGCGTTCGGGAACCGGTTTCTGACAGGGTAACAGCTCCCCGAAAAGCGAGCAAGTGAGGTGATCCGACCGTTAGAAACGCGGCGTTGTGCGGGCGAGACGGGCCGCGAAATCGCGCATGATCTCGCGCCGTGGCTGGGCGATCGTCGCCGCTCCCGGCCACCCATCGATCGCGAGATCGGGGGAGAGGTCGTCGCACCACCAGTCGCGGTGGTCGGCCGAGGGCACCCGCCAGCGGTCGGCGCCCGGGAGCGCGGCCGTGAAGGATCCGCGCTGGCCGTCGAGCGCGGGGTGCGAGCTGCGGATCTCGTAGTCCATCTCGCGCACGTCGCGCGGCGATAGGCGGAATCGGAGACGATCGCCCTCGACGATCCCCTCGGGGAAGGGGCCCTGCGTGCGCCCGTCGAATGTGAGGCCCGCGCGGTCGTCCTCGCCCCAACCGGCCGGCATCGGAGCGAGGATCTCGACGACGCCGAAGGCCTCGACGATGTCGGCGCGGGTCGCGGGGTGGGCGATGCGCGACGCGCGTCCGCCCCAGATCGGCACGTAGCGCCCGCCCCAGCTCTGCCGGTCGGGGTGGGGCGCGCCGTCCAAGACCCACGTCAGCGTGGGGGAGTCGCCCATCTTGACGGTCGGGAGCTGGCGCGCGAAGAAATCGCCGAGCGCGCCGCGGCCGGCGGCGTGCTCGGGGATGAACCGGGTCGGCGACAGGTCATCGTCGGCGGTGCCGACGAAGAAGCCGCGATAGCTGTTGTTCGACTCGATGAAGGTGACGTCGCGGTGATGGGCCTCGACGTAGGCGTAGGCGTCGACGCCCCACGTCGTGTTCGGCCCGCCGATGTAATACACGGCGATGTTGCGGGCGATATCGGGCGCATCGTGCAGCGCCTGCGCGACGTCCTCGAGCCCGCCCCACACGAGCACGTGAAGCGGCCGCGGATCCTCGCGCCGCGCGCACGCGACGATCCACTCGGATCCCTCGGTCGGATCCGCGAAGCCCGCGTCCGGGGCGACCTCGAGCGCGCCCTGTTTCACGAGGGCGCGGAGCTTGCCCGGCGCCGGGTAGCGCGCGTGCGTCGCGAGCGCGGGAAAGTCGGCCTCGTAGGCGTCGATGACCGCGTGGATGTCGCCCGCGCGGCCGTCGCCGTAGGGCGACGACACGAGCCCCTCGATGTCGACGGCGTCGGCGTAGAGCAGCAGGTGCACCATCGATTGGAAGTCGTCGGGATCCGTGCCGCCGATATCGGTCGTGACGAGCACGCGGGCGCGGGCGGACATTATGGGGACCTCCGTGATCCGTCGTTGCATACGAAGAGTTAACCGGTTGACCAAATTAGCATCGATGTTCGGTTTGGGGAACCGATTTCTTGGATACGCTCGTGAACAGTCGGCCCCGATGGTGGGGCATCGCAAAGGAGCGGTAGTGAAGAACGGATCCATCGATCGGCGCGCGCTCGTCGCGCGGCACGACGTGCGCCAGACAAGCCTCGACCCCCGCGGCGCGGTGTCGGTCGGCAACGGCGAGTTCGCCTTCACCTTCGACATCACGGGGCTGCAGACCTTCCCCGACGAGTTCCCCGTCGAACCCCGCCCGAACGAGCCGGATCGCGATGCGCCCGGCACCTTCCTCGGCACGCAGGCGCAGTGGGCGTGGCACTCGATTCCGGGGGAGCGCGAGTACGACCTCGCCGAGTCCACCCGCTGGCACGAGGTCGACGGGCGCGAGGTCCCCTACCTCGAGGAGGTCGCCGATACGGCCGAGCAGGCCGCCGCGACGCGGTGGTTCCGCGCGAACCCGCACCGCCTCGACCTCGGGCGGATCGGGTTCTGCGGCGCTGACGGCGCTGCGCTGCAAGCCGCCGAGCTGACGGCGACCGAGCAGGTCCTCTCGCTCTGGGAGGGCATCGCCCGAAGCACCTTCGCCCGCGCCGGCCACGGCGTCACCGTGACGACGGCCGCGCACCCGCACCGCGACGCCATCGGCGTCTCGGTGTCGGGCGGCGCCGCGGCGGGCCTCGCGATCCGCATCGCCTTCCCGTACGGATCCGGCGATTGGCACAACGCCGCCGATTGGGAGAACCCCACCCGCCACACGACGACCGTTACCGAGCGCGATGGCGGCTGGCTCGTCGAACGCGAGCTCGACGGATCCCGCTACGAGGCGCGGATCGTCGCCCGCGGCGCCGCGCTCGAGCGGGCGGGCGAGCACGAGATCCGGCTGCGCCTCACCGGCGACGATGCCGAGTTCTCGATCGAGTTCTCGACCGACGGATCCGGCGACATGGTGGGCCTCCCCGGGCGCGAGCCCGGGCGGAACGTGCTGCGCGCCGCCGAGATCCGGGGCGCGTCGGCCGATCACTGGGCGAGCTTCTGGAGCGCCGGATCCGCGATCGCGCTCGCGAGCGACGACGACCCGCGCGCGGCGGAGCTCGAGCGCCGCATCGTGCTCTCGCAATACGTGACGGCCGTCAACTGCGCCGGATCCCTGCCGCCGCAGGAGACGGGGCTCGTCTGCAACTCGTGGCGCGGCAAGTTCCACCTCGAGATGCACTGGTGGCACGCCGCGCACTTCCCGATGTGGGGGAGGCCCGAGTTGCTGCGCCGCAGCCTCGGCTGGTACGCCGAGGCGCTCGACCTCGCGCGAGCGACCGCGCGGGCGCAGGGCTACGCGGGTGCCCGCTGGCCGAAGCAGCTCGGGTCGGCGATGCGCGAGACGCCCAGCACGATCGGCGTGTTCTTGCTGTGGCAGCAGCCGCATCCCATCGCGCTCGCCGAGCTCGTCTACCGCGCGACGGGTGACCGCGCCGTGCTCGAGGAGTTCGCCGAGATGGTCTTCGAGACCGCCGACTTCATGGCCGACGTAGTGACGGAGGATGACGACGGCCGCTTCGTGCTCGGCCCGCCCCTTATCCCGGCGCAGGAGAGCTACGCGGCGGACCGCCTGCGCATGTCGAACCCGACCTTCGAGCTCGCGTATTGGCGCTGGGCGCTGCGCGTCGCGTCGGAGTGGCGCGAGCGCCTGGGGCACGAGGCTCGCGAGCGGTGGATCCGCGTCGCGGAGGGGATCGCGGATCCGCATATGCGTGGCGGCGTATATACGTCGGTCGACGTGCCACCGTTCACGATCCGCGAGGACCACCCGTCGATGCTCGGCGCGCTCGGCTTCGTGCCCGACGTCGGCCTCATTGACCCCGCCGTCATGCGGGCGACCTACCTCGACGTGTTGCGCGAGTGGGACTGGGAATCGACGTGGGGGTGGGACTATCCGCTGATGGCGATGACGGCCTCGCGCCTCGGCGAGCCGGGGTGGGCGATCGACGCGCTCATGCGCGACGCCGCGAAGAACGAGGTGGCCGCGAGCGGGCACAACCACCAGAACGATTCGCTGCCGCTCTACCTGCCCGGCAACGGCGGGCTGCTCGCCGCCATCGCGGTGATGGCGGCGCAGCACCGCGAGACGGGCGACGGGTTCCCGCCGGGCTGGAGCATCGCCCAGGAGGGCTTCACGACGACCATGTGACCGCGCCCGGCGCCGTCGCCTTTCGACGCGGCGCCGGGAGATCCGGGTCAGCCCGCGAGGGCCGTGAAGATCTCCTGCCAGCGCGGGTCCGACTTCTGGCGCGACGGATCCTCGTCGTGCCAGGCCATGATCTCTCCCGCGCCCTCGTGGAACGGGACGACGGGCTCGAACTCCGGCACGAGGCGGCGGATCTTCGCGTTGTCGAAGACGACCGAGTGCGCGCGGTCGCCCAGCACCTGGCCGCCGATGGCGGGGGAGGCCGCCTCGATGTCGTCGCTCGTGACGTGACGGATGTCGGCCGTCGTGCCGGCGGCGCGCGCCATGATGCGGGTGATCTCGTCCCACGTGTAGACGAAGTTGCTCGTGATCTGGAACGTGTCGCCGACGGCGAGCGGGTTGCCGAACAGCCCGACGAATCCGACGGCGAAGTCGTCGGCGTGGGTGAGGGTCCAGAGCGAGGTGCCGTCGCCCGGCACGACGACCTTCTTGCCGGCGCGCATGCGCTCGATGTTCGCCCACCCGCCGAGCAGCGGGACCGACTGCTCGTCGTAGGTGTGCGATGGGCGCACGATCGTCGCCGGGAAATCGCGCTCGCGCCAGGCCTCGTTCAGCAGGTTCTCGCACGCGATCTTGTCGCGCGAGTACTGCCAGTGCGGGTTCTTGAGCGGGGTCGACTCGGTGATCGGCAGGTGCGCGACCGGTTTCGCGTAGGCCGACGCCGAGCTGATGAATACGTACTGGCCGGTGCGGCCGTCGAAGCGGGCCATGTCGCGCTCGACATGCTTCGGGGTGAACGCGATCATGTCGACGACGACATCGAACTCGCGGGATCCGAGGGCGGCGTCGACGGCGGCGGGATCGTTCACATCGGCAAGGAGCACCTCGGCGTCCGGGTGCGGAGCGCGGGAGGACGCGCCGCGGTTGAGCAGCGTCACGTCCATCCCGCGCTCGATCGCGAGATCGCTCGCGGCCGACGAGATCGTGCCGGTTCCGCCAATAAACAACACCTTCGTTGCAGTCATACCGCCCACGATAGCGGCCGCACGGGCGTCAGGCGCCGCGGTAGACCTCGAGCCAGGCGTCGGCGATGAGGCGCGCGCCGCGGGCGGACGGGTGCACGCCGTCGGGCGCGAGCGAGGCCGGATCCGTGCCCGCGGCCTCGGTGAGGATCGCGTGTAGCGGGACGAGCCCGGCGCGGAGCTCCTCGGCGAGCCGCGCGACGACCGCGCGCTTGCCGTCGAGGTCGTCCAGCCAGCCCTTCTGCGCCTCGTCGATCGGCAGGAGGAAGGGCTCGACGAAGATCAGCCGCGCGCCGCGCACGACATCGGTGTCGAGCAGGCGGCGCACCGTCGCCTCGAACGCCTCGGCGGTCGTCTCCTCGTCGCGGTCGAAGCGGCGCCACGTGTCGTTGACGCCGATGTAGATCGTGAGCACGTCGGGGGAGGTGGGCGCGACGTCGGTCTGCCAGCGGCGCTCGAGGTCGACGGCGCGGTCGCCGGAGATACCGACGTTGACGACGTCGGCGCCCGCGAGGTCGGCCGCGATCTGCGCGACGTAGCCGCCGCCGAGCGAGGTCGCGTCGGCGCGGTCGCGCCCGGCATCGGTGATCGAGTCTCCGACAAAGACGAGGCGAGTGGTCATGGTGCTCCTTCGAGGCAGGGGTAGGGGCCCGCGGCGGTGCGGGCACTCATCAATTATCTCGGATCCGTAACGCAATCGGAAAGCGGTTCCCCGCGGCTTGCGCGGTCCCGAAAGCTCCCATAGTGTGAACGTTCATATGGGAAACGAAGAAGTTTCGATGTGTCCAACGCATCGTTCAATGTTGAAAGGTGGTGCTGAATGAGCGTCGTCAGTGAGCTTCGCGAACTGAAGAGCTCCCCGAAGGGCGGGGGCGACGGCAAGGCCGCGTTCTGGTTCCTCTTGCCCTGGTTCATCGGCCTGTTTGCCATCACGGCGGGACCCCTGGTCGCGTCGCTGTTCCTGTCATTCACCGACTACAACCTCCTCCAGACGCCGAATTTCATCGGCATCGACAACTTCATCCGAATGTTCTCCGACGAGCGCCTCCTGAAGTCGCTCGGCGTCACGTTCCTCTACGTCGTCGTCTCGGTTCCGCTGCAGCTCGCGTTCGCGCTCGCGCTCGCGATCTTCCTCGACAAGGGCGTGCGCGGCCTGTCGTTCTACCGCTCGGTGTTCTACCTGCCGTCGCTCATCGGCGGATCCGTCGCGATCGCCGTGCTGTGGCGCGTGGTCTTCGGAACCGAGGGCCTCGTCAACCAGTTCCTCGCCTTCTTCGGCATCGACGGCAAGGGCTGGATCTCGTCGCCCGACACCGCGATCTGGACCCTCATCCTCCTGAACGTCTGGGCCTTCGGCGCGCCGATGGTCATCTTCCTGGCGGGCCTTCGTCAGGTGCCGACGTCGCTCTATGAGGCCGCGCAGATCGACGGCGCGGGGAAGTGGCGCCAGTTCTCGAACGTGACGCTGCCGATGCTCAGCCCGATCATCTTCTTCAACCTCGTGCTGCAGATCATCCACGCGTTCCAGTCGTTCACGCAGGCATTCGTCGTCTCGGGCGGCACGGGCGGCCCCGCCGACTCGACGATGCTGTTCTCGCTGTACCTGTACCAGCGCGGTTTCCGAAACTTCGACATGGGTTACGCCTCGGCCCTCGCGTGGCTGCTGGTGCTGATCATCGGCGCCTTCACCGCCATCAACTTCTGGGCCTCCAAGTACTGGGTTTTCTACGATGACTGAGACATCCCTCATCCTCAACGCCCCGACGCGGGCGACGCGCACCCCGGCCGGATCCGCCCGCAAGATGCGGCGGAAGTTCGGCCCCGTCGTGAAGCACATCGTGCTGATCATCGTCGGCCTGATCATGCTCTACCCGGTGCTCTGGATGGTCGTCAGCTCGCTGCGGCCGAACGACGCGATCTTCGGCGACCCGAGCCTGATCCTCAAGACCTTCGACATCGACAACTACGTCAACGGCTGGAACGCCCTGACGTATCCGTTCGGTAAGTACCTGATCAACTCGATGATCATCGTGCTCGGCTGCATCGTCGGCAACCTCGTGTCGTGCTCGCTCGCGGCGTACGCGTTCGCGCGGCTGAACTTCAAGAGCAAGCGCTGGTGGTTTGGCGCGATGCTCGTGACGATCATGCTGCCCGTGCACGTCATCATCGTGCCGCAGTACATCATGTTCAGCCAGATCGGGTGGGTGAACACCTACCTACCGCTGATCGTGCCGAAGCTGCTCGCGACCGATGCGTTCTTCGTGTTCCTCATGGTGCAGTTCATCCGCGGCATTCCGCGCGAGCTCGACGAGGCGGCGCGCATCGACGGTGCCGGCCACGCCCGCATTTTCTTCCAGATCATCATGCCGCTCATGGTCCCGGCCCTCGGCACGACGACGATCTTCACCTTCATCTGGACGTGGAACGACTTCTTCAGCCAGCTGATCTACCTCACCAAGCCCGAGATGGCGACGGCATCGCTCGCGGTGCGCCAGTTCGTCGACGCGCAGTCGGCGACCGACTGGGGCGCGGTCTTCGGAATGAGCGTCGTCTCGCTCCTGCCCGTGTTCCTCGTCTTCCTCTTCGGTCAGCGATTCCTGCTCCAGGGCATCGCGACGACCGGCGGCAAGTAAGCCTCTTACCTCTCACCTAAGGAGAAAAGTGTTCTCGACGAAGAAGAACATCGTCCGTTTTGGCGCCGCGGCCGTCGCCACCATCACGGTCGGCGCGCTCGCCGGCTGCTCGAACGCCTCCGACGCGCCCGCCGAGCTGAGCGACGGCGACGTCACGATCTCGCTCGCGTACTGGGGCGGCGACGCCCGCGTCACGCAGACCAACGAGGTCATCGAGGCCTTCGAGGCGAAGTACCCGAACATCACGGTGCAGGCCGAGTCCTCCGACTGGACGGGCTACTGGGACGGCCTCGCCACCCGCACCGCCGCGAGCGACATGCCCGACGTCGTGCAGATGGACGAGCTGTACCTGGCGTCCTACGCCGACCGCGGCGCGCTCACCGACATGGGCGCCCTCGACATCGACACCGCGAACATCGAGGATTCGGCGCTCGCTACCGGCCAGATCGACGGCACGCAGTACGCATTCCCGCACGGCATCGCGACCTACGCGATCGTCGCGAACAAGGATCTGTTCGACGAGTACGGCATCGAGCTGCCCGACGACGAGACCTGGACGTGGGACGACGTCGCCGACCTCGCGAACGAGCTCACCGACAAGAGCGGCGGCGCCGTCACCGGCGCCGACCAGCTCGGCGGTTTCGACATCGGCGGCCTGAAGCACTGGGCGCGCTCGGAGGGCAACGAGGTCTTCGGCGAGGACGGCGAGGTCACGCTCGACCCGTCGATCCTGGCGAAGATGTGGCAGTTCGAGCTCGACCTGCAGGAGTCGGGCGGCATGAACTCGGCCGCCGCCATCACCGAGTCGTTCAACGCCGGCATCTCGGGCAACGACATGGCCACCGGCAAGGTCGGCCTCGCGGTCGCGTGGAACACCCAGCTCACCGCCCTGGCGCAGGCGAGCGGCGCGAGCCTCGTGCTTCTGAAGGCTCCCGAGCCCGAGGGCGTCGACCCGTCGTCATACAAGCCGTCGATGTTCTGGTCGATCGCCTCGACGAGCGAGCACAAGGCCGAGGCCGCCCTGTTCGTCGACTTCCTCGAGAACAGCGAAGAGTCGGCCGACATCATCCTCACCGAGCGCGGCGTTCCCGCGAACGACGAGATCCGCGCGGCGATCGCCGACCAGCTCTCGGCGACCGACCAGGCCGCGATCGAGTACCAAGATCGCGTGACCCCCGGCGCCGTCGCCCCGGTCGTGACGCCGAACGGCGCCTCGACGATCGAGGCGATCCTGCAGCGCTACACGCAGGAGGTCTTCGCTGGGCAGTCGACGCCGGAGACCGCGGCCGAGGCGTTCGTCGCCGAGCTGCAGACCGAGATCGATAACGCCCGATAAGCACCGGGCGAACAGCCAGGGGATGGGGGACGGGCATCGCGCCGTCCCCCATCCGTCGCCTCCACGAAGGAACGTTCACACCATGACCACGCCCGCCCGCTACCGTTCCGCCATCATCGGCACCGGAGCCATCGCCCACGCGCACGCCGAGGCGCTGACGAAGCTGTCCGACCGCGTCGAGCTCGTCGCCGTCGCCGACGTCGACGCCGACCGCGCCCGCGGCTTCGCCGACCAGTACGGCGTCGAGAAGACCTACGCCGACGCGGCCGAGCTCATCGCCTCCGAGAAGCTCGACCTCGTGCACGTGTGCACGCCTCCCGGATCCCACGTCCCGCTCGCGACGATCGCGATGCGGGCCGGCGTCGCGGTTCTCACCGAGAAGCCGACGGCCCTGAGCCTGGCGGAGCTCGACACCCTCGCCGAGGTCGAGCGCGAGACGGGCGTTCCCGTCCTGACGGTCTTCCAGCACCGCTTCGGCCGCGCCGCGCGCCGCCTCGCGGAGCTCGCGAACGACGGATCCCTCGGTCGCCCGCTCGTCGCGACCTGCGAGACGCTCTGGTACCGCGCCGATAGTTACTTCGACCTGCCCTGGCGCGGCAAGTGGGCCGTCGAGGGCGGTGGCCCCACGATGGGTCACGGCATCCACCAGTTCGACGTGCTGCTCGCGATCCTCGGCCCCTGGCAGAGCGTGAGCGCCATGGCGGCGCGCCAGACGCGCCCTACCGACACGGAGGACGTCTCGGTCGCCGTCGCGCGCTTCGAGAGCGGCGCGCTCGCGACGATCGTGAACTCGATCGTGTCGCCGCGCGAGACGAGCCGCCTGCGCTTCGACTTCGAGTACGCGACCGTCGAGGTCGAGCACCTCTACGGGTACACCGACGCCGACTGGACCTTCACCCCGGCGGAGGGCCACGCCGAGCTCGCCGAGAAGTGGAACCTCACCGACGACACCGAGATGTCGAGCCACACGCAGCAGCTCACCGCGATCTTCGACGCGTTCGACGCGGGTACGGATCCGGAGGTGTCGCTGGCCGACGCGACCCGTACGCTGGAGTTTGCCGCCGCAACCTACGCGTCGGCCTTCCGCGGCCGGCCGATCGCGGCGGGCGAGATCACCGTGGATGACCCGTTCCGCAAGAGCATGGATGGCGGCATGGTGCCCTGGGCGCCGCTGAAGGAGACGAACCGATGACGAACCTCACCATCACGCACGAGATCGACCGCGAGGTCGTCGTCCGCGACGGCGACGTCGAGCTGTTCCGCTACGTGTATATCCCCGACAACGTGCAGCTCGAGTCGCCGCGGCCGTACTTCTACCCGATCCGCACGCGCGCCGGGCTCGACACGGGGCTCTACCGCCCGCACGACCACGTGTGGCACAAAGGCATCACGTGGTCGCTGCCGGTCGTAAACAACGAGAACTTCTGGGGCGGCCCGACCTATGTGACGGGCGAGGGCTACGTGCAGCTGCCGAACAACGGCACGCAGGGCCACCGCCGCTTCACCGAGCTCAGCCAGTCGCCCGAGCGCGTCGTCATCGAGCACGAGCTCGACTGGACGACCGAGGCCGGGCTGCCGTACTTCTCGGAGACGCGCCGCATCACCGCCCAGGTGGCGAGCGACGACGCATGGATCCTCACCTTCGAGACGGTGCTCGACAACGTCTCGGGCGCCCCGATCTCGATCGGATCCCCGACGACCCGCGGCCGCGACAACGCCGGCTACGGCGGCCTGTTCTGGCGGGGTCTGCGCTCGTTCACCGACGGCGAGCTCGTCACGAGCGACGGCACCGGCACCGGAAGCGACCTGCGCGGCCAGCGCCACGAGTGGATGGCTTACGCCGGCAAGCACGACCACATCGACGCGTCGTCGCTCGTGCTCATGCTCGACGACACGCAGAACCCGCACCACCCGCCGCAGTGGTTCGCCCGCTCGGAGGAGTTCGCCGCGCTCAACCCCGCGCCGTTCTTCAGCGAGGAGGTCGTGATCGCGGCGGGGGAGTCGGCGACATTCCGCTACGGTGTGGGTATTGCCGACGGCGTCACCGCTGACGCTCCCGCACTGGCAGAGACCGTGCGCGGCATCCTTTCGAAGGGCTGATCATGAGCACGTTTCCCGGTGGTACCTCGCTTTCGTTCCTCGACGTGTATACGTCGCCGGCGCCCGATGGCATCTGTGGCGGAAGCCCGCACATGCACACCGCGTCGACGGAGTGCTACATCGCGGTCGGCGGGCGCGGGCAACTGCACTCGCTGACGAGCGAGGGCCACCGGGAAACCGACCTCGAACCCGGATCCATCACCTGGTTCACCCCCGGCACGATTCACCGCGCCGTCAACCTCGACAACGCCCGCTTCGTCGTGCTGATGTCGAACGCGGGGCTGCCCGAGGCGGGCGATGCCGTCATGACGTTCCCGAGCGAGTACCTCGAGAGCGTCGAGCGCTACCGCGAGGCGGCCGCCCTGCCGGTCGGCGCGTCGGACGAGGAGCTCGCGATCGCCGCGGCAAAGCGCCGCGACCTCGCGGTCGAGGGCTACCTCGTGATCCGCGACGCCATGATCGCGGGCGACGACGGCCCGCTGAAGCGCTTCCGCGAGCGTGCGGCCGAGATCGTCGCCGACCGCCTCTCGGGCTGGAACGCGATCGTCCAGGACGGCCCGCTGGCGCAGGCGCAGAACACCCTCGAGCTGCTCGCCCGCATGACGTCGGGCGACGCCTCGCACCTCGACGACGCCGCGCTCGTCTCGGGCCTCGAGCCCGCCCGCCGCTTCGGCATGTGCGGCAACCTGCGCGCCTACGACGTGGCGGTCCACTGAGATGAGCATGGCCCCGGGACGGCGGCCGACGTTGAAGGACGTCGCGAGGCTCGCGGAGGTATCGCACCAGACCGTCTCGCGATTCGTGAGCGGGGATCCGGCGATCCGCCAGGCGAACCGCGATCGGATCCAGGCCGCGATCGACGAGCTCGGCTACCGCCCCAACATCGTCGCGCGCTCGATGCGCATGCGGCGCAAGGGCCTCCTGAGCGTCGTCGCCCCGGCGACGACAGCCCCGCACACCCCCGCGAAGATGATGTCGGCGACGACTGCCGAGGCGCACGCGTTCGGCTACGAGGTCGAGGTCGTGCACGTCGCCGGCGGCGCGTCGGCGCGCACCAATCGGGCCCTCGAGCTCGCCGACTCGGGGTGGGTCGAGGGCGTGCTCTCGCTCGCGACCTTCGACGAGCGCGTGGGCCCCGGCACGAGGCCGGGCGGCGTGCCGATCATCGAGTTCGCCGTCTACGACGACCAGCTGCACGGTGCCGGCATCATGCTCGACGCGTCACCCATGATCGAGATCGTGGGGCGGCTCGCCGAGCTCGGCCACCGCGACTTCTTCCACGTGGGCGGCCCGGTCGGGCACCCCGCGTCCGACGAGCGCTTCGCGGTTTACGACCGGGCGGTCTCGGCCCGCGGGCTGACGTCGCACGGATCCGCCCGCGGACCGTTCGACGGCTCGACGGGCGTCGAGGCCATCGAGGCCCTGCCGATCGACTCGCCCGTGACGGCCGTCGTCTGCGCCAACGACGAGCTGGCCGCCGGCGTGCTGCTCGGGGCGAGCAGGCGCGGCTGGAGCGTGCCCGGGCGCCTCAGCGTGACGGGGTGGGACAACCGCCAGGTCGGCAAGTACATGCCGCCGGGGCTCACGACCGTCATCGTCGACCACGAGACCGTCGGCCGCACGGCGATGGGCACGTTGATCGCGGCGCTCCGCGGAGAGCCGGCGCCCGTCGCCGACTTCCGCGAGCTGAACACCGTCGTGTGGCGCGGATCCGTGGGTCCGCGACCTTAGCCGCGCACGTCGAAGCGGATCCGCATCGTCGTTTCCTCCGGCAGGTGCCGGTACTTGGGGTGCACTGCGGCGCCGCAGGACGCGGATCCGAGCCCGTATTGGTACGCGTCGAGCGTGAGCCAGACGCGGTCGCCGGCGACGAGGTCGGACGGGTGGGTCGCCGCCGCGAGCTGTTCGGTCGTCCAGCGGCGCGCCGTGAAGCCGAAGGGCTCGGCGCCCGAGACGCGCAGCGACGCGCCGTCGGTCGACGTCAGCTCGACCCACCGGGTCTCGGAGCGCTGGCCGTTGTCCTGCGGCATGACGTACGGCGTCTGCAGGCCGTCGATGCTCGACCGGTAGCGCCCGATGAGGGCGGCGCGGTGCGAGTCGACGTAGCTCTCGCCGGGGCCGCGGCCGAACCACTCGGCGTCGGAGAACACGCCGGGAAGGCCCAGCCGGATGCCGAGGCGGGGGAGCGGCGTCGTCCACTCGCCCTCGGGCGTCACCGTCAGGGCGAGGTCGAGCCCGCCGCCGTCGCTCGTCCAGAGCCATCGGCTAACGAGGGCGAGACGGGAGTTCGCCGCCGCCGTGCGGGTCACGACCTCGAGCGAGTCGCCGCGCCACGTCACCTCGTCGGTGCGGTGGTGCATGCGGTCGAGGCCCTCCCTCAGCCACGCGTCCATGACGGGAGGCTCGAAGCCCCAGAAACAGTGGTCGTTGTCGATCGGCGCGCGCCACACGTCGAGGTGCGGGGCATCGACCAGCAGCGGGCCGAGGCTTTCGAGGCGGCCGTGGCCGTCGAAGGATCCGGGCCCGACGGCGGGCTCCGCGACGGTCACCCGGGCGGGCTCCCGCGTGGCGGGCTCCGTGAGCTGCCACTGCCCGGTCGCGACCTCGTGCCCCGCCTCGGCCCACGGGGCGTCGGCCGCGAGCACGGCTCGCACGGTGAACCAGGTCTCGCCGGCGGTCTCGGGGAGGTCCGGCATCGCGATCTCGACGACCTCGCGCGCCGGAACCGGCGGCAGGTCGAGGGTCCCGGAGGCGACGACCTCGCCCTCCGTCTCGAGACTCCAGCGCGCCGCGAGGTCGCGCGTCGTGACGGCGTCGCGCGCGCTCTCGAGGCGGATCCGGTCGCTCGCAGCCTCGATGCGCAGCGGCTCGAAGACCTTCTTCGCCTCGATGAGGCCGGGCGACGGGGTGCGGTCGGGGAAGAGCAGGCCGTCGGCGACGAAGTGGCCGTCGTGGATCTCCTCGCCGAAGTCGCCGCCGTAGCCGTAGAACTCGCGGCCCTCGGCGTCGGTCGTGAGGATCGCCTGGTCGATCCACTCCCAGATGAAGCCGCCCGCGAGGCGCGGGTAGCGGTCGAAGAGCTCCTGGTACTCGGTGAGGCCGCCGGGGCCGTTGCCCATCGCGTGGGCGTACTCGGAGAGGATGAAGGGCTGGGCGCGGCGGTGCGCGTCGAGCGCCGCGTCGTCGAGCGCCTCCTCCTCGCGCCTGCCGAGCGCCTCGAGGTCGTGGAAGTCGAGGTACATGTTCGCGTGGATGTCGACGTGCTCGCTCGTAAAGTCGCGCTCGTAATGGATCAGGCGGGTCGTGTCGAGCTCTCGACCCGCGTTCGCCATGGGCGCGATGTTGCGGCCGGGGCCGCACTCGTTACCGAGCGACCACATGAGGATGCTCGGGCGGTTGCGATCGCGGATCACCATGCGGCGCATGCGCTCGACGAGGGCCGGCTGCCAGCGCTCGTCGTCGACGGGGTTGCCGGGGCCGGATGAGAAGCCCTGGCCGCCGAAGCCGTGCGTCTCGAAATCGCACTCGTCGATGACCCACAGGCCGTACTCGTCGCACAGCTCGAGGAAGCGCGGGTGCGGCGGGTAGTGGCTCGTGCGCACGGCGTTGAGGTTGTGGCGCTTCATCAGCAGTACGTCGTCGAGCATCGTCTGCTCGTCGAGCGCGCGGCCCGTCTCGGGATGGAACTCGTGCCGATTGACGCCGCGGAACTGGATCGGGCGGCCGTTGACGACGAGCACGCCGTCCGCGACCTCGACGCGGCGGAAGCCGATCGCCAGCTCGATCGTCTCCGACTCCGAGGCGAGCGTGCCGCGATACAGGCGCGGCTCCTCGGCTGACCAAGGCTCGACCGCGAGCTCGACGCTCTCGCCGGCGGCGACGTCGACGCCCAGCTCGGGGACGACGAGGCGCGCGGGCACGTCGGCGGTCGCCGACAGCGTGCCGAGGCCCGCCGCGGCGTCGAAGTCGGCCGTGATCACGTGGTCGCCGATGGATCCGTCGGGCCGGTGCAGCAGCGTCACCTCGCGGAAGAGGCCCGACAGCCACCACATGTCCTGATCCTCGATGTACGAGTTCGCCGACCACTGCGCGACCCGTACGGCGACGAGGTTGCGCTCGCCGCGGCGCACGTGATCCGTGACGTCGAACTCGTTCGGCAGGCGGCTCGCGCTCGTCGATCCGATCTCGGATCCGTTGACCCAGACGCGCGCGAACGAGTCGACGCCTTCGAAGCGCAGCACGATGCGGCCGCCGTCCCAGCTCGCGGGCACGTCAAACTCGCGGGCGTAGTCGCCCGTCGGGTTCTCGTCGGGCACGCGGGGCACGTCGACGGGGATGGGGTAGCGCTGGTTCGTGTAGATCGGGGCGCCGTGGCCCTGCAGCTGCCAGTGACCCGGCACCTTGATCTCGCCCCAGCCCTCGGGCAGGGCCTCGACGAAGTCGGCCGGGGCCTCGGGGGAGTCGCCGTAGCGGAAGGCCCACGTGCCCGAGAGGTCGACTCGGCCGGCGTCGGAGCGGCTCCAGGCGCGCGGCGGGAGGGTGCCCCTCGAAGTCTCGAACATCTCGTGGGGGCGGGGAGGTCGGGTCACGGCTATGCGTCCTTGCATGGGAGTGGGGATATTCAGCCCAGTCTGCCAGAGCCTGGGCCGCGGGCGCCCGTCAGGCGAGGAGGGCGATGCCGAGCTCGGCCGTCTTGACCGGGAGTCCCGTCTCGAGCGAGATGTTGCCGGCGATGCCGACCGCGATCGAGCGCACGCCGTCGGTCCAGTCGGCCGGCCGGGCCAGCGGATCCTCGCCCGGGCCGACGAAGAGGTCGCGCAGCAATAGGGCGTCGCCGCCGCCGTGCCCGCCGGGGCCGGAGGCGATGTCGATCTCGACCGGCTCCTCCCAGTGGCGCTGCAGGATCAGGCGGTCGGCGACGGGGCGGAGGGAGCCGGCCTCGACCGCCGAGTAGCTCGGGTCGAGCACGGGGTGCAGCCCCTCGGTCTCGGCGAGGGATCCGCGCTCGACGACGTCGAGCTCGACGCGGCCCTCGGTGCCGTTGACGGCGACGCGGTAGCCCTCCCACGGCGCGTGGGCGTTGAGCGAGTAGCTGAGGGTGGCGCCGGAGGCGTAGTCGACGATGAGGGCGAGATTGTCTTCGATCGTGATGCCGTCGGTGAAGACGTCGCGGTCGCGCACATACCCGTCGCCGCCCGCCTCGCCGAGGTAGAGCGCCTCGAGGCGCGGGTCGTCGCGCAGGTCGAGCTCGAAGGCGTCGTGGCTGCCGTCGTGCGTGCCGCGCTCGGGCCGCTGCGCGAGCCCGCGCTCGGCGGCGTTGTCGGATCCGTAAAAGCGCAGCGCCCCGGACGCGAAGACGCGGCGGGGTTCGGACGCGATCCACCAGTTCACGAGGTCGAAGTGGTGGCTCGACTTGTGGACGAGGAGGCCGCCCGCGTTGGCCTTGTCGCGGTGCCAGCGGCGGAAGTAATCGGCGCCGTGCTTGGTGTCGAGCATCCACGAGAAGTCGATCGACGTGACCTTGCCGATGCGGCCCGACTGGATGACCTCGCGCAGCGCCGAGTTGCGCGGCGAATAGCGGTAGTTGAAGGTAACGACGACGTTCCGGCCCGTGCGGGCGACCGCGTCCTCGATCGCCGCGGCCGACTCGGCGTTGACCGTGAGGGGCTTTTCGACCATCACGTCGACGCCCGCATCGAGGCAGCGCACGATGAGGCCCGCGTGGGTGTCGTCGCGCGAGGCGATGATGACCCGGTCGATCTTCTCGTCGCGGATCATCGCCTCGAGGTCATCGGGGCCCCAGACGCTCGGGGCGGCGACGCCCTTCGCCGACATGCGGTCGACGTAATAGGCCGCGCGCGCCGCGTTCGGGTCGCAGAGCGCGACGAGCTCGGCGATGTCGCGATAGGTGTCGGTGATGGCATCGACGTACATTTCGGCGCGGTGGCCGGTGCCGACGAGGGCGTAACGAGTGGTCGTCATTGATCTCTTCCTCAACGCTTGTGAGAACGTTCACGCTAGCAGATCGCGCGGCGCCGCCCCTACGCCCAGGGGTGGGCCGCGAGGGCGCGCAGGAGATCGGTGCGCCAGACCGCCCAGTCGTGTCCGCCCGTGGCCGATTCGAGCGCGACCGGCCGCGGATTATCGCCCGCGGATGCGCGTTCCGCGGGCGATATCTGGTTGAATGGGACGATCTGCGCCGCGCTCTAGAAACGTTTCTAGAACCGGCGCCTCACACAAAGGAGTGACCCACCTCATGCATTACGGCGGCGACTACAACCCCGAGCAGTGGGACGAATCGGTCTGGCAAGAAGACGTCCGCCTCATGCGCGAGGCCGGGGTCACCATGGTGCGCGTCGGCGTGTTCGCGTGGGCGAAGATCCAGCCCGAGGAGGGCGTCTTCGAGTGGGAGTGGCTCGACCGCGTCGTCGACCTGCTGCACAGCAACGGCATCCAGGTGTCGATGGCGACCGCGACGGCGACGCCGCCGCCGTGGGCGACGACGAAGTACCCCGAGATGCTCCCGAAGGACGCCGACGGATCGACGTTCTGGCACGGATCCCGCCAGGCGTACGCGCCGAGCTCGCCCGTCTACCGTCGCCTCGCGCGCGAGCTGCTGACGGCTCTCGCCGAGCGCTACGCGCACCACCCGGCCGTGGGTATGTGGGTGGCGAACAACGAGTACGGCTGCCACCTCAACTACGACTACTCCGACAACGCGGCGGTCGCATTCCGCCTGTGGCTGCAGAAGAAGTACGGCTCGCTCGAGGCGCTCAACGCCGCGTGGGGCACCATGTTCTGGTCGCAGCGCTACACGGCGTGGGACGAGATCGTGCCGATGCGCAAGGCGCCCTACAGCCTGAACCCCGGCGGGTTGCTCGACTTCAAGCGGTTCACCTCCGACACGCTCCTCGAGCTATTCATCATGGAACGCGACATCGTCAAGGCGGCGGGCGCCACGCAGCCCGTCACGACGAACCTCATGGGCTTCTTCCCGCCCGCCGACTACTGGAAGTGGGCCCCGCACCTCGACCTCGTCACCGACGACAACTACGCAGATCCGAACGACCCCGAGACCTTCCGCGGATCCGCCTTCACGCGCGACCTCATGCGCTCGCTGAAGAAGGACGTGCCGTGGATGCTCCTCGAGCAGGCCCCGAACGACGTCAACTGGCGCCCCACCAACGCCCCGAAGGCGCCGCGGCAGATGAAGGCGCTGTCGATCCAGGCCGTCGCCCGCGGCGCCGACGGCATCAACTTCTTCCAGTGGCGGCAGTCGCGCCGCGGGAGCGAGCGCTTCCACTCGGGCATGGTGCCCCACGCCGGCACCAACACCCGCACCTGGCGCGAGATCACCGACCTCGGCGCGACGCTGCGGGCGCTCCCGGACCTCGGATCCACCGCCTCCGGCGCGCGCGTCGCGATCGCGTTCGACTGGGAGGCGCGCTGGGCGCTCGACGCCCCCGACCACCCCGGCGAGATCGACTACGGATCCCTCATCCCGCGCTGGCACGCGGCCCTGCACCGCCAGCAGATCCTCGTCGACCTCGTGCACCCCGCCGAGGACGTCTCGGCCTACGACCTCGTCATCGCCCCGCACCTCTACCTGCTGGGCGACGAGGCCGCCGCGAACCTCACGGCGTTCGTGAAGCGCGGCGGGCACCTGCTCGTCGCGGCCTTCAGCGACGTCGTCGACGCCGACGACGCCTTCCGCGAGGGCGGCTTCCAGGTTGCCCTGCGCGAGGTGCTCGGAGTCACGGCCGAGGAGTTCGGCGCGCTCGTGCCGCCCGTCACCGCCGCCGCCGGCACGTCGGCGGGCGACACCACCGGATCCGTCGTCGCGGCCGGCGGCCCCGGTGAAAACCATGCGAACGTCGAGCTCGCGGGCGAGACCGTGCGCGGCGAGTTCTTCGCCGAGCAGCTGCAGATCCTGGATCCGTCGGTCGAGACCGTCGCGCGCTTCAGCTCGGGACGCCTCACGGGCGAGCCGGCGCTGACGAGCAAGACCACCGGATCCGGGCGCGCGCACTACCTCGCGACGATCCCCGACGACGACGGGATGCGCGCCATCACGGCGTGGGCGGCGAGCGAGGCGGGCGTGGATCCGGTGCTCGAGGTGCCGAGCGAAATGATCGAGGTCTCGCGCCGCGGTGATGTCACGACGATCATCAACTTCGACACCCGCGCCCACACCGTGTCGGTTGGCGGCACCCTGCTCGACAGCGGCGAGGCCATCACGGGCGCTACGCTCGAACCGTTCGGCTACGTCATGTTGAAGGAGACACGATGACCGCACCGTATATGGCGGCGGGGAACCTCGTCCGGGTCTATCCCGCGGCGGAACCCACCGGTGCAGGGCTCGTCTGGGCGCACGGCGGCGCCTTCGTGCACGGCACGATCGACATGGCCGAGTCGGACTGGGTGGGGCGCGAGCTCGCCGCCCGCGGTGTCACCGTTCTGTCGGTCGACTACCGCCTGACGACCGAGACGGCGCACCACTATCCGGCGGCCTCCGACGACATCCTCGCCGCCTGGGCGTGGACCCGCGAGCACGCCGACGAGCTGCGGATCAACCCCCGCAAGCTCGCGATCGGCGGCACGAGCGCCGGCGGAAACCTCGCGGCCGGCGCGATCCTGCGCCTGCGCGGGCACGCCGCGGCGCCCGCCCTCGCGGTCCTCGCGTACCCGACGCTGCTCGCCGAGCAGCCGGCGCCGTCGGGCGAGCTGCGCGAGAAGCTCCTCGCCTCGGGGGACCCCGACCGCTTCGCGACCGATCGGGTGCGCGCGATGTACGAGTTCTATCTCGGCGGACCCGTCGACGGCGCGCCCTCGGGCGCGATCCCGGGGCTCGCGAGCGACGAGGAACTCGCCGAGTTCCCGCCGACGATCATGGTCAACGGCGACGTCGACCAGCTACGCGTCTCGGGGGAGCACTTCGCCGCGCGACTCGAGAAGCTCGGCCGCGACGTCGAGGTCTTCATTGAGCCCGGCACGAGCCACGGGCACCTCAACCACCCGGACGAGGGCACCGCGGCGCACGACACGATCCGCCGCATCACCGAGCGCATGGCCAGGCTATGACGACCTCGCTCGCGATGATCGGGACGGGCTGGCGCTCCCAGTTCATCCTCGACGTCGCGGCGGCCCTTCCCGAGCGCTTCGAGATCGTGGGCGTGACCTCGCGCACTCGGTCGAAGAGCGACGCGCTCGCCGCGCGTTACGGCGTCCCGGCGTTCGACACGCTTGACGAGCTGCTCGCGCACCGCCGGCCCGACTTCCTCGTGCTCTCCGTCGCCGGGCACGCGACGCCGGCGCTCCTCGCCGAGGCGCACCGGGTGGGCATCCCGGTGCTGACCGAGACGCCACCCGCGGGGTCGATCGACGAGCTCGTGGCGCTGTGGAACGATATCGGGCCCGACGCCCGCGTGCAGGTCGCCGAGCAGTACCACCTGCAGCCGCTCCACGCGGCGCAGATCGCGATCGCCCGATCCGGCGTGCTCGGCGAGGTCGGCGAGGCGCGCGTGTCGATCAGCCACGGATACCACGCCGTGAGCGTCATGCGGCTCCTCCTCGGCGTCGGCTTCGACGACGCCACGATCACGGCGCTGCCCGCGGTCTCGTGGCCGCTCACCGGCGGGCCGGGGCGCGGGGGAGACCCCGTCGCCGAGACGATCGTCATGAACGAGCAGGTGCTCGCGCAGGTCGATTTCGGCGGACGAGTCGGCGTCTACGACTGGTCGAGCGCGCAAAACCGCTCTTGGATCCGCGGGCCCCGCACCCTCACCCGCGGCACCCGCGGCGAGATCGATCACCTCGAGGTGCGATACCTCGAAGACGCGCGCACGCCCATCCAGTACACGCTGCGACGCGTCGAGGGCGGGCAGTTCACGAACATGGAAGACAAGTTCCTGCGCGGCATCATCGCGGGCGAGCGCTACGTCGACACCAACGAGTTCGCCCCGGCGCGCCTCATCGACGACGACATCGCCGTCGCCCGCTGCCTCGTGGGCATGGCCTCATACGCCGCCGGTGGCGAGGGGTTCTACTCCCTCGCCGAGGCGTCGCAGGATCACTACCTCGGGCTGTCGATCATGCGCGCCCACGCCACGGGCGAGCCCGTGCGCACCGTGCCGCAGGTGTGGGCGCGGGGCGCCTAGCCGCCTCGGGTCGCGCCCGTCACGAGTCTCGGAGAAATCAGGAGTCTCGGGGATTTTGGGCTGAGGCTTCCGATTCCCGTGATTTCTCCGACTCTCGTGCCCCGGATCCGCGCCTCGCTACTGCTTGAGGCGCACGAGGCGCTCGTGTCCGGACTCGTGGAGCTCGGCGAGGCTCTCGCGCGACGCGAGGAAATCGTTGAACGAGCGGTAGCCGAGGGCCTTCTCGCTGAACGACGGATCCATCCGGCGGATGTGCTGCTTGACCGCTGAGGCGTAGAGGAACCCCTGGTCATCGCCCTTATCTTGGCCAACGCGCAGCGCGCGTTCGAGCAGGTTCGTCGCGACGTTGTGCAGGTCCTCGGGCGGTGTGTCCTCGAACGCGGGGATGACGTCGTCGTCGACCTGCTCCACCGGATCCGGGGTCGACGATGCGCGACGGCTGCGGCGCGAGCGGTTCGTGCGCTTCTCGGCGGGCTCGTCTGCCGGATCCTTGTCGTCGTCCTTCTTGGGGGCCTCGGCAGGTTCCTTCTCCGGCGCGGGCTTCTCGTTGCGGCGGCGGTCCTGCGCGGGGCGCTTAGGCAGCTCGGGCACGCCGGGGAGCGTGTCGTAGGGCTCGAACATGTCGCAGGCGGCGGCGAGCGACTTCGCGGTGGATCCGGCGACGCCGATGCCGATGACGTAGCGGCCGAGGCGCTTGACGCGCTGCGTCAGCGGCACGAAGTCGCTATCGCCCGCGACGATCGCGACGTGCGTGAGGTCGGGCAGGCGGAACATGTCTTCGATACCGTCGACCGCCAGGCGGATGTCGGCGCCGTTCTTCGCGTACGCGGCGGCAGGGAAGAGTTGCACGAGATCGACGGCGCGGCCCACGAGCTGGCGGCGATACATCGCGTTGACGGGGGAGGACCAGTCGGCGTACGCGCGCGTCAGCACGAGCGTGCCGAAGCTGGCGGCGAAGTCGAGGATCGCGCCGACATCGACGGTCGCGGCCTCGAGGCGCGCGGCGATCTCGGGCTCGGTGATGTCCTGCTGGATCCGGGAGCGGTCGCGGTGATACGCGTTGCGGCCATGCACGCGGTCATACCAGCTCATGACGATGTTGTCGAAGTCGAGGTATACGGCCACGCGGCCATCGGATGCGTCAGTCACCCTTCGAGCCTACGCGCCTTCGGATCCGCAGACCCTGGCTTACGAACCTCGGAGAAATCACGAGGCTCGGGGATTGTGGGCTGAACCCTCCGATTCTCGTGATTCTTCCGAGTTCGGTGTCGCGGAGGGCGACGCGCCACGAAAGTCGGAGAAATCACGGCAGTCGGAAGTTTTGGGAGGAGGCGTCCGAGTTTCGTGATTCTTCCGAGTTCGGCGGGGCGGATTCGTGGTGCGCGGCCGGCCTCGCGTCACGAGAGTCGGAGATGTCACGGAAGTCGGAGGTTTTGGGTCGAATCCTCCGAGTCTTGTGATTCTTCCGAGCTCGGTGTCGTGGATCCGCCGCACGAAAAAACACCCACCACGAGAATCGGAGAAATCACGAGAATCGGGGGAAACTAGCCCAACCCTCCGATTCCCGTGATTCTTCCGAGTTTGGTGAGGCGGAAACCCCTACTCGCCCGGGTACACCAGGCCGATCTGGCGGCGGATCTCGTCGAGCGTGCCCATGATCTCGACGCTCTCGTCGATCGTGAGCTCGGCGGGCGCGACGCCCGACTCGACGGCGTGCTCGGCGGCGAGCGCCTGGTACTGCATTCCGCGTCCGTCGATCGCACTCTCGAAACGCTCGATAACGGATCCGTCGGGCGCCGTCACCGTGAACGAAGTCGCGGTGTACCAGACGCGGTCGATGTCGATGCGCGCGAGGGTGCCGACGATGTGGGCCGAGTTCGGGCCAGCGCTGCGGGACCCGGAGAACGTCGTCGAGAGCGCGCCGGAGGCGTGCGTCATCACCGTCGCGACCTCGCTATCGGCGCCGGTGTCGAGGAAGCGCGCCGATGCCTGGATCGTCGTCGGCGTGCCGAGGATGTCGTGCACGAACGAGAGCGGGTAGATTCCGAGGTCGAGCAGCGCGCCGCCGCCGAGCTCGAGCGCGTTCATGCGGTGCGCCGGATCCGTCGGCGTCGACTGCGTGTGATCCGCCGAGATCACGCGGATCTCGCCGAGCGTGCCGGCGTCGAGGATCTCGTGGATCCGCTTCATGTGCGGAAGGTACCTGGTCCACATCGCCTCCATGGCGAGCAGGCCCTTCTCGGCGGCGAGGTCGCGGATCGCCGCGGCCTCCTTCGCGTTGACGGTGATCGGCTTCTCGATCAGCACGTGCTTGCCGGCCTCGAGCGCCCCGAGCGCGGGCGCGACGTGCATGGGGTGCGGCGTCGCGATGTAGATGATGTCCACTTCCGGATCCGCGAAGAGGGCGTCGTAGGATCCGTGCGCGGTCGGGATGTTCAGCTCGGCCGCGAACGCGTCGGCCGACTCCTGAGAACGCGACGCGACGGCGCGCAGGTCGAGGCCCGCCACGTGCAGGTCTTTTGCGAAGGCGCGGGCGATGCCGCCGGTTGCGAGAATTCCCCATCGAAGTGTCATGCCGCCAAGCCTAGTGGCGGCCGAACGGGGCGGGATCGCGGCAAATCGTCAACTCTCCGTCAACTCATCCGACGGCAACAGCTGACTTGACGGAGAAATGCAGAGTTGGGACGCCCCAATGCAAAGCGGGCCGGATCCCGAAGGATCCGGCCCGCCTCAGCGCGCGATCAGAACTGGTCGATCGCCTCGTTGAGCGTCGCCGAGGGGCGCATGACGGCCGCGGTCTTGGCGGCGTCGGAGCGGTAGTAGCCGTCGATGTCGGCGGGGCTGCCCTGCACGGCGAGCAGCTCGTCGACGATCGTCTGCTCGTTGGCGGCGAGCTTCTCGGCGAGGGGGCCGAAGGCCGCGGCGAGCTCGGCGTCGTCCGAGGCCGCAAGCTCCTGGGCCCAGTAGAGGCCGAGGTAGAAGTGCGAGCCGCGGTTGTCGATCGTGCCGAGCTTGCGGCCCGGCGAACGGTCCTGCTCGAGGAACGTCGCGGTGGCCTTGTCGAGCGTCGTCGCGAGGACCTGTGCCTTGGCGTTGCCGGTCGTCTGGGCGAGGTGCTCGAACGACGCCGCGAGGGCGAAGAACTCGCCGAGCGAGTCCCAGCGCAGGTAGTTCTCCTCGACGAGCTGCTGCACGTGCTTCGGCGCGGATCCACCGGCACCGGTCTCGAAGAGACCGCCGCCCGCCATCAGCGGAACGATCGAGAGCATCTTCGCCGACGTGCCGACCTCGAGGATCGGGAACAGGTCGGTGTTGTAGTCACGCAGCACGTTGCCCGTGACCGAGATCGTGTCGAGGCCCTGGCGGATGCGCTCGAACGACAGACGCGTCGCCTCGGCCGGGGCGAGGATGCGGATGTCGAGGCCCTCGGTGTCGTGCTCGGGCAGGTACGCGTTCACCTTGGCGACGAGGTTCGCGTCGTGGGCGCGGTTCTCGTCGAGCCAGAACACGGCGGGCGTGTTCGACAGGCGCGCACGCGTGACGGCGAGCTTGACCCAGTCGCGGATCGGCGCGTCCTTGGTCTGGCAGGCGCGCCAGATGTCGCCGGCCTCGACCGCGTGCTCGATGACGGTCTCGCCGGCGCTCGTGACGATGCGCACGGTGCCGTCCACGGGGATCTCAAACGTCTTGTCGTGCGAGCCGTACTCCTCCGCCTTCTGCGCCATAAGCCCGACGTTGGGAACGGTGCCCATCGTGGCGGGGTCGAGCTTGCCGTTGGCCTTGCAGTCTTCGACGGCCGCGTCGTAGACGCGGGCGTAGGACGAGTCGGGGATCACCGCGAGGGTGTCCTGCTCCTTGCCCTCGGCGTTCCACATCTTGCCGCCGCCGCGGATCATCGCAGGCATCGAGGCGTCGATGATGACGTCGCTCGGCACGTGTAGGTTGGTGATGCCCTTGTCGGAGTTCACCATCGCGACGGCCGGGCCCTCCGCGAGGGCCTTGTCGAAGGCGGCGCGGATCTCGGCGCCGTTCGCGAGCTGGTCGAGACCGGCGTAGATCGCGCCGAGGCCGTCGTTGGCGCTGAGGCCCGCGGCCGCGAGGTCGTCGCCGTAGACGGCGAAGACGTCGCCGAAGAAGGCGCGCACGACGTGACCGAAGATGATCGGGTCGCTGACCTTCATCATCGTCGCCTTGAGGTGCGCCGAGAACAGCACTCCGTCTGCCTTGGCCGCGGCGACCTGCTCGGCGAGGAAGGCGTCGAGGGCCTTCGCGCTCATGAAGGTGCCGTCGATGACCTCACCCTCGAGCACCGGCAGCGACTCCTTAAGCACCGTGACCTTGCCGGAGGCGTCGACGAGCTCGATGCGCAGCGTGTCGGCCGCGGGGGCGACCCACGACTTCTCATTCGAGAAGAAGTCGCCACCCGACATGTGGGCGACGCGGGTCTTGCTGTCGGCTGCCCAGTCGCCCATGCGGTGCGGGTGAGCCTTCGCATAGGCCTTCACGGCGCCGGGCGCGCGGCGGTCGCTGTTGCCCTGTCGGAGGACGGGGTTGACGGCCGAGCCCTTGACCTTGTCGTAGCGGGCCGAGAAGTCGCGCTCTTCGTCGGTCGAGGGCGCCTCGGGCAGGTTCGGGACGTCGTAGCCCTTGGCCTGCAGCTCGGCGATGGCGGCCTTGAGCTGGGGGATCGAGGCCGAGATGTTCGGCAGCTTGATGATGTTCGCCGACGGGTCGTTGGCGAGTTCGCCGAGCTCGGTCAGGGCGTCGCCAACGCGCTGCTCTTCGGTGAGGCGCTCGGGGAACTGCGCGAGGATGCGGCCGGCGAGGGAGATGTCACGGGTCTCAAACTCGACACCCGCCTTCCCCGCGTAAGCCTCGATGATCGGGAGAAACGAATAGGTCGCGAGAAGCGGTGCCTCATCGGTGTGGGTGTAGATGATCTTGGACATACGTCGAGCCACTCCAGGATGAATCGGAAAGCGAGAATTCTCTCGACATCAAGATACCGGAGTGCGGCCGGTATGGCAGATCAGCGTTCCGCGGGCATGGCGTCGCGCAGCGCCTCGCCGAGCGTCTTACTGATCGTCGTCGCCCAGGTCGCGGTGGTGTGTCCCGCCGAGTCGCGGTAGACGCGCGTGTTGCCAATGATGGCGGGGCAGGACCCGTCGGCGCAGTACAGGTCGGTGAGGTCGACGACGGGCATGCCGAGGTCATCCGCGGCGTCGGCGAGCGAGTGGGGGTTCTCGAGCGCGACCGATTCGTCGGTGCCGCACTTGTCGGCGGCGGTCGCCGCGATGCGGTTCGCGCAGGCGACGGCCTCGTCGGTCGGCAGCGGGTTATCGCGCACGACGATGACCTCGGATCCGGCGTCGCGGATCTGCGTGAGGATCGCCTTCTGGTCGTCGGCATCGAGCGCGAACTTGCGCGTCGACGTCGTGAGCACGATGTCGTAGTCGCCCGAGGTGAGGGCCGCGTTGATGTCGGGCCGGGCCTGGTCGCAGTCGGTGGCGCCGTCGACGTGGTCGACGAGCGCGCAGCCGCGGCCGAGGTAGGTGTCGACCGACCAGCCGAGGGCGTCGAGCTGGGGCCAGAGCGCGGGGAGGAGCGCGGCGGCGTGGCTATCGCCGACGAGGGCGACCTTGAGCCCGGCGTCGTCGGAGCCGTAGGTGCACGAGTTCACGGGGGCGTCCTCGGCGTTGTAGCACTCGTAGGCGCCGCCGGTGTCGCTCAGGACGGCGTCGGCGGCGGGCTGGATCGCGCCGAGGTCGACGTCGGCGCAGGCCTCCGGGTAGAGCATGGATCCGGCACCCCAGCAGGCGGCCGGATCTACGTTCTCCGGATCCGCGGGGGTCGCGGTCGGGTCGGCGACGACCTGCGCGGTCGGGCCGGGGGCGGCCTCGCCGCGGAGGGTCGCCGTGCCGGCGATGCCGGCGGCGCCCAGCGCGCAGACCGCGACGAGCGCGACGCCGACGGGCATCCACGCCCGCGTGATTCCGCGGATCCGCCCGCCCGACCAGCGGAACCACGTCGCGCGCCGCGCGGGGTTCTCGACGAGGTGGAACGACGCGATCGACAGCGCGAGCGTGAGCACGATCGCGGCGAGGTAGTAGCGCTTGCTGCCGGCCGGCAGCAGCGTCACGCCGAGGATCGCGATGGGGAAGTGCCAGAGGTAGAGGCTGTACGAGATGTCGCCGAGGTAGGTCGCGACGCGGTTCGTAAGGATCCAGGGGCCGTACGCGGCCTCGTCCTCCGACGCATAGATCCCCGCGACGATCACGAGCGCGGTGCTGAGCACCGGCAGCAGCGCGAGGGGCGCGGGCCACAGCGACGACGACTCGCTGATCACGACGATCGAGAGCGCGATGCCGGCGAGGCCCGCCCAGGCGAGGATCCGCCGCACGAGGAGCGAGAGCGAGAGCCCCGGGAGGAACGCGAGGATCGCGCCGATGCCGAGCTCCCACGCCCGCGAGAATGTCGAGAAATAGGCGAAGGTCGGGTTCGTCTGCGTCTCGATGAGCGCCCAGACGAACGAGACGAGGCTCAGCGCGACGATGAGGGTGCGGGTGAGGCGCCGCGCCCTCTGCGCGCGCCAGCCGGACCGCGCCGCGATCGCGACGATGCCGAGCATGACCCACGGCCAGACGAGGTAGAACTGCTCCTCGACGCCGAGTGACCAGAAGTGCTGCAGGGGCGAGGGCGGCGTGCCCTCGGCGAAGTAGTCGACGCCCTCGATTGCGAAGCGCCAGTTTCCCGCGAAGAACGCGCTATACAGCGCGTCGACCGCGACGCCCTTCCCGCCCGTCTTGCCGAGCAACGCGAAGGAGGCCGCGATCGTCGCGGCGAGGACGATGACGGCGGCCGGCAGGATCCGCTTCGCGCGCCGCTCGTAGAACTTCCGGAACGAGATCGTGCCGGTGCGGGCGGTCTCGCGCAGCAGCAACCCCGTGATGAGGAAGCCCGAGATCACGAAGAAGATGTCGACGCCGACGAAGCCGCCCTGCGGCACGCCCGTGACGTGCGCCGCGATGACCGCGACGACCGCGACGGCGCGCAGGCCCTGGATGTCGAGGCGCTGCTTCGTCTTCGCGCTCACGAATTCAGGGCCTTCTGGATCCGCTGCACCGACACCGTCTCGGCAGTGCCGAGGCGCTGGGCAAACAGCCCGACGCGCAGCTCCTCGAGCATCCAGCGCGCGTGCACGATCTTCTCGTCGGCGCGCTCGCCGAGGGGCACGGATCCGCCGGCGTCGGCGAAGAGCTTCGATGCCTTCTCGAACTCGGTCATCCAGGCGCGGTCGCGGCCGGCGGCGTCGGCGAGCTGCTCGACGCGGATCTTCGCGCCCTGAAGGTAGCGGGGCAGGTGGCGCAGGCGCTCGAGGCCGGTCTCGCGCACGAAGCCGGCGTGCACGAGGCCCTCGAGCTGGCCGCGCACGTCGTTCAGCGCGCCGAGGAGCGACATCGAGTTCGCGCGCTTCATGGCGCGCTCGACGTCGCGCCAGCCGGTGATGATCTTCGCGACGAGCGATACGGCCTCGAAGACGCCGTCGACGCTCGACTGCGTGACCTCCTGCCGCAGCGCGTCGAACTCCGCCTGCGTGCGCACGGATCCGCGGGCCGCGATCGCGGCGTCGAAGATCGCCGCGCGGCAATCCTCGATCACCGCCTTGGCCGACGCGTAGGGTGCGGCGGCGAGGGCGAGTTTCTCCTGCGACGACAGGTGCTCCTGCACGTACGACACGGGGGAGGGCACCGTCAGGGCGAGCAGGCGCGCGAGGCCCCTGCGGGTCTGGAAGGCGGCCTCGTCGGCGGTGGCCTCGAGCCGGATCGCGACGGAGGTCTTCTCGTCGATGATCGCGGGGTAGCCGCGCACGACGCCGCCGGCGACGCGGGTGTCGACCTGCGCGGGCAGGTCGCCGAAGGTCCAGGCGGTGAGGCCCTTCTTCTCGATGCCCTGCGGGGCGGATCCGGTCGCCTGCGCGACCTGTTGCGCGGGCGTCGCGCGGCTGATCTGCTGCGCGACGGAATCGCGCGCTCTACCGCTCAGCTTCTTTTTGAGGGCGTCGAGGTCGCGGTCGTTTCCGGCGACGCGGCCGCGGTGGTCGACGGCGCGGAAGTTCATCGTGAGGTGCCCGGGCACGCGCTCGAGGTCGAAGTCGGCGGCCGTCACGGGCTGGTTTGCCTGGCGCTGCACGAGCCGGGCGAGCGCGTCGGCGAGCCCCTGCTCGGGCAGGCCGTTCGTGCTCTCGGGGCCGAGGTTCGCGAGCTCCTCGGCGAACTTCGCCGACCAGTCGGCGGCGGGCACGACGTGGCGGCGCGTCGCCTTCGGGAGCGCCTTGAGCATCGCCGTGACGAGTTCGGCGCGGAGGCCCGGAACCTGCCAGTCGAAGCCGCGCGCCTCGATCGAGGCGAGCAGCGCGAGGGGGATCACGACGCTCACGCCGTCGTCGGCCGCGCCGGGCTCGAAGCGGTACGCGAGGTTCAGCGTCTGGTCGCCCTGAGCCCACCGCGTCGGGAAGTCGCGGGCGTCGCTCGTCGCCTCGCCGTCGAGCAGGTCCTGCTCGCGCATCGACAGCAGGTTCGGCGTCGTCTCGAGCGCGCCGCGCCACCACTTCTCGAAGCTGCGCACGTCGAACACGTCGGCGGGGATCCGGGCCTCGTAGAACGCGTAGACGGCCTCGTCGCCCGCGAGGATGTCGCGCCGGCGCTCCCGCTCCTCGAGCTTCTCGAGCTTGCGGCGCAGCTCGGCGTTGACGCGCAGGAAGCGCGTGACGGGCTTCGCGAGTACCTGCGGATCCCACTCGCCCTCGACGAGCGCGTGCCGCACGAACATCTCGCGCGCCGCGGCGCGGTCGACGCGGGCGAACTGGATCCGTCTCTTCGGCACGATCTCGACGCCGAAGAGCGTGACCTTCTCGTAGGCGACGGCGGCGCCGGCGTCCTTCGACCAGTGCGGCTCGGTGATCTGGCGCTTCGCGAGGTCGCCCGCGAGAGACTCTGCCCACGCGATGTCGATCGCCGCGACCGTGCGGGCGAAGAGCCGCGAGGTCTCGACGAGCTCGGCCGTCATGACGGCCTTCGGCTTGGCCTTGCGGAGGCCCGATCCGGGGAAGATCGAGAACGAGACGCCCCGAGCGCCGCGGTACACGGCAGGTCCCGGGCGCTTCGCGCCGCGCTGCTTGTTCGCCTCGCGCTCGTCGAGCACGCCGATCTGGCTGAGGAGACCCGCGAGGATGGCGCGGTGGATCGCGTCGCCGCGCGGGTGGCCGCCCTCGGTCGCGGGGGTCGTCTCGGGTGCCTGCGCGGCGCGATCGAGGTCGCGCGTGAGCGAGCGCAGCTGGCGGTGCACATCGAACCACTCGCGCACGCGCACGTAGTTCAGGAAGTCGGCGCGCACCTCGCGGCGGAACGCGCTGGATCCGAGATCCTTCTGCCGCTTCCGCAGGTGCTCCCACAGCTTCAGCAGCGAGAGGAAGTCGCTCGACGGATCCGTGAACCGCGCGTGCGCGGCCGTCGCCTGCTCGCGCTGCTCCTCGGGGCGCTCGCGCACGTCCTGGATCGACAGGCCCGCGACGATCGCGAGCACGTCGTCGGTCACGCCGACGCGGGCCGCCTCGACGAGCATGCGCGCGAAGCGCGGGTCGATCGGCAGGCGCGCGATCTGGCGGCCGATCTTCGTGAGCCTCGGCTCGCCGCGCGTGAGGGTGACGGCGCCGAGCTCGGTCAGCAGGTCGAACGCGGCCTTGACGCCGCGGGAATCTGGCGGCGTGAGGAAGTCGAACGCCTGGATGTCGCCGAAGCCGAGCGACAGCATCTGCAGCACGACAGAGGCGAGCGAGGTGCGGAGCACCTCCGGGTCCGTGAACTCGGGGCGCTTGTCGAAGTCGTCCTGCGCGTAGAGGCGGATCGCGATGCCGTCGCTCGTGCGGCCCGCGCGGCCCGAGCGCTGCTGCGCCGAGGCCTGCGAGATCGCCTCGATGGGCAGGCGCTGCACCTTCGCGCGGCTGGCGTAGCGCGAGATGCGCGCCGTGCCGGCGTCGATGACGTACTTGATGCCGGGAACGGTGAGCGAGGTCTCCGCGACGTTCGTCGCGAGGATCACGCGGCGCTTCAGCCCGCGCACCGTCGAGCGCTCGAAGACCCGGTGCTGTTCGGCGGCGCTCAGCCGGCCGTAGAGGGGGAGGACCTCGGTGGGGGCGGCGGGGTTGGTGAAGGCGCCGCGGACGGCGTCCATGGCGTCCCGGATCTCGGCCTCGCCGGGAAGGAACACGAGCACGTCCCCGGGAGCCTCGCGGTCGAGCTCCCGAAGGGCCTCAACGATGGCCCCGACCTCATCCTCGGCCGCATACCCCCGCTCGTCCCGTACATGACGACGCAAATTTTCGTCGTCGTCACCCGATTCCTCGGCGTGTTGTGGCTCTGAGCCCAATTTTTGCGTCGTTGTGTACGCGGGGCCGAAGGGGCGGTAGCGGATTTCTACCGGGAAGGTGCGGCCGGAAACCTCGATGACCGGGGCCGGGGTGCCATCGGGCGAGGCGAAGTGCGCGGCGAACGACTCGGGGTCGATCGTCGCGGAGGTGATGATGACCTTGAGGTCGGGGCGCTCGGGCAGGATCCGCTTGAGATAGCCGAGCAGGAAGTCGACGTTGAGCGAGCGCTCGTGCGCCTCGTCGATGATGATCGTGTCGTAGCGGCGCAGCAGCCGGTCGCGGTGAATCTCGTTGAGCAGGATGCCGTCGGTCATCAGCGCGATCTTGGTCTCGGCCGAGACCTGATCGGTGAAGCGCACCTTGTAGCCGACCGTCGTGCCGAGCTCGACCCGCATCTCCTCGGCGATGCGCTCGGCGATCGTGCGCGCGGCGAGGCGTCGCGGCTGCGTGTGCGCGATCGAGGAACGTCCGAGCTCGAGGGCGATCTTCGGCAGCTGGGTCGTCTTGCCGGATCCGGTCGCGCCGGCGACGACGACGACCTGGTGGTCGCGGATCGCGTCGGCGATCTCATCGCGCGCACCACTGACGGGCAGTTCGGGCGGGTAGATGATGACGGGAGCGGCTTCAGGCATGGCGTTCCAGTCTACGACGGGCGGGGCGGAATGGAACGTTTCGTCATTTCCCGCTCCGTGACCTCCCCGTAACTCTAGGCTGGGGCCATGACCGTTCCCACCGTGAAACTCAATTCCGGCTACGACATCCCCCAGCTCGGCTTCGGCGTCTTCCTCGTCCCCGCCGACGAGGCCGAGAAGGCCGTCACCGAGGCGCTCGAGGCGGGCTACCGCCACATCGACACCGCCGCCATCTACCGCAACGAGGAGGGCGTCGGCGCGGCGATCGCGAAGAGCGGCATCGCCCGCGACGAGCTCTTCATCACGACGAAGCTCTGGAACGACCGCCAGGCGGGCGAGGAGCCGCACGCCGCGATCCGCGAGAGCCTCGACAAGCTGCAGCTCGACTACGTCGACCTGTACCTGACCCACTGGCCGGTTCCCGACAAGGGCACCTACTCGAACGCCTGGCAGAAGCTCATCGAGATCCGCGACGCGGGCCTCTCGCGCTCGATCGGCGTCTCGAACCACCTGCCCGAGCACCTCGACCAGATCGTGAAGGACACGGGCGTCGTCCCGGCCGTCAACCAGATCGAGCTGCACCCCGCCTACCAGCAGCAGAACGTGCTCGACTGGGCCGCCGAGCACGGCACGAAGATCGAGTCGTGGGGCCCGCTCGGCCAGGGCAAGTACCCGCTCTTCGAGAACCCCGCCGTCGTCGCGGCCGCCGAGGCGCACGGCAAGTCGCCCGCGCAGGCCGTCATCCGCTGGCACCTGCAGCGCGGCTTCATCGTCTTCCCGAAGTCGGTCAAGCGCGAGCGCATCGAGCAGAACTTCGACGTGTTCGACTTCGAGCTGACGGCCGAAGAGGTCGCCGCGATCGACGCCCTCGACCCGCAGGACGGTTCGGGCCGCGTGGGCTCGCACCCGCTCGAGCTGAAGTAACCCGCACACAAAACCGCCGCCACCCGATCGGGGTGGCGGCGGTTTTGTGCGTTTAGAGGAACCAGCTCGGCAGCCAGAGGTGCGCCTTGTAGAGCGCCTCCGGCTCCATCCACCCCGTGCCGAACGGCAGGAAGAAGAGGCCGACGGCGGTGACGGCGGCGAGCGTGACCAAGACGGCGACGCGGCGGGTGCCGGCAGCGGCCTCGACGCGATCGCGCTCGTGGCGGATCTCCGTGCGGGTCGCGTCGGGCAGCAGCACCGGATCCGTCGGCTCGGCGAGCCGCTTCGCCGCGATCACGACGGCGAGGATCACGAAGGGCAGGATCGTGATCGCGTAGAAGGTGAACATCGTGCGGTCGGGGAGGAGCAGCCACGGCGCGTAGGTGCCGAGCACGCCGATCATCGGGATGAGGTCGGATCCGTGCACCCGCTTGCGGCGCGCGTACGCGAGGGCGACCCGCACCACGAGGTAGGCGACGGCGGCGACGCCGACCCACCACAGCAGGGGGTTCGGGAGGGCTGCCATGAGCCCGACGGATCCGTCGTCGGTCGATTCGCGCGACATGAGCGTCGGGTTGAGCATCGGGATCCACTCGATCGCGGGGCTCGCGTAGGTGTGGGTCGAGGTGACGCCCTCGTGGAACTTCAGCACGGAGCGGTGGTAGTTCCAGAGTGCGACGAACGGGTTCGACGAGGATCCGCGGTCGTAGCCGCCCGAGGTGACGAGCCAGCCCGCCCAGCTGACGAGGTAGGTCAGGATCGCGGGGAAGACGAGCAGCACGAACGAGGCGGGGCCCTGGCGGCTGATCGCGGCCTCGATCGGGCGCGCGATGCCGGCGCGGCGGCGGTCGACGTAGTCGGCCGCGACGACGGCGAGGCCGAGGATCGCGAGGGCGTAGAGGCCCGACCACTTGACGCCCGACGCGAAGCCGAGAGCGAGTCCCGCGGCGATGAGCCACGGGCGGCGCCAGACGACGGGACCGGCGAGCCGGTTGGCCTCCGCGCCCTCGCGGATCCGCCGCACGGTGCCGTCGCGATCGAGCAGCGCGAACCACGCGCCCAGCAGGATGAAGAACGCGAGGTGCGTGTCGAGCAGGGCGACGCGGCTCATCGAGATCGCGAGCGGGTCGATCGCGAGCAGGAGCGCGGCCATGATGCCGAGCCAGCCCGACGTCGTGATCTTCTTCGCGATCGCGAAGACGAGCGGCACGAGCGCCGTTCCGACGACCGCCGTCATGACGCGCCACCCGAAGGGGTTGTTGCCGAAGAGCGCGAGGCCCAGCCCGATGATCCACTTTCCGAGCGGCGGGTGCGCGACGAAGGATCCGGTGTCCGAGTACCCGGATCCATCGCCCGCCTCGAAGGCGGGGTTGGGGTCGTCACCCCACGTGCCCTCGTAGCCGAGGTGGATGAGGCTCCACGCGTCCTTGACGTAGTAGGTCTCGTCGAAGAGCAGCGTGTGCGGGCCGCTCAGCCCGACGAACCGGAGGAGGGCCGCCGCGACCGTGACGACGGCAAGCGACACCCAGATGGCCTGAGGGGTCGCGAGCCACGCTCGGCGGGACGTAAGGCGTTCGATCACGCGACCAGCCTATTCTGGATCCCATGATCATCCTCGCGGGCACCCCGATCGGAAATCTCGGCGACGCCTCCCGGAGGCTGATCGAGGTGCTCACCTCGGCCACCACGATCGCGGCCGAAGACACGCGCACGACGCAGAAGCTCCTCGCGGCGCTACAGATCCCGAACCGCCCGCGCCTCGTGCCGCTGCACGACCACAACGAGAAGAGGGTCGCGGCCGAGCTCGTCGAGCTTGCCCGCACCGAGGACCTCGTCGTGCTGAGCGACGCCGGCATGCCGACCGTGAGCGACCCGGGCTACGGGCTCGTCGCGACGGCCGTCGCCGCGGGCGTCGAGGTCACGGCGATTCCCGGTCCGAGCGCGGTGCTCACGGCGCTCGCGATCTCCGGCCTGCCGACGGATCGCTTCGCGTTCGAGGGTTTCGTGCCGCGCAAGGCGGGGGAGAAGGCGCGCGCGTTCGGCGCCGTGGCACAGGATCCGCGCACGCTCGTGTTCTTCGAGGCGCCCACGCGCACGGAGCAGACCCTGCGCGACATGGCCGCGGTGTTCGGCGACGACCGCCGCGCCGCCGTCTGCCGCGAGCTCACCAAAATGTACGAGCAGGTCGTGCGCGGAACGCTGGCCGAGCTCGCCGACTGGGCTTCGGAGGGCGTGCGCGGCGAGGTCGTGCTGGTCGTCGAGGGCGCGAGCGCCACGGGGCTCTCGCTCGAGGAGGCGCTCGTGAAGGTGCAGGCGCTCGTCGCCGACGGCGCGCGCCTCAAGGACGCGGCCCGCGAGGTGTCGGCCGTCGCCGACGTCTCCTCGCGCGAGCTCTACGAGGCGGCGCTCGCCGCGCGCTGATCAGTCGGCGTGGATCTCGTTCCACACCCGCATCATGTGGTCGCGGGAGTAGGTCTCGGCCTCATTCGGGGCCGAGCGCGCGACGGCCTCGGCGACCTCCATGTGTAGCTCGAGCGTGCCGTCGGCGGGAACCGCGGGGGTCAGGCCGAGGCGCGCGCGACCCGCGAGAACCTCGCGCACGGGCTCGCAGAGCGCCGAGATCTGGGGGTTGCCCGAGGCGCGCAGCAACAGGGCGTGAAACTCGACGTCGACGGCGTGGAACTCGTCGCTCGCGCCCTGACCCGTCGCGCCGAGCTCGGCGAGGCGCGCCGCGAGGCGCCGGAGTTCGGCGCGCTGAGTCGTCGTCGCGCGGGTGGCGGCGAGCCGGGCCGCGGTCGGCTCGATCGCGACGCGCACCTCCATGAGCGACTCGAGCTGCTGCTGGCGCAGCGGACTCTGGAGGCTCCAGCGGATCAGCTGGGGTGAGAAGGCGTCCCAATCGTCGCGCGGGCGCACCGTGATGCCGACGCGCCGACGGCTCGCGACGAGGCCCATCGTCTCGAGAACGCGAACTGCCTCTCGCACAACGGTACGCGACGCGTCATATTCACTCTCGAGGCCGGCCAGCGTCAGAACAGCCCCCGTCGGGAGCTCGCCCGACGCGATCCGGGCGCCGAGATCATCAGTGATATCGCCATGCAGTGCGGCCATCGCGCTTCCCCTTATGCGGTATTAGTGTTACTTTACCATTTGCATAAGTAGTACTTTTCGTTCACGGCGCCGCAACTTCGCGACGCCCATGCCTCTTCAACGGAGAAGCCATGACAGAAGAATGGACCCAGACGCTCGGCGCTGGCCCGTTGCTTTCGATCGCGGTCGTCGCGATCGCGCTCATCCTGTTCCTCGTGATCAAGCTGCGCGTTCACGCGTTCCTGACCCTGATCATCGTGTCGCTCCTGACGGCGATCGCCACGGGCCTTCCGCTCGGCAAGATCGTCGCCCAGCTCACGAGCGACTTCGGCGGAACCCTCGGGTCCGTCGCCCTGCTGATCGGCCTCGGTGCCGTGCTCGGCAAGCTCATCGAATCGTCCGGTGGCGCGAAGGCCATCGCCGAGATGATGGTGCGCATCTTCGGTGAGAAGAACGCCGCGTTCGCGCTCGGTGTCACCTCGCTCATCCTCGGTTTCCCGATCTTCTTCGATGCGGGCCTCGTGGTCATGCTGCCGATCATCTTCGCGGTCGCGCGTCGCCTCGGCGGTAACAACCTCCTGCTGTACGGAATCACGGGCGCCGCCGCCTTCTCCGTCATGCACGTGTTCCTGCCGCCGCACCCCGGCCCCGTCTCGGCGACCGAGCTCTACGGCGCCAACCTCGGCATCGTGCTGCTCGTCGGCATCGTCGTCGTCATCCCGACCTGGTACCTCTCGGGTCAGGTCTGGGGTCGCTTCATCAGCAAGCGCATCCCGCTTCCCGTCCCCGCCCTGTTCGGCGAGGTCGACGAGGATCAGCCGCAGAACCCGCCGAAGCCCGGCGTCGTCATCGCGATCCTCCTCATCCCGATCGTCCTGATCCTCTTCAACACGGGCCTCAACGCGCTCGGCTCGATCGGCGTCGTCGACACCAACGCGACCTGGGCCCAGGCCCTGTCGATGATCGGCACGGCGCCCGTCGCCCTCCTCATCTCGGTGCTTATCGCGATGCTCGTCCTCGGCAAGTTCCGCGGCGAGACCGGATCCGCGCTCGAGAAGCTCGTCGACGGCACCCTCGGCACCGTTGCCTCCGTGATCCTCATCACGGGCGCCGGCGGAATGTTCGGTGGCGTGCTCCGCGCCTCGGGCATCGGTGACGCGCTCGCCGACGTGCTGGCCGACCTCGGTCTGCCCGTCATCTTCGCGGCCTACATCATCTCGGTGCTCCTGCGCCTCGCGCAGGGATCCGCGACCGTCGCGCTCGTCACGACGGCCGGCCTCATGGCACCCGCCGTCCTCGCGGGCGACTTCAGCACCGTCGACATCGCGGCCATCACGCTCGCGACCGCCGCGGGAAGTGTGTTCGGTAGCCACGTCAACGACTCGGGCTTCTGGCTCGTCGGCAAGCTGATGAACATGGACGTCAAGACCACGCTGAAGACCTGGACGGTGCAGCAGGCGATCGAGTCGCTCATCGGTTTCGCAATCGTCCTCGCCGTCTACGCGATCTTCTAAGGAGTGGGCAATGGGATCCGATCTCTTTGATATCTCCGGCCGCCTCGCCCTCGTGACGGGTTCGTCGCGCGGGCTGGGCCGCGAGCTCGCGCTCGCGCTCGCGGAGGCGGGCGCGCGCGTCGTGCTCCACGGCCGCGATGCGCAGGCCCTCACCGAGGCCGCCGACCGCATCGAGGCCGCCACCGGGGCTCGTCCCGACTCGGTGCGCTTCGATGTGACGAGCGCCGACGAGGTCGCGGCGGGGGTCGAGGCCCTCATCGCGTCGCACGGCGTTCCCGACATCCTCGTGAACAACGCCGGCCTCCAGCGCCGCGCGCCGATCCAGGAGTTCGCTCCGGCCGATTGGGACGCGGTCATCGCGAGCAACCTCTCGAGCATGTTCTACGTGTCGCGCCAGGTGACGCCGGGCATGGTCGAGCGCGGCTCGGGCAAGGTCATCAACATCGCCTCGGTGCAGTCGAAGCTGGCGCGCCAGACGATCGCGCCGTACTCGGCATCCAAGGGCGGCGTCGCCATGCTCACGCAGGGCATGGCCGCCGACCTCGCGCGCCACAACGTGCAGGCGAACGCCATCTCGCCCGGCTACTTCGCCACCGAGATGAACCGCGCGCTCGTCGAGGATCCGGAATTCGACGCCTGGCTCACCCAGCGCACCCCCGCGCAGCGGTGGGGCAACGTGAGCGAGCTTCGCGGCGCGCTCCTGTTCCTCGCGTCCGACGCATCGAGCTTTGTCTCCGGCCACAACCTGGTCGTCGACGGCGGAATGACGGCAGTCGTATGAGGGCCGTATTCATCGATGGTCGCGAGCAGATCGAGGTTCGCGACGCCGCCACCCCCGAGGTCTCGGAGGGTCAGGTGCGGATCCGCGTCGCGCGCGTCGGCATCTGCGGCTCGGACCTGCACTACTACTTCAACGGCGCGAACGGCGAGTACGTCGTGCGCGAGCCGCTGATCCCCGGTCACGAGCTGTCGGGCACCGTCGAGCTGGATCCGTCGGGCGAGCTGGCCCCCGGAACGCCCGTCACGGTGCACCCCGCGCGCTTCGGCCACGAGGTGCCGGGCACCGAGGGCGAGCCGCACCTGTGGCCCGGCGGGTCGTATCTCGGCAGCGCCGCGACGTGGCCCCACACGCAGGGCGCGATGGCCGACCTCATCGTCGTCGAGCGCGACATGGTGCGCCGCCTTCCGGACGGCGTCGGTATGGACCTCGCGGCCCTCGCCGAGCCCCTCGGTGTGGCGCTTCACGGCGCCACCCGCGCCGGCGACCTGACGGGCGCGCGCGTTCTCGTCTCGGGAGCGGGCCCCATCGGCCTGCTCGCGATCGTGGCCGCGCAGGCCCGCGGCGCCGCGCACATCACGGTCACCGACGTGCTGCCGCAGCCGCTCGAGCGGGCGCGGGAGCTCGGCGCCGACGAGATCGTGCGCGCGGGGGAGGACACCCTCCCCGCCGAGGCGTTCGACGTCGTGCTCGAGTGCTCGGGCGCTCCCGTCGCGATCAGCGCGGCCGCCGTCGCGGCCCGCCGCCGCGGCGTGCTGGTGCAGATCGGCATGGTGCCGAACGAGCCCCGCGGCATCAACCTCGCGCCCGTGATCTCGAAGGAGATCGAGCTGCGCGGTGCGTTCCGCTTCCACGAGGAGATCGACGAGGCGATCGAGATTCTCGCCGCCCGTCCGGCGATCGCCTCGGTCGTCACGCACTCGATCCCCGTCGCCGATGTGCGCGAGGCGTTCGAGATCGCGCGCGACGGATCCGTTTCGGGCAAGGTCGTCGTCGTTCTCGACGACCCCGCCCTCTGAGAGAAAGACCAGCCCCACCTATGAGCACAACCGACGTCGTCATCGGCATCGACCTGGGCACGACGGCCACGAAGGTCGTCGCGTTCCGCGTCGATGGATCCTCCATCGCGGAGGCGTCTCACGGATACCCGCTCGACGTGCCGGCCACGGGCCGCGCGGAGCAGGATCCGCACCGAATCTTCGACGCGGTTGTGCTCGGGCTGGGCGAGGTCGTCGCCGAGGTCGGCGCCGAAAACGTGCGCGGCCTGAGCTTCTCGAGCGCGATGCACAGCCTCATGGCGCTGAGCGACGACAACGAGCCGCTGACCCCGGTTCTCACGTGGGGCGACACCCGCGCGGCCGCCGAGGCCGAGGCGCTGCGCGCGACCGACGCCGGCCTCGCGCTGCACCGCCGCACCGGCACGCCGGTGCACCCGATGTCGCCGCTGGTGAAGCTCATGTGGTTCCGCGCACACGAGTCGGAGCTCCACGCGCGCGCCGCCCGCTGGGCCGGCATCAAGGACTGGGTGATGTGGCGCATGACGGGCGAACTCGTCACCGATCACTCGCTCGCCTCGGCGTCGGGCCTCATGGACATTCACCGCCTCGACTGGGACGAGGAGGCGCTGTCGCTCGCCGGCATCGCCCCCGAGAACCTCCCGAAGCTGGTCTCGACGACGCACATCGTCCCGGCCCTCACTGCCGAGGTCGCATCGGCCGTCGGCCTGCCCGAGCAGACCGCCGTCGTCGCGGGAGCGGGCGATGGCCCCCTCGCGAACCTCGGCGTCGGCGCGGTGCGCCACGGCGTCGCCGCCTGCTCCGTCGGCACGAGCGGCGCGCTGCGCGTCGCCGTCGACCGCCCCGTCGTCGACCCGAACGGCGGCGTGTTCTGCTACGCCCTGACCGAGGATCGCTGGGTCATCGGCGGCGCCATCAACAACGGCGGCATCGTGCTCGACTGGGTGCGCAGCGAGCTCGCCGACGGCGACGCCGAGCTGTCGACCGCCCAGCTGCTCGACGAGGCGATGACCGTTCCGGCCGGATCCGGCGGGCTGCTCATGCTGCCGTACCTGCTCGGCGAGCGCGCTCCCCGCTGGGGCGGCGTCGCCCGCGGCGCCTATGTGGGCCTCACCCGCGCACACCGCCGCGCCCACCTCGTGCGCGCGGCCGTCGAGGGCGTCGCCCTGCAGCTCGCGCTCGTGAAGCAGTCGCTCGCTCAGGCCGACCTCGAGATCGACGAGATCCGCGCGACCGGCGGCGTCATGAAGCACGAGATCTGGCGACAGACGCTCGCGAGCGCCTTCGGATCCGAGATCGCGTTCCCGGCGTCGACCGAGGGATCCGGCTTCGGCGCCGCGCTCCTCGGCATGCAGGCCCTCGGCCTGATCGAGTCGATCGACGTCGCGGCCGAGATGTCGCCCGTCGAGGGCATCACCGAGCCCGTCAGCGACGATAGCGGCGTGTACGAGGAGCTGCTGCCGGTGTTCGAGCAGCTCTACACGGCGCTCCTCCCGGCCAACACGAAGCTGCAGGAGATCGGCAGCCGGCTGCCGCTGTCGCGCGACTAAGCGCGGAGCGACGCGACCGACGGTAGAGCAAAAGGCGGGGCGCATTGCGCCCCGCCTTTTGCGTTTCTAGCCGATGCGGATCAGCCGCACGTCGTCGATCGTGCCCCACGCCTCGGCCGTGAGATCCCACGAGATCTCGACCGTGACGTCGGCGCCCTTCTTGACCTGCACCGCGGGCGTCTCGGCGGTGGCGTATGCCCGCCAGCCGTCGAACGCGAGGGGCGCCTCGGCCGTGCGCGTCTGCGCGGCGCGGGCGCGGTCCGAGGCCTGCGGGGGTAGGTGCGTCGGGGTGGCCGTCACCGTAAGGGTCACGGCGTCGGCCTCGGCGATCGCGCCCTGGCTCGTCGCGATCGCGGCGTAGCGGCCGGGCTCGAGCCCGGAGACCGTCTGCGACGCGGATCCGGTGAAATCGGCGTCGTTCCAGAAGTGCAGGGCGTTCTCGCCCTCGACGGCGTCGGCCTGCCAGCCGATGGATCCGCCGGTGCCGGCGAGCGACCAGAGGCCCGCGCCGTCGCCCTCGAAACCGCCGCCCGGGAGGTAGGAGCGCTCGCGCACCGTGACGGTGGCCGAGACGGCGTGGCCGGCCTCGGTCGTGCCCTCGACCGTGTGGACGCCCAGCGGGTACGAGCCCGGCGCGTCCCACGAGACTGCCTCCTCGTTGACGGTGCCGTCGCTATACGTCACGCGCAGGTGCGAGGGGAGCGAGACCTCGTCGCCCTCGTTCATGGTGAGGGAAACGCGCTGGATCTCGGTCACGACGACTGGCCCGGTCGCGCCCGTGCGCACGTACTCGAAGACGCGCAGCGAGGGGAGCGGGGTGCCATCGGCGGAGAAGAGCGCCTCGTTGTCGACGGCGGATCCGCCGTACCAGCGGCCGGCGTCGTCAGGGTCGTACTCGGCCGCGTAGCTCGCCGCCCAACCGGATCCGTACTGCTCCCACTTCTGCTGATTGGCCTCGAGCTCGTCGGGGGAGCCGACGGGCAGCCACGCGGGCTCCCAGCTGAAGACGCCGACGCCGGCGTCGCCGACGTTCGCGACGGCCTGCACGACCTCGCGGAACGCGGTCGCCTGGCCCTGGGCGCTGATGGGGAAGGCCGTCGCCTCGGACGCCTCGGTGATGGTGTTCTCGTGGCCGTCGGCGTCGTCGAGCGTGTGCACCCACGAGGTCTCGACGACCGCGACCTTCTTGTCGTAGGTGTCGGCGACGCGCGAGAGCACCGTGGTGAGGTTCTCGAGGCTGCCGTGCCAATACGGGTAGTACGACGAGGCGAACACGTCGTAGTCGACGCCGCGCGCGTCGAGGGCCGCGGCCGCGGCGTCGTAGCGCCCCGCGGTTTCGGGGTTGGTGAAGTGCAGCGCGACGAGCGCGTCGGGGGCCGCCTCGCGCACGGCGGCGGATCCGGCACGGAACACCTCGGCCATGTCGTCCCAGCCCGAGACGCCGGCGACGCCGTTGTTGGTCTCGTTGCCGACCTGCACCATCGTGACGTCGATGCCGGCGCCTGCGAAGCGCGTCAGGGCGTCGGCGGTGAAGTCGTGCACCGCGCTCGCGGTCTCATCAACGGTGTACCCCTCCCACGCCTTCGGGGCGTGCTGCTTGCCGGGGTCGGCCCAGAAGTCGGAATAGTGGAAGTCGACGACGACGCCGAGGCCGGCGGCGTCGGCGCGCTTGCCGATCTCCAGGGCGCGGTCGACGTCGACGTTGCCGCCGCCGTATCCGTTGCCGGCCGCGTCGAACGGGTCGTTCCAGACGCGGATCCGCACGTCGGAGACGCCGTGATCCGCGAGCACCTCGAAGAGGTCGGCGGGGGATCCGGCGTCGTCGCGGAAGACGACGCCCGACTCCTCGAGCGAGAGGGCCGACGAGACGTCGACGCCGAGCATGAAGCCGTCGTCGAGGCCGTCGACCGCGGGAACGGTGATCGGATCCGGGGCGGTGTCGGCCGCGGCGGGCGCCGCCAGCGCCGCCACGAGGGCGGCACCGGCGGCGATCGCGATGATCGGGCGAGGTGACATGGGCACTCCTTCGTGCGGGTGTTGGAGGGAGGGGAGCGGGTTATCCCTTGACGGATCCCGCGGTGAGGCCGCCGACGATGTAGCGCTGCAGCGACAGGAACAGGGCGAGCACGGGGATCGACGCGAGCACGGCGCCCGCGGCGAAGAGGCCCCAGCGGCTCGTGAGCTGGTTCGAGACCCACTGGTACATTCCGACGGCGAGCGTCCAGTTTTCCTCGCTCGTCAGGACGATCTTCGCGAGGATGAAGTCGCCGAACGACGAGATGAACGCCAGCAGGCCGACGACCGCGAGGATCGGCGTGACGAGCGGCATGATGATGCGCCAGAAGATCTGTGCGTGCGTCGCGCCGTCGATCTTCGCCGACTCGTCGAGGTCGCGGGGAATCGAGTTGAAGAACCCGTACATGAGGAACGTGTTCGCGCCGAGGGCGCCGCCGAGGTAGATGCAGATCAGGGCGATGCGCGAGTTGATGCCGAGCGCCGGAACGACCTCGCCGATCGCGAGCAGCATGAGGAACACCGCGACGAACGCGATCGCCTGGGGGAACATCTGGATCACGAGCAGGGCCGTGAGACCCACGCGGCGCCCCGTGAAGCGGAAGCGGCTGAACGCGTACGCGCCCGCGGCGCCCATGATCACGGCGCCGACGGCGGCCGCGAGGCCGACGTAGAGGGTGTTGCCCATCCACGTCCAGAAGTGCGTGTCGCCGAGCGCCGCGTAGTTGTCGAGCGAGAAGGCGCTGAACAGGCTCGACGAGCCGGCAAGGCTGCCGCGGGGGTTGAACGACGCGGAGAGCACGTAGACGAGCGGGAACACCGCATAGAAGAGCACGACGAGCGCGGCGGGGTACTTCCAGCCGACCTCGGCCCACCAGCGGATCCGGCGCGCGGCACCGCGCGGGTTATGCGAACGGGATCCGCGGCCGCCGGTCGTGACGAGTTCTGTTGTGGTGGACATCAGTTCATCTCCTCGAGTTTGCGGGTCTGGCGGAGCGAGATCGCCGAGATGATGCCGATCACGATGAAGACGAGGATCGACAGGGCGCTCGCGAGGCCGTAGTCGGCCGATCCGCCCTGCACGCCGGAGATGCGGTAGATCGCCGAGATGAGGATGTCGGTGTGGCCGAGGGCCGTCGAGCCGCCGAACGACGGGCCGCCCTCGGTCATCATGAAGATCAGCGTGAAGTTGTTGAAGTTCACCGCGAACGACGAGATCGCGAGCGGCGCCGTCGACACGAGAAGCTGCGGCAAGATCACCGAGCGGAAGCGGCGGAAGCGCCCCGCGCCATCGATCGTCGCGGCCTCGAGCGTGTCCTCCGGGATGGCCTGTAGCGCGCCCGTGCACACGAGGAACCAGTAGGGGTAGCTGAGCCAGAGGTTGACCCAGAGGATCGCGACCTTCGCGAGGAACGGATCGCCGAGCCAGTTGATGTTCGCCCCGAAGAAGAACAGGTCGTTGATGATGCCGAACTCGCTATTGAGCATGCCGCGCCAGAGCAGCGCCGACATGAATGCGGGGAAGGCGTACGGGAGGATGAACAGCGTGCGGAAGAGCGCGCGGCCGCGGATGCGCGGGTCGTTGTAGATCAGCGCGAACAGCAGGCCGAGCCCGAACGCGCTCGCGACCGAGAGGATCGCGAAGGCGAAGGTCCAGAGCGTGACCTGCCCGAGCGGGCCGCGCAGGTCCGGATCCGTGACCGCGCGGACGAAGTTGTCGAAACCGACGCCGACGTACCAGCCGGCGGCGAGCTCGGATCCGTCGGACGCGCGGAACTTGCCGTCGTCGGCGGCCTCGTAGACGAGGCCGGTCGAGGTGTCGGTGAGGGTCTGCGCGTCGGCGTCCCACTCGAGGCTCGAGGAATACACGGATCCGGTGGATCCCTCGCGGGTGCGGATGGATCCGTCCTCCGCGTCGTCGGAGACGGGGACGCGGAGCGAGACGACCTGCTGCTGCAGATCGGTGTCGCTCAGGACCTCGGCTCGGGTGACGACGTCGTACCCGGGAACGGTCGCGGGCGCGCCGTTGTCGCCGATGGTCGCGCCGGAGACGACGGCGAGGGGTTCCTCCGCCGTTCCGGCGCGCACCTGGTCGCCGTCGACGATCGCGAAGCCGAGCTCGCCCGATCGTTCGACGACGGTCAGGGGGTAGCTCTCCGCTCCCTCGACGCGCTTCTCATCCTGGATGAGGGCCGCGTCGACCGCCTGCTCCATCGATCCCGCGTGGCCGGTTCCGTAGTTCGTGAACGCGATGTAACCGGTGTAACCGAACACGAAGATCTGGAACACGAGCAGGAAGGACAGGCCGGGGAAGAGGTACTTCAGCGGCAGGGCGCGCTTGGTGAAGTACACGACGTCCGCCGCGATCGTGAGGACGACCGTCGCGCCGAGGATGACCCACGACTCGGCCGACCACGCCGCGAGGATGGCGGCGATGCCGAGGGCATTCACGAGGGCCATCAGCAGGAGCTTCACGAGGAAGCCCGCGCCGCGGCCGCTCCAGGAGCGCGCGTGCGAGGTGCCGCGCGGGCGGGAGGGAGAGGAGAGCTGCGTAGACATCAGTTGATGGTGGCCTCGAGGTCTTCGACCATCGTGTTCCACGTGCTCGCGGGGTCAGCGCCGTTCAGGATCTGCACCTCGGCACCGTTCCAGAGGTCCCAGACGTCGCCCATCTCGGGGATCGAGGGCATGGGAACGCCGTTCTGGCTCGCGGCGAGGAAGCCCGCGACGATCGGGTCGGAGGCGACCTCGTCGGCGAGCGACGTGAGGGCGGGGATGCGCGGATCCGCCTCGTAGAGGGTGCGCTGCGCGTCCTCCGTCGACAGGTAGTTCACGAGGAACTCCTGCGCGAGGAGGGCGTTCTTGCTCTGCGACGACAGGTAGAAGCCCTGCACGCCGACGAGCGGCGAGGCGGTCTCGCCGCCGGCCGACGGGATCGGGCCGACGACGATGTTGTCGACGTCGGTGTACGTCGACAGCGCCCACGGGCCCTGGATCGTGAAGGGCGTCTCGCCCGAGTTGAACAGCTCGTTGTTGATGTCGTAGTCGATCGTCGTCGACAGGTAGCCGGTGCCGCTCGGGCTGTTGTCGCTGAGCCACTGCGCGAAGGCCTCGCCGTTCTCGCCGCCCATCGCGACCTCGCTCGAGTACGAGCCGGTCTCGTCCTGCGTGAACAGGGGAGCGCCGAACGACGTCTGGAAGCCGTACATCGTGTAGCCGTCGCCCGTCTCGCCCTCGGTGTTGACGGCGATCGGGCGCTCGCTGACCTCGAGGCCGCGCTCGACGAGCTCGTCCCAGGTCGCGGGGATCTCCTCGCCGACGAGGTCGGCGTTCTGCACGAGCGCGACGGTCTCGACCGAGTACGGCAGCGCGTAGAGCTGGCCGTCGTAGGTCATGGCCTCGACCGCGACGTCCTCGAAGTCGTCGGTCTTGTCGCCGAGGTCGATCGTGTCGACGACGCCCGCGGTCACGAGGGCGCCGAGCCAGTCGTGCGCGCCGACGGTGATGTCGGGGCCCTCGCCCGTCGGCACCTGCGTGATGAAGTCGTTGCGCAGGTCTTCGAAGTTCTTCTGCACGAGCGTGACGGTCGCGCCCGTGTCGGCCTCGAACGCCTCGGCCGCGGCGCTCAGGGCCTCCTCGCGCTCGGCGTCGGTCCAGACGACGATCTCGGCACCGGATCCGCCGGCCTGTTCGGCCGCCGTGGTCTCGGTCGTGGTCGGCTCAGCGTCGGCGCTGCAACCGGCAAGCGCGAGCGCGCCGACGGCAGCGGTCGCAGTGATGAACATCCGCTTGTTCATGGGGTTCTCCTTCCGCCGCGCTATTGCGGCAGGGTTGTGGGAGCGGGTGGGGTGGTTAGTGTCGGCTCGTGCGAATCGCGCGCACGGTGCCGGCCGAGACGGTGAACGACTCTGCGCGTTCGTCCGTCAGCAGGTCTTCGCCCGCCACGGCGAGCTCGTGGTCGGTCTCGGAGTGGTTGATCGCGATCGTGAAGGCGTCGGCGTCAGACTCGCGGCGCACGACCTCGAGGCCCTCGCCGAGGTCGCGCGGCGTGAGGCCCGCGTCGGCGTAGACGCCGCGGAACACGTCTGCGAGCGCGTCGGTCGACATGCGGGTCGCGACGTACCAGCCGTGTCCGGATCCGTGGGATCCGCGCGTGATCGCGGGCAGGTCCTTGCCGCCGCCCTCGCCGAAGCGCGCGAGGACCTCGGCACCGGAGACGCGCAGGTGCTCCTGCCAGTGGTCGGCGTCGGACGACGAGCCGTCGGCCCAGACGACCTTCGCGCTCGTGCCGCGGCGCAGCGGCAGGTACTCCTCGACATCGACGCCGAGCGCGTCGCGCAGCGGCGAGAGGAAGCCGCCCTCGTGCACGCCGTCGTTCTCGTCGACGACGCCCGAGAAGTACGACACCACGAGCGTGCCGCCGTTCTCGACGTAGCGGGTGAGGTTTTCGGCATCCTCCGCGCGCAGCATGTACTGCGCCGGGACGACGACGAGCGGGTACGCCGACAGGTCGTGGCTCGGCAGCGCGAAGTCGACCGTGAAGCCGTCGCGCCAGAGGCGCTCGTAGAACGCGCGCACGCGCTCGTTGTGGTCGAGGTCGTCGACGGGGCGCCACTCGAGGTCCTGCGCCCAGAACGACTCGTAGTCCCACAGCATCGCGACGTCGGCCTTCACGCGGGACCGCTTGAGCGGGGCGAGGGCGCGCACGTCGGCGCCGAGCTTCTCGACCTCGCGCCAGATGCGCGAGTCGGTGCCGGCGTGGGGGAGCATCGCCGAGTGGAACTTCTCGGCGCCCTTGCGGGAGGCGCGCCACTGGAAGAACATGACGGCGTCGGCGCCGCGCGCGACGTGCGCGAGCGAGTTGCGTGCCATCTCTCCGGGGCGCTTGGCGATGCCGGTGGGCTGCCAGTTGATGCCGCTCGTCGAGTGCTCAAGGAGCATCCACGGCGCGCCGCCCGCGACCGAGCGGGTGAGGTCGGCCGCGATCGCGAGCCCGACCTCGGGGTGCGGGTCGGCCGCGACGAGGTAGTGGTCGTCGCTCACGACGTCGACGAGCTTGGCCCACTCCCAGAGGTTGACGCCGCCGTGCTGGTTCGCCATGAAGTTCGTCGTGACGGGCAGGTCGGAGAAGCGCTTGATCGCGTCGCGCTCGGTGATGAAGCACTGGCGCAGCTGATGATCGCTGAAGCGGTGGAAGTCGAGCTTCTGCGACGGATTCGCGACGGTGGGGGTCGCGGCGGGCGTCGAGATGTGGTCCCACTCGGTGTAGTGCTGGCCCCAGAATGCCGTGCCCCACGCCTCGTTCAGGGCGTCGATCGAGCCGTAGCGCTCGCGCAGCCACTCGCGGAACGCGACGTTCGAGGCGGGCGAGTGGTCCTGCGACACGGGCGCGCCGTACTCGTTGTGGATGTGCCACATGACGACGGCGGGGTGCTCGGCGTAGCGCTCCGCGAGCGCGCCGGAGATGCGGGCGATCGCCTCGCGGTAGGCGGGCGCCGACGGCGACACCATGCCGCGGGATCCGAAGCCGAGCTTCGTGCCCTCCGCGGTCTCCACCCGCGACTCCGGGTAGGTGGCGAAGAACCACGCGGGCGGCGACGCGGTGGGCGTGCCGAGGTCGACCGAGATGCCGTTGTCGTGCAGCAGGCCGAGGATCTCGTCGAGCCACGAGAAGTCGAATTCGCCCTCGCGCACCTCGATGAGGCCCCACGAGAACATGCCGATGCTGACGAGGTTCACGCCCGCCTCGCGCATCAACCGCACGTCGTCGCGCCACGTGTCGCGCGACCACTGCTCGGGGTTGTAGTCGCCGCCGTAGGCGAGGCCATCGATCTGGGGGAAGGCGGTTCGAGAAAGCGCGCCAGCGTTCGCTGTCATGGAAGAGCTACTCCGTCGTATGTGGTGGGACCGTCACATCTCTGTGACCGGTTACAGTCTGCGGGCGGTCGTCGCCCCGTGCTACCGAGATCGAGATGTCGTTATAGAACTGTAACCGGTCACAGCGCGCGGCGCCAGGGGGCTATTGTCTAACTCATGAACGTCGAAAAGCGGCCCCGAAAGCCGACGATCCGCGATGTCGCGGTCGTCGCCGGGGTCTCGTATGGCACGGTGTCCCGCGTGCTCAACGGTGGCAAGTGGGTATCGGAGGATGCGCGCGAGGCCGTCGAGGCCGCCATTCGGCAGACCGGCTACACCGCGAACCACCACGCGCGCAGCCTCGCCACCGGGCGGTCAAACTCCGTCGCCTTCCTGCTCACCGAGCCGCACCACCTGCTGTTCGAGGATCCGACCTACTCGCTGCTGCTGCGCTATTCGGCCCAGGCGCTCACGTCGCGCGGGCAGACGCTCGTACTGCTCGCGGCCGGAACCGCCGACGAGAAGCAGGGGATCCTGCGCTACGTCGAGGGCGGTCACGTCGACGGCGTCATGCTCGTCTCGTCGCACGAGAGCGACCCGTTCGTGTCGAGCCTCCTCGGGGCCGGCGTGCCCACGGTCTGCGTCGGCCTGCCGCTCGGTTCGGACCTCGAGATCCCCTCCGTCTCGGTCGACGAGTACGGATCCGCCCGCGAGATGACCCGCTACCTGCTCTCCGGCGGATCCACGCGGATCGCCCACATCGCGGGCCCGCAAGACACCCCCGGTGGTCGCTTCCGCCTCGAGGGCTTCCGCGACGAGATGGGCGAGCTGTTCGATGCGTCGCTCGTCGTCGAGGGCGACTTCAGCCGCGCGAGCGGCGGCGACGCGATCGCGAGCCTTGCCCCTGGATCCTTCGATGCCGTGTTCGCGGCCTCCGACAGCATGGCCGTCGGTGTCATCCAGCGACTGCAGCGCTCGGGCGTGCGCGTGCCGGACGACGTCGTGGTCGCGGGCTTCGACGACTCGGGCCTCGCCGCCGATTTCGAGCCGTCGCTCACGACGATGCGGCAGCCCTGGGAACGCATCGGCGAGCAGATGGTCGCGATGCTGCTCGAGGTGATCGACGGGGGAGCGGGGCGGACCCTCACCCTCCCCACCGAGCTCGTCGTGCGCGAGAGCGCCCCGCGGGCGTAGGCGGTCGCGCTACGCCCGTTCGCGCGCCGCGGTGCGCCATGCGGCGAGCGTGAGGGCCGCGTTGAGCGCGAGGATCGCGAACCACGCGAACGTCGCGTACGGGAAGTCGCCCCCGTCGGAGAGATCGATCGCGAGGACCACCAGCGCGACGGTCGCAAGCGCGGCGGAGAAGATCGCGCGCCGGCGCGCCGGGACGACGGGGTTCTTCGCGAAGCGAGCCGCGTAGGCGCGCGGCGTGCCGAACTCGTCGCCGAGGCTCCCGCCGGAGTCGGCCGCGTGCTCGCGCGCCTCCTCGACGATCTCGTTCGCGCGGTGATCCGTGATGTCGCCGCGCGTGCGGAGGGAGGCGCCGAGCTCTTTCAGCCACGCGTCGTCGTCCCGCGGGCCTGCCGCGACGCGGCGCCGGGGCGCGGGGAGGAATTGGAGCGCCGCGAATGCGAGTATCCCGAGCACCAGCGCGGCGGCGAGGTGCCACCACCCCGTCGCGATGCCGAGGGAGATTCCGTTGCTGAGCCAGGCCACCGCCGTGAGCGTGCCGCCGACCGCGAGCAGCAACGCCGCCGTGCCCGCGACGGCCGCGAGCTGCGATCGGCGTTCGCGAAGCCTCGTGAACAGGGCGTGCGCGCCGACGGTCGCGGCGCCCAGAAGTGTGGGGAAGATCGCCCCCGCGAGCGAGATCTCTTCCGACCACGCCGCCGTGAGGAGGGTCTGTGCGACAAAGAGCAACGAAATGCCCGCGGCGGCGAGGAGCACCATGAAGAGGGCGCCTTTGACGGATGTGGGCTCGTCGTCGTCCGACCAGTCGGCGCCGTCGGCGACCCACTCCGCCCTGCGGCCCGCGGCCCATTCGCGGGCGTCGCCGAAGAGCTCTGCGGCGGGCTCGTCCGCCTGCGCGATCTGCTCCGCGGCCTCGCTGAGGGCCCGCGCGACGAGTTCTACGCGCACGTCGGTCATGACGAGTTCGAACGAGACGGCCTCGGCCCAGGCCTCGTCGGCCTTCTCGCCGCGCGCCGCGCGCACGGCCTCGATCGCTGAGCGGATGGGGGTGTCGCTCATTCGCGTGCCTCCTCGGGGTCGGTGGTGTGCAGCGCGGCCGCGAGGTCGGCCCACGACTCGCGCTCGTCGGCGAGGCGCGAGCGGCCGAGCCGCGTGATGACGTAGGAACGCCGGCCGGGGCCCTTCTCGCCCTGCACCCAGCTCGCCTCGACGGCGCCGGATTCCTCGAGCGCCCCGAGCAGCGGATACAGGGATCCGCCCTTCGGCCTTCCGAACCCGCGAGCCGCAAGCCGCTCGGCGATCGCGTAGCCGTGCAGCTCCTCGTGTTCGAGGCAGGCGAGCACCGCGGTTCCCATGGCGGCGCGCACCCAGGGGAGCGGCCACAGCGGCTCGACGTCATCCATGTATCTAAGTACAACATCTATCTAGATACGCGTCAACGTGACGGAACGATGAGGCAGACTGGGCGTGTGTCAGCAATGATCCGCGGTGCCGCAGTCCTTTCTCTCGCCGGGCTCAGCGCCCTCGGCCTTGCCTCCTGCACGGCCGACGACGGGCTCGCAGACGCCGTCGCCGACCTGCAGAAGTCGGCCGAGAACCACGACTACGCCGACGACGCGCTCGCCGCGTTCCCGCTGACGGTCACCGCCGGCGAACCCGTCAAGGACGGCGAGACCGCGACCGTCGACCTGGCGTTCGACTGGGACATCGAGGGCAACGAGTGGGCCTACACCGTGCCCGTGACGCTCGACCAGACCGACGATGGCTGGAGCGTCGAGAAGACGCCCGACCTCGCGGGGCTCGGGCTGAAGGACGGCGAGACGATCGAGGTCTTGCGCGCGTACCCCGACCGTGCCGACATCCTCGGCGCCGGCGGCGAGACGATCGTCACCGATCGCGAGGTGTCGGTCTACGGCCTCGACAAGAGCTGGGTCGAGGCCGACCAGGTCGCGGGCTCGGCGAAGAAGATCGCCGACGCACTCGGCATCGACGCCGACGAGTTCGTCGCCCGCGCCGAGCAGATGGGCGATCAGGCCTTCGTCGAGGCGATCACGCTGCGACCCGCCGACGCCGCCGATCGCGTGCCCGACGACTTCTCGGAGATCCCCGGCGCGAACTCGGTCGAGAAGACCATGATGCTCGCGCCGACCCGCATGTTCGCCCGCGACCTCCTCGGATCTGTGGGCGAGGCGACCGCCGAGATCATCGACGCCTCCGACGGTGCCATCAGCGCGGGAGACCAGGTGGGGCTCTCGGGCCTGCAGAAGGCCTACGACGCCGAGCTGCGCGGAGCGCCGACGATCACGCTGAGCGCCGTCTCGGGCGACGAGTCGCGCGAGCTGATCTCGTTTGACGGCGCCGAGGCCGATCCGCTCGCGACGACCCTCGACGTCGATCTGCAAAACCGTGCGGATCAGGTGCTCGCGGGCGTCGACGGCACCGCCTCGATCGTCGCGATCCGGCCCTCGACCGGCGGGATCCTCGCCGTCGCAAACACCGAATCCTCGAGCATTTACGCCAACGCGACCGACGGGCAGTACGCGCCCGGATCCACGTTCAAGGTCGTCACGGCCCTCGCGCTCCTGCGCGCGGGCGCGACGCCCGACGACGTCGTCACCTGCTCCGACACGCTCACGGTCGACGGCTACGAGTTCCACAACTTCCCCGACTACCCCGAGTCGAAGACGGGCGACATCTCGCTGCGCGACGCCATCGCCAACTCGTGCAACACGGCGATGGTCTCGCAGGCCGAGAAGATCGACGACGCGGCACTCCAGGACGCGGCGGCCTCCCTCGGCCTTGGCGGCACGAGCCAGATCGGCGCCTTCACAGGATCCGTGCCCGACTCGACGAGTAAGACCGAGCACGCCGCCGACCTCATCGGGCAGGGGAGGATCCTCGCGAGCCCGCTCGCGATGGCGACCGTCGCGGCGTCGGTCGCGGCGGGCGAGACTGTCGCGCCGCATGTGGTGGAGGGGGACGATTCGTCCGCTTCGTCGGCATCTCCGGACGCGACCGCTTCGCCGGACGCGACCGTTTCTCCGGAGGCGACCGCTTCTCCCGAGGCGAGCGTTTCTCCCGAGGCAACCGCGGATCCGGCCGCCGTGAGCGCGCCCGCCGAGGGCGCGGCGCCGCTCACCGCCGAGGAGGCGGCGACGCTCGCCGAGCTGATGCGTGCGGTCGTGACCGACGGATCCGGGAGCGATCTTGCGGGGCTGGATCCGGCGGTCGGTGCGAAAACCGGCACCGCCGAATACGACCGCGACGGCGAGACCGAGACGCACGCGTGGATGATTGCGACGCAGGGCGACCTCGCCGTGGCCGTGTTCGTCGACGACGGCACCGGATCCGGAACCGCGGCCCCGCTCATGAAGGAATTCCTGCAAAAGTAGCGGCGGTGAAACATACAGTCACACACCCATAGACTGGACGGGTGACTTCTGGCGGTTCGTTCTACATCACCACGCCCATCTACTACCCGAGCGATGTGCCTCACATCGGGCACGGGTACACGACGGTGGCTGTCGACACCCTTGCGCGCTGGCACCGACAGTCCGGCGACGACACCTGGATGCTGACGGGTACCGACGAGCACGGCCAGAAGATGATGCGCGCCGCCGCGGCGAATGGCGTGAGCCCCCAGGAGTGGGTCGACAAGCTCGTCAGCGAGGAGTGGTTCCCGCTGCTCGACACGCTCGGCGTCGCGAACGACGACTTCATCCGCACGACGCAGGAGCGCCACGAGGAGAGCGTGAAGGCGTTCATCCAGGCGATCTACGACCGCGGCTACATCTATGCGGGCGAGTACGAGGCGCTGTACTGCGTCGGGTGCGAGGAGTTCAAGCCCGAGAGCGACATCGTCATGGGCACGGGCGCGTTCGAGGGCCTGAAGGTCTGCGCGATCCACTCGAAGCCGCTCGAGCTGCTGCACGAGAAGAACTACTTCTTCAAGCTCAGCGAGTTCGGCGACCGCCTGCTCGAGCTGTACCGCGAACAGCCCGACTTCGTGCAGCCCGAATCGGCGCGCAACGAGGTCGTCGCCTTCGTGCAGCAGGGCCTCAACGACCTGTCGATCTCGCGCAGCGCGTTCGACTGGGGCATCCCCGTGCCGTGGGACTCGTCGCACGTCATCTACGTGTGGGTCGACGCCCTGCTGAACTACGCGACCGCGGTCGGCTACGGCGCCGACGAGCAGAACTTCGAGCGCCGCTGGCCCGGCTACCACGTGGTCGGCAAGGACATCCTGCGCTTCCACGCCGTGATCTGGCCGGCCATGCTCATGGCCGCGGGCCTCGAGGTGCCGAAGGGCGTGTTCGCGCACGGCTGGCTCCTCGTCGGCGGCGAGAAGATGTCGAAGTCGAAGGCGACGGGTATCGCGCCGAAGACGCTTGTCGACACCTTCGGATCCGACGCCTACCGCTTCTACTTCCTCTCGGCCATCGCGTTCGGCCAGGACGGCTCGTTCTCGTGGGAGGACATGCTCGCCCGCTACCACGCCGAGCTCGCGAACGGATTCGGAAACCTCGCGTCGCGATCGATCGCGATGACGGCCAAGTACTTCGACGGATCCGTGCCGGAGCCGGGCGAGTACGTCGAGGCCGACCTCGAGATCCAGAAGCTCGTCGCCGAGGCGGCGGCGAACGCCGACGCCGCGATCGAGCGCTTCCGCATCGATCAGGCGATCGCCGAGGTCTGGCGCATCGTCGATGCGCTCAACGGGTACATCACCGAGCGGGAGCCGTGGGTTCTCGCGAAGGATGACGCGCAGCGTGAGCGCCTCGCGACCGTGATCTACACGTGCCTCGAGGGCCTGCGTGCCCTCGCCGTGCTGCTCTCGCCCGTCATGCCCGACTCGACGGCGAAGCTGTGGGAGGGCCTCGGCATCGCGGGCGACCTCACCGCGCAGAACCTGCGCGAGGCGGGTGCCTGGGGCGTCCTCCAGCCCGGAACCGCGACCACGAAGCTCGCGCCGCTGTTCCCGCGCATCGAAGAAGAATGACCTACGTGCAGGCTCGCGACAAGAAGGGCCGCAAGGACCTGACGCATCCCGAGCCGCCGGAGCCGCTCGCGGTGCCGGTGTACGACAACCACTGCCACCTCGATATCGACGATGGCGAGGATCCGCTCGGTCTCGACGAGCAGCTCGCCCGCGCCGAGCGGGCGGGCATCGCGGGAGTCGTGCAGTCGTCCGGTGACATCGAGTCGTCGCGCTGGGCCGTCTCGGCGGCCGAGCGCGACCCCCGGGTGCTCGCGTCCGTCGCGATCCACCCGAACGATGCCCCCGTGTACGCCTCGCAGGGGCGCCTCGACGAGGCGCTCGCCGTGATCGACGAGCTCGCGGCGCACCCGCGCACGCGCGCGATCGGCGAGACGGGGCTCGACTACTTCCGCACGGGCGAAGAGGGCCACGCCGTGCAGCTGACGTCGTTCGAGGCTCACATCGCGATGGCGAAGAAGCACGACATCGCCATGCAGATCCACGACCGCGACGCCCACCGCGACGTGCTCGACACGCTCGCGCGCGTCGGGGCGCCGGAGAAGACGGTGTTCCATTGCTTCTCGGGCGACGAGGCGATGGCGCGCGAGGCGGCGGACGCCGGCTACTGGCTGTCGTTCGCGGGAAACATCACGTTCAAGAACGCGCAGAACCTGCGCGACGCGCTGAAGGTCACGCCGCGCGAGCGGATCCTCGTCGAGACCGACGCGCCCTTCCTCACGCCGGTGCCGCACCGCGGACGCCCCAACGCGCCCTATCTCGTGCCGCTGACGATGAGGTTCATGGCCGCCGAACTCGGCGCCGACCTCGACGAGCTCTGCGCCCAGGTGGCCGCCAACACCCTCGAGGTCTACGGCAGCTTCGCCTGACGCCCCCGTTCCCACACAAAGTGGGACATGCTTCGGGGCGTGTCCCAGTTGAGGTGGGAATGGCGACCGTATTCCCGCACGAAGTGGGACATGCGTCGGGGCGTGTCCCAGTTGTGGTGGGAATGGCGACCGTATTCCCGCACGAAGTGGGACATGCTTCGGGGCGTGTCCCAGTTGTGGTGGGAATGGCGACCGTATTCTCGCACGAAGTGGGACATGCTTCGGGGCGTGTCCCAGTTGTGGTGGGAATGGCGACCGTATTCTCGCACGAAGTGGGACATGCTTCGGGGCGTGTCCCAGTTGTGGTGGGAATGGCGACCGTATTCCCGCACGAAGTGGGACATGCTTCGGGGCGTGTCCCGGTTGTGGCTGGAATGACGCCAGCATTCCCGCACAAACTGGGACATGCGCCGCAGGGAACTCGCCGGATCGGGTGAGAGGATGGCCAGATGAGCACCGTTCGCCTCCTCGGCGCCGCCGATATCCGCCGCCTTGCCGCCGAGCTTGACGTGACGCCGACGAAGAAGCTCGGTCAGAACTTCGTCGTCGACGCCAACACGGTGCGCAAGATTGTCACGGCCGCGCGCGTCGAAGAGAACGAGCGCGTCGTCGAGGTGGGTCCGGGGCTCGGATCCCTGACGCTCGCGATCCTCGAGACCGGCGCGAGCGTGACCGCGGTCGAGATCGACTCGCGCCTCGCGTCGCGCCTCGCGCAGACGGCGTCGGAGCAGGGTGTGCCCGACGGCAAGCTGACGGTCGTCGAGCACGACGCCATGACCGTCACCGAGCTGCCCGGCGACCCCGAGGTGCTCGTCGCAAACCTGCCGTACAACGTCTCGGTGCCCGTGCTCCTGCACTTCATGGAGACGTTCGCGAATCTCGGGCGCGGCGTCGTCATGGTGCAGGCCGAGGTCGGCGAACGCCTCGCGGCCGCCCCCGGATCCAAGATCTACGGCGCCCCGAGCGCGAAGGCCGCCTGGTATGGCGACTGGAAGCTCGTCGGCACCGTCTCGCGCCAGGTGTTCTGGCCCGTCCCCAACGTCGACAGCGTGCTCGTCGGCTTCGAGCGCTCGGGCGAACCGCTCGGATCCGAGGAGGACCGCCTCGAAACCTTCCGGATCATCGACCTCGCGTTCCAGCAGCGCCGCAAGATGCTGCGCCAGGCGCTCTCGCGCGAGCTCGGCGGATCCGCGGCCGCGAGCGAGATCCTCGAAAAGGCCGGCGTCGAGCCGACCGTGCGCGGCGAGGCCCTCGACGTGCACGCGTTCTACCGCATCGCCCTCGCGGTGCGGGACGCACGCGCGTAACCCGCGGATCCGGATCGCGCACGAAGCGCGCGTAATACACGCGCGCAGCCCGCGGATCCGGTGCCCGCGCTCCGCGACGCGCGCCCGTAACGAGGCTCACGGTAGCCTGAGGGTGTGACCGAATCCCCGCGCTTCCACTCCCGCCCCGTCGCTGACCTGCACCGCCCGTATGCGGCAGCCGACGACCGTTACGAGTCGTTCGATCGTTACCGGCAGGTGGGCTCGTCGGGGCTGTTCCTGCCGCCGATCTCGCTCGGCCTCTGGTGGAACTTCGGCGACAACATCCCGATGGACAACCAGCGGGCCCTGCTGCGCCACGCCTTCGACCGCGGCATCACGCACTTCGACCTCGCGAACAACTACGGCCCGCCCTACGGCTCGGCCGAGAAGAACTTCGGGCGCATCTACCGCGAAGACTTCGCGCCGTACCGCAACGAGCTCATCATCTCGTCGAAGGCGGGCTACGACATGTGGCGCGGCCCGTACGGCGATTGGGCGTCGCGCAAGTACCTCATCGCGAGCGCCGAGGCGTCGCTCACGAGCATGAACCTCGACTATGTCGACATCTTCTACTCGCACCGTCCCGACAAGGTGACGCCGATCGCCGAGACCATCGGCGCGCTCGACACGCTCGTGAAGCAGGGCAAGGCGCTGTACGTCGGCATCTCGTCGTACTCGGCCGATGAGACGCTCGAGGCGAAGAAGGTCGCCGATCAGCTCGGCACGCCGCTCGTGATCCACCAGCCGTCGTACTCGATCATCAACCGCTGGATCGAGGACGGCCTGACCGACGCCCTCACCACGAGCGGCATGGGCGCGATCGCCTTCGTGCCGCTCGCGCAGGGCGTGCTGACGAACAAGTACCTGGGCGACGGCGACGCCGAGCGCGCCCAGCAGCGTGGATCCCTCGGCGGCAAGCGTCTGACCGACGAGGCCCGCGAGCACCTGCGGATCCTCGAGCGCGTCGCGAGCGACCGCGGCCAGACGCTCGCGCAGATGGCCCTGCAGTGGGTGCTGCGCGAGGACGTCGTGACGAGCGCGCTCATCGGCGCGAGCCGCCCGGAGCAGATCGACGAGAACGTGAAGGCGCTCGAGGGCCCGGCGTTCTCGGCAGACGAGCTGAACACGATCGATGAGGCCGCGGCCGGTATCGGATCGGACTTCTGGGAGAAGGCATGAGCCTCGTCGAGGAGTTTCCCGGCGTGCGCGTCCGCGCGCCCGGGAAGATCAATGTCTTCCTCGCGGTCGGCGGGCGCCACGACGACGGATATCACGAGCTCGCCACGGCGTTCCAGGCCGTGAGCCTGTTCGAAGACGTCTACGCGACCCACGCCGACGACTTCACGATCGCGGTCTCCGGATCCGTCGACGTTTCCGGCGTCCCGCAGGACGAGTCGAACCTCGCGCTGAAGGCGGCGCGCCTGCTCGCATCCGAGACGGGTTACCCGGGCGGCGTGCACCTCGACATCCGCAAGGAGGTTCCGGTCGCGGGCGGCATGGGCGGCGGATCCGCCGACGCGGCCGCGGCGCTCGTCGCGTGCGACGCGCTGTGGAACACGGGGCTGAGCTCCGCGCAGCTGCAGGCGCTCGGCGCGCGGCTCGGCGCCGACGTGCCGTTCTCGATCATGGGCGGCACGGCGATCGGCACGGGGCGCGGCGACGCGCTGAACCCGGCGCTCGCGCGCGGGCGCTTCGAGTGGGTCATCGTGCCGAACGGCGTGGGCATGTCGACGCCGCGCACCTACGGCGAGCTCGACGAGATGCGCGGCGACGCGGTCTCGGCCGATCAGGTCGCGGATCCGGCGGTGCCGATCGAGGTGCTGCAGGCGCTGCGATCGGGCGACGCCCGGCAGCTCGCCGAGGCGCTCCACAACGACCTGCAGGCGCCCGCGTTGCGGCTGCGCCCGGACGTCCGCGAGATCCTCGAGTTCGGCGAGGCGCAGGGCGCGCTCGCGGGGCTGGTTTCCGGATCCGGACCGACGATCGCGTTCCTCGTCGAGAGCCGCGCGGAGGGCACGGCGCTCGAGGCGCGCCTGACGATGGCCGGCTACGAGGCGATCGGCGTCTACGGTCCGGTGCACGGGGCGCGCATCGTCTGATGGACCTCAATAGCGACGTCGGCGAGTCGTTCGGCGCGTGGCACATGGGCGACGACGCGGCGATGTTCGCGCAGGTCACGAGCGCGAACATCGCGTGCGGTTTTCACGCGGGGGATCCGTCGGGCATTGCGCGGACGGCCCGCGCGGCCGTCGCCGCCGGCGTCACGATCGGCGCCCACGTCGGCTACCGCGATCTCGCGGGCTTCGGCCGTCGGTTCATCGACTACACCGAGACCGAGCTCTCCGATGAGGTGGCCTATCAGATCGGCGCGCTGCAGGCGCTCGCGCGCCGCGAAGGCGGCGAGGTGCGATACGTGAAGCCGCACGGAGCGCTCTACAACGCGATCGTGCACCACGAGGCGCAGGCGCGCGCCGTCGTCGACGCCGTCCGCTCGGTGGATCCGTCGCTCGCGCTGCTCCTCCTCCCCGGATCCGTCGCCGGCCGCTTCGCCCGCGAACGCGGCCTGCGGTTCGTCGGCGAGGCGTTCGCCGATCGCGCGTACACGCCCGCGGGCGAGCTCGTGTCGCGCGGGCAGGCGGGATCCGTGCTCACCGACGCCGAGGCCGTGTCGCGCCGCATGGTGCGCTTCGCCGTGGACGGCGTCATCGACGCCATCGACGGCACGCCCCTGCGCATCGACGCCGAGAGCATCTGCCTGCACGGCGACACGCCGGGCGCCGTCACGATGGCCTCCGCCGTGCGCCGCGCGCTCGACGAGGCCGGTGCGGAGATCCGGAGCTTCGCGTGACCTCGCCCCGCCGCGTGCTCTGGGCGGGGGAGCGGGCCTTCCTCGTCGAGCTCTCCTCGCTCGCGGAGGCGATGGCCTTCCGCGCGCGGGTGGTGGCGGATCCGCTGGGCCAGGTCGACCAGATCGCCGCGGCCCGCACCGTGCTGCTGAGCTTCGCGACCGCGCGCGACGCGCGGCGCGCGGCCGGCCGCGTCGCCGATATCGACCTCACGCCCGCGGGCGCGCAGGGGGCCCGCACAATCGACATCGACGTCGTCTACGACGGCGAAGACCTGAGCACCGTCGCTCTGTTGACCGGCCTCAGCCCCGAGGCCGTCGTCGCCGCGCACCAGGCGACGCCGTGGACCGCCGCGTTCGGCGGATTCGCGCCGGGCTTCGCCTACCTCGTCGGCGGGGATCAGCGGCTGCAGGTCCCGCGGCGCGAGAGCCCGCGCACGGCGGTGCCGGCCGGATCCGTCGCCCTCGCGGGCGAGTTCTCCGCGGTCTACCCGCGCCGCTCGCCGGGCGGGTGGCAGCTCATCGGCCGCACCGACGCGCCCCTCTGGGATCTCACCCGAGCGGATCCGGCCCTCATCGCCCCCGGCGACCGCGTGCGCTTCCGCGCGGCGCGGGCCTCTTCTGTTGCCGCACCCGTCGCGAGACACGGAGAATCGGCCGAGATTCGGCCTGATTCGCAAGAATCGTCAGAATCTGGAGCGATCGTCAGAATCTCGGCGCGGGGGGATGGCGGCGCGGTGCGGGAAGGGGGACGCGGGGCTGACGTCACGCCCGCGGCCCCACCCGTCGCGAGATACGGAGAATCGGCCGAGATTGGGCCTGATCCCGAAAAATCGTCAGAATCTGGAGCGATTGTCAGAACCTCGGCGCGGGCGTTGACCGTGGTTGAGCCCGGGCTCCTCACCCTCATCGAGGATTTGGGGCGACCCGGGTACTCCGACCTCGGTGTCACCGCCTCGGGCGCCGCAGATACCGCGTCGGCTCGCGAGGCTAATCGCCTCGTCGGGAACTCGCGTCGCGCCGCCGTCCTCGAGACCCTCGGTGGGCTCGTGATGCGGGCCGAAGCCGACCTCGTCGTGGCGCTCGCGGGCGCGGATCCGCGGGCCGAGCTCCGCCGCCGCGCCAACCCCGCGGATCCGGCGCCCGCGGCTGGCGCACTTTCCGCGGATCCGGGGCCCGCGTCTGGCGCGCTCACCGCGGCTCCGAGATCCCCGGATCCCGCACTCACCACCCCCGCGGATCCGCACGCGCTGCGGGCGCCGGAGGCGGCGCCGCATGGCGCGCCGTTCCTGCTTCGCGCGGGGGAGGAGCTTGCGCTCGGGTATCCCGAGGTCGGGCTGCGCACATATGTCTCCGTGCGCGGCGGGATCGAGGTGCCCGAGGTGCTCGGGAGCCGCTCGCGGGATGTCCTCGGCGGGCTGGGGCCGGATCCGCTCCGCGCCGGGACGACGCTCGCGATCGGGAAAGATGTCGAGTCGGCGGTCGCCGCGCCCGCGTCACCGCCCGCGCCACAGCAAGACGCAACCAACTCCCTTCGGATCCGCTTCGGCCCGCGCGATCACATGTTCGATCCGTCCGAAAGAGACCACCTCACGCAGACGACGTGGCTCGTCGGCCCGAGCACCGACCGGGTCGGGGCGCGGCTCTCGCCGGCGGACGGGGCCCGTCCGCTGCGCACGCCGGAGGGCGAACTCGCGAGCGAGGGCGTCGTCGTGGGCGCGCTGCAGGTGCCTCCGTCGGGGGAGCTGGTGCTGTTCGGCGCGGATCATCCGGTGACGGGCGGGTACCCCGTGATCGCGGTCGTGATCGACGCCGATCTGCCCCGCGCGTCGCAGCTTCCTCCGGGTTCTCGGGTGACTTTCCTTCAGATCGACCCCGAATCTTCGAACAGCCTCACGGTAACCTAAGGATTCACTGCGGTACGGCATGTTGCCGCGGGCAATATGCTTCCTGACGAAGGAGTTTCTCTCGTGCATCCGACTCAACCCCGCCGCGGGCTCCGAGCGCTTGTTGCCGGATCCCTCGTAGCGTTCCTGCTCTTTGTAGGTGCCGCACCCGCATCCGCGGCCGACGAGCAGAGCGGCGTCGAGGGCCAGTCGTTCATCATCGCGACCGACACGACGTTCGCGCCCTTCGAAATGTTCCAGGGCGGCGAGGTCGCCGGTATCGATATGGACCTGCTGAAGGCGATCGCCGATAGCCAGGGCTTCGAGTTCGAGGTGCAGTCGCTGGGCTTCCAGGCGGCGCTCTCGGCCGTGACGAGCGGCCAGGCCGACGGCGTGATCGCCGGTATGTCGATCACCGACGAGCGCAAGCAGATCTTCGACTTCTCGGATCCGTACTTCGATTCGGGCGTGCAGATGGCCGTTGCCGAGAGCAACGACGACATCTCGAGCTACGACGACCTCGACGGCGAGACCGTCGTCGCAAAGAGCGGCTCGGAGGGCCTCGCCGAGGCGCAGAAGCTCTCGGAGGAGTATGGCTTCACCGTCAAGGCTCTCGACCAGTCGGCGACGATGTACGAGTCGGTCAAGAACGGCTCAGCCGTCGCCGTGTTCGACGACTACCCCGTGCTCGCCTATGGCATCGCGCAGGGTAACGGCCTGAAGGTCGTCACCGACAAGATCCCCGGCGGCCAGTACGGCTTCGCCGTCGCCAAGGGCGAGAACCAGGCGCTTCTCGAGGCGTTCAACACGGGCCTCGCCGAGCTGAAGGAGTCTGGCCAGTACGACCAGATCCTCGACACCTATCTCGCCGACCCGCAGAGCGTGTCGGGCGGCTCGTTCTTCGACGTCGTCGCCGACTCGATGCCCGCCCTCATGAAGGGTCTGTGGAACACCCTCCGCATCACGATCGTGGCCTTCATCATCGCGATGGTGCTCGGTATCGCGTTCGGCTTCATGAAGATCTCGACGTCGAAGATCCTGCGCGGCATCGCGAGCGTCTACGTCGCGGTGTTCCGCGGCACCCCGGTGCTGGTGTGGGCGTTCCTGTTCTACTTCGGTCTGCCGCAGCTGACGGGCGTGAAGGGCGACATCTTCTGGGCCGGTGCGGCGACGCTCGCGCTCAACGCGGGTGCGTACCTGACCGAGATCATCCGAGGCGGCCTCCGCGCCGTCGACCCGGGCCAGATGGAGGCGGCGCGTTCGCTCGGCCTCGGCTGGGGCAAATCGATGCAGCGCGTGATCGTGCCGCAGGCGGTCAAGATTTCGACGCCCGCGATGATCAACCAGTTCGTCATCACGCTGAAGGACTCGTCGCTGCTCCTGACGATCGGTTTCGCCGAGCTGCTGTACCAGGCTCAGCAGATCTACTCGGTCAACTTCCGCACGACCGAGATGCTGATCATCGTCGGCATCATGTACTTCATCGTGATCACCATCCTCACGTGGATCGCGAACACGATTGACAAGAAGGTGAACAAGTGAGCGCTGTCATCGAGGTCACGGGCCTCCGCAAGGCCTACGGGTCGAACGAAGTCATCAAGGGCATCGACCTCGAGGTCCGCTCGGGCGAGGTCGTCTCGCTCATCGGCCCGTCGGGATCCGGTAAGTCGACGATCCTGCGCTGCCTGAACCAGCTCGAGACCGCGACGAGCGGCAAGATCGTCGTCGACGGCTTCGACCTGACCGACAAGAAGGTCGACATCAACGAGGTGCGCCGCCACATCGGCATGGTGTTCCAGCACTTCAACCTGTTCCCGAACATGTCGGTGATCGAGAACATCATGCTCGCGCCGGTCGAGACGGGCAAGAAGAGCAAGGCCGACGCCCGCACGCAGGCGCAGGCTCTCCTCGAGCGCGTGGGCCTCGCCGACAAGGCCGACGCCCGTCCGTCGCAGCTGTCCGGCGGTCAGAAGCAGCGCGTCGCGATCGCCCGTGCGCTCGCGATGGAGCCCAAGATCATGCTCTTCGACGAGGCCACGAGCGCGCTCGACCCGGAGATGGTCGGCGAGGTTCTCGAGGTCATCCGCGAGCTCGCGAAGAGCGGCATGACGATGGTGCTCGTGACGCACGAGATGGGCTTCGCCCGCGAGGTGTGCGACCGCGTCGTGTTCCTCTCCGACGGCGTCATCTGCGAGCAGGGCGCGCCGGCCGAGGTCTTCGGCAACCCGCAGCAGCCCCGCACGAAGGAATTCCTCTCGAAGGTCCTCTAGAAGGCAGCAAAAAGCGGGCGCGTGCGGTCATCGCACGCGCCCGCTTTTTCGCGTCTTAGGCGTCGGTATCGTCGAGCGAGATCGTCACCGACGAGCCGCCGAGCCCGAGCAGGTCGCTCGGCGGGGCCGGCGGCAGGAAATCCGACGGATCCTTATCGAGCGGCTCGCCCGGAATGGCCGCCCACTCGTTCTGTTCTTCTGGCCGCTGCTGAAAGAGTCCCATAGCACTATTGTCGCGCGCTAGGCTCTTGAGAAGGTCTATCAATAGGAGTTGCATGCGGGTTCCCGTCGTTTCGCTCACCGGACACCTCGGCGCGGGCAAGACGAGCCTGCTCAATCACCTGCTCCGCACCCCGGGCGCGCGGCTCGGCGTCGTGATCAACGACTTCGGGTCCCTCAACGTCGACGCCGCGCTCGTCACCGGTCAGGTCGACGAGGCGGCCGCGATCTCGGGCGGCTGCGTGTGCTGCCTGCCCGATTCGGGCGGGCTCGACGACGCGCTCGAAAAGCTCTCGGATCCGCGCCTGCGGCTCGACGCGATCGTCATCGAGGCGAGCGGGGCGGCGGATCCGATCGCGCTCTCGCGGCTCGTGCGGTTCAGCGGCGCGGAGCGGATCCGCTCGGGCGGCGTCGTCGAGGTGGTCGACGCCGCGAACCACTTCGACATGGTCGACACGTGGCCGGATCCGCCGGCGCGCTACGCGGCCGCGTCGCTCGTCGTCGTCGGCAAGACCGACCTCGTCGACGACCCGCAGACGGTCGTCGATCGGATCCGCGAGCGGGTCGCGCGGCGAAACCCGCGCGCGCAGATCGTCGTCGCGCGGGACGGCCGGATCGACCCGGCGCTCGTCTTCGACGTCGCGAGCACCGAGGATTTGATCGACCAGCTGCCGATCGGCGCGCTTCTGCGCGAGGGCGCGCCCGCGCACGTGCACGTGCACGCCGTCACGATCCCTCTCCCGCACGCGGTCGCGGCGGGCGGGCTCGTCGAGCTGCTCGAGGATCCGCCCGCCGGCGCCTACCGGATCAAGGGCCGGGTGCGGGTGCGGGGAGGCGGCGGGTATCTCGTGAACCTCGTCGGGCGGTCGATCCACGTGCGCTCGCACCGCTTCGACGGGCCGGGCGAGCTCGTGGCGATCGGTATTGACCTCGACGAGCCCGCCGCCCGCGACCGGCTGGCGGCGGTCGCGGGCGGCGTCGAGGCCGATGCCGCGGGCCTTCGCCGGCTGCAGCGATACCGCCGCCTCAGCGAATAACCCCGGGCTACGCCGCGAGGACGTGCCTCACCTCGCGCCGGCGCAGCAGGTGCGTGAGCGCCGTGAGGTGCGGGAACTCGATGAGCATGCCGAGGATGATCGCGGCGTGCACGAGCGGCTGATCGGGTAGCGCGATCGTGGTGACGGCGAGCATGAGCGGCGCGTTGCGCGCCGACGTCGTCATCGTCACGAGCGCGTGCGACGCGTGATCGAGCCGGAACACCCGCGCGAGGCCCTCTCCGAGCGCGAAGGTCAGGGCGAAGAAGACGAAGACGGCGAGCAGCACCCAGGCGAAGGATGCGGGGTCGGCGAGGATCGTCTGCACGTTGCCGGCGAAGATCGCGACGATCACGACGGCGATGATGAACGGCACCGCCGCGTCGACGCCGTCGATCGCGAGCCGCCGCCAGCGCCTCGGCACGAGAAGCTGCGCGGCGATGCCGATGCCGGCGGGCACGAGGAACCACTGCACGAGCGTGGAACCCGCGGTCTCCGGCATCCACGCGACGCTCTCGCCGGCGAAGAGCATCATCCAGATGGGATACATCAGCAGCTGGATGAGCATCTGCAGGGGGATGAGCGCGGCGCCCGCGACGGTGTCGCCGCCCGCGAGCCGCGTGAAGCCGAGGAACCAGTCGGTGCACGGCGCGAGGCAGTAGATCAGCACGCCGAGCCGCAGCGCCTCGCTCGGCAGGGCGAGCGTGATGGGCAGCGCGATGAGCGGGATCAGCACGAAGTTCGTCGCGAGGGCGACGAGGATCGTGCGCGGCGCGCGCCGGAGCGAGCGCAGGGATCCGAGCCGCAGCGTGAAGAAGATCGCGCCGACGAGCACGAGGATGAGCGGATCGATTGGTAGCTCGAGACCCGCGATGCCGAGCAGGCTTCCCGTGAGAATCGCGACGGCGAAGAGCAGGGTAATCAGCACGCGCACTCCACCCCGCAGCACGAGAGGTCGTCGGTCAGCATGCCTGCGTCGCGCCACGCCTCGAGCTTCGACGTGTCCTTGCCCGCGCGCTCGCCGATCACGCGCGCGACGTGCGCGAAGCGCTGGCGGAACTTGTAGACGAAGCAGAACTTGAGCCCCCCGTGCCGCATCGCGGGCCCCGCGAGGAAGAGGCCGGGCGCGATCGTCGACTGATCGTCGTCGTCGAGCTCAGGCCACCCGTCGGGGCGCTCGGCAAACAGGTGCGCGACGGGGCCGAGCCCCGGGCCGTACCCCGTCGCGGCGATGGGTCGCGAGTCGGCGCGCAGCTTCGTGCCGTTCGACAGCCCCACGGCCCACCCGGATCCGTCGCGCTTTATCGCGGTCGCGTTCGCGGCCTCGAGCGCGAGGCGGCCGGTCGCGAGCGCCTCCTTCAACCGGATCCGCGAGCGCGGTGCGAGCCGGAACGACGGGTCGGATCCGCGGCCCGCATCCCACGGGGTGGATCCGTCCACGACCGTCACGCTCGCGCCCGCGAGCACGTGATGGCAGGCGATGTCGATGCCCGATTCGTAGCCGCCGATGACGACGACCCGGCCCGAGCGCGGCTCCCGGGCGGCCGGGCTTCCGGCCGGATCCGAGAACGCGGCGCCCGCGATCTTCGGGGGCCGCGGATCCGAAAACTCGCCGCCCGCCCACACGAGCGAGCGCGTCGTGACGGGGCCGCGAGGGCTCTCGACGCGGAAACCGTCGTCGATGCGCGTGACGGACGTGACCTCGGCCCCGTCGAGGATGGGGAGCGAGAAGTGGCCGACGACGCCGCGCAGATACGAGGCGTACTGGGAGCCGGTGGGATAGTCGACGCCGAGCCCGAACGCGGGCGACGTCTCGAAGTGCACGGCGTTGAGGTCGGTCGCGCCGAAGCCGTTGCCGGTGAACGACGGGGTCAGAAAGGTTTGCTCTTCGGGCCAGTCGAGGAACGTCTGGCCGATGCGCCCGCGCTCCATGATGCCGAAGTAGAGGTCGTCGACGGCGTCGAGCGCGAGGCCCGTGCCGATTCCGGCCGGGCCCGCGCCGACGACGAGCGCGTCGAGCGACGTCAACCCTGGCGTCCCTTAAACCGCGGGTTGAGCTTGTTGATGACGTAGGTCTTTCCGCGGCGACGCACGACCTGGGCGCCGGGCTGCTTCTTGAGCGACTTGAGCGAGGCACGAACCTTCATACGAAGAACTCCTTAATGATAGTGGTTATCATCTACACTAAGGGATGCTGTCTGAGGAAACGAACGGGAGGTTTACGTGGATCGCATCGACGTGATTGCGGTGGTCGGAAGCTGTGTGCCGGAGCGGCGGGATTACGCGACGCGGCTCGCGGGGCTGACCCAGCGGATCCTGATCCCCGCGGGTCACCGCGTTCCGGTACGAGAACGTGCGCCCGCTGCACCCGGCGCGGCTCGGCGTGCTGCTCGACGAGCGGATCGAGCCGGGGGAGTTCGGCACGCTCATCCGGTCGATGGGGTTCTGCCGCCTCGCGACGCGGCCGCACGCGGTGACCGAGTGGAATCACGTCGGTGGCATGATCTCGTTCGATCCGCTCGGGCGTGACGACGCCCTGGGTGACGACGAGGAGATCCTCGCCGTCGGGCAGGAGCTCGGCCTCATTGGCATCGACCTCGACGTGCGGGCACTCACGCGCGCGCTCGACGACCCGGCGCTGACCGACGAGGAGCTCGCGGCCGGACCCGCCGAGTGGGCGAAGTTCGCGGATCCGTTCCCCGCCTGGCCGCGGGTCGCGAAGGATGCCGACTAGGGCTGGCGCGTGTGGAGGCGGGCCCCCGCCTCGTTGAAGATGCTGATGACCTCGGCGGGCGCGTCGCCCGCCGAGGTCATCGCGTGCGGGGTGCGCGTGTCGAACTCGGCAGCCTCGCCCGCCTCGAGCACGATGTCCTGCTCGCCGAGACGCAGACGCAGGCGCCCGCTCAGCACGTAGAGCCACTCGAAGCCGTCGTGCACGCGAGGCTCCGGCATGTCTTCGGCCGCCGGATAGGTGATCTTGTAGGTCAGGTTGGGGGAGTGCTCGGGTGTGAGGGGTGCGATGATGCGCCCGCCCTCGCGGTACGCGGCGCGCCGCACGCGCGGATCCTTCGGCTCCCTCGCGACGAGGTCGTCGATGCGGATCCCGAGCCGGCGCGTGAGGGGGATGAGCAGCTCGAGCGTCGCCTGCCGCTTGCCCGACTCGAGGCGCGACAGCGTGCTCGGCGACATGCCGGCGTCGGCCGCGAGCTCCTCCAGCGTGAGGCGCGCCGATTGGCGCGCGGCGCGCAGGATGGCGCCGACCTGTTCGACATCGCTCTTCATGACCGCTCCTTGCCATTTCTGCAAAAAAGTTTGCATTCGCGATGATAGCGCCGCACGCTGGGGGCATGGATCTGAATCAGTGGGATGTCATTATTATCGGCGCCGGACCGGCGGGCCTCCAGGCGGCGCAGATGCTCGGCCGATCGCGACGGCGCGTGCTCGTCATCGACGGCGAGTACGGCCGCAACCGCTTCGCCGCGCACATGCACGGCGTGCTCGGTCACGACGGAAAACCGCCGGCGCAGCTCCGCGCGGAGGGGCGCGCCGAGGCTGAGGGCTACGGGGTCGTCTTCCGCGCCGGATCCGTCGACGCGGTCACGCGGGTCGGCGACGCCGTGCGCGTGGAGGTTGCGGGCGACGCGCTCGAGGCGCGCGCCCTCATCGTCGCGACGGGCGTGCGCGACGACCTCCCGGCGATCCCGGGCCTCGCCGAGCGCTGGGGGCAGTCGGTGCTGCACTGCCCGTTCTGCCACGGCTGGGAGGTGCGCGACCGCAGCCTCGCCGTCATCGCGACCTCGCCCATGAGCGCGCACCAGGCGGAGATGGTGAGCGGGCTGAGCGCCCGCGTCACCTTCTTCTCGGCGGGCGTCGAGTTCCCGGCCGAGGCCCGCGCGCGGCTCGCGGCGAACGGCGTCCGCATCGTCGACGAGGAGGTTCTGGCGGTCGAGGGATCCGGATCCGAGATCGCGGGCGTCCGCATCGCGGGCGGCGAGCTCGTCGATGTCGACGCGATCTTCACGGGTGGAACGCTCGTGCCGCTCGATCAGTTCCTGGGCGGGCTGGGGCTCGCCCGCGCCAAGTCGCCCGTCGGATCCTTCCTCGCCGTCGACCACGCCGGCCGCACGAGCGACGATCGAATCTGGGCGGCCGGAAACGTCGTCTCGCCGATGGCGAACGTGCCGATGTCGATGGGCGCCGGCGCGATGACCGGATCCGCCGTGCAGGGCACGCTCATCGGCTGGGACACCGACCGAGCGCTTGCCGCGGCATGACGAACGCCGGCCCCTCGAGAGATCGAGGGGCCGGCGTTTGCGCGGATCAGACCAGGCGGCTCTTGGGGGAGACCGAGTAGGTGTCTTCCGGGTCGTCGTTCACGACGCCCGCGAGCGCCGTGTCGATCGCCGTCAGCGTGTCGGCGTCGAGCGTGACGCCCGAGGCCTTGACGGTGTCGGCGAGCTGCTCGGGGCGCGAGGCGCCGACGAGCGCGGCCGCGACGTTCTTGTTCTGCAGCACCCAGGCGATCGCGAGCTGCGGCATCGTGAGCCCGGCCTCGGCGGCGATGGGCTTCAGGCGCTGCACGGCCTCGAGCAGGTCGTCGCGCAGGAAGTGCTTGATGAAGCCTGCGCCCGAGTGCTCGTCGGTCGCGCGGGATCCGGCGGGCACCGGCTGGCCGGGCAGGTACTTGCCCGTCAGCACGCCCTGCGCCATCGGCGACCAGACGATCTGCGAGATGCCGAGCTCCTCGGAGGCGGGGACGACCTTGCCCTCGATCACGCGGTGCAGCATCGAGTACTGCGGCTGGTTTGAGATGAGCTGGATGCCGAGCTGCTTCGCGAGCGCGTGGCCCTCGCGCAGCTGCTCCGCGGTCCACTCCGAGACGCCGATGTAGAGCGCCTTGCCCTGGCGGACGATGTCGGCGAACGCCTGGAACGTCTCCTCGAGCGGCGTCTCGTAGTCGAAGCGGTGCGCCTGGTAGAGGTCGATGTAATCGGTGCCGAGGCGCTTCAGCGAGCCGTTGATCGAGTCCATGATGTGCTTGCGGCTGAGGCCCGTGTCGTTCGCGCCCTTGGGGCCCGTCGGGAAGTAGACCTTCGTGAAGATCTCGAGGCTCTCGCGGCGCTGGCCGGCGAGCGCCGTGCCGAGGATCGTCTCGGCGGCCGTGTTGGCGTAGGTGTCGGCGGTGTCGAAGGTGGTGATGCCGGCGTCGAGAGCGGCGTGCACCGTCTTGACCGCGGCGTCGTCTTCGACCTGCGAGGCGTGCGTGACCCAGTTGCCGTAGGTGATCTCCGAGATCTTGAGACCGCTGTTACCGAGGAATCGATAGTTGACCATGGTCTCAAGGTACCGGTTTCTGAGCACGCGAGACGCGCGGCGCCCGAACCGGACGCCGCGCGATCACCCGCCGGATGTTACGCCTGGCGACGAACGAGGAGGCGCCAGCGCTCGGGGCCCTCGTCGAGGTAGCGCACCGCGTAGGCGTCGCCGTGGCGGTCGCGGAGCTGGTCGATGAGCGGCACGGGGTTGTGCGTCGCCGAGAGAACGATGCCCGCGCCGGGGCGCAGCGACTCGATCGCGCCGAAGATCGCGGCGTGGCGCACGGCGTGCGGGATGGTCTGCACGTCGAGCTCGGGCAGCTCCTCGTCGTGACCGCCGCACGCGCAGCCGGTGCCGGCGGCCTGGTCGACCGCGGCCTCGCGCGAGCTGTGAATGTCGATGTGTGCCATGGATCCTCCTCGTGCGCGGCGGGCGCCGCGGCGTGTGCGTGAATTAATTATAATTAATCCCGTGGAAAACATGACACCGCGTCGCACCGCGGGCGATCGCGCGCACTCGACGAGCCGCGAGCGCGTGCTGCGCGATGTCGAGGCCCACGGATCCGCGTCGGTCGGCGACGTCGTGTCGCGCACCGGCCTCCACGAGAACACCGTGCGGGATCACCTGCGCCGGCTCACGGGCGACGGATACCTGCACCGCGAGACCGCCGCGCCGCACGGCCGCGGGCGGCCGGGGCACAGGTGGGTCGTCGCGCCGTCGCCGCGGGCCTCGTACGAGCGGCTCGCCGTGAGCCTCGCGGCCGCCCTCGAGGGGCCGCGCGGCGACGCGCGCGAGGACGCCCGTGCCGCGGGCGCCACCTGGGGCGAGGAACTCGCGGCGCGCGGGCCGCGCGGCGACGGTGCGCACGGTGACGGTGCGCTCGGCGCGGTCGTCCGCGTGATGCGCGACGAGGGGTTTTCGCCGGAGGAGACGCCCGCGGGCGACGTGCTCCTGCGCGACTGCCCCCTCCACGCCGCCGTGCGCGGTTCGCGGGTCGTGTGCGCGGTGCACGAGGGCATGGTCGACGCCATCGCGCGCGGCGCCGAGCCGGGCGCGCGCGCCAGCCTCGCGCCCTTCGCAGTCGACGGCAAGTGCCTCCTGCGCGTGAGCGCGGCATCGTGACGAGGCACGGATCCGCCCGTCTCGCCTGGCTACTTCCCGCGGGCCTCGCGCTGCTCGCCGGCATCGACGCCGGCCTGCTTCTCCTCGGGCTGGGGAATAAGGACACACGATGACGCTCGATATCGGGCCGGGCGCGGCACCGAAGGCGCCCGGCCGGGGCTTCTGGCCGATGCGCGACCTCCCGACCGTGCTGTGGGTCATCGCGACGGTTGTGGCGGTCGTCGCGCAGCGCGCGATCCCGGCCCCGACGTGGCTCATGCTGCACCTGCTGCTGCTTGGCGCCGCGACGCAGGCGATCCTCGTCTGGAGCCAGCACTTCTCCTTCGCGCTCCTGCGCGCCCGCCAGACCCTCGCCGATCGGCGCTCGCAGAACGCGCGGCTCGGGCTCGCGAACCTCGGCGCGGTGCTCGTCTTCGTCGGCGTGCCCGCCGCGCTCTGGCCCGCGACCGTGGCCGGAGCCGGCGTGCTCGTCGTCGCCGTCGTTTGGCACGCAGCCTCGCTCGTTGGGCGCCTGCGCGGAAGCCTCACCGGCCGGTTCGGCCGCACCGTCTGGTACTACGTCGTCTCGGCGATGTTCCTCGCGATCGGCGCGACGCTCGGCGCGATCATCGCCCGCGGCGGATCCTCGCACCTCGTGCTCGCCCACGCGATCGTCAACGTGTTCGGCTGGATCGGCATCACGGTCGCGGGCACGATCGTGACGCTGTGGCCCACGATCCTCCGCACCCGCGCCGCCGAAAACGCGAGCCGTGACGCCGCGCGGGCGCTGCCCTGGCTCGCGGCGGGCGCGCTCGTCGCCGCCACCGGGGCCGCCATCGCCCAGCCGATCGCCTGGGTGAGCGGGCTCGCCGCGTATCTCGCGGGGCTCGCCCTCATCGGCGTCTCGCTGTGGCGCGCGGCGCGCCAGAAACCACCCCGCGACTTCGCGGCGCTCTCGGTCTGCGCGGCGCTCGTGTGGTGGATCGCGATCGTCGCGGTCATGGCCGTTTCCGGCGTCGTCGACATCGCCTCGGGCGCGGGCGTCGGCGGCATGTCGCGGCTCCTCCGCGCGGCCGTGCCGTACCTCGCGGCGGGCTTCACCGCCCAGGTGCTCGTCGGAGCGCTCAGCTACCTGATTCCCGTGGCCCTCGGCGGCGGTCCCTCGCCCGTGCGCATCGGCACGGCCGCGTTCAACCGGTTCGCCTGGTCGCGCGTCGCCGTCGCCAACGTCGCGCTCCTCGCCTGCGCCTTGCCGGTGCCGAGCGCGGTCCGCATGGTCGCCGCGGCGGCGTACCTCGTCGCGATGGCGTCGTTCCTCGTCGTGTTGACGACGGCGATGAGGGCGCAGTCGCGCGCGAAGCGCGCCGGCTGACCCCGGCGCCTAGCCGAGCTGCTCGCCGAGCTCGAGCCAGCGCTCCTCGAGCGAATCGGCCTCGTTCTGCAGCTCGCGCAGCTGCGTGTTGAGCTTCTGCAGGCCGTCGAAGTCGCCCTGGTCGTGCGTCGCCATGCGGCCGTGGATCTTCTCGACCTCGCCCGTGATCTTCTCGAGCCGGCGCTCGATCGAGGCGAGCTCCTTCTCGGCCGCGCGCCGCTCGGATCCGGAGAGGCCCTGCGGCTCGGGGGCAGCCGCCTGCTTGGTCGCGGTGGGCGCAGGGCCCTCGGCGCGCAGGCGCAGGTACTCGTCGACACCGCCGGGCACGTGGCGCAGCTTCTTGTCGAGGATCGCGTACTGCTGGTCGGTGATGCGCTCGAGCAGGTACCGGTCGTGGCTTACGACGAGCAGGGTGCCGGGCCACGAGTCGAGCAGGTCTTCCATCGCGGCGAGCATGTCGGAGTCGACGTCGTTGGTGGGCTCGTCGAGCACGATGACGTTGGGCTCGGAGAGCAGCAACAGCAGCAGCTGCAGGCGGCGCTTCTGGCCACCCGAGAGCTCGTCGACGCGCGCCGAGAGGTGCTCCTTCGCGAAGCCGAGGCGCTCGAGCAGCTGCGCGGGGGTGAGGTCCTTGCCGTCGACGTTGAACGTCGTCTTCTCGCGCCCCAGCACCTCGCGCACCCGGTCGGATCCGATCTCGGCGAGCTGCGAGAACTGTTGGTCGAGCATGCCGAGCTTCACGGTCTTGCCGCGCTTGACGACACCCGAGGTCGGCTTCAGCGTGCCCGCGATGAGCGAGAGCAGCGTCGACTTGCCGGTGCCGTTCGCGCCGAGGATGCCCGTGCGCTCGCCGGGTCCGATTCGCCAGGTGACGTCGCGGAGGATCTCGCGCTCGCCGAAGACGACGCCGGCGTCGAGCACGTCGACGACGTCCTTGCCGAGGCGCGAGACGGCCATCTGCTTCAGCTCGATGGGGTTGCGCACCGGCGGGATGTCGGCGATGAGCTCGTTCGCGGCCTCGATGCGGAACTTCGGCTTCGAGGTACGGGCGGGGGCGCCGCGGCGCAGCCACGCGAGCTCCTTGCGCATCATGTTCTGGCGCTTGGTCTCGGTCGCCGCGGCGATGCGGTCGCGCTCGACGCGCTGCAGCACGTAGGCGGCGTAACCGCCCTCGAAGGGCTCGACGATCTGGTCGTGCACCTCCCACGTCTTGTTGCAGACCTCGTCGAGGAACCAACGATCGTGGGTGATGACGATGAGGCCGCCGGCGTTCTTCGCCCAGCGGCGGTTCAGGTGCTCGGCGAGCCAGGCGATACCCTCGACGTCGAGATGGTTGGTGGGCTCGTCGAGCGCGATGAGGTCCCAATCGCCGATGAGCAGGGCCGCGAGGGCGACGCGGCGGCGCTGACCGCCGGAGAGATCGCCGATGCGGGCCTCCCACGGCACGTCGCTGACGAGGCCGGCGATGACGTCGCGGACGCGGGCGTCTCCCGCCCACTCGTGCTCGTCCATGTCGCCCACGACCTCGCGAGCGACGGTGCTGTCGGGGTCGAGGTCGTCGCCCTGGGCGAGCACGCCGAAGCGCACGCCGCCGCGGCGCGTGACGCGACCCGACTGCGGATCCAGGGATCCGGTGAGCATGCGGAGCAGGCTCGACTTGCCGTCGCCGTTCTTACCGACGATGCCGATGCGATCGCCCTCCTCGATTCCGAGTGTGACGGAATCGAAGACGATGCGGGTCGGGTATTCGAGGTGCAGGGACTCGGCCCCGAGAAGATGTGCCATATCCCGTCAAGTCTACGGGGCCGTGGCTCGTTCCACCCCGACGCTCAGGTGGCGCAGCAGCGTCGCGAGGCGCGAGCGCTCGGACGCGGGGAGTGCCGACAGCATGTCGGCCTCGGCGTCGATCAGCCGCGTGACGGCGGCGTCGACGTGCACGAGCCCGAGGCTCGTGAGGGTGACGAGCACGCTGCGCCCGTCGACCGGATCCGCCTCGCGGCGCACCAGGCCGCGCTGGGTCAGCTTGTCGATGCGGTTGGTCATGGTGCCGCTCGAGACGAGCGTCTGCTGCAGGAGGATCTTGGGGCTCAGTTGGTAGGGCTCGCCGGCGCGGCGAAGCGCCGAGAGCACGTCCCACTCCCAGGGTTCGATGTCGGTGCGGGCGAACGCCGCGCGGCGCGCGCGGTCGAGGTGGTGCGAGAGCCGATCGACACGCGAAAGCACCGCCATCGGCGAGAAATCGAGGTCCGGACGCTCGGCGCTCCACGCCTCGACGATCCGGTCGACTTCGTCACGTTCTGCGGCCATCCTCCGATTATCACGTGGATCGGGTGGGTTCCGGCGCGCGGGGCATGCCAAAATGGAAGAAGCGGCCCGTTGCGGTCGCGGATCCGCCATGGTGTAACGGCAGCACGACAGCCTTTGGAGCTGTGAGGACCAGGTTCGAATCCTGGTGGCGGAGCGTGAGTGAGCACAACCTTGCAATAGTGATCCTTGCGGCGGGGCAGGGCACGCGGATGAAGTCTGCCACGCCGAAGGTGCTGCACCGCCTTGGCGGCCGCACCCTCCTCGGCCACGTGCTACGCACGGCGGAGTCGCTCGGGGGAGACCTCGTGCGCGTCGTCGTGCGGTACGAGCGCGACCGCATCGTCGAGTCGCTCGCCGACTACCCGGGAGCCGTCCCGGTCGACCAGGACGACGTGCCGGGCACCGGCCGCGCCGTGCAGGTCGGCATCGAGGCGCTCCCCGACGACTTCGACGGCGACGTTCTCGTGCTCTCGGGCGACGTGCCGCTGATCGAGGCCGACACCTTCCGCGCCATGCTCGAGGAGCACCGCACCCGCGGCGCCCACGCGACGCTGCTCGGCGCGCACCTCGCGGATCCCACCGGCTACGGCCGCGTGATCCGCGACGACGCGGGCATGGTCGAGCGCATCGTCGAGCAGAAGGACGCGACCGCGGAGGAGGCTGCGACGACCGAGATCAACCCGGGCGTCTACGTCTTCCGGGCAGCCTCGCTCCGCGACGCCCTCGCTCAGGTCGGCACCGACAACGCGCAGGGCGAGATGTACCTGACCGACGTCATCGGCATCCTGCGCCGTGCGGGCCACGCGATCGCGGGCGTCACGGCCCCCGACGCGCGAGCCGCCCTCGGCGTGAACGACCGCGTGCAGCTCTCCGAGGCCGCGCGGATCCTGAACTCCCGCATCGTGCGCCGCTGGCAGCGCGAGGGCGTGACGGTACAGGATCCGGCGACGACATGGATCGACGACACCGCGACGCTCGCGCCCGACGTGACGATCCTGCCGAACACGCACATCCTCGGCGCGACGACGATCGCCGAGAACGCGACGATCGGCCCCGACACCTCGCTCGTCGACACCGAGGTCGGCGCGGGCGCCACGATTCGCCGCAGCGACGTGAACCTCGCGGTCATCGGTGCGGGCGTGAACGTCGGTCCGTGGGCCTACCTCCGCGCGGGCGCCGAGCTCGCCGACGGCGCGAAGGCCGGAACCTTCGTCGAGATCAAGAACTCCACCGTGGGTGCCGGCAGCAAGGTGCCGCACCTGTCGTATGTGGGCGACGCCGAGATCGGCGAGGGCGTGAACCTCGGCGCCGGCGCGATCACCGCCAACTACGACGACGTGAACAAGCACCGCACCGTGATCGGTGACCACGTTCACACCGGTTCGCACACCGTCATGATCGCCCCCGTCACCCTCGGTGCGGGCGCGAAGACGGGTGCCGGCGCCGTCGTGCGCAAGGACGTCCCGCCCGGAGCGCTCGCCATGAGCGTGGCTCCTCAGAGGAACCTCCAGGGATGGGTCGAGAACAATAGATCAGGTACGGCGGCCGCTGAAGCGGCGATCCAGGCCCGAACCGCACAGGAAGCGACCGATGGCGAGTAAGAGTAAGACGGTAGACCTCGATCTCGATCGGGGCATCGCCCCGGGGATAGAACAGAAGACCCGCAAGCGCATGGTGGTCGTGACCGGTCGGTCGCACCCCGAGCTCGCGGAAGACATCACGCGCCACCTCGGCATCGACCTCGCGCCCACGGAGCACCGCACCTTCGCGTCCGGCGAGATCTACACGCGCTTCTCGGTGTCGATGCGCGGAACCGACGTGTTCCTCGTGCAGTCGTTCGGCGAGAACATCAACGAGGATCTCATGGAGATGCTCATCATGCTCGACGCGCTGAAGCGCGCGTCGGCGAAGCGCGTCACCGTCGTGCTTCCGTACTACCCCTACTCGCGTCAGGACAAGAAGGGCCGCGGCCGCGAGCCGATCTCGGCCCGCCTCGTCACCGACCTCATCGCGACGGCCGGCGCCGACCGCATCATGAGCGTCGACCTGCACGCGTCGCAGATCCAGGGCTTCTTCAACGGCCCCGTCGACCACCTGTTCGCGAAGCCGGTGCTCGAGTCGCACTTCGTCGAGACCCTCACCGAGGAGGAGCGCGAGACGCTCACGGTCGTCTCGCCCGACATGGGCCGCGTGCGTGTGGCCGACATGTGGAGCGACTCGCTCGGCGCCCCGCTCGCGATCATCCACAAACGCCGCGACCCCAAGGTCGCGAACCAGGTGTCGGTCCACGAGATCGTCGGATCCGTCGAGGGTCGCACCTGCCTGCTCGTCGACGACATGATCGACACCGCCGGCACGATCGTGAAGGCCGCCCAGGCCCTCAAGGCCAACGGCGCGAAGAAGGTCATCGTGGGCGCGACCCACGCGATCTTCAGCTCGCCGGCCGTCGAGCGCCTGCAGGATCCGGCCGTCGACCGCGTCGTCGTCACCGACACCGTCCCGGTTCCGGAGCACCACCGCTTCGAAAACCTCACGGTCCTCTCGGCCGCGCCGCTGCTGGCGCGCGCCATCCAGGAGGTCTTCGACGACGGATCCGTCACGAGCATGTTCGACGGGGCCGCGTAAGCAACTCACAGCGCGCGCATAGCGAGCGCCATAGCAAGCTCATAGAAACGGGCGCACAATGGTCTCATGACCACTGTTGCGCCCGCTTCTGCACTCACCCGCCCCGACGGATCGCCCGTGCGCGTGCTCGTCGTCGACGACGAGCAGATGCTCACCGATCTGCTCTCGATGGCGCTGCGCATGGAGGGCTGGGAGGTCCGCTCCGCGGGGAGCGGCTTCGAGGCCCTCGACGCCGTCAAGGACTTCGCGCCCGACGCGATCGTTCTCGACATCATGATGCCCGACCTCGATGGCATGAGCGTGCTGCAGCGCCTGCGCAAGCAGGGCAACCTGGTGCCAGTACTGTTCCTCACCGCGAAGGACGCCGTGGCCGACCGCGTGGCCGGCCTCACAGCGGGCGGCGACGACTACGTCACCAAGCCCTTCAGCCTCGAAGAGGTCGTCGCACGGCTCCGCGCCCTCATGCGCCGCGCCGGCACGGCGCTCGCGAGCGAACCCGAGCCGATCCTCCGCATCGGCGACCTGAGCCTCAACGAGGACAGCCACGAGGTCACGCGCGGCGGCGTCGAGGTCGAGCTGACCGCGACCGAGTTCGAGCTGCTGCGCTTCCTCATGCGCAACCCGCGCCGCGTGGTGTCGAAGACCCAGATTCTCGATCGCGTGTGGAACTACGACTTCGGCGGCAAGTCGAGCGTCGTCGAGCTCTACATCTCGTACCTGCGCAAGAAGATCGACGCCGGTAACGAGCCCCTCATCCACACCGTGCGCGGCGTCGGATACATGATCAAGGCCGCGCAGTGAGCCTCCGCCCGTCGCGGAAGGCGGGTGTGCGGCCAGAGGAGTACCGCTCGCGCATGAGCCTGCAGTCGCGCCTCATGATCACGGTGTTCATGATCGTCGCCGCGATCCTGCTGGTCGTCTCGCTCGTGACGGGCGTGCTGCTCAACAACGTGCTGAACAATCAGGTCGACACCCGCGTTCGCGCCGCGTTCGCAAGCCTCAGTGGCGACTTCGGCATCAGCCTCGTCGACGGATCCGCCGCCGCGCAGCTGCGCTCGGCGCAGGCCGCGCCGGGCATGCTGCTCATCATCGACAGCCCCTACACGGGCACGACGGGCGCCGTCGTCGGCAGCGACTACGCCCGGCACTCGCTCTCCGACGCCCAGGTCGAGCGCGTCCTCGCTGCGGCCGAATCGGTCGCGGTCGACGAACTCACGACCGTGACGCTGCCGGGCCTCGGCAGCTTTCGCGTCGGAGGCCTGATCGACAAGTCGTCCAACGAGACGGCGGGCGTCTTCGGCATGTCGACCGCCACCGAGAGCGTCACGCTGCAACAGATGGTGTGGGCGATCGGCCTCGCGACGATGGGCGGCATGCTCCTGCTCGGCGTCGCGACATCGGGCGTGATCCGTCAGGGCCTCCGGCCCCTGCGCGACATCGCCGCGACGGCGTCGCGGGTCTCGCAACAGAAGCTCGACGAGGGCGATGTGTCGATCACCGAGCGCGTGCCGGCCGGGCAGGCGGATCCGATGACCGAGGTCGGCCAGGTGGGCGCGTCGCTCAATACGCTGCTCGATCACGTCGAGGATTCGCTCGCGGTGCGCCAGCGCAACGAGGAGGCGATGCAGCGATTCGTCGCCGACGCGAGCCACGAGCTGCGCACGCCCCTCGCGTCGATCCGCGGTTACAGCGAGCTGTCGCTGCGCGACACGACGCTGAGCGAGACGAGCAGGCAGTCGCTCCAGCGCATCGAGGCGCAGTCGCAGCGCATGACGGGCCTCGTGGAGGACCTGCTGCTGCTCGCGCGCCTCGACGAGGGTAAGGAACTCGTTTACGACATGGTCGACCTGAACCAGCTCGTGCTCGACGCCGTCGCCGATCAGGCGATGGCGGGCATGGAGTACGACTGGGGCGCCGAGGTGGGGGAGGAGCCCGTGCTCGTCGCGGGCGACCGCGCGCGACTCACGCAGGTCATCACGAACCTGCTGGCGAACGCGCGCACCCACACGCCGGAGGGCACGGCCGTGACGGCGAAGGTCGCCCTCGAGGGCACCGGATCCGCCTCGCGCGCGATCGTCAGCGTGCACGACACGGGCCCGGGCATCAGCCCCGAGCTACAGAGCAGGCTCTTCACGCGCTTCGTGCGCGCCGACGCGTCCCGCGCGCGGAAGACCGGCGGATCCGGCCTCGGGCTCTCGATCGCGCGCGCGATCGTCGAGGCCCACCACGGCGAGATATCGGTCACGAGCGAGCCGGGGTCGACGACCTTCACGGTCTCACTGCCGGCGAAGCCGGCCGTCTGACGCGGACAGCATAACGGCCGGGTGGATTTCTCCACCCGGCCTTTATCGCGTCAGGACTTAGTGCGTGTCCTCAGCCTCGATCTCGGTGCGGTCGCCCGACCACAGCGTGTGGAAGGTGCCTTCCTTGTCGATGCGCTTGTAGGTGTGCGCGCCGAAGAAGTCGCGCTGACCCTGCACGAGCGCGGCCGGCAGGCGGTCGGCGCGGATGCCGTCGTAGTACGCGAGCGACGAGCTGAACGCCGGCGAGGGGATGCCCGCCTGCGTCGCGGCGATCACGACGCGGCGCCATGCGGCCTGGCCGCGCGTGAGCGCATCGGCGAAGTACGGCGACGTCGCGAGCACGGGCAGCTCGGGCTGCTCGGCGTAGGCGTCGGCGATGCGGTTGAGGAACTGGGCGCGGATGATGCAGCCGCCGCGCCAGATCTTCGACACGGCGCCGAGGTCGATCGTCCAGTCGTACTCGGCAGCGCCGGCACGGATCTCGTCGAAGCCCTGCGAGTAGGCGATGATCTTCGAGGCGAAGAGCGCCTGGCGCACGTCCTCGATGAACGCGTCGGCGTCGTCGACCGCGAAGTCGGTGCCGGGGCCGGGGAGGATCGAGGCGACGGCGCGCTGCTCAGGGTGCGACGAGAGCGAACGCGCGAACGTCGCCTCGGCGATGCCCGAGACCGGAACGCCGAGTGAGAGGGCCGTCTGAACGGTCCAGGCACCCGTGCCCTTGGCGCCGGCCTGGTCGAGGATGACGTCGACGAGGGGCTTGCCCGTCTCGGCGTCGATCTGGCGCAGGACCTCGGCGGTGATCTCGATGAGGTAGCTCTCGAGCTCGCCCTTGTTCCACTCGGCGAAGATGTCGGCGATCTCGGCCGGGGTCTTGCCCGTGCCGCGACGGATGAGGTCGTAGGCCTCGGCGATGAGCTGCATGTCGGCGTACTCGATGCCGTTGTGCACCATCTTGACGAAGTGGCCGGCGCCGTTGTGGCCGATGTGGGTCACGCAGGGCTCGCCCTCGGCGACGGCGGCGATCGACTTCAGGATCGGGCCGAGCGTCGTCCACGACTCGTCCGAACCGCCGGGCATGATCGAGGGGCCGAGGAGGGCTCCCTCCTCACCGCCCGAGATGCCGGCGCCGACGAAGTTGATGCCCGTGTCACGGACGGCCTTTTCGCGGCGGATCGTGTCGGGGAAGTAGGCGTTGCCGCCGTCGACGATGATGTCGCCGGGCTCGAAGACCTTGACGAGCTCGTCGATCACGGCGTCGGTCGGGCCACCGGCCTTGACCATGATGATGGCGGTGCGGGGCTTCGAGAGGCTGGCGGCGAACTCCTCGTAGGAGAAGGCGGGAACGAAGCCTGCCTCGGGGTGCGCCTGCACCAGTTCGTCCGTCTTCGTACGGCTGCGGTTGTACACCGCTACCGTGTTGCCCTCGCGGCTTGCGAGGTTGCGGGCGAGGTTCGAACCCATGACGGCGAGGCCGACGACCCCGATGTTAGCTGCAGCAGCGTTCACTCACGTCTCCTTGAGAGAGGAAATCTATTCAGTCCGTTATCAGGCTACCGCTTACTTGTCGTAAGCCTTGCCCCGGCCGAGGGCGAACATGGCGCCGAAGCTGGTGACGACCGAGGTCACGGTGAGGATTCCGACGACGAGCAGGATGACGTGCGTGCTGTCCATGAGTCTCCAGACACAGGAAAAGACATAAAAGAAAGCGCGGAATTCCCACGCTCAGTCGATTCTAACCGAGGGATCCGGTACTCTGGATGAGACCTCGGCGAGGGAAGCGCTCACGCGCTGTCCGTTATCGACGCGGTGAAGCAGGCTGTTTGTGGTCTCCTCACGCTACGCGTCGACGTTGAGACATGTTCCATTAACTGCGCGGCCCGCTTCGTGTCGCGCTCACCCTAGGAGTGAGAATGAGCGACTCGAACAAGCTTGTTGCCGACGTCCGTACCGAGTTCGGTAAGGGCTTCGCCCGCCGCCTGCGCGCAGCCGGCAAGATCCCCGCCGTCGTGTACGGCCACGGCTCGGACGTGCGCCACGTTGCGCTGCCCGCCCACGAGACCGGCCTCATCGTCCGCCACGCGAACTCGATCATCGAGCTCGACATCGACGGCGCCACCGAGCTCGTCTTCGTGAAGGACGTTCAGCGCGAGCCCGTCCGTTCGATCATCGAGCACATCGACCTCGTGGTCGTCAAGCGCGGCGAGAAGATCGAGGTCGAGGTTCCGATCGTCACCGACGGCGAGACCTTCTCGGGCACCTACCTCTCGACGATCGTCAACACGATCCGCGTGAACGTCGACGCCCTGAACATCCCCGAGCACGTCACCGTCTCGGTTGCCGGCCTTGAGGACGGCGCTCAGATCCACGCGAAGGACATCGTCCTTCCCGAGGGCTCGGAGCTCGCCGACGAGGCTGACCTGCTGCTCCTGACGGTCACGGCCGTCGCGGCTGAGGAAGAGGCGACCGAAGAGGACGCCGAGTAATTCACTCGCACAGTTCGAGGGGGTGCGCCTAGCGCACCCCCTCGTTCGTTTCTGGAGGACAACATGGCCGATACCTGGCTAGTTATTGGCCTGGGAAACCCCGGGCCGCGCTACGAGCGCACCCGCCACAACGTCGGGCAGATGGTCGTCGACGACCTCGCATCCGGCCGCGGCGAGGCCTGGAAGCAGCACAAGGCGGGCGCCCGCGTCGTCGAGACCTGGCTGCGCCCCGGCGGGCCGAAGCTCGTGCTGGCGAAGTCGAACGGCTTCATGAACACCTCGGGCGGCCCCGCGTCGGCGCTCGCCAAGTTCTACTCGGTCGCTCCCGACCACGTCATCGTGGTCCACGACGAGCTCGACATTCCGTTCGACGCGCTGAAGCTCAAAACGGGCGGCGGGCACGGCGGCCACAACGGTATCCGCGACATCGCGAAGGCGCTCGATACGCCCGACTTCGCCCGCGTGCGGGTCGGGATCGGCCGCCCTCCGGGCCGACAGGATCCGGCCGACTGGGTGCTCGGGGAGTTTTCGGCGACCGAGCGCAAGACGCTGCCGATCCTCGTCTCGGACGCGGCGGAGGCCGTCGAGCTGATCGTCTCCGAGGGGCTCACGGCGGCGCAGCAGAAGGTGCACGCGCCTCGCTAGCGGCTAACCCATAAAGGGAATGTTGCCCATGATGCCCGACAGTATCGCCTCCTGCGTGAACCAGGCGAGCACGGTCCAGCTGAGGAGCGCGATTACGATCGCGATGATTCCCCACGCGCGGCCGCGGTTCATCGCGGTCGCGACGATGCCCTGAATGAGGCCCCACGCGGCGAGGGCCATGTGCAGGACCCACGCGGTGATGAGCACCACGAAGGCGCCGATGGAGCGGTCGATAGCCTGGAGGGCCTGCTCCTGAGCGAGCACCCACGCGTCGTCCTGGAGGCCGGACACGATCTCGGGGATCTCGGTTGCGCGGACGAGCCGCCCGATCATGAAACCCGACAGCCAGATGCCGACGCCGCCGATCACGAACGCCGAGACCGACGCGATAAAGGCGACGATGCCGATGGTCGGCTTGCCGGGGCCGGCGGGGCGGACCGGGACGGTCGGAGGGGCGGGCTGCGGATAAACCGGGTAGCTCATACCGACCACAGTATCCGTAGACTGGGGTTTGTGAGTCTTTCCGGGATCCTGCACGCCCTCGACACGTCCGAGTCGTTCCGGGAGGCGAGTGCACCGTCGTCCAGCGACGTCGATCTTTCGCTCGTTGATGGCCTCGATGCGCCCGCGATCGCGGCCTTCCTCGAGCGCAGGCGCGCGGCGGGCGCCCCGGCCGTCGCCCTCGCGATCGCGCCGACGAGCAGGCGCTCCGAGGCGCTCGGATCCGCGCTCCGCGCGATCCTGCCGGACGCGGAGGTCCGCGACCTTCCCGCGTGGGAGACGCTGCCCCACGAGCGGCTGAGCCCGAGCCCCGAGACCGTGGGGCGCCGCCTCGAGACGCTCCGCGCGATCGCGACGTGGGACGGCAAGCACCCGCTCATCGTGGTGACGTCGATCCGCGCCGCGATTCAGCCGATGGTGCGCGGCCTCGGCGACGCCGAGCCGATCTCGCTGACGGTCGGCGGCAAGAACCTGTGGCTTGAAGAGGTCATCGAGCGCCTCGTCGAGCTCGCCTATCACCGCGTCGACATGGTCTCGAGGCGCGGCGACTTCGCCGTGCGCGGCGGCATCCTTGACGTGTTCCCGCCGACGGCCGCCCACCCCGTGCGCGTGGAGTTCTTCGGCGACGAGGTCGACGAGATTCGCGAGTTCTCGGTCTCCGACCAGCGCTCGGTACCGGGCGAGGTCCGCGGCGTCGAGCTGACGGCCAGCCGCGAGCTGCTGCTGACGCCCGAGGTGCGCCAGCGCGCCCGCGAACTCCAGCACGAATACCCCGGCATCGCCCAGATGCTCGAGAAGATGGCCGAGGGGATCCCCGCCGAGGGCATGGAGTCGCTCTCGAACCTCGTGGCCGGCCCGCTCGAGTCTCTCGTCGCGTGCCTGCCCGAGGGGGTCGCGACCTTCCTCGTGGATCCGGAGCGCGCCGTGACCCGCGCTGCGAGCCTCAAAGACACGAACGCCGAGTTCCTCGAGGCCGCGTGGAGCGCCGCGACGGCCGGCGGGCAGGCGCCCGTCGACCTGGCATCGGGTGGCTTCCTCACGCTCGAAGACCTGCACGAGCAGGTGCGCGACGCCGGGGGAGTGTGGCTGAGCCTCAGCCCCTTCAACTCCGGCCTCGCCGAGATCGCGGCCGAGACCGACGACTTTGAGGTGCTGATGCAGCACGGCCTCACGAAGCGCGTTAATGCCGATGCGATCGCGTCGTTCCAGGGCAACGTCGAGGGCGCGGTCGACCACGTCGCGACCCTCATCGCCGACCGCTGGGCCGTCGTGCTGGCGGCCCCGGGCGCCGGCCTCGTCGACCGCGCCCGCGACGTGCTCTCGGATCGCGGCATCGCCGCCCGCATCGTCGACACCCTCACCGAGGCGCCCGAGCCCGGCGTCGTGAGCCTCGTGCGTGCCGAGGTCGAGAGCGGCTTCGCCTCGGCGGAGGCGAAGCTCGCCGTGCTCACGGAGGCCGAGTTCTACGGCCGCGCCGCGACCAGCGGATCCCAGGGCCCGAAGCGGCTCGCGTCGCGCCGCCGCAACGTCGTGGATCCGCTGCAGCTCAAGCCCGGTGACCCCGTCGTGCACGCGACCCACGGCATCGGCCGCTTCGTCGAGATGCAGCAGCGCGAGATCGCGACGGGCGGCGTGAAGTCGACGCGCGACTACGTCGTGCTCGAGTACGCGCCGAGCAAGCGCGGCCGCCCGGGCGACAAGCTACTCGTGCCGACCGACCAGCTCGACCTGCTCTCGAAGTACGTCGGCGGCGAGAACCCCCAGCTGTCGAAGATGGGCGGATCCGACTGGTCGCAGGCGAAGAGCAAGGCGCGCAAGGCGGTGCGCGATATCGCCGTCGAACTCGTGAAGCTCTACTCGGCGCGCATGGCGTCGCGCGGCTACGCGTTCGGGCCCGATACCCCGTGGCAGCGCGAGCTCGAGGAGGCGTTCCCGTTCGCCGAGACCGCCGACCAGCTGCAGACGATCGACGAGATCAAGCGCGACATGGAGCGCGACATCCCGATGGACCGTCTGCTCTCCGGCGACGTCGGCTTCGGCAAGACCGAGGTCGCGGTGCGCGCCGCGTTCAAGGCGATCCAGGACGGCAAGCAGGTCGCGATGCTCGTGCCGACGACGCTGCTCGTGAAGCAGCACCTCGAGACGTTCGCCGACCGCTTCGCCGGATTCCCGGTCAACGTCCGCGCCCTCAGCCGCTTCCAGACCGACAAGCAGGCGCGCGACACGGTGCAGGGCCTCGCCGACGGCACCGTCGACATGGTGATCGGAACCCACCGGATCCTGACGCAGGGCGTCGTCTTTAAGGACCTCGGGCTCATGATCATCGACGAGGAGCAACGCTTCGGCGTCGAGCACAAGGACGCGCTGAAGAAGCTCAAGACCAACGTCGACATCCTCGCGATGAGCGCGACGCCGATCCCGCGCACGCTCGAGATGGCCGTCACAGGCATCCGCGAGATGTCGACGCTCGCGACGCCGCCGGAGGAACGCCATCCGATCCTGTCGTACGTCGGTCCCTCGAACGACAAGCAGATCGCGGCCGCGATCCGCCGCGAGCTGCTGCGCGAGGGCCAGGTGTTCTTCGTGCACAACCGCGTGACCAGCATCCAGAAGGTCGCCTCGCACCTCGCCGAGCTCGTGCCCGAGGCCCGCATCGCCGTCGCGCACGGCAAGATGAGCGAGAACCAGCTCGAGCAGGTCGTCGACGACTTCTGGGAGCGCAAGTACGACGTGCTCGTCTGCACGACGATCATCGAGACCGGCATCGACATCGCCAACGCGAACACGATCATCATTGACCGCGCCGACAAGTACGGCCTCGCCCAGCTGCACCAACTGCGCGGCCGCGTCGGACGCGGGCGCGAGCGCGCGTACGCCTACTTCGTTTACGAGGAGGGCAAGCCGCTGTCGGAGACGGCCGCCGACCGCCTCGAGACGATCGCCGTCCACAACGATCTCGGATCCGGGATCCAGGTCGCGATGAAGGACCTCGAGATCCGTGGCGCCGGTAACCTGCTGGGCGCCGAGCAGGCGGGCCACATCGCCGGCGTTGGCTTCGACCTCTACCTGCGCATGATCGGCGAGGCCGTGAGCGAGTTCCGTGGCGAGAGCACCGATGGGCCCGTCGAGCTGCGGCTCGAGCTGCCCGTCGAGGCGCGGATCCCCGATGACTACATCGACAGCGAGCGCCTGCGCCTCGAGGCCTACCAGAAGCTGTCGGCCGCGGCGACGGCCTCGGCGGCCGACGACGCGATCGACCTCGTGGTCGAGGAGCTTTCCGACCGCTACGGCGAACCGCCGGCGGAGGTCGCCGGGCTCGTTGAGGTCGCGCGGCTTCGCCGGCGTGCGGCGCAGTCGCAGCTCGCCGACGTCGTAGCGATGGGTAAGAACCTCCGTGTCGCCCCCGCGCATCTCGCCGATTCGATGCAGGTACGGCTTAAGCGGCTGTACCCGGGCGCGAAGATCCTCGCGAACGGTGACGCCCTCGTCGTGCCGATGCCAACCGCCGAAGGCATTGACGTCGTGGCATGGGTGCGCCAGCTGCTCGATGCGCTGTTCCCCCTGCCCAAGGTAGAGTCGTAGGTGGTGTGCCGGGAAGTCTGGTCGGCGACGCGGATCCGCTGATTCGCGTCAGAGTGCAACCTGGAACGGACACATGAAGCTGCTTCGCTCGGAACGATTTCCCGCCTTTCTCCTCCTCGGTGCTGCCGCGCTGGGTCTCATCCTCGCGAACTTGCCTTTCGGCGAATCGGTGATCCACTGGAGCCACACCGAGATCGGGGTGCCCGGTCTCGAGCTGTCGCTCTCGCACTGGGTCGCCGACTTCCTGCTCGCAATCTTTTTCTTCGGGGTCGCCGTCGAGCTGCAGTTCGAGATGACGCGCGGTCAGCTCAACAGCCTGAGCAAGGCCGTGCGCCCCGCGATCGCGGCGGCCGGCGGCGTGATCGTGCCGATCATCGTCTTCCTGCTCATCGCGGGGCGCGGCGACACCGCCTCCGGCTGGCCGATTCCGACCGCGACCGACATCGCCTTCGCCCTCGGCGTGCTCGCGATGTTCGGGAAGGGGCTGCCGAAGGGCGTGCGCGTGTTCCTGCTCGCGCTCGCGATCATCGACGACATCGTCGGCATCGTCTTCATCGCGGTGCTTTTTGCGACCGACCTCGATTTCGGCATGATGCTCGCGGGCCTCGCCTGCGTCGTCGCCTTCGCGATCCTCAGTCGCTTCCGCGCCCGCGCGAACACAGCGCTCGTCGTGTCGCTCATGATCGTGGCCGCGCTCGCGGCGTGGGTCTTCATCTTCCAGTCGGGCATTCACGCGACGATCGCGGGCGTGATGCTCGGTCTCGTCATCCGCCAGGACGAGGGCATGCGGGCCCGCCACGCGCTCGAGCCGTGGATCAACGGCCTGATCCTGCCGATCTTCGCCTTCTTCTCGGCACTCGTCGTGATCCCGCAGGTCGCGCTCGACGAGATCTCGCCCGCCCTGTGGGGCATCCTCGTCGCCCTTCCCGCGGGCAAGCTGATCGGCATCAGCCTGTTCGGCTGGCTCGCGCAGTTCGTCGGCAAGGGCGATCGTCTGCCCTTCGCCGACATCATCCCGGCCGCCGCGCTCGGAGGCATCGGCTTCACCGTGTCGCTCCTGCTGTCGCGCCTGGCGTACGCCGATCACGTCGTCGCCGACGAGGCGGTGCTCGGTGTGCTGCTCGGGTCGCTCGTGTCGCTGATCCTGTCGGCCATCCTCGTGCCGCTGCGCGCCCGCCACCACCGCCGGCTCGCGGCGTAATTCTCCACTACCCCCTGTGCGGCAATTCTCCGCGCGGTCATCTGCTGTTCGCAGATGACCGCGCGGAGAATTGCAGAGTTGCTGGCAGAGTGGAGTCATGAGCGAGACTTACGACGGGCTGCGCCGCGCGGCCGAGGTGGCCGAGCAGGTGCACGCCGAGTGCGTGTGGTCGAAGGCCCTCACCCACCGGCAGCTCGCGCCATACCTCACGGAGGAATCCGCCGAGGTGATCGACGCGATCGAATCCGGATCCGCCCCTGAGCTGCGCGAGGAACTCGGCGACCTGCTGTGGCAGGTGCTGCTCCACGCCGCCGTCGCCGAGTCGTTCACGATCGACGACGTCGCGGGCGACCTCGCGGCCAAGATGATCCACCGCCACCCGCACGTGTTCGCGGCGGAGACCGCCGAGACGCCCGAGCGCGTGATCGAGCTGTGGAACGCCGCGAAGGCCGAGGAGAAGCGCTCGCGCACCTCGGTGCTCGACGGCGTGCCGAAGGCCATGCCGGCCCTCGCCCTCGCCCAGAAGGTGCTCGGCAAGGGCGAGCAAGTCGGCGTCGGCCTCGGGTACGTCGAAGAAATTCGCGCCGTCGAGGTCATCGAGGCCGAAGACGGCGAAGAGCTCCTGCCCGCCTCCGAGGAAGACCTCGGCGAGACCCTCCTGGGGCTCGTCGCGCTCGCGCGGGCCCGCGGTTGGGACGCCGAGCGCGCGCTCCGCGGCCGGATCCGCACGCTCGCGGACGACATCCGCGACGCCGAGTAACACCGAATACCGTCACCACCAGAAAGTCACCGATGGCGACGCTCACCCCGAGCACCGAAGTAACCCCTGCAACCCCGTCTTCGCGACTGCGCGCCTTTGGTATGGCCCCGCGCATCGTCGGGCTCGATATCGCCCGAGGTCTCGCTGTTCTCGGCATGGCCGCGGCCCATACCGTCGCTCTCCCCGGCGAGATCCGGTGGTCGGATCCGTCGACCTGGGTCGAGCTCGTCTCCGGGCGCTCGTCGATCCTGTTTGCGGTGCTCGCGGGCGTCTCGATCGCGTTGATGACGGGGCGGAGCCGGATCCCGACCGGCGCGGAGCTCGCGACGCATCGCCTGCGGCTCGTCGCGCGCGGGCTCGTGATCTTCGCGATCGGCCTCGTGCTGGAGCTGCTGGGCACCAACATCGCGGTGATCCTCACCTTCTACGGCGCCGTATATGCCGTTGCGGTCATGTTCATCGGGATGCGCGCCTATGCGCTGGTCGTCTGGGCGGCAGCGATGGCGGTCGCGGGGCCAGCGGTCGCCGCGACCCTCATCGCCCTCTCACCGTCGGCATCGGGCGCGGGCATCTCGTTCATCCTCGAGGGCACGTACTCGATCGTGCCGTGGACGGCGCTCATGCTCGCGGGCCTCGCCCTCGGGCGCCTCGACATCACGCGGCGGAAGACCGCGGCGCTCGCCCTCGCGGTGGGCGTCGCGCTCAGCGTCGTCGGTTACACCGCGGGAAGCGCCTGGGGCGGCAGCGACTCGTCGTACGTGTCGGCGTACTCGTCCTCCTCGTCGATGCCGTCGTACGAGTCGATCCCCGGCGAGGAGGCCGACCTCGCGGGCAAGACGTGCGAGGACTACGGCGATGGAACGCTCGTCTGCTACTCCGATGACGTGATGTACACCGGCACGTACGAGGAGCCCTCGATCGAGGATTCGTTTATCGAGGAGCCGTTCGTCGACGAGAGCGGCTGGGCCGGCGTCGGCGACATGATCGCCGCCGCCGACATCCCTGGCGCCGTCGCGACGGCGTTCTTTTCGAGCGGTCCGCACACGGGCGGCACGATGGAGATCCTCGGATCCGGCGGACTCGCGATCGCGATCATCGCGCTGCTCGTCCTCACGGGCGACAGCCTCCGCTACGCGCTCCTGCCGCTCGCCGCCGTCGGATCCATGCCGCTCACGGCATACTCGGCGCACATCGTCGCGATCTGGATCGTCATCGGCCCCGGCGGCTGGGACCAGCCCGCATGGCTGTACCCGTTCCTCGCCGTGGGCCTGCTGATCGCGTGCTCGGCGTGGGCGATCCTGGTGGGCCGCGGCCCGCTCGAGCGCCTGACCGCCTGGGCCGCGGCACGGCTCGCTCCGGCCGCGACGCGTATCCCGGCCGCGTAGGATCTGCGCATGGCCCGAGCAGTAAAACGACCCGTCGCGCCGCGCGTCGGCGCACCCGACCTGCCGAACCACCTCGACGACGCCGAGCCCTCGCGCGGCGGCGACCTCATCCAGAGGCGGCTGCCGAATCTCGCGGGTGAGGTCGAGCTGTCGTACGCGACGCTCGAGGAGGTACGGATCCCCGGCGCCGACGTCGACTCGCTCGCGCTCCGCGGCGCGACGCTCGTCGACGTCGACATCGACGACATCCGCGCCGTCGAGGTGATCGCGCGCGACGCGTCGCTGCGGCGGGTGCGGATCCATGGCGGCCGGATCGCCACCCTCGACCTCGCGGACGCCCGCGTCTCAGAGCTCGAGCTGCGCGGCCTCCGCATCGACTACCTGCGGCTCGCCGCCGCCGAGCTCGAGGACGTCCTGATCGCCGATTGCACGATCGGGACGATCGACCTCCCGCGCGCCCGCGCGACGCGGGTCGCGTTCGACGGATCCCGCGCCGACGAGGTGGATCCGCGCGGGATGCGCGCGACCGACCTCGATCTTCGGGGGCTCGACGCGGTCTCGTACCTGGATCCGCTGGCCCTTCGCGGCGCGACCCTCACGGAGGAGCAGGTGCGCGTGCTCGCGCCCGCCTTCGCGGTCGCCGCGGGCATTGACGTGCGGTAGGGGATAATAGGTCTCCTATGGCAACCGTGAACCCGCCGCGCGGAATGCGCGACTTCCTCCCCGCTGACAAGGCCCGTCGTGAGCGCGTGCTCGCCGTCATCCGTGAGCGCTACCGCGCCCATGGCTTCGACGAGATCGAAACGCCCGTCATGGAAGAGTACGACCGACTGCATGCCGGCGTCGGCGGCGACAACGAGAAGCTCGCCTTCAACATCATGAAGCGCGGCATCACCGCCGAGACGCTCGCGTCGACCGAGGACGCGGCCGACCTCGCCGACCTCGGCCTGCGCTACGACCTGACCGTGCCGCTGTCGCGCTTCTACGCCTCGCACCGCGCCGAGCTGCCGACGGTGTTCCGCGCCGTGCAGATCGCGCCCGTGTGGCGGGCCGAGCGCCCGCAGAAGGGCCGCTACCGCCAGTTCGTGCAGTGCGACATCGACATCATGGGCGACGCCACGAGCCGCGCAGAGGCCGAGCTCATCTCGGCGACACTCGACGCGCTCGACGCGCTGGGCCTGTCCGGCGCGAGCGTGCGCATCAACGACCGCCGCGCGCTCGACGCCATGCTCGACGTCTTCGGCTTCCCGGCCGACGAGCGCCCCGGCGTGCTCATCACGATCGACAAGCTCGACAAGATCGGGCCGTCGGGCGTCGCCGCCGAGCTCCGCGACCGCGGCGCGGAGGCGGCCTCGGTCGACGCGTTCGAGGCGTTCCTGCGTGGGCTCGCCGAGCCGACCGGATCCTTCGGGGCCGAGCAGATCCGCGCCCTCCTCCCGGAGGGGATCCCGGACGAGATCGTCGACCACCTCACGGGCGTCGGCGAGGCGGTCTCGGCCGCGCGCGGCGACGCCCCGCTCGTGTTCGACCCGTTCCTCGTGCGCGGCATGGGCTACTACACCGGCACGATCTTCGAGATCGCGCACCCCGATGTGTCGTACTCGCTGGGTGGTGGCGGACGCTACGACGGCATGGTCGGCCGATTCCTCGGTCAGGACGTTCCCGCCGTCGGCTTCTCGATCGGCTTCGAGCGCATCGTCGACCTCGTCTCGCTCGCCGAGGCCGAGGGATCCCGTTCGATCGTGCTCGTGCACGACAAGGACGTGCCGGTTGCGGAGCTCCTCGCCCACAAGGCGCGCCTCGTCGCCGAAGGCGCGCGCGTGCGCCTTGAACGCCGTCCCCGCAACCTCAAGAGCGTGCTCGAGCGCGCGGAGGCCGACGGATACACCTCGTTCGCGTCGGTCGCCGCGGGCCAGGACGAGATCGAGCTCAAGCCCCTCGGCTGAGCTGGCGCTGCCCTCCGCGCGGCTCCAATTCATCAACTCTCCGACAACTCTTCCGTTGTCGTTGGCAGATTTGTCGGAGAGTTGATGAGGCGTGGGGAAGTGGCTGAATTGCGGCCACTCGACCGGCCGATCGCGACCCGATCCACGCCGCAAGGCGAACGATCGATGAACGACGGTGCGGCGCGCCCGGCGGGGAGACCGCGGCCCGCTACGCTCGCGAAGCATGACGACTGGTCTTGCCCGCAGGCTCGGGCTCGGCGACGCCATCGCGATCGGCCTCGGATCCATGATCGGCGCCGGCGCCTTCGCCGTCTGGCGGCCGGCGATCGATGCCGCGGGATCCTGGATCCTCGTGTCGCTCGCGCTCGCCGCCGTCGTCGCGTTCTGCAACGCGACGTCGTCGGCTCAGCTCGCCGCGGTACATCCGGTCGCCGGCGGATCCTACGCCTACGGAAATGCCGAGCTCGGAGCCTGGTGGGGATACCTCGCCGGATGGTGCTTCATCATCGGCAAGCTCGCGAGCTGCGCCGCCATGGCGATGACCTTCGCGGCGTACGTCGCCCCGGGGTATGAGAAGCCCGTCGCGATCGCGGCGATCGTGGCTCTCACGACCGTGAACCTCTTGGGCGTCACGCGCACGGCGCTCGCGACCAAGATCCTCGTCGTCATCGTTCTCGTGGTGCTGGTCTTCGTCGTGGCGGCGGGCTTTGCGGCCCCCGCCGTGAGCGATCCACTCGTCGGCCAGGGCTGGTACGGCGTGCTGCAGGCCGCGGGGCTGCTGTTCTTCGCCTTCGCGGGTTACGCGCGCATCGCGACGATGGGCGAAGAGGTCCGTGACCCGGCACGCACGATCCCGCGCGCGATTCTCGGATCCTTTGCCGGCGCACTCGTCGTCTACGTCCTGCTCGCGCTCGTGACGCTGCGCGCGGTCGGCGGCGACGGATCCACGGCCCCGCTCGCCGACGTCGTCGCCGCATCGCCGTGGAGCTGGGGCGGACCGATCGTTCGCGTCGGCGCGGCCTGCGCCGCACTCGGCGCGCTGCTCGCGCTCGTCGCTGGGATCGGGCGGACGAGCCTCGCGATGGCGCGCGGTGGCGACCTGCCGGGAGTGTTTTCGCGGATCCACCCCAAGACCCAGGTGCCCTTCGTCGCCGAGATCGCGGTCGCGGTCGTCGTGATCGGCGTGCTTCTCGTCGCCGATTTGCGCGGGGCGATCGGCTTCAGCTCTTTCGGCGTGCTGATCTACTACCTCGTCGCGAACCTCGCCGCGTTCCGTCAGGGGGCCGCCGTGCGGCGATACCCGCGCTGGATCCAGGTCGTCGGCGCCGTCGGCTGCGTCGCGCTCGCGGCGATGCTGCCGTGGCAGTCGGTGCTCGGCGGAATCGTGCTCGTGGCGATCGGCATCGCGATCCGCGCCGTCCGCCTCGTGTTCGAGCGCCGCTCGGTGTGAGCCTCCCTAACTCTGCAATTCTCCGTCAACTCATCTGCTGCTAGCGGCTGACTTGTTGGAGAAATGCAGAGTTGCGGGGGAAGTGGACGAATCGCGCCCGCAACCCTAGACGCATTGTTCTAGTTCAACTAGAATAACTACATGCTCATCCGCATCGATCCCACTCGCGAGGAGCCCGTCTTCGCGCAGATCGCGACGTCGATCCGGGGCGATATCGCGTCGGGGCGCGTCGCGCCGGGGGAGCGGTTGCCCGCGGCGAAGCAGGTCGCGGCGTCGCTCGGGGTGAACGCGCACACGGTGCTCCACGCATACCAGGAGCTCCGCGACGAGGGGCTCGTCGACATGCGCCCGGGGCGCGGGGCCGTCGTGACGCAGGCCGCGGTCGCCGCGGCCGCGCTGCATGACGACATCTCCGCGCTCGTGGCGCGGGCGCGCGAGCGCGGGGTGTCGGTCGACATGCTCGTCAGCCTCATCAGAAGCCGAGAGGGAGAACGCAATGATTGAACAACGACAGAGGGCGCGTCGCACCTTCCTCCGGCTCTGCCTGTGGATCCCGCTCGCGGTGTTTGTGGCGATCGCGGTCGCGCAGGCGGCGCTCCTGCCCGTGCTGCCGGACACGGTAGCGATCCACTGGGGCGCGACGGGCGTGGCCGACGGCTTCGGGCCTGCATGGACGTATCCGGCGATGACCCTCGGCATCGGCGGCGGCGTCACGGCGCTCCTCGCGCTCGCCGCGGTCTTCGAGATCAAGAGCGACACGCAGCGCACGCAGTACCGCTTCCTCGGCGCGATCATCGGCGGCGAGACGGGCTTCCTCGGCACCACGATGCTCGGCCTCGTGATCGCGCAGGTGGGGCTCGACGACGCGACCGACGCGCCGAACGCGTACGGGATCCTGGGCCTCGGCGTGGTCATCGCGCTCGTCTGGGGCGCGCTCTATTACTTCCTCATCGACGAGCCGCCGGCCTCGGACGCCGACGCGCGCGAGGTCGAGCCGCTCGAGCTCGGGGAGTCGGAACAGGCGGTATGGATCCGCACGACCCAGATCTCGCGCACCGGCGCCTGGGTCATGGGCCTCCTCCTCGGCGTCTCGACGCTCGGCGTGTTCGTGCTCTGCCTTATCGACATGCGCCGCGCCGACGGTCCCACCTGGCCGCTTTGGGGATGCCTCGCGCTCATGATCGTCGTCGCCGTGATGTCCCTCGCGGTGCTGCGTTTCGACGTGCGGGTCGACGCGCGGGGCCTCACGGCCCGCGGCGCGGTTGGATGGCCCCGGATCCACGTCCCGGCCGAGCGGATCACCTCGGCGACCGTCGTCGACGTGAGCCCCATGGGCGAGTTCGGCGGCTGGGGCTGGCGCCTGGGCGCGAACGGAACCGGACTCGTGTTGCGCGCGGGCGAGGGGATTCGCGTGGGCCGCGAGGGCAAGAGCGACCTCACGATCACGGTCGACGACGCCGAGACGGCGGTCGCGCTGCTGCGCCGGACGATGAAAACGGCCCCGTGATTCGCAAAACCGCCCTCTTCGCGGTGCTCGCGCTCGGGCTCGCGTGGCTCGTCGCTGTGCCGCTGTGGCTCGATCCGGGAAATGCCGCCCTTGCGGGACTTCTCGTCTCGCTCATGATGTTCACGCCCGCGATCGCCGTCGCGATCGTTGCGCTCGTGACGCGGCAGAAGGGGTTCTGGCGCTTCGTCGGCGCCTGGCCCATGGTGCCCATCGGCCGATTCGTCGGCATGTGCGTGCTGGGGCTCCTCGGCCCGATCGCCCTCGTGATCGCGGGTGTCGCGGCGGTGTCTGCCCTCGGCCTCGTCGAGCTCGACATCGAGCACCTCTCGGGGTTCGCGGCGCAGCTCGCGGCCGCGGCCCCAGGGAAGGACATGCCGGATCCGCACGTGCTCGCGGCGGTGCAGTTCATCGCGATCCCGGTCGCGGCGATCATCCCGAACGGCTTCCTCGCGTTCGGGGAGGAGCTCGCGTGGCGCGGCTGGCTCACCTCGGCGCTGCGCCCCTACGGCGTCTGGCCGACCCTCCTCATCACGGGCGTGCTGTGGGGACTGTGGCACGCGCCCGTCATCCTGCTCGGCCACAATTACGGCCGCACCGACGTGTGGGGCGTTCTGCTCATGGTCGGCGCGTGCATCGCGTGGGGCGCGTTCTTCGGATGGCTGCGGCTGCGCAGCCGCTCGCTCTGGCCCGCCGTCTTCGCGCACGGCTCGCTCAACGCCAGCGCGGGCCTCATCATGGTCGTCCTCGCGGCGACTTCGCCCTACCGCCCCGAGATCGCGGGCCCGATGGGCATCGTCATGTGGATCCTGCTCGCCGCCCTCGTCGGCATCCTCGCGCTCTGCGGCCAGTTCCGCCCCGCGAAGCTCGTGGCACAATCGACCCCATGACCGTCATCCACTCCGCGCGCCTCATCACCTCGGGAACCGTGACGGAGAACGCGTGGGTGAGGTTCGACGGCGACCGCGTCGCCGAGATCGGATCCGGCACGGGCTGGCCCGCCGACGCCGACGTCGTCGACGCGGCCGGGGGAGTCCTCACCCCGGGTTTTGTCGACATCCACGTGCACGGCGGCGGTACGGCCTCCTACGACGGCGACGCGGCCCAGATCGCCCACGCGATGGCGACGCATCACGAGCACGGCACGACCCGCACGGCGCTCTCGCTCGTGACGGCGACGCAGGCCGACCTCCGATCGCAGCTGGCGCTTATCGCCGACCTCGCGAGCGACAACCCGCTCATCCTCGGTTCGCACCTCGAGGGGCCGTACCTCGACCACGCGCACAAGGGCGCGCACGCGCCCGAGCTGCTCGCGGATCCGCAGGCGGAGGACATCGACGCCCTCCTCGCGGCCGCCCGCGGCACGCTCGTCCAGATCACGCTCGCTCCGGAGAAACCGGGAGCGATGGCGGCGATCCCGCGGCTCGTGGAGGCCGGCGTCGCCGTCGCCGTCGGCCACACGGCCGCCGGATACGAGCAGGCGCTCGCCGCGTTCGACGCGGGCGCGTCGCTCCTGACGCACGCGTTCAACGCGATGGACGGGATCTACCACCGTGCGCCGGGCCCCATCGGTGCGGCGCTCGCGCGCGATCACGTGACCCTCGAGCTCATCAACGACGGCGTGCACGTGCACCCCGCCGTCGCGAAGATGCTGTGGGACGCCGCGCCCGGGCGCGTTGCCCTCATCACCGACGCGATGGCCGCCGCGGGCGCCGCCGACGGCGACTATGTTCTCGGATCCCTCGCGGTGCGCGTCGAGCGCGGCACGGCCCGCCTCGTCGAGGGCGGCGCGATCGCCGGATCCACCCTCACGCTCGACGCGGCCCTGCGGCAGAGCGTCGACGTCTGCGGCGTGTCGCTCGTCGACGCCGTCGACGCCCTCACGCGCGTGCCCGCCGACGCGATCGGGCGGCGCGACATCGGGCGCCTCGAGGCGGGGGCCGCGGCCGACGCCGTGCTGCTCACCGAGCAGCTCGAGGTGACGCGCGTGTGGGGAGCGGGGAACGCGTTGTTCACCCGAGCCGCTTAGACTGAGTGGAGGGTCTCACGGCCCGCCCATGACAACCTCTGAAGGAGCACATTCGTGGCACAGATCGAAGCAGTTGGCGCACGCGAGATTCTCGACTCGCGCGGTAACCCCACCGTCGAGGTTGAGGTTCTCCTCGACGATGACACCGTGCAGCGTGCGGCCGTTCCCTCGGGCGCCTCGACCGGCGCGTTCGAGGCCTACGAGCTGCGCGACGGTGACAAGAGCCGTTACGGCGGCAAGGGCGTCACCAAGGCCGTTGAGGCCGTCATCGACGAGCTCGGCCCGGCGATCGAGGGCCTCGATGCCGCCGATCAGCGCCTGGTCGACCAGGTCCTCATGGAGGTCGACGGCACCCCGAACAAGAAGCGCGTCGGCGCGAACGCCATCCTCGGCGTGAGCCTCGCCGTTGCGAAGGCCGCCGCGGACAGCGCCGGCCTGCCCCTCTACCGCTACGTCGGTGGCGCGAACGCGCACGTCCTGCCCGTCCCGGCGCTCAACGTCATCAACGGTGGCGAGCACGCCGACAACGGCATCGACATGCAGGAGTTCTTCCTGGTTCCCCACGGTGCCGACTCGTTCGCCGAGTCGCTGCGCTGGGGCGCCGAGACCTATCACGTGCTGAAGAAGGAGCTGCTCCAGGGCGGCTACGCGACCGGCCTCGGCGACGAGGGTGGCTTCGCCCCCGACCTGCCCAGCAACCGCGCCGCGCTCGACTTCCTGATGGCCGCCATCGAGAAGGCCGGCTTCACCCCCGGTAAGGACATCGCGGTGGGCCTCGACGTGGCCTCGACCGAGTTCTTCTCGGACGGCACCTACAAGTTCGAGGGCAAGGAATGGACCGCGGAGCAGCTCACGGGCTACTACGAGGAGCTCCTCGCGAACTTCCCGCTCGTCACGATCGAGGACGCGCTGGCCGAGGACGACTGGGAGGGCTGGGCTGCCCTCACCGAGCGCATCGGTAACAAGGTTCAGCTCGTTGGCGACGACCTGTTCGTCACGAACCCCGAGCGCCTCAAGCGCGGTATCGACGCCGGCGTTGCGAACTCGCTGCTCGTCAAGGTGAACCAGATCGGTACCCTGACCGAGACCCTCGACGCCGTGTCGATGGCTCAGTCGGCGAACTACACCGCGATGATGTCGCACCGCTCGGGCGAGACCGAGGACGTCACGATCGCCGACCTCGCGGTCGCCGTCAACTGCGGTCAGATCAAGTCCGGCGCGCCCGCTCGCAGCGACCGCGTCGCGAAGTACAATCAGCTTCTGCGCATTGAAGAGGAGCTCGGTGACGCGGCAACGTTCGCGGGCCGCGGCGCCTACCCCCGTTTCCAGGGCTAAGTAGCGCACAAGCATCACGAGAGGGAGTCGCAATGGCACGAAAGATTGCGGCTCCCTCTTCGCGTACCCGGCGCAGGCGCCGGGCCGCGAACACGCGCGAGTGGCTCGGGGGGATCCAGCTTTCGGGCTTCGCGGCGATCCTCCTGGGGCTCGTCGTGTTCGGCGCGCTCGTGCTCGTGCCGACCGTCAGCAGCTACGTCGACATGCGCCAGCAGATCGCGCAGGCGCAGCAGGGCGTCGAACTCACGAACGACGAGATCGCGCAGCTCGAGCTCGAGCGCGACCAGTGGCGCGACCCCGCCTTCATCCAGAGCGAGGCGCGCGAGCGGCTGTTTTACATGAACCCCGGCGAGATCGTCTACCTGATTCAGGACGACCTGCCGGTGAGCGACGACGAGGAGCCCTCGGTCGTCGCGCCGGAGGCCTCCGAGACCGAGAGCGACTGGATGGGATCCATGCTTCGCTCGGTCGTCGGGGCGGGACTCGCCGAGCAGGCGACCCCCGCGACAAAGTGAATCCCAGGGAACCCCGGTAGCCTCACAGGGTGACTACACCTCCCTTCGCCCCGGTACGCGACTCTGAGATCCGTGTCGTTAGCAGTCAGCTCGGCCGCGAGGCGCGAGGCATCGTCGGCATCGCCGCGCGGTGCGTGTGCGGTAACCCGACGGTCGTCGCCACGGCGCCGCGCCTGCCGCAGGGCACCCCCTTCCCGACCTTCTACTACCTCACGCACCCCGCCGCGACGGCGGAGATGTCGCGCCTCGAGGCGGGCCAGGTCATGGTCGAATTCACCGAGCTCCTCGACTCCGACGAGTCGGTTCGCGCGCAGTACAGGGCCGCCCACGAGGCGTTCCTCGCCGATCGCGCGCGGTTCGGCGACGTGCCCGAGGTCGACGGCATCTCGTCGGGCGGCATGCCCACCCGCGTCAAGTGCCTGCACGCCCTCGCCGGCCACGCCCTCGCGGCGGGCCCCGGCGTGAACCCGATCGGCGACCTCGCCCTCGAGCGTTCCGCCTGGTCGCCCGAGCGTTGCGAGTGCGACGAGCCCGGCGCCGCCCTGAGCGACGACGCGGCCTGAGCATGCGCCGGGGTGTGCGTCCCGCCCGCGCGGTAGCCGCCGCGCTGGCGATGATGTGCGCCCTCGTGGCCATCCCCGGCGCCGCGGTCGCCACGACCGAGTCGCCGTCGCCGACGCCGAGCGCGACCCGCAGCCCGAGCCCGACGCCGACGCCCACCCCGACGCCGGATCCGGTGCGCTCCTCGGAGTACTGGCTCGACGAGCTGGGCGTTACCGACGCGTGGGAGACGACGAAGGGCGAGGGCGTCACGATCGCGGTCATCGATAGCGGCATCGCGTCGGACATCGACGAGCTCGACGGCGCGGTCGCCGGGGGAGCGGACTTCTCCGGCGTCGGCAGCGCCGACGGCCGCTCGCCGCTCGGCGCCGACGCGCACACGCGCAGCCACGGATCCTGGGTCGCCTCGCTGGCCGCGGCCCGCGGAACGGGCGAGGACGAGGGCATGATCGGCGTCGCGCCGGAGGCGAAGCTCCTCTCGGTGTCGATCGGTTTCGGATCCGTGAGCGAGGTGCCGTTCTCGGAGCAGGTCGCCTCGGCAATCACGTGGTCGGTCGACCACGGCGCCGACATCATCAACCTCTCGTTCACGACGAATCAGACGTCGTGGGACGAATCATGGGACGAGGCGTTTCAATACGCCTTCGACCACGACGTCGTGGTCGTCGTCGCGGCCGGAAACCGCGACGGCGGGACCGACATGATCGGCGCGCCCGCGACGATCCCCGAGGTTCTCGTCGTCGGCGGCGTCGACGAAGACGGCAAGGCGAGCCAGGGCGCGTCGACGCAGGGCGGCACGATCGCCGTCTCGGCGCCGAGCGAGGCGCTCATCGGCATCGGCCCCGCGGGCGACGTCGATTCGTGGCGCGGCACCAGCGGATCCGCCCCGATCGTTGCGGGGATCGTGGCGCTCGTGCGCGCGGCGCACCCCGAGCTCGACGCGAACAACGTCATCAACCGCATCGTCGCGACGACGCGGCGCGCGCCCGCTCAGGAGGGCACGCGCGACCCGATCTACGGATTCGGCATCGTCGACGCCGAGGCCGCCGTGACCGACGACGTGCCGCTCGTCGACTCGAGCCCCGTCACCGACGTCACGCTGAAGGAATGGGTGCGGATCAACCGCGGCGCGGCCGAACCGGGCGAGGTCGACTCGGGCCCGACGCCCACGCCCGAGCCCGTGACGCTCCCGGCGCTGCCGCCGATGGATCCGCCGGCCGAGGCCGCGAACCCGTACCTTCCGTCGCCCGAAAGCCTGCGCGAGGTGACCCTGCCGTTAATGGCGGTGTCAGCCGCTGGTATCCTTATCTTGCTTGGCGTCGTCGCTGTGTCCCGGCGCTTCCGCTCGAGCCGTGATTCTCACGGATCGAGTTCCTGACACAACTCCAAGGAGAATTTTTTCCCGTGCCTAAGATCCTTATCGTCGGCGGCGGTTACGCGGGTTTCTACACCGCGTGGAAGCTCGAGAAGCACCTTCGTACCAATGAGGCTGAGGTCGTTCTCGTCGACCCGCTCTCGTACATGGCTTACCTGCCGTTCCTTCCCGAGGTCGCCGCCGGTGCGATCGAGCCGCGTCACGCCGTGGTCTCGCACCGTCGCCACCTGAAGAAGACCAAGATCGTGAACGCGAAGGTCACGGGTATCGACCACGCGAACAAGACCGCGACGATCACCCCCGAGGGTGGCGAGAGCTGGGAGTACCAGTACGACGAGATCGTCGTGACCGCCGGCTCGATCTCGCGTACCTTCCCGATCCCGGGCATCGCCGAGAACGCGATCGGCATGAAGTCGATTGAAGAGGCCGTCGCCGTTCGCGACTCGCTGATCCGCAACTTCGAGCGCGCCGCGAGCCTGCCGAAGGACAGCGAGCTGCGCAAGCGCCTGCTGACGGTCGTCGTCGTGGGTGGTGGCTTCGCCGGTATCGAGACCTTCGCCGAGCTCCGCTCGTCGGCGAACGCCCTGCTGCAGAAGTTCCCGGAGATCTCGTTCGACGAGACCGAGTTCCACCTCATCGAGGCGATGGGCCGCATCATGCCCGAGGTCTCGCTCGAGACCAGCCACAAGGTTCTCGCCGACCTCGGTCAGCGCGGCGCCCACGTGCACCTCGACACGCAGGTCGCCGACGCGACCGACGGCATCGTGCGCACGAAGGTCAAGAACGAGGCCGGCGACATGGTCGACGGCCCGGTCTACCCGACCGACATCATCGTCTGGACTGCGGGCGTCATGGCGAACCCGAAGGTCGTGAACGGATCCGACCTCCCGCGCGAGCCGCGCGGTCGCATCACGACGCAGGCCGACCTGCGCGTCGTCGACGCCGAGGGCAACGTCGTCGCGGGCGCCTGGGCCGCCGGTGACATCGCCGCCGTTCCGGACAAGACCGGCGGTCTGCCCGACGGTACCTGCGTGCCGAACGCTCAGCACGCCGTCCGCCAGGCCAAGCGCCTCGCGAAGAACCTCGTTGCGGTCATCCGCGGCGAGCAGACGGTCGACTACTTCCACAAGAACCTCGGCGCGGTTGCGGGTCTCGGCCTCGGCCACGGCGCGTTCCAGTCGGGCAAGTTCGCCCTGACCGGCTTCCTTGCCTGGGCCGCCCACCGCGGCTACCACGGCCTCGCGATGCCGACGTGGGAGCGCAAGTGGCGCGTGCTGTGGGGTTGGTACCACAACTTCTTCCTCGGCCGCGACCAGGTGCAGCTCACCAAGGTTCAGGAGCCCCGCGCGTTCTTCGAGGAGTACGCGTCGCGCCCCAAGCCGAAGCAGGACTAATCCTCGCCGAAGGGCGCTCCTCGCTCGAGGGGCGCCCTTCGCGCATCCCCCTATAGCCCAATTGGCAGAGGCAGCCGACTTAAAATCGGCACAGTGTGGGTTCGAGTCCCACTGGGGGGACGTATTGCCGTCGGAAGGAGACTCGTTGTCCGTCACCGCCCGACCGCAGGTCCCGCGTCCCGGCGCGATCCTGCGCCCGCGCGACGGGATCACCGCCTCGAGGCTCCGCGCGCCCGGCGGCTCGCAGACGCACGCCGCGCAGCACGAGCCGGTTCCCGGATCCGTCGGTGAGTGGCTGCGCGAGATCGTGATCGCGCGCACCCTCGCGAACGAGGAGGCGCTCGCGGGCATCGCGGTGGAGTACTTCGTCGGTGAGGGCGAGTTGACCGATCAGGACGGCCGCCGGGTCGCGCTCGGCGACCCCGTGATCCCCGGCGGCTTCTACGCGTTCCACAAGCCGTTCCCGGCGGAGGCGCGGATCCCGTTCGAGATCGAGATCGTGCACGAGGACGACGACCTGATCGTCGTCGACAAGCCCCACTTCCTCGCCTCGACGCCCAACGGTGCCTTCGTGCGCGAGTGCGTCATGACGCGCCTGCGCGTCGAGCGCGGCGAGGACGACATCGTCGCGATCCACCGCCTCGACCGCGTCACGGGCGGCCTGCTCGCGCTCTCGCGGCGCCCGGAGACCCGCGGCGCGTACCAGAAGCTGTTCCAAGAGAAGCGGATCCGGAAGACCTACCGCGCGCTCGCGCACCTCCCCGAGCAGGGGGAGCTGCCGCTCGGGCTCGCGGGCGGCGAGCCCCGCGAGCGGTTCAGCCGCCTGCAGAAGACCTCCGGCGACCGCGCCGTGCGCGAAATCGACGGCGAGCCGAACGCGCACACGACGATCCGGCTCATCGAGGCGCGGGGGAGCGTGGGCGAGTTCGAACTCACGCCGCACACGGGCAAGACGCACCAGCTGCGCGTGCACATGAACGGGCTCGGCATGCCGCTCGTTGGCGACCCCGTCTACCCGCGCGACCTGGGCCCGGATCCCTACGACTTCTCGGATCCGCTGCGGCTTCTCGCGACGACGCTCGAGTTCGCGGATCCGTTGACGGGGAAGGCGCGCCGCTTCGAGTCGCGCATGTCGTTCTGAGGGCGCGAGAAAGGGGCCGCGCGGCGCGCGACCCCTTTCTTCGTGCTCCTAGTGGCCCGCGGGCGCGGGCGCGCCCTCCTGGTCGTCGGCCGGCTTCACGATGAAGAACGACAGCACGACGGTGATGGCGGCGATGATCGCGCCGAGCAGGAACGCCGAGTGGGCGCCCGACGCGCTCGCGTGCGAGGCGTCGGTTCCCTCGGCGGCCGCGGTCGCGATCGTCGAGGAGTAGATGCCGATCAGCAGGGCGGTGCCTGCGGCGCCGGCGACCTGCTGTAGCGTGTTGAGCGCGGCGGATCCGTGCGAGTACAGGTTGCGCGTCAGCGAACCGAGCGATGCCGAGAACAGCGGCGTGAACGACGCCGCAAGTCCGAGCGACATCGTGACCTGTGTCGCGACGATCAGCGCAACGGGCATCTCGGGGCTGATCACCGAGAACACGAACATCGCCGCGGTGACGAGGATCGTGCCGGGGATGAGCAGCGTGCGCGGGCCGTACTTGTCGTAGATTCGGCCGACGAGCGGGCCGAGCAGACCCATCAGCAGCGCGCCCGGCAGCATCACGAGGCCCGACTGCGTGGCGTCGAGTCCTACGACCTCCTGCAGCACGAGCGGGAGCATTCCGAGCGAGCCGAACATCGCGAACGCGATCACGGCCATGATGACGACGGCGATCGTGAAGTTGCGCGAGCGGAAGACGCGAAGGTCGAGCAGCGCGTCATCCTTCTTCTGCAGCGAGAGCTGGCGCCAGACGAAGAGGCCGAGCGAGATGACGCCGACGACGAGGGCGATGATGGGCAGCGAACCGAGGTTCGAGGATCCCTCGCCGCCACCGAGCTGGCTGACGCCGAACACGGTGCCGCCGAAGGCGAAGACGCTGAGGACGATCGAGATGCCGTCGATCGGGGCGTGCGTCGTCTCGCCGAGGTTCGTCATCCACTTGAGGCCGACGACGAGAGCGACGATCGCGATCGGGAGGATGATCGCGAAGATCGTGCGCCAGCCGCCGAGGTGGTCGATCACGAGGCCCGACATCGTGGGGCCGATGGCCGGGGCGAGCGAGATGACGAGGCCGACGCGGCCCATCATGCGGCCGCGCGAGTGCGCGGGCACGACGTTCATCATCGTCGTCATGAGCAGGGGCATCATGATGCCCGTGCCGCTGGCCTGGATGATGCGGCCGATGAGCAGCAGCGTGAAGCCGGGGGAGACGAGGCAGACGAGCGTGCCGAGGGCGAACGCCGAGATCGCGGCGAGGAAGACCTGGCGCGTCGTGAAGCGCTGCAGGAGGAAACCGGTCGTCGGGATAACGACGGCCATCGTCAGCATGAACGCACTCGTGAGCCACTGGCCCTGTTCGCGCGGGATGCCGAGGGTGTGGTTGAGCTCGGGGATGGCGATCGCCATCGTCGTCTCGTTGAGGATCGCGACGAACGCCGCGATAAGAAGGAGCCAGATCACCCGCATGCCGGCGGGGTCAATGGTGTCGTTGTGCGCGGGTACGCGCGTAGAACCGGTATCTGTCGTCACGTGAAGTGCTCCAGGCAGAATAAGGGATGACTCCGCCCCGGGCCAGGGCTCACAGAACGAAGAGCCCCCGCAGGCGGACGCATCATTCTAACGAGAGAGTGTGGCCGGCTATTCCCACATTGGCAGATCTCGTGGCGTGAAGCGGGATCTAAGCTTGCAGTGATGAGTATGGGACGGCCCATGGGGGCAGGCGGGCGCGGCGGGCGGCCCGTCGATGAGAAGGCGCTCCGCGAGATGAACGCGCAGGCGCCGAAGGTGCCCGACCTCGGCAAGCGGATCCTGGATCTGTTCCGACCGTATAGCAAGCGCGTCGCGCTCACGGCCGTGCTCGTCGTGATCGGTGCGGCTCTCGGGGCGATCCCGCCGCTCGTGATCCAGCGGATCTTCGACGACGCGCTCTTCCCGTCGTCCGGCGCCGTCAACATGCACCTGCTCGCGTGGCTCGTCGCCGCCATGATCGCGCTCTACATCGCCGCGTCGGTCGTGCAGGTCGCGCAGACGTGGCTGACCTCCAGCGTCGGTAACCGCGTCGCGGGCGACCTCCGCACGCGGATGTTCGATCACCTCCAGAACATGGAGCTGGCGTTCTTCACGCGCACGAAGACGGGCGTCATCCAGTCGCGCCTGCAGAACGATGTCGGCGGCGTCTCTGGCGTGCTCACGAGCACCGTGACGAGCATCCTCGGCAGCGCCGTGACGGTGATCGCCTCGATCGTCGCGATGATCCTGATCGACTGGCGCCTCACGATCATCTCGCTCATCATGACGCCGATCCTCGTCATCGTGCAGCGCCGCGTTGGGCAGGTCCGCGCGCGCATCGCGAGCGAGACGCAGCAGTCGCTGTCGGAGCTGACCTCGATCACGCAGGAGACTCTGAGCGTCTCGGGCATCCTGCTGTCGAAGTCGTTCAACCGCCAGCGCACCGAGTCGGCGCGCTACGCGAACGAGAACGCCAACCAGATCCGCCTGCAGATCCGTCAGACGATGAGCGGCCAGGGCTTCTTCGCCGTCGTCAACGTGCTGATGAGCTCCGTCCCCGCCGTGATCTACCTGGCCGCCGGGTTCTTTATCGGCGGATCCGATGGTGCGATCACCGCCGGCACCATCGTCGCCTTCACCACGGTGCAGGCGCGCGTGTCGATGCCGCTCGTGAGCCTCATGCGCGTGGCGCTCGAGATCCAGACCTCGCAGGCGCTGTTCGCCCGCATCTTCGAATACCTCGACCTGAAGCCGGCGATCGTCGACCGGAAGGACGCGATCGCGGCGTCCGAGGCGCCCGGCCCGCAGGGGCGCATCGAGTTCCGCGACGTGCGGTTTCGGTACCCCGACATCGCCGCCGATGCCGCCCCGACGCTCGACGGCGTCTCGTTCGTGGCGGAGCCGGGCCAGCACGTCGCGTTCGTGGGGCCGAGCGGCGCGGGCAAGACGACGATCCTGTACCTCACGCCGCGCATGTACGAGGCCGAGTCGGGAGCCGTGCTGTTCTCGGGGCGCGACGTGCGCGAGCTCGAGGGCACCTCGATCATCGACCAGATCGGCATCGTCACGCAGGAGACGTATCTCTTCCACGCCACGATCCGCGAGAACCTGCGCTACGCGAAGCCCGAGGCGAGCGACGAGGAGATCGAGCGGGCGTGCCGCGGGGCGAACATCCACGAGCGCATCATGAGCTTCGACGGCGGTTATGACACCGTCGTGGGCGAGCGCGGCTACCGCCTCTCCGGAGGCGAGAAGCAGCGCATCGCGATCGCGCGCGTGCTGCTGAAGGATCCGCCCGTGCTACTGCTCGATGAGGCGACGAGCGCACTCGACACCGTCAGCGAGCGCGTCGTGCAGGAGGCGCTCGAGTCTGCCGCCGAGGGCCGCACAACCATCACGGTCGCGCACCGCCTCTCGACGATCGCGGGCGCCGACGTCATCAACGTGCTGGAACAGGGCCGCATCGTTGAGAGCGGCACCCACGACGAGCTCCTGGCCGCCGGCGGCCTCTACGCCTCCCTCGCCGCCGAGCAACAGGGCTAACGCCCCGCCTGCCCTTCACCACCTCCGCGAGGTCTCACTCTTTTCTCGGCCCACTTCCGCGAGGTCTCACTCTTTTCTGGGCCCACCTCCGCGAGGTCTCACTGAATTCAGTGCGATTTCGCGAAATCAGTGCGATTTCGCGAAATCAGTGCGATCTCGCGAAAAGGATGCGATCTCGCGAAAAGGGTGCGGGAGTGACCCGGGTGGGTCAGATGGGGCCGAGCTCCGCGAGGTCGATGTCGGCGTTGTATTGGAAGAGGCGCGCGGGGCGGTGGGGGCCCGTGCGGAAGGCCTCCGTGGGCACGAGGGCCTCGGATCCCTCGAGCAGCCGCCGGAAGTTCGACGGGTCGAGGCGCTTGCCAAGCACCGTCTCGTACACGCCGCGCAGCTCGGCGAGGGTGAACTCGTCCGGCAGCAACGCCGCGGCGATGCGGCTGTAGCCGGCCTTATTGCGCAGCCGCCACACGGCGTAGTCGATGATGTGCTGGTGGTCGAAGGCGAGCTCCGGCAGCGCCTCGACGGGGAACCACTCGACGTTCTCGGGCGCCCCGGCGGTCGCGCGCTGCGCCTCGACGAGGTCGCTGCGCAGCAGTGCCCAGTAGACGACCGAGACCACGCGGGCGTCGGGCGAGCGGTCGATGTCGCCAAAGGTGTAGAGCTGTTCGAGCCAGCTCGGCGCGAGCGCCGTCGTCTCGGCGAGCGTGCGGCCGGCCGCGTCCTCGAGCCCCTCGGATCCGCCGAGCCAGCCGCCCGGAAGCGCCCACTGGCCGAGGAACGGCTCGCGCGTGCGCCGGACGAGCGGGATCATCAGCTGGTCGCCGTCGTCGGTCGTCCGCACCGAGAAGATGGCGGTCGAGACGGCGATGCGAACGTCGGGTGAGGCGGATGTCACAGAGATGACCCTACCGAGTCGGTGCTTCGACTCCGGTGAGATGCGGCGGCGTCGGCGAGCGCGTCGGCGACGCCCTCGAGGTCTGTGGCGAGCGGAGACAGCGAAAACCGGATCGATGTCCGCGCGAGATCGTCGTCGATCCCGAGGGCGAGCAGCACGTGCGAGGCGTCCTCGCTCGCCGACGAGCACGCGGATCCGCTCGACGCGATCACGCCGCGCCGCTCGAGGTCGGTCAGCACGGTCTCGCCGTTCACCCCGGCGATCGTGAAGCTCGCGACGTGGGGGATCCGCCGCGAGGGGTGCCCCGTGAGCGCCGCGCCCGGCACGCGCGCGAGCACGTCCGCGATAAAACGATCCCGGATCCGCGACACCCGCTCGGCGGTCGCCGCGCGTTCCGCGTCGGCGAGCTCGAGCGCCGTCGCGAGCGCGACCGCGCCGGCGACGGACTCGGTTCCGGATCGGCGCCCGCGCTCCTGACCGCCGCCGTGGAGGAGCGGCTCGAGGGGGATCCGCGCGGGCGCGATGAGCGCGCCGGTGCCCTGGGGCGCGCCGATCTTGTGGCCGGAGATCGCGAGGGTGCGCAGCGCCCGCGGGGCGGCGGGGGCGAGGGGGAGCCAGCCAGCCGCCTGCACGGCGTCGACGTGGAGGGGCACGCCTCGGGCCGCGCACACGCCCTCGATCTCGGCGATCGGCTGCACTGTGCCGACCTCGTTGTTGGCGTAGCCGATCGCGACGAGCGCGGTGTCGTCGCGGATCGCCGCCGCGACAGCGCCCGGATCCACGACCCCCTGGTGGTCGACCGGCAGCACCGTGACGTCGAAGCCGTGGACGCGCCCGAGCGCCCGCACCGATTCGAGCACGCTCGAGTGCTCGATCGCGGTCGTGATGACGTGACGCGCGCCGCGGCCGAGAAGGGCCGCCACGGCGACGCCCTTGATCCCGAGGTTGTTCGACTCGGTGCCGCCCGAGGTGAAGATCACGTCGCCCGCCCGTGCGCCGGTGACGCGCGCGATCCGCCGCCGCGCGTCGTCGAGGGCCGCGCGGGCGGCCTGCCCGGCGCCGTGCACGCTCGAGGGGTTGCCGAACTCGGTCGTGAGGTACGGCGTCATGGCGGCGAGCACCTCGCGCCGGACGGGCGAGGTGGCGGCGTGATCGAGGTACATCAGCCCTGCTCGAGCGCGATGTCGAGCCCCAGGTCGATGCCGCGGGCGGCGTGCGTCAGGGCGCCGACCGAGATGACGTCGACGCCCGTGGCGGCGATGCCGGCGACGGTGTCGAGGTTCACGCCGCCCGAGGCCTCGACGATGGCGCGATCGCCGATCAGGGCGACGCCCGCGCGCAGGTCGTCGAGCGAGAAGTTGTCGAGCATGATGGTGTCGACGCCCGCCGCGAGGACCGCGGGGATCTGGTCGAGGCGGTCGACCTCGACCTCGATGTGGGTCGTGTGGGGGAGCCGCGCGCGTGCGTCGCGGAGCGCCCCGGTGAGGTCGTCGCCGACGAGGGCCAGGTGGTTGTCCTTCGCCATGACGGCGTCGGAGAGCGAGAAACGGTGGTTGTGTCCGCCGCCCGCGACGACCGCGTGCCGCTCGAGGGCGCGAAGCCCGGGCGTCATCTTGCGGGTGTCGGCGATGCGCGCCGCCGTGCCCCGCACGGCCGCGACGTAGCGGGCCGTGAGGGTCGAGACGCCCGACATGCGCTGCGTGAGGTTCAGCGCGACGCGCTCGGCCGTCAGCACCGCGCGGGCCGGCCCCGCGACGCGGGCGAGCCGGTCGCCGGCGGCGAAGGCGGATCCGTCGGCCGCGAGGAGCTCGACGCGGATCGCGGGATCCGTGGCGGCGAAGGCAGCGCGGAAGACGGATCCGCCGCTGAAGACGCCGGGCTCGCGCGCGACGAGGTCGGCGGTCGCGGTGGCGTCCGCCGGGATCAGGGTCTCGCTCGTGAGGTCGCCCCACGGGGCGTCCTCGTCGAGGGCGCGGCGCACGACGCGGTCGATGGCGGTCTGGGTCAGCATGATGCCTCCTCGAGGGCGGGAATAGGTGCCGCGTCGGAGCGGAAGTGCGCGCCGACGGATCCGGTGCGGGCGCGGGCGGCGCGCACGATCTCGCGCGCGACGGTCAGCAGGCTGCGCAGTTCAAGGCCCATGGCATCGGCCGGCTCGGGCAGTTCCCGCATCCACCCGTCGATACGGTCAGCCGCGCGGGCGAGCCCGGCCTCGGTGCGGGCGAGCCCCGCCTCCCGCCACATCAGCTCGCGCAACTCGCTCCGTACACGACGACGCAAATTTTTGTGCTCAGGCGACCGGGAACCGGTTTTTGTGACTGTCGGAGTAAATTTTTGCGTCGTTGTGTACGGGGTCGTGCGTGAACGCGCCGCGGCGGATCCGGCCCTCGCGCCGAAGACGACTCCCTCGAGGAGCGAGTTCGACGCCAGGCGGTTCGCGCCGTGGACGCCCGTGTGGGCGGTCTCGCCGGCGGCGTATAGGCCGGGGACGCTCGTGCGCCCCTCGAGGTCGGTGACGACGCCGCCCATCAGGTAGTGCGCCGCGGGGGCCACGGGGATGGGCTCGCGCGTCCAGTCGAGCCCGCGTTCGCGCACGGCGCGGTCGATCGTGGGGAACCGCTCGGGCAACTCGTCACCGAGGGCGTTCGCATCGAGCATCACGGGGCGGCCGCCCTGCCGGGCCATCGCCTCGGCGATCGCGCGGGCGACGACGTCGCGCGGGGCGAGCTCCGCGTCGGGGTGCGCGTCGAGGCAGAACCTCGCGCCCGCCTCGTCGAGCAGCACGGCGCCCTCGCCGCGCACGGCCTCCGAGACGAGGAAGGCCTCGCCCTCGGCCAACACAGTGGGGTGGAACTGCACGAACTCCATGCCGGCGACCTCGGCGCCGGCGCGGAGGGCCGCGGCGATGCCGTCGCCCGTCGCGACCGCGGGGTTCGTCGTGCGGGCGTAGACCTGGCCGGCGCCACCGGTCGCGAGGACCACGGCGTCGGCCGCCTCGGCATACACGGCGCCGTCCGGATCCATCAGGTGCGCGCCCACGGCCGCCCCGCCCGCGAGCGCGACGTCGACCAGCGTGGTCCGCTCGTGCACCGCGATGCCCGCCGCGCGGACGGCGGCGACGAGCGCCCGCTCGATCTCGGCGCCGGTGGCGTCGCCGCCGGCGTGCAGGATCCGCGGGTACGAGTGCGCACCCTCGAGCCCGCGCTCGAGGTGGCCCGCCGCGTCGCGATCGAAGCGCACGCCGAGGTCGATCAGCCACGCGATCGCCTCGGTGCCGCCGGCGACGAGCGCGCGCACGGCGTCCGGATCCGCGAGTCGCGCCGAGGCGCGCAGGGTGTCGGCCTCGTGGCTCGCGACCGAGTCGTCGGGGAAGACGACGCCGGCGATGCCGCCCTGCGCGTGCGCCGTCGCGGCGTCGGAGACGCCCGCCTTGGTGACGACCGTCACGTCGGCGCCGCGCGAGGCGGCCGTGAGCGCAGCGGTCAGGCCCGCGATGCCGCTGCCGACGACGAGCACACGGCTCACGGGGTCGCCGCCAGCATGCGGTCGAGCGCGACGCGGGCGGGCACGGCGACGTCGGGGGCGACGCCGATGCGGTTCACGGTGCGGCCGGCGACGAGCTCCTCGAGCACCCACGCGAGGTAGGCGGGGTGGATCCGGTACATCGTCGAGCAGGGGCAGACGACGGGGTCAAGGCAGAAGATCGTGTGCTGCGGGTGCTGCGCCGCGAGGCGCTGCACGAGGTTGATCTCGGTTCCGATCGCGAAGGTCGTGGGCTCGGTCGCGCCCTCGATCGCGCGGCGGATGACGTCGGTGGATCCGGATTCGTCGGCCGCGTCGACGACCGCCATGGGGCACTCGGGGTGCACGATGACGCGCACCCCGGGGTGCTCGGCGCGGGCCTTGTCGATCTGCGCCGTCGTGAAGCGGCGGTGCACCGAGCAGAAGCCGTGCCAGAGGATCACGCGGGAATCCTCGAGCTCGCCGGCGGTGGATCCGCCGAGGGGCTGTCGCGGGTTCCACATCGGCATGAGGCCGAGCGGCACGCCCATCGCCTTGGCGATGTTGCGGCCCAGGTGCTGGTCGGGGAAGAACAGCACGCGGCGGCCGCGCGCGAAGGCCCACTCGAGCACGGTGCGGGCGTTCGACGAGGTGCAGACGATGCCGCCGTTGCGGCCCACGAAGCCCTTGATCGCGGCAGACGAGTTCATGTATGTCACGGGGATGACCGGAACGAGACCGTCCTCGTCCTCCTTGTCGAGCGGGCCGAGTACGTCCTCCAGCTGCTCCCAGCACTCCTCGACCTCGTCGATCGTGGCCATGTCGGCCATCGAGCAGCCGGCGCCGAGGTGGGGGAGGATGACGTTCTGCCCGGCGCCCGAGAGGATGTCGGCCGTCTCGGCCATGAAGTGCACGCCGCAGAAGACGATCGCCTCGGCGTCCGGGTGCTCGGTCGCGGCGCGCGCCAGCTGGAACGAGTCGCCGACGTAGTCGGCGTGCTGCACGATCTCGTCGCGCTGGTAGAAGTGCCCCAGCACGACGACGCGCTCGCCGAGGGTCGTGCGGGCGGCGCGGATCCGCTCGTGCAGCTCCGCGTCGCTCGCGTCGCGATACTCCGCGGGGATCTCGCCCTGCACGGGCGCGGCCGCGGGGAACGGATCCGCGGACGAGGATCCGGGACCGTAGCCCGGCGCGGCGTCGAAGCTCCACGGCGCGGCCGTGAGGTCGCTCTCGCAGGCGCTCGAGGGATCCGCGGCGATCGCGCGGGCGACCGAGGGGTCGCGTTCGAGGGTGATCCGGGTGGCGGCCATGGTGCTCCTCCGACGGTTAAGGTGGAATTGACCAGAAGCTTACACCCTATAAAGGTCAACTTGACCATTAGGGGATCGGCTACGCTCGTTCAGAAGACACGGGGTGTCCCCAACCGGGGGACTGAGAGCACACCCGATGAACCTGATCTCGTTCACACGAGCGGAGGGATGTCGATGTTCGACACTGCACTGAAGCCTGTCCACCCGATCGATCTGCGCACCTACCTGGTCGCCGATCTCGCCACGATTGGCGACGGCGACGTCGTGCGCATCGTCGACGAGGCCGTCGCGGGCGGCGCGACGACGGTGCAGATCCGCGGCAAGCTGCTGAGCGACGCGGAGCTTCTGCGCGTCGTCACGGCGGTCGCCGACCGCGTCGACGGGCGCGCGACGCTTCTCGTCAACGACCGCGTCGACGTGTACCTCGCGGCGCGCGAGGCGGGCGCCGCGGTGCACGGCCTGCACATCGGCCAGAGCGACGGCGGACCCCTCGAGGTGCGCGAGCGCATCGGTGCCCACGCGGTGCTCGGGCTCAGCGCCGCGAAGCCTGAGGAGCTCGCGGCCGCCGCGGCGCTGCGCCCCGGCGTGCTCGACTATCTCGGCGTCGGCGCCGTGCGCGCGACCCCGACGAAGCCCGACGCCCCCACGCCGCTCGGCTGGGAGGGGCTCGCCCGCGCCGTCGCCCAGGCGGGCCCGCTGCCCTGCGTCGCGATCGGCGGCGTCGGTTTCGGCGACGCGGCGGAGGCCCGCGCCGCGGGCGCCTCGGGCCTCGCCGTCGTCCGCGCGATCTGCTCCGCGGACGACCCCCGGGCCGCCGCGCGCGAGCTCCGCGACGAGTGGGACCGCGAGCGGATCCCGAACGTCCTCTCGATCGCCGGATCCGACCCCTCGGGCGGGGCGGGGATCCAGGCCGACCTGAAGTCGATCCAGGCGACCGGCGGCTACGGCATGGCGGCGGTCACCGCCCTCACGGCGCAGAACACCCGCGGCGTCTCGGGCGTGCACACGCCGCCCGCGGAGTTCCTCACGAGTCAGCTCGACGCGATCTCGAATGACGTGCGCATCGACGCCGTCAAGATCGGCATGCTCGCGAACGCCGAGGTCATCCAGGCCGTCACCGAATGGATCGCGGCCCTCTCTCCGAAGCCCGCCGTCGTGCTTGACCCCGTCATGATCGCCACGAGCGGCGACCGCCTGCTCGATGCGGACGCGTCCCGAGCCCTCGACGGTCTGATCGCGCTGGCCGACGTCGTCACTCCGAACCTGCCGGAACTCGCGGCGCTCCTCGGGGCCGACACGGCCTCGAGCTGGGACGAGGCGCTGGGCCAGGCCCGCGAGCTTGCATCGCGGCACGGCGTGCTCGTGCTCGCGAAGGGCGGCCACCTCGACGGCGACACCGCGCCCGACGCGCTCGTGTCGGCCGGCGGCGTCGTCGCCTCGTTCGAGAGCCCCCGCATCGCGACGACGAACACCCACGGAACCGGCTGCTCGCTCTCGTCCGCGCTCGCGACGATCTATGCGCGCACGGGGCGGGGCGCCGACGCCTGGACGTGGTCGGCGCGCCTCGCGCACGAGTGGATCCACGGCGCGATCCTCGCGGCCGACGCCCTCGAGGTCGGATCCGGCAGCGGCCCGCTCGATCACGCGTACGCGACCCGCGCAGGGCTCGCGGCGCCGCGCCGCGACGCCGAGCTCGACGCCTGGTGGGGCGACGTGCTGCCGATCGTCGAGGGCATCTACGGCGATGACTTCGTCGCGAGCCTCGGCGACGGCACGCTCGACCTCGCGCGCTTCGAGACCTATATCGCGCAGGACTCGGTGTACCTCTTCGCCTACTCCGACCTGCTCGCCCGGGCGGCGGAGCTGTCGGCGGATCCGGCCGAGAAGGCGTTCTGGCGGGCCTCGTCCGAGGCGGCCGTCGCGACCGAGATGGAGCTGCACCGCTCGCGCGGCGCGGGGGAGCGAGTGCCCGCCTCGCCCGAGACCGAGGCATACGTCGCGCACCTCGAGCGCGCGGGCGGCGAGCACGCCGTGCTCATCGCGGCGCTGCTGCCGTGCTTCTGGATCTACGAGCAGGTGGGCCTCACGCTCGCGTCGAAGAACCACGCGGGCCACCCATATGGCGACTGGCTCTCGACCTACGGATCCCCGGAGTTCACAGAGTCGACCCGGCAGGCCATCGAGCTCGTCCAGCGGGCGGCCCACCGCGCCGACCGTGCCACCCTCACCCGCATGCGCGAGGCCTTCACCCTGTCCTCCCGCCACGAGCGGGCCTTCTTCGCGCAGGCGTAATTCCTCACTTCCCCGCGAACCCTGCAATTCTCCGCGCGGTCATCTGCGATTCGCAGATGACCGCGCGGAGAAATGACGACTTGTAGGCTCGAGCGTCGTGGAGATACGAGCGCTGACCGACACCGACATCGAGCCCGTCGTTGAGCTCTGGCAACAAGCAGGGCTGACGAGGCCGTGGAACGACCCGCACAAAGACATCGAGCGGGCCCGCGCGGTCTATCCGGAGCTCGTGCTGGTTGCGGCAGATGCGGATGCCCTGATCGGATCAGTCATCGCCGGTTACGACGGGCACCGTGGCTGGCTCTATTACCTTGCGACCGCGGCCGATCGCCGCGGTGAGGGCATCGGGCGCGCACTGGTTGCAGAGGCGGAACTGCGGCTCTTGCGGCTCGGGTGCCCGAAGGTGCAGCTCATGGTGCGTTCGACAAATGCTGACGTTCTGGGGTTCTACGATTCGCTGGGGTACGAACGATCCGACGTCATCGTCAGCGGTAAGCGGCTGATCGAAGATGCCTGAGGCTATCCGCGCAGAAGCGTGGCGAGCGTGCGCAGGCGTGTGCTGTTTCTCGTCGCGACCCGCGGCACCCCCACGCTGAGCAGAATGCTCTCGAGCTGTTTCGGATCACGGCAGTCGGCCCAGCCCCACCGAACAAAGCCGTTGACCTGCCGGCGAAGGGCATCCTCGCGTCGCTTCTCGGAGATGATCGCGGTGTCGATGCCGCCGGCTTGGAGGCGGTACTTCGAGTCGCCATCTGCCTCGCCGATGATTCCACGTGAGCGCCAATAGCAATCTGTTCGAGCGTCGCCGAGAGCGCCGAGATCGAAGGGAACCTGGAGCTCAGGGATCTCGAATCCCAGCCACTCGAACTCGGCGAGGCTCAGCGACTCGAGTACTGATTCGGGGATCCCCGTTGCCCGCTCGAGCGCCCACAGAGCATTCGCGGCGCCGCGCGCACTCGCACGCGCCTCGTTGTTGGCGACGAGCTCGCCGCGCGTGATGTTCTGAAGCCTCATGGCCTGGTCGAGCGCCGCCAGGCCGAAGGCCGGATGGTTTCGACGCGCGATATCGACGACGGTGTCGACGGCGCTCGTCATGAGAATTCCGGCTGTTTCGACCGGGGCAACCTCGTCGATAGAGAAGTGAGCGCGAACAATTCCGGTGATGCGCGCGGCGCCGCTCTTATGTGCGAGGACGTGCACGTATTGCGGTCGGCCGAGGAACGGGAGGCCTTGCAACGCAGCGGCCGATTCTTCGACGAAGATCGCGTCCGGCCGCCTGCGCTGCACGGCGTAGACCTTGGCGAGATACCGATCCCACACTGACAGCTTGCGCCAATCGTGTTCGTGGACATAGACACCCGGCACGATCCGCACGACGGCGTGAGATCTCACGTACGTGTCGAATCCGGATCCGAATTCACTCCGCACCAGGAGCTCGATGGGACAGGCCACGAGGTCGGGCTGCGCGCGAAGGAGTTGGTTCATGTCCCGAGGCTTGCAGGAACGTGGCGCCAACGCGCGGCCCGGACCGAATTTGTGGAGAGATCAGCCGTAATCGCGCGTGTGGACAGTTTGCGCGGCGCGGAGCTGTGTGTGATGATTCCTCATTTCCCCCTCACACCTGCATTTCTCCGCGCCGTCGTATGCGAATCGCATACGACGGCGCGGAGAATTGCAGAGTTGGTGGAGAATTGATGACTTGTAGGCTCGACCCATGGCTACTCCTGACTTCATCCTTCGGTTGCGCGAGAAGATCGGGCACGACCTGCTGTGGCTCACGGGCGTGACGGCGGTCGTCGTGAAGGACGATGCGGTGCTCCTCGTCGAGCGCGCCGACAACGGGCGCATCACGCCGGTGACCGGCATCGTGGATCCGGGCGAGGAACCCGCCGTCGCCGCCGAGCGCGAGGTGCTCGAAGAGGCGGGCCTCGTCGCCGAGACCGAGGCGCTCGTGTGGGTGCACTCGATGGCCCCGCAGGAGTTCATGAACGGCGACAAGGCCCAGTTCATGGACATCGTGCTGCGCTGCCGCTACGTCAGCGGCGAGCCGCACCCCGCCGACGGTGAGAATGCCCGCGCGTGGTGGTGCCCGATCGACGAGCTCGACACGGCGGGCCTCGCCGGCGACATGCTCGAGCGCATCCACACCGCGCTCGGCCACGAGGGCACGGCGCGGTTCGCGCGATGATCGATCACGAGAACAAGCGGATCCACGTCAGCGCGGTCGTCCTGCGACACCCGGAGACGGGTTGGATCCTCACGGTGCGAAAGCGCGGCACGAGCATGTTCATGCAGCCGGGCGGCAAGCCGGATCCGGGGGAGGGGCCCGTCGAGACGGCGGTCCGCGAGATCCGGGAGGAGCTGCGCGTCGACCTGGATCCGGACGCGATGCGGCTGCTCGGCGTGTACGAGGCGCCCGCGGCGAACGAGGGCGGCTACACCGTCGTCGGGACGGTGTTCACGCACCCGCCCGTCGAGGTGACGGAGCCCGCCGCCGAGATCGAAGAGATCCGCTGGGTGGATCCGGAAGCGCCGATGTCGGCCGATCTCGCGCCGCTCATGACACACCACATCGTGCCGGCGCTCCGCGAGCTCGACCACTAAATCATCAATTCTCCGCGCCGTCGTATGCGATTCGCATACGACGGCGCGGAGAATTGCAGAGTTGTGGCGGGGCTAGGGCAGGAACGGCGCCGCCAGCGGGTAGCCCACGAAGGCGAACGTGTCGAGCAGCGTGTGCGCGATCACGAGCGGCATGACCCGGCGCCACCTGAGGTAGACCCAGCCGAAGGCGAGTCCCATCACCATGTTCCCGAGCGCCATCGCCGGGCCCTGGTAGAGGTGGTACAGGCCGCGGAGGGCCGCGACCGAGACAAGCACCTGCCAGGGCCTCCAGATCGAGGTGAGCTTCTCGATGAGGTATCCATTCAGGATCACCTCTTCGAGAAGCCCCGCGCGCAGGGCGGAGAAGATGAGCAGCGGAATCGTCCACCAGGCCGCGTCGAGCTCGGACGCCTGCACCTGAAGGGTCAGCCCCGCCAGCCGGCTGACGGCGTAGAGGGCGAGGCCCGGGATCCCGATGGCCGCGAGCAGCGCGACCGCGGTGCCGATGTCGCGGCCGATGCGCGAGAAGTTCAGCCCGATGCGATCAAACGCGCGGCGCGACGGCTCCCAGAGCAGATAGATGACGAGCGCGACGAGCGCGAGGTCGAAGAAGATGTCGAGCACGCGGTAGATCGCGTCCCAGATCGCCTGGTCGGCTCGGCTGGGGTTGAGCGACGTCGCCTGCTGCGAGAGTGGGGCGGTCATCGCCGACCTCACGAACGACACGATGGAGTAGACGGCCGACTGCCCGATCGACAGCGCGAGGACGATTCCGACCTCCCAGAGCAGGCGGGTTCGGGCGGGCGCGGAAGTGGTCACGAGAGTCAGCGTGCCACAGCCAGGCTATGTCCACCTGGAATGCAGGAAAGGAGCGTACCGTTGAGCACATTGCGTAACCCGTAGATAAAACTGTGTGCTTCCTGAGCAGTCTGTAGGAATCTGACTTTGATGATTTCCTTGCGAGCGCATATAGTCACGGGGCGGTGCGCGATGTCTTACCCGACCTTCGTGCGCACCCGTCTCTTCCCAAGGAGTAACAGTGAAACGCAAAACCTACACCTTCACCGGTGTCGCAGTTCTCGGTATCGCTGGCGTCGCCCTCGCGGGTTGCGCCCCGGCCGACGACAGTAGCGACTCGGCCCAGGTTTCCGGCCCCGCATTCACAATCTCGTCGAACGCCGATGGCGGCCACGAGGGCTGGATCAACGCCGTTTCGAACTCGATCTCGGGCGCCCTCGGCATCCCGGTTGAGGCCGACATGTACCCCGACTTCGCGAGCTTCCTCGATGACCGCGACGCCGAGACCGTCCCCGGTGCCTTCCGCGCCGGATGGCAGGGCGACTACCCGGGCCTCTACAACTTCCTCGGCCCGCTCTACACGACGGGCGCCGAGTCGAACGACGCGGCCTACTCGTCGGAGGAGTTCGACACGCTCGTTGCCGAGGGCATCAGCGAGGCCGACACCGACAAGGCCGCCGACCTGTTCAACCAGGCCCAGGAAGTCCTGCTGCAGGACCTCCCGGTCATCCCGCTCTGGTACCAGAACGCCGTGGGCGGCTGGAGCGAGAACGTCGACAACGTCGAGTTCGGTTGGGACTCGGTCCCGCTGTTCGACGGGGTGACCAAGAGCACCGACGGCCCAATCATCGCGAATGGCACCGAGCCGCAGAACCCGATCCTGCCGAGCCGCACCGACGAGGTCGGCGGCGGACGCGTTCTCGACACGATCTTCGCGGGTCTCGTGAGCTACAAGGCCGACGGTTCGATCGAGAACGACGTCGCCGAGTCGATCACTCAGGACTCGCCGACGCAGCTCACGATCAAGGTCCGCGACGGCCTCACCTTCACCAACGGCGAGCCCGTCAATGCCGACAGCTTCATCAACGCGTGGAACTACGGCGCCATCGCGTCGAACGCGCAGAAGTCGACGTACTTCTTCCAGGACATCGAGGGCTTCGTCAACACCGAAGACCAGTACGGTGCTCCGGATGAGGGCCTCTCGGGCCTCAAGAAGATCGACGACCTGACCTTCCAGGTCACGCTGAACAAGCCCGCCGCTGACTTCGCTCAGCGCCTCGGCTACGCGGCGTACTCGCCGCTTCCCGAGGTCGCGTTCGACGACATGGATGCCTTCGGCGAGAACCCGATCGGTAACGGTCCGTTCAAGCTCGACGGCGAGGGCGCGTGGCAGCACGACGTGCAGATCGCGCTCGTGAAGAACGAGGACTACGACGGTCCGACCCCGGCGCAGGCCGACGGCCTGACCTTCAAGTTCTACGCCAGCTTCGAGGCGGCGTACAACGACCTGCTCGCGAACAACCTCGACATCCTCGACACGCTGCCCGACCTGGCGTACGAGACGTACCAGGACGAGCTCGGCGACCGCTCGGTGAACCAGCCCGGCGCGCTCATCCAGACCCTCGCCATCGGCGAGTACGTCGACCACTTCGGCCCCGACGAAGAGGGCACGCTGCGCCGCCAGGCGATCTCGATGGCGATCGACCGCGAGGCGATCACCGACAAGATCTTCTCGGGCACCCGCCAGCCGGCCACCGACTTCACCTCGCCGGTGATCGACGGTTGGACCGACGACCTTGAGGGCGACGAGGTTCTCGAGTACAACCCGGAGAAGGCGAAGGAACTCTGGGACCAGGCCAACGAGATCAGCCCCTGGGAGTGATCTCTCCGACCAACCGTTGATGTGAGGCGGTGGCCTAGTGCCACCGCCTCACACCGTGTTGGAACCGTAATTCCATCTAAGGAGGCTCGAGGGTGCTCATCTACATCCTCAAGAGGATCCTGCAAGTGATCCCCGTGTTCCTCGGGGCGACCCTGCTGATCTACTTCATGGTGTTCGCCATGCCGGGCGACCCCATTGCCGCGCTCTTCGGCGACAAGCAGCCGCCGGACGCGCTGCTCGACCAGATCCGCGCGGAATACATGCTGGATCAGCCGTTCATCATCCAGTACCTGCACTACCTCGGCGGCATCTTCCGCCTCGACTTCGGCACGACCTTCGCGGGCCGCGAGGTCATCGACGTGCTGGCCGATACCTTCCCCGTGACGCTTCGCCTCGCGGTCGAGGCCGTTCTGATGGCCTTCGTCCTCGCGATCGTGATCGGTGGCCTATCGGCGTTCTTCAAGAACACCTGGTTCGACCACACGATGCTCGTCGTGTCTCTGATCTTCGTCGCCATTCCGGTGTTCGTGATCGGCTTCTTCGCCCAGTACTTCATCGGCGTCAAGCTCGGTTGGGCAAGCCCGACCGTCGGCGCCAACAACGGCTGGCTGGGCCTCATTCTTCCGGCGATCACGCTGGCGTTCAGCATCTACGCGACGAGCATGCGCCTGACGCGCTCGTCGACGATCGAGACCCTCGGTCAGGACTGGGTGCGCACCGCCTACGGCAAGGGCCTCCCGCGCCGCCGCGTCATCCCCGTTCACGTGCTGCGCAACTCGCTCATCCCGATGATCACCGACCTCGGCACCACCTTCGGTGTGCTCATGGTCGGCGCGACGGTGACCGAGGCGATCTTCAACATCCCCGGCGTGGGAAACACGCTCTACCTCGCGATCATCAAGCACGAGGCCCCGACGATCGTGTCGTTCGTCACGGTGTTCGTCGTGCTCTACGTGATCATCAACCTGCTGATCGACCTGCTGTACGGTCTGCTCGACCCGAGGATCCGCTATGTCTCGTAACGAACACTTCGTCGCGCCCGTCTCGGGCGAGGGCCTCGTCGTCGACCGCGTCTCGGTCGACGAGAAGCGCAGCAACCTGTGGCTCGACGCGTGGCGCGATATGCGCACCCGCCCGCTGTTCTGGATCGCCGCGGTCGTCGCCCTCGTGATCGTCGTGATGGCGATCGTGCCGCAGCTGTTCACGAACGTGTCGCCCGTCGGCGGCGCGTGCCAGCTGATGAACAGCAACGAGGGATCCGCCCCCGGTCACCCGCTCGGATTCGACAAGCAGGGCTGCGACATCTGGTCGCGCATCGCGTGGGGATCCCGCACCTCGGTGACGGTCGGTCTGCTCGCGACCCTCATCGGCACGATCATCGGGCTCATCATGGGCGCCCTCGCCGGCTTCTTCGGCGGCTGGATCGACGCGCTCCTGTCGCGCATCGGCGACATCTTCTTCACGATTCCCTACATCATCGCGGCGATCGTCGTGATGACCGTCGTGCCGAAGGACGACCGCACGGTGCTGGTTTTGGCCTTCGCGATTGGCGGCTTCAGCTGGGCGAGCATCGCCCGCATCGTGCGCGCCGAGGTTCTGCGCGTGAAGCAGGCGGACTTCGTGATGGCGTCCGAGGCGCTCGGTATGAGCCGCTTCAAGACACTGCTCGTGCACGTGCTGCCGAACTCGATCGCCCCGCTCATCGTGGTGGCGACCCTCGGCCTCGGAAACAACATCGTGGCCGAGTCGGTCCTGTCGTTCCTCGGCGTGGGCCTCGGCGGCGGCACCATCTCGTGGGGTGCCGACATCAGCCAGGCGCAGTCGGTCATCCGCACCGCGCCGATGTCGCTCATCTGGCCGTCGCTGGCACTGACGGTCACGGTGCTGTCATTCATCATGCTGGGCGAAGTTCTGCGCGACGCCCTGGACCCGAAGGCGAGGGCACAGCGTTGAGCACTGAAGAAACTCTCCTGTCCGTCCGCGATCTGAAGATCTCGTTCGGCAAGGGCAAGAAGCAGCGCGAGGTCGTGCACGGCGTCAGCTTCGACGTGTACGCCGGCGAGACCGTCGCGATCGTCGGCGAATCCGGATCCGGAAAGTCGACTACGGCGACCGCCGTGATCGACCTCCTGCCGGGCACCGGCGAGGTGACCAGCGGATCCGTCAAGCTGAACGGACGCGAGCTCACGACGCTGAAGCGCGCCGACATGGAGCGCCTGCGCGGCCGCGAGATCGGCTACGTTCCGCAGGATCCGATGTCGAACCTCAACCCGGTGTGGTCGATCGGCTTCCAGGTGAAGGAGACGGTCAAGGCCAACGGCCTGGCCTCGAGCCGCCGCGACGTGCACAAGATGGCGGTGGAGGTGCTGCAGAACGCGGGCCTTGCCGACGCCGAGCGCCGCCTGCACCAGTTCCCGCACCAGTTCTCGGGCGGTATGCGCCAGCGCGCGCTCATCGGTATCGGCCTCGCGGCCGACCCGAAGCTGCTCATCGCCGACGAGCCGACGAGCGCCCTCGACGTGACGGTGCAGAAGGTGATCCTCGATCACCTGGCGAGCCTCACGCGCGAGAAGGGCACCTCGGTGCTGTTCATCACGCACGACCTCGGCCTTGCCGCCGAGCGCGCGGACCGCATCATCGTGATGAACCGCGGCGAGATCGTCGAGTCGGGCCCGAGCCGCGCGATCCTCGAGAACCCGCAGCACCCGTACACGCAGCGCCTCGTGGCTGCCGCGCCGAGCCTCGCATCGACCCGCATTCAGGCGTCGGTCGTCGCGTCGGGGGAGATGCAGCAGACCTCGGTCCTCACGGAGCACGCGCCCGTTGTCGAGGTCAAGGATCTCGTCAAGGAGTACCAGATCCGTGGCGGCGGCCTGCGCAGCACGCCGTTCCGCGCCGTCGACGGGGTCTCGTTCCAGATCCCGAAGGGCAAGACGCTCGCCCTCGTGGGCGAGTCCGGATCCGGTAAGTCGACCGTCGCGAAGATGGTCCTCCAGCTGGAGAAGCCGACGAGCGGATCCGTGCTCATCGAGGGTCGCGAGACGACGTCGATGACGCGCCAGGACGTCTTCTCGCTGCGTAGCCGCATGCAGCCGGTGTTCCAGGATCCGTACGGATCCCTGGACCCGATGCGCTCGCTCGGCGCGCTGATCGCCGAGCCGCTGAAGATTCACGGCGTCGGCGACGCCGCGTCGCGTCGCGCGCGTGTCTACGAGCTTCTGGAGCAGGTCGCCCTGCCGAAGTCGCTCGCCGAGCGCTACCCGAACGAGCTCTCGGGCGGCCAGCGCCAGCGCATCGCGGTGGCGCGCGCCCTCGCGCTCAAGCCGTCGATCATCGTGCTCGACGAGGCCGTCTCGGCGCTCGACGTGCTGGTGCAGGACCAGATCCTGACCCTGCTCAGCGAGCTGCAGGCCGAGCTCGACCTGACGTACCTCTTCATCACCCACGACCTCGCGGTCGTGCGCGTGGCCGCCGACCTCGTCGCGGTCATGGAGAAGGGTCGCGTCGTCGAGCAGGGCACAGTCGACCGCGTGTTCGCGAACCCCGAGCAGGAATACACTCAGCGCCTGCTGAACGCGATTCCGGGCAAGGACCTGAAGCTCGGCGCGGCCTAAGCTCCGCCTACGAAACCGGGCGCCCTCCGCTTTGCGGGGGCGCCCGGTTTTCGTCTATAGGCTGAGCGCTATGCCGCAACGCTCCGACAAGTACGTGTTCCGTTCCACTCTCGGGTGGGTGTGGTTCGGGCTCGCCGTCGTCGTGTGCGGATACCTGCTTGTCGACATGGCGATCCGCGCGAGCGTGTGGGACGCGTTCCTCGTGACGCCGTGGCTCGCCGGCATCTGCTGGCTGGTGTGGATCTTCCAGGTCTCGCCGCGCATCGAGGCCGACGAGGACGGCGCCCGCGTTGTCAACGTCTTGCGCGTCATCGACATGCCGTGGTCGACCGTCGAGAGCGTGCGCCTGAAGTACAACGCCGAGTTCGTCCTGAAGACTGGCGCGAAGGTGACCGCGTGGGGCGGATCCTCGCGCCGCCTGCACAAGTCGATCCGGCGCCGCGCGGCCGAGGATCCCGCGGAGCAGGAGGCCGAGGCGCTCCAGAGCCTGCACGCCAACACCACCAACCGCGACGGCTACGTGCACCGATCGTGGGACGTCCCCGCCGTAGCGGCGCTCGCGGTGATCGTCGTGTGGATCGCGTTCTCGCTGATCCAGACCGGCGGGGTTGTGCTCCCGTAGCCCCGCTCAGCGCACGGTCAACTGGGCAGGATAGGATTGACTGCTTCGGTTTCGAAGCACTCTCCAACGACCCAGAAGGATCCCTTCATGGCGCTTGCCACCCGTTCAGATCTCCGTAACGTCGCGATCGTTGCCCACGTCGACCATGGCAAGACCACTCTGGTCGACGCCATGCTTCGCCAGACCGGTTCGTTCGGCGACCACGAGCACGTCGACGAGCGTGCCATGGACTCGAACGACCTCGAGCGCGAAAAGGGCATCACGATCCTCGCCAAGAACACGGCGATCACGTACAACGGTGAGCACACCGACACCCCGATCACGATCAACGTGATCGACACCCCCGGTCACGCCGACTTCGGTGGCGAGGTCGAGCGCGGTCTGTCGATGGTGCACGGCGTCGTGCTGCTCGTCGACTCGTCCGAGGGCCCGCTGCCGCAGACCCGCTTCGTGCTCCGCAAGGCGCTCGAGGCGAAGATGCCCGTGATCCTCCTGGTCAACAAGACCGACCGCCCCGATGCCCGCATCGTCGAGGTCGAGGGCGAGGCGCAGGACCTGCTTCTCGGTCTCGCCGGTGACCTCGCCGACGAGGTTCCCGACCTCGACGTCGACGCGCTGCTCGACGTTCCCGTGATCTATGCGTCCGGCCGCGCCGGTGTCGCGAGCTGGAACCGCCCCGAGAACGGCTCGCTGCCCGACACCGACAGCCTTGAGCCGCTCTTCGAGGCGATCCTCAAGCACATCCCGGCCCCGACGTACGACGACGAGGCGCCCCTGCAGGCGTGGGTCACGAACCTCGACTCGTCGGCGTTCCTTGGCCGCCTCGCGCTGCTGCGCGTCGTCAACGGCACGCTCAAGAAGGGCCAGACCGTGGCCTGGGTGCGTTCGGACGGATCCGTGCAGAACGCCCGCATCACCGAGCTGCAGATGACGAAGGCGCTCGACCGCTACCCGGCCGAGGAGGCCGGCCCCGGCGACATCGCCGTGATCGCGGGCTTCGAGGACATCATGATCGGCGAGACGATCGCCGACCCCAACGACGTGCGCCCGCTGCCGCAGATCACGATCGACGAGCCCAGCATCTCGATGACGATCGGTACCAACACCTCGCCGCTCGCCGGCAAGGTCAAGGGTCACAAGCTCACCGCCCGCATGGTCAAGGAGCGCCTCGACCGCGAGCTCATCGGTAACATGTCGATCCGCGTGAACGACATTGGTCGCCCCGACGCGTGGGAGGTGCAGGGTCGTGGTGAGCTCCAGCTCGCGATCCTCGTCGAGAACATGCGCCGTGAGGGCTTCGAGCTCACCGTCGGTAAGCCCCAGGTCGTGACCCGCAAGGACGAGAACGGCCAGACCACCGAGCCGTGGGAGCAGCTGACCGTCGACGCGCCGGAGGAGTACCTCGGCGCGATCACGCAGCTCCTCGCCGCCCGCAAGGGTCGCATGGAGTCGATGACGAACCACGGCACCGGCTGGATCCGCATCGAGTTCTCGGTGCCGAGCCGCGGCCTCATCGGCTTCCGCACCCAGTTCATGTCGATCACGCGCGGTACGGGTATCGCCAACGCGCTGTCGACCGGTTACGGCCCCTGGGCCGGAAACATCGACGCCCGCGCACAGGGATCGATCGTCGCCGACCGCTCGGGCGTCGTCACCCCCTTCGCCATGATCGGCCTGCAGGAGCGCATGTCGTTCTTCGTCAGCCCGACCGACGAGGTCTACGAGGGCATGGTCATCGGCGAGAACTCGCGCGCCGACGACATGGACGTCAACATCACGAAGGAAAAGAAGCTCACGAACATGCGTGCCGCTTCGTCGGACTCCTTCGAGTCGATGACGCCCCCGCGCATCCTCTCGCTCGAGGAGTCGCTCGAGTTCGCGAACGAGGACGAGTGCGTCGAGGTGACCCCGGAGGCCGTGCGCATCCGCAAGGTCGAGCTCGACCAGGTCATCCGCGGCCGCGAGGCCTCGCGCCGCAAGCGTCAGGGCTGATCCCGTGACGTGGCCGGCCCGCATCGTGACATGGATCCTCGCCCTCGTGGCGGGGGCCGTGTTCGGCGTGGCCGGCACGATCACGCACGCCTACACGGCCGGCCCGATTCCCGTCGGGCTGGTCGTGGCGTGCGTGGCCTGCGCCGCGATTCTCGTTGCGGTGCGTTTGCTGATTGAAGAGCGTGGCGTCGTCTGGTGGGCGGGCTTCGGCATGCTCGGCGCCATGGCGCTGTTCTCGGGGCGCGGGCCCGGCGGATCCGTCGTGGTGCCCCAGGCCGCCGAGGGCGAGTTTCCCTACGGGATCGTCTGGATGGCGGCGCTGACCCTGATCGTCGTGGGGGTCGCGGCGTGGCCGCGGATCCGCCCGGCGCGGCAGGTCGCCGAGTAAGGCATTCCTTCGAGGCGATCGTCAGACGCCGCGGCTAGAATAAGGGTGTGACTTACGTGATCGCCCTTCCCTGTGTCGATGTTAAAGACCGGGCCTGCATCGATGAATGCCCGGTCGACTGCATTTACGAGGGCGAACGTAGCCTCTATATCCACCCCGACGAGTGCGTCGACTGCGGCGCCTGCGAGCCCGTGTGCCCCGTCGAGGCGATCTACTACGAAGACGATCTGCCGGACGAGTGGTCCGACTACTACAAGGCGAACGTCGAGTTCTTCGAGGGCGTCGGCTCTCCCGGCGGCGCCGCCAAGGTGGGCGTGATCCCGAAGGATCACCCGATCATCGCCGCACTTCCCCCTCAGGGCGTCTGAGCGCGTCCGAGCTCGGCCGCGGCATGTCTGCTCCGGCCACTCGCGCGCGGAGCATGCTGCCCCGACGGTAAGGTTTTTGCATGTCCATCAACGACCTCGACGACTATCCCTGGGACAAGGTTGTGCCGTTCGCGGAGCGCGCGCGGCAGCACCCCGAGGGCATCTGTGATCTGTCGATCGGATCCCCGACCGACCCGACGCCCGCGATCATCCGCGAGGCGCTGATCGAGGCCACCGACGCCCACGCGTACCCGACGGCCGCCGGCTCGGTCGAGGTTCGCGCCGCGATCCGCGGCTGGTATGAGCGCCGCCGGGGCGTGAGCGGGCTGACCGACGCCAACGTGATCCCGACGATCGGGTCGAAGGAACTCGTGGCGCTCCTGCCGCTGCTCCTGGGGTTGGGGGAGGGCGACATCGTCGTCCACCCGCGTGCCGCCTACCCGACGTACGACGTCGGAGCGCGCGTCGCCGACGCGAAGCCGGTCGCCGCCGACGACCCCGCCGAGTGGCCCGAGGGCACCAAGCTCGTCTGGATCAACTCGCCGGGCAACCCCGACGGCCGCGTCTGGAGCGCCGAGGAGCTGCGCGCCGCGGTGGTCCGGGCGCGCGAGATCGGCGCGATCATCGCGAGCGACGAGTGTTACGCCGAGCTCGGCTGGGACGCGCCGTGGGACGCCGAGCGGATCCCGAGCATCCTGGATCCGCGGGTCGCGGGCGACTCGCTCGACGGGCTGCTGAGCGTCTACTCGCTCAGCAAGCAGTCGAACCTCGCCGGCTACCGTGCCGCGTTCGTCGCGGGCGACGCCGCGATCGTGTCGCAGCTGCTGAAGAACCGCAAGCACCTGGGGCTCATGCCCCCGGCACCGGTACAGCACGCGATGACCGTCGCGCTGGGCGACGACGAGCACGTCGATCGCCAGCGCGAGATCTACCACGCGCGCCGCGAGGCGCTGAAGCCGGCGGTCGAGGCCGCGGGCTTCCGCGTCGACGGCAGCGAGGCGGGCCTCTACCTGTGGATCACCGAGGGGCGCGGCGCCTGGGAATCGATGGGTCGGCTCGCCGAGCTCGGGATCCTCGCGGGCCCCGGCGTCTTCTACGGAGACCACTACCCGAACCATGTGCGGTTGTCGCTCACGGCGAGCGACGAGCGCATCCATGACGCCGCAGAAAGACTCCGCGGCGCGATTGTTTAGCGCGTATTGCTAGACAAAATCCCCATACATTGATGAAACCAACATAGGCCTGCCGGTGCCGGTAGGCTATGGCGGGGTCACCGCGCATCACGCGGGCGATTCCACCGCTTGAACACAGACGAATGCGAGGAGGCGCCGTGAGCGACGCGGGAACCCTGCCCGAGAAGGCCACTCTGACGATCGGTGACAAGATCGCCGAATTCCCGGTTTTGCCGGCGGTTGACGGTAAGCCGACGATCGACGTATCGACCCTCTCGAAGCAGACCGGTTACACGGCCCTCGACTACGGGTTCGTGAACACAGCGTCGACGAAGTCGAAGATCACGTACATCGACGGCGAGGCGGGCATCCTCCGCCACCGCGGTTACCCGATCGAGCAGCTCGCCGCGAACTCGAGCTTCCTCGAGGTCGCCTGGCTGCTGATTTACGGCGAGCTGCCGACGGCGGATGAGCTCGGCGAGTTCGACGAGAAGATCCGTCGCCACACGCTGCTGCACGAAGACCTCAAGCGGTTCTTCTCGGCCCTGCCGTCGGGCGCGCACCCGATGGCCGTGCTCTCGTCGGCGACGAGCGCGCTCTCGACCTACTATTCGGACCAGTCGGATCCCGACAACCCCGAGCACGTCGACATGAACATCATTCGCCTCCTCGCGAAGCTTCCGGTCATCGCGGCGTACGCGCACAAGACCGCGAGCGGCCAGGCGTTCCTGTACCCCGACAACTCGCTCGGGTACGTCGAGAACTTCCTGCGCCTGAACTTCGGCGTCATGGCCGAGCCGTACGAGATCAACCCCGTCATGGCGAAGGCGCTCGAGCGCCTGCTGATCCTGCACGAAGACCACGAGCAGAACGCGTCGACCTCGACGGTGCGCCTCGTCGCCTCGACGGGCGCGAACCAGTTCGCCTCGGTCTCGGCCGGCATCCAGGCGCTCTCGGGCCCGCTGCACGGCGGCGCGAACGAGGCCGTGCTGCGCATGCTCGGCCAGATCCGCGAGTCGGGCGAGAGCGTCTCCCGCTTCGTCGAGCGCGTCAAGAATAAGGAAGACGGCGTGAAGCTCATGGGCTTCGGGCACCGCGTCTACAAGAACTACGACCCGCGCGCCAAGATCGTCAAGGCCTCGGCCGACGAGGTACTCGAGGCGCTCGGCGTGAACGACCCGCTGCTCGACATGGCGAAGGAACTCGAGGAGATCGCCCTCAACGACGAGTACTTCCAGGCGCGCAACCTGTACCCGAACGTCGACTTCTACACCGGCGTCATCTACAAGGCGATGGGCTTCCCGACGAGCGTCTTCACGGTGCTCTTCGCGATCGGCCGCCTGCCCGGTTGGCTCGCCCAGTGGCGCGAGCAGAACCTCGACCGCCAGGGCAAGATCGGCCGCCCGCAGCAGCTCTACGTCGGCCCCGCCGAGCGTAACTACCCCACGAAGTAAGCTTCGCCAACGAAAAGGCGGCCGTCCCGGAAGGGATCGGCCGCCTTTCGCGTACCCGGACGGGTTAGGCGTGGAGCGCCTCGTTCAGCGTGACGCCGACGCCCTGGCGGCGGCGGGCCTCGATGGCGCCCGTGACCGAGTTGCGCAGGAACAGCACACCGTTGACGCCGGAGAGCTGCGACGCCTTGACGGTCTGGAACGAGCCGTCGGCCGTCTTCGGTTCGCTCACGAGAACGACCTTCGTGCCGGCGGTGATGTAGAGGCCGGCCTCGACGACGCAGTCGTCGCCGAGCGAGATGCCGATGCCGGAGTTCGCGCCGAGGAGGCTGCGCGAGCCGACCGAGACGCGGTGCGTGCCGCCGCCCGACAGAGTGCCCATGATCGAGGCGCCGCCGCCGATGTCGGATCCGTCGCCGACGATAACGCCCTGCGAGATGCGGCCCTCGACCATCGAGGTGCCGACGGTGCCGGCGTTGAAGTTGACGAAGCCCTCGTGCATGACGACGGTTCCGGGGGCGAGGTGCGCGCCGAGGCGGGCACGGGATCCGTCGGCGATGCGCACGCCCTCGGGGAGGACGTAGTCGGTGAGGCGCGGGAACTTGTCCTGCGCGTATACCTGGATGCTGGCGCGCTTCATCGACGCGAGGTTCGCGGCGGCGAACTCGGGCGTCGTCGGGCCCGCGTTGGTCCATGCGTTGTTGGGCAGGTGCCCGAAGATGCCGTCGAGGTTGATGGTGTTGGGCGCCGCGAGCAGGTGCGAGAGCAGGTGCAGGCGCAGGTAGGCGTCGGACACGGATCCGACGGCGGCGTCGAGGTCGATCTCGATCTCGACAACGGCGGTCGACGTGCCGAGTCGTTCGTCGGATCCGGTCTGCGGCTCGAGCGCGGCGCGCTCTGCGGCCACGTCGCGGCCCGCGAGGGGCGCGAGAACGGGGGAGGGGTACCAGGTGTCGAGGATGGATCCGTCGGCCGCCGTGGTGGCGATACCGACTCCGGAGGCCCAGCGCGTTTCAGTCATACCTCCAGGCTAATAGGCTGGGGGCATGCTTGACCTCACCGCGTCTTCTGCCCAGATCACTCGCACCATTTGCGACGTGCCGAGTGAGTCCGGCGACGAGAAGTATCTCGCCGATCTCGTCGCGGAGGCGCTGGCGGCGTATCCGCACCTCGAGGTGATCCGCGACGGCGATGCCGTCGTCGCGCGCACGAACCTGGGCCGCGACACCCGCGTCATCATCGCGGGGCACCTCGACACGGTCCCGATCAACGAAAACCTGCCGACGCGCATGATCGAGGAGGACGGCGAGCCCTACATCTGGGGCCGCGGCACCGTCGACATGAAGGCGGGGGTCGCCGTGCAGCTGAAGCTCGCGGCCGAGCTCACGGATCCGGTCTACGACGTCACGTGGGTCTGGTACGACAACGAGGAGGTCGCGGCGGTCAAGAACGGCCTCGGCCGCCTCGCGCGCACCCGCCCGGAGCTGCTCGAGGGATCCTTCGCGATCCTCGGCGAGCCGTCGAACGGCGGCATCGAGGGCGGCTGCAACGGCACGCTCCGCGCCGTCGTGCGCACCCGCGGCATGCGCTCGCACAGCGCGCGCAGCTGGAAGGGCGAGAACGCGATCCACTTCGCTGCGCCGATCCTGACGAAGCTCGCGGGCTACACCGCCAAGACCGTCACGGTCGACGGGCTCGACTACCGCGAGGGCCTGAACGCGGTGCGCATCTCGGGCGGCATCGCGGGCAACGTGATCCCCGACCTGTGCGAGGTCGAGGTCAACTACCGCTTCGCGCCCGACAAGTCGGCCGAGGAGGCCGTGCGCCGCGTGACGGCGTTCTTCGACGAGTACGACGTCGAGATCACCGACCTCTCCGGCGGCGCCCGCCCCGGCCTCGACGCGCCCCTCGCGCGCTCCTTCGCGGAAGCGGTCGGGGGCGCGCCGAAGCCGAAGTACGGCTGGACCGACGTCGCCCGCTTCAGCGAGCTCGGTATCCCCGCCGTCAACTACGGCCCGGGCGATGGCCAGCTCGCGCATCACGACGAGGAGCGCGTGCCCGTCGCGCAGATCGACGCCGTCGAGAATGGCCTGCGGGCGTGGCTGAGCGCACGCTGACGCGCCCGCGAGCACTCCTCACGCTGCCCGTATGGGCGCGCGTGCTCGCGGTGTATGTCGTGGCGCGCATCGTCACGACGGTGCTCGTCTCGCTGAGCTCGTCGCTCGCGCCCGAGGACGGCCGCCACGGCGCCGACCCCTCGATGCTCGCCTACATCTCGGGCTGGGACGCCGCATGGTACCGCGAGATCGCCCTCAACGGCTACCCGGGCGAGATCCCCGTCGATGAGAACGGCCAGGCGCAGCAGAACGCCTGGGCGTTCATGCCGGTCTACCCGTGGCTCGCGCGGATCCTCGCCGCGATCGTGCCGGGGGCGGGCTTCGGCAGCGACGACGTGTGGGCGGTCGCCGAGGCGTGGGCCGTCTCCGCGGCGATCATCTCGCTCGTGGCCGGCTTCTTCGCCTGCTGGGGCGTCCACGCCCTCCTGGTCGACCGCCTGGGCCGCGTGCGCGCCCTGTGGGCCACGGCGTTCGTCGCCTTCGGGCCCCTCGCGCTGATGTTCCAGGTCGGCTACGCCGAGGCGCTCTTCCTCGCGCTCGTCGTGTGGGCCCTCGTGGCGATCAAGAACGAGTCGTGGTGGTGGCTCTACGCGATCATCCCGGCGATGGCGTTCACGCGCCCCGGCGAGCTCGCGCTGCCCCTCACGATCGCCCTCTACGGCCTCTGGCGGATCCGCCACCGCGCCGAGCGGCCGATCGAGCGCCGCGAGGTCGTGCACATCCTCGCGACCGGCGCCCTCGGCACCGTGCTCGGTTTCGCGTGGCCCGTGATCGCGAACACCGTCACCGGCAACCCCGACGCCTACCTCGAGACCGAGCTGGCGTGGCGCAGCGGCTGGGTCGGCGAGCAGGGCGGGTTCTTCCCCGGTGAGGGGTGGCTCCAGGCGGCCAGGGCGTGGTCGGGCATCTGGGGCATCCCGCACGCCGCCGGCTACCTGCTCGTCGCGGTCATCGCCGCGTGCGCCATCGGCCTGTTCTTCCTGCCGGCCGTGCACGGCCTCGGCATCGAGACGAAGCTGTGGGGCGCGAGCTACCTCGTGTACACGGCGCTCGTCGTGTTCCCCCAGTCGAGCGTGTTCCGCCTGCTCCTGCCTCTCGCGCCGCTCGCCGCGGGGGCGCTCGCGACGCCCCGTCTGCTGCGCGAATCGAGGGTGCTGATCCTCGTCGGCCTGACGGCGTTGCAGTTCTGGTGGATACATGCGATGTATGGCCACGGCAACACGTTCTACTTCATTCCGTGACGCCGCGTGACACTCCGAAAAGCGGTTCCCTGAACGATCGCCCTGTAGAATGTGTATGACCAATCTAGAAGGGGAGCTACCTATGGCTGCTATGAAGCCGCGCACCGGAGACGGACCCATGGAGGCCGTCAAGGAAGGGCGCCTCATCATCGTTCGCGTCCCGCTTGAGGGCGGTGGACGCCTCGTCGTCTCCGTGAACGACGACGAAGCGAAGGAGCTGCACGGCGTTCTCGCGAGCGTCGTCGAGGCAGCCTGAGCGACCTGACAACGAAGGGCCGGATCCATCTGGATCCGGCCCTTCGGCATTCCCGCCTTACGCGCGGGGGAGCGTGATCTGCAGCAGGCCCTCCTCGGCCGTCTGCAGCGAGGCAAACACCGACGCCGACCCGAGCGTCTCGGAGATGAGGTTGCGCAGATCGCTCGTGTGCGCATCGCGCGCCACCGGATCCGCGACCCGCCCGCCCGCGAGCACGCGCGGCACGAGCACCGTGCCGCCAGGGCGCACGAGGCGCAGGCCGTGCGCGACGTAGTCGATGATCTGATCCTGGTCGGCGTCGATGAACACGACGTCGTATGCCTTCTCGTTCATACGCGGCAGGACGTCGGCGGCGCGGCCGCGGATCGCGCGCACGCGGGCCATCGGAACGCGCGCGGCGGCGAAGGCCTCGCGGGCCGCGGCCAGGTGCTCCGGCTCCTTGTCGATCGTCGTGAGCACCGCGTCGGGCGAGCCGTGTAGCAGCCACAGCCCCGAGACGCCCGCGCCCGTGCCGATCTCGATGATCGAGCGCGCGCCGGTCGCGGCCGCGATGACGGCGCACTGGGCGCCCACCTGGGGGCTGATCGGCGCCGCTCCGAGCTCGAGCGCGGCCTGGCGGGCCCGGGCGATCGCCTCGGGCTCGACGACCTGTTCGCGGGCAAAACGTGCGAGGGCGGAGCTGCTCATAGCTTCCACATTAATGACCCCGGCCTGTCAAGGTTCTTCGGGGCCCGCGGCACTAGGCTGACTCCATGGGCTTCAGCATCGAGAAGGTCATCATGATCGCGGTCATCGCGGCGATCTTGATCGGCCCCGAGCGACTGCCCCAGGCCGCGGAATGGCTGGGGCGCACCGCGCGCAAGGCGCGCGAGTACATCCAGGGTGCGCGCAACCGTGTCGAGCAGGAGGTTGGGGAAGACTTCGGCGAGGTCGACTGGAAAAAGCTCGACCCGCGCCAGTACGACCCGCGCCGCATCATCCGCGAGGCCCTCCTCGACGACGCCCCCGTCGCGGCCCCCGCGGCGGCGGCCGCAGCTCCCCGACAGTCAGCGCCCATCGTCGCCCACACGTTCTCGAGCGATAACCTGCCGCCCTTCGACGATGAGGCGACGTAAGGCTGCTTAGCGGGTCGTAAACGGCAGCGAGCGAGCCGCGAGGCCGCGCCCCGTCGAGGCGATGCGCTCGGCCACGGCCGCAATGGCCTTCGCCGACGGATCCTCGGGGTGCGCGATGACGACGGGCGTGCCCTCGTCGCCGTCGGCGCGGAGCGCGGGGCTCAGGGGGATGGATCCGAGCAGGGGAGCGCCGTCGCCGAGCGCGCGCGAGACCTCCTCGCCGCCGCCGGTTCCGAACAGGTCCATCGTGGATCCGTCGGGCATCACCATGGCCGACATGTTTTCGATGACGCCGATGACCTTCTGACCGACCTGACGCGCGACGAGCCCGGAGCGGATGGCGACGTCGCTCGCGGCCGGCTGAGGCGTCGTGACGACGACGACCTCGGCGCTCGGCAAGAGGTGCCCCGCGGAGATCGCGATGTCGCCCGTGCCGGGCGGCATGTCGAGCAGCAGCACGTCGAGGTCGCCAAAGAACACGTCGGTGAGGAACTGCTGCAGGGTGCGGTGCAGCATGGGGCCGCGCCACATGACGGCGCCCGGGTTGGATCCGTCGGACTGCTTCAGGAACATGCCGATCGAGATCGTCTTCACGTCGTGCGCGATGGGCGGCAGGATCATGTCGCCGACCTGGGTCGGCTGCACCGCCTCGCCGTTCTCGACGAGCCCCAGGAGCTGCGGGATCGAGAAGCCGTGCACATCGGCATCGACGAGGCCCACCTTGAGGCCCCGCTGCGCGAGCGCGACCGCGAGATTGGCCGTGAGGGTCGACTTGCCCACGCCGCCCTTGCCGCTCGTGACGGCGATGACGCGGGTCAGCGAGTCTGCCCCGAACGGGTTGCGCTTGGCGGGGCCGCGCAGCTTCTCGGTGAGGGTCTGGCGCTCGGCGGGCGTCATGACGCCCACCTCGATCGCGACCGGGCGGCCCTCGGCGGCGCCCTCGGCGGCGGCGCGCACGTCGGCCTCGATGCGGTTGGCGGCGGGGCAGCCGACGATCGTGAGCGCGATGTTCACGGTGACGGCGTCGTCCGTCGCGTCGACGCCGCGCACCATGTCGAGCTCGGACAGGGGCCGACGCAGCTCGGGGTCGGTGACGCGGCCGACCGCGTCGGTGACGCGCTGAATGATCGCATCGCTCATCGGTATTCCTCGTTTTCTGGCGCGCGGGGCCGGTCAGGCCGACTCGTCGCGCAGCTCGCGGCGCATCTCCTCGCGGATCTCCGCGCGCAGTTCGGCGCGGATCTCCTCGCGGATCTCGTCGCGCAGGGTGTCGTGCGCCGTGTCGTGCGCGATGTCGCGGAGCGCATCGCGCAGGGTCTCGCGCGTGATCTGGTCCTTCTGCAGGTCGCCGAGCGTGAGGCGCAGCGACACGATCTCGCGCGCCAGGTACTCGGTGTCGGCGAGGTTGCGCTCGGCGCGCTGGCGGTCGTTCTCGAGCGCCACGCGGTCGCGGTCGTCCTGGCGGTTCTGCGCGAGCAGGAGGAGCGGGGCCGCGTATGACGCCTGCAGCGACAGGATCAGCGTGAGGGCCGTGAAGCCGATGGCGGCCGAGTCGAAGCGCCACTCGTCGGGGGCGATCGTGTTCCAGGCCATCCAGAGGATACAGAAGACCGTGAGGATGAGCAGGAACGATGGCGTGCCCATGGCGCGCGCGACCCACTCGGTCGCGCGGCCGAAGCGGTCGCTCGTGTGCACCGCGTCGTCGATGCGGGGGCGGCGGCCGCGCACGAAGCGCCCGTTCTCTCCGCGCACCATCAGGGCTTCACCGTCTTAATGGATCCGGTCTCCATGGCGGGGATCGGTTCGTCTTCGTCGTGCGAGCGCCAATCGTCGGGCAGCAGCGAGTCGAGCACGTCGTCGACAGTGACGGATCCGAGGAGCCGGTGCGCGCGGTCGACGACCGGCATCGAGACGAGGTCGTAGGTCGCGAGGCGCCTCGCGACCTCGGCGCCCGTCGACTCGGCCTGAACGGGCTCGATCGACTCGTCGAGGATCGCGCCGATGCGCTCGTGCGGCGGGTAGCGCAGCATGCGCTGGAAGTGCACGGCGCCGAGGTAGCGGCCCGTCGGCGTCTCGTACGGGGGGAGCGTGACGTAGACGCTCGCCGCGAGGGCGGGGTGCAGCTCGTGGCGGCGGATGCGCGCGAGGGCCTCGGCGATGGTCGCGTCGGCCGGCATGATGAGCGGCTCGGTCGTCATGAGACCGCCGGCGGTGTTGGGGCCGTATCGGAGGATGAGGCGCACGTCGTCGGCCTCGTCCGGCTCCATCATCTGGAGGAGCTGCTCGCTGCGCTCGTCGCTCAGTTCGCCGAGCACGTCGGCGGCGTCGTCGGGATCCATCTCGTCGAGCACGTCGGCCGCGCGCTCGTTGCCGATCGCGTCGAGGATCGCGACCTGGTCGTCCTCCGGCATCTCCTCGAGGGCGTCGGCGAGGCGCTTATCGCTCAGCTCGGAGACGACCTCGATCATGCGCGACTCCGGCAGGTCGAGTAGGGCGCCGGCGAGGTCGGCGGGCAGCAGCTCGGCGTAGCTCTGCGCGAGCTGCTCGGCCGATTGCGGCTGGCCGGGGGCCTGGCGCTCGCGCATCTCGTCCCACGTCGCGAACACCGTCGGGCCCTTCGAGAACGGCGACGCGCTCGTGCGGGGCTTGCGCAGGTACACCTGGCTGATCGACCACTCGCCGATGCGGTTCGGCTCGATCGCGGCATCCTCGATCACGGCGGATCCGGATCCGTCGGCGAGCTCGACGCGGCGGCCGACGATCTCGGCCATGATGCGGCGCTCGTCGGCGCGCGGCTCGAACCGGCGCACGTTGATGAGGCCGGTCGTGATGACCTGGCCCTGCGCGATCGACGTCACGCGGCCGATCGAGACGAACACCTGGCGTCGCCCCGGGATCTCGAGCACGAGCCCGATCACGCGGGGCGCCGATTGGCTTCGATACACAACAACCACGTCGCGCACCTTGCCCAGTCGATCACCCGCCGGATCGAAGACGGGGCAGCCGGCCAACCGACCAACGAAAACCCTCTGCATGCTCACGTGACCAGAGTAGTCGCCGAACGCATGCATGCTCACAGCGGGCGCATAGTCTCAGCCGGTCTTGCGGCGATGCCCCGTGGGACAATGGAGTGTATGAGCATGATGAACATGGCGCTACCGACCCCCGACGTGGGCGAGACCGTCGCGACCTACTCGAAATACGAGGGCGCGCAGCGGGCGGTGTCGAAGCTCATCGAGAAGGACGTTCCCGCTCGCGACATCTCGATCGTCGGCAAGGGCCTGCGCTCCGTCGAGAAGATCACCGGCAAGCTCGGCTGGGGCCGCGCGGCGTGGCAGGGCGCGATGAACGGCATCCTGCTCGGCATGCTCGTCTCGGCGTTCGCCGTGATCTGGGTGCCCGACGCGAGCGTCGCGATGATCGGCGGCATGGTCCTCATCGGCCTCGCCTTCGGCATGGCCCTGCGCCTGCTGAACTACTCGCTCATCCGCCGTCGCCGCGACTACGCGAGCGTCATGGCCGTCACGGCCGAGCGCTACGAGGTCGCCGTGACGGGCCTCTACACCGCCAAGTCGCGCGAGATCCTCGGCACGACGAAGCCGCGCACCACGGTGTCGCGCCCGCCGTCGATGGATCCGCCGCAGTACGGCATCCGCATCACCGACCAGCCGCGCCCCACCGCGCCCGTGGCCCCCGAAGCGGGCGCCCCGGAAACGGGCGAGGGCCCGGCGGATCAGCGATCCACCGGGCCCGTCACCGGATCCGATACCCCGGTTCAGTCGCGCGACTGAACCCAGGCCTCGATCTCGTCCGCGGTGCGGGGGATCGCGGCCGAGAGGCTCACGGGGCCGTCCTCGGTCATGAGGATGTCGTCCTCGATGCGCACGGCGATGCCGCGGTACTCGGCCGGCACCGTCTCGTCGTCGATCTGGAAGTAGAGGCCGGGCTCGATCGTGAAGATCATGCCCGGCTCGACGGTGCCGTCGTAGTACATCTCGCGGCGCGCCTGTGCGCAGTCGTGCACGTCCATGCCGAGGTGGTGGCTCGTGCCGTGCACCATGTAGCGGCGCTGCTGGCCGCCCTTGTCGGCGTCGAGCGCCTCCTCCGCCGTGACGGAGAGCAGGCCCCACTCGGCGGTGCGCGCGGCGATGACCTGCATCGCCGTGTTGTGCAGCTCGCGGAACGCCATGCCGGGCTTCGCGGCCGCGAAGGCGGCGTCGGCGGCCTCGCGGACGGCCTCATAGATCGTGCGCTGGATCGGCGTGAACGTGCCGCTCACCGGGATCGTGCGGGTGATGTCAGCGGTGTAAAGGCTGTCGAGCTCGACGCCGGCGTCGACCAGCATGAGGTCGCCGGGCTTCACGGCGCCGTCGTTGCGGGTCCAGTGCAGGTAGCACGCGTGCGGACCGGAGGCTGCGATCGTGTCGTAGCCCTCCCAGTTGCCGTCGGTGCGGGCGCGCAGGTGGAAGACGCCCTCGACGACGCGCTCGCCGCGGGGGTGCTCGACGATGCGGGGGAGCTCGCGGACGATGTCGTCGAAGCCCTTCGCCGTCACGTCGACGGCGAGCTGCATCTGGGCGATCTCGTACTCGTCCTTCACGAGGCGCAGCTCGCTGACGGCGCTCGTGAGGCCCTCATGCTCGTCGACGACGAGGTCATCGTCGCCCGGCTCGAAGTTCTCGAGGTGGTCGGTCTCGATGCCGAGGTCGGCGGCGACGGCCTCGAGCGAGGGGCGCGGGCCGACCCAGAACTCGCCGATCGTCGCGTCGCGGTAGAACTCCGGGGTGTCGCGCGTGGCGCGGTCGCGGAGGAACAGCGTCACGTCGTGCGCCTCGCCCGCGGGGTCGAAGACGAGCACCGAGTCGGCGACGGCGTCGGCGCCCCAGCCGGTCAGGTGCGCGAACGCCGAGTGCGCGCGGAACGGGAAGTCGGTGTCGTTCGAGCGCTGCTTGAAGTCGCCGGCGGGGATCACGAGGCGGCGCCCCTCGAACTGCGCGCTGAGCGCGTCGCGGCGCCTCGCGGCGTACGCCGCGGCCTCGCGCGGCGCGGGGATCTCGTCCGCACGCTCTGCCCAGCCGGTTCCGATGGTGTCGAGGAAGCCCTGGGGGAACGGCTGACGGCGGTTTGTGTTGCTGTCTGTCGTCGTGTTTTCGCTGGTGTCGCTCATGACACCAGGGTAGTCACTGCCGCTGATCAGTCGGCGGGGTCGAGCTGGACGACGAGCGCGCGGTGGTCGCTGCCCTCGGCCTTGTCGATCACGGCGGACCCGCTGATGGTCCAATTGCTCGTTGCCATGACGTGGTCGATGGGCGCGCCGAGCAGCTCGGGGATCGACGAGGGCCACGTTCCGGCCGCGCCGTTGCCCGTCTGCGATGCCGCGTCGTAGCAGTAGCCCATGTCGGCGCCGCCCTGGCCGAGGCGGCTCATGTGGTCGAGCGTGGCGTTGAAGTCGCCCGCCATGATGACGTTGCCGTCGACGCACTGGTCGGCGAGCCAGGCGAGGTCGTGGCGCCACTGCTCGAGGTAGGAGGGCTGCGGGGCGACGGCGTGCGCCGCGACGACGATCGGGCCGTCGCCGTTGACCGGCATCGCGATGGCCGACGGCAGCACTGTCGTGCCGTCCGACGAGGCCTCGATCACGGAGTAGTCGCCGAGGTCGGGCGAGATGAGGAGGGTCGTCTGCCAGGCGTCGGGGCCGCGCTCGATGTCTTCGTTGTACGCCTCGGTGTGCACCCACATGGGGTGGTCGAGGTCGCGCATCAGCAGGGCGACCTCCTCGCCGGTGGCCTCGGTCGTCTCGGGGAGCGCGATGATGTCGGCGTCCATGGCGACGGCCGTCTGGGCGATCTCCTCGGCGGTGGTCGCCTCGCCCGCGGTGTTCCACGTCATCACGCGCACGCTGTCATCCTGCTTGGCCGGCAGCGTGTCGGATCCGTAGCCGCGCAGGCCGAGCGTGACGCCGCCGCAGATGGCGGCGATGACGCACACGAGGGCCATCGAGACAGCGAAACCGCGGATCCGTCGCGACGCCGCGAGAAGCAGGAACACGACCGCGAGGACCGCGAAACCGGCGACGGTCGCGCCGCGAAGGGCGACGATGTGGGCGATGCCGATGGTCTGCTCGAGGCGGAAGAACTGCGGCCAGGTCAGAACGGCCGCGACGCACGCAAAGATGACCGTTACGAGGACACCGAGCGAACGCATCACGTTGGCGAGCCTACGCACGGGCGCTGAGAAAACCCGCAGGCAAGGGCGTGCGAAACCTGCGCATTGGCCTAGTGTCGGGTTTCTCCGCCCGCCGCACTATGCTCCTCTCGTGCGCCACGATCTTCCCGCCCCCGCGGATCTCCACCTGCATTCGACCTTTTCCGACGGCACCGAACCGCCGACGGAGGTCGTCGCGCGCGCGGCCGAGGCGGGGCTGAAGACGATCGCGCTCACCGACCACGACACCGTCGCGGGGTGGGACGAGGCCGCCCGCGCGACGCGCGCCGCGGGGCTCGTGCTCATCCCCGGAATCGAGGTCAGCGCGAAGCACAGGGGCCGCAGCGTGCACGTGCTCGCGTATCTCCCGGATCCGAACGCCCCCGAGCTCGCCGGCCTCATGGCCCGCGTCCGCGACGACCGGGTGGGGCGCGCCGAGCGCATCGCGCGCAACATCGCGCGCGACTATCCCGTGAGCTGGGACGACGTGCTCGCGCAGCGCACGGGCGACGCAACGGTCGGGCGACCGCACATCGCCGACGCCCTCATCGCGGCCGGCGTCGTCGCGAGCCGCGAGGAGGCCTTCGCGGCGATCCTGCACCCCGCGGGGCCGTACTACGTCGGGCACGACGCCCCGGATCCGGGCGAGGTCGTGCGCGCGATCGGCGCGGCAGGGGGAGTCTCGATCATCGCGCACCCCGCGGGCCGTGGCATGCTGCCGGACGACGTGATCCGCGCCCTCATCGGCGACGGGCTCGGCGGCTTCGAGCTCGAGCACCGCGAGAACTCGGCCGCGGGCGTCGCGCACCTGCGCGGCTTCGTCGACCAGCACGACCTCATCGTGACGGGCTCGAGCGACTATCACGGCATCGCGGGCAAGCCCAACCGCCCGGGTGAGAACACGACGGCGCCCGAGATGGTCGAGCGCATCGTGCGCGCGGCGTCGGGCACGGATCCGGTCCTGCCGTAAACGCGCGATGTGGCCCTCCTGTATCGGGAGGACCACATCGATCGGGTGGGTTACGCGCCCTGCGTGCCGGATCCGGAGGAGCGGCGGCGGCGACGGCGGCGGGCCGCGGCGGGCTTGCCGTCGCGGTGCTCGACGCCCGCGCCATCGTGCGTGCCCTGGCCCTCGGCGGGCGCCTTGGTCGCGGCGGCGTCGCCCTCGCCCGCGGCGCGGCGGCGGCGCGTGCGCTGGCCGGGCTCGCGCTTCGGCTTGTCTTCCTTCTTCGGGGCCGTCGTGATGCGGCCCTTCGTGCCCTCGGGGATATCGAGATCCGTGTAGAGGTGCGGGCTCGTCGAGTAGGTCTCGACGGGCTCGGGCTGGCCGAAGTCGAGCGCGCGGTTGATGAGCGCCCACTTGTGCAGGTCGTCCCAGTCGACGAACGTGATCGCGATACCGGTGCGGCCGGCGCGGCCCGTGCGGCCGGCGCGGTGCAGGTACGTCTTCTCGTCGTCGGGGATCGTGTGGTTGATGACGTGCGTCACGTCGTTCACGTCGATGCCTCGCGCCGCGACGTCGGTCGCGACCATGACGTCCTTCTTGCCCGCCTTGAACGCGGCCATCGAGCGCTCGCGCTGCTCCTGGCCCATGTCGCCGTGCACGCCGCCGACCGAGAAACCGCGGTCGGTGAGCTCGTCGACGAGGCGCTGCGCCTGGCGCTTGGTGCGGGTGAAGATGACGGTCTTGCCGCGGCCGTTCGCCTGCAGGATGCGGCCGATGACCTCGTCCTTGTCGAGCTGGTGGGCGCGGTAGACGATGTGGCGGATGTTCGCCTGCGTGAGGCCCTCGTCGGGGTCGGTCGCGCGGATGTGGATCGGGTTCGACATGAACCGGCGCGCGAGCGCCACGATCGGGCCGGGCATCGTCGCGCTGAAGAGCTGCGTGTGACGCTTCGGCGCGACGCGCTGGAAGATCTTCTCGATGTCGGCGAGGAAGCCGAGGTCGAGCATCTTGTCGGCTTCGTCGAGGACGACCTCGGTCGCGCCCGACAGGTCGAGCAGGCCCTGGCCCGCGAGGTCGATCAGGCGACCGGGCGTGCCGACGACGATCTGCGCGCCGGCCTTCAGCTGCTCGATCTGGCCCTCGTAGGCCTTGCCACCGTAGATCGCGACGACGCTCGTCGAGCGGCCGCCGGTCAGGAGGTCCATGTCTTCGTAGACCTGAGTCGCGAGCTCACGCGTCGGCACGACGATGAGCGCCTTCACGCCGGGCTCGGGGTTCAGCCCGAGGCGCTGCACGACCGGGATGCCGAAGCCGAAGGTCTTACCGGTACCGGTCTTGGCCTGGCCGATCACGTCCTGGCCCGGGAGCGAGATCGGAATCGTCTGCTCCTGGATCGGGAAGGCATCCTCGATGCCCTTTGTCGCCAGCTGGGCGACGATGTCCTCATCGATCGAGAGATCGGCGAACGCTGTCATATGTGACTGCCTGTCTCGACGGCGCGGCGCCTGATGACGCGGCCGCCGCCGGTGATGACGTCCACGCCTCTACTCATCTGCCACAGGCGCGGGGCCCCGATCCCATGCCGGGGCTGACTCCAGCGTACCCTGGTGATCGTGGTGAATTGGTTTTGGCAGCGCCGCAGGCCTGTCCGCAAGCTCCGCCTGAGGTCGCGGGGCGATCACGGCGACGCGGTGCGCGTCGACTTTGCCGAGCTCGCGCCCGACGTGCTCGTCTTCCTCGGCCAGGCCGCGTACCTGCAGCTCGGCTACTTCGAGACGCTCACGCGACTGATCCGCCGCACCCCGCAGCTCGTCGAGAAGGAGGCGCTGTCGCTCGCGGCCGGCGCCGCTCTCACGAAGCACCAGGAGATCGTCGAGGTCATCCGCAGCCGCGGAGCGGATCCGGCCGAGGCGATGGAGCCCTTTAGGGCGAGCCTCGACGCCTTCCGCACGTCGACGCTCGGCTCGCGCCAGCGCGAGACGATGCTGACGGTGCACATCACGGCCGGAATCCTCGACGACTTCTATCTCGCTCTCGCCTCGACCTACGGCGAGACGGGGCGGCGCGTCGAGCGGATCCTCGGGGCCGATCACGACCGGCAGCAGCTCACGCAGCTCCTCGCCGCCACGATCGAGGCCGACGACGAGATGCGCGGCCTGCTGTCGATGTGGGCGCGACGACTCGTGGGCGACACGCTCCTCGTCGCGCGCGCGGCGCTGTTGCCGGCGAACGACTCCGACGACGCCGAGAAGGTAGAGCCCGTCTTCACGGCGCTCGTCGCCGCCCACTCCCAGCGCATGAGCGCGCTGGGTCTCAGCGCATAAGAAACCGCGCCCGGGCGCTCGCCGCGATGCGGCGGCGCCACGGGCGCGGTGAGACGGGCCGTTAGGCGACGAAGCCGACCTTGCGGACGTCCTGCGAGCCGATCTCGATGTAGGCGAGCGAGGCGGCGGGGACGAGGTAGGTCGAGCCCTTCGCGTCGGTCAGGGTGAGGGTCGTGCCCGCGGAGAGGGCGTCGCTGACCTTCGCGCTGATGGCCTCTGCCGTCTCGTCCGAGGCGAAGTTGAGCTCGCGGCCGGTGTTCATCATGCCGATGCGGATATCCACGGGGTCGTGCCTTTCGTCGTGCTGACTCGCCCCGATCGGGGCGCGATTCCACTCTATCCGCGCGACGAACGCCCGGCGGCGGCGCACGCTGAGGGCGAACGCGCAGGGGTGATTCTTCGGATGTCGGAGGTCATCACTAGCGTTGTCGTCATGAGCCAGATCTCGTGGGATCCCGAACAGCGCGCGGTGCTCGAGCTGCCCGCAGACGCGAGCGGAACGATCATCGGCGCACCGGGCAGCGGCAAGACGGCGGCCCTCGTCGAGCGGGTCGCCCGCTTGATCGGCGGCGAGGGCGCGCCCCTCGAGGCCGATCAGGTGCTCGTGCTCACGCCGTCGCGCGCCTCCGCCACGCGCCTTCGCGATCGGCTCGGCCAGCGGGTCGGCGTCGCGACACCGGGCGCGCTCGCGCGGTCGGTGGGATCTTTCGCGTTTCAGATCGTGCGCGCCGACCTGCTGCTGCGCGGCGAGCAGCCGCCCGAGCTGCTGACGGGCGCCGAGCAAGACCGCATCCTCTCGCAGATCATCGAGGGCGACATCGAGTCGCCGCAAATCTCGTGGCCCGAGCACCTGGGCGAGACGGTGCGCCGCTCAAAAGACTTCCGCTCCGAGCTGCGCGCGTTCATCGACGCGGCGATCGAGCTCGACGTGTCGCGCGACGAGCTGGCGCAGCTCGCGGGCGGCGCGTGGGGGCCCATCGCCGCGCTCACCCGCGAGTACGGCGCCGTGCTCAGCCGCATGAGCACCAACGCGATGGGGGCAGCCGAGCTCGCGTCGGCCGCGCGCCGCGCGCTCGCCGAGCAGCGGGCGCTGCCGGGCATCGACCGCATTCGCGTCGTGCTGGTCGACGACGCGCAGGAGCTGACGCTCGGCGGCGTCGCGCTCATCGAGTCGCTCCGCGCGCGGGGCATCGCGGTGCTGGCGGCGGGCGACCCCGACATCGCCTCCGGCGCCTTCCGCGGCATCACACCCGACCTGTTCGGCGCCCTCGTGCGCGCCCTCGGCGACGTGTACGTGCTGCGGGCGCAGTACCGGTCGTCGGACGAGATCGAGTGGCTCGTGCGCCGCGCGACGCAGGCGATCGGCGCGGGCGGGCGGGTCGACCACCGCCAGGCGCCGGGGCCCGAGCCCGTCGAGTGGCACGATGTGCGCGCCGTCACCGTCGGCGGGCCGGGGGAGGAGCGCGACTACATCGCCCGTTCCCTGCGCGAGCTGCACCTCATCGAGGGCGTGCCGTGGGGCAAGATGGCGGTCGTCGCGCACGACACCCGCCAGCTCGTGGCGCTCGAGTCGGAGCTCGCCGCGCGCGACGTGCCCACGCGCGCGTCGGGCGTGCCCCGCCCGCTCGGCAGCGAACGCACGGTGCGCCAGATCCTCGAGATCGTGCGGCTCGCCCTGCTCCCCGCGGCCGAGCGCGACATCGACCGGCTCATCGAGGCGCTGCGCACCCCGTTCGGCGGCTTCGACGGCGTCGCCCTGCGCCGCCTGCGCGGTGCGCTGCGCCACGCCGAGCTCGCGGCCGCGGGCACGCGCCCCGCCCGCGAGCTGCTCGCCGAAGGTTTCGCGCACCCGATCCTGTTCTCGTCTCTCGACATCGACGAGGGGCGGCGGGCCGAGCGCTTCGCGACGACCCTGCACCAGGTGCACGAGATGGCCTCGAACGGCGCCACGATTCACGAGCTGCTGTGGCACGCGTGGGACAGGGCGCGGCTTGCGGGCAACCGGCGCCTCGCCGATGTGTGGCGTCGCCAGGCGACGACGCCCGGCCCGAGCGCGGGCGAGACGGCGCGGTCGCTCGACGGCCTCGTCGCGTTGTTCGCGGCGGCCAAGCGCGCGATCGAGCGCAACCCGCGCGCGGGCGCCGACCACTTCATCCGCGAGATCCTCGAGAGCGACGTGCCGGAAGACTCGCTCTCTGCCCCCGAGCGCGAGGCGACCGTCGCCCTCATGACGCCGGCGAACGCGCTCTCGACCGAGTTCGACGTCGTCGTAATCGCGGGCCTGCAAGACGGCGTGTGGCCGAACACCCGGTTGCGCGGCGGCCTCCTCGGCACCTGGCGGATCGGCGACGCCGTGCGCGCCCATCGTGAGGGCACGCCCGTGCCGGAGCCCGCGACGCTCGACCGCCGCCGCCAGGCGCTCTACGACGAGCTTCGCCTCTTCGTGCGCGCCCTCTCGCGTGCGCGCACGCGCGTCATCGTGACGGCGGTCAACGACGAGGGCTCCGCGCCGAGCCCGCTGTTCGGATACCTCCCTCCCGCCATCGAGCCGGGCGCGGGGAGCGAGCACCCGCTCACCCTGCGCGGCCTCGTCGGCAGGTATCGGCGCATCCTCACGTCGTCGCACGACGCGGCCGAGCGCGCCGAGGCCGCGGCGCAGCTGCGGGTGCTCGCCGAGAACGGCGTCGCCGGGGCCGACCCGACCGAGTGGTATGGGGTGCGCCCCGCCTCGACGCTCGCGCCGCTGCGCGACCTCGACGAGACCTTCGTGCGCGTCTCGCCGTCGCGCATCGACGGCTTCGAGGCGTGCGGGCTCGAGTGGGCGATCGGCTCGCTCGGCGGCGACACGATCACCTCGCCGAGCGCGGGGCTCGGAACCCTCCTGCACGCGGCGCTCGAGCGCGTGCCCGAGGGCGGCATCGACGAGATGCGCCGCGTCGTCGACGAACGCTGGAGCGAGCTCGACTTCGAGACCAGCTGGCTCGCCGAGAAGGAACGCAGGCGCATCGACGAGTACATCGAGCGCCTCGACACCTACCTCCGCCAGGTGCGCGCGCAGGGCGGCCGCGTGATCGCCTCCGAGGCGCCGTTCCGCTTCGCGGTCACGCTCGCCGACGCGTCGGTCGTCTCGGGAGACGAGGTCTACGCGCCCGGAAACGCCGTCATCGGCGGCATCATCGACCGGGTCGAGACCTACCCGACGGGTGCCGGTGAGCACCCCGACGCGCGCTATCCGAAGAAGTTCGCCGCCATGCACGCGGCCGACGAGTCGGCCGGTCGCGTCGTCGTGGTCGACCTGAAGAGCGGTAAGGGCGAGGAGCGCGTGGCGGACGCCAAGGTGACGACCGACGCCCAGCTCTCGGCCTATCAGCTGGCCGTCGAGCAGGGCCTCGTCGAGGGCGCCGCCCCCGATGCGCTCGCGGGCGCCCGGCTCGTCGTCGTGTCGAAGACCCTCGCGAAGAGCAACTACCGCGTCGCCCACCAGCAGACGCTCCTCGGCGACGAGCGCGACGAGTTCCTCGCCCGCGTCGCGGAGGCGGCGCGCGGCATGGCCGCGTCGAGCTTCACGGCCGCGGTCGAAGACCACTGCCGGGGCGACCGCCTCAGCCCCATCTGCCGCATCCACACGATCGGAGCCGTCAGCGCATGAGTCACACGATCACCGCAGAGCAGATCGCCGACGCGCTCGGGCTGCACCGCCCGACCCCGGCGCAGCGCGAGGTCATCGAGGCGCCCCTCGAGCCCGCCCTCGTCGTCGCGGGCGCCGGCAGCGGCAAGACCGAGACGATGTCGGCCCGCGTGCTGTGGCTCGTCGCGAACGGGCACGTGCGCGCCGACCAGATCCTCGGCCTGACGTTCACGCGCAAGGCCGCCGGCGAGCTCGCCGAGCGCATCTCGCACCGCCTCGCGGCCCTCGACGAGTACGCGTCGCGCGGGCTCCTCCCTCGCCTCGCCGACGTGCTGGCCTCGCCCGAATTCGCGCGCATTGGCCGGGCGAAGACCGACGCGCAGCGCGCGGTGATCCGGCGCGAGGTGCTCGACGAGCTCGCCGCGGGCTGGGGCATCGCACGGCGCGACGACGACCACGCGCTCGACGCGATGCTCAACCGGCCGCGCGTATCGACCTATAACGCGTTCGCCGACTCGGTGGTGCGCGAGAACGCCTCCCGCATTGGGCGCGACCCCGACGCCGAGGTGTTGAGCGGATCCGCCGCCTGGCTGCTGACGCGACAGGTCGTCTTCTCGTCGAACCACCCCGATCTCGTCGAACTCGACCGCTCGCCGAACACGGTCGTCGAAGACGTGCAGCGGCTCTCGAGCGCACTGCTCGACAACCGCGCCGACCCGGGCGAGGTGCGGCGCTGGGCCGCGCGCCGCGCGGCGGACTTCGCACCGTTCGTCACCGAGAAGGGCGACAAGCACTGGGAGAAGGCGTACGCCTCGCTGAACGCCCTGCCGATGCTTCTCGACCTCGTCGAGGCGTACTCGGCCGAGAAGCAGCGCCGCGGCCTGCTCGAGTTCGCCGACCAGGTCTCGGGTGCGCTCGACATCGTCGAGAGCGCCCCCGACGTCGTCGCCGAGCTGCGCGCGCAGTTCCCCGTCGTCTTGCTCGACGAATACCAAGACACGTCGGTGCTACAGACCAGGCTGCTCGCCGGCATGTTCCGGGGCCTCGCGGTCATGGCCGTCGGTGACCCCAACCAGTCGATCTACGGGTGGCGCGGCGCGAGCTCCGACAATATGCACGCGTTCTCTACCGAGTTCGCGGGCGAGTCCGGGGCCCTGAGCTTCGCGCTCATGACGAGCTGGCGCAACGACCGCATGGTGCTCGCCGCGGCGAACAGGCTCGTGGAGCCGCTGGCGCTGCCCGGAACGGTAAAGGTGAAGCCGCTCGAGCCGAACCCGTTCGCCGGCATCGGCGATCTCGAGGTGCGCTATCCCGAGACGATCGACGGGGAGGCCGAGGCCGTCGCCGAGTGGTTCGAGGCGCGCCGCGCCGAGCACGCGGCGCAGCACCCGGGCGGCAAGCCGCACACCGGTGCGATCCTCTTCCGCGCGAAGCGACACATGCAGCGATTCGCCGACGCGCTCACGGCGCGCGGCATCCCGCACCGCATTCTCGGCCTCGGCGGTCTACTCTCCGCCCCCGAGGTCATCGACGTCGTCTCGGCGCTGCGCGTGATCCACAGCCCCGCCGAGGGCTCGGCGCTCATCCGCCTGCTCATCGGACCGCGCTTCGCCGTCGGCGTCGCCGACATGGGCGCCCTCTACGACCTGGCCGTCGAGCTGAACCGCCGAGACGGGTCGCTCGCGCCGCTCAGCGATGAGGTGAAGGACCGCATGCGCGGGTCGGCGGGCATCGACGAGCAGGTGTCGATCATCGACGCCCTCGAATTCCTCCGTCGCAGCCCCGACGGGTACCGGCTGCTCGAGGCCTTCACGGCCGAGGGGCAGGCGCGCCTCCGCGAGGCCGCCGACGTCATCGAGCGCCTGCGCCGGGCCGCGGGCGCACCGATCCCCGAGCTCCTGCGCATGATCGAGCAAGAGCTGCGCCTCGACGTCGAGCTCTTCGCGAACGAGACGCGGGGCTCGGCCCGCTCGGCGCAGCTGCAGCTTCGCGCCTTCGCCGAGGAGGTGCGCGGCTTCCTGTCGATCGACGAGCGCGGCACCCTCAGCAGCCTGCTCGCCTGGATCGACCAGGCCGAGCGGCAGGACGACCTCGCGCCGCGCGCCGAGCCGCCCGAGCCTGGCGTCGTGCAGCTGCTCACGATCCACGGCTCGAAGGGCCTCGAGTGGGACGCCGTCGCCGTCGTGCGCCTGGTGGCGGGCGAGCTCCCGTCGTCGCCGCGCGACCTCCAGGCGGGCTTCGCGACCGGCGAGCTCCCGGATCCGTTCCGCGGCGACTCGGCCGCGCGGCCGTCGTTCCAGTGGCTCGCGCCCGCGATCGTGACGGACGAGACCCGCAAGGAGCTCACGACCGAGCTCGCGGAGGCCTTCGACGCCTTCCGCGGGGCGGTCCGCGAGGCCTCCGCGCGCGAAGACCGCAGGCTCGCCTACGTCGCGGTGACCCGCGCGAGGGGGCACCTGCTGCTCACGGGATCCCACTGGGCGGGGCAGACGCGGCCGCGCGCGGCCAGCACCTATCTCGACGAAATCCTGCAGGAGATCGAGGCGCGCGTGCAGGCGGCCGACGCGGGGATCGTCGACGGCGGCGAGCCCGGCGAGGATCGCCCGCTCTTCGCCGATGCCGCGGTGCGCGAGCGCTACGCCGCGCGCGCGAAGGCCGCGCGGCTCGTCACCGCCGAGCTCGAGAAGACGGCGGAGAACCCCTACGAGGGCGACGGGGCCACGGCCCAGTGGCCGCTCGACCCGCTCGGCGCTCGCCGCGGCGCCGTCGAGCGGGCCGCCGCCGAGGTCCGCGCGGCCGCGGCCGCCGAGATGACGCCCGAGATCCGCCGCCTCCTCGCCGAGCGCGACGAGAAGAATCGCGCCGCGGCGCTCGCGATCCCCGTGCGCGTTCCGGCCTCGAAGTTCAAGGACTACGTCGTCGACTTTGAGGGCACGATCGGCGAGCTCGAGCGCCCCATGCCCGAGCGGCCCTACCGCCAGACGCGCCTCGGCACGCTCTTTCACCAGTGGGTCGAGCAGCGCTCGGGCCTCGCCGGTTCGGCGGCCTCGCCCGACGACGCGCTGTGGGATCTCGACGACGGCGAGGAGTGGTCGGGCGTCGCGGCGGCGTCAGCCGACGACGAGCGCGACCTCGCGGCGCTGCGCGCGACGTTCGAGCGCAGCGAGTGGGCCGGGCTCGAGCCGGTCGAGGTCGAGACCGAGGTCGACTTCGCCCTCGAGCTCGACGAGGGGCGGCCGCCGCACATCATGATCTGCAAGCTCGACGCCGTCTACCGTCGCGGCGACCGCATCGAGATCGTCGACTGGAAGACCGGCAAGGCGCCGCGCACCGACGCCGAGAAGACCGATCGCATGCTCCAGCTGGCGCTCTACCGCCTCGCCTACCATCGCCGCCACGGCGTGCCGCTCGATCAGATCGACGCGGTGCTCTACTACGTCCCCGACGACCTCGTCCTGCGCGATACGCACCCCGCAGACGAGCGCGAGATCGTCGAGCGGTGGCGCGCGGCTACGAGGGGTCGGGACGCAGCCCGATCGGCTGGGTGACGTCCACCGGATCCATCGGGTCGTCGCCCTGCGCGACGGCGTCGACCGGCTGGGTTACGTCGATCGACTCGGTCGACGCCTCCGTGCGGGCGTGGGGCGGCGGCGCCGCGTCCCACGTCTCGTCGGTGTGCAGCATGAGGTCGTTCGGGTCGAACGCGTCGGTGTGCATCGAGGTATCGGCCGACGCGCGCACGTCGCGCGGCACGCGGTCGAGAATCGCGATCGCCTCGCTCATGTCGCCGCGATCCTGCCGCGGCAGGTCGGCGAGCAGCGCGTCGCCGGCGAGGCCGGCCGACAGCGAGTCCATGAGCTCGGCCGCGTCGTCGACGATGTCGGGGCGGTGCGCCTCGAGGCCGTGCACCAGCCAGCGGGCGAACTCGAGCTCGGCGTGCAGCCGCGCGCGCACGCGCAGTGCGCGGTCGGGCGCACGCACGGAGGCATCGGCGTAGGCCGCGAAGATGTCCTCGACGGCGTCGGGGGCGCCCGCGCTCCAGTGCAGGTCGAGCGCGGGGTCGCCGATCGACAGCCCCTGCCAGTCGAGCACGCCCGCGACCTGCGGGGTTCCGTCGGCGGCGTCGCGCAGCACGAACGAGGTCGACTGGGTTCCGCCGAGCACGACGCGGGAATCGTAGTCCCAGAGCCTGTCGTCCTCGACGGCCTCGCGCCAGCGCACCATCAGCCGCACGGGCACGCGCCCGCTCCGGCCGACGGCGTCGAGCAGCCGCTCGAGGTCGGCGCGCGCGGCGGCGGGGGAGCGCACGGGAAGCCCCGCGCTCCGCACGACCGATTGCGGCAGGTCGTGCACGCGGCCGATCGCGCGGCCGATGGCGTCGGCGACGCCGCGGCCGGCGGGAATGTGGGCGGCCTCGACGTGATAGCCGCGCAGGTAGGTCGTCACGATCACGCGGGTGTCGTCGAACGGGGCCGTGCCGCGCAGCTCGGGCGCGTCGAAGCCCATGACCTCGCGGGCGCCCGCGGTGAGGGCGCGGAGGGCGATCAATTCGCTCTCGACATCGGAGAGGGCATCGGCCGAGGTGGGAACGCGGGCGACGAGATCCTCGCCGCCTTCGAGCGTCACGAGCGCGGCGTCGTAGCGACCGGACGTCGCGGTGGTCAGCTGGCGGACCCCCTCGATCCCGACATCGGGCAGGGCCGCCGAAGCGGCCGCGGCTAGAGTGAGAAGGGAACGTGCCATGCCGCCCAGACTAGGCGGACAGCATGGGCGCGGCCACCACGCCACGCAGGAATCCGCGCAGGAAGCCCCAACCGAGAGGACATCGATGATCGATCTCGCCGATGCATTCGACACCAGCGCACACGAGCGCACCGACGAGGGGCTCATCGACCGGTTGCGGAACGATCCGCTGACGCGCGTGGTGCAGATCGCCGGCGACCAGGCGCCCATCGCGGGCGGCACGATCGCGTTTGCGGATCCGGCCGACGTCGCGAGCGACGCGACCTGGGCCTTCCTCGGCCGCGACCGCGCGGGCCAGGCCTACCTGCTCGCCGTCTTCGGCGGCGAGGCACCGGATCCGGCGCGCGGCGAGTGGACCTCCTACCGCACCATCGGGGCGTCGCTCGACGGGCTCGAGTCATCGCTCTTCGTCTCGGGGCTCGCCCTCGGCCGCTGGCTCGCCGACTCGCCGTTCTGCCCGCGCTGCGGATCCGCGACGACCATCACGATGGCCGGCTGGGCGCGCCGGTGCGCCTCCTGCGGTCGCGAGCACTTCCCCCGCACGGATCCCGCCGTGATCGTCGCGATCACCAATCGCGACCGCACCAAGCTGCTGCTCGGCGCCAACGCGGCGTGGAAGGGCGAGATGTTCTCGTGCTTCGCGGGCTTCGTCGAGGCGGGGGAGTCTGCCGAGCTCACGGTGCACCGCGAGCTGCTCGAGGAGACGGGCGTGGAGGTCGACAACCTCACCTACATCACCTCGCAGGCGTGGCCGTTCCCGCGCTCGCTCATGCTCGGCTACCACGCGACGATCGTCGACGAGCAGACGGTGAAGCCCGACGGCGAGGAGATCATCGAGTCGCGCTGGTTCTCGCGCGAGGAGATCGGCCGCGGACTCGCGGGCGAGCTCGACGTGCGGCTCCCGGGTGGGGCGTCGGTCGCGCACCACCTGATCCGTACCTGGTACGACGAGAAGTGAGCCCGCTCGACGCGCTCGACGAGTCGCAGCGGCGCGCGGCCGAGGTCCTGCGCGGCCCCGTCGCGGTGCTCGCCGGCGCCGGCACCGGAAAGACGCGCGTCATCACGCACCGCATCGCTCACGGCGTCGACGAGGGCACCTACACGCCGAACCGCGTGCTCGCGCTGACCTTCACGACGAAGGCGGCGGGCGAGCTGCGCGGCCGGCTACGCCAGATGGGCATCTCGGGCGTGCAGGCGAAGACGTTCCACGCCGCGGCGCTCTCGCAGCTCAACTTCTTCTGGCCGACGGTCGCGGGCGACACGGCCCCGTCGATCATCGACAACAAGGTGCGCCTGCTCGCGCACGCCGCCGACTCGCTCCGCATCAGGCCCGACACCAACACGCTGCGCGACATCGCCGCGCAGATCGAGTGGCGCAAGGTCACGATGCGTTCGATCGACGATTACGCGACACTCGGCCGCGCCGTCGGGTCCGTCGGGGCATCGGCGCTCGTCGACCTCATGGCCGCCTACGAGAAGCTGAAGGACGAGCGCCGCCAGCTCGACTTCGAGGACGTGCTGCTCGCGTGCGCGGGCATGATCGAGGCTGAGCCGCGCGTCGCCGTCGCGATCCGCGAGCAGTACCGCCACTTCACCGTCGACGAGTACCAGGATGTCTCGGCGCTGCAGAACCGGCTGCTCGAGCTGTGGCTGGGTGACCGGCGCGACATCTGCGTCGTCGGCGACGCGAGCCAGACGATCTACTCGTTCACGGGCGCCGAGGCCAAGCACCTGCTCGAGTTCGGCACGCGGTACCCCGACGCGACGGTCGTGCGCCTCGAGCACAACTACCGTTCGGCCCCGCCGATCCTCGACGCCGCGAACGCCCTCATGCGCGACCGCGCGGGCGCCCTGCGGCTACGGCCGACCCGCGAGTCGGACACGCCGCGCCCCGCCGTTGTCGAGTACCCCGACGACGCGTCGGAGGCCGCGGGGGTCGCGGCGCGGATCCGGTCGCTCGTCGATCGCGGCGTGCCCGCGAGCGACATCGCGATCCTCTATCGCGCGCACGGCCAGTCCGCCCTCCTACAGCAGGCTCTCGCCGACGCGCAGGTCGCGGCGACGGTGCTCGGCGGCACGCGCTTCTTCGACATGCCCGAGGTGCGCCAGGCGATCCTCGCGATCCGCGCGGCGGCCGTCGCGCCGAGCGATCTCGGCTTTCTCGAGGCCGTGCGTGACGTGCTCCGGGGCCTCGGCCACGTGGAGGACGCGCCTCCCGCCGGCGGCGCCCTGCGCACCGCGTGGGAGGCGCGCCAGGCGATCGTGCGCCTGGCGGAGTCGACGTCCGAGCGCAGCCTGCGCGGCTTCGCCGACGAGCTGCTCGCGCGGGCGAAGGATCAGCACGAGCCGGCGATGCGCACCGTCACGCTGTCGACGCTGCACGCCGCGAAGGGCCTGGAGTGGCCGCACGTGTTCCTCGTCGGCGTTTCGGAGGGCCTCCTGCCGATCTCGTACGCGTCGAACCTCGAGGCGATCGACGAGGAGCGGCGCCTCGCCTACGTCGGCATCACTCGTGCCGCGCAGACGCTGTCGCTTTCGTGGGCACGCGCCGCGGGCCGAGGTGAACGATCTCCGTCGCGGTTCCTTGCGGAGATCGGCACAGGCATTCTGCGTGTGGAGCGTGCGAACGCCACCGGCGGCGGCCGTCGCGGCTGAGCTCGACCGACCGGCTGCGCCCCGACTCCGGCGAGACCCCCGCGAGCACCTGCGCGAGCAGTGCGGCGGCGGATCCGGCGACCGACCTCGTCGGCGGATCCACTAGCTCGCGGGCGAGCAGCTGGCTCGCGAGAGCCGGCCACGCCGGATCGCGGTCGACCTCGTGCGCCCAGAGGCAGGCGAGGCACGCCGTCTCGCCCGGCCGCACGGCCGGGCCGAGGATCGCTCGCTCGGAGTCGAGCACGAGGGGCACGTGCACGACGTCGGCCGACACCAGCTCGTGTGCGAGGTACGGCGGCACGAGGCTCGCCGAGACGATGACGGCGATCGCGCCCGGCGTCGCCGCGGCGTCGGCTGTCGTGCGCCGCACGGGCGTGAAGCCGGCGTCGGCGAGCGCGTCGTATACCCCGAGGACCGCGGGATGGGGAACGCGGTCGGTGACGAGCAGCGACACCTCGGACGTTTCGGTCACCTCGCGGAGCGCGGTGCCGAGCTGCGCCACGAGCGCCGTCGCTTCCGCCGGATCCCCGCCGAGCGCCATCGCGAGGCCCGCGATCTGGCCGGGCGCGACGCCGTGCGCGAGCACACGGAGCAGCTCGAGCTGCCAGGCGGTCGGGTCCACGATCGTGCACACGGGGTCTGAGAGACCGACCTGCACGCTGCGCTCGTCGCGCCACAGCACGGGGTACGCGGGGTCGAGCTCAATCATCGGCATGTCGCCGATTGTGCCCCTCTTCCCGCCCGCGCGGGCGGTTATCCACAGGCGGATCCGCGAAATCCGCCTGTGGATCGTTCCGGCTTAGGAGCGGTCCGGCTCGTCGCCCGACGGGGCCTCGCCCGCGTCGTCGCCCGGCTCCTCGGCCTCGGCCTCGGCGAAGAGCTGGGCGAGGGCCTCGTCCATCTCGTCGCGGGGAGCCTCCTCGCCGCGCGCCGACGCCTCGAGGCGGGCGATGAGGCCCTGCGGGTTGTCGATGTCTTCGGCGGTCGGCACGAGGTCGGGGTAGTCCCACAGGCCGTCGCGCACGTCGCGGCCGACGGCGTCGCCGATCGCGCGCCACATCGCCGCGGCCTCGCGCAGGCGGCGCGGGCGCAGCTGGAGGCCGACGAGCATGCCGAGCGCGTCCTGCGCGGGGCCGCCGACGGCGCGGCGGCGGCGGGTCGCCTCCGCGATGCGGTCGAGGCTCGGGATCCGCGCCGCCGCGTCGGCGGCGACGACGTCGACCCAGCCCTCGATGAGGGCGAGCATGTTCTCGAGGCGGTCGAGCGCGTGCTTCTGCGCCTCGGTCTGCTTCGGCAACAGGGCACCGGATCCGAGCGCCTCCTGCAGCTCTTGCGGATCCGACGGGTCGAAGCGCCCGGCGAGGTCGTCGAGCACGTCGGTGTCGATGTGGATGCCGCGGGCGAAGTCGGTGACCTGGCTCATGACGTGCAGGCGCAGCCACTTTGCGTGCTTGAAGAGGCGGGCGTGCGCGAGTTCGCGGGCGGCGAAGTAGAGCGCGAGCTCCTCGTGGGGGATCTCGAGGCCCTCGCCGAGGTCATCGAAGTTCTGCGGCAGGATCGCGGCGACGCCGGGAGGCAGGACGGGGATGCCCACGTCGCCGCCCGACACGACCTCCTTCGACAGCTTGCCGACGACCTGGCCCAGCTGGGCCGCGAACAGCGAGCCGCCGACCTGGCGGATCATGCGGCTCGCGCCGCTGATCGCCTGGCGCATCTCCTCGGGAGTCTGCTGCTCGAGCGCGTCCGTGAGCGCGTCGGCGACCGACTCGGCGACGGGCTCTGCCGTCTCCTGCCACACCGGCAACGTCTGCTCGACCCACTCGCCGCGCGTCAGCACGATCGGGAGCTGCCCCGTCGGGTCGAGGTTCGTCGCCTCGCTCAGCCAGAGATCCGCGAGCTGGAAGGCCCCCGCGAGGTCGTTGCGCTGGCCGGAGGTGATCGCCAGGCTGTCCTGGTTCGCCACGTGCAGCGCGCCCGTGCGGGCCGAGTCCCACGGGATCTCGCCGTTCGAGGTCGACATCGCCTGCTGGAACGCGGCCATCATCTGCTGCAGCTGCGCCGGATCCACGCCCATGTTGCGAAGCTGCTCGGGGTCTATGCCCGCCTCGCCGAACGCATTCTGGTCGCCGCCGAGCATCCGGCGGAGCATCTCCTGGAAGTCGTCGTCCGGGGTATTGTCGCTCATGAGGAGCCGCCTTTCGCCGCCGTGTTCAGCCTGCGCTGTGGGTAGTACAACTACGCTAACGTCTCTGAGCCGAGTACATTCCTCGGCCGGCGAGGAAGGTACGGGCAGTGACAGAAGCCATCGAGAGCACGCGCCGCTGGTCACGTCGACTGACGGTTGGCGCCTCGGCCCTGATCGTAGCGATCGTTGCACTGCTCGTCATGAGTTTTCTGCCGACCGGATACGTCCTCGAGCAGCCGGGTCCCGTGTTCAACACCCTCGGCGAGGTCAAGAACGCCGACGACGAGGACGTGCCGCTGATCGCGGTCGACGACGCCGAGACCTACGACACGAGCGGATCGCTCTCGCTCACGACGGTGCAGGTCGTGGGCAATCGCGAGCACCCCCTGTCGTGGACCGAGCTGGCGCTCGCCTGGTTCCGTCCCTCGCAGGCGATCCTGCCGATCGACTCGGTGTTCCCGGAGGGGGAGACGAGCGAGCAGCGCGACCAGGCCAACGCCGTCATGATGGAGGACTCGCAGAGCAAGGCATCGGCCGCCGCGCTGATCGCGCTCGGCTACGACGTCCCCGCCGACATCAGCGTCGTGTCGCTCGTCGACGACTCGCCCGCCGAGGGGATCCTCTCCGAGGGCGACCGGATCCTCGCCGCCGAGGGCGAGACGATCACCGACGTCACGCAGCTGCGCGACATCATCGGTGCGCAGAACGGGGATCCGGTCTCGCTCACGATCGAGCGCGATGGCGAGACGAGCGACGTCGAGGTGACGCCGCAGAAGGCCACGCTCGACGGCGAGGACTCGTGGGCGATCGGCGTGAGCCTCATGAGCGGCTACGACCTTCCCATCGACATCTCGATCCAGCTCAACAACGTGGGCGGCCCGAGCGCCGGAATGATGTTCGCTCTCGGCATCGTCGACACGCTGACGCCCGGCGAGATGACGGGCGGCGCGGCCATCGCAGGCACCGGCACGATCGAGGCCGACGGCACCGTCGGCCCGATCGGCGGGATCCGCCAGAAGCTCTACGGCGCGCGAGACGCGGGCAACGACTACTTCCTCGCGCCGGCCTCGAACTGCGACGAGGTCGTCGGGCACGTCCCCGACGGCCTGCAGGTCATCTCGACCTCGACGCTCGAGGAGTCGATCGCGGCGGTCGAGGCGATCGCTCAGGGCGAAGCCGAGAACCTTCCTACCTGCGCCGCGTCATAACAGGCTCTCCTAAGATGGAGGGGTGACCTCCACCTCGCAGCAGAACTCGGCCACGCCGTCATCGCCGACCAGACGGATCGTTGTCGCGACCGTCGCCATTATCGCCGTCATCCTGGTGGCGCTGTTTGGGCTGGCAAGCCTGTATACCGAATTCCTTTGGTATCGCCAGCTCGACTTCGCCTCAGTGCTCACGACGCAATGGATCGCGCGGGCGGTGATGTTCGCCGTCGGCTTCGTCGGCATGGGCGTTCCGGTCTGGCTGTCGATGTTCCTGGCCTACCGCCTGCGGCCGGTGTATGCGCGTCTCAGCTCGCAGCTTGACCGGTACCAGGAGGTTGTCGAGCCGCTGCGCCGCCTCGCGATGTGGGGTATCCCGGTGCTGTTCGGCTTCTTCGCCGGCTTCGCCGCGTCCACGCAGTGGGAGACCGCTTGGCTTTGGGCCAACGGCGTCGAGACGGGGGAGACCGACCCGCAGTTCGGCCTCGACATCTCGTTCTACATGTTCGACCTGCCGTTCTACCAGAGCGTCGTGAGCTTCGTGCTCGCGGTCACGCTCATCTCGCTCCTCATCACGGCGGTTATCAGCTACCTGTACGGATCCGTGCGGGTCGGCCAGGGTGAGCTCTCGATCTCGAAGTCCGCGCGGATCCAGATCGCAATCATCGCGGGCGTGTACCTGCTGTTCCAGGGCGTGAGCATCTGGATCGGCCGCTACGCCAGCCTCGTGTCGACGCACGACCGCATCACCGGTCCCGACTACGTCGCGACCCACGCGCTGATCCCCGGCCAGACGATCCTCTCGATCGTCGCCGTGCTCGTCGCCGTGCTGTTCCTCGTCACCGCCTTCATCGGCAAGTGGCGCTACCCGCTCGTCGCGACCGGTCTGCTGATCGTGACGTCGCTCGTCGTCACGGTCGCGCTGCCGTGGGGTGTGCAGACCATTCAGGTCACGCCGAACGAGCGCGCGCTGCAGTCCGAGTACTACCAGAAGAACGTCGACGCGACCCGCGCCGCGTACGGTCTCGACCAGATCGAGACCACCGAGTACGAGGCCGAGACAACGGTCGAGAAGGGGCAGCTGCGCGGCGACGCCGACACGACCGCCTCGCTGCGTCTCATGGATCCGTCGATCATCGGCCCGACCGTGCAGCAGCTGCAGCAGGTGCGCCCGTACTACCAGTTCCACGACACCCTCGACGTCGACCGCTACACGATCGACGGCGAGACGCAGGACGCCGTGGTGTCGCTGCGCGAGCTGAACCTTGACGGCCTCGGCGATAACCGAAGCTGGGTCAACTCGACCATGACCTACACCCACGGCTACGGCATGGTCGCGGCCCGTGGTAACGCCCGCACCAACGAGGGCGAGCCGGTCTTCGTCGAGGGCGACATCCCCTCGAAGGGCTTCCTGACCGACGCCGAGTACGAGCCCCGCATCTACTTCGGCGAGGAGTCGCCCGAGTACTCGATCGTCGGCGCCCCCGAGGGAGCCGACCCCGTCGAGCTCGACTACGCCACCGGATCCGGCGGTACCGAGAACCAGATCTACACGACGTTCTCCGGCGACGGCGGCCCGAGCCTCGGCAACTACTTCAACCGCATGCTGTACTCGCTGAAGTACCAGTCGGCGGAGATCCTCTTCAGCGACCAGATCAACGAAGAATCGCAGATCCTGTACGACCGCAGCCCGCGCGAGCGCGTGCAGAAGGTCGCCCCGTACCTGACGCTCGATCAGGATCCGTACCCCTCGGTCGTCGACGGCCGCATCGTCTGGATCATCGACGGCTACACGACGAGTGCGTCGTACCCGTACGCCACCCAGGTGAGCCTGTCGGAGGCGATCAGCGACTCGGCCAACCCGCAGCCCAACCTGCTGGTCGACGACGTCAACTACATCCGCAACTCGGTCAAGGCGACCGTCGACGCGTACGACGGATCCGTCACGCTCTACGCGTGGGACGAGACCGACCCGGTGCTCGCGACCTGGCAGAAGATCTTCCCGTCGACGCTGAAGCCCATCAGCGAGATGTCGGGCGACCTCATGAGCCACGTGCGCTACCCGACCGACCTGTTCAAGGTGCAGCGCTCGATGCTCGGCATCTACCACGTCGACACCGCGAACGCGTTCTACCAGCGCGACAACGCGTGGGAGACGCCGAAGGACCCGAGCAACGACCAGGCCCTGCAGCCGCCGTACTACCTGACGATGCAGATGCCCGGCGAGGACGAGCCGACCTTCTCGATGTTCACCTCGTTCATCCCCGACGGCGGTGACCGCCAGGTGCTCATGGGTTACCTCTCGGTCGACTCCGATGCCGGTAGCGAGGCGGGCACGGTGCGCGAGGGCTACGGCAAGCTCCGAATGCTCGAGATATCGTCGAGCAGCACGATCCCGGCACCCGGACAGGTACAGAACGCGTTCGACTCGAACCAGGAGATCGCGAACGAGCTGAACGTGCTGCAGATCGGTGACTCGAACGTCGTGCCGGGTAACCTGCTGACGCTTCCCGTCGGCGGTGGCCTCCTTTACGCGCAGCCGGTGTACGTGCAGTCGAAGCGCGACACGTCGTACCCGCTGCTGCGCAAGGTGCTCGTCGCGTTCGGTGACGAGGTCGCGTTCGAAGACACGCTCGCCGAGGCCCTCGACAAGCTGTTCGGCGGCGACTCGGGCGCCGAGACCGGCGACCAGAACGTCGACCCGGTCGACCCCGAGACGGGGGAGCCCACCGACAACGACACCGATAGCGGCACTACGACCGACCCGACGCCGGAACCGACCGACGACCCCGACTCGGGCAGCGTCACCCCGCCGGCCGGAAGCTACGAGGAGGCGCTCGCCGCGGCGAAGACCGCCCTCGACGCGAAGACGGCGGCGCTCGACAAGGGCGACATGGTCGCCTACGCCGAGGCCGACGCCGACCTGACGAAGGCGCTCGAGACGCTCCTCGAGCTCTCGGAGTAATCGCGCCCGAAGGCGCCCACGGGATCCGGTCCCGTGGGCGCCTTCGGCGTTTCCGGCCGCGCGCCCGCGGGCGCGAGAGAATGGATCCATGAAGAAACGGATCCTTGCCCTGGGGCTCGCGCTCGTCGCGGCCGCGACGCTTACCGGCTGCTCGTCGGAGCCGGACGTCGAACCGACGGGTCACACGACGACGGTCACGGTTCAGGTGCAGGGGATGAGCTACACGCCGTCCGAGATCGAGGTGCCGCTCGGCGACGAGCTCGTCGTTGAGTTCGAGAACACCGGTACCGATCTGCACGACATCGAGTTCGGCAACGGCGAGGCGTCGGAGCGCCTGAACCCCGGCGAGACCGAGACGGTGAACGTCGGCGTGGTGGGGGAGGACATGGACTTCTGGTGCTCGGTGTCGAACCACCGCGCGATGGGCATGGAAGGCACCATCACCGTCGCGGAGTAGGAGCTATGGAAAGGCAACAGCCCCGATCTAGAAAGTCTAGATCGGGGCTGTTCTTGGTTGCGGGAGCAGGATTTGAACCTACGACCTCTGGGTTATGAGCCCAGCGAGCTACCGAACTGCTCCATCCCGCGGCACAAGAGACCACTATACACGCGCCACGCCACCCCCGCAACTCGGCCCCACGACCACCGCCCCCACATCCGCGAGATCGCACTCTTTTCGCGAGATCTCACTGAATTCGATGCGATCTCGCGAGATGGGTGAGATCTCGCGGGCTTGGGGGCCGATGCCGTCGGCGCCTTGCGCATAGGCTGGGGAAATGCGCGTGCGAAGCCTGTCGATTCCGATCGTTGCCCTGACGCTTCTCGCGGCGGGCTGCACGAGCGAGACGGCGCCGGATCCGGCACCGACGGCGGAGCCGACGGAAACCCCGCTTTCGGATCCGACGACGCTCGCCGAGCTGCAGACCTACGTTCAGGACACGGGGATCGCCGACACGGGGATCATCGCGATGACCCCCGGATCGGCCACGGGGGTCGATGTTCAGCTGATGTGGGACGAGCTGCCGAGCCCCGACGAACAGCTCGCGGCGCTCTCGGCGGTCGAGGGCGAGGCGGCGGGCATCGTCGACGACGCCGAACTCAACGCGATCGCCCTGGGGTCGATTGCGGGCGCCAGCGTGTTTGCCGGGATCATCACCGATGAGAACCCGGGACCCGAGGTGCTGCGAGCCATGGTCGACACGACGGCGGACTCGCCGTGCGCGACGGCCACGCTCAGCCACGAGACTTACGGGGATGCGCCGGAGGCTCGCGTGACGCTGGACTGCCGGGTTGAGGCGGCCGACCTCATCGAGCTCGCGGAATCGTACGACGCCGTGACGGCGACCCGGTTCGACGTCGACGGCGTGGATAACACCGTGTGGGAGGTATCGGTCGACGGCTGGACCACGTCCGACGCGTTTCTGCGCCTCGACATGGGCCCAATCGAGGGTCGGCAGGACCTCCTCGTCGACCTCGCGACAATGGCAGAGGAGCATGGCGTCACGCGGATCCAGGTGACCGACGGCGTGACCGGCTTCGGACTCCACGGAACGGCGGACGCAGCCCAGTCTGAACTCTGTGCGGCGATGCGCGACCGCATCATGGCGGACGGCATGGCGCACGCCGGCGTCTACCTGCAGCTACCCGAGGCCGACGGCGACGACGCGTGGGCCTGCTACCTGACGGAATAGCCCCGCCAGGCCCGCGAGATCTCACTCTTTTCCTGAGATCGCACCGAAATGAGTGAGATCTCGCGAAAAGAGTGCGACCTCGCGGAGTAAGGGCGGGGGAACGCAGAAGGCCCGGATCCTGTTGGATCCGGGACTTCGCATTGGTTGCGGGAGCAGGATTTGAACCTACGACCTCTGGGTTATGAGCCCAGCGAGCTACCGAACTGCTCCATCCCGCGGCACGTCTTCTACTTTACCCACCGTTCACCCGCGGGCCAAGCCGGGGCGATTCCCGGGCGAGCCTGTGCGCGGGCTGGGCGCGTGGCAGGATGGCGGCATGAGTGCACACGAGCCCGTCGGCATCGCCGTCTTCCAGTTCGCGCCGGCGGCCGACGTCGACGCCAACCTCACGAGCCTCGCGGAGGCTGCGGCGACGGCCGCCGCGCGCGGCGCGCGAGTCCTCGTCGCGCCCGAGTATGCGAGCTACTTCGTGGATCCGTTCGATGCGAGCCTCGCCGCGCACGCGCAGGATCTCGACGGCCCGTTCACGCGCTCGCTCGCGACGATCGCGGCGCAGCACGATCTGACGATCGTCGCGGGCCTCGTCGAGAGGGGCGACGGGGAGCGCGTGCGCAACACCGCGGTCGCGGTCGACTCGACCGGCGTCGTCGCGAGCTACCGCAAGCAGCACCTCTACGACGCCTTCGGGCAGACCGAGAGCGAGTGGATCGAGCCGGGGGAGCTCGCGGATCCGGAAACCTTTGTCGTCGACGGCCTGCGCTTCGGGCTCATGACCTGCTACGACCTGCGATTCCCGGAGGCGGCGCGCACGCTCGTCGACGCCGGCGCCGAGGTGCTCCTCGTGCCGTCGGAGTGGGTGCGCGGCCCGCTGAAGGAACACCACTGGGAGACGCTCATCGCGGCGCGCGCGATCGAGAACACCGCTTACGTCGTCGCGGCCGACCACACGCCGCCGATCGGGGTGGGGCGATCGATGATCGTGGATCCGCGGGGCGTCGTGACGGCCGCGCTCGGCACGGAGGCCGACGTCGCGGTCGGCTGGGCGACGCGCGAGCGCATCGCCGAGGTGCGCGAGACGAATCCCGCGCTGAAGTTGCGCCGCTACCGGGTGACGCCCGCGAGCTGAGCGAGGCGGCCCGCGGCCTCCTCGAGCATGCCGATGCGCTTGCATGCGGCGAACCGCACGAGCGAGCGGTACTCGTCGTGGTGCTCCGCCGTGACGAACGCGCTGAGCGGCACGCCGACGACGCCTGCGAGGCCGGGGAGCGCCCGGCAGAATTCGGCGGCGTCGTCGTAGCCGAGTGAGGCGGCGTCGGCGACCGTGAAGTAGGTGCCGGCGGGTCTCGACACGGCGAATCCTGCGGCGTCGAGGCCGCGCCCGAGCGCCTCCGACTTGGCGCGCATGTCGAGGGCGAGCTCGTCGAAGAAGGCGTCCGGCAGCCGAAGCCCGGCCGCTATCGCGGGCTGGAACGGCGAGCCGTTGACGTAGGTGAGGTACTGCTTAACCGTGAGGATCGCCGTGACGAGCTCGGCGGGCGCCGTCAGCCACCCGATCTTCCATCCGGTCGTGCGGAAGGTCTTCCCGCCCGACGAGATCGAGATCGTGCGATCGCGCGCGCCGGGGATCGCCGCGATGGGAGAGTGCGCCCGCGCGAAGGCGAGGTGCTCGTATACCTCGTCGGTGATGATGAGCGCGTCGTGCCGCTCGGCGAGCTCGACGACGAGTGACCGTACCTCGGCGGTGAACATCGTGCCGGTGGGGTTGTGCGGGTCGTTGACGAGGATCGCGCGGGTGCGGTCGGTGACGGCTGCGGCGAGCTCCTCCGGATCCGGTTGGAAGCCGGGCCAGCGCAGGCGGACGGGAACGAGGCGGGCGCCCGCCAGCGCGATCGCGGCGGCATAGGAGTCGTAGAAGGGCTCGAAGACGACGACCTCGTCGCCCGGTTCGAGCAGGGCGAGGAGCGAAGCGGTCAGCGCCTCGGTGGCGCCGGCGGTGACGAGGATCTCGGATCCGGGATCCCACGAGAGCCCGTAGAAGCGTTCCTGGTGTTCGGCGATCGCGGCCCGCAGATCGGGCGTGCCGCGGCCGGGCGGGTACTGGTTCTGCCCGTCGGCGATCGCGCGCCTCGCGGCCTCGAGAACCTCGGCCGGCCCCTCGTCGTCGGGGAATCCCTGGCCCAGGTTGATCGCTCCCGTGCGGCCCGCGAGGGCCGACATCTCTGCGAAAATTGTGGGTGCGACCTCGCCGTCCGCGCCGAGGAGGCGGGCTCCGGCGGCCGCGCGCCGCCACGATCCGGGTACCTGCGTCATGTCGTCAGGCTACCCGCGACGAACTCACACACTTGCCCTAATCTGAACATAGACGGCTCATAGGAAACCGGCGCATGCTGAATTTATCAGCCCAGAAGGAGCAGTCATGAGCACTGACAGCGGTTCAATGATCCCCCCGCTTCCCGAGCGCTCTGCCGCAGAGCAGGCAGCGCGCGGCGGTTATGTCGGCCCGGCGGCACAGTCGCAGCCCGGTCAGCAGCAGCCGCAGTACCCCGCCGCGGGTCAGGCACAGCCCGGTGCCTACGCCCGCCCGCAGACGACGGCCACCGCTGAGCCGGCGTTTGTGACCCAGCCCCAGGCGGAATACGCGTGGGCCCAGCCCGAGCAGAAGCAGAAGAAGTCGAAGCCCGGCATCGGCGCGAAGGTCGCGGGCCTCATGGTCGTCGCGGCCCTCATCGGCGGCGGCGTCGGCCTCGGCGGCGCGTGGCTCGGGTTCAGCAACTTCGGTAACGACTCGTCGACCCAGCAGGTCACCTCGTCGGCGACGGGCGCGCAGAACGTCACGATCAACAACCCCGACGACGTCAACGAGACGGCGGCGATCGCGGCGAAGGCGCTCCCCAGCGTCGTCACGATCGAGGCCGCGAGCGACACGGCCAGCGGCAGCGGATCCGGTGTCGTGTTGAGCGAGGACGGTTACGTCCTCACCAACACGCACGTCGTGACTCTCGGCGGCGAGGCCGCCAACGCGCAGCTGCGCGTGACGATGTCTGACGGCACCATCTACGACGCCACGGTCGTCGGCACCGACCCGACGTACGACCTCGCGGTCATCAAGCTCGAGGGCGCCAGCGGCCTCACGCCGGTGACGTTCGCCGACTCGTCGAAGCTCAACGTCGGCGACACCTCGGTCGCGATCGGTGCGCCCATGGGCCTCAACAACACCGTCACGACGGGCGTCATCAGCAACGTCAACCGCTCGATCGAGATCGCATCTTCGGCCGCGCCCGACGATGAGACGACGCAGCAGGACGACAGCTCGCAGCAGCAGTCGCCGTGGTTCTTCGACCTGCCCGGTCAGGACGGCCAGAACGGCCAGGGTGACAACTCGACCACCACGACGAGCGACTCGATCAAGATCGCGGTGCTCCAGACCGACGCCGCCATCAACCCCGGTAACTCGGGTGGCGCGCTGCTCAACAGCTCGGGCGAGCTGATCGGCATCAACGTCGCGATCGCGACCGCGAGCTCGACGAGCGGCGAGTCCGGATCGATCGGCCTCGGCTTCGCGATCCCGTCGAACATCACCGAGCGCGTGTCGAACGAGATCATCGCGAACGGCAGCGCCACGCACGGCCTTCTCGGCGCGAGCGTCGCACCCGCGGCGAGCGTCGAGGGTACGACGACGACCGGCGCCTACATCGCCGAGGACCCGGTATCGGGCGGCGGCGCCGAGGCGGGCGGCCTGCAGAAGGGCGACATCATCACGAAGGTCGACGGCGTGCGCGTCAACGACGCCATCGACCTGACCGCGCAGATCCGCGCGAACGCCGCGGGCACGAAGGTCACGATCACCTACGTGCGCGACGGCTCGGAGCACGAAACCGAGGTCACGCTCGGCGAGATGTAAACCGATCAGAAAGGCGCCACCCGTTAGGCTCGACGGGTGGCGTCTTTCTCTTTCGGTTCGGGCAATACTGCCAAGCTCGCCCGCCTGCCGCTGTATGGCCTCGGCCGCCTCGTCACGCTGGTCGTGCCGCGCGGAAACCGGTGGGTCTTCGGGTGCGGCGCCGGAATCGCAGACGGCCCGCTCGAAGCCTGGCGCGAGGCGACCTCGCGAGGCGTTGACGCGGTGTGGCTCACGACGAGCGACGACGAGGCGCGAGACGCCGAGCGGCTCGGGATCGCGACGCTCCCCAAGTTCAGCTGGCGCGGTTTCTGGGCCACGGCCCGCGCGCGCGTCGCCGTCGTGGCGTTCGGTTTCGGCGACGTCAACCCCTACGCCGTGACGGGCGCCTTCGTCGCCCAGCTCTGGCACGGGATCCCGCTGAAGCGCATCGGGCTCGATGCCCCCGAGGTGTCGCGTAGCTCGTTCCTGCCGAACTCGCGCCTCGTGCGCGGTCTGCTCAGGTGGATGTATCGCCGCTCGGCCCAGCGCATCGGGGTCATCCCGGCGGCGAGTCACCTCGTGCGCGGGCGCCTCGAGTCGGCGTTCGGCATCTCGCACGAGAAGGTCGCCGTCGTCGGCGAGCCGCGAGTCGACGTGCTCTCGCGCGGCGACGCGGCATCGCGCCGCGCCGAGGCGCAGGCGCTCGTGGCGTCGCTCGTACCCGCCCTGTCGTCCGGCCGGCGGCTCGTGCTCTACGCGCCGACGTGGCGCAACGGCGACCCGGATCCCGGAGTCCCGAGCCCCGACGAGTGGGACCGCCTGCTCGGGCTGCTCGAGCGCCACGACGCCGCGCTGGTGGTGCGCTCGCACCGCCTCGGCGAGGGGGAGTACGTGCCGCCGGCCGCGACCGATCGCGTCGCGATGCTGGGGGCCGGCCTGCTCGCCGACATCAACCGCGCGCTGCCCGTGTTCGACGCGATCGTCACCGACTACTCCTCGCTCGCATTCGACGCGTCGCTCGTGCCGCTGCCGGCGTTCTTCCTCGCGCCCGACCTCGACGAGTATGCCCGCCGCCGCGGCTTCTATGGCGTCTACGCCGATGTCGCGGGCGACGACGTGGCGCGCAGCTGGAGCGAGCTGATCCCCGAGCTCGACGAGGCCCTCGGCGACCCCGACGCCCTCGCCCGGCGCACCGAGCGCGCCCGCGCCCTGAGCGCCCGGGTGCACGATTTTGATGATGGACACAACACGCGGCGCGTGATCGACGAGGTCTTCGCCCGCATCGGAAAGGCCCGTGGATGACCGCGACCATCACGCTCGACACGACAGGCGCCGTCCCGGCGCTCATCGTCTCCGGATCCGGCACCGCACCGGGGCGCGTGGCGCTCGCGGGCCCGCGCGCGGGCGTCGAAGCGGATCCGGTCGCCGACGGATCCGCGTGGTCGGCGCGGCTGCCGCTGCACCGCGCTCGCTGGGGCGGCGCGGAGCTGCCGCTGCCGAGCGGCGAATACCGCGTCGAGGTGGAGGGCGTCGGGGTGGCCGGCGCGGTGCCGATGACGATCGAGGGCACCCTGCGCGTCGCCGTCGACGGCGACCGCGTCGAGATCGGCCCGCCACTGGATCCGTCGGTCGAGGAGCCGGAGGGCCGCGCCGCGCTCGAGCGCCGCTACACGCTGCACACCTCGCCGCTCGAGAACGCGGTGTTCTTCGAGAGCTTCTACGGCCGCGTCGCGGGCGATAACCCGCTCGCGATCGACCGCGAGATCGCGCGGGTCGCCCCGGGCGTCACGCGCTACTGGAGCGTCATCGACTACTCGGTCGAGGTGCCCGAGGGCGCGATCGCGGTCGTCGAGGGCTCGTCCGATTGGTGGCGGGCGCGCAGCGCGAGCCGCCTGCTGATCGTCAACGACTGGCTGCGCCGCCGCTACGCGCGCCGCAGCGGGCAGACGGTGCTGCAGACCTGGCACGGTACGCCGCTTAAGCGCCTCGCGCTGACGCGCCCCGGCTTCCGCCCGCGCGCGTGGGGCGCCGTGCTCAAGGAGTCGCGCCGCTGGAACATCCTGCTCGCGCAGAACTCGTACGCCGCGCGGATCCTCGCCCGGGCGTACGCCTTCCGCGGCCGCGAGATGTGGGTCGAGGGCTACCCGCGCAACGACGTGCTGCAGGGCGGCGACGGCGGATCCACGCGCCGCCAGCTCGGCATCGGCGACGACGAGCGGGTCCTGCTCTACGCGCCCACGTGGCGCGACGACCGCAGCGAGATGGTCGACTTCATGGATCCGCAGGAGCTCGCCGAGCGCACCGGCGCGGTCGTGCTCGTGCGCGGGCACAGCCGCACGCTGTTGCCCGGGCAGAGCGCGACGGGCGCCCGCGTGATCGACGTGACGGGCTACGCCGATGTCGCGCGGCTCATGTGCGCGGCCGACGCGATGATCACGGACTACTCGTCGGTCATGTTCGACTTCACGATCACGGGCAAGCCGATCTACTTCCTCGTGCCCGACCTCGAGCACTACCGCAGCGATCTGCGCGGCTTCTACTTCGATCTCGCCGAGCGCGCCCCGGGACCCGTCGTGCGCACGACCGACGAGCTCGTCGAGGCGCTGGGGGAGGATCCGGCGCCGTACGCGGACCGGTACGCCGCGTGGCGGAAGGTCTTCAACGCGCGCGACGACGGCCGCGCGGCCGAGCGCGTGACGGCACGGATCTTCGACCGGGGCCTGCTGGAGCGCTGACGCGCCCCATCAGACGACGCGCCCTACCGGCTGACGCGGCTACCTGCTGACGCGAGAGGTGTCGATCGTGTCGCGCGCGCCGCGCACGACGCCCACGATGAATCCGGCGCCCCAGGCGACGTGCATCGTGGGGACGACCGCGAGCGACCAGATCTTCTCGCGGAGCGACGCCTTCTTCTGCAGGGCCGAGTAGCCGGCGATCACGAGCGCGTAGAGCGCGATCGGCAGGAAGATGAGGCTCAGCACGCCCGCGAGGACGCCGCGCAGCGCGCCGCCGATGCGTAGGCCCGCGACGAGCAGCCCGAGCGTCAGCATGACGACGAGGGCGGGCGGCGCGAAGTACCGCGTCGAGTTGCGGAAGCCGTAGCGGCGCACGAGCTCGCCGCGCCAGCGGCCCGTCGCGAGGAACTGACGCGAGAGCTGCGACCAGCTCTCGCGGGGCCAGTACGCGACCGACAGCTTCGGGTCGAACATCACCCGGTAGCCCGCCTGGCGCAGGCGCAGGTTCATCTCCCAATCGGATCCGCGGCGCAGCGTCTCGTCGAACATGCCGATCTCTTCGACGGCCTCGCGGCGCATGACGCCGAGGTAGGCCGAGTCGGCCTCCGACTCCTGGCCCGAGCCGTGGTAGGCGCCGCCGCCGAGCCCGATCTTCGAGTTATAGGCGGCCGCGACGGCGCGCTGGAAGGGCGTGCGCCCCTCGGCGTGCATGGTGCCGCCGACGTTGGCGGCGCGCGTACGGTTGAGGGTCTCGAGCGCGCGCATCGTGTAGCCGGGGCTCAGCTCCGAGTGCGCGTCGACGCGCACGATCGTCGGGTACTGCGAGGCGCGGATGCAGAGGTTGAGCCCCACGGGGTTGTCCGACGCCGGGTTGTCGACCAGGATGATCCGCGGATCCTTCGCCGCGAGCTCGCGGGCGAGCTCGGTCGTGCCGTCGTCGGAGGGCGCGAGGGCAATGACGAGCTCGATCGGGCCGTCGACCTCCTGCGCGAGCGTCGACGCGACCGCGTCCTCGAGGTAGTCGACCTCGTTGAGCACGGGCATGATGTACGACACTCCGGCTCCCGCCGGCACGACGGGCGCGTCGCGGCGATCGGCCTGCGGGCGCATCGAGCTGGGATCGTTACTCATTTGTCGATCATCCCACGGGGTCGTCGGAGGTCGGCTGGATAACGTGGGTGTCGTGAAGTTGGTGAATGACGCGAAGAAGGCCGTGCGACTTGTCATGAAGGCGGCGCGTTCTCGAGCGACCCACCAGACGACCGTCAAGGCGCTCCGGGCGCAGGGGCCGCTCGAGAAGAACCGCTTCCGCATCGCGGTGTACTTCGCTGATGACGACGTCAACATGTATCAGATTCGTCAGTGGTACGGCCCCCTCGCCGAGCTGTCGAAGACGCATCCCGTCGTCGTGCTCTCGCGCAAGGTCACGGGCGCCGGCGCGATCCTGAAGGACGGCGTGCTGCCGGTGGCCTACGTGCGCCGCGTGGCCCAGCTCGAGAAGTTCCTCGACGCGCAAGACATCCGCATCGTCTTGTACGTGAACCAGAACACGCGCAACTTCCAGATGTTCCGCTATGGCGAGCGCTGGCACGTGTTCATCAACCACGGCGAGTCCGACAAGATGTACATGACGACCAACCAGTTCAAGGCGTACGACTACGCCCTGATTGCCGGTCAGGCGGCCCGCGACCGCCTCTCTCGCACGCTGTGGGATTACGACCTCGATCGACGCACGATCGCGATCGGCCGCCCGCAGGCCGATCATTACTCGGGCGAGCTGCCGTACACGCCCGATGGCCGCACCGTCGTGCTCTACACGCCGACGTGGGAGGGCGACCGCCCGGCCGCGGCATACGGATCCATCGCGACACACGGCGAGCAGCTCGTCAAGGCGTTGCTCGCCGACTCGGCGTACCGCCTGATCTACCGTCCCCACCCGCGCAGCGGCGTGGTCGACGCCGCCTACGGCAGCGCGCACCACCGCATCGTTCACGCGATCAAGGCCGCCAACCACGCGGATCCGTCGGCGCAGCACGTGTACGACGACGGCCCCGAGGTGGGGTGGCAGATCGCCGCGGCCGACGTGGCGATCTCGGACATCTCGGCGATGATCTACGACCGCCTTGCGACGGGCAAGCCGCTCATCGTGACGCGCCCCGTGAACCCGGCGGCGTCGGTCGACGAGGGCGGCTACCTCGGCGCCTGCGAGTGGCTGAGCGCCGACGAGGCGAGGGACGTGCGCGCGCACGTGACGCGCGTGCTCGAGGATCCGGAGACCACCGCGCGGATCGCGCACTGGTCGCAGCACTACTTCGGCGACACTTCTCCTGGCGCACCGACGGCGCGCTTTCACGACGCCATCGAGCAGCTGCTGGCGAAGTGGGACGAGTGGAACGAGCGCCGGGCGGCGTAAGGCACCCGCGCGCCGGCCGCTCGGCCGCATGGGGCATATATGCCTGTGCGTAAAAACCCGGGCACAGGTGCTTAGGCGTGTGAACCGAGCCTCGGCGACCATCGAGGGATGGTCCAAACAGAGTCGGAGATCGCCCGGGAAGTGGGACGGCGCATCCAGAAGATTCGCGCCACGACCGGCGTGAGCGCGCGAGTGCTCGCTGAGTGCGCCGACATGGACCTGACGAACTTCCAGCGCATCGAGCGGGGGATCGGCAACCCGACGATCGCGACGCTCGTGCAGATCGCGACGGCGCTCGAGATCGATGTCGCCGAGCTCGTGACGGGCCTCGACCCTAACGACCTCCCGCACGGCCGCGAGCCCTACGGCTACTCGCAGGCGAAGACGCGCCGCCGCGCCTATCGCGCGATCTACTAGAAGACGAACTGCCACAGCAGCTCGCGCCCCTCTGCGCCCGTGCTACGCCAGCTGAGGGTGACGCACAGATCGCCCGTCTCTAGCCCGCACAGGCAGATCTCGTTCTGGTCGCCGGGGAGCACGAGGCCCCATTGCTCGAGGTGTACCTCGTCGCCCTCCCTGATCATCGCGCGCGCGAGCGCGAGCGGCGCATCGGAGACGTTGGTCACGACGGGGTGTGGGAAGGAGTGCCGCACGCGCCAGGGCGACGGGACGGCGGAGGATTCGTCGATGTTCATGCACCGAACATACGAAAGACCCCCGACATTCGAAGAGAGATTCGAAGGCCGGGGGGGGTCTGCAGAAATTGTTTAGGCGAGCACCTGGTTGGCGCGCTCGAGGTCTTCGGCGAAGTCGACCTCGACGGCGTAGAGGTCGCTGATGTCCATCGCGGCAACGCGCACGCCGTTCTCGGCGATCGCGAGCTCGAGGCCGCGCTCGAAGTAGTCCTGGTCGCCCACGCGCTGCAGCTGGGCGATGAGGGCGCGCTTGTCGGCGCTCGAGATGTAGTTGATGCCGACGGCCTCGCCGATGCCGTTCTCGACGGTCTTCGACAGCTCGGCAACGAAGCCGTGGGCGTCGAGGGTGTACTTGACCTCTTCGTCGCTGACCTTCGAGGTGTTGACCGTGACGAACGACTGGTCCTGGTCGATGAGGGCGACGGCGCGGCCGAGCACGCGCGGGTCGAAGACGACGTCGCCGTTCATCCAGAGCACGCCGCCGCGACCGGTCGCGAGGAGCGCGCGCAGCAGGCTCTTCGAGGTGTTGGTCTCGTCGTACGCCTCGTTGTGCACGTAGTTGACGTTGGGGAACGCGTCGATGATGGTCTCGGCGCGGTAGCCGACGACCGTCGTGATCTGAGCGTCGAAGCCGAATGCAGCGCGGATGTTCTGGTGCTGCTGCTGCATGATGGTGCGGCCGTCGGCGAGAGTCGTGAGCGACTTCGGCAGCTCGCGGCCGAGGCGAGTGCCCATGCCCGCGGCGAGGATGACGGTCTGGAGGGTCATGCGGAAACTCCTAATACTGGGGAGGATGGGTCCCGGCGGAGATGCCTCATGAGAGCAAAGTTCACCCGAACGTCATCCTCGATCTACCTTCAAGATACCAATGTGCGCCTGAAACAATCGGATTTCCGAGCTGATCCGGAGGAATCGGTCTGGCGCGGCGGGCGATCCGCGGGCAGGATGGTTAGATTGATCGGGTGACAGACACGGCGGGGGAGAACGCGCTCGAGTTGCGCGGAGTGGTCAAAACTTACCGGGGTGAACCGGCGGTGGCCGGCATCGATCTTAGTGTTCCCGCCGGGTCGTTTTACGGCCTCGTCGGCCCGAACGGCGCGGGCAAGACGACCACCCTGTCGATGGTCGCGGGGCTCGTCCGGGCCGATCGCGGCGAGATCCGCGTGTTCGACGTCGACGCGCGCAAGGATCCGCGGGCCGCGAAGCGCCTGATGGGCGTGTTGCCCGATCGCATGCGCACCTTCGACCGACTGACCGGCAAGCAGCTCCTCCACTACATCGGCGCCCTCCGCGGCCTGTCCGGCGCGCAGACCAGGGCCCGCGCGGCCGAGCTCGCCGAGGCCTTCGACTTCGTCCCGGCGCTCGGCCGCGCCGTCAGCGACTACTCGACGGGCATGACGAAGAAGCTCATGCTCGCCTGCGCGATGATTCACGCGCCGCGTCTGCTCGTGCTCGACGAGCCCTTCGAGTCGGTCGACCCCGTGTCGGCCCAGCGCCTTCTCGGCGTGCTGCGCGACTACGTCGACCAGGGCGGCACCGTCATCCTCTCGGGCCACAGCATGACCCTCATCGAGCAGATGTGTTCGCGCATCTCGGTGCTCGTGACGGGCCAGGTGCTCGCCGAGGGCACGCTCGACGAGGTGCGCGGCGAGATGTCGCTCGAGCAGCGCTTCATCGATCTCTCCGGCGGCGAGGAGAAGGGGCGCCTCGAGTGGTTGCACACGTCCTCCGCCTGAGGCTCTCCGAGGGCGCGAGCGCGTTCCGCCTGCGACCCGTCTCGGCGACGCTGGCGTTCCTCGCGGTCGCGGCGCTCACGTACGGCCTCGTCTTCGGCGTGCTGATGCTGCGCGACGCCCCGGGCGACACCGCCCGCACCGCGCTCGTCGTTTTCGGATCCGTCCTCGCGGCCGGGTTCTTCCTCGCGCCATTCGTGTCGACGCGGTCGGATCCGCTCGACCCCGTCGGTGTCTCGACGCTGCCGCTCTCGTCCCTCGCGCTCGCGGGGGCGTCCACGCTCGCGGGCCTCGTCGGCGTTCCCGCGCTCGCGCTCATCGCGGTCGATGCCGCGGCGGCCGTCGTCGGCACCCAGCTCGGCACGCCCGCGTGGGTCGCGGGCGTCGGGGCGGCGCTGCACGTCGTCAGCTGCGTGCTGCTCGCCCGCGCGGGCTTCGCCGCGAGCGACCGGATCCGCGCCGGGGGCCGCACGCGGGAGGGCGCGACCCTCGCCGCAATCATCGCGGCCGCAATCGTCGTGCCCGCCGTTATCTTCGCCGTCAGCACGTCGTGGCAGGACGGCACGCCGTGGTTCGCGGCCTGGCTCGTCACCGTTCTGGGGTTCACGCCGCTCGGCGCGGGCGCCAGCGTCGTCGCGGCCGGCGCCGCGTTCGTCGCGCCGCTGCTCACCGCCGGTGCCTGGGCGCTCGCCCTCTTCGGCGCCTGGTGGGGCGTGTGCGCGCACGCGTTCCGCAGCCTCCCGCTCGTCGACACGCACCGCGAGGCGGGCCTCGGCTGGCTCGGGATCCTGCCGAGCGGCGCGACGGGCGCGATCGCCGCGCGCAGCATCATCTACTGGGCGAGCGACACCCGGTACCTGTCGAACCTCGTCGTGGTGCCGGTCGCGGGCCTCGCGCCCGTTGTGCCGCTGCTCGTCGCGGGCGTCGACCCGAAGATCGTGGCGCTCATCCCGTTGCCGATCATCGCCGCGTTCCTCGGCTGGATCGCGCACAACGACCTCGCCTACGACTCCGAGGCCGTCTGGCTGCACTTCGTCTCGAGCGTGCGCGGCCTCGCCGACCGCGCGGGGCGCCTCGTGCCCGCGGCGATCATCTCGGTGCCGCTGTTGTCTGCGACCGTCGCGCTCACGGCGAGCTTCGCCGGGGCCTGGGAACACCTGGAGTCGCTCATCGGCGTCGCGCTCGCCCTGACCCTCACGGGCTTCGGGCTCTCGAGCGTGTTCTCGGTCACGTCGCCCTACGCCGTCGCGCGACCGGGAGACAGCCCGTTCCGGCAGCCCCAGCGTGCCGGCGGCCGCGGCGTCATCGCGCCCGGGTTCGTCCTCATCGCGACGCTCGCGATCGGCGCGCCGACGATGCTCGCCGCCTTCGACGCGATCGCGGGCGGCGCGGACCGCGACCGCGAGGCGCTCCTCCTGGGCGCCGGCACGGGGGTGGGCGTGCTGCTTCTCGGCCTCGTCCTCGGCGCGGTCATCTTTGAGAAGCGCGGCCACCGCCTGATCGATGTCGGTCGCGCGGCATAGGGCCCCTGCCCTCGGATCCGCCTTACACTTTTAGGCATGAGCACCCCACTCGATACCCCAGGATCCGGCGGAACCGGCGTTCTCGACCGCGAGTTGCAGGAGCTCCTCGAAGAGCAGCTTCAGGAGCCCGGCGACCACGAGCGCTTCAGCCACTACGTGCAGAAGGACAAGATCGTCGAGTCGGCGATCACCGGCAAGCCCGTCCGCGCGCTGTGCGGCAAGAAGTGGACTCCGGGCCGCGATCCCGAGAAGTTCCCGGTCTGCCCGACCTGCAAGGAAATCTACGAATCGCTGAAGAAGTAACCACAAACTTCGAGAGGGTGACCCGCATCGTCGCGGGTCACCCTCTCTGCGTATCCAGCTATTCAGACGAGCGAGGTCGGAATCGCCGGATCCGACTTGCTGAGCGCGAGCGCGCGCGTGGGTAGCTCGCGCCGCACCGCCATGTGGTGCTCGCGCGCCGAGCGCACGCCCGCGGTGCCCTCGTGCGACGCGTCGAACTCGCCGCCGGTGACGAACGGCACGACGAGCGCGCGGGATCCGTCGGGGGCGGGCGCGTCGGACGCGAGCCGAACGTGCTCCTCGGTCGCGACGCCGTTCTCGAGCAGGCGGAAGGCCTGCTTCGCCCCGCCGGTGGATCCCTTGCCCTGCGCCTTCTTGGCGACGGGGATCCACTCGCCCGAGTCGGCCTGGCGCGCGACGAGCTTGTAGACGAGGCCCGCGGTCGGGTAGCCGGATCCGGTGACGAGCGACGTGCCGACGCCGTACGAGTCGACGGGGCTCGCGGCGAGCGCCGCGATGGCGTACTCGTCGAGGTCGCTCGTGACCGTGATCGTCGTCTCGGTGTTGCCGAGGGCGTCGAGTTGGTCGCGCACGTCGGCGGCGACGAGGGGCAGGTCGCCCGAGTCGATGCGCACGCCGCCGAGGTCCGGGCCGCCGAGTTCGACGGCGCGGCGCACGCCCTCCGCGATGTCGTAGGTGTCGACGAGCAGGGTCGTCGAGGCGCCGAGCGAGTCGAGCTGCGCGCGGAACGCGTCTTCCTCGGTATCGTGCAGCAGGGTCCAGGCGTGCGCGGCGGTGCCCATGGTCGGGACGCCCCACGCGCGGCCGGCCTCGAGGTTGCTCGTCGCGTCGAAGCCCGTGATGTAGGCGGCGCGCGCCGCGGCGACGGCGCCGTGCTCGTGGGCGCGGCGCGACCCCATCTCGGCGAGCGGTCGGTCGCCCGCCGCGATCGACATGCGCGCCGCGGCGGTTGCGACGGCCGAGTCGAAGTTCATGACGCTGAGCGCAAGGGTCTCGAGGATGACGGCGTCGGCGAAGGTACCCTTCACCGTCAGCAGGGGAGAGCCGGGGAAGTAGAGCTCGCCCTCGCGGTACCCCTCGATGGATCCGCGGAAGCGGTAGTTCTCGAGGTAGGCGAGCGTCTCGGCGCTCACGACCTTCTCGTCGCGGAGGAAGCGCAGCTCGTCGTCGGCGAAGCGGAAGTCGCGCAGGAGGCTCATGAGCCGGCCCTGGCCGGCGGCGACGCCGAAGCGGCGGCCGCCCGACAGTCGGCGGCCGAAGAGTTCGAAGACGCACTGGCGGTGCGCGGTGCCGTCGCGGAGCGCGGCGTCGAGCATCGTGAGTTCGTAGCGATCCGTCAGAAGCGCGGTCGAAGCAGACATGAACGTAACTCTAACGGCCATGCGGTTCTCGCCGTGTTCCCTGGTGCCCGCGTGTAGATTTGACGGCTATGGAGTTCGCGTTTTCCGAGGCTCGTCCGCGCATCACCCGCTTCGAATGTCGGGAGGCGGAACGTTCGGGGAACCAACTCACCCTGCGGTACGCCGCCGTCGCCGGCGAAACCGAGGTGTATGCCTTCTCAGAGCGCATCGAGATCCCGGGCGAGCTGCCCGACTCGGCGGTCGCCGACGGCCTCGTGCGCCTGTTGACGCTGGCGGCCTCGCTCAGCTATTACAAGGCGTTCGCCCCCGTCACCTTCGCGGTTCCCGGCGGGCTGACGGCGGCCGAGCGCGCCTTCATCACCGAGCTGATCGCGGGTGGCCTCGGCGAGTTCGCGATCGTCAACGACCTCCCCGGCGCCCTCGAGCCCGAGATCGACGCCCCCGAGCTGCCCGCCGTGCAGACCGGATCCGCGGGATCCGCCACGGGGCGCGCCCTCGTCGCCGTCGGCGGCGGGAAGGACTCGATCGTCTCGATCGAGGCGTTGAAGGCCGCGTCGGTCGACGTCACCGCGTTCGGCATTAACCCGCGCGGGCCGATCCTGCGCACCGCGGAGGTCGCGGGCCTCGAGCTCGAGCGCGCCGGCCGCAAGATCGACCAGCTGCTTTTGCGCCTCAACGCCGAGGGCGCGCCGAACGGTCACGTGCCCGTGACGGCCATCAACTCGCTCATCGCGCTGCTCTCGGCCCTCGCGACCGGCCACGACACCGTCGTGTTCAGCAACGAGGCGAGCGCCTCGTACGGCAACCAGGTGTGGCACGGCCGCGACATCAACCACCAGTGGTCGAAGTCGAGCCACTTCGAGGGCCTGCTGCGCGACAGCGTCCCCGCCGGATCCCCCGAGTACGTCTCGCTCCTGCGCCCCCTCACCGAGCTGCGCATCGCGCGGGCCTTCGCCCGCCACACGGCCTATCACCGGGTGTTCACGAGCTGCAATCGCGCCTTCACGATGAGCGCCGCGGCCGACGCCAGTTGGTGCGGCGAGTGCCCGAAGTGCCGCTTCGTGTCGCTCATCCTCGCACCGTTCCTCTCGCGCGACGATCTGCTCGCCATCTTCGGCGGGCGCGACATGTTCGCCGAGCCCGCCCAGCGCGAGGGCTACCTCGAGCTGCTCGGCGTCGACGGCCTCTTCAAGCCCTTCGAGTGCGTGGGCGAGCCCGATGAGTGCCGCGTCGCCCTCGAGATGATCCGCGACCGCGACGACTGGGCGGGCCACCCGTTCCTCGACGACGCGGCCGTGCGGGCGGTCCACGCGACCGCCGCCGAGCGCGAGAGCGTCTTCGCCTGGCGGAGCGGCGAGCACCACCTCTCGGCTGAGCTGGAGGAGGTCGCCCGTGCGATTTGAGGATCTCGCAGGCAAGCGCGTCGTCATCTGGGGGGCGGGCCGCGAGGGCCGCGCCGCCCACGCCGAGCTCGCCGGTCGCGGCGTGCCGTCGACGATCGTCGTCACCGGATCCGGCACCCCGCCCGAGGGCGTCCTCGGCGGAGACGCCGCCTGGGCGGCGCTCACGGAGGCCGACGCGATCGTGAAGTCGCCCGGCATCCCACACACCTCGCCCGAGTACGTCGCGCTCAGCGAAAAGGGCGCCGCGATCACCTCGCTGACCGACCTGTGGCTCAGCGAGAACCGCGACAAGGTCATCGCCGTCACGGGCACGAAGGGCAAGAGCACCACGTCGGCGCTCGTGCAGCACATCCTCCGCGGCACGGGCCACACGGCCGAGCTCGCCGGCAATATCGGCATCCCCGTCGGCCCCCGCGTCGGCGACGACGTCGACTGCGCCGTCACCGAGATCTCGAGCTACCAGGCCGCCGAGCTCAGCGCCTCGCCGCGCGTCGCCGTGCTCACCTCGCTCTACCCCGAGCACCTCCCGTGGCACGGCGGCTACGACCGCTACGTCGCCGACAAGCTCAACCTCCTCGCGCACGGCCCCGAGACGATCGTCCTGCCCGCCCACACGGGCGAGCTCGCCGAGCGCGCCCGCGGCATCGCGGGCGACGCGCGCATCGTCGTCCCCGCCGACCTCGGGATCCGCGTGACGGACGACGAGCTCGCCTGGGAGGGCGCCGGATCCGTTGCGCTCGCCGACATCGCCCTCGTCGGCAGCCACAACCTCGCGAACGCGGCGCTCGCGCTCGCGGCCGTCGACGCCTACGCGCCCGGCCTCGACCGCGCGGCGGCGCTCGCCGCGGTCGCCGACTTCTCGCCCCTCGCGCACCGCCTCGAGGTCGTGCCGTCGACCGACGGCCGCACCTGGATCGACGACAGCCTCGCGACCGCGCCCCAGGCCGTCGCGGCGGCCCTCACGAGCGTCTCCGCACCGCGCCTCGCCCTCGTCATGGGCGGCGCGGAGCGCGATCTGCCGTTCGACGCTCTCATCGACGCGCTCGCGGGGCGAGACGACGTGACGGTCGTCTGCACGGGGCCCGCCGGATCCCGCTTCGCGCGGGACGCGGAGGGTCGCGTGCCGCGTCTCCGAACCGCCGCCGGCTTCCGCGACGCCCTCGAGGTCGCTCGTACAGTGACGGGCGCGGGCGATACGATCCTGCTGTCGCCCGGAGCGCCGAGCTTCGACGAGTTCACCGACTACGAGGCGCGTGCCGCGGCGTTCCGCCAGGCGGCCTCCGACTCCACCCCTCACTAACCGCCCCGAAAGAGGTAACGATGACCACGCGAGCCGACGGACGCGCCCTCGACCAGCTCCGCCCCGTGACGATCGAGCGCGGCTGGAGCAGCCAGGCCGAGGGCAGCGCCCTCATCAGCTTCGGCGACACCAAGGTGCTCTGCACCGCCAGCTTCACGAACGGCGTGCCGCGCTGGCTCGCCGGCCAGGGCAAGGGATGGGTCACGGCCGAGTACGCCATGCTTCCCCGCGCCACCAACGAACGCTCGCAGCGCGAGAGCATCAAGGGCCGCGTCGGCGGCCGCACGCACGAGATCTCGCGCCTCATCGGCCGCGCCCTCCGCGCCGTCGTCGACACGAAGGCCCTCGGCGAGAACACCCTCGTGATCGACTGCGACGTGCTGCAGGCCGACGGCGGCACCCGCACCGCATCGATCACGGGCGCCTACGTCGCGCTCGCCGACGCCATTGAGTGGGGCCGCGAGAAGGGCTTCGTCGCGAAGAAGGCGCAGCCGCTCTCCGACTCGATCGCCGCGATCTCGGTCGGCATCATCGACGGCACGCCGATGCTCGACCTGCCGTACGTGGAAGACTCGCGCGCCGAGACCGACATGAACATCGTCATGACGGGCTCGGGCAAGTTCGTCGAGGTGCAGGGCACCGCCGAGGGCGCGCCGTTCGACAAGGCCGAGCTCGACCAGCTTCTCGAGCTGGGCGCCAAGGGCTGCGCCGACCTGACGGTGCTGCAGCGCGAGGCCCTCGGCCGATGACCCAGGTCGTCCTCGCCACGCACAACGCGCACAAAATCGCCGAGCTTCAGGCGATCGTCTCGCGCGTGCGCCCCGACATCGAGGTCGTCGGCTACGACGGCCCCGAGCCCGTAGAAGACGGCACGACCTTCCAGGCGAACGCCCTCATCAAGGCGCGCACGGCGGCGCAGCACACCGGGCTCGTCGCCCTCGCGGACGACTCGGGTGTGTGCGTCGACGTGCTGGGAGGCTCACCCGGCGTCTTCTCGGCGTACTGGGCCGGGCACCAGAAGGACGACGCCGCGAACCTCGCGCTGCTGCTCGACCAGATCTCGGACCTCCACCGCGACGAGGATCGCGCGGCGCACTACACCTCGGTGATCGCGCTCGTGACGCCGTCGGGCGACGAGCGCACGGTCGAGGGCATCTGGCCCGGACACATCGCGCGCGAGCCGCGCGGCGAGGGCGGCTTCGGCTATGACCCGATCTTCGTTCCCGAGGGATCCGAGAAGTCGGCCGCCGAGCTCACCCCCGCCGAGAAGAACGCCGTCTCGCACCGCGCCCGCGCGCTCGAGGCGATCGTCCCCTTCCTCGAGGCGCTGTAGCGAGAAAGCGGCCGGTGCCCCTCCGCGAGAGGGACACCGGCCGCTTTATGCTCTACGCGACCTCGCGCGCCGCGACGGGTTGCGGGTCGACCGCGAGGTAGACGCGGTCGCCGTAGCTCAGCCGCTGGCCCGCGTCGTGCTGCACGTGCACGACGTCGTCGGTCTCGGTGCGCACGAGCGAGCGGCGCATGCTGCCGAGGAACGTGGTCTCCTCGACGACGCCGGCGATCGCCCGATCCTGCTGCCCGACGAGGCGCAGGTTCTCGGGGCGCAGGTGCACGTCGACGGTGCCGGTCGCGGGCGAGTTGAGCGGCAACTTCGTGCCCCACACCGTCACGAACTCGCCGTCGGCCTCGCCGCGCACGAGGCTCGAGAGCCCCACGAACGACGCGACGTGGGCGGTCGCGGGGCGCAGGTAGAGGTTCTCCGGCGTGTCGACCTGGTCGATGCGACCGGCGTTCATGACCGCGATGCGGTCGGACGCAGCGAGGGCCTCCTCTTGGTCGTGCGTCACGAACAGCGTCGTGATGCCGAGGCGCAGCTGGATCCGTCGGATTTCGTCGCGCAGCTGCACGCGCACCTTCGCGTCGAGCGCGGAGAGCGGCTCGTCGAGCAGGAGCACGCGCGGCTCGGTGACGAGGGCGCGGGCGAGGGCGACGCGCTGCTGCTGGCCGCCCGAGAGCTGGTGCGGGAACCGGTCGGCGAGGTGCTCGAGCCCGACGAGGGCCAGGGCGTCCTTCGCGCGCTTCGCCGCCTCCGGCTTGCGCACGCCGCGGCGACGCAGGCCGAAGGCGGTGTTCTCGGCGACGTTCAGGTGCGGGAATAGCGAGTACGACTGGAAGACCATGCCGATGTCGCGCTTGTTCGTCGGCACGCGCGAGACGTCCTGGCCGCCGAGAAGCACGGCGCCGCCGTCGGAGGATTCGAGGCCCGCCAGCACGCGCAGCGCGGTCGTCTTGCCGCAGCCCGACGGGCCGAGGAGCGAGACGAACTCGCCCGGCGCGATGTCGAGGTCGACGCCGTGGAGCACCTTCGCGGATCCGTAGCTCTTCTCGATGCCGCGGAACTCGACGCGGGTGCCCTCGCCGGCCTCGGCGAGGAGCGCGTTATCGGAGGTGCGGGGCAGGGGAGTGTGGGTCATGACTGTGCCTTTCGGGCGCCGCGCCCGACGCGGCCAACGATGAGGAGCAGGACGAAGCAGAACACGAGCGCGAGCAGCGTGAAGATCGCCGGCAGATACGGATCCTGCTTGCTGACCACGAGCATCGCGGTCTGGAACACGTCGCGGTTCAGCAGCGACGCGATCGTGAACTCGCCGAGCACGACGGCGATCGAGATCAGCGAGCCCGCCAGCAGGCCCTGGCGGATGTTCGGCGCGAGCACCTGCAGCACGACCGTCGGCCATCCGGCGCCGAGCGAGCGCGCGGCCTCCGACAGCGTCTTGAGGTCGGCCGCGTCGATCGACGCCTGGATCGAGCGATAGGCGAACGGCAGCACCGTGATGCCGTAGGCGAACGCGAGGGTCCACGTGCCCGTGCCGATCGAGCGCGCGATGCGCAGGTAGATCGGCGCGAGGCCGACGACGAGCACGATCGCGGGGATCGAAATCGGCAGCAGGGCCACGAACTCGAACAACGGCTTCAGCCTCGGGAAGCGCAGGTTCACGAGGATCATCGTGGGCGCGAGGAGGAACAGCACGATCGCGACGGTCACGACGGCGAGGACGAGCGAGTTCGTGAGGCCCGTCCAGACGGGCCGGAGCTTCGCGGCCGAAGCGGGGTCGGCGAGCGACGTCCAGTGCGCGAGCGTCGTGGATCCGTCGGGCATCTGGAACGTGTAGAGCAGCGTCGATCCCAGCGGGATGATGAAGAACGCGGCAACGAGGATGCCGATGGTCCAGCGCGTGGTGCGGCTGGGGGCCAAGCGGTTCATCCCTGCCACCTCGCTGCCCGGCGCTGAATGAGCGAGTACAGCCACATGACGACTCCGACGACGACGATCATGCCGAGCGCGAGCGCGCCGGCGAGGTTCTCGCGGCCCAGCACGGTCTCGCTCGTGAGGGCGGCGCGGATCTGGAGCGGAACGATCTGGGATCCCTGGCTCGCGAGCGCGGCGGCGGTCGCGTACGACGAGAAACCGCTCGCGAACAGCAGCAGCAGGCTCGCGAGGAACGACGGGGCGAGCACGGGAATGCCGATGCGTAGCCAGAAGCCCGCCCGCGTGCCGCCGAGCGTGAGGTTTGCCTCGGCCCACTGGGGCTTCAGCGCGCTGAGCGACGGCATGAACGTGATGACCATGAGGGGGATCTGGAAGAAGACGTACGGGAGGATCAGGCCCGGCATGTCGTACAGCCAGGTGCCGTTCTCGTAGATGTTGATGCCGAGGCTCTCGCGCAGCAGCACCGTGATGATGCCCTGTACGCCCATGGTGGCGATGAAGGCGAAGGCGAGCATCACGCCGCCGAACTGGGCGAGCACGCCGGAGGCGGCGTCGACCGTCGCCCGCATGGCGCCAGAGGGGCTGAGGCCCAGCATGGCGTAGCAGACGAGCGCGCCGATGACCGCGCCGATGACGGCGGTGAGGGCCGAGAGCCAGGCCGAGTTGCCGAAGGCCTTGAGGACGACGGGGTCGCCGAGGGCGGCGACGTTCGTCCAGGTGAAGCCGCCGTCGCTATCGAAGAAGCCGGATCCGATCGCGAGCACCGTGGGCAGCGCGAGGAAGACGAGGACGTAGACGGCGAAGGGGACGAGGCCGAGCCACGCCCAGGAACGCGCCGAACGCCGGCGGCTCGCGGGAAGCGAGGCGCCGGCGTCCGTGGAGGAAGCGAGAGTCACTGGACCGCCGCGGCCCACTTCTCACCGAGAAGCGTGCCGGCCGCGTCGCTCTGCTCCTGCGTCGGCACGAGGGTCTCGGCCGGAACCTCGGGCAGGGCGGCCGCGAGGTCGGCGTCGATCGTGCCGGCGTCGGTCATCGCGTCCATGCGGGCGGGGCGGGCGCCACCGGCGAGGAAGAGGTTCTGCACCTCGTCGCTGTACAGGAACTCCTGCCACAGGCGGGCGGCCGCGGGGTGCGGGGCGTCAGCGTTGATGGCCTGGTTGTAGTAGCTGGCGTAGCCGAGGTCGGGGAAGACCACGACCTCCCAGTCGGGGTTGTCGGCCGTGTACGCGGCGTTCAAGTAGTCCCAGTCGAAGACGACGGGCGTCTCGCCCGAGGCGACGGTCGCCGGGGTGACGTCGACCTTGAGGAAGTTGCCGGCCGAGTTCAGCTCACCGAAGAAGTCGATGCCGGGCTGGAAGTCGTCGAGCGATCCGTCGTTCAGGATCGACGCGAGGCCGACGGCGGCGAAGGCGGCGCCCGCCTGGGTCGGGTCGCCGTTGATCGCAACCGCGCCCTTGTAGTCGCTGCCCGTGAGGTCGGAGATCTCGGCCGGGGCGGGGAACTTCGAGGTGTCGACGCCGACCGACATGTATCCGCCGTAGTCGCCGACGAAGCGGCCCTCCGGGTCCTTCAGCGACTCGGGGATGTCGTCGAAGCCCTCGACCTTGTACGCCGCGAACGAGTCGACGTTCTGCAGGGCGACGGTGAGGCCGAGGTCGAAGACGTCGGGCGCCTTGTCGGTGCCGGCGTTGGTCTCGGCGGCCTGGATCTCCTCGGCGCTTGACACGTCGGGCGAGGCCTCGTTGATCGTGATCTCGGGGTAGCGCTCGGCGAACAGGTCGAGAATGGCGCCGTAGTTGGCCCAGTCGCGGGGGAGAGCGATGACGTTGAGCGCGCCCTCCTCCTTCGCGGCCGCCTCGAGGTCTTCGAGGGTGCCGAAGTCGGCGAGGGAGGTGGCCGACGCGGCCTCGGAATCGGCGGCGTTGTCGTCGCTCGAGCACGCGGCGAGGGAAACGGCGGCGGTGGCCATCACGGCGATGCCGGCCGCCAGACGCAGGGAACGGGGGAAGTGAGACATGTGAATCCTCTTGTGATCCGGCTCGCGCCGGAGGACGGGTGCCGATGGAATATATGCGCGCAGGGTGTCCGGCGAGGTCGACCTAGGTGAACGACAGGTGTCGCCCGGGTGACTCGGCACTCACCCCCGCGCCGCCATATCTGCATTTCTCCGCGCGGTCGTATGCGAATCGCATACGACCGCGCGGAGAAATGATGATGAGTGGCGGACTAGGGTGGGCCCATGACCGCGAGAAAAGCCCGCCTGTCATCGGCCGCGCGTGCCCTGGCAGAGTCGTTCGCCGCACTTCGGGCAGAGCTGCAGACCCCCGTTGGCTATCCCGACGACGCCGTCGAGGAAGCCGAGCGAGTGATCGCGGCGGGCGTCGCCGTCGACGGATCCGACGACGCCCGCGTCGATATGGACGACGTGCCCTTCCTCACGATCGACCCCGAGGGCTCGCGCGACCTCGACCAGGCGATGCACCTCGAGCGCGACGGCGACGGATACGTCGTGCAGTATGCGATCGCCGACCTCGCCGCCATCGTCGCCCCGGGCGGCGCGCTCGACGCGGCGACCCAGGCGCGCGGGCAGACGCTCTACGCGCCCGACGGATCCACGGGCCTGCACCCCGAGCAGATCGCGGGCGACGCCGCCTCGCTCCTGCCGGAGCAGCGCCGCCGCGCCTATGTATGGCGCTTCGCGCTCGGATCCGATGGCCGCGTCACCGACACGCAGCTCGTGCGCGCGTGGGTGCGGTCGCGGAAGCGCTGGACCTATACCGAGGTGCAGGCCGAGCTCGACGCCGGCACGGCGCCCGAGGGCATCGCGCTCCTTGCCGAGATCGGCGCTCGCCGCATCGAGCTCGAGGCCGAGCGCGGCGGCGCGAGCCTTCGTATGTCCGAGGAGGAGGTCGTCGAGGTCAAGGGTCAGTTCGAGCTGCGCGCGCGGGCGACGCTCGCGTCGGAGGACTTCAACGCGCAGATCTCGCTCATGACGGGGATGGCCGCGGCCGAACTGATGCTGCGCGCGAAGGTCGGGATCCTGCGAACCATGCCGCCCGCGGATCAGGACGCCATCGACGAGTTCCGCCGCCGCGTCGCCCTGCTCGACCGCCCGTGGAGCACCGACATCAGCTACGGCGAGTACCTGCGCCAGCAGGATCCGGGCGACCACGCGACCCCCGCCGTCATGCAGGCCGCGACGGCGCTGTTCCGCGGCGCCGGCTACGAGGCCTTCGACGGCGAGGCTCCCGAGCAGAAGATCCAATCGGCGATCGCGGCGCCCTACTCGCACGCGACCGCGCCGCTTCGGCGCCTCGTCGACCGCTACGTGCTCGCGATCTGCGAGGCCGAGGCGAACGGCACCGAGATCCCCGCCTGGGCCCGCGAGGCGCTGCCGCAGTTGCCGAAGATCATGGGCCGCAGCGGCCAGCTCGCCAGCCGCCTCGAGAACGGGTGCATCGCCCGCGTCGAGGCAGCCGTGCTCTCGCACCGCATCGGCCGCGAGTACGTCGCCGTCGCCGTCTCGCGTCGCAGTAACGGCACGCGCGTGCAGATCGCGACCCCGTTCATCACGGCCGACGTCGAGGGCGAGCCCGAGCTTGGCTCGATCGTGCGGGTGCGCGTCGACGGCGCCGACATTGCGGCGGGTACCGTCTCGCTGAGCCTCGTGGGGGCGTCACCCCGCGAGTGAGGCGCGGCTCGTGCCCGTCGCGGTGAGGACGACCCCGGCGGGCACGACGATGCCGAGGATCTTTGGCTCCCAGAGGTCGGCGACGGTGGCGCGGGCGGTCGTGGGCCCGTCGAGGTCGACGCCGACGAGCCAGGCGGATCCGGGGGAGACCCGCACGACCTCGGCGGCCTGATCGTGCGCCGTGGCTGGGTTGAGCTCGAGCGTGACGCCGGCCGGTCCCGGCACGATCTCGAAGCCGTCGGAGGCCGCGAGCGCCGCGGCGTCGGCGAGCGAGTCGATGCGGCGCTGCGTGACGAGCAGGTCGATGCCGTTGACGCAGACGAGCACGACGGCGAGGGCGAGGGCGAGGTAGCCCGCCAGAAGCGGCAGGATGCTGCCCCGCTCGTCGCCCGCGAGCCCGTTCACGAGGAGAGCCGTTCGACGCGATAGGTCGCCGTCCCCGTCACGGGCACGGCCGTGTGACTGTCGAAGACGTCGGGCATGAGCGGCAGGCCGACGGTGGTCTCGACCGTCACGACGATCGTCGACCCGGCCGAGGGGCACTCGCCCGTCGCGGGGTAGCACTCGGCCCGCACCGTGAGCGACTCCGGATCCAGCCCGTACCCCGCGGCGACCATGTCGCGGACGGCGTCGGGCGGCACTTCGGATCCGGTCGCGAGCGTGCGCGCGACGAACCGCGCCGTCGCCTCCGCACCGAGCGAGGCGTTCTGCACCAGGCCGAAGGCGATCACGAGGTACACGATCGGCACGAGCAGCAGCACGCCCGCGACGAGGAACTCGATCGTCGCGCTGCCGCGCTCGCGGTCGTCAGCCCACGCGTTCGACGGGCGCATCGGCCACCACCAGGGTTCCCCGCCCGGGGCCCGCGAGCCCCACGAGCGGCAGCGTCGCCGCGATGTGTACACGGACGGTCTCGAGGCCATACGAGCGACCTTCCACGATCACGACGTACGAGATGACGTCTCGCCCGAGGCCGCGCTCGACGGCGGCCCTGGCGCGCGCCTCCGTCTCGGCGGGCGTCGTGTCGGCGAGCGCCGCGTGGAAGGCGGCGTCGACCGCGGCGTCCTGCACGACGTTGCGCGTGTGTACAGCGAGGGCGAATTGCAGCACGCCCAGCGTGAGCATCGTCAGCAGCACGCCGACGAGGATGAACTCGACGGGTGCGGATCCGCGCTCGCCGTCGTCCGGCGCGCGGGGAGCGCGCGCGGGCATCAGGCGCCCGGGATGATCGTCATGGCGCGGTCGAAGAGCTGCTCGAGGGCGGGGCGGGCGAGCAGCCAGATGCCGACGACAATCGTCGCGGTCATCAAGGTCACGAGCACCCAGCCGGGAACATCACCCCGTTCGGGATCGTCGGCGCGGGGATCGGCGACGGAGCCCCACGCGGTGCGGAGGCGTGCGATGGCGGCGGAGAGGCGAGTGAACATCGGGTGTCCTTTCGAAGGGGTTAGAAGCCCGTTTGGAGCAGGGCTACTCCGGGGAAGATGGCGAAAAGTATGGAGAGCGGCAGCAGGCCGAACACGAGGGGGATCATCATGTAGATCTCCTTGCGCCCCGCCGCCTCGATGAGCCGCCGCTTGGCGTCTTCGCGCGCGTCGGCGGCCTGGGCCTGCAGGGTCTCGGACAGGGGCGAGCCGCGCTCGATTGCGGCGACGGTGTGGTCGATCGCGCGGGTCAGGACGGGCGCCTGGAGCCGGCGGGTCATGCCGATGAGCGAGTCGGTCAGGGTGGCGCCGGTGTCGACCTCAATCGTGATGGCGCGAAGCTCGGCCGTCAGCTCACCCGATCCGACGACCGCGACGCGCCGCACGCTGCCGAGGATGCCTTCACCGGCCGAGAGGCACAGCGCGAGAAACTCGAGCACGGTCGGTAGCTCCTCCTCTATGCGCGCCACGCGGGCCTTTGCCTGCGTCGTGAGCGAGACATCGGCGAGCACCAGGCCGCCGACGAAGCCGACCGCGGGGAGCGCCATGACGGCGGCCGCGAACGTTCCCGCGGCGACCGAGACGAGCACCAGCAGGGTGCCGGCGGCGGCACCGACGATCGCCCACACGAGCTGGCTCCCGCGGAAGGCGGCCGAGTCTGCGGGCTTGCCCGACTGCGTGAGCCGCAGCTCGATCGTCTCGGACCCGCCCGCGAGCCGGGCGAAGCGCGCCTGCGCCCGCGCCCAGAGCGCGCGGGCGCCGCGCGCGACCGCGAGGGTCGGATCCGTGAGCCGGTCGGGGAGGGAGGTGCCCGCCGGGTCGGTGATGTCGCGCACGTACGGCGCGATGCGCGTCGCCAGCGGCGCGACCCGCCACGACGGCAGGGCCGAAGCGATCGACCAGAGCCCGAGCCCCAGCCCGCCGCCGAGGATGATCGCGAGCGCGACGTCGGTGAGGCCGGTCACGCGAACCACCTCCGCGGCTCGGGGAGGCGCCCGACGCGCAGCATGATGCGGTACGACACGAACGAGACGGCCGCGCCGATCAAAATAAGCAGGCCGCCGGCCGGCGACGCGTACGCCTGGGCGGCCTCGGGGCGTAGCGACAGGATCGCGAGAATTATCCAAGGGGCAACCGATCCAAGGACGGCGGCGCCCTTCGTCCACGACTGCTTCGACTCGACCTCGCCGCGCAGCGCGGCGTCGGCGCGGATGGACGCCGAGAGCGCCCGCAGCACGGGCACGAGCTCGGTGCCGCCGACCTCTCGCGCCATGCGCAGGGTCTCGATGATGCGGTCAGCCATCGGGTCGGCGAGCGCGTGCTTCAGCCGGTCGATGCTCGACGGGAAGTGGCCCGAGACGCGCATATCGCGCTCGAATTGCGCGAAGGATCCGCGTAGCGCCTGGGGCGCCGATTGCCCGAGCACCGCGATCGCGTCGGGAAGCGAGAGCCCGGCGCGCACGGATCCGACGAGCAGGTCGCACACGTCGGGCCACATCGAGCGGCGCTGCCGCACGAGCTTCGCGGCGCGCGAGCGCAGCCACACGACCGGGGCCGCCGCCGCGGCGACGGCGGCGAGCAGGCACAGCACGGCGACGCCGGTCGCGAGCCAGGCGGCGGCCGCCGCGACGAGGGCCGCGGCGACCATCCCTACCCCGAGCACGCGCGGCGCGACGTGTGCGAAGCCGGCGAGCTCGAGCACCTCGTGCGCCCGACGCGTCAGGCGGCCCTCCGCGCGGGCCGACGCGTCGCGTTCGCGCCGCGGCCACAGCCACGGCGAGGCGATGAGCAGCAGCCCCGCCCCGAGCGCGAGCCCCAGCGCGGCGCTCACGCGGCACGCTCCGAGCGGCGCAGCGGCAGCGGATCCGCGACGGAGGCGGTGTAGAGCGTGCGCGTCTCGGGGATGCCCCCGACGGCGCGGCCCGTGGGGGCCGCGATCTCGGCGACGTAGCGGTGCCCATCGGGTCGCCGCGCGCAGTGCACGACGAGGTCGAGCGAGCGCATGACGGCGGGCAGTACGAAGTCGCGGTCGATGTTGCGCCCCGCGAGGAGCGGCAGGGCCGAGAGCTTCACGAGGGCGTCCTCGGCGGAGTTCGCGTGTATCGTCGCGGCGCCCGGGAGGCCCGTGTTGAGGGCGAGCACGAGGTCGAGCGCCTCGGCGTCGCGCACCTCGCCGACGACGAGGCGGTCGGGCCGCATGCGCAGGGCCTCCTTCACGAGTCGCCGCAGCGTGATCTCGCCCGTGCCCTCGAGGCTCGGCTGGCGCCCCTGCATCGCGACAATGTCGAGGGCGTCGATCGACAGCTCGAACGTCTCCTCGACCGTCACGATGCGCTGCGACGGCAGGCTCTCCGACACGAGCGCGCCGAGCATCGTCGTCTTCCCGGCGTGCGTCGCGCCGGAGACGAGGATCGAGCTGCCCTCCCGGATCGCCGCCGAGAGCCTGTCGGCCTCGGCGCGGGGGAGGGATCCGTGCTCGACGAGGGTGTCAAGGGACCCGAACCCCGGGAGGAACTTGCGGATGTTTACCGACCACGCACCCCGCGCGATCCCGGCGAGGACGACGTGCAGGCGGGATCCGTCGGGGAGGGAGGCGTCGACGAACGGCTGGCTGACGTCGATGCGCCGGCCGGTCTGGTGCAGCATGCGCTCGACGGTGTCGCGGATCTGCTCCTCCGTGAGGCTCAGCGCGATCTGTTCTGACACGCCGCCGCGCGCGACAAAGACCTTGTCGGGGCCATTGACCCAAATCTCCTCGATCGAATCATCGTCCAACAAGTCCTGCAGGGGCCCGTAGCCCGAGACCGACGCGACGACCGACTGCACCGCCTGGTCGAGGTCGTCGATCGTGCGGGATCCGCGGGCGAGGGCGTAGTCGTTGTGGCGGCGGATCTCGACGACGGCGAGCCGCCGCACGTCGTCGCGGGTGACCTCGCGCCGCCCGAGCACGGCCTGATCCGAGCGGATCCGCTCCCGCACCCGTTCGATCACCGATCGCTGCTCTGCACTCACGGGGCACAGCGTGACAGATTTCGAGAATCGACCGCGAAAGTTATCCACAGATCGAGAAAAACACTCTCTGATCTGGTTAATTACCGGCGGATTAAAAGCCTCGGCGTGCGCGACACGGTGCAACGACCACTCGGCCGCACCCCATAGAATGGGAGGTGCGCGCGTGTGGTGAAATTGGTAGACACGCAGGATTTAGGTTCCTGTGACTGCGGTCGTGCGGGTTCAAGTCCCGCCACGCGCACCGTTTCGGGTCGATCGTTCCGGGCACTGCTCACAGCACGATCGCGCTAAGCTTCACTAGCCATGCTAGAACTCGATCTTTCCGCCGAAATCCAGGCCCTGCGCACCACCTTCGACAACATCGCCGAGGTGGTGAACGTCGACGGCCTCAAGGCCGAGGTCGCCGCCCTCGAAGAGCGCGCCGCCGACCCCGACCTCTGGAGTGACCAGGAGAACGCGCAGAAGGTAACGAGCGCGCTCAGCCACCGCAAGGCCTCGATCCGCAAGGTCGAGGGCGCGGGCAACCGTCTCGACGACCTCGAGGTGATGGTCGAGCTGGCGAACGAGATGGAAGACGAGGACACGGCCGCCGAGGCTCGCGCCGAGCTCGCCGCCCTCGAGAAGACCATCCAGGATCTCGAGGTGCAGACGCTCCTCGACGGCGAGTACGACGAGCGCTCCGCCGTCATGACGATCCGCTCGGGCGCGGGCGGCGACGACGCCACCGACTTCGCCGAGATTCTCATGCGCATGTACCTGCGCTGGGCCGAGCGCAACGGCTACCCGACGAAGGTTCTCGATACCTCGTACGCCGAGGGCGCGGGCATCAAGTCGGCGACCTTTGAGATCGACGCCCCCTACGCGTACGGCGTGCTCTCGGTCGAGGCCGGAACGCACCGCCTCGCGCGCATCAGCCCCTTCGGATCCGCCGACAAGCGCCAGACGAGCTTCGCCGCCGTCGAGGTCATCCCCCTCATGGAGGAGGCGACCGAGGTCGACATTCCCGAGAACGACATCCGCGTCGACGTGTTCCGCTCGTCGGGCCCCGGCGGTCAGTCGGTGAACACGACCGACTCGGCCGTGCGCCTGACCCACCTTCCGACCGGCATCGTCATCTCGATGCAGAACGAGAAGTCGCAGATCCAGAACCGCGCCGCCGCGATGCGCCTGCTGCAGACGCGCCTGCTCCTGCTGCAGAAGGAGCAGGAAGCAGCGAAGAAGAAGGAACTCGCCGGCAACATCACGGCGAGCTGGGGCGACCAGATCCGCTCCTACTTCCTCTACGGCCAGCAGCTGGTGAAGGACCTGCGCACGGGGTATGAAATGACGCAGCCCGACCAGGTGTTCGATGGCGACATCGACGGACTCATCAACGCCGGTATTCGCTGGCGCAAGCGCCCCGACCAGGACTGACATGACGACGCCCGACGATGACGACGCCTTCCGCTGGGACGGCGACGACGATCCGACGCTGAGCGTCACGCCCGATGCGGTCGCCGAATCCAGTGCCGTCACGGCGCCGGATCCGGAGCCGGTTCCCGCCTCGGAGGAGCCCGCGGACGCGGAGCCCGCCGGGGTCGGCAACGTCGCGCTCGTCGCGTACGGCGTGCTCGGCGGCGTGTACGCGCTGTGGACCGCGGGCTGGGTCATCGGCGCGCTGCGACTGCGCGACTACATCGAGGGACAGTCGGGCACGGTCGCCGACTTCATGTTCCAGGGCAGCATGTGGCTCGGCATCTTCGCGCCCGCGATCTGGTTCATCGTGAGCCTCGTCGGTGGGCGCGGGAAGGCCGCGTGGCAGCGATTCGTCTGGCTCGGCCTCGGCGTGCTTGTGCTGGTTCCCTGGCCCTTCGTGATGGTGGGAGTGGTCGGACAGTGAGCGACGTCGTGAAAAAGAAGTCTGCGCCGGGGTGGCTCATCGGCGTCGTCGCCGGGTTCTTCGGGCTGTTTTACGCCTACGTCGTGTGGGCGGGCGTGCAATACCTCGTCACGATCCTGCAGGAGCTGTCGGTCAACAGTCAGCTCACGGGCGTGAACCTGTCGCTCTCGCCCCTCGCCTGGGTGGCGCTCATCATGGCGATCGCCGTGCCGATCGCGTCCTTCGCGATCGCGATGGTCATGGGCCGCGGTAAGGCAATCTGGAAACTCACCCTCCTGCTGCTCGTCGGCCTCGCCGTAACCAGCGTTTTTTGGCTCGACGTGCAGGCCTTCACGACGACTCAACAGGTCATCCAGCAGTAGTCGTGGTCGGGGCACGCCCCGAGCGCGATTAAGCTGGAGTCCAACGGCAGGCGCCGCAGGCACTGCCGTTCCACCGCAGCGCCGTCTCAAAGGATCCACTTTGTCGAAGCCCGTCGTTCTTCTCGCAGAGCAGCTTTCCCCCGCCACGGTCGAGGCCCTTGGGCCCGATTTCGATGTCCGATCGGTTGACGGTACTGACCGTCCCGCGCTCTTCTCGGCGCTCACCGACGCGAGTGCGGTTCTGATCCGCTCCGCCACGAAGATGGACGAAGAGGCGATCTCGCACGCGCCGAACCTCAAGGTCATCGCGCGCGCCGGTGTCGGCCTCGACAACGTCGACATCAAGGCCGCGACCCAGGCCGGCGTCATGGTCGTCAACGCCCCGACGTCGAACATCATCTCGGCCGCCGAGCTCACGTGCGGCCACATCATCAGCCTCGCGCGCCACATCCCGGCCGCCAACGCGTCGCTCTCGGGCGGCGCCTGGAAGCGCAGCTCGTTCACCGGTACCGAGCTCTTCGAGAAGACCCTCGGCGTGATCGGCCTCGGCCGCATCGGTGCCCTCGTGGCGGCCCGCATGCAGGCCTTCGGAATGCGCATCGTCGCCTTCGACCCTTACATCACCGCGGCGCGCGCCCAGCAGCTCGGCGCCGAGCTCGTCACCCTCGACGAGCTCGTCGAGCAGGCCGACTTCCTCACGATCCACATGCCGAAGACGCCCGAGACCACGGGCATGATCGGCGAGGCTCAGCTGAAGAAGATGAAGAAGACCGCCTACGTCGTCAACGTGGCCCGCGGTGGCCTCATCGACGAGCAGGCCCTCGCGGCCGCCCTCGAGGCGGGCGAGATCGCCGGCGCCGGCATCGACGTCTTCACGCAGGAGCCCCCGGCCAACGACGACATCACGCGTCAGCCGAACGCGGTCGTCACCCCGCACCTCGGTGCGTCGACGGAAGAGGCGCAGGAGAAGGCGGGCATCTCGGTCGCCAAGTCGGTCAAGCTCGCGCTCGAGGGCGACCTCGTGCCCGACGCCGTCAACGTCGCGGGCGGCGCGATCGACCCGTTCGTGCGCCCCGGCATCTCGCTCGTCGAGAAGCTCGGCCAGGTCTTCAGCGGCGTCGCGCGCAGTGCGCTCACGAGCCTCGAGATCGACGTGCGCGGCGAGCTCGCCGACTACGACGTCTCGGTCTACAAGCTGGCCGCCCTCAAGGGCATCCTGGGCAGCGTCGTCAGCGAGAAGGTGTCGTACGTCAACGCCCCCGTTATCGCCGAGCAGCGCGGCATCGAGACCCGCCTGAACGTCGAGAAGGACAGCCCTGAGTTCCGCAACCTCACGACGCTGACGGGCACGCTCGCCGACGGCACCGTGCTGAGCATCGCGGGCACGCTCGCGGGCACGCGCATGGTTCCGAAGATCGTGGGCATCAACGGCCACGAGCTCGACGCCCCGCTCGCCGAGCACCACCTCGTCATCGTCTACAAGGACCGCCCGGGCGTCGTCGCGGTCTACGCCGACAAGTTCGGCGCTGGCGACATCAACATTGACGGCCTGCAGGTTGCCCGCGGCGCCGGCGACGAGGCGCTGTCGCTCATCACGGTCGACAAGCGCGTGCCGGACGACGTGGTCGCGTCGATCGGCGAGGCGATCGACGCCCGCATCATCCGCCAGATCGAGATCGTCGAAGACTAACCCCATTCGATAGCTTCGGTGCGTCCCTGTCGATCGGCAGGGACGCACCTTTGTGTGAGAGGCATTTCATGACCGATACCGACGCCATCGCGACCGACGGCCCGCGCGCGGGCTGGCGGGGCTGGGCCGCCCTCGTGGTGCTCATGCTGCCGGTGCTTCTCGTATCGATCGACAACACGATCCTGAACTTCGCGCTGCCCGAGATCGCCCGCGACCTCGAGCCGACGAGCGCCGAGCAGCTCTGGATCATCGACGCTTACTCGCTCGTCCTCGCGGGCCTGCTCGTGACGGCCGGATCCCTCGGCGACCGCGTCGGCCGCCGGAAGATCCTGCTCTTCGGCGCGGTCGGGTTCACCCTGGTGTCGGTCGGTGCGGCCTTCTCGCCGACCGCGGAGTGGCTGATCGCCGCCCGCGCCGGAATGGGCGTCTTCGGCGCGAGCCTCATGCCCTCGACGATGTCGCTCCTGCGCTCGACGTTCCGCAACCGCAACCAGCGCCGCTTCGCCATCGCGGCGTGGGCGGGCGCGTTCTCGGCGGGCGGCGCTCTCGGACCCGTGATCGGCGGTTTCCTGATCGAACACCTGCCGTGGCAGAGCGTGTTCCTCCTCGCGGTGCCGGTGCTCGTGCTGATGCTCATCGGCGTGCCGATCTTCGTGGCCGAGAGCCGCGACCCGAACCCCGGCCCGATCGACGGCTGGGGAATCCTGCTCTCGATGCTGACGCTTGCGCCGCTCGCCTGGGGCATCAAGGAGCTCGCGGTCGCGGGCTGGCCCGGCCTCGTCGCGATCGCGTTCGGCGCGCTCTTCGGGTGGCTGTTCGTGCGCCGTCAGCTGCGGATCCCGCACCCCATGCTCGACATGTCGCTGTTCCGGCGCGCGAAGTTCTCGGGCTCGCTGATCGTCAACCTCTGCTGCATCATGTCGTACATCGGCTTCCTCTACTTCGTGTCGCAGCATCTGCAGATGATCGTGGGGCTCTCGCCGATGACGGCGGGCCTCGCGCTCATCCCTGGCGCCGTGATGTCGATCCTCGCGGGCTTCATCGTGACGCCGTTCGCGGCGCGCTTCTCGGCCGCCGTCGTCGTGCCGATCTGCCTCGCGATCGGCGCGGTGGGCCTGCTGCTCGTGGCGTTCGCGGGCGCGAACGACGTGTGGATGCTCATCCTCGCCTTCGTCATCATGGGCGCCGGGACCTCCGCGGCCCAGACGGTGTCGGGCGAGCTGATCATCTCGTCGGCCCCGGCCGACAAGGCGGGCGCCGCGAGCGCGATCAGTGAGACGGCGTATGAGTTCGGCGCGGTGCTCGGCACGTCGATCCTCGGCGGGATCCTGACCGCCTGGTACCGAGCGACCCTCGCGATCCCGGGAGGCGTCCCCGACTCGCTCGCGCGGCACGCGCAGGAGACGCTCGCCGGCGCGATGAACGCGGCCGACGAGCTCGGCGGATCCGCCGGGCAGGCGCTGCGCGACGCGGCCGCGGCCGCGTTCGACGGGGGAGTCGTCGCAACCTCGCTCATCGGCACGGGCCTGCTGGTGCTCGCGGTGGTCGTCGCGGCGAGTACGCTGGGATCCAGCCGAAAGCGTCGAAACCAAGGAGTCTGAATGTCGCGTGTCGTGAAGCTTGCCGTGATCGCCGGGGATGGCATTGGGCCGGAGGTGATCGCCGAGGCCGAGAAGGTTCTCGACGCCGTCACGGCCGACACCGACGTCACCTTCGACAAGACGCGGTTCTCGCTCGGCGCCGACCGGTTCCTCGCGACGGGCGACGTGCTCACCGACGACGACCTCCAGGCGATAGCCTCGCACGACGCGATCCTGCTCGGCGCGGTCGGCGGCACGCCGAACGACCCGCGCCTCGCGAACGCGAACATCGAGCGCGGCCTGCTGCTGAAGCTGCGCTTCTCGCTCGACCACTACGTGAACCTGCGCCCGTCGAAGCTCTACCCGTCGGTTCCCGGCCCGCTGAAGAACCCGGGCGAGGTCGACTTCGTCGTCGTGCGCGAGGGCACCGAGGGCTCGTACGTCGGCAACGGCGGCGTGTTGCGCCAGGGCACCGAGCACGAGATCGCGAACGAGCTCGGCGTCAACACCGCCCACGGCGTGCGCCGCGTCGTCGAGTACGCCTTCGAGCTCGCGGAGACGCGCCGCAAGAAGCTGACGCTCGTGCACAAGACCAACGTCATGGTCAACGCGGGGAAGCTCTGGAAGCGCATCTTCGACGAGACGAGCGAGAAGCACCCCGAGGTCGCCGTAGACTATATGCACATCGACGCGGCGACCATTCACATGGTGGACAACCCCAGCCGCTTCGACGTCATCGTCACCGACAACCTCTTCGGAGACATTCTGACCGACCTCGCCGGCGCAATCACCGGCGGAATCGGGCTCGCCGCCTCGGGAAACCTGAACCCCTCGGGCGAGTTCCCCTCGATGTTTGAGCCCGTGCACGGTTCGGCTCCCGACATCGCAGGGCAGCAGAAGGCCGACCCGACGGCGGCCATCGGATCCATCGCCCTCCTCCTCGAGCACCTCGGCCTCTCGGCCGAGTCGCAGCGCGTGACGCGCGCGATCGAGCAGGACATCGCCGAGCGGACCGACGCGCCCCGCACGACGGCACAGATCGGCGACGCCATCGCGGCTCGCCTGACGGCCTGACGACAGATTTCGCGCAGAGACACCGCGCAGACGGGAAACACACGCATGACCACTCCTGAGACCCCCTCGCTCTCCTTCCTCGTTCGTCGGAACCTGGCCGCAAAGAGCCCCGCCGAGCGCGAGAAGCTGCTCGAGAACCCGGGCTTCGGCACGATCTTCACCGACCACATGGTCAACCTGTGCTGGTCGGAGAAGGGCGGCTGGCACCGTCCGCGCGTCGAGCCGTACGGCCCGATCTCGCTCGACCCGGCCGCGGCCGTGCTGCACTACGCGCAGGAGATCTTCGAGGGCATGAAGGCGTACCGTCACGCTGACGGTTCGATTCACACCTTCCGCCCCGAGCAGAACGCCCGCCGCTTCAACCGCAGCGCTCGCCGCCTCTCGATGCCTGAGATCCCCGAGGAGTACTTCCTCCAGGCGATCCGTGAGCTGATCGCGGCCGATGGCGAGTGGGTGCCGTCAGGCGCCGACCAAACGCTGTACCTGCGTCCGTTCATGTACGCCAAGGAGGCCTTCCTCGGCGTGCGCCCGGCGAAGAAGTACGACTTCTACGTGATCGGTAGCCCCGCGGGCGCCTACTTCACGGGCGGCGTCAAGCCGGTCTCGATCTGGCTGAGCGAGACCTACGCCCGTGCGGCCGAGGGTGGCACGGGCTCGGCGAAGACCGGCGGCAACTACGCCGCGAGCCTGCTCCCGCAGTCGGAGGCGTACGAGAAGGGCTGCGACCAGGTCGTGTTCCTCGACGCGCACGGCAACGTCGAGGAGCTCGGCGGCATGAACATCGTGTTCGTGAAGAAGGACGGCACGCTCGTCACCCCCGCCTCCGACAGCATCCTCGATGGCGTGACGCGTAACTCGCTCCTGCAGCTCGCGGAGGACCGCGGCCACACGGTTGAGCGTCGCCCCGTCAGCCTCGCCGAGTGGCGCGACGGCGTCTCCTCGGGCGACATCGTCGAGGTCTTCGCCTGCGGCACGGCGGCCGTCGTGACGCCGATCGGCCGCCTGCTGGCCGAGGGCTTTGATGACGAGCAGCCCGTCGGCGAGCTCGCGCTGTCGCTGCGCGAGGAACTCACCGACATCCAGTACGGCCGCCGCGAAGACAAGCACGGCTGGCTCTACCGCCTCGACGCCTAAGCGTCATCCCACAGATCGCCCGCACCGGTTCTCGGTGCGGGCGATCTGCGTCAGAGCCAGGGGATCTCTGGGCTGCGGGTGAAGCGGATCCCGGCGCGCTCCCACGCGGGGCCGAGCCCCGCGAGGCGGGCGCGGAAGGACTCCCACTCGCGCTCTGCGGATCCGAGGGGCCGCGACCAGGCGGCCTCGGCCGCCGAGGCGATGCGCGGGAACACCATCCGCTCGAGGGTCTCCTCGTCGGCGATGGTCTCGGTCCACAGCGCGGCCTCGACGCCGAGGATCCGCTCCTCGGGCACCTCGATCACGGCGGCCGGATCCCACTCGTACGAGCGCCGGACGCTCGTCGGGCCGTTGGCCCAGGCGAGGCCCGCGCGGGTGTCGGCGTCGTACTTCATGTCGAGGTAGATCGCGTCGGCGGGGGAGAGGACGAACCGCCCTCCCCGTACGAGCGCGCGGCGCGCCAGCTCGGCGTGCTCCTCGCTCGGGGTGACGAAGCCCCAGTACTGGTAGACCGCGCCCTCGGGCAGGTCGGCGGCGCCGGCCTCGTGCCACGCGGCTGGCGTGCGGCCCGTCGCGGCGACGGCGCGCACGGCCATGTCGACGATCGCGCGGTAGTCGGCGCGGTCGGTTCCGAGCGCCTCGTCGCCGCCCAGGTGCAGGTAGGGGCCGGGGAAGAGCCCGGCCACCTCGGCGAAGACCTCGCGGAGGAAGCCCTCGAGCCCGGCGGCCCCGGCCTCGAGCGACGAGAAGCCGACCGCGAGGCCGGTGTACGGCTCGCCCGGCACGGGGATTCCGCCGCCGAACTCCTCGACGACCTCGAGCACGCTCGGCGTGAGCACCGGATCCGCGGCAAACTCGGGGTGGCTGAGGCCCACGGCGTGCGTGTGGCCGGGCAGGTCGATCTCGGGCACGACGGTCATGTGGTGCGCCGCCGCGTGCGCCACGATGCGCCGCACATCGTCTCGGCCGTAGTGCCCGCCCGGGTCGCCGCCGATGCTCGTCGACGAACCGCGCTCCGCGAGCTCCGGGTGATTCTCGAGGGCGAGGCGCCACGCCTGGTCGTCGGTGAGGTGCAGGTGCAGGGCGTTGAACTTCAGTTCGGCGGCGCGCTCGATAAGGCGCTCGATCGTGGCGACGGAGTGAAAATGCCGCGCGACGTCGAGCATGATGCCGCGGTAGGCGAAGCGCGGGGCATCGCGGATGTCGACGAAAGGGGCGAAGAAGCCCTCGTCGTCGCGGCCGACGAGCTGCGCCAGCGTGTGCCGCGCGTAGAACGCGCCGGCGTCGTCCGCCGCCTCGATGCGGACGCCGTGCGCGTCGACGAGCAGCCGGTAGCCCTCGGGAGGACCGTCCACGGCGCGGTGTTGGGCGAGGGGGAGGGCCTCGTGGGGCGCGGTGATATCGAGCCGTAGCGCGCCGGGCCGGGTCTCGACCTCGGCGGGCCACGGGAGAAGTGCGAGGGGCATGCCCGGCAAGCTAACACGGCGATCGGCACCCGCGCCAGGGTCGGTAACAAATTAGTAAGGCTTCTTCACAAATTTTTCCCAAACTCTTGCGGAATGCCAATTTGCGAGGTTCACTTACAAACATGTCGAGAACGACCACCCCCTCCGAAGCGGCCCCCGCCGCGCCCCGAGCGGGCCGCGCCCGGGTGCTGCCCGACCACGTGCGGCGCCAGAATCGCGCCCTCGTGCTCACGACGCTGTTCCACGAGGGATCCATGAGTCGCGCCGACCTCGCGCGCCGCACGGGCCTCACGCGGGTCACGATGTCGGCGCTCGTCGGCGACCTCGTCGCCGAGGGAATCGTCGTCGAGCAGGGGGCGCGCGAGACGACCGGCCCCGGCAAGCCCGGCGTCGCGGTCGACATCGACCGCACGGGCCTCCAGGCGATCGCGATCGACCTCTCCGCCGCGCACGAGCTGCGCGGCGCCGTGATCGACGTTTCCGAATCCGTGATCGAGCGCACCGCGATCGCGCGGCCCTCAGGGATCGACGGCGCCGAGATCCGCGAACTCACGGAGCGCATGGTCGACGACCTCCTCGCCCGCGCGACGGGCCGGATCCTCGGCATCGGCGTCGCGAGCCCCGGAATCGTGTCGGGGGAGGGCGTGGTCATCGCCTCGCCGAACCTCGGTTGGGCCGACCTCCCGCTGCAGGAGCTGATCGCCGATCGCACGGGAACGCCCGTGAGCGTGTCGAACGACGCCGACGTCGCGGCGCTCGCGGAGCGCACGCTCGGCGGCGCCGGCGAAGATTTCATGCTCATTAAGCTCGACCGAGGTGTCGGTGGCGGCGTCATGGTGCGCGGCGAACTCGTGCGCGGCAGCCGCTTTGCCGCGGGCGAGGTCGGCCACGTCACCGTCGGCACCGACGGCGGCCGCGTCTGCGCGTGTGGCCGCATCGGCTGCCTCGAGACGTGGGCGTCCGTGCGATTCCTCGACTCGCGCATCGCCGCGGGCGAGGACCGGGACGTCGTGCTGCGCGAGGCCGGCGAACGGCTCAGCATCGCGATCGCCCCGGTCGTCGGCGCGCTCGACCTGCCGGAGCTCATCCTCTCCGGCCCCACCGAATACGTCGGCGGGCTCCTCCGGGAGTCGGCCGAGCAGACGCTCCGCGAGCGCACCTACCTGCACGACGACGTGTCAGTCCGCATGTCCCAGCTCGGCGATGACGCCGTGCTTCTCGGAGCGATGGCGCTCATTCTCAGCACCGAGCTGGGCATCGCCTAAGCCCCGGAATCCCACCAAGAGTAGACAAGGAAGCCCCATCATGAACAGCATCACATCCAAGGCTCTGCCCGCCGCAGCGCTGCTCGGCATCGCGGGGCTCGCCCTCGCCGGGTGTTCGAGCGACGGCGGAACGACGAGCGAGGAGCCGGCCGCGACCGGCACCCTGACGGTCTGGCTCGTCGGCACCGACACGCCCCAGGAGGCGCGCGACCTGCTGAAGACGACGTTCGAGGAGGCGAACGACGGCTGGACCCTCGACCTCGAGGAGAAGACCTGGGCCGACGTCTCCGAGAACTACGTCGCGGCGCTGCAGTCGAACGACGCCCCCGACGTCGTCGAGGTCGGCAACACCCAGGCCATCGGCTTCATCGATCAGGGCCTCTTCGCCGACCTGGGTGACATCCGCGGCGATCTCGGCGACCTAAACCCGGGCCTTGAGGCCTCGGGCACCTACGACGACACCTTCTATGCGGCGCCGTACTACGCGGGCGGCCGCGTGGTGTTCTACTCGGGCGACACGGTCGACGGCGACGCGCTGCCGACGACGCTCGAGGAGTACGTCGACCAGGGAATCGCCTACCGCACCGACAGCATGAGCGGCATCTACGCGCCGGGCCGCGACTGGTACAACATGCTCCCGTACATCTGGTCGTACGGCGGCGAGATCGCCGTGCTCGACGGCGACACGTGGGACGCGCAGTTCTCGAGCCCCGAGTCGCAGGAGGGCCTGAAGCTGCTGCAGAAGGTGTACCAGGAGGCGACGAACGCGCCGACCGACGGTGACGAGGCCGACGCCAACGTGCCGTTCTGCGCGGGCGAGGTCGCGTTCCTCTCGGCGCCCGCGTGGATGGCCGGATCCATCACCGCCCCCGCGGATGCGGAGAACCCGGGCTGCGCCGACACCTTCGGCAAGGACCTGCACGCCTTCCCACTGCCGAGCAACACGGCGGGCGAGCCCGCCCCGATCTTCGCCGGCGGATCCAACATCGCCGTCGCGCAGCTGAGCGACGCGCCCGAGATGGCGAAGGAGGCCGTGAAGATCATGGTCTCGAAGGAATACCAGGACATCATGGCGGGCGCCGGCCTCACCCCGGCGCTGCTCGAGTCGAACGCCGCGCTGCCGGATAACGACGTCGCGCAGTCGCAGGCCGAGGCACTCGCGGTCTCGAAGAGCGTGCCCACGACGCCGAAGTGGCAGGAGGTCGAGTCGAGCCTCATCATCCAGGATTCGCTCGTCCGCATCGCGCAGGGCGACGACACCGCCGAGGTCGCCGAGGCGCTCGACGCCCGCATCGAGGAGATCCTGAACGGCTAACACCCCCGGGGCGGATCCGCTGACTCGTGGATCCGCCCCCTCTTCGTGAAAGGGAGACCGCGATGGCAACCCCGTCCCTCTCCGCTCAGCGGCTTCGGCGCCGCGGCCGCACTCAGGCGCTGAGCGCCTGGGCCCTCCTCATCCCCTCGATCGCGCTCCTCGCGCTCATGGTCGGGTACCCCGGCGTGACGATGATCTGGCAGTCGTTCACCGACTATCAGGTGCGCAACAAGATCCAGGGCACGCCCGCGAACTTTGTCGGCCTCGACAACTTCGCCAAGGTCATCACGAGCAGCGACTTCCCCGCGGTGCTCGGCCGCACGATCGGCATCATGGTGCTGACGACGACCCTCATCATGGTCGGCGGCGTGCTCATCGCGATCCTCATGACGAAACTTGGCCGCGGCATGCGGCTGCTCGTTTCGGTCGGCCTGCTGCTTGCCTGGGCGATCCCGCCCCTGACCGCGACCGTCGTGTGGGGCTTCATCTTCGATACCCAGTACGGCCTCGTGAACTGGCTCATGAACGCGATCACGGGTTCGAACGACTGGTACAACCACCCCTGGTTGCTGAACCCGTGGACGTTCGTGCTCGTGCTGACGATCATCGTCGTCTGGGGCGCGATTCCCTTCGTCGCCTTCACCTCGTACGCCGGCCTCGGCCAGGTGCCGCGCGAGACGATCGAGGCCGCCGAGATCGACGGCGCCGGCGGCTGGCAGCGCTTCTGGCACATCGTGTTCCCGGCGATCCGCCCCGTGCTCGGCGGCGTGCTCATCCTCCAGATCATCTGGAACATGAAGCTGTTCACCCAGGTCTACGCGCTGCAGAGCCGCGGCGGCATCGCGGCGGACACCAACGTCCTGCCCGTGTACCTGTTCCGCCAGGGCATCGGCAAGTTCGGCGAGACGAGCGCCATCGGCATGCTGATCGTCATCATCATGCTCGCCATCAGCTGGTACAACATCCGCCTGCTCCTGAAGGAAGACGAGCAATGACCTCTCTCGCCACCCGCGCCGCGATCGTTTCGCCGCGCCGGGCGCAGCGCGCCCCGTCGTCGCCCGTGCGGGGCCGCCCGCAGCGCGTGCTGTTCAACATCCTCGGCGTCATCGTCTTCGTCTGCTCGGTGTTCCCGGTCTACTGGATGGTGAACCTCTCGTTCACCCCCGGCAACCAGATCATCAGCCGCGACCCGTCGCTCGTGCCCCGCGAGCCGACGCTCAAGAACTTCGTGACGGCGTGGACGCGCCCCGCGGCGCCCGGCCAGACCGACTTCCCCAACGCGCTGAGGACGAGCCTCATCGTCGTCATCGTGGTCGTCGCCTGCGCGCTCTTCGTCGCGTTCCTCGCCTCGATCGCGCTCGCCCGGTTCCGCTTCCGTGGGCGCCACGCCTTCATCGTCGGCATCCTCGTGGTACAGATGATCCCCGGCGAGGCCATGATGTTCACCGTCTACAACCTCGTCGACGACATGCGCCTCATCAACACCCTGCTGGGGCTCGCGCTCGTGCACGTCGCCTCGGTCGTGCCGTTCACGATCTGGACGCTGCGCGGCTTCGTCGCGGGCGTGCCGATCGAGCTCGAGGAATCGGCGCAGATCGACGGCTGCTCGAAGCCGCAGGCGTTCTGGAAGGTTACCTTCCCCCTGCTCGCGCCCGGCCTCGTCTCGACCGGCATCTTCGCCTTCATGCAGTCGTGGAACGAGTTCACGATGGCCCTGCTGCTCATGAAGGGGCAGAACCTCACCCTGCCGACCTGGCTCAATTCGTTCCAATCGGCGACCGAGGCGACGAACTACGGTGCGGTCATGGCCGGATCCACCCTCATCTGCATCCCCGTCGTCATCTTCTTCCTCATTGTGCAGGGACGCATGACGGGCGGGCTCGTCGCCGGGGCGGTGAAGGGATGAGCGGCCCGCTCCGCGTCGGCATCGACGTCGGCGGCACGAGCGTCGAGGCGGTCGCGCTCGCCGCGGACGGATCCATCGCCGCCCGCTCCCGCGTCCGCACCGCGCGCGGGGAGGAGGGTGTCGTCGCGTCGATCCTCGACGCCGTCGGCGGGCTCGGCGTCGACGCCGCGACGATCGGCATCGGGGTGCCCGGCCGCATCGACGCGGGGCGCGTGTACGACGCCGTCAACCTCGGCGTGCGCGAGCTGCACCTCGCCGCCGAGATTGCGGGGGCGACGGGCGTTCCCGTTGCGATCGATAACGACGTGCGGGCCGCGGCCCTCGGCGCCGCCTCCCGGTGGGAGATGCCGAACCTCGCGTACCTCAACCTGGGCACGGGCGTCGCGGCGGGCGTCGTGATCGACGGCCGCGTCGTCGACGGATCCGCCGGGGTGGCCGGCGAGATCGGTCACCTCGCGATCGACCCCGGCGGGCCGGTTTGCGCCTGCGGGCAGCGCGGCTGCATCGAGGCGTTCGCGGGCGGCGGCGCGATCACCGAGCGCGCGGGGGAGCCGCTCGAGCGGGTCTCCCTCCGCGCCGACGCCGGCGACGAGGTCGCCCGCCGCGTCGTCGCCGACCTCGCCCGCGGGGCGGCGGCGGCCGTGCGGGTGCTCGCCCTCGCGGTGGATCCGGAGCGCGTGCTCGTCGGCGGCGGCATCGCCCGCCGCGGCGAGCGGCTCCGCGACGAGATCGCGGGCGAGCTCGCGCGCGCCGCCGACGGATCCGCGTTTCTCGCCTCGCTGCGGCTCGCCGAGCGCATCGAGATCGTCTCGCCGGACGAGGCGGTCGGAGCGGTCGGTGCCGCGCTGGTGGGGGATAGGCTGGTCGCGTGAAGATCGCGCGGTTTAGTCATAACGACGCCATTAAGTACGGAATCGTCGACGGGGCGGAGCTGGTGGTGCTCTCGGGCGACCCGATGTTCGCCGGGTACGACACGACGGGCGAGCGCGTCTCGATCGGCGACGTCGCCCTGCTCGCACCGGTGATCCCGCGCTCGAAGGTGGTGTGCGTCGGCCGCAACTACCGCGACCACGCCGCGGAGCTCAACAACGACATCCCGGCCGAGCCGCTGCTGTTCTTTAAGCCGAACACGGCCGTCATCGGCCCGGGCGATGCCATCGTGCGCCCCCATCAGACGAACGACACGCAGTGGGAGGGCGAGCTCGCCGTTGTCATCGGCAAGATCGCGAAGAACGTCTCGGCCGAGGACGCGAACGACGTGATCTTCGGCTACACGATCGCGAACGACGTCACGGCCCGCGACCTGCAGGGTCCCGACCGCCAGTGGGCTCGCGCCAAGGGCATGGACACGTTCTGCCCGCTCGGCCCCGCGATCGAGACCGAGTTCGACGTGTCGAAGGGCGAGATCATCACGCGCCACAACGACGTCGAGGTGCAACGCGGATCCTTCACCGACATGATCTTCGACATCCCCGCGATCATCGAGTATGCCTCGGCGGCGTTCACGCTGCTGCCGGGCGACGTGATCCTCACGGGCACGCCCGCGGGCGTCGGCGCCTTCCAGGCCGGCGACTCGGTCGAGGTCGAGGTGCCCGGCATCGGCATCCTGCGAAACGTGGCGCGCGACGCGGCCTGAGCGGCGCGCAACGCTTTGGGGCGTCCTCCCTGACCGGGAGGGCGCCCTCAGCGTAGAATTCGGGTGATGTCTTCTGCACCTGATCCCCGCACCACCACGGCCACCGGCAGCGACGTTCGCGTTCGCTTCAGCCCGTCGCCGACCGGCACGCCGCACGTCGGCCTGATCCGCACCGCACTGTTCAACTGGGGCTTCGCTCGCCACCACGGCGGCAAGCTCATCTTCCGCATCGAAGACACCGATGCGAACCGCGACAGCCAGGAGAGCTACGACCAGCTCATCGACGCGCTGACGTGGCTCGGCATCGACTGGGACGAGGGCGTGGAGGTCGGCGGACCCCACGAGCCGTACCGCCAGTCGCAGCGCCACGACATCTACCGCGACGTTCTCGCGCAGCTCGTCGAGAAGGGCCTCGTCTACGAGAGCTTCTCGACGGCCGAGGAGATCGACGCCCGCAACGAGGCCAACGGCCGCGCGAAGCAGCAGGGCTACGACAACTTCGACCGCGACCTCACCGACGAGCAGCGCGCGGCGTTCCGCGCCGAGGGCCGCGAGCCCGCGCTGCGCCTCAAGGTGCCGGACGAGGACATCACGTACGACGACCTCGTGCGCGGCGAGGTCACGTTCCCCGCGGGCAGCTTCACCGACTTCGTCATCGTGCGCCCGAACGGCGTGCCGCTGTACACGTTCGTGAACCCCGTCGACGACGCGCTCATGGGCGTCACGCACGTGCTCCGCGGCGAGGACCTCATGCCCTCGACCCCGCGCCAGATCGTGCTGTACCGCGCGCTCATCGAGGCGGGCGTCACGACCTTCATCCCGCGCTTCGGCCACATGCCGCTCGTGCTGGGCGACGGCAACAAGAAGCTGTCGAAGCGCGACCCGCGCGCCGACCTCTTCCTGCAGCGCGACAAGGGCTTCGTGCGCGAGGGCCTGCTGAACTACCTCTCGCTGCTCGGCTGGTCGATCGCCGCCGACCGCGACGTGTTCACGCTCGACGAGTTCGTCGCGGCGTTCGACATCTCCGACGTCAACCCGAACCCGGCGCGCTTCGACCAGAAGAAGGCCGAGTCGATCAACGGCGACCACATCCGCCTGATCGGTCTCGACGACTTCGCCGAGCGCCTCGTGCCGTACCTGCAGGCCTCGGGCGCCCTCGGCGCCGATGTCACCGACGAGCAGCGCGCCCTCGTGAAGGCCGCGGCGCCCCTCGTGAAGGAGCGCATGCAGCTTCTCGGCGAGGCCGGCGGCATGCTCGGCTTCCTCTTCACCGACGAGCTCGAGTACGAGGAGGAGGCGGTCTCGAAGCTGTCCGACGACGCCCCTCGCGTTCTCGAGGCGAGCGCCGAGGCCCTGCGCGGCCTCGAGAGCTTCGACACCGAGTCGATCCAGAACGCCCTCTCGGCGGCCCTCATTGAAGGCCTCGAGCTGAAGCCGCGCGTCGCGTATGCGTCGCCGCGCGTCGCCATCTCGGGCCGCCGCGTCTCGCCGCCGCTGTTCGAGTCGATGGAACTGCTGGGCAAGGAGCGCACGATCGAGCGCCTCGACGCCCTGCGGGCCCGCCTGACGGCCTGATAGCCGGGGCGACACGCCCCGGATACAGGCTCGATTTGGGTTCAGCTCTCGTCTCGCGTAAAGTAGTCATCTGTTGGCAGCGAGAGCTGAAAACCAATGGGGTATGGTGTAATTGGCAACACGGCGGTTTCTGGTTCCGTTGTTCTTGGTTCGAGTCCAGGTACCCCAGCAGTGAAGATAACCCCCGGCCTTACGGCCGGGGGTTTCTGCGTTGGTGTGGTTAGAACGTCAGCATGACCTTCGTCGCGCGGCGCTCGAGGCCTGATCGTTGGAGCTTGGTCGGCTACAGATCTTTCGAGGGATCAGCTCCGCGCGATGCGTGCGATGAGTTCGTTGACCCAGATGATCGCGCCATCGATAGTTGCCAGCACCTCGAGGCCGTCGGCTGCTTCCTCGTAGAGGGTGTTCCAACGATCGCCCGCCGCTATGCGTGGCGGCCATGTCTGCTGGCGTCGATACTCGAAGAGCCTCGTACACGTCGCCTTGGTCAACGTCAGATCCACCGATTCGCCAGCCGCAAGAATCTGAAGATCGACCAGGTCGTGTGCCCGCTCGCTTCCCACCGAGGAGAGTGCATGAAGCTTCTGCGCGATCTGGTGGTCTGACCGCAGAACAGGAACCGGTCCGGGCGCTTCTAGACCGACCTCGGTGAAGAGCTCCGCTAGGTCGTGAGCGAGGCGGTACTCGGGCGCTTCTGCGTCACCGATCTCGTTGTGGCCCAACTCAAACGCGACCGTGCACCACGGGCGGCCCTTGTAGTCGAGCTTCACCGCGAAAGGCTACATGACGTATGGGGACGGTATTCCTGTGGGGCGCGGTGCTTGCTTTTCGATAAGCCGGCCGGTGAATCCTGCCCAGCCTGCCGCGAGGGCTTCCTCGAAATCGCTGCGGAACTGACTCAGAGGCCCGCGCCTGGCCGCGTCGAGATCCCTCGTGAATCGAGTGTCACGACCGAAACGCAGCGCCATCGCGCTTCCACCCTTGACAGCTCCGCCGGGCAGCATCTGTCCGACGACGACCAGCGCCATCCCCACACGACGACGAGAAGCGAGTCCTTCGTCTCCCTCGAGGTTGCGGATCCGCTGCTCCAGAGAGCGGAGGTTCGGCGGCGGTGTGTCGTAGCTCATGGCTGGAGCGCCTTTCGCAGGCGTCGCCAGTCGGCCATTGTTAGCAGTCCCTCGGCCCTTGCCTGCTTGGCGGCCGTGAAGAGCCGTTCGTCCTGGATGCGTCCGCGGCACTCGATGAGGGCGTCGGCAACCGGCTGTGCCCGCAGGCCCTCATAAAATGTGGTGGGTGCGCCGGGGGCGGCCAGCGTCAGGCCAATGTAGGTGGGAAGCCGTGGACGGGCGCGACGGGGTACGGCAACCTTCACCTGCCGCGGATTTACGTCGGCAAGTCCGAACAGTGCGAGAACGGACTCGCCATGCAGATACGCGTCCTCGCCGACACGGAGTAGCGCCTCTGCGTATTGGTCGTACGGCGTTGGGGGGATATCGGTGACGCGATACAGGCCGTATGCGATGTTCTCGACCCCGCCCCGCGCGGCGAGCTTGGGGAGTTCGACGGGCGGGACACCGGCCTCAGCTGCTTCCCGTGTGGTGACGTAGCCATAATGGTCGAGCGCGATCTCGCGCACCACTTCTCGGTACTTCGCTTGAGCCGACATGTCACAACTATACCGAAAACGGTAGTGTTGTGACATGTCGGCTCAAGGTCTTTCGGTCAGACTCCTGGTCCACGACGCACTGATCAGCGCGGCTAGAACGTCAGCATGACCTTCGTCGCGCGGCGCTCGTCCATCGCCTTGTAGCCCTCGGCCGCCTCTTCGAGGGGCAGGGTGAGGTCGAAGACGAGGCCCGGGTTGATCTGGTCGGTCATGATGAGCTCGACCAGCTCGGGCAGGTAGCGGCGCACGGGGGCGGGGCCGCCGTGCAGGTGGATGTCGGCGAAGAACAGTTCGAGGCCCGGCAGGGCGACGTCGTGCGAGACGCCCACGAAGCCGACGTGACCGCCGGGGCGGGTCGAGCGGATCGCCTGCATCATCGACTCCTGGGTGCCGACGGCCTCGATGACGCTGTGCGCGCCGAGGCCGTTCGTGAGCTCGTGGATCTTCGCCACGCCCTCGTCCCCGCGCTCAGTGACGATGTCGGTCGCGCCGAACTCGCGGGCGAGCGCCTGGCGGTCGGCATGACGCGACATCGCGATGATGCGCTCCGCGCCCATCTGCTTCGCCGCGAGAACACCGAGCAGGCCGACGGCGCCGTCACCGACGACCGCGACGGTCTTGCCGGGGGCTGCGGCCGCGGCGTCCACCTCGAACCAGCCGGTTCCGAGAACGTCCGACGCCGCGAGCAGGCTCTTGACCTGATCCGGGGTCGGGGTGCCCGGCACGACGACGAGGGTGCCGTCGGCGAGCGGAACGCGCAGCAGCTCGGCCTGCGTGCCGAGCGCGCCCATGGGCACGTTGTGGATGCAGCGCGACTGGTAGCCGGCCTCGCAGATCTCACAGGTGTTGTCGGAGGCGAAGAACGAGCCGACGACGTAGTCGCCGACCTTGAGGCTCGTGACATCGTCGCCGATCTGCTCGACGATGCCGACGTACTCGTGACCCATCGGGGTGGGCTCGGCCACCGGATCCGTGCCGCGGTACGGCCACAGGTCGGATCCGCAGATGCAGGCCGCCGTGACGCGGATGACCGCGTCGCTCGGCTGCTCGATGACGGGGTTGGGGCGCTCGTCGACACGGATGTCTCGGGGCGCGTGCATAACTACTCCACGCATGTGGATTCTCCTTCAGATGTGGGGTGAAGAGATCGGGGACCTCGACTCCGGCGGGGGAGGAGGTCATGTCATCCAGTACACCGGCACCTCGCGCGCGCAGGAATACCCTGGCGAGGGATGTACTGACAGGGAACCTCTGGCGACGCGACCGCTACGTACGCTGGAGCGCATGGATAACCGATCAGAGGTGCGCGAGTTTCTCATGTCGCGCAGGGCACGGCTCACGCCCGAGCAGGCGGGGCTGCCGGGCGGCGGCAACCGCCGCGTTCCGGGGCTGCGCCGCGCGGAGGTCGCGATCCTCGCAGACGTGAGCGTGGAGTACTACGGCAAGCTCGAGCGCGGCGCGATCGCCGGCGCGTCGGCGGCGGTGCTCGACTCGATCGCCGACGCGCTGCAGCTCGACGACACCGAGCGCGCGCACCTCTTCGACCTGGCGCGGGCCGCCGACGGGATCCCCGCCTCGGGTCGCCCGCGCCGCCGCCCGAGCGCCGCGCAGACCTCGCGCCCGGGGCTGCAGTGGGCGATCGAGTCGGTCACGGGCGGCATCGCGGTCGTGAGCAACGCCCAGCTCGACGTGCTCGCGACCAACGCCCTCGCCCGCGCGTTCTACTCGCACGTCATCGGCGACGGCGGCCGCACGCCGAACCTCGCGCGCTTCCAGTTTCTCGACCCCGCGTCGCGCGAGTTCTATCCCGACTGGGATCGCTTCGCCGAGATGTGCGTCGCGAACATGCGGGCGGCGGCCGGCCGCGACCCGCACAACCGCGCGCTGCAGGATCTCGTGGGCGAGCTCTCGACGCGCAGCGACACCTTCCGTACCCTCTGGGGCGCGCACAACGTGCGCACGCACGGGGCCGGCACGAAGCGCTACCTGCACCCCGTCGTCGGCGAGCTCACCCTCGTGTACGAGGAGCTCTCGGTGACGGCCGATCCCGGCCTCACGCTCATGCTCTACACCGCCGAGCCCGGATCCGTGTCGGCGGAGCGCCTCGCGCTCCTCGCCTCGTGGGGCGCCGAGCAGGCCGTCGAGGCCGAGGTCAGCTAGCGGCCGAGCCGTCGCCCTGCCCGCGCGCGAACTGGGCGCCCGGCACGCGCCAGGCGTACTTGAGCGAAAGCAAGCGGAAGACGAGAACGGCCGCCGTGACCGAGTAGAGCGCGATGTTGCCCGCGCCGCCCAGCTGCCAGATCAGCACGATGAGGGCGGATCCCGCGAACGCGGGCGCGGCGTAGAGGTCGCGCGGGTTGAATAGCTGCGGGTCGTGGTTCGCGACCACGTCGCGCATGAGGCCGCCGCCGACGGCTGTCGTGACGCCGAGAAGCAGCGACGCGATGGGGTTCATGCCGAACTCGAGCGCGGTGACGGCGCCGGTCGTGCAGAACACGGCGAGGCCGACGGCGTCGAAGACGAGAATCGTCGTCCAGAAGCGTTGCACGTGGCTCGACATGAAGAACACGACGAGCGCGGCGAGCACGGGCGGGATCAGGTGGATCGGCTCGTTAAACGCCGCGGGCGGGCGGCCGATGATGAGGTCGCGCACGACGCCGCCGCCGAGGCCCGTGAGCGAGCCGAGCAACAGCGAGGCGACGATGTCGAAACCGCGCTTTGCGGCGAGCAGGCTGCCCGAGATCGCAAAGAAGAACGTGCCCAGAAGGTCGAGGGCAAGGCCCCAGGTCATGCGCGCTCCCGTTATCGCGTCTCTCGGCGCCGCATCGCGCCGCACATTCCGGAGAGAAATCCTATCCGTCGGACCTGCGTAAACGAGGAGGAGCGGGGCGCTCGACGCGCCCCGCCCGCCCCGTCGTTAGGCGGCCTGTTCGCCGGTCGGCACGATCATGACGGGGCCCTCGGCGTGGAACAGCACCGAGCGCGACACGGATCCGAGAAGCACGCTCGCGACCGCGCCGCGGCCGCGGGTGCCGAGCACCGTGAGCTGCGACGAGCGCGTGCGCGCCGCGAGCAGCGACTGCGCGGATCCGACCTCGACACCCGAGGCGACCTCGAGGCCCGGGTTCTTCGCCCGGATGGCCTCGGCGTGGGCCGCGAGATCCTCCTCGATCTGGCCCTGGCGTACGCCCACGAGGTCGACGTCGAGCGCCGCGTCGGGGTACCAGAAGGTGACCTCCTCGAAGGGCGGCAGCGCCGTGACAATGTCGAGCGTCGCGCCGCGAGAGGCGGCGATCGCGGTGGCCTGGGCGAGCACGTCCTCGTTGAGGTGCGACCCCTCGACCGCGACGGTGACGGGGCCGTCGGCGTTCAGCCGCTCGTTCACGACGATCGTGGGGCAGTGCGCGTGCGAGGCGAGGGCGACCGACACGGATCCGAGCACGCGGCCCGTGAAGCCGCCGCGGCCGCGGGTGCCGACGACGGCGAGCTCGGCCTGGTGCGAGAGCTCGACGAGCACTCCCGCGGCGTCGCCGATCTCGGCGAGGTACTTCACGTCCCCGCGGTGCTCCGTGAGTTTCGCGCGCGCCTCGTCGAGGATCCCCTCGGCCGCGTTCTTCGCGATCTCGGTGTCGGCGGGGATCGCGAGCGAGCCCATGGTGGCGTAGAACATCGTCGGGACGATCGACGCGGTCGCGACGGTGAGGGTTACCCCGCGGCGCTCCGCCTCGGCGGCGGCGTAGGCGAGAGCGTGCTGCGCGTGTTCGGATCCGTCGAAACCGACCAGGACGCCGAGCGGGCGGTCGTGGGTGTCAGATGCGGTGGCGTTCATGATGACCTCCAGCCCGGGGTCTCACGATTACGGCCGGAGGCGCCGACCCCGAGAACCTGCGCCTCGCGTCGGTTTTAGGCTATCGCCTTTCGCTCCGCCGGGGAATCTTGCGGCATATCTCTGTGTTGCACTCGCTAGGGTCGAAACGCATCCGACGCTCGACAAGTAACAAGGAGTTCTCATGACCAGTGGAGCACAGGACACCGGCGCCATCACGCGCACCCCCGGCACCGAGACCGCGGTCCTCGCGGGCGGCTGTTTCTGGGGCATGGAGGACCTCGTGCGCAAGCAGCCGGGCGTCGTCAGCACGCGCGTCGGCTACACCGGCGGCGAGAACGACCACCCCACCTACGGCAACCACCCGGGCCACGCCGAGGCGCTCGAGATCGTCTTCGACCCGTCGGCGACGACGTACCGCGACATCCTCGCCTACTTCTTCCAGATCCACGACCCGTCTACGCTCAACCGCCAGGGCAACGACGTGGGCACGAGCTACCGCTCGGCGATCTTCCCGCTCGACGCCGAGCAGGAGCGCGTCGCGCGCGACACGATCGCCGACGTCGACGCCTCGGGCCTCTGGCCGGGCAAGGCCGTCACGACGATCGAGCCGGAGGCGCCCTTCTGGGAGGCCGAGCCCGAGCACCAGAACTACCTCGTGCGGTACCCCGCCGGCTACACCTGCCACTTCCCGCGCGCCGGCTGGGTGCTGCCGACGCGCGAGCAGGCCGCATAGGCTCGTTTGACGCTCGCGGCGCCTTCTCGATAGATTTCCTCGCAGAACTCATTCGCAAAGAAGCATCGAGAGGGGCTGCCGTGGGCACGCCTGAAACCATCCTCCGCGTCGGCGTTGTTGGCTGCGGAAACATCGTCGAGCAGTACCTGCAGACGCTGCCGCACCTGGGCAACGTGCGCCTCGTCGCCGCCGCCGACCTGGATCCGGCCCGCGCTGAGGCGGTCGCCGCCCGCGTCGACGGCGCGCGGGCGCTGTCGGTCGACGAGCTCATCGCCGACCCCGAGGTCGACCTGGTGCTGAACCTCACGATTCCGGCGGTGCACCACGAGATCGCGCTGAAGGCGATCGCCGCCGGCAAGCAGGTCTACGGCGAGAAGCCGCTCGCCGACACCGTCGCCCACGCCCGCGAGATCCTCGCGGCCGCGGAGGCGGCGGGCATCACGGTCGGATCCGCCCCCGACACGGTTCTCGGATCCGGGATCCAGACGGCGCGGAAGGCCGTCGACGACGGCCTGATCGGCCGCCCGATCGCGGCGACCGCGACCATGACGACGCCCGGCCACGAGCGCTGGCACCCGAACCCGGACTTCTACTACCAGCCGGGCGGCGGACCGCTGCTCGACATGGGCCCGTACTACGTCACCGCGCTCATCACCCTGCTCGGCCCCGTCACCTCGGTCATCGGCGCCGCGAGCAGCCTGCGCGACGAGCGCACGATCGGATCCGGCCCGCGCGCGGGCGAGACGGTGCCGGTGAATATCGACACGCACGTGACGGGCGTGCTCGTGCACGAGTCCGGCGTGCTCTCGACGCTCGTCATGTCGTTCGACACCGTGGCTTCGCGCGCCTCGCGCATCGAGGTGCACGGCGAACAGGGCTCGCTCGTCGTGCCCGACCCCAACAACTTCGACGGCGCGACCGAGCTGAAAACCCTCGGCGACGACGAGTGGCAGGTGCTCGACCAGACGGCCGGCTACGTCGGTGTCGGCCGCGGCATCGGCCTGCAGGATCTGGCGCTCGCGAATGGATCCCCGCGCGCGAGCGGCGCCGTCGCGTTCCACGCGCTCGAGGTCATGGAGTCACTCGTCGAGTCGGCGCACACGGGCCGCTCGATCGCGATCGAGAGCACCTGCGAGCGCCCGAGCGCCGTGCCCCTCACGACCATCGCGTGACGGCCCTGACGCCTGCCGAGACCCGCGAGTGGCGTGCGGCGGACGGCGCGACGCTCCGCGACCTCGTGTTCGGCGAGCCCGGGGCGCCGCCCGAGCGCACGCTCGTCGTCGTGTGCGGCGCGTTCCTGCCCGCCGCGATCTACGCGCCGTTCGCGGCGGCGCTCGTGCGCGAGCTCGGCGGCGGGTGGGCGATCCACGTCTATGACCGCCGCGGGAAGGGTGGCTCGAGCCCCGTCGACGACTCGTATCGCTTTGACACCGAGCTCTCCGACGTGCGCACGGCGCTGTCCGAGTCGGGGGCCCGCCACGTGCTCGGCCACTCGCTCGGCGGCGCGATCGTGCTGCACGCGGTGCGGGCGCTCGCGGCGGCGGGGGATCCGCTCGTGCCCGAGAGCACGATCGTCTATGACCCTGCCATCAACCTCGATGGCTCGATGGACGCTGCGTGGCTACCGCGGTTCGAAGGCTACGTGGAGCGCCGGAAGTGGGGTCGCGCGGCCGCCGTCGTCGAGCGGGTCATGGGCCGCTCGCACACGCTGTCGCGGGCGCCCTCGTGGATGGTCGCCGGCGTCATGGCGGTGTGCGTGAGGACGGGCCTGCGCGGCATGTCCGAGTCGCTCTTTCCCGCGGGCGCCGCCGAGCTGCGCGCCGCCTTCACGGAGGAGGCGCGCGCGGCCGACTTCGCGCACATGCCGTCGAACGTCTGCATTCTCGTGGGCGAGAAGAGCGCCGATTACTTCCGCGCGACCGCCGCGGCGCTCGGCCGCGCGATGCCCGACGCGACGCTCGTCGAGGTGCGCAAGGGGATCCACGGATCCGTGCCGGCGGTGCGTCACCCCATCGTGCCCGCGGCCGCGCGCTGGCTGCGCGGCGAACCGCTCGGCGACGTCGCGCGCTGAGCGCCTCGCGGCATTGGCGCCTCGTCGTCGGGTTTTGATGCGTTACAATTAAAGCGCTTCAATTCTTCGATGGAGGACGTAGATGTCACTTTCCACTCATTCGCGTGTCGTTGAGGTGCGTGCGGGCGGCAGGGGAGCCCCCCGCTTCGTATCCTCGCCGAACCCGTCGCTCAGCTGGCGCGTCGACACCGACGCCGAGGGCTGGACGCAGGCGGGTGCGGTCGTCGAGGCGCGCCGTGGGGAACGCATTGAGCGCCACGAGGTCGCCGGCAACGCGAGCGCTTCGGTCGCCTGGCCCTTCGCGCCGCTCTCGGCATACGAGCGCGCCGAGATTCGCGTCTCGGTGACCGGCGCCGACGGATCCGAAATCCCCGCGGGCGAGTGGACGGCCGTCGAGGCCGGCCCGCTGTCGCCCGCCGACTGGAACGCCGCCTTCGTTGCGGCCGCCGACGACGCGACCGCGGGCGCCCCGGATCCCGCGACCGTGCGCGACGGATCCACGAACGACGAGGTCCGTGCGGCGCTCCGCGCCGAGACCGCCGACCGCGGGACCAGCCGATTCCGCCGCGACGTCACGATCGAGCGCCCCGTCTCGCGCGCCCTGCTGTCGTACACCGCGCACGGCGTCGTCGAGTTCACGATCGACGGCGAGCCTGTCTCCGACGAACTGCTCGCGCCCGGCTGGACCTCCTACCGCGACCTCCTGAACTTCTCGACCGTCGATGTGACCGACCGACTGTCGGCCGGCGATCACGCCCTCGGGGCGTGGGTCGGCCCGGGCTGGTACGCCGAGTACTTCGGCTTCGACGGCGACTTCTTCCGCACGTGGCGCGGCGCGCGGGCGCTCTCGGCCCAGCTCCGCATCGAGTACGCCGACGGCGGCGTCGAGACGATCACGACCGACGAGTCGTGGTCGGCGACCATCGCGAGCGCCATCCGATTCGCGAGCATCTACCAGGGCGAGCGCTTCGACGCGCGCCTCAGCGACGCCGGTCTCACCCTCGAGGGCGCGCTGCCCGGCGCTGCGCCGGCGGTCGTCGCCCCGGCGGATCCGGCCCGCCTGCGCCCCGCGGGCGCCCCGCCCGTGCGCGTGACCGAGCGCCGCGAGGTCGCCGCGACGGTGGCGACGGCCTCGGGCGGCACGATTCTCGACTTCGGCCAGAACCTCGTCGGCCGGCTCCGCATCCGCGTATCGGGCGAGGCGGGCACGACGATCCGGATCCGCCACGCCGAGGTCATCGAACGTGACGAGCTCGGCGTGCGCCCCCTGCGCTTCGCCGAGGCCGCCGACGAGTACACGCTCGCGGGCGGCGGCGTCGAGGAATGGGCCCCACGGTTCACGTTCCACGGCTTCCGCTACGCCGAGATCACCGGCGTCGACCCCGCGGCCGTCGAGGTGGTGGCCGAGGTTATCGGCAGCGACCTCGTGCGCACCGGTTGGTTCGACACCGACATCGCCGAGATCAACCGCCTGCACCAGAACGTCGTGTGGAGCACGCGCAGCAACTTCGTGTCGATCCCGTCCGACTGTCCCCAGCGCGACGAGCGCCTGGGCTGGACGGGCGACATCCAGGTGTTCGCCGACACCGCCGGCTACCTCTTCGACACCCAGGCGTTCCTAGGCTCGTGGATGGAGAGCGTCGCGGCCGACCAGGCCCGCATCGGCGGAGTCGGCCCGCTCTACGTGCCGCTCATCGACCAGAACCTGTTTCCTCCGACGCCCATGGCGGCGTGGAGCGACGTGACCACCGTCGTACCCATGGCGCTCTACCGGCAGCAGGGCGATCTCGGCCTGCTCGCGGCGCAGTATCCGAGCATGCGCTCGTGGGTCGACGTCGTGCGCGGCGAGTGCATCGACGGGCTCTGGGAGTCGGGCATGCAGCTCGCCGACTGGCTCGACCCCACGGCGCCGCCGGAGCGCCCGTTCGAGGCGAAGACCGACCCGTACCTCGTCGCGACGGCGTACGCGTACCGCTCGGCGACCCTCGTCGCCGAGGCCGCCGCGGCGCTCGGCTACGCCGACGACGAGGCCGTCTACTCCGCGTTCGCGGACGAGGTGCGCGCGGCCTTCCAGCGCGCATACGTCACGCCGGCCGGCCGGATGATGTCGGACAGCCAGACGGCCTACGCCGTCGGCATCGCCTTCGGTCTCTTGCCCGAGGAGCTCGTTGCGGCGGCGGGGGAGCGCCTCGCCGGCATCGTCGAGCGCGGGCAGCACCGCATCGGCACGGGCTTCGTCGGCACGCCGATCATCTCGGACGCTCTCACGATGTCGGGCCACCGCGACGTCGCCCAGGCGATGCTGCAGACCTCGGAGCTGCCGAGCTGGCTCTACCCCGTCTCGATGGGCGCGACCACGATCTGGGAGCGCTGGGACTCGATGCTTCCCGACGGATCCATCAACCCCGGCGAGATGACGAGCTTCAACCACTACGCGCTGGGCGCCGTCGCCGACTGGCTCCACCGCGATGTGGGCGGCATCGCGCCGCTCGAGACCGGCTGGCAGAAGTTCCTCGTGCGCCCGCGCGCGGGCCTCGCATCGCGCGCGTCGGCCCAGCTCGACACCGCGTTCGGCGGGATCCGTGTCGAGTGGGCGGCCGCGGATCCGGGGGCCGGCGAGCGGAGCGCGCTCGACGCGACCGTCGTCGTGCCGCCGAACACCACCGCCGTGATCGACCTGCCGGGTCGCGAGCCGGTCGAGGTCGGATCCGGCACGCACCACTTCATTTCTTAGCAACCTCTCGTACGTTCGAAGGAGAACTCTCATGACTAGCACCCGTTCCGCGAACCGCCACGCCTGGTGGGTCGCCTTCCTCTCCGGCATGGTGTCGTACCTCGACGCCGGCGCCATCGTGACCACCGGAACCGCCCTCGTGCTTTACGGCAACGAGTTCGGCTTCGGCATCGAGACGATCGCGCCGCTATCGTCGATCCTGACCTTCTCGATCGCCGTCGGTGCGCTCATCGGTGGCCGCCTCGGCGACCGCTTCGGTCGCCGCCGTATCTTCATCCTGACGCTGTCGCTCTTCGCGGTCGGCGCCGCGATCTTGACCTTCGCGCCGGGAATCGCGTGGCTCTACCCGGGCATCATCCTGCTCGGCTTCGCTGCCGGCGCCGACCTGCCCGTCTCGATGTCGATGATCGCCGAGGCGGCGAGCAACGACAACCGCGGCAAGATGGTCTCGTTCACGCACATCCTCTGGATGGCTGGCGTCATCATCGTGAGCCTGCTCGGCGCGCTCTTCGGTAACCTCGGCGTCATCGCTGGCCGCATCCTCTACGGACACCTGCTCGTCATCGCGATCATCGTCCTGGTCCTGCGCCTGCGCCTGCCCGAGTCGAAGGCGTGGCAGACTACCGCCGCCATGATGGCGGTCAAGCCCGAGATGCGCGGCCTCAGCGCCTTCAAGCCGCTGCTGACGCGCCGCTACCTCAGCGCGCTCGTCGCGACGGGCGTCTTCTATGCCCTCGTCAACATCGCCGCGAACATCAACGGCCAGTTCTCGACCTACATGTACACGACGGTTGCGGGCTCGACGGTGTCGACGGCCTCGACGATCGGCATGATCATCACGATCGTCAGCGCGGCCTCGCTCCTGTTGCTCATGCGCATCGTTGATGGCCGCCGCCGCATGATCTGGTTCGCGATCATGGCAATCCTCAGCCTCGTCGCCTTCATGATCCCAGCTCTCCTCGGCGTGACGGTGACGACGCTCGTCATCTTTGGCGTGCTCTACTCGATCGGCGGCGCCGTCGCGGGCGAGCCGATGTATAAGGTCTGGTCGCAGGAGCTCTTCCCGACGTCGCACCGCGCTACCGCGCAGGGCATCACGATCGCGTTCACCCGCATCGTGGCGGCGCTCGTCGGCCTGCTTATCCCGTCGCTCGTTGCCTTCGGCGCGACGAGCATCTTCTTCCTGATGGCGGGCACGAGCATCGTCGCCTTCGCGATCGGTATCTTCTGGATCGCGCGGATGCCCAAGGCGACCGACGACGACCCGGCGCTTCGCGACGCCGAGAACGCTTCGGCCGACGCGTAATCACCCACCCATACGACGCCCGACGCCTGTGCTAGCGTGAATCGCTTCGCCTGCGTCGGGCGTCGGCGCGTATAAGGAGGACAGATGGTGAGTTCCCCATCGCGCGGAACCGTGACGATGAGCGAGGTCGCGGCCGCCGCGGGCGTGTCGCTCGGGACGGTCTCGAACGTTCTCAACCACCCCGAGCGTGTGCGCGACGAGGTGATCGAGCGGGTGTCGGAGACGATCACGCGGCTCGGCTACGTGCGCAACAGCGCCGCCCGCACCCTCGCGGCCGGGCGCAGCAACACCGTCGGCTACGTCATGGTCGACATCTCGAACTCGCTCTACACCGACATCGCCCGCGGCGCGGAGGACGTCACGTCGTCGTCCGGCATGTACCTCGTTGTGGCCAACGCGGGCGTCGAAGGCAGCACGGCGCGGCAGGCAACCTACATCGACCACTTCGTGGAAAACCAGCTGCGGGGGATCCTGTTGGCGGTCTTTGATAACGACGTCAGCGGCGTCGCGCGGATCCGCCAGGCCGGCGGACGCGTCGTGCTGCTCGACGTCGCGACCGACCTCGACGTCGACGCCTGCACCGTGCGCATCGACTACGAGCTCTCCGGTTATCTCGCGGCCGACCACCTGCTGAGCCAGGGGCGCTCGCGCCTCGCGTTCGCGGGCGGGCTGCGATCGATCCACGCGATCGGTGAACGGCTCGCGGGCGCCGAGCGGGCCGTGGCCGAGCACGCGGGGGCGACGCTCGAGTTCGTCGCGAGCGGCGACATTCAGGCAACCGACGGGCGGGCGGTGGCCCGCGAGCTCGCGGCGCGCGCGCCCGGCGAGATGCCCGACGGCATCATCACCGCGGCCGACCTCGTCGCGACGGGCCTCATGCCCGAGCTCCTCGCGCGCGGGTTCCGGATCCCGGACGACGTCGCCCTGATCGCGTGCGACGACAACAAGTCGGGGTACGACAACGTCGTGCCGCTCTCGACGATCGACCTGCCGGGGTATGCGGTCGGCCAGGCGGGCATGAACCTGCTACTCGACGAGATCCGCGACCCCGACCATATGCACCGCCGCGTCGTCCTGAAGCCCACCCTCAGCGCGCGCGAGAGCTCGGTCGGTCGCGCGCACTAGTGGCCCCATGCCGCCTCGTAGAAGTCGTCGGACCGCGAGGTGAGGAGCGCGCGGTAGCGGGATGAGCTGAGCGCGAGGGGCGACGCGTCGGGGATCCGCTCGGCGAAGGCCGAGACGCCGAGGCCCGCCGCGCCGCCCCCGATGTGCAGCCCCGCGGCCTCGAGGATCGTGCCGTACATGCTCAGCTGGTCGACGCTCCCGCGCGTCGCGGGCGTGCCGCCGGGAACCCAGATGCGGTTGTAGATCGTGCGGTCGGTGCGATCGGCGAGCTCGGCGTGGAACGCGGCGGCGATTCCTGTCTGCTTGAGGTGATCGCCCATGATGACGAGGGCGGTGTCGTCGAGGTAGCTGGCCTCGCGCATGTGCTCGACGAGGCCGGTGACCTGATCCATTGAGCACGCGTAGATCGAGGTCATCTCCTCCTCGGTCTCGATGGGGCAGTAGTCGTAGGCGTGCGCCGGCTCGTGGGTGTCGAGCGTCAGCACGCCGAGGTTGAAGAGCTGCCCGGTCGACTCGTAGTCGTCGTGGAGCGCGTCGACCTGCTCGATCGCGCGCGCCATGAGGCGCTCGTCGCTGAGCCCCCAGTCGCTGCGCATATCGGCCTCGGCCTCGCCGAGCTCGCGCCAGTGCAGGAGGTCGAGCTCGGCGCCGTAGCCGTGGTCGCTCAGGAAGAGCCCCTTCGCCGCGAACGCCGCGTTCGCGCCGCCCATGAAGACGTTGCGGTACCCGGCCTCGGCGAGCACGTCGCCGACGCAACTCGCGCCCGGCAGGTAGCTCGTGAGCCCGCCAGAGAGGTCGTCGATGATCTCGCCGCGCGAGGCCGCGACGATGCCCTTGAGGGGCAGGCCGCACTGCGTCGAGACGAGGCCCGCCATGGTCCAGCCGCCGCCGGCGTACTGCGTCAGTTCGTCGATGCTACCGAAGTCGGCGGTCGCCTCGTTGAGCCGCTCGTACGGGTTCACCTCGGTGACCGCCGGATCCTCGAGCGTCTCCTCGCCCGACTCGAGGTAGATGACGACGACGTTGTGGGCGCCGCTCGCGTCCGCGACGCGGGGCGCGACGTAATAGTCGCCGATGTCGGCGGTGTTGGCGGCCGAGCGCACGTAGTCGGGCAGCTTGATGGTCGTCGCGAACGCGAATGATCCGGCGCAGGCGACCGCGACGGTCGCGAGCATGCCGACCGGCCCCAGGATCCGCGCCCGGGGGCGACCGGCGCGCGCAGCGCGGCGGACCCGCCTGCGGCGCCCGAACGCGAGCGCGAGCGTCGCCGCGATCGGGAGGACGCCGATCGCGATGATGGCCGCCCAGACGAGGCCCGCGCCGCCCCCGCCGTCGGTCTGCACGGCGATGAGGTTGAGCAGAAGCTGGTCGAGCGAGATCTTGCCGTAGAAGACGCGGATGCCGAGGCTCGCGATGAGCAGCGTCAGCCCGGCCCAGAACAGCACCCAGGCGATGGTCGATGCGGCGGCGCGCAGCGTGCGCGACACGGCGGGTTTCGGGGCCTGGGTCACCGGCGGGTCACCCCTTCAACAGGTGTGGGAAGACAAGACCCGTCACGCTACTCCCGAAGGCTCTAGGGATGCCGAGTGGAATACCTCAGGAGCAGTTCGTCGCCCGACCGCATCGCGCCGACGAGGCGCAGGGGAGTGGGGGCCGCCTCGGACGCCGCCGAGATGCGGCGCGCCGTGCCGCCCTCGAGGGTCGGCGCGAGGGTGAGGCAGAGCTCGTCGACGACGCCGGCCGAGAGGGCCGCGCCGAAGAGGCTCGGCCCTCCCTCGCTGTGGATCCGCGTGAGGCCGCGCGAGGCGAGGTCGGCGCGGACGGCCGCGAGATCGGTGTCGTTCTCGCCGACGATGACGACGTCGGCCACCCGCGCGAGCGCGTCGCGCCTGTCCGGGCTCGCGGACGAGACGGTGTAGACGATGGGCCGCACGGGCGCGTCGGTGAAGATCGACGATGCCGGATCCAGGTCGGCGGAGCGGGTGACGAGCGCGAAGACGGGGTGCGCGGGAAGACCGCGCGCCTCACGCCATGCGACCGCCGCGTCGCCCAGCCGCATCGCCGCGTAGCCCTCGTCGCGCGCCGTCCCGGCGGCCACGAGCACGACGTCGGCCCCGTAGCGGAGCAGGTCGAACACGCGATGATCGGCCTCGTCTCCGAGACCGCCCGAGAGGCCGTCGCGGGTCGCGGCGCCGTCGACGCTCGAGATGAAGTTCATGCGCAGCCAGGAATCTGCCTCGGGGAAGGCATATGCCTCCAGCAGCATGTCGTCGTCAAGGTCGGCGTGGGGCGAGGGCCAGAGGCGGTCGATCATGATGCTCCTAGACGTTGTGCGTCGGGTGGGTGTTGTGCTCGAGGCGCACGGGCTCGCGCCACCCCATCACGGCCTCGATCATGCGCGCCGAGTCGACCGAGGCGGCGACGTCGTGCATGCGGAGGATGCGGGCACCGCGCTCGACACACATCACCATCGCCGCGAGGGATCCCGCGAGCCGCTCCTTCTTCTTGCGGTCGAGCACCTCGCCGACGAAGTCCTTGTTCGACACCGCCGCGAGAAGCGGAAGCCCGATGTCGGCGATCTCGTCGAGGCGCCGCGTGATCTCGAGCGAGTGCAGGGTGTTCTTGTCGAGGTCGTGGCCCGGATCGATGATGATGCGCTCGCGCGGGATCCCCGCCGCGACGGCGCGCTCGACGCGCTCCACGAGGAAGGCGCGCACCTCGGCCACGACGTCGTCGAAGTGCGCCGCGGGCTTCTCGACGCGGGGCGGCCCCACGCTGTGGGTGACGACGACGAACGCGTTGCTCTTCGCGATGACCGACGCCATGTCAGGGTCGCCGAGACCGCTCGTGTCGTTGATGACGGCGGCGCCCGCCTCGATCGCCGCGGCCGCGACGGCCGCCTTGTTCGTGTCGACGGAGATCACGACATCGCTCTGGCGCGTCACCTGCTCGACGACGGGGGTGACGCGGTCGATCTCCTCCTCCGTCGACACCTCGGGGCCGCGGCCGAAGGGCACGCCGCCGATGTCCACCCAATCCGCGCCGCCCTCGGCCGCGCGGAGTGACGCCGCGACGGCGTTGTCGAGCGCGAACGTCGCGCCCTGGTCAAAGAACGAGTCGGGCGTTCGGTTGATCACCGCCATGACGGCGACCTGGCGCGAGAAGTCGAACTCCCGCTGACCGATCCGGTGGATGTGAGGGGGAACAGTGAACATCGACGCTCGCTTCCTGCCGTGACGGCCTCTCCCTCGATGATATTGACCGAGGGGAGGGGTGGGGCCGGCCCGGTTAGACCTCCAGCGCCTCGCCGGCCGCGAGGGGGTGGAACTCGCCGCCGTTTTGTTCTGTCGCCCACGCGAGGCGCCCGAGGTGCATCGCGAGGCCCGGCGCCGAGAGCGTGCCCTCGTGCGTGCCGAAGGCGTGGCGCGGGGCGACCGCGAGGACGTAGTCCATGGCCTCGCCGATCTTGAGCCACGGGGCGCCCGCCGGCGCCGCGAGTACCTGCACGTCGACCCCCTCCGGCACCGCGTACGAGTCTCCGGGGTAGTAGAGCGTCTCGTTGATGAGCACACCCACGTTGTCGATGAGGGGGATCGACGAGTGGATCTCGTTGTGGGTGCCGCCGAAGAAGCGCAGCGTGAAGGATCCGGCGGTGCGCTCGTCGCCGGGCGCGACGACCGTGATCTCGGCGGGGACAGCCGCGGCGACGGCGGCCGTGCTGAAGATCGGCACGCCGGGCAGCTCGTGGGCGATGCGCTCGAGGTGCTCGGGCGTCCAGTGATCGGCGTGCTCGTGCGTGATGATCACGCCGACGACGCCGGCGAGGTCGCCGAGGTCGGGAGAGAAGCTACCGGGGTCGACGATGAGGCTCTCGCCCGATTCCTGAACGGTGAGGCGAGCATGTTCGTGCTTGATGATGCGCATGAGACAACTCTCGCACCGAAGTTGGCCCAGGGGGCTTCCCTCCGCGTCGAAAATGGAATAGGCTCTGATCAGGCAAACACGCCCGGGCGTTGTGGGTAGCGGCGCTCGATTTTGCCCTGCGCACCAATCGTGCGTATAGTTATCTATGTCGCCGCGAGAGACACGGAGAGAAAAACTTCGAGCCTCGCACGGAAGACATGCGGCCCCATCGTATAGCGGCCTAGTACGCTGGCCTCTCACGCCGGTAACGCGGGTTCGAATCCCGCTGGGGTCACCGCAGAAAGAAAGCCTGGACGATTGTCCAGGCTTTCTTTGCGTTCGTGCTCGGCGCGCGGTGCGCCGTGGAATAGACTTGCTCGCGCGAAGGGGAGTATCCCGTCACCGCGCATATCGTCAGTACGAGCCCCATCAAAGCGGCTCCGGGTGCGTGGCGCATCGAGAGGTGCGGGGAGAGACTTTCGGCAGTTTCGAGCGCCCGAAAGGCTTGCTTGTGGAAATTCCTGTTGCTTTCCAGGTCGGATCGCTGATCGTCCTCGTTCTGATCCTGGCTGCAGATCTGTTGTTAGTGCTGAAGCGTCCGCACATTCCCTCGACCAAGGAGTCTGGGCTGTGGGTTGTCTTCTACGTCACGCTCGCCTTGCTCTTCGCCGTCGCCCTGTGGGTGATCGGTGACACCAACCACGCGCTCGAGTTCGTGAGCGGTTGGCTCACCGAGTACAGCCTGTCGATCGACAACCTCTTCGTGTTCGTGCTGATCATGAGCCAGTTCGCTGTGCCACGAAAGTATCAGCAGGAGGTGCTCATGGTGGGCATCATCATCGCGTTGATTCTTCGCGCTGCGTTCATCATGGTCGGTGCGGTGCTCATCGAGCAGCTCAGCTGGATCTTCTACATCTTCGGCGCGTTCCTTGTATACACCGCGCTGAAGCAGGTGTTCGAGAAGGAGGAGCACGGCGGTGACGCGAAGGCCGAGTCGTTCATCGTGCGCACGCTGCGTCGTTTCGTCCCGATCCACGACCAGTACGACGGATCCAAGATCCGCACCGTGGTGAACGGCAAGAAGATGCTGACGCCTATGCTCATCGTGTTTATCTCGATCGGCGTCACCGATCTCATCTTCGCCATCGACTCGATCCCTGCGATCTTCGGCATCACGCAGGTGCCATTCCTGGTCTTCGCGGCCAATCTCTTCGCGTTGATGGGGCTGCGCCAGCTCTACTTCCTGCTAGGCGATTTGCTCGAGAAGCTCCGCTACCTCAAGTTCGGCGTGGCGTTCATCCTCGCCTTTATCGGCGTGAAGCTTGTCTTCCACGCGATGCACGTCAACGAGCTGCCGTTCGTCAACGGCGGCCAGCCGATCGAGTGGGCCCCGGAGATCAGCAACTGGGTGTCGCTCGGCGTCATCGTGGCCTCGATCGTCGTGTCGACGGTCGCGAGCATCGCCGTGAACTCGGTCGAGACGAAGCGCAGCGCGCCGGAGAATTGACGGCCGAATCGCCCCCGCGTTAAGCAGAGTGCTCAGTACTGGATCCGTGCGAACGGAGAGTACTGAGCACTCTGTTATTCTCGAGGGGTGCGGTGCTACAGCCTCCTCCTTAGCTGCCGCGGCGGGACCTCGTTCTAGGCCTCCCCGTCGCGGAGTTTGTCGATGGCTGACACCGACACCCGTCAAGGAGTTAAGTAATTCGCATGAGCGCTGATATCACCATTCCGGAAAACCCGCGCACCCTGGCCGAGAAGCTGTGGGACGACCACGTCGTGGTCCGCGGCGAGGGGCAAGAGCCGGACCTCATCTACATCGATCTGCACCTCATCCACGAGGTGACGAGCCCGCAGGCCTTCGACGGCCTCCGTACGGAGGGCCGGCCGCTGCGCCGCGTCGACCTCACGATCGGCACGGAAGACCACAACACGCCGACGCTCGCGATCGACAAGCCGATCGCCGACCTCACGAGCCGTACGCAGATCGAGACGCTGCGTAAGAACACGGCCGAGTTCGGCGTGCGCCTGCACCCGCTGGGCGACGCCGAGCAGGGCATCGTGCACGTCGTCGGCCCGCAGCTGGGCCTCACGATGCCCGGCCTGACGGTCGTGTGCGGCGATAGCCACACCTCGACGCACGGCGCGTTCGGCGCGCTGGCCTTCGGCATCGGCACCAGCGAGGTCGAGCACGTCATGGCCACGCAGACGCTGCCGCTCAAGCCGTTCAAGACGATGGCGATCAACGTCGAGGGCGAGCTGAAGCCCGGCGTCACGGCGAAGGACATCATCCTCGCGGTGATCGCGAAGATCGGCACGGGCGGCGGTCAGGGCTACGTGCTCGAGTACCGCGGCTCGGCGATCCGCTCCCTCTCGATGGAGGGGCGCATGACGATCTGCAACATGTCGATCGAGGCCGGCGCCCGCGCCGGAATGGTCGCGCCAGACGAAACCACCTTCGAGTACGTCAAGGGCCGCGACCACGCGCCGACGGGCCAGGACTGGGACGACGCGGTCGCCTACTGGAAGACCCTGCCGACCGACGAGGGTGCGACCTTCGACGCCGAGGTGTTCATCGACGCGAACGAGCTCGAGCCCTTCGTGACCTGGGGCACCAACCCCGGCCAGGGCGTATCGCTGTCGCAGACGGTTCCGACGCTCGAGAGCTTCGACGACGAGGGCGACCGCCAGGCCGCCCAGCGCGCGTACGACTACATGGACCTGACGCCGGGAACGCCCATGAAGGACATCGTGGTCGACGCGGTGTTCATGGGATCCTGCACGAACAGCCGCATCGAAGACCTGCGCGCGTTCGCGTCGGTCATCAAGGGCCGCAAGAAGGCCGACGGCGTGCGCGTCATGGTGGTTCCCGGATCCGCCCGCGTGCGTCTCGAGGCCGAGGCCGAGGGTATCGACAAGATCGTGACCGAATTCGGCGGCGAGTGGCGCTTCGCGGGTTGCTCGATGTGCCTCGGCATGAACCCCGACCAGCTGGCGCCGGGCGAGCGCTGCGCCTCGACGAGTAACCGCAACTTCGAGGGCCGCCAGGGCAAGGGCGGTCGGACCCACCTGGTGTCGCCGCTCGTCGCGGCGGCGACCGCCGTGCGCGGCACGCTCTCGAGCCCGAGCGACCTCGAAACGCCCGTTCTGGAAGGTGCAGGAGCCTGATCATGGAGAAATTCACCACTCACACGGGCGTCGCGGCACCGCTGAAGCGCAGCAACGTCGACACCGACCAGATCATCCCGGCCGTGTTCCTCAAGCGGGTCACGAAGACCGGCTTCGACGACGCGCTGTTCTACTCGTGGCGTCAGCAGGACGATTTCGTGCTGAACCAGGCGCCGTACAAGAACGCGTCGGTGCTCGTCGCCGGCCCCGACTTCGGCACCGGCTCGAGCCGTGAACATGCTGTGTGGGCGCTCCGCGACTACGGCTTCAAGGCCGTTCTCTCGCCGCGCTTCGCTGACATTTTCCGCGGTAACTCGGGCAAGCAGGGCCTGGTCACGGGCATCATCACGGAAGACGTGATGGAGAAGTTCTGGGCCGCGATGGACGCGAACCCCGGGGTCGAAATGACGGTTGATCTTGTCGAGCGAATCGCCACGCTCGGCGACTTCAGCGCTCCGTTCGAGATCGACGATTACACTAGGTGGCGGCTCCTCGAAGGGCTCGATGACATCGGGCTCACGCTGCGTCATCAGGATGAGATTACGCAGTTCGAGGCCCGCCGCGAGGCTTGGCGGCCGCGGACCCTCCCGGTTCCGTGAGACCGAGGCCGCCCCGAACCCCGGGGCGGCCCATCCGCCGGAAGTGAGTGAGGATCCACTGGAATGACGTCTGTGATTGACGCGGAAAACACCGCGACCCCTGACCTCGGCGACGTCCTGGAAATCCGCGGCGGTCGGCCGCTGCGCGGACAGGTCGATGTCAAGGGCGCAAAGAACCTCGCGACCAAGGCCATGGTGGCCTCGCTCCTCGGCGAAACGCCGTCGACGCTCCGCGATGTTCCCGAGATCCGCGACGTCGAGGTCGTCAGGTCACTCCTCGAGGTTCACGGCGTCCGCGTGACGGAGGGCGAGGAGCCCGGCTCGCTCGTGCTCGACCCCACCGCCGCGAAGTCGGCCGGTTTCGAAGAGATCGACGCGCACGCGGGATCCAGCCGCATTCCGATCCTCTTCTGCGGCCCGCTCCTTCATCTGCTGGGTCAGGCCTTCATTCCCGACCTCGGAGGTTGCCGCATCGGCGACCGCCCCATCGACTTCCACCTCGACGCGCTCCGCAAGTTCGGCGCGATCGTCGACAAGCAGCCCAACGGGATCCGCCTCTCGGCACCCGAGGGACTGCACGGCGCGAGCATCGAGCTCCCGTACCCGAGCGTCGGCGCGACGGAGCAGGTGCTCCTGACCGCCGTCCGCGCGAAGGGCGTCACCGAGCTCAAGAACGCGGCCATCGAACCCGAGATCATGGATCTCATCGGCGTGCTCCAGAAGATGGGCGCGATCATCTCGTACGAGCCGAACCGCGTCATCTTCATCGAGGGTGTGGCCGAGCTCAAGGGCTACGACCACCGCAGCCTCTTCGACCGCAACGAGGCCGCGAGCTGGGCCTGCGCCGCGCTCGCGACCGACGGCGAGATCTTCGTCAAGGGTGCGCGCCAGTACGAGATGCTGACGTTCCTCAACGTGTACCGCAAGACCGGTGGCGCGTTCGACATCACCGACGAGGGCATCACCTTCCGTCGCTCGAAGACGCCGCTCAACCCGGTGATGGTCGAGACCGACGTGCACCCCGGGTTCATGACCGACTGGCAGCAGCCGCTCATCGTCGCGCTGACGCAGGCCGAGGGCGTGTCGATCGTGCACGAGACGGTCTACGAGAACCGCCTCGGCTTCACCTCCGCGCTGAACCAGATGGGTGCCGACATCGTTGTGCACCCCGAGGGTCTCGAGGGTGCATACCGCCGCGTGCCGCGCCGCCCGCTCGAGCAGGCCGCCGTGATCACCGGCCCGACCCCGCTCGAGGGCGCCGACATCGTCGTGCCCGACCTGCGTGGTGGCTATGCCTACGTCATCGCGGCGCTGGCCGCGAAGGGCACGTCGCGCGTGTCGAACGTCGGCATCATTCGTCGCGGCTACGAGAAGTTCTTCGACAAGCTCACCGCCCTCGGCGCTGACTTCGACGTCGTAGGCTGAGCGTGGCCAAGGCCTCGAGCGAGAAGTCGCGACCCAGCCTGTTTTGGCTGCTCGCGGCCGTCGTCGTACCGCTTGTCGGGTGGTTCGCGAAGATTGAGGTGCGTGGCGGCGAGAACCTGCCGCGCGAGGGCGCGTACGTGCTCGCCCCCAACCACCACAGCGAGTTCGACCCGCTGACGGTCGCCGTGGCGACCTGGCGGCTGGGCCGCGCGCCGCGCTTCATGGCGAAGGAGAGCCTCTTTCGCGTGCCGGTGCTCGGCGCCGCGATGAAGGCGACCGGCATGGTTCCGGTCACCCGCGGCAAGTCGGGAGCCTCGCAGTCGATGGCCCAGGCGAACGACATCGTGAAGAACGCGCGCGGCGTGATCGTCTACCCCGAGGGCACGCTGACGCGCGACCCCGACGTGTGGCCGATGCGCGGCAAGTCGGGCGCCGTGCGCCTGGCGCTCGCGGGGGGCATCCCGCTGATCCCCGTCGCGCATTGGGGCGAGCAGCAGTTCATGCCGCGCTACGGCAAGATCAAGCTCTTCCCGCCGCGTCGCCGCGTGACCGTCGTCATTGGCAAGCCCGTCGACATGAGCGACTTCGTCGGCCGCGAGCACGAGAAGGGCGTCCTCACCGACGCGACCGATCGCGTGATGGCAGAGATCTCCGGCCTCCTCGGCCAGATCCGCGGCGAGACGCCGCCCGCCGAGCGGTGGGATCCGACGCGCCACGGCCAGAGCGAGACGGGGCGCATGTGAGCACCCGAGTCACGGTTCTCGGCTCGGGGAGCTGGGGCACGACCTTCGGCAAGATACTTGCCGACGGCGGATCCCAGGTCACAATGTGGGCGCGCCGCCCCGAGCAGGCGCGCGAGATCGACGAGGCGAAGCGCAACTCGCGCTACCTCTCCGGCATTAACCTCCCTCGCTCGATGCACGCGACGCACGACATTGCGCGCGCGCTCGAGGGAGCGGATCAGGTGTACGTCGCGGTGCCGAGCAAGTCGGCCCGCGAGACGCTGAAGCAGATCCGCCCGATCCTGGCGAAGACCGACGCGCCGATCGTCAGCCTCATGAAGGGCGTCGAGAAGCGCACCAACATGCGCATGAGCGAGGTCATCGAGCAGGTGCTCGGGTGCGACCGCGACCGCATCGCGGTCGTCGGCGGCCCGAACCTCGCGCGCGAGGTCGCCCAGGAGCAGCCGACCGCGGCGGTGGCGTCGTCGTACAGCGCCGAGACGGCGGCCGTCGTCGCCCGCGCGAGCTCGAACGCCTACTTCCGCACCTTCGTCAACACTGACGTTCCCGGCACCGAGTTCGGCGGCGTCCTGAAGAACCTCATCGCCGTCGCCACCGGCATCGTCGATGGCGTCGGCTACGGCGAGAACACGAAGGCCTCGATCATCACCCGAGGGCTCGTGGAAATGACCGACTTCGCGGTTGCGTATGGCGCGCAGCCCGAGACGATGCAGGGGCTCGCGGGCCTCGGCGACCTGATCGCGACCTGCCAGTCGCCGCTCAGCCGCAACAACACGGCGGGCCGGCTGCTCGGCCAGGGGTACACGCTCGACGACGTCGTCGCGCACATGGAACAGACGGCCGAGGGCCTGAGTTCTGTCGCCCCGATCCTGCAGCTTGCACACGAAAAGGGCGTAGACATGCCCATCGTGGAACAGGTGAAGATGGTGCTCGATGGCACCATGAAGCCGCGCGACATCGCGCCGCACCTCACGACAGATGACGACACTCCCCAGGAGGAAACCCAGCATGCAGCAGGCGACCGTGGCGGTGCTCTTCGGCGGACGCTCGAGCGAGCACGAGATCTCTTCGGCGACGGCGGGGGGCGTGCTCGGCGCGATTGACCGCGAGCGCTACCGCGTCGTGCCGATCGGCATCACGCGCGATGGCGTCTTCGTGCTCGAGCAGGACGACCCCGAGCGCTTCCGCCTCAACGCGGAGAAGATGCCCGAGGTGGTCGATAACGGCACGCGCGTGATCTGGCCGATGCCGGGCGGCGCGCGCGAGCTGCGCGTCGAGCGGGCCGACGGATCCGTCGAGTCGCTCGGCGAGATCGACGTCGTCCTGCCGATCCTGCACGGCGTGCACGGCGAGGACGGCACGATGCAGGGCTTCCTCGACATCCTCGAGCTGCCCTATGCGGGCGGCGGCGTGCTCGACTCGGCGATCTGCATGGACAAGCACTTCATGAAGATCGCCCTGCAGTCCGACGGCATCGCCGTGGCGCCGTGGATCACGGTGCGCGCGGCCCGCTGGGCGGCCGAGCCCGACGCGATCCGCGCCGAGATCGAGGCCCTCAGCTACCCCGTGTTCGTGAAGCCGGCTCGCGCGGGCTCGAGCGTGGGCGTCTCGAAGGCGCACGACGCCTCCGAGCTCGACGAGGCCATGCGCATCGCCTTCGCGGAGGACGACAAGGTGCTCGTCGAGACCGGCATCGTCGGTCGCGAGATCGAGGTCGCGGTTCTCGAGGGCCGCGGATCCGAGCCGACGCGCGCGTCGCTTCCGGGCGAGATCGTCCTGACGACCCGCGAGTTCTACGACTTCGAGGGCAAGTACCTCGGCGGCGACGGGGCAGACGTCGTCTGCCCGGCCGACCTCACCGACGAGCAGATCGAGCGGATCCGCGAGATCGGCGCGCGCTCGTTCGATGCGGTCGACGGCCGCGGTCTCGCGCGCGTCGACGTCTTCCTGACGGAGTCGGGCGAGATCGTCGTCAACGAGCTGAACACGATGCCGGGCTTCACGCCCATCTCGATGTACCCGAAGTGCTGGATCGCCTCCGGCCTCGGCTACGCCGACCTCATCACCGAGCTGATCGAGCTCGCTCGGGCATAAGCCCTACTCTGTCGCGGTCTCCGGGGCGTCGTCGCCGTCAGGCGTCGCCTCGGAGACCGTCGTGCACTGTCCGGTCACCGGCAGCGTTCCGACGGCGAGCTTGAGCGCGTCGAGGGCCTGGTCGCCCGAGATCTTCGACGTGTCGACGTAGGCCTGCGCCGCGGGGGTGCGGCCGAAGGTCGTCATGCGCAGCATCGGGTAGTCGGTGTCGTCGACGAGCCAGTCGACGCCGCCGAAGGTCACGCACTGCAGGGTCGACGCCGCGGGGGATTCGAGGCCGCAGGAGAACAGCACGGTGCTCGGGTCGCCCCAGGCCGCGGTCGCCTGAGCGTCGGTCCAGGAGCGCTTCAGGCCGTCGATCGTGTCGGGCAGGCGAACGCTCACCTCCGCGCAGAGCGGGTCATTCGCGTCGGCCGCGGGCTCCATGTGCACCGTGGGGGTGCAGGCGGTGAGCGCGGCGATCGCGACGACGAGGGCTGAGAGGGCGGAGATCCGGCGAATCACCCCGCCAGCCTATTCCGCGTGCCTGAGTGGGTGATCCGCCACCGCATAGGCTGGAGTGATGCACAGCGAGACGACGGTCGGAGACCTCTCCGAGAAGCAGATCCTCGCCCGGATCGCCGAGCGCACGGGATCGGCCGATCAGGCGCTCGTCGGCCCCGGCGACGATGCGGCGGTGCTGCGCGTCTCGGGTTCGCTCGTGGCGACGACCGACACCCTCATCGAGGGTCCCGACTTCCGGTCGGAGTGGTCGGACGGCTACAGCCTGGGCTGGAAGTCGGCCGCCGTGAACCTATCGGACGTCGCGGCGATGGGCGCGCGCCCGACGGCGCTCCTCGTGGCGCTCGCGATGCCGAACGCGACGCCGATCGCGTATGTCGAGCGCATCGCCGATGGCCTCCGCGAGGCGTGCGAGCAGCTCGCGCCCGGGTGCGCCGTCGTCGGGGGAGACCTCACCCAGTCTGACGTCTTGACGGTCGCGGTGACGGCGCTCGGCGACATGGGCGGCCGCGCCCCGGTGCTCCGTTCCGGCGCGCGCCCCGGCGACACCGTCGCCCTCGCGGGCGACATGGGGGTCGCGGCCCGCGGGCTCGAGATCCTCTTCGACCGCTTCGACGGATCCGCCCCCGATCTCTCGCTGCTCGACGACGCCGAGCGGTACGCGGTCGAGCGCCAGTTGCGGCCGCTGCCGCCCGTCGCGCTCGGCCTCGCCGCGGCCGACGCCGGCGCCCACGCCATGATGGACGTCTCGGACGGCCTCGCGCTCGACGCGACGCGCCTCGCCGACGCGTCGGGCGTGACGCTCGATCTCGACTCGTCGCTGTTGGGCCCGGATCCGCGCCGCGCGCTGGGCGGGGGAGAAGACCACGCGCTGCTCGCCGTTTTCGCGGGCGACGTGCCCGACGGGTTCCGCGCGATCGGACGCGTTCTGGAGCGCGCGGGCGACGCCCTCCTCGTCGACGGCGCGCCGTTCGCGGGGCGCGCGGGGTGGGATCCGTACCGCGATTGGACCGGTTCTTCGGGCTCCGCGGGGCAATGACCTCGTAAGGTGATGGTGTGACGCGCATCATCTCGGGATCCGCAGGCGGAACGCGCCTGGAGGTCCCGCCCTCGGGAACACGGCCGACGAGTGACCGCGTGCGCGAGGCGTTGTTCTCGTCGCTTGAGTCGACGGGAATGCTCGACGGCACGACGGTGCTCGACCTCTACGCCGGATCCGGCGCGCTCGGGCTGGAGTCGCTGAGCCGGGGCGCGGCGGCCTGCCACCTCGTCGAGAAGGGCCAGAAAGCGGCCCAGATCGCCCGCCGCAACGCCGATCTCGTGGCGCGCGCGACGGGCGGGCGCGCCGAGGTGCACGCGACCGCGGTGCAGACGTATCTGCGCACGGCGGGCGGCGTCTTCGACGTCGTTTTCCTGGATCCGCCCTACGAGCTGCCGGCCGATCAGCTGAACGAGGATCTGTCGCTGTTGCGCACGCTTCTTATGGACGATGCGCTCGTCATCGTCGAGCGGGCGACGCGATCCGGCGCGCCGGCGTGGGGAGCCGCGGGGCTCCGTGAGGTGCGCGCGAAGAAGTTCGGCGACACGACGCTCTGGTGGGGCGAGCCGGACGTCTGACTCCGATTGTCGGAGATCGAACATATGATCGAATCATGACTCTGGAGATGCAGACGCCGCTGAAGGTGGCGCTCGGTGAGACCATCGCCAAGTCGCTCGCGCGCGCGTTCGATATGGCCACGGTGGGCGATCTCGTCACGCACTACCCGCGGCGCTACGCGAAGCGCGGCCAGCTGACGCCCATCGCGTACCTGCCGATCGGGGCGCCGGCGACGATCATCGCGCAGGTCATCCGCGCCACGACGCGTCAGATGCACAACCGGCGCGGCACGATTCTCGAGGTCGTCATCGGCGACGGCATGGGCGAGATGTCGCTCACGTTCTTCGGGCAGCAGTGGCGGCAGAACGAGCTCGTGCCCGGCGCCCGCGGCATGTTCTCGGGCAAGGTCGGCGAGTACCGCGGCCAGCTGCAGTTCTCCCACCCCGACTATCAGCTCTTCGACGAGGGCGAGATCATCGACGCGGAGGAGTACGCCGAGAAGCCGGTGCCGTTCTATCCCGCGACGTCGACGCTTCCCACGTGGAAGCTGCAGCAGATGATCGAGACGGTGCTCGACCAGCTGGGCGACGTGCCCGAGCCCCTCGACAAGGCGGCCAGGGCCGAGCACAAGGTGATGACGGCGCGCGAGGCGCTCGAGAAGGTGCACCGCCCCAAAGACGACACCGAGCTGCACCGGGCGCGCTATACCGTGCGGCTGCACGAGGCGCTCGTCATGCAGACGGCGCTCCTGCAGCAGCGCTGGTTCGTGCGCGCGATGGCGGCGACGCCCCGCGCGGCCCGGCCCGGCGGCCTGCTCGAGCGCTTTGATGCCGCGCTCGGCTTCACGCTGACGCCGGATCAGCAGACCGTCGGCGCGCGCGTCGCCGACGAGCTCACGGGCCCCACGCCCATGAACCGGCTGGTGCAGGGCGAGGTCGGATCCGGCAAGACGCTCGTCGCGCTGCGCGCCATGCTGCAGGTGGCCGAGTCCGGCGGCCAGGCGGCTCTCATCGCCCCGACCGAGGTCCTCGCGGGGCAGCACCTGCGGTCGATCACGAAGATGCTCGGGCCCGATCTCGCCGCCGAGGTCATCCCGACGCTCCTGACGGGCCAGATGTCGGCGCCCGAGCGTCGGCGCGCGTCACTCCGCGTCGCCTCGGGGCAGGCCCGCATCGTCGTCGGCACGCACGCCCTGCTGAGCGACAAGACGACGTTCGCCGACCTCGGTCTCGTCGTCGTCGACGAGCAGCACCGCTTCGGCGTCGAGCAGCGCGAGACGCTGCGCTCGAAGGGCAACAACCCGCACGTTTTGGTCCTCACGGCGACGCCCATTCCGCGCACCGTGGCGATGACGGTGTTCGGCGACCTCGACGTGTCGACGATCCGCACGATGCCCGCCGGCCGCGCGGGTATCGAGACCTTCGTCGCCCCGATCGCCGAGAAGCCCGCTTGGTTTGGCCGGGTGTGGGAGCGCGCGGCCGAGGAGGTCGCGAAGGGTCACCAGGTCTTCGTCGTCTGCCCCGCGATCGACGCGACCGACGACACGGCCAAGCCCGTCGTTGAGCAGGGCGAGCTGGGCGAGTTGGTGCCGGAGGAGGGCCGCAAGGGCCCGCGCTTCGGCGTCGACCAGGTGACCGAGCAGCTGCGCAAGCAGCCCACGACGTCGCACCTTCGGATCCAGCCGCTGCACGGGCGCATGCCGGGCGAGGAGAAGGATCAGATCATGCAGGCGTTCGCGCGCGGCGAGATCGACCTCATCGTCGCGACGACGGTCATCGAGGTGGGTGTCGACGTGCCGAACGCCTCGACGATGATCATCCTCGAGGCCGATCGCTTCGGCGTATCGCAGCTCCACCAGCTGCGCGGCCGCGTGGGCCGCGGCGGCGTGCCGGGGCTCTGCCTGCTCGTGACCGAGGCGATGCCCGAGACGCCCGCGCGCGAGCGCGTCGAGGCGGTGGCGGCGACGCTCGACGGCTTCGAGCTCGCCGAGGTCGACCTCGAGCTCCGCGGCGAAGGCGACGTCCTCGGCGGCTCGCAATCCGGATCCCGTTCGTCGCTGAAGCTCCTCCGCGTCATCAAGGACGCGTCGCTCATCGCGCGCGCCCGCGATATCGCCGACGATATCCTCGCGGGTGACCCCGCCCTCGAGAAACACCCCGGCCTCGCAGAGGCACTCTCCGCGCGCTTGGGTAGCGACGAGCGCGCGGCACTCAGAAAGAACTAAGTCGCATAGTTAGGCTGGCCCCATGAGCAACCGCATCGCCGTCGTTCCCGGTTCCTTTGACCCGCCCACCCTCGGGCACCTCGACATCATTCGTCGATCGGCTGGGCTGTACGACGAGCTGCACGTGCTCGTGGTGCACAACCCCGACAAGGAGGGCATGCTCCCGATCGCTCTGCGGCTGCGCCTGCTCGAGCAGTCGATCGCCGAGGCCGGCATCGAGGGCAAGATCACGGTGGGTGCGTGGAGCGTCGGCCTGCTCGTCGACTACGCGCAGGAGGTGGGCGCGGGCGTCCTGGTCAAGGGCATTCGCTCGCAGGTCGACGTCGCGTACGAAACCCCGATGGCGATCGTCAACAACCACCTCACGGGCGTCGAGACGGTCTTCCTGCTGGCGGATCCGGCGAACTCGGCAGTGTCGAGCTCGCTCGTGCGCCAGGTCGCGGGGCTCGGCGGCGATGTGTCGCCGTACGTGCCGAAGGCGGTTGTGCGTTATCTCGATGGATCCTCGCCCAGCGACTTCTGATCCTCGTTCGTCGTAGGCTGGTGGGGTGAAGAATCACCTTGACGGGCCTTTCGTCCTGCCCGCGCGCGACATCGTTCGCAAGCCGGGCGAGATGCGCGAGCATACCCTCACGATCGCCATCCCCGAACGCTGGGGCGAGGGAATCGTCTTCATCGAGAAGGGCGAGAACCTCGACATCGACGTGCGACTCGAGTCTGTTCACGAGGGCATCCTCGTGTCGGGCACGGTTGACACCGAGTACGTGGGCGAGTGCAGTCGCTGCTTGCGGCCGATTGCTGAGAGTGTCGAAGTCGAGTTCCAGGAGCTTTTCGAGTACCCTGGAGATGAAACTCCTGATTTTGTGCTTCAAGACGACCACGTGGATCTTGAAGCTCTGGTCAGGGAAGCGATTGTGTTGTCGCTCCCGTTTCATCCGGTCTGTCGGCCGGATTGCCCGGGCCTTGATCCCGTCACGGGCGACCTGCTGACTGAATCTTCCGGCGTGGCGCAAGATCCCATCGATCCTCGATGGGCAGCGCTCCGAGAACTTACCGAAACCGAGCCGGCGTCTGACGCCGGTCTGAGCAGAGAAGAGAACTAGCCATGGCTGGTAACCCCCCGAAGCGGAAGCTTTCCCGTTCGAACACCCGCTCGCGCCGCGCGCAGTGGAAGGCGTCGGCCCCGGCCCTCGTCAAGACCGTTGAGAACGGCAAGGTTGTCTACAGCCGTCCTCACCAGGCCAAGGTCGTCACCGACTCGCAGGGCACCGAGCTGTTCCTCGAGTACAAGGGCCGCAAGGTCGCTGACGCCTGAAATTGAATTAACGTGACATCGCACACTCGCGAGTCGCTGACCGAGAAGCTCGGCGTCGAGATCGACGCCGAGCTTCTTGCATTAGCGCTGACGCACCGCTCCTACGCCTACGAGCACGGGGCCATCCCTCACAACGAGCGCCTCGAATTCCTGGGCGACTCGGTTCTCGGCCTCGCCGTCACGGCGATGCTCTACGAGAAGTTCCCCGACGTGTCGGAGGGCGAGCTCGCCAAGCGCCGCGCGGCCGTCGTCTCGACCGTCGCCCTCGCGGAGGTAGCCCGCGGCATCGGCCTGGGGGAGTACCTGCTCCTCGGCCGTGGCGAGGAACAGACGGGCGGGCGCGACAAGGATTCGATTCTCGCGGATACGACGGAGGCCCTCTTCGGGGCGACCTTCCTGTCCGCGGGGCGCGAAGCCGCCGACGCCCTCGTGCTGCGGCTCATCACGCCGCTTCTCGCCGACGCCGATCGCTTCGGCGCGGCGGTGGATCCGAAGACGGCCGTACAGGAGCTCGCTCAGCAGCTGGGCGTGCAGCCGCCGTCGTACGAGATCACGAGCTCGGGCCCGGATCACGACCGCCGGTTCACGGCCGTCGTGACGGTCGGCGAGCACACCGCGAGCGGCACTGGCACGAGCAAGAAGCAGGCCGAGATGGTCGCGGCGCTCACGCTCTGGCGCAATGTGAATGCCTGAGCTTCCCGAGGTTGAGGTCGTTCGGGCCGGCCTCGCGCCCGCCGTCGTGGGTGCTCGCCTTATGGGCGTGGAGGTCTTCGATGAGCGCGCCCTGACGCGGCACACCGGAGGCGGCGCCGACTTCGAGCGTCGCCTCACCGGTCGCACGATGCGCGCGGCCGTGCGCCGCGGCAAGTTCCTGTGGCTTCCGCTCGAGGGCTCCGACGAGGCGATCATCGCACACCTCGGCATGAGCGGCCAGATGCTGCTCCGCGAGCCGGGCGCACCCGCCGAGCGGCACGAGCGGATCCGGTTGTCGATCGAGCACCCCGACCACGGCGAGCTCGCCGTGGTCTTCGCCGACCAGCGCACCTTCGGATCCCTCGCGGTCGACGCCCTCGTGCCGACGCCCGACGGGGCCGCGGGCGGCCTCGGTGATCCGCTGCCGCTCGTCGCATCGCAGGCCGCGCACATCGGCCGGGATCCGCTGGATCCGGCGTTCGACGATCGCGCCTTCCGCGCCGCGCTCGCGCGCCGAAACTCCGCGATCAAGCGCGTGATCCTCGACCAGAACCTGGTGAGCGGCATCGGCAACATCTACGCCGACGAGTCGCTCTGGGCTGCGCGGATTCATCCGGAAACCCCCGCCGCGGCGCTGTCGACGCGCGCCGCGAACCGCCTGCTCGCCGAGGTACGCCTCGTGCTCGAGCGTGCGCTCGCGGAGGGCGGGACGAGCTTCGACGCGCAATACGTGAACGTGAATGGGCAGGCGGGTTACTTCGCGCATTCGCTGAACGCCTACGGCCGCGATGGCGAGCCGTGCGCGCGGTGCGGAACGATGCTCGTGCGCGAGGCGTTCACGAACCGCTCGAGCCACTTCTGCCCGAGGTGTCAGCGGAAAGGTTGACCTGAGGTTCGACCTGCATGGAGCGGCCACGCAAGCTCGTATCAACACCGCCGTCGCGGAGGTCAGTCGGTCCCGGCGCGCCCAGGCTCTGACGCGAGCCCGAAGAGGATCCCGATGAGAATGATCGGCAGGAAGCTGATGATCGGGCCGGGGTTGTGCACTCCGAAGAGCTCCTCGAACCATCCGAACTGGTAGATCGCGGTCAGGCTGCCGAGCGTCGCGGGCAGTGAGAGCACGAAGCCGACGGTCGCGATGATCGGCACCAGGACTGAACGGAACGCGATGATCAGGATAAGCAGGGAGAGCCCGATGGCCACAGCGAGATAGATCGGCAGGACGGTCGTGATCTTCTGCGTGATGTCGATGTTCGCACTCGCGTTGCCGGCGACGTCCGCGTGCTGCGCGAGGGCCTGAACGACCTCGACCGAGGCCCGGTCACCTCGTCATCGGCGATCGGCTCGGAGAGGTTCGCGACCACGAGCAGCGGGTCGTTCTGTCCGGCACCGAACTCGTCGGCGATGGTGCTGTAGGCGAGGTACTGGGTGGAGTCGGGAGCTTCCGCACTGCCTGTGGGCAGCCCCAGACGCATCTGGCTGGCCGGGAGCGCCATGACGCCGAGCGCGACGACGCCGACGATCGCCGTCGTGATGGCGCGCCAGGTCAGCATCGGCGTATTCGGCACGCTCTGCGTGGCGGGGCGTCCGATGGTGCCGCGTTCGCTCCGGCTGAGGATGCGGAACCCGACGATCGAGCGGAGCGCAGGGGGCAACATGGTGGCGATCGCGATCGCGATCGCGATGGCAACGGCGACGGAGACAGCGCCGACGCTTCCCATGAGGACGAGGAGCGGGATCCCGGTGACGTTGAGCGCCAGGAGCGCGATGATGACGGTGGCACCCGCGAAGACGACGGCGTGTCCGGAGGTGCCGTTGGCCAGGCCGATCGACGGGACGAGTCCCACGCCTCGCTTCAGCTGCGTGCGGTGCCGGTTGATGATGAAGCGCGAGTAATCGATGCCGACCGCCAGGCCAAGCATCATCCCGAGGATCGGCGTGAACGTCGTGAACTCGACGACGCCCGAGAACGACAGCGCCGCCAGGGACGAGACTCCGACGCCGAGGAACGTGGACAGGAACGGCAGCGTGATGCCTAGCAGCGTGCGGAGGATCAGGAAGAGCACGATCGCTGCGACGAGGACGTCGCCCGCCCCGCCGGCGTGGGAGCCTGCACCCTCTACCGCCACTTCCCGAACCGCGACGCCCCCGCCGCCGTGTTAGAAGGCGAGGTCGCCGCCCTCCGCGACCGCGCGGATCAGCTGACGGAGACCCTCTCGCCCGCCGAGGTGCTGGGAGCGTTCCTCCGCGAGATGGTCGACCACAGGTACTCCCAGCGCGGTCTCGCTCGAACGCTGTTCGCGGCATCCGAGACCGCAGGTGGGGCTCTCTCCGGCGTAGGGCAGGTGCTCGACGACGTGGTGACCGAGATGCTCAGCCGCGGCGCCGAGCGGGGTCACCTCCGAGATGACGTCCCGGCCGGTGCGGTGATGCTCGCGCTCCACGGCATCGCCGTTGCCGCGGTGCACTCCGAGGAGCGTCAGGAAGCCGACGGCGTCGTCGCGCTCATGATCGACGGGCTCCGCCGCAGCTGATCGGCGTCGACCTGCCCGCCGTCCCCGGCTCTGGGTAGAGAAAATCCCCCAAGTGCGCTTCGGCGCGAGGCGCGGGGGATGTCGTGCTCCGAGGCTACCGCCCGGATCCGACGCCGTCGATGACGTCAGTCGGTCCCGTGGGACGCGGGCTCTGCCGCGAGAGTGGTGAGCCACTCGATGAGCAGCTGGGTCTCGGTACGGCCGAGCACCTCAGGCTGGGCCGCGGCGATCTCGCGGGCGGCCGCGAGCGGGTCGTCCGTCGCCGCGGTCGTTCCCGTGATCGCGGAAATCGCGCCTTCGCGGACCGCCGCTGAGAGCGCCGGGTCGGGCTGCGCCAGGATGATCTGGCGCAGCGTCACGCCGATGTTGGTTACGAGGACGTGTGCGGCGGCCTGCTCCGACGGCACCACGAGCCGGCCTTCCGCCGCTGCTCGCGCCGTGAGGCCGCGGAGGATCTCGCTGGGCCGGGACTGCGCCGCGGGGGAGTGCCCCGGGCTGACCTTGCCGTACATGAGCGTGTAGAAGCCGGGGTTCGCGAGGCCGAAGGCGACGTGCGCGTCCCAGCCGGCGCGGATGTCCTGGATGGGGTCGCCGGACGACTCCATCGACGCCTTCTCGCCGAGGTAGAGGTCGAATCCGTGCTCGATGACGGCGTCGACGAGGCCCTGCTTCGACCCGAAGAAGTGGTACAGCGTCGGCATCTTGACGCCGACCGCGTCGCACACCGCGCGCAGGGAGAAGTCCTCGCCGGGGGCGGTCGCGATCAGGTCTGCCGCAGCGGCGATCAGCCGATCCCGTGTATCGCCTCCCGCTGTGCCTGTCATGCTGATACAGTACCTGATGTAACGGTGTTACGCCGTTATATATCAACGATACGAAGGGGTACTATGACGGACCACACGCTCACGGGCAAGAACGTTCTGATCGCTGGCGGGGCCAAGAACCTGGGCGGGCTGATCGCGCGCCAGGCCGCCGAGGCCGGGGCCAACGTCGCGATCCACTACAACTCAGATGCGACCCGCCCGGACGCCGAGCAGACTCTCGCGGCGGTCGAAGCCGCGGGCGGCGCGGGCGCGATCTTCCAGGGCGATCTCACCGTCCCGGCGAACGTCGAGCGCCTGTTCGCCGATGCTGAGGCGGCGATCGGGAAGATCGACGTCGCGGTCAACACGGTCGGCAAGGTGCTGCGCAAGCCGATCGCCGAGACCACCGAGGCCGAGTACGACTCGATGTTCGACATCAACGCGAAGGCCGCGTACTTCTTCATCCAGGAGGCGGGCCGCCGCCTCGCCGACGGCGGCAAGATCATCACGATCGTCACGGCGCTGCTCGCGGCGTTCACCGACGGCTACTCGACCTACGCCGGCGGCAAGTCGCCCGTCGAGCACTTCACGCGCGCCGCGGCGAAGGAGTACGCCGAGCGCGGGATCTCGGTGACCGCGATCGCTCCCGGCCCGATGGACACCCCGTTCTTCTACGGCCAGGAGACGCCGGAGCGCGTCGAGTTCCACAAGTCGCAGGGCATGGGCAACCAGCTCACGAAGATCGAGGACATCGCGCCGATCGTCCGCTTCCTGGCGTCCGAGGGCTGGTGGATCACCGGGCAGACGATCTTCGCCAACGGCGGCTACACGACCCGCTGACCCCCACGCGGCAGCAGACGAGAAGGAGACTGAACTCATGAGTGCACACGAGATCCCGGAACCCGTCGCGACCTTCCTCGAGCGCGTCAACGCCCACGACGAGGAGGCGTTCCTCGACGCCTTCACTCCCGCCGGGGCCGTCGACGACTGGGGGCGCACGTTCGCCGGCCGAGAGCAGATCAAGACCTGGAGCGACAAGGAGTTCATCGGCTCCCGGGGCGTCCTGACGGTCGAGGAGGTCGGCGTCGCGGGCGACGAGGTCACCGTCGTCGGCGACTGGCGATCGAACCACGCCAACGGCCGCTCGAAGTTCGTCTTCGACGTCGCGGGCGACAAGCTCGCCAAGATGACCATCCGCGAAGGCTGACGCCAGTGACGGGCGAACGTCGACCTGCTCGGCGTCCGCCCGTCGCGCCTTCCATGCCGATCAACACAGTGAGGATCACCGCATGACCACTGTTCCGCTCGCGCGACCCGGGCACCGCCGATCCGAGGTCGGGCCGGTCGAGCTGTTCTTCGATCTCGTCTACGTCTTCGCGATCGTCCAGCTCTCGCACCTACTCATCGGGCACCTTGCGTGGACGGGCGCGGCGCAGACCGTCGTCGTGTTCGCGGCCGTGTGGTGGGGATGGAACTACACCGCCTGGGCGATGAACTGGCTCGACCCTTCCCGCACGGCCGTGCAGCTGTTCTCCGGGGTGCTCATGCTCGCCGCGCTCGGCATGGCCATCGCCATTCCCGGCGCGTTCGGCGACGGCGCGTGGCTATTCGTCGGCTGCTACCTGTTCATGGGCGTTCTGCGGCCGGTCTTCATGATGATCGCCCACCGCGGCCAGCAGCTCGCGTCGAACTACCGGATGCTGATGCTGTGGACCCTGTTCGCGGGCATCTTCTGGGTCATCGGAGCCATTCTTCCTGCCGAATGGCGGCTGCTGGCCTGGCTGGTCGCCGTCCTCATCGACTACGCCGCGCCGCTGGCCGACTATCGGATCCCGGGGATCGGTGCCGCGCCGATGACGACGTGGGACACCGACGCTGAGCATCTCGCCGAACGTAACCGCCTCGTCTTCATCATCGCCCTCGGCGAATCGGTTCTTCTCATGGGCGGGTCGGTCGTCGAGCACGGCCACCTCACCGGAGGGCTCGCACTCAGCGTGCTCGTGGGCTTCGCGTCGCTCTTCGTCCTGTGGTGGAACTACTTTGCCCTCGCCGGCCCGGAGACCGCGGGAGGCAACGCGTCCACCGGTGCGCTGCGATCGGCGTACGCCTACGCGCACGCTCTCATGGTCCTGGGGGCGATCCTCGTGGCCGTCTCCATCGAGCTGCGCCTCTCTCACGAGCACCTAGATCCGGCGATTGTCCTCGTTACGATCGCAGGACCGATCGTCTACCTCATTGGCAACGTCCTGTTCCTGCGCTCCCGGTTCGGGCAGCTGGGACGATCCCGGTTCATCGCCATGGGCGTCATCGTCGTCATCGGCGCGATCGCACTGCTTCTCCGCGATTACCTGCCGGTGATCCTGCTCAGCCTCTCGGTGCTCACGGTGACCGCGGTGCTGGCAGCGCAGACGGCCCGCATCCGCCGGGACAGCACACCATCTGGCCGGCGCCGTTCCCAGGGCTGATCCTCAGCAGGGCTCGTCGTCGGCCCAGACCGGCTCGTCGTGGAACTCGTCGAAGGTCGCCGGGTCCCCTGGAACACGCCCTCGTCGCCGAGTGAGAACGGGTCGAACACGCCATCAGGATATGGGGCGCGTCAATCAGCATCGTCGCGTGCACCTCGTACGAGGGGGTTGATATGTACCGTAGCGAATCTTTCGGGTTGGCGACGAGGTAGACGCCCGTCCGGGGCGAGTCAGTCAGTCGCGGACGGGACGGCGAATGTCTCGGGCGATGCTACGGTCGCAACCCTGCTTTTCGGTGAGTCGCTTATGAGCGCGGCTTCAGCGCCGGTTTGGAATCAATCTGCTCTCTGACCTACCTCCCGTCCAGTGGCCTGCTGCATGGTGAGTTTTGGTCTGCGTGCCCGGTTAGCGAGGGGCATCGGAGTTTGCTCGCGGGTCACGAACTTCAACTGATGTACTTGGGGCATCTCGAGATGCAGAGTTGCCGATCTTGACCAATGAAGAATGGCTTGATGTAACTGCCGCGGCAGCACTTTACGGGTGCAGTGCCCAGATGATCCGGGGCGCATCCACAGTGGGTGTCTGCCGGCCCGAACCGGGAAGGTCCCCGGACGCGACGGACGCCTGATCCTCAAGGCACTGATTCGGGTGTCCGATCTGGACGCGCTGTTCAGAGTGACGGCCCGGGAAGAGCACGTCCAGCGGATAGGGGAGTCGGCTCCGCCGTTGACCGACGATCAGAAGAGAGTGATTTACGACGTCTTCCTCAAGCATCGCCTGGAGCGTGAAGCGAACCGGGAGCGTATAGCGGCAGGGCCTGCCTGAGCGCGGGAGGGGGGCCTCGGGTCGCATATCATCGTCGCGAGTGCCGCCTGGACAACCGTGGTCCGGTCCGATCGCTTGGAGATCGGTGCGTCGGGCCCGGTCGCCTTGCGGGGTCGCCGCGTGGGGGCGAAGTGATCGCGAGCCGAATCATGATTCCGATGACGATTCGAATGGTGATACATGACTGCGATTGACGTGTCGAGTCGGGTTATTTCGCGCACTCATTGAACGCCTACGGCCGCGACGGCGAGCCGTGCGCGCGGTGCGGCACGATGCTCGTGCGCGAGGCGTTCACGAACCGTTCGAGCCACTTCTGCCCGAGGTGCCAGCGGAAGCGGTGAGCCTCGACCGACACCTTTGAGAATCATCAGGCCGAGGAGCGCACTGGTGCTACCTCGCCTCGTTGGGGTGGCTCGCGTGTACTTGCTCGAGGTAGACCGTGTGATCGTCCACGTAGAACCAGATCCGCGCCGTACCTCTTGCCGTCGGTTTATGTTGCCACCGCTCGTGGGATTCGCCGCCCCGAGTGACTTTCGCGAGCTCACCCTTGAGAGGGTAATTTGTCGGTGTTGTTGCCAACGGCGTGTGCGTGAGGAACTCCCAGGTCTCGGTCATGGAGTTACGGATCGTGGCGACCAGGTCGCGCCAACCCCTCTGTGCATCTGCGGTGGCGAACCGGATTTCGTACTCCAGCTTTGTCGCAGGGCGGTGAACGCGTTCGCCCTTCTTAGGAGGGTGCACGACTACGGGCGCTCTACGCTCTCGGCGTCATCAATCCATACGAGATCGACATTACCGAGTCCTGCCGCGACTGCGGTGGCGGTCTCGTTCCACGACGTCAGTTCGGCAATTGCAAGGTGCGGCTGATCGGTCGAGAAGGACGCTCTTGCCGCATCGATGAGCTCCTGTGCACAGGCCTCGCGATCAGCGGGCGAGAGTGCCAGCATCCAGGGGAAGGTCCTGGACATGCGCTCGGCCAGCGAGCCGCGGTCGTCAAGAGTCACCGTGATCAGCTGTGCCGCAAAGTTCAGCAGACGGGCGCGTCCTTCGGCCTCTCGCTGAGACATCAGTACCAACGATTCGCCGTCACGGCGCGTGACGGTGACGGGGTGGTCTTCAGCCTCGGCGAAGACCTCGGCGGAATGTTTGCTCAGGTCTGAGGAACGCCGTGTTCGGGTTGGGAGCGCGGATGTGATGTTCATGACCACGTACTAGTCGGAACGTATTCGGAAGTCTACGTATCCGAGTTCGTAGCAGGCCTGTGGGCGTTTGTCGTGCTCCTGCCCGCGTTGTCAGCGGCGTCCGTGACTGGGCGCTCGCGGAAGATGCGGTTCAGGCCACTACAGCGCCCATGAAAGGTCACAGTAGGTTTGTGCACGCTGGCTCTCTCCTCAGCGGTGAGTTCACGTGCGTGCTGCGCCGCGCGGAGCACGTCTTTGCAGAGAAGATCCGCTTCGACGAATCGCAGAGGATCCCAACCGAACCGTCGGTTTCCAAGTTCAAGGTAGCCGTAGATGTGAAGCGGAACGGCATGCACGGCTCTGTCTGCCCCCGCGCGGTTGTAGGGGCTTTTCGCCCAGCCGGAAAGAAGCTTGCCTGCCAGGTCTAGCGCTGCGGGCTCGTTGTACTCCACGACGGCCGCAAGGTAGCCCATGAGCAGTTTTTCGAAAGCCGGCGTGCTCTTTCCCGAAGCGACTTTTCGTGCGCCGGCCGCGGCGTCATCGACATGTTCTCCCTGTATCACCGCGCTGAAGGCGTTGGCTTCGACGTTATACGGCCGGTAGGCGCCCTTAGCGAGTGGAACACCCGCGGGTATGTACTCCGTCGCTAATGCGTCCTTGTCAGGGTAGCCACTGGCCCTCTGTCGGCTCCATCGTCCGCGCGGGTGGGCGACGCCGGAAGACGAGCAGCGCGTCGGCGACGAGGTCGTGGGGGAGACTGTCCCAGACGATGTCGGTCGTGCCGACCTCCTCGAGGTGGCGGCGGAGAAGCTGCCGGCAGTCGTCGATCAGGTGCGTGGTGTGATCCATGTGGTGGATGTCCGCGACGTTCCACACGACGTAGCCGCCGGGCCAGATGACCCGCGCGCACTGCGCCGCGACGAGCTCGAGCTCGGCTAGGTAGCGACCATAGTCGCCGCCCTCGGTCTCGTATGCCATGAGCGGATCCGCGTCGTGGTGCGTGGCCGTCATGTACGGCGGGGAGCAGAGGATCAGGTCGATGCCGGTGTCGGCGTGCCCGTCGATGAGGCGCAGGAGCTCGCGGGCGTCGCCCTCGATAACGTCGGCCCGGGGCACGTGCGCGGCGATGTGCTCGACGCGCTCGGGCAGGAGCTCGATGCCGAGGGCCTCGCGACCGAGGGCGATCGCTCGCGCGAGCGTCGTGCCGAACCCGGCGAAGGGGTCGAACACGACACCGCCCGCTCGGCTGCAGTTTCGGATCACCTCGTCGACGATCGATTGCAGCATGTGCACGCTCTCGTCGGCGCCGGTCGGAAGCTCTTCGAGGAACTGCGCGTGGGTGGCATCCAGCCGCGAAGGCAGGGGCAGGGGCATGACTGGAAGCGTACCCGTCGCGGCTACCCGCACCCGCTATCCTGCACGCATGGCGACCGTACGCACGCGGAACATCAACTGGCGAGAGATCGAAGAGGCTGCGGCGGAGCAGCTCGTTCACGCGGTCCGCGAGGTCCGCGAGGAAAGCCCCGACGAGAACATCCATGGCGCGGTGTTCCACGCGTTCTATGGCGACGGGGAGTCGATCAGGTGGCCGATGGTCGCGGTCGGCACCGAGGAAACCCTCGCCGAGATGGTCGACGACGGCGATGACGACGCGTCGCTCAGATGGTCCGGCCCCGATTTTGAGTACAACGTCGACCCGACGGGCGAGCTCGACGAGCTGGCGTCGCGCGTGGAGAAGGCCGCGGCGGCGAGCGGCGACTTCGACAAATGGGTGCGCGTCTATGAGCGCTTTCAGAAGTGCTTCCCCAAGGCGGCGAAGCTCGCGCGCAAGCAGCTCGTCGCGGACAAGGCCGTGGGCAAGGCGTTCATCGCGGTCGCGATGGACGAGGCCGAAGAGCTCGTGCCGCCGAGCCTCACGAAGGCGCAGTTGCGCATGCACTTCCCGCACTACGATGCGGAGGAGATGGAACGGATCCGGCTCGCGGCGCTCCCGGTGGAACAGCGCATTGCCGAGCTCCTCCCCGCGGCCGTTCTCTCAGACTTCGAGGGGCCGCTCGTTGAGGAATACGACGACTTGCTGGTCGCCTGTGGCGCCGCGGCAATTCCATCGCTCGTGTCGGTCGTCCGGGGCGAACAGTATCCCGAGGGATCCCTCACTGCGGCGCGGATCCTGGCGGAGATCAACATCACGACCCCCGAGGCCGTCGATGCCCTCTACGACCTGATGCGCAACGAAGACGCCGACATCAATGCGCGCTCGTGGGCCGCGGCGGCACTCGGCCGGCTGGAGCGCTCGGATCTGATCCTCGCGATCGTGCCCGATCTCCCAGCGGAGGTCGTTACGCGCGGGATCCACGGCCCGATCGGTCCGTTCCGCGACCACGGTGCGCATCGCTCGCTCGACTATGGCCCCCTTGAAACGGCCCTACGTGAGTACCCGCACCTCGAGCCCGAGTTCGAGAAGATCATGACGCGGGGTTCGACGTATTGCCGGCTGGACCGCGATGAGATTCCGACAGCAAAGGCGGGGCTCGAATCACCGTGGGGCGTGATCCGCAACCACGCGAGCTTCTCGTTGAAGGTCCGCGACGTCCTGAAGTAGGCGGGGCGACACGCCCACTTAGAACAGCTCGATCGCCTTCTCGATGAGCAAGCCCGCGCCGATGATCGTCATCGCGACACCCGCGAACTTCGTGATGACGATGCTCGCGCGCGGGCGCGAGCGAAGGATCCGGCGCGCGAGAAGCGCGATGCCGAAGTAGGCGATCGTGATGTTCGCGACGTGGAGGCCGCCGAGAACCAGCATCTGCACGGACGACGGCCAACCGTCGGGCGTCGTGAACTGGGGGAGCAGGGCGATGAGTAACAGGATCCCCTTCGGGTTCATGCTACTCACGCCGGCGCCGCGGAAGAACTGCGCGGTCGCGGAGTCGCCGAGGCTCTTGTCGCTTGCCTCGAGGCCCTCGCTCTTGCCGAGGAGCGAGCCGAGCCCGAGGTAGATGAGGTAGCTCGAGCCCGCGACGGTGAGGCCCGTGAGGGCGGCGGGATAGCGCGCGATGACGGTGCCGAGGCCCGCCGCGACAACCGAGACGACCACGACGTAGCCGAAGACGATGCCCAGCACCGAGGGCACGACCGACTTCGCCCGGATGCCCGCCGCGATCGAGTACGCCCAATCGGCGCCCGGTGTGCAGGTGAGGATTGCGGCGATCACCCAGAACTCGAATACCAGCGACCAGTCCATCTCTTCAGCTCCTCTCGTGTCGCGAAGAAGAGACTACGGAGAAAGGCGCGAAATGTGCTTCGCTTCTGCCTCCAATTTCGCGGGCTTTGCGGAAGAATCGTTCGCATGGATGCCATTGACAGAGAGATCCTCTCGCTTCTTCAAGAGGATGGCCGCATGAGCGCCACCGACGTCGCGGGACGCGTCGGCCTGAGCCTCTCGTCGTGCCACCGCCGGCTTAAGGAACTCGAGCAATCCGGGGCGATCGAGCGCTACCGCGCGATCATCAACCCTGGATCCGTCGGGCTGGGTTTCGAGGCGATCGTCTTCGTGACGATGGGACAGACGGCGCCGGATGTCGTGTCGGCGTTCGAGGAAGAGGTCGCGCGAATCCCCGCGATCGCCGAGGCGCAGCGCCTCTTCGGCGAGCCCGATTTCATGCTTCGCGTGCTCGCGCGAGACCTCGCGGGGTACCAGGAGCTGTACGACGAGACGCTCAGCGGGCTTCCCGGCGTGCTGCAGCTGCGCTCGACGCTCGTGATGAAGAAGATTGGGCCGGACCGGACGATCCCCGTCGGCTGAGGGCGCCTATCGACCCGAACAGGAGGATGATCGAGGCATGGGCTTTGAGGAGATTCGCCAGCAGATCATCGACGATCTGGACAACGCGAGCGCCACCGCGCGCGGGATCCTGCCGCTCTATACCGCCGGATCCGGGGCGCGGATCGCGCTCGTCGGCCAGGCGCCCGGGCGCAAGGCCGAGGAATCGGGCGTCGCGTGGGACGACGCGAGCGGCGTCACGCTCAAGTCGTGGCTCGGCGTGAGCGACGAGCAGTTCCGCGACACCAACCTGTTCACGATCCTGCCGATGGACTTCTACTATCCCGGCAAGGCCGCGACGGGCGACGCCCCGCCGCGCAAGGGCTTCGCGGACACCTGGCACCCGCGGCTGCTCGAACTCATGCCCGACGTGAGCCTGACGATTCTCATCGGCAGCTACGCGCAGAAGCACTATCTCGGCAAGCGCGCGGCCCGAAACCTCACCGAGACGGTGCGGGGCTACGCCGACTACCTGCCCGAGTTCTTCCCGCTCGTACACCCCTCGCCGCTGAACTTCCGATGGCAGGCCAAGAACCCATGGTTCGAACGGGAGGTCGTGCCGGCGCTGCGGGAGCGCGTCGCCGAGGCGCTAGGCAACGGCGTGCCTGCCGCGTGACATGACGACGAGCCCGATCGCGGAGAGCAGCGCGTAGGCGGCGGGCGCGAGGAACACGAGGGGCAGGCCGCCGAGGCTGACGCCGAGCGCGCCCGTCGCACCGCCGATGGCGCTCGCGATGGCCGTCGCGCTCATGAAGATCGCCGAGGCGGTCGCGACGGCCTCGGGCAGGAGGCGTTGCGCGACGACGATGCCGAGGCCCGCGAAGATGCCCCACACACCGCCCATGAGGATCTGGCCGGCGAAGAGCCCGACGGGGCCGCTCGAGAACGCGAAGAAAAGGTTCGCGACGACGCCGAAGATGGCGCCGAACACCATGAGCCGCATGAGGCCGATCCGGCGCGCGACGACGACCGCCACGGGCATGAGGATGAGCTCGATGAGCGGCTGGATGCCGATGATCGCTCCGGCGATTGCGGCGGAGACGTGCAGGTTCCGATCCATGTGGATCGGCAAATACGCGTACTTGATGGGCTCGCCCGCGTAGACGAGCACGTAGAGCCCCGTGAAGGCGATCACGGGCAACAACCGGCGGTTCCCGGGGCGCGCGTTCGGCGCGTCGCCGTGGGCGGCGACCGGGGCTCGGTCGCGGAGGAAACCCATGGGGATGATCTGGGCGAAGCATGCGGCCGCGGTGAGGAGCAGCATGGTCGACAGGCTCGTGACCGACGCGAGCCACGAGCCGAGTACGGGGCCGATGACCCATCCTGCGGTGAGCGCCATGCGCACGATCGAGATGATGCCGTCGGCGACCTTCTCGTCGCCGCGGGCGCGGATCTCGTCGTGCACGGCCGCGAAGAGCTGGGATCCGGCGGCGCCCGCGAAGCCGAGCACGAGCGCGCTCACGACGAACGGCACCCACGCGGCCGTCGATGTTGCGATGAGGATCCAGCCGGCCGCGCCGGCGATCGCACATATCCGGAAGAGCCCGAGCCTGTTGCCGGTGTGGTCGGAGCGGCGCCCCACGAGAAAGCCGGCCACGGGCGCGGCGAGGTTGGTGAGGTAGTACAGGCCCGCCATGCCGAGTGGCACGCCCAGGTCTTCGACGAGGAATCGCGCGATCTGCGGCGCGGCCATCGACGCGCCGAGCCCGTCGAGGAGCAGCGCGATTGTGGCGCCCGCGTAGAGGCGATCATGCGCGACGGTGCGCAGCGAAGAGGTCATGCGGATCCTTCGAAGGCGTCGAGTGGCACGTCGGGCCAGGGCTCGCCGGCGTCGAGTTCGCCGCGCCACGAGGCGAGCTGCGCCCGGGCGGTGTCGATTGCGAGCTGCTTGTCGTTGAGCGATGCCTCGAGGTCGGCGATTGCCTCGCGCATTGCCCCGACCCGGGCGCGCGCCGTCGTCGTGCCGTCCTTGACCCCGAGGACCCGCTGCACCTCGGCGATGCTGAAACCGACCGAGCGCAGTGCGGTGACGACGTGTAACTGGTCGAGGGTTTGCTCGGTGTAGCTGCGGCGCCCCGCCGAGTCGCGGTCGGCCGGCGGCACGAGCCCGATGCGCTCGTAGTAGCGCAGGGTGTCGTGCGTGAGGCCGGAGCGCCGTGCGACTTCACCGATGGAGAGCGACATACCAGAAGTAGAACACGAGCACGACGACGAGGAGCGCGGCGCGCACAAGGTGGTGCGCGAGGTGGAACTCGCCGATTGCGTGGCCCCAGACCAGCGGGCCCGCGACGACGGCCGCGGCCGTGACCGCGACGAGTGGAACGACGAGCGTGAGCGGCCCGCGCGCGAGCACGACGCTCGCGACCGCACCGAGGAAGCCGACCGCGTAGAGGGTCCACGAGGCGAGGTACGCGGGGAGCTCGAGGTCGTGTGCGCGGGCCTCGCCCGGAATGCCGATGGCGGCGACGAGCTGGAGGAGGGCGACGAGCGCCATGGGGATGAGGAGTAGGAGAGTGATCATGTCTCGGACGGTATGACCTGGAGCGCACTCCAGGTCAAGCCCGCGAGGGTAGTTTTTGGTTACGGCGATGGTTTACCCTGTGCCGTATGGCGAAGACGCACCCGCACATCGAGTCGCCCACCCCGGAAGATCTGACCCGCGTGGCCGGAGAACGGCCCCTTGTCGACGTGTACCTCGCCCTGCACCAGCTCGTCATCGACACGCTCCCCGGCATCGCCAACTCGGTCGACACCGTCGACGCCGCCATCGGATACGGCGCCCACCAGTACGGGTACAACGGCTGGGGCATGGCGGCCGTGATGCCGTACACCAAGTGGGTCTCGCTGACGCTCATGAAGGGCTCCCAGCTCGACGACCCGGCGGGGCTCCTCACCGGATCCGCCTCGATGCGCCACATCAAGCTCGCCTCCCTCGAAGACCTAGAAGCCAGGCGCGACGGCATCGTCGCCCTCACCATCGCAGCATCGGAGATGAACTCATGACCCTTTCGCCCGACGTCGTCCAGCGGATCGCGGCCCTCGGCGGATCCGGAACCACGCTCGAGGAACTGCAGTTCCCGAAGCCCCTGCTCTTCGCCGATTGGGCCGACTACGCCGAGGAAGACGTGTTCACGGCGCTCGCCGCGGATCCGTCGAAGGCGTCGACGCTCGTCACCTACCCCGACCTGGCCTGGAACGTGACCCGTTTCACGCCCTTCACCCCGGGCACGCCCGACCACGAGGAGTGGGACGGCACGATCGACGCCGAACCGCTGACCGAGCTCTGCGGCGTCGAGGCGCCGACGGTCGTGCTGCTCGGATACTCCGACGGCTTCCCGAACTACTACTTCACGATCGCCGAGGATCCGAACCCGGAGAACCCCGCGATCTACACGACCGACCACGAGGACTACTTCGGCGAGGTCGAGGAGTTCGGCACCCTCTCGGAGCTGCTCGAGGGCTTCCTCACGCCGGAGGAGTTCGAGGAGTCTGTGCGCGAAGCCCTCGCGTGAGGCGGGGCCTTGCGTCTCGGCCACAGTCAACGAGAATGAGCGCATGGGCATCATCGTGCAACCGGCGACGGACTTCGATGCCGTCGCGACCCTCGTCGGGCCGAAGAATCCCGAATCGAACGTCTGCTTCTGCCTGAGCTACCGCCTGGGGAGCAAGGCCAACAACGCTCTCCGCGGCCCCGCGCGGGCCGAGCGCGTGCGCGAGCTGTGTCACGAGGATCCGCCGCCCGGGGTGATCGCCTACCGCGACGGCGAGCCCGTGGGGTGGGCCGCCGTGCACCCGCGGGCGGATACGAGCTTCGCCCGCAATCGGCGGATCCCGCACGTCGACGACCTCGACGTCTGGTCGCTCTGGTGCTTCCGCGTGCGGCCGGGCTACCGCAAGCAGGGCATCATGCACGAGCTCGTCGAGGGCGCGGTCGACCTCGCCCGCTCGCACGGCGCCCCCGCGATCGAGGGATATCCCGTCGACAACCGCGGCGAACGCGTCGACCTCACGATGGCCTACGTCGGCACGCGCTCGCTGTTCGAAGCCGCGGGCTTCGAGATGGTCTCCGAGACGACCTCCGTCTTGGCCGGATACCCGCGGGTGATCATGCGGAAGACGCTCGCGTGAAGATCGACCTGAAGAAGTCGGATGACGCGTATCGCGCTCGCCGCGGCGAGTTCCGGATCCTCGCGGTGCCCGAGGCACGCTATCTCGCGGTCGACGGATCCGGGGATCCGAACACCGCACCCGCGTACCGCGCCGCGCTCGAGGCGCTCTATCCGCTCGCGTACGCGCTGAAGTTCGTGGCCCGCGACGCGCTCGGAAGAGACCACGTGGTGCCGCCGCTCGAGGGCCTCTGGTGGGCCGACGACATGGACGCATTCACCTCGCGGCGGGATAAAAGCTCGTGGCGCTGGACGATGATGATCGCCGTGCCATCGTGGATCCCGGGCGAGATTGTCGATGCCGCGCGCGAGAGGGCCGGGGATCGCTCTCCGGCTGTCGAGCTTCGATCGCTGACCGAGGGCACCTGCGTGCAGACGCTTCACGTCGGGCCATTCGACGACGAGGGGCCCGTCATCGAGGCGATGCACTCTCACGCGCTCGCCGACGGGTACCGCCTCGCCGGCACGCACCACGAGATCTATCTCAGCGACCCACGCCGCACGGCGCCGGAACGCCTGCGCACCATCCTGCGGCAACCGGTGGCCCTCGCTTAGCGCGCGAGCGCGACGGCGTCGCGCGCGACCTGCGCCGACGAGGCGGGGTCGCGTAACCACAGGGGCACCGCGCGGGTGCGGATCCCCAACGCGGTGAGCGGATCCACCGCCGCCGCGTCTGTTTCGTCGACGAGCCATCCGTCGAGGATCCCGCCCGCCTTTCGCGCGCCATAGTGTTCCGCGACCGCGCGGGCGGAGGTCTCGACGCCGATCGCCGAGAGGCAGGCGTCGGCCATGCCGCGGACGACGGACCCGTCGATGATGCCCGAGACGCCGACGATCTTGGCGCGGGCACCCCGGAGGAGGTCGCGCATTCCGGGCACCGCGAGCACAGGCCCGATCGAGACGACGGGGTTCGAGGGGGCGAGGAGGATCACGTCGGCGTTCTCGATCGCCTCGCGGGCGCCCTCGCTCGGGGCGGCACTGGCGATGTTTAGCTGCTCGAAGCCGCGCGCGGGGATCTGTGAACGGTGCTTCACCCACCACTCCTGGAAGTGGATCCGGCCCTCGTCGGTGATGACCTGCGTGTCGATCTCGGTATCGGTCGCGGGGTGCAGCGTGACGCCGAGATCCCAGCGGGATCCGAGGCGGCGGTACACGTCGCTGACGCTCTCGCCCGCGCGCAGCCACGCGGTGCGAGCGATGTGCGTGCCGAGGTCGAGGTCACCGAGGGTGAACCACTCGGGCGCCGTGCCCCAGGCGTGGAGCTCGCCGGCGACGCGCTCGGTCTCATCGGAGCGGCCCCAGCCGCGCACCGTGTCGTTCACGCCGGCGAGGGCATAGAGCAGACTGTCGTGATCGGGGGCGATGCGGAGCCCCGAGACCCACCAGTCGTCGGCGGTGTTGACGACGACGTCGATGGAGTCTTCGCTACTGACGTATTCGCGGAGCCCGAGCACGAACCGGGCGCAGCCGACGCCCCCGCCGATCACTGTGATGCGCATATCCCTACGCTATCCGCCCGAACGCACAAGCTTTTCGCGAGCGCCTACGTTATTTCATGTTCGCTGGGGCATTTTGTGTGCGTTCGGCGAGGTAGCGGCCGAGCGCCCGCGCCGCATCGCGACCGGCGCGGTTCGCCCCGACGGTCGACTGGCTCGGGCCGAAGCCGATGAGGTGCACGCGCGGCTCGCCCCACACCTCCGTGCCGGTCATGCGGATCCCGCCGAGCTCGTTCACGAGGAACAGCGGATCCAGGTGCGCGATGTCGGCGCGGAACCCCGTCGCCCAAAGGATTACGTCGACGGGCGTGAAGGATCCGTCGGCCTCGCGGACGCCGTCGGGCTCGATCGCGGTGAACATGGGGCGGCGCACGAGCACGCCGCGGTCGCGGGCGGCGATCGTGTAGTCGGTCCAGCCGAGGCCCGTGTAACCGACGATGCTGCCCGACGGTAGGCCCGCCTCGACCGCGGCCGTGACCTTCTCGATGGTGTCGCGGCCCGTCGTCTCGGGCGTGAACTCGCCATCGGTGAAGACGGGCTCGCGGCGCGTGTACCAGAGGGTGTCAGTGACGCGCGAGATCTCCTCGAGCAGCTGCACGCCCGAGATGCCGCCGCCGACGATCGCGACGCGCTGGCCGCGGAAATCCTCGAGGCGCGTGTAGTCGCGGGTGTGAAGCTGGCGCCCGCGGAACGTGTCGGCGCCCGGGTAATGGGGAAGGAGCGGGTTGTTCCACGTGCCCGTGGCGTTGATGATCGCGCGGGTACGCCAGGAACCGGCGGCGGTCGCGACGATGAGGTCGCCGCGCTCATCCTCATCGGCGTATTCGACGCTCGCCACGCGCACGGGGCGGCGCACGTCGAGGTCGTGCGCGCGCTCGAACTCGGCGAAGTATCGCGGGACGGCGTCGCGCGACGGCTCCCGCGGATCCATCTCGGGCTGCCGCATGCCCGGCAGGTCGAAGATCTTGTTGAGCTTGCCGACCGAGAGCGACTCCCATCGGTGCTGCCACGCGCCGCCGGGTGCCGGGTTCGCGTCGGAGACGACGTGATCGATCCCCAGGCGCTTCAGATGGTAGGCGGCAGACAGCCCGGCCTGCCCGGCCCCAATAACGACAACGCTCGCGAACTCCACACTGGATGCAACTACGCAGGCCCGGGATCATTCCCCGCCCCGGCTCGCACCCTCGCCCCTCCCGCCGAACGCACAAGATTTACGCGAGTGCCTACGTTATTTCGTAGGCGTTCGGGCAAAGCTTGTTCTTTCGACGCGGTTACTCACAGGCACGAACGCCACGGGCACCGTTCTTGGCACCATGTGGTCATGAAAACCTTCGCCCGCCGCTCGCTCGTGGAATTCGGCACCACCGACCACGACCTCCAGACGTTCGTCGCGGACGGGCGCATCGAGCGGATCCGCCACGGGCACTACGCCGCCTCGCAGGAATGGCGCGACGCGTATGTCGAAGAGCGGCAGCGCGCGCTGGCGCTCGCCGCGACTGACGCGGCAACGGATCCGCCGGTCGCGTGCCGCGCGACAGCGGCGGCGGTGCACGGGCTGCCGCTGTTCCGGATCCGCGACGACGGCGTCGCACACCTGCTGACGGGCGAAAGCGGATCCGGTACCCGCAGCGAAGCGGTCGTGCGTCACCGGGATCGGTGGGATGGCGAGAGCGTCGAGGTTGACGGAGTGCGCGCGACGACGCTCGTCCGAACGGTGTTCGACGTGGCGCGGACTGCGTCTCTGGCCGCGGGCCTGGCGTGTGCCGACGCGGCGATCCATCGAGTCGCGGCGACCGATCGGTTCCACGTCGTCGACGAGGAGAAGGCCGAGCAGTTCAGGGACGAGCTGCGCGCGCTCATCGGGTGCTATCCCGGAGCCCGCGGGATCACGAATGCCCGCTTCATCGCCGATGTCATGGATCCGCGGGCGGATTCTCCCGGCGAGAGCGTGAGCCGTCTCTATCTGATTCAGTCGGGGATCGACGACGTGGGGCTGCAGGTGCCCGTGACCGGCGCGACCGGACGCCACTATTTTGTCGACTTCGAGATCCAGGGCGTGCTGGGTGAGTTCGACGGCGCCGCGAAGTATCAGAACCCCGACATGCGCGAGGGCCGCACGCCCGAGCAGATCGTCATCGACGAGAAGCGACGCGAAGACGATATCCGCGGAGTCTCGGGCCAACGCCTGATCCGATGGACGTTCGAGGAACTCTCGTCCCGGTCGGCGTTCCTCGCCTTCCTGGGGCGGAGCGGGATCCACCCCCGCCAACGCACAAGATTTATCCGAACGGATACGAAATAACGTAGGCGTTCGGGCAAATCTTGTGCGTTCGGCGGGCCTGACGGCCTGAGTCCAGGCTCAGAGCTGCTTGCTCCAGGTTCCCTCCCAGAACGCGGGCGTGAAGCCGACGGCCTCGTTCACGTCGAGCATCGGCCGGTTCTCTTCGGCGTTGAACGTGAACACCGACGGGCTGTCCGGGGCCACATCGAGCCAGCGCACAAGTCCGAGCGCCTTCACTACCGTGCCGAGCCGGTGCCCGCGGTGCTCCTCGAGCACGAGCGTGCCGCCGTTCTCCGTCGGCTTCGCGCGATCGGATCCGACGACCAGTTCGTTGAACGCGACCATGGTGCCAGTCGGGCGGTGCACGACCGCGGCGACGCAGAACAGATGGCCCACGCGTTCGTGACGCTCGTCGCGCGTACGGATCCGGTCGGCGTCCCAGGTCTGCTCTTCGACGTCGATGTCGCCCGAAGGCACGTCGGTCGACATGCGGGAGACGGCATACGCATAGGCGTCGACGTACTCGTCGGGGGTGCGGCCCGACCACCACACGGGTGCGTAGTCGTCGCCCGCGAAGGCGAGGGCGTCGTCGAGGATCCTCTGGATCCGCGATGGATCCTCGGGACGCGCGAAGACGCTCGCTCGCTCGACGAGACCGAGCGAGTATCCGCGGTCGAGCATAAACCGCGCGCGCGGATCATGCCGCGGCACGCAGCCGATGCCCGACGTCGGCCGGAGGAGGTCTGCTTCGTCGAGCGTCGAGGCATCACCGCGCGTCGCGACGTAGTCGATCAGGCGGTCGCGCCCCAGGGCCGCGGCCTCCCGCTCGAGGGCCTCGTAGAGCGCATCCGCGAGAGAGGGGTCCCCGTAGTCGGGATCCGTCGCGACGACGAGCTCGGCCTCATGAGACGTCGAGTTGTCGAACGACAGCGACGCGGCTCCGACGATCCGCTCGCCGTCGTGGGCAGTGAATGCCCTCACGGTCGAATAGGTCGTGTTGTGCAGGAGCGCGAGCAGACCTTCGGCGGTCCACTCGAGCAGCGGGATCCCCGCATCGCGGGCGTACGACGAGGTCAGGATGCGGGCATGCTCCCGCAGCTCCGCGTTCACGGAGTGGGGAACGCGCAGCGGGGTGATGGTGAAGGTCATGTCTTCCTTGCGAGTGGCGCTCGAACGCACAAGCTTTGTCCGAGCGGATATGAAATAACGTAGGCTTTCGCGTAAAGCTTGTGCGTTCGGCGAGATGGGGCTAGAGCTGCCTGCTCCACGTGCCCTCCCAGAAGAGGGGCGTGAAGCCCACGGCCTCGTTGACGTCGAGCATGTAGCGGTTCTCGACGGCGTTGAACGTGACGACCGCCGGCGACGACGGCGCGAGGTCGAGCCAGCGCAAGAGCCCCAGGCACTTGACGATGGTGCCGAGGCGGTGGCCGCGGTGATTCGAGAGCGCGATCGTGCCGTAGTTCGCCGTCGTCTCGGTGCGATCCGGCGGGATGACCAGCTCGTTGAACGCCACGATCTGCCCCGTCGGCCGGTGCACCACCGCCGCGATCGCCCACAGCTCGCCCGTCGGCTCGACCCGGGCCTCGCGCGCGCGAACGCGCGCCGCGTCCCACGACTGCTCCTCGACCGAGAGCTCGCCGTGGGGCACGTCGGTCGACATGCGCGAGACGGCATACGCATACGCGTCGACGTACTCGTCGGGGGTGCGGCCCGACCACCACACGGGTACGTAGTCGGATCCGGCGACCGCGCTCGCCGCATGGAGTCGCCTCTCGAGCTTGGCCGGATCCGTTCCGCGCCGGAACACGCTGCACCGCTCGACCTGTCCGAGCGCGTATCCGCGGCCGAGCAAGATCTGCACGAGCGGCGCCGCGCGTAGCACGCCGCCGAACCCCGAGGGCGGGCGGAGGATCTCGGCGTCGTCGTGCTGGTCGATGTCGACGGGCGACGAGATGTAGATCTGCGCGTTGGTGCGGCCGAGGGCGCGGGCCTCGCCCTCGGCGTGCGCGAGGAGCGCCTCGAACAGCGACGGATCCGCCGGATCCGTCGACACCGCGAGCTGCACATCGCGCGCCGTCGAGAGGTCGTACTCGAGCGACGCGGCGCCGACGAGTTCGCCGCCCCGGCGGGCGACGAAGCCGTCGATGACGCGGTGGGTGCGCGTGACGTACTCGGAGTGCATCACGGCCGCGTCCCACGGCAACAGCGCGGATCCGGATTCGCGCTCGTAGGCGCGGTTGAGCAGCGCGACGTACGCGCGCCACGACTCGTCGTCGGCCGACGCGGGCACGACGAGGGGCTCGATGGTGACGCTCATGCGACTCCTTCCGAGGGTCGCCAGAAAACGTCGCCTGAGCGCCCCGCGAGGCGACGTTTCTTGGCGACCCAGTAGGGGTGGGCCGAGTGAGGGGCGACCCGGTGGGTGTGGGCCGAGTGAGGGGCGACCCGGTTGGTGGGGGCGACCCCGTGGGTGTGCGAGGGCATCAGCGGGCGATGGGCGGGAAGGGGCGCTGGTGCGTGGCCAGTGCCCGGTCGATCTCGCGGCGGGCGGCCTCGGACGGGTGCGGGCGATAGCCCGATACGTCCGGGCCGAGGGGCGCCGCGGGGCGGGTGCCCCACACGAGCAGCGCCAAGCCGATGCGCATCGCGATGCGGTCGGCAAGCGCGGTGCGGGGCGTGCGGTTTTGCAGGTCCAGCGCCACGGTCGTACTCGGCGGGTGGGAGGTGAGTGTGATGTTCACGTGTGTCTCCGAAAAAGGAAAGACGGATCCTGCCGGCGGTCGCCGGCCAGGGGAGCGGTGCGCGGAGAGGGGGCCGCGGGCCGCAGGGTGAGGAAAAGGGGATCCCGAAGGGAGGGATCGCTCAGAAGACGCGGCAATGCCGCTACGGGCGGAAGCCCGGGGAAACCGAGAGGCGGAACGCTTCTATCGGTTGCCGGCGAGGGCGATTCCGTTGCCGCGCGAATCTCGCTGAGCGGGGCCGGAAGCGCTGATGTTCTTCGTGAAAGTAATCATCTTCGCCTCCTCCTCTCGGCTCTGCGGGTGATTGGGCCCGGAACGGTTATCTGCGGGAAAAACACTACGCACGTTCCGGCGCGCGCGTCAAGGTATTTCTCAGATTTCGGCGTGTCCCGCGTCTTTCCGCGGGGCCTCAGGTGCGGGCGAATAGGGTGAATCAGTCGTGCGCACCGGGATGGGCGCACGAAAAAGCACGCTCGGGCAGCGCACGGACGAAGGGGGAGGCATGCATCTCAAAAGCCTGACCCTCAAGGGATTCAAGTCGTTCGCGAAGCCGACGACCTTCGCGCTCGAGCCGGGCGTGACGGCGATCGTCGGCCCGAACGGATCCGGGAAGTCGAACGTCGTCGACGCCCTCGCCTGGGTGATGGGCGAGCAGGGCGCGAAGAGCCTGCGCGGCGGCAAGATGGAGGACGTCATCTTCGCCGGCACGGCCACGCGCGGACCGCTCGGCCGCGCTGAGGTGCAGCTGACGATCGACAACGCCGACGGGGCGCTGCCGATCGAGTACAGCGAGGTTTCGATCCGCCGCACGCTGTTCCGCAACGGCCAGAGCGAGTACGCGATCAACGGCGAGACCTGCCGCCTTCTTGACGTGCAGGAGCTTCTGAGCGACTCGGGCCTCGGGCGCGAGATGCACGTCATCGTCGGGCAGGGGCGCCTCGATACGGTGCTGCGGGCGACGCCGGAGGAACGGCGCGGCTTCATCGAGGAGGCCGCGGGCATTCTCAAGCACCGCCGCCGCAAGGAAAAGACGCTGCGCAAGCTCGAGGCGATGGAGCAGAACCTTGCGCGCCTCAACGACCTCGCGGGCGAGCTCCGCCGCCAGCTGAAGCCGCTCGGCCGCCAGGCCGAGGTGGCGCGCCAGGCGCAGACGATCGCGGACGAGGTGCGCGACGCGAAGTCGCGCCTCTTCGCCGACGACGTCGTGCGCCTGCGAACCGAGCTCTCGGACCACGCCCGCGGCGAGCAGGAGCGCCACACCGAGCGCGTCGCCCTCGAGGAACAGGCGACGGGGATCCGCGCCCGCATCTCGCACCTCGAGCGCGAGCAGACGGCCCGCGCGGTCGACGGGGCGCAGAAGACGCTCTTCGCGCTCGAGCAGGTGCAGGAGCGGATCCGCGGGCTCTCGACGCTCGCGACGCAGCGACTTGCGCTGCTCGGATCCGACGACGACGCCGATAGCCACCACGTCACCGTCTCGCAGCAGGCCATCGATGCCGCCCACGAGGAGGTCGTGCGGCTGACCGACGCGGTCGGCGAGGCCGACGACGCCGTCGCGGCCGCGAGCCGCGAGCTCGCGAGGGCCCGCGCCGCGCTCGACGCGACCGACACCGAGATCGCCGCGCAGAGCGCCCGCGTCTCGGAGTACGACATGCGGATCACGACCCTGCGGGGCGCGTCCGAGGCCGCGGATCAGACGCTCGCGGCCGTGCGCGAGGGCGTCGTTCGCCAGCAGGCCGCCCTCGACGCCGCGAACGCGCGCCGCGCGGAGACCCAGATGGCGTTCGACGAGCTCGAGGCCGTCGAGGTCTCCGAGGAGGCGGCCGCTCGCCTGCAAGAGGCATACGAGCGGGCGCAGGCCGCGGTGAGCTCCGCCGAGGGCGCCCTCGAAGAGGTCCGCGGCGCCCACCGAGATGCCGAGCGCGAGGCCGACGCCCTCGAGGCGAAGGCGCGCGCACTCAGCTCGGCGCTCGACATCAAGAACGCCGCCAGCGCGATCATCGCGCGCGGCGGCGACGGGATCCGCGGGCTCGTGAGCGAGTCGGTGCAGGTGCGCGCGGGGTACGAGGCGGCGATCGAGGCCGCCCTCGGATCCCTCGCGAGCGGCGTGCTCGTCGACGGCCGCGACACGGCCTTCGACGTCGCGGGCTCGACGGGCGACGACGGATCCGTCGACGTCGCGATCGCGGACGCGCCGCCCGCGGGCGAGCTGAGCGCCGGATCCCTCGAGCGCGCCGTCGACGTCGTGACGGCGCCGGACGGCGTGCTCGGCGTGCTCGGAGCCGTGCTGATTGCCCCCGACCTCGCGGCCGCGCGCGCGGCGCTCGACACCGTGCCGGATCACGCGACGATCGTCACGCTCTCGGGCGAGATCGTCACGCACCGCACCATCCGCGCCGGATCCGGTGGCGGTCAGTCGCGCCTCGCCCTGCAGGCCGAGCGCGACGACGCGACGGCCCGCCTCGCCGAGCTGCGCACGCGGGTCGAGGGCTTCGGCGGCGAGCGGCGCGAGAAGCAGGACGCGCTCCAGGCGGCGCGCGCCGCGCAGAAGGACGCACTGCAGGCGCTCCGTGACCACGACGCCAAGCTCGCGCAGGAGGCCGAGCGGATCAACCGCGTCACGGTGCGCCACGAGTCGGCGATCGCCGAGTGCGAGCGCCTCGCCGCGGGCGTCGCGTCGGCGGCCGATTCGGTGGCCGACTCCGAGCGCCGCGCCGCCGAGGCGCGCCGCGCCCTCGAGGACGCGCAGGCGGATCCGCGCCCCGTGCTCGACGCGTCGACCCGCGAGCCGCTCGCGGCCGGCGTCGAGCGCGCCCGCGAGGCCGAGATGGCCGCGAAGCTCGAGGTCGAGACGACGAAGGAGCGCGTGCGCGCCGCGAAGACGCACGCGGCCGGGCTCGAGCGCCAGCGCGTGCGCGAGCAGGAGGCGGCGGAGCACGCCGCCCGCCGCGCGGTTCTGCGGCGTCGCCAGCGCGACATCGCGCAGGGCGTCGCGGACCAGCTCCCGGCGCTCCTCGGGTCCGTCTCGCGCTCCGTCGCCGAGGCCCGCGACGCGCTCGGCGAGGCCCAGCGCGTGCGCGGCGCCGTCTCGAGCGAGCTGCGCCAGCTCCGCGAAAGCGAGTCGGGGATCCGCGAGCGGCTCGCCCGCATCACCGAGAGCGTGCACGGCCTCGAGCTGCAGATCCACGAGAAGAAGCTGCACCTGACGAGCCTGCTCGAGCGCGTGCAGTCGGAGCTCGGCATGGGCGAGGAGATCCTCGTCGCCGAGTACGGTCCCGGCGTGCCCCTCGACGACGGCGAGACCTTTGAGAGGCCCGCGCAGGAGCGCCGCCTCCGCGCCGCCGAGAAGCAACTGGCCCAGCTGGGCCGCGTCAACCCGCTCGCGCTCGAGGAGTTCGATGCGCTCGAGCAGCGCCACAAGTTCCTCGTCGAGCAGCTCGATGACCTCGTGAAGACCCGCAAGGACCTCATGACGATCATCGCCGACCTCGACGAGCGCATGCAGACGATCTTCGCCGACGCGTTCGCAGACACGCAGGAGGCGTTCGGCGAGATGTTCCCGATCCTGTTCCCGGGTGGCGAGGGCTCGATCACGCTGACGAACCCCGACGACATGCTGACGACGGGCATCGAGGTCTCGGTCAAGCCCGCGGGCAAGAAGATCGAGCGGCTCTCGCTGCTCTCGGGCGGCGAGCGATCCCTCGCGGCCGTCGCGCTCCTCACCGCGATCTTCAAGGCCCGGCCGAGCCCGTTCTACATCCTCGACGAGGTCGAGGCGGCGCTCGACGACGCGAACCTCGGCCGCCTGCTCGGGGTCTTCGAGAAGCTCCGCGAGAACAGCCAGCTACTCGTCATTACCCACCAGAAGCGCACGATGGAGATCGCCGACGCGCTCTACGGCGTCTCGATGCGCCAGGACGGCGTCTCGGCGGTCGTCGGCCAGCGCATTGGAGAAAACGCGTGACCCCCGAAGCCGCATACGACGCGATCCACGATCGGCTGAGCCGCTGGCCCGACGTCGAGACGCACGACCTCGTCGCCGCCGATCAGAGCGACCGACTGATCCTCGCCGAGGCGGGCGAGATCCCGGGCGAGGTCGCGATCGTCGGCGATCGCTACGGCGCGCTCGCCCTGTCGATCCTGACCGCGGCGCCCGAGACGCGGATCCGGATGCACCAGGATCCGATCACGGGCGAGCGCGCGCTCGCGAACAACGCCGCCGAGCTCGGCATCGACCTCGCGGGGGTCACGTGGCACGGCCTCGACGCCTCGCTCGCGGGCGGCGCGGGGCTCGTCATCGGGCAGCTCCCGCGCGGCCTCGGGGCGCTCGACGAGATCGCGGGCGTCGTCGCCGATCACGCGGATCCGGCGGTGCGGATGGTGTTCGGCGGCCGCGTCAAGCACATGACGCCGTCGATGAACGACGTGCTGCGGGTGCACTTCGGCGACGTGCGCGCGAGCCGCGGCGTCGGCAAGTCGCGCGCGCTGCACGCGGCCTCGCCGGTTCGCGGAGCGGGGGATCCGTGGCCGCGCCGCGCCGACCATGATGGGCTCGCCCTCGTGGCGCACGGCGCCGCGTTCGCGGGCACGGATCTCGACGTCGGCACGCGCTTCCTGCTCACCTTCCTCGACCGGATCCCGAGCGTGGCCGCGGCGATCGACCTCGGCTGCGGCACCGGAGCGATCTCGGCGTCGTACGCGCTCGCGAACCCCGAGGCGCGCGTGATCGCGACCGATCGCTCGGCCGCGGCGGCCGCGTCGGCCGAGAAGACGATGGCGGCGAACGGCGTCGAGGCGCGCGTGAGCGTCGTGCGCGACGACGGTCTCGGATCGCAGCCCGACGGATCCGCCGACCTCGTGCTGCTGAACCCGCCGTTCCACTCGGGGAACGCCGTGACCGACGAGATCGCCCCGCGGCTCTTCGCCGACGCCGCGCGCGTGCTGCGGCCGGGCGGCGAGCTGTGGGTCGTGTGGAACAGCCACCTGCGGTACCGTCCGCAGCTCGAGCGGCTCGTGGGCGAGACGCGCCAGATCGGCCGCAACGCGACGTTCACGGTGACGGCGTCACAAAGGGGTTGAGGCCCGACGCCCGCACCCTTATAGTTCTTTATAAATCGGCCAATTGTAAAGAACGATAAGGTTCCTCATGCTTCCTTCGCCGTACACCCCGAGCGACATGCCGCGCGTCTTCATCGGCCGCGAGCGCGAGCGGGAGGAGCTGCGCGACACGCTCGCCCGGGTGATCGCGTTCGGCGATATGGGCGGGCCCCTCACTATCGTGACGGGTCCGCGCGGGCTCGGCAAGACGTCGCTCTTGCGCGAGGTCAGCGCCAACGCCGAGCGCGAGGGCTTCGTCGTGGCCTGGGTCGCGGGCGTCAAGCACCAGGCCTTCATGACCGACGTCATCGACCAGGTCTCGCGCTCGATGCGGCGGGCCGGCATGGGCGCAGAGGGGCGGCGCAAGGCGAAGCTCGAGGCGCTCACGCTCGAGGTCGGCGTCGGAATCGCAAAGGTGCAGGCGAAGCTCGCCACGGCGCACAAGGATCCGGCGCCGACGGGCGCGCTGCTCGGCCCCGTCGAGGACTTCCTGCACGAGGCGTCGACGTCGATCCGCGAGCGGGGAGGGGCGGGCCTGCTCATCGTCATCGACGAGCTGCACGCCCCGCTCGAGCCCCGCACCTCGGGCTCGCGCGCCGCCGAGAAGGCGCCGCTGCTCGACGCCGCGATCCTGCTCAACGTGATCCAGAACATGAGCGGCGACCGCGCGCGGTACCCGCTCGCGGTCCTGGGCGCCGGGCTCCCGCAGACGAAGACCGCGCTCACGCAGGCGGCGACGTTCGGCGAGCGGATCCGCGAGATCGTCCTCACCGAGTTCGACAGCGCCGTGTCGGCCGCCGTACTCACGGAGGCGGCGCGCCCGCTGAGCGTGACGTGGGATCCGGAAGCGGTCGCGCTCGGCGTCGACAACGCCGACGGCTACCCGCAGGCACTGCAGCTCATCGGCGCCGAGACGTGGAAGGTCGCGCGGCCCCGCATGGGCGATGTGATTCGGCGCGAGCACGTTGAGCAGAGCCTGCCGCAGGTGGCCGAGTCGATGCGGTCGATGTTCCTGACGCGCTGGAACATCGCGACGACCAGCGAGCGGGCCTTCCTCCGCGCGATGGCCGAGGCCGAGGGAGAGTTCGTGTCGCGCGCCGCGATCGCCGAGCGCCTCGGGGTAGAGAGCACTGACCTCAGCATGGCGCGTAGCTCGCTGATCTACAAGGGAATCATCGAGCCGGCCGGCCGCGGCCAGCTACGCTTCACGATTCCGGGCTTCGACGCATTCGTGCTCGACCAGTAGGCGGCGGGCGGCCCGATAGACTGGGGACATGGCAGAAAAGTGGTCCCTCGGTCGTGCCCTCCGCGGCATGTTCGTCAAGGAAACAATCGACGAAAACACGTGGGACGACCTTGAGACGGCGCTCATCACGGCCGACTTCGGCCCCGACATCGCCGAGGCCCTCATCGAGGACATGCGCGAGAAGGTCGCGCGCTTCCAGACCGAGGATCCGAAGGACCTCAAGCGCATGCTCGTCGAGGCGCTCGAAGACCGCTTCGCGAAGTTCGACTCGACGCTGAAGCTCACCGAGCGCCCCGCCGTCGTGCTCGTCGTGGGCGTGAACGGCGTCGGCAAGACGACCACGATCGGCAAGTTCGCGAACTTCCTGAAGCGCTACGGCCGATCGATCGTCGTCGGCGCCGCCGACACGTTCCGCGCGGCCGCCGTCGAGCAGCTCGCGACGTGGGCCGAGCGCGGCGGCGCGCAGATCGTGCGCCCCGAGCGCGAGGGGCAGGATCCGGCCTCGGTCGCGTACCAGACCATCGAGTACGCGAAGCGCACCGGCACCGAGATCGTGCTCGTCGACACCGCTGGCCGCCTGCACACGAAGGCCGGCCTCATGGACGAACTCGAGAAGGTGCGCCGCGTCATCGAAAAGCAGGCGCCCATCAGCGAGGTGCTGCTCGTGCTCGACGCGACGACGGGCCAGAACGGCGTCATGCAGGCCGAGGCCTTCCTCGAGCACGCCGGCGTGACGGGCCTCGTGATCACGAAGCTCGACGGATCCGCGAAGGGCGGTTTCGTGCTGGCGGTGCAGGAGCGCACCGGCATCCCCGTCAAGCTCATCGGCGAGGGCGAGGGCATCGGCGACATCTCCGGCTTCACCCCGTCGGCGTTCGCGGCCAGCCTCGTCGGCTGATCCGATTTCTTTCGGCCCATTCGGCTGGCACACGTGATTGAGTAGACGCATGGCGATCGAACACGACTACTTCGGACTGCTCGAGTCCGGTCCCGACGGCGCGATCTTCTGGAGCGAGAACGTCGACCTCGGCGACATGCGCGTCACGGTCGACCTGACGGCGCCAGACGAGGAAGACATCACCCAGGCGGCGCTCGACTCGGCGGCCTCGCTGATCGTGGGGCTCGAGATCCTCGATCGTCGCGCGCGCGACTTCATGTTGCGCGAGGTCGACAACAGGGCGAGCGACGTGACCGAGTACGTGCTCGACATGACCGAGCGCTACGGCGACGACATCGACGATTACCTCATCGACGTCTCGGGCGACGCCCCCGTCGACGTCATCCGCTCCATGGAGCTGATGAGCATGACGATCCTCGCCGACGAACACGGCACGGAGGAGGGCTTCGCGGTGCTCGAGTACACCTTCGACGCCGACGAAAACGATGACGTGCTCTTCGTCAACATCTCCGCACAGGGCGTGGTCCTGTCGGTGACGAACGAGAAGTAATCACCCCGCCGCGATGAGCTCGCGCGTGAACGGATCCTGCGGGTCCGCGTAGACGCGCTCCGTGGGGCCCGTTTCGACGACGCGGCCGTTCTTCATGACGAGCACGCGGTCGCTGACCTGTCGCACGACGGCCAGGTCGTGCGAGATGAACACCATCGCGAGGCCGTCGCGCCGCTGCAGATCGAGCAGCAGGTCGAGGATGCCGGCCTGCGTCGTCACGTCGAGCGCGGAGACGGGCTCGTCGCACACGAGCACGTCGGGGCGAGCCGCGAGCGCGCGGGCGATCGCGACGCGCTGGCGCTGTCCGCCCGAGAGCCTGGCGGGCCGGCGCGCGAGGAGCCCCGCGTCGAGCCCGACGCGTTCCATGAGCTCTTCGGGAGTGGCCCCGCCCTCGCGGCGCGAGAGCGAGAGAATCTTCCGCACGGTGTGCCGGGGGTCGAACGAGCCCAGCGGATCCTGCGGCACGAGCCGAACCCGGTTCGCGGAGCGCTCGACGGATCCTGCGTCGGCGCGCTCGGCGCCAATAAGGAGCCGCGCGAGGGTCGATTTTCCGGATCCGGATTCGCCGACGACGCCGACCGTCTCGCCCGCGTGCACGTCGACGTCGGCTCCGTCGACGGCGGTCGTCGATGCGTATCGGCGCACGAGGCCGCGAGCGGTGATGAGGGCGTCGCCGGGGGAGTGAGCCGTGGGCTTCGCCCCGTGCGGGATCGCGGCAAGCAGCGCGCGCGTCGTCGGGTGTGCCGGCGACCCGAGCACCGCGGCGGCATCGCCCTGCTCGATGAGGCGGCCGCCCTCCATGACCGCGACGCGGTCGGCGGTGCGACGGACGGCGGCGAGGTCGTGCGTGATAAAGATCACGGCGGCGCCGCCGGCGGCGAGTTCGCGGAGGAGGTCGAGGATCCGCGCCGCGACGGTCGCGTCGAGCGCCGTCGTCGGCTCGTCGGCGATGATGAGGCGCGCGCCGCCGACGATCGCCGAGGCGATGAGCACGCGCTGCCGCATGCCGCCGGAGAGTTCGCCGGAGCGCCGGGGGAGCAGGGCGGATCCATCCGGCAGGCCCGCGCGGCCGAGCGCCTCGACGACGCGCGGCCGGCGCTCGCGCCGCGGCACGCGCTGGATCTGCAGCGTCTCGCCCACCTCGGCCGAGACGGTGCGTAGCGGGTCGAGCGACTGCAGCGCGTCCTGCAGGACGAGCCCGATTTCGGATCCGCGGAGCCCGCGCCAGGCGCGCTGGCCGGCCCGGCGCATGTCGCGACCGTCGAACTCGAGGGCGTCGGCCGCGACGCGGCCGTCGCGCTGCGTGAGCCCGAGGAGTGAGCGCGCGAGCACCGACTTCCCGGCGCCCGATTCGCCGACGATGCTGAGCACCTCGCCGGGCCGCACGTCCAGCGAGACGCCGTCGACGACGCGGCCCGCGCCGGGCAGATCGACGCTGAGGTTCGAGACGGTCAGGAGCGCGCTCATGCGGCGGATCCCTTCGACATGCGGCGCCCGAGCACCGTCAGGGCCGTGGCGGTGACGACGATCGCGAGACCGGGGAAGAGCGTCATCCAGGGGGCGTTGAGGAGGTAAACGCGGCCGGCGTTGAGCATGGATCCCCACTCGGGGCTCGGCGGCGAGGCCCCGAGGCCGAGGAAGCTGAGCGCCGAGACCCACACGATCGCCTGGCCGATGCCGAGGGTGATCATCGCCGCGAGCGGCCACACGGTATTGGGCAGGGTGTGCCGCGCGAAGACACGCACGGGGCCGACACCCTCGTGGCGCGCGTAGGCGACGAAGTCGCTGCCGGAGACCTGGCGCACGCGCGAGCGCACCATGCGGGCATAACCGGGCGCCGTTGCGAGGCCGATCGCGAGGATAGAGCTTCCGGGCCCGGGGCCGATCACAGCAACGAACAGCAGCGCCATGACGAGCGTCGGCAGGGCGTAGAGCACCTCGACGACGCGGGTGATCGCGGCGTCGAGGAAGCGCGGCCCGAGGCCGGAGCAGAAGCCGAGCACGAGGCCGAGGCCGACGCCGATCCCCGTCGCGGCGAGCCCGATTCCGGCCGAGAGCCGCGCGCCGTGCAGCACGCGGGAGAGCACGTCGCGGCCCGACTCGTCGGTGCCGAAGAGGTGCGAGAGGCTCGGTGACTGGAACGCATCGACGGGCGAGATCTCGAGGGGGCTCGCGGGCGCGACGAGGCCCGGCGCCGCGACCGCGACGAGAATCAGCGCGACGACGGCGAGCGAGACGGCGCCCGACAGGCCGAGCCGCCTCACGATCCCACCGCCACGATCGGGGAGGAACGCCTGCGGCGCTTCAGCCGCGGATCCGCGACGAGCTCGAGGGCGTCGGTCGCGATCATCACGACGACGTAGATCAGCGCGACCATCACGATGGCGCCGACCATGACGGGCACGTCGCGGCCGAGCGCCGCGTCCTGCAACAACCGGCCGAGGCCGGGACGGGCGAAGAGCACCTCGACGACGAGCGCGCCGGAGAGCAGGCCACCGAACGCCCAACCTGAGAGCGAGATCGCGGGCAGGATCGCGTGGCGCAGCGTGTGCCGGATGAGCACGCGCGGCTCGCCCGCGCCTCGCGCGCGGGCGGTCGTCGCGAATGGCGCCGCGTCGGCGTCGTCGAGGGCGTCGCGCGAGACCTGCGAGAGGAAGCCCGCGATCGGCACCGCGAGCGTGACGACGGGCATGACGAGCGACGCCGGGTCGTTGCCCGCGCTCGTCGCGGGCAGCCACCGCAAGGTGGAGGCGAAGAGCATGATCATGACGGCGCCGAGCCAGAACTGCGGCGCGACGCTCGCGACGATCTCCATGCCGCGCACGACGGCCGACACGACGCGTCCGGCGCGCCCCCGCACGACCGCCTGGAGCAGCGCGCCCACGAGTGCGAGGATCCAGGCGGCCGCGAGCGCGAGCACGGCGAGCAGGGTCGTGGATCCGATCTGCTCGCCGATGAGCTCGGCGACGGGGCGGTGCTTCGCGAACGAGTCACCAAAGTCGAGCGTCGCGATGTCGCGTAGCTGCAACAGGTATTGCACGAAGAGCGGCTTATCGAAGCCGTACTGCGTGACGGCGGCCTGCACGGCCTCGGCGCTGGCCTGCGAGCCAGGCCCGCCGAGCACCGCCTGCAGGGGATCGCCGGTCATCCGCATGGCGAAGAACACGACGGTCGCGACGAGCCAGACCACGAGAATCGCGGATCCGATCTTCGCCGCGATCCATCGTGCGACGCCAGCGGGAGAGGTCACTGCGTGAGGGAGGCGTTGATGAGGGTCGGCGTGTTGATCGTCGCGATCGGCACGACGCCGTCGACGCCCTTCGTCAGGTAGTGGTTCTGCTCGTCGTAGATCGGCATGGCGGCGTACGAGGCGAGGATGAGCTTCTGCGCGTCGGTGTACAGCTCGCGGCGCTCGTCGTTGTCGGTCGTCGCGAGCGCCTTCTCGAGCAGCTCGTCGACCTCGGGGTCGTTGAGGCCCGAGAGGTTTGCGAAGTAGCCGGAGGGCTCGGGCGTGCGGCTATCGGAGTGGTACGTGATGCGCAGCACGTCGGGGCCAACGGTCGTGTACGGCGCCGAGACGGCCTCGTAGTCGAACGCGAAGAGGTTGCCGTACCAGCCCCACAGGTCGGTCACGTTGAGCTGCACGTCGAAACCTACCTTGGCGGTGTTGGCCTGGATCTGCTCGAACAGCGACTGCTCGGCCTGCGTCGACTGGTTGCTCGCGACGGGGAAGCGCACCGTGAGCTTCTCGCCGTCCTTCTCGCGGATGCCGTCGTCGCCCATGACCCAGCCGGCCTCGTCGAGCAGCTCGTTCGCGCGGTCGACGTCGGTCGTGAAGAGCGACTCGTCGGAGTAGGCGAAGGGCTCGACGCTCGAGAGCACCGAGTAGGAGCGCTCGGCGGTGCCGGCGAAGAGGGTCTCGATTCCGGGCGTCGGGTCGGCCGAGCGCACGAACGCCTCGCGCACGCGGATGTCGTCGAAGGGCGCCTGCGTCATGTTGAGCTCGACGCGGTTCGACGCGGCCGCGCGGGGCGCGTTGATGTGGGTGATGCCCTGGGCCTCGGCCGAGACGATGTCGGTCGGCAGCGGGCTGTCGACCATCTGCACCTCGCCCGAGACGAGCGCGGCCTGGCGGGTCGCGGCGTCGGGGATAAAGCGCCATTCGATCGCGTCGAGGTAGGCGGCGCCGTCGTGGTCGGCCTCGGGCGCCGTGGTCACGTAGTCGTCGTTGCGCGTCAGCATGATCGACTCCTGCGGCGTCCACTCGCCGTAGACGAACGGGCCGGTGCCGATGGGGGCGAGGCAGTTCTCGTCCTTGCCGCGCTCGAGGCCGGCGGGCGACTCCATGGCGGCCCAGTGCTGGCTCAGCACCTCGAGCAGCGCCGACTTCGGGCTCGACAGGTTGAGCGTGAGGTGCGTGTCGTCGTCGATGTCGACGCTCTCGACCTCCTTGACGGCGATCCGGCCGGTCGACGAACCCGTCTCCGGATCCTGCATGTGCTCGATGTTGACCTTCACGGCCTCCGCGTTGAACGGCGTGCCGTCGGTGAAGGTGATGCCGTCCTTCAGCACGATGTCCCAGCTCAGGCCGTCGTCGCTGACGGTGCCCGACTCGGCGAGCCAGGGCACGATCTCGCCGTCGGCCGAGCGGCCGAAGAGGGGCTCGAGCACCTGCGTCGCGAGCAGCGCCTGCGACCAGTAACCGCCGACGTGCGGGTCGAGGCAGCTCGGTTCGCCGTAACCCGTCGCGTAGACGAGCGTGCCGCCCTCCGTGGCCTGGGTGGGCGCCGACGAGGCGCTCGAATCGGTGCCGCCATCCGACGCGGAACAGCCCGCGGCGAGCAGGGCAACGGAAGCGAGCGCGAGTGTCGGCAGGGCGCGACGGAACAGAGGCATGACATCCCCTCAACGGTGAATTAGACGATGTCCAGAATATGGACCATCGTTCAGTCTATCCGCGCTTTACACCGCTTGGGCGAACTCCGCAGGCTCGTCCGCGCCGATGTGCTGCAGGTGCGCGGGGATCTCGCGGCCCTTTTCTCGCATCGACTTCGCCCACAGTCGGCCCGCGCGGTACGACGAGCGCACGAGCGGGCCCGCAAGCACGCCGAGGAAGCCGATCTCCTCCGCAAGCTTCTTGAACTCGACGAACTCGTCGGGCTTGACCCAGCGCGCGACCGGCATGTGGCGGGGCGACGGGCGCAGGTACTGCGTGAGCGTGATGATGTCGCAGCCCGAGTCGTGCAGGTCCTGCAGGGCGACGGCGACCTCGTCGGGCTCCTCGCCCATGCCGAGGATGAGGTTCGACTTCGTGATGAGCCCGGCCTCGTGGCCCTGCGTGATCACGCTGAGCGAGCGGTCGTAGTCGAACGCGGGGCGGATTCGTCGGAACACGCGCGGCACGGTCTCGACGTTGTGCGCGAAGACCTCGGGGCGGGCGCTGAAGATCTCGCCGAGGAAGCGCGGGTCGGCGTTGTGCTCGTTCGCGAGCAGCTCGACGCCCGTGTTGGGGTTCATTGCGTGGATCTGGCGCACCGTCTCGGCGTTCAGCCACGCGCCGGTGTCCTCGAGGTCGTCGCGGGCGACGCTCGTGACGGTGGCGTAGCGCAGGCCCATGCGCGCGACCGATTCGGCGACGCGGCGCGGCTCGTCGGTGTCGTACGCGTCGGGCTTGCCGGTATCGATCTGGCAGAAGTCACACCGGCGCGTGCACTGCGAACCGCCGATGAGGAACGTCGCCTCGCGGTCCTCCCAGCACTCGAAGATGTTGGGGCAGCCCGCCTCCTGGCACACGGTGTGCAGGTCTTCGCTCTTCACGAGCGAGTGGAGCGCCTGGTACTCCGGACCCTGCTTGACGCGCGTCTTGATCCACTCGGGCTTCTTCTCGATCGGGGTCTGCGCATTGCGCACCTCCAGTCGAAGAAGCTTGCGTCCGTTGGGGGCGGTGACACTCATGCGGGGATCCTCTCGAAGGCGTCGCGGAAGGCGGACGCGGTGGCGTCCTTGATGGCGGCGGGGGAGATGTCCCGCCCTGACTCGCGGGCGATGGTGGTGACGCCCGCGTCGGAAATGCCGCACGCGACGATCTCGGCGTACGGGTCGAGCGAGTGGTTGCAGTTGAGCGCGAAGCCGTGCATCGTGACGCCCTTCTGCACGCGCATGCCGATCGCCGCGATCTTGTCGGCGGATCCGTCGGCGCGCTGGACCCAGACGCCGCTGCGGCCCTCGATCTGCACGCCGGCGACGCCAAAGGGCGCGATGAGGTCGATGAGCATGCGCTCGAGGCCGCGCACGACGGCGACGGCGTCGACGCGGTCGCTCACGCGGATGATCGGATACCCGACGAGCTGGCCCGGCCCGTGCCAAGTGATCTTCCCGCCGCGATCGACGTCGATCACGGGCGTCGCGGATCCGCGGGGGCGCTCGTGGGGCGCCGTGCGGGAACCGGCGGTGAAGACCGCCTCGTGCTCCAGCAGGATCAGGGTCTCAGCCCGCGTTCCCGCGACGACCTCGGCGTGGATCCGGCGCTGCAGGTCCCAGCCCTCTTGATACGGCACGGTGGCGGGCGCGAAGCCCGCCTCCAGTACGTCGGACATGCGATATCCCTCGATTGTGGACGGTGTCTAACAAACCATAACGCGTCTCGCATATGAGGCGCGCAATAGGCTGGAGGCATGGCGATCCAGACGGGCAAGAGGGGGCGACCCCGCGCAATTACGAGCGAGATGCTCGCCGAGGCCGCGTGCGAGCTCTTCCTCGAGCAGGGCTACGAGGCCACGAACGTCGCCGAGATCGCCCAGCGCGCGGGCATCGCGCGCTCGAGCTTCTTCAACTACGCGCCCGGCAAGGCCGAGCTGCTGTGGACCGCGCTCGACGAGCGGATCCGCGACGCCGACGACCGCCTGCCGGTGCGCGAGTGCGTGCGTGCGCTCGTCGACGGCTTCGCGCCGGACGCGCTCGCCCTCGCGATCGCTAACGCCGAGGCGATGCAGATCGAGGATCACCTCGAGCGCGAGGGCGCCCTGCGCATGAAGCGCATCGCCGACCTCGCCGCCGCGGCCCTCCGCCGCGAGGGCACGGATCCGCTCGCCGCGCGCGTGCTCGGCGGCGCGTACGGGGCCGCCGTCCTCGCCGCGATCTCGGCCTGGGCGGCCAGCGGCGCGGGATCCGCACCGCTCGAAGAGCACCTGGAGCGCGCCCTCGGAGTTCTGGGCGGCTCGTCACGGTAGAATAGGGCCACCATGGCTACTTTCGGCACGCTTTCCGACCGTCTCGTCGAGACATTCAAGAACCTCCGCACGAAGGGTCGCCTGTCGGCGTCCGACGTCGACGGCACCGTCCGCGAGATTCGTCGCGCCCTGCTCGACGCCGACGTCGCGCTGCAGGTCGTGAAGGACTTCACCGCGAAGGTGCGCGAGCGCGCGCTCAGCGACGAGGTCAACAAGGCACTGAACCCCGCGCAGCAGGTCGTGCAGATCGTCAACGAGGAGCTCGTCGAGATCCTCGGCGGCACGCAGCGCAAGCTGCAGTTCGCGAAGGTGGCCCCGACGGTCATCATGCTCGCGGGCCTGCAGGGATCCGGTAAGACGACCTTCGCGGGCAAGCTCGCGAAGAAGCTCCAGGGAGAGGGCCACACGCCGATCCTCGTCGCCGCCGACCTCCAGCGCCCCAACGCGGTGAACCAGTTGCAGGTCGTCGCCGAGCAGGCCGGCGCTGCGATCTACGCGCCCGAGCCCGGCAACGGCGTCGGCGACCCCGTCAAGGTGTCGAAGGCCGGCGTCGAGTTCGCCCGCCAGAAGCAGCACGACGTGGTCATCATCGACACCGCCGGCCGCCTCGGCGTCGACGAAGAGCTGATGAAGCAGGCGTCGAAGATCCGCAAGGCGACCGACCCCGACGAGGTGCTCTTCGTCATCGACTCGATGATCGGTCAGGACGCGGTCAACACGGCCAAGGCGTTCCAGGACGGCGTCGACTTCACCGGTGTCGTGCTCTCGAAGCTCGACGGTGACGCCCGCGGTGGTGCGGCGCTCTCGGTCGCATCCGTGACCGGCCGCCCAATCATCTTTGCCTCGAACGGCGAGACGCTCGACGCGCTCGAAGACTTCCACCCCGACCGCATGGCGAGCCGCATCCTCGACCTCGGCGACATCCTCACCCTCATCGAGCAGGCGCAGTCTGCGTTCGACGAGGAGGAGGCCCGCAAGGTCGCCGAGAAACTCGCGAAGGAGGCCTTCACGCTCGAAGACTTCCTCGAGCAGATGCAGCAGCTCAAGAAGATGGGCTCGATGAAGAAGATGCTCGGCATGCTTCCCGGCATGGGCGGGCAGATGAAGCAGCAGCTCGAGAACTTCGACGAGAGCGAGATCGGCCGCACCGAGGCGATCATCCGCGGCATGACGCCCGCCGAGCGCAACAACACGAAGATCCTCAACGGCTCGCGCCGCGCGCGCATCGCCCGCGGATCCGGCGTCAGCGTCACCGAGGTGAACCAGCTCGTGAACCGCTTCGAGCAGGCCGCCAAGATGATGAAGAAGGTCGCCCGCGGCGAGAACGCTGGCATCCCCGGCATGGGCGCGATGCCCGGCATGAAGCCGTCGAGCAAGCGCGCGAAGAAGGCCAAGGGCAAGTTCCAGGGCGGACGCTCGGGCAACCCCGCTAAGCGCGCCGTCGAGCCGGTCGCCGAGTCGGTGCCCACCGGATCCGGTTTCGGCCTGGGCGCCCAGGCGCCCCAGCCGAGCGAGGCCGACATGGCCGAGATCCAGAAGCTGTTCGGGAAGAGCTAGATAGGTTGAGGGCGGCCAGCGGGGCCGCCCTCAACCTATCTAGCGTTCTATTTGGGGGTGGCCCTTCGGGCCGCCCCTTTATGAGAGAAGGGCGGCCAGAGGGGCCGCCCTTCTCTCGTCTACTGCTTGGTGTCGTCGTCGACCCAGTCGAGGGACTTGGCGATCGCCTTGCGCCAGCCGTGCATGAGGCGGTTGACCTCCGACGCGTCCATGCGCGGCTCCCACCGCTTGTCCTCGCGCCAGTTCGCGCGGAGCTCGTCGAGGCCCGTCCAGAAGCCCGTTGCGAGACCCGCGGCGTAGGCGGCGCCGAGCGCGGTCGTCTCGGTGATGACGGGGCGCACGACGGGAACGCCGAGGATGTCGGCCTGGAACTGCATCAGCGTGTCGTTGGCGACCATGCCGCCGTCGACGCGCAGCTCGGTGAGGTCGAGCGGGGTGTCGGTGCCGACGGCGTCGAGCACATCCCTCGTCTGGAAGGCGACGGCCTCGAGCGCGGCGCGGGCGATGTGGCCCTTGTTCGCGAACCGGGTGAGGCCCACGATCACGCCGCGCGCGTCCGGCCGCCAATACGGCGCGAAGAGGCCGCTGAAGGCCGGCACGAGGTAGACGCCGCCGTTGTCCTCCACGGCCGCGGCGAGCGTCTCGACCTCGGGCGCCGACCGGATGATCCCGAGCTGGTCGCGCAGCCACTGGATGAGCGATCCCGTGACCGCGACGGATCCCTCGAGCGCGTACTGCACCGGCTGGTCGCCGAGCTTGTAGCCGACGGTCGTCAAGAGGCCGCCCGACGAGAGGATCTTCTCCTCGCCCGTCTGGAAGATGAGGAAATTGCCGGTGCCGTAGGTGTTCTTGCTCTCGCCCGCCTGGAACGCGGCCTGCCCGAAGGTCGCGGCCTGCTGGTCGCCGAGGATGCCCGCGATCGGGGTCTCGCGCAGCAGCGACGAGTCTTTCGCGTGGCCGTAAATCTCGCTCGACGAGCGGATCTCGGGCATCATCGACCGCGGCACGCCGAAGTCGGCGAGGATGTCGTCGCGCCAGTCGAGCGTGTCGAGATCCATGAACAGCGTGCGCGAGGCGTTCGTCACGTCGGTGACGTGAACGCCACCCCTGGGGCCGCCCGTCAGGTTCCACAACACCCACGTGTCGGTCGTACCGAAGAGCAGCTCGCCGCGCTCGGCCCGCTCGCGCGCGCCCGGCACGTTTTCGAGGATCCACGCGATCTTCGTGCCGGCGAAGTACGTCGCGAGCGGGAGACCCACGATGTTCTTGTACCGGTCGGTGCCGTGACCCTCCGCGAGTCGGTCGACGATGTGCTGCGTGCGCGTGTCTTGCCAGACGATCGCGTTGTGCACGGGCTCACCGGTCGCGCGATCCCACACGACGGCGGTCTCGCGCTGGTTCGTGATGCCGATGCCCGCGAGGTGGTGGCGGGTGAGGCCGGCGCGGCTGAGGGCGAGGCCGATGACCTCCTGCACGTTCTTCCAGATCTCGACCGGGTCGTGCTCGACCCAGCCGGGCTTCGGCAGGATCTGCTCGTGCTCCTTCTGGCCGGTTGCGACGAGCGTGCCCGAGCGGTCGAAGATGATCGCGCGGCTCGACGTCGTGCCCTGATCGATCGCGAGGATGTAATCAGACATCGGCGGTCTCCGCGACGAGGGTGACGCCGTGCGCCTCGCGCAGCTGCGTCACGGTGTCGTCGATCTCCTCGGCGACGCGGTCGGCATCCCAGCCGAGCAGCGGCGCGAGGGTGTCGGCGACGCGGGCGAGCAGCTCCGGCGTCACGGATCCCGTGAACGCGAGGTCGGTGCGGCGCAGGATGACGTCGGCGAGGTGCACGATGTGCTCGTGGTCGACCATCCAGGCGAGCTCGCGCGTCGAGAGCCGGTCGCCGGCGAGGGCCTCGTCGTGCTCGGCCTCGATCGTGTCCCACACTGCCGCGGCGCGGGTGCCGTAGCGACCGAGAAGCACGTTGCCGCGGGTGCCGGATCCGGGGATCCGGGAGCGCAGCCAGACGCCGCGGGCGCGGGGCGTCATCGGGAAGTCGCGGCCGCCGCCGATCGCGCGGTGCTTCGTGGTGACGGCGCGCGGCACGCCAATCTGATCGAGCACGAGGTCGGAGAGGGTCTCGCCGAGCGCGCGGAACGTGGTCCACTTGCCGCCCACGAGGGTCGTGACGGGGATGCCGCGCGACTGATCGACGACGAGGCGGTAGTCGCGCGAGATCTGGCCCGTGCTCGATGCGTCGCTCGCCGGCAGTGGGCGGATGCCGCTGAAGCGGTAGACGATCTGATCGCGCGAGACGGCGATATCGGGGAACACGTCGGTGATGAGGTCGAGGAAGTAGTCGACCTCCTCTTCGGTGCAGCGCGCGGGCTCGGCCGGGTCGGCCGCGATGTCGGTCGTGCCGACCATGACGCGGCCCTTGAGCGGGTAGATCAGCACGATGCGGCCATCGGAGTGCTCGAAGAAGATCTCGCGCCCGCCCGTGGCGGCGACGAGCTCGGGGTTATCGAGCACGATGTGCGAGCCCTTCGTGCCGCCCATGAAGCGGGTGGCCTTGCCGAGAGCGTCGTTCGTGAGGTCGGCCCAGGGACCGCTGGCGTTGACGACGGCGTCGGCCTCGACCGTGAAGGTCTCGCCCGTCTCGCGATCGCGCAGCGTCACGCCCGTGCCGGTGAAGCCGATCGCCTCGACGTAGTTGAGCGCGTGGGCCGAGCGGTTCGACTCGAGGCCGTCGATCAGCACGTCGAGCGCGAGGCGCTCGGGGTCGTGCATCGAGGCGTCGAAGTAGGTCGCGGTGTACTTGACCCTCGGGTTGAGGCGGGGGAGCTCGCGAAGCGATGCGGTGTGGCCGTGGAAGCGGTGCCACGGGGTGCGACGGCCGGGGCCGACGAAGAGGTCGTAGATCGTGAGGCCGATCTTGATCATCGCGGCGCCGCGCTCGACGGGCTTGCCGGAGCGGCCGAAGAGGAACTTGAAGGGCGCCTGGAACAGGCCCGACCAGAAGTGGTACATCGGCACGGTGGTCTTCAGCGGCTTCACGAAGTGCGGCGCCGTCTTCAGGAGGTCGTTGCGCTCGACGACCGACTCGTGCACGAGGCGGAACTCGCCGTTCTCGAGGTAGCGGATGCCGCCGTGCACCATGTGGCTCGATGCCGCGGAGGCGCCGGATGCGAAGTCGCCCCGCTCGACGAGGAGCACGTCGACGCCCTGGAGCGCGAGGTCTCGGAAGGTCGAGATTCCGTTAATGCCGCCACCAATAATGACGACCTGGGCACGAGGGTTCTCGCGGATCGTGCGCAGCGTCGCTTCGCGCTGTCCGGCGGTGGATGGTGAGGTAGACATGCTCCTCCTTCGGCGTGGGGGATCTCTTCACGAGTGTGCAGGGATTATCACTAGGCTGGGGCCGATTGGACGGATGCGCAAGGCGACTGCACAAATGTGCAGCGGCGGCGCGACGGAGGAGGCGAGATGGCCGACATGGCGGGCCCGATCGACGCGCCGGAGGCGCCGCGGAGCGCCGAGTCGCGGCTGCAGCAGGCGCTGACGGCGGCGCGGCTGTACTACGTGCAGGGGCTGACGATGGAGTCGATCGCGCGCGAGCTTCGCGTCTCGCGCTCGTCGGTCTCGCGCCTCATCCAGCACGCGCGCGATGTGGGGCTCGTCGAGATCCGCGTGCACGCTCCGCACGAGCACGGCGCGTCGCTGGAACACGAGATCAGGAGCCGTTTCCACGTGACGGCGCACGTCGTTCCGGCGGGTGCCGGCGTCAGCGAGGTCGATCGCCTCGAACGCGTCGCGATGACGGCGGGCCGCCTCGTGGGCGAGTTTTTCGACTCGAACATGTCGCTCGGCGTGGCGTGGGGATCCACGATCGCGGCGGTGAGCCGCCACCTGCCGACGCGCGACACGCACGGCACGACGGTCGTCCAGCTGAACGGCGCGGGCAATACGCTGACGTCGGGCGTCGGCCTCGCGAGCGAGATCCTCGAGCGCTTCGGCACGGCGTTCGGGGCGGATGTGCAGCAGTTTCCGGTTCCGGCGTTCTTCGACGACCCGCGCACGAAGGAGGCGATGTGGCGCGAGCGCAGCACCCGCCGCGTGCTGCGGATCCAGGACCGCCTCGACATCGCGCTCTTCGGGCTCGGTTCGCCGCTCGCGGCCGTGCCGAGCCGCGTGTACGTCGGCGGCTACCTCGAGCGCGCCGACTACCAGAGCCTCCGCGAGGACCGCGCGGTCGGTGACGTCTCGACGGTGTTCTTCCGCGCCGACGGCACGTCGGAGGACATCGCGCTGAACGCCCGCGGGACGGGGCCGGCGATCAACCGCCTCCGCCGGATCCCGCGCCGCATCTGCGTCGTGTCGGGGCTGCCGAAGCTCCCCGCCGTGCGGGGAGCCCTCGCGGCGGGCGTCGCGACCGACCTCGTCATCGACGAGGCGCTCGCCCAGGCGCTCGTCGCCGACTAGCGCTTAGCTGCCCTCGGCGCGGCCGAGGCGCCAGTAGCCCATGAACGACACGGCACGGCGATCGACGCCCACGTCGCGCACGAGGTGGCGGCGCAGCGACTTCACGGCGCTCGCCTCGCCGGCGATCCACGCGTAGAGCGGCGCCGACTTGAGGGCCGCGCCGCCCTTCGCGGTGCGCGGCACCTCCCACAGGATCCCCGAATCGATGTCGACCTCCTCGACCTCGGATCCGCGGCCGTTCGGGCACAGCGCGCCCGCGTGCTCGCGCACGGCGCTCTCGAGGTGCTCGTGGCGCCCTCCGGCCTCGCGGGCGGCCGCGTGGACACGGAAGCCCGGGTGCTCGGGCAGGTACGCGACATCCTGCGCGTAGGGAACCTCGAGGATGACGACGCCGGTCGCCTCGCGCGGGAGCTGCTCGAGGATGACCGCGATCGCGGGGGCGGCCGTCTCGTCGCCGACGAGGAGGTACTCATCGGTCTGCGCCGGCGGCACGAAGTCGATGCCGTAGCTGACGCCCGTCGCGTGGATCGTCGGGGCGGCGATCAGGATCTCGGATCCGATGGTTGCCGATTCGATCCACACCGAGGCGGGGCCGTCGGGTTCGTGGGCGACCATGTCGATGTCGACCTCGCCGGGGCGCACGGCGCGGGTCGTGTAGGTGCGGAACGGCGGGCGCGCGTCCTCCGGCAGGGCGCGCCACTCGGTGTACCAGTCTTCGCCCGTCGGCATCGCGTCGAGCGACACGGTCGCGGTGGGGAAGACCACCTTGATGCGCTGATCGAACCCCGGGTCGCCATACTCGTTGATGTCGTCGGCCGTCACGGTGAAGCGGCGGAAGCTCGGCGTGAGCTGCGTGATGCGCGTCACGCGCGCGCGGAAGAACCGGGTGGCGGTCATGCGGGGGCTCCAATGTGCGTGGGGCGGGAATCTGCGTGGTGGCGACCGCGGGGGATCACCAGCGGGGTGTGCGAGACGGGGTCGAGGAAGACCTCGGCGTCGAGGCCGAAGACCTGATCGATGAGCGCCGGCGTGACGACCTCGGCGGGCGCGCCGCTCGCCACGAGCTTGCCCGAGCGCATCGCGAAGAGGTGATCGGCGTAGCGCGCCGCGAGGTTGATGTCGTGCAGGACCATCGCGATCGTCGTGCCGCGCGAGAGGTTGAGGTCGGTCAAGAGGTCGAGCACCTCGACCTGGTGGGCGAGATCGAGGAACGTCGTCGGCTCGTCGAGCAGGAGCACGTCGGTGTTCTGCGCGAGCGCCATCGCGATCCACACGCGCTGGCGCTGCCCGCCCGAGAGTTCGTCGACGCTGCGGTCGGCGAGGTCGGCGACGCCCGTGGCAGTCAGGGCCTCGGCCACCGCCTCGTCGTCCTCCGCCGTCCACGCCCGGAACATCTTCTGGTGCGGGTGGCGCCCGCGGCCCACGAGGTCGGCGACGGCGATGCCCTCGGGCGCGATCGGCTGCTGCGGGAGCAGGCCGAGAGTCGTCGCGAGCTTCTTCGTCGGGATCTTGTCGATCGCGGATCCGTCGAGCACGACCGCGCCGCTCGACGGGCGCACGAGGCGCGACATCGTCTTGAGCAGGGTCGACTTGCCGCACGCGTTCGCGCCGACGATGACGCTGATTTTGCCGGGCGGGAGCTCGAGGTCGACGCCGTCGACGATCGTGCGGGATCCGTAGCCGGACGAGAGCGCGTTGGCCGCGAGGGAGTGGTCGAGTGTCATGAGGAACCTCCGTTGCGGCTCATGCGGATGAGGAGGAAGAGCAGGTAGGGCGCGCCGATGATGCCGGTGATGACGCCGACGGGGAACGCCGTGTCGAAGGCGAATTGGCCGATGAGGTCGGCGCCGAGCACGAGGCAGGCGCCGACGAGGCCGGCCGAGAGGAGCGCGGGCGCCCCGGGGCCGACGACGCGGGTCGCGATCGGGCCCGAAAGCAGCGCGACAAACGCGATGGGTCCGGTGGTCGCGGTCGCGACACACGCGAGGGCGACGGCCGCGACGATCAGGATCACGCGGGTCGCGCTCACGCTCACGCCGAGCGCGGTCGCCGACGCGTCTCCGAGCTCGAGCGCGCGGAGCCCGCGCGAGACGGCGAGGATGACGGGAACGAGCACGACGACGCCCGCGACGAGCGGCCACAGCCGGTCGGGCTGCACGCCGTTGAGGCTTCCGGTGAGCCAGCGCATCGCGACGGCGACGTCCCACTCGGAGGCGCGCTGCACGAGGAACTGCACGACGGCGTCGAGCATCGCGCCGATGCCGATGCCGATGAGGATCAGGCGGCCGCCGGTTGACTCGCCGCCGCGGGCCGCGAGGTAGATGACCACGGCCGTGGCGATGCCGACGCCGAGGGCGAGGGCCGTGGTGGCGCCAGCCGACCAGTGCAGCACGACGAGCGCGAGAACGGCCGCTGCCGACGCGCCGGAGGTGATGCCGATGACGTCGGGGCTCGCGAGGGGGTTGCGCAGCATCGTCTGGAAGGTGGATCCGGCGACGCCGAATGCGATGCCCGCGAGGATGCCGGCGATGAGGCGCGGGATCCGGAGGGTCCCGACCGTGAAGGAGGCGCCGGGCACGTCCTGCCCGATGATGACGCCCCACACCTGAGCCGGCGTGTAGAACGTGTTGCCGAGCATGAGCATCGCCGCGGCGAGCACGACGAGCAGCACGGCGAGCACGAGGGAGGCGATCGTGCGACGGCGCGCACGGCGGATCCGGCCCGCGCGGATGGTGGCGACGGACGTCTCGAGCGCGGTCATAGGGCCCTCATCCGGGTGCGGCGGGCGATGGCGACGAGCACGGGCGCGCCGAGGAAGGCGGTGACGATGCCGGCCTCGACCTCGCTGGGCGAGCCGATGAGGCGGCCGATCGTGTCGGCGATGCAGAGCAGGGCCGCGCCGCCGAGGGCCGACAGCGGCAGGATGGCGCGCTGGTCCGGGCCCACGACGAGGCGCACGGCGTGCGGCACCATGAGGCCGACGAAGGCGATGGGGCCGGCGACGGCCGTGACGGAGGCGCAGAGAAGCACGCCGGCGGCGGCGGCGATCGCGCGCGTCGTGCCGACCTTGACGCCGAGCCCGCGGGCGACCTCGTCGCCGAGCGCGAGCGCATTCATGCTGCCCGAGAGCGCGAAGATCGCGACCGCGCCGAGGAGGAGCAGGGGAGCGACGGCGCCGATGGCGCCCCAGGTCGCACCGCCCGTGCCGCCGACCTGCCAGAAGCGGAAGTCGTTCATGGCGGCGGCGCGCGGAAGCATCACGGCGCTGACGAGGGACGAGAGGGCCGCGCTCATCGCGGCGCCCGCGAGCGCGAGCTTGATGGGCGTCGCGCCGCCCGCGCCGAGCGATCCGACGATATAAACGACGATCGCGGCGAGCGTGCCGCCGACGAGGGCGAGCACGAGGTAGGAGTACACGGAGCTGATGCCGAGGAAGGCGATGCCGCACACGACGAACAGCGAGGCGCCCGTGTTGACGCCGAGAATTCCGGGGTCGGCGATCGGGTTGCGCGTGACCGCCTGCATGACGCCGCCCGAGAGCGCGAGCGCCGCGCCCGCGACGATAGAGAGCACGGTGCGGGGGATCCGCTCGGTCACGGCAATCGCGCCGATCTGCGATGCCTGCTCTCCCGTGAAGAACGCGCGGAGCCCCTCGGCGACCTCGCCGAGCGACACGGTGCGGGATCCGAACACGAGCGAGCAGCCGACGGCGATCAGCACGACGGCGACACCGCCCGCCGTTCCCCACGCGATGCGCGGGGAACGGCGGGCGGTAAGTGCGGTCTGACTCACTCCGCCAGCGACGCGGCGTCGTCGAGCATGCCGACGTACGTGTCGAGCATCCACGGGATCGAGAGGGCGGTCGGGGTGACCGAACCGCTGAGCGCGTCGCCCGAGCCCATCGTCACGATGGCGCCGTTCTTAACGGCGTCGAGCGTGCTCCACAGCGGATCCGCCTGGAACGCCTTCACGAGGTCGTCGTCGCCGTACATGACGAACACGTCGACGTCGGAGAGGATGTCGGCGTTCTCGGCGGCGATGTCGGCGTAGAACGCGCCGCTTTCCGAGGTGTCGACGGCGAACTGGGGCGCGTCAAAGCCGAGGTCACCGAGGAACGCGGTGCGCGAGTCGCCCGTCGCGTAGATCGAGATCGTCGAGAGGTCGGCGGGGTTCACGTAGAAGAATGCCGCCTTCTTGCCCTCGAAGCTCGTGATGTCGGCGCTCGCGTCGGCGATCTGCGTGTCGAGGTCGGCGACGAGGGCCTCGCCCTCCGCCGACTTGCCGAGCGCGTCGGCGTCGAGCTGGATCGCCTCGCGCCACGGGGTGTACCAGGGGATGTCGGGGTAGGCGACCGTCGGGGCGATCTTGCTGAGCGTCGCGTAGTCGTCCTCCGTCAGGCCCGAGTAAGCGGCGAGGATCACGTCGGGCGCCGCGTCGGCGATCGCCTCGAAGTCGACGCCGTCGGTCGTGTCGAAGATGACGGGCTCGTCGGCGCAGAGGGCTGCATAGCCGTCGAGGGTCCAGTCATACAGGCCGAGGCCATCGTCGCCCGTCATCGACCAGGTCTGGTCATCCGCACCGACGGGCGCGAAGCCCAGCGCGAGCGCGACGTCCTGGTTGCCCCAACCGACTGACGCGACGCGGCTGGCGCCCGCAGGGATCGTCGTGGTGCCGAGCGCGTGTTCGACGGTCACGTCGGATTCAACGGTCGGTGCCTCCGCCGGAGTACAGGTGCTGTCGGCTTGAGGTGTCTCAGCGGCAGTGTCCGAAGCGCATGATGCGAGTGCGAGGACGGTGCCGGCGACGGCGAGGGTGGCGAAAAGCGGGCGCACTGACATGAGGGCCTTTCCATGGGGGATCGCTCCGATGTGAAGCTCACAGGCAAGCCTTGCCTAACTAGCTCAAAATCGCAAACGCGCCGAGCGTGTTCACGTTCGCCTTCCAGGTGGGGATCTGGCAGAATGGGTAGCTGGAGCGTGTGCTCGACCCTCTATCCAGCGCGTCGCTCCATCATCATTTAGAGCTTCCGCCTGCGTGCATGACCCCACGCGCCGCGCGAACAGGTTCATTCACTTTCGTCATCCACTAGGAGAATCGTGGCTGTCAAGATCCGTCTGAAGCGCCTGGGTAAGATCCGCGCGCCCTACTACCGCATCGTTGTCGCCGACTCGCGCACCAAGCGCGACGGCCGTGTCATCGAAGAAATCGGCAAGTACCACCCCACCGAGGAGCCCTCGTTCATCGAGGTTAACTCCGAGCGTGCCCAGTACTGGCTCTCCGTCGGCGCGCAGCCGACCGAGCAGGTCACCGCGATCCTCAAGATCACGGGCGACTGGGGCAAGTTCAAGGGTGACAAGGACGCGAAGAGCACCCTCAAGGTCGCCGAGGACAAGACGGCGTACGTCGCCGACGCCTCGAAGAAGTCGGTTGTGAAGCCGGCTGCGCCGAAGAAGGCTGAGGAGCCCGCCGAGGCTCCCGCCGAGGACGCTGCGGCCGACGCCGCCGCGGAGTAATCGCATCGTGCTGGCCGCCGCGCTCGAACACATCGTCAAGGGCATCGTCGATCATCCTGACGACGTCCGCATCGACGAAACCACCTCGTCACGAGGAGACGTGCTGGAAGTGCACGTCGCCTCGGACGACCGTGGTCGCGTGATCGGGCGCGGCGGTCGCACCGCAAAATCGCTGCGCACGGTTGTGAAGGCCCTCGCCGCCGACCGTCGCGTTCGCGTCGACGTGGCCGACGACTGATGTCTGCCGCGACGCCTAAGAGCCAGCTCCGGGTCGGTCGTGTCCTCAAGGCACACGGCCTCAAGGGCGCGTTGAAGCTTGAGCTGTACACCGACGACCCCGATGGCCGCTTCGTGCCCGGTGCGTCGTTCACCCTGCAGGTGCCCGAGCAGTCGCAGTGGCACCGCAAGACCGTCACGGTGCGCGAGTTCCGCTGGATGAACGCCAGCCCCGTCATCTTCTTCGAGGGCGTCGACGACCGCAACGCCGCCGAGACGCTCGCGCGGGCGATCCTCTGGGTCGACCAGGACGACTCGTCGCCCGAAGAGCCCGACGCCTGGTACGACCACCAGCTCATCGGCCTCGACGCCGTCCGCGATGACAAGGTCATCGGCCGGATCGCGCGCGTCGACCACCTGCCCTCGCAGGACCTGCTGATCGTCTCCGTTGGCGAGACCGAGGTGATGGTGCCGTTCGTGTCGGCCATCGTGCCCGAGGTCGACCTCGAGGGTGGCCGCGTCATCATGACGCCCCCGGCCGGTCTCTTCGAGGAGCTTCCCGACGACGCCGAGTAGGCTCGCCGGGTGACGCGCGTCCTCCGTCCCTCCACCGCTCTGCCGCTCTGGTCGGCCACGGCCCTGTCCGTGATCGGCGGCCTCGCCTTCATGGTGTCTTTTCCCGCGCCCGGGATCTGGCCGTTCGCCTTCGTCGCGATCGCCCTCTCGCTCGTCTCGCTGATCGGGCGGCGCCCCGGCGGCGCCCTGCTCGTCGGCTCGGGCTTCGGGCTCGCGTTCTACGTGCCCCACGTCAGCTGGGCCGAGTCGTTCCTCGGCGACAACGAACTCGCGTGGGTGCCGTGGATCGCGCTCGCGGGCGTCGAGGCGCTCTTCATGGGCCTCGGAGCGATTCTTATCTCGCTCGCGTACCGCTGGGTGCGGCGCATCGTGCGCGCTCCGCTGTGGCGCATGGGCGTGACCGCGGCGGTCATCGCGGGCCTATGGACCATGCGCGAGATCGTCATGGGATCCTGGCCGTTCGGCGGGTTTCCGTGGGGTCGCGTCGGCATGGGGCAGGCCGAGAGCCCGCTCGCGCAGCTCGCCTCGTGGATCGGCGTCGACGGCCTGACCTTCGTCGTCGTCTTCGCGGTCGCTCTGGCCGTGGAGGCCGCGCGCCTCATCGCGACCGGCCGGCGGCAGCGTCGCTGGTGGACGCTCGCGGCGCCGGCGCTGGTGCTCGTTGTTGCCGCCCTCGTGCCGCAGTTCCCGACGCACGTCGTGGGGTCGATGCGGATCGCCGCGGTGCAGGGCAACGGCCCGACCGCGTACCTCGACGAGCGCGGCCGCTACGACGTGCTGAACGCCCAGCTGCAGGCGAGCGAGGCGGTTCTCGACTCCGGGGCCGACCTGATCGCCTGGCCTGAGGGCGGCGTCGGGCTGGATCCGCGGGGAGACGACAAGGCGGCCCTCGTGCTGTCAGCGCTCTCGCGCGCCACGGGCGCCCCGACCCTGCTGAATGCCGCCGCCGATGTCGGCGACGACACCTACAACATGTCGATGCTGTGGACAGAGGAAGGCGCGACGCAGACGCACTCCAAGCGTCATCCCGTGCCCTTCGGCGAGTACGTTCCGGCTCGCTCTGTCTTCGAGAAGATCGTGCCGTCGCTCATCGGGATGATCGGACGCGAGTACACGCCGGGAACCGATAGCCCGACGATGACGGCCGGCGACGCCACGATCGGCCTCGCCATCTGCTTCGACGTGCTCTACGACTCGCTCGTGCACGAGAGCATCAACGACGGCGCGGGCGTGCTCGTCTTCCAGACGAACAACGCCGACTTCCGCGGATCCGCCGAGAACCTGCAGCAGCTCGAGTTCGCCCGCATGCGCGCGATCGAGACCGGCCGCGCGGTCGTGAACGTCTCGACCGTCGGAACCAGCGAGGTGATTGCGGCCGACGGATCCACCGTCGAGCAGATCGCCGCCGACACATCGGGCGCCATCGTGCGCGACGTCGAGGTGCGCGAGGGCACGACGCCCGCCGTGTGGGGCGCCGCATGGATCCGCGGGATCCTTCTTCTCGGGCCGTTCGCAGCGCTCGTCGTCTTCGGGGTGCTCGCCGTGCGTTTTCGGCGTAGCCTCGAGGCATGACCGAGAGCTACTGGTACAACCTGCGCACGGGGCAGGTCGAGCACGGCACGCAGTCGTCGGTGCTTGACCTCGCCGGACCCTTCGATACGGCCGAGGAAGCGGCCCGCGCGCCCGAGCTTCTGAAAAAACGTGCCGACGCATGGGAAGAAGACGAGCGCCGCGACGCTGAGTGGGACGACTGACCCCTTAGGCTGAGTGCATGGATAAGCAGCAGGATTTCGTGCTCCGCACGATCGAAGAACGCGGCGTCAAGTTTGTTCGCCTTTGGTTCACCGACGTCATTGGCACGCTGAAATCCGTCGCGATCGCGCCCGCCGAGGTGGAGGGGGCGTTCCGCGAGGGAATCGGCTTCGATGGCTCCGCGATCGAGGGCCTGACGCGCGTTCAGGAGAGCGACCTGCTTGCCCACCCGGATCCGTCGACGTTCCAGATCCTTCCCTGGCGCGGCGAGGTCGACCCGACCGCGCGCATGTTCTGCGACATCACGACGCCCGACGGGCAGCCCGCGGTCGCGGATCCGCGCAATGTGCTGAAGCGCACGCTGTCGCGCGCCGCCGACATGGGCTTCACCTACTACACGCACCCCGAGATCGAGTTCTACCTGTTCAAGGACGGGCCGAACGGCGGCAAGCCGGTGCCGGTCGACAACGCGGGCTACTTCGACAACGTCCCCGGCGGCACGGCCCACGACTTCCGCCGCCGCGCCGTGCGCATGCTCGAGGAGCTCGGCATCTCGGTCGAGTACAGCCACCACGAGGGCGGCCCCGGCCAGAACGAGATCGACCTCCGTTACGCCGACGCGCTGACGATGGCCGACAACCTGATGACCTTCCGCACCGTCGTGAAGGAGGTCGCGATCGAGCAGGGCGTGCGCGCCACGTTCATGCCCAAGCCCCTCGCCGACCAGCCCGGAAGCGGCATGCACACGCACATGTCGCTCTTCGAGGGCGACTCGAACGCGTTCTACGACCAGTCTGCGCCCCAGCAGCTCTCGGTCACCGGCCGCCGCTTCATCGCGGGCCTGCTGCACCACTCGAGCGAGATCTCGCTCGTGCTCAACCAGTTCGTGAACTCGTACAAGCGCCTCTGGGGCGGCGACGAGGCGCCCAGCTACATCACGTGGGGCCACAGCAACCGCTCGGCGCTCATCCGCGTGCCGATGTACAAGCCGGGCAAGAGCCAGTCGGCGCGCTTCGAGCACCGCGGCATCGACTCGGCGGCGAACCCCTACCTCGCCTACGCGCTCATGCTCGCGGCGGGCCTCAAGGGCATCGAGGAAGAGTACGAGCTGCCCGAGGCCGCCGAGGAGAACGTCTGGGCGCTCTCGTCGAGCGAGCGCCGCGCGCTCGGCTACCGCGCGCTGCCCTCGAGCCTCGAGGAGGCGATCGAGCTCATGGAGTCGAGCGAGCTCGTCGCCGAGACGCTGGGGGAGCAGGTCTTCCGCTACGTGCTCGCGAACAAGCGTCGCGAGTTCGAGCAGTACCGCTCGCAGGTGACCGACCTCGAGCTCAAGACGACGTTCGACGTCGTCTGACGCGCGGATGCGGGCCGGCGGGCGCGTCACGCCCCGATCACAGCTTGCGCGCGCGGGCTTCGTCGACCTCGGCGAGGCCGCGAGCGCGCTCGATGAGCTCACGGAGCTGACGGGCGTACCGCGCGACGAGCTCGTCGCGGGCGCGGCGCGCAGCGCGGATCCGGACGCCGCCGTGCGCGCGCTCGTGCAGGTTGCGCGCCGCGAGCCGGATCCGGTGCGCGGCGTGCTCCGAGACGCCGCCGCCCCCCAGATCCTGTGGCGGCTGTTCGGCGCCTCCCAGGGCATCGCGGCCTTCTACCTGCGTCACCCCGTGCACCTGCGCGACCTCGTCGGCATGAGGCCGGCGCTGCCGACCGCCGCCGAGATGACGCGCCGCATCGTCGACGCGACGAGCGAGGGGCGCGGCGCCGCGCTGTGGGTGGCGCTGCGCGTCGCGTACCGCCGCGAGCTTGTGCGCATCGCGGCGTTCGACCTCTCGGCGCCGGATCCGGTGGAGGTCGTGCGCGTCGTCACCGCCGCGCTGTCCGACGCCGCGGCCGCGGCGCTCGAGGCGTCGCTTCGCGTCGCGCGCCGCATGGCCGAGGGCCAGTTCTCGGCGCAGGAGATCGCCGACACGCGCCTGGCGATCATCGGTATGGGTAAGGCCGGCGCACGCGAGCTCAACTATGTCTCCGACGTCGACGTGATCTTCGTCGCCGAGGGGGCCGACGGATCCGGGATCTCGGATCCGCGCATGCTCGAGGTCGCGACGCGGCTCGCGATGCTCACGATGCGCGGCATCGACGAGTTTGAGGCCGAGCCGCCGCTGTGGGAGGTCGACGCGAACCTGCGCCCCGAGGGGAAGAAGGGCGCGCTCGTGCGCACCCTCGCCTCGCACCTCGCGTACTACGACCGCTGGGCGCAGTCGTGGGAGTTTCAGGCGCTGCTGAAGGCGCGGCCCCTCGCGGGAGACGCCGCGCTGGGCGCCGCCTACATGGCGGCCACGCGGCCGCTCGTGTGGGCGAGCTCCGAACGCGACGGCTTCGTCGAGAGCGTGCAGGACATGCGCGGCCGCGTGACGGCCAACATCCCCGCCGACGAGGTCGCCCGGCAGCTGAAGCTCGGCCCCGGTGGCCTGCGCGACGTCGAGTTCACGGTGCAGCTGCTGCAGATCGTGCACGGCTGGAGCGACGAGGCCGTGCGGGTGCAGAGCACGCTCTCGGCGATCGACGCGCTCGTCGAGCGGGGCTACATCGGCCGCGCGGACGCGGCGAGCTTCGCGACCGACTACCGGATCCTGCGCCTTCTCGAGCACCGCCTGCAGCTGCAGCAGCTGCGGCGCACGCACCTCATGCCCGAGACCGACGAGGAGCGGCGCGTGCTCGCGCGCGCCACGGGGCTGTTCGATCACACCCCCGGAACCGCGGGTGGAACAGCGGGCGACGTCACCTCGACGTGGGAGCGCGTGCGCCACGACGTGCGCGACATCCACGTGCGCCTGTTCTACCGGCCGCTGCTGTCGGCGGTGGCCGAGACCGAGTACGACGCCCGCGCGCTCACGGGATCCGAGGCCATCGGCCGCCTCACCGCCATCGGCTTCGGCGACGCGAAGGGCGCGCTCTCGCACATCGGGGCGCTCACGCGCGGCGTGAGCCGCAAGGCGACGGTGCAGCGCACCCTCATGCCGGTGATGTTGCGCTGGTTCTCGGAGGGCATCGACCCCGACTACGGCCTCATTGCCTACCGCCGCATTAGCGAGCGGCTGGGCGACAGCCCCTGGTTCCTGCGCATGCTGCGCGACTCGGCGGGCGCCGCGGAGTCGCTCACGAAGATCCTGAGCGGCTCGCGGTACATCGGCGAACTCATGGAGTGGATCCCGGAATCGGCCTCGTGGCTCGACTCCGACGAGCAGCTCCGCCCCCGCACCCACGAGGTGCTCGCGCACGAGGCGCGCTCGATCATGGCGCGGCGAGTGTCGCTCAAGGAATCTGCGAAGCGGATCCGTGCCCTGCGTCGTCGCGAGCTGCTGCGCACCGCAATGGGAGCGATGACGGGCGCGCTCGGGATCAAGGAGGTGACGACGTCGCTCACGACCATCACCGACGTGACGATCGATTCGCTTCTCGCCGCCGTGCGGCGCGATCTCGTCGCCGATGATCACGTGGGCTTCGAATTCGCGGTCATCGGTATGGGCAGGTATGGCGGGGCTGAGATCGGGTTCGGATCCGATGCCGACGTGCTCTTCGTCTATCGCGCGGGATCCGTGGATCCGACGGCCGCAGACCAGCTCGCGAAGAAGATTGTCGCGGCGCTTCGCGAGGTGGGCGAGGACAATCTCGTGCCGCTCGACCTCGACGCCGATCTCCGTCCTGAGGGGCGCAAGGGGCCGATCGCCCGCACGCTCGAGGCATACCGGGCGTATTACGCGAAGTGGTCGGTGTCGTGGGAGGCACAGGCGCTCCTGCGCGCTCGCGCCGTCGCGGGCGACGCGTCGTTGCTCGACGACTTTATGGCGATGATCGATCCGATTCGGTACCCCGACGTCGTCGCGCCGACGGACGTGCGCGAGATTAAGCGCATCAAGGCCCGCGTCGAGACCGAACGCATGCCGAAGGGCGCCGATCCGACGAGGCATTTGAAGCTCGGCCCTGGCGGCCTGAGCGACGTCGAGTGGCTCGTGCAGCTGATCCAGATGAAGCATGCGCACAGCGTGCCCGACCTGCGCACCCCGCGCACGCTGCACGCGCTCCTCGCGGCGTATGAGGCCGGGCTGCTGGCCGAGGACGATGCGAGACTTCTCGGCGCCGCCTGGCGGCTCGCGACGCGGCTGAGGTCGGCGAACACGCTGCTGACGGGAACGACGAGCGACCTGCTGCCGACGGGGTATCGCGCGCTCGACGGCATCGGGCGCGTGCTCGAGATGCCCGCGGGCAGCGGCTGGCACGTCGAGGAGCAGTGGCTCGGGGCCGCGCGCCGCGCCCGCCGTGTTTTCGACGCGGTTTTCTACGACCTTTAGTGGCTCTTCACAATTCGGGGTGTAGGTGTGGTCTGAATCCGCCGGCTTCGAGGAGTGCGCGGGCGATGTAGTTGGTGGGGTTGCGGAAGCCGAGGGCCAGGCCACGCAGGCGCTCGAGGCGACCGTTCACGGCTTCGGTAGGTCCGTTGCTCGTGCGCGGCCGGTCGAAGTAGGCGAGGACGTCGCAGGCGCGTCTGGTCAGGGTGCGGCCGAGCTTGCGCAGTTCTACCAACGCCTCAGGCACACTGTCGGCGAGGGCGTCGATCACGGAGCTCATCTCGACGCGGCCGGCTGCCCGGTCGGGGTGAGGGTCGAGGTCTTCCGGACGGGTTGTGTGAGAACTCCCATCATCGGAAGACCTCGACCCTCACCCCGACACCGACGCGCCGCCCCAGGTCGCACCACAGCTACACCCTCATCTGTGAAGAGCTCCGAAACCCGGCCCAGCGCGACGTGCGATGGGGCCCAGGGTGGCTCAGCTTCGGACCAGTTTGCGAGCGGGGTTCGGTGCGGTGTAGCGCAGGACGAGGACGACCCCGATGGCACCCATCAGGAGCGGGAGGGCGCTGAGAGGGAGGTTGACTCCGACCGGGACGCTCCCGCCCGCGATGCCGAACACGATGGCCAGCAGCGAGGAGGCGATCCACGAAGCGGTCAGCAGAACCCGCTGCTGTCCGGTCAGCTCTCTGACGAGGAAGGACAGCACGGTCGAGAAGACTCCTGTCATGCTGCCCGCACCGAAGGCGAGCAGGATGAGCATCGGGTGTAGAGCGTATTCGGAGTCATCGTCGAAGTACGCCGTGAAGCACAGCAGTGCCCCCAGGGCCATGAAGCCTCCCACTGTGGCCACGGCGCTTGCTACGGCGAGCAGCCGCATCCACCGCGGTGTGCCGGCCGTCTCTGCCCCGGCTTCCAGGGCGATCTGCTCAGGTGCGCCGAGACTGTCGAGTGCCGCCTGGATCACGCCTCGCTGTTCGGCGTCCCTGAGGTGTTCCTCGATTCCGGTGAGAAGATCCAGCTGCTCGCTGGAGGGGAGCGATTCGGTCAGGGCAGTAAGGCGCTTGAGGTAGGCCTGGGCGGCGGCGGACGAGGGCAGAGTGGTCATGCGTGGTCTCCAATGACGAGGTCGACGGCTTGCCGGAAGCGGCCCCATTCCTGGGTGAATGTAGCAAGTCCGGTCTTGCCTGCCGGGGTGATGTGGTAGTAGCGGCGCGGGGGTCCACTCGGGGACTCTTGCCAGGCAGTGGTCACGAGGTTGCGTTTTCGGAGTCTCGACAGGAGCGGGTACAGCGTCCCTTCGCTCTCGAGGAGTCCTAGTTCGCTCAGCGTTCGAGCCAGGTCGAGACCATAGGTCGGTTGCTGGGCGATGACGGCGAGGACACATGGTTCGAGAGCGCCGCGGCGCAACTGCCCTACGAGGTGAACAGCGTCAGGTTCCATGCACCACAAGGTAGCACGCTCCGCCAGGATCTGTTCGGTGTGGGGTAGACGAGGCCAAGGATCCTGCGCGCGGGTGGTCTCCGCCCTGCAAGCCCGCCGTCGCATATCGGGCCGCACTGTACAGTGATCATCGACTTGACCACGGTTCGCCAGGACAGCGGCCCTTCCAGGCTGCTGGACATGGTCGAAGGCCGCTCCAAGGCAGTGTTCAAGACCTGGCTCGCCGCCCGCCCCTAGACTTGGCGCGAGACAGTGGAAGTTGTTGCGACAATCGGCTTCACCGGGTTCAAGACCGCCGCAGCCGAGAAATTCCCGGACGCGGTCGCGGTAATGGACCCCTTCCGCGTCGGGCGGCTCGCCGGGGAAGCGGTCGACGTCTGCCGACGGCGCATCCAGTTACTCGGCTCTTCGGAATCAAGGGTGTAGGTGGGTTCTGAATCCTCCGGCCTCGAGTAGCGACCTCGCGATGTAGTTCGTGAGGTTGCGGAAGCCGAGCGCGGAGCCGCGGAGGTGCTCGAGCCTGCCGTTGATCGCTTCGGTGGGGCCGTTGCTGGTGCCGGGCCGGTCGAAGAACGCGAGGATGTCGGCGGCGCGCTGCTTCATCGTGCGACCGAGCTTGCGTACCTCGACCAGCGCCGCCGGGACGCCGGTGGTGATCGTAGCGATCACGGCCTGCATGGCCAGCTTGGCCTTCTTCTTGTCGGGCTCGCGGTAGGCGGCGACGATGCGCTGGTAGATGCCCCAGGTCGCTTCGACCTCGACATGCTCCTCACTCGCGAACACCGCATCCAGTCGGACCCGCTGACGGTCGGTGAGCAGACTCGCCCCGGTGTGCAGGGTGCGGCGAGCCTTGTAGAGCGGATCGCCCTTCATCCCGCGGCGCCCCGTGGTGTCCTGCTGGACCCGGCGCCGACAGACATCGAGCGCATCACCGGCGAGCCGGACCACATGGAACGGATCCATGACGGGAACAGCGTCGGGCAGCTCTTCGGCCGCGGCGGTGTTGAACCCCGAGAACCCGTCCATCGCGACCACCTCGATCGCCTTCGACCAGTCCTTCGGGCGGGCGGCGAGCCACTGCTTGAACACCGCCTTCGAGCGGCCCTCGACCATGTCCAGCAGCCGCGCCGGGCCCGTCTTGTCGCGGGCTGGGGTGAGGTCGATGATCACGGTGACGTATTTGTCGCCGAACCTGGTGTGACGCCAGACGTGCTCGTCGACTCCGATCGTGGTGACCCCGTCGAACCTGGCCGGGTCGTCGATGAGCCGACGCCTGCCCGCGGCGAGGATCGCGGTGTTCGCGGTATGCCACGACACCCCCGGTCCTGCGGCGGCGCGGGAGACGGTGAGATGGTCGACCACGATCGCCGTGAGTGCCCACCCGATCCCGCCGCGGGAGATCTTCGCCCGCGGCGGCGCCGCCTTCGTCGTGTCCTGCCGCCAGGTCCGCCGGCAGTGGCCGCACCGGTACCGGCGCACCCGCACCAGCAGCGTCGTCGGTCGGTGTCCGAACGGCTCGTGCGCGAGCGGCCGCGTGACGGTGTCACGCGGCACGCCCTCCGCACCGCACTTCCGGCACCACGGGTCGTCGTCGACGACGCGGCACTCCAGCACCGCCCGGTCGGGCTCGAGCAGCTGGCCGACGGCTTCGAGGCCGAGCTCGTCGAGACGGCAGAACGTGGTGAGGTCAGGGGCCGCGAACGTAGGGTGGAGCAAGTCGAGGTCTTTCGGGATGGCAAGCGTGAAGAACTTCCATCATCCGGGAGACCTCGACCCCTACCCGGCCGCCGACGCGCTCAGCCGACTACACCCTCGTTCGCGAAGAGCCCCTTTAGTCTGGTCGGATGACTTCTCGCCCTCCCGCGGACGGCCGTGCGTTACACCTGGTGGCCCTCGCCGCGGGCCTGATCGCGTTCGTCGTGCTCTTTTTGATCCCGGGCGGGCCGCTGAGCTACCTGCTCGCCGCCGCCGTCGGGCTCGTCGCCGTGCTAATCGGACACCGCGCGATCCTGCGCCGCGGGCCGATGCTCTGGGCGGCCATCGTCGGGCTCGTGATGTCGTACTTCGAGCTGGTGGTCGCGGGCGGGCTACTCGCGGTGCGGCTGATGCGCATGCTCTAACCGACGTCTGCCGAGGAGCACTGATAGCCCACGCAGGGGAGGAGCGGGTCGCTCGGGGTGATTCCGTCTGGAACCTCGAGGAGCTCTTCCGCGCGGGCGGGGGACACCGACTGGATCCCGTTCGTCGTCATCACCGAACGGAACGGGTCGCACGAGGGGTCAAAGTCCGGCTGCTCATAGTCGAACGCCCGCAGCGTCTCGGGCAGCAGCGAGCTCTGCAGCGATTGCACGTTGTCGTTCGCGTCGGGATCGATCTCGGTGAGGCCGGGCTCCGGATCCGCGAGCTGCTCGTCGGAGACGGTCGCCGACACGATCGTCGGCGCCGAGATGAGCGGGATGCGGGGGCCGCGCACCGTGAGGTCGTAGGTCGTGCCCGCGATGAGGGCGATCTGCTGCGAGGCATCGCTCGTGCAGCTCACCTCCTTCGCGCCGCGGAAGTTGCCGCAATCGGTGGCGATCCGCGCGCGGAGGCCGGAGCGCTTGTAGGTGATCTGGCGCCCCTGCTGCATCGTGCACGACGCGATCTCGGACGCGGCGAATTGGCCATTGAAGACCGCCGTGCCGACGCTGATCGCTCCCGGAACGAGTAGCGCGACGGCGACCGCCACGGCCGCCCACGCGCGCCACCGTGGTCGCTTCTTCTCGGGATCCGTCACGAGATCTATCGTGTCATGCGCGGGCGGCCTCACCGGGCAGCAAGCTGCGGGCCACGCAAATGGCCCCTCAGCGAGAGCGCTGAGGAGCCAGAAGCGGGTACGGGTTCTTACACGCCGTAGTAGAGCTCGGCTTGTTGGTTGGTGAACCACAGTACGACCCGCAGTCTCGTTTCTCCTAGAAACGACAGGGGAGTCTCATGCTGAGCATGATGCGTCTCACTACTGCATCTGTCCGAAAACCCGTCCGTTTACTCGCGGGGTGGCCCGCGTACGGATGTTCCTGGGGGTCCACGGACGGCGCTGCTCACCTTCCAGGTATGAACGATGACCGCCCTCGCCTCTGGACGCCGAGCGAACTCGCCGACTACACCGGCATCCCTATTAGGACGCTTGCCGACTGGCGCACCGAACGCGCGCGCAGCCGCGGTCTCGGTTTGCCGTTCGTTGTGCTGTCCTCGCACAACATTCGATACCGCAATGAGGACGTCGAGGCGTTCATCACGTCTCACCTCGTCGCGCCGACCGGCGGGAGCGCCGACTGATGGCGCGTCCGAAGCGGGCGGTCGGAGAACTCGGCAAGGTTACATACAGCGTCGAGCCGAACGGCCTCGTCGTTGCGCGTGCACGAGTCTTCGACGGGAGCGGCAAAGAACGTCGTCCGTACGGCAGCGGAGCGACGGAAGCCGAGGCGTTAGCGTCACTGCAGGAGGCTGCTGACGTCGTCGTCGGACGCGTGCTTGCCAGGCGAGTCGAGCTCACGACGATCGCCGAGCTTGCGGAGAGATGGCTGAAGGTCGCCTACCACGATGACGATCCTCGAGTGCTGCGCCAGCGTCGCGAACAGACGGTCGACGGTTACGCGTCGGTGATCCGGGCGCACATCCTGCCTCGCGCTGGCGCGATCCCCATCACCGATATGACCGCTGATCGCGCGGATGGGCTTCTCATGGACGTCGCGCGTGAGAAGACAGTGATGACGGCGAACAAGGTACGGAACGTGCTGTCGCTGATGTACGACTGGGCCATCCAACAGGGACTCTTCTCCGCTGCCGGGTCGATCCAACAGACTCGACACGGTGCAGTCGTCGTCGCGAATCCGATCCGTGCGACCCGGAGAGCGGATGAACCGTCTACGGTCTACTTCGAACTCGACGCGGTGCAGGTCAAGTACATCCTTCACCTGATCCGAGAAGTGTGGCCCGAGCGGCATCGTGCTCGGTTCCCTGTAGGCAGGCGGCCGAACTTCAAGCTGCTCGCCGACTACATCCTGATCACGCTCGGAACGTCCGAGCGGACTGCGGAACCGATCGCGATTCGCTTCCAGGACGTAAGGTTCGAGGCAGTCGAGCAGCCGGACGGGAGCTTGACGATGGAAGCGTTGGTCTGGGTCGGCGGCACGATGGTTCGCACACGATCGCGAGGACTGTTCCGTCAGGACTCGCCGAAGGCCGAGCGGCAGAAGCGCTGGGTCCGGGCGCCGCAGTTCGCGGCGAAGGTCCTCAGCGAACTCGTTGCGAATCACGTGCCCAACCCTGAACTGAATCCGGATGACGTGCTGTTCACCAGCGAGCGGGGTCGGCCGCGCGATCCGAGCGCGGTCAGCCAGCTGATGCGGATGTTCCGTCGCGAGTTCGAGCCGGAGCTGCTGGCGATCGGAGTCGATGCGGAACATCTCACCTTCCGCAGTCTGCGCAAGGCGGTTGCCGCGGCAGTATCGGGTATGGCTGGTGTTGAGGTCGCGCGCGACCTGCTGGGGCACAGCGACGAGTCGATTACTGAGGGTCACTACGCGAAGCGGCCGGAGCTGATCGTCGATGGCGCGGCGGACGCGCTCGACAAGGTGTTCGCGGGAACCGACGCGTAATCGCAACGGCGCCCCGGCATCCGATCGAGGATACCGGGGCGCCGTGGCGATTCAGGCCAGCTCACCCGTTCGGAGGTCGAGGCTCGCGTAGAAGGCTTCCTCGCGCTGCTTGCGTTCCGTGACAAGCGAGGACACGTAGGCGACGAAGTCTTTGGCCCGGTTGTCGAGGACCACGGGGATCTGGTTCGGCGGCTCGTCTTCGCCGGGCCAGATGGATTGGCGAGTGGGCCGGTCGCTGTCGCCGCGGGTACCGCAGGCGGCGACCTTGTCACGGAGGCGACGGCAGGAGTCTTCGAAGTCGCGCTCCCAGCCCATGGGGGCAGATCCGCTCTGCTCGCCGTCGTGGCAGACGAGGTAGTGGAGGTGCAGAGCGGAGAGCTCACGCACGAGTTCCCAGTGGCGGTGCCAGAAGGGCGGGATCACGCTGACGGGGAGGCCGCGCTCGTGCCGGAGCTCATCGACGAAGCGATTGAGTTCATAGAACTCGGTCTGCAGCTCCTCGGCGGTCAGCAGCCACCAATTGATCGGGTGGATCGGACCGGGAACATCGACGTCGGAGTCTTCGTCCCATTCCGGGATCGGGAAGTCATCGTCGTTCATCGGCTGCTCCACGTCAGAGCCCGACCGTGGCAGGCGCTGATCGGGCGGCGGGAGGTGCGAATGAGCTGGCGTTCACCGCGTCGCGTCGGGGTGAGCGGTCGACCTCGTACCGCGTGCGGGCTGCGTCGTGGCCGATGCGGCTGGCGACGAACTCTTCGCTCTCGACCATGCCGCCTTCCTTCTCGTAGGTGCTCGTGCGGACGTAGCCGTCAGCGATGAAGTTGTCGCCCTTGGCGAAGCGCTCGGCCGCGTGCTCTGCGGACTTCCCGAACATCACGAGGTGGTGGAACGATGTCTCCAGCTTCGTGAACGATCCATCATCTTCCTTGCGGAAGTGCTCTTGGCCGAACCTGGCGTAGAAGCGCGCCCGACCGGACTCCGACGTTGTCAGCTGGGGATCGGTGGCGATGAACCCCGCGCCCGCGTCCCTGGTCTGTATGGACATTTCTCTGCTCCTTCATCCTGTGGACGTCGCATCCGACGCCCGTGTTGTCAGTAGGTGCGCTTCCCGTCACTGCCCGCTCAGCTGGTCCTCGATCGCGCGACGATCTTGGGCGAGCTGTCGGCCATCGCGGCGACTGGGCCACGCCTTCAGATCGGTGACGATCGGAGGTGCGGAGCGCAACAGCGTCACCGCTGTGCCAAAGGGGAGAGTCCGGATGCGGTCCGGCGGGAAAACAGGGATGCGCCTTACTGATCGTTGGTTCGAGCGGGTGCCGTGGTCGCCCAGGGTGATGCTGTCTGTGTATTCGTCGCGTTCCCCGATGAGCGTGGACAGATCTTGGAGATCTTTCGAGTTCGAGGCACCGCCGAGAACGATCTTCACGATTGAGGCGTCCCAGATCGCGCCGGCTTGATCGTCCGACCACTTGTCACGGGCTTGCGCGAGCGACTGGAGGACAGGCATCGTCGTGATTCCGGTGCCACCGCCTTCTGCCATCAGCGTCGGTAGCGATGGCAGCGGAGAAAGATTTCCGATCTCGTCCAGAGCCAGTAGCACCGGCGGGTCGAGGCGGGCGCCGGGGGAGCGTGCGGCCATCCTGCGGGCGACTTCGACGAGGTCTTCGACGAACGCGGCGACGAGCGACGCGGAAGCGCCGGCGCCGGCCCCGGTTGCGAGCAAGTAGAGCGTGCCTCGATCCCGGATGAATGACTCCGGATCGAACGCTTCACCGGGTGCCGGTGAGACAGTGTCCAGAACGCGCGGATCAGCAAGGGAGCTGAGGGAGAGCGAGACGCCCTGCCAGATCGAGTCCCGGGTGCGTGGATCAGAATCGATCATCGACTGCAGAGAGTCGGCCCAGCCTGTCGCTGCTTGCGGATGGCTCTCCAAGATCGCCACAGCATCCGCGGCGGCAGAGGGATCGAGCGTCCAACGGAACAATTCGACGGGAGGACGTTGATCCAGCGCGGCTGCGTGCAAGAGCGACTGAAGCGCGGTCCGAGTCTTCCCCTCCCAGAACCCGCCGCCTTCGACTCCGCCTGCGGACAGACCTGTGGCGGCAGCGAGCCCGGTTGCGCGGATCATCGCGGTCAACGGGTCCTCGCAGCCACGCACAGGCGACCAGCGCAGTCCTGCCGGAACGCCCTCCGCCAGATGCTGCGGATCGAACACCGCTACCGGGCCTGCTGAACGCTTCCTCTCGCGCAGGGTGGCAGTGAGATTATCGGGACGCGTGCTGGTCGTGATGACGGCGCCAGGGGCATCAAGGATCGCCGGGATGACGACATGCAGGCCCTTGCCCGAACGTGGCGGTCCGATCAGAAGGATCGAGTCCTCGACAGAGGCCCACACCTCGACCCCCTTCGAGGCACCGATGCGATAGCCGACGTCATCGGGCGCGGGGCTGTCGAGTGAGGGGCGCAGGTTCCTGGCGCGCTTGAGTAGAGCTTTCGACGACGCGGCGACGGAAACTTCGTGGCGGGTGGCGACACCGGCGCTGTTGTGCGGGTCCATAGCTGCTCGGCGACTATGGCGTCGGAGCAGTACCCAGCTCCAGACGCCGCCGACGATCATGACGATGAGGAGTAGTCCCGTGACGACCCAGTAAGCGACCGTTGCCAGCGCCGGCGCGCCCAACGCCGCACCTGGGTCGCTTGCGTTCGTCAGGACACCGAGCCCCGAGAGAAGACCGCCGTCGGGCTGGGCCGTGCGTGTGAGCCATGCGGCGACACTCCCGCCCGCACGCAGTACGATCGCGAGCCCGAACAGGGCGACCAATCCGATCATGAGCGCGTTCGTCAGCTCATCACCGAAAGACCCTGCCTGTCGTCCCGCTGGCGTGGTCATCGCAGATCCTGAACGACCATGTGGCCGGACTCACGACCGCAAAGCAACGAGACGGCGGCGCCTGCGGGAAGATCCCGGCGGTCGACAATGGCTACGACGTGCCCTTGGTCGTTCTCCGCACGGACGCATACACCGACAACGGCAAGCACCTCCTCTCCTGGCGAGAAACCGTCACCTGTGAGCTCGAGGTGCGACACGGCGCTCCCGTGAGGCGATCGCTTCCGTGCACGTCGCGGGGGCTCTGCCGCCAAGCGCTCGCCGCCTTGGACGATCTCGGTGAAAACCTGGCCGTCGACTTCATACAGCGTTACCCATACTGCGCGCGTGCCGTGCATCGTCATCGCATCCAGCAGTTCGTCGATTCGTGGACGACTCCAGGGAGAGCCGCCATCCGGAGGCATCACGATCTCGCCATCGAGCATGGCGACGATCCCACCTCCCGACTCGACTCTGATAATGCCGCGCGGCAAGGAGACAGGAAGTGATGGGCGTGCTCGAAGCTTCATGCTGTCCAGGTGCGCAGAAGCATGCCGTGGGGAGAGAATCGGAGCAGAACGACGCAGTGGAGTGTTCAGTAATCAGTGTATAGTTCACTGCATGCTGACCATTGCCTCGCGTCTCGACGTTATGAACCGGCTTGGCCGGGCTATGGCGGACCCGACGCGTTCCCGGATTCTGATGACGCTCCTCGACGGTCCCAACTATCCGGGGGTGCTGTCGCGTGAGCTTGATCTGACCCGTTCGAACGTCTCGAACCATCTGACCTGTCTGCGTGACTGCGGCATCGTGGTCGCAGAGCTGGAAGGGCGGCAGACCCGATACGAGATCGCGGACCCGCATCTTGCCGCGGCGCTGACGGCACTCGTAGACGTGACCTTGGCAGTCGACGAGAGTGCGCCGTGCATCGACCCGGCCTGCTCGATCCCCGGCTGCTGCGACGCAGGCGAGGGGGCCGGAGAATGAGCGCGGCGTGCGGTTGCGAGCATGACGTTCCCAGCGCGGTCGAAGAGCTTAAAGATGTCGAGCGCCCATGGTGGCGCGACCCCGCGATCCTCGTCCCGATCGCATCAGGCATCTTCTTCGTCTCGGGGCTGCTCACCGGGTGGATGACCGGCGACAGCGTCGCTGCCGAGATCACGGTGCTCGTGCTGTTCTGGTCCGGACTCCTGCTGGGCGCATGGACGTTCGTCCCTGGGGCAGTGCGTGGTCTGTTTACCCGAGGAAAAGTCGGGATCGCGCTGCTGATGACGATCAGCGCCGTCGGCGCGGTGATTCTCGGCTACGTCGAGGAAGCCGCAGCTCTGGCGTTCCTGTACTCCATTGCGGAGGCGTTGGAAGACAAGGCGATGGACCGTGCCCGCTCAGGACTGCGTGCTCTGCTCAGGCTCGTACCCGAGACGGCCACCGTTGTACGAGGTGGCACCGCCGTCGAGGTCCCAGCCAGGGAGGTGAAGATCGGCGACGTGATTCGGGTCCGACCTGGTGAGCGCGTGGCAACCGACGGCACTGTGGCGTCGGGTCGTAGCAGCCTCGACACCTCGGCAATCACCGGCGAATCGATCCCGGTAGACATTGGTGTGGGCGACGAGGTCGCGGCTGGGTCGATCAACACTTCCGGTGCACTCGAGATCACCGCCACGGCCGACGGGACGGACAACTCGTTGACGACCCTGGTCGGGCTCGTCGAGCAGGCGCAGCAGGAGCGTGGGCAGAGGGCGCGTCTCGCCGACCGGATCGCGCGTCCGTTGGTCCCCGGCGTGATCGTTCTCGCACTGCTGGTGGGCGTGCTCGGCTCGCTGCTCAGCGGTGACCCGCAGACTTGGATCACTCGCGCCCTGGTTGTGCTCGTGGCCGCCTCGCCATGTGCCCTTGCCATCGCCGTTCCGGTCACCGTGGTCTCGGCCATCGGTGCAGCCACCCGGTTCGGCGTCATCATCAAGAGCGGGGCCGCGTTCGAACGGCTTGGCTCGCTCCGCCGGATCGCGGTCGACAAGACCGGCACTTTGACGCGCAACGAGCCCGTGGTGACCGACGTCGCCGCGGCTACTGCGATTTCCCGCGAGGACGTGCTCGGCTGGGCCGCTGCACTGGAGCAGCACAGCACGCATCCGCTTGCCGCCGCCATCACTGAGGCGGCTCCGGGCGCACCAGCCGCGGCTCGTGTGATCGAGCAGCCTGGGCATGGAATGGCCGGGCAGGTCGATGGCCATGAGATCACTGTCGGCAGCCCGCGCTGGATCGCTCCCGGCGTGCTGGCCGACCGAGTCGCGGCGATGGAAGCTGACGGACAGACCTGCGTCATGGTCACGCGCGACGGCAGCGTGGCCGGTGCGATTGGCGTCCGCGATGAACTGCGCGCCGAGGCACCGGAGGCGGTCGCTGCTCTCCGCGCGCAGAACGTCGAGGTCGTCATGCTCACGGGCGACAACGCGCGCACTGCCATGGCGCTGGCGAAAATCGCCGGTATCTCCGACGTGCGTGCCGAGCTGCGTCCCGAGGACAAAGCCGCAGAGGTGACCGCATCAGTCGCACAGCGCCCCACCGGCATGATCGGTGACGGCATCAACGACGCTCCCGCTCTCGCCTCGGCGACGGTCGGGATCGCGATGGGCGCAACTGGCTCCGATGCCGCGATCGAGTCCGCTGATGTCGCCTTCACCGGTCACGACCTGCGCCTCATCCCGCAGGCTCTGCGCCACGCACGCCGCGGCCGGGCGATCATGAACCAGAACATCGTGCTGTCGCTCGCGATCATCATCGTTCTGCTGCCGCTCGCGATCACGGGAGTGCTGGGGCTTGCCGCTGTCGTGCTCGTGCATGAAGTCGCCGAAGTCGTCGTCATCGCCAATGGTTTGCGCGCCGCGCAGACGAGGCGCCGGCTCTCGAGGAACTCTGTGCAGGCACCGAACGCCGCAATACAGACCGCGACCCGTTAGAAGGAATCATGGGAGACCATCACGACCACAGTCATGCCGCGGCGCCGCGTCGGCGCCTCGCGATCGCGCTCTGCATCACCGGGTCCGTATTCGTCGTCGAAGTCGTCGGAGCAGTTCTGACGGGAAGCTTGGCGCTGCTGGTCGACGCCGCGCACATGCTGACTGACCTCGTCGGCCTTGCGGTCGCGGTCTCGGCGGCACTGCTGATGGAGAAGCCGCCGTCGGATCGCTACACCTGGGGTTTGAAACGCAGCGAGATTCTCGCCGCACTCGGACAAGCGGCATTGCTCTTGGGAGTAGGTCTCTTCGCGCTGGTCGAAGGAGTACGGCGCTTGTTCGAGCCGCCAGCGGTGCCATCGACCGCACTTCTGATATTCGGAGTCATCGGCCTCGTCGCGAACATTGCCTCGATCACCGTGCTTGCCGGAGGGCGGGGCGATAACCTCAACATGCGGGCGGCGTTCCTCGAAGTCGTGAACGACGCGCTCGGGTCAGTGGCAGTGATCGTCAGCGCCGTGCTGATCGCGACGCTCGGTTGGGAGCGCGCCGACGCAGTCGCGGGCATCGCGGTCGCCGCACTCATCGTCCCGCGCACGCTGATCCTCATCCGCGCATCCGTCGGCGTTCTGCTCGAACGAACGCCGCCCGGTTTGGATCTCGCCGAAGTTCGTGCGCATATCTTGTCCCGCCCAGGCGTGGTGGCAGTGCACGACCTCCACGCATCTCTCGTTTCAAGCCAGCTGCCAACGCTCTCGGCGCATGTCGTCATTGACGAGACTGTCATCGACGATGCTGGTCGCGACGCGCTCCTGCGCGACCTGCAGTCGTGCGTCGGCGAGCATTTTCCCGTGCATATTGAACACTCGACATTCCAGCTGGAAGCAGTCGGCTACGGCGACGAGGATGGACTTCACAGCTGATCTCCCCTCCCGGCCATTGCATATTCACGTTGGATATGGTGCCCTGGTGATCCCTCCTCGTACATCCGTCGCGCCCGCAGAGGGCGGTTCGGCGGTTGCGAGGCGCTCACTGATCCTGGCGCTCATCGGTTTTCTCCTCTTCGGCGCGCTTGCTCTGTGCATGCATGAGGCCGCTGAGCAGCATGGGTTCGTTGCCCAAGGCAATGAGATCGCCGCTGCCTACGGGACGGAAGTAGTCGATGCGACTTCCGGCGACGTTGTGACGGCCGGCGCTGACGAATCGGGAGAAGCCGCCGATGCGCTCTGCCTGCTCGGGGTGTGCTGCGCGGTATCTCTCGCTTTCGCCGGCCTGCTCTTCCTCGCTGGGCCGCGGCTCGTCGTGAAGCTCGGGCCGCTCCTGGGCATGCTCGCGCTGCGCGCCCGGAGAGTGGTTCCGATTCCCGCTCCTACACCTCTTCTTCTGGGTATCTCAAGAATCTGATTCCTGTGCGGATCGGGGCCTGCAGACGCAGACGCCTTCCGATCGAGAAAAGCGCACGGCACATCTATCGCCTCCGGCCCCGATACGGCTCCGGCAGCGGCGAGCGATGGTGCTGCGCATCATGCCGTCGTATGTACGGCGCCCCACCCGCCGCACTGGAGGAACAGATGAACGCCCGCCGTACGCCGAAGAAGCTGCCGACCGTCGTCGTTGCGCTGCTGATTTCAGCTGTGATCGCTGTGATCATCGTGATCGCAGCCGTTGTCTATGTGAAGACGTCAGCGCCGGACGAGGTCGCTCCAGACCGTGGCGAGCTGCCGATCACTCGGAGCGACTCGCACGTTCTTGATTACGTGGGCCCAGACGCACCGACGCTCGTCGAGTTCCTCGATTTCGAGTGCGAGGTGTGCGGTGCTTTCGCCCCCTATGTCGAAGAGATCCGGCAGCAGTACGACGGCGACATCAACTATGTCGTGCGATACTTCCCGATCCCGGGCCACTTCAATTCGATGAACGCTGCCGTCGCCGTCGAGGCCGCCGCCCAGCAGGGAAGCTTCGAAGAGATGCACGATCTCATGTTCGAGACGCAGGCCGAGTGGGGAGAGGGTCAGACGTCCGAAGCCGCGAGGTTCCGTTCATACGCGGAGGAGCTCGGACTCGACATGGCCGACTATGATGCCGCGGTCGCTGACCCGGGGACCCAAGCGCGCGTCGAGGAAGACTTCTCGGAGGGACGTGCCCTGGGAGTAGGCGGAACGCCCACGTTCTTTCTCGACGGAGAGCAGCTCGAGCTCACTCAGCTCAGCGATCTGACCGACGCCATCGATCGTGCTCTCGCAGACTGAACCGGTGTCTGCGCCGCGGGCGACTGCGGCACAGACAGGCGTGCTCCGATTGCGGTGGGCGATAGCCTCGACGGTACTGGCAGGCGTGATGCTCGATGTCGCGTACCCCGCAGTAGGACTTTGGCCGGCGGCGTTCGTCGCTGTTGTGCTGACGCTGATGGCGCTGCGCGGTCGAAGTGTCCTCGGCGCAATCCTCGTCGGAACCGTATTCGGCGTCGTCTTCTTCGCGATCCATCTCAGTTGGGTGGGGGAGTTCCTGGGGCCGCTGCCCTGGGTTGCTCTCGTCGGGCTGGAAGGTGCCCTCGTAGCGGCGGGAGGCATCGCAATCGCCCTTGCCTATCGATGGACAGAGAAGCTCGGTGTCCGCGCGCGCTTCCTGGTGCGCCCCGGTCTCGTGGCTGGACTGTGGTCTGCGCGGGAAATGGTGGCGGGTACCTGGCCGTATTCCGGATTCCCGTGGGCGCGGGTGGCGACGAGTCAAGCGAACGGACCGTTCGCAGAGGCGGTGTCGTGGATCGGCGTCGACGGGGTCTCGTTCGCGATCGTTGCGGTGTGCGCTCTGACGATCGAATGTCTCTGGGCGCGGCGGTTCAGAATGCTGGCGCTCCCTGTGTCGCTCGCCTGTGCGCTGGCGCTGATCCCGGCCTTCCCGACACGACAGACCGGGCAGATGGCGATCGGGTGGGTTCAGGCGAACGGACCATCGGGGTACTTCGATGACCGTTCGCCCGGCGAGATCCTCGAACTGCACGAGGCACGCAGCGAGGCGCTCTACGGGCGCGGCGCAGATCTGATCGTATGGCCCGAGGGAGCCGTGGACAGCGATCCGTACCAGAGCCCGCAGACTGCGCGCAGGCTCGACGCCGTCGTTCGCGCCGCAGACGCTCCGCTGCTGGCTAACGCCGCCGTCACACGTTCGGGCGAGACCTACAACACATCGTTCCTCTGGGGCACAGGGGACAGCGTGCAGTTCTACGACAAACGCCATCCCGTTCCGTTCGGTGAGTACGTGCCCGACCGTGCGTTCTACGAACGGCTCGTCCCGGGACTGGTGGGGCTCATACAACGCGAGTACACGGCTGGGAGGACTGAGCCCGTGCTCGATGTCGACGGCGTTCGGATCGGCGTCGGGATCTGCTTCGACCTGATCTACGACGACGTGATCCGAGCCGGCGCGGAAGGCGGCGCGGAGGTCTATATCTTTCAAACGAACAACGCAGACTTCCGCGGTACTGACGAGAACCTGCAGCAGATGGCGATCGCTCGTCTCCGGGCGTTCGAAGCCGGTAGGGCTGTCGTCAACGTGTCGACGACCGGCACGAGCCAGGTCGTGCTGCCGGACGGCTCCGTGATCGACGCCGCGGCTCCGGGCGAGTCTGCTGCGTCGGTATCGGATGTTCCGTTGTACGCGGGCCGGACTCCGGCGGTCGTCATCGGATCGATCCCAATCGCGGGCCTCGCAGTGCTTGCGATCTGCACGCTCATCTCACTCGGGCTCGTTCGGTTGAGCAACCGCTCGGCCGCAACAGAACGGAAGTCATGAAAACAGGAACACGAACCACCGGAACGGCTGTGGCCCTGCTCGCACTCGCGGCTGCGCTCACAGCCTGCGCCGATACGGTTCCGCTCACCCCCGCACCGGGCGCGAACGAGGTTGAGTGCGCCGCTGCCTCGGTACGGTTGCCGAACGCGATCGGTGAGCAGACGCGTCGTTGGACGAACGCCCAAGCTACAGGGGCATGGGGCGATCCGACGGCAGTGACCTTCACCTGCGGGACAGACCCAGTGGCATCGGACGACAAGCAATGCGTTCGTATCGGAGGAGTCGATTGGACCGTGGACGAGTCGCGTTCACCTCAGCTGACACTCGCGACGTTCGGTCGTAACCCGGCAGCCGAGGTCGTCGTCGATACAACCGTGCTCTCGGCAGACGACGTTCTCGATCGCCTTGCTGTGGCAGCTCAGCAGCTGCCGTCAACCGGGCAATGCACGGAGGCGGATGTACGCGAAGGAGCGAATGCGGACGAGGGGAGCAGCTCATGACGCTCCGCCAGTTGCGTCTCATCGGCCCAGTGGGACTGCTCGTGTTCGCAGTGCTCATGACAGCGTTCGGATTGGTGCTCGGGTCAGGCGCAGCCGAACGTCTCGTCTCCGATCCCGGAGCGTTCGTGCGATGGGGGCTCCCGTTCGCGAAGCTCATCGTGAACCTTGCCGGCGGCGTTATGGCGGGCTCTCTCATTCTGCGCGCCTTCGCCCTGCCGCGCGGTTCCAAAGCATATGAAGCGTCGCAAGTGATCGCCGCGGCCGCGGCGGTCGTCCTGACTGCGGCGGCGACCGGGGCCGGCTTTCTGACGTATCTCTCGACGCTCGCTCCGGAACTATCGTTGGACATCGGATTCGGCGAGCAGCTCGGCCGCTTCCTGACGGAGACGGAACTCGGGCTCGCGTGGCTGCTGACAGTGATCGGCGCGGCGATCATCTCTACGTTCGCGGTCGTTGCGCGCGGTGCTATTGCCGAAACCGTCCTCATGATCCTCGCCGTGGTATGCCTCGTACCCCTGTCGACCCAGGGGCACGCGGGAAGCCTCGCGAACCACGATGCCGCTGTGATGGCCCTCATCCTGCATGTCGTCGGCGCTGCCGTATGGGTGGGCGGGCTGCTCACCCTCATCCTGGTTCGGCCGTTGATCCCGCGCGAGAGCATCGGAGCTGTTGTCGCCAGGTATTCCTCTCTCGCCCTGGCCTCTTTCATGCTCGTGCTTCTGTCAGGGGTGGCCCGTGCGCTGACGTCGATCACGGCGCTGGCGGACTTGTGGAGCCCATACGGCGCACTGCTCGGGATCAAGACAGCAGCGTTGGCAGGGCTCGCCGTGCTCGGCGCGTACTACAGAAGTCGCATGATCACACGTCTCGCCCGACGCACTGCTTTCTGGATGCTGGTGGCCTTCGAACTGCTGATCATGGGAGTCGCTATGGGAACGGCGACCGCACTTTCGCGCACACCTGCACCTGCGGACAGCTCTGCTCCCGTACTTGTGACGCCAGCTGAATTCTTGACGGACGCACCCCTGCCCGCGCCGATCGACGGGTCCACGTGGCTCGGCGAATGGAAGCTGGATCTGCTTTGGGCAGTGCTCGCCGGCGCAGCAGCTGTGTACTACGCACTCGGTGTTCATCGAATCCGTCGAGCCGGAGCGCGATGGTCGCGTCGGCGTACGACGGCGTGGATGGCAGGTCTCGCCCTGCTCGCCTGGGTGACGTCGGGTCCGAGCGCTGTATATAGCGACTACATGCACAGTATGAACGCACTCGGTCGAGTGCTGCTTCTCACCGCGGTTCCGCTTCTCCTCGCATCGGCCGCGCCGTACGAGCTGGCGATCCGCACGATTCTTCCGCGGTCAGACGGTTCGTTCGGTCCGCGCGAGGCAATCATGCGGCTCGGTGCCTCTCGCGTGCGTACCGCGCTCTCTGCGCCGATTGTCGCGGCGCTGGTGTTCGCCGCCATCGTCTGGGTCGGCGCGGCGCCGGGGATCTTCCGCTGGACTCTGTCCAACCAGCTCGGACATCAAATGATGATCGTCGTATCGCTTGTCGGCGGAGCACTGATTATGGCGGCCCTGAACGCGTCCGGGAGCGGTCGGGAGCAAGCCGGTCAGCGAGTGGCCGCGATCGGTATCGCTCTGGTCGCATTGCTGAGCTTCGCGGCATGGGTCCGCTTCCAACAAGGGCTGATCGCTGCCGAATGGTTCGGCGCGATGGGGCGGGCATGGGGGCCGGAGCCGGTAGCGGATCAGGATATCGCCGCGGTGGCATTCCTCCTCGGTGGGGGCGTCATACTCGTCGCTCCCGTCATGCTTCGCGCATCGCGCTCACCTGCGCGAGGCGCTCAGGAACAGATCGACACACGAAAAGCAGTACTGGAAGGAAAGCGATGAAACTCACGCTCGGACGAACCTTGGTGGGGGGCGCAGTGCTTGCCGCTGCGGTACTCATCCCGACGCAGGCCGCTTCGGCACACGACACGATGCTCGAGTCGACCCCCGCGAACGGAGAGACGGTGTCGACTCTTGATGAGGTCGCGCTTACGTTCAGCGGCGAGCTGATCGACTTCGGTCAGGCGAGTTTTGCGCAGGTCGAGGGACCGGATGGTCTCTACTACGAGACCGCATGCTCGACGATCGAACGGAACGTACTCTCCACTCCCGTTGAGCTCGGTGAAGCCGGGACCTACACAGTGACGTGGAACGCGGTGTCGAGCGACGGCCACCCGGTCTCGGAAGCCTTCGACTTCGACTATGAGCCTGTCTCAGGCGGGACTCCGGCACTGGGATGGGATCTCCCCGCTTGCGACAATGAGGATCAGCGCGTGCAGCCGGGCAGCGAAGACGTTGATCAGGAGGAGACGACGGCTCCTGATGCAGAGACGCCGGAGGAAGCCGCTCCGATACCGACCACGGAGGCCCCTCGCAATGGTGCCCAGGAATCTCAAGAGGAATCCAGCGCCGACACGGGAGCCGGTATGGGAGGGCTGTTCGTATTTGCAGGCTTCATCGTCGTACTCATCCTGATCGCGCTGGTCTTTGTGCTCCGTGCCTACACGAAGTCCCGGCGTGATGCCGGGGACGATCCTGACGAGGAGTGACACCAACAGGATGAACATCGACGCGCAGAATCTACCGGCTCCAACGTGGCCGTCTCTGCTCTCGTTCTCGCCCAACGGAGTGTCCGTTCTCGTCGTCATCGCCGGGATCGGGGCGGTTCTGTACCTGCTCGGAGTGATTCGGCTACGGCGCGCCGGCCGACGCTGGCCGATCGGCAGATCGATCGCGTTCCTGCTCGGATGCGCGCTGCTGGCTGCAACAGGTTGTCTCGGCGTACACGCATACGCCGAAGTTCTCATCTCCGCGCTGCTGTTCCAGCAGATCACCCTGATGACAATCGTTGCGCCATTGCTGGTGCTCGGGACGCCTGGCCGTCTGCTGCTGCGTGCGACGCCCCATCGGAGGATCGGCAGAACCGCGCTCCGGCTCGCACTCGGCGGCTTGAGGTCCCCTGTCAGCCGAGTTCTGGTGCGACCGGGCATCGCGATCCTGATTGCGATCCTGCTGTACCCGGGGCTCTACCTCACCGATCTGGTGAGCCTGCTCGTCCGTGTGCCCGTCGGCCATGAAGTCCTCTTGTTGGCGATATTCGCGTTGGGCGTCGTCGCCGCGGTTCCGCTCTGGTCCTCAGACCCCGTGCCGAGGCCGACGTCGTTCGCCGGCCGCCTGGTTGAGGTCGTCGTCGAGATCCAAGTCCACGCTGTGCTGGGCCTGGTGATGCTGCTTTCCGCTGCCCCGTTGTTCAGCGCATACGACGTGACACGCGACGGTTGGGCGATCGATCCGATGCGAGACCAGATCGTCGCGGGGACGATGATGTGGACGTACGCGGAGCTGCCGTTGCTCATCGTGCTCATCGTTACGCTGTCGCGATGGAGCAAACGGGATGCGAAGCTCGCGTCGCGCCGACAGACTCAGGACGAGATCGATCTAGAAGCGTACAACGAGTACCTCGCGTCGCTCGAGGGCGGCAATACGAAAGATGCGCGGCGCGACAGCGGACGTACCGATACCTGATACCCATGCCGACGTCTGAAGGATCTCACGAAGCGGTTGCTTTCGCAGGTGAGCTATCCGCTTCTCGCGTCGTGCGCGTCGCGAGAAGCAGATTGGTTCGGATGAACATCCGGCGAACAACTCCCTGAACCCGCCTGCTCCACTTGCCGACTGTTTTGAAGTACGTCAATATAGAAACATGTCGATGCAACAGGTAGTGATCGTCGGGTCCGGCCCGGCAGGGTACACGGCCGCGGTCTACGCGGCTCGGGCGGGGCTCGCTCCCGTCGTGATCGCCGGCGCGGTGACCGCCGGCGGTTCGCTCATGACGACCACCGAGGTCGAGAACTTCCCGGGCTTCACCGACGGTGTGCAGGGTCCGGAGCTGATGGAGGCGATGCGGGCGCAGGCTGAGCGTTTCGGTGCGCGCATCCTCTATGACGATGCGACCAGTCTCGATCTCGCTGGCGACGTGAAGACGATCGAGACCGGTTCGGGTGAGACGTTCCGCTCGCGCAGCGTGATCCTCACCACCGGCTCCGCGTACCGCAAGCTCGGCCTCGCCGATGAGGAGCGTCTGTCGGGTCATGGTCTGTCGTGGTGCGCGACGTGCGACGGCTTCTTCTTCCGGGAGAAGGAGATCGCGGTGGTCGGCGGCGGTGACTCCGCGATGGAAGAAGCGCTGTTCCTGACGCGTTTCGCGTCGAAGGTGACCGTCGTGCACCGCCGCGACGAGTTCCGCGCGTCGAAGATCATGGCCGAGCGCGTGCTCGCCGACCCGAAGATCGAGGTCGCGTGGAACAGCGAGGTCGCCGAGCTGGTCGGCGAGAGCGCCGTCGAGGCGCTCCGCCTGCGCAACACGGCCACTGGTGCTGAGCGCGTCCTGCCCGTCTCCGGTGTGTTCGTCGCGATCGGCCACGACCCGCGCTCGGAGCTGCTGACCGGGCAGGTCGATCTCGACGACGAGGGCTATGTGCTCGTCGACCACCCGACCACCGCGACGAACCTGCCGGGTGTCTTCGCCGCAGGTGACCTCGTCGACCGCCGCTACCGTCAGGCGATCACCGCATCGGGCACCGGATGTGCCGCGGCCCTCGACGCCCAGCACTTCCTCGCCGGCCTGCCCGCTGGCGAGACCGAGACCGAACTTCTGGAGGTATCCGCATGAGCGCGACCATCACCGTCACTGACGCCACGTTCGAGGCCGAGGTGCTGCAGTCCGAGATCCCCGTGCTGGTCGACATCTGGGCGACCTGGTGCGGACCGTGCAAGGCGATCGCACCGATCCTCGAAGACCTCGCCGGCGAGTACGACGGCCGAGTGAAGATCGTCAAGCTCGACGCGGATGCGAACCCCGCGACCGTGATGGCCGCCGGCGTCACCTCGATCCCGACCCTCGGCTTCTACCGCGGCGGTGAGCGCGTCGACGTGCTCATCGGTGCGAACCCCAAGCCCGTCATCGCGGGCATGATCGACGAGCTGATCGCATGAGCACCGTCACTGAAGTTCGCGCGAAGCCGGCGAAGCTCTCCACCCTCGACCGGTGGCTGCCGCTGTGGATCGGCCTCGCGATGGTCGCGGGCCTCCTGCTCGGCCGCTTCATCCCGGCGCTGTCCGACGTGCTCGCGCACATGGAGGTCGGCGGGATCTCGGTGCCGATCGGCCTCGGCCTGCTGATCATGATGTATCCGGTGCTGGCGAAGGTCCGCTACGACAAGGTCGCCGCCGTGACTGGGGACAAGAAGCTCCTCGTCTCCTCACTCATCCTGAACTGGATCGCGGGGCCGGCCGTGATGTTCGCCCTGGCGTGGATCTTCCTACCTGACCTGCCCGAGTACCGTACGGGTCTCATCATCGTGGGGCTCGCGCGCTGTATCGCGATGGTCGTGATCTGGAACGACCTCGCCTGCGGCGACCGGGAAGCGACCGCGGTGCTGGTGTTCATCAACTCGGTCTTCCAAGTCGTCGCGTTCTCGCTGCTCGGCTGGTTCTACCTGACCGTGCTGCCGGGCTGGCTCGGCCTCGACTCGCAGGGGCTCGACGTCTCGATCGGGCAGATCGCGATCAATGTGCTCGTCTTCCTCGGCGTGCCGCTCGCGGCCGGGTTCCTCACCCGGTTCTTCGGCGAGAAGGCGAAGGGCCGCGACTGGTACGAGGCGAAGTTCATCCCCGTCATCGGCCCGTTCGCCCTCTACGGGCTGCTCTTCACGATCGTGCTGCTGTTCGCCCTGCAGGGAGAGGCGATCACCTCCCAGCCGTGGGACGTCGCCCGCATCGCCCTGCCGCTGCTCGCGTACTTCGCGATTATGTGGTTCGCGGGCCTCCTGCTCGGCAAGGGAGTCGGGCTGAACTACGCCCGCTCGACGACGCTCGCTTTCACGGCGGCGGGCAACAACTTCGAGCTCGCCATCGCCGTCGCGATCGGCACCTTCGGTGCGACGAGCGGCCAGGCTCTCGCGGGCGTCGTCGGCCCGCTGATCGAGGTGCCCGTGCTTGTGGGACTCGTCTACGTCTCCCTGTGGGCGGCGCGGAAGTGGTTCGACACCGACCCGTATGCTGTTCCCGCTGTCACCGAATCGAGGGCATCATGACCGCTGAGATCTGTTCTCCTACTCCGACTCATGCCATCGGCGAGAACGCCGCCGACGCCGTCGCGTCGACGCTGAAGGCGCTCGCTGACCCGTTCCGGCTGCGCATGCTGTCGGCGATCGCGACTGACCCGCGCGGCGAGGCCTGCGTGTGCGACCTCGCGGAGCTCGCCGACGTCTCCCAGCCGACGGTCTCGCATCACCTGAAGAAGCTGAAGGACACCGGGCTGCTCGCTTCCGAGCGGCGCGGCACCTGGGTGTACTACAGCATCCAGCCGTCCAGGAAGCAGGCCGTGACCGCACTGCTCGACGCGTTCGCGCTCGCCGCGATCGCTGAAGCTGCGACCGAGCAGGAAGACCGCGCGGCGGCGCTGGAGGCCCTCACCGCGAAGGTCGAGCACCTCGCCACGGAGCTCGCTGACGAGATGCCGCACTTGAACCGCGATCTCGTCGTGACAATCGTGCGGGAATCGTTCGCCGGTCTCGTCCGCTCGGCGAAGCTGACGACCCACATGATCCCGCTGACCGAGCGCTTCGCCCGCCAGCGCCTCGCCGACATCGCGCGCGATCGCGAGGCGGGCAAGCCGCAGGTGCTGTTCGTCTGCGTTGCCAACGCGGGCCGCTCGCAGCTCGCCGCCGCACTGGTGAACCAGTTCTCCGGCGGCGCGGTCGTCGCGCGCTCGGCCGGGTCGATGCCTGCATCCGAGGTGCACCCACACGTGCGCTCGATCCTCGTCGGCATCGAGGGCGAGCAGGGCGCTGCGGCCGCGTTCCCGAAGCCGCTCACCGACGACGCCGTGCGCGCGGCGGATGTCGTCGTCACGATGGGATGCGGCGATGTCTGCCCGATCATTCCGGGTGTGACCTATGACGACTGGGCGGTCGGCGACCCTGCCCTCGCCTCCGAAGAGGGTGTCGCCGCCATCCGCGACGACATCGAAGCACGCGTGCGCACCCTTATCGACTCGCTTGTGAAGAACTGAGAAAAGGAAGACTTCCGATCATGACCACCACCACGCCCAGCGTCCTGTTCGTCTGCGTCCACAACGCCGGCCGCTCCCAGATGGCCGCCGGCTACCTCCGCCATCTCGCCGCCGGCCGTATCGAGGTCCGTTCCGCCGGGTCGATCCCCGCCGAGCAGATCAACCCTGTCGCCGTCGAGGCGATGCTCGAGGAGGGCATCGACATCCGCGGCGAGGCCCCGAAGGTCCTCACCACCGAGGCCGTGCAGGACTCGGATGTCGTGATCACCATGGGTTGCGGCGACGCCTGCCCGTTCTTCCCCGGCAAGCGCTACGAGGACTGGAAGCTCGACGACCCCGCCGGCCAGGGCATCGAGTCCGTCCGTCCCATCCGTGACGAGATCAAGCGCCGCATCGAGGAACTCATCGCTTCGCTCGAGCCTGCGACCACCGAGGCGGCCAGCGCATGAGCGCGTCGGTGCTGTTCGTGTGCAAGAAGAACGGCGGCAAGTCACAGATGGCCGCAGCCCTCATGCGCCAGCACGCCGGCGACGCGATCACCGTCTACTCGGCAGGCACCGCACCGAGCGACAAGCTCAGCGCCCTCGCCGAGGAAGCGATCATCGAAGTCGGCGCGTCGATGGAGGGCGAGTACCCGAAGCCCATCGACCCGGAGATCCTCCGCAGCGTGGACCGGGTCATCGTGCTCGGCGACGAGGCAAAGGTCGCACCGGTCGACGGCATGGCCGGCGTGATCGAGACCTGGACCTTCGCAGACCAGGACGCTTCCGACATCGGTGGTGGTGACCGCACCCGCGCGATCCGGGATCAGATCACCGACAAGGTTCGACAGCTCGCGGGCGAACTCGGTTTCTCCGCTGCATAAATATCGGCGGGGCGGGCAGGAGTCTCGGTTCCTGCCCGCCCCGCCGTGTACTTGCCTATTTGACGGGTGCAGTGCCGAGCTGGATCAACTGCGGGGCCGGTGCTGCGCAGCACGACCCGCCCACACCCATCGCATCGGGACTGTCAAAGAGCCCCGCACCACCGCACACGCCCGTATCAGGCAGGACGAGATCAACGCGGTTCGCCGCCGCATCATCCCCGGCGATCGCGGCGACCACGCTGCGCACCTGCTCAAACCCCGTCAGGGCGAGGAACGTCGGGGCGCGGCCGTACGACTTCGCACCCACGATGTAGAACCCCGGCTCCGGGTGCGCGAGATCCACCGCACCCGTGGCCCGCACCGACCCACACGAATGCAGGTTCGGGTCCACTTCGACCGCCACCTTCGACGGAGCCTGCAGACGCACGTCCAGATCGAGACGCACCTCCGACAAGAAGGACAGATCGGGCCGGAACCCCGTCAAGACGAATACCTGGTCCGCGGCGGCGAGCTTTCGACCGTCCTCGGCGGCAAGCACCACGCGATCCTCCTCGCACAGGATTCGCTCGGTGCGGAACCCCGTCACCAGATCGACCAGGCCCGACTCCACCGCCTGTTTCGCACGCTGACCGAGCGCACCGCGCTCCGGAAGCTCATCGGCCATTCCTCCGCCGAAGGTGTTTCCCACAGCTCCCCGCCGGAGCACCCACGAGATCCGCGTGCCGGGCTCACGCTTGGCGATACGAGCCACGAGCCCGATCGCGGTCGCCGCCGAATGCCCGTTCCCGACGACCACGACGTGTCGCCCTGCCAAAGACGCGGCGTCCTCGATCGACGGAATCCGATACACCAACTTTCCTGCGCGGGCGGCGGCACGCTCTCCGAGTGCAGCCAACCCATCAGCCCCGGCCGGCGAAGGCGTCGCCCACGTACCCGACGCGTCGATCACCGCTTTCGCCTCGATACGCTGCTCGCGACCATCCGCGTGCTCGACATGAACCACGAACGGCTGTTCCGCCCGGCCCGCATCCACCGACAGGTCGCGACCCTTCCGCCCGACCCCGACCACGCGTGCCCCGTAACGGACGCGGCTCCCCAAGGCAGAAGCGAGCGGGGCGAGATAGCCCTCGACCCACTGCGCACCCGTCGGATATCCCGACGCCGGCGCTTCCCAGCCCGTCGGCTCCAGCAGGCGACGTGAGGCCGGATCGGTGAGTTCCGACCACGGTGAGAACAGTCGCACGTGCCCCCACTCCGCTACCGAGGCTGCGGCTGAGTCGCCTTGCTCAAGAATGAGCGGCTCCAGGCCTCGCTCCAGCAGATGGGCTCCGGCTGCGAGACCCTGTGGGCCTGCACCGATCACGACAACGGGAAGCATCCCGACCTCCATACATCGAAGAACATCAATACATCGAGCTTGCCTCACGTATCGACAACTGTCAATACGTCAGGCACAATGGTTGATATGCCCTCACAGCTGATCGATGCCGCCCCTGAAACCGTCGAAAACTGTTGCGCGCCACTGACCACACACGTCATCGATGACCAGGCGGCAACCTCGCTCTCGCGAGTGTTCAAGGCGCTCGGCGATCCCAGCAGGGTAAAGCTCTTCTCGCTCATCGTCGCCAGCAAGGACGGCGAGATGTGTATCTGTGATCTCACCGAACCTGTCGGGCTGTCACAGCCGACTGTCTCGCATCACATGAAGCTCCTCGTCGAGGCAGGCCTCGTCACCCGGGAACAGCGCGGACGGTGGGCTTACTACCAGCCCACCGCGGCTGCGCTCACTGACGCAACCCGCACCCTCGTTGGTGCCTGAAACTCGCTCTCTCACCGAAAAGTTCGTGGGCTCGCCGCAGACCTGGTGCGCCAGGGATAGGGCTGTAGTTGCCCCTTTCTGTTGCGCCGCGGCGACGAAAGGGGCAACCAGAAGGCTCAGCTCAACTGCATCGTGGTGATGCAGGTGGCGTCATCATCATTGACAGTCGATACGGTGCCGGTCGCAGTGCGGCCATCCTTCTCGATGACGACCTCAGCGGTGACGCCACGAGGCAGCCACATGCCGATGAAGCCGTTGTCGAACGTCCGGATCGACTGATCGACGTACTCATCGCCGGTGTCGGAGTCCGTGACGGTCACGTCGAAGTCGGTGTCGCTCTGCTCGCCGACGCAGTTAACCGGTGCGTGGAAGTAGCAGTCGTGCGTCTGCTGCTCATACGGAGCGATCGCGACATAGACCTGGTCGTCCGGCATCGGGAGTTCCGTCTCGCCGGAATCGTCAGTGATGACGAGAGCGTCCGGTCGGACCTGTGCGGTGAAATCCGTCGGGCGGTCCGCGATGGGGGTGCTGTCGAGACTGTCGATGATCGTGCGGGCGTCGAGGCCTGCAACATCATCGGCTCCCTCGATCGTCACGGTGAGCGGAGCTTCCGCTTCGGGCGCTGGCGACGTCGGGGACGTCTTCGCGGAGCACCCGACGAGCACGCTCGCCGCCATCAGCATGGCTCCGACAGAGGTGAGGACCTTCGCGCGGCGAGCGGTCACATGGTTGTAGTTCATCGTGTTGTCCTTCGGGATCGGCGCGGGTGCGGGGCACTCATGCCCCGCACCCGCTGTCGTCGAGTCAGAGCGTGTCGAGGATGTCGTTCATCGTCGTGATCTCGGCGCTCTGCCCGTCGATCACCTGCTGTGCGAGTTCGAGAGCGTCAGGGAACTGTCCGTCCGCGAGCTCCGTCTCGGCCATGTCGATCGCACCCTCGTGGTGCATGAGCATGCCTTCGAGGAACAACCGAGCGGCGTCCGCACCGTCCGCGTCGTCGAGGGCCGTCATCGCCGACTCGTCCATCATTCCGTCATCGCCCATGTCGTGACCGGCCATACCCGAGTCAAGCGAGACGCCCCACTCGGTGAGCCAGCCCGTCATCGTCTCGATCTCCGGAGCCTGCGCGTCCTTGATCTGCTGGGCGAGATCGGTCACCCGCGTATCCACGCCGTCCTTGTCGAGGATCATGTCCGCCATCTCCACGGCCTGTTCGTGATGCGGAATCATCATCGTCGCAAACGTCTCATCAGCGGCGTTCGCCTCCGACGAAGTCGAGGCATCAGGCGTGCTGGTGGAGTGCGAACTGTGATCAGCGCCGCCAGTGGAGTTGTCGGCGGCTGTCGAGCAGCCGGAGAGGATGAGGGAGGCGGCCAGAGCGGTCGTGAAGAGAGTGATCGTGCGAGTACGCATGAGAAATGTCCTTGTCTATCAGTCGAAACGTAGGTGGTGATCCGTCGCCCGGGCAGGGCGAAACCCACCGACCGCACCACGTGTTCGGGTGGGCGGCAGGTGGTGCGGATCAGGTTCGACTGATCGACAGGACAAGAAGAGAGGGCGGGCGCGGCAACGGCAGAGATCGCAGCAACACGCGCACTTGGACGAGCAGTGACGGTAGGGGCCGGAGCCAGCCGCGGAGCAGGCGCGGCGCGATCAGAACCAGCGCGACGGAGAGCAGTGCGAGCACGCACATCATCATTTGCATCGCATGGTCGTGCGACATCCCGCCGCACCCGTCACCTGCGCAAGAGCCACCACCCTCGTCCATGATTGAAGCTCCGTAAGGCGAAGCCTTCAGGGGTGTCATCAGCGCCGTCTCAACTGAGGCGGCGTCGTGCCCGGTGGCGGAGTGAGCGGACTGCGCGACCGTCTGGCCGTGTCCAATGGCGGGCAGGGTGTGCCCGACGGAGAGGGCGTGCATGCCGAGCAGGCCGGTGACGACGAGCAGGGTGAGCCCGACGCTGAGCAGCACCCGCCGCACGGTCGTCGATACGACCCGCTGCTCACGCGCTGCACTCAACGGCTGCTCCCTCCTTGTCATAGTCAACGATAGTTCGGTCTCAGGCTGACCGTTCCCGTGCGGCGCGCGTGCTCGCGGCCGGGCGGAGGTCAAGCCGGCGCAGCAGTTGCGCGTTCGCGGCGACCACGATCGTCGACAGCGACATCAGGATCGCACCGACCGACATCGGCAGCACGAACCCCACCGGCGCGAGCACCCCCGCGGCCAACGGCACGGAGACGAGGTTGTATCCGGCAGCCCACCACAGGTTCTGCCGCATTTTCCGGTACGCCGCCCTGGACAGCTCGATCACCGACAGCACCGAGCGCGGGTCGGAACTGGCGAGGATGACCCCGGCGGAGGCGATCGCGACATCTGTGCCCGCGCCGATCGCGATCCCGACATCCGCCTGAGCGAGCGCGGGGGCATCGTTCACGCCGTCGCCGACCATCGCGACCTTCACACCTTCAGCCTGCAGCAAGGCGATCTTCGCGGCCTTGTCTTCAGGGCGGACCCCGGCGAAGACGCGGTCGATGCCGAGTTCGGAGCCGACGCGGTGCGCGACGGCTTCGGCGTCGCCGGTGATCATCACCACCTGCACCCCGGACGCGTGCAGTGCACCGACGGCATCGCGCGACTCCGGACGGATCTCGTCCTCGAGCGCGAGACCACCAGCCACCCGCCCGTCAATAGCGACGTGCAGGATAATCGCGCCCTCGGCCCGCCACGTCTCCGCTTCGGCGATCTCGGCGGCAGCGAGCTGTTCGAGCAGGCGCGGCCCCCCGACCCGCACCTCGTGCCCGTCCACGCTCGCGCTCACCCCGACCGCCGGCGACGAGGAGAAACCCGACGCCGCCGGGATCGTGAGCTGCTTCGCTCGGGCGGCGCGGACGATGGCCTGCGCGAGCGGGTGCTCGCTGTCGGCCTCCGCCGCCGCAGCCAGCGCGAGCAGACGATTCGCATCGACACCTTCGAAGGTCGCGGTCTGAGTGACGACGGGTTCGCCCTTGGTGAGGGTGCCGGTCTTGTCAAACACGGCGACGTCGACGGTGCGCATGCTCTCCAGCGCGAGGCGGTCCTTGACGAGCACGCCGCCCTTCGCCGCACGTTCGGTCGCGATCGACACCACCAATGGGATCGCAAGTCCCAGCGCGTGAGGGCACGCGATCACGAGCACCGTGATCGCCCGCACCACTGCGTCGTCCGGGCTCCCGACCAGCATCCACACGACCGCGGTGATCACCGCCGCGGTGAGAGCGAACCAGAACAGCAGCGCCGCGGCGCGGTCTGCGATCCGCTGCGCCCGCGACGACGACGCCTGCGCCTCGGCGACTAGGCGCCCGATCCCCGCCAGAGCCGTGTCCTCGCCCGTCGCAGTGACCTCCACCCGCAAACCGGAATCTGTGGCGACCGTGCCCGCGGTCACCGGGTCACCGAGGCTCCGGGCGACCGGGCGGGACTCGCCGGTCACCATCGACTCGTCCATATCCGCCCGGCCGTCGACGATGCGACCATCCGCTGGCACGCTGCCGCCGGGACGGACGATCACAACATCGCCGACCCGCAACTCGCCCGGTGCAACCGTCTCGACCCCGTCGCCGGTCACGCGTTCGGCTTCGTCCGGCAGGAGCGCCGCAAGGGAATCGAGAGCGGACGTGGTCTGGGCGAGGGAGCGCATCTCGATCCAGTGCCCGAGCAGCATGATCACGATCAGCAGCGCCAGCTCCCACCAGAACTCCAGCGCATGATCCAGCAGTCCCAACGTCGCACCCCACGAGGCTGCGAACGCGACGGTGATCGCGAGCCCGATCAGTAGCATCATGCCCGGCTTGCGGGAACGCAGCTCGCCGACCGCGCCCGTCACGAACGGCCAGCCGCCCCAGACGTACATGACCGTGCCGAGCACCGGCGCGACCCATGCCGCCCAGCCCGCAACCGTGTAGCCGAGGATCATCGCGAACATCGGCGAGAACACCACCACCGGCACCGCGATCAACAGATTCACCCAGAACAGGCGACGGAACCGCCCCACATGACCCGCATGCCCCGAGTGTCCTCCGTGACCGACATGATCCCCATGCCCCATGTGCCCACTGTGCTGCGCGTGCGCTTCATGCCCGGGAGCAGTGGGCTGCTCGTCGTGCATCTCGTGCGACGGCATGTCGTCGCGGTGATGCGCGTGGTCGCTCGCGGACGCCGTCGCTCCCGTGCGGTGCAGGCCGGAATCGTGGTGGTGCGCATGCGGATCGGACATCGATCGCTCCTTCGTCAGTGCACCCTCATCGGGTGCGTCACTCACACCAACCCAATACCCCCAGGGGTATTCCTGTCATCTTGCGACGAACAGAATCCGTCCTCGCAGTGTTCTGCCTCGCGCTCCCCAGTCAGCACGGCAACGGGCTCCGTGCAGGTCTCACCCCGCCAGGCTTCGACGCCTTCACGGATCGCGAACCCGGCGATCACGAGCGCAGCGATCGAGTCCGCCCATGCCCATTCGAGCAGACTGTTTAGGAGCAGCCCGACCAGGAGCGCGGCGGAGAGGTAGGTGCAGATCAGGGTCTGCTTCGAGTCCGCGACCGCCGACGCTGACCCCAACTCGCGTCCGGTGCGGCGCTCGAACCACGACAGGAACGGCATCACCACGAGACTGAGGGCGGCGATCGCGATCCCGACCGGCGAATGCTCCGGGTCGCGCAGCCCTGCCATCGACAAGACCGCGTCGACCGTCACATAGGCGGCCAGGGAGAAGAACGACACCGCGATCACCCGCAGCGCGGTCCTCTCCCGCCGCTCCGGGTCGGGGGCGGCGAACTGCCACGCGACCGCCGCGGCCGACAGCACCTCGACGATCGAGTCCAGCCCGAACCCGATCAACGCCGCAGACGACGCCGCCCTGCCCGCGGCGAGGGCGATGATCGCTTCGATGACGTTCCAGGTAATCGTGATGCCCACCACGATCCTAATGCGCCGCTGCAGCACCCCGATCCGCGCCGGGTCCAGCGCTACCGCGGTCACGCTACCGTCTCCGGCTTGCAGCATCCCGGCACCTGACAGGCCGGGTCGATGCACGGTGCATGCTCGTCGACCGCGAGCGTCACCTCCACCAGCGCCGTCAGCGCGGCGGCGAGGTGCGGGTCGGCGATCTCGTAGCGGGTCTGCCGGCCCTCGGGCTCCGCGACCACGATCCCGCACCCGCGCAGGCACGCGAGATGGTTCGACACGTTCGTGCGCGTCAACCCCAGGTCGCGGGCGAGTCGCGCCGGATAGCCCGGCCCGTCCAGGAGCGAGAGGAGGATGCGCGAGCGCGTCGCGTCCGCCATTGCTCGGCCTAACCGGTTCATCACATCCACCCGCGAAGCAATAGTCAGCATGCACTGACCATACAGCTATGAGTGACCAATTGACAAGGATCGTTCTTGCGGCACGATCACGCGACCGGGGACGGACGAACCGGTGCTGGGGGGGGCAAGTCCCGTGGAGTGGCGTAACCCGTTCGTGATCCTTCGAGCTGGTTGCTAAGCCGCCAGAGCGGCAGGTTCGAGCATCGTCACCTCCTCGTCTCCGTCGGCATCACCGTCACCATCGATAATCGTGAGCCGGCAACGAGCGAGAACATCGAGCCCGAGATAACTACGCCCCTCCGCCCATTCATCGGACTGCCGCGACTTTCAAGCACCCGAACTCGCGCCAGCTGGATCAGCGAGACCGGGCCGTGCACGATGAACTTCAGCGCGTTCCAGATGCACACGAGCATCACGAGGTAGAGCCACTCAGGCCCGCCGCCTTCGATGAGCGTGGTCATCACGCTGGCCGCGTACATGTAAACGACCGCCAGGAGCATCGCGGGCACGCCCCACTTGAGGCCGCGACGGGTGCGGAGTGCGTCGAGGGCAATGTTGGTCGGCATGAACCGGCGCATGAAGCTACGGACGTAGACGCTCAGGGTCTAGATGAGACGAAGGATGGGAACAGTCCTCTCCTGTCGGGAGGCGACAGAAGTAGAAGAGACCGTTCAGCGCGGCTGCAGGTCGTGCCATCACATCGATGATGACGTAGCAGAGTTGATCGCCTACTTCGAGGGTACGCCTCAAGTCAGGCGCTGTGAAGGGCAATCGAGATCCACGTCCGGGCGGAGCAGCTCGATGCCGACGACGGGGGAGTGGACCCTCACCGGCCGCCTTGGCACAGTCGCTATTCTTCCCGTCCGAAAACCCGTCCGTTCACTCCCCGTAGACGTCCGTAAACGTCCGGAGATACACTGAGCCCCAGACGGCAGTTGCCGTCTGGGGCTCAGTGATTCACTGGGCTCGCAGGCTGGGAGAGCGTTCCTCAGAGCCCCGCGAAGTCACACGCCGTAGTAGAGCTCGAACTCGTACGGGTGGGGACGCTGCGCCATCGGCAGGATCTCCTTCTCGTACTTGTAGTCGATCCACGTGTCGATGAGCTCCTGCGTGAAGACGCCGCCCTCGAGCAGGTAGGCGTGGTCGGCGCGGAGCGCCTCGAGCACCTCGGGGAGGGTCGTCGGCACCTGGGGGATGCTCTTGGCCTCCTCGGGGGGAAGCTCGTAGAGGTCCTTGTCGATCGGGTCCATCGGCTCGATGCGGTTCTTGATGCCGTCGAGGCCCGCCATCAGCTGCGCCGCGAAGGCGAAGTAGGGGTTACCCGAGGCGTCGGGGGCGCGGAACTCGATGCGCTTGGCCTTCGGGTTGGATCCGGTCAGCGGGATGCGGATCGCGGCCGAGCGGTTACCGGCCGAGTAGACCAGGTTGATCGGCGCCTCGAAGCCCTTGACCAGGCGGTGGTAGCTGTTGATCGTCGGGTTCGTGAACGCGAGCAGCGACGGGGCGTGCTTGAGGATGCCGCCGATGTACCAGCGGGCGATGTCCGAGAGCTGGCCGTAGCCCTGCTCGTCGAAGAAGAGGGGCTTGCCGTCGAGCCACAGCGACTGGTGCGTGTGCATGCCCGAGCCGTTGTCGCCGAAGATCGGCTTCGGCATGAAGGTGGCGGTCTTGCCCCACTCCTCAGCCGTGTTCTTCACGACGTACTTGAACTTGAGAACGTCGTCAGCCGCATGCACCATCGTGTCGAAGCGGTAGTTGATCTCGGCCTGGCCGGGGGCACCCACCTCGTGGTGCGAGCGCTCGAGCTGAAGGCCAACGCCCTCGAGGTTCAGGCAGATCTCGTCGCGCAGGTCGGCCTGCTTGTCGACGGGAGCGACGGGGAAGTAGCCACCCTTGACACTGGTCTTGTTACCGAGGTTGCCGCTCTCTTCCTCGCGGCCGCTGTTCCAGTGCGCCTCGTCCGAGTCGACCGAGTAGAAGCTCTTGCCGCCGGTGACCTCGTAGCGAACGTCGTCGAAGATGTAGAACTCGGCCTCGGGGGCGAAGAACGCGGTGTCGGCGATGCCCGTCGACGCGAGGTACTTCTCGGCCTTCTTGGCGACCTGACGCGGGTCCTTCGAGTACACCTCGCCGTTGCGCGGGTTGTAGATGTCGAAGATCATGACGAGCGTCTTGTGGGTGCGGAACGGGTCGATGTACGCCGTCGTCACATCCGGGATGAGCTGCAGGTCCGACTCGTCGATCGACGCGAAACCGCGGATCGAGGAACCATCGAACATCTGGCCCGTGGTGAAGAAGTCTTCATCGACCGTCGACGCAGGGATGTTGAAGTGCTGCTGCACACCGGGGAGGTCGGTGAAGCGGATGTCGAGGAACTTGACGTCCTCTTCCTGGATATAGGCGAGAACTTCGGACGGGTCCTTGAACATGAAAGCTCCAGATATGGGAGAGATGTCGGATCAGCGCCAGCCGGGCTGACTCGTCGAAACTACCGCCGCACGATTGCTCCGGCATGTCTCGTGTGTTTCCCCGATGTTACGGGGGTTGCTGCTCAGGACTCAAACTCGCCCGCCTCCCAGAGCCGCCACATCGCCGCCGAATAGGGTGGATCCGTGACCAGTTCTGCATCCTCGCCCGACTACGCCGGCAAGTCTCTCGGCCTCCCGCAGAGCGGACCCGGAAGCCTCGCGACGCTGCCGCGCAGGATCGGTGCGTTCGCGACCGATTGGGCCGCCGTCGTGCTGATCTCGGCCGCGTTCTTCGACTACACCTGGTGGTCGGAGCTCATCATCTTCTTCGTCCTGCAGATCGTGTTCATCCCGACGGCCGGCGGTAGCCCCGGGCACCGCATCTGGGGCCTGCGCGTCACGCGCGCCGATGGATCCTGGACGGGCATCTGGCGCCCGCTCATCCGCGCCGCGCTCACGGTTATCGTGATCCCCGCCGCGATCTGGGACGCCGATAACCGCGGCCTCCACGACCTCGCAGCCGGCACGATCCTGGTCCGCGCCCGCTAAGGCAGACAGGAAAAACGCCCCGCAGAAGCGGGGCGTTTTCGGTATCCGAACGGCGTTCGTCTCGGATCAGCGCGGCGTCTTGGGTGCGCGGGCGCGCATGGGGTCGATGCCCTTCGGGATCGGCAGGGCCGCGGCGCCACCGCGCGAGATCGACTCGGTGCGGGCGATGAGCTGAGCCATACCGTTGCGGTCGACCGTCTTCGGCAGCTTCTTGATGTGCTTGGCGAGCTGGTCGATCGCGATCTCGCCGTCGCCCTTGCCGATGTAGAACTCGGTGACGGGCACGGAGTCGTGCGTGATGCGGCGCGCGACCGTGCGCTCCTTCTTCATGAGCTTCTCGAGCTTCGAGCGCGAGCCCTCGCCGACGAGTACGACGCCGCCGCGGCCGACGGCGCGGTAGACGACGTCCTGCGTCTTCGGGTTGATGCCGACGGGCATCTCCTCGCCGCGCCAGTTGCGGCCGAGCATGTTCGACACGACGTGACCGCCGGCGCCCGGCATGCCGTCGAGCTTGATGTACATGGCCTTCGTTGCGAGGCGGTTCATGAAGAGCATCGCGACGATGATGCCGACCATGAGGCCGAAGAAGCCCCAGAGGATCGCGAACCACCAGCGCTGCTGCGTCGCGAACGCGAAGATGACGCCGAGGCCGGCGCCGACGAAGAGGATGAGCGGCAGGATCCACACCACCCACGGGAACGGATCCTTCGTGAAGGTGATGAGCTGTTTGATCGTGGAGAAGATCCCCGGACGCTTCTCGGGGGCTGCCGTGCGTGATGCCATACGGTCCAGTTTACCTAGCCCGGGCTGGACACCGCATGCCGGGTCAACGTGTGCACAGGGCGCGATACGCAGAAGTTATCCCCAGAACGCCCCTTTCGGCGAGCGGGGCGGCGCCGATCGCACGATGCTGGGGGACATGGACGCGATAGTACCCACCGCCGAGGCGCTCGACGCGGCCGTCCACCGCATCCGCCACATCGCGCGGCCCGAGGTGCCCTACGCCGCGACGCGGGGCACGCTACACGAGGACGAAACGGTGCTGCTCGTCGACACGTCGACGCTCACGGAGTGGGCGGGTTGGCGGTGCGCCGGATCCCAGCACCTGCTGGCGCCGCTCGATGTCGTGCGGCATGCCGAGGGGCACGAGGTCGTGCTGCCCGACGTGCGCGAGTCGGTCGCGCGGGCCTGTGGCAGGCGGGAGGCGGCCGGGGTGGGCTGGAGGCGAGGCGAGGCGGTGACGCTTCTCGTCTCTCTCGTGCGCGGCGTCGCGGAGGCCGCGGCGATCGGCGTGACCGATGGCGAGGGCGAGTGGTGGATCGCGGTCGACGGTCGGCCGATGTTCGCGTTCGCCGAGGGCGCAGGGGAATCTATCGTGGCCGCGTCGCGTGTGCTCGTCGACCGCGTGGCGTCGCAGATCGACGACCGGGTGCTCGCCCGCGCGATCGATGACGTGCGCTCGGCTCTCGACCACCCCGACACGCTCGCACACCGGCTGGACGACCTCGAGGAGCCGCTCTTCGACGCCGCGGCGCCCCAACCCATTCAGAGTGACGACCTCGGTGGCGACGCCACCCCGCGGCCCGGGCGCGTCATCGCGTTCGACGCGGCCGAGACCGACGGCCGCCTCGCGTGGCTGCGCGACGCGATCGATCGCCACATCGACTCGTCGCTCGGCGAGGCGCTGCGTGACGCGATCTCATCGCTGAGCGCGCGCCTCGCGCAGCGGCGCGAGCGCGCCGCGTATGAGAGGGATCGACGCAGTCGCCGCGAAAAGAAGAAGGGGGCCGCCTCGAGGGGCGCGCGGTGGCCGCTCGTGATCGTCGGATCCGCGGCCGCGGCGGTCGTCGTCGCGGTCGGGATGCTGTGGCCGGCGGGCGCGCCGGACGCGCGGGCGCGCGAGCAGGCGCCGGATCCGGTGGCCACGCGGACGGAGCAGGCCGGAGATACCGAGCGGACCGAGCCGCCGGAGGAGAGCGAACAACCCGCACCCGCGGATCCGGCGCCGAGCCTCGACGCCGTCGCGGCGGCGGGGGAGATCCTCGCGGCGTGGGACGCGTGCGGGGAGGCCTGCCGGGCTCCCGACGGCGTGGAGCGCTCGGGTGCGGCGGCGCGCGGCGACCGCGCCGTGAGCCTCGTCGACGACTACGGCGCCGTCGCCCTGCTCGAGGTCGCGGCGCCCGAGGCCGATCGTCAGCTGCTCGTGATCGAGCGGAGCGACGAGGGCTGGCGCGTGCGCGACCTCTACGCGGCGCCGGAATAGGGCCCGATACGACGAGGAGGGGGCCGCACCTTTCGGTGCGACCCCCTCCTCTAGGAACCTGGATTACATGCCGAGGTTCGCGGTGAAGTTGGCCTCCTCGAGGCGGTTCTTGACCGCCGAGAGGTAACGGGCCGCGTCAGCACCGTCGATCGTGCGGTGGTCGTACGACAGCGCGAGGTAGACGTACGAGCGCACGCCGATCGCGTCGATGCCGTCGACCTTCGTCACGCCGGGGCGCTTGTAGACGATGCCGGTACCGAGGATCGCCGACTGCGGGAGGAAGACGAGCGGCGTGTCGAACAGCGCGCCGCGCGAACCCGTGTTGGTGATTGTGAAGGTACCGCCGGCAAGGTCGTCGGGCTTCAGCTTGCTGTCGCGCGTGCGAGCGGCGAGGTCGGCGATGCCGGCCGCGATCTCGGCGATCGACTTCGACGAGGCGTCGCGCAGAACGGGCGTGTAGAGGCCCTTCGGCGTGTCAACCGCGATCGAGAGGTTCTCGTGGTCGGGGTAGACGATGTTGTCGCCGTCGACCGTCGAATTGATGATCGGGTAGGCCTTGAGCGCCTCAACGGCGGCCAGCGAGAAGAACGACAGGAAGGACAGCTTCTGGCCGGTCTTCGCGAGGAAGTCGTTCTTGTACTGGTCGCGGAACTGCGACAGCTTCGTCACGTCGACCTCAACGATCGTCGTGAGCTGCGCGGTCGTGTTGAGCGACTCGACGGCGCGCGAGGCCACAACCTTGCGGAGGCGGCTCATCGGCTGGGTCGTGCCGCGCAGCGGCGACGTCTCAAGCGCGGTTGCCGGAGCGGCAGCGGCCGGGGCAGCGGCGGGCGCTGCTGCCGGGGCGGCGGCGGCCGGGGCCTTCGCGGCGGCGAGCACGTCTTCCTTACGGATGCGGCCACCGACGCCCGTGCCGGTCACGGTCGCGAGGTCGACGCCGTTCTGGGCGGCGATCTTGCGAACGAGCGGCGTGACGTAGGTCTTGCCCGAGGCGTCGGTCGACGCGGCTGCGGGGGCCGCGTCGGGTGCCGGTGCAGCGGCCGGAGCCGGGGCGGCGGCCGCTGCGGGAGCGGCGGCGGGTGCCGGAGCAGCGGCGGGTGTCGGAGCGGCGGCCGGAGCCGGCGCGGCGGGAGCAGCGGCCGGAGCGGGAGCAGCGGCGGGTGCCGGAGCGGCGGCCGGAGCCGGAGCGGCGGGAGCAGCGGCCGGAGCCGCGGCGGGGGTGCCGGAGCCGATGCGTGCGAGGACCGCGCCGATCTCGACGGTGTCGTCCTCGCCCACGAGGAGCTCGATAATCGTGCCGGCGACGGGCGAGGGAACCTCGGTGTCAACCTTGTCGGTCGAGATCTCGATCAGGGCCTCGTCGACCTCGATGGTGTCGCCGACCTGCTTGAGCAGGCGCGTGACGGTGCCCTCGGTGACGCTCTCGCCGAGCTCGGGGAGCGTGACGTCGGTGGCGTCGCCGGAGGCGGCAGCGGCGGGCGCCGGTGCGGCGGCGGCCGGGGCGGCCTCGGGGGCGGGTGCCTCGGCGGCCGGGGCAGCAGCCGGAGCTGCGGGCGCGGCGGCAGGAGCGGCGGGGGCCGAAGCTGCACCCGAACCGATGCGCGCGAGCACGGCGCCGATCTCGACGGTGTCGTCCTCAGCCGCGAGGAGCTCGAGAACGGTACCGGCGACGGGCGAGGGAACCTCGGTGTCGACCTTGTCGGTCGAGATCTCGAGCAGCGGCTCGTCGACCTCGATCGTGTCGCCGACCTGCTTCAGCCAGCGCGTGACGGTGCCCTCGGTGACGCTCTCGCCGAGCTCGGGGAGCGTGACGTCGGTGGCATCGCCGGAAGCGGCGGGGGCAGGAGCTGCGGCGGGCGCGGCCTCCTGGGCCGGGGCCTCGGGAGCTGCGGCGGGCTCAGCGGCGGGGGCGGCAGGGGCCGCCGTGGCACCGGATCCGTCACCGACGATCGCGAGCTGTGCGCCGACCTCGATCGTCTCGTCCTCGTCGGCGAAGATCGCCTCAAGAACACCCGAGACGGGCGAAGGGATCTCGGTGTCGACCTTGTCGGTCGAGACCTCGAGCAGCGGCTCGTCGACCTCAACGGTGTCGCCGACCTGCTTCAGCCAGCGAGTGACCGTTCCCTCGGTGACGCTCTCGCCGAGCGCGGGGAGGACAACGGAAGTACTCATATGTGAGTCTCCTTTTAGAAAAAGGTTGAATTCTTGTATCAGCTTAGGGCACTGCGCCCACTGCCACGTGAGTGTCAGATGGGCGCGGCGTCACATCGTGTGTAGGGGAGAACCCGCGAGGGCGAGGAATGCTTCCCCGAGGGCTTCGCTCTGCGATGGGTGGGCGTGGATGAGGGGCGCGAGGTCGTCGGCGCGGGCCTCCCACGCGACGGCCAGCTGGCCCTCGGTGATGAGCTCGCCGACGCGGTCACCCACGAGGTGCACGCCGAGAATCGGGCCGTCGTCGAGCGCGACGACCTTCACGGATCCGGCGCGGACGGGGGATCCGGCCGAGACGATTTCGCTCTTGGCGTTACCCGCGAGCGAGACCTCCTGCACGACGACGCGGTCGCCGTGCTTCTCGCGAGCCTGCGGCTCGGTCATGCCGATCGAGGCAACCTCGGGCGTCGAGTACGTCACGCGCGGGAACAGCGAGTCGTCGAGCGGGGCCGGCGTGCGGCCCGCGATCGCCTCGGCAACGAAGACGCCGTGGCGGAATCCACGGTGCGCGAGCTGGGGGCCCGGCACGATGTCGCCGACCGCCCAGACGTGTGCCGCGGCGGTGCGCAGGCGTTCGTCGGCCACGACGAAGCCGCGATCGAGAGCAACGCCCGCCTCCTCGAGGCCGAGGCCGCTCGTGTTGGGGCCGCGGCCGACAGCGACGAGGAGCACGTCGGCATCGATGACCTCGGCGGATCCGCCGCGCTCGATCGCGACCGACACACCGCCTGGCGTCTCGGTCACGCCCGTGACGCGCGCTCCGAGCTCGAGCGCGATGCCGCGGCGCTGGTACGCCTTTTCGAGCGCGGTGCGCGACGACGGATCCTCGTTCGCGATGAGGTGATCGAGAGCCTCGATGATCGTGACCTCAGCGCCGAGCGAGCGCCACGCGCTCGCGAACTCCACGCCGATGACCCCGCCGCCGAGGACGGCGACGCGGGCGGGCACGGAATCGAGCGCCAGGGCGGCCTCGGAGTCGAGCACGCGATCCGACAGCTCGATGCCGGGGATCGTGCGCGAGAAGGAACCGGTCGCGATAACGACGTCGGATCCGACGTAGCGATCGTCGCCGACCGCGACGGCCGGGCGCCCGTCGACCGAGGTGAGGAAGCCGCTGCCCGCGACGACCTCGATGCCGCGGGCCTTCACGAGCGAGCTCAGCCCACGGTGCTTGCCCGCGACGAGGGCGCGGCGCCACTCGAGCGCCGCCGCCGCGTCGATGCCGTCGAGGGTGGCGTTGACGCCGACGGTGGCCGCGTGACGGACGCTATCGGCGACCTCGGCCGTGTGAAGCAGCGCCTTGGTGGGCACACACCCGCGGTGCAGGCAGGCGCCCCCGAGGAGGTCCTTTTCGATGATGACCGCGCGAGCGCCGAGCTCGGCGGCGCGCAGCGCGGCCGCATAGCCGCCGCTACCGCCGCCGAGAACGACGAGGTCGAAGGTGAAGTCCGTCACGAGCGGATCCGTCCCTTAAGGCTTAGGCGACGTCGCCGCCGGCGGCGACGAAGTCGATGAGCGCGCGCGTCGAGGATCCGGTCGGGCCCTTGTCGGTGAAGCCGTACGGCGTCGACGTGCTCATGCCGCTGCCCGCGATGTCGAGGTGCACCCAGGGGATGCGCTCGCCCTCGGCCTCGTTGTCGACGCGGCCGATGAAGCGCTGCAGGAAGAGCGCCGCGTAGACGGTGCCGGCCGAGCGGTCGCCCATGTTGGCGTTCTGCATGTCGGCGACGCGCGAGTCGAGCGAGGGCTGCATGTGCTCGAGGAGCGGCAGGGCCCAGGCGTGCTCGCCGGTGCGGTCGGCGGCGAGGAGGAAGGCGTCGGGGCCATCGCCGTGACCCATCACGCCGGTGTGGCGCGTGCCGAGGGCGACGATGACGGCGCCCGTGAGGGTCGCGACATCGACGATCACGTCGGGGTTCTCGCGGCTCGCGGCGACGAGGCCGTCGGCGAGCACGAGGCGACCCTCGGCGTCGGTGTTGGTGACCTCGACGGTCGTGCCGTCGGCCATGACGAGCACGTCGCCCGGGCGGGTGGCCTTGCCGGAGGGCATGTTGTCGGCGATGCACATCCATGCGGTGACGTGCACCGGCAGCTGCAGCTGGGCGGCGGCGCGGATGACGGCGAGAACCTCGGCGGCACCCGTCATGTCTTCCTGCATGCCGATCATGCTGGCGGCCGGCTTGAGCGAGAGGCCGCCGGTGTCGAAGGTGATGCCCTTGCCGACGAGGGCGACATGGCGCTCGGCGCCCTCGGGTGCGTAGTCGAGGCGCACGAGGCGCGGCGGGCGCTCGGATCCGGCGCCGACGCCGAGGATGCCGCCGAAGCCGCCCTCCTCGAGCGCACGCTCGTCCCAGATCGTGGCCTGGATGGGGAGCGAGGCGACCGACTCGGCCGCGTAGTCTGCGAGCTGTGCGGGGCTCTGGCGGTCGGCCGGCGTCGACACGAGGTCCTTCACCAGCGCGACGGCCTCGCCCGCGGCGCGGGCCTGCGCGAGGTCGTCGTCCGAGGCGCCCTCGGGCGCCGTCACGAGCACGCGGCTCGCGCGGCGCGACGATGCGCGCTGCTCGTCGGTGAGATTCTTGAGCGAGTCAAACGAGTACCCACCGAGGATCGCGCCCTCGGCGGCGCCTCGCCAGGCGCCCTCGATGTCGGCGGCGACGTCGACGGCGACCGTGTCGAAACCGGTCAGCTGGCGAACGCCGGCGCCGATCTGCTCGCGCACCTCGTGCACGTCGGCGTCGGTGCCGAGGCCGACAACGGCAAGCGGCTTGGTGGTGTACTCGGGTGCGTGAACGCGCTGGTAGGAGCCCTTCTTGCCCGTGAACGCGATGGCGTCGAGGGCGGTGCGCAGACCGGGGAAGCGGTCGGCGTCGAGGTCATCGACGCTGGCGACGGCGAGAACGAGGGCGTCAGCCTCGGTGTCGCGGAAGGGAACATGCGAGATCGAGATATCAGGAATCGGCATGCTTCCATCCTAGGAGGCGAGACGGCCCTGGAGCCTGTTTGCCGAATTACGATGGAGGGATGCCTGAGATCTTCGAACGCGTCGCGAGTGCACCGGTCGTACCGCCCCGGTTGCCGCTCGTCATCCTGCTCACGGGCTTCACCGATGCCGGCTCCACGGTCTCGCGCGCCGTCGACTATCTGCGTGACGAAATGGATCCCCAGCCCGTCGTCGTGTTCTCGAACGACGCCCTCCTCGACTACCGCGCCCGGCGCCCGATCGTCACCTTCGATCAGGACCACCTCTCCGACTTCACCCCGCCGCGCCTCGAGCTCTCGCTCGCGCACGACGCGCTCGGCCAACCGTTCCTCCTGCTCGCGGGCTACGAGCCCGACTTCGCCTGGGAGGCGTTCAGCGAGCTCGTCGTGCGCCTCGCCGACGAGTACGACGTCGTCACGATGACGTGGGTTCACGCGATCGCGATGCCCGTGCCGCACACGCGCGCCATCGCGACGACGGTGAGCGGATCCCGCCACGAGCTGATCCAGGCGCACTCGGCGTGGAAGCCCCGCACGCAGGTGCCCGCGACCGCCGGCCACCTGCTCGAGTACCGGATGTCGGAGCAGGGGTTCCCCGTCGCCGGCTTCGTGATGCTCGTGCCGCACTACCTCGCCGAGACGTCGTTCCCCGGAGCGACCATCGCCGCGTTCGACAAGATCATGACCGCGACGGGTCTCGTCTTCGCCCTCGACTCGCTGCGCGAGGAGGGCCGCGACTACCTCGAACGCATCGGCGACCAGATCGCGCATAACGACGAGCTCGCGCAGATGATCGCGACGCTCGAGCGCCGCTTCGACGCCTACATGGCGGGGGAGTTCGACCAGGCGCGGCGCGGATCCGTCGACGGCTTCGTCGAGGGGGAGCTGCCGAGCGCCGACGAGCTCGCGGCCGAGCTCGAGCGCTTTCTCGCCGACAGGCCGGACGACGACTTTCATCTCTAGCGAGGAATAGCCCGCTCGTGGCGCGCGTTATCTCATATGACGATGGGCCGGGTCAAGACCCTGCCGAATGTATGAGAGAATGAATGCCCGAGCCGTTGTCAGGCCGATCCTCCGGGGTCACAGGCTTGACAAGGGCATTAATCGTGTTCGAACACACCCGCGGTGCTGGCGCCAGACGCACCCGGCGAAAGGTGAAACGTGACTCCTGCCACGAAGACCACGAAGACCGACGAGACCGAAGAGGCCACGACGGCAACGAAGAAGAGTACGGCCAAGAAGACGACGACCGCAGCCGCAAAGAAGGCACCCGCCAAGAAGGCTCCGGCAAAGAAGACGACCCGCGCCAAGGGTGACGCGGTTGATCAGATCCTGAACGACGGCGCTCCCGAGACCGAAGAGGTCGAGGAGCCCAAGGCGGCGAAGTCCGTCCAGACCGAGCCCCTGCCCTCGGGCGCGATCGTGATCTCCTCCTCGGAAGAGGAAGAGGTTCCGGTCTACTCGACGCAGATTACGGGCGCCACGGCCGACCCCGTCAAGGACTACCTGAAGCAGATCGGTAAGGTTCCGCTGCTGAACGCCGCCGAGGAGGTCGACCTCGCGATGCGTATCGAGGCGGGCCTGTTCGCGGAGGAGAAGCTGTCGCACATGTCGGCGGCCGACAAGCAGACGCAGCTCGGCCTCGACATGCAGTGGGTCGTGCGCGACGGACGCCGCGCGAAGAGCCACCTGCTCGGCGCGAACCTCCGCCTCGTCGTCTCGCTCGCGAAGCGCTACACGGGTCGCGGAATGCAGTTCCTCGACCTGATCCAGGAGGGAAACCTGGGCCTCATCCGTGCGGTCGAGAAGTTCGACTACACCAAGGGCTTCAAGTTCTCGACCTACGCGACGTGGTGGATCCGCCAGGCAATCACCCGCGCCATGGCCGACCAGGCCCGCACCATCCGCATCCCGGTGCACATGGTCGAGGTCATCAACAAGCTTGCCCGCGTGCAGCGCCAGATGCTGCAGGACCTGGGCCGCGAACCCACGCCGGAAGAGCTCGCTCACGAGCTCGACATGACGCCCGAGAAGGTCGTCGAGGTGCAGAAGTACGGCCGCGAGCCGATCTCGCTGCACACCCCGCTGGGCGAAGACGGCGACAGCGAGTTCGGTGACCTCATTGAGGACACCGAGGCCGTGGTTCCCGCCGACGCCGTGGGCTTCACGATGTTGCAGCGCCAGCTCGAGGGCCTGCTCGACTCGCTCTCGGAGCGCGAGGCGGGCGTGATCCGCATGCGCTTCGGCCTGGGCGATGGCCAGCCGAAGACGCTCGACCAGATTGGCGACACGTTCGGGGTGACCCGCGAGCGGATCCGTCAGATCGAGTCGAAGACGATGGCGAAGCTTCGCCATCCCAGCCGCTCGCAGTCGCTCCGGGACTACCTCGAATGAGCTCGGCGAACGAGGGCAAGGCCCTCCAGGTTCACGTCGACGGCACCGACTTCCTGCGCATTCCGGTGCGCACGCGCGTCATCATGCCGGGCGACACGCTCGAAGAGGTCATCCGCACCTACGCCGTCGATGAGGTTCAGCCGGGCGACCTGCTGTTCGTGACCGAGAAGATCGTCGCGATCATGCAGGGCCGCTCGTACATGATGAGCGAGATCAAGCCGCGAAAGCTCGCGACCTTCCTCTCGCGCTACGTGACGAAGACCTCGTACGGCATCGGCCTCGGCATCCCCGAGACGATGGAGTTCGCGCTTCGCGAGGTCGGCACGCTCCGGATCCTCTTCGCCGCCGCCGTCTCAGCCGTGACGAAGCTCTTCGGTCGCCGCGGCGACTTCTACCGGATCGCCGGTGAGAAGGCGCGCGCGATCGACGGGCCGACGCCCGGCACGATTCCTCCGTACAACGAGGCCGTCGTTCTCGGCCCGGAACGCCCGCGCGAGGTTGCCTTCGACGTGAAGAAGATCGTCGGATGCGATGTCGCGGTCGTTGACATCAACGACATCGGCGGCAACATCCTGGGTTCCACGCTCGACAAGACGGCGGAGCGTCAGCTGGTGAAGATCCTGAGCGACAACCCGCTCGGACAGGGCCACCAGTCGACGCCGATGGGAATCATCCGAAAGGCCTGACGGCCGGATCCAGAAAAGGCTCGCATGGGACTCGCTCGCGCGAGCGCCATGATCGCGGCCGGGACGCTCGCGTCCCGCGTCAGCGGTCTGGCGCGCACTATGGTACTCGTCGCGGCGGTTGGCAGCGTTGGCCGTGCCGGTGACGCATTCGGCACGGCCAACCAGCTTCCGAACAGCATCTACCAGGTCATCTCGGCCGGCATCCTGACAGGTGTCATCGTGCCGCAGGTCGTGCGGGTGAGTGCCCAGAAGGACGGCGGTCATGGCTTCCTGCAGAAGCTACTGACGCTCGGCGCGACGATCATGGCGGTCATCACGATCGCCGCGACCCTTGCGGCGCCGTTCTTCGTCGACCTGTTCGCGGCGAACTACACGGGCCCGCAGCGCGCGCTCGCGACGAGCTTCGCCTATTGGTGCATCCCGCAGCTGTTCTTCTACGGCATGTTCGCCCTGCTGGGCGAGATTCTGAACGCGCGCAAGGTCTTCGGCCCCTACGCGTGGGCGCCCGTCGTGAACAACGTGGTGTCGATCGCGGGCTTCGCGGCCTTCATCGTGATCTTCGGCGGCGACCAGACCGAGGTCTCGGCGTGGACGACGCCCATGATCGTGACGCTCGCGGGCTTCGCGACGCTCGGCATCGTGGCGCAGCTCGTCGTTCTCATCGCCTTCTGGCGGAAGGTCGGGGTCCCGATGCGCCCCGACTTCCGCTGGCGCGGCATGGGCCTCGGCGCGATGCGCAACCTCGCGTCGTGGACGCTCGTGACGACGCTCATCGGCCAGCTGGTCGGCATCGTCCAGCAGCGCACGATGTCGGACGCGTCGGGCGACTTCCCGTCGGTGTTCGCGTCGCAGAACGCCTGGCTCGTCTACATGGTGCCGTACTCGGTCCTGATCCTCGCGATCGGTACGCCCTACTTCACGCGCCTCAGCGAGCACGCCGCTCTCGGCCGCCACGACGAGCTCCGCGCCGACATCAGCCAGTCGATCCGCACCCTCGGCTTCTTCGTCGTCGCGGCGACGGCGGCCGTCGCGGCAGCGGCGGTGCCGGCCTCGCGCATGTTCAGCAACAACGCCGAGAGCGCCGTGCTGATCGCCCCCGTGCTGATCGGCTACCTCGTGAGCCTGATCCCGATGGCCGTGCTCTACATCGTGCAGCGCACGTTCTACGCCTATGGCGACGCGCGCACACCCTTCGTCTTCACGATGGTGCAGGGCGCGCTCGTGCTGATCTTCACGCTGCTGATCGCGGCCTTCGCGCCGCAGGAGCACATCACGGCGCTCGTCGCGCTCGCGCAGTCGACCGCCGGCATCGCGCAGACCGTGCTCGCGACCATCCTGCTGCGCCGCAAGATCGGCCCGCTCGGCCTCGGCGCGACGTGGCTCGCGCTCGTGCGCTTCGGCCTCGTGGCCGCCGTCGCGGGCGCGGCGGGCTGGGGAACGTACCTGCTGCTCGGATCCAGTCACGGCTGGATGCTCGCGAACCGGTTCACGGGCGCCGCGGGCGCCGTGATCGTCGCGGGCGTCGTCGGCGTCGTCTACGTCGCGATCCTCGCGCTCCTGCGCGCGCCAGAGGTAAAGACGGCGCGGAACACGCTTCGCCGCCGCTGAGCGCAAACGAGAAACGCCCTGCGCAGGCAGGGCGTTTCTCGTTTGCAGCGCTTTCTGGTTGGCGGTCTTAGCGGCGCTTGTCGAGCACGCCGGGGCCGATGGCGTCGCGGTAGCGCTGCAGCAGGCCCGTGCGCACGCCGGAGGCGGTCGGCTTCATCTGGAAGACGCTCGAGTTGTGGTTCGCCTCGATCAGCGCGGGGCCGTTCGCCGTGATGGCGATGTCCCAGCCGACGTAGGGGATCGTCGGGAGGCGCTTCGAGGCCTCCTCGACCATTTCGAGGATCTCGGGGAAGTGCGGCACGCGGAAGCCTGCGATCGCCGTGCCCGTGATCGGGTGCTCGGGGTACACGTTCGACTGCTTGTCGACGCCGGGGTAGAGCGCCACGCCGTCATCGTCGAGCATCGTGAACATGCCACCCGACGCGAAGTTATCGATGACGGATCCGTTGCCGATGCGCAGCACCGACGCGATGACGTGCAGCGTGCCCTGCGGGTCGCGGTAGGTGATCATGCGCACGGTGTTGACGCTGTCGGGGTAGAGCCGGTCGAGGTCGGGGTGCTGGCGCAGCACCTCCTCGACGAGCGTCTGATCGTTGTCGATGAGGCTCCGGCGGAAGACGGCGACGTCGGTAACCTCGGCCGAGGTAATGATCGAGATGCCGGCGCCGCCCTCGCCGTTCGCGGGCTTCGCAATGACGCGGTCGTGGCGGGCGAGGAACGCGGCGAGCTCGTCGTCCGTCGCAGTCGCGGCGTCGAGCCACTCGCGGCCGATGAGGTCGGCGAAGTCGTTCAGGAAGCGCACCTTGTCGCCGACGATGGCCCGCGAGTCGGGGCCGTTGAGCGTCGAGTTGAGGCGGAACGCCTTCGGGTGCGTCATCCACGTCTTGCGCTCGGATGCCTTCAGGAGGCGAATATCCCAGACGAGGTAGTCGCGGAAGGCCATCTCGTAGCGCACCGAGCACCACAGCATGTCTGCCACGATGACGGGCAGGGGAGCCTTCGAGACGCGCTTCACGCCCTTGGCGATATCGATGAGCTGGGTGGGATTGAGGCGGCGAGCTCGATTAAAGAGATACTGCACGCGCAACTGCTTCTGGTCCACCGCGCAAGGCTAGCACGCGGGCATTCACCAGGAATCGGAGGCTCTCTCGGTAAAGTAGGTCTTCCCGAGACCCGCCCAGGAAAGGTCCTTCGTGTCCCCAGCTGTCGCGCCCGTGCGCCGCCTCAAGTACTTCGTGAGCCGACTCGCCTCCTTCAATCTGTCGCGCCCGTGGGGCTTCGCGAAGCAGATCGCCGAAGAGCAGGGTAAGTGGGCGCCCGGCGTGCTCGCCGACATGATGGTGTGGGCCGCCTTCCACGACACGGCGTACATCGACTTCTACGAGGCCGACTTCGCGCTGCTGACGAAGAAGGAGCGCAAGACCTTCATGACGGCGCTCGTGCAGCATCACCTGGCCGACACGCTGAACGACCCGGTCGACGTGCTGATCCTCGAGAACAAGATCTCGTTCCACAAGCGCTTCGCCGAGTACGCGGGCCGCGACTGGCTCGACCTCGACAACTCGACCTTCGCCGACTTCCAGGGCTTCGTCGCGCGCCACCCGATCATTATCGCCAAGACCCCGGTCGGCCGCGAGGGCAAGGGCGTGTTCCGCTACGACATGGCCGAGGTCGCCGACGCCGAGGCGTTCCGCACCGAGCTCATCACGAAGGGGCAGACCCTCCTCGAGGAGCCCATCGTGCAGCACCCGTACCTCGCCGAGTACTGCGCCGGCACCGTCAACACGACGCGCGTCGCGACGTTCTTCGACGGCGAGAAGGTGCACATTCTCATGGGCGCCCAGAAGTTCGGCCGCGGCTCGGTCTCCGACCAGTTCACGTGGGGCGGCTTCTTCACGATGCTCGACGAGAACGGCCGCTCGTTCGGCCCCGGCCACACCGGCAAGCACATCAGCAAGTACGAGACCCACCCCGAGTCGGGCAAGTCGATCGTCGACTTCCAGGTGCCGATGTGGGACGAGGTCGTGGCCTTCCTCGACCGCGCCGCGCGCGAGCTGCCGACGGTTCCGTACGTCGGCTGGGACATCGCGGTTGGCCCGAACGGCCCGATCCTCGTCGAGGGCAACTGGACCCCCGGCCTCTACGAGACCCGCGTGAGCGCGACCGGCATCCGCACGGGCTCGCGCGCGCGTCACAAGCCCGTCCTCGACGCCGCCGCTGCCGCCTCGCGCCGCTGACGATGGTTTTCGGATCCTCCAGCGCGCCCATCGCGCGGATCTCGCGTTCCGCGCTTGCACGGAACATCCAGATCGCGCACGCGACGGAACCATCGGCCGCGATCGACCTGCGCCGCGACGCCTGCGGGCACGGCGCGGAGCTCGTGGCCGCGGTCGCGCGGGAGGCCGGCGTCACGGCCGAGATTCGTGACGGCGACCCCGACGCGCCGGCGCTTCCTCTCGCGGACGTCTTCGGCCTGGAGGGGCGCGGCGAAACCGCGATGACGCTCGTGGCGCCCGTGCTGCAGACCAAGGCGCTGCTTGCGGGCGAGGGCGTGTCGTACGGCTACTGGTACCGTCCCGAGGCCGACACGCGCGTCGCGCTCGTCTCCGGCGGCTACGCCCAGGGCGTGGCCCGCGCGATCGGCTGGACGGGCGACGAGCCCGCGGGCCTCGTGGTGATTGGCGACGAGGAATGCCCCATCATCGGGCGCGTCGCAATGGACGTGTGCGTCGTCGAGGTGGGCGACGTGGCCGTGAGCCCGCGCGACGAGGCCGTGCTCTTCGGCGCCGGCCGGGCGCACCTGCTGTGGCAGTGGGCGCGCGCGACCGGGTGGACGGAGCTCGAGCTCGCCGCCATCGCGGGCCTCCACGCACGCCGGGAGGAGATCGCATGAGCGCCGAGCTGCGCGTCGACCTCGACCAGTTCCGCACGAACGTGCGCGCCGTGCGCCGTCGCATGGCACCCGCCGAGGTGCTCGTCGTCATCAAGGACGACGCCTACGCGCAGGGCGTGGAGCCGATCGTCGGCGCCGCCCTCGAGGCCGGTGCGATGTGGTTCGGCGGCATCGACATCCCGAGCGCCGTCCGCGCCAAGCGCGTCGCGGGCGACCGCGCGCGCGTGTTCTGCTGGATGACCGTTTCGGAGGACGAGGCCCGCACCGCCATCGCCGAGGGCCTCGAGCTCGGCGTCGGCGACGCCGCGTACCTCGAGCGCATCGCGGCGGTGGGTGGCACCGCGACGGTGCACCTCAAGATCGACACGGGCCTGCACCGCAACGGCGTGCGGCCCGAACAGTGGCGCGCGTTCTGCGCCCGCGCGGCCGAACTCGAGGCCGAGGGTCGCATCCGTGTCGCCGGCGTGTGGAGCCACATCGCCGAGGCCTCGGACCGCGACGACGACATCGCGCGGGCCCAGTTCGACGCAGCGGTGGGGGAGGCGTGGGCCGCGGGGCTTGCGCCGGAGATCCGCCACCTCGCGGCGAGCGCAGCCGCCTGGCACCGCCCGGAGTTCCGCTACGAGCTCGTCCGCATCGGCGCGTTCTGTTACGGCGTGCGCTCGGCGGACGGCCCGGACATCCCCGGCATCGCGCCGATCTCGTCGCTCGTCGCGCGCGTGAGCGCGGTCGGCGACGACGTCACGATCGATCTCGGGTCCGTTGACGGCTACCCGTCCGCGCTCGCGGGCCGGGCCCGCGTCGCGACGCCCGCGGGCGCGCGGGCGCTCCTGCGCGTGGATCCGTTCTCGTCGCGCGTCGAAGCATGGGAGGGCGCGGCCGTCGGTGACGAGGTGACCCTCTTCGGGCCCGGATCCCACGGCGAGCCGACGCCGACCGACCTCGGCGAGGCGCTCGATACCGTGGGCGAGGAGCCGCTCCTGCGCGTGTCGCCGCTCGTCACTCGCGTCTACACGGGCTGAGGGCCGTCTCCCGGGTGGGAGACGACCCTCAACGATCGGCGTGCGTTAGCTGCCGGATCCGGGGCGGCCGCCGCCGCCCGTGGATCCGCCACCCATCTGACCGCCGCCGGGTCCGCCCGACGTGCCGGCCGAGTCGGGGTCGACGACGCTGCCGTTGGCGGTGACGGTGCCCTCGGCGATCGTCACGGTGCCGTTGGCGTCGAGCGGGCCGTCGCCGCCGTTGTCGGCGCTCGTGATGTCGAGGGTGCCGGCGGTGATCACGATCGATCCATTCGAGTCGAGCCCGTCCTTGACGGCGTCGATCGTGATGGTTCCGCCGTAGACCTCGAGGCGCTCGCCCGTGTCGGTCTCGCGGTCACTGCCGCCGGTGTTGATGCCGGCCGCGTTGATGCCGTCGTCGCTCGCGGTGATGTCGATGTCGCCGGCGTAGATGCCGATCGAGATCGCCTGCATGCCCTCGTTCGAGGCCTCGACGAGGATCGTGCCGCCGCCGATCGAGAGGATCTGCTCGGCCTGCACGGCGTGGTCGGCCGCCGTGAGGGTGAAGTCGCCTCCCGTGATGACGGTATCGGTCTGCGCCTGAATCGCGTCGTCGCCGGAGTCGATCGTGATGGTGCCGCCGGTGACGAGGATGTACCCCTTCGTCTCGTCGTCTTCCTGGTCGCTCTTCAGGCCGTCGCCGCCCGCCGCGGTGAGGTCGAGCGTGCCGCCCTCGACGACGAGCGAGTCCTTGCCTCGCAGGGCGTCGTCGGCGGCCGTCACGGTGATGTTGCCCGAGAGGATGACGAGGTCGTCGGTCGACGAGATGCCGTCGTTGCCGTTGCCCACGACGGTGAGCGAGCCGGTGCCCGAGATCGTGAGGTCGGTGTCGGCGTGGATTGCTGCCTTGGCGTCGGCGTCGTCGGCGTAGCTCGCCGCGTCCGAGACCGAGTTGTCGCTGCCGTCGGCGAGGAAGATGGCGACGTCGTCTGCCGTCTGGATGTCGATGGCGGCGCCGTCGGAGTTGGCGATGTCGGCGCCATCGAGGATCAGCACGACCTGCGCGTCGTCGGGGGCCGCGACGACGACGGATCCGGTGAGCGTCCCCGACAGGCGGTAGACGCCCGCCTCGGTGATGGTGACGGTCGAGCCGTCGACCTCGACGCCGGAGCTGTCGCTGCTGGCGGTGTCGCCGTCGAGCGTGACGTCGACGGCGTCGGACTCGTCCCACTCGTCGTCGTTCACGGTGGTGTAGTCGGCGTTCGCCGCCATCACCTCCTCGGGCGAGAGATCGCCCGTGAACGAGGTCGCGGTGGTCGTGGAGTCGCTCTCGGAGGACGACGACCCCGACGACGACGTGCTCGACGAGGTGATCGTCGTCTCGGATGCCGTCGAACCGGCGTCGTTTACCGCGGATCCGACCGAGCAGCCGGCGAGCAGCAGGCCCGCGGCGGTCACGACGGACAGGGGAAGGACGATGCGTTTGAAGGTCATGACAGCTCCTCAGCTAGGGCGAACGGGCCGCGCAGGGTGCGAGACCACTTGTTGTCGGGAAGGTCGGGTCGCAGTGCTGCGGTGCCCGTGCCGAACTTGCTGATGCCGCTCGGCCTGTGGCCTGCCCGCCACAGCGCGCGGTCGAGCGCGCCTGGGCGACCTGCCGACTTGGACTCGACGATGGCGAAGCCGGGCAGGTCGATGGTCTCGCCATCGGTGTCCGACCAGCGCAGCGCCGTGTCGACCGTCGCGCGGCTCCCGCAGGAGAGCAGGAGCGTCGTGCGGCGGTACCGGCTGATGAGGGAGGGGTGCAGCTGGTCGACGATCGCCGGGTCGTGGCCCTCGTCGTCCAGAAGCTGCGCGACGTACGCGCCGCCCTCGGGGGTGAGCCGGGTGCGGTCTGCGGTGTCGTACGGGATCCGTCGCTTGACGGTGCTGCCGCGGCCGCTCTTCGTCTTGAGCTCGAGGAACGAGCCGCCGGTGTCGACGTAGGTGCGGGTGCGGAGCTTGAACCGGCGTCGGCGGCGCTGTGCCGTCAGCCGGTAGGCGAGGTCGTCGTCGGTGTCGAAGTACACCGAGTCGTACGAGAACTCGCGGCGGCCATCGATCTCGAGCACTCGCGTGTCGTCGGTGAAGGAGGCGATGATCTCGGCCGCCTCGTCCTCGGGGAGGAGGTACTTGCGGTCGACGCGGGTGAGGAGCTCCGCCTCGGCGACGAGCTCGTCGAGCGAGACGGGCGCGAAGCCGGTGCCGGAGAGGACGGCGGTCATCGTGCCACCACGCTTCCGACGCGGGTGGGCTCGGTGCGGTAGCGAACGTCGACGAGGGTCGAGTCGTTCACGAGGTCGAGCTGCTGCACGGTCAGCGACGTGACGGTGCAGCCGAGGCGTTCCTCGACCTCGTCGCGCAGCTCGTCTTCGTCGGCGATGGCCCGGTCGAGACGCACCACCTGGTGGCGGCTGCGCGAGAGCAGCGCCGGGTGGTCGGCGACCCACATCGTCACGAGGATCAGGGCGATGAGGCCGGTCGGGATCGCGACGTCGGTGGCGCCGAGCCCGCCGATGAGGCCCATCGCGAGGGCCGCGAAGTAGTAGGCGACCTCGCGCTGCGAGATCTCCGACGAGCGCAGGCGGATGATCGAGAGAACACCGAAGAGTCCGAGTCCGAGTCCCGCTGCTACCTGCGCTGTGCCGAGGACGGTCGCGACGGCGAGTACGCCGATGTTGACTCCCATGAAGGCGACGACGAGGTCGCGCCGGCGGTGGCGGGGGTAGTAGACGCCAAAGGCGAGAATGGCGGCGGCCACGAGGTCGACGGCCATCAGGATCAGGTTCGAGGTTGTCATTGGTGCTCCTTGAAGTGAACTGCTCTTAGCTCAGCCCGGTTTTCTATGAGGCGCTTATGACGCAGGGTGTGATTCGGTGAATCGCAGGGAAGAGTCCGCACCCGCGGCATTGCCGCGTACTCCAGCCGCGGTATGCGACGAGAACACGGCGTTCTTCTGGGCGCGGAAACTCAGCGCGAACAGCGCGAGCTCGGTGATGACCTTCGCGAGCCACAGGGGCAGCCCGACGCTCGTGAGGAACTCCATCCACGCGATGTTCGAGGCCAGCAGGATCGCGGCGAGGACCGCGTAGGAGACGATCTGCCGCGTGAGGTGCTCTCGCCCGCGCCGCATGAAGACGACGCGGCGGTTGAGCGCGAAGTTCGCGCTGGCGCTGATGATGCGCGCGCCGATGATCGAGGGGATGAGAGCCCCCGTGAGCGCCTGGAGCACGAACAGTGCGACGGCGTCGATGACGAAGCCCGCGAGCGACGACGCCGCAAACGTGAGCATGGGCGCCATGACCCTGATCGAGTCGGTCACGGGTCGAAAATGGCTCGACTCATTCTGCTCGATGTAGACCGTCTCGATCTCGACCTCGACGGCGTCGAAGCCCGCGCGCGTCAGCCCGAGGAGGACCCGCTGCTCGTACTCGAAGCGGTCGCCCGGAACGTCGAGTAACCACTCGATCATCGCAGGCGGCACGCCGCGCAGGCCCGTCTGGGTGTCGCTGAGGCTCCACCCGGCCGCGAGCCGGAAGAGCCGCCGCGCGAAGGCGTTGCCGGCGCGGCTGCGCAGCGGAACGTCGCCGTCGAAGGCCCGGCATCCGAGCACGAGGCTTGCGCCGTCCGGATCCGTTCTGTTCGCGACCGCGAGGATGTCGCGGACGGTGTGCTGGCCGTCGGCGTCGGCCGTCACGATGACGTCGCCGCGGGCGTGGTCGCGGATCCACGAGAACCCGGTCCGCAGCGCCGCGCCCTTCCCGCGGTTGTGCGTGTGGTGGAGGACGGTCGCGCCGGCGAGCGCCGCGCGATCGAAGACGGCCGCGAACCGCTCGCCGGATCCGTCGTCGACGACGAGGATCCGGATCCGCGGATCCGCGGTGCGAAGCTCGGCGACGAGCGCGATGAGGCGCTCGTTCGGCTCGTAGGACGGGATGAGGACGTACACGCGTCAGCCCGCCACGTAGAGGATGTCGCTGGTGGCCCGCTCGCCGCCGTTCGACGGCTGGTTGATAACCTGGCCATTGAAGTACATGGTCGAAGAACCGCCGCCGTCGATGTTGTAGGCCGTCGTCGCGCCGAGATCGTGCATGATCTGGGCGAGCTCGGTCATCGTAACGCCGCGGCTGTAGCCCGCGTCGCGGCCGTCGACCACGACGAGCACGAGGTGGTTCGTGTCGACGAAGCCGACCGCCGTGCGAGGCTGCTCGCCCTGGATCGAGTGGTTGCCGAAGTTCGTGTCGACCTCGACGTCGTCGATGCCCTCCACGATCTCGCCGCCGTCGATGAGGGCGGGGCCGAAGCTGAGCGTGTTCCAGACGCCGGCGCTCACGAGCTCGTCGGCCGTCGTGGTCGTCTCGTCGTAGATGCGGGCGGTGCCGTCGGTGTACATCGCGAGCCCCGTGCGCGCCGGCTCGTCACGAAAGGCGACGCCGTTGCGTACGACGATGCCCGTGTCGCGGAAGCCGTAGTAGTCGCCGTTGATCGCGAAGATGCCGCCGTTGTCGCTCGCGATCTCGCTCGTGAGCGCGGTGATGTTCTCGCCGAAGGAGTTGTTCGCGAACGCGGAGCGGAGGACGGTAGCGTCGGCGAGCTGCACGTTCGCGACGAAGTACGTCACGGTGTCGTCGCCGGATCCCATCGTCTTCTTCGTGATCGTGATCGACGTGTCGCCGTTTGTGTAGGTGTCGTCGGTCACGGTCGCGGCGGTCGTCGTCGCGGAGGACGAGGAGGAAGACGACGTGCTGCTCTGAGCGCTTGTCGTGGTCGTCGCGCTCGAGCCGTTCGCCGCCTCGTAAGCGGCGACGTCGTCGATCTCGACCTTGGGGATGAGGAAGCGCTCCGCGGCCCACGCGGCGCCGCCACCGGCCGTCAGCAGGGCGGCGAGTCCGGTGCCGATGAGGAAGTTTCGGCGGGTGTGCCGCGTCGGCGACTGGTCTGGGGAGGGGAGTGTCTGCCTGGTCATTCCCTCAGGGAAGAGCCGAATTCTTTGCGGCTTCTATGACGAAGTGCGGGAACGCGTGGAGGAGGGAAAAGTACCCCCGAGCGCGGTACGGCCGCGTACCGCGGTTGGAGTACGCGAAGAAGGCCGCCTCCCGGGGAATGAATCCCGGGAGGCGGCCCTCGTCAGACGATGGTTAGTCTTCGAGCTTGTCGGTCTCGTCGTGCCACTTGGTGGCCACGGCGCGGAGCTTCTCCTCGAACTTGCGGCCGTGGTGGGCGCAGTAGAGCAGCTCGCTCCCGCCGACCTCAGCCGCGATGTAGGCCTGTGCTCCGCATGCGTCACAGCGGTCGAGCGCCGTGAGACGGTGGGAGACAGGCGCCTCTGCGGTCGTTGATGCAGTCATTGTTCTGTCTCCTTCTTAGTTCGTCCTAGATGACGGGTCATGCTCCATACAACCACGGAGCACCGACAATCCATCCCGATGGTCTCCCCGTTTCGCCTACGGCGTACGCATTGCGCCGATTCAGGGTGTTCTCCCGCGATCCGCGCCCTTCGAAGATAAGATCGAATATTGTGACAGCCGAGTACTCCGCCCATCATCTTCAGGTCCTCGAGGGGCTCGAGGCCGTGCGCAAGCGCCCCGGCATGTACATCGGCTCGAACGGATCGCCGGGCCTCATGCACTGCCTGTGGGAGATCATCGACAACTCCGTCGACGAGGCCGTCGCCGGCAACGGCGACCGCATCGACGTGATCCTGCGCGCCGACGGTAGCGTCGAGGTGCAAGACCGCGGCCGCGGCGTGCCCGTCGACGTCGAGCCCCGCACGGGGCTCACGGGCGTCGAGGTCGTCTTCACGAAGCTGCACGCGGGCGGAAAGTTCGGCGGCGGATCCTATGCCGCGTCCGGCGGCCTGCACGGCGTCGGCGCCTCCGTCGTGAACGCGCTGAGCGAGCGCCTCGACGTCGAGGTCGACCGCGCCGGCAAGACCTACGCGATGAGCTTCCACCGCGGCGAGCCGGGCGTCTTCGACGACGGATCCGGCGAGGCGCGCCCCGACGCGTCCTTCACGCCGTTCGAGAACGGCAGCGAGCTGCGAATCGCCGGCAAGGCGAAGCGCGGAGTCACGGGCACGCGCGTGCGCTACTGGGCCGACCGCCAGATCTTCACGAAGGACGCGGCCTTCCAGTACGACGACCTCGTCACGCGCGCCCGCCAGACGGCCTTCCTCGTGCCGGGCCTCGAGATCGTGCTGCGCGACGAGCGCTTCGTCGACGACCCCGAGGTCGGCGTCCGCGAGACCAGCTACAAGTTCGATGGCGGCCTCGCCGAGTTCGTCGACTTCCTCGCGACCGACGCGCCCGTGACCGACACCTGGCGCCTCGAGGGCGTCGGCGCCTTCACCGAGACGGTGCCGATGCTGCAGCCCGACGGGTCGATGCTGTCGACCGAGGTCGAGCGCGAGTGCCGCGTCGACATCGCCGTGCGCTGGGGCACCGGGTACGACACCACGACCCGCTCGTTCGTGAACATCATCTCGACGCCCAAGGGCGGCACGCACCAGCAGGGCTTCGAGCAGGAGCTCACGAAGCAGCTGCGCGCCGAGGTCGAGAAGAACGCCCGCCGCCTCAAGGCCGGTAACGACAAGCTCGAGAAGGACGACGTGCTCGCGGGCCTCACGGCCGTGCTGAACGTCAGCCTGCCCGAGCCCCAGTTCGAGGGCCAGACGAAGGAGGTGCTCGGCACCCCCGCCGTGCGCGCCATCGTGGCGAAGGTCGTGCGCGAGGGGCTGAAGGAGAAGTTCGCCTCGACCAAGCGCGACGAGAAGAACCAGGTCGCGATGCTGCTCGACAAGGTCGTCAGCGAGATGAAGGCGCGCCTGTCGGCGCGCGCCCACAAAGAGACCCAGCGTCGCAAGAACGCCCTCGAGTCATCCTCGCTGCCCGCGAAGCTCATCGACTGCCGCACGACCGACGTGTCGAACACCGAGCTGTTCATCGTTGAGGGTGACTCGGCGCTCGGGACGGCGCGCAAGGCCCGCGACAGCGAATACCAGGCGCTCTTCCCGATCCGCGGCAAGATCCTGAACACGCAGAAGGCGTCGATCTCGGACATGCTGTCGAACGCCGAGTGCGCCGCGCTGATCCAGGTCATCGGCGCCGGATCCGGCCGCACCTTCGACATCGACACGGCCCGCTACGGCAAGGTCATCATGATGAGCGACGCCGACGTCGACGGCGCGCACATCCGCACGCTGCTGCTGACGCTGTTCTACCGCTACATGCGCCCGCTCATCGAGCACGGCCGCGTGTACGCCGCGGTTCCGCCCCTGCACCGCGTGATCGTGATCAACCCGGGCTCCAAGCCGAACGAGACGATCTACACCTACAGCGACCGCGAGCTCAACACGCTCCTTGCGAAGCTCCGCCGCACGAACAAGAAGTGGCAGGAGCCGATCCAGCGCTACAAGGGCCTGGGCGAGATGGACGCCGACCAGCTGGCCGAGACGACCATGTCGCGCGACGGGCGCCTGCTGCGCCGCGTGCGGATGGAGGACGCCGAGGCCGCGGGCCGCGTCTTCGAGATGCTCATGGGCAACGAGGTCGCGCCGCGCCGCGAGTTCATCGTTGCGGGCGCCGCGAAGCTCGACAAGGAGTCGATCGACGCCTAAGCGGCTGGAGTAGCCTCGCTCTTATGAAGATCGTCATCGCCGGGGGTGCCGGCACGCTCGGGCGCTCGCTCAGCGCCTCGCTCCTCGCCGACGGGCACGAGGTTGTCGTGCTCACCCGCACGCCCGGTCGCCGCCCGCTCGCGGGCGTCGCCGAGGTGGGGTGGGATCCGTCGGACATCGCGCCGTGGGCGCACGTTCTCGAGTCGGACGGGCCGGTCGCGGTCGTGAACCTCGCCGGCAAGCTCGTCGACTGCCGCCCGACGGAGGAGAACATCCGCGAGCTGCGCGAGTCGCGCGTGCGCGCGACCGAGGCCCTCGTCGCGGCGTCGCAGCGGCTCTCGCGCCCCGTCGATCGCTGGCTCCAGGGCTCGACGACGGGCCTCTTCGACGACACGGGCGATCTGCGCATCACCGAGGCGACGCCGGATCCGGTCGACGGGCTTCCGCAGATGACGGGCGTCGTGCTGCCATGGGAGGCCGCCGCCGAGGGCGCCAACGCCGCCCGCCGCGTCACGATCCGCACCTCGATCGCGCTCGACGCCCACACGCCGGCGCTAGACCGCCTGTTGCTACCCGCGAAGCTCGGCTTCGGCGGCCCGATCGCGGGCGGCAAGCAGTGGTTCAGCTGGATCCACGTCGACGACTGGGTGCGCGTCGCGCGCGCCTCGCTCGGCCTCGAGCCGGGCATCGTCATTCCGGACGGCCCGGTGATCGCCGCCGCGCCGAACCCGGTGCGCAACGCCGAGCTCATGCGCGAGATGCGCCGCGCCGCCCACATCCCGGTGGGTCTCCCGACGCCCGCGTTCGTCCTGAAGATCGGCGCGTTCGCGCTCCGCACGGATCCGCTGCTCGCCCTCACCGGCCGGCACACGACGAGCACGGTGCTCGCCGACGCGGGCTTCGAGTTCCAGTTCCCGACGCTGCACGAGGCCCTGGAGGACCTGCTCAGCTGACGCGCACGCCCCAGGCCGGGTCGGCCGGGCGGCGCGCCTCGAGCGCCTCCGCGAGCGCCTCGCGGAACGCCTGCACGGCGGGGTGTCCCGCGCGCCCGGCACGCGACGCCGTGTAGAGCACACGGTGCGGATCGCCGGGTAGCGAGACGAAGGTGATGCCCTGCAGGTAGGTCGACGGCAGCAGCTCGGGCAGGAACGCGACGGCGTGGCCCGTGCGCACGAGCTCGGCTTGCAGCAGCAGGTCGGGGCTCTCGAAGCTCGTGATCGGCTCGAAGCCCGCCTGGCGGCATACCTCGCGCCCCCAGCGACCCGTCGGGGTGTCCTCGGGATCGAGCACCCACGGCGCGCCCGCGAGGTCGGCGAGGCTGCGGGGCCGCTCGGACAGCGGCCCCTCGGCGGGCAGCGCGAGGCGCAGCGGATCCGTGAGCAGATCGAAGCGGTCGACCTCGTCGCGCACGCGGTCGGGGTTGCCCGGGTACTCCTCGCCGAGGATGAGGTCGAACTCGTAGGAGAGCAGGCCCTCGTAGGCCTGGCCGTGCTCGCGCTGCACGATGTCGATGCGCAGGTGCGGGTGCTCGATCACCATGCGGTCGAGGGCACCGGGCACGAGGCTCAGCACGACCGATTGGAACGAGGCGACGCGCATGCGCCCGTGCAGCTCGTGCTGCGTCGCGGCGAGCTCGGCCTCGGCGAGGTCGAGCCGCGCCATGACGGCGTTCGCGTGATCGACGAGCAGCGCCGCCGCGCCCGTCAGCCGCACGCCGCGGCCGACACGCTCGAGCAGGGGCACGCCCGCCTCGCGCTCGAGCAGCGTCAGCTGCTGCGAGACCGCCGACGGCGTGTACGACAGCGCTCGCGCCGTCGCCGCGATCGTGCCGCGGTTCGACAGCTCGCTGAGGATGCGGAGGCGGGGCAGACTGAGCATCAATTTCCCTTACGTTTTTCATTCAGAAACATTCGCTGGATTAACGATACGTGTTGGCAAAGGATAGAACCATGACTTCTTCCGAGCGCGCATCCGGGTCAATCGGTACGCCTGTCGCACTCATCATCGGCTCCTGCGTGTCGATGCAGTTCGGCGCGGCGTCGGCCGTCCAGCTATTCCCCGAGCTCGGCACGTGGGGCGTCACGGCGCTCCGCCTCACGATCGCCGCCATCATCCTGCTCATCGCCGGCCGCCCGCGCTTCTTCGCCTGGACGAAGCAGCAGTGGGTCGCGGTCGTCTACTTCGGCCTGACGCTTGCCGGAATGAACGGCTTCTTCTACGCCGCGCTCGGGCACCTGCCGCTCGGCCCGGCGGTCGCGATCGAGTTCGTCGGCCCGCTGCTGCTCTCGGCCGTGCTTTCGCGCCGCCTCGTCGACTTCGCTTGGCTCGGCCTCGCGGCCGCGGGCATCGCGCTGTTCGGCATCGACGGCGTCGTCGGCGGCGCGCCGCTCGCGCCCATCGGCGTCGTCTTCGCGCTCATCGCGGCGACGTTCTGGATCCTCTACATCCGCGTCAGCGCCCGCATCGGCCAGCTGATCCCCGGCGTCGGCGGCCTCGCGGTCGCCCTTGCGGTCGCCTCCGTTGTGTTGCTGCCGTTCGGGGTGCCCGCGGCGATCGAGCTCGCGCTGCGCCCCGAGCTCGTGTGGCTCGCGATCGGCACGGCGGTGCTCGCCTCGGTCGCGCCGTACACGCTCGAGCTCATGGCTCTCCGCCGGCTCCCGCAGCGCGTCTTCGGCGTACTCGTGAGCCTCGAGCCGGTCTTCGCGGCGCTTTTCGGCTGGTTGCTCTTGAGCCAGGCGATTAGCCCGCTCAAGATGATCGCGATCGCGCTGATCGCCGGGGCCAGTGTCGGCATCGCACTCGCGACGCGCGCGAAGACCGAACCGCAACCCGTCGCCGTCATGACCGGGTCGGTTCCGGTGATCCGCGAGAGCTAGAGCGCGCGGCCGATCGAGTCGATCTCGGCCTCGAGTAGCTGGCCGGATCCGTCGCGCTTCGAGAGCGTCATCGGCAGCTTGCGCACGGATCCCTTCGAATCGAGCGCGTAGGCCGGATCCGGCCCCGCCCAGCCGAGCTGGATCCGGTCCTCGCCCTTCAAGAACGCGTGCGCGCGCACGCCGCCCGTCGCGCGGCCCTTCGACGGATACTCGCCGAAGTCGCTGATCTTCGCGCGCCCCGGATCCGTGCCGGGCAGCGCCGAAGACGACGTCGAGATCGTGACGACGACGTTGCCGTCGCCGGTGACGGATCCGAAGAAGATCGCCGCGGCACCGGCCGCGAGCTTGATGCCCGCCATGCCGCCCGCCGACGCGCCCTGGGGGCGCACGGACGAGGCGGTGAAGCGGAGGAGCTTCGCGTCGTCGGTAAGGAAGACGAGGTCGGACTCGTCAGTCGCGGGGGCGATGCCGACGACGCTGTCCTTCGGCTTGAGCGCGACGATCTCGATCTCGGGCTTCGCCGGCAGGGCGCTCGGCACGAGGCGCTTCACGACGCCCTGCGCAGTGCCGAGCGCGAGCGGCGTGTCGGAGGCGAGCTCGACGAGGCCGACGACCTGCTCGGTGCGGTCGGTGAGGCCGATGTAGTCGCGCAGCCGGGCGCCCGCGCTGAGCGAGATCGACGCGAGCGGAACGCTCGGCAGGTCGACGGGGGAGAAGCGCACGAGCCGGCCGCGGTTCGTCACCGCGCCGAGCTCGCCGCGGACCGTCGTGCGCGCGGTCGAGCGGATCGCGTCGTGTTTCCCGCGGCGCGCGGGCGCGACGATCTCCTCGCCGTCCGGGGTGTCAATGCGGATCGCGCGGCCCGTCGTCGACAGGGCGACGAGCGTCGGCGCGTCAGCGATCTGCAGGTCGCTCTCGGCCTGCTTTGCCGTGCGCTTCTGTGCGGGCTTGGCGTTCATCAGGACGGTGCGTCGCGGCGTGCCGAGCTCGTCGGCGACGGTCTCGAGCTCGAGGGCGACCTGGCCACGGATGAGGGCGTCGGATCCGAGCAGCTCCTCGAGCTTCGCGATCTCGGCCTTGAGCTCATCGCGCTCGTTCTCGAGCTCGATGCGCGAGAACTTCGTGAGGCGGCGCAGGCGCAGCTCGAGGATGTACTCGGCCTGGATCTCGTCGAGGTCGAACACCTGGCACAGGCGCGTGCGCGCCTCCTCGCTCGTCTCGGACGAGCGGATGACCTGGATCACCTCGTCGATGTCGAGGATCGCGATCAGCAGGCCCTCGACGAGGTGGAGGCGTTCCTGGCGACGGGCGAGGCGGTAGCGCGTGCGGCGCGTGACGACCTCGATGCGGTGGTTCACGTACACGACGAGCATGTCGCGCAGCCCCAGCGTCGACGGCTGGCCGTCGACGAGGGCGACGTTGTTGAAGCCGAACGAATCCTCGAGCGGCGTCAGGCGGTACAGGCGCTCGAGCACCGCGGCGGCGTCGAAGCCGGTCTTCACGCCGATGACGAGGCGCAGGCCGTTCTTGCGGTCGGAGAGATCGTTGACGTCGCTGATGCCCTGCAGCTTCTTCGCCTGCACGGCGTCTTTGAGCTTCTCGATGACGCGCTCGGGGCCGACCATGTACGGCAGCTCGGTGACGACGATGCCGGTGCGGCGCGGGCCGATCTGCTCGATCGCGGCCTTGGCGCGCACCTTCACGGATCCGCGGCCCGTCTCGTACGCGTCGCGCACGCCGTCGAGGCCCATGATGATGCCGCCCGACGGGAAGTCGGGACCCGGCACGAACTGCATGAGCTCGGCGGTCGTGGCGTCGGGGTTCTCGAGCAGGTGGGTCGCGGCGTTCACGACCTCGATGAGGTTGTGCGGCGCCATGTTGGTCGCCATGCCGACCGCGATGCCGGTCGCGCCGTTGACGAGCAGGTTCGGGTAGGCGGCCGGAAGCACGGCGGGCTGCTGGTACTGGCCGTCGTAGTTCGGCACGAAGTCGACGACGTCCTCGCCGAGGTCCTCGGTCATGCGCATGGCGGCGCGGTCGAGGCGCGCCTCGGTGTAGCGCGACGCGGCGGGTCCGTCGTCGAGTGAACCGAAGTTGCCGTGGCCGTCGACGAGCGGGACCCGCATGGCGAAGTCCTGCGCGAGGCGCACGAGGGCGTCATAGATCGCGGTGTCGCCGTGGGGGTGGAGCTTACCCATGACGTCGCCGACGACGCGGGCGCTCTTGACGTGACCGCGCTCGGGGCGCAGGCCCATCTCGGCCATCTGGAACAGGATCCGTCGCTGCACGGGCTTCAGGCCGTCGCGCGCATCCGGGAGGGCGCGCGAGTATATCACCGAGTACGCGTATTCGAGGTACGAGCCCTGCATCTCGTTCTCGAGCGCGATCTCCTCGATGCGCTCCTCGACGGGCGGGGTCGGATCCTTCTGACGCGCCATCTGGGCCTCTCTCCTGAAACGACGAATTCCGGGCCCTCAGCGCCACGTGTGGGAGACTGGCCCGGATGCCAAGAATTCTACCCGTGAGGCCAGACCAGGCCCGGGATCTCGCCGGAGTGGCGCAGCAGATGCTCCGCTCGCTGACGGGGGAGGAGAGCTGGTTCGCGCCCGCTCGCTCCGCCGTGTTGTTCCTCATCGACGGGCTCGGCGCCATCCAGCTGCGCGCCCACGCATCCCACGCCCGGCACCTCGCGCAGGCGATGCCGAAGAAGCACACCGCCCAGACGGTCGCGCCGTCGACGACGGCGGCTGCCCTCACCTCGATGCTCACCGGATCCCTGCCCGGCGCGCACGGCATTGTCGGCTACAGCCTGCTGGATCCGGCGCGCGGCATCGTCGCGAACCAGCTGAGCGGGTACGAGAAGCAGGGGCTGGATCCGGATTCCTGGCAGCTCGAGCGCACGATCTTCGAGCGCGCGGGGGAGCATGGGATCCGCGCCTACTCCGTCGCGCACTCCGAGTACCGCGCGACGGGCTTCACCCGCGCGGTGCAGCGGGGCAGCGAATTCATCGCGGAGAACGACCTCGAGGAACGCGTGCGCGTCGCGTGTGCCCTCGCCGCGCAGACCGAGGGCGCGCTCGTCTATTGCTACATCCCGGAGCTCGACAGGGCCGGCCACAAGGGCGGCGTCGACTCCGATCGCTGGCGCGCCACGCTCGAGCGCATCGACAGCGCGCTACGCCCCGCGCTGAGCCTGCCGGCCGGCGTTGGCGCGATCGTGACGGCCGACCATGGCATGGTCGACGTGCCACCGACGCGGCACATCCTGCTCGCGGACGGCGACCCGCGCCTCGAGGGCGTCCGCCTCATCGGTGGCGAGCCGCGCTTCCTGCACCTCTACCTCGACGAGGGGGCAGACGCCGATCGCGTGGCCGAGGTGTGGCGCGAGATGAACGGCAAAGCCGCCGACGTGTCGACGCGCACGGAGGCGCTCGAGGACGGCCTCTTCGGGCCCGATGTCGCGCCGGAGGCGCTCGGGCGCCTGGGCGACGTCATGGTCGCCGCACGCGGCCTCTGGGCGTTCTACGACGACCGCGTGGCCGACAAGCGCGCGCAGACCATGGTCGGCCAGCACGGCGCGCTGACGCCGGAGGAGACGACCGTGCCGCTCATCCGCCTCGGCGCCTATGCGTAAGCCGGTTTACGGCTGATCGTCGCCGCGGGCGCCGAACACGATCTCGTCCCACGACGGCATCGACGGGCGGCGGCGGCGCTTTGACGCGTCGTTTCCGTTCGACGACGCGTCACCATCGGTCTCCGACTCGGCGGCGGGCTCGGCCTCGGGCTCGTCGTCGGCCGACGGGCTGAGGAGTGCGACGGGCCTCGAGGGCGTCTCGTCGATCTCCGGATCCGCCTGCGGTGTCTCGCGCTGGCCGCGCTTGCGGCGGAGCGCCTCGAGCAGGTCTGCGGTGTCGGCGACGTGCTCCGGCTCGGCCGGGGCCTGGGGAGCCTCTTCGGCGAAGGAGCTCTCGTCGAAGGTCGACGCGTCCTTCTGCTCCTCGGCGACGTCGAGGGCGCGGAGGCGGGGGATCAGGCCGTCCTGCACCTTGCCCTGGCGCGACAGCTGGGTGGCGTCGTCGTTCGCGGGGGCGAGCGCGCTGCGGCGCGGGTCGTAGGTCCAGCGCGCATCGCGCTCGACGCCGGCCGCCTCGAAGGTCAGCTTGATGATCCAGCCGTCCTCGGACTTCCAGCTCGTCCAGCGCTCCGCGACCGCCGAGAGATCGGCGAGCTTCTCGCGGATGACGGTGCCGAAGGTCGGGTTCTCCTCGAGACCCACCTGCACGCCGCGGAGGACGGGCATCGCGAGGGCACGATCGACGATGTGCTCGCGCTCGGCGAGCACCGGACCCTCGAAGGGGCGCACGCGCTCGACGTCGCATCCGAGCAGCTCGGCGACCTCGTCCGCCGAGAGGCCGGCGCGGATGTGCGCCTGGATCTCGCGGGGGTTCGGACCCGTCGCGGGAGGCTTCGGCTCCGTGATGGCTCGGGTCTTCCTGACCTCGCCGCGAAGCATGTCGTCGATCTCGAGGGTGAAGCGCTGTCCGTGCTCAGTCGCGAGGACGAGCGTCGTCCCCTCCGTGCCCACGATGGTCAGCTGTTCCATCCTGCTCCTCTCCGCGCGGCGCGCGAGCGACCGCATCCGACACATGGTGTCACGTCGAACCCGTGAATGGCGGGAAGAACCGTGGCGTGCCGCGGGTTTTGTCGGGCCGTAGGCATCGGCACACGGATCGTTCTCAGAAAATGCATTTGCGAATTCAGGTTGTGTCATGCAAACTAACGCCGCCACGCACGCGTCGGTCCGGAAATTCGAGAAGTCTCTCGATCCCCGATCTTTTCGCCAGCGTGGACCCGAACCACCCCCACGAAAGAAGTGACGCCCGGTAATGGCAACTGATTACGACGCCCCGCGCAACAAGAACGAAGACGAGGGCAACGAGTCGATCGAGGCCCTCAAGGCCGCTCGTTCGAACCAGAGCAGCGCGGTCGAGTCGGAGGACTCGGATAACCCCAGTTTCGTTCTCGGCGGAACCGACCTGTCGAACGTCGAGCTCGACGTCGTCGTTCTTCCCCCGCAGCAGGACGAGTTCACGTGCATGGAGTGCTTCCTCGTGAAGCACCGCTCGCAGATCGATCACGTCGGCGACGCGGGCCCGATCTGCAAGGACTGCGCCTAAGACGCGTTTTGTGAACGCCGGATCGCCGCTGCCAGGCGATCCGGCGTTCGCGTAGACACCGTCCACGACGTGACGGGATCCGCCGGATCGATGTTCTCCACGAGCACGATCCCGTCGATGCCGCCGCGAATGAGGTACCAGCCCCGCGGATCCAGGCCCGTGCCGCGCGCCCGCGCCGCCTCCTCGCCCGTGAGCACCTGCGGCTCGCCGAGGAGCGTGACGTCGATGTGCGCGCGCCCCGCGATCAGCTCGCCGTTCTCCACTCGCACGCGCGGGGCGGTGCTGAGCAGGATCCAGATGAGGAGCGCGGCCGAGAGCAGGCCGATGATCAGGGCGGCCGTGGCGTCGAAGCGCACGAAGACGAGCGAGATCATGGGCGCGATGATGCCGGCGCCGACGATGAACTTGAGCGACGGGGTGAGGCGTTCGCGGTAGGCGGACGCCGACTGTCGGCCGGTTCCTGCTGAGGCATTCAAGACGTGCATTACCCTCGAGTCGTGAGTGATTCCGTGGACATCCCCATTGTCGCACCCTCGGTTCCGGTGTACGCCAACCCCGGCGACGCCGGCGCGGACCTGGTTTCGACAATCGATCTCGTGCTCGAACCCGGCCAGCGCCAGTTGGTTCCGACGGGCGTGCGCATCGCGCTTCCCGATGGTTGCGCGGCGTTCGTCGTGCCCCGTAGCGGCCTCGCCGCAAAGCACGGCATCACCATCGTGAACTCGCCCGGCACGATCGACGCCGGCTACCGCGGCGAGATCAAGGTCGCGCTGCTCAACACCGATCGCGAGAACCCCTATACGATCACGGCGGGCGACCGCATCGCGCAGCTGATCATCGCCCCGGTGCTGCGCGCCACCTTCATCCCCGTCGAGGAACTCGACGAGAGCGTTCGCGGCGAGGGCGGCTTCGGCTCGTCCGGCTACGCCACCCTGGCTCGCTGATCTCAGAGACACAAGGCAAAACAGATGACTGATTCCCAGGAAACCCCGCTGCCGACCGAGAAGTCGGCGCCGGCAGACCGCGCCGAGAACGGCCCGTTCGACGCGACCGAGGCGAACCCCGTCCGCCCCTACATCGACATCGGCGGCGTCAAGGTGTTGCCGCGCGACGGCCTGAACCTGCGTCTTGAGGTCGAGGAGAAGACCCAGCGCATCGTCGCCGTCGGTCTCGACTACGCCGAGTCGACGCTGCAGGTGCAGCCGTTCGCGGCGCCGCGCTCGACGGGCCTGTGGCACGAGACGCGCGAGCAGATTCGCGCGCAGGTCGCGGGCCAGGGCGGCCGCGTCGAGGAGCGCGAGGGCCCCTTCGGCCCCGAGCTGCTCGCGGAGGTGCGCGAGCCGGCCGGCACGCGCGTCGTGCGCTTCGTCGGCGTTGACGGCCCGCGCTGGTTCCTGCGCGGCGTGATCGGCGGGGCGGGCGCGAGCTCGCCCGAGGCGGCCGAGCAGGTTGAGGATCTCTTCCGCTCGCTCGTCGTCGTTCGTGGCGCTTCGCCCATGCCGCCGCGCGACCTCATTCCGCTCACGATGCCCGTGACCCCCGGATCCTGATGGTCGACCGGTCCGAGGAGCAGCCGCGGGAGGAGACGCCGCTGACGCCTCCTCCCGCGGAGCCGAGCGCCTCGAGCGTGCTCGGGCAGGCGTTCGGCGCCGCCGCGAAGCGCGCGGGCCTGGATCCGTCGCAATCGACGTCGACGGGCGCCGCCGTCTGGAGCGCGATCGGCGGCGTGCGCGGCATCGTCGAGTCGGTCCTGCCGCTCGTCGTGTTCCTCGTGAGCCTCACGATCTGGCCCGACAACAACCTCATCGCCGTGATCGCTTCGGTCGCCGCCGCCGGAGTCTTTACGGTCGCGCGCCTCGCGCAGAAGCAGGCGCCGTCCGCCGCGCTCGGCGGCCTCGTCGCCGTCGGCGTGGCCGGCGCGCTCGTGCTCTTTACCGGCCGCGCGGAAGACAACTTCATTCCGGGCTTCGTCACGAACGTGCTCTACGGATCCGCCTTCCTTGTCTCGGCGGTCGCCGGCTGGTCGATCATCGGCCTCGCAGTCGGCTTCCTGATGGACGACGGAATCGCGTGGCGCAAGGATCGCCGCAAGCGTCGGGTGTTCTTCTGGCTCGCGATCATGTGGGCGGCGCTGTTCTTCCTGCGACTCGCCGTGCAGTTTCCGATGTGGCTCGCCGGTGGCGACGACATCGTGCAGGTGCTCGGCACCGTCAAGCTCGTCATGGGGATCCCGCTCTTCGCGCCGCTTGTCGCCGTCACGTGGCTGGCCGCGCGGGCCGCATACGGCGATCGCAAGTAGTCGACGCTGGTATTATTTATCTTGACATCAAGATAAATTGCGACGTTAGGTCGACCTTCCTAGCACCAGCTGCCTCTGAGGAGGAAGATGGGAGCGCAATGCTGCGGTCGACCACAAAGGAGACACCCGTGTCTACGGTGAACAGCTTCGGTGCCCAGAGCACCCTTTCGGTCGGTGGCACCGACTACGAGATCTATCGCATCGACGCGGTTGAGGGGTACGAGAAGCTCCCCTTCAGCCTCAAGGTGCTTCTTGAGAACCAGCTCCGCACGGAGGACGGTGCGAACGTCACCAGCGAGCAGATCACGGCCCTCGGCCAGTGGGATGCGAACGCGGAGCCCAACACGGAGATCCAGTTCACGCCGGCTCGCGTCGTGATGCAGGACTTCACCGGCGTGCCCTGCATCGTCGACCTCGCCACCATGCGCGAGGCCGTGACGGCGCTCGGCGGCGACCCGAACAAGATCAACCCGCTCTCGCCCGCAGAGATGGTCATCGACCACTCGGTCATCGCCGACCTCTTCGGTCGCCCTGACGCTCTCGAGCGCAACGTGGAGATCGAGTACGAGCGCAACGGCGAGCGCTACCAGTTCCTGCGCTGGGGCCAGACCGCGTTCGACGACTTCAAGGTGGTGCCCCCGGGGACGGGTATCGTCCACCAGGTCAACATCGAGCACCTCGCGAAGGTCATCTACGACCGCCCCGCGAACGGCGTGCTCCGCGCCTACCCCGACACCTGTGTCGGCACCGACTCGCACACGACGATGGTCAACGGCCTCGGCGTGCTCGGTTGGGGCGTCGGTGGCATCGAGGCCGAGGCCGCGATGCTCGGTCAGCCCGTGTCGATGCTGATCCCGCGCGTCGTGGGCTTCAAGCTCACGGGCGACATCCCCGCCGGCGTGACCGCGACCGATGTCGTGCTCACGATCACCGACATGCTGCGCAAGCACGGCGTCGTCGGCAAGTTTGTCGAGTTCTACGGCGAGGGCGTCGGCTCGGTGCCGCTCGCCAACCGCGCCACCATCGGCAACATGAGCCCCGAGTTCGGCTCGACGGCCGCCATGTTCCCGATCGACGACGTCACGCTCGACTACCTGCGCCTGACGGGCCGCGACGAGCAGGCCGTGGCCCTCGTCGAGGCGTACGCCAAGGAGCAGCACCTGTGGCACGACCCGTCGGTCGAGCCCGTGTTCAGCGAGTACCTCGAGCTCGACCTGTCGACGGTTGTCCCGTCGATCGCCGGCCCGAAGCGCCCGCAGGACCGCATCCTCCTCTCGGACGCGAAGTCGCAGTTCGAGAAGGACATCGAGAACTACGTTTCGCCGCGCGCGACCGAAGACGTCGTCGACCTCGAGAGCGACGAGTCGTTCCCGGCGTCGGACGCCGGTTCGGTGCCCGGCGAGGAGCACGAGCACAAGGTCTCGCACCTGCTCTCGAGCGGTGGCCCGGCCAACGCCTCGACTCCGTCGCTCGTCACGACCCCCGAGGGTCAGACCTACGAGCTCGACAACGGTGCCGTGACGCTTGCCGCGATCACGTCGTGCACCAACACGTCGAACCCGTCGGTCATGATCGCCGCCGGTCTCGTCGCCCGCAAGGCCGCTGAGAAGGGCCTCACGCGCAAGCCGTGGGTCAAGACGACGCTCGGCCCGGGCTCGAAGGTCGTCACCGACTACTACGAGAAGTCGGGCCTCGACAAGGACCTCGAGCAGATCGGCTTCTATACGGTCGGTTACGGCTGCACCATCTGCATCGGTAACTCCGGCCCGATGATCGAAGAGGTCTCCGAGGCGATCAACGCCAACGACCTCGCCGTTACCGCAGTCCTCTCGGGTAACCGTAACTTCGAGGGGCGCATCAGCCCCGACGTCAAGATGAACTACCTCGCCTCGCCGCCCCTCGTGGTCGCGTACGCGCTGGCCGGTTCGATGCACTTCGACTTCGAGACCGACTCGCTCGGTACCGACGCCGAGGGCAACGAGGTCTTCCTCAAGGACATCTGGCCCTCGCCGGACGAGGTGCAGGAGATCATCGACACATCGATCTCGCGCGAGCAGTTCATCGAGCAGTACAAGACCGTCTTCGACGGTGACGACCGCTGGCGCAACCTGCCGACGCCCGAGGGCTCGGTGTTCGAGTGGAACGAAGACTCGACCTACGTGCGCAAGGCGCCGTACTTCGACGGCATGCCGGCCGAGCCGGAGGCCGTGACCGACATCACCGGCGCCCGCGTTCTCGCGAAGCTCGGCGACTCGGTCACGACCGACCACATCTCGCCCGCGGGCGCGATCAAGGCCGATACCCCCGCCGGTCAGTACCTCACGAGCCACGGCATCGACCGTAAGAACTTCAACTCTTACGGCTCGCGTCGCGGTAACCACGAGGTCATGATTCGCGGTACGTTCGCGAACATCCGCCTGCGCAACCAGCTCCTCGACAACGTCGAGGGCGGTTACACCCGCGACTTCACGCAGGAGGGCGGCCCGCAGTCGTTCATCTACGACGCGTCGCAGAACTACCAGGCCGAGAACACGCCCCTCGTCATCCTCGGTGGCAAGGAATACGGTTCGGGATCCTCGCGCGACTGGGCCGCGAAGGGAACGAGCCTGCTGGGCGTCGGCGCAGTCATCACCGAGAGCTTCGAGCGTATCCACCGCTCGAACCTCATCGGCATGGGCGTTGTCCCGCTGCAGTTCCCCGCCGGTGAGTCGGCCGACTCGCTCGGTCTCGACGGCACCGAGGTCTTCTCGATCGAGGGCCTGACGGAGCTGAACAACGGCGTGACCCCCAAGACGGTCCACGTCACCGCGCAGCCGAGCGAGCACTCGCCCGCCGGTAAGCAGACGGTCGAGTTCGATGCGGTCGTTCGCATCGACACCCCCGGTGAGGCCGACTACTACCGCAACGGTGGCATCCTGCAGTACGTGCTGCGTTCGCTGGTGTAACAGCCGCTCAACGAAACGAGGCCCCTCCCGTCGACAAGACGGGAGGGGCCTCGTCGCGTCCCGCCCGTTTTCCAGGCCAGGAGGCGTACGCTCGAAATTATGAGTCTGCTTGATTCGATCTCGGGTCCGCGCGATCTCGACCGCCTGTCGAAGCGCGAGCTCACCCAGCTCGCCGCCGAGGTGCGAGAGTTCCTCGTCGAGAACGTCTCGCAGACCGGCGGGCACCTCGGGCCGAACCTCGGCGTCGTCGAGCTGACGATCGCCCTACACCGCGTATTCGACTCGCCCCAAGATCCGATCGTCTGGGACACGGGCCACCAGTCTTACGTGCACAAGCTGCTCACGGGCCGCCAGGACTTCTCGGGGCTGCGCTCGCGCGACGGCCTCGCCGGCTACCCGCAGCGTTCCGAGAGCGAGCACGACGTTGTCGAGTCGTCGCACGCATCGAGCTCGCTCAGCTGGGCCGACGGCATCTCGCGCGCGTTCGCCCGCACGGGCCGTGACGACCGCCATGTGGTGGCCGTCGTCGGCGATGGCGCCCTCACGGGCGGCATGACGTGGGAGGCCCTCAACAACATCACCGACGACAACGACCGCAACCTCGTGATCGTCGTCAACGACAATGGCCGCAGCTACGCCCCGACGATCGGCGGCATGGCGCGCTACCTCAACCGGGTCCGCACCGGATCCGCGTACCGCGACCTCGACCAGAAGTCCGGCAAAGCGGCGCGCCGCCTGGGCCGCGTCGGTCGCGCGCTCTACCGCGGTGTCCGCGGCGGCACGCACGGTTTCCTGTCGCGCCTGACCAACAACTCGGCGCTCTACGCGCAGCTCGACATCAAGTACCTCGGCCCCGTCGACGGGCACGACCTGCCGGCGCTCCTCGAGACCTTCGAGCAGGCCAAGCGCTACAGCGCGCCGGTAATCGTCCACGCCATCACCGAGAAGGGCCGCGGCTACGCCCCGGCCCGCAATGACGAGGCCGACCAGTTCCACGCCGTCAACAAGATCGACCCCAAGACGGGTAAGCCCGTCGGTGGGCGCAAGGGCGAGGACTGGACGGGCGTGTTCGCCGACGCCCTCGTCGAGGTCGGCGAGCGCCGTTCCGACGTCATCGCGATGACGGCCGCGATGTTGCGCCCGACGGGACTCGGCCCGTTCGCGGAGAAGTTCCCCGAGCGCGTCTACGACGTCGGCATTGCCGAGCAGCACGCCGTCGCGAGCGCCGCGGGCCTCGCCTACGGCGGCCTGCACCCCGTCGTCGCGCTCTACGCGACCTTCGTGAACCGCGCCTTCGACCAGGTGTTGATGGACGTTGCGTTGCACAAGGCGGGCGTGACCTTCGTCTTCGACCGCTCGGGCGTCACGGGCCCCGACGGTCCCAGCCACCACGGCATGTGGGACCTCGCGCTGCTGCACATCGTGCCGCACATCCGAATCGCGGCCCCCCGCGACGCCGAGCGCCTCCGCGAGGAGCTCGACGAGGCCGTCGAGATCAACGACGCGCCGACGGTGATCCGCTACCCGAAGGGCGAGGTCGGCGAGAGCATCGATGCGATCGAGCGCCTCTCCGATGGCGTCGACGTGCTCGCACGCAACGGCGACGAGGACGTGCTCCTCATCGGCATCGGCCCCTTCGCCCGCATGGCGCTCGACGTCGCCGAGCGACTGAAAGCGCAGGGGATCGGCGCGACCGTGATTGACCCGCGCTGGGTCGTCCCCGTCGCCGACTCGATCGTCGACCTCGCCGCCCGCCACCGCCTCGTCATCACGATCGAAGACGGCATCCGCGTCGGCGGCATCGGCACGCGCGTGCGCCAGGTGCTCCGCGAGGCGGGTGTCGACACGGCCGTCGACGAGCTGGGTCTGCCCGACGAGTTCATCGACCACGCCACGCGCGAGCAGGTGCTCGAGGACGCCGGCCTCACGGCGTCGAAGATCGCCCAGGACGTCGTCTCGCAGGTGCTCGGCACCCGCGTCCCCGTCGCCCGCCAGGACGGCTCCACGCCCCTCACGGGCGCGATCACGATGGACCGCGCCCGCAACACGCGGTAAGGCGCGCGGGCCGATACGGGCCCGCCACGCACGACAAACGCCCGCTCCCACTGGTATGTGGGAGCGGGCGTTCGCGCGTGTGCGGGGGTTACTTCACGCCGCGGATCTGTGGGGTGTGGAAGTCGCCGCCGCCGGCGGCCTCCGAGGCGCCGACGCGGTCGAGGTACGGCGTGGCGCCGCCGTCGATCATCGGCCAGCCCGCACCGAGGATCAGCGCGAGGTCGATGTCTTCGACCTCGGGCACGACGCCCTCGTCGAGCATTAGGCGGATCTCGCGGGCGAGCTCGTGCTGCACGCGGCGCAGGATCTCGTCGGCGGGTGCGGCGTCGCGACCGACCTCGATCGCCTTCTTTGCGTCCTTCGACCAGCCGGTGATCCGCCCCTTCTTGTCGCGGTCGAGCGGTGCGTCGAGATCCGCGAGAGCGTGCAGGTTGGGGGAGGAGTAGAACCGGTCGGGGAAGTGCGTCGCCATCGTGTCCTGCACGTGCGCCGCGACCTTCCAGCCGACGAGGTCGATGAGCTCGAACGGCCCCATCGGCAGGCCGAGCGGGCCGAAGGCCTCCTCGACGTCTGTGAGGGCGGCGCCCTCGTCGACGGCGCGGGCGGCCTCACCCATGACCTTCGCGAGCAGGCGGTTGACGATGAAGCCCGGCGCGTCGGCGGATCCGATCGCGTTCTTCTTCAGCTCCTTCGCGACCACGAACGCCGTCGAGATCGCCTCGTCGGTGGCCTGCGGGGTACGCACGACCTCGACGAGGGGCATGACGGCCACGGGGTTGAAGAAGTGGAAGCCGATGAGGCGCTCGGGGTGCGCGAGCACGGATCCGATCTCCTCGACCGACAGCGACGAGGTGTTGGTCGCGAGCACGGCGTCGTCGGCGATGTACTGTTCGACCTCGCGGAACACCTGCTGCTTGACGGCGGTCTCTTCGAACACGGCCTCGATGACGAAGTCGCAATCGGCGAAGTCGGCCTTGTCGGTCGTGCCCGAGATGAGCGCGCGGAGGCGGCCCGCGCCGTCGCCGTCGAGGCGTCCCTTCTGCTCGAGCCTCGCAATCTCGTCGCGGATGTAGCCGAGGCCCTTCTCGACGCGCTCTGCCGAGACATCGGTGATCACGACGGGCACCTGCAGGCGGCGCACGAACAGCAGCGCGAACTGGCTGGCCATGAGGCCCGCACCGATCACGCCGACCTTCGTCACGCGCTTGGCGAGTGCCTTGTCGGGGGCACCGACGGGGCGCTTCGCGCGCTTCTGCACGAGGTCGAAGGCGTACATCGACGCCGCGAACTCGTCGCTCGCGACGAGATCGGCAAGCGCCTCGTCCTCGAGCTGGAAGCCGTCCTCGATGGATCCCTTGGCCGCGTGCTCGAGGAGGTCGAGAGCGCGATACGGCGAGAGCGGCACCGTGCCGATCTTCTGCTCGAGCATGCCGCGCGCGATCTTGATCGCGGCGGGCCACTTGATCGTGCGCTCGATCTTCCCGGGAACGTTCTTGCGCTCGACGCGCGTCTCGCCCGACAGCACGCGATCTGCCCACGACAGCGAGTCTTCGAGGAAGTTCGCGGGGCCGAAGATCTCGTCGAAGATTCCGAGCTCGTGCGCCTGCTGGGGGCGCAGCATGCGGTTCTGCTTCAGCGGGTTCGAGACGACGACCTCGAGGGCGTTCTCGATGCCGATGAGGTTCGGCAGCAGCGTCGCACCACCCCAGCCCGGGATGATGCCGAGGAAGACCTCGGGCAGGCCGAGCGCGGCCGCCGACGAATCGACCGTGCGGTACGTCGAGTTCAGCGCGATCTCGAGGCCGCCGCCGAGGGCGAGGCCGTTGACGAACGCGAAGCTGGGCACGCCGAGCCTGCCAAGCTTTCCGAGCACGTGGTGGCCGCGCTGTGCGATCTTGAGCGCCAGGTCGCGCGTCGAGAGCGACGTGATCTGTGAGAGATCGGCGCCCGCGGCGAAGATGTACGGCTTGCCGGTGATGGCGACCGCGTCGATCTCGCCCTTCGTGGCGCGCTCGGCGAGGCCATCGAGGGTCTCGGCGAGTTCGCGCAGCGTGAGCGGGCCGAGGGTGTTCGGCCGGCGGTGGTCGCGCCCGTTGTGGAGCGTGATGAGGGCGAGCGTGCGGCCCGAGGCGAGGCGAACATCGCGCACCAGCGAGTGCGTGATGACCTCGTCGACGGACGCGTTCTCGAGGTCGGAGAAATCCAGGCTGTCGTAATCGGTCACGTTCTTCGTCACTTCCTCTTGCCCGTGTAGAACGGGTTCTCCCAGATCACGGATCCGCCCTGGCCGAGGCCCACGCACATCGCGGTGAGGCCGTAGCGCACGTCGGGGCGGCGTTCGAACTGCGCGGCGAGCTGGATCATCAGGCGCACACCGCTCGCGGCCAGGGGGTGGCCGACGGCGAGCGCGCCGCCCCACGGGTTCACGCGCGGGTCTTCGTCGGCGATACCGAAGTGGTCGAGGAAGCTCAGCACCTGCACGGCGAACGCCTCGTTCAGCTCGAACAGGCCGATGTCGTCGATCGTGAGACCGGCCTTCTCGAGCGCCTTCTCGGTCGACGGCACGGGGCCGAGGCCCATGACCTCGGGCTGCACGCCGGCGAAGCCGAACGACACCATGCGCATCTTGGGCGTGAGGCCGTGCTTCTTCAGCGCGCGCTTGCTCGCGAGCAGGCTCACGGTCGCGCCGTCGGTGAGCGGCGACGACGTGCCGGCGGTCACGCGGCCGTGCGGGCGGAACGGGGTCTTGAGGCCGGCGAGGGCCTCCATCGTCGTCTCGGGGCGGCGGCCCTCGTCCTCGGTCGCGAGCGCGAAGGCGCCGTCGGCGTCGGTCACGGCAACAGGGATCAGGTCGGGCTGGATGTGCCCCACGTCGTACGCCGCCTGGGCCTTCTGCTGGCTGAGCATGCCGAAGCGGTCGGCGCGCTCCTTCGTCAGCTGCGGGAACCGGTCGTGCAGACGCTCGGCCGTGACGCCCATGTTGAGCGCCTGCGGGTCGACGAGCCGCTCCGCGACGAAGCGCGGGTTCGGATCCGAGTTGGATCCGATGGGGTGGCGGCCCATGTGCTCGACGCCGCCCGCGATCGCGAGGTCGTACATTCCGAAACCGATCGACGCGCCCATGGTGGTGACCGCCGTCATCGCGCCGGCGCACATGCGCTCGATCGCGAGGCCGGGGACCTCCTGCGGCAGGCCCGCGAGCATCGCCACGGTGCGGCCGAGGGTCAGGCCCTGGTCACCCGTCTGGCTCGTCGCGGCGATCGCGACGTCGTCGATCAGATCCCTCGGTACGTTCGGGTTGCGGTCGAGAAGCCCGATGAGGGCCTTCACGGCGAGGTCGTCGGCGCGGGTGTTCGCATAGATTCCGTTAGCGCTGGCGCGCCCGAATGGGGTGCGTACGCCGTCGACGAAGTAGACATCCGTCTGGTGGGCCACTTTGCCTCCTGAGATTGGTGGACACCGCCAGCCTATGGCGTTCTCAGGTGACCGGCGCGAGCCGGTTGGGCCGAAGCTACTAAGCGGATTCGGTGGCCTCGGCCGGCGATTGCGTCGCCTGCACAAACGCCTTCTCGATGATCGGGCTCACCTGCGCGACCTGCCAGTCGCGGGCGCCGTGCGACTTTAGCGCGGCGGCGATCGCCTCCGCGGTCGCGGGCTGCGGCGGCTGCCAGCAGACGCGCCGTAGGTGATCCGGCGTGAGGAGGTTCTCGGTGGGCATCGAGAGGAACTCGGCGTGCGCTTCGATCGCGGGCTTCGCGGCCTTGAGGCGCGCGTCGGCCTCGGGGCGGCGGCCCGACCACGCGCGCACGGGCGGCAGCGCGTCGCTCGGGACGCGCTCGAGGGGGATGTCGGTGTCGGCTCGGCCGTCGACGAACGCCTGCCACCAGCGGTTGATCTCGGTGCGGCTCGCGCGGCCCGTGAAGTCGCGGAGGGCGCCCAGCTCGGCCTTGGTCTTGGGGCCGGCCGCGACGGCCGCAACGAGCGAGCGGTCGGGCACGAGCCGCCCCGGGGCGGTGTCGGTCGAGCGCGCGAGCTCGTCGCGCGCGTTCCAGAAGGCCCGCGCGATCGCCATGCCGCGGCGGCCGCGAATCTTGTGCAGGCCGTTGAGCTTGCGCCACGGCTCGGCGGGAGCGGGCTTCGGCTTGCGGGTCAGCTCGTCGGCGAACTCCTCGGCGGCCCAGTCGGCTTTGCCGGTGAGGTCGAGCTCCTCGGCGATGGCATCGCGCACGTCGAGCAGGTGCTCGACGTCGAGAGCGGCGTACTCGAGCCACGCCTGCGGCAGCGGCCGCGTCGACCAGTCGGCCGCCGAGTGTTCCTTCTTCAGCACGATGCCGAGCGTGCGCTCGACGACCGCGCCGAGGCCGACGCCGGGCCAGCCGAGGAGGCGGGCCGACAGCTCGGTGTCGAAGATGCGCTCGGGCACGAGGTCGATCTCGCGGAGCGAGGGGAGATCCTGCGTCGCGGCGTGGAACACCCACTCGGCGTCGCCGATGGCCTCCATCAGCGGCGCGAAATCGTCGATCTCGGGGGCGTCAAAGAGAAACACGCCGGCGCCGCGGCGGAACACCTGGATCAGGTACGCGCGCGACGAGTACCGGAAGCCGGATGCGCGTTCGACGTCGACCGCGACGGGCCCCGATGCGGCGCCCAGGGTGCGGCAGGCGTCAAGAAAGTCTTCGGCGGTGTCGATGACGCGGTACGAGATGACGGTGCTCCTCGGCTCGGATGGAGGGTGTGAGACGACCATTCTCTCAGCTCGAGCGGGGAGGCCGCAGACCGGGGGAGAGGATCGCGATCCCCTCGGATCCGGGAGGGAGCCCCGCGAGCATGCAGACGAGCTCTGCCCACGCCTCGATGTGGCGGGCCGAGGGCGGATCCGGCGTCCACGACGCGCGCAACTCGATCTGGGATCCGTCGCCCTGGGCGGCGAGGGATCCGAAGCCGCGCGAGACCGTCTTCGTCGCGGTCCCCGAGGCGGAGTGGTGGTGCGCGTGGTGCGACGCGAGCGCATCGGTAAGCCACGACCACGCGACCTCCGCGAGCAGCGGATCCGTGCCGATCTCGATCTCGAGCGGCGCCTGCGCGAACGCGACGACGCGCCAGGGGCCGCCCCACGTCTCGGGCTCCTCGGGGTCGTAGAGCAGCAGGAATCGGCCCGTGCCGTAGGGAGAATCGCCGTGAGAGTCGGGGCGGACGTCGCCCGCGAACGCGATGCTGTGCGGCGCGACGCCGCTGGGAGAGGGAATCTCCCGCACGGCAAGGTCCGGCCGGAACGCCACTCGGCGGAGCGCTTCGGCCGTTTCCTCGAAGACGGGGGAGACGTCACTCACGCGGTCAGACTAGGCTGATCTTGTGCTCAGGAGATCCAGGCGCGCCGTGACCCAGCGTCCACGTGTACTCAGTGCTCTTGCCGCCAGCGCGGCGCTCACGGCGGGCGTCGTCGTCGGGGGCACACTCGTCTCATTCGCGTTCGCGAGGAAGGTCGTGACGCCGGTCACGAGACGCCTCGCCGACACCGAGGTGTTGGGCATCGACACCAAGGCCCAGACCATCACTCTCAGGCGCTCGCCCGATACGGTTCTGCCGGGCCGCTACGGCCTCTTCGTTAACGGCACCCACGAGTACCTCAAGCTCGGCGCGCTGCTCACCGAGACCGAGCGCACCGCGACGCGCAAGCTCCTCACCGAGGTCGAAGAGGGCGAGAAGGTGGGCCGCGCGGCGACGTTCAGCGGCTGGTACTTCGTGCACCCTGGCGAGCTCCACATCCCGTACCGCGAGGTGTCGATCGGCTCGACCGTGGGCGAGTGCCCCGCGTGGCTCTTCCCGGCGCCGAGCGGCGGCGACGCCGCGACGTGGGTCATCAGCGTGCACGGCCGCGGCACGACGCGGTCCGAGACCCTCCGCGCCGCGCCGGTGTTCCGGTCCGCGGGCGTCACGAGCCTCGCGGTCTCGTACCGCAACGACGGCGACGCCCCGCGAAGCGACTCCGGCCACTACGGCCTCGGGGCGACCGAGTGGCGCGACGTCGAGGCGGCGATCGAGTACGCGCTCGCGAACGGCGCCGAGCGCATCATCCTCATGGGGTGGTCGATGGGCGGCGCGATCGTGCTGCAGACCTCGCTGCGCACGGCGTACCCCGACAAGATCGACAGCATCATCCTCGATTCGCCCGTCGTCGATTGGCGCACCGTGCTCGGCTACCAGGCGCGAGAGCTGCGCGTGCCGAGCCCCGTTACCCACATCGCCCTGCGCCAGCTGACGATGCCGACGTGGTCGCGCGTCGTGCGATCGGGCGACGCGATCTCGCTCAACGACCTCGACATTGTGACGCGCGCCGACGAGCTGACCCACCCGATCCTGCTGCTGCACAGCGACGACGACGGTTTCGTGCCGTCGGCCGCGTCGCGCGGTCTCGCCGACGCGCGCCCGGACCTCGTCACGCTCGCGCCCTACGTCGAGGCCCGCCACACCAAGCTCTGGAACTACGACGAGAAGCGCTGGAGCGAGCTCCTGCGGTCGTGGGTCTTCGAGCGGGGGCTCGGTTCCGAGCGCGTATCCTAAAAGGCGATGACTTCCGCCCAGGCCACGACCATTCAGCTCACCGCGCGTCAGCCGCGCCTCACGGGCGAGGAGATGCTGGCGAGCCTCGTGCCGCCGCCCCAGTTCGACGGGGCGACGTTCGAGACGTACCGGGCCGACGACGCGTTCCCGTCGCAGCAAGACTCGAAGGAGCTGCTGCAGCGCTTCGCGGCGGGCGGATCCCAGCCCATCGCGCGCGCAGGTCTGTTCTCGTTCGGGCGCAAGAAGAAGGCCACCGAGCCGGAGATGAAGCCGGGCGTGTACCTCGACGGTGGCTTTGGCGTCGGTAAGACCCACCTGCTCGCGTCGATCTATCACGCGATGCCGGCCCGCCGGAAGTACTTCGGCTCGTTCATCGAGTACACCGCCCTCGTGGGCGCGCTCGGCTACAAGAACACGGTCGACCTGCTCACCGGATCCGCCCTGCTCTGCATCGACGAGTTCGAGCTCGACGACCCGGGCGACACGATGGTGATGACGCGCCTGCTGGGTGAGCTCGTGAAGACGGGCACGCGCCTGGCCGCGACGAGCAACACCCCGCCGAACGCCCTCGGCGAGGGCCGCTTCGCGGCACAGGACTTCCTGCGCGAGATTCAGTCGATGTCCGACAGCTTCCAGACGATCCGCATCGACGGCGTCGACTTCCGCCAGCGCTCGCTCGACGAGGGCGCGGCGGTCGTCGCCGACGACGAGTACGCCGAGGCACTCGCGAGCATCGACGGCGACGTCTCGGACGACGGCTTCGACGAGCTCGTCGAGCACCTCGCGCACGTGCACCCGTCGCGCTACATTCGCCTCATCGAGGGCGTCGACGCGATCGGGCTGCGGGATGTGCGCCAGATCACCGATCAGTCCGAGGCGCTGCGCTTCGTCGCGTTCATCGACCGCGTGTACGACGCGCAGCTGCCGATCCGGGCCACGGGCCTCGCGCTCGACAAGGTGTTCTCCGACGAGATGCTCGCGGGCGGCTACCGCAAGAAGTACCTGCGCGCGGTGTCGCGTTTGGTCGCGTCGACTCACGCCTGACACGATCTTGTAACACGCACGACCACGCGTAACATAACGGAAACCACGAGCGCACTCTGCGGGAAACGCGGGCTCGGGAGTATGAGGGCATTCCTCTTCACCCCGACTCGTAAGGAACCCCCATGGACAGTGGACAACTCGCGTGGCTGATGATCGCCACCGCGCTCGTCTTGCTCATGACACCCGGCGTCGCGTTCTTCTACGGCGGCCTCGTCAAGGCCAAGAGCGTCGTTAGCATGATGATGATGAGCTTCGGCGCACTCGGCCTCGTCGCCGTCCTCTGGGTGCTCTTCGGCTTCAGCATGAGCGCCGTGAACTCCACCTGGAGCTTCTCCGGTAACCCCTTCGCCGACTTCGCACTCAGCGCGACCACAGCCGACGACCCGACCGGTGAGGCGACCATCGGTGTCGCCTTCGGCGCCACCTTCGCGATCATCACGGTCGCGCTAATCTCCGGCGCGATCGCCGACCGCGCGAAGTTCGGATCCTGGATGGTCTTCGTCGCGCTCTGGGGGACGCTCGTGTACTTCCCCGTGGCCGCCTGGGTCTGGGGCGGTGGCTGGATCTACAACCTCGGCTCGGTGATGTTCCCGGACTCGGGCGTCGAGGTCATCGACTGGGCCGGTGGAACGGCCGTTCACATCAACGCCGGTGCCGCGGCACTCGCCCTCGCGATCGTCCTCGGCAAGCGCGTCGGATTCGCGAAGACCATCAACAAGCCCCACAACGTCCCCCTCGTCATGCTCGGCGGCGCGCTGCTCTGGTTCGGCTGGTTCGGCTTCAACGCCGGCCTCACGGTCGCCCCGCTCGGCGAGGACGGCAACCTCCAGACCGGCCTCATCATCATCAACACGATGGTCTGCCCCGCCGCCGCGATCCTCGGCTGGATCATCGCCGAGAAGCTCAAGAACGGCAAGGCCACCTCGGTCGGCGCCGTGTCGGGTGCCGTCGCCGGTCTCGTCGCCATCACCCCGGCCTGCGCCAACCTCGAGCCGATCTGGGCCATCCTCCTCGGCCTCATCGTCGGTGTCGCCTGTGCCCTCGCGGTCGACCTTAAGTGGAAGCTCGGCTACGACGACTCGCTCGACGTCGTCGGTGTCCACCTCGTCGGTGGCTTCATCGGTACGGTCTACCTCGGCTTCTTCGCTATCGACACCGGCCTCTTCATGGGCGGTGGCGTGCAGCAGCTGGTCGTCCAGCTCATCGGCGCCCTGGCCACCCTCGTCTACTCGTTCGTCGTCGCCCTCATTCTCGGCTTCGCGATCCAGAAGACGATCGGCTTCCGCGTCAAGAACGAGGACGAGATCGCCGGTATCGACGTCTCGGTCCACGGCGAAGAGGGCTACTCCTTCGAGCCGAACGAGCAGCTCACCCGCTAATCACACGCATCACACAGCACCGCTCAGCCGGGGTTCGCGCCACACGCGGACCCCGGCTTTGCCGTGCGCCCCGCGGGCGCCGCGCCGCGATAGCGTGAACACATGGAATACGCACCCCTCGGAAATAGCGGACTCGTCGTCTCGGCCCTCGGAATCGGCTGCAACGCCTTCGGGCGCCGCATCGACCAGGAGCAGACCACCGCGGTCATCACCGCCGCGCTCGACAACGGCGTGAGCTTCTTCGACACCGCCGATGTATATGGCACGGGCGCGTCGGAGACGATGCTCGGCACGGCCCTCGGCTCTCACAGGAGCGAGGTCGTCGTCGCCACGAAGTTCGGCATGGACATGGGCGACACCTATCCCGGCGCGCTGTCGAACCGCGCGAGCCGCGGCTACATTGCCCGCGCGGTTGAGGGATCCCTCTCGCGCCTCGGCACCGACTACATCGACCTGTACCAGTTGCACACGCCCGACCGCATCACGCCGATCGACGAGACGCTGCAGGCGCTGACCGACCTCGTGCAGGCCGGAAAGGTGCGCTACATCGGCTGCTCGAACTTCACCTCGTGGGAGGTCGCCGACGCCGCGCTCGTCGCCGAGGCGATCGGATCCGAGCACTTCATCACGGCGCAGAACGAGTACTCGCTGTACAACCGCAGCGCCGAGGCCGAGCTGACACCCGCGCTCGAGCACTACGGCATGAGCATCCTGCCGTACTTCCCGCTCGCGTACGGCCTGCTCACGGGCAAGTACACGAGCGCCGAGAAGGCGCCCGACGGATCCCGCCTCGCGACCGAGACCGCTCGCCTCGAGGCGGCCAAGTGGGACGTCATCGACGGCTTCCGCGCGTTCGCCGACGAGCGCGGTATCACGATGCTTGACGTCGCCCTCGGCGGCCTCCGCGCGCAGCCCGCGGTCGACACGATCATCGCGGGCGCGACCCGCCCCGAGCAGGTCGCCTCCAACGCCGCCGCGGTGCAGTGGATCCCCGACGCCGCCGACCTCGAGGCGATCGACGGAATCGTCGCGCAAGGATCCGGCACGGGTTACGTGACGTTCGCGCCGCGCCGCCACTAGGAGATCGGGTTGCCGGCCCAGCGCGGGCCGGCACCGGTCAACCCAGCGTGAGGACCGAGATCGCTAGCGTCACGAGGAGCGCGCAGAACGGCAGGAGTGCGACGACGCTCACCCAACGGTTCTCGACGATGAGCGCGATGAACTCGCGGATGAACGCGCTCGGCACGTAATAGCGCGCGGTGCGGGATCCGACGACCTGCGCCTCGATGCCCATGCGGCGCGCGAGCGACGCCGTTCGTAGCACGTGGTAGTCGCTCGTGACGAGCAGGATCGGCCCCGGTGCCCCGCGCTTCGCGAGCAGCTCGGTCGACATGCGGATGTTCTCGGCGGTCGTCGTCGAGCGCGTTTCCGGAAGGATCAGCTCGGCCGGAACGCCCTGCTCACGCAGGTACTCGGCCATCGCCTCGCCCTCGGAACGAGACTCGTCGGATCCCTGCCCGCCGGATGGAACCATCGGCACGCGGTTGCCGCGCGAGAATTCGGCGTGGTGCGCCTGGATCCCGCGGTCGAGCCGGCCGCGGAGCAGCGGCGTCACGCGGCCGCCCGCGAGTCCGGATCCGTGAACGACGATCGCGACCGGATCGATCCGGTGCCGCATGCGGCCGTAGACGACCGAGTACACCGCGAACGAGATGAACGCCATACTCGCGTACGCCGAGACGAACGCGATGAGCGTCGCGACGAGGAGGCCCGCGAGTTGCAGCGTCATCACGAGCACGATCGAGATGAGGGGGAGCGCCAGCACGGCGATGCCGAGCAGGAGCGAGAGGCGGTTGCCGAGGCTACGCCCCTCCTTCTTCATCATCGTGAATCCATTGCGGATGAGCCCGATGCCGAAGACGAGGATGCTCACCGGAACCGCGAGCCCGATGAGCCCGAGGAGGAGGGCTGCGACGATGCTGTGTGGCGCGGCGATGAGCAGGACGCCGAGCACGCCGAACGCGACCGCCGCCGTGAGGAAGACACCGTTGCGCAACAGTCGCGGATCCTTGTCGCGGTAGATCGCGTAGAGCACGGCGAAGACGACGCCGAGTGCGAGAGAAAGCATGTGAGTTAGCCCCTATCGGCCTTCGCTCGGATGAGATCGAGCGCGATGACGCTGCCGATCACGGCCTTGCGGCGGACGTCGTCGAGCCCCGGGTGAAGCTGAAGCAGATACGTCGACTTTCCGAACAACGAGTTCTCGAAGCCGGACCACTTGCGAGTGACCGACGCGACCTCGCCGTACGGCGCGACGATCTGGAAGTCGAAGCTCAGAAAGCTACCGAGGAGCTGGAGCTCCTCGCCGCCGAGGTCGATCGTGATGTGCGTCTTGAAGAAGCTCCACTGTTTCACGATCTGCGCGAGTGTGGATCCGTCGGGGGAGAAGACCGCGAGTCGATCGCGGCCGAACGTCATGGTGTCGCTCACGTGGAGCAGCGGGTTGCCGGGTCCGTCGTAGACGTAGAGCTCACGGGCTCCCGTGAACATGCGCTCGACGGTCGAGCCGCCGGTCTCGGCGTGGGCGACCTGCTGCTGGCTCTCGGCATCGAAGATCGCGAAGTCGTTGCGCGTGAAGTGGGCCGTCTGCTGGAAGACCAGAGCGTTACTAGCGAGAACCGACATGCCTCGATTCTCGCACGGGCATGCGAAAAGCCCGATCAGATTACGTGTCTGATCGGGCTTTCTCTGGTGGGCGATGCGGGACTCGAACCCACGACCTCTTCGGTGTGAACGAAGCGCGCTAACCAACTGCGCCAAACGCCCAGAGTATTGATTTGTGTTGCACCCTCGGGCACAAGAAACGATACTACAGGCGTTCCGGGTGGATCTGTAACCGGGTTGACGCCCGGGGGTGTCGCGCGAGCGGACACGCCCGAACCGGCGGCCCGTTTGGTCCGACGGATCTGGAGGGGGTAGTGTTTAACGAGTCGCCAGCTGAGAAGCCGGGGATAACGCGGATGTAGCGCAGTTGGTAGCGCATAACCTTGCCAAGGTTAGGGTCGCGAGTTCGAGTCTCGTCATCCGCTCGAGTGCAGGATCCCCTCGGGGATCAGGCGCGCGGGTTCGATTCCTGCACCACGGTGGCGTGGCCGAGAGGCTAGGCACCGGCCTGCAAAGCCGTTTACACGGGTTCGAATCCCGTCGCCACCTCCACACAACTAAATAGCCTTCTAGGCGCGATTGGCGCAGCGGTAGCGCACTTCCCTGACACGGAAGGGGTCACTGGTTCGATCCCAGTATCGCGCACGAACCTCTCTCGAGAGGTTCACGCGGATGTAGCGCAGTTGGTAGCGCATAACCTTGCCAAGGTTAGGGTCGCGAGTTCGAGTCTCGTCATCCGCTCAGATACGGGGTCCCGGTTGGGGCCCCGTTTTTGTGTTCTCTCAGTGATTTCGGCGGTGCTGTCAGGAACGCGCTACCTTCTGCCCTGATACTGGTTCGAGCCGCGCGACCGTGCGTGGCGATCGACACCGATGGGAACTGCGTGATTCACTGGGACCTCGCGGCACACGCCGCGACCTTTCCGACCCTGAGCATCGTTCCGGACGCCGAGAAGCTTCTCGAGTCGTTCGGGCCGTGGGTACTCATCGGGCTCTTTGCCGTCTTGTTCATCGAGTCGGGCGTGCTGTTCCCGTTCCTCCCGGGCGACTCGCTCATCGTGACGGCCGCGATCCTTGCGGGCCCCCTCGGCATCACCTGGTGGCAGATCCTCCTCGTCGGCATTCCCGCCGCGTTCCTGGGCGACCAGGTCGGCTACTTCCTCGGGCGGCGATTCGGTCGCCGGCTCTTCAAGGACGACGCGCGGATCCTGAAGACCTCCCACCTCGAGGAGGCGGAGGCGTTCTTCCGCAAGTACGGTGGCGTCTCGCTCGTGCTCGGCCGCTTCGTGCCGATCGTCCGCACCTACGTGCCGCTCGCCGCCGGCACCGCCGCCATGCCGTACCGCCGCTTCCTGCTCTGGAACATCGGGGGAGGCGTGCTCTGGGTGGGTAGCATGACGCTCGTCGGCGCGCTGCTCGGCGGTATCCCGCTCGTGCGCGACAACATCGACATCCTCGCGATCGTCATCGTGCTCGTCTCGGTCCTACCGATCGTGATCGGCGCCGTGATCAAGGCGCGCAAGTCGAAGCGCGAGGGCACGCAGGCCTGATCCCCAGGTGGCGTGACGCGGCGCTCTCGCGGGCGCGACTAGACTGTTCGGGTGACCACTGGATTTGATCTGTTCCCCGAAAAGAACGTTGTCGCGATGCGCGTCGACGGCACGCTGAAGGACCTCGCCGCAGAGGTGACGGACACACAGACGGTCGAGGCGGTCACTATCGACAGCCAGGATGGTCTGAACATCCTGCGCCACTCGACCGCACACGTTCTCGCCCAGGCCGTGCAGCGCCTCAACCCGGCGGCGAAGCTCGGCATCGGCCCCTTCATCACCGATGGCTTCTACTACGACTTCCAGGTCGACGAGCCGTTCTCGACGGACGACCTCAAGGCGATCAAGAAGGAGATGCAGAAAATCGTCAAGGAGGGCCAGCGCTTCGTGCGCCGCGCCATCACCGACGAGGAAGGCATCGCCGAGCTTGCCCACGAGCCCTTCAAGATCGAGCTCATCGGCTTGAAGGGTGGCAAGAAGGAAGCCGCCGAGGGCGCAAGCGTCGAGGTCGGCGCGGGAGAGCTCACCATCTACGACAACGTCGACCCCAAGTCGGGCGAGACCAAGTGGGGCGACCTCTGCCGCGGCCCGCACGTGCCGACGACCCGCATGGTCGGCAACGGCTGGGACCTCATGCGCGTCGCCGGCGCCTACTGGCGCGGCAGCGAGAAGAACCCGCAGCTCCAGCGCATCTACGGCACCGCCTGGGCAACGAAGGACGAGCTCGTCGCGTACAAGGATCGCCTCGCCGAGGCCGCCAAGCGCGACCACCGCAAGCTCGGTAAGGAACTCGACCTGTTCTCGTTCCCCGACGAGATCGGATCCGGACTCTCGGTGTGGCACCCGCGCGGCGGCGTGATCCGCGGCGAGATGGAACAGCACGCCCGCCGCGAGCACATCAAGAACGGCTACACCTACGTCTACACGCCGCACATCACGAAGAGCGACCTCTTCGCGGCGTCGGGCCACCTCGCGACCTACGCCGACGGCATCTGGCCGCCCATCCGCATGGATGAGGAGCGCGACGAGGACGGCAACATCACCAAGCAGGGCGCGGACTACTACCTGAAGCCCATGAACTGCCCGATGCACATCCTCATCTACAAGGAGCGCGCGCGCAGCTACCGCGACCTGCCCCTCCGCTACGCGGAGAATGGCACGGTCTACCGCAACGAGCTCTCGGGAGCGCTGCACGGCCTCACCCGCGTGCGCGGCTTCACCCAGGACGACGCCCACCTCTTCGTGGCGCGCGACCAGATCCAGGACGAGGTCAAGAAGGTGCTCGAGTTCGAGCTCCAGCTGCTGAAGGACTTCGGCCTGACCGACTTCCGCCTCGAGCTGTCGAAGCGCGACGACGAGAAGTCGAAGTGGATCGGAGACGAGGAGATCTGGGAGACCGCGACGCAGGCGCTCCGCGAGGTTGCCACCGCCACGGGCCTCGAGCTCATCGAGGAAGACGGCGAGGCCGCGTTCTACGGCCCCAAGATCGACCTCAAGGTGACCGATGCCCTCGGCCGCTCGTGGCAGCTTTCGACGGTGCAGCTCGACTTCAACCTGCCCGAGCGCTTCGGCCTCGAGTACACCGCGAGCGACGGATCCAAGCAGCAGCCGATCATGATCCACCGCGCGCTGTTCGGTTCGATCGAGCGCTTCTTCGCGATCCTGCTCGAGCACTACGCGGGCGACTTCCCGCTGTGGCTCGCCCCGCTGCAGATCATGGGCGTTCCGGTTGCCGACGAGTACGGCGACTACCTGAACGAGGCCGCCGCGAAGTTCCGCGAGGCCGGCGTGCGCGTCGAGGTGGACCACTCCGACGACCGCATGCCCAAGAAGATCCGCACCCACACGACGCACAAGGTGCCTGTCATCATGATCGCCGGCGAGCAGGACCGCGCGGCCGGAACGGTCTCATTCCGCTTCCGCGACGGATCCCAGCGCAACGGCGTGCCGGTCGACGAGGCCGTCGCGCTCATTACGGGCCTCATCGAGAGCAAGGCGCTCGTGCTGAAGGACGAGGACGCCGTTCTGGAGACGGCGTGACGGATCCGCGAGCCGAGTTCGCCGGCCTCGAGCCGGCGACCGAGTTCGGTGGGGTCCAGGACGCGTTCCAGCGTCTCTGGACCCCACACCGGATGGCGTACATCAACGCCGGCGCCGACGCGAACCGGGGGAGCGGGTGCCCGTTCTGCGCGGCGCCCGGTAAGTCCGACGAAGACGGCCTGATCGTCTATCGCGGCACGCACGCCTTCGTGCTGCTAAACCTCTTCCCGTACAACGCCGGTCACCTGCTCGTGTGCCCGTATCGCCACGTCGGCCTCTACGACGAGGCGAACCCGGAGGAGACCGCCGAGATCGCGACGCTGACGCAGACCGCCATGCGGGTGCTGCGCCTCACGTCGGGATGCCACGGCTTCAACCTGGGCATGAACCAGGGCGAGGTCGCCGGCGCCGGTGTCGAGGAGCATCTGCACCAGCACATCGTGCCGCGCTGGAAGTCCGACGCGAACTTCTTCCCGATCATCGCCCAGACGAAGGCGCTCCCGCAGCTCCTCGGCGACGTCCGCGAGTCCTTACAGGCGGCCTGGCCGGCGTAACCCGCCCCCGCTCGCGCCCTTCCGCGCTCCGCTGCACTCCGCGCTTTCCGCGAGATCGCACTCTTTTCGCGAGATCGCACTGAATTCGATGCGATCTCGCGAAAAGAGTGAGACCTCGCGGGGGTCGTGTGGGATCAGGTGTAGAGCGAGATCGGCTGGTTCTCGCCGTTCAGAATGTAGGCGCCGACCTCGAGCCGCTTGAAGTCGACCGGATCATGCAGCGAGTGGGTGCGGATGTTGCGCCAGTGCAGGTCGAGCCCGGTCGAGGCCTTCGCCGAGCTGGATCCGGTGACCTCGAAGATGCGGTGAGCGGTATCGAGCGCCGTCTCGTTCGTGACGATTTTGAGGCGCGCAATCTCGACGGCGATGCGACCGCGATCCTCGGCTGTGGCTGCGTGTCCGAGAGCGACCACAGCATCGAAGGCCTCGCCCGTACGGTCGGCGAGCGCCTCTGCCGCGGCAATCTTCGCGTCGAGGTCGCCGACGATGCGCTGCGTGAACGGATCGTCGCGGTAGCGGTCGGCCGTTGAGAGGAACCATGATCCGCGACGCTCGCGTACGAGGTCGATGGCTTGGGCGAGGGCACCCTGCGCGACTCCGAGATAGAGATTTCCGAATGAGAGCTGGATCGCGGGCGTGAAGAGCGACGCGAAGGGCTCATCGCTACCCCACGCGATCACGTCATCAGATCCGACGGCAACGTCCTCGAACCGTACGGATCCACTGGCAGATTGCCGCTGTCCGAGCGCGTCCCAGTCGCCGAGCGGCCTGACACCCGCGCGGTTACGCTCAAGCACGACCGTGAGGTTGCGACCGTCATCGTCCCCGCCGCTCACGGTTCCGCTCACGAGCACGACGTCGCCGGCGGAAGCACCCGTTGAGAACCGCTTGGTGCCGCTGAGGATCCATCCGTCGGCCGTCGGCGTGAAGGCGAGGTCCGGGTCGGTCGGGTTGACCGAGTCACCCCATACCCACCGATTCGTCGCCGACGCGCGATACCAGCGCTCGCCGGCCTCGGCCGTCGCGGCGAAGCCGGCGTTCGATTCGTTGACGTAGTGGTACGCCAGCACCTGTGCCACCGACGCATCGGTCTGCGCCAGTGCACGAATGACGGCGACCGCAGTGCTCCAGGTAGCGCCCTGGCCGCCGAACTCGGCGGGTACGAGGAGGGTCGTGAGGCCCGACTCGCGCAGCAGATCGAGCTGCGGCAACGGATCCACACCGGATCGGTCGCGGTCAAGCACGTCGATCGCGAGTGTCTGGGCGAGTTCCTCGGCGACGGCGACCCAGCGCTGTCGGTCGGCGTGTGCGGTCATCGTGTGGTCTCCTCGTGAGTGGTGGGTGTGGCGTTCCACGCCGGCCCGGAGGCATCGGCGACGCTCGGTTTTCCGACGAGGGATCCGCGGTGCGCGGCTGCCGGGTGCCAGCTGGGCACGATCGCGGATCCGTCGCCGGTGAGGCGGCCGCGTAGCGTTCCCTCGGGGTACGTATCCCAGACGCGTCCGCGGCGCCGGAGTTCCGGGATCAGGTGCTCGACGATCTGTTCGAAGCTGCCGGGCGTCACGACATACGCGAGGTTGAAGCCGTCGATTCCACCGACCCCGATCCACCGCTCGAGCTCGTCGGCGACGGTCTCGGGGCCGCCCACGATGACGGGGCCGATTCCGCCGATCCCAACGTAGTTTGCGATGTCGCGCGGGGTCCAGGACCGGTCGGGATCGTAGGTCGTGAATGCGGCGAGCGCCGAGCGCGCCGCATCGGTGTCGACGTACTCCAGCGGTGTATCGGGGTCATACGTCGAGAGATCGAGCCCCGACCAGCCGGCGTACAGGGCGAGGGCGCCCTCGTGGGACACGTATCCGCGGTACTCCGCTTCGAGCGCGTGCGCCTCGGCGTCGGTCGCGGCGACAATGACGGTGGCGAGCACGAGAATCTTGACGGTGTCGGCCGGGCGGCCACCCGCCTCGGCACGCTCCCTGATGTCATCGGTGATCGGACGGGTCTGTTCGGGGGTGAGGCCGTTGATGAAAATCGCCTCACCGTGCTTTGCCGCGAACGCGCGGCCACGGGGCGAGGCACCCGCCTGGAAGATGACGGGCGTGCGCTGCGGGCTTGGCTCGGCGAGGTGAAAGCCCGGCACCCGGAAGTGTTCGCCCGAGTGTTCGATGGGATGCACGCGATTCGCGTCGGTGAAGACGCCTTGCTCGCGGTCGCGGACGACGGCGCCGTCCTCCCACGAGGCCTCCCACAGCTTGTACGCGACGTCGAGGAACTCCTCGGCGACGGCGTAGCGATCGTCGTGCGCGATCTGGGTCTCGCGCCCGAGGTTGCGGGCGGCCGAGTCGAGGTAGCTGGTCACGACATTCCAGCCGACGCGGCCATCGGTGAGGTGGTCGAGCGTCGAGAAGCGGCGGGCGAGCGCGTACGGGTGGTCGTACGTCGAGGCGACCGTGATGCCGAAGCCCAGGTGCTCGGTCGCATACGCCATCGCCGAGATCGGGATGATCGGGTCGCCGAGCGGCACCTGGTCCGCGTCGGTGAGGGCCGCTTCACCGGATCCGCGCCACACGTCGTATACGCCGAGCACGTCGGCGAGGAACAGGGCGTCAAACCTGCCGCGCTCGAGTAGCTTCGCGAGCTCGACCCACTCGTGGAGCGAGGTATAGCGGTCGGCGCGGTTCGCCGGGTGGCGCCAGAGCCCCGGTGCCTGATGGGTCACGCACGACATGTCGAATGCGTTGAGAATGATGCGCTTCATCGCTGGATCCGTTCGGTTCAGTGGCTCAACGCTAGGGCCGGGGTGGCCAACGAACGCTGTCGTGCTACGTCCCGTAACGAAAAATGTCGTTCTGCTACGGAACGTGTCGAAAAACGTCACGTCGGTTTGCGGCGTGGGTTCACGGCGCCGAAAACTCAACGTCACCGAGTGTGAAACGCACCGGGACCACAGCAACCACGGAGCACCCATGACTCGATCCCGTAGAGCACGCATCGTTACCGTCTCGTCGGCGATCGTGATGATGAGCGGCGCAGGCCTTCTCGTCTCCTGCTCGTCCGATGGCGCAGATGCCGGAGACGGCCAGGAACTGACCGTCTTGTTCAACCAGTCGCACGAGGGCGCCTCGGAGTGGCTCGCGGCCGAGTACGAGAAGAAGACTGGCGTGAAGATCAATCCGGTCCTTTCACCGTACGACGAGATCGCGTCGAATCTGACGCTCGACCAGCAGTCGGGCGCGAACACGATCGACGTTGCGGCGCCCTGGTATGTCTCCCTCGGGGACCTTGCCGCTGACGGCACGATCCAGGAACTCACCGACTGGGTCGACGCGTCCCCCGAGCTCGACATCGATGACTTCATCCCCTCGATCTGGCAGCCCTACTCGACGCTCGATGGCAAGATCTACGGCATTCCCTTCGACGGCGACACGCACGTGCTCTTTTACAACAAGGAGATCCTCGAGCGAAACGGCTTCACGGAGCCTCCCGCGACGTGGGACGAGTACCTCGAGCAGGCGACGACGATCACCGAAAACGAGAGCTCGAGCGGCGTCTACGGCGCATCGGTCTTTGGGCAGCAGTCGCCGCTGATTCTTGGCGCCAGCTACGCGAACCGCCTCGCGGGCTTCGGTGGATCCTTCCTCGACGAGGACGGGGATCCGGCGCTCGACACCCCGGAGGCTGTCGCCGCCGCGCAGGCGCTCGTGGACATCAACGACGTCGCTCTGCCGACGCCCGCAGAGACCGACTTTGGCGCCGGAAACACCGCGTGGTTCGCGGGCAACGTCGCGTTCATTGAGAACTGGACCGACCTCGGCGTGCAGACCGAGTCGGCGTCGACCGACAGCCCGGTCGCGGGCAAGTGGGGCGTGACGCTGCTCCCGGTGGGCGAAGAGGGACAGGAGCCCCGCGCCTCGCTCGTCGCGGGATTCAGCTGGGTCATTGCGGCGAACACCGAAAAGCGCGATCTCGCGGAAGACTTCATCGAGTTCGCCGCTTCGAGCGAGGCCAACGGCGCGCTCCTGACGGCCGAGCCGCCGACGGGCGTTGACCCCAGCCGCCTGTCGACCCTCGAGGACGAAACGTACGGCGAGAAGTTCCCGGAAATCCAGGAAGTGAACCGCGCGACGCTCAACGACGCCCTTGCCTGGCCGACGGGCAAGAACGCGACGCAGGCGGCGCAGGTTCTGACCGACGAGCTCGCCGCGCTCATCGCCGGCACCGGTGGCACCGCCGAGGAGACGATGCAGCGCGTGCAGGAACAGTGGGAGACGCTGCTCGCCGATGACTGACATCGCGGGCACGCGGGTCCGGGGGGCCGCTCGGTGGGTGCGACGGGGGTTCGTCGCACCCACCGTCCTGGTGACGGTGATACTGGGGCTCTACCCGCTCGTCTTCATCATCGGAGCGGCGCTGACGCGCTCGAGCCTCGGCAAGCCGTTCCAAGAGTTTGTCGCCTTCGATCAGATCGCGGCGGCCGCGACCGATACCAGCGTCGTCGGGGCTCTTGTGCGCGGCGTCGCATATGCCATCATCGTCGCGATTGCGTCGACGTTTCTGGGCACGGTCACGGCGCTCGCACTGTGGCGTTCGGCTCTCGCCGGTGCGACGGCGCGCGTCATCCTGCTCCTGCCGCTTGCGCTGCCGCCGGTCGTTGTCGGAGTGCTGTGGCGCCTCATCTTCACGCCCAACGGCGGACTAATCGACGCGGTCCGGCGCATCGTCGCGCCTGGGACGGATCCGATTTCCTTCCTGTCGGATCCGGCTCTCGCGATCGTCGCGATCGCGATTGCGGATATCTGGGAGTGGGCGCCGCTTGTCACGATTCTCGTGTTCGCGGCTCTGCTCGGAATCGATCGCGAGGTAATGGAGGCGGCATCGCTCGACGGGGCGCACGGGCTGCGACTCCTACGGGAGATCGCGATCCCGGCCGTCCTCGGCACGATCGCGGCGACGTTTGTGATCCGCCTCGTGCTCGCGCTCAAGGTCTTCGACCTCGTCAACGTCATGACGAAGGGCGGTCCGGGCGACGCGAGCTCCGTGCCGGCCTGGCTCGTATGGAAGGCCGCGATCGAGCAATTCGACGTCGGCCGCGGCGCGGCCATCACACTCCTGCTCGCGGTTGTCGTGACGCTCATCACGCTTCCGCCCATCCTCATCGCAAGGAGGAGTCATGGCTGAACGCCTCGCAGCGGACGGCAGGCCATCCTCGCGGGTAGCGACCGGATGGCTGATCGCTGCCCTTGTCGCCTCGCTCGTGCCGATCCTGTACCTCGTGTCGGTCTCGTTCATGTCGCAGGGCGAGGTTGCCGCAGGTCGACTGATCCCCACACGCCCGACCCTCGGCGCGTGGACGCGGGCTTTCTCCGGGCCCGTGCCGATCGCGATCGTAAACTCGCTCGTCGTATCGGTCATCAGCACGGTGGTGAGCCTCGCGCTCGCGCTTCCGGCGGCCTGGGCGATTGTGCGGTTCCGCACCGGTGGGCGTCTGCTCGCCGGAACCTTCCTCGCGCCGTGGCTCCTGCCGCCGATCGTTGCGATCGTGCCGTTGTTCATGCTTCTGCGCATCCTGGGGCTGAATAACACCCTGACGGGGCTTACGCTGCTCTACGCGATTATGAACGTCGGGCTCGCGGTATGGCTTCTCGAAGGATTCGTTCGACGCTTGCCGATCGAGCTCGAGGAAGCCGCGCGGCTCGACGGCGCGGGGGAGTTTGGGGTGCTCACCCGAATCATCGTGCCGCTGACGGGGCCCGCGCTCGTCGCGGTCGGGGCGATTCTGGTCATCCTGAGCTACAACGAATACCTCTTCGCCGCCTTCGTCACGCAGAGCGAACAGTCGCGCACGGTGCCGGTCGTGATCAGCCTCATGCTGAGCGAGCGGATCCAGGATTTCGGCCGCGTCGCCGCTGCCTCGCTCCTGGGCGCGGTGCCGCCGCTCGCGGTTGCGGCAATTCTGCAGAAACGTCTGGTCGAGGGCCTTACCTCGGGCGCCCTCAAGTAGCGCTCCGCCCGCCCCGCCCCGTGACCCGCTACCTGCCTCCCCGCGAGATCGCACTCTTTTCGCGAGATCTCACTGAATTCGATGCGATCTCGCGAAAACAATGCGATCTCGCGGAGGTGGTGGGGGCGGTGGAGGCATGGCGTTCAGGCGGAGGCGATCGCCGCCGCGAGGGACTCTTGTTCCGCGTCGGTGAGGTCGTGCGCCGTCACGCGCAGGTGGTGTGAGCGCGGCGAGTCGGGGGAGACGCGGAACTCGTCGCCCGAGCGCACGATCCAGCCCTGCTCCGCGAGGCGCGCGGTGACGTCGCTGGCCGCGTCCGCGACGGGAACCCACACGCTCAGCCCGTCGCCGGGCGCGCACCGGATCCCGTGGCGCGCGAGCGCCGCGCAGAACGCGTCGTTGCGCGCGGCGTAGTGCTCCGCCGCAGAGGCGAAGTCGGCGCGCGTTTCCGCATCGGTGAGGAGAACGAGGGCCAAACGCTGCAGCAGGTGGCTGACCCACGCGATCCCGGGCCGCAGGCGCATGCCGAGGCGCTCGGCGGTGCGGGGATCCGTCGCGACGAGCGCGACCGACATGTCGGGCCCGAGGAACTTCGAGACGCTCCGCACGAGCGCCCAGCGCTCGTGGCCCGGGCCGATGAGCGACGCGTACGGCCGGCGTGAGAGCAGCGAGAAGTGGTCGTCTTCGATGATGAGCACGTAGGGGTGATCGGCGAGCACCTCGCGGAGTTCTGCGGCGCGAGACGGCGTCAGCGACACTCCCGTCGGGTTCTGCGCGCGCGGCGTGCACACGATCGCGCGCACCCCCTGTTCGAGGGCCGCGCGTAGCCCCGCGACGGTGATCCCCTCGTCGTCGATCGGCACGGGAACCGCCGGATACCCGCCGATTCGCAGCGTGTGAATGCCGGTGAGGAAGCCCGGATCCTCGATCGCGACCCGGTCGCCAGGCGCGAGCATGGCGGTGAAGAGGCGGTCCATGGCGTCGGAGGCGCCGCCCGTGACGGTGATCCGCAGCTCGTCGGGGGCGAGGTCGGCGCCGAGAAACTCGGTCGCCCAGCGCTCGAGTTCCGGATCCACGACGGGCGACCCGTAGAGCACGGGGCGCCCGGCGGCGCGGGCGAGCGCGCGGGACGGATCCGGGATCAACGACGGATCCGGGTTGCCGGTGCCGACGTCGCGCGCGTGCGCCGGCCGGTCGGCCGAGCGCGGCGCGAAGCCCTCCTGGGCGACGGGATCCGGCGACGCGACCCGCGTGCCCGCGCGCCCGTGCCCCGAGGCGAGCCCCGTGGCGGCGAGCTGGCGATAGGCCGCGACGACGGTGTTGCGGTTGATGCCGAGCGAGTCGGCGAGCGCGCGCACGGGCGGGAGCGTCTCGCCGGGCGCGAGGGACCCCCGCTCGATGAGGCCGCGCACGCTGGAGGCGATCTCGGCCGCGGTGGATCCGGTAATCGCGTCGTAAGAGTCGGACATCGTGGTCGATTGTCTCACGGCGATGGGTTTACACTTTGGCCTAGACCAATCATTGACCTAGGCCATAGGGAGTGCCATGACCACGAACGCCACCGGAACCAGCCGCGTCAAGCGCGGGCTCGCAGACATGCTGAAGGGCGGCGTCATCATGGACGTCGTCACGGCCGAGCAGGCGAAGATCGCCGAGGACGCCGGCGCCGTCGCCGTCATGGCGCTCGAGCGCGTGCCCGCCGACATCCGCGCGCAGGGTGGCGTGGCCCGCATGAGCGACCCCGACCTGATCGACGGCATCATCGAGGCCGTGTCGATCCCGGTGATGGCGAAGGCCCGCATCGGCCACTTCGTCGAGGCGCAGGTGCTACAGCAGCTCGGCGTTGACTACATCGACGAGTCCGAGGTCCTCTCGCCGTCCGACTACGTCAACCACATCGACAAGTGGCCCTTCGAGGTGCCGTTCGTGTGCGGCGCGACCAACCTGGGCGAGGCGCTTCGCCGCATCACGGAGGGCGCGGCGATGATCCGCTCGAAGGGCGAGGCCGGCACGGGCGACGTCTCCGAGGCGACGCGTCACATCCGCCAGATCCGCGGCGAGATCCGCGCGCTCGCGGGCAAGAGCGACGACGAGCTCTACGTCGCCGCCAAGGAACTCCAGGCGCCCTACGAGCTCGTGGCCGAGGTCGCGCGCACGGGCGAACTGCCCGTCGTGCTCTTCACCGCGGGCGGCGTCGCGACCCCCGCGGACGCGGCGATGATGATGCAGCTCGGAGCCGACGGCGTGTTCGTCGGATCCGGCATCTTCAAGTCGGGCGACCCGGCGGCCCGCGCGAAGGCGATCGTCAAGGCGACGACCTTCTTCGACGACCCCGCCGTGATCGCGGAGGCCTCGCGCGGCCTCGGCGAGGCCATGGTCGGCATCAACGTCTCCGACGTCCCGGCGCCGCACCGCCTCGCGGAGCGCGGCTGGTGACACGCACCGTCGGCGTCCTCGCGCTGCAGGGCAATGTGCGCGAGCACGAGGCCATGCTCGCCTCGCTCGGCGCGCGCGTCGTGCGGGTGCGCCGCCCCGAGGAGCTCGCCGAGATCGACGGCCTCGTGCTCCCGGGCGGCGAGTCGTCGACGATCGACAAGCTCTCGCGCGCCTTCGGGGTTCGGGATCCGCTGATCGAGCGGATCCGCGACGGGCTGCCGGTCTTCGGCACGTGCGCGGGCCTGATTCTGCTCGCCGACCGCATCGTCGACGGCATCGAGGGGCAGCAGACCTTCGGCGGGCTCGACGCGACGGTGCGGCGCAACGCGTTCGGCCGGCAGACCGAGTCGTTCGAGACCGAGCTCGATGTGCCGGAGCTCGGGGATCCGCCGGTGCGGGCCGCGTTCATCCGCGCGCCCGTGATCGAGGAGCTCGGATCCGCCGCCCGAGCGCTCGCGACGCTGCCGGACGGCCACGTCGTCGCCGCCGAGCAGGGCGCGATCCTCGCGACGAGCTTCCACCCCGAGCAGACGGGGGAGAGCCGCCTCCACGAGAGATTCCTCGCGCGCCTGTGAACGAAAAATCGCCTTCGGGGAAGCTCCCGAAGGCGATTTTTCCGTCCGCGCCTCAGCGCAGCTGGCGCACCTCGAACTCCATGCGCGGGTTCGCGTAGTGCGCCTGCGCCTCGATCAGCTGCAGCTCCTTCGTGCCGGCGGCGTGGGTCTGCTCGAGCAGGCCGTACACGCTCGACGCCGTGCGTGCGAGGGAATCGGCGGCGTCGCGGGTCTTCGCGTAGTGGCTCGTGAAGAGCGCGGCGGTGACGTCGCCGGATCCGTTGGCCTTCATCGGCAGGTACGGGGTCGTGACGATCCACGCGCCGCTGTCGTCGACGACCATCATCTCGATCGTGCCGTGTTCGCGGTCGGGGCGCTCGACGCTCGTGACGAGGATCGTCGACGGGCCCATGGCGCGCGCCGCGTCGGCCGAGGCGAGGGTCTCGTCGATCGTGTGCGGGTCAGTGTCGGTGAGGAAGCCCAGCTCGAACTGGTTCGGCGTGATGATGTCGGCGACCGGAACGACCTTGTCGCGCAGCAGCGCGGGGATCGCGGGTGCGACGAAGCAGCCCGACTTCGCGTTGCCCATGACGGGGTCGCAGGCGTAGAGCGCGTTGGGGTTCGCGGCCTTCACGCGGGCGACCGCGTCGATGATGACGTCGGCGATGCCGTCGGAGCCCTGGTAGCCGCTCAGCACGGCGTCGAGCGACCCGAACGCGCCGCGCTCCTCGACGCCGGTAATGACCGCGGCGACGTCCGACGGATCCATGACGGGCCCGCGCCACGCCCCGTAACCCGTGTGATTCGAAAAGTTCACGGTATAGACCGGAAGCACTTCGACCCCGATTCTCTGCATCGGAAACACGGCCGCGGAGTTGCCCGCGTGGCCATATGCCACCGCGGACTGAATCGAGAGAATCTGCATCCTTCGATCATGCCACCATGGAAGACATGACTAAGCGGGGGATGTGGGTCGGAGGCGCGATCGCGATCGTGGCGGTGGCGGCAATAGTCGTGACGGCGGTGCTGTGGCCGCGGGGAGACACGGAGCCGGTGGCGGAGACGCAGACCCCGACGCCGACCGTCTCGGAGACCCCGACGTCCACGCCTACCCCCACCCCGACCCCGACGGGCCCGCCCGCCAACACGAACGACTACGAGGCGGGCGACCTGCCGCGCGCCGACGTGTTCGGGATCCATCCCGACCTCCCCGTCGACGATGCGCCGGGTGACGAGGCGGCCGGCATCATCGCGCACCCCGAGAGCGCCGACGGCGCGCCCGTGTTCGCGGACCCGGCGGGCGAGCCGGTCGCCTGGCTCGGCCAGGAGCAGCAGTTCAGCGGCTCGAACGTGCCCGTCGTCGAGCTCGAGGAGAACTGGGCGCGCGTGCTGCTCGTCGGGCGCCAGGCGCCCGCGGGCCAGGGCGACGCGAGCCAGCTCTCCGGCTGGATGCGCGTCGACGACCTGGTGCTGACGCCGACAAAGCAGAGCGTGAACGTCGACCTCGCGGCTCGCACGATCGTGATCACCACGGACGACGGCGATTCGATCGGAAACGAGATTGTCGGCACCGACTTCGCCTCGGGGACCGACGCGACCCCGACCCCGCTCGGCCGAACCTTCATTATGTTCGAGGACACGGTGGAATCTCTCGGCTACACCCGCGGCCACCCGATCGTGTACCTCGGGGTGCAGTCGCCGACCCTCGCCGGCTACGACGGCCAGAGCGTCGCCGTGACGGCGTTCCACTACCACGACGTGCGCTCGGGGGCGATCTCGAACGGATGCATTCGCGTCGCCCCGGAGACGATCGAGGCCCTCGCCGCGCTGCCAGAAGGCACACCGGTGTACATCTCGTAACGATTACGCGAAGGCATGCGTAAAATGGAAGGTCGAGGAGGCACATGTCTGGACATTCCAAGTGGGCGACCACGAAGCACAAGAAGGCCGTCATCGACGCCAAGCGTGCAAAGTCGTTCGCCAAGCTGATCAAGAACATCGAAGTTGCGGCCCGTATGGGCGGCCCCGATGTGCAGGGCAACCCGACGCTGTATGACGCCGTTCAGAAGGCGAAGAAGACGTCGGTCCCGAACGACAACATCGATCGCGCCATCAAGCGCGGTGCGGGAATCGGCGGCGAGGCCGTCGAGTACACCACCATCATGTACGAGGCCTACGGTCAGGGCGGTACGGCGATGCTCATCGAGTGTCTGACCGACAACAAGAACCGCGCCGCCGCCGAGGTTCGCACGGCCGTCACCCGCAACGGTGGCAACATGGCAGACCCCGGTAGCGTCGCGTTCAACTTCGAGCGCAAGGGCGTTATCGTCGCGTCGGGCGAGGGCACGACCGAGGACGACGTCATGATGGTCGCGCTCGAGGCGGGCGCTCAGGAGATCGAGGGCCACCCCGAGGGCTTCGAGATCATCACCGAGGCGAGCGACATGGTGTCGGTGCGTCAGGCGCTCCAGGGCGCTGGCATCGACTACGAGTCGGCCGACGCCGAGTTCGTGCCGAACGTCAAGGTTCCGCTCGACGCCGAGACGGCCGGCAAGCTGTTCAAGCTCATCGACGCGCTCGAAGACCTCGACGACGTGCAGAACGTCTTCACGAACATGGACATCTCCGAAGAGGTGCAGGCTCAGCTCGAGGCTGCCGAGTAATCGGATCCCGTGTGAATCGCCCCGCGGCTGCCGAAAGGTGGCCGCGGGGCGATTACGTTTGAAGTCATGACGACGCGCGTTCTCGGAATCGACCCCGGCCTCACCCGGTGCGGCGTGGGCGTCGTCGACGTCGCGCCGAACCGCACGGCGACGCTCGTGCACGTCGGCGTCGTGCGATCGCCCATCGACCTGGATCCGGGCAACCGCCTCGCGATCATCGCGAAGGGGATCCGCGAGGTGCTCGACGAGTTCGCCCCCGACGTCGCGGCGGTCGAGCGCGTGTTCGCGCAGCACAACGTCGCGAGCGTCATGGGCACGGCCCAGGCATCGGGCATCGCGCTGATGCTCGCGGCCGAGCGCGGGATCCCGACCGCGACGCACACGCCGAGCGAGGTGAAGGCGGCGATCACGGGCTACGGATCCGCGGACAAGCTGCAGGTGCAGAAGATGGTCGCCCGCGTGCTGCGGCTCGACGAGCTGCCGAAGCCCGCCGACGCCGCCGACGCGCTCGCGATCGCGCTGTGTCACGCCTGGCGCGGGGGAGCGGCCGCCGGGACGGCGGGCGCCGCGCGCCAGACGCCCGCGCAGCTCGCGTGGGCCGAGGCGGAGAAGCGAGCGCGTGTCAGTCGAACAAAGGTGCGAAGCGGCCGCTAGGCTGGGGGCATGATCTCTTCCCTCCGCGGATCCGTGCTGCACGCCGGTCTCGATTCGGTCGTCCTCGAAGTATCGGGGGTGGGATTCTCGGTCTCGGTTCCGCCGGACGTCGCCCGCACGGCGCGCGTGGGGCACGAGCTCTTCCTGCACACGCACCTCATCGTGCGCGAAGACGCCATGAGCCTCGTGGGCTTCCCGACCGCCGACGAGCTCGACGTGTTCGGCACGCTCCTCGGCGTGAACGGCGTCGGCCCGAAGTCGGCCCTCGGGATCCTCGCGACCCTCACGATCGACCAGATCGCCGAGGCCGTCGAGGCCGAGGACGACCGGCCTTTCCGCAAGGTATCGGGCATCGGGCCGAAGATCGCGAAGCTCGTCGTCGTGCAGCTGCAGGGGCGCCTCGCCCCGCCGACGCGGGCCGCCGCGGCGCCCGCGACCCCCGACGTCTCGGACCAGGTCGTGCAGGCCCTCGTGGGCCTCGGCTGGGCCGAGCGCGTCGCGATCGAGGCCGTCGACAAGGTCGCGGAGACCGCGAGCGACGCCGACCGCGCGAGCGTCGGATCCCTTCTGCGGCTGACGCTCGCGGCGCTCGGTCCTGCGAAGTCGGGAGGCGCGCGTGGTTGAGGACATCGTTTCCCCCGAGCCCCAGGACGACGTCGAGCTCGCGGTCGAGGGCGCGCTGCGCCCGCAGAGCCTCGCCGAGTTCGTCGGCCAGCACAAGGTGCGCGGCCAGCTGCAGCTCCTCCTTGACGCGGCGCGCCTGCAGGATCGCGCGCCCGACCACATCCTGCTTGCGGGCCCTCCCGGCCTCGGCAAGACGACGCTCGCGATGATCGTCGCCCACGAGTCGGGCCGCCCGCTGCGCATGTCGAGCGGGCCGGCGATCCAGCACGCCGGCGACCTCGCGGCGCTGCTGTCGAGCCTCACGCCGGGGGAGGTGCTCTTCATCGACGAGATCCACCGCATGGCGCGCTCGGCGGAGGAGATGCTCTACCTCGCGATGGAAGACTTCCGCATCGACATCATGGTCGGCAAGGGCGCGGGCGCCACGAGCATCCCGCTCGAGCTCGCCCCGTTCACGCTCGTGGGCGCGACGACCCGCTCGGGCCTGCTGCCCAACCCGCTGCGCGACCGTTTCGGCTTCACCGCGCACCTCGAGTACTACGACGCGAGCGAGCTCGAGCACGTCGTCGACCGCTCGGCCTCGGTTCTCGGGGTCGGGCTCGACGCCACCCAGCGCGCCGAGATCGCGCGCCGATCGCGCGGCACGCCGCGCATCGCGAACCGCCTGCTACGCCGCGTGCGCGACTGGACCCTCGTGAACGGCTCCGGCGGATCCGTCTCTCTCGAGGGCGTGCAGGCCGCGCTCGACCTCTATGACGTCGACGCGATCGGGCTAGACCGCCTCGACCGCGCGGTGCTCCACGCGCTCGTGCACCGCTTCCAGGGCGGGCCCGTGGGCCTCTCGACCCTCGCCGTCACGGTGGGCGAGGAGCCCGACACCGTCGAGAGCGTCGTCGAGCCATATCTCGTGCGCATCGGCTTCATGGGGCGCACGCCCCGGGGCCGCATCGCGACGCCCGACGCATATGCGCATCTCGGGCTCGCGACATAGGGGCATGCCCTATAATTTTCGGGATGCGCCGGGGCTTTCCGGCGCCCTTAGTTCCCGCTCGCTGCACGTCGAGTGACGCGCGCGACGAACCTCTCTGAACCCCCGAAAGGCTCTTGCCGTATGGATATCGTGCTCCTCGTTGTCGCCGCCGGACTCCTCATCTTTATGTTCGTGTCGTCGAACCGTCGCCGCAAGAAGATGCAGGCGGACGAGCAGGAGCGCCAGCGCCAGATGGTGCCGGGCACGCGCGTCATGACGCGCAGCGGCCTGTACGGCACGCTCGTCGAGTTCGACGCCGACGACCTGACGATGCCCGCGGTCATCGAGATCGCGGAGGGTGTCGAGATCGAGGTTCACGCCCAGACCGTCACGCTCGACCAGAACTCGTATCACGTCACCGAGAGCGCCGACGACGAGATCGAGGAAGAGGACGACCTCGATGCGCTCGAGGCTCTCGAGGCCGAGGCGTCGGAGTCTGCCGACGACGCGATTGATGGTAAGAAGGATGACGACCTCGAGGTGACGATCACCGATGAGGACGTCTACGGCGGTCTGTTGAACCGCGACGAGAAGTCCGACGACAACAAGACCAACTGACGGCGTGCGCCCTCGGGCGCCCCTCACTACCTTCTACAGCGACTGACGTAAGGCATAGACCGTCTTGGCGACAAGTACTCCCACGCGCCGTGCATGGCGCACACTCATCGGCCTGCTGGGCATCACGCTCGTCCTCTTCGGGGCGAACGCGCTCGGCGTGCACGTATTCAAGGAGGGCACCTGGGTGCCCGAGCTGGCCCTCGACCTTCAGGGCGGCACGCAGATCACCATGCGCGCCGTGACCGAGGGCGACGTGCAGCCGACCGCCGACCAGCTCCAGCAGGCCGTCGAGATCATCCGCCAGCGCGTCGACGCGTCGGGTGTCTCCGAGTCGCAGATCACGACGCAGGGATCCGACAACATCGTCGTCGCGCTCCCCGGCAACCCGGATCAGGCGCAGCGAGACCGCATCGAGTCGAGCGCGCAGATGCAGCTGCGCCCCGTACTCTACTCGACGGTCCCGGCCACGAGCTTCGTCGGCGAGGACGGCAACGAGACCGCCTATCCGACGCCCGACGCCACGATGAACGCGACGCCGACGGTCGAGCCGACCGACGGTAGCGACCTCAACTGGGTCACCGAGCGCCTCCTCTCCGAGGTCTCGACCTACGACTGCACCGACGAATCGAACGACGCGGCGCACGCGCCCGCCGACGAGCCGCTCGTCACCTGCGACACCGCCGGTCAGGCCTACATCCTCGGCCCGGTCGAGATCAACGGATCCGAGATCTCGGACGCGACCTCGGGCGTCAACTCGCAGAACGGCCAGTGGGTCGTCAACATCGAGTTCTCGACCAAGGCCCTCGACGGCGAAGAGCTGAGCGGTGCTCAGAAGTTCACGCAGATCAGCGAGCGCCTCGCGAACCTCACGGGCTACCAGAACCAGTTCGCGTTCGTGCTCGACGGCCAGGTCATCTCGGCCCCCGGCATGAACCAGGTCATCACGGGCGGAAGCGCCCAGATCTCGGGTAACTTCACCGACGTCACGGCCAAGACGCTTGCCGACCAGCTGCGCTTCGGCGCCCTGCCGATGAGCTTCGAGGTCGTCTCGAGCGACACGATCTCAGCGACGCTCGGCTCGCAGCAGCTCATGGTCGGCCTCGTGTCGGGCCTCATCGGCCTCGCGCTCGTCGCCGCCTGGGTGCTGCTCATCAGCTACCGCGCGCTCGGCTTCGTGATCATCGCGTCGCTCGCCGTCATGGCCGTGCTGACGTACATCTCGCTGTGTCTGCTGTCGTGGCGCATCGATTACCGACTCTCGCTCGCGGGCGTCGCCGGTCTGATCGTCACGATCGGCTTCACGGCCGACTCGTTCATCGTCTACTTCGAACGCATCCGAGACGAGCTGCGCGACGGCAAGACTCCGTTCGCGGCGGTCGAGGACGGCTGGGCGCGCGCCAAGCGCACCATCTTCAGCGCGAAGTCGATCAACGTGCTCGCGGCCGTCGTGCTGTACATCATGGCCGACGCCACCGTGAAGGGCTTCGCCTTCACGCTGGGGCTCACGACCCTGATCGACATCCTGATCTTCGTCGTCTTCACGCACCCGGTCATGCAGCTGCTCGTGCGCACGCCGTTCTTCGGCGGCGGGCACAAGCTGTCGGGTCTCGACCCCAACGCGCTCGGCGCGGTGTTCGCGGCGCGCTCGCAGTTCCGCGCGCCGGGCGGATCCGGGAAAGGTCGCGAGCGTCGCTCGCGCGGCGAGGCCGCGAAGCGCCAGACGATCGCGGAGCGCAAGCTCGCGCAGGAGAACCAGCTCGCCTCGGGCGATACCAACACGAAGAATGGGGAGGGTGACGCCTGATGCGTTCGATGAACGATCTCGGTAACGATCTCTACACCGGCAAGACCTCCATCCCCTTCGTCGCGAAGCGCAAGCTGTGGTTCATCATCGCGATCGCACTCGTCGTGATCTCGATCGCGGCGCCCTTCCTCCGCGGCGTGCCGCTCTCGATCGAGTTCACCGGCGGATCCAAGTTCACGGTCTCGGAGCCCTCGTCACTCGACCAGAACATCGCGACCGACGCGGTGCACAGCGTCGCGGGCGACGCCGAGGCGACCGTCACGATCATCGGTGACAAGGACGTCCAGGTGCAGACTTCGACGCTCACGAACGACCAGACGCGCGACATCTCGGCGGCCCTCGCCGACGCCTACGGCGTCTCGGCCGACGAGGTCACCGACTCCTTCATCGGCCCAACCTGGGGCGCCGACGTCACGAAGAAGGCCCTCTGGAGCCTCGGCATCTTCCTGGCGCTGACGTTCCTCGTGCTCGCGATCTACTTCCGCACCTGGAAGATGTCCGTCGCGGCCATCATCGGCCTCGTCGACGTGCTCGTCGTGACGATCGGCATCTATTCGCTCGCCGGCTTCCAGATCTCGCCCTCGGCGGTCATCGGCTTCCTGACGATCCTCGCCTACTCGCTCTACGACACCACCGTCGTGTTCGACAAGGTGCGCGAGAACACCGACGAAGAGGTGGGCGACCGCACCTTCGGCGAGTCGGTCAACCTCGGTGTCAACCAGACGCTGATCCGCTCAATTAACACCTCGGTCGTCGCGGCGCTACCCGTCGCGGCCATCCTGTTCATCGGTGTGTTCGGGATGGGCGCCGAGACCCTCAGCGACATTTCGCTGTCGATCTTCATCGGCATCATCGTCGCGACCTACTCCACGCTGTTCGTTTCGGCGCCGCTGTACTCGTGGATGCGCGAGCGCGAGCCGATGATCGCGCAGGCCGACGCCCGCGTGCTGAGCGCGCGGTCAGAGGAGGCCTGATCCTCGTCCTAAGATGAGGGGATGACTACACACTCGGGCCCGACGGGAGACAATGATGGCTGATCCACTGTCCACCTCGTCGGGCCCGAGTCTGCGTTGGCTCGTACCGCGAATCTTCACGCGCGCCAAGCCGAACGCCTCGGTTCGCAAGCTCATCGACACGGTGCGCTACAACCACCCGCGCGGCGACCTCGCGATCATCGAGAAGGCATACCGGATCGCGGAGGAGAAGCACCGCGACCAGAAGCGCCAGAGCGGCGAGCCGTACATCACGCACCCGCTCGCGGTCGCCCAGATCGTCGCCGAGCTGGGCCTCGCGCCTCGCGCCGTCGCCGCGGCGCTCCTGCACGACACCGTGGAAGACACGGGATACCCGCTCGACGAGCTCACGGAAGAGTTCGGCGACGAGGTCGCGCTTCTCGTCGACGGCGTGACGAAGCTCGATAAGGTCAAGTACGGCGAGAGCGCGCAGGCCGAAACCGTGCGCAAGATGATCGTCGCGATGTCGAAGGACGTCCGCGTGCTCGTCATCAAGCTCGCCGACCGCCTGCACAACGCCCGCACGTGGGGCTTCGTTCCGCCCGAGAAGGCGAAGAAGAAAGCCACCGAGACCCTCGAGATCTACGCGCCCCTCGCGCACCGACTCGGTATTCAGGCCATCAAGAGCGAACTCGAGGATCTCTCGTTCGCGGCGATGTACCCGAAGATCTACAACGAGATCGACAGCCTCGTCAAGCAGCGCACGCCGCAGCGCGAGAAGTACGTGCAGAAGGTCATCGACGAGGTCGGCAAGGACCTCACCGACCTCAAGGTCCGCGGCACCGTGTCGGGCCGGCCGAAGCAGCTTTACTCCGTTTACCAGAAGATGGTCGTGCGGGGCCGCGAGTTCGACGACATCTATGACCTCATCGGCATCCGCGTCATCGTGCCGAGCGTGCGCGACTGCTACGCCGTCCTCGGCTCCATCCACGCGCGGTGGACCCCGCTCCCCGGACGGTTCAAGGACTACATCGCGACGCCGAAGTTCAACCTTTACCGCTCGCTCCACACGACCGTGATCGGCCCCGGCGGCCGCACCGTCGAGATCCAGATCCGCACCGTCGAGATGCACCAGCAGGCCGAGTACGGTGTCGCGGCGCACTGGATGTACAAGGAGCGCATGGCGCAGACGGGCGGCAAGCCCGATCCGCGCGCCGCAGACGCCGACATGGCGTGGATCGCCCGCATCTCCGACTGGCAGGCCGAGACGAAGGATCCGGGGGAGTTCCTCGACTCGCTCCGGTACGAGATCGGCGCGAAGGAGGTCTACGTCTTCACGCCCAAGGGCCGCGTCGTCGGCCTCCCGAAGGGCGCGACGCCCGTCGACTTCGCCTTCGCGGTGCACACCGAGATCGGCTACCGCACCATGGGTGCGAAGGTCAACGGCCGCCTCGTGCCGCTCGAGACCGAGCTCGCCTCGGGCGACGTCGTCGAGGTTTTCACCTCGAAGAACCCCGACGCGGGCCCCAGCCAAGACTGGCTCAACTTCGTCAAGAGCACGCGCGCCCGCAACAAGATTCGTGCGTGGTTCACGAAGGAGCGCCGTGAGGAAGCCATCGAGCAGGGTAAGGAGTCGATCGCCCGCGCGATGCGGCGCCACAACCTCTCGTTCGCGCGCCTCAAGGAGGCCCTGCCTGAGGTCGCCTCGCAGCTGCGCTACGACGACATCTCGGCCCTCTACGCCGCCGTCGGCGAGGGGCACGTCTCGTCGCAGTCGGTGCTCGAGAAGGTGCAGTCGACGCTCAGCGAGGTCGACGACAACACCGGATCCGTCGCCGCGCTGCAGAGCGGGCCGCGGCAGCGGCCGCGCACGGGCGAGTCTGGGATTCTGGTGCGCGGCGCCGACGACATCCTCGTGAAGCTCGCGAAGTGTTGTACGCCCGTGCCGGGCGATGAGATCGTCGGCTTCGTCACCCGCGGTAGCGGCGTCAGCGTGCACCGCGCCGATTGCACCAACGTGAAGTCGCTGCGCGAGGATCCGGAGCGCCTCATCGACGTCGCCTGGGCTCCCACGACGAAGGCCGTGTTCCTCGTGAACATCCAGGTCGAGGCGCTCGACCGCGGCGGCCTGCTGAGCGACATCACGCGCGTGCTGAGCGAGCACCACGTGAACATCCTTTCCGCCTCGGTGCAGACGACGCGCAAGCAGCTGGCGATCAGCCGCTACGTCTTCGAAATGGGCGACACGGTACACCTCGACCGCGTGCTGAACGCCGTGCGGCGCATCGAGGGCGTCTACGACGTGTACCGCGTCACCTCGTCCTGAACCAGCCGGGCGACCGTGCGCGTGTAGCGCAGGCGTCGCCCGGGCTGGCGTAGCCAGGCAAGGATCCGCTCGCGCAGGGTGTCGCGGGCGAGGAACCACGCCAGCGCGCGGGCGAGCTCGTCGTCGGGCGCGCCGACGTAGACCCGTGCGAGGTCGTAGAACGTGCGCTCGGGGCTCGTGACGCTGACGCCGCCGAGCGTGACGAGGTCTGCCGCGGGTACCGGCCAGCTGCGGATGGTGACGCCGGCGCGCCACAGCCGTTTCTTCGGCGCCCCCTCCTGAAGCTGCGCGAAGTGGGTGAGCGGCTCGCGGGGGACCGCACCGTGGATCCAGGCCGCCGAGGTGAAGACGGCGGCGTGACCGGGCGGCAACCAGCCGGCCGCCGACTGCGCGCGCACCATCTCGTTGAGCGGCATCGCGACCGGCGCAAACGCGTCGCGCGTGGCCGGGCGCAGCTCGCCGTCGAGCCGCATCGCCGACAGCTCGGCGACCGCCAGCGGCGAGGATCCGGGAAACGCATGAGGGGCCATGCCGCGATCATCTCGCGTCATGGCCCCTCATGTCAGGGGGTGTGGATAACTACGCCCCGATGGCGCGGAGCCACGCGGTGCGCGCGTCGATGGCCTCCTGGGCCTCCTTCGCGGCCTTCGCGTTGCCGGCGGCCTGTGCGTCGGCGAGCTCCTTCTCGAAGCCGGCGATCGACTCGCGCAGCTGCGACTCCATGTCGTTCGCGCGCGCCTTCGTCTCGGGGTTGTTGCGCTTCCAGTCGACGTCCTCGCGGTCCTTGAGGGCGAGCTCGATCTTGCGCATGCGGCCGTCGAGGTCGCGCTCGACCTCGCGCGGGAACACGCGGCCCGTCTCGTCCCAGCTGCGCTGGATGTCGGTCAGAGCCTGGCGCGCGGCCTTGAGGTCGGCGATGTCGGCGACCTTCGCGGCCTCGACGAGAAGCGCCTCGCGGGCCTCGATGCGCGGCTTCGACTCTTCCTGCTCGGCGAGGTCGCGCTCCTGGCGCGCGCCGTAGAGCACGTCTCCGGCGGCCTTGAAACGGGCCCAGAGCGCGTCGTCGGCCTTGCGGCCGGCACGACCCGAGCGCTTCCACTCGTCGAGGAGGTTGCGGTAGGAGGCGATGCCATCCTCGCCCTGCGGGGCGAGGGCCTCGGCGCGCTCGATGAGGCGCGTCTTGGTCTGCTTCGCGGCCTTGTGCACCTCGTCGAGCTCGGCGAAGAACGCGCGGCGGGCGCGCTCGACGGTCGAGCGGGCGTCGCGGAAACGCTTCCAGAGGGCCTGGGCCGTGTTCTTCGGGAGGCGCGGGCCGTTCTTCTGGTGGTCCTGCCACTGGTCGAACAGGGCGCTGAGCTCGGCGGTCGCCTGCTTCCACTGCACCTGCTGCGGGTCGCGGGCCGCGAGGGCCTCGGCCTTCTCGACGATCGCGGTGCGCTCAGCGATCGCGCCGTCGACGGCGGCGCGCTGTGCGGCGGCCTCCTGCGAGGCGGCCTCGGCGAGGGCATCGATCATGCTCACGAGGCGCTGCTCGAGGCCGGCGAGGTCGCCGACGGCTGCGGCGCCCACGACCTCGCTCTTCAGCTGAGCGGCCTGGCTGCGCAGGGCCGACGCCGTGGCGCCGCCCGACTGGTGGCGCTGCTCGATGGCGACGACCTTGAACGACAGCTCGTCGAACTTGCGTACGTAGTACTGCAGAGCCTCTTCGTGCGTGCCGTCGGGGTACTCGCCGACGACGCGCCAGTCGTCGCCCTCCTTGACGGAGACGACGCCGTTTTCGTCGACCTTGCCCCAGTCGCTCGCGCCCGGCGTCGCCGGGATCACGGGAGCGGCAGGAGCTGCGGGGGTTTCAACCACGGGAGCGGTCGGTGCGGCGGGCTTGGCAAGCTTTGCGAAGGCCGCGGGGGAGGGCACAGGACCGGGCTTCGGTGCTTCGGTGCTGGCGTTGTCGGTGGTGTTGTCGGGAGTCGACACGGGAGGCTCCTCATCGCGGATGTCCGCGGGAAGGGGAAAGGGACCATCCCAGCCTATGACATCTCGCGGAATCCCGTGCATTCGCGCGCGATAGTCTCGAGGGGATGAAATCCTCCGGCGCCCTCTTTAGCGGCCAGACGCCCCTGGCGGTCCGCATGCGGCCGACCTCGCTGAGCGAGGTCGCCGGTCAGCGGCACCTGCTCGGGCCCGGATCCCCGCTCGTCGCGCTCGCGGATCCGGAAGCCCAGAAGCCCGGCACCGTCTCGGTGATCCTGTGGGGGCCGCCCGGAACCGGCAAGACGACCCTCGCGCAGGCGATCGCCCGCAGCTCGGGCCGCCGCTTCGTCGAGCTCTCCGCCATCACGGCGGGCGTGAAGGACGTGCGCGAGGTCATGCAGCAGGCGCTCGATCAGCGCGACCTCTACGGGCAGTCCACGATCCTGTTCCTCGACGAGATCCACCGCTTCACGAAGGCGCAGCAGGACGCGCTGTTGCCGGGCGTCGAGAACGGTTGGGTCATCCTTATTGCCGCGACGACCGAGAACCCCTCGTTCTCGGTGATCTCGCCGCTGCTGTCGCGATCGCTCCTCCTGACGCTCAAGCCGCTCACCGACGCCGACCTCGTGACCCTCGTCGAACGCGCCGTCTCCGACGCCCGCGGCCTGAACGGATCCGTCGTGCTCGAAGACGAGGCGCGCGACGCGATCGTCGCGCTGTCGTCGGGCGACGCGCGCCGCGCCCTCACGGCGCTCGAGGCCGCCGCGGGCGTCGCCGTGAGCGAGGCCGAGGAGGGCGTCGTCCCGACGATCTCGGCCGAGCAGGTCTCTCAGGCCGTCGACCGCGCGCTGCTGAGATACGACCGCCAGGGTGACGAGCACTACGACGTCATCAGCGCGTTCATCAAGTCGATCCGCGGATCCGACCCCGACGCCGCCGTTCACTACCTCGCCCGCATGATCGAGGCGGGGGAGGATCCGCGATTCATCGCCCGGCGGCTCATGGTGCACGCGGCCGAGGACATCGGCATGGCGGATCCGCGCGCGCTGCAGATCGCGGTCGCGGCCGCCGACACGGTGCAGCTCATCGGCATGCCGGAGGCGCGGATCCCGCTCGCCGAGGCGACCATCTACCTCGCGACGGCGCCGAAGTCGGGCGCCGTCATCAACGCGATCGACTCGGCACTCGCCGACGTGCGCGCAGGGAAGATCGGGGTCGTGCCGATCCACCTGCGCGACGCGCACTACGCCGGCGCGAAGCGGCTCGGCCACGGCAAGGGTTATCTCTTCCCGCACAACGACCCCCGCGGCGTCGTCACCCAGCAGTACCTTCCCGACGTGCTCCGCGGCACGCGATACTACGAGCCGACGACTCACGGCGCCGAGCGCGAGGTCGCCGAGCGGCTCGACAAGATCCGCCGCATCGTTGGCGACTGATCCCAGGACCCGCCCTGGTTGCGCGGGCGCGCGCTCTGTTAGGATGGTGAGGCTCGAAATCCGAGCACATCCCCTTCGCGACTTCCTGCGGGTACTCCGGCGTACGCCCGCGCGTGGAAGAAGGCGGAATGTACGCCCGTGAAGCCGTCACCTGACGGCACGTGAAAGGAACCTTCATGGTTACCAAGTCCCAGGACCGCCGCAAGGTCCGCCTGTCGCGCGCGCTCGGCGTTGCGCTGACCCCCAAGGCTGCTCGCTACATGGAGAAGCGCCCGTACGGCCCCGGCCAGCACGGACGCACCAAGCGTAAGGCCGACAGCGACTACGCTGTGCGTCTTCGCGAGAAGCAGCGTCTGCGCGAGCAGTACGGCATCCGTGAGAAGCAGCTGCGCATCGCCTTCAACGAGGCGAACCGCGCTGAGGGCCTGACGGGTGAGAACCTCGTCGAGCTCCTCGAGATGCGCCTTGACGCGCTCGTGCTCCGTTCGGGCTTCGCCCGCACGACCGCACAGGCTCGTCAGTTCGTGGTGCACCGCCACATCCTCGTCGACGGCAAGATTGTCGACCGTCCCTCCTTCCGCGTGAAGCCGGGCCAGACGATCGAGGTCAAGGCAAAGAGCGAGGGCCTCGAGCCCTTCCAGGTTGCAGCCGCCGGCGGCCACGCCGAGGTTCTGCCGGCCGTTCCCTCGTACCTCGAGGTGTCGCTCGGCAAGCTCCAGTCGAAGCTCGTTGCTCGCCCGAAGCGCGCTGAGGTCCCCGTGACCTGTGAAGTGCAGCTCGTCGTCGAGTACTACGCGGCTCGCTAAGAGCTACCGAAAAGGCCCCAGCTTTTGCTGGGGTCTTTTTGCGTGCACGGAAGTCGGAGAAATCACGAGACTCGGAGGAATCTCGGCGCAGGGCCCGAGTCTCGTGATTTCTCCGAGTCTCGTGACGCCTAACCCTTGGCGGTCTTCCAGCCGAACTGCGACTGCAGCGCCGCGGCGACCCGCGTGAACCTCTCGATGTCGAGCGCGGCGGCCTCGCGTCGCAGCCCGTCGTGGTGCACGCTGTAGAGCTGGTCGATGTCGACCCACGAGGGGCGGCCGCTCGAGTCCCAGGAACCGGATCCGATGCCGAGGCGGTCGTCGCGGCCATGCTTGTCCTTGCTGGTGAGCTTCACGGCGTAGACGCGGTCCTTCGTGTGCCGCGCGATGACGAGCACGGGGCGGTCCTTGCCCCGCCCGTCGTTCTCGGCATACGGAACCCACGTCCAGACGATCTCGCCCGCGTCGGGGTGGCCGTCCGACTTCGGCGCGTACTCGAGGCGCACGTTCTTCGCGGCGCTCGGATCCACCTCGATCGTGGCCGTCGTGCCGAACTGGCCGTCCATCGCCTCGGCGTGCGGGGGCTGCGTCGAGGCGGGCTTCGCTGACGGCTTAACCGAGGGTTTCGACGACGTGCGCCGGCCGCGCTTCGCGCTATCGGATCCGAGCAGCGCGTCGATGCCGAATTCGACGACCTTCCAGAAGAAATTCTTCGCCATTCCTCCAGCCTACGGTCGCGGCGGGCGGCGCCCGATCACCACACGAGGCGGATCAGCGTGATTCCCTCACGCGCACGGCATAGGATGGAACGACGTCTGCTCGCGACCTCTGGAGATGACATGAAGAACGTGGTCTGGTTCCTGCTCGGTATCATCGGCGGGTTCGTTGCCGCGCACTTCATGAATAAGGATCCGCGGGGTCACGAGCTGCTCGCCTCGATCGACGCCCGTGTGAACGACTTCACGGGCGCGCTGACCGACGCCTACCGTGCCGAGGTCGAGCGCGAGAGCGCGCAGTAAGTTTTCCCTTCGAAAAAGGACACCCCCCTCATATGAAGACCGCGGAGATCGCCAACCGCTACCTCGACTTCTTCCGTTCGAAGGATCACGAGATCGTGCCGTCGGCGTCGCTGGTGAGCGACGACCCCTCGATCATGTTCACGATCGCCGGCATGGTGCCGTTCATCCCGTACCTCACGGGCGTCGTCCCCGCGCCGTACAAGGCCGCGGCCGATCTGCAGAAGTGCATCCGCACGAACGACATCGAGGAAGTCGGCAAAACCGCCCGTCACGGAACCTTCTTCCAGATGATGGGCAACTGGTCGTTCGGCGACTACTTCAAGGAAGGCGCCATCTCGTACGCCTGGGAGCTCCTGACGAGCAGCGAGGCCGACGGCGGCCTCGGCTTCGATGAGAAGGATCTCTGGGTCACGGTCTACGAGGACGACGACGAGGCCGAGCAGCTGTGGCGTTCGGTCGCGGGCCTACCCGCAAACCGGATCCAGCGGCTGGGCCGCGAGGACAACTACTGGACGACGGGCCAGCCCGGCCCCGCGGGCCCCTGCTCGGAGATCTACTTCGACCGCGGCCCGAAGTACGGCCAGGACGGCGGCCCCGCGGTCGACGACAACCGGTTCCTCGAGATCTGGAACCTCGTCTTCATGCAGTACGCGATCGACAACGTGCGCGGCAAGACCGAGTTCGACATCGTCGGCGAGCTTCCGCAGAAGAACATCGACACCGGCATGGGCCTCGAGCGCGTCGCGTTCCTCAAGCAGGGCGTCGAGAACATGTACGAGACCGACCAGGTGCGTCCGGTCCTCGACCGCGCGGTGGAGCTCTCGGGCCGCACGTACGGCAAGAACCACGAAGACGACGTGCGTTTCCGGGTCATCGCCGACCACGTGCGCTCCTCGCTCATGCTGCTGAGCGACGGCGTCACGCCCTCGAACGAGGGCCGCGGCTACATCCTCCGCCGCCTCATGCGACGCACGGTGCGCTCGATGCGCCTGCTGGGCGTCGAGGAGGCGACGTTCCCCGAGCTGTTCGCCGCGTCGCGCGACGCGATGAAGGCGGGCTACCCCGAGCTCGAGACCGACTGGCAGCGCCTGTCGAGCTACGCCTTCGCGGAGGAAGAGACCTTCCTGCGCACCCTCACCGCCGGATCCACGATCCTCGACACGGCGGTCGAGAAGACGAAGACCGCCGGATCCGACAAGCTCGCCGGCGACCAGGCCTTCCTGCTGCACGACACCTACGGCTTCCCGATCGACCTCACGCTCGAGATCGCCGAGGAGGCCGGCCTCGGCGTCGACCGCGACGGCTTCGACTCGCTCATGAAGGCCCAGCGCGAGCGCGCGAAGGAAGACGCTCGGTCGCGCAAGCGCCAGATCGCCGACCTCAGCGTGTACCGCGAGTTCCGCGGCGCGGGCGAGACGAGCTTCCTCGGCTACGACGCGCTGCAGACCGAGACGCGCGTTCTCGGCCTCATCGTCGACGGCGTCCCCGCCGACCGCGCGACGGCCGGTCAGGTCGCCGAGGTGATCCTGCCCGAGACGACCCTCTACGCCGAGTCGGGTGGCCAGGTCGCCGATAAGGGCGCGATCGTGGGCAACGGCTTCGAGCTCGACGTGCTCGACGTGCAGCGCCCGGTCCCGGGCCTCATCAGCCACACCGTGACGGTCCACTCCGGCGAGGTCGCCGTGGGCGACGCGGCGACGACCATCGTCGACGGCGAGAACCGCCGCCGCGCGCAGGCAGCGCACTCCGCGACGCACCTCGTGCACGCGGCGCTCCGCGACACGCTCGGCTCGGGCGCGACGCAGGCCGGTTCGCTGAACCGCGCAGGCTACATGCGCTTCGACTTCGCCTGGGGCCAGGCGTTGTCGGCCGAGACGAAGACCGAGATCGAAGAGATCGCAAACAACGCCATCTCAGACAACCTCGAGGTCTCGACGCGAATCATGAGCCTCGATGACGCAAAGGCCGCGGGCGCGATGGCGCTCTTCGGCGAGAAGTACGGCGAGACCGTGCGCATGGTCGACATCGGCGGTCCCTGGTCGCGCGAGCTCTGCGGTGGCACGCACGTTGGCCGCTCGAGCGAGATTGGCCTGATCTCGCTGACGGGCGAGTCGTCGGTCGGCGCGTCGAACCGCCGCGTCGAGGCCCTCGTCGGCATCGACGCGTTCCGCGAGCTCACGACCGAGCGTCGCCTCGTGAACGAACTCACGAGCGCGCTGAAGACGCCGAAGGACAAGCTCGCCGAGCGCATCGCCGAGCTCAGCGCCAACCTGAAGCGCGCCGAGAAGCAGATCGCCCAGTTCGAGGCGAAGGAACTGCAGCAGCGCGTTCCGAGCCTCGCGGCATCGGCGACGACCGTCGGCCGGGTTCAGCTCGTCGCCGAGTCGCTCGGCGAGATCGGATCCGCCGACGACGTTCGCGCGCTCGTCACCCAGGTGCGCGAGCGCCTGGCATCGGAGCCCGCCGTCGTCGCCCTCGTTGGTGTCGCGGGCGGTCGCCCGATCGTCGCGGTCGGCACCACCGAGCGGGCCCGCGAGGCCGGCGTGCAGGCGGGTGCGCTCGTGAAGATTGCGACCGGCGTGCTCGGCGGTGGCGGTGGCGGCAAGCCCGACTTCGCCCAGGGCGGCGGACAGGACGCCTCGAAGGTCGACGCGGCCCTCGAGGCAGTGCGGACCGCCATCGAGGCCGCGTGAGCGACTTCCGTCGAGGCGTTCGCCTCGGGATCGACGTGGGGAAGGCCCGCGTGGGCGTTGCCCGCGTCGATCCCGATGGCATGCTCGCGGTTCCCGTCGAGACGGTGCCGCGCGACGAGGCATCGATCGCCCGCATCGCGGCGATCGCCGCCGAGTACGGCCCGATCGAGCTCGTCGTCGGCCTGCCCCTCAACATGCAGGGCGACGACACCCCGTCGACGGCCGACGCGCGCGAGTTCGCGGCCGAGCTGGGTCGCGCGCTTCCCGGCACCGGGATCCGGATGGTCGACGAGCGCCTGAGCACCGTCACCGCGCACACGGCGCTTCGCCAATCGGGCCGATCGCAGAAGAAATCTCGCGGGATTGTCGACCAGATCGCCGCCGTCGTGTTCCTGCAACATGCCGTCGACACCGAGAAGAGCACAGGTTCCGCACCAGGATTCGTGCTCGATCTGGAGTAATGTAGCCGAAATGACCCAGCCTGATTCCCCCGAAGGCACGGGCCTGACCCGGCGTGAGCTCCGTGAGTTGCGCGCCCGCGAGTGGGCCGAAGCCGAGGCAGCGGCCAGCGAAGAGCACCCATTCGTGACCGGCGGCACGCCGGTACATGGCGAGCCCGCCCCCGAAACCACCTCGGATCCGTTCGTGTCCGAGCGCCCCGCGGCATCCGCGGATCCGTTTATCGGCGTGCAACAGACGCGCCAGCCCCAGCGTCGTGAGGAACCGACGCGCGCGCCCGCGCCGCGGGAGACGCGCGCCCAGGCGCCCGCGGCGTCCGAGCGCGAGCCCGCGACCGTCAAGACGAGCATCGGCTCGTTCGCGGCGGAGGACGCGCACTCTTCGGGCGAGCTCGACTCGCTCCTCACGACCGGCAATCACGTGACCGGTCCCAAGCGTCGCCGCCGCGGCGCGATCGTGATCATCCTGATCATCCTCGCGCTCATCGCGGGCCTCGCCTTCGGCGGCTACTGGCTCGCGCAGCGCGCCGAGGGCCCCCTTGCGGACTTCTTCGGCTGGAACGCCGAGCCGACCGACTACGAGTCGGGGCTCGCGACCGGCGAGGCGACGATTCTCATTGAGTCGGGCGACACCGGCTGGGAGATCTCGGAGAAGCTCAACGACGCGGGCGTCACGCTTACGCCAGGCGTCTTCTATGACATGCTCGTCGACATCCAGCAGAACCCGAACTTCGTGCCGGGCGTCTACCAGCTGCAGCAGAAGATGACGGCCGGGGCCGCGCTCTCGGCGCTGCAGGATCCGGCATCCAAACTTCCCGGAATCGCCTTCCCCGAGGGATACTCGGTCGAGCAGATCATTCCCGTGATCGCCTCGGCGCTCGAGATCTCCGAGGACGACGTGCGCGCGGCGGTCGAGGATCCGTCGGCCTACGGCGTCGACGCCGACACGCTCGAGGGCTGGCTGTTCCCGACGAGCTACGACTACACGCCGGGGACTGACATCACCGAGGTCATCCAGGGCATGGTCGACCGCACCCGCGAGTCGCTCGCGAAGGCGGGCGTCGCCGAGGGCGACGAGGAGCGCGTGCTGACCATCGCCTCGATCATCGAGCGCGAGGCGCCCGCGGGCGAGTTCGGCAAGGTGTCGCGCGTCATCGAGAACCGCCTCGACATCGACATGATGCTGCAGATGGACTCGACGGCGCAGTACGGCTACGGCGAGATCCACTCGGGCAGCGTGTTCACCTCGGCGGAGGCACTCGCCGACGACAATGCGTGGAACACCTACGTGATCACGGGCCTGCCCGCGACGCCGATCGCCAACCCGGGCGACGACGCCATCGAGGCCGCGATGCACCCCGATAACGGCGACTGGCTGTACTTCACGACCGTCAACCTCGACACGGGCGAGACGAAGTTTGCCGCGACGCTCGAGGAACACGAGCAGAACGTCGCGGAGCTTCGCACCTGGTGCGCCGACAACCCCGACAACGCGGGGTGTGCATGACGCACCTCGAGGTCTGGGGCTCGCCGATCTCGCACAGCAGATCGCCGCAGCTCCACCTGGCGGCGTACCGCGCGCTGGGGCTCGACTGGACGTTCGACCGCCGCGAGGTCTCGGGTGAGACCTTCGCGGGGTCGCTCGAGGCCGGCGGGGTGCGTGGCTTGGCCCTGACCTACCCCCTGAAGTCGCACGCTTTTGAGGCGGCCGCGCGCCGCGACCGCTGGGCGGAGCTCACGGGCGTCGCCAACACGCTGTTCTTCGGCGGGGCCGAGGTCGCGGGCTTCAACACCGACGTGGGCGGCCTCGCCCGCGCGCTCGACGAGATCGGATCCGGATCCGCGCGCCGCGTGCGCATCGTCGGCGCGGGAGCGACGACGACGTCGGCGATCGTCGCGCTCTCGGAGCTTCGGGCGGAGGGCGTCGAGGTCGTCGCGCGCCGCCCTGAGGCGGCCGCGCCGCTCGTCGGGCTCGGCGAGCGGGCGGGCGTCCCCGTGACGGTCGCGCCGTTCGACGCCCCCACGGGATCCGTCGACCTCACGATCGCGACCCTGCCGGGCGGCACCGAACTGGATCCGCGGGTTGCGGCGCGTCTCGGCGAGCTCGGCGGCACCCTCTTCGACGTCGCGTACAGCCCGTGGCCGACCTCGCTTGCGGAGGCCTGGCCGGGCACCACGCACCACGGCCTCGCGATGTTGCTGCACCAGGCCGTGATTCAGGTCCGCGTGTTCGTGAACGGCGACCCGCAGGCCGAGCTGCCGGACGAGCCCGCGGTCATCGCGGCGATGCGCGCGGCCCTGGCCTGACGCGCCGCGCCGCGCCACCCCCACCGAACGCACAAGAATTACCCGAGCGCACATGAAATAACGTAGGCGCTCGCGAAAAGCTTGTTCTTTCGCGGGGGAGAGGGGCGTGGGCGGGGCTACGCCTCGACGAGTTCCTCGTGGATCCGGCGGAGGTCTTCGAGCAGCGCGCCGATGAGGATCCAGTGGTCGCCCGTCGGCGCCGCGATCGTGTACGGGCGCGTGAGCGCCGGGAGGGTCGTCGTCTCGGCCGGTTCCGCAGCCGTGCCGGTCTGGCGCAGCGCCAGGCGCACGTCGTGAGCGGCGCGCCGGAGCTGCTCGGCGATGCCGATGACGGCGCTCTCGCGGTAGACGTCGTCGTCGTAGCGGTCGTAGAACGCGCGCGTCATGCCGAGCACCTGCGTGACGACGGGGGAGAAGCGCGTCAACAGCGCGCGCACCTCCGTGAGCTCGCCGCGGTGGCGCCGGCTACGCGGGTTGAGCGCGAGCGAGTCGGCGGCCGCGTCGATCGCGAGCTCGGTCTGATCGCGCATGGGGCGGAGGAGACGCGCCGTGAGGAGGAGCTCCTCGCGCTGGGCGGGGGTCTGCGGGGCCTCGAGGGCGCCCGCGAGCCGATCCATCGTGGCGGCGATCTCGGCGCCGAGCGAGTCGAGCTTCGCGTGCGCGGGCGCGACCGCGATGGGCGGCACGAGCGCGAGGTTCACGCTGAAGCCGATGGCGGCGCCAAGCGCGGTCTCGAGCACGCGCATGAGCGCGTAGTCGGGGGTATCGGCGCCCAGCGCGATGACGAGCAAGGCGCTGATGCCGACCTGGTTGGTCGTCGCCGGCGTCATCTTGATCGCCCACGAGCCGATGAGCGCGATGACGATCGCGAGCAGCACGACCCACGACGAGGTGCCGAGGACGAGCGCGAGCATCGAGGCGATGATCACGCCGACGAGCACGCCGATCGAGCGCTCGATGCCCTTCGAAAGCGATTGGTTGAGGCTCGGCTGCACGACGAGCAGCGCGGCGATCGCGGCGAACACGGGCGGCGGGCCGGAGGGAATCAGGATCTCGGCCACGAGCCACGCGGCGAGGGTCGCGACGGTGGACTTCACGATGTGCAGCAGCGGCGAGCGCCGCTGGGCGCGGACCGCGGCCATAACCTTCATAAAGACAACGCTACGCGAGCGAGCGACGCTTAATGTGCTGTTCAGCTCCACGTCACCCTTGAGGGTGGCCGCGTTTACGTCGCGAGCGCAAAGTGGTCCGAAGCCAGGAAACTTCTCGTCGGGAGCACGAATGCCGTCACCTCTTGCGTGGGTTGAGTCGCCGCTGCAACTTCTCGGCGCGGCCGAGTGGGCACACGCGCACGGCACCCGCGTGGACGTGGCCGGCCGGCTGATGGCGCAGGTCGAGCAGACGTCGAACGAGGCCGCCGCGCGGGGCGCGCTCTTTGGCGAGCAAGTGGGCTTTCACGGGATCCCGTGGCGCATGCTCGCCACGCGCGAGCACTGGCTCGTCGGCGATGGTTTCTCGGGCCAGTTTCGCCTGGCCGCGACGGTCCTGCGCCCGAAGCGCATCACGTTCCTCGACGACGGGCTGAACGCGGTCGCGTTCGCCGACTCACTCACGGGCGCCCGGCCCTACGCCCGGCCGCGCGCGACCCGCGAGGGCGCCATCGCGCGCCGGGTGACGCCGCTGGCGCTCGACCTCGTGCAGCTTCGCGCGGCCCGCGGATCCGTCGATCTGTTTACAGCCTTCCCGCTCGGTGACGAGCGAGAGGCGCGGCTGCGCAGCCTCGGCGCGACGGTGTCGCGCCACGGGTTCGAATGGGTGCGCAGCACCAAGAGCGCGACGCCCCTCGGGGCGGGACGGGTGATCCTCGGCACGGCGCGCGTCGCCGACGGGCTGATCGACCGTTCCGAATACGTCGCATGGGTCAGGCGGCAGGCGCGAGGGGGCCCTGCCGTCTATCTGCCGCACCGCCGCGAGTGCGAACAGACGCTCGCCGAGGTCGCCCGGATCGGGGGAGTGACGGTCGTGCACACGGGCCTGCCGGTCGAGCTGGTGCTCGCCGCTCAGGATCGCCCGCGCGAGATCGTCACGCTGCCCTCGAGCGCGGTGGTGACGCTGCGGCGCGTGCTTGCGGGATCCGAATCGGTCGTTCGCGAATACGATCTCGCGGATCGACCGGAGCTCGCGCTGTGACGGGCGAAATCGTCGCGATCATCCCTGCGCGTGGTGGTTCGCAGGGCGTGCCGCGCAAGAACGTCGCGCGCGTCGGCGGGATCCCGTTGGTGGCGCGCGCGGTTCGCGCCGCGATCGCGAGCGGCCGGATGGATCGCGTCGTCGTCACGACCGACGACGCCGAGATCGCCGCCGCCGCGACCACCGCGGGAGCGGAGATCGTCTGGCGCCCCGCCGAGATCTCGGGACACCTCGCGAGCTCCGAGGCGGCCCTGATCCACGCCCTCGACGAGCTCGCCGGCCGCGGCGTCGACGTTCGCGTGTTGGCATTCCTCCAGGCGACGAGCCCGTTCATCCCTGCCGATGCGCTGGGCCGCGCCTGCGACCTCGTCGCGTCGGGCGAGGCCGAGAGCGCGTTCTCGGCGCGCGAATCGTACGAGTTCTTCTGGACGAAGGCAGACGGCCTCGCTCAGGCGCTCGGGCACGACGCCTCGCACCGCCCGCGCAGGCAGGACCGCGAACCCGCGTACGTCGAGACGGGCGCCTTCTACGTCATGGATGCCGCGGGCTTCCGCGAGGCCCAGCACCGCTTCTTCGGCCGCACCCGCATCGTCGAGGTGCCGGAGGCGACGGCGATCGAGATCGACACCCCCGACGAGTTGGCCGCGGCGCGCGCGCTCGCGCCGCTCTACGGATCCGCGGAGCCTATCGACGTGCTCGCCGTCGTCACCGACTTCGACGGCGTGCACACCGACGACACCGCCGGGGTCGACGAGTACGGCGAGGAGCACGTGCGCGTCAGCCGATCGGACGGCATGGGCGTGAGGCTGTTGCGGGAGGCGGGGATCCCCGTGCTGATCCTCTCGACCGAGCGCAACCCCGTCGTCACGGCGCGGGCCCGCAAGCTCGGGGTCGAGGTCATCCAGAACTCGCGCGATAAGCGCGCGGCGCTCGAGGAATGGGCGGCCGACGCCGGCATCCCGCTCGAGCGCATCGCATATGTCGGAAACGACATTAACGACGTCGAAGCACTGGGCGCGGTCGGTTGGCCCGTCGCGGTGCCGGGGTCGCATCCGCTCGCCGCAGCCGCGGCGCGCGTACAGCTCACCCGCCGCGGCGGGCACGGGGCCGTCCGTGAGCTCGCAGAACGCGTGCTCGCGGCGCGCGCCACACCACAGGAAGGAACACGCTGATGAGCGTCACCATTGGATCGCACCAGATCGGCGGCACCGCGCCCGCTTTCGTGATCGCCGAGATCGGCCTGAACCACAACGGTTCGGTCGAGATCGCCAAGCAGCTGATCGACGTCGCTGCCGCCGCCGGCGCGAACGCGGTCAAGTTCCAGAAGCGCACGCCCGAGATCGCGACGCCCGAGCACATGCGCGACGTGCCGCGCGAGACGCCCTGGGGCACCATGAGCTACCTCGACTACCGCTACCGCGTCGAGTTCGGCCGCGACGAGTACGTCGAGGTCGGCGACTACGCGACCCTTCGCGGCCTCGAGTGGTTCGCATCGCCGTGGGACGTGCCGAGCGTGGAGTTTCTCGAGGACCTCGACGTGCGCGCCCACAAGGTCGCCTCGGCGAGCCTCACCGACATCGAGCTGCTCGAGGCGCTCCGCGCGACGGGCAAGCCCGTCATCCTCTCGACCGGCATGTCGACGATGGAAGAGATCGACCGCGCCGTGGCGGTCCTCGGCACCGACAACCTCGTGCTCCTGCACGCCACGTCGACCTACCCGATGGAGCCGAACGAGGCGAACCTGCGCATGATCCCCGTGCTGCGCGACCGCTTCCCGGGCGTTCCCGTCGGCTACTCGGGCCACGAGCGCGGCCTGCAGATCTCGCTCGCCGCCGTCGCCATGGGCGCCGTCGCCGTCGAGCGCCACATCACGCTCGACCGCACGATGTGGGGATCCGACCACGCCGCCTCGCTCGAGCCGGGAGGCTTCACGACCCTCGTGCGCGACATCCGCATCATCGAGGAAGCGCGCGGCGACGGCGTGAAGAAGGTCTTCGAGGGCGAGCTCGCCCCCAAGGCCAAGCTGCGCCGCGTCGGGGCGTAACCCTGGCTCCCAGGGTCATCGCGGTCGCCGATACCGACTCGTATGTGAAGTGGGGCGCCGCGCTCGTCGCGGATCCCCGTGTCGACGGTTCGCTCGTCGTGCTCGACACCGACCTCGTCGTCAGCGACGCACAGCTGCGCGCCGCGACGGCGGGCGTCGACGTGCCGGTGCGGCGGGCGACGCTCGACGAGCTTACGGGTATCCTCGCGGGCTGCGACGCGGTTCTCGTCGCGGCCCGCGGGCCCGTCGCGCGCGTGATCGCGCGGACGGCGGCGCGGCTGTCGCCGCGGCCCGTCATCGTCACGGGGCTGCCCGGCATCTCGATCCCGGCGACGTGGCGCGCGCTGCACTACCGGCGCCTGTGCGACCTCTTCGTGCTGCACTCGCACCGCGAGGTGCGGGAGTTCGGCGAGCTCGCGCACGAGCGCGGCATCGAGCAGAGCTTCGCGCTCGCGACGCTGCCGTTCGCGCGGGGGGTCCACGAGCGCGAATCCGAGGGCACCGACCTCGTCTTCGCGGCGCAGGCGATCGTCCCGCGCGAGCGCGAGGACCGGATCCGCGTCGCGCGCCTGCTCGTCGCCGCGGCGGCGGCGGATCCGTCGCGCCGCGTCGTGCTGAAGTTGCGCGGCAAGCCGGGCGAGCACGAGACGCACCGCGAGACCGATAGCTATCCCGAGCTGCTCGGCGAGACGCCGCCGAACCTCGTCGTGTCGTACGCGCCGATGTCGGAGGCGCTCGCGAGCGCCGAGGGCCTCATGACCGTGAGCTCGACGGCCGCGATCGAGGCGGCCGCGCAGGGCGTGCCCGTGATCGCGCTCGACACCTTCGGGGTCTCGGGCGAGCTCATCAACCTCGTGTTCGAGGGTAGCGGGCTGTTCGGATCCGAGGACGACGTCATCGATCGCCGGTTCCGCCACCCCGCGCCGGGCTGGCTCGCCGAGAACTATTTCCACGAGCCCGCCGACGACACGTGGGTGTCGGCGCTCGAGGCGCTCATCGCGGATCCGCGCCCGCGCGAGGTGCCGCGGATCTCGGGCCTGCGCGAGGTATGGGAGCGGCACCTCGCCCTCGGCAGCCGCGACCGCACGTGGCAGTCGCGCGCCGTGGCCCTCGTCGGCCACCCGGCGCGCTTCCTCGTGCGCCTGGCGCGGCGCGTGAAGCACCTGTTCGGGTAGCCCTCCCCGCCGAACGCACAAGATTTCCCCGAGCGCCTACGTTATTTCGTATCCGTTCGGGGAAATCTTGTTCTTTCGGCGGGGCGGGGTGGGGTGGGGCGGGGTTAGAGCTCGACCTCGCGGGTCGTGTCCCAGGGCTCGGCCCAGCCGAGGCGCGTGAGTAGCACGTCGACGATGCCGGCGGTGAATCCCCAGAGGAACTGGGGCTCGCCGTCGGCTACCAGGTTCCAGGCCGGGCCGCGCCCGCCGCGGGCGACCCAGGTGACGCGGTTTTGCGGATCCACGAGGTCGGCGACCGGCGCGCGGAAGACCGCTTGGCTCTCGGCCTCGTCGACGACGCGGAAGGGCGACGGCGAGCGCCACCATCCGACGACGGGCGTCACGCGGTGGCGCGAGTGGGGGAGCGAGAGCTCGGCGAGCGTACCGAGAACCTCGACGCCGTCGGTGTCGATCCCCGTCTCCTCGCGGGCCTCGCGGAGCGCGGCGTCGACCGGATCCTTGTCGCCCGGATCGATGCGCCCGCCCGGGAACGCGACCTGGCCGGGGTGCGAGCGGAGCGTCGTCGCGCGCGTCAGGAGCAGCAGGTCGAGGTCGCGCGGCACGGCGGCGGCGTGGTGATCGGCGGGAACGTCGTCGAGCACGCCGAACAGGATCAGCACGGCCGCCGGCCGCGAACCAGCGCCCGCGGATCCGGACAGCACGGGCCCGGGCGGGCTCCACAGGGGAGTGTCGCCCGCCCGGGCCATGAGGTCGCGCAGCTGCGCGTATGCGGAGGAGGTCATCTCCTCGATGCTATTACCGGAACTCGACCTTCGCCTGCGCCGAGTTGAGGACCACGACGGGCGTGATCGTCGGGTGTCCGGCGGCACGGATCTTGTCGAGGTCGACGCGCAGGAGCGGCGTGCCCTCGTCGACGAGATCGCCCGTCTTCACGAGGGTCGTGAAGCCGTCGCCGCCCATGTCGACGGTGTCGAGCCCGACGTGCACGAGCACCTCGATGCCCTCATCGGTCACGACCGCGACGGCGTGGCCCGTGTCGAACACGTGTCCGACGCGGCCGGGAGCGGGCGAGACGACGGTGTCGCCGATCGGTTCGATCGCAAGTCCCGGGCCCATGATCTCGTCGGCGAAGGTCGGATCCGGCACCGCGCTGAGCGGCTTCACCTGCCCGGCGATGGGCTGGAGCAGGCGCACGACGCGCGCCTTCTGCTGCGTGATCGTCGTGACGGTCTCTGTCGCCGAGATCGCGGCGGGAACGTCGTCGCCCGGCGCCTCGATGGCGCCCGACATGATGCCCTCCATGGCTTCCTTCACGAACTGCACGTTGAGGCCGTAGACGACCTGCACCGACTTGCCGCCGGGCTTCATCGTGCCGGCGGCGCCCGCGCGTTTCAGGGCGCTGTCGTCGACCTTCGAGACGTCGGCGACTTCCATGCGCAGGCGGGTCGCACAGTTGTCGAGGCTCGTAATGTTCTCCTTGCCGCCGAGGGCGGTGAGGAAGCGGGAGGCGGTCGCGGCGTACTTGGCGTCGACTCCCGCACTGTCGTCTTCCTCGATGATCTCGTCGTCCTCGCGGCCGATCGTCTTCAGCTGCCAGCGCTTGATCACGAACGTGAAGACGAGGAAGTAGATGACGAACCAGGCGACGCCGAGCAGCAAGAGGATCCACGGGTTCTGTGCCAGCGGGTTCGACCAGCCGAGGCCGAGGTCGATCGCGCCAGCCGAGAAGCCGAAGCCCATGCGCGCGGGCAGGATCGCGGTGACCGCCAGCGAGATGCCCGTGAACACGGCATGGAGGCCGTAGAGGGCGGGCGCGAGGAACATGAACGAGAACTCGAGCGGCTCGGTGATGCCCGTAAAGAACGAGGCGAAGGCGGCCGAGAACAGGATGCCCGCGGCGACCTTCTTGCGGCCGGGCTTTGCGGTGACGTACATCGCGAGCGCCGCGCCGGGGAGGCCGAACATCATGATCGGGAAGAAGCCCGACGTGTACATGCCGGTGACGCCGAGTTCGCCGGTGCCGTCGAGGAAGTTCGGGATGTCGTTGATGCCGGCCACGTCGAACCAGAACACGGAGTTGAGCGCGTGGTGCAGGCCGGTCGGGATCAGCAGGCGGTTGAAGAGCCCATAGAGGCCGGCGCCGACGGGGCCGAGGCCCACGATCCACTCGCCGAAGGCGACGAGCGCGCCGTAGACGACGGGCCAGACGAAGAACAGGATCGCGGCCAGCACGATCGACATGCCCGCCGAGACGATCGCGACCGAGCGCTTACCCGAGAAGAACGCGAGCCAATCGGGAAGCTTGGTGTCGGCGAAGCGGCTGTAGGAGTAGGCGCCGATGAGGCCGCACAGGATTCCGACGAGCACGTTCTTGACGGCGCCGAAGGCCGGATCCACGTCCTCGACGGCGATGCCGCCGAGGATCCCGGCGACGGCGTCGGGTGCGAGAAGCGTCGTGACGACGAGCCACGAGACGAGGCCCGAGAGCGCCGCGACGCCGTCGGATTTCTTGGCCATGCCGAAGGCGATGCCGATGGCGAAGAGCAGTGCGAGGTTGTCGAGGACGGCGCCGCCGGACTTCAGGAAGAAGACGGATACGACGTTGCCGCCAGTGGCACGGTCGATCCAGTTGCCGACGCCCATGAGGATCGCCGCGACGGGGAGGACGGCCACCGGCATCATCAGTGATTTACCGAGGTTCTGCAAGAACTTCATTCGGGGTCTCCGAACAGGGAAGTGATAGGGACTTCCCAGAACCTATCCGGCCGCGACGGTTTCCGACAGACCCACGCCGATTTCGGATCCGCGCCAGGCGGTGAGGATCCGGTGGCGGAGGGCGTTTGCGCGCTCGGCGAAGGCGCGCTGGCGCGCGACGTATTCGGCCTTGCCCTCGGTGGTTTCGATGCGCACGGGCTCGACGCCGAAGTCGGAGAGGTCGTAGGGCGCGGCCTCCATGTCGAGCAGGCGGATGTCGCGCGCGAGCTCGTACGCGTCGAGCATGAGCTCGCCGGGCACGAGGGGGCCGAGCTTGATGGCCCACTTGTAGACGTCCATGCCGGCGTGCAGGCAACCGGGCTGTTCGCGGTCGGGCTGATCGTCGCGCGTCAGCTGCGTGCGGTTGAGGGGGATCGCCGCGGGCGTATAGAAACGGAAGGCGTCGAAGTGCGTGCAGCGCAGGTCGTGCGCATCGACGACCTCGTCGGTGCCCGCCTGGCCGAGGCGCAGCGGCTGGGGGTGGCGGTGCTCGCCCTGGCGATACACCATGGCCCACTCGTGCAGGCCGAAGCAGTCGAACTGGCCGGCGCGCTCGGCGGTGCGGCGCAGCATGATCTCGATGAGCCGCGAGAGGACGGGCATCTCGCGATCGAAGGCGGCGTCGTCGACGACGAGGGATCCGGCATCCGGGCCCGGCGCGTACCAGCGGAAGCCGGCGCGCGGTTCGTCTGCGGCGCCCTCGAGCACGACGCCCGCGCCGGGGTGCCAGCGCGCCATGAGCGACGGCTTGACGCTGTAGTACGTGAAGAGGAAGTCCCAGACGGGGTGCTTTTCGCCGCTCTGACGCCGCGCACGGTGCTCGGCCGTCAGGGCGTTCGCGCGAGTGGCGTGAGCTGCCTCGCGCTCACGCCACTCGTCACGAGAAAGCCGCGTCACTTGGCGAGGATCTCGCCCATGGCGCGCGAGAGGAACCACGGGTCGACCACGGCGGTCAGCTCGCGGGCCGAGTGCATCGAGAGGATCGGCGCTCCCACATCGACCGTGCGGATGCCGAGGCGCGTTGCCGAGATCGGGCCGATCGTCGAGCCGCAGGGCATGGTGTTGTTCGACACGAACTCCTGCGAGGGGACGCCCGCGCGCTCGCACGCGGCGTTCCACGCGGCGGCGCCGTGGGCGTCGGTGGCGTAGCGCTGGTTAGCGTTGATCTTGAGGATCGGGCCGCCGCCCGCGACAGGCTGGTTCACGGTGTCGTGGCGCTCGGAGTAGTTCGGATGAACCGAGTGGCCCACGTCGCTCGAGACGTGGAGGGACTGCGCGAACGAGCGCGCGCGCTCGTCGGCGCCGGCTCCGAAGGCGGCGAGGATCCGCGTGAGGACCTCCTCGTGGAACGGGCCGGCCGCGCCCGAGCGGCTCGAGGATCCGATCTCTTCGTGGTCGAAGGCCGCGAACATCGCGATGGCCGACTCGGGCTTCGCACCCTGGATGGCGATGAGGCCCGCGTGCGTGGAGAGGAGATTGTCCATGCGCCCGCTCGCGAAGAACTCGTCGTGCGCGCCGAAGACACGGGGCGCCTGGCTGTCGGCGGCGACGATGTCGAAGCCGCCGATCTCTTCGGGGTCGACTCCGGCGTCGGCCGCCAGAACGGCGAGGATGTCGGCCGACTCGGCGTCTCCGAGGCCCCAGACGGGCGCGGTCTGGCGCTGCTTGTCGAGGGAGAGCCCGTCGTTGTTGACGCCTCGGTCGAGGTGCACCGCGAGCTGCGGGATCCGCGCGATGGGGGCCGTGCGGACGAGGTGCTCGTCGCCCGCGAGCGTGACGATGCGGCCGGCGAGGATGAGCTCGCGGTCGAGCCACGAGTTCAGCAGCGGGCCGCCGTAGACCTCCCAGCCGAGCTGCCACCAGCCGCCGGTGCCGATCGTCGTCGGCTTCGGCTTGAGCTTGAAGCTCGGCGAGTCGGTGTGGGCGCCGACGATCTGGAACGGCGTCGTGGCCGTGGCCGCGGCCGGCAGGGCGAAGGCGATGACGCTGCCCTCGCGCACGACGACGTAGCGGCCGCCGGGCGCGAGATCCCACGCGTCGGCCTCGGCGAGCGCCGTGAAGCCGCCCTCGACGAGGCGGCGGCGCGCCTCGTCGGCTGCGTGGTACGAGGAGGGGGATGCCTGGACGAACGCGGCCAGGTCATCGATGTGGGCACGGGCTTCTGCAGGAATCGTCGTCACCCGTCCATTATCGCAAACGAGGTGTTGCGAGCTCGCTGTCTTACGCGGGCAGGATCAGCTCGGGCGAGTTGTTGCGCACGTTGCCGACGGCGGATCCCACGGGGTGCCACGCGAACGATTCGGCGACGCGGGGCGCGTCGGCCATCGCGGCATCGAGCATGTCGCGCGGCTCCTCGAGGTCGGTGTCGAGCCACGCGTCGGCGTGATCGGCGTCGAGGAAGACGGGCATGCGGTTGTGGATGGAGCCGAGGCCGCCCACCGCCTCCTGCGTGAGGATCGTGAAGCTCAGGATCCACTGGTTCTCGGGGCTACGCCACCACTCATAGAGCCCGGCGAAGAGCATGGGCTCGCCGCCCTCGGGGTGGATGAACAGCGGCACCTTGCCGTCGCCGTCGACCTTCCACTCGTAGTAGCCCGTCGCGGGGATCACGGCGCGGCGCTTCGCGAGCGCGGGCGCGAACATCTTCTTTTCCTCGAGCTCCTCCGCGCGGGCGTTGAACGCACGGGATCCGATCGAGAGATCCTTCGCCCAGCCAGGTACGAGGCCCCAGCGGGCGGGCTCGAGGCGCCGGGTCGGTGGCTCGGTCTTCGCGGAGTCGAGGACGATCGCGGCGAGCGCCGTCGGGGCGACGTTGAAGCTGGGCTCGGGGAGCTCATCGCTCATGAGATCTATGCCGAGCTCGCTCACGAGTTCGGATCCGACATTGGCCACCACGAAGCGTCCGCACATGCTTTGAACCTACCCGCCGTGTGGGCCCGGCGGGGGAGGGATCGCGGATCAGCGGAAATCCCGGGAGCGGTGGTCGATGCCGACGCGAAGGTCGGTGAAGGCATCGGCGACGAGGTTGATCACCCCCTCGGGGGAACGCTCGAGGATGCCGCGGGCGATGAGCGCCGGGGCATCGCGGACGACGTGGCGGTAGCGGTTCCACACCCCCACGGAGCAGACGACGTTGACGAGCCCGTGCTCGTCTTCGAGGTTGATGAACGTGATGCCCGACGCCGTCGCGGGCCGCTGGCGGTGGGTGACGAGGCCCGCGACCTCGATGCGGCGCCCCGTCTCGTGCGCGCGGAGACCCACCGAGGTGACCACGCCGCGCGCGTCGAGGGCAGAGCGGAAGTGGACGAGCGGGTGGTCGTCGACCGAGACGCCCGTCGCCCAGAGGTCGCTCGAGAGCCGCTCGTAGCTCGTCGGATCCGCGAAGAGCGGCGGCTGCACTGCGGCGACCGTGCCGTCGAGGAACTCGGGACGGTCGAGCGCCGCCGTCCCGGCGAGCCAGAGGGCCTCGCGGGTGTCGAGCCCGAGGGACGCGAAGGCCCCGGCTGTGGCGAGCGCCTCGAGGTGCTTCTCGGTGATGCCGGTGCGGCGCACGAGGTCGTGCAACGAGGCATAGGGGCCGCCCGAGTCTCGCTCGCCGACGATGAGGCGCGCGGTCTTCTCACCGATGCCCGTCACGGAGGCGAGCCCCAGGCGCACCGCGAAGTTGCCGTCGCGGCGGTGGGCGGCCGACTCGTCGGGGGCGCGGCGGTCGAACTCGGGGGCGGATCCCTCGTGGTCGCGCAGACACGCGGCCCGGCCCGTGGGTCCGCCGCGCCGCCCCGGCACGAGGGGCTCGAGAATCTCGGTCACGCCCGAGTGCGAGATGTCGGGTCGGCGCACCTCCACGCCGTGCCGCCGCGCGTCGGCGGTGAGCGTCGCGGGGGAGTAGAAGCCCATGGGTTGCGACCGGAGGAGGCCGGCGAGGAACGCCGCCGGGTAGTGCAACTTGATCCACGAGCTCGCGTACACGAGCAGCGCGAACGACAGGGAGTGGGATTCGGCGAAGCCGAAGTTCGCGAACGCCTGAATCTGCGCGTAGATGCTCGCGGCCGTCGTCTCGTCGATGCCGTTGCGCTCCATGCCCGCGAAGAGCTTCTCCTTCAGCGATTCGATGCGCGTCACCCCGCGCTTGGACCCCATGGCCCGCCGCAGCAGGTCGGCGTCTTCGCCCGTGCAGTCGCCGACTGCCATCGCCATCTGCATCAGCTGCTCCTGAAACACCGGAACGCCGAGGGTGCGCTCGAGCACCGGCTCGAGCTTCGGGTGCGCATAGGTGATGGGCTCCTGCCCCATCTTGCGGCGCACGAAGGGGTGCACGGCGCCGCCCTGGATGGGGCCGGGACGGATCAGCGCGATCTGCACCACCAGGTCGTAGAACTTGCGCGGCTGCAGGCGCGGGAGCAGCCCCATCTGCGCGCGCGACTCGACCTGGAACACCCCGATCGAATCGGCGCGGCACAGCATGTCGTACACGGCCGGCTCCTCCCGCGGGAGCTGCCGGAGATCGAACGCCTCGCCCGTCGAATCCCGGATCAGGTCGAAGCAGTGTTGCAGCGCCGCGAGCATGCCGAGCCCCAGCAGGTCGAACTTCACGAGCCCCATCCACGCCGCGTCGTCCTTATCCCACTGGATGACGGTGCGCCCCGGCATGCGGGCATGCTCGATCGGCACCACCTCGCCCACGGGACGATCGGTGAGCACCATGCCGCCCGAGTGGATCCCCAGGTGCCGGGGCGCGCCCAGCAGCTGCTGGGCGTACTCGAGCACCCGATCCGGGATCGTGTGGTCGCCGCCCGACTCGATGCTTGCGCCCCAGCGCTCCACCTGCCGCGCCCACGCGTCCTGCTGGCCCGCCGAGAACCCCAGCGCCCGCGACACATCGCGGATCGCGTTCTTCGGCCGGTACTGGATCACGTTCGCCACCTGCGCCGCGCGCTCGCGCCCATACCTCTCGAACACCCACTGGATGATCTCCTCGCGCCGATCGCTATCGAAGTCGACGTCGATGTCGGGCTCCTCGTCGCGCATTGCCGACAGAAACCGCTCGAACGGCAGCCGATAGAAGATCGGATCCACCGCCGTGATACCCAGCAGGTAACAGACCGCGCTATTCGCCGCCGACCCGCGCCCCTGGCACAGGATCCCGCGCCGGCGCGCCTCGGCGACGATGTCGCGCACGATGAGGAAGTAGCCGGGGAAGTCTTTCTTCTCGATCACGTCGAGCTCGTGCGCGATGCGCCGCCTATCTGCCTCGGGGAGCCGTGGATAGCGCACGGGAACCTCCTTCCACACCAACTCCCGCAGGTACGACATGGGGGTGTGCCCCTCGGGAACCTCCTGCTTCGGCAGGGCCGGTTTCGCGGTGCGCAACGGAAACGCCAGTTCACCCGCGAGCCGGGCCGACGCCTCGACCGCCCCCGGATAGCGGGCGAAGAGCCGCGCCATTTCGTCGCCCGAACGCAGGTGCGCGCCACCCGTCGCCGGAAGCCAACCGTCGAGCGCATCCATGCTGCGCGTCGCCCGGATCGCCGCAACCGCCTGCGCGAGCGGCACCTGCTTCGGCGTCGCATAGTGCACGTTGCCCGTCGCCACCACGGGCAGCCCCCACTTTTCCGCGAGAGACACCAGCGCGTCGCACCGGCGATCGTCGAGCGGATCACCGTGTCGCGTCAGCTCCACGTGCACGCTCTCGCGCCCGAACAGGTCGACAAGCGAGCCCATGGCACGCTCCAGCCCGCTCTCATCGGCCTCGCCGCGCACCACCTTTTCGAGGGCCCGCCCCACCGAACTCTTCCGGCACCCCGTCAACACCGCCCACGACCCCGCCGACTCGCGCGAGAGCTCGTCGAGGTCGTACACCGGACGCCCCTTTTCCGCGCCCCGCAGCTGGGCACGCGTGATCGCCCGCGACAGACGGTGATAGCCGCGCTCGCCGCGGGCGAGGACGAGCAGGTGCTCGCCCGCCGGATCCGGGATGCCCTTCTGCGGCGCGGGGAGGTCGAGCGAGAGCTCGGAGCCGAAGACCGTCGCGACCGAGGTCTGCTCGGCGGCCTCCGCGAAGCGCACGATGCCATAGAAGCCATCGTGATCTGTGAGTGCCAGCGCCTCGAGGCCGAGTCGCTCGGCCTCCTCCACGAGAGACTCGGGCGAGCTCGCCCCGTCGAGAAACGAGAACGACGAGTGCGCGTGCAGCTCTGCGTATGGTGTCTGGTTCGTGGCACGCGAGACGGGCGGCGCCTCGTACGCCCCGCGCTTGCGGCTCCACGCGGGGCTATCCCCGCCATCAGCCGCTGAGGGCTGCGAGGTTGGTCGCCTGCCGCTCAGCACACGCTCCAGCTCGTTCCACTTCACAGGTGGGTTACGAAAGCCCATCAGGCATACCTCCCCTCGAGAAGCCATGCGTCGCCCTCGAGTACCGCGAGCCACGCGGATCCGCGATCATCGACCAGCTGGAACCGGTGCGCCCGCCGTTCCCGTGCCGGATCCCAGGTGCGCTCGACGACCGGCCATGGGCCGGCCCACGAGACCACGGCGCGGCCGTCGATCGACGCGGGAGGCGTCGAGAGGAAGCCGCGTTCGTCGACCGATACCTCGGCGCTGCCCTCGCCCGAAACGGCGACGGGCCGCGGCTCGCGGAACACCTCCGATGGCAGCGGATCGGGCAGCGAGCCCGGCCACGGCAGCTCCCTCGGCAGCGAAGCCGATACCGCCTCGCCCCAGGGCGCCAGCTCCTCGCGCTCGGCCAGCCAGCGACCGCCGGACGGCACCGGCGTCAGCACCCCGCGGTGCCCGAGACCCGCCTGCACGCGCGTCATCGCGTGATGGGATCTCTCGTCGGGGCCCTGGCCGAGGAGCGCGGGCTGGTGGGCCGCGCCCTCGTCGACCGCCTCCGGCTCGATCTCGACGCGGCTCACGCCGCCCGTGAACGGCTCGGAACCCGGCGATGGCTGTAGCTGCCACCTCACGCGGTCGACGACGCTCGACGCATCGAAACACGATGGGTGCTGCCAGACGCGCTCGCTACGCTCGCCGCGATCGGTCTCGATGACGACGCGCAGCGACGTGCAGACGAGCCCCTGCTCGTTGAGGCCGGTCAGGAAGGAATCGGCCGTGAGACGCACCGCGAAGGCCACCTGGTCAGCGAGCTCGAGGGGCGGCTCGAGGTCGAGGGCGCGCCGCAGTTCGGGCGGTGGCACCCGCGGTACGACGGGGCGGGAATCGGCGCCCGCGGCGAGCGCGCGAAGGCGCACGCCGTGCGAACTCAGCCGGTCGCGCACCAGGTTCTCCGGTAACGCGGCGAACTCGCCGAGCCGGCGCACCCCGAGCCGGGCGAGAAAGACCGCGAGCTCGGGATCGCCGAGCGACGCGACGGGGAGCGGCGCGAGGAACTCCGCGGCCATCCCCGCGGGGATCACCAGCGGATCCGCGCCCGCCGCGCGCGCCGCCCGCTCGGCAGTGAACAGACCGTCGGCGACGCCCGCGCGGGCGCCCGCGAGGCCGATCTCGGCGAGGGCGTCGAGCAGCGCGCGCGCCGCGGGGGCCTCGCCGCCGAAAAAGCGCGCGGGGCCACGGGCGCGCACCGCGACGAGGCCGGGCTGGAGGGGCTCGGCGCCCGGCACGATCTGCTCGACGCGGCTCAGGACGGCGTGGAAGGCGCGCGCGTCGCGCCCCGGATCGGCGGGGAGAAGGCCGAGCTCGGGGCAGGCCGCCTGCGCGTCGCGCCGTCGCTGCCCGCGGGAGACGCCCGCGGCCCTGGCCGAGGCCGAGCAGACGAGTATGCGGCCGTCGTGGACGATGGCGAGCGGAGCCTCGGGCGCGACCTGATCGCGCTCCGAGACCTCGCGGGCCTGCGTGCGCAGGTACGCCTCGATGGGCCAATCGGGCACCCACAGCACGATGGCGCGTTCGGGATCGGTCATGCGGCCACCGCCCTCAGGTGGGCTCGGCGGGCGGGCGCGATCTCCGAGACGGCTCCGGTCGGGCCGGGGAGGAGCACGCGCACGTGGCGGGCCGAGGGGAGCCCCCGCCCCGCCGCCGCGATCGTCACGGCGCGCGAGGCGATGAGCCCGTGCCCCGCGCCGATGCCGCGCCACTCGGGTTCGCCGAGCGAGAGCGAGAGCTCTGCGCCCGGCCACGCGCCCATGACGAGCAGGGTGCTGGCTCGGTCGCGCAGGCGGGCCGAGAGGCGGGCCGTCTCGGCGGCGGTCGCGGCGCGCGGCGGGCGCACCGCGACGAGCGGGAAGACCTCGGCCGCCGACGACACCGCCGAGAGCCAGCGCTCGCCCGGATCCGGGATCAGCGCGACGCGGTCGGCCGCGACGCCGTGCGACGTGGCGGCCTGCATCGAGAGGTCGGGCATGCCGACGAACGCACACCAGGATCCGGCGTGCGAGGCCTCGCCCGCGAGCGCCAGCAACAGGCTGGGGGAGTCGGGCAGGGCATAGGCCGCGCCGGGGCGTAGCCCGCCCGTCGGGAAGAGCCGCGCCAGAGGACCAGGAACCGGCACGCGCTCGGGCTCGGCCGTGCGGCGCTGCATCTGCCCGATCTGGGCGCGCAGGCGCGTGATCTGCGCCACCTGATCCGCGCTTTCGACCTGTGCCAGTGCCATGCTCACGCCTCCATTATAGAAATAATGTTCGATATAAAACAGCCTGCGTCGAACACTATTTCGAACCACTGACAAACGAAGCGCGCGGTTCAGAAAAGGGGCGTACTCTCCTCGAGGCGCACCATCACTCGCGCCCGGAAAGGCACGACCCATGACCGAACGCGAGAACACGCGCAGCCCCTGGCCGGCACTCTGGGCCCTGATCATCGGGTTCTTCATGATCCTCGTCGACACGACGATCGTGTCGGTCGCGAACCCCGCCATCAAGGCCGCACTCGACCCCGCCACGAGCAACCTCGACAACGTCGTGTGGGTCACGAGCGCCTACCTGCTCACCTACGCTGTTCCGCTGCTCGTCACCGGACGCCTCGGCGACCGCTTCGGGCCGAAGAACATCTACCTCATCGGGCTCGCGATCTTCACGCTCTCGTCGCTATGGTGCGGCCTGTCGACGACGCTCGGCGGCCTCATCGCGGCCCGGGCGGTGCAGGGCCTGGGGGCTGCGTTCATGACGCCGCAGACCATGGCCGTCATCACCCGCACCTTCCTGCCCACGAACCGCGGCGCAGCCATGGGCATGTGGGGCGCGACAGCGGGCGTAGCGACGCTCGTCGGGCCGCTCGCGGGCGGACTGCTCGTCGACGGCCTCGGCTGGGAGTGGATCTTCTTCATCAACATCCCCGTCGGCATCATCGGCTTCATCGCCGCTTGGATCCTCGTCCCGAAGCTCGAGACACACCCGCACCGCTTCGACATCCTCGGCGTCGTGCTGAGCGCCATCGCGGTGTTCCTCATCGTCTTCGGACTGCAGGAGGGCGAGAAGTACGACTGGTCGCTGCCGATCTGGGGCACGATCGCGGCGGGCCTCGTCGTTCTCGTGGTCTTCGTCGTGCAGCAGGCGAAGACCCGCAGCGAGCCGCTCGTGCCGCTGACGCTCTTCCGCGACCGCAACTTCTCGGGAGCGAACATCGCGATCGCCGCCGTCGGGTTCACCGTGACGGCGCAGGCGCTACCGCTGATGTTCTTCCTGCAGTCGGCGCGCGGGCTCACCCCGACGAAGGCCGCGCTGCTGATGATCCCCATGGCCGTCATCTCGGGCGCCCTCGCCCCCGCGGCCGGCAAGATCCTCGACCGCGTGGATCCGCGCGTGATCCTCCTACCCGGCCTCCTGTGCGTCGCCGCCGGCATGTTCTGGTACGCCGCGATCATCGACATGGACACGCCGATCTGGGTCTTCCTGCTGCCGTCGGCGCTGCTCGGTATCGGTAACGCCGGCATGTGGGGTCCGCTGTCGACGACCGCGACCCGCAAGCTCCCGCCGCGCATGGCCGGCGCGGGCGCGGGCATCTACAACACGACCCGCACCATCGGATCCGTCATCGGATCCGCCGCCGTCGCCGCCCTCATGCAGTCGCGCCTCGAGGCGAACCTGCCCGGCGCGGGCGAGGCGCCCGCGGGGCAGACCGGCGGGTCCATGCCCCCGCCCATCGCGGAGGCATTCTCGACCGCGATGGCGCAGACCATGATCCTGCCGGCCTGTGTGATCCTCATCGCCCTCGCCGCGGCGCTGTTCCTGCGGCGCGAGAAGGTGGACATCGCGTAGCCCTGGCCCCGTGTTGCGGAGATGGCCCCGAACTGCGGAGACTCACCCTGGGTGAGTCCGCAGTTCGGGGTCACTTCCGTAGGTGGGGCACGCGGGGGGACTGCACTTGCGTGCGCCCAACCCCTGGGCCCTGGCCCCGTACTTCGGAGATGGCCCCGTAGTGCGGAGGCCTGCCCCTACTGAGTCCGCAGTTTGGGGCCATTTCCGTAGTTGCGGCACGCGGAGGCCGCGCTTGCGTGGGCTCAGCCCGAGGGCCCTGGCCCCGTATTGCGGAGATGGTCCGGTACTGCGGAGAAATACCCCTGTTGAGTCCGCAGTTCGGGGTCACTTCCGCAGTTGCGGTACGCGGGGGCTAGAGGTCCTCTGGGATCAGCGACCAGATCACCAGATCATTGCGGCCTGCATCGGTGAATCCTGCGTTGCGTGCGGTTCCTTCGCGGAGGAAGCCAGCCTTCTCCGCGACGCGGAGAGACGCAGCATTTTTCGGCGCAATGCGCAGTTCGATCCGCTCGAAACCGAGCTCGCGGATCAGCGACTCGGCGATCGCTCGCAACGCACGCGGCAGGATCCCGCGACCGCGTGCGTGTGGTGCGGTCCAGTAACTCAACTCGCAGGTGCGAGCGCGCCAATCGACACGTTTCGCATCTATGTTTGCGACCATATCACCGTGCTCGCGTACGGCGAGCACGAGACCTGTTCCTGCAGTCCGCATTGCAGGCGCGATGGCGGCGCACCATTCTCGCGCGAGCTCAGGCGTGTACGGATCCGGCAAGGGAAGCCACAGTCGCGTTGTCGCGTCGGTACATGCAGCGACAAGGACTTCTTCGTCGCCCTGTCGCACCTCGCTCGCGACAAGTTCCTGGTCAATAGTGACAATAAGCGAGGGAAACGACGGCACCACACCAGCCTTCCATAGTCGGGCGTAGAGGCGACGTGGGCCGGTGAAAACACCGGTACTTCGGAGATGGCCCCGTAGTACGGAGGGTTTCCCCTACTGGGTCCGCAGTTCGGGGCCATCCCCGCACTTACGGCTACGAGAGGATCCCCACCGCGCGCAGCCGCGAGGCAAGACCCGCGCCGTCGTTGGCGGTCACCCACGGCACGCCGGCCGCGGCAGAGTGGTTGTCGACCGAGGTGCGGCCACCGGCGAGCACGGCCTCGGTGGTCGTCAGGCGACGGATCGCGACGCCCGCGACTGACTCGGGGTGTTCGACGGTGAACTGCGTGTAGATCTCGTCGTCGTGCTGGCCGTCATCGCCGACGAGCAGCCAGGTGATGTTCGGGAACTCCTCGGCGATGCGCCGAAGGTTGGTCTCCTTGTGAAGGCGTCCGCTACGGAACCAGCGGTCGTGCGTGGGGCCCCAGTCGGTGAGCAGCATGGCGCCGCGGGGAAAGAGGTGCCGGTGCAGGAAGCGGTTGAGTGTCGGCGCGACGTTCCAGGCGCCCGTCGACAGGTAGATCATGGGCGCGCCGGGGTGCTCGGTCATGAGGCGCTCGAGCAGCACCGCCATGCCGGGTACCGGCTGCCGCGCGTGCTCGTTGAGCACGAACGAGTTCCACGCCGCGAGCAGCGGGCGGGGGAGCGCCGTCACCATGACGGTGTCGTCGACATCGCTGATCACGCCGAAACGGGCGGCCGGATCCACGATGTAGACATGCGCGGTCGCGGGCTCGCCGTTCTCGACCGACATCGTCAGCGTCTGCCAGCCGGGCTCGAGGGTCGCGGGCACGCGGATGTCGATGACGCCTCCGCGATCGGCGGCGACCTCGTGGGTCTCGCCGCCGACGGTGATCTTCACGGTCGCATAGCCGACGGCGATGCCGGCGAAGGAGCGCCAGCCGCGGGCGCCGTCGTTGCGGCGCCGGCGACCGCCGGGCGGCAGGATCATCACGCGGCCGAGCACGCGCACCCAGCCGTCGCCGCCGTATCCGGGGAACGGCACGACCTCGGGCGTGCGGCCATGCTTGCGCGCGCGGCGCTCACGCCACGAGTGGAACCTACGCTCTACGCGTGCGACCCACAGGATCTTGTGCGGGTTTCGGGCGGGCTGTGCCGGTCGAGAAGCCATCGGAATCAGTCTTTCATGTGCCGGTGCTCAAACCAGCCCAAAAGCTTCTTTCCCGCGAAGATCAGCAGCATCCCGGCGGCGATGATGCCGATGAAGGCAAACCCCGCCCAGTGCGCACTGCCCGAGAGCTCGCGGTATGTCTCGGCGGCTCCCGCGGCGATCGTGATGTAGATGGCCGACCACAGGGCGCACGCCGGCAGGGTCCAGGCGACGAACTTGCGGTACGCGTACCCCGACATCCCCACCGTGAGCGGCACGATCGAGTGCAGCACCGGCAGGAAGCGGGAGAAGAAGATCGCGATGCCGCCGCGGCGCTGCAGGTACTTCTCGGCGCGCTCCCAATTGCGCTCGCCGATCCAGCCGCCGACGCGCGATCTCCGCAGCCACGGACCGGCCCAGCGGCCGACCATGTAGCCGATCGTCTCGCCGGCAAACGCGCCCGCGACGATGCACGCGCCGAGAACGAGCCCCTCGAGGAACGTCGTCACGCTCGTCGCCGTCACGAGAACGATGGTGTCGCCCGGAACGATGAGCCCGACGAGAACGCTCGTCTCGAGCATCATCGCCACCGACGCGATGAGCGTGCGAAGTACCGGAGACACTCCCTCGACAAAGTCGAGAATCGTAGTCAGGACATCGTTAATCACGAGAGGAGTTTAGTGCAGGCCCGTTATGTGGATCCCTGATCAGCCGTCGTCTGGCGGCGCCGCGGCGGGGTTCTCTCGCCAGAGCGTGAGTTCGCCATCCTCGTAGCCGACGAGCACGAGCCCGTCGGTGTCGCTGCGCGCGACCCGTGAGCCCGTACGTGCGAGGGTCGCGAGCAGATCCGGGTGTGGGTGCCCGTAGTCGTTCTCGCCGACGCCGATGAGGGCGATGCGCGGGCGCAGCGCCGCGTAGAGCGCGGGCGAGTGGTCGCGGCTACCGTGGTGTGAGACCTTCACGACGTCGACGGGGCCGAGGTCCGCTTCCGCGCCGAGGAGCCGCTGCGCGTCCTCGCCGAGGTCGCCGAGCAGGATCGTGTGCGGCAGGTCGGGCCCCGCGATTTCGACGATGAGGCTCGTGTCGTTCCCGGGTTCGAAGGCGCGGGATCCGGCGCGGGGCCAGAGCACGCGCCAGCTCGCGTTGCCGAGCGTGCCGGACAGGCCCGCGGATCCCTCCCTCACGTCGTCCGTGACGGCGCGCGCGTCGGCGAGCTCGCCCGGGCCCGAGGCGGGCCCGTAGATGATCGTGTGCGCGCGTCCCGCGAGGGCGGGCACGCCCGTGACGTGGTCGGCGTCGAAGTGCGTCAGGAACGCGACGTCGATGTCGTCGACGCCGAGCCGGCTGAGGCACGCCTCGAGGGCCCTGACGTCGGGGCCGGTGTCGACGATCGCCGTGTGGCCCGCCGATCGCAGCAGGATCGCGTCGCCCTGCCCGACGTCGCAGAGCGCGATCGCCCAGTCGCGCGGGGCGGTGAGGGGTCCCGCGACGCCCGCGAGCACGACCATCCCGGCACCGGATCCGACGATCACCGCGAGGGCGGCGCCCGAGAGCCTGCGCAGCCACCGCGGCCGCACGCGGCAGATGACGGCGGCGCACGCGGCCCCGAGCGCCGTGAGGAGGGCGAACCCTAGCCAGCCCTCGCTCCAGCCGAGCCGCGCGGCGGGAAGCGTCGCGAAGGTCTCGGCGGTCTGCGCGATCCACGCCGACGGTAACCACGCGATCGCGGCGGCGCCGAGCGCGAGCGGCGGGATCGGTTGCGCGAGGCACGCCACGAGCCCCAGGACGGTCGCGATGGGCGCGCCCGGCCCCGCAATCATGTTCGCGACGACCCCGTAGAGCGCGACCTCCGGCGCGAAGAGCACGATGATCGGCCCGCACACGAGCTGCGCGGCGAGCGGCACGGCGATGCCGAGGGCGAGCGCACGGGGCATCCAGCGCCCCAGCCCGCGCGCGAGCGGCTCCGCGAGCAGCAGCAGGGCGCCGGTCGCGGCCGCCGAGAGCAGGAATCCGAAGGAGGTCGCAAGCCACGGATCCGCGACGACGAGCACCGTCACCGCGAGCGCGAGCACCGCGGCTCCCGCGCCGCGCCGGCCGAGCAGGAGCGCGAACATCCCGATCGCGCTCATCGCCGCGGCGCGGATGACGCTCGCCTCGGGCGTCACGAGCACCACGAAGCCCGCGAGAACCGCCGTTGCGACGGCGATGCGCGTGCGCCGACCGAGGCCGCACAGCGCGCACGCGCCGTACGCGAGACCCACGACAAGCGAGCAATTGCTTCCCGAAACCGCGGTCAAATGCGAGAGCGACGACGCCTTCATGTGTGCGTCAAGCTCGTCCGAGACGGCGCTCGTCTCGCCGACCGAGAGCCCGGGCAGCAGGCCGCCGCCCGGATCCGGGAGCCCGCGAACCACGTCATCGACGAAACCGCGCCGCAGCGCGCTCGCGACGCCGAACACGTGCGGTGGCGCGTCGACCACTTCCGCCGACCGCGCGAAGACGATCGCCGCGGCGGCCTCGCCCGGATCCGTCGGCTGGCCGCCGCCCGTCACCGACACCCGCGCGCCGAGGTCGAGATCCTCCGGGATCTCGCCGCTCAGCCGCACGGCGACGAGGGCCGAGGATCCGTCGACGATCACGGATCCGCTGAACCGCACCCCGCCGAGCGTCGGCTCGACCTTCGTCGTCACGTGCACGACGAGGTCCCTCACCTGCCCGTCGAGGGCCTCGGCAGCCGCGTCGCGGGAGGGAAGCGCGAGCCACACGCCGCTCGCCGCGATGGCCGCGGCCGCGCAGACGACGGAGGCGAGCGCGAGTGCGCCCCGGCGGGTGAGAAACGCGGCCGCGAGGGCGGCGCCGGCCGCGCACCAGGATCCGATTGCCGCGGCACCCGCGGCCGCCGGCCACAGCACGCACGCGAGCGCGACCGCCCACGTGGCCAGGGCCACGGGCAACAGCCGCAGATCGCGCCTCACACCGTCACCAGCTCGCGGAGCGACTCGAGCACGCGCGGCCCGATGCCCGAGACCGCGAGGAGGTCGTCGACGGCCGTGAACGGCCCCTCCGACTCGCGCCACGCGATGATGCGCGACGCGAGCGCGGGACCGACGCCCGGCAGCGTCTCGAGCGTCACGGCATCGGCGGTGTTGATGTTGACGAGCCCGCCCGCGGATCCGCCTCCCGCGGTCGCGGGCGGCGCCTCGCCCTCGCGCGGGACGACGAGCTGCTCGCCGTCGGCGAGCGTGCGGGCGAGATTGATGGCCGACGGATCCGCGTCGCCCGCGAGCCCGCCCGCGGCCGAGACGGCGTCGATCACGCGGGCGTCGGGGGCGAGCACGTAGAGGCCGGGCAAGGCGACGGCGCCCGCCACGTGTACGTAGATCTCGGCGGCCGCCTCCGGCTCGAACGCCGACTCGTCGGTGGAGGCGACGACCTCGGCGGGCGTCGAGTGGCCGCGCCAGATGCCGATGCCGACCGTGACGGCGAGCGCCAGCAGCACGAGCGCTATCGCGGCGCCCACGCCGAGGCGCGCGCGGGGCGAGGCCCGCCCGTATGCCTCGAGGTCTGACATGGCTCCGACGCTAGGCGCAGCGCCGTGCCCGCGACCGGGATGGGGAAAACTCGGCGCCGAAAAGGGGCCTGTGGACACGCTGCCCCGCCCCCGCGACACGCCAAAAGGGCGCCCCGCGAACGGGACGCCCTTCGTGGTGAGAAGCGATTACTTGACGACGAGGCTCACGAGCTTCGGCGCGCGCACGATCGCCTTGAAGATCTGCTTGTCGCCGATGAAGCGCAACACCTTCTCGTCTTCGCGGGCGAGCTTCTCGAGGTCGTCGACCGAGATGTCGGCCGGAACCTGAAGCTGCGAGCGCACCTTGCCGTTAACCTGCACGACGGCCGTGACCTCGTCCTCGACGAGGAGCGCGGGGTCGGCGGGGGCCCAATCGACGGCGCTCACGCTCGGCGCGTGGCCGAGGATCTCCCACATCTCCTCCGCCGTGTGCGGGGCGACGAGGTCGAGCACGACGGCGACGGTCTCGACGGCCTCGCGGACCGCCGGATCCGCGGCGCCCGCGCCCGAGTCGATCGTCTTGCGGATCGCGTTGACGAGCTCCATGAGGCGGGCGACGACGACGTTGTACTTCGTCTGCTCGACGAGGCCGGGGGCGTCGTTTAGCAGGTGGTGCGTGACGCCGCGGAGCGCCTTGTCGCCGCCGTCGAACGAGATTCCGGGCTCCGAGGCGACGTCCTGGGCGGCGCGCAGCGCGCGGGCGAGGAACTTCTTCGCGCCCGCCGTGTGCACGTCGTTCCAGTCCTTGTCGTCCTCCACCGGGCCGGCGAAGGCGAGCGCGACGCGCACGGCGTCGGATCCGTTCTCGTCGAGCTGCTCGGACACCTGCACGAGGTTGCCCTTCGACTTCGACATCTTCGAGCCGTCGAGCAGGACCATGCCCTGGTTGATAAGCGCGCTGAAGGGCTCGGTGAACTTCACGAGGCCCATGTCGTGCAGCACCTTCGTGATGAAGCGCGCGTACAGCAGGTGCAGGATCGCGTGCTCGACGCCACCGATGTACGTGTCGACGGGAGCCCAGCGATCGGCCTCGTTCGGGTCGAAGGCGAACTGGTCGCTCTTCGGCGAGAGGAAGCGCAGGTAGTACCAGGAGCTGTCGACGAAGGTGTCCATCGTGTCGGGGTCGCGTAGCGCCTGCTCGCCCGTCACGGGGTCGACCGTCGTGACCCACTCGGTCGCGCCGCCCAGGGGCGAGGTGCCCTTGGGCTTGAGGTCGATGTCCTTCGCGACGGGGAGCCTCACGGGCAGCTGGTCGGAGGGAACCTTCTCGATGCGGCCGTCGGCCGTGTGGATCATCGGGATCGGCGTGCCCCAGAAGCGCTGGCGGGAGATCAGCCAGTCGCGCAGGCGGTACTGCTTCGACGCGCGACCGGATCCGGAATCCGCCAGAATCTCGATCATGCGCGCGATCGCGTCTGCCTTCGGCAGACCGTCGAGCTCGCCGGAATTGATGAGCACGCCCTCGCCCGTCAGAGCCTCGCCGGTCTCGGCGGGGTTCGCGAGTTCCTCGCCCTCGGCCGACGTGTCGAGCACGACGCGCACCGGCAGCTCAAACTTCAGAGCGAAGTCGAGGTCGCGCTGGTCGTGCGCGGGCACGGCCATGACGGCGCCGTGTCCGTAGTCGGCCAGCACGTAGTCTGCGGCCCAGATCGGCAGCTTCTCGCCGTTGACGGGGTTGATCGCGAAGCGCTCGAGCGGAACACCGGTCTTCTCGCGGTCGGATGACTGGCGCTCGATGTCGGTCTGCTTCTGCGTCTGGTCGAGGTAGTCCTGGAAGCGCATGCGCGTTTCGGGGCTCGCCGTTGCGACGAGCTCAGCGGCGAGGTCGCTATCGGGGGCGACGACCATGAAGGTCGCGCCGTGCAGGGTGTCGGCGCGCGTCGAGAACACGGTGACCTTGTCGGCGCGACCCTCGATCTCGAAGTCGATGTCGGCACCGATCGAGCGGCCGATCCAGTTGCGCTGCATCTGCAACACCTTGTGCGGCCAGCGGCCCTCCAGCTGGTCGAGGTCGTCGAGCAGGCGGTCGGCGTAGTCGGTGATCTTGAAGTACCACTGCGTGAGCTTCTTCTTGATCACGGTCGCGCCACAACGGTCGCACGCACCGTCGATGACCTGCTCGTTGGCGAGCACGGTCTGGTCGTTGGGGCACCAGTTGACGGGGCTCTCGGTGCGGTACGCGAGGCCGCGGTCGTACATCTGCTGGAACAGCCACTGGTTCCACTGGTAGTACTCGGGGTCGGACGTGTGGAGCACGCGCGACCAGTCGAACGAGACGCCGTAGCGGCCGAGGCTCTCGCGCTGCTGCGCGATGTTGCCGTACGTCCATTCACGCGGATCCGCGCCGCGCTGGATGGCGGCGTTCTCGGCGGGCAGGCCGAACGAGTCCCAGCCGATGGGCTGCATCACGTTGTGGCCGCGGTGGCGCCAGTAGCGCGCGACGATGTCGCTGTAGAGGTAGTTCGACGCGTGGCCCATGTGCATGTCGCCCGAGGGGTACGGGAACATCGCGAGCACGTACTTGCGCGGGCGCGGATCCTCGTCGCCGCCCGCAAGGAAGGTGCCGTTCTCGTCCCAGTACGCCTGCCACTTGTTCTGGATGGCGTGGATATCGGGAGCCTGCTCGGCGAATTCTTCCGGTGCGATGGATTCAGACACGGTGGATGGGGCCTATCGATCGATGCTTGTCTGTCGGCGCCCTGGAGCGCGGATGACAGGGGATAGTCAAGGTTACCTCGGGAGCCTTGTCGCACCTGCCGACTACCCTGGAGAAATGGCCGCCCCACGACGCTCCGGATCCTCCGCAAAGCCCTCCGCGATCCCCACGCTCGAGTGGCGCGAGCCGCGCCCGGCGCCGATCGTGCTCGTTTTTGGATCCGAGGAGGTCTGCGCGGAGCGCGCGATCGCGGGCGTGCGCACCCAGCTGAAGGACGAGGATCCGTCGCTCGAGGTCACCGACATTCGCGCCGACGACTACGCACCCGGAACGCTTCTCGCGGTCACGTCGCCGTCACTCTTCGGCGAGCCCCGCCTCGTGCGCGTCTCGGGCGTCGAAAAGTGCAACGATGCCTTCCTCACCGAGGCTCTCGCCTACCTCGAGGCGCCCCAGGACGGCGCGACGGTCATCCTGCGGCACACGGCCGCGAGCGTGCGCGGTAAGAAGCTGCTCGACGCGATTCGCTCTGGGCTCGGCGGGGGCGTCGAGGTACCGTGCCCCGCTATCAAGAAGGACGGCGAGCGCGCGAACTTCGCCGCGGGCGAGTTTCGTCATGCCCGTCGCAAGATTGACAGGCAAGCGCTCGAGGCGGTCACGCGGGCCTTCGCCGGGGATCTTGCCGAGCTCGCTGCGGCCTGCCAGCAACTCATCCAAGACACGACCGGCACGATCGACCTCGCGACCGTCGAGCGCTACTACGGCGGCCGCGTCGAGATGTCGGGCTTTGCCGTCGCCGATATGGCGATCGCCGGCGACCACGGCGGTGCGCTCGTCGCCCTGCGCCAGGCGCTCGACTCGGGCGCGGATCCGGTGCCCCTCGTCGCCGCGTTCGCGATGAAGCTACGCACCATGGCGCGCGTCGCCGGCAAGCGCGGGCCCGCTCGTCAGGTGGCGCGCGACCTCGGCATGCCCGACTGGCAGGTCGAGCGCGCGCAGCGCGATCTCGTGGGCTGGACGGGGTCGACCCTCGGCCTCGCGATCCAGGCAACCGCGCGGGCAGATGCCGAGGTCAAGGGAGCCTCGCGCGACCCCGTCTTCGCCGTCGAGCGCATGGTGACGGTCGTCGCGACCCGCGCGCCCTTTGGGGCGTAGCGCCCCGAATCCGTCCACAGAAAAGGCCCGCCTCCTCGAAAGGAGACGGGCCTTTAGCGCTGAAAGATCAGAGCGCGTGGATCTGCTTCGCCAGGGCGCCCTTGCGGTTCGCGGCCTGGTTCTTGTGGATCACGCCCTTCGAGGCGGCCTTGTCGAGCTTCTTCGAAGCCTTCGCGAAGGCGGTCTCGGCAGCGCCCTTGTCGGCGGCCGCGATGGCGCGACGCGTCGCACGAACGAGCGTCTTCAGCTCGCTCTTGACGATGCGGTTGCGCTCGCGCGCCTTCTCGTTGGTCTTGTTGCGCTTGATCTGCGACTTGATGTTTGCCACGTTATTTAGGCCTTCGTTAATTGCGAATCGGATGTTGTCTGTTGGCGGTAGAGGGGCCGCCGCGAGACGTGTGCAGGTGTGGGAGCCCGCACGCAAGCCAAGAACCAAGCTTAGCAGGTGGCATGCGCGGTGCCTGAACGCGCCGCGAACGCGAGTGCGGGGCCGGTGCAGCAGCACCGACCCCGCACTATGGGAGGAAGCGGATTACTTCGCCCAGCCGAAGTTCTCGACCGGCTGAACTCCGAACATGTCGAGACCGCTGTACGGCTCGGGGCTCATGTTCGCGAGTCCTTCCTTCGCGGTGGCGATGATCGGGCCGTTGTAGACGGGCATGATGCCCCACGACTCGCTCATCAGTTCAGCCTCGAGCTTCATCGCAGCAGGAATCTGCTCTTCGGCCGTCGGGAGCGCCTCAACCTGCTCGTGGATGCGCGAGTCGAACGTCTCGTCGGAGGTGTCCGACAGGTTCAGACCCTGGTCCATGCAATAGATCTGGCACATCCACATCACGCCGAACGGGTCGGACGAGGTGAAGCGCATGATGACGGTGTCCCAGTCACCCTCGTTGACCACGGTCGCGAACTCGCTCGAGGGGTGGTTCTCGATGTTCAGCTCGATACCAACTGCCTTCAGCTGCTGCTGGATGACGCGGGCGATCGCCTCGCTGGTGGGGTCATCGCCGAAGGTCGTGTAGCCGAACGACAGCTTCTCGCCGTCCTTCTCACGGATACCGTCGTCACCCATCGTCCAGCCAGCCTCGTCGAGGAGAGTGGCCGACTCATCGGAGTTGAACTCGTATCCAGCAGCCGCGAACGAGTCTTCGTAGCCTTCCTGGAACGGGTAGAGGTTGAACGAGCCCGCGGGCGGTTCCTCCCAATCGAGACCCTGGAAGTTGACTTCCTTGATCTGCTCGCGGTCGATTGCCAGCATCGCGGCCTTGCGCACGTTAATGTCACTCAGAGCCGGTGTGTTCGCGTTGAACTGCAGCAGCGCGTTGGCAACGTCGGGGGCGCGGTAGGTCTTGACGCCGTCCATGTCAGCAACCTGGGCGAGTCGGTCGGCGGAGGCGGTTGCGACCATGTCGATCTCGCCGGCCTTAAACGCGTTGATCGTCGCGGTCGCCTCCATCACGCGGAATGTGCGTTCGTCGAGCATCGGCTCGTCGCCCCACCACTTCTCGTTCGGGACGAACGTCACCGTGCCCTTGTCGGCGTCCCACGTCCCGATCGTGTAGGGCCCAGCACCCCACTCGGGATGCGGCTCGTTGATGTAGGACTCGTTGAAGGTCTTGGCGTCCTTCGCGGCATCCGGGTGGATCACCTGCTGGAAGAGAGCATCGACCCATGCGAAGGTTCCCTTGAAGGTGACCACGGCCTGCTTGTCGGTCTCGCCCTTCTCGACCGACGCGATCTGGCGGTAGCCGTCGGTCGAGTTCGGCTGGTAGTCGCCCTCGCCGCTCTGCACACGCCAAGTCGCCTCGATGGTCTTCCAGTCCATTGGGGTGCCGTCGTTGAACGTCGCCTCATCCGTGAAGGTGTAGGTGACGACGGTGTTGCCGTCGACCTCTTCAACGGTACGGTCCGACAGATAGGCGGGGTTCTCGTAGACCTCACCCTCCGGAGTCATCAGCATGACCTGGGGGTTGTACCAGGTCCACAGCGTCATGGTGTTTGCGGAGCCGTCGTTGTGCAGCGCGTTCAACTGCGTCGTGATCTCGCCGATCGCAGAGACAACAGTGCCGCCCTGCTTCATGTCGGCGCGGTCAACCGGGTTGTTGTCCGGCTTCGCCTCGACGGCGGCGGGGGCGCTGTCGCCGCCCTTGTCGCCGGAGGGCTTGTTCGCCTCGTCATCCGCGGAGCATGCCGCCAGAACGAGGGAGGAGGCGGCCAGGAGAGCGGCCGCTCCGATCCACTTAGTCTGCTTGTTCATTGGTGTTCCTTTCGCGCGTTTGCGCTTGGGGTGGGAATCGAGGGGGAGACTTACCGGAAGTGGCACGCGTTGGTGTGCACGCCCTCACGACCGGTGAGCTGTGGTGCCTCTCCCTCGCAGCGGGCCTTGCTCGCGGGATCCAGGGTCTGGAAGAGCGGGCAACGACTCACGAAGGGGCAGCCCGCGATCTTGTCGGTTGGGCTGGGCAGGTCGCCGCGAAGAACGATGCGCTCGCGCGTTCGCTCCACGTGGGGATCGGGTACGGGGATCGCCGAGAGCAGCGCCTGTGTGTACGGGTGCTGCGGGTCGTCGAAGACCTCGTCAACATCGCCGAGCTCGACAAATTGTCCGAGATACATGACGGCGACGCGGTCGGCGAGGTGGCGCACGACCGAGAGGTCGTGGGCGACGAAGAGGTAGGAGATGCCGAGCTTGGCCTTGAGCTCGTCGAGCAGGTTGATGACGCCCGCCTGGATCGACACGTCGAGCGCGGAGACGGGCTCGTCGAGCACGATCAGTTTCGGCTCGGTCGCGAGAGCGCGCGCGATACCGATGCGCTGGCGCTGGCCGCCCGAGAAGGCCTGCGGGAACCGGTCGGCGTGGGCCGGGTTCAGGCCCACGAGGTTCATCAGCTCGTCGACGCGCTGGTGCGTCTTTGCCTTGTCGACCCCGATGGTGCGGAGCGGCTCGGCGAGGATGTCGAACACCGTCATGCGCGGGTCAAGCGCACCCATCGGATCCTGGAAGACGATCTGGATGTCGCGGCGGAGCGCGCGCTCCTGACGGCGGTTCTTAATGTCCTTGACGCTCGTGCCGTTGATGACGATGTCGCCACCGTCGACCTTCGCAAGTTCCATGATCTCGAGGAGCGTCGTGGTCTTGCCCGAGCCCGACTCGCCCACGATCGCGAGGGTCTCGCCCTCGCGAATGTCGAAGGAGACGTTCTGCACGGCGTGGACCTCGCCGACCTTGCGCTTCGCGAGCGCGCCCTTGAGGAGGGGGAAGGTCTTGGTGAGATTCTCGACGCGGAGCGTTTGGGCACGCTCCTCGCGGGGCTTCCGAAGCAGCGCACTCTCGGGGATCACCGGCGCGGGGAATACGGGCTCGCCCGCGATCGTGCCGTTGCGGATCTCGTCTGCGCGGATGCAGGCGGCGAAGTGCTGCTCGCCACCGTCAGCGACGGCCGTAAGGGCCGGCTCCGCGGTGCGGCACGCCTCGGTAGCGATCGGGCAACGATCGGCGAAGGGGCAGGCATCGGGGAGACCGATCAGCATGGGCGGGTTGCCCTTGATCGGGATCAGCGGTTCCTTGTCCTTCTTGTCGACGCGCGGGATCGCGGCGAGAAGACCGACCGAGTACGGCATGCGCGTGTCGTAGAACAGGTCGTCGACGGGGGCGTGTTCGACGGGGCGGCCCGCGTACATCACGAGCACATCGTCGGCGACGTTTGCGACAACGCCCATGTCGTGCGTGATCATGATCACGGCTGCACCGGTCTCGCGCTGGCCCTTCTTGATCACGTCGAGCACCTGTGCCTGGATCGTCACGTCGAGGGCCGTCGTGGGCTCGTCGGCGATGATCAGCTTGGGGTCGTTCGCCAATGCGATCGCAATCACCACGCGCTGCCGCATTCCGCCCGAGAACTCGTGCGGGAAAGCCTTCATGCGAACTTCGGCGTTGGGGATGCCGACGGTCTTCAGCAGTTCGATGCCCCTCTGCCACGCCTGAGCCTTGGTCACGCCGCGATGGGCCGTGATGGCCTCGACGAGCTGGTCGCCGATCGTGAACACTGGGGTCAGCGAGGTCAGCGGATCCTGGAAGATCATCGACAGGCCGTTGCCGCGAATCTCCGACATCTGCTTGTCTGACTTGCCGAGGAGTTCGATGCCGTCGAACACGACCGAGCCGCCGACACGGGCGTTGTCGGCGAGAAGGCCCATGATGGCGAGAGAGGTTACGGACTTGCCGGAGCCGGACTCGCCCACGATGCCGATGGTCTTTCCGGGGTGCAGGTCGAAACTGACGCCGCGCACCGCGTCGACGCGTCCCGCCTCGCTCGCAAAGCTGACGGTGAGGTCCTTGACGGAGAGGATGGGATCGGTCATGCGCGGCCTCCTGCCACCGAGTTCGGGTCGAGGGCATCGCGCAGGCCATCCGCCACGAACGCCATCGACACCGTGAGGAGCGTGAGGATGAGGCCTGGGAAGAGGAAGATCCAGGGGGCCGATGAAACGACGTTCGCGCCCGTGGCGATGAGGTTACCGAGCGAGATGTCGGGGATCTGCACGCCAAAGCCGAGGAACGAGAGGCTCGTCTCGGAGTTGACGGCACCGATGATCCCGAGGGTGAAGTTGATGATGAGTAGCGATGCCATGTTGGGGATCATGTGACGCAAAACGATCTTGAAGTCGCTGACGCCCATGTAACGAGCGGCCTGCACGTACTCGCTTTCGCGGATCGACAGCGACAGCGTCCAGACCGTTCGGGCGAGCATCATCCAACCGATCACGACGAGCATGACCGCGAGGATGAACCAGTTGCCCCCGGAACCATTCGTCACGAGGGCAACGATGAGGAAGCCCGGGACGGCGAGCATGAAGTGGATGACCCAGAGGATCACTCGCTCCCACCAGCCGCCGAGATATGCGGCCATGGCTCCGAGCACCGCCGAGATGACGGTCGTGCCGACGGACACGATGATGGCGATCATAAGTGAGCGGCGCAGACCCTGGACGGTCATCGCATAGACGTCGTTGCCGGCGCTGGTCGTGCCGAACCAGTGCTCGCTGCTCGGGCCCTTCGAGAGAGCGAGGAAGTCGAGCTCGATGTAGTCGTACTTCGCAAAGATATTACCGAACACAGCAAACGCGACGATGAGGACGAAGATGCCCAGACCGACGGACGCAGGGATGTTGCGGAAGAACCGGCGCGTGTAGAGCGCGCCTTTCGACAACGGCTTGGAACGCTGGATGTCAGGAGTTTCTGTGATGGTCATGTCAGCTCACCCGCACTCGAGGATCAAGGGCCACGACGGCTATGTCAGCGAGCAGCGCACCGATCGCCGTCATGAGGGCACCGAAGGCAGCAACGGCAACGGTGCCATGAATATCGTTCTTACCCAATGCCGAGACGGTGTACTCGCCCAGGCCGTGCCAGGCGAAGATCACCTCGGAAAGGAAGGCACCGAGGAACACCGTCGGGATCGTGAACGCGACCTGGGTCGCGATAGGGATGAGAGACGTGCGCAGAGCATGCTTGCGGATCGCGCGCTGCTTCGTCAGACCCTTCGCTCGGGCAGTGCGCACGTAGTCGGCTCCGATGTTGTCAAGGAGGAGTGCGCGCTGCAGGAAGTGCGTCGAGGCATAGCCGACGAGCGACATCGCAAGCGTCGGCAACACCAGACGGTGGAGGGTGTCAAGGACCGCCATGAACCAATTGTCGATGCCGATGCCCGAAGGGCCCGTCACGTAGAAGATCGTGATTCCGGTGGCTTCGTTCAGCATGATTGCGAGCAGGACAAAGCCGAGGGCTGCGACGATCGGCGGAATGTTCATGGTGATCGTCGAGGTGAAGTGCCCGATGCGGTCCGCGAGCTTGTACTGACGATTCGCGGTGTACACGCCGAGAGAGACGCCGGCCACGAGGCCGATCAAGGTGGCGCCCGTCACGAACTCGGCCGAGGTCCACATGCGGAACGCGATCTGTCGATTGACCGAGTCGCCCTCGGGGGTCAGGCCCCAGTTCCAGTGCAACACGATGTTCGTAAGCCACGTCCACCATCGCTCAAGCAAGGGCACCTCTGTGCTCAGGTTGCGAGGGCGGAGCAGGTCGTCGACCTGTTCCGGGGTGAGAGGTGGGCGCCGACCCACGTAGTTGCTGCGAGGATCAAGAAAGTTCCACGCGAGGAAGTACGTGATGTTGGTCGCCACGACGATAATGACCAGCCAGTTAATGAGGCGGCGCGTCAGGTATGAGAACAAGGTGTCTAATGACTTTCGTGGGTGAGCAACGGTGCTGAGGGGAGACTCTAGCCCGCTACCTCACGCTTCCGCCGATCGGCTGGCCGTTCAGCGTAAAAGCGTTATGAATCTTTATGTGTTTGCACGTATCTGTTGAGATTTGCGTCTGTTACTGAGCAGTTTGATCAGTTCAGCGGCGCGAGTGCAACTCTAGTTTCCATAAGTTTCTGGAAGATGTCACACAGGTGATGAAGACTTGTGAGCAATCGACAAAGCGGCGCGATGGGCGTGGTCACACGGACTTTTGGGGGTCCGCCACGTAGACTGACCTAGATATGTCGCCACGTGCCTCCCAGCCGCTCGCGCCCGCCGCAACGCCGCCCGAGCGAATTCGAAACTTCTGCATCATCGCTCACATCGATCACGGCAAGTCGACCCTTGCCGATCGCATGCTGCAGCTGACCGGTGTCGTGCCCGATCGCGAGATGAGGGCTCAGTACCTCGACCGCATGGACATCGAGCGCGAGCGTGGCATCACGGTGAAGAGCCAGGCGGTGCGCATCCCGTGGCAGGTCGACGGCGAGACGTTCGCGCTCAACATGATCGACACCCCGGGTCACGTCGACTTCAGCTACGAGGTCTCGCGCTCGCTCGCGGCGTGCGAGGGTGCGATCCTTCTTGTCGACGCGGCGCAGGGTATTGAGGCGCAGACGCTCGCGAACCTCTACCTCGCGCTCGAGAACGACCTCACGATCATTCCCGTGCTGAACAAGATCGACCTGCCGGCGGCGGATCCGGAGCGCTTCGCGAAGGAGCTCGCCGACCTGATCGGCGGCGACCCCGCAGACGTGCTGCGCGTCTCCGGCAAGACGGGCATGGGCGTCGAGGAGCTGCTCGACCTCATCGTTCAGCAGATTCCCGCGCCGAAGGGCGACGCCGACGCGCCCGCCCGCGCGATGATCTTCGACTCGGTCTACGACGCCTACCGCGGCGTCGTCACCTACGTACGCATGGTCGATGGCAAGCTCACTCCGCGCCAGAAGGTGCAGATGATGTCGACCAAGGCGACGCACGAGCTTCTCGAGATCGGCGTATCGAGCCCCGAGCCCGCGCCCTCGAAGGGCCTGGGCGTCGGCGAGGTGGGCTACCTCATCACCGGCGTGAAGGACGTGCGCCAGTCGAAGGTCGGCGACACGGTCACCGACGCGGCGAAGCCCGCGACGGTCTCGCTCGATGGTTACGTCGAGCCGAAGCCCATGGTCTTCTCGGGCCTGTACCCGATCGACGCGAGCGACTACCCGCTCCTGCGCGACGCGCTCGACAAGCTCAAGCTGTCCGACGCCGCCCTCGTGTACGAGCCCGAGACCTCGGTGGCCCTCGGCTTCGGCTTCCGCTGTGGCTTCCTCGGCCTGCTCCACCTCGAGATCATCACCGAGCGCCTGCAGCGCGAGTTCGACCTCGACCTCATCACGACCGCGCCCAGCGTGATCTACGAGGTCAAGAGCGAGAACGGCGAGACGATCGTCGTGACGAACCCGAGCGAGTACCCCGAGGGCAAGATCGACGCGGTGTCGGAGCCGGTCGTGCAGACCTCGATCCTCGTTCCGAAGGATTACGTCGGCACCGTCATGGAGCTGTGCCAGTCGCGCCGCGGATCCCTCCTCGGCATGGACTACCTCTCCGAGGAGCGCGTCGAGCTCAAGTACACGATGCCGCTCGGCGAGATCGTGTTCGACTTCTTCGACCACCTGAAGAGCCGCACGCAGGGCTACGCGAGCCTCGACTACGAGCCCTCGGGCACGCAGGAGGCCGACCTCGTGAAGGTCGACATCCTGCTGCAGGGCGAGCGTGTCGACGCGTTCAGCGCGATCGTGCACCGCGACGCCGCCTATTCGTACGGCACGATGATGGCCGAGCGTCTGCGCAAGCTGATCCCGCGCCAGCAGTTCGAGGTGCCGATCCAGGCCGCGATCGGCGCGCGCGTCATCGCCCGCGAGACGATCCGCGCGATCCGCAAGGACGTTCTGGCGAAGTGCTACGGCGGTGACATCAGCCGTAAGCGCAAGCTGCTCGAGAAGCAGAAGGAAGGCAAGAAGCGCATGAAGATGGTGGGCCGCGTTGAGGTTCCCCAGAATGCGTTCATCGCCGCACTCTCGGGTGACGTCGAGTCTTCAGGCAAGAAATAACCGACGCCAGTTAGGGTGAACAGCATGCGCAGGGCGACCTTCCGTGATCAGACGGTCGACTATGCGGCGGTGGGTGCCTCACAGGCATCCGACCTGCTGCAATATCCGCCGGAGGGATCCATACCAGCTGTCGATTCGTGGCGGATCGGCAGTGGCGAAGAGCGCTTCCGCAAGGCGAGCGAAGACCTGTTGTCGTGGCAGGTCATCAGTGGTGCGGGCCTCGAGATCACGGATGTGCGCCCGCCGCGCGACGCGGCCTACACGGGCGTGAGCTTCGCGGCCGACGGCACGCCGAAGGCACCAGCGAGCCGGGATCAGGAACCGCGCGTCTCCGACGCGGGCCTGCCCTATGTGACGCCGGGCGCCACGGCGCACCTCGCGAACTCCAAGCGCGGTCACCGCGCGAACGCCGACTACCGCGTGATCTTCGTCTCCGAAGAGCCGCGCCGCACGGCATTCGCGATCGGCACCGTTGACGCGACGCTCGTGAGCGGCGAGATTCTTCTCGCCGTGGAGTGGCGCGACAACGACGAAGTGTGGTTCGAGGTGCGCGCGTTCGACGTGCCCGTCGCGTTCTCGTACAAGCTGTTCAAGGGCCTCGTGAAGCGCCGCCGCAAGCGCGTGAACTCGGCCTACCTCCGCGCGATCTCGCCGCTGTTCGCCTGATGGCGGGCGCACTTCCGCTCGGCGACCCCGCACCCGCCGACGGATCCCTTGGCGTGGTCGCCGATCCGGCGACCGATTTCGGCGTGTACCTGCACGTACCGTTCTGCCGCGTGCGCTGCGGCTATTGCGACTTCAACACCTACACGGCGCCCGAGCTGCGCGGCGCTCGGCAGGATCAGTACGCCGACACGCTGCTGCAGGAGGTCGAGCTTTCGAAGCGCGTGCTCGCCGAGGCCGGCCCGCTGCGTCCCGCGCGGACGGTGTTTTTCGGCGGCGGCACGCCAACCCTGCTCCCGGCCGGCGACCTCGCGCGGATGCTCGCCGGCGTCCGCGACGCCTTCGGCCTCGCCGACGGCGCCGAGGTGACGGTCGAGGCGAACCCCGACACCGTCACCGACGCGGTCGTGGAGGAGCTCGCGGCGGCCGGCGTCAACCGCCTGTCGATCGGCATGCAGTCGTCGGTGCCGCACGTGCTCGCGGCGCTCGACCGCAGCCACAGCCCCGAGAACGTTACGCTCGCCGTCGCGGCGGCGAAGCGCGCGGGCCTCGACGTCAGCGTCGACCTGATCTATGGGGCGCCGGGGGAGAGCCTCGCCGATTGGCGGAGCTCGCTCGAGTCGGCCCTCGCGCTCGAGCCCAACCACATCTCGGCATACGCCCTCATCATCGAGGAGGGCACGAAGCTCGCCCGCCAGATCTCGCGCGGCGACGTTCCGGCGCCCGATGACGACCTGCAGGCCGACATGTACGAGCTGGCCGACTCGCTCCTCGCCGCCGGCGGATACTACTGGTACGAGGTGTCGAACTGGTCGCGCGGCGGCGACGAGCACCGCTCGCGCCACAACCTCTCGTACTGGCGCGGCTTCGACTGGTGGGGCTACGGCCCCGGCGCCCACAGCCACGTCGGCGGCCTGCGCTGGTGGAACGTGAAGCACCCCGCGGCCTACGCGCAGCGCCTCTCGCTCGGCGAGTCGCCCGCGGCCGGCCGCGAGACGCCCGATGCGGAGGCGCGCGCGCTCGAGCGCGTGCTGCTCGAGACGCGGATCCGCGAGGGCATGGCGATCTCGGAACTCCCGAGCGGCGCCGCACGCACCGCGGTCGCGGGCCTCGTCGCCGACGGCCTCGTCGACGGATCCGCCGCGATCCGCGGCCGGATTGTGCTGACGCTGCGCGGACGCCTCCTCGCCGATGCCGTCGTACGCGCGCTGACTGTCTGAACATCTTTCCGGCACCGAGCGAGTAAGATTGGCACTCGACATACGAGAGTGCCAATCCGAGGGGAGATGACATGGTCAGCGATCGGCGCCTGCGCGTTCTTCAAGCCATCGTCACCGACTTCGTCGACACGCACGAGCCGGTCGGATCCCGCACCATCGTCGAGCGCCACGCGTTCGGCGTCTCGGCGGCGACGATCCGCAACGACATGGCGGTTCTCGAAGAGGAAGACCTGATCGCGCAGACGCACACCTCGTCCGGTCGCGTGCCGACCGACAAGGGGTATCGCGCCTTCGTCGATCACCTCGCCGACGTGCGCCCGCTGTCGCCGGCGCAGCGCTCGGCGATCGAGACGTTCCTGCGCGATCCCGCCGACCTCGACGACCTGTTGAGCCGCACCGTGCGGCTGCTGACGCAGCTCACGGGGCAGGTCGCCCTCGTGCAGTACCCGTCGTTCTCGCGCGCGACCGTGACACACGTGCAGCTTGTGCGCCTCGATGTGCGGCGCGCGCTCGTGATCATGGTCACCGACACCGGCCGGGTGTCGCAGAGCATCGCGATCCTGCCTCCCGAGGCGGCGTCGAGCGACCTCGACATCGCGCTCGCGATGGTTCAGCCTCTCGTCGTCGGAAGTCCCGTGCGCATCGCGGCCGAGCGCGTACGGGCGGCTCGCGGATCCTCGGGGCACCCGGATCCGGCATTCGCCGCGATCGCGGCGGCCATCGCCGACGATCTGGAGGAATTCCGCCAGAACCGCCTGGTGATGGCTGGATCCGCGACTCTCGCGCAGCGCGCGGGCGACTTCCGCGGGAGTATTCACCCGCTGCTCGAGGCCATCGAGGAACAGGTCACCCTGCTCAAGCTTATGAGCGAGATGGCCGACGACGACGAGGGGCTCGCGACGAGCATCGGCCGCGAGAACGCCGCGTTCGGGCTGGGCGAGGCCTCGATCGTGACCAGTACCTACGACGCGACCGTCGGCCGCGCCCGGGTGGGCCTCATGGGCCCGACCCGCATGGACTACCCGCAGAACCTCGCGGCGGCTCGCGCCGTCGCCCGGTACCTGACGCGGGTGCTAGAAGAAGACGAGCGCCGCTAAAAGCGGCATCACACTCATCGCGGATGATCCCGCGGAAAGGTGAGAAGTGGCAGACCACTACGACGTCCTCGGAGTCTCGCGTGAGGCATCGGACGACGAGATCAAGAAGGCCTACCGCAAGCTTGCGCGCAAGCTGCATCCCGATGTGAACCCGTCGCCAGAGGCGGCGGAAGAGTTCAAGAACGTCACCCACGCCTACGACGTGTTGAGTGATCCCGAGCAGCGCCGCCGCTACGACATGGGCGGCGACGACGCGATGGGCGGCTTCGGCGGCGGTGGCTTCGGTGGTTTCGGCGACGTCTTCGAGGCGTTCTTCGGCGCGGGTGGCGGCGGATCCCGTGGCGGACGCCCGCGCTCGCGTCGCGAGCGCGGCGAGGACGCCCTCGTTCGCCTCTCGCTGACGCTCGGCGACGTCGTCTTCGGCACCCACCGCGACGTCGAGATCGACACCGCCGTGCTCTGCGAGACCTGCAACGGCTCGTGCTGCCAGCCCGGCACCGAGCCGGTCCGCTGCGACGTGTGCGGTGGATCCGGTCACGTGCAGCGCCAGGTGCGTAGCCTCCTCGGTAACGTCGTTACGCAGCAGCCCTGCGGTTCGTGCCAGGGCTATGGCACGCGCATCGAGCACCCCTGCGCGACGTGCAGCGGGCAAGGGCGCGTCCGTTCGCGCCGCACCGTCGGCCTCGACATCCCTGCGGGCGTCGAAACGGGCCTGCGCCTGCAGCTCGCCGGATCCGGTGAGGTCGGTCCCGCCGGCGGCCCGAACGGCGACCTGTATGTCGAGATCCACGTCGACAACCATGCGGTGTTCAGCCGGGAAGGCGACGACCTGCTCGCGACCCTCGAGGTGTCGATGACCGACGCGATCCTCGGAACCACGACGTCGATCGACGGTCTTGACGGCGCCGTCGATCTCGAGGTGCGCGCCGGCGTGCAGTCGGGCGACGTGCTGAAGATCGATGGCCGCGGCATCACCGGTCTGCGTACCAAGAAGCGCGGCGATCTGCGGGTTGCCGTGCAGGTCGTGACGCCGACGAAGGTTGATCACAAGACCCGCAAACTCGTCGAGGAACTGGCCCAGCGCACCAAGGCGCCGGAGCCCCGCCTCGCCGAGCACCAGCAGGGTTTCTTCTCGAAGTTTCGCGACAAGTTCGGCCGCTGATCGTGGCGCTCCACTTCGTCGTCGACGATGCCTTGGGCGACACGATCGAGCTCACGGGGTCGGAAGCGCACCACGCCTCGGCCGTGCGCCGCGTGCGCGAGGGCGAGGACGTGACGGTGACCGACGGCCGCGGCGCGTGGCTCGAGGGATCCGTCGCGTCGGTCGAGCCGAAGCGGGTCGCGATCTCGGTCACCTCACGCACTCTCGTCGCGGCGCCCGCGCGGCGGATCCTGCTCGCACAGGCGCTCGCGAAGGGCGACCGCGACGAGCTCGCGGTGCAGGCGGCGACCGAGCTCGACATCGACGGCATCATCCCATGGCAGGCGACGCGCAGCGTGTCGCGCTGGTCGGGACCGAAGGCCGTGAAGGGCCAGGCACGGTGGCAGACGATCGTGCGCGAGGCCGCCAAGCAGGCACACCGTGCATGGATCCCTTCCGTTGAACCCGTCGCGTCAACGCGCGACCTCGTCGCCCTCGCTGCCGACGCCCACATCGTCGTGCTGGATCCGTGGACCGAGAACCGCGTCGCCGACCTTGACTGGACGGGGGAGCGCGACGTGATTCTCGTCGTTGGGCCCGAGGGCGGCATCGCCCCCGAGGAGCTTTCGGCGTTCGACGAGGCCGGCGCCGTGCGCGCGCGCCTCGGTCAGAGCGTGCTGCGCACCTCGACCGCGGGTCCGGCGGCGCTCGCCCTGCTCAACCAGGCGATCGGGCGCTGGTAGGCCACGATGGCTCGTGAGGGCGCGCGCGGCGTGACGCTGCAACAACTGCGCTACTTCATAGAAGTAGCGGCCGAAGGATCCATCAGTGCGGCGGCCGACCTGTTGTATATCTCGCAGCCGACACTCTCGGCGGCGCTCAAGGAGCTCGAGGCCCGCACCGGCAGGTCGCTGCTCGTGCGCTCGACCCGGGGAGTGAGCCTCACCGAGGAGGGCGTCGAGTTTCTCGGTTACGCCCGCCAGGTGATCGAGCAGGCCGAGTTGCTCGAGCAGAAGTACCTCGGTGGCGCGCCGGCGCGGCGGCTGCTCGCGGTGTCGACGCAGCACTACTCGTTCGTCGTCGACGCCTTCGTGCGCATGGTGCGCGCGACCGACGCCGACGAGTATGCGTTCAGCCTGCGCGAGACGCGCACGTGGGAGATCATCGAAGACGTGCGTACGATGCGCAGCGAGCTCGGTGTGCTCTATCGCAATGATTTCAATAGCAAGGTCATCGACAAGCTGCTCCGCGAATCCGGGCTCGTGTTCACGCCGCTGTTCCTCGCGGAGCCTCACATCTTTATCGCGCGGACGAATCCGCTCGCGGGGCGCGAACGCGTGACGCTCGACGATCTCGAAGACCTGCCGCGCCTCACCTTCGACCAGGGCGCGAACAACTCCTTCTACTTCGCGGAAGAGATCCTCTCGACCCGCACCGTCAAGCAAGACATCAGGGTGAGCGATCGTGCGACGATCTTCAACCTCATGATCGGTCTCGGTGGGTACACGATTTCGACGGGTCTCATCTCGGGAGAGATGGATCCGTCGATCGTGTCGGTGCCGCTCGACGTCGACGAGCGCATTGAGATCGGGTGGATCCATCACCAATCTGCGTCGCTCACGGCTCAGGCGCGGCGCCTCGTCGACGAGATGCGTGGCGTCATCGCGGGGTACGGCATGCCGCTCATCTCATAGTTTCCTTCTATGGCGACACCTCGAGTGCGCGTATGGGGCTATAGCGACGGATCTTCCTAAACTGAGACCGATGCACCCGACATTCACTCTCCACACGACGCGTTTCGACGAGGACTATACCCCGTCCGCCGACACGCGCACCACGACCAACTTCGCGAACCTTGCGCGCGGTGAGAACCGCCAGCAGAACCTGCGCAACGCGATCACGATGATCGACAACCGGTTCAACGACCTGGTGCGCTGGGATAACCGCGGCGGCGATCGCTACGCCCTCGACCTCGACATCGTGTCGGTCGACCTGCAGCTGCCGGAGGCGTTCCCGATCATCGAGGTGCTGAACGTGTCGATCCGCGATCGCGTCACGGGCGCGGTGACGCCGGGCATCGTGGGCAACAACTTCTCGTCGTACATCCGCGACTACGACTTCAGCGTGAAGCTGCCGAACGGCCTGCCCGACGACTTCGGCGTGTTGCACGGCCGCGTCTTCGAACGCTTCCTCGAGTCGGACGCGTACCGCTCGCGCTTCGAACAGGATCCGGTGATCTGTATCAGCGTGTCGACGTCGCGCACCTACGAGCGCACGACGAACGAGCATCCCGTGCTCGGCGTCGAGTACGCGCAGCCGGAGGGCTCGCTGACCGACGTCTACTTCGGCAAGATGGGGCTCTCCGTGCGGTACTTCATGCCGCCCGGATCCGTCGCGCCGCTGGCGTTCTACCACCGTGGCGACCTGCTGAACGACTACACGCCCCTGCAGCTCGCCGGCACGATCGCGACGATGGAGACGTTCCAGAAGATCTACCGCCCCGAGATCTACAACGCCAACTCGGCGGCGCCGGCGGTCTACCGCCCGAGCCTCGAGCACTCCGACTTCTCGGTGCCAAAGGTCGACTACGACCGTGACGAGCGCGCCCGCCTGGGCAAGGAGCAGGGCGCCTACACCGAGGAACACCTGATGAAGCCGTACGGCGCGATCCTCGAGGAATGGACGAACCGATGACCCTGCCCCTTCTTCCCACCTCGACGGTCGGGAGCCTGCCGAAGCCCTCGTGGCTGTCGGAGCCCGAGAAGCTCTGGTCGCCGTGGCGCCTCGAGGGCGATGAGCTGCGCGAGGGCACGCTCGACGCGCTGACGCTCGCGGCCGAAGAGCAGCGCCGCGCGGGCCTCGACATCATCAGCGACGGTGAGCAGACCCGCCAGCACTTCGTCACCACGTTCATCGAGTACCTGAACGGCGTCGATTTCGAGCGCCGCGAGACGGTCCGGATCCGCAACCGCTACGACGCGAGCGTGCCGACGGTCGCGGGCGCGGTGAGCCTCGACGGATCCGTGTTCGCGGACGACGCCGCGCACCTGCGCGCCGTGACCGATCGCCCGATCAAGTGGGCGCTCCCCGGCCCGATGACGATGATCGACACCCTCTATGACGCGCACTACGGCAGCCGCGAGAAGTTGGCGTGGGAGTTCGCGGGGATCCTGAACCAGGAGGCCCTCGCGCTCGAGGCCGCGGGCGTCGACATCATCCAGTTCGACGAGCCGGCGTTCAACGTGTTCTTCGACGACGTGCGCGACTGGGGCGTCGCGGCGCTTGAGCGCGCCACCGAGGGCTTGAAGGCGCAGACCGCCGTGCACATTTGCTACGGCTACGGCATCAAGGCCAACAACGATTGGAAGCTGACGCTCGGATCCGAATGGCGCCAGTACGAGCAGACCTTCCCGCTACTGCAGGCGTCGTCGCTCGACATCGTCTCGCTCGAGCGCCACAACTCGAACGTGCCCGTCGAGCTGCTCGGATTGCTGCGCGGCAAGAGGCTGATGGTGGGCGCGATCGACGTCGCGACCGACCGGATTGAGACGCCAGAGGAGGTCGCCTCGACGTTGCGCGGCGCGCTTGCTCACGTCGACGCCGACAAGCTGATCCCGAGCACCAATTGCGGCATGGCTCCGCTGTCGCGCGGCGTCGCGGCGGCGAAGATGCGCGCGCTGGTCGCGGGCGCCGAGATCGTGCGCGGCGAGGTCGCGTAAGGGCCTCGCCGCGCACTCGATATGCTGAACGGCATGAGCAGTGACGCGGTGATGCCCACCCTGCGCGCGTTTGTCGCGGAGCGCGACTGGGCGCAGTTCCACTCTCCGGAGAACCTCGCGAAGTCGATCGCGATCGAGGCCGGCGAGCTGCTCGAGGAGTTCCAGTGGTCGCCCGAGTTCGACGAGGACCGGGTGCGCCTCGAGCTCGCCGACGTGCTGACCTACTGCTACCAGCTCGCCGACCGCCTTGGGGTGGATCCGGAGGCCATCATCCTGGAGAAGCTCGCGATCACGCGCGAGAAGTATCCGGCCGACAAGGCCCGCGGCCGGAGCGCCAAGTATGACGAACTTTGAGATCGAACAGATCGCGTTCGATAAGGCCTCGATTCGTAAACGCGAGGATCCGCCGGGGCCGCTCAGCAACTGGCCCGTCGTCTATGCGCTCAACAACGAGAGCGACGTGTACGTCGGCGAGACCGGCAACGCGCTGCTCCGCATGCTCCAGCACCGCAAGGATCCGAGGAAGCAGCACCTGACCGTTGCGAGCGTGCTGCTCGATGAGAGCTTCCACCGATCGGCCTGCTACGACCTCGAGGCGCTATTGATCCAGTGGTTCTACGCCGACGGCACGTACAACGTGTTGAACGCGAACGACGGTCACCGCAACGAGGCCTACCCCGGCCGCGACGTGTTTCAGGAGCGGTTCCGCGAGGTCTTCGCGGAGTTCCGCAATCGCGGAATGTTCACGCAGACGCTCGAGCAGATCGAGAACAGCGAGTTCTTCAAACTCTCGCCGTTCAAGTCGCTCGTGGCCGATCAGGAGCGCGCGATCCTCGACGTGCTCGACACCCTCTTCGACGACATCGAGTCTGGTCGCGGGGCGTCGATGGTGATTGCGGGCCATCCGGGAACCGGCAAGACGATCGTCGGCATCTCGCTCGTCAAGACGCTGAAAGACATCGAGCTGTCGCGCGGGATCGGGGATTCGGAGCAGGCGAGCCCCATCTCGGACTACTTCGCCCGCGGCTACCCCGAGCTGCTGAAGTACCTCGCGGGCGGCGATTCCTCGTCGCCCCGCCCGCTGCGCGTCGGCTTCGTCGTGCCCCAGCAGTCGCTGCGCGAATCGATCGGGCGCGTCTTCGACCGCACGCCCGGCCTGTCGAAGTCGATGGTGTTGACGGCTTTCGACGTGGGGCAGTCGGCTGAGAAGTTCGACGTGCTCGTCGTCGACGAGGCCCACCGCCTGAACCAGCGCGCGAACCAGCCCTCGGGCTCGCTCAACGCGAAGTTCGCCGAGATCAACCGGCGGCTCTTTACGAGCGATTCGACCGACCGCACGCAGCTCGACTGGATCCGCGAGCAGAGTAGGTTCTCGATCCTGCTGCTGGATCCGGAACAGAGCGTGCGCCCGGCCGACCTTCCGCCGGAGGTCGTCGGCGAGGTGGTCGGCGAGGCCAAGGCGAGCCACCACTACTTCCCGCTCGCGACGCAGATGCGCGTCGCCGCCGGATCCGACTACGTCGGGTTTATTCGCAACGTGCTGGCGGGGCGCGAGACCGCGACGCCAGACCTCGGCGACTACGAGTTTGGGCTCTTCGACGACATCCGGGCGATGGAAGCGGCGATCCGCAAGCGCGACCGAAAGCACGGCCTGTCGCGCCTGGCCACCGGCTACGCGTGGGAGTGGAAGTCGGATCCGAAGAAGAAGGCGCTCTCGGGCGTCCCGCTTGCAAATCGCCCGTACGACATCGAGATCGACGGGCGCCGGTGGCGGTGGAACTCGGCGCCGAAGGACTGGATCAGCTCGCCCAACGCGCTCGAGGAGTTCGGATCCATCCACACCCTCCAGGGCTACGACCTGAACTACGCCGGCGTCGTGATTGGGCCCGACCTGTACTTCGATACCGCGGCCCAGCGGATCCGGTTCGACCGCTCGAACTACTTCGACAAGAAGGGCGTCGAGAACAACCCCAAGCGGGGGATCGTCTACACCGACGACGACATTGAGCGCTACGTGAAGAACGTCTACGCGGTGCTGCTGACGCGAGGGATCCGCGGCACCTTCGTGTACGTGTGCGACGGCGCGCTCCGCGAGCACCTACGGCGGGTCATTCCGCCGATGGCGTAGCGGCAATCCTCGCCCCTCCGGGGCCCCGCCCCGCGACTAGACTTGAGCCCATGAGTGAGCCCACCGTCTTCACCCGTATTCTGAACGGCGAGATTCCCGGTGACATCGTTGCCGAGACAGAGCGTGTCTTCGCGATCACCGACATCGCGCCGCAGGCGCCCCTGCACGTGCTCGTGATCCCCAAGACCGAGCAGTACAAGAACGTCACCGAGCTCGCGGCGGGCGACCCGTCGCTCCTCGCCGAGGTCATCGACGTCGCGAAGAGTGTGGCGGCCGGGAAGGCCGACGGCGAGTTCCGACTTATTTTCAACACGGGGGCGGGCGCGGGGCAGACCGTGTTCCATGTGCACGCGCACGTTCTCGCAGGCGACCTTGAAGAGAGGGCTCTCGTTGGCTGACGAAGCCGAACCGACCACCACCCACATCACCGTCGACAGCGTCGCAATGGTGCACCTGCTCGGCCCACAGGACAAGCTCCTGCGCATGATCGAACAAGAACACCCCGACGTCGACGTTCACGTCCGCGGTAACGAGATCACGCTGACGGGTGACGACGAGAAGGTCGCCTCCGCGCGCGCCCTCGTCGACGAGCTCGTTGCGCTCACGCGTGACGGGATCCCTGCCGCACCCGAGGACGTCGAGGTGTCGAGCCGCGCGCTGCGCAACGGATCCGCACCCGCCGAGGCGATCTTGACGACGCGCGGCAAGGTGATCCGGCCGAAGACCGAGGGCCAGCGCGAGTACGTCGAGTCGATCGACGAGAACACGATCGTGTTTGGCATCGGCCCGGCCGGTACCGGTAAGACGTATCTCGCGATGGCGAAGGCCGTGCAGGCGCTGCAGCGCCGCGAGGTGAGCCGCATCATCCTCACGCGTCCCGCCGTCGAGGCGGGGGAACGGCTGGGCTTCCTGCCTGGCAGCCTCACCGACAAGATCGACCCGTACCTGCGGCCGCTCTACGACGCGCTCAACGAGATGATGGATCCCGAGGTCGTGCCGAAGCTCATGGCGAGCGGCACCATCGAGGTCGCGCCCCTCGCGTACATGCGCGGGCGCACGCTCAACGACTCGTTCGTCATCCTCGACGAGGCGCAGAACACGACGCCCGAGCAGATGAAGATGTTCCTCACGCGCCTCGGCTTCGGCACGCGCATGATCGTCACGGGTGACATCACGCAGGTCGACCTGCCGGGCGGCACGAGCGGCCTGCGGGTCGTCAACCGGATCCTGAACGACGTCGACGATATCCACTTCGCCTACCTGACGAGCGACGACGTCGTGCGCCACAACCTCGTGGGCCGCATCGTCGACGCCTACAGCGCCTTCGACGAGCAGCGCACCGCGCGCCGCGCGGAGGCGGAAGAGGCGCGAGAATTTGCCAACCGGGCCGAGCGACGTCGCGGGATGACCTCCCGCGAGCCCAACCGAAAGCGGGGACGCGCATGATCGACATCAACAACGAGTCCGGCGTCGAGGTCGACCTCGACCTGGTGCTGCGGCTGGCCGAGCACCACCTCGGCGCGCTCTTCGTGTCGGGTGATGCGGATCTCGCGATTCTCATGGTCGACGAGCCCGCTATGGAGCAGCTGCACATCGAGTGGATGGACGAGCCCGGCCCCACCGACGTGCTGAGCTTCCCCATGGACGAGCTTCGCCCCGGCACCTCCGACAAGCCGACGCCTCCCGGGCTGCTCGGCGACATCGTCGTGTGCCCGCAGGTCGCCGAGCAGCAGGCCGAGACGGCCGGCCACTCGCTCATGGACGAGATCTGCCTCCTCACGACCCACGGGATGCTCCACGTACTCGGCTACGACCACGCGCTTCCCGACGAGGAGCGCCGCATGTTCGGGCTGCAGCGCGAGCTGCTCGTCGCCTTCGCGGCCGAGGAACGTAGGCGACGACGCTCATGACGGAGGCGCTCTTACTCGGCGGGGTCGTCGTCCTCGTCCTCCTCGCCGCTTTCATGTTCGCGCTCGACGCCGCCCTCGCGGTGACGAGCTCCGCGGATCTCGTCGACCTCGCGTCGGAGGGGCATAGCCCGCGCGCGCTGGCGCGCATCGCGCACGATCGGGATTCGCACGAGGCGGCCCTCGTCTTCACCCGCGTTCTCGCGGAGGTCGGATCCATCGTGCTCGCGGCCGCCGCGTTCCAGGAACTCGTCGGCGGGCTCTGGTGGGGTGTGCTCATCACCGTCGTGGTGTCGACGATCGTCATCTTCGTCGTCGTGCAGACGGTGCCGGCGATCCTCGGTCGCCGCTACGCCGAACAGATCCTCAGCTTCGGCGCCGGCAGCATTCGCGCCGCGAAGGTCACCTTCGGGGTCGTGGCACAGCCGCTCTCCGCCGTGCTCTCCCGTGTGATCCCTGGCGGCCGGCGCCGCGGATTCGAGTCGGAGGAGCAGCTGCTCTCGATCGTCGACGAGGCCGCGAGCCACGACCTGATCGAAGACGACGACCGCGATCTGATCCACTCGGTGTTCGACTTCACCGACCAGATCGTGCGCACCGTCATGGTGCCGCGCACCGAGATGGTGTCGGTCGAGGCCGATGTGCCGGCGGCCGAGGCCGTCGACATCTTCCTCACGAGCGGTTTCTCGCGCCTGCCCGTTATCAACGGCGACGTCGACGACGTCATCGGCGTGCTCTACCTCAAGGATCTCGTGCAGCACGCGTTCCGCGAGACACCCGGATGGCGCACCTCGCACGTCGCCGCCTACGTGCGCCCCGCGATGTTCGTGCCCGAGCAGATGCGCGCCGAGAGCCTGCTGCAGCAGATGAAGCGCGATCAGGTGCACGTCTGCCTCGCCGTCGACGAGTACGGCGGAATCGCCGGCATCGTCACGCTCGAAGACCTGCTCGAAGAGCTCGTCGGCGAGATCGACGACGAGTACGACTCGCGCAGCAACGAGATCGTCGAGCTCGACGCCGGTAGCTACCGCGTGAGCGCGGGCCTCGGCGCCGACGAGGTCGGTGAGCTCTTCGGCATCGAGATCGACGACGAAGACGTCGACTCGATCGGCGGCCTCATGTCGAAGCACCTCGGCCACATGCCCCAGCCGGGCGAGATGGTCGAGACCGAGGGTCTGATCCTCACGGGCGGCACGTCCCGCGGGCGCGGGCGCGGCATCGCGACGGTGTTCGTCGAGCGCTCCGAGGCGCTCCGCCAGGTCGACGAGGTATTCGGGCGACACCCGCGCACGGGCGACATCGCGGTGCAGAATGCCAGCACACCCGAGGGGAAACCCAGCAAGCGCGGCAAGAATGGATCCCATGACTGATATCCAGCGCAGCGGCTTCGTCACGTTCGTCGGCCGTCCCAACGTCGGCAAGTCGACGCTGATGAACGCCCTCGTCGGCGAGAAGATCGCCATCACGAGCGAGAAGCCGCAGACGACGCGCCGCGCGATTCGGGGGATCCTGAACCGCCCCGGCGGCCAGCTGGTCGTCGTCGACACGCCGGGCGTGCACCGCCCACGCACCCTCCTGGGCCAGCGCCTGAACGATCTCGTCGAGACCGTCCTGGGCGACGTCGACGTCATTGCGTTCTGCGCGCCCGCCAACGAAAAGGTCGGCCCTGGCGACCGCCGCATCGCGGCGTCGCTCGACGGCTACCCGCGTGCGAAGAAGATCGCGATCGTCACGAAGACCGACACGTCCGACCGCGACGAGATCATGGAGCGCCTCATGGAGGTCGACTCGCTCCGCGACGACTGGGCCGCGGTGATCCCGCTGTCGAGCGAGACGGGCGACCAGCTCGAGGTGCTGTCGGACGAGGTGCTCGCGCTGATGCCCGAGGGGCCCGCGCTGTACCCGGACGACATCACGACCGACGAGTCGCTCGAGGATCGCATCGCCGAGATCATCCGCGAGGCCGCGCTGAGCGATGTGCGCGACGAGCTCCCGCACTCGATCGCGGTGCAGATCGAAGACATCGCGCCGCGCGAGGGCCGCGACGACCTCACCGATGTGTGGGCCAACGTGGTGGTCGAGCGCGACAGCCAGAAGGCGATCATCATCGGTCGCAAGGGATCCCGCCTGAAGGACGTGGGCGCTCGAGCCCGCGCCGAGATCGAGCCGCTCGTGGGCACGAAGGTCTTCCTGTCGCTGCACGTGCGCGTCGCGAAGGAATGGCAGCGGGATCCGAAGCACCTCGGTCGTCTCGGTTTCTGAGCATTCTGCTCAACGTTTCTGCCCGTCCGGCCCGTGGGGCGGGCAGATCGCGTGTTACGCTGACATTGTGCGACAGGGTAGGTTCCTCCTTCTTATCTGCCGCGACGAGACCTCGTAAGTCAGGGCCTTCTCGTCGCGGCGTTTCTCGTGGCCCGAATTCCACGAACACCGAAAGATCAAGACGATGAAGAACAATCAAAAGCCCAGCACGATGCCGATCCACAAGTACGTGCCGTTCCACGAGCAGATCACGGTCGACCTGCCCGACCGCACGTGGCCCTCGAAGCACATCGAGAAGGCGCCCCGCTGGTGCGCCGTTGACCTCCGCGACGGTAACCAGGCGCTTATCGACCCGATGACGCCCGAGCGCAAGCGCATCATGTTCGACCTGCTCGTGAAGATGGGGTACAAGGAGATCGAGGTCGGCTTCCCCTCGGCGAGCCAGACCGACTTCGACTTCGTGCGTCACCTGATCGAAGACGGTGCAATCCCGGACGACGTCACGATCCAGGTGCTGACGCAGGCGCGCGAGCACCTCATCGAGCGCACCTACGAGTCGCTCCGTGGCGCGAAGCAGGCGATCGTGCACCTGTACAACTCGACGAGCGTGCTGCAGCGCGAGGTCGTGTTCCGCACCGACAAGCAGGGCGTCATCGACATCGCCCTCGAGGGCGCGCGCCTGTGCAAGAAGTACGAGGCGACGATCCCCGAGACGACGGTCTACTACGAATACTCGCCCGAGTCTTACACCGGCACCGAGCTCGAGTTCGCGCTCGAGATCTGCAACCAGGTCATGACGGTTCTCGTGCCGACGCCCGAGAAGAAGATCATCCTGAACCTGCCCGCGACCGTCGAGATGGCGACCCCCAACGTCTACGCCGACTCGATCGAGTGGATGAGCCGCAACCTCGACAACCGCGAGAACGTGATCCTGTCGCTGCACCCGCACAACGACCGCGGCACCGGCATCGCCGCCGCCGAGCTCGGCTACCTGGCCGGTGCCGACCGCATCGAGGGTTGCCTCTTCGGCAACGGTGAGCGCACCGGAAACGTCGACCTCGTCGCGCTGGGCATCAACATGTTCACGCAGGGAATCGACCCGCAGATCGACTTCAGCGACATCGACCAGGTCAAGCGCACCGCCGAGTACTGCAACCAGCTGCCCGTCCCGGAGCGCAGTCCCTGGGCAGGCGACCTCGTCTTCACGGCGTTCAGCGGATCCCACCAGGACGCGATCAAGAAGGGCTTCGAGGCGATGGCGAAGACCGCCGAGGCCAAGGGCGTCTCGGTCGACGACATCACCTGGGCGGTGCCCTACCTGCCGGTTGACCCGAAGGACCTGGGTCGCTCGTACGAGGCCGTCATCCGCGTCAACTCGCAGTCGGGCAAGGGCGGCGTCGCCTACCTGCTGAAGGCCGACCACAAGCTCGACCTGCCGCGCAAGCTGCAGATCGAGTTCTCGAACGTCGTGCAGACCCGCACCGACAGTGAGGGTGGCGAGGTCACGAGCGACGAGATCTGGAACATCTTCCAGGACGAGTACCTGCCGTCCGGCGCCGCCGACACCACGTGGGGCCAGTACGAGCTGCTCGGCACGACCGTGACGCACGCCGACGGCGCGAGCGTGCTGCAGGCGACGTTGCGCAACGGATCCGACGAGAGCGTCGTCACCGCCCGCGGCAACGGCCCGGTCGCGGCGTTCCTCGACATCGTGCGCGAGGGCGGCTACGACGTCACGCTCTACGACTACAGCGAGCACACGCTGTCGGCGTCGGGCGATGCGGAGGCCGCGGCCTATGTCGAGCTGCAGGTCGACGACCAGCGCCTCTGGGGCGTCGGCATCGACAGCGACATCGCGACCGCATCGCTCAAGGCCATCGTCTCGGCCGTAAACCGCGCCGTGCGGGCGAAGGTCGCGGCGTAACCATCGTCGTGTCATAGCCACTGCGTCGTCATAGCCACTGCGTCGTCATAGCCACGGCGTCGTCATAACCACTGAGGGTCGCCAAGAAATGCCGGGTGCGGCGCCGCCGCACCGACATTTCTTGGCGACCCTTCTCGTGCCGGGCGGGAGATAATTGAGGGATGCCCACCTATCGAGACGACGCGGTCGTGTTGCGCACGCAGAAGCTCGGCGAGGCCGACCGGATCCTCACCCTTCTCACGCGCCAGCACGGCCAGGTGCGCGCCGTCGCGAAGGGCGTGCGCCGCACCTCGAGCAAGTTCGGCGCGCGCCTCGAGCCGTTCATGGTGGTCGACGCGCAGCTCTACGTGGGACGCAGCCTCGATATTGTGCAGCAGGTCGATCAGGTGGGTGCCTATGGCGCGGCGATCGCGGCCGACTACGACAGCTACCTCGCGGCCAACGCGATGGCCGAGGCGGCGCTGCGCCTGGTGGGGGAGGACGATCCGCAGGAGAAGCAGTTCTTCCTGCTCGTCGGCGCACTCCGCTCGCTCTCGCGCACGGAGCACTCGCCCCAGGCCACGCGCGACTCGTACCTCCTGCGCGCGCTGGGCCTCGCGGGCTGGCCCGTCCAGACCGAGGCGTGCGCGCAGTGCGGCGAGCCGGGCGCGCACGCGCGCTTCTCACCGCAGCTCGGCGGCGTCGTCTGCGATCGCTGCGCGCCCGCGGGCGTGCCGCGCGCGGATCCGCTCTCTGTTTCCCTCGTCGGCGCCCTGCTCTCGGGCGAGTGGGCGCTCATCGACCAGGCGGATCCGCAGGCCCTCGACCGCGCGAGCGGCCTCATCGCCGCCTTCGCGCAGCACCACCTCGAGCGCGCGGTGCGCTCGCTGCGCACGCGGTAGTGGCCGGGCCGCGCGCGCGGCGCCGGATCCGGGCGCTGAGATTCTGAGGATCGCGCGAGATTGGGCGTTTTCGCGATAATCGTCAGAATCGCGACCGATCGTCAGAACCTCAGCGTGCGCCGCGCCCAGAGATCAAGAGTCCTCCGGGACGGGCAGGGCATGCGTGATCCGTTGGCCTCGGGGGCGCAGGGGTCCGGATCCGCGTGCTGAGCTTCTGAGGATCGCGCGAGATTGGGCGTTCTCGCAATAATCGTCAGAATCTCGACTGATCGTCAGAGTCTCGACGCGGGGAAGCCACGCAGCGCGATGCTTATGGAAGCGCGTCCGGTGCGTCCATTGCCCGCGCAATTGCGGATCCGGCGTGCTGAGATTCTGAGGATCGCGCGAGATTGGGCGTTTTCGCGATAATCGTCAGAGTCTCGACCGATCGTCAGAACCTCAGCGCGTAGGCAGACGCAATAGCGCCGCTCCTCACGCCGCGCGCGGCGCCGGATCCGCGTGCTGAGATTCTGAGGATCGCGCGAGATTGGGCGTTTTCGCGATAATCGTCAGAATCGCGACCGATCGTCAGAATCTCGGCGCGCCTACGGCTGCGGGGCCTTGTCGACCGCGCCGCCGTAGCGGCGGTCGCGGGAGTGGTAGCTCTGGATCGCGCGCCACAGGTTTTCGCGGGTGAAGTCGGGCCACAGGGCATCGTCGAAGATCATCTCGGCATAGGCCGACTCCCAGAGCATGAAGTTACTCGTGCGCTGCTCGCCGCCCGAGCGGATGAACAGGTCGACGTCGGGCATGTTCGGCAGGTAGAGGTGCTTGCCGATCGTCTTCTCGTTGATGGCGGAGGGCTTGAGACGCCCGGCCTTGACCTCCTCGGCCATCTCGCGCATCGCGTCGACGACCTCCCAGCGGCCGCCGTAGTTGATGCACATCGCGAGGGTCATCGTCGTGTTGTCCTTGGTCAGCTCCTCGGCGACCTCGAGATCCTTGATGACGGATCCCCAGAGCTTCGGCCGGCGCCCGGCCCACCGCACGCGCACGCCCCACTCGTTGAGCTGGTCGCGGTGCTTGTGGAGGACCTCGCGGTTGAAGCCCATGAGGAAGCGCACCTCCGCGGGGGAGCGCTTCCAGTTTTCGGTCGAGAAGGCGTAGACGGAGAGGTGCTTGACGCCCGCCTGCACGGCGCCGGCGATGACGTCGAGCATCGCGTCGACGCCGACGCGGTGCCCGTCGGTGCGCGGCAGGCCCTGCTGGTTGGCCCATCGACCGTTGCCGTCCATGACGACCGCGACGTGGTTGGGGACCGGACCCGCGAAGCGCGGCGGCTCGAGTCCCGTCCAGTTCAGGGGCTTGAACGGGACGGCGTCGGGGTGCGTGTACGGCTTGGCCATCTCGCCATTATCGCGCGAGAGGCTCGGCGAAACGTGTTCGCCGAGCCTCTCGAAGCAATACGCGTTACGCGGGCAGGTTCGCCTCGATGAGCGAGACGATGGCCTCGTCGTCGGGCTTCGTCTGCGGGCGGAAGCGCTCGACCTCGCCCGAGGGCAGGATGACGAACTTCTCGAAGTTCCAGGCGACGGGGCCGCCGAGGCCCGCGTGGTCCGTGTTCTTCTTGAGCGCCTTGTAGAGCGGGGCGGCGCCGGATCCGTTGACCTTCACCTTGTCGACGACGGGGAAGCTGACGCCCCAGGTCGTCGAGCAGTACTCGAGGATCTCGTCCATGGATCCGGGCTCCTGGCCCATGAACTGGTTGCACGGGAAGCCGACGATGTTGAGGCCGCGGTCACCGTAGGTGCGCTGAAGCTCTTCGAGCTGCTCGTACTGGGGCGTGAGGCCGCACTTGCTGGCGACGTTGACGACGATCGTGACGCCCGTGCCGTAGTCGGCGAGGGTCTTGGTTTCGCCCGCGGCGTCGGAGAACTCGATGGCGCGGATGTCGGTTTCGGTGCTCATAATCCACAGGTTACGCCCGTCAGCTATCGTGCGGCCGATCGGTGAGAGAATGGACGGGTGACAGCCGTTCTCGATACCGCCCCCGACGTGCGCAAGATGCCGCCGCTCAAGATCGGACCGCTCACGGTCGATGTCCCCGTCGTGCTCGCTCCCATGGCCGGAGTCACGAACATGGCGTTCCGTCGACTGTGCCGCGAGTACGGCATCGGCCTCTACGTGACCGAGATGATCACGACGCGCGCGCTCGTCGAGCGCAACGACGTGACGATGCGGCTCATCCGCCACCACGAGTCGGAGACCCCGCGCTCTATCCAGCTGTACGGCGTCGACCCGAAGTACACGGGCGAGGCCGCCCGCATCATCGCGGCGGAGGATCACGCCGATCACATCGACCTCAACTTCGGCTGCCCCGTGCCGAAGGTCACCCGGAAGGGCGGCGGATCCGCGTTGCCGTGGAAGAGCGACCTCTTCCGCGACATCGTGAAGGCCGCCGTCGACGGCGCGGGCGACGTGCCCGTGACGGTGAAGATCCGCAAGGGCATCGACGACGATCACCTCACCTACCTCGAGGCGGCGAAGACCGCCGAGTCGGTCGGCGCGGCGGCGGTGTCGCTGCACGCGCGCACCCTCGAGCAGTCGTACTCGGGCGAGGCCGACTGGTCGTCGATCGCGCGCCTGAAGGAGCACATCACGAGCATCCCGGTGCTCGGCAACGGCGACATCTGGAGCGCGGAGGACGCGATCCGCATGGTCGACGAGACCGGCTGCGACGGCGTCGTCGTGGGCCGCGGTTGCCTCGGCCGCCCGTGGCTCTTCGGCGAGCTCGCCCGCGCGTTCGGCGGCGAGGCCCCCGTGGTCGATGCGACGCTCGAGTTCGTGGCCCAGGCGTTCCGCCGCCACGCCGAGCTGCTCGTCGACTTCTACGAGGACGAGCTGCGCGGCTGCCGCGACATCCGCAAGCACGCCGGCTGGTACTTCAAGGGCTACCCCGTGGGTGGGGAGATGCGCGGACGCTTCACGCAGGTGAACACGCTCGCCGACATCGACGCGCTCGTCTCCGAGCTTGACCTCACAGCCCCGTACCCGGGCGAGGGCGTCGAGGGTCCGCGTGGCCGCTCGGGCCGCGCCCGCCGCGCCGTCCTCCCCGAGGGATGGCTCGCGTCGCGCACTATGAATGCGCAGGAATCGGCCGAGTTGCACGAAGCGGAGCTCGATACCAGTGGCGGCTGAACTGCTCCCGGCGGGGTACACGGCCCGCGATAGTGAGCGGTTCCTCACCGAGCAGCATCGCTCGGCGCGCGGCCACTTCGCGCGCGACCGCGCCCGGATCCTGCACTCGGCGGCCCTGCGGCGCCTCGGCGCGAAGACGCAGGTGCTGAGCCCCGCGAGCGACGCCGACTTCGCGCGCAACCGCCTCACGCACTCGCTCGAGGTCGCCCAGATCGGTCGCGAGCTCGCGACCTCGCTCGGCCTCAGCGAAGACGTCGTCGACGCGGCGTGCCTCAGCCACGACCTCGGCCACCCGCCCTTCGGCCACAACGGCGAGCGCGCGCTTAATGAGTGGGCGAGCGACATCGGCGGCTTCGAGGGCAACGCGCAGAGCCTCCGCATCCTCACGCGCCTCGAGGCGAAGACGATGCAGGGCGATCGCTCGCTCGGCCTCAACCTCACGCGCGCGACGCTCGACGCGACGTGCAAGTATCCCTGGACGGTCTCGGATCCGGTGGCCGACCCCGGCGGCCGGCTGAAGTTCGGCGTGTATCCGGAGGACGAAGAGATCTACCGGTGGATGCGCGAGGGCGCGCCCGACCGCGTGCGCTGCATCGAGGCCGAGGTCATGGATCTCTCCGACGACATCGCCTACTCGGTGCACGACTTCGAAGACGCCGTGATGAACGGCTACGTCGACGTCGCGCAGCTCGCGGATCCGGTGGAGCACCACCCCCTCGTCGGCAACATTCAGTCGTGGGTCGGGTACGACTACGGCCGCGACGAGCTCGCCGACGCGCTGTACCGCCTCAGCCGCCAGCCGATGTGGCTGCGCGACTTCGACCGCTCGCGGCAATCGCTCGCGCGCCTGAAGAACCTCACGAGCGACCTGATCGGACGCTTCGCGAGCTCCGCCGTCGAGGCGACGCGCGAGCAGTACCCCGAGGGCGACCTCACTCGCTACCAGGCGCACGTCGTCATCCCGCGCGACATCGAGCTCGAGATCGCGGTGCTCAAGGGCATCATGGGCGCGTCGATCGTGCGGGCCGAGCGCCGCCGCGAGGTGTACCGCGAGCAGCGCGCCGTGCTGACGCGCATCGCCGACGCCCTCTCGACGACCGACACGCTGTTCTCGTCGGGCGCGGATCAGCTGGATCCGGCGTTCGCGGTCGACTATGCGGCGGCGGTCTCCGATGCGGAGCGCAAGCGCGTCATCGTCGACCAGGTCGCGAGCCTCACCGACCAGTCGGCCGTCGCGTGGCACGCGCGGCTCGTGGGCGATATCGACCCGGCGTCCGTCGGGATCCAGCTGCGAGCGGTCGAAGGGCGAGACTGATGCCGCGCATCGTCGCGGCCGACATCGAAGAGGTCAAGTCGCGCATCAACATCGCCGACGTGATCGGCGAGCGCGTGGCGCTGAAGGCAGCAGGAGTCGGCTCGCTCAAGGGGCTCTGCCCGTTCCACGACGAGCGCAGCCCCAGCTTCAACGTGCGCCCCAGCCAGGGCTTCTACCACTGCTTCGGTTGCGGCGAGTCGGGCGACGTCTTCACGTTCCTGCGCGAGCTGGATCACCTCTCGTTCACCGAGGCGGTCGAGCTCATGGCTCAGCGCGTCGGGTACGAGCTGCACTACGAGGAGGGTGGCGGTCCCGCCCCCGAGAAGACGAGCGGCCGCGCGCGCCTCTTCGCCGCGAACACGCAGGCGGCCGAGTACTTCCGCCAGCGGCTGCTCTCGCCCGAGGCGGAGGCGGCGCGTGCGTTCCTGGGCGGGCGCGGCTTTGATCCGGGCGCCGCGGCCCACTTTGGTGTCGGCTACGCGCCGAAGGGGTGGGATCACCTCATGAACCACCTGACCGGCCAGGGCTTCACGCGCGACGAGCTCGTCACGGCTGGCCTCGTCTCGACGAACCAGCGCGGCGGCGTGTACGACCGTTTCCGCGGCCGCATCGTGTGGCCGATCCGCGACGTCACGGGCCAGACGATCGGCTTCGGCGCGCGCAAGCTCTACGACGAGGATCAGGGGCCGAAGTACCTTAACACCCCCGAGACACCGATCTATAAGAAGAACCAGGTGCTCTACGGCCTGGATCTCGCGAAGCGCGACATCTCGCGCGGCGACCCCAAGCGCGTCATCGTGGTCGAGGGCTACACCGACGTGATGGCCTGTCACCTCGCGGGGCTCACGACGGCCGTCGCGACGTGTGGCACGGCGTTCGGATCCGAGCACATTCGCACGCTCCGCCGCGTCATGGGCGACGATTCCGCGACGGGCGAGGTCATCTTCACCTTCGACGGCGACGAGGCGGGCCAGAAGGCGGCGCTGCGCGCGTTCTCGGAGGCCGAGCGGTTCTCGGCGCAGACGTTCGTTGCCGTCGCACCCGATGGGCTGGATCCGTGCGATCTGCGCCTGCAGCGCGGCGACCAGGCGGTTCGCGGCCTGCTCGAGAACCGCGCTCCGATGATCGAGTTCGTGATCGACCGCAAGATCGGCGGCTTCCCGCTCACAAGCGTCGAGGGCCGCGTCGGCGCGCTGCGCGCCGCGGCGCCGATCGTCGCCGAGATCAAGGACCGCCTGATCCGCCCGGGGTACGAGCGCATGCTCGCGCAGCGCCTGGGCATGGATCCGACCGACGTGCACCGAGAGGTTGAGTTTGCTGCGCGCGGCGGTCGGCGCGAGGAGCGCCAGGCCCAGCCTGCAGGCACAGCCGTGCCGTCGGTGACGCTCGCGAACCTGCCGCGCACGACCGACGTCGCAATCGAGCGCGACGCGCTGACGGGGATCCTGCAGTACGGGCACCTGATCGAGCCTGCCCTGTTCCAGCGCGCGCTCGAGTCGACGTTCCGCACACCGGCGCTCGACGAGGTGCGCAAGGCGATCCTCGCGGTCGACCGCTCGAAGGTCGGCTGGGGCCAGGCGGCGCTCGATCAGTTGCCGCAGTCGCTGCGCCAGCTCGGGGGAGAGGTGCTCATGCGAGACTTCCCCGCGCGCGACGAGCAGCACGCCGCCGTGTCGGCGAACGACCTCTGCCGCAGGATCATCACGCGCTCGCTCGATGCGCTGAAGCACGAGCTCCTCGGAGAGCTGCAGCGCCTCGAGCCCGGCAGCCCCGACGGACGCGCCGTGCAGATTCGCCTGCGCGATCTTGAAATGGAACGCCGCCGACTCATCGAGGAGAACTGATGGCACTTCCGGACCTGACCGAGTGGGCCCTGCGCCTCGATGACCTGAGCGTGGCCCGCGGACGCGGCCCGTCGAGTGTCCGCGCGGTCGACGGCGTGACCTCCGAACTCCGCTTCGGGGAATCGCTCGTCGTCTCGGGCCCCACCGGATCCGGAAAATCGTCGCTCGCGCTCGCGCTCTCGGGGCGCGCCGATCGCGACACCCGCATCGTCGGCGGATCCGCGGTCGTCTGCGGCATCGCGCCGGAAAGGCGCGGCCGCGCGAACAACGTGCTCACCTTCCGGGTCGGGTACCTGTCGCAGGACGCCGGCCCGCGGCTGGATCCGGATCGCACGATCGGGGAGCTCATCGCGCTGCCGCTCGTCGAGCGCGAGCCGCGCCTCGCGCGCCGTCAGGTCGAGATCCGCATGTCAAATCTCTTGGACGAGGTGCGACTGCCGCTCGGCGCCGCGGGGAAGTTTCCGCACGAACTCAGTTCGGGCATGCGCCAGCGCGTCGCGCTCGCGATGACGCTCGTGCTGGATCCGCGGCTGCTGATCGCCGACGAGCCGCTCGCCGGCATCGACATCGAGGTGCGCCACGTGGTGCGCGACGCGATCCTGCGCCGCCAGGAGGAGTGGGGCATGGCCGCGCTCGTGATCTCGAACGACGCGGAGTTCGCCCGCGAGATCGGCGCCGACCAGCTCGTGATGGATCAGGGATCCGTGATCGGCGCGCGCCGCGCGGGGGAGGACGCCCTCGTGACCCCCGGCGCCGACGCCGCGCTCGCGTTCCTCGGCGCATAGTAGCGACGCTGGCCGCCCCGCGGAGGGCGGGACGGCCAGCGTCGATGTCTATTTAGCGGCCGCCGCGCACAGATGCGGGACGGCCAGCGTGAGGGACGACTTAGCGCTTCGAGCCCTTGAGCGTGCCCGTGACGGGGACGATGTCGTTGTTTTCGTCGACCTCGAGAACCATGCACTGGATCTGGCGGTCGCCGTCGCCCCACGACTGCAGGCTCGGCACGTAGTAGCTGAAGGTCAGCGAGGCCGACTCTTCGACGGGGATGCCGACGAAGTCGGTAAAGGCGTCGTAGCACTTCTGGCTGGCGTCGTCGTCGATCTGGGCGTTGGCCGTTGCGTAGTCGTCGCCGAGGTCAAGCTCGTACTCGTAGTAGAACTCGTAGTCGTGCTCCTCCGAGCACGGCACGACCTCAACGTCCGTGACGGTGTCTTCGGTGGGCTCGGCCATGCAGTCGCCGACCTGAATGTCGAAGACCGAGTCGGTGCCGGCCTCCGTGACCTCGTTCGTCTCGCTATCGCGCTGCGAACCGCCGAGGAGGGAGCTGATCTGGCCACAGCCGGCCAGCGACGTCGCGGCAAGAAGAGCGCCGCCCATGAGAAGCGTGCGTGCGGTGCGGGTGCGAAGAATCATGCAGACCTATCTGTGAATGTGTGATGCGTGTACTGAACCAGTGTAGGGAAAAACACCCGCCTCCCAGTACCGGGTTTACACTTCCAGGTCGTCGATTCCCGGGGTCCAGCTCACGCCGGGCACGCCCCAGCGGCGCTTCTTCACGATCTTCTGCGCCGTCTTCCAATCGCCGTCGGAGATGCGGTCGATGTAGACGACGCCGTCGAGGTGATCGAACTCGTGCTGCATGATGCGAGCGCGCCACCCGTCGACCTCGATGCGCACGGGCTCGCCCTCGAGGTCGATGCCCGTCACCATGACGCGGCTCGAGCGACGAAGCGGGAAGCTCTCCCCGGGGAAGGAGAGGCAGCCCTCCGACTCGCTGTCCTCGTCGGGCTCGCCCGGCTCGAGAGGCACCATCCACAGCACGGGGTTGATGACCTCGCCGCGCCAGGGGTTACCCTTGTCGTCCTCGTAGGTATAGGTGTAGATCCGCAGGCCCACGCCCACCTGGGGCGCCGCGAGGCCGACGCCGGGCGCCGCGTCCATCGTTTCGTACATGTCGGCGACGAGCGTGCGGATCTCGTCGGTGATCTCGCCGACCTCTTCGGCGGGAGCGTGCAAGACGGGGTCGCCCCAGATGCGAATTGGGAGAATAGCCATAGCTCAAGGCTAGGGGTAGCCCCATGGCGCTCTCCGAGAATATGCCAGTACGCTCGTGACGTGAGCTGGTTTGAGACCTTCGTATCGACCGTGTCCAGGCGAGGCGATGAGCTCGTCGGTCTGTTTGACAACCCCGGCCTCCTGCTCGGGATCCCGCTGGCGATCGCCGGCGCGGTCTTCATGTCGCTCGGCGCGCAGTACCAGAGCCGCGGCGTCCGCAAGGTTGAGGCCGAGTCCGGCCGCACCGGCACCAAGGGGCTCAGCACCTCCCACCTCGTCGCGCTCTTCCGGCGCCCGTCGTGGGTGCTCGGCACGCTGATCCTCGGCGCCGCGATCGTCTGCCAGCTCTCGGCGCTCGCGATCGCGCCCCTCATCGTCGTGCAGCCCCTCGGGGCGATCTCGCTCGTCATTACGACGATGCTCAACGCGCAGATGACGGGGCATATGCCGACGCGGGCATCTCTCACGGCGACGGCACTCTGCCTCGGCGGCATCTTCGTCTTCGTCGGTTTCGCGGCGTTCTACGCCGTGGAGCGCCCACTGCAGGACTCGCAGCTCATGGTGCTGCTCGTCATCCTCTTCGTTGTGCTGATCCTGGTCGGCTTCGCCTGGCTCTTTTTCCGGATCCGCGCGGGCGCGCTCTTCTACATCACCGGCGCGGGCGTGCTGTACGGCTTCGTCGCGACGCTCGCAAAGGTCATCATCAAGCGCGTGCAGGTCGGCGACTTCGGCCTGCTGACGATTGCGTGCGGCCTCGCGCTCGCGGCGGCCGGCCTCGTCGGCGCGTACTTCGTGCAGACGGCGTACTCGTCGGGCCCGCCCGACCTCGTGATCGCGGGCCTCACGGTCGTGGATCCGATCGTCGCCGTGATCATCGGCGCGACCCTGCTCGGTGAGGCCGTTCGGACGCCGGTCTGGACCCTGCTGATCTGGGTGCTCGCCGGCGCCGTCGCCGCCGTCGGCGTCGCGCTGCTCGCGAAGCATCACCCTCAAGTCTTGAGCGAGAACCAGAAGCGGGCCACGCCCGACCCGGCCGTGCCGGAAACAGGCGGCGAGGACCGGTAAAGTAAGTAGCCGCGGGACCGTAGCCAAGATGGTCAAGGCAGCGAGCTCATAACTCGACGATCCGTGGGTTCAAGTCCCACCGGTCCCACGTTTTGCGAAGCGCCGTGCACACCCTGCACGGCGCTTCGTCGTCGTCCGGAAAGCGTGACAGGGCGCGACGCGCCCGGGGACGCCGCCGAATTGGCCCTTGCGCGTGGGGCGGTGTTAGGCTTAATGAGTTGCCGCGCAAGGGGTAACAAAACGAGATGATCCTCGATAGCTCAATGGCAGAGCAGCCGGCTGTTAACCGGCAGGTTGTTGGTTCGAGTCCAACTCGGGGAGCTTCCGGCCCTCACCCTTCGGGGTGGGGGCCTTTTCCGTTTCGCCGAACAGATAGCCGACAGTGACGTCGAGCTCATCTGCAAGGTCGGCGATTTCCTGCGGCGCGAAGCCGCGCTGACCCTTGAGCTTCTTGCCGAGGCCGCCGGCGTCCACGCCGATGCGGTCGGCGATCGCCTTCAGTGTGATGCCCTCGCGCCACATCAGCATGTGCACGCGTTCGCCGATCTCGGCGTCAAGGTCGCGCGAGGCGGTCTTTCGCTTGGTTGTCTCCATAGTCGCGATAGTACTACAAATCAGACAAACGCGACAAGTACGCATCGCGAGGCGCGAACCGTCTTATTTGTCTGTTATGGTGCCTTCATGCAGACAAATAAGACGGATTCGTCTCAATTGCTTAGGCCGTCGGAGGCGGCGGCGCTCCTCGGTGTGACGACCCGGACTCTGTTGCGCATGTCCGAGCGCGGCGATGTGGCCTCGCTTGAGCTGCCGAGCGGTCACCGCCGCTATCGGTACTCCGACATCGACGCGCTGATCGCGGACTGATGACCTCCCCAGTCGCGGATCCGCTACCGCGCGCAGTGCTCATCGAGATGCTGCGCGAGGCGTACGACCGGATCCACGTGCTGGAGCGCGAAGCCGACTACTGGTATGCGCGCACCTTCTACAGCCGTGACGAACTCGAGCAGATGTATCGCCGAGCGTCACGCGGTTTCCCCACCAGCGAAAGTAGCCCCTCATGAACACCGACATTCGCCGCGCGTGGCTTGCCGCCGACGCCGCAATGAAGCAAGCGAACGTGATCGAGACCCGCCTCAACGCCGACGAGCGCCTCGGCGCGCTCGAGATGATGACCGCACTGCGGCGTTCTCTCGGCATCATCGCGCTCGCACTCTCCGACGCGACCGAGAACGTCGACGTGCCCAAGCCGCCCGCCTACATGACGGCCCCGCCGAAGTCGGCCGTCTCCCACGTCTCCATCGACTCCTTCACACCTGAGGAATGGAACGCCGCGTCGCGCAAGGTCATGGGGGCCTTGTGATGTACCCCGACGACTACATCGACCCCGCGATCGGCCTGCCGTTGGCAGCGGCCCTCTGGATCCTCTATTTCGTGATGCGAGCGAAGGTGAACAAGCAATGACGATGATCGACCAGCGCCGCGAGGCCATGCTCGGCGCGACGATGCAGATCAAGGTGTACCTGCCTGTCGAGACGTTCCGCGAGCTCGTCGGCCACGCCCGCGAGCGCAACATCGAAGTCGGCGAGCTCGTCTCGCGCCTCGCAGTCGCATCGATCAAGCCCAAGCCCACGGCACATGCGCCCGTTCCCGAGGCACAGAAGCCCGGCCTCGCAGGCCCGCGTGACCCCATCACGCCCGAAGTGCTGTTCTACGCCCTCGACCTCCGCAACAACACCAGCATGACGTGGGAGCAGATCGCCGACAAGGTCGGCTATTCCCGAGGCGGTCTCTACGTCGCCATGAAGAAGGCCGGCCTGCGATGAACACGAGAGACATCTACCAAAACATGTCCGAAGAAGAGCTTCTTCGCGCCTATCAAGCAGCCGAGGCGCGAGCGAAGAAGAACCTCCTTGACGGGTATCGGTATCTCGCGGCTGACCAGGTGCGTGCCGCGCGCCGTATCTCGAGAGAAATCGTGAGGCGGCGCCAGGGCAAGACGAGCCTCCTTGATCAGGCGCGCCGTGCTGTTCAGCGCTACCCCGTGGCGGCGATCGCGATCACGTTCGTGATCGGTATCGCTCTGGGGGTAGCGCTATGAGTACGCGCAAGCTCACCGTCGGCGAGGTCGCCGCGCGCTTCGGCGTGACGCCGGCTACCGTGCGCCGCTGGGCAGACCAAGGTGACCTCGAGTGCACCCGCACCCTCGGCGGCGCGCGCCGCTTCGACTCTGACGAGATCGAGCGTGCCGCGCGCAAGCAGCAATGAGCGTCGGATCCTCGCGCGGCGCGGCCTGGGAGACACTGCGCCTCACGGTCCTCGATCGCGACGGCTGGCAATGCGCCTACTGCCACAAGCACCTCGAGGGTAGCGACGCGACCGCAGACCACATCATCCCGAAAGACGCCGGCGGCGCCGACGAGCTGGATAACCTCGTCGCCGCGTGCCGCCGTTGTAACGGCATCAAGAGCAACCAGATCGTCGCTCGGATGCCGTGGTACAACCCCCAATGGCTGGAGTCCATGCCATGACCTCGATCTCGCAGTTCATCAACCCCGACACCGAGAAGCTCGATGCGACGCTCATCGCCGACTACGTCGCGCACGAGCCGACCATCCTCGGCCGCGGTGTCGATGGAGACCTCTACGAGTACCGCGAAGGCATCTTCGTCCGCTCCGAGAAGGTCATCACGCAGCGCGTTGCAAAGGCCCTCGGCGGCCGATACTCGACCAGCGTGCGCAGTCAAGTCGAGGATCACATGCTCAACGTCGAACTGCCCGACGTTGGCCTGCCAGACCTGCCCGCTGGCTACCTCGAGTACATCGTCGTGGAGAACGGCATCTACTGGTGGCGCGACGACCAGCTCGAGGACCACTCGGCCGGCCTCGGCGCGCTGTCGAAGCTCCCGATCGAGTTCGACCGCGGCGCGATCCCGCACACGTTCATCGAGTGGATGAAGCAGGTCCTCGGCGACGACGAGGACATGCACCGCCACCTCTGGGAGGTCATCGGCTACATGCTCATGACCGGCAACCCGCTGCAGAAGATCTTCCTGCTCTACGGCCCCGGCGGCAACGGTAAAGGCACGCTACTGCGCCTGCTTCGCCACCTGCTCGGCCGCAACAACTACTCGAGCATCTCGATGCACCAGCTCGTCGATGACCGCTTCGCGACATCAGGCCTCTACGGCAAGATCGCGAACATCTCCGGTGACCTGTCGGCGCGCTTCCTCTCCGACCCGCAGGTGCTCAAAGAGATCACCGGCGGCGACTCGATCAACGCCTCACGAAAGTTCGGCCAGTCGTTCGAGTTCGTGCCCTACGCCGTGCCGATCTTCGCGTCCAACGAGTACTTCCGCACCTCCGACAGCTCGAGCGGCTGGCGCCGCCGCTGGGAGGTCCTCGAGTTCACCCGCAACGTGATCAGCGGCACCGCCTTCGATGAGCAGGCCCTGCTCGATGATGCCCCGGGCATCTTCAACTACGCGATGAACGGCCTGCGCGACCTCATGCAGCGGGGCCGATTCGACCCGCCTGCCAGCGCGCAGGAAGCTACCCAGCGCCTACACGACGAGGCGGACCCCGTCATGATGTGGCTCGATGACGACGAGCTCGTCGTCACCGGCCCCGACGAGCTCGCGCCGCGCGCGGACATCTACAAGCGGTACGTCAAGTGGTGCCGCTCGAGCGGCTACACGCCCCTCGCGGTCGGACCATTCGGCAAGCGCCTCGCGCAGGCCGGCTACGGATCCACCCGCCCCCGCTCGGCCGGCGCACGCTCGTGGCACTACACGGGCCTGTCGCTGGCCAGCTACGGCTGGGACGACGAGGAGTGATCGTGGCCACGAGCGTGCGCGGTCCAGGCAGGCGGCCGCCCCGCGCCCCCTCGCCCCCACGACTAAAAGGCGCTTCGCGCTCATACGTGGCATGTGGTCCAGGTAGCAGGGCGGTCTGGTCTAGGTGTGGTCTAGGCACGGGCCAGGCTCGATGCCTTACGAGAGTAGGGCGGTCCAGGTGGTCTAACTACTTCCTACCCCTACATGTTGGGGGAAAGAGAGTAATAGATAGGGAACTCGCCTGGACCACGTGGACCAGCCTGGACCGCGCGCCGACCGCGACCCGCTTTTCCGGGGCGCCCCCAAATCACCCCGCGCCCAATTTTCCGTTTTCACACAAGGGCCTCAAATATCCACGAGAAGCCCTGATCAGCATCGAATACCGAGAGGATCCGACGACATGACCGCCGAAACTTCTGAGACGCTCGAGCCCGGTCGTTGGGTCCAGTCCGTTGACGAGTTCGAGGCCGCGGCGACGTGGCTGACGGGCGTGGACCAGCCTCAGCTGATCGCGCTGCGCTCGATCGCCGAGGCGCTCGATGCCGGATCCTTCCAGGCAGCGCTCATCTCGCAGTTCACGCTGATCCATCGCGGCCTGCTCGCTCGCAAGCCGGGGGAGAAGGCCGGCGGATCCGGCGGCGGTGCGGCCTATGACACCGCGATGGACTTCGGCGTGTGGAAGGCGGACGCATGAACGCGCCCGAGCCCACGGTCTACGCGCAGCCGTACGACGACATCGCGCCGTGGCCCCCGACACGCTGGACCGAGCCGCTCGCGCCAGATTTCCCGAGCGCGTTCGATAGCTACCGGGCGCTGTTCCGCGTCGTCTGGTTCGCGGCGTTCGCGTACACCCTCGAGGTGTGGCAGGAGACGCTGTTGCGTCACGTGTTCGAGCTGTACCCCGAGGGGCACAAGCGCGCCGGCCAGCTGCGCTGGCGTCAAGTCGTCGTGTCGCTCGGCCGGCAGAACGGCAAGACCGAGATCGCGTGCGCGGTCGCGCTTATCGTGTTGCTGATGAAGGCGCGGCCGCTGTTGATCGGCATCGCCTCGACCGTCGACCAGGCGAACCTGATCTACCAGCGCACGATGTACGTCATCAACCAGAGCCCGCGCCTGCGCGCGAAGTTCGCCGCGACGACGCGCACGCGCGGCATCCGCACGCACGACGGCGGATCCTACGAGCTGAAGGCGAACAAGTCGGGGGCGCTGCAGGGTATCCCGCTCGATGCCGGCCTCGTGGACGAGCTTCACCTGCTGTTGCGCGAAGTGTGGGATGACCTCGTGAACGGCCTCGGCGGGCGCGCGAACTCGTTCGTTTTCGGCATCACGACGGCCGGCAACGACGACTCGGACCTGCTGCTCTCGCTCTACGCCAAGGGCGCCGAGTCGATCGAGAACGGCGGGGCCGGCCGCGTCGCGTTCTTCTGCTGGGAAGCACTCAACGCGCTGATGCCCGACGACGACGACGAGCTTGGCCGTGAGCTCGCCCGCGCGAACCCGGCCGTCGCGTGCGGGCGCGTCGACCTCGAGACCACGATCGAGGACGTGCGCTCGATGCCCGAGCCCGGCGCGATCCGCTACCGCCTCAACCGCTTCACCGGATCCGAGAACGTGTTCATCTCGGGCGCGATGTGGAACGCCTGCCACGACGACGTCGCATGGCCGGCGGGCGCCGCGCCGATCTTCGTTGTCGACCGCACGCCCGACTGGTCCTACGCATCGATCGGCGCGTTCACCAAGCTCGAGGACGGCCGCATCTACTGCGACCTCGTCGCCTCGTTCGTGCGCCCGGCGCTCGAGCAGCTGGTCGATGCGTGCGTGACGCTCGCGAAGTGGAACCCGACGACGTACGGCATCGACGGCTACGCGCTGCGCGACCTCGGCCGCGCGCTCGAGGACCGCGGCCTGCCGGTCACGTTCGGCACGCAGGCCGATGCACTCAATGGATCCGCGCTGTTCTACAGCAAGGTCAAGCAGAAGCTCATCGTGCACCCCGGTCACGCGCTGTTGGCGATGCAGATACCGAAGGCCGTGCGCAAGGACGTAGGCGAGGGTTTCCGCGTGTCGCGGGCGAAGTCGGGGCAGATCGACGCCGTGATGACGCACGTTCAGGGCGTGCTGTTGGCTGACGTTCAGCGCGATACGAGCCTGCAGATCTTCTAGCTATCAATCCTGGGCAAACCTGCCCATAGTGCGCGATTCCTCACTCGCGCGACTCGAGCGCCGCGGGGGATCCTCGGGGGCATGGGGTTCAGAGAGTGGTGGACAGGCGAGCAGCACCGCGCCGAGGCGGATGCCCCGGACGTGGTGCCGCCGTCTGATCCGTCGACCGCGATCACCGCGCCCTCGCGCGACGAGATCGGATCCCGCGGCGTCGCCTCGCGCGAGGCGCTCGGCCTCGGCGCCGTGTTCCGCGCCGTCGACATCCGCGCGACCGCGCTGCGCCAGATCAGCTTCGACCAGAAGCGAGGCGGCCTGATCCTCGAGGACCGGCCCCGGATCCTCGACAAGCCCGATCCGCTCGCGAGCCGTCGCGCGTTCATCGAGATGACCGGCGTGAGCCTCGACCTCACCGGCAACGCCTACTGGCGCCTCGGCTACGCGCCCGGCGCGATCAAGGGCATCGACAAGCCCGTTACCGCCGAGGTCCTCAACCCGAACGACGTGCTCATCGACACGAACTCGGCCGGCAACGTCACCGGCTACCGCCACCGCGGCAAGCAGCTCGGCGTGTACGACGTGAAGCACCTCGCACGCCTGCGGATCCCCGGCACGCCGTATGGGCTCGGCCCGATCCAGGCGGCGCAGGTTGAGTTGCGCGGATCCCTCGATGTCGCGAAGTACGGATCCGAGTTCATCTACAACGGCGACGTGCCGAGCGGCACGCTCAAGAGTGACCAGCGCCTCAGCAAGGAGCAGGCGGACGACGCCCGCACGCAGTGGGAGCAGTCGCGCGGCGGCAAGCGTAGCGTCGCGGTCCTCGGTGCCGGCCTCGACTACAAGCCGATCTTCCTGTCGCCGAAGGACGCGCAGTTCGTGGAGTCGCAGCAGTGGTCCGTCACGACCGTGGCCCGCATCTTCGGCGCCCCGCGCTCGCTCATGCTCGTCACCGACGGCGACAGCCAGACCTACCAGAACGTCGAACAAGACTGGCTCGGTTTCGTCCGCTTCGGCCTCGCGGGCGTGCTCACCGAGATCGAGGACGCGCTCACCGACCTGCTGCCCCGCGGATCCGAGGCCGTGTCGAACACCGCGGCACTGCTGAAGACCGACACCAAGACGCGCTACGAGACGCACAATCTCGCGCTCGCGGGCCGCTGGCGTACGCGCCGCGAGATCCGCGAGATCGAAGGTCTCTCGCCTGAGCCCGTAGGCGGCTGGGACGACGAGCCCGCATCAGAACCGGAAGAGGTAACGGCATGACTGTGAACCTGGATGAGCCGCAGACACGCGCATTCGAGGCGCGCGCCGCGGCCGAGACCGAGGCCCGCGAGATCAGCGGCGTCGGCGTGCCGCTCGATGACGAGACGCTCATCTTCCGCGGCTTCTACGAGTCGTTCGCGCAGGACTGCGTGTTCGAGGGCATCGAGCGATCGAAGCTCCACTACCGACACGGCGAGGTCATCGGCGTCGTCGCTTCCAATGAGCGGGCCGCCGGCTCTCTCAACGTCGTCACGCGCGTCTCGCAGACACGCGCCGGAGACGACGCCCTCACGCTCGCTCGTGACGGCGCGCTCGACTCGTTCTCGATCGGCTTCGTGCCCATCGAGTGGGAGCAGCGCGACGACGAGGACGGCGTGCATGTCCGACACACCAAGGTGCGCGTCAACGAGTTCTCCCTCGTGCCGTCGCCTGCCTACCCCAACGCCACCGTGACCGAGGTGCGCGAACGCACCCCCGAAGGGAACAGCATCATGACCGACAACAAGCCCGACACGATCGACGGCGAGAAGTTCGCCGCCGACCTCGCACAGCTGCGCGCCGACCAGACCGAGCTGATGCGCATGATCGTCGCAGGCCAGACCCGCGACGCCGACGGCGAGCAGACCGGCGAGCGACGCTCTGCCGGCGCGATCCTCCAGGCGCTCGTGAACGGCGACGAGGCCACGCGCGACTACGTCAACACCGTGATGGAGCGCGCCTACACCGGCGGCACCAGCGCCGACAGCCCGATCAAGGACGCATGGGTCGGAGACCTCACCCGCATCTTCGATTCCTCGGCTGGCGTTCTCTCGGCGTTCTTCGCCGAGGGCGTGCTGCCCGACAAGGGCATGAACATCGAGTACGCGCAGCTGAAGTCGAACACCGTCACGGTGACCGAGCAGGAGAATGAGGGCGATGACCTCGCGTTCGGCAAGGTCGTCCTCGAGGCCAAGACGGCGCCCGTCAAGACCTACGGCGGCTACACGCAGCTGACGCGCCAGCAGATCCTGCGCTCGACTCTGCCGATCCTCGACCGCTCGCTCGAGGCGATGAGCGTCGCCGCCGGCGCACGCAAGAAGGCCGTCCTGCGCGCCGCCTACCTCGCGCTCGTCACCGCGCGCACCGCCGAGACCGACGGCACGCTCGCGCTCGGCGCGACGCTCGCGACCGCGACCGCGTACGACTGGACCGACCTGATCGTGGATGCGGCCGTGAAGTTCGACACGCTCGCGCTCTCGCTCGATGGTCTGCTCGTCTCGCCTGACGTGTTCAAGAGCCTCAACCGCCTCGAGATCGACGGCCACAAGGTCTTCCGCGTCGCGAGCGAGAAGGACCTCATCGGCTCGCTCGACCTGTCGGCGATCTCGGGCGACCTCTCGGGCGTCGCCGTCATCGGTGACCCCGGCCGCACCGGCGAGGCCGCCGAGTTCGCGACGCGCCGCGCCGTGCGCCAGTACGACTCGGCCGTGACCCAGCTGCAGGACGAGAACATCATCAACCTGTCGAAGGACTTCAGCGTGTACCGCTTCGGCGCGACCGCAACGGAGATCCCCGAGGGCGTCGTACCCGTCACCTTCGGCGCCGGAGCGTAACCATGAGCACGCCCGCGATCGAAGCCGACGAGGTCACCCTCGAGTGGTTCGTCAACGCGCGCACGGCTCCCGACGCGCAGCTCGCGGCGTTCGCAAGCGACTGCACGGCCGAGGCCGAGGCGCTCGTCGCGCGTCACGTGCGTGACGCCGACGTGCCCGAGGTCATTCGGTCGCGGGCCGTGCTCGAGGTCGGCGCCGACCTGTTCTACCGCCGTGCCGCACGCAACGGCGTCGTGCAGTTCGGATCCGGCGTCGAAGCGGCAAGCGTCGTCCGCATCAACCGCGACCCGATGACGCAGGCATATCCACTGCTCGCACCGTATCTTCCGATGGCGTTCGCATGAGTACCCGAGAGCGCGCGATCCTGCTGCGCGACGACATCGAGGCCGCCTGCGACGCGGCCGGCCTCGACCACGTGCTCGTCACGATCGACCCGCTCGAGGCGGGCGCCGGCTACACCTACGGCGCCGTCGTCGTGCTGCCCCCGAAGCTCGAGTTCACCTCGTGGAACGAGACCACCGAGACGTGGACGGTGCACGTCGCCGCCGGGCCGTGGGACGACATCAACGCCGCGTGGGACACCCTCGAGGGCATCATCGGGGCGATGCGCGCCGCGGCGATCAACCTCGCCAACGGCACCCCCACCCCGATGCTCGTCGCCGACGGCGAGCCGCCTATGCCCGGCTACGAGCTCGAGCTTGTGCCGGATCCGATCCACGACATCTAAGGAGCCATCATGGCTAACGCACTCGGCCCCGGCACGCTGACCCTCGGCGAGACCGGCACACTTCGACAGTTCGCAGCCCACACGACCGCCACCTCGCTCGTCCCGTCGTATTCCGACGGCGACGTGCTCGACCTGCTGGACGGCTCGACCGAGCGCGAGCAGGACGAGGAAACGTGGGCACTCGAGGGCACGATCCGACAGCAGCTCGAGACCGACGCCCTCGAGGACTGGTGCCTCACGAACGCCGGCAAGGAAGTGACGTTCACGTTCAAGCCCGTGAACAGCGTGACCAAGACCTACACCGGCACCTGCCGGATCCGCGCCGTGAACATCGGCGGCGACGTGAAGACCAAAAACACCTCGGACTTCTCGTTCCCGATCATCGGGCGCCCTGAGATCGAGTAATCATGGCCGAGCACTCGCGCAAGCCGGGCTTCACCCTCAACGGTGCATCGAACCTCTCGCGGACGCTGCGCCGCGCGGGCGTCGACATCCGCGAGCTGAAGCCCGTCAACCGCGAGGCGGCAGAGATCGCCATGAAGCGTGCCGGCACCGAGGTGCCGAAGCGCAGCGGCCGACTCGCACAGACCCTGCGCGTCGGCGCGACGAACCGCGCCGGCGTCATCAGGGCCGGCAACAACCGCGCCAACGGGGGAGTTCCCTACGCGGGCGCGATCCACTGGGGTTGGCCCGACCGCGACATCGCGGCACACCCGTTCATCGCCAAGAGCGCTCGCGAGACCGAGCACAAGTGGCGGCAACTGTACGAGCGATTCTCCGAGCAGGCGATCGCAAAAGTGAAAGGCAAGTGAGATGCAGGAATACAAGATCGGCCTGTCTGACGGCACCGAGTGCATCGTGCGCCCGACCCTGCTCGACAAGGTCGGCGCCGAGACGTACTTCCGCGCCAATAAGCGCTTCGGCAGCATCGCCGACAACCCGTTCCGCTTCAACGCCGTCCTCGCCTGGTCGGCCGGCAAGCGCGCCGGCCACTTCGACGTGTCGTTCGATCAGTTCCTCGAGGGCACGAACGCCGACGAGGTTCACGCGATCGACGTCGACCCGTACGAGGCGGACGACGCGCCGGAGGTTGAGGGCCTGGGGGAAGACACCCCAGCGGATCCGCTCGTGAGCTGATCTGCGCCCTCGCTATCGAGACCGGGATCGCACCGAGCGCCCTGCTCCGCGAGGACCCCCTCGATATTCACACGATGGTCGGCATCCTGACCGATCGAGCAGCAGAAGCACAGTCCCGAAGGAAGTGAGCTGACATGGCCGGCAAGACCGCTATCCTCAGTGTCCGCATCGTCGGCGACGCCACCGAGGCGTCGAAGGCGTTTCGCGAGGCTGAGAAGCGCGCGAAGGCGATGCAGTCCACCTTCGAGCGTGCTTCCAAGGGCGCGGCGGCGGCGCTCGCGGGCCTCGCCGCGACCGCGTGGCATGTTGCCGGCGTCGCGAGCGAGGCCGAGCAGGCGGCCGGCGCTGTCGAATCGATCTTCGGTGCCTCGTCCGACGCGATCCTCGCGTACGCCGAGGACGCCGCGCAGGCGGTCGGCCTGTCGGCGCAGTCGTACAACGCTCTCGCGAGCGTGCTCGGCGCGCAGATGGAGAACATGGGGCTCGCGGGATCCGAGCTCACGACGCAGACCGACACGCTCATCGCGCTCGGTGCTGACCTCGCGGCGACGTTCGGCGGCACGACCGCCGACGCCGTCGAGGCGGTCTCGAGCCTGCTGCGCGGCGAGCGTGACCCGATCGAGCGCTACGGCGTGTCGATCACCGAGGCGTCGGTTAAGGCGCAGGCGCTCTCGATGGGCCTCGGTGACCTGTATGCCGCGGGCGATGCCAACGCGAAGATGCAGGCCACGCTGGCACTGCTGACGAGCCAGACGAGCGCCGCGCAAGGCCAGTTCGCGCGAGAGTCCGACACGGCCGCGGGCGCGCAGGCACGCGCGACCGCTGAGTGGGAGAACGCTCAGGCCAAGCTCGGCGAGGCCCTGCTGCCAACCCTCGTGGAGCTCGCGGGCATCCTCGAGAAGGTCGCGACGTGGGCCTCGGAGAACTCGGAGACTGTGCAGGCCCTCGCGGTCGCGCTCGGCATCTTCGCGGCCGCGCTCGTCACCGCGCGCGCCGCGCAGATCGCGATGAACATCACCATGAGCGCTAACCCGGTCGGCATCGTCATCACCGCGCTCGGCGCCCTCGTCGCCGGTATCGTGCTCGTCGCGACGCACTGGGAGGACATCAAGACGGCCGCTCAGCCCGTCCTCGACTGGCTCAGCGACGCGCTGCAGGCCGTGGTCGACTGGTTCAAGGCGATCGGCGACTGGTTCGCGAACGTCGGTTCTTCCATCGGAGACTTTTTCTCGGGCGACTGGCTCGGCATTCAGCAGACCGCGACGGTCGCATACCAGGCAGACACGACCGCTCTCGCGGGCGTGTCTAACCTGTCGGCGACGATGCAGGCGGTCTCTGCGGGCGTGCCGTCGCTCTCTGCGATCACCTCGCGCATCGCGCCCGCCCGCGGATCCGCTGCGCGCTCGGCCGGCGACACGTACAACGTCACCGTGAACGGCGCGATCGACGCCGACGGCACCGCCCGCACGATCGAGAAGGTGCTCAACAAGCGCACCGGCCGCACCGGCAAGACCACCGGGGGCACCCGATGGCGCTGACCGACGCACCCGAGATCCGCATCGACGGCGAGGCCGTGTCGTCGTCGTGGCGCGACACCGGCCGTATCGGTCTCGAGGGCATCAAGATCACGTGGGGCCGCTCGTCGCACATCGACCGCGCCAACCCGGCGCAGCTGTACTGCGAGATCATCGACCCGCGTGCGCACCTCAACGGCTACCAGGCCCTCACCGGTAAGCCGATCGAGGTGTGGCGCGCGGGCGATGACGTGAGCCCGGCCCGCCGCATCTTCAACGGCCGCGTCGATGACTACGACGTCGAGATCCGCTGGATCTCGGATCCGCACACGTTCACCCGCCGCCGCGTATGGGTCCTCTCGATTCAGGCGAGCGACAAGCTTGCCGAGCTCGCCAAGGCCGTGCTCCCTGGCCCCGGCGTGGTTGACCTCGTCGTGCAGGCGGCCGGGCCGGCTTACTGGGGATACCTCGAGCGCCTTGCAGTTGACGGCTTCGTGCGCCCCGCGCGTCACGTCGTCGCGATGATGGAGCAGGGCGCCGATCAGATCGTTGACGCGATCGACTGGAATGACCCCTACGACGGCATGGAGATGGTCACGCGCCTGATCCCGTGGGGCGAAGGCAAGAGCATTCTCGATCTCATCGAGGGCACCTACGCGATCCACCCGCTCGGCTACCCGATCTACGAGCCCTCGAGCAACGCGGTCCTGCTCGGCAAGCCCGCTGTCGGCCCGGCCGTGAAGCTCGCCTACGAGAGCAACGTGATTAACATGCGCGTCGGCACCGCCGGCTACGCGATCCCCGCATCGAAGATCGTCGTTCCCGACGGGTACAAGGCCGCGACCGGCGCCGACGAGTCGATCGACATCGTGCAGGTGACGCAGACCGCGTTCACCCTCGGCGACGACACCGACGGCGGCCTGTTCTCGGCCGAGTACAAGACCGTCACCGAGCACGCCGTCGACGGATACGACGGCTCGCTCGTCGGCCGGCGCGAGCACCGCATCGAGGTCGACCTGCTTGCCGCGTACGAGGATCCAGCCAACCCCGACCCGGACCCCGAGACGCCCGGCGGCGACTACGAATGGCCGTTCTCGCTCGACTACGTCACCTCGGACTACGGCTGGCGCACGGCGCCCTACGAGGGTTTCCACGCCGGCATCGACTTCAGCTATGCCGGCATCGGCGGCGCTGCCATTCACCCGGTCGGCGCTGGCACCGTGTCGCTGATCCTGTCGGTCAACGACGGCTGGCACGGCTGGGGCAACGGCGTACAGATCGACCACGGCGACGGCCTCAAGACGGTCTATGCGCACATGGTCAACGCGCCGAGCGTCATCAACGGCCAGGCCGTTGAGAAGACCACCGTGCTCGGCTACGTCGGCAACACCGGCAACTCGTTCGGCAACCATCTTCACCTCGAGACGTGGCTCAACGGCCAGCACATGAACCCGCACAGCTGGATGGACCTCTACGGCCATGAGACCGCACCAGCGCCGATCGCTGGCGAGGGTGACATCGGCGAGCGGATCGCCTCGGAGACCGCCGACGCGCTGGCACAGCTGCGCGGCGCGGCCGTCATGCCGACACTGCGCCTCGACTGGCGCAACTTCGACTACGACTACCCGATCACGTACGGGTGGCTCGACACGTCGTGCAAGCAGGTGCCGGTCTACTTCCCCGGATCCGTGTTCGCCGACCTGCTCGACATCTCGCGTGTGCACCAGTTCATCGGCGGCACCCTCGTCTACGCCGACGGCGGGTGGACGCATGACCTCACTGCAGCGCCCGCGCTCATGGCGAGAGCCGGCCTCACGGTCGCCGAGCTCGTCACGACCGACCCGCCGCTGATCGGCCAGTTCGCCGACGACATCTCGATTGCCGACCTCGGCAACGTTCATGAAGGGATCCACTAATGGCCGGCATCACAGAGCACGGTATCCGGTACCCCGACGGCGCTAGCAAGGCGAAGAACCTCGGCCCCGAGCTGGAGACGTTCGCGAAGGACGTTGACAAGCACATCGATGACCGGACGAGCGCCGCCGGTCTTCAAGGTCTGGTCGAAGATCTCGTACCGCCGCTGGTCAACGATCTCGTACCGCCGCTGGTCGAAGATGAACTCAATGACGCTAGCATTGCACGCCGCACGGACCCGGCGTACCCCTGGATGACTGTCGGGGATCCTCTCGTCTTTTGGAAGGATCAGAACGGTTTCGGAACGTTCCTTGAGGCTCGCCGGTCGGACGGGGCACCCACGCCTCAGTCGGCCACGCTGATCGCTCGCGTGCTCACCGAACTCGGATTCAATCTCACGGGTGGCGGCTCCACTGATCCAGGCTCACCTTCTGACCTCGCCGGCCCCATCGTTTGCGCAGGCGACTCGCTCACGGCGAACGACAACTGGGTACAAGTCCTGGCAGATGACACGTTTATCAACACCGTGGACCTCGGACAGGCGGGGCAATCCTCGACCGAGGTAGCGTTTCGACTCGGTGCGCTCCCCGTGAAGATGACTGTGAGCGGGAACACGATCCCTGCGTCGGGAAGTGTCGACGTCATCGCGCTCGACCCTGACGCTACCTGGAGGACCACTTCGGTTCAGTGGTACGTCAAGGGTTGGCTCGCTGGCGTGTACGGCACATATTGGTTCCGCTCGGCGTCGAACCTTACCCCGCGCTTCGTCCGAGACGAAGCGGGCGACTCAGTCCCTTGCCCCGCTGGGACTACGTTCGTCGTCGCCCCGGACGTCCCTCACCGTACGGGCGTCGGCTTTGAGCGCATGCCCCTTATCTATTGGTCGGGTCGTAACAACATCGACAACAGCGCCGGGATCCAGCGCGACGACACGGCCGTGATGAGCCACTTCACGGGTCGCAAGATGATCCTCGCGGTGACCAACGGGACGAGCGAGACATCGAACACCCAGAACTACGCCAAGATTCGAGCGATCAACACCTGGCGTGCCGATAATTGGCCCACTCAGTTCTGGGATGTCCGGGAGTGGTTGGTTCACAAGGCGATTTATGCGATGGGCCTAACCCCGACATCTGAGGACCTCGCAGCCATGTCGCTGGATGCACCACCGCCTCAAATTATGTCCGATGACATCCACTTCAACCCTGCGTGCTCTACGGCCCTCGGGCACGAGATCGCGTTCCAGATGCGAAAGCGAGGTCTCTAAATGGTTGCCCACACGATCCCCCAGGCGATGAGCGGGTCGCCGTTCTACCGGCCTGCCCCGCTGCTCAATCCGTTCCCGTACAACCGCATTGTGCCGGGCATGGCACCCGACGCGCTGGGATCGCCGATCACTGCTATACCGACTGGGCCGGGCTCCACGAACCCGTCGATCCCGGCCGTGGTGGGCGACCCCATTAAGCGAGGCTCGGGCACGGGCTTCAGCTTCGCGGAGCTGGACGGCGTGAACGACGCGTTGAGCGTATCGACGGATCCTAATTCCCGTGCCGCCGCCACGATCATGATCGTGGCAAGGCTCAAGTCGACAGCGGGCTTCCAGACGATCTTCTTCAACGGCCCCTCGGGGGCTAACAGGTGGGACCTCACGCTCTTCGATGCTGGCCCGAACCGGCTGCGATACGTCTACTCCAGCTCGGACACGACCCTCGCGACGCATCCGTGGATCCCGGATACTGACTGGCACGTATTCACGGTCACGCGCACAGCATCGACGGTGAACATCGGCGTCGACCTCCAGTTCTCGCCCACGCTCGGCATCACGACCGATCCCTCTCTCAGCACTATCCGGGTGGGGCAGCGTCGAGGCTCGGGCGCCCAAAGTCAGGCAATCGACATCGCAGAGGTCATAGTTTTCCCGACCCTCGCCGTTAGCGAATTTCGCGTGGCAGAGGTAAAGAACCTGATGGCCTACTACGGACTCCGCTGGGGAGATGACGTAAAGCCATGACCGAATACGTAGACCTCGGCCACGGTCGCGGCTGGGCATCCGCCGAGGCCGCGGCATCGATCCGGCGCATCGACGCCGCGCTCGGCCACGAGATGCAGATCACCGAGGCCGGCCGCTCGGCCGAGCAGGCGGACGCGAACCACGCCGCCTACCAGGCATACCTCAACGGCACCGGCCCCTGGGCACCGCTCGCGTTCGATTCCAAGAACAGCGTGCACTGCTGGGGCAATGCGATCGACACCGACGAGGGGCAGCAGCACCTCGAGCTACTCGAAGATCACGGCTGGATCCGCACCGTGTACCGCGGCGGTGTGCTTATCGAGCCGTGGCATTTCGAGTACGCCACGACCCGCGACAACCACTACACAACTGAAAGTGAGGACGACATGTTCACCGAAACAGACCGCGCCAACCTCGAGTTCATCAAGAACCAGCTCGGCGGATCCGGCAGCCGAAAGACGAGCGCCCGCGAGGACCTCGACCAGGTTATCCGCAACCAGGAGACGCACTCGAGCGCGCTCGGCTGGATCAAGCAGCGCATCGGCGGATCCGTCAAGAACGCCGGCCAGAGCCTCACCGACCTGCTGCGTCGATGACCGAAACGCTCGTGATCGCGCTGCTGGTTTTCCTCGGCACCGTGATCGCCGCGCTCGTTGCCGGTGGTGTGACCCTCGCAGTGCAACTCACGAGGTGGAAAGCCGACAACCACCTGTTGTGGCTGCATAACCGCCAGCTCATTGACCACATCTACCGCGGCAACCCGCCGCCGCCGCCGCCACCCCCGCCGGGCCTGTTCGACTAGGAGGAACCATGACTAACCCGACCGAAACCCCCAACAAGTGGATCCCGCGCCCCGAGATCCGCGCGTGGCTCTACGGCATCGCGATCACCGTCGGCGCCCTGCTCGTCGGCTACGGCGTGCTCACGGCCGAGCAGAGCGGACTCTGGCTCTCGCTCGTCGGCGCGATCCTCACCGGATCCAACGCCGTCGCCGCGAAGAACCTACCGCGGCGGTAGATCATAGCGGCCGCTGCGCCGCGCGAGCGCCTCGCGATGAGCGCTCAGCGCGGCGCGAACGGCCGTATAGATGATGATCCACAGGATCAGGCACGATACGAGAAACACGACGACACCGGCGACGAGGCCAGCCCAAGCGCCGGCCTCGAGCATTTCACTGAGATTCACACCTCGAGGGTATCGGCTATGCGGCGAGCTTGATGACCGTGCCGGCCGCGGCCGCTCGCATCGAGTCGTCATCGAGATGAAGGTAGCGCTGCGTCGTCGCGAGCGAGCTATGCCCGAGCATTGCCTGGACCGCTCGCAGGTCTCGAGTCGCACGGTACGCGGCCGTCGCGCCCGCGTGCCGGAGAGCGTGCGGATGCCAACCCGTCACGCGCTTGATGATCTTGTGCACCGACTGCGGATGCAGGTGCCCGTCGGTCTCGCCTGGGAAGTAGTGCCCATCGGGTAGCGCGCGCTCAAGGACGCGCAGCGCCGCGAGCACCTCGTCGTTGAGGTACACGACGCGGTCCTTATCGCCCTTGCCGCGCACGTGCAGGCGGTCGCCGTCGCGGTGCATCATCTTGAGCGTCGTGATCTCGCTCAGTCGCAGGCACGCATACCGGCCGAGCATGACGAGCGCACGGTCTCGCGCGTCGGCGCTTCGCAGTGCGCTCGCGATCGCGGCATCGGGCGCGATGCGGGGGAGACGTACCGGCACCGGGATCGAGCCGAGCTCGACCGTTGGATCCACCAGGACGAGCCGCTTCGCGACTGCCCACCGGTAGAAGAGTCGCCAACTCGCGAGGATCGAGTGGCGTGTGTCGCGCGCGAGGTGCCTCGTCGCACCGAGCGCGGTCTCGAGATGCTCGTCGTTCGCGAGCGTGAGTTGCACGCGCCGGCCAAGCCGGGCGACGTGCGCGAGGCGCAGCTTAATCGTGCCGTCTGCGCGGCCGGTCGCTTCTAGCCAGGTGGCGAAGCGCGCGATGATCTCATCGTTTTTCAACGGGCTCATCCCTCGGAATATGCCGCGCTACTGCACGGTCGGCAAGCCTACGCCGCGACGCTCAGGCGCGCGCAGCCGGGCGCGTGAAGTCAACGTGGATAACCTCGGCGGACTTGAAACCGGCAGGTTGTTGGTTCGAGTCCAACTCGGGGAGCTCTAGACGAACCCCACTCTTCGGAGTGGGGGTCGTCTTGTTTCTGCCGTGTTGTCATACGACGACAGGTGAGGCAGAATCGAATCTACAGCAGAACAACGTCGCACATGTCGCACCGGTCAGGCTCGGAGGGGAAGCCGCACCTGACGAAACGGAGAGATCATGGCGACACCTCGTGCGCGCGGAGTGGTCTTCATCCACTCAGCGCCAAAGGCGTTGTGCCCGCACCTTGAATGGGCCGTCGGCCGCTCGATCGGCCGCCCCGTTCACTTCTCGTGGAGCGACCAGCCCGCCCTCCCCGGCACGCGCCGCGCCGCGTTTCCGTGGGACGGCTTCGCCGGCACGGGCGCGATCATCGCGTCCGCGATCCGCGGGTGGGAGCAGCTGCGCTTCGAGGTGACCGAGGAGCCGACGACGGCGTCGCTCGGCGGCCGCTGGATGCACACCCCCGACCTCGGGATCCACCACTCGCAGATGGACGCGGCGGGCAGCATCACGGTGCCGGAGGAGCGGATCCGCGTGGCTCTGGAGCTGACGGATCCGCGGGAGATGCGCCGCGAGCTCGATCTTGCCCTCGGCACGGCCTGGGACGACGAGCTCGAGGTGTTCCGCGTCGCGGGCGACGACGCGCCCGTCGTGTGGCTCTCGAGCAGCGTCGGCTAGGCCGAACACCCCATAGACCAACGTGGCCCCCGGAGAACACTCCGGGGGCCACGTTACGTCTGGCGTGAATCAGCCGTCGTACGAGCGGAACGCCACGACGGCATTGTGTCCGCCGAAGCCGAACGAGTTGCTGATCGCGAGCTGCGGGCCATCGCCGAGAGGCTGGTCCTCGCCCGAGAGCAGGAACGGCACCTCGGGGTCGGGCTCGGTCATGTTGATCGTCGGCGGCGCGACGCGGTCGCGTAGCGCGAGGATCGTGTAGACGGCCTCGAGAGCGCCCGTGCCACCGAGGAGGTGACCGGTCGACGCCTTGGTCGCCGAGACGGGGATCTCGGTGAGGCGGTCGCCGAAGACGTTCTTCAGGGCGTTGTACTCGTTGGGGTCACCCACGGGCGTCGAGGTCGCGTGCGCGTTAATGTGCGTGACCTCCTCCGGTGTGGCGCCGGCCTGCTCGAGCGCGAGGCGCACGGCGCGCTCGGCGCCGCGGCCCTCGGGGTCGTTACCCGTGATGTGGTACGAGTCTGCGCTCACGCCCGCGCCCGCGAGGTAGGCGTAGATCTTCGCGCCGCGCGCCTTGGCGTGCTCTTCCGTCTCGAGGACGATGGCGGCGCCACCCTCACCCATGACGAAGCCGTCGCGGTCGATCGCGCCGGGGCGGGATGCCGTCTCGGGGGAGTCGTTGCGCTTCGACAGCGCCTGAGCCGAGGCAAAGGACGCCATCGTGATGGGGTGGATCGCCGACTCGGCGCCACCGGCGATCACGACGTCGGCGAGGCCATCCTGCAGGTGCTGGTAGGCGTTGCCGATCGACTCGGTGCTCGAGGCGCACGCGCTCACGACGGTGCGGGCGAAGGCCTTCGCGCCGAGCTGAAGGGAGAGGTTGCCGGCGCCGGCGTTCGGCATCAGCATCGGAACCGTGAGGGGCATGACGCGACGGGGGCCCTTTTCGCGCAGGGTGTCCCACGCGTCGAGCAGCGTCCACACGCCGCCGATTCCGGTCGCCCAGTCGATGCCGAGGCGCTCGGGCGCGACGTCGGGGCTACCCGCGTCTTCCCACGCCTCGCGGGCGACGATGAGGGCGAACTGCGTCGAGGGGTCGAGGCGCTTGGCCTCGTGGCGGGGCAGAACGTCGGTGGGACGCACAGATGCCTCTGCCGCGAAGGTGACGGGGAGCTGGTACTGCTCAACCCAGTCGTGTGTCAGCGTACGAGTGCCGGAGACGCCTGCGCGCAGGTTCTTCCAGTTCTCTTCAGCGGTACCGCCGATTGCCGACGATGCGCCGATGCCAGTGACGACGATGCGCTTGGTCATTCGTGGTTTCCTTGCTCCAAATGATGACTATGAGCCGGGCGCCGCGGAGTTCCGCGGCGCCCGGTATCGCTTAGGAGTTCGACGTGATGAACGTGACCGCGTCGCCGACCGTCTTGAGGTTCTTGACCTCGTCGTCGGGGATGGTGACGCCGAACTTCTCCTCGGCGTTGACGACGATCGTCATCATCGAGATCGAGTCGATGTCGAGGTCGTCGGTGAACGACTTCTCGAGCGCAACCTCGCCGGCGTCGATTCCGGTCTCGTCGGTGATGAGCTCGGCGAGACCCTCGAGGACCTCTTCGGTGTTCAGTGCCATGGGATTATCTCCTTGGTAGTGGCTGATGGTCAGGGAAACCGCCATTAAGTCTATGGCGGAAGAACAAACTTTTACGGCAGAACGACGACCTGGGCGGCGTACACGAGGCCCGCGCCGAAGCCGATCTGCAGCGAGAGGCCGCCGGAGAGGTCGGGGTTCTCCTCGAGCAGGCGGTGGGTCGCCAGCGGAACCGAGGCGGCTGAGGTATTACCCGTCGTCTCGATGTCGCGCGCGATCTTGACGGTGTCGGGCAGGCCGAGCTGCTTCGCGAACTCGTCGATGATGCGGCCATTTGCCTGGTGAGGCACGAAAGCCGCGAGGTCTTCGGGCTTCACGCCCGCGTCGTCGAGCGCCTTCTTGGCGACCTTAGCCATGTCCCAGACGGCCCAGCGGAAGACGCTCGGGCCCTCCTGGCGCAGCGTCGGCCACTCGGACTCGCCGTCGCGGAACTCGGTCAGGGTGTGGTTCATGCCGACGAGGTGGGCCTTTGAACCGTCCGAACCCCATTGCGAGACCGACACACCAGGCGTGTCGCTCGGGCCGAGAACGGCGGCTCCCGCGCCATCACCGAGGAGGAACGAGATCGACCGGTCGGTCGGGTCGACGATGTCGCTCAGCTTCTCGGCACCGATGACGACGGCGTACTTCGCGGCACCTGTGCGGATCAGAGCGTCGGCCTGGGCGATGCCGTAGCAGTATCCGGCGCAGGCGGCGTTCATGTCGTACGCCGCGGCGGGCGTCGCACCGATGGCGTCGGCCACGATGGCGGCCATCGACGGGGTCTGTTTCGGGTTCGAGATCGTCGCGACGATGACGACGCCGATCTCGGCGGGGTCGATGCCCGCCTTCTCGACGGCCTCCTTGGCGGCGGTGGTCGCGAGGTCGATCGCGCTCGTGCCGCGGTCCGCGCGGGCGCGGGTCGCGATACCCGTGCGCTGGCGGATCCACTCGTCACTCGAGTTGATCGGGCCGACGAGGTCGTCGTTCGGGACGGCGTTCTCGCCGCGCGCCGCGCCCATCGCGAGGATGCGCGAGTAGGCGGTAATCGGTGCCTGGTTCAGTACGGAAGTCATGAGGTTTCTCCTGCGTCCGAGGATCAGTGAGCGGTCTCGGCGAGGAGGTCGCCCATGGCGGCCAGATCGTCGGGGGTCTTGAGGGCAACGGCGGGGGTACCGCGCAGGCCGCGCTTTGCGAGGCCCGTGAGGGCACCGGCGGGGGTGAACTCGACGAGGCCCGTGATGCCGGCCTCGGCGAACGACTCCATGCAGAGGTCCCAGCGCACCGGGTTCTGCACCTGGTGCACGATCAGCTCGAGCGCCCGCGAACCGCTCGTGACGACGGATCCGTCGCTATTGGTCCAGAGGGGGAGCGCGGGGTCTTGCACGAGGCAGATGTCGTCGACCGCGGCCTGAAGCGCGTCGCCCGCGGATGACATGTACGCGGTGTGGAATGCGCCGGCGACCTGCAGCGGGATGACGCGCACGCCGCGCGGCGGATTCTCCGCGAGGGCGGCGAGGCCGTCGAGCGCGCCGGCGGCGACGATCTGCCCGCCGCCGTTGAAGTTGGCGGGGGAGACGCCCGCGGCTGCAATCGCCTCGAGCACCTCGGGCTCCTTGCCGCCGACGACCGCGCTCATGCCGGTTTCGGCGAGGGCGGCAGCCTCGGCCATCGCGCGCCCGCGGGCGCCCACGAGGCGCATGCCGTCGATGTCGCTGATGACGTTCGCCGCGATGAGGGCGGCGATCTCGCCGACGGAGTGGCCTGCGACGCCACCGAAGCGCGCGCGCTCGGCGTCGCTGAGCTGCTGCCAAGCGAGGATGCTGGCCGCGACGATGAGCGGCTGCGCGACGGACGTGTCGCGAATCTGGTCGGCGTCCCACTCGGTACCGGCGGCGACGAGGTCGACACCGGCGGCCTCCGAGTATCGCTCGAGGCGCTCGCGCGCGTCGGCCGATTCAAGCCACGGGATCAAGAACCCTGGCGTCTGCGAACCCTGTCCGGGGAAAGCGGCAACAATCACTCGATACATTCTTCCCGGCGCATGCGCGCCCAGCCTGGCGACATTCGTACAAGAATGTCGCGTGTCGTTGTGTGAATACTACGATCGCGCACGACGCGCCGACTGGCGACGCCGCGCGTGTTCCGAAGAACTGATGGATCCGAGGATGAGCGCGGTCTGCAGGATGAGCGCCTCGCGCGGTCCCGTCGCATCCCAGCCAATGACGTCGCTGACGCGCTTCAGGCGGTAGCGGACGGTGTTCGGGTGCACGAACAGCTCGCGCGCCGTCGCCTCAAGCGAGCGGCCATTATCGAGGTAGCTCCAGAGCGTCGTCACGAGGTCGGTCGAGTGGCCCTCGAGCGGCCGGAAGATGCGCTCGACGAGCGTCTGCTTGGCGATAACGTCGCCCGCGAGGGCGCGCTCGGGGAGAAGGTCGTCGGCCTCGACGGGCCGCGGCGCCGCGCGCCACGAGGCGGCAACGGCGAAGCCCGCGAGCGCCGCGCGGGCGCTGCGGCTCGCGTCGACGAGAGCCGGTACGGTCGGACCGAGCACGAGGTGACCGGATCCGAAATAGGGCTCGAGCTCGGTCGCGATGTCGACGAACGCGTGACCGGGCGCCGTGTCGTGGTGGTCCGCCGACGGATCCTCGGCCCGCCCGACGACGAGCACGAGCCGCGAGCCCTGCACGCCGATCAACACGTCGACGCCGAGCTTGCGCGCCTTGCGGCGCACCTGGTCGACATCGAAGCTCGAGGGGGTCGTGCCGACGAGCACGGCGACCTCGCCGTGGCCGTGCCAGCCGAGCGCCGCGATGCGGCTCGGGAGCTCGTCGTCGGTCTCGCCCGTGAGGATCGTGTCGACGACGAGAGCCTCGAGGCGCGCGTCCCACAGACCGCGGGACTCGGCCGCGCGGGCGTAGACGTCGGCGGCGGTGAAAGCTACTTCGCGCGAGTACAGCAGGATCGCCTCGCGCAGGTGGTCGCCTCGGCCGGCGACCTTCTCCTCGGTCACATCGACCGTGATGCGAACGAGTTGCAGCGTCTGCTGCAGGCTGACGCTGCGCAGGAGCTCGCGGGGCGCGGCCGCGAAGATGTCGGCCGCGATCGTGGGGGTGTGGGTCGGATCCTCGTACCACTCGATGAACGAGGTGATGCCCGCCTGTGCCACGAGGCCGACGGCCGAGCGGCGCCCCGGGGGCATTTCCGAATACCAGGGGAGGGAGTCCTCGAGACGGCGAAGCGTTGCCGTCGAGATATCTCCCGAGATGCGTCGAAGCCAGGCGAGCGTCGCCTGCTTGTCCATACCTACTACGCGAGTGGATTCTGTCATGAGACTCCTCATCACCGACGATGGGCGGGGATCGAAGCCTTCCGATCCCCGCCCGTGCGGTACCTTCTCAGGTTAGGCGTCGCCGCCCTCGTTGCCCGACGTTCCCGCGTTCACGTCGTGCAGGCGGTACTTCTCGATCGCCTGGGCGACGACCGAGCGGTCGACCTTGCCCTGGTCGGCGAGCATCTGCAGCGCCTTGACGGCCATCGAGGCGCCGTCGATCTTGAAGTGGCGTCGCGCCGCGGCGCGGGTGTCGCTGAACCCGAAGCCGTCGGCACCGAGCGTGGCGTAGGGGCCGGGGATCCAGGGACGGATCTGGTCCTGAACCGCGTGCATGAAGTCGCTCGTCGCGACGAAGGGCTGGCCCTCGGCGTGCTGCAGCTTCTGCGTGACGTATGCCGTCTGGGGCTCGTCGGCGGGGTTGAGGAAGTTGTGCTCGTCGACGGCGAGGCCGTCGCGGCGCAGCTCGTTCCAGCTGGTGACGGACCAGATGTCGGCCGACACGCCCCAGTCGTTCGCGAGGAGTTCCTGGGCCTCGTACGCCCACGGCACGCCCACGCCCGAGGCGAGGAGCTGCACGCGGTGTCCGTCGCCGGATCCCTCGGAGACGCGGTGGATACCTCGCACGATGCCGTCGACATCCACGTTCTCCGGCTCTGCTGGCTGCTTGAACGGCTCGTTGTACACCGTGAGGTAGTACATGACGTTCGGGTTCTCGTGGGTGCCGCCGTACATGCGCTCGACACCCGACTGCACGATGTGAGCGACCTCGTAGCCGTAGGCGGGGTCGTAGGAGAGGACCGCGTCGTTCGTCGAGGCGAGGAGCGGCGAGTGGCCGTCCATGTGCTGCGTGCCTTCACCCGTCAGCGTCGTGCGACCGGCGGTGGCGCCGATCACGAAGCCGCGGGCCAGCTGGTCACCGGCGGCCCAGAAGGCGTCGCCCGTGCGCTGGAAGCCGAACATCGAGTAGAAGATGTAGACCGGGATGAGGGTCTCGCCGTGCGTCGAGTACGACGTTCCGGTGGCGGTGAACGCCGCGACCGCGCCGGCCTCGTTGATGCCGACGTGCATGATCTGACCCTGCGGGCTCTCCTTGTAGGCGAGCAGCAGGTCACGGTCGACCGAGAGGTAGTTCTGGCCGTTGTGGTTGTAGATCTTCGCCGACGGGAAGTACGAGTCCATACCGAAGGTGCGGGCCTCGTCCGGGATGATCGGCACGATGCGGTTACCGAAGCCCTTGACGCGCATGAGGTCCTTCAGCATGCGCACGAAGGCCATAGTCGTGGCGACTTCCTGGTTACCCGAACCCTTCTTGGGCAGCGAGTAGTCCTTGTCCTTCGGGAGCTCCAGCGGCACGTTGGTGGTGCGGCGCTCCGGGAGGAAGCCACCGAGCGCGCGGCGACGCTCGAGCATGTACTCGATCGTCTCGTCGTTCTTGCCCGGGTGGAAGTACGGGGGACGGTACGGGTCGTCCTCGAGCTGCTTGTCGGTCACCGGGATCTGCATGGTGTCGCGGAAGAGCTTGAGGTCTTCCAGCGTCATCTTCTTCATCTGGTGGGTCGCGTTGCGGCCCTCGAAGTGCGGGCCGAGGCCGTAGCCCTTGATGGTCTTCGCGAGGATGACCGTCGGCTGACCCTTGTGCTCCATGGCCGCCTTGTAGGCCGCGTAGACCTTGCGGTAGTCGTGGCCACCGCGCTGCAGGGCCCAGACCTCGTCGTCGGTGTAGTTCTCGACGAGCTTGAGCGCGCGGGGGTCGCGACCGAAGAAGTGCTCGCGAACGAACGCGCCGTCTTCCGTCTTGAACGTCTGGTAGTCGCCGTCCGGCGTCGAGTTCATGATGTTGAGCAGCGCGCCCTCGGTGTCGCGGGCGAGAAGCTCGTCCCAACCGCGGCCCCACACGACCTTGATGACGTTCCAGCCGGCACCGCGGAAGTAGCTCTCGAGCTCCTGGATGATCTTGCCGTTACCGCGCACAGGGCCGTCGAGGCGCTGCAGGTTGCAGTTGATCACGAAGGTGAGGTTGTCGAGGCCCTCGTTCGCGGCGACCTGAAGCTGGCCGCGCGACTCGACCTCGTCCATCTCGCCGTCGCCGAGGAAGGCCCAGACGTGTGAGTCGGCGACGGGCTTGATGCCGCGCGCCTCGAGGTACTTGTTCGTCATGGCCTGGTAGATCGCGTTGATCGGACCGAGACCCATCGAAACGGTGGGGAACTGCCAGAAGTCCTGCATCTGGCGGGGGTGCGGGTACGACGGCAGGCCGTACGGCGCCGCCGACTTCTCCTGGCGGAAGCCATCGAGCTGCTGCTCGGAGAGGCGGCCCTCGAGGAAGGCGCGCGCGTACATACCGGGCGATGCGTGGCCCTGGTAGAAGATCTGGTCGCCGCCGACGGCGTCGTCCTGACCGCGGAAGAAGTGGTTGTGGCCGACCTCGTAGAGGGCGGCGGCCGACGCGTACGTCGAGATGTGGCCGCCCACACCGATGCCGGGGCGCTGAGCGCGGTGCACCGTCATGGCCGCGTTCCAGCGGATCCAACGGCGGTAGCGACGCTCGAGGTCCTCGTCACCCGGGAAAGCAGCTTCGTCTTCCGCGGAGATCGTGTTGACGTAATCCGTCGTGGGAACCATCGGAACGCCCAGACGGCGTTCCTTCGAGCGATGCAGGAGGCTCAGCATGACCTCGCGTCCACGCTGGGCACCCTTTGCATCAACGAGCTGGTCGAGGGACTCCTGCCATTCGGCGGTCTCCTCGGGGTCGCTGTCAACAGTGCCCTGCGAGTACGGATCCTGATCGTGAACTGCCACCAGGTGACCTTTCGTCGTGCGGGCAGATCATGCCCGGCTTGCGGATCGAGTTGTGCGAGGTAGCGAGCTGTGGTCGGGGCCATCGCACACGTATGACACCAGACTATCCACTCTTTTCGGGTGCCGAGTGCAAGCGTAGGCGACAAACGGCCTTAGGATTGATCGGACGGGTCCTTAGCTCAGCTGGTAGAGCACCTGGTTTACACCCAGGTTGTCGTCGGTTCGATCCCGGCAGGACCCACGTGAAGGCATCCGCAGCTGACCAGCGAATTCTGCTCGATCTCGTATCGATTGACGTGGCTCTCGAGCGGGTCGATGCGCAGCGGAAGAACCCGCCGCACGCGGCCCGCGTGAAAGAGCTCATCGCGTCGCGCAACGAACACGGTCGCACCCTGATTGAGCGCACCAACACGCGCGACGATATCAAGGCCGAGCTCCAGCGTGTCGAGGGCGACATCAAGGTCGCCCGCGGACGCAAGGAGCGCGACGAGGAGCGCCTCAGCCAGACCGCCGTCGCCCGCGACGCGCGCGCCCTCGAGAGCGAGATCGAGGCCCTCGCGGCCCGCATCGACGGCCTCGAGACCCGCGAGCTCGAGCTGATGGAAGACCTGCAGGCCGCCGAGAAGCGCGTCTCGGAGCAGGAGGAGGTGCTCGGCGGGATCTCGACCGAGGGCCAGCGCCTGAGTGCCGAGGGCAAGGCCGCCGTCGAGGCCGCCACGACCGAGTTCACGCAGCTCACCAGCGATCGCGAGGCGGTCGCGGGCCGGATCCCGGATCCGCTGCTCGCCGACTACGAGCGCCTCGCCGCTCGCGGCGTCGGCGCCGGACACTTCCAGCACGGCACGTGCGGCGGCTGCCACATGGCGCTCGCGCCGACGGATGTCGACGCTCTGCGCAAGGCCGCGGCCGACGACGTGGTGTACTGCCCAGAGTGCGGTTGCATCATGGTGCGCACACATGAATCGGGCCTGTGAGGCCCGTAGACTAGACCAGCGAATGGGTCATCCAGACGGTCGCGTCGCGCAGTAGCGCGCCGAGGAACGTCCGGGCTCCACAGGGCAGGATGGTGGGTAACACCCACCCGGAGCAATCCGCGAGAAAGTGCAACAGAGAGTAGACCGCCCATCCTCGGATGGGTAAGGGTGAAACGGTGGTGTAAGAGACCACCAGGGGCTGTGGTGACACGGCTCGCTGGGTAAACCTCGTCCGGAGCAAGACCAACAGAGGATGATGACGCGGCCCGCCGAGTCCTCGGGTAGGTTGCTAGAGCGGCACGGCAACGTGTCGCCGAGAGAGATGGCCGTCGAGAGAGATTCGTCTCTTGAACAGAACCCGGCGTATCGGGTGGCCCATTCGCTTTTTTACCCCCAGTTCGGCTTCGGCCCTGCTGGGGGTCTTTTCGTGCGCGCCGCGGTTACGCGTGGAGTCCGATCACGCGATATGTTCGGAGTGCTGACCCACTCAGCGTTTTCCAAGCTCCACGCATTCGAAGGCAGGCCATGGTCTTCACCCGCGCGCGGATCCGCCGCGCATTCGCTGCCGCGGTGGTCGCCGCGCTCCTCGTTACGACCGGCGCCGCATCGGCGGTCGCCCAGACGACGGGCGAGGAGGTGCCACCCGTCGAGACCGTCGCCGCGGGCAACCACACGCCCTATGCCGCGAACGTCGAGCTCGTGAAGGCGCAGATCCTCGCGGCGACGAACAACGCGCGGATCCAGGCGGGCTTGCAGCCCGTGTTGGCGTCGCCGAAGCTCGGCGCCGTCGCGCAGAACTGGGCCAACACGTATAGCCAGCACGGCTACACGCACAACCCGAACCTGCTCTCCGACGCCGGCGGGTGGGAATACGGCTGGACCGGCGCGCTCTACGAGAACATGCACCTCGCGCCCGACGGGATCCGCGGGGTCGCCGGCTGGCTGAGCTCGCCGGCGCACCGCGCGCACCTTCTCGAGCCGAACGTCGACCGCATCGGCATCGGGGTCGCGGTGGCGGAGGACGGCCGGTACTTCATGGTGCAGGAGTTCAGCACCGGCGGCAGCGGCAAGGCCCGCGACACGAACTCGTCGATGTACACGGCGACGTCGCACCCCGACGACCCGCGGGGGAGCGTCACCTCGGTGTCCGTGCCGCGCGACGGCGTGGTCACCTTCACGGGCCGCGTGACGGATCCGTCGGCGCCCGGTAAGCCGATCACGCTGCGATACGCGATCCACGCGACGTGGGCGACGACGAAGACCGCCGCCGACGGCACGTTCAGCATCTCGATCGGCCCCTACGCGACGGCCGACGACTACGAGGTGCAGATTCTCGCCGAGAACCTCGGCGCCGGCAATCGCATCACGCTGTGGCACGGCATCGCGACCAACCGCAAGAGCAACGCGGGCAAGAACCAGGCGAAGGCCGAGGCGGTCGTGCCGAAGTCGGTGTCGCCCGCGCCGAAGGGCGGCACGGTGCCGGTGTACCGGTTCTGGTCGTCGAAGTTCAATAACGCGCACTTCTATACCGTCAGCGGTAGCGAGGCACAGAACCTCAAGGCCAAGGACCCGAACTGGACGTACGAGGGCGAGGACTTCCGCGTCTGGGGCGCGAGCGGCACGCAGTGCGCGTCGGGGAAGACCCCGGTCTACCGTTTCTGGTCGTCGAAGTTCGAGTCGCACTTCTATACGCTGAGCCGCACGGAGTCGGACACGATCCGGCGAACCGACCGCAATTGGAGCTACGAGGGCGTCGCGTTCTGCGCCGCGTCCGGATCCTCGTCGTCGACGAAGCCCGTTTACCGCTTCTGGTCGTCGAAGTTCGGCAAGCACTTCTTCACCGCGAGCAAGGCGGAGGCCGACGCGATCCGCACCGGCGACAAGAACTGGAGCTACGAGGGCGTCGGGTTCTACGCGGCGAGATAGGCTGCCATGATCTTGCGAAAGCAGCCCTGTCTAAAGCGCAACTTCGTCGCCGACAGAGTTGCGCTTTAGACAGGGCGGTGGAGGTTAGCCGAGAACCAGGCTCGCGGCGCCGATGATGCCGGCGTTGTTCTGGTGCTGCGCGACAACGATGGGGGCGTTGGTCTTGATGCCCGGGAGGAACTTCTCCGGGTTCTTCGACACGCCGCCGCCGACGATGAAGAGGTCGGGGGTGAAGAGCATCTCGACGTGCGAGTAGAACTTCTGCAGGCGCTTCGTCCACTTCGCCCACGAGATGTCGGCGCGCTCGCGTGCCGACGCCGAGGCGTAGAGCTCGATGCTCTTGTTCTTCCAGATCAGGTGGCCGAGCTCGGTGTTCGGGACGAGCTTGCCGTCGAACAGGAACGCCGAACCGATGCCGGTGCCGAGGGTCGTCATGATCGACAGGCCCGGCTGGTCCTTCGCGACGCCGAACTTCAGCTCGGCAAGGCCGGCGGCGTCGGCGTCGTTCACGAAGTGAATGTCGCGGCCGAGCGCATCGCTGAACAGCTTGTTCGCCTCGAGGCCGATCCACTCGTCCGAGACGTTGGCGGCCGACAGCGTGACGCCGTTCTTGACGCTTGCGGGGAAGCACACGCCGATCGGCAGGTCTTTCGCCTGGTCGCCCAGCAGGACGATCAGTTCGCGGGCCGTGGCCAGCACGTCGGGGGGAGTGGCGCCCTCGGGCGTGGGGATGCGAACACGATCGCTCACCAGTGAGCCGGTGGCAAGGTCAACGATGCCGGCCTTCATGCCGGTGCCGCCGATGTCAATTCCGATCGCAAGCTGCGGTGCTTCTGTCATGAGCACCAGTCTATGGGAACGCGGAGACATGACGATGCCGGGACCCGCTTGCGGATCCCGGCATCGTGAAAGTGCGCGTTAGGCGCGCTTCGCCTTCTTCTCGCGCGTCGGGTCTTCGCCCTCGCCGCGGCGTTCGCGAATAAACTCGAGACGGTCAGCAAGAAGCTGCTCGAGCTCTTCGACGGTGCGGCGCTCCAGGAGCATGTCCCAGTGCGTACGCGCGACCTTCTCGCCCGAGCGGTCGACCTCGGCTGCGCCGTCTGCGGTCTGCAGAAGTGCCTCGGATCCGCAGGTGCGGCATTCCCAGGTGGCCGGTGCCTCGGCGTCGGCGGCGAACATCAGTGTCGTCTCTCGACCACACGAGCTACACACATACGTGTGCTCCTTGCGTTCCATGAACACGACGCCCTCTTCGCTTTGGAGGCTCTGGGCGCCGAGTCGGATACCACGCAGGCTGCGATCTGCCATGTTCGTGTCCTCTCGTCGTTTGTTAGGTCTAACGAACTGCGCTGAGCGGATCATCCGAAACGGCGCGACAACAAAGGGTTTCCCAGCTGATGCCCAGAGGGAACCGCCTGTTGACGCCCGGCGTCGTTGCCGATGCATCCCCTGTGGCGGACGTTATCGCTCCCGTACGCCGGCGTCAATCACCTTGCCGCGAGCGCCCGATCGGCGACGTCGGTGACGATGCCGTCGACGCCCATGTCGAGAAGCCGGCGCATGTCGTCGAGATCGTTCACCGTCCACACGTGCACCTCGACGCCGTTCGCGTGGGCCGCGGCGATGAGGCGCTCGGTGACGACGCGGATCGGGCCGCTCCGCTCCGGGATCTGGAGCGCGTCGATACCGCGCAGGATCCGCCGGATCACGTCGGCGAGGGGCAGGATGCGCACCGCAGCGGCGAGGCGGAGGATGACGGAGTAGCCCGCGGACGTCGCGGGGGATCCGCCCGCCCGCCGCGCCGCGGCGAGCGCCGTCTTGCGTCGCTTGTCGGAAAAGCTCGTGAGCAGCACGCGGCTCGCGTGGGGCGCGACGATCTCGCCGGCCGGGACGGCCGCTGCCGCGGCCTTCACGTCGATGTTGAAGCGCGACTCGGGGAACGCGTCGAGCGCCTGCGCGAGCGTCGCGAGGCCGCCGCGGGTCGACATGATCTGCTCGAGCTCCGCGAGGGTGACGTCGGCGAGCGCGCGGGGGTCGTCCGCGACGCGCTGCAGGTTGTCGTCGTGGAACAACACGACGACGCCGTCGGACGTGAGGTGGCAGTCGGACTCGACGATCTCGGCGCCGGCGGCGTGCGCGGCCGCGATCGCGGCAACGGAGTTTTCGGCGATTCCCTCCTCCCGCATCTCGTCGGTCACGAGACCGCGGTGGGCGAGGATTCGAGGCGAGGTGAGCCCCTCGAAGAACGGGTGTGACGCCATGTCGCGACTTTAACTCATGAGGATTACGGCCACGTTCCGATAGTCTCGGATGGCTTTCACCCGTTCGAAATCAGGAGACTCTCGTGTCCTACCCGCTTCCCGCCGGATCGCTCGCCGGCAAGACCGCCCTCGTTACCGGATCTTCGCGAGGCGTCGGAGCCGACACCGCGAAGTTCTTCGCCGCCGCCGGCGCGAACGTCGTGATCAACTTCCGCAACAAGGCCCCGCGCGCGGAGAAGCTCGCGGCGCAGCTGAACGAGGAGTTCGGCACGCAGACGCTCGTCGTTGGCGCAGACCTGACCGACGCCGAGTCCGTCGCCTCGATGTTCGGCGCCGTGAAGGACGTCTTCGGCGGCCTCGACATCCTCGTACTCAACGCCTCGGGCGGTATGGAGGCGAACCTCGGCGAGAACTATGCCATGCGCCTCAACCGCGACGCGCAGGTGGGCGTGCTCGACGCCGCGCTTCCGCTCCTCGGCGAGGGCTCGCGCGTCGTCTTCGTGACGAGTCACCAGGCCCACTTCATCCGCACGACCCCGACGATGGAGGCGTACGCGCCCGTGGCGCTCTCGAAGCGCGCCGGCGAAGACGCGCTCCGCGAGCGGATCCCGGAGCTCGCCGACAAGGGCATCGGCTTCGTCGTCGTGTCGGCCGACATGATCGAGGGCACTATCACGGCGACGCTGCTCAACCGCCTCGAGCCGGGTGCGATCGACGCACGCCGTGAGGAGGCTGGCAAGCTGCTCAACGTCGCAGAGTTCGCGGCGGAGATCGCGCAGGCCGCGATCGACGAGATCCCCGAGAACAATGAGCGCATCTGCGGCGACACGGGAAGCTTCAACCCAATCGTCTGATGAGGCACGCGTGCGCCCCGGTGGATTCCGCCGGGGCGTTTTCACGCCCGGAAATCCCACCGTGGAGGGATCCGGTGGGCGAGGGCCGCGTGGCAGGATGACGGCGTGACTGTCGTAGAGCGAACACCCCGCAGGTCGATCCGCGCCTGGGCCTCGGCCCATCGCGAGACCGTGTGGCGCGCCGGCACGATCGCGCTGACCGTCGTGCTCTACGCGATTGCGGCGCCCCTCGAGGCGACCCTCTACGGCGTTCCGGTGCTCATCGCCCTCATCCTCACGGCCGCGCGGTGCGCCGCGCTCGTCTTGGCGCTGCGCTCGCCCCTCGCGGCGACGATCGTGTTCGCGCTATCGAGCATCGTCGTGCGCGTCGTCCCGCCGCCGACCGACGCCCCGTGGCCCTGGACGGTGACCGCGACGATCGAGTTCGTGGCGCTCGTACTGCTCGTGTGGGCCCGCCACGGCTGGCGCGCGGGCCTCGTCGCCTACGTTGTCCCCGGCATCGGTATCAGCGCTCTCGCGCAGCTCTGGATCACGGGCCCGACGATCGCGTCGTACGTCGTGGCGCTCTCGGTGGGCGCGGTCGCGGCCGGCGTCGGCGCGCTCCTGCGCGACCGGATGCGGCTGGGCGAGGCTCTGACGGAGGAGCGGCGCGTCAGCCAGTCCGAGCAGGAGCGCCGTGTCGTCGTCGAGGAGCGCCAGCGCATCGCGCGCGAGCTGCACGACGTGGTCGCCCACGGCCTCTCGCTCATTCAGATCCAGGCGAGCTCGGCGCCGTATCGCGTGCCCGACGCCGGGCCCGAGGCGGCGGCGGAGTTCGCCGACATCGCCCGTGCGGCGCGCGGATCCCTCGCCGAGATGCGGCGCCTGCTCGGAACGCTCCGCGGCGACGGCGAGGCCGCCGAACGGGCGCCGCAGCCCGAGGTCACCGACATCCCCGGCCTCGTGGCCGAGGCGCGGCGCGCGGGCGCCGACGTCGCGCTGTCGATGCCCGACACGGCCTCGGCGCCCGCCGCCGTCGGCATCGCCGCCTATCGCATCGTGCAGGAGGCCATCAGCAACGCCGTACGGCACGCGCCCGGCGCCTCGATCCACGTCGTCGTCGACCAGCTCGGGGGAGTCCTCGCGCTCGACGTCACGAACGACAAGCCCGACACCGTGCCGCCGGCGACACGGCCGGGCCACGGGCTCATCGGAATGCGCGAACGCGCCGCACTTCTGGGAGGATCGCTCGAGGCGTCGCCGACGCCAGACGGCGGCTACCGCGTGTCCGCGCGACTGCCGATCCCGGAGCGAGAGGCCCACCACGCATGACCCCCGACGCGATTACCGTGCTCGTTGCCGACGATCAGGCCATGGTGCGCGCGGGCTTCGCCGCGCTGCTCGACGCGCAGCCGGGCATCCGCGTCGTGGGACAGGCCGCGGGCGGGCTCGAGGCGGTGCAGCTCGCGCGCGAGACCAAGCCCGACGTGGTGCTCATGGACGTGCGCATGCCCGACCTCGACGGCATCGAGGCGACCAAGCGGATCCTCTCGCCCGCGCACCCGCTGCCGCACGTCCCCCGGGTGCTCATGCTCACGACCTTCGATATCGACGACTACGTCTACGACGCGCTCTCGGCCGGCGCGAGCGGGTTCCTCCTGAAGGACGCGCTCCCTGAAGAGCTGGCGCACGCCGTCCGCGTGATCGCGGCGGGCGACGCGCTTCTCGCGCCGAGCGTGACGCGCCGCTTCATCGAGCGCTTCGCCGGATCCGGATCCGCGGCGCCCGCCCGTGCGGTGCTCGCGCTCAACGGGCTCACCGATCGCGAGCGCGAGGTCCTCGTGCAGATCGGGCGGGGCCTGTCGAACTCCGAGATCGCCGCGGAGCTCTTCATCGGCGAGCAGACGGTGAAGACGCACGTCAGCAAGCTCCTGCAGAAGGTCCCGGCGCGAGACCGCGTGCAGCTCGTGATCACGGCGTACGACGCCGGCCTCGTCTCACCCGCGTAATCCCTCCGCGGGCGGAGGCGAACGCGCGAGGTTCACCCCTCGGCGGGATGTCCGCGTGTACGCCCTTTTCATAGCCTCCTCACAACACACCGAGGAGACTCATGACTATCTTTGCGACGCCCGAGCGCGTCACCCCGCCCACTCCTGCCCGGATCCGCGATCGGAGCGTCGACGTGATCCGCGCAGCCTGCCTCGTTCTCGTCGTGCTGCTGCACGCGATGATGGTCGGGGTGACCGTCGTCGACGGGCTGCCCGTATTCGAGAACGCCCTGGAGACCGGGTGGTTCGCGCCAGTCAGCTGGTTCGTGCAGATGATGCCGCTGTTCTTCATCGCCGGCGGCTTCACCGCGATCGGATCCTGGCGGCGCGCCCGCGCGGCCGGAACCCGCCCCGCCGAGTGGGTGTCGGCGCGGATGGGCCGTCTCTTTGGTCCCGCGGTCGTCGTCATGCTCACAATCGGGGGAGGGCTCCTCGCCCTCACGCTCTGTGGCGTGCCCGCCGAGATCGTGCACGAGGCCGGCTGGCGCCTCTCCCAGCCGATGTGGTTCCTGGGCGTCTTCGCTCTCTCGCAGGCGCTCGTCCCGGTGCTTGCCGGATGGCACGAGCGCACGCCGGTCTTCGCGCTGGGCTCGCTGGGCGCAGCCGTCGCCGTGGTTGACGTCGCCCGATTCGCCGCGGAGCTCCCCGGAATCGGCTATCTCAACCTCGCCTTCGCATGGCTCGCGATCCAGCAGCTCGGCTTCTGGGCGGCGGACGGCCGCCTCGAGGCGCTCCGCGTGCGCTCGCGCGCGATCCTCGCGCAGGCCCTGCTCGCCGCCGCTGTGATCCTCGTCCTCGCGGGCCCGTACGCCGCGAACATGTACGCGAATCAGGATCCGCCGACGCTCGTCCTTGTGCTCCTCGGCGGCGCACAGCTCGCGCTGTTCTCGCTCGCGCGACCGTGGCTGAGGCGCGCATACGAACGGCCGGTCATCGCGGCAATCGTCGACTGGATCGGCGCCAGGGCGATGACGATCTACCTCTGGCACATGCCCGCGCTCATCGCCCTCGCGGGGATTGGCGTGCTGTTCTCGCTCGGCGGTTTCCTGCCGCTTCCCGAGCTCCACAGTGCCGCGTGGTGGCTGACGCGCCCCGGCTGGCTCGCGCTCGTTCTCATCGTCGTCACCGCCGTCGCGCACGCCACCGCGCGATTCGAGCGCCGGTCGCCGGGCGCCCCGAGCGGGATCCGGTGGCGAGCAAGTCTCGCGACCGTTGCCGGGGTCGGATCCGTCGTGCTGGTGTTCGTCGCCGGGCTCGACTGGGTGACTGCGATCGCGGCCGCGGGCCTCGCGGTCACCGCGGTGCGCCTCTCGAAGGATGGCTCCCTGGTAGGGGGCCCCGCCCGCCGATCTCACTCCGTGGGTTGATGTGGCCGCGGCACCTGCGCTCGTAGTCTTCCGGAAGAATCGAAGGGACAGAACTCGTGGACGCATTCACTGATCTGCTGATGGGCCTCATCTCGTCGGGCTGGGTATACCCGCTCGTCCTCGCCCTCGCGATGCTCGACGCGTTCTTCCCGCCGATTCCGAGCGAGACGATCGTCATCGCGGCGGCGTCGCTCGGCGCGACGGCCGGCGGCCCCTCCGCATTCCTCCTCGGGGCGTGCGCCGCGGTCGGGGCGTTCGCCGGTGACCTGTTGACCTACGCCCTCGGGCGAGCCGTCGGCACGACCCGCTTCGGCTGGATGCGCCGAGGGCGCGTGCGCAAGGCCATCGATGCGGCGACGCGGGGTCTCGATCGCGGCGGCGCCTCGGCAATATTCGTCGCGAGGTACATCCCCGTTGGCCGCGTCGCCGTGAACCTCTCGGCCGGTGCCACGGGCTTCGCGCTCCGGCGATTCCTCCCGCTGTCGCTCGCGGCCTGCATCACCTGGGCGACCTATTCGGTCTGGATCGGCCACGTCACAGGCAGCCTGCTCGCAAACCAGCCGCTGCTGGGCGCGGCCGTCGGCATCGTGCTCGCCGTCATTATCGGCCTCGGGATCGACCGCGTGCGAGGCGTACTTGCCCGCCGTCAGCCCAAGAGCAAGCCCGCCGCGACGAGCACCGGTGCGCACCCGATCGTCGTCAGGAATACGGTGTCGCGCGCGACGACGAGGCCGATGTTGTAGCGCTGGGCGTAGTTGAACACGTTCTGCGCCGTCGGCAGCGCGCCGAGAACCGTCACGACGAACAGAGCGTGGTCGTCGAGGCCGAACAGGAACCGCCCGATCGCATATGCCGCGAGGGGCATGAGCACGATCTTGAACGTCGTCGCGACGATCGCGTCGCGTCGCGTGCCGGGGCCCGTGAGAACGCGCCGCCCATGGAGCGACATCCCGAAACTGATGAGGATCACCGGGACGGCCGCGTTCGCGAGCAGCTGTAGGGGTTCGTGCACGATCGGCGGGATCTCGACGCCCGTGAGCGCGATCGCGAGTCCCGCGAAGGATCCGAGCACCATGGGATTGCGGAAGGCGCGGAGCACCGCCTTCCACCAGCGCGACTCGCCGGTCGAGATCGAGTCGAGAACGGCCAGGCTGATCGGGGTGAACACGATCTGCTGAAGTAGCACAATCGGAGCCGAGTAGGCAGCGTTGCCCAGCAGGTACGTCGAGATGGGGATGCCCATGTTGTTGCCGTTCACCTGCCCGGCAGACAACGCACCCATCACGGTGTCACCCCACGGTCGCTTCCAGGCGAGCTTGGCGATCAGTCCGTAGGCGAGGAAGATCACGACAGCCGCCGCCGCCGAGACCGGCAGGAGCAGCGAGAACAGCATGCCGAGGTCGGCTTCGCTCAGCACGACGACCATGAGGAACGGGTTCAGCACGAAGAACGAGAGCTTCGCGAGGATCGGCCCGCCCTCGGATCCCAACAGGTCGATGCGCCCGACGATGTAGCCGACCACGATCGCGAGCCCGATGACCGCGAACCCGGTCAGGATGTCCATCATGCGGGGCAGCGTCCTCTCGTTGGCGTCCGTGTTCCAATCTAGCGGTGCGACGTGCGACGATCGATCTCATGACTGCTCATCCCGCCGACCAACACGAGACGATTCGCGTGCGCGGCGCCCGCGAGAACAATCTAAAGAACGTCGACGTCGACCTCCCGAAGCGTCGCCTGACAGTGTTCACCGGCGTCTCCGGATCCGGCAAGAGCTCGCTCGCCTTCGACACGATCGCGAGCGAGTCGCAGCGCATGATCAACGAGACATATAGCGCGTTCGTGCAGGGCTTCATGCCCCAGCTGGCGCGCCCCGATGTCGACTCGCTCAACGGCTTGACGACGGCGATCCTCGTGGATCAGGAACGACTCGGCGCGAACATCCGCTCGACGGTCGGAACCGCGAGCGACGCGAACGCCCTGCTGCGCATGCTGTTCAGCCGCCTCGGCGACCCGCAAATCGGCCCGCCGAACGCCTTCTCGTTCAACACGCCGAGCGTCAAGGCATCGGGGGCCATCCTCATCGAGCGCGCCGGCAACTCCAAGCGCCAGCGCGCCGAGTACAACGTGCTGGGCGGCATGTGCCCCGGCTGCGACGGTACGGGCCGCGTCAGCGACCTCGACCTCGCCCAGATCTACGACGGCTCGCTGTCGATCAACGACGGCGCGATCCTCGTGCCCGGATACAAGGTCGGTGGCTGGAGTGTGCGCCAGTACGCCGAGTCGGGCTTCTTCGACCCGGATAAGCCCATCGATCAGTTCACCGCGACCGAGCTCTCCGACTTCCTCTACAAGGAAGACGTGAAGGTCAAGATGAACGGGGTGAACATGACCTACCTCGGGCTCGTTCCACGCGTACAGCAGTCGATGCTGTCGAAGGATCGCGAGCAGCTGCAATCGCACCTGCGAGCCTTCGTCGACCGAGCAGTAACCTTCGGCGCGTGTCCCGACTGCGGCGGAACGCGTCTCGCCGAGCCCGCGCGCTCGTCGAAGATCGCCGGCACGAACATCGCCGAGTGCTGCGCGATGCAGATCAGCGACCTGCTCGCGTGGGTCCGCTCGCTCGACGAACCGGGCGCCGCGACGCTGCTCACCGCGCTGGACGAGCTGCTCGCCTCCTTCGTCGAGATCGGCCTCGGATACCTCTCGCTCGATCGCGCCGCCGGCACCCTCTCCGGTGGCGAGGCCCAGCGCCTCAAGATGATCAAGCACCTCGGCTCGCCGCTCACCGACGTCACCTACGTCTTCGACGAGCCGACCGCGGGCCTGCACCCACACGACATCGAGCGCATGAACCGCCTGCTCGTCCAGCTGCGCGATAAGGGCAACACTGTGCTCGTCGTCGAGCACAAGCCCGAGACGATCGCGATCGCCGACCACGTCATCGACGTGGGGCCCGGCGCCGGATCCGCGGGCGGCGAGATCGTCTACACAGGTTCGGTTGACGGACTCCGCAGTTCCGAAACCGTGACGGGCCGCCACCTCGACGACCGTGCGCGGGTGAAGAGCAACGTCCGCACGGCGGCAGGCGTACTCGAGATCCGTGGGGCCTCGTCGAACAATCTTCGGGATGTCGACGTCGACATCCCGACGGGCGTCCTTGTCGCGCTCACGGGCGTGGCCGGATCCGGCAAGAGCTCGCTCGCGGACTCTCTCGCCGGCCGCGACGGCGTCGTATTCGTCGACCAGGGCGCGATCAAGGGATCATCACGCAGCAACCCCGCCACATACACGGGGCTGCTCGACCCGGTGCGCAAGGCCTTTGCCAAGGCAAATGGCGTGAAACCCGCGCTTTTCAGCGCCAATAGTGAGGGCGCGTGCCCGACGTGCAAGGGCAACGGGTCGATCACGACCGAGTTCGGGTTCATGCAGGGCGTCACGACACCGTGTGAAGACTGCGGTGGGCGACGGTTCATGGCGGAGGTGCTGGAATACACGCTCGGTGGAAAGTCGATCGCCGACGTGTTTGACATGCCGATAGACGAGGCACTCGCGTTCTTCTCAGCGGGTGAGTCGCGGGTGCCCGCGGCCGTAAAGATCCTGCAACGCCTCGCCGGAGTCGGTATCGGCTACGTGGCACTCGGGCAGTCGCTGAACACGCTCTCGGGCGGAGAGCGGCAGCGGCTTAAGCTCGCCGTGCAGATGGTCGAGGGGGCCTCGATCTACGTGCTCGACGAGCCGACGACCGGGTTGCACCTCGCCGATGTCGAGAAGATGCTCGCGATGCTCGACGAGCTGGTCGATTCGGGCGTTTCGGTCATCGCGATCGAGCACCATCAGGCGGTGATGGCCCACGCCGACTGGATCATCGACATGGGCCCGGGCGCTGGCCACGAGGGTGGCACCGTCGTGTACCAGGGAACCCCCGCCGACCTCGTTGCCGCACGCAAGACGCTGACTGGTCAGCACCTCGCTGCGTACGTGGGAGCGTAGGGGCCCACGGGACCGCTCAACCGATGGGCGGCCCGAGGCGTAGCAGAATCAAGAAGACAATCACGACGAGCACCGCGAGGATCGCCGCCGCGAGGACGACGTGGCTCAGCACCCAAGCGAGGAGACGCTCGACAAAGTTCTTCGGATCCTCGCCGCCCTTACCGAGACGCCATGTGCGGCCGAGCAGGCCCGCGCGATCCGTGAACACCTCGAACGGCCACGTTGCGAACGGGACGACGGAGAGCACGAGCCCAAGGATCCCGCGGCCCGCGCGCCAGCGGCCGTCGATCCAGACAATCACGGTGACGACACAGTAGGCGAGGAAGACGAAGCCGTGCACGCCGCCTGCGATGGGTACCAGCGCGTCGGTCGCACCGATGCCCCGCACAATCATGGCGGCGATCAGGAACGCCCACGTGATGACCTCGGCGAATGCGAACGTCTTGAAGAGAGAGCGGGGAGTCACGCCGCTCAGGCTATCGAGAGCGGATATGAACTTACCGCCAGGATCCCCGAAGGGGCGGCACCGTATCGCAACGGCGCCGCCCTTTCGTGGGGGATCCTTAGGGCCGGTCGCCCGACGACGGGTGCTTCTGCTCGTGAAGCTCGCGTTCAAGGCGCTCAGCCTCGTCGCCCGCGATGGCCTCGCCTCGCGCGACCATGCCCGGCTGGTCCTGCAGCGGGATCTGCTTGAGGCATAACGCCAGCACGAACGCGATGATGATGAACGGGATGAGGTACCAGAACACCGGCGCCAGTGCGTCGGCGTAGGCGTTGACGATGCCGTCCTGCAACTCTTCAGGGAGTTGCGCCATCTTCGCGGGGTCGATCGTCGCGGTCGCCTCCGCGGCGGATCCGGCATCGGCACCCGACGAGAGGAACACGTCGGTCAGGCGCTCGGAAAGCCGCGTCGTGAAGAGCGTGCCGAACACGGCGGTGCCGAGCGAGGCGCCCACCTCGCGGAAGTAGTTGTTCGTGCTCGTCGCGGCACCCAGCTGGTCGGCCGGAACGGCGTTCTGCACGACGAGTACGACGACCTGCATGATGAGGCCCATGCCCGCGCCGAAGATGAGCAGGAACGTGCAGATCAGCCAGATCGGGGTATCGCCCGACAGCGTCGTCATGAGCGCCATCGCGGCGGCCATCGTGAGCGTGCCGATGAGTGGGTACATCTTGTACTTGCCGGTCTTCGAGATCAGGATTCCGGATCCGATCGACGTGCCCATGACGCCCGCCATCATCGGGATCATGAGCAGGCCGCTGACGGCCGCGGAGGTTCCGGACGCCATCTGCAGGAAGGTCGGCACGAAGCCGATCGCCGCGAACATCGCCATTCCGAGCGCAAAACCGATCGCGGTGGCGTTGAGGAAGATCGGGTTGCGGAAGAAGTTCAGCGGGATGATCGGATCCTCCGCGCGCGCCTCGACGAACACGAAGAGCGCCGCGGCGATGAGAAGTCCGGCGCCCCACGCCCAGGTGAGACCATCGCTCCAGCCGTGATCGGCGGATCCGCCGAAATCGGTGAAGAAGATGAGGCAGGTTGTCGCGATCGAGAGCAGCACGACGCCCAGGATGTCGATCTTCTTCGTCGCCTTCTTGCTCGGAAGCTTGAGGGCTACGAGCGCGATGATGAACGCCGCGATGCCAACGGGGATGTTGATGTAGAACGCCCACTGCCAGGTGAGGTGGTCGACGAAGAAGCCGCCGAGGAGCGGGCCCGCGACGGCCGAGAGGCCGAAGACGGCGCCGAGCGCGCCCATGTACTTACCGCGCTCGTTCGCCGGCACGATGTCGGCCATGATGGCCTGCGACAGGATCATCAGGCCACCGCCGCCCAGGCCCTGGAGCGCGCGGAAGACCACGAACGTCCAGAAGTCGGGCGCGAAGGCACAGAGCGCGGACGCGACCGTGAAGAGCACGATTGCGATGAGGAAGAGGTTGCGCCGGCCAAGCACGTCGCCGAACTTGCCGTAGATCGGCATGACGATCGTGGTCGCGAGCAGGTACGCGGTGGTGATCCACACCTGGTTCGCGACGCCGCCGAGCTCGCCGACGATCGTGGGCATGGCGGTCGAGACGATTGTCTGGTCGAGACTCGACAGCAGCATGCTGGCGATGAGCGCGCCGAAGATCGTCCAGATTCGCCGTTTCGTCAGGAGAAACGGCGTTTCTGTAGTGGTGGTCATGAAGGGCTTTCTGTTGAGGTGAAGAGGGCCCGAGCGAGCTGCACGCGCGCGCGGAGGATGTCTTCGAAGGACGCGTGCTGACCGGCGGTGATGCCCTCGTCGAAGGTCATCCGCATGAACGTGCCGAAGATGAGCGCGGCGGTGACGGCGCGCGGGTCGCCCGCCTCGTACCCCTCGCGCTGCTCGATGAGGGCGGTGGCGCCCTGCTCGGAGTCATGGATGTGGGAGAGCATGCGGGTGAGTATCTTGGGCTCGCTCTTGATCGCGGCCCCGACGGTGGCGGCGTCGGCGAGGGGCACGGCCTGCCTCGTCCAGCGCGCGACCGATAGCGTGACGAGATCGTCGATGAGGTCGCCGCGGGACGCGATGAAGGCCGCCTCGATGTCGTCGTCGCGGTCGCGCGTCTGGAGGATGCCGAGCACGGCGTCTTCCTTCGAGGCGAAGTAGTTGAAGAACGTCCGTCGCGAGAAGCCGGCGGCCTCGCAGATGTCTTCGATCGTGAACGATGCGAGGCCGTGCTCGATCGTCCGCGCCTGCGCAAATGCCGTCGCCTCGGCGACCGCGTTGGCGCGGCGGCGCTCGCGCGCGTTAGGTGCACTCTCGGACATAGAGTGCAATTTTGCACTTCTTTGCTAAGAGTGCACTGTAAGCGCGGGCGTCAGTCGCTCGACGGCATCCGGCGCCGGATCATGAGGGTGACGGCGAGCCCCACGAGCGTCGCGGCCGACGTCATGACGAAGACGGCGGGCGTGCCGAGCGCGCCTCCGAGGGCACCCGCGATGATCGGCCCCGACACCTGCCCGAGGTACTGCGCCGACACGTTGTAGCCGAGCACGAGCCCGACCGAGGTGTCGGGGAGGAGCCTGCGGATCGTCGCGACGACCGTCGGCGTGATGCCGCCGAGCGCGATGCCGGTCGCGAATCGCAGCGCGGCGAAGCTGATGAGCTCGGGCGCGATGGCCTGCAGGGCGAGCAGCACGGTCGCCGCGATCAGGCTGTAGGTCAGCACGCGGAGGTGCCCGATGCGGTCGGCGAGGCGGCCGAGCCACGGGCCGGAGAGGATCGTGCCGAGGGCCGAGAGCGAGAACACGAGCGCCGAGAAGATGGCTACGCCGTCATCGGAGCCCGTGAGGTGCCGGACGTGCACCGTGATGATCGGCTCGGCCGAGATCGTCGCGAACATGAGGATGGCCGAGAGCCCGAGGAGCGCCAGGATCGTCGACTTGTGGGGGAGTGCGCGCCACCCTCCCGCCTTCTTCACCCGCTTAGCGCGCGGTGGGCGGGGGTCCTCCTTGAGGAGGAACGCGGTGCCGAGAAAGGCGATGAAGATGAGCGCGCCGACCGCGAAGAACGCCGTTTTCACGCCGAACAGTTCGGCCATCGTTCCGCCCAGAAGGGGGCCCGCGATGTTGCCCGCCATGATCGCGGATGACAGCACACCGAGCGCCCACGCCGACTTTTCCTTCGGTGTCTGCGCGGCGACGAGGATCATGGATCCGGAGGAGTATCCGCCGAGGAGGCCTGCGAGGAGGCGGAGCGCGACCAGCTGCCAAACATCCTGCGCGAGGCCGATGAGCGACATCGCGATCGCCATGCCGAGGCTCGCGCGGATGAGCATCGACTTTCGGCCGTACTTGTCGCCGAGGTGGCCCCAAAGGGGCGCCGTGAGCGCGGCGGTGAGGAAGGTGGCCGAGTAGGCGATGCCCGACCATGTCGTGACCGCGGCGGTGTCGCTCACGCCGAGGTCTTCGACGAAGAGCGGCAGGATCGGCAGAACGAGCGTGATGCCTGCGACGGTGGTGAAGGATCCCGCCGCGCTGACGAATAGATTGCGCTTCCAGTGCGCAGCGGCTGCCTCACTCACCCGCCGCGCCCCGCTCACGCGTGGCCTCGACGAGGCGACCGAGGGCGGGGAGTGCCGCGACGATCGCTCGCTGCTCGCCGCCGTCGAGTTCCATCAGGCTGTCCCTGATGAACTCGGTGCGGCGTGCTCGGCGTGTGGCGAGCGCCGCGCGCCCTGCGTCCGTGAGGGTGACGACGACCGAACGGCGATCCGTCGGCGAGGGAGTGCGCGAGAGGAGCCCATCGTCGTTGAGCCGCGCCACGAGTTGCGTCATGGCGGGTTGACTGACACCCTCGGCTCGCGCGAGGTCGGTCACCCCGCCGGGCCCCGTTGCGTCGAGCCTACTCAGCACCGCCGCGGCGGCCTGCGAGAGCGCGTCGTCGGTGGCGAGCGGCCGAATGGCGCGTACGAGCTGCTCGATCAACAGCGAGAGGCGGGCCGCGTCGGTCGGCGTGAAATCCATAAGGGGATTATTACATATGTAACTTATATATTTTGTCGCGCGGCGTCGCGAAACGCGTTCCTCGGCACCACCAATAGAGCGACGGCGGCAGCGAACGCCGTGACGCCGCACACTGTCCATACCGTCAGGTAGCCCGTGAGGGATCCGGCGGTCCCGGTTGCGAGACCCGTCGACAACGCGATGCCGAAGGCGCACGACGCGATCGCGCCACCGACGGTCTTGACCGAATTCGTGAGCCCCGTCGCGACGCCGGTCTGCGACGGGGGAGCGGCGGCGGCCGCGGTCGCCGGGAGCGACGCGACGAGGGCACCGGATCCGAGCCCCGCGATGACCATGTTGGTCACGACCTGGGCGTACGTCGCGTGCAGGGGGAGGAAGAGCAGATAGCCCGCGCCGACGAGAATCGCCGCGACGATGAGCGCGAGCCGCGGGCTCGTGAGGTTTGCGAGGCGCGGGTAGAGCAGCGCGCCCACGATCATCGCGATGAGGTAGATGCCAATAATGAGCGAGGTCGCGAAGCCCTCGGTTCCGAGCCCGTAACCCGTGACCGACGGATCCGTGCGCGCAAAGGTCGACAGCGGCGCCTGTGCGCCGAGCACGCTGACACCGAAGAGCCCGGCCGTGAGGAAGACCGGCCAGAGCGACGGGTTAATGAACATCTTCACGTCGATCACCGGATCCGCTTGGCGGCGTTCCCAGAAGACGAAGGGCACGAGGAGGGCGAGGCCGAGCGCCGTAACGCCCCAGGCGAGCGGGCTCGCCGGGCCCTCGATGCGCAGCAGGCTGAGGCCGCCCGTGAAGGCGATGAGGGCGAGCGAGACGAGCGCGAGGCCCGTGGTGTCGAGGCGCCCACCCGTGGCGGGGCCCGCCTCGCGCACGCCGAAGAGGATGACGAAGAAGCACGCCGCGACGGCGATGCCAGGAACCAGGAGCACGATGCGCAGGTCGAACGCGTCAACGAGCGCGCCGCCCGCGAGCGCGCCGATGATGGCGCCGGCCTCGAGCGCCGCGACGAGCACGCCGGCTGCCTTCGCGGTGACGGCCGCGGGCTCGGTGGATCCCATCGAATAGGCCTCGCCGCGGCGCCACCCGAAGCCGGCCGAGTGCGCGCGCGAGTAGATGAGCGCGACCTCGAGTGGGAGCCAGACGACGTACACGCCCTGGATCGCCCAGCATGCGAGGAAGACCGCGAAGGTCATAGCGAAGGGCAGCGCGAGCGAGGCGATCGCCACGATCGCGGTCGAGATGAGGAGCATCCTCTTGTGCCCGACCATGTCGCCGAGCTTCGCGAACGCCGGAACGACGAGCGCCGAGAGCATGAGCTGCGTGCCCTCGAACCAGTTCACGTCTGCGTCGTGGATGCCGAGGGCCCGGGCGATATCGGTGAGCATCGGCGTGTAGTAGCCCTGGAGGATGCCGCTCGTGAACTCGACCGCGGCGAGAAAGCCGACGACCGCCCAGACCCTCACGACAGGCCCCGGATCAGCGCGATGTGGAAGTCGCGGCCGCTCTCGAGGCTGCCGACACTGACGCGTTCGCCGACGCCGTGGATCGAGGCGCGCTGCTCGGACGACATCTCGAGGGGAGCGAAGCGGTACACGTGGTCGGATATCGCGTGAAAGTGGCGGGCGTCGGAGGCCTGCATCATGAGGTACGGCGTCGGCACCGCGTCGGGGTATGCCGCGCGGATCGCCGCAGCGATGGCACCGAACTGCGGCCCGTCGGCGGGGGAGAGGCTCGTCGGATCCGAGCCCTCCTCGATCGCGATCGACACCCCATCGTCGTTGATCCGGCGCGCCACGCGCCGCGTGACGCTATCGACGGTTTCGCCCGGGATGATCCGTAGGTTGAACCGCACGCTCGCGTCGGCCGGCAACACGTTGGGGGCGGATCCGCCGTCCTGCATCGTCGCCGCAATCGTCGTCCGCACGAGCGCGGCCGGCTCGCCGCCGAGGGTCGCGAAGACGCGGCCCGCAAGGAAGCCGCTGCGCGAGAGCGCGCGGTAGAGGATCCGCGCGGGCCCGCTCGCCGTATCGGCGAGGGATCCGAGCATGCGCGTGATGGTCTCCGGGGTGCGCGGGCGGAAGGTCGACGGGCGAAGGCGCGTCGTGGCGCGCGCCAGCCGCTCGATCGCGCTGATGCCGTGCGGCGCCGACGCGTGGCCGGGGTCGCTGGTCGCGTCGAGCCTCAGCGTCGCGACGCCCTTTTCGCCCGTGCCGATCATCGCCGCGCGGCCGCGCGTGAAGGGGAGCGGCGCGCCGACCACCGCGCCGCCCTCGTCGACCACGAGCCACGGACGGATGCGGCGCTCGGCCAGCGTCTGTGCGATCCGCTGCGCCGCCTCGCCGTAGGTCTCCTCGTTGCCACCGAACGAGAGATACACGTCGCGCGCGGGGGAGAAGCCCTGTTCAAGAAGGGTTTCCGCCGCCTCGAGGATGACGAGTAGCGGGCCCTTGTCGTCGAGCGCGCCCCGCCCGTGCACCCAGCCGTCGGCGATGCGACCGCCGAATGGGTCCTCGCCCCATTCGTCCGGGTTCGCGGGCACGACGTCGTAGTGGGCCATGAGGACGAGCGGCTCGGCTTCCGTCGCTCCGCGCCAGCGGAACAGGAGCCCGCGGTCTGTGATCCGCTCCCGCTCCAGCACGGTGTGGACCCGTGGGTAGAGCTCTTCGAGCAATGCGACGAACTCGTCGAACGGGCCGTCGCCGCGTCCCAGGACCGTCGGGATCCGAATCATGCGCGCGAGTCGCTCAGCGAGGGGCGCCGACTGTGTCATGGCGTGAGCGTATCGCGACTGTCGAGCGATGGTAGCTTGGCGCGGTGATGAATTGGAGCGGCGGCGTGCTGGATTCGGCGAAGGCGGAGCGGGTGACGCGGTGGATCGGAGAGAGCGAGCTCGTCGCGAACCTCTCCTGGGGCCTCGTCGACACCGTCGTGCTGCACGTACGCTCGCCGGTCGGCGACGTCATCGTGAAGACCGCGGGGCCGGGAAATCATCACATCGGCCGGGAGATCGCGGCCCATCGGGGTGGGACCGAGCCGCTCGTCGCCGTCGGTCGCACATCACGCATGCTGCACACCGACGGGGCTCTGAATCTGCTCGTTCTGGAATATCAGACGGGAGTGCTGGTGCAGGGGAGCGGACTGGAGCTGTCGGCGGACGTCCATCGGCAGGCTGGGGCGATGCTTCGGCTCATGCACTCGGCGGCGCCCGCGCCGGGCGGCGAGGATTATGTCAGGACCATCCTGGATCGCGCGTCCCGCTGGCTTGCGACCGAGCACCGGATCGCGGCGGAGCTCGTGCGACGGTCCGCGGAGATTCTCAAGTCCGCATCCGCGCTGCCCGTGCGGCTCGTGCCGACGCACGGGGACTGGCATACGCGCAATTGGCTGATCGATGACGGCTTCGTCAAGGCAATCGACTTCGGCCGGTTCGCGTATCGCGCCGCTTCGAGCGACCTGACGAGACTCGCGGTGAAGGAATGGCGAGGACGTCCGGATCTCGAGCATGCGTTCCTCGACGGGTATGGCGAGGATCCGCGGGATCCCGAGCTGTGGCGTTTGGAGCTGCTCGGCGAAGCGATCGGTACCGCGGCGTGGGCGTATCAAGTCAAAGACGAAAAGTTCGAAGCGCAGGGCCATCGAAAGCTCAGCGAGGCGCTGGCGCTGTTCTGACGCGCATCAGCGGTATTGCCGATAATGCACATTATGTCAGTTCACGCTTGGCCGACGCTCCCCTCGGACGTCGTCACCAATCGCGCTACGCACTTCCGAAGCTCCGCTACTGGTGCTGTTAGCGGATTGTTCGGCCCGCTCGCGTGCGAAGATCGAGCATGGCCACGAGGTCGCATGAGCCCCAACAGTATGTCTGTCCGTTCTGCCAGCTGCAGCGAGGGAACTTCGACGAGTGGAATCGGCCATCGGACATCGTCGCCGTCAGTGAACACGCGTATGCCCGTGTCGCGCCGAAGTGGTGGCCGAACAATCCCGGCGCTGTACTCGTCATGCCTCGCATGCACGTAGAGAACATCTATGCCCTCCCCTCGGATATCGGCCATGACCTCTGGGACCTCACGCAGCGCATCGCAACGGGTGTACGGGCGTCATACGACTGCGAGGGCACCTCGATCCGTCAGCACAACGAACCTGCGGGCGATCAAGACGTGTGGCACGTGCACGTGCATGTGTTCCCGCGATTCGTGGGCGATGAGCTCTATCTTCGGCACCGCGAATCGGAATGGGTCACCCCTGACGAACGAGCACACTTTGGTCAGCTGCTACGGCGTGAACTCGGCGAGCCGATCGACTTCGGCGAACTCGGCACGCCGCTAGGCTGACTCGCATGTCGCTAGACCTGTTGCGCGCCCTGCCTGAGGCGCTTTCTGAGGGCGACGCGTTGCTGACACCGTTCGCCGTCGGAGACGATGTCGATGAACTCTATGCCGCGTTGACTCGTGCTGTGTGGGAGCACGTGCCCGGCGGGGCACCCGCGGATCCCGCCGAGCTACGCCGACGGATGGTCGCGCGGATCAGCGGTAATCCACCTCTCTGCCGCACCTGGCTGATCCGTCACGCCGGCGCGGTCGTGGGAACGACATCGCACTTCGTCCTTCCGGAGGAACCCGACGCGCTCGAGATCGGTGCGACCTATATGGCGCCGTCGACGTGGGGATCCGGTCTCAACGCCCGGATTAAGCGGCTCATGATCGAGGCAGCCCGCAACGCGGGCGCCACGCGCATCGTCTTCCAGACCGATGAGCGCAACCGCCGATCCGCGCGCGCGATCGCGAAACTCGGCGCTCTCCCCCGCGGCACCCGGCTGGAGAAGATCATTCGTCCCGATGGATCCGTCCGAACGAGCTTGCTGTTCGAACTCGCGCTCGACGAGATCCCACTAGCCGGCGGGAACGCCAGCGGCGCCGTTGTACGGATCGGTGACACCGTGCGGAAGCCATGGACGGCGTCGACGCCGAGCGTCGCGGACTTTGTGCGAAGCCTCCGGGAGTCTGGCATCGACGTTCCGCGGATCCATGGTCGCGACGAACAAAGCAGGCAGATCATCGAGTACGTCGAGGGTCCCCTTGCGATGGGTCGTGATCCGTTCACTCATGCCGAGCTTCAGCGCGTCGGTGCGATGGTTCGCGCGATTCATGACGCCAGCGCGTCGTATGCTCCGCCGGTCGACGCGCCGTGGGAGACCCTGTTGGAACCTCCGGACGCCCGTCTGATCTGCCATAACGACCTCGCGCCGTGGAACCTTCTGACGGGCGAACGCTGGGTATTCATCGATTGGGACGGAGCCGGCCCGAGCACCCGGCTCTGGGATCTCGCCTACGCCGCGCAGACGTTCACACTCAACGCCGCGGATCGCGATCCGCACGAGGCGGCACGCGACCTCGCTGCGTTCGTCGACGGCTATCGTGCGGACGAGGCGATCCGGGCAGCACTCCCCCACACGATGCATCGGCGTGCGGCGGCAATGTACCGTCTGCTTCGCACGTCCCACGAAGCGAGTCGAGAGCCGTGGGCGTCGATGTACGTCGCCGGCCACGGCGAACACTGGAAGCGCGTCGCAGAGTACGTCGAGCAACACGAAGGTGTCTGGGCGGCGGCGCTACTCCCCTGAGCCGAGGGCGATCCCCATCTGCACCCGGGCGCTGTATCGATCCAGGCCGAGCCGCTCCTCCGTTGCCACCAGAGCGCGGTGAAAGTCCGTGGCGGGATCTTCGACCGCAAATCCAAGCTTCGCGTAAAACGGCGCATTCCACGGCACATCCGCATAGGTACGAAGCGTTAGACGGTCGTACCCGCGGGTGCGCGCCTCAGCCTTCGCGGTCTCGACGAGCACCCTTCCGATTCCCCGTCCGCCGTGATCGGGCAGGACAGACACCTGCTCGAGGTGAGCGAGACCGTCGATCTCGAGCACATGTGCGAAGCCGAGGAGTTCGTCGCCGGCCGCGACCACGACGAATCCCGGATCCGCCGCGCGCGACGCCGGCGGCGGCCACGCCGCCGGACGGAAGCGCTCGAGAAAGAGAGCGTCCGCTGCGCGCTCGATCTCTTCGAGGGCAGCGAAGTCCTGCGGCATCGCGAAGCCGATCCGGTACTTCGCCGAGCGCTGAGGCCGCGCATCTGAAAGGATCCGTGAGGCGTGACGCTGAAGGTCGAGTCCGGCGACTTCTTCGAGGGTGAACCAGGCGGCCTCGCGGAGCTCGTCGTCCTCAAGGCTAAGTACGTCCGTCGTCAGGCGTACCTCATAGGCGGTCGTCACATAGGCGCACCGGTCGCCGTTCGGGTACGTGACGAACAGGTCCTCGCCGCCGTAGACGCCGATGATGCGTCCGACGATCCCCTCGGCTCCGAGTTCCTCGCGGATCTCTCTGACGAGCGCATCCGCGGGCTCTTCGCCGGGCTCGAGGCCACCGCCCACGAGAGCCCAGCGATCGCTCCCCTGCGGGCGGGCGAGGAGCACGCGTCCGGCACCATCGCGGATCACCGCGGAGACCGCCGGGAGGAGCAGAAGATCGTGGCCAACGCGTTCGCGTAGCGAGCGGACATAGGGCGACATGGGCATGCCTCACAGCCTAGGCGTCGACGCGCGTGCCATACGCTGATGGGATGACCACACTCGCCGTCATTCTCTTCCTCAACGCCGCTTTCAACGCTCTCACCTGGCCGAACTTCTTTCGGCGCGTCGTGAAGGATCCGCGTGCGCGAGACGCCAACGGCAAGGTCACCACCTTCTTCACCGTGCACCTGTATATCTTCATCGCGGCGATGGTGATGGCGGCGCTGTCGCTTTTCGCGGGCATCGCCGCGCTCGCGGGCGGGTTCGACTGACAGCCATGAGCACACGCCACGGCATCGTCACGCTCGACGGCACGGAGATCTCGTTCGAGGTGTTCGAGGGCGCCGAGCCTGCCGTCGTGATCTTGCACGGTCTGGCCGGCAGCGGGCGTGAATTTGTGCCCACGGCGCAGGCGCTGTCGGGCCGCAAGGTGGTGCTCGTCGATCAGCGTGGCCACGGACTCAGCACGCGCCGGCCACGCGACCTCTCGAGAGCCGCGTTCGTCTCCGATGTCAGAGCGGTTATCGAGAGAGTCGCTACGTCCCCCGTCGTTCTCATCGGCCAGTCGATGGGCGCACATACCGCGATGCTTGTTGCGTCGGCACACCCGGAGCTCGTGGCGCGGCTCATTCTCCTCGAGGGCAATCACGGTGGCGATAATCCCGATAACGCGGACAAGCTCGGCGCCTACTTCTCGTCGTGGAAGACACCGTTTGCGGATCCCGAGTCGGCGTTGGCGGACATCGGCGACTCCCCCATCCATCACGCATGGGCAGCCGACATGGATGCGCAGCCGGATGGCCTTCGCCCGCGCTTCGACGCCGACATCATGGCCGAGTCGATCCGCCCGCTCAGCCTCGAGCACTGGACCGAGTGGGAGCGCGTCGCCGCGCCCACACTCGTCATCTACGCCGACGGCGGCACGTTCACCGAGGCGCAGAAAGCAGAGTTCGTGGAACGCAATCCCTTCGCACGCCGAGTCGACCTCGCCGAAGCGTCGCACGACGCTCACCTCGATGCTTTCGATCAATGGATCCGCGCGGTGGTCACCTTCGTCGATGAACGTGGGCGTAACGGATCACCGCACGCTATCGCGGTCCGTCAAGCATCAGCTGCAGCAGCACGAGGTCGAGCCAGCGGCCGAACTTCGTGCCGACCTCGGGCATGCGGCCCGTCTCGACGAAGCCGAGCTTCTCATGCAGGCGCAGGGATCCGGTGTTGCCGGACTCGATCGCCGCAACCATGACGTGCACGCCGTTCTCGCGTGCCGCATTGACGAGGTGCATCATGAGCTGCCTGCCGATGCCGGATCCGCGCTGGTCTCCGCGCACGTACACCGAGTGCTCGACGGTGTGGCGGAAGCCGTCGTGCGGACGGAAGTCGCCGTAGGTCGCGTAGCCGACGACCTCGTCGCCGTCGACCGCGACGAGGACGGGGAAACCGCTCCCCTGCCGCCCTGCAATCCACGCGGCACGGTCCGCCTCATCGACGGTGGCGTCGTTCCAGATCGCCGTCGTGTTCAGGACGGCGTCGTTATAGATCTCCGCGATGCCCGCGGCGTCGGACGCCTGTGCCTGTCGAATCTGCATGTGACTTCTCTCGCTAGCGGGCGAGTTTCCTCGCCCTCTAGATCGTATGACGCAGATTCGACAGGCACCGACAACGGCTTACGCGTACCAGCTGGGCTCGGGGATCTCGTTCAGCAGCTCGAAGCGGCCGATCTCGTGCTTCTTGTACGCGATCGGGTCATGGAGGCTGTGCGTGCGGAGGTTGCGCCAGTAGATGTCGAGGCCCACCGAGTTCGACGTCGCACGGGCGCCCGTCAGCTCGAATACCTTCGTCGCCGCCTCGAGGCCGTCCTCGATGATGCGCAGCTTCGCCGCAGCCACGCGCACGGCGATCTCGCCGCGACGGCGCTCTGTGAGGTTCTCGCGGGCATCGTGCAGGATCTCGCTGATCTCGAGGTCGACGGCATCGATCAGCGCGGCGTCGGCCCACAGCTTCGAGGCGAGCTCGCCGTAGCCCTCGAGCACGTAGAACTCCTCGGTGCCGCGCTTCTTGCCCTTGCCGCCGTACGGCCAGGCGCGGGTGTGCTCGCGCGTGTACGACGCGGCGGTGCGCAGCGCGCCTTCGGCGATGCCGAGGTAGAAGTTATTGAACACGGCCTGCAGCGCGGGCACGTTGAGGGTGTTGTAGACGAGCGGCTGGAACACGCGGTCGACGAAGCCCGCCGCGCCCGCCCAGTCCACTCGCACATCGCGGATCTCGACGCCGCCCGACTCGGTCAGGCGCTGGCCGAGGTTGTCCCAGTTGCCGGGGAAGACGATGCCGGGCTGGTCGGTCGACACGATTGCGAACACGTGGGTCTCGGTGCCCTCGAGCACGCCCTCGAGCACGGTGAGGTCGGCGACGCGGCCGCCCGTCGAGAAGGTCTTGCTGCCGTTGAAGACGAGCTCGTCGCCGTCCTCGGTGATGCGGAGGTCGGCGTCGCGCGGGTTCACGGCCCCGCCGAAGAAGAGGTTGCCGCTCGTGTACTGCTCCTCCACCGCCTCGATCTGGGCCTCGGTGCCGACGAGGCGCACGGCCCACGCCCACACGTAGTGGTATCCGAGCAGCTGCCCGATGGATCCGTCGCCGCGCGCGATGATGCGCACGATCTTGTTGACGACGTGCCACGGAAGCTCCGCGCCGCCGTGAGCCTTCGGCCCGAGAACCGTGACGAGGCCGGCGTCCTTCAGCAGCTGCACCTCGGCGTGGGGCGCGACGTTTGCGCGGTCGCGCTCGAGGGCGTCGACCGCGAGGATGTCGGAGACCTCCTCCGCGCGGGCGAGCCACTCCTCGGCCGTCTCGGGGCGCGCGACCTCTGCCCAGCGGTTCTGCAGAGCCGTGCGCTCGGATGCGATGTCGACGTTCGTCATGGTGGATCTCCTCCCGGAGAAATATGGAGCGGAGCCGGTGTGGTCCGCTGCTTGTCGATAACCTTCCGGCCGCGCCGCGACGCGTGTCAATCAATGTGAACGCGAGGGTCGCCGCGTGACGCCGCGTGAATGACTATGACGTCATAAAGGGCCGCCCGCCGCGTCCTGCGACAATATGAGCGATGAATTGGCTCGAGCGGCACCAGGTCGCGATGTATCTCGGCGCGCTCGCCGCCGGCGCCGCCGCGGGGCTGCTGTCCCCCGCGATCGCGGATCCGGCCGGGCACGCCGTGAGCCCGGCCCTCGCGCTGCTGCTCTACGTGACCTTCCTCGGCGTGCCGTTCGCGCGGATCCGGTCGTCGCTCCGGGATTCCCGCTTTCTCGTCACGCTCGGGGTGCTCAACTTCGTCGTCGTGCCGCCGATTGCCTGGCTCCTCTCTCGCGTCGTCGCCGACGACCAGGCGCTGCTCGCCGGGGTGCTGTTCGTGTTGCTCGCGCCGTGCGTCGACTACGTGATCGTCTTCGCGGGCCTCGCCGGCGGATCCGCCGACCGGTTGCTCGCCGCCGCTCCCCTATTGCTGCTCGCCCAGATGGTCGCGTTGCCCGCGTACCTGCGGGTGTTCATGGGATCCGAGATCGCGTCGGCGATCGAACCCGCGCCGTTCGTGGAGGCGCTCGTCGTGTTGATCGTCGTGCCGATGGCGCTCGCGGCCGCGACGCAGTTTCTCGCGTCGCGCGCCGCGTGGGCGCGGGCGTTCGAGCGCCGCGCCCTCGGGATGATGGTGCCGCTCATGATGCTCACGCTCGCGGCGGTGGTCGCGTCGCAGATCGCGGGCGTCGGCGCCCACCTCCACGCGCTCCCGCGCGCGATCGCCGTCTACTCCGCGTTCGCGCTCGTCATGGTGCCCGTCGGGATCCTTCTGGGGCGCGCGGCGCGCACGGATCCGGCGGGCCGGCGCGCGATCGTGTTTAGCGGCGTGACACGCAATTCTCTCGTCGTGTTGCCGCTCGTGATCGCGCTCCCCGCGGGCTTCGAGCTCGCGCCGCTCGCCGTGGTCACGCAGACCCTCGTCGAGCTCGTCGCGATGGTCGTCATGGTGCGCGCCGTGCCGCGGCTCGTCAGGTAGCAGGCCCGCCCGTGTTCAGCCGCAGGATCTGGGCCTTCTCGTCCCCTGTGAGGTCCGAAAGTGCGAGGACCTCCTGCAGGACCGCCGACTTGCCGGCCAGGTACCGGTCGATGTCCATGTCGGGGTCGCTCGCGAGCGTCTGCTTGGTGGCGGCGTAGCGCTGCCGAAGCTCGTCGTTCTCACGCAGCACCCGGCGCACCGCGAGGTGGTTGCGCAGGTGCAGCGTGCCCTCGACGCACACGTAGACGTGGCGGCGCGGATCCGCGTCAGGCGCTTCGAACGCCTCGCGGCCTGAGACGCCGAGGTCGCCGCGGTGGCGATAGCGGGCGCGCTCGAGCGCTGCGATGGCGCCCGCCACCGAGGTGCGCGCCACGACGACGTCGATGTCGAGCACGGGCTTCGCCGCGAGCCCCGGCACCGACGTGGATCCGACGTGCTCGATCGCGATCACCGGCACGCCCCTGAGCGCCGCCGTCAGATCTTCCTCCACCCGGCGGAACTGCTCGGGCCAGGCGGGGTCGGCGGGAACGACCTCAATAGCCATACCGGCTCAGTGATCCGGGAGCAGGGTCGCGTCGTCGGATCCGTAGGTCGCCGGAACGAACCACGGCACCGGGGTCGCGCTGCGCGTCACGAGGTGCGAGACGCTCAGCGCCTCGGTGAAAATCGCCATGCGCACCGCGACGCCGTTGTCGGCCTGGCGGAAGATCGCCAATCGCGGATCCGAGACGATCTCGGAGGAGAGATCGGCGGCTCCCTCGCGCGAGTCGCGCGGGAGCGGGTGCATCAGGAGAGCGTCGGCCGGGAGATGCGCGTCGATCATCGCCTGATCGATGCGGTAATCGGTGAACTCGGCGCCGGCCGCCTCGCTCATGCGCTCCAGCTGGATCCGCGTCGCGTAGACCGCGTCGGCGCCCGCCATCGCATCTGCCGGCGTCGCGCAGATCTCGACGGTGTGGCCCTTCGCGCGCACGAGCTCGACGATGTGCTCGGGCATCTCGAGCTGCTTCGGCGCGTAGAGCGTAAAGGTCAGGTCGTTGTAGAGCGACAGGAGGCGCGCGAGCGAGTGCACCGTGCGGCCGTACCGCAGGTCGCCGAGCATCGCGATGTGGGCGCCGTCGATGCGCTTGCCGAGGAACGAGAACTCGCGCTGGATTGTGTAGATGTCGAGCAGCGCCTGGCTGGGGTGCTCCCCCGCTCCGTCGCCCGCGTTGAGCACGGGAACGTTGCTCGCGGCCGCGAACTGGGCAACGGATCCCTCGTCGGGGTGCCGAACGACGATCGCGTCGGCGTATCCGGCGATGACGCGTGAGGTGTCGTAGATCGACTCGCCCTTCGCCATCGACGAGAAGGTCATGCCGGTGGTGTCGAGCACCGTGCCGCCGAGGCGGGCGAACGCGGCGCCGAACGAGAGGCGCGTGCGGGTGCTCGCCTCGAAGAACAGGTTCGAGAGGACGGCACCCTCGAGCACGCGCGTCGTCTCCTGACGCGCGGCGAACGGCTGCATGACGTCGGCCACGCGGATGAAGCGCTCGAGCCCCGCGCGGTCGAACTGATCGACCGACAGTAGGTGGCGGCTGCCGCCGAAGCCGGGCTCGTCGGCGGGTTCGATGGAGGCCGCGGCGAGACCCGCGTCCTTCAGCAGGTGTTCGATGAGCAGGCGCGTCGTGCTGGGCATCGTGCGCGCGCCCGCCGACGCCGCCGGAACGAGCCACGAGTCGAGCGTGCGGCGCTTGACCTCGATGCGCGCGCTGAACTCGTCACGGGTGAGGTTGAGGCGGCGCATCGCGTCGCGCAGGATCGACTGCTGATTCAGGCTCATGCCTCAAATATACACTTTGTGTGCATATTTGGTGTGCACTATTCCTGGCCCTGATAGCCGATCAGCCAGCGCACTCCGAAGCGGTCGACGACGGTGCCGTCGGAATCGCCCCACGGGCGTTCCTGGAGCGGATCGATGACTCGACCTCCGTCAGCGAGCGCGTCGTACCAACGCCGGAGGGTCTCCGAATCCGCCGCACCGAGCAGCGAGAGGAACATCCCGACCATGTGCACCGCATCCTCATCGCCGCCCGCGTCCGAGGCGAAGAGCGTGACGGGGCCGTCGAGCTGCCCGTGCGCGATATCGGTCGGCGGGCCGTCGGTGCGACCGAACTGATCGTACGTGAAGCTCCGGACCTCTCCGCCGAACGCGCCCCGGTAGAACTCGAGCGCCTCGGCGGCGAATCCGGGGAACAGCAGGTACGGCACGGGAACGGTCATGCCCCGATGCTACGCCGCACCCCGGCGTACACAACGACGCAAATTTTTGCCCTGGGGCGTCGGGAAACCGGTGCCTACCCGGATCTCGTCAAAAACTTGCGTCGTTGTGTACGGGAGGGCTACCAGAGAAAAAAGGGGCCACGGCCGGGTAGTAGCCACGGCCGTGGCCGCAGGAGGTGTTACTCGGCGGCCGCGCGGAGTTCCGCCGCGGCGGCGGTCACGTCGGCGGCACCGTACAGGGCGCCACCGGCGACTGCGAGCTGTGCGCCGGCGGCCTTGACCGCGGCGATCGACGAGGCGTTCACGCCGCCCGCGACCGAGAACGGCACGCCCGCGGCCTTACCGGCCTCGAGCAGCGCGTCGAGCGAGTAGCCCGGCTGGGCCTGCTCGTCGAGGCCCGCGTGCATCTCGACGTACTCGGCGCCGAGCTCGACGACCTCGCGGGCGCGGCTCGCCTTGTCGGCGACACCGATGAGGTCGACGACGATGCCCTTGCCGTGGGCCTTGGCGGCCTTCACAGCACCGGCGATCGTGCTGTCGTCGGCGACACCGAGCACGGTGACGAGGTCGGCGCCCGCCTTGAAGGCAATGTCGGCCTCGAGCTCGCCCGCGTCCATGGTCTTGAGGTCGGCGAAGACGATCTTGTCGGGGAAGGCTTCCTTCATCGCGGTGATGGCCGAGAGGCCCTCCGACTTGATGAGGGGCGTGCCGAGCTCGAGCACGTCGACGTGCGCGGCCGCGGCGGTCGCGAGCTCGAGGGCGTGGGCGGTGGTGAGGGTGTCGATCGCGAACTGGATCTTCATGATGGTCCCGTCTTTCGTTCGTGGGTTATTCGAGGTTGGAGTGGCGCGGCCACAGCTCATCGGCGCTCGCGCCCGATCGCTGCCACAGCGCGTGGAAGAGGGCGTCGCCGACAAGGACGACGGCCTGTTCGAAGAGCGACCCGGCGTACTGCGCGGAGGCCTCGCCCGAGCGGTCGAGCTTCGCCGCGGCCGGAATCACGAGCAGGTGGTCGGCGACGTCGGCGAGCGGAGACGAGTCGGTGGTCGACAGCGCGACGATTCGCGCACCGACCTTCGCGGCCGTCTCGGCCGAGCGCACGATGCCGGCGGTGGTTCCGGATCCGCTGGCGGCGATCAGCAGATCGCCCTCCGAGATCGCGGGAGTCGTCGTCTCGCCGACGACGTACGCCGTCAGGCCGAGGTGCATGAGCCGCATGGCTGTCATGCGAAGCGCGAGGCCGGACCGGCCCGCGCCGAGTAGGAACACCCGGTTGGCGTTTTCGATGTCGACGAGGATCCCGTCGGCGGAGGGTCCGTTCGCCACCGCGTCGGCGACGGCGGCGACTTCTCCCGAAACGAGCCGCAGCGAAGCGGCGAATGCGTCGTCAGTGGTCACGACTTCATCGTCGCGCGGAGGCGCACGCCCACGCACTCCCTCACACGATCAGTGTGACTAGCCGGACGACTAGTGGACTAGCCTCGAGTCATGAGTCTTCACGAGCGGGCCCGCGAGGCGAGCGACGAGCGCGCGCTCGCAGAGCAGGCCGACCGCCACGCCGTCACGCTCGAGGCGCTCCTGGCCGCGCTTCGCTCCTCGCGCCTCGATGACCGGGCGGCGCGCCAGGCCGCCGTCGATATTGCCGCGAACGCGCTCGTCGACCTGCGCGCGCGCTCGAACGACCACCTCTCGGTGTTGCTCGAGCCCGTTACCGGCGCGTTCGAGCGGCTGCGCCGCGACCTCGCTCCCCTGCTCCGATATGGCGAGCTCGACGTGCAGTTCGTCGAGCCGCCCGCGAACGGGCGGGCGCTGCCGGGTGATGTCGCCCACGCCGCCCGCGCGATCGTGCGCAACGCCGTCCTTGCTTTCGTCGACGCGGGCGATGCCAGGCGCGTGCGCATCGAGTGGGGCTGCGACGGGCTGCACCTGCTCATGGGGATCCGTGACGACGGCCGCGGCGACATCGACGCGCACGACGACTCCCTCCGCCCCATCGCCGAGCACGTTTCGCACCTCGACGGCACGATGCGCGTCGCCTCGACACCGGGCTGGGGCACCGAGCTCTCGATCCAGATCCCCCTCGATCCGCCGGAACCCACCGCGGCGCTCGACGAAGACCTCACCCCGCGCGAGCGCGAGGTGCTCGTGCGGGTCGCCGGCGGCGCCCGCAACGCCGAGATCGCACGAGACCTCGGCATCAGCGAGCACACCGTGAAGTTCCACGTCTCGAAGCTCCTGCGCCGCACCGGATCCCGAAACCGAGCCGAGCTGGCCGCCGCCTACGCGTGAGAGGCTACTGGCATGGCAGAGAACGACGTGGACATCAGCTGGGACGAGGCACGCGAAGCGAACCTCAAAAACTGGAACGACCGCGTCGACATCCACGTGTCCGGCTACGGCCTCGCGGCGTACGACGACCCTGAGTACATCTCCGATGTTGTCCGTGACGATCTCGAGTCGCTCAGTATCGTGCGCGACGGCGTGCACGGGCTCGACGTGTGCCACCTCCAGTGCCACATCGGCACGGACACCCTCTCGCTCGCGCGGGCGGGCGCCCGAGTCACGGGGCTCGACTTCTCCCCCGCCGCTCTCGAGGCCGCTGAGCGCTTAGCGACCGAGCACGGCGAGCGGATCCGCTGGGTTCAGTCGGACGTGATGGACGCGGCAGCGGCGATCGGTGACGATTTCGACCTCGTCTACACCTCCATAGGCGCCATCTGCTGGTTGCAGGACCTCGACGCGTGGGCCGCGCAAGTCGAGCAGCTCCTACGGCCAGGTGGCACGTTCTTCATCCGCGACGGGCACCCGGCGCTCTACTCGCTCGACGAGACAGCCTCGGATCTGCGAATCCGCTACCGCTATTTTCCCAACGGAGACGCCCAGACCTGGAACGACTCGGGAACCTATTCGGGCGACGGAGTCGTGGCACATCCGCGAACCTACGAGTGGCCGCACTCGATATCCGAGATCGTGAACGCGCTGATCGGGGCCGGCCTAACGCTTCAGCTGCTTGACGAGGGCAAGACGCTGCCCTGGCAGTTCTCGCCCCGCATGGAACCGACGGAAGGCGGGTGGGCATGGCCCGAATCCGAGCGCGATAACGTACCGTGCACCTTCACGATCATTGCTCGCAAGAACGACCGCCTCTCGTCGGGCGAGTGGATCGCATTCGAGCAGGAGGACGAGACCCCTCTTTACGACGAGGCCCTGCACGCCGAGGAGCCGACGATGAGTGAGCAGGCGGATCTTTACCCAGCTATTCGATCCCTTGACGCGTCCGGTTCATGCGCCATCGAGATGGGCGTTTCTTACCACTTCGCCTGTTTCGGCGTCACCGACGATGAGTACATGTCGGCCGACGAAGATGCGGTTCGTCACCGCGTCGGAAGCCTTTTCGAGGCTTATCTGGACAAGCCAGGCGGTTTCATGCTGCTCACAGCCGTTCACACAGGGCGCGTTCGGGTCACTATCCATTCGACAACGGAGCCCGCGCCGGGCGAGATTAACCTCGACGACTGGCAAGACATGGTCATCACCACGATCGATGTGCCTTCCGGTGAGCTCGTCGCGCAGCCATGTTTCGGTGATGGCGAAACGACGACTAACCTGGTCGGTGCCGTGGGCCGCTATCGCATCCGGATCCTGGGGCGCGATCGCGACGTTCCTGGTGACGATCTCGAGATCGTGGCTCCCGAGTCATATCGGATCGATATCTGGCCGGCGCCCGAGGGCGTGGGTGCCGACTCCGTACGGACGACCTCTGTTGTTGGCCGCGAGATCGAGGCCTCGTAGCCGCCCCTAGCCCAGCGCGAGCGCGGCGAGGGTGTGGGCGACGCCCTCTTCCTGACAGGAGGGGGCGATGTGGTCGGCGACGGCGAGGACGCTGTCGTGGGCGTTGGCCATCGCGTAGGCGGTGCCCGCCCAGGTGAGCATCGGGATGTCGTTGGGCATGTCGCCGAAGGCGACGACGTCGGCCGCGTCGATGCCGCGCTGCTTGCAGAGCGCCGCGAGGGCGTTGGCCTTGGTGATGCCGCGGGCGCTGATCTCGATGAGTCCCGGCATCGACCAGGTCGCGGTCGCCCGGTCGCCCACCGCCGCGAGCACGCTGTCGCGCAGCACGTCGTGGTCGACGGCCGGATCCTTCGCGAGCAGCTTGATCGCCGGCTCGCTCCACAGCGCGTCGAGCTCGCCGCACGGGGCGCCCGCCATCGGGAAGTCCTGTTCGAAGGACGGTGTGAGGCGGATCCCGTCGGGGAACTCGATCGCCAGTTGCACCGAGGGCAGCGCCGCGACGATGTCGCGCGCGATCGCGAGCCCGATCTCGGGCTTGATGCCGCGGATCCGCTCGATGCGGTTCTCGTGCAGGTCGTAGGTGAGGGCGCCGTTCGACACGATCGCGATGCCGTGCTCGCCGACGTGCTCGCGCAACGGCTCGACCCACCGCAGTGGGCGGCCCGTAATGAACACGACCGGGATCCCGGCGGCATCGACGTCGCGGAGCACGTTCGCCGTGTAGTCGGGGATGGTGAAGCTGTCGATCGGCACCAGGGTGCCGTCGAGGTCGGTCGCGACGAGCATGCCTCGAGCCTATCCGGCGCGGGCCGTGCCGGATCCGCCTAGAGCGCGAGCCGCATCTCGTGTTCGATGCCGCCCGGCTCGAGCTCGTAGGGCATCGTGATGCCGGTGTCGACGAATCCGCGGCGCGCGTAGAACGCGATCGCGCGGGCATTGTCGGCGTGCACGTCGAGCGTGAGCGTCGTGCCGAGCGCCCGCGCCCACTCGATGATGCCGTCGAGCAGCGCGTCCGCGACGCCCTCGTGCCGGCCGCGGGCGGCGGGATCCACGAAGACGCCCACGAGCATGGGACCAGAATTCGCGCTCATGTAGCCGCGCATCACGCCCAGCCAGGTGCCATCGTTGTCGTCGATCGCGACGAGGCCGGTATTCGGATCCTGTTCGTTGTTGGTCGCGCGCTGGATCCACTGCGCGTCGCCCAGCGTCTTCGCGTGCGCGAGCGTCTCGCCGTAGGCGATCGGGGTGTCGGCGAGCATGCGCAGGCGGATCTCGCGGAACTCCTGCCAGTCGTTGCCGACGATGCGGCGGATCGTGAAGCTCACGCGTACTCCCCCTGGTTCGCGGCGAAGAACGCGCCGAGCCCGGGGCGGAACTCCTCGAGCCGGCCGGTCCACGGATCCGCGAGCTCGCCGGCGGCGACCATGCGGTCGAACTCGTCGAGCGTCACCCAGCGGGAGGCCGCGACCTCCTCCGGATCCAGGACGATCGCGGCATCGGGGCCGACGACGGTCGCGTAGAGGTCGAAGAACGCGGTCGGCTCGACGACGCGGCCGATCGGGGCAAGATTCTCGGGTGCGCACCGCACGCCGACCTCCTCGAAGAGCTCTCGCGACGCGGCCTCGCGGCTCGTCTCGCCCGCGAGCGCGCTGCCGGCGGAGATCTCCCACATCAGCGGAAACGTCTTCTCGGCCGCGCGCTGGGCGACGAGGATGTACCCGTCGGGGCGCACGACCGCGGCCGCGACGACGAGGTGCATCCGCCCGCTCGGCATGGGCGTATCCCGCACGTGGGTCTCCCCCGTCGGGTTCGCGTCCATGTCCAACAGGTCCCAGATCTCGTCTGCCATGCGTACACGCTATCGGTGGTTGACTGATGTGCATGACAAGTAGCGACCGCGTGCGTGCGGCGTACGACGAGCGCGCCGATGAGTACGTCCGTCTGCTCGGTTCGGTTGAGGCGCTCTCCCCGCTCGATGCGGCACGGATCCGCCGCTGGTCGTTGGACGTAAGCGGCCGAATCGTCGACGCGGGAAGCGGTCCCGGTCAGTGGACCGCCTACCTTGACGCGGCAGGCGTGCAAGTAGAAGGGCTCGATCTCACCCCTGAGTTCGTCGCGCACTCCCGAAATGCCTACCCGCACGTGACCTTCCGCGAGGGGTCCCTGCTCAACCTGCCATACGGTGACGGAACGCTTGGCGGCGTCCTTGCCTGGTACTCGCTGATTCATCTCGAACCCGACGAGGTCGCCTCAGCGCTCGCCGAGTTCGCGCGCGTGCTCGTCCCAGGTGGCTCCGTCTTGCTCGGATTGTTCGAGGGAACTGACGGTGAATTCGACCACGCTGTGACGACTGCTCGATTCTGGAGCGTCGCGTCCATTACGAGGATGCTCGATGCGGCCGGATTCGTTGTGAGCGACCATGAAACACGACAGGATCCGGGTGCACGGCCGCACGCTGCGATTTGCGCTCTACGACGCGCCCGATAACGCGCGTTCCCGCCGGACAGCGAGGCAACATGACGTCGCGGTACCCGTCGTTCAATTCATAAACAAGCTACTTTCGCTTACCGCAGCGCGCGCACCGTGCCGTCGAGCCAGTCGCCCAGCACCCGATACGCCTGCTCCCTCGCGTCGTGGTGCGAGAGGAATATGTCGTGCAGGGCGCCGTCGATGCGCGCGATCGTCACGAGCGAGCCGAGCTTCAGCGAGGCGCGAGCGATGTCGTCGACGGCGAGGACCGAGTCGGCGCGCGTGAGCTCGTTATTCCACCGCAGCGGCATCGCCGAACGCGCCGACAGCATGACGAGCACGGGCGTCTCGATCGCGAGGCCGTCCTCGACGAGGTCGTGCCCGCGCAGGATCGCGCCGAGCCAGCCCGCGTGGACCGGCATCGACTGCTCGGGTCGCCACTTGAGGTTCGGCTCGACCGGATCCAGGGGGTCGATCGTCTCGGCCTGCGCCCGCGCGTAGAAGCCGAAGTCGACCTGGGGAATCTGCGTCATCGGCTTCCGCCTGGCGCGCATCTCGACGAGCGGCATGATCGCATCGCGCGACGTGCGCGGGAGCTGAAACTCCAGCCACGGGCTGTTGAGGATCACGGCGCTCGCGACGCCGGGGTTGCGGTGCGCCCAGAGGCTGAGGGTGAGCCCGCCGGTCGAGTGCCCCATCAGGACGAGGCGGCGCCCCGGGCCCATCGCCGAGAGCGCCGCCGCGATGTCTTCGTCGTAGGTCGCGAGGTCGGCGATGTACCCGGGCGTCTGCCCCTCGCGCAGGCTACGGCCGTACTTCCGCAGGTCGAGCGCATAGAAGCGCGCGCCGCGCGACGTGAAGGTGCGTGCGAGCCGCTTCTGGAAGAAATAGTCGGACCAGCCGTGGATGTACAGCACGTCGACGCCCTCGAGGGCGCGCCTGCGGATCCGACGCCGGCGCGGCAGCGCGCGCACGAGCGTCGCGACGACCTCGCCCTCGTCGTCGGTGCCGAGCGGCAGCGTCAGCTGCTCGAACTCGTCGCCGAGCACATCGGGAACCCACTCGCCAGCCATACGGCCAGCATATGGCTACTGCTTCGTGGTGCGCTCGATGCTCATGACGAGAATGACGCGGTCGGCGGCGTCGGCGGGCTTCCCGCCGAGCGGCTTGCCATAGCGGTCGCCGAGGTGGATGTAGAACTCGCCCTCGGGATCCGGGATCACGTCGATGAGCTTGCCGCGCACCTCGAGGTACGAGGTGGGCTCGTCGGGGTCGGTCACCGACAGCGACATCGACGGGTTGTGCTGCAGGTTGCGGTACTTCTGGCGCTTGACCGTGTGCGTGAAGCGCACGTGCTTGCCGTCGAACTCGAACCACATCGGGTTCACCTGCACGGTGTCGTCGGGACGGATCGTGCCGAGGTGCCCGTACAAGGGCAGATCAAGCAGTCGGCGGAACTTCGGGTCGAGGTTATCGAGAGCGCTCATGCCGCCAGTCTGCCGGATCAGGCGCCGATCTCGAGCCGCAGGCGCGAAATGTGTCGGGCGGTGATGTCGTCTTCCGCGGATCCGTCTTCGAGCACGGGCACCTCGCGGATCACCTCGAACGGCGTCTCTGGCACCTCGCCCGCGAGCCGCACGTCGAGGTGCGAAACCTCGAAGCCGTGCTCGTGGAGGTAGGTGGCCATGTCGTAGTCCTGGCCCGAGTCGCCGGCCGTGAACCAGCGGCGCGGGGCCTCCATGCGCTCGCCGATGAGCTCGAGCGCGCGGCGGGCGCCGAGCGCCTTGCCGCTGTTAACGTGCTCGACGTCGACCGAGATGACGGTCGGGTAGATCGTGAACCCGTCGGCGCCCGTCTCGGCGATCGCGGTTTCGAAGGAGGCGACGATCTCGTCGCGGCACGGCAGGAACTCCTCGCGCGGCACCGTCACGTGCTGTTCGAGCGAGAGCATCGTGCGCTTCGTGTTGTCGAAGAAGACGATGTCGGCGTGCTCGGCGGCGATCTTCTTTCCCGCCGCAACGAGCGCAGCGGGCGGCGCGATCGACTCGTCGACCGAGACCTCGCCGACGGCGGGGCCGCCGTCGCGCTCGACGAGCGAGAACCAGGTCCCGCCCTTCTCGCCGACGCCGAACACCGGATCCGTCGGCACGAGCCCCGCGCGCGTGAGCGCCGGCAGCACCTGCTCGGCGAGGAAGTCGACCGAACGACCCGTGTTGAACACGACGGGGCAGCCGGCTCGCGCGATCGCGACGAGGTCGGCCGCGAGGCCGGGCAAGCGCACCGTGCGGGTGCGCGTGGAAGAGATGGGTCCGTCGACGTCGAGCAGAAGGCCGAGGGGCGGAGTAGAAGTCACCGCTCCATTCTGTCTCATCCGGGAGAATGAAAAGATGCACTTCTTCGATCTCGCCCGCATCGGATCCGGGCTCGTCGTCTCGCAACACCGCGACGAGATCGAGGGGGCGCTCGCCGCGGGCGCGGTCGTCGTGACGGCGCCGCCCGGAACGGGTAAGACGACGTTCGTGCCGCCGCTCGTCGCGAACGCGCTCCCCCAGGGCCGGATCCTCGTCACGCAGCCCCGGCGCGTCGCCGTGCGCGCGGCGGCCCGCCGTATCGCGCAGCTCGACGGATCCGCCCTCGGCGGCCCGAGCGGCTTCACGGTGCGCGGTGAGCGGGTGGTCTCAGATGAGACGCGCATCGAGACCGTCACACCCGGCGTGCTGCTGCGCCGGTTGCTGAATGACCCGGGGCTCGAGGACGTCGCCGCCGTCATCCTCGACGAGGTGCACGAGCGCAGCGTCGACGGCGACCTGTTGCTGGGGCTGCTCGGCGAGGTGCGCGCGCTACGCGACGACCTCGTGCTCGTCGCGATGTCGGCGACCCTCGACGCGGATCCGCTGGCGCGCATGATCGGCGCGCCCATCGTCCGGATCCCGTCGGTGCTTCACCCGCTCGACGTCGCCTACGCCCCGTCGGCGACACCGCGGATCGGGCCCCGGGGCGTCGAGCGCGCCTTCCTCGACCACGTCGCGGACCTCACCGTGCGCGAGCAGGCCGGCAGCGGCCACGACGCGCTCGTGTTTGTTCCGTCGGCGCGTGACGTCGACGAGGTCGTGCGGCGGATCCGGTCGTCCGCATCCGGCGTCGAGGCGCTCCCCCGGCACGGCCGCCTGCCGGCCGCGGACCAGGACCGCGCGACGTCGGGCAGGGTGCCGGGCGAGCCGCCGCGCATCGTCGTGAGCACGGCGCTGGCCGAGAGCTCGCTCACCGTGCCGGGCGTGCGGCTCGTCATCGACGCGGGGCTGTCTCGCGAGGTGCGCCGCGACCAGGCTCGCGACATGTCGGGGCTCGTCACGGTCAGCGCGTCGCGGGCGAGCGCCGATCAGCGCGCCGGCCGCGCGGCCAGGCAGGGTCCGGGGCGCGCCGTCCGTGCCTATACCGAGGCGGAATTCGCGGCCTTCCGGGCGGCGTCGGATCCGGAGATCCTCTCGGCCGACCTCGTCGATGTGGCGCTCACTCTCGCGGAGTGGGGCACCCCGGCGGGCGCCGGCCTCGAGCTGCTCACGCCGCCGCCCGCGGCGTCGATGGCGCGCGCCCATGACGTCCTCCGCGCGCTCGAGCTCGTCGACGGATCCGGGCGCCCGACGCCGCTCGGCACGCGCGTCGCGAGGATGCCCGTCGGCGCGCGCGAGGGGCGCGCGCTGGTCGCGGCGGAGGCGGATCCGCGCACGGCCGCCGAGGTCGTTGCCGCGATGGCGGGCGACTTCCGCGAGCCCGGTGCCGACCTCGACGCGCTCCTGCGGGCGCTCCGCCGCGGCGATGCCCCGGGCGTCGGGCGGTGGCGGAACGACGTGAAGCGACTCGCCCGGATCGCCGGTGGAACGGCCGGCCCGTCGCCGTCGGCGGGCACCGTGGCCGCCCTTGCGCGGCCCGATTGGATCGCCCGCCGTGTCGCGGACGGCTCGCGCTCCTACCTGCTCGCGAGCGGTACGCGAGCGGCGCTCCCCGAGGGCTCGTCGCTCGCCGGATCCGAGTGGATCGCGGTCGCGGAGGTGCAGCGCGCGGAGGGCCGCGTCGCCGACGGGACCGGTGCGGTGATCCGGCTCGCGGCGGCGCTCGCCGAGGCCGACGCGCTCGAGATCGGGCACGTGCGCGCCGAGCGCGTCGCGTGGCTGGAAGACGGCCGCGTGCGCGTGCGGGAGGAGCGCCGGCTCGGATCCATCGTGCTCTCGTCGACGCCCGCGAAGGCGACGGGCGACGACGCGAAGGCCGCGCTCCTCGCGCACATCCGCGAGCACGGGATCCCGTGGGGCGAGGGCGCCGCGCGCCTCCGCGCGCGGCTCCAGATGATCCACCGCGAGATCGGGGCGCCGTGGCCCGACGTCTCCGACGAGGCGCTTCTCGAGAGCCTCGACGAGTGGCTCGCGCCGCACGTGACCGGGTCGTCGCTCGCCTCGATCGATACGACCGTGGCCCTGCGCGGGCTGCTGCCGTGGCCCGAGGCGAGCCGGCTCGACGCGCTCGCGCCCGAGCGGCTCGACGTACCCTCGGGATCCAGCGCCCGCATCGACTATCCGGCCGAGCGCGACGGCCGCCCCGTCGTTGCGGTGAAGCTGCAGGAGGTGTTCGGGCTCGCCGAGACGCCGAGGCTCGTCGACGGCCGCGTGCCCGTGCAGTTCCACCTCCTCTCCCCCGCCAGGCGCCCGCTCGCCGTGACGGAGGACCTCTCGTCGTTCTGGAACGGCCCGTACCAGGATGTGCGCAAGGAGATGCGCGGCCGGTATCCTCGCCACCCGTGGCCGGAGGATCCGTGGACGGCGCCCGCGACGGCGAAGACCACAAAACGGATGCGCGAGGGGTAGCCCAGAACGATCCGGTCACGATCGTGATTCGTGCCGCGGATCCGGCCGATACTGGTCGCATGCGTACCAAGCGTGAGGTGTATGAGCGCCCTGCACGACGCGTATCGCGCGTCGGCGGCGTCGCCATCGTGTCGGCCCTCCTGCTCAGCGGGTGCGCGACGGTGAGCGAGGAGCCTGCCGCTCAACCGTCTGATCCGCTCCTTCGGACCGTCGGCCTCGCGACCGTTCTCGACGACGGCGATGGCGCCGAGCTCTGCCTTGGCGGCGTCGCCGAGTCCTATCCGCCTCAGTGCGGGGGCCCTCGCCTCATCGGTTGGGCGTGGGAGGGCTTCGAGGAGTCGTTCGAGGAGGCCAACGGCGTTCGGTGGGGGCTGTTTGCCGTTGAGGGCCATTACGACGCTGATGCCAACACGTTTGACGTCACGACGATCTCGGACATACCGCTGGAGTCGCGCCCCGCACCGCAGACCGACTTCTCGACCCCCTGCGCCGAGCCCGACGGCGGGTGGCGCGTGAACGACACGTCGGCAGTCACGATGGAAGACCGCGAGGAGGCGTTCGCGGTCGCGGCAACGCTCGACGACTACGCGGGCGCGTGGGTCGACACGGTTCCGCACGAGATCCCGTCCCCGCCGCCCGGCGACGACTCATCGCTCGCCTACGAGGAGGCGATGAACGACCCGCTCTTCACGATCATCAACGTGCAGGTCACGGGCGATCCCGAGGTCGCGGAGGCGCGGCTGCGCGAGGTGTGGAGCGGCATGCTCTGCGTCACGACGGCCGAACGCACCGAGGCCGAGCTTCTCGACATCGTCCACGAACTGATCGACACCGACGGGTCGCTCGGCGTCGGCACGGGAGCGAACAACAACGTAGAACTCAGCGTGATCTACGACGACGGCACGCTACAGCGCGAGCTCGACGAGAAGTACGGCGAGGGCGTCGTGATCGTCTCGTCGGCGCTCGTTGCGGCCTAGGCCCGCGACCAGCCGTGCGGGCGGTCGCTCACGGCCGAGATCTCGTCGGCCTTCGCTGACCATCCCTGCGCGGCCGGGCCGTCGAACGCCCCACGGGCGACGCGGAAGCCGACGTCGTCGTGGCGGGTGCGCGGGCGGTCGCCGCGACGCACCGCGGCATCGATGTTGGCGCTATCGCCGTACCCGCCGCCGCGGAAGACGCGCTCGTCGCCGCGGGTCGGATCGAGGAGGTCCCAACACCACTCCCACGTGTTGCCGAGCATGTCGAAGAGGCCGAAGAGGTTCGGCATCTTGCCGCCGACGTTCTGCGCGTGGCTGACGTGATCGGCGCGGCTCCACGCGATGTCGGGCACGGAGCCGTACTGGGCCTTCGGTGAGCCCGCGCGGCACGCGAACTCCCACTCCGCCTCCGTCGGCAGGCGGTAGCCGTCCGAATCGACGTGCCAGGTGATGACCTCGCCGTCGTAGCCGTATGCCGGCTCGAGTCCCTCCCACTCCGAGAGGGCGTTGCAGAACCGGATCGCCTGCTGCCAGCTGACGCCGACGACGGGGCGCCGCGGGTGCGCGGAAGGAAGCGCGAGCATCTCTGCAGCGATCTCTTCCGTCACGGCGAAGCGCGAGATCTCGAACGGCTCGAGGCTGACGGTTCGCGAGATCTTGAGACGGCGATCGTGCAGCGTCACGGATCCGCCGTCGATCGCGACCATGTCGGTGTCGGGGGTCACGGCCCGAGCCTATCCGGCGCCGCGGAGGAACCGGGCGATCCAGGATCCGCGGGGCGCGGGATCCGGATCCGGCGCGGGCTTTGCCGCGCGGCGCTCGCGCCACGCGCGCACGTCCGCCTCGACGTCGTGCAACGGGGTGACGACGGGCGGGCCGCCCTGTAGCTGCATGCGCGCGTATTTCACGCGCTTGTTGAACTCCGCGAGGTGCTCGCGGACGTCGTCCTCGCGCCAGAACCCGTCAAGGGTCTCGTCCATCGCCCGATGCTCGTTCCGCAGCTGGATCGCGGGAGGCGCGAGCCCGGTAAGGTTCTCGCGCTCGATCTTCTGGCGGATCCACCAATTGGGATCGTGCGGCTTGTCGATGCCCTCGAGCGGCTTGCCGGCGCCCGGCAGGTTATCGAAGTCGCCACGCCGGATCGCCACCTGGATCGAGGCCTCGACGGCCGAGACGCGTTCCTCGCGCGTCGTCCATCGGGGCGGGCCGCTCGCCTGCGCGGCTTCGGCCTCGCCGTCGCGCTCGGCGCGATATCGCGCCGCGTTGCTCCGCGGGTCGTCCATGCATTCCAGGCTATGCGTACAGTGGCGATATGGCTCATCTTCTCGCGGATTCCCCGCTCGGCACGCTCACGATCGCGAGCAACGGATCCGCGATCACGGGTGTCTGGTACGAGCAGCACCGGTACCCGCCGACCGCCGAGACGCTCGGCGAGCGGGCGCTGCCGGGCACGGATCCGCTTCTCGATGCCGCAGCCACGCAGCTCACCGAGTACCTCGCAGGCGAGCGCGCGTCGTTCGATCTCCCGCTGGATCCCGCCGGGACCGAGAAGCAGAAGGCCGTGTGGGACATCCTGTGCCGGATCCCCGCCGGGCAGTCGCGCACCTACGGCGAGATCGCGCGCGAGCTCGGCAACCCCAACGCGGCACAGGCCGTCGGCCAGGCAGTCGGGCACAACCCGGTGTCGATCGTCATCCCGTGCCACCGTGTGATGGGTGCCGACGGGTCCGTCACCGGCTACGCCGGCGGGGTCGAGCGCAAGTCGTTCCTGCTCGAGCTCGAGGGGTACCGCAGCGCCGACACGCTCTTCTAGGGCCGCTCATCCGCGGCGATTTTTCGCGCGCGAGCTTCGCATGTCAGTGGTTGCTGGTGGGCTATGGGCATGAACCTTTTCGACGCACTCCAGCGGCAGATCGCCACGCTTTTCGATCTGCACATCGAGCGCGCCGAGCAGGTCCGCCCGACGATCCGCGCGCTCGACGATGAGCGGGTCCTCACGGTCGCTCGCGCCGCCGCGGCAATCGCACGGGAGGCGCACCAAATTGAGACGGTTGCGGCCGCCGTCATCGCCGAGCGCTCAACGCGACGCGAGGGGCAGGAGGGCCTGGCCCAGAAGCTCGGTCACCGCAATGCCACCGATCTGCTTCAGGCACTCACGGGGCGGTCGCGGGCGAGCACTTATCGGCAGATCCGCGTCGGGAAGGCGCTACTCGAGGCCGAGCCGCTCACGACGCATGCACCTACCGAGCTTCCGTGGCATGCTCCGCTCGGCGACGCGGTGGTGTCCGGGCGGTTATCGGTCGCGCAGAGCGATGCGGTGCGCCTCGGAATCGGCGAGCCACCGCCGCCGGTTACCGACCTCGATGCTGCGAGGGCGGCCATCGCCACGCAGGCGATCGAATTGGGCGCCGCGATGCCCGCGCCAGATCTGTCTGCCGAATACCCCTCGTCGCTGTCGGAACGCGCGTACGTCGTGACGCCAGAGCACACGCAGGCGGTCGCCGAGGCATCTCTGCGCGACGCCTGGTCGACGGCCGCCACGCAGCTTCTCGCGGAAGCGCAGGTTCGCACGGTGGAGGAGCTTCGCGCGCAGGCGCGGCTCGTGCGCGATCAACTCGATAACGAAAATGGCGGGCGTACGCGTCGTCACGGTCCAGGGTTCGCCCGCCTCCAGCTATGCCGAGGATGGGCTCACCGCACTTCCCGAGTCTGTCGTCGACCGGCGTATATGCAACACGGGCGTCGTGCGCGTGGATGTCGACGCCGCGGCGAATCCGCTCAACGTCGGGCGCACTCGCCGTCTCTTCACGCCCGCCCAACGCGTCGCCCTCGGCGTACGCGACGGAGGGTGCCGATGGGAGGGCTGCGACCGGCAGGCCTCGTACTGCGAGGCTCACCACATCGATCCGTTCGGGCAGGGCGGGCGAACGGATGTCGACCGAGGAATCCTGCTCTGCCGTTTCCATCACATGCAGCTCCACCGCGGCGGTTGGCGCATCACGCGGGAGGACAAGGACGATTTCGTCCTCCACTCCCCCGACGGGAACGCCGTGGCCTTGACGCCGCGCCTCGCACTTCGCCGCACCTTCGCGCACGTTACTCAACCGGCTGCGCGCTTTCGCCGGGCAGACACGACAGGCAAGGATCCGCCGGCCGGGTGAGTGCCGGCGAGGCGCCCATATTCGAGAGCACCGACTCCTTCGCGTCCGGCTAGAACACGAAGAGCACGAGAGCGACGGTCGCCAGCGAGACTCCCGCGGCGAGGAGCGCCGCAAGGATCCCAACGAGCCAGCCGAGCAGAGGAGTCCACCGCACGAACGCGGCGATCGCCACGGCACCGAGTATCAGGGTGCCGAGCAGTGCGGGAATCCCGACAAACATGCCGAGGAAGACGAGGGTGTCGCGCGGCGTCAGCGTGCACCCCCACCCGATGCCGGAGCATTGGCCGTTGGCGTTCTCGGTCGGGGCGAGCGCGTACATGACGACGAACGCGACGAGCGCCACGAGCACGAGCGCGCCGAGCGTGATGTAGGCCGTGCGGGTGCGGTGCGGATCTCTGACTTCGCTCATGGTGTCCCCCTCGTGGCTACATTCTGCGCCACGCGGCGCCGCGGCACGAGGCTTTGTGCGGAAGACGGCCCGCTCACGGATGCGCGGTGCGGCCGTGAGGACTTCTTCACATGTTGACAACGGTGGTGCGACGCCGGAGAAACGGGGCGGCGTTTCACTGTGCAGTGACGGACCCCTCCGCCGCTCCGCACCGCTCGCCCCATAGGAGACGCCCATGCTGACCGCACCCGCCCTCGAGACCGTCCGCGCCACGCTACCCGCCGTCGGCGCCGCCATCGGCGACATCACGCCGATCTTCTACCGCCGCCTCTTCGACGCGCACCCCGCCCTCGAACGCGACCTGTTCAACCGCGCGAACCAGGCCCAGGGCGACCAGCAGCGCGCCCTCGCCGGCGCCATCGCCGCCTACGCGTCGCTGCTCGTCGCGGAGGACGGGCCCGACCCGCGCCTCATGCTCGCCCGCATCGGCAACAAGCACGCCTCGCTCGGCGTGACGGCCGACCTCTACCCCGTCGTGTATGAACACCTCTTCGCCGCGATCGTCGACGTACTCGGCGACATCATCACGCCCGACATCGCCGCAGCCTGGACCGAGGTGTACTGGGACATGGCGAACGCCCTCATCGAGGTCGAGCACGGGCTGTACTCCGAGGCGGCCGTCGCCGACGGCGACGTCTGGCGCGCCTACGTCGTGCGCGAGCGCCGGCTCGAGTCGCGCGACACCGTCTCGTTCGTGCTCGCGACACCCGACGGCTCGGCCTTCCCGGCGTGGAAGCCCGGCCAGTACATCTCGGTCGCCGTCGACCTGCCGGACGGCGCCCACCAGATTCGCCAGTACAGCCTCACGGGAAGCGGCTCGGCCGACAGCGCGCGCGTCACGGTCAAGGCCGTGCCCGCCGTCGACGCCGCCGTGCCGGCCGGCGAGGTGTCGAACTTCCTCTTCGAGAACGTGTTCGAGGGCGACCGCCTGCAGGCCTCGCTGCCGTTCGGCGAGCTCACTCTGCCCGACGGCGATGCGCCGCTGCTACTCATCTCGGCCGGCATCGGGCTCACCCCGATCCTCGGCTTCCTGCAGCACCTGCACAGCACCGGATCCGCGCGCCGCGTCGACGTCGTGCACGCCGACCGCTCCCCCGCCGCCCACTCGCACCGCGCCGAGATGCTGCGCATCGTCGACGAGATGCCGGCGGCGTCGCTGCTGCGCTGGTATGAGGATCCGGGTGCGACGACCGCCGACCTCGTCTACGCCGGCCGCGTCGACCTCGAGCAGCTCGCGCTCGAGAGCAATGCCGAGGTCTACCTGTGCGGGCCGCTCGCCTTCATGGCGGCGGTGCGCGCGGGCCTCATCCGAAAGGGCGTGCACGCCGACAGCATCCACTACGAGGTCTTTGGCCCCGGCCCGGAGCTGCAGATGTTGCAGGCGGCGTGGGCCATCGCGGCGAGACGGGGTGTCCCGTCTCGCCGCCGCCTTAACCCTCGAGGATCACGAGCTGCTTCGTCGCCCTCGTCATCGCGACGTAGCGGTCGACGGCGCCCTCGACCCCGTCGCCGAGGGAAGCGGGCTCGAGGAGAACGACGAAGTCGAACTCGAGACCCTTCGACTCCGCCGCCGTCATGAACGTGACGCGATCGCGCTCCGCGGGGACCGCGGGCCCGATCACGCACGCCGTGCCGTCCTCGTTGTCCGCCAGCCACGCGTCGAGCACGCTCTCGAGCGACGACACCGGGCCGCGCGCGACCGGGATGCCCGACGAGCGCACCGAGCTGGGCACGTTGGCGTCGGGAATCGCCGCCCGGATGGCGGGCTCGGCCTCGGCCATGACCTCGGCGGGCGTGCGGTAGTTGATCGAGAGGCGCGAAACCGAGGCGCGGGTGAAGCCGACTTCCGCCAGGCGCTCCTCCCACGTCTCGGTGAAACCGTGCCGCGCCTGGGCGCGGTCGCCGACGATCGTGAAGCTCTTCGACGGGCAGCGGCGGATCAGCATGCGCCACTCCGCATCGGTGAGTTCCTGCGCCTCGTCGACGATCACGTGGGCGAAGGGGCCGGCGAGGCGATCGACCGTGAGGGTCGGGAGTGCGCCCTCGTCGATGAGCCGCTCCTGCATGTCGGCGGCGCCGAGCATGAGCGACACGCCCTCACCGTCCTCGTCGGTGTCGGAGAGGTAATCGACGACGCTCGAGATGCGCTCGCGTTCGGCGACCAGCGCGCGATCGCGCTGCCGACGACGAGCCGTGGCGGCAGGGTCGCCCATGAGGTCGCGCGCGGCGTCGATGAGGGGCAGGTCGGCGGTCGTCCAGGCGCTCGCCTTCCCGCGCGCGAGGAGCGCACGCTCGGTCGCCGAAAGCCACGGCGCAGCGCGCTCGAGGAGCGACGGCGAGGTCCACAACGCCTCCACGAGGCCCGCGGGGTCGAGCATCGGCCACACCTTCTCGAAGATCTCGCGCAGCCCCGCGTGGTTCTCGAGCTCTCGGCGCGCCAGGTGCGGCGGCATTTCGTCGACCTTCGCCGTCAGGATATCGAGCAGCTCTTCCCACACGATGCCCTGCGCGTCGTTGTGGGCGGTGCCGTCGTCCGCGGCCTCGAAGGCCTCGGCCCAGTCCTCGGGCTCGATCTCGATGTCGGCCCAGGAGGTCGGCACGATGATTTCCTGCGTCGGAACGCGCTCGTAGCCGCGCACGATGCGGGCGATCGCGTCTTCGAAACGTGCGGAGCCCTTGAGAGACGCGACCCGCGGATCCGCCTCGGGCTGCGCCTCCTCGCCCTCCGGCGTGAGGCGGCGCAGCGTCGCGATCGTGACGCTGTCTTCGCCGAGGCTCGGGAGCACGTCGTCAACGTACGACAGGTAGCGGTCGTTGGGGCCGACGAACAATACGCCGCCGCCACCGCGCTCAGAGATGCGCTGGTCGGCGTAGAGCAGGAAGGCCGCGCGGTGCAGGGCCACGACCGTCTTACCCGTTCCCGGGCCGCCGTCGACGACGAGCGCGTCGGACGAGCCGGCGCGAATGATTGCGTCCTGATCCGCCTGGATCGTGCCAAGCACGTCGCGCATCTGCGAGGTGCGGCTTGTGCCGAGGCTCCGGATGAACGCCGACTGGTCATCGAGGGCGACGTCGCTTTCGAGGGCCGCCTCGTCGAAGACCTCGTCCCAGAAGTCGACGACGCGGCCGAGCTTCCAGCGGAAGCGGCGGCGCATGACGAGGCCCATGGGGTTCTGGTGCGTCGCGGCGAAGAAGGGCTCGGCCGCGGGCGCGCGCCAGTCGATCAGCAGCCGCTTGCCCTCCGGCGACACGAGGCCGGTGCGGCCGATGTAGAGCACCTCGCCGTCGGCGGCCACGATCTTGCCGAGGCACAGGTCGATCGCGAAGCGCCGGAGCACCGTCTGGCGCGAGACCAGGCCGTAGACGGCGATGTCGCGGTCCATCGCGTCCTGACCGTCGCTGCCGACGCGGCGCGCCTCGGCGAGGCGGCGCTCGATGTCCTCGCGCGTCGCGACGAGGGCGCGGTCGATTTCCGCGAGGCGCGCGTCATCGTCGCCAATGATGGCGGGATCCGCCTTGTCGGCACGGGTCGGGGGCAGCGCGAAGGCGGAGGAAGTCACGTTGATCGATTCTGTCGCCTTCGACGCGTGGCACGCCCGGTGTCGCAACGCTTCGGAAGCGATTCCCAGCTGACAAGATAGGGCCATGACGACTGCTGACGCCCGCCTCGGACGCCGCCTGCCCGAGCGTCTCGACGAGTTTCAACTCGCCGAGGTCAACCCGCACTACCGCGTCGACATCGAGCGGATCCGTTTCTCGCCCTATTTCTCGCGGCTCTCGGCCGTTACGCAGGTCATCGCCCAGTCGGGTGCGGGCCTCGCCGTCCACAATCGCCTGACGCACTCGGTCAAGGTCGCGGCCGTTGCCCGCGCCATCGCGATGCACCTGCATCGCAGCTCGGGCGTGACGGGCAAGCTCGTCGACGACCTCGGCGGCTGTCATCCCGTCGTCGTGCAGGCGGCGGCCAGCGCTCACGACATCGGTCACCCGCCCTTCGGACACCTCGGTGAGATGGCGCTCGATCGGCTCGCGCGCTCGCGCTTTCGCCTGCAGGAGGGCTTCGAGGGTAACGCCCAGACGTACCGCATCATGACCCGCCTCGACGAGCACGACCGGCCCGGCGTCGGGCTCAATCTGACGCGTGCCGTGCGGGCCGCCGTGCTGAAGTACCCGTGGCGCCGCGGCGACGGCGGCAGCCGCCGAGGCGCCGCCAGCAGCAAGTTCTCGATGTACGCGATCGACGTCGCCGACGCCGAGGACGCGCTCAGCGCGTACCCGCAGATCGCGGCGGGACAACAGACCCTCGAGTGCTCGGTCATGGACATCGCCGACGACATCGCCTATTCGCTCCACGACCTCGACGACTTCTACCGCGCGGGCCTGCTCAACCAGTCGACGATCTCCGGCGAGTTCCGCGCCTGGGAGCGCCAGCAATCCGCCCTCCGCCGCGCCGATACCGGATCCATCACGGCGCAGGGCCGCACGCCGGGCTACTCGCTCGAGGCGCTGTGGCGCCGGCTCGCCGAACGCGACCCGTGGATCGCCGACGCCGAGGCCTTCGACGCCGCCGTAAAGCGCGTGAGCGAGGAGGTCGTCGACGGCCTGCTCACGGTGCCGTTCGACGGATCCCTCGCCGCCGATCGGGCGCTCTCGCGTTTCACGTCCGGGTGGATCCGGCACCTGCAGGCCTCCGTCGAGGTGCATCGCAACCCGGCGTTCCGCTCCGGGCACGTCAGCCTCAACCGCACCGCGTGGCACGAGGTTGCGGTGCTCAAGTTCCTCCACGAGCGCTTCATCCTCGACCGCGCCGACCTCGCCGTCTACCAGCGCGGGCAGGCGAGCCTCGTCGAGCGGCTCGTCGACGGCCTCACGGCCTGGCTCGAGGATCCGCACGACGTGCGGCGCGCCCCCAACCGGCTGCTCGACCTCGTCGACATCGCCACGGAGGACTACTTCACGGTGCGCGAGGAGCGGCCGGAGCTGCTCTCCACGCACGACCAGGCCGAGCTCCAGCGGCGCGCCGTGGGTCGCGGCGTCATCGACTACATCTCGTCGCTCACTGATTCACAGGCGATCCATCTGGATGCCCTCCTCACCGGCCAAACAGAGCGACTGTGGGATGCGGGCCAGGCGCTATAGCGCGATGCGGGTTGTGAAAGGCCTGTCTACTTCCCGTAGAATCTCTCCGGACTTGGTCTGCGGCGAATAACGTGCGCGGGAGCTTCGACGATGAGCAGAGTCAGCCCCACAAGAGCCGACACACCCCGGGTGACCTCGTTCCCCCTGGCCTCAGCGGCCTCCCGCGCTCCGCGCAGAAAGGAAACTATGCTCGACTCCAGCCTTCAGGCAACGCTCGACACTGTCCTCGCCCGTAACCCTGGCGAGCCCGAATTCCACCAGGCTGTACGCGAGGTCTTCGACTCGCTCGCCGTGGTTCAGAAGCGCCACCCGGAATACAACGACGCCGCCATCCTCACTCGCCTCTGCGAGCCGGAGCGTCAGATCATCTTCCGCGTGCCGTGGGTCGACGACAAGGGCCAGGTTCAGGTCAACCGCGGCTTCCGCGTCGAGTTCAACTCGGCCCTCGGCCCGTACAAGGGCGGCCTCCGCTTCCGCGGCAACGTCAACCTCGGCATCGTCAAGTTCCTGGGCTTCGAGCAGATCTTCAAGAACTCGCTCACCGGCCTGCCGATCGGCGGCGGTAAGGGCGGCTCGGACTTCGACCCGGCGGGCAAGTCCGACGGCGAGGTCATGCGCTTCTGCCAGTCGTTCATGACCGAGCTCCACCGTCACATCGGCGAGCACACCGACGTTCCCGCCGGTGACATCGGAGTCGGCGCCCGCGAGATCGGCTACCTCTTCGGTCAGTACAAGCGCCTCACGAACCGCTACGAGGCCGGTGTGCTCACCGGTAAGGGCCTCACCTGGGGCGGCTCGCTCGTGCGCACGGAGGCCACCGGTTACGGTGCCGCCCTCTTCGCGCAGGAGATGCTGGGCGCCCGCGGCACGAGCATCGAGGGCCGCAAGGCCATCGTCTCGGGCTCCGGAAACGTTGCCATCTACGCGATCGAGAAGGTGCACCAGCTCGGTGGCACCGCGATCACGGCGTCCGACTCGTCGGGCTACGTCGTCGACGAGGACGGTATCGACCTCGAGCTGCTGAAGCAGATCAAGGAGGTCGAGCGCGGCCGCATCAGCGAGTACGCCGACCGCCGCGGCGGCAAGGCCCGCTTCGTCAAGGACGGCAGCGTCTGGGACGTTCCCGGTGATATCGCGCTCCCCTGCGCCACGCAGAACGAGCTCAACGCCCGCGACGCCAAGACGCTCCTCGAGAACGGTGTCGCCGCCGTCTCCGAGGGCGCCAACATGCCGTCGACCCCCGACGCCGTCGAGCTCTTCCGCGAGGCCGGCATCGCGTTCGGTCCCGGTAAGGCCGCTAACGCCGGTGGCGTCGCCACCAGCGCGCTCGAGATGCAGCAGAACGCATCGCGCGACACCTGGTCGTTCGAGTACACCGAGCAGCGTCTGACCGAGATCATGCGCAACATCCACCAGAACACGCTCGAGACGGCCGAGGAGTTCGGCCGCCCGGGTGACTACGTTCTCGGTGCGAACGTCGCCGGCTTCCGCAAGGTCGCCAACGCGATGATCGCCTTCGGCGTGATCTGATCCGCCGCTGACACGCACGAAGGCCGGTGGGCTCCACGTCCACCGGCCTTCGCCGTTTGTTTTCCTGCCGATTACTGCACGGGCAGAACGATCTCCTGACCCGTGAAGATGAGGTTCGGGTCGCTGATCTGGTCCTGGTTCACGGCGTAGAGCGCGAGCCAGCCGTCCTCGATGTCGAGCGCGTCGGCGATGAGCGACAGGGTGTCGCCCGCCTCGATCGTGTAGGTCTCGTCCGAGGCCTCGACGTCGGGCAGGTCGTAGCTCGTCGTCTCCGGCGTGGTGGCGGCGGGCGCCTCGGCCGGGGCCTCCGCGGGGGCGGCCTGCTGCTGCGGGGCGCTCTCAGCGGGAGCCGACTGCTCGGCCGGGGCGGCCTCCTCGGCGGGGGCCTCGGCCGGAGCCGACTCTTCCGCGGGGGTCTCGGACGTCGTCGGCTCGGCCTCGCCGCTCGCGCCGATCTGCGCCGAGCACGTGGGCCATGCGCCCCAGCCCTGCGTCGCGAGCACGTTCTCGGCGACGCGGATCTGCTCCTCGCGCGACGCGTCGGCCGGGTTACCCGAGCCGCCGTTCGCCTGCCAGGTCGACAGCGAGAACTGCAGGCCGCCGTAGTAGCCGTTGCCGGTGTTGATCGACCAGTTGCCGCCCGACTCGCACTGCGCGAGCGCGTCCCAGGTCGAGGCGTCCGCCGCGTTCGCGGCGGTGGGGACGAAGGTTGCGGCTCCCGCCAGGGCGAGAATGCCGGCGGCGATGGCACCTCCACGAGCGAAACGACTCGAAGTGGTGCGGGGGGTGTGGTTCTGCTTCACAGTGAACTCCACGGCCCCACCCGATGCGAATCGCATCCCCGCCCGACCGGTGCTTTAGACATTATGGAACGAAGGATTCTCGGGGCGGTCCAGGTGGCCATCCTTCGCGGTTCAGATGGCCACACTACGCCTAGATAACAAGTAGATAACAACCTAAACAGAGTCTTGACAGGCGACTCTTCACGAACGCTTAAGTTGGATACTCGCGGGAATCCCCTGATCACACACAGAAAGGGCGGCACAAGGCTCGCCCTTTCTATGCAATATCCATGACCGGGATCCGCGTCGCCCGTTACCTCCAGCCGAGCGCCGGCGCGACCTCGGTGATGATCGATTCCATGACGTGCGCCGCGTAATCGACGCCGAGCTGGTTCGGCACCGTGATCAGCAGCGTGTCAGACTCTTCGATCGCCTCGTCGTAGCGCAACTGCTCGATAAGGCGATCGGGCTCGTCGGTGTAGGAGCGGCCGAAGATCGCCCGCGTGCGCTCGTCGATGTTGCCGATCTGGTCTTCGCTATCGTGGCCGCCGAGGAAGTAGCGGCGATCCTCGTCGCTCGTGATCGCGACGATCGAGCGCGACACCGAGGTGCGCGGCTCGAAGCCCCACTTCTCGGCGTCCCACGCCTCCTTGAACGCGCGCAGCTGCTTCGCCTGCTGCACGTGGAAGGGCTCGCCCGTCTCGTCGTTCTTCAGCGTCGAGCTCATGAGGTTCATGCCGTTCTCGGCGGCCCAGATCGCGGTAGCGTCGGATCCCGCACCCCACCAGATGCGCTGTCGCAGGCTCTCGCTCGTCGGCTCGAGGCGCAGGAGCCCCGGCGGGTTCGGGAACATCGGGCGCGGGTTCGGCTCGGCGAAGCCCTTACCCTCGAGAAGTTGCAGGAAGAGCTCGGTCTTCTTGCGCGCGGCGTCGGCGCCCGCCGGGTCGTCCTCCGCCGACTGGTAGCCGAAGTACTTCCACCCGTCGATGACCTGCTCGGGTGACCCACGCGAGACGCCGAGCTGCAGCCGGTTGTCCGAGATCAGGTCGGCGGCGCTCGCGTCTTCGACCATGTACATCGGGTTTTCGTAGCGCATGTCGATCACGCCCGTGCCGAGCTCGATCGTGCTCGTCTTCGCGCCCGCGGCGGCGAGCAGCGGGAACGGGGATGCGAGCTGGCGCGCGAAGTGATGCACGCGGAAGTATGCGCCGTCGGCACCGATGTCTTCCGCGGCCTGCGCGAGGTCGATGGATTGGAGCAATACGTCGCTCGCCGACTGCGTGCGCGACTGCGGGTGCGGCGTCCAGTGGCCGAACGAGAGGAACCCGATCTTCTTCATGTTTCTATTCAACAACATGAATCGAGATCTATTCCGTCAGAATTCGCCGGAGACCGTGATCCACTCGCCGAACTTCGGTGCACGCCCATCACCGGACGAGCGACCGGTCAGGCGACGCTTCACCCAGGGGCCCACGTGGGCGCGGTAGTAGTCGCGCGTGCCAAGGTGCGGCGCGCCCTGCTCGGTCAGCGCCCACCAGCCCTCCGGCACCCGCTGGCCGAGCGCCTCGAGCACGCGGGCGGCGACCCGGTGATGGCCGCGGAAGTTCATGTGCAGGCGGTCGGGCGACCAGAACGCCGGATCCCGCAGCTCCGCGTCCGTCCAGTTGATCGCCCACACGATGCCGTCGGTGCGGCGGAGGCGCTTCGTCACGGCCTCGGTCAGCTCGTCGCCGCGCCGCCGGATCAGCTTCGACATCGGCAAACCGCCCGACGGATCCGCACCCGCAAGCAGGATCGGCGTCACGCCCTGCTCGCGGCAGCGGCGCTCGACCGTCACGAACGCGTCGACAATGCGCTCGAGGTCGGTTCCCGGCCGCAGCATGTCGTTGCCGCCGCCGTTGAACGATAGGTGCGTGGGGTTGAGCGCGAGCGCGGCCTCGAGCTGGCCGTCGACGACGGGCCACGCGAGCTTGCCTCGGATCGCGAGGTTCGCGTACTCGATCGGCTCGCCGAGCGAGGCGGCCCAGCCCGCCGCCGTCAGATCCGCCCAGCCGCGAGGAGTCCCGTCGGGGCGCTCGTCTCCGACGCCCTCCGTGAAGCTGTCTCCGATGGCCACATATCGCACGCTCGTCACAGCGCCCAGTCTATGAAATTCGTGGCGTGCGCGTCGCTCGACTCGGACGCGCACATGCCGATAAGATCGTCCGATCGCACCGTCGCGTGCGCAGCCCTCCTCCCCTCTTTCGATCGACTCGAGCTGCTGTGTCCTCCACCCTCACCACCGGCGCGCCCTGGCGCGTGATCCTCGCCTTTTCTCTCCCGCTGCTGATCGGCAACGTGGTGCAGCAGCTGTACCAGTTCATCGATACCGTCGTCGTCGGCCGCCACCTGGGCGTCGACGCCCTCGCCGCCGTCGGCGCGACGGGCAGCCTCATCTTCCTGCTCATCGGCTTCGCGCTCGGCGTGACGAGCGGTTTCGCGATTCCGACGGCCCAGGCCTTTGGCGCGGGCGACCACGCGGCCGTGCGCCGCTCGGTCGCCACCGGCACGCTGCTCACGGCGGCGATGAGCGTCGTGCTCACGATCGCCGCTCCCCTGCTCGCGCACCCGCTGCTCGTGCTCATGCAGACGCCAGACGTTCTGCTCGACGACGCCGTGACCTTCGCGCAGGTGAGCTTCCTCGGCACCGCCGCGACGATGTTCTTCAACTACCTCGCCGCGATCATCCGCGCGATCGGAGACTCGCGCACGCCGCTGATCTTCCTGGTGCTCGCGTGCCTGCTCAACATCGCGCTCGTGATCATCATGGTCGGCCCGCTCGGCTGGGGCGTCGGGGGCGCGGCGCTCGCGACCGTCGTCTCGCAGGCCGTCTCGGTGCTCCTGACTCTCGAGTACATGCGCCGCAAGCTCCCCGTTCTGCACGTCACGCGCGCCGACTTCCGGATCGCGCGCGACGACCTCATGGAGCACCTGCGCCTCGGCCTCCCCATGGGCTTCCAGGCGTCGATCATCTCGCTCGGCATCATCGCCGTGCAGGTGCGCCTCAACGCCCTCGGCGCCGAGGCCGTCGCCGCATATACCGCCGCATCGCGCATCGACAGCCTCGCGAGCGCGTTCCTCGCCTCGCTCGGCCTCGCAGTCTCGATGTACGTCGCCCAGAACTTCGGCGGCGGCCGGCCCGACCGCATCCGCCGCGGAGTGAAGCAGGCGATCTGGATGTCGATCATCGGATCCGCGTTCCTCGGCGTCCTCATGGTCGTTATCGGTGCGCCGGTCGTCCGCGTATTCGTGGGCAACGAGGCCGAGGACGTCGTCGACCTCGCCCACACGATGCTCATCATCAACGGCGTCACCTACTGGATCCTCGGAATCCTCTTCGTCACGCGCGGCGCCCTGCAGGGGCTCGGGCGCGCGCTCGTGCCGACGATCACGGGCGTCATCGAGCTCGGCATGCGCACGCTCGCGGCCGTCGTGCTCGGCGCGTTCTTCGGCTTCGTCGGCGTCGCATGGAGTAACCCGGTCGCCTGGATCGGCGCCGTCGTCATCCTGATCCCGGCATACATCCGCGCGCACCGCCAGCTCGCGCACGCGCCGATCAACCCGCGGATCCTGACCGACACGACGCCGATCGCGCTCATCGGCCCGCACGAGGGATCCGACGCCGTCGACGCCGTCATCACGACCTCGATCACGCTGCCGCAGACGAGCGCGATCAACATCCGCAAGAAGCGGAAGAAGAAGCGCAAGTAGGAGAAACGGCCCGGGACCCCATTCGAGGATCCCGGGCCGTCGCCTTTGCGATGTACTTACGCGAGCGAGCGTCCCTTCAGCTCGCTGAGGCCCCAGGCCGAGGCCGCGGCGATCGCGAAGCAGATCGCGAAGACCGTGAAGACGAGCGGGGCGCCGCCGACGCCGAGGGCCCACGGCGTAAACAGCGGGGCCACGATGGAGGCGATGCGGCCGACGGCGGCCGCCGCGCCCGCGCCCGTCGCGCGCACCGCCGTCGGGTAGACCTCGGGGCTCACGGCATAGAGCGCACCCCACGCGCCGAGGTTGAAGAACGACAGCAGGCAACCAAAGAGCAGGATCTGCCACACCTCGCCCGCCGTGCCGAAGAGCATTGCGCTGATCGCGGATCCGACGAGGAAGACCGAGAGAGTCGCGCGGCGCCCCCAGACCTCGATCAGCCAGGCCGCGAGGGCGTATCCCGGGAGCTGCGCGAGCGTGATGATGAGGGTGTAGCCGAACGACCTCACGAGATCGAAGCCCTGCGCGTGCAGGATCGACGGGATCCAGATGAACGCGCCGTAGTAACTGAAGTTCACGAACGCCCACACCGACCACAACGCGAGCGTGCGCGGCGCGAGGCCGCCGCGGAACAGGTCGGCGAAGCCGGCGCGCGGCACCGCGGCCGATGCAGTCGGCGCCGCGGCGACGGAACCGTGCTCGAAGCGGTCGACGATCGTCTGCGCCTCCGCGAAACGGCCCTTCGACTCGAGCCAGCGCGGCGACTCGGGCAGGGTCCAGCGCACGACCAGCGCGTAGACCGCCGGCACGGCGCCGATCGCGAAGGCCCAGCGCCATCCGTTCTCGAGCGGCACGACGAAGTAGCCGATGAGGGCGGCGGCCGTCCAGCCGACGGCCCAGAACGCCTCGAGCACGACGACGAGGCGACCGCGGATCTTCGCCGGGGCGAACTCGCTCACGTACGTCGAGGCGACGGGCAGCTCGGATCCGAGCCCGAGCCCGACGAGGAAGCGGAGCACCAGTAGCGCTCCTACTCCCCCGACGAGCGCCGATGCGCCCGTGGCGACGCCGTAAATCAGCAGCGTGATCGCGAATACCTGGCGGCGGCCGAGCTTGTCTGCGAGCAGGCCGCCGACGCTCGCGCCGATCGCCATGCCGATGAAGCCGACCGACGCGATCCAGCCCGTCGTCGCCGAGTCGAGCTGCCACTCGGCCCCGAGCGCCGCGATAATGAACGAGATGAGGCCGACGTCCATGGCGTCGAGCGCCCAGCCCACGCCGGATCCGGACAGGATCTTCAGGTGCGGGCGGCCGAAGCGGGCCCGGTCGAGCCGCGCGGCGGCCGACGAGGAGGCGTGCTGATCGAGACTGGTCACACCGTCAGGTTAATGTCGGGGTGACTTTAACCGCAACTCAGGACGCGAGAAGCGCCGATCGCAGGGTATCGAGGCCCACGCCGCCCATGTCGAGCGCGCGGCGGTGGAACACCTTGAGGGAGAAGTCGTCGCCCTCGCGCTCGGCGAGCTCGTCGCGGATCTGCTCCCAGATGCGCTGCCCCACCTTGTACGACGGCGCCTGGCCCGGCCAGCCGAGGTAACGGTTGACCTCGAAGCGCACGAAGGCGTCGTCCATGTTGACGTTGCGGCGCATGAACTCGAGTGCGTAGTCGGCATCCCACACGCCCTCGCCGTCGAGGCGGGCCTTGCCAAGGTGAACGCCGATGTCGAGCACGACGCGGGCCGCGCGCATGCGCTGGCCGTCGAGCATGCCGAGGCGGGCGGCCGGATCCGCGAGGTACCCGAGCTCTTCCATGAGGCGCTCGGCATACAGCGCCCACCCCTCGGCGTGCCCCGAGGATCCGGCGACGAGGCGGCGCCAGGCGTTGAGCTGGCCGCGGTTGTACACCGCCTGGCCGATCTGGAGGTGGTGCCCGGGAACGCCCTCGTGATAGACGGTCGTGAGCTCGCGCCACGTGTCGAAGGTCTCGACGCCCGTCGGCACCGACCACCACATGCGGCCTGGTCGCGAGAAGTCGTCGCTCGGCCCGGTGTAGTAGATCTCGCCCGACGTCGTCGGCGCGATCATGCACTCGATGCGGCGCACGGGCTCGGGAATGTCGAAGTGCGAGGCGCCCAGCTCGGCGACGGCGCGGTCGGCGGTCTCCTGCATCCATGCGCGCAGCGCCTCGGTGCCCACCAGCTTGCGCGAGACGTCGGCCTCGAGGTGCGCGATGGCCTCCTCGACGGTCGCGCCGGGCAGGATCTCGTCGGCGACGCGCTCCTGCTCGGCCGTCACGCGCGCCAGTTCCTCGATGCCCCACTCGTAGGTCTCGTCGAGGTCGACGGTCGCGCCGAGGAAGCGCCTCGAGTGCAGCGCGTACAGCTCGCGGCCCACTCCGTCGGAGTCGCTCGCTCGCGGCGCGAGGACGCCGTCGAAGAAGCGCGCGAGGCGTGCGTATGCCTCGCGGGCGACGGCGGCGCCATCCGCCAGCTCGCCGCGCAGGTGTCCGGAGACGGGCGAGCCGTCGACCAGCTGATCGAAGAACCCGCCCGCGGCGGCGAACGAACGCGCCTGTTCGGCGACCTCGTGCACCTGGCGCACCGCCGGCACGATCCCGCGCTGGATACCCTCGCGCAGCGTCGCCATGTATCCGTCGATCGCGGCCGGAACGGCGGCGAGGCGCGACGCGACGTTGCGCCAATCGGCCTCCGTCTCGGTCGGCATCAGGTCGTACACCTGGCGGATCTGCTGCGCGGGGCTCTCGATCACGTTCACGTCGCGCAGGTGCCAGCCGGCCTCGTACAGCGCGAGGTCGAGCTCGAGGTCGCTCGCGAGATCGGCCTTCGTCACGCGGTCGATGTCGTCGACGGGCTCGAGCGCAACGAGCCGCTCGAGTACGCTGCGCGCGGCGGTGGCAAAGGCCTCTGCGCCCTCCGGACTGTAGTCGCCGTATCGGTCATCGCCGTCGGTGCGGCCGATGTACGTGCCGGTCACGGGGTCGAGATCGACGGCGGTATCGAGCCACTCTTCTGCGAGGGCGTCGATCGGGGTCTGGGGTCGCAGGGTCTCTGACATCTCACCAGGCTATCCCTCGGCGTATGCATCCCGTGAAGAAACGGCGACGGGCCGTACGGATCCCGTATGGACCCGCATCCGGCGGGTGCGGCGCGCGTAGCGTCGCCACACGTGACACACAACACTCGAGTCGCCGCCGAACAGCCACCCGCCGTCAAGCGGATCCTGTTGGGCGAGCCGATCGCATCCGACGAGGGCGCCGAACAGCTCCTCCCCAAGCACAGGGCGCTGCCGATCTTCGCCTCCGACGCGCTGAGCTCGGTCGCGTACGCGCCGCAGGAGCTCGTCATGATCCTCATGACGGGCGGGCTCGCGCTCCTCGCCTTCACGCCCGCGATCGCCGCGATGGTTGTCGTGCTGTTGATCGTCGTCGTGCTGAGCTACCGGCAACTCATCCGCGCCTATCCCTCCGGCGGCGGCGACTACGAGGTCGCGCGCACGAACCTCGGCGAGATCCCTGGCGTCGTCGTCGCGGCGGCGCTGCTCGTCGACTACGTTCTGACCGTCGCGGTCTCGGTCGCCTCCGGCGTCGACAACATCATCTCGGCCGTGCCCGAGCTCGTCTCGTGGCGTGTCGAGCTCGCGATCGCCTTCGTCGTCATCATCGTGCTCGTAAACCTCCGCGGCGTCCGCGAGGCCTCCTTCGCGTTCGCGGTTCCGACCTACGTTTTTGTGGGATCCGTCGCCCTCATGGTCGTGACGGGTCTCGTCCGCACCGCGCTCGGCGACGCACCCGTCGCCTCGAGCGCCCAGTACGCGGTCGAGACCCCGGAACTCGCGCAGGCCGCCGTGATCCTGCTGATCCTCCGCGCCTTCTCGAGCGGGTGCTCGGCGCTGACGGGCGTCGAGGCCGTCTCGAACGGCGTGCCGGCCTTCCGCCGCCCAAAGGTGCGGAACGCGCAGACGACCCTCACGCTCATGGGATCCATCGCAATCTTCCTCTTCGCGGGCCTCACGGCGCTCGCGCTCGTCTCGGGGGTGCATTACGCCGAAAATCCATGCGATCTCGCGGGCTTTGACTGCACCGCGCCGCAGCCGAGCCTCATCGCGCAGGTCGCCGCGGCGACGTTCGGATCCGGAAGCGTGCTGTTCTACGTCGTGCAGGCGGCGACGGCGTGCGTGCTGCTGCTCGCGGCGAACACCGCCTTCAACGGGTTCCCGCTGCTCGGAGCCGTGCTCGCGAAGGACGGCTACGCGCCGAAGAGCCTCAACACCCGCGGCGACCGGCTGGTGTTCTCGAACGGCATGCTCATCCTGGGAGGCGCCGCGATCCTCGTCCTGCTGCTGTCGCGGGCGCAGCTCAGCACGCTCGTGCAGCTGTACATCATCGGCGTGTTCGTCTCGTTCACCCTCGGCCAGATCGGCATGGTGCGGCACTGGCGCCGCCGCCTGCGCGAGGGCGGCCTCGGACGCGACGAGCTGCGCTCCGCGCGCTGGGGCCTCGCGGTCAACGGCGTCGGCGCGGGACTGACGACCGTCGTCCTCATCGTCGTCACGATCACGAAGTTCACGCACGGCGCCTACCTCGTCTTCATCGCCATCCCCCTCCTCGCGTTCCTCATGATCGGCGTGCGCCGCTATTACCGCGACGTCGAGCACGAGCTCGCTGTCGACGGCACGACCCGCTTCGGATCCTCGGGCGATGTCGCGATCGTGCTCGTGAGCCGCATGCAGAAGCCGGTGCTGAAGGCCATCGACTACGCGGTCGCCGCCCACCACACCGAGACGCGCGCCGTCCACGTGGCCGTCGACAGGGACGACGCCGACCGCCTCGCGGCGCAGTGGCGGGCCCTCGGATCCGGCATCCCCCTCGACGTGCTCGACTCGCCGTATCGCACCTATGGCGAGCCGCTGATCCGGTACATCGAGGCGCTGCGCGACGAACGCGGACCGTCGGTCGTGACCGTCTACCTGCCGCAGTACATCGTCGGCCACTGGTGGGAGACGCTCCTGCACAATCGCCGAGCGCGGCGCCTCGCCTCGCGCCTCATGCTGGTGCACGGCGTCGCCGTCACGCTCGTGCCGTGGCTGCTCGACTCGTCGGAGGTCATCTACGGCCGGCGGTCCCGACCGCTGCCGGGGCAGGATCGCACGGAGCGTTCCGGCGCGGTGGCGCGGTGATCGGTCGTAGGCTTCCAGCCATGACCCACCTGCGGATCCTGCGACGCACGGCCGGCGCGCTCGGGCCGCGGCGCGTGGTCGCGGGCCTCGGCGTCGCGCTCGTCGCGATCCCCCTCCTCACCGCGGCCCTGCTCCTCGCCCGTAGCCCCGAGTCGATCACATACGAGGTGCTGAGCTACCAGCTCGTGGTCGTCATCGTCGCCGTCATCGGCGGCTTCTGGCCCGCGATCATCGCGGCCCTCGCCTCGGGCATCGTGCTCGACCTGCTCTTCGTCGCGCCGCTCTTCAGCATCGCGATCGAGCAGCCGATCCACCTCGCCACCATCGCGCTCTCGATCGCGATCGCGGTGCTCGTGAGCATCATCGTCGACCAGGCCGCGCGCCGCGCCCGCGCGGCCGAGGCGTCGGCCGCGGAGGCGGCGAGGAGCGCGTCGGCGGCAGAATCCGCCGAGGCCGCGGATCAGGTGCGCAGCGCCCTGCTCTCGGCCGTCAGCCACGACGTGCGCCGCCCGCTCGCCGCCGCCGTCGCGGCCGTCGGCGGGCTGCGGGCGACCCGGGATCTCACGGGCGCCGACCGCGACGAGCTGCTCGACACCGCCGCCGAGAGCCTCGACGCCCTCACCCGGCTCGTCACCGACCTGCTCGACGTCAGCCGCGCCGAGGCCGGCGTGCTGGCGGTGTCGCTCTCGGAGGTATCGGTGGAGGACGCCGTCGGCGCCGCCATCGACGAGCTCGGCCTCGGCCCCTCGGCCGTGGCCCTCGACATCGGCGACGACCGCATCGTCGCGGATCCGGTGCTCCTGCAGCGCGTGCTCGTCAACCTCGTCGCCAACGCGCAGCGCTACGCGCCCGCGGGCCACCCCGTTCTCGTCGCAACCCGCGCCGACGACGACGGGTGGCTGCGGATCGAGGTCGTCGACCACGGCTCGGGGATCCCCCACGACCGCCGCGACGCCGTGTTTGCGCCGTTCCAGCGCGCGGGCGACCGCGACAACTCCTCGGGGCTCGGCCTCGGCCTCGCCCTCTCCCGCGGCTTCACCGAGGGCATGGGCGGCACCCTCACGCTCAACGAGACCCCGGGCGGCGGGGCGACCCTCTGCGTGCGCCTCCCCCTCACGCAGGAAGGACGATCATGAAGCTCCTGCTCGCCGACGACGACCCGCAGCTCGTGCGCGCGCTGCGCATCACGCTCTCGGCGCACGGCTACGAGGTCGTGACCGCCGCCGACGGGCGCGACGCGATCACGACGGCGTCGCGCGCGCATCCCGACCTCATCGTGCTCGACCTCGGCATGCCGCTGCTCGACGGCATCGACGTGATCACCGCCCTGCGCGGGTGGACGGCCGCGCCGATCCTCGTCGTCTCGGGTCGCACCGGATCCGCCGACAAGGTCGACGCGCTCGACGCCGGCGCCGACGACTACATCACCAAGCCGTTCCAGATCGACGAGCTGCTCGCGCGGCTCCGGGCCCTCGCCCGCCGCAGCGCGGCGCCGGCCGGAACCGCCACGATCACCTTCGGCGACGTGACGGTAGACCTCGCGATGAAGAGCGTCTCGCGGGCCGGCGAGCCCGTGCACCTGACCCTGACCGAGTGGCGCATGCTCGAGCAGCTGTGCCGTAACCCCGGGGCCCTGCTGACCCGCCAGGACCTCCTGAAGGAGATCTGGGGATCCGACGAGGTGACCGACTCGGGCTACCTGCGCCTCTACATGTCGCAGCTACGCCGCAAGCTCGAGGCGAACCCCGCGGCCCCGGTGCACCTGACCACCGAGGCCGGCATGGGGTACCGGCTCGTGACGTGACCCGCCCTTAGTGGGCGGCCTCGTTCCAATCGGATCCGCGCCCCACCTGCACCGACAGCGGCACCGTGAGCTCCGCCGCCTCGGCCATGCGGTCGCGCACGATCTTCTCGACGCGGTCCCACTCGCCCGGCGCCACCTCGACCACGACCTCATCGTGGATCTGGAGCAGCAGGCGCGAATCCAGCTCGTGAAGATCCTGATGGATCCCGAACAGCGCGATCTTCATGATGTCGGCCGCGCTGCCCTGGATCGGCGCGTTGAGCGCCGCGCGCTCGGCGTTCTCGCGCAGCACGCGGTTGGGGCTCGTGAGGTCGGGGAACGGGCGGCGGCGGCCGAAGATCGTCTCGGTGTAGCCGTCTTCGCGGGCCTTCTCGACAGACGCGCGGAGGTAGTCGCGCACCGCGCCGAAGCGCTCGAAGTAGCCGAGCATCAGCTGCTTGGCCTCCTTCTGTTCGATGCCGAGCTGCTTGGCGAGGCCGAACGCGCTCAGGCCGTAGACGAGGCCGTAGCTCATCGCCTTCACCTTGCTGCGCATCTCGCTCGTGACGTCCGCGGCGTCGACGCCGAAGACCTGTGCGCCGACGTAGCGGTGCAGGTCTTCGCCCGCGTTGAACGCCTCGATGAGGCCGGGGTCGCCCGAGAGGTGCGCCATGATGCGCATCTCGATCTGCGAGTAGTCGGCCGTCAGTAGCGTCTCGTAGCCCTCGCCCACCTCGAACGCCGCGCGGATGTGGCGCGACTCCTCGGTGCGGACCGGGATGTTCTGCAGGTTCGGGTCGGTGCTCGACAGGCGGCCCGTCTGGCTGCCCGTCTGCAGGTAGGTCGTGTGCACGCGCGCGTCGGGCGCGATCGCGAGGTCGAGGCCGTCGACGATCTGCTTCAGCTTCGTCGCCTCGCGGTGTGCAAGCAGCTGGCCGAGGAACGGGTGCCCCGTCTTCTGCTGCAGGTCGCCGAGCGCGGCCGCGTCGGTCGTGTAGCCCGTCTTGGTCTTGCGGGTCTTCGGCAGCTCGAGCTCTTCGAACAGCACCTGCTGCAGCTGCTTCGGCGAGCCGAGGTTCACCTCGTGCCCGATCTCGGCGTATGCCGCGACCGCTATCTCGGCGGCCCGCTCGCCGAGCGACGCCGACAGAGCGGCGAGCTTCTCGTGCGACACCGTGACGCCCGCGAGCTCCATGTCGGCGAGCGCGACGAGCGTGGGCAGCTCGATGTCGAAGAGCACCGAGCGCTCCTTCTCGGGCAGCGCCGCGACAACCGCGTCGGCGGCGCGCAGCGTGTACCAGGCGAGCTCGCCCGCCGACGGTCCGGTCGCGAGGAGCTGGTTCGGGTCGCCCTCGGGCAGCTTCTCGCCGAGGTAGCGGTCGACGAGGTGCGCGAGCGACTTGTCCGGGAACGAGGGGCGCGCGACCCAGCCCGAGATGAGGGCGTCGTTCGCGAGGCCCGCCGCGGGAACGCCCGCACGGGCGAGGGCCTTCAGCTGGGGCTTCGCGTCGCAGAACGCCTTCGGCGCGTCCGACGCGAACCATGCGCCGAGCGCCTCGGCGACCTCGTCGCTCCACGCCGCCTCGACAATGGCGTCGGCGCGCGCGAAGCCGACCTCGGTCGGCAGGCCGCCCTGCACCGTCACGGTGACGCCGACGGCGTCCTCCGCCGATCCGAGCCAGGCCGCGATCTCCGCGGCGGAGAGCGCCTGCGGGGCGGGCACGGCGACGGCGTTCGCGGCCGGCTCATCGGCGGATCCGCCCATCTGGTCGAGCACGCGCTTTAGCAGCGTGCGGAACTCGAGCTGCGAGAACAGGTCGCGCACGGCCGCCTCGTCGGGCGCGCCGAGCTCGAGGGCGTCGAGCTCGACGGGCACCTCGATGTCGTCGAGCAGGCGGTTGAGCTTGCGGTTGCGGCGCACGTCGTCGATGTGGTCGCGCAGGTTCTGACCCACGACACCCTTGATCGACTCGGCGCCGGCGAGGATCTCGTCGAGCGAGCCGAACTGAGTGAGCCACTTCACGGCGGTCTTCTCGCCGACCTTCGGCACGCCGGGCAGGTTATCCGCCTTCTCGCCCACGAGCGCCGCGATGTCGGGGTACTGGTGGGGCGGCACGCCGTAGCGCTCGACGACGGCCTCGGGGTCGTAGCGCTTGAGCTTCGACACGCCCTGAACCGACGGGTACAGCAGCGTGACGCGATCGTTGACGAGCTGGATCGCGTCGCGGTCGCCCGAGCAGACGAGCACGTCGTACCCGGCCTCGGATCCGCGCTTCGCGAGCGTCGCGAGGATGTCGTCGGCCTCGAAGCCATCCTTCTCGAGCACCGTGACGTTCATCGCCTCGAGCGCCTGCTTCAGCAGCGGAATCTGGCCCTTGAACTCGGAGGGCGTCTCGTTGCGCCCCTCCTTGTACTCGGGGTACTCCTGCTTGCGGAAGGTGTTGTCGGACACGTCAAACGCGACGGCGACGTGAGTGGGCGCCTGGTCGCGCAGCAGGCCGAGGAACATCGACAGGAATCCGTGGATGCCGTTCGTGTGCTGGCCCTCGGCGTTGACAAAGCTGTCGACCGGTAGGGCGAAGAAAGCGCGGAAGGCCAGCGAGTGGCCGTCGACGATGAGCAGGGTAGGCTTCGTGGGATCCGTCACCCCTCCAGCGTAGGCGTGACAACCCCAAGAATCACCTCTTTAGGAAGGCGTGGCATATGACCGACGGACTCGCATGGGTGAAGGAGCGCGGGCTCGGGGCCCTCGCCGATCGCATGGGCATCGAGATGACCGAGTTCACGGCCGAGCGTGCCGTGGCGACGATGCCCGTCGAGGGAAACACTCAGCCGATCGGCCTCGTGCACGGCGGAGCCTACGTCGTGCTCGGCGAGTCGCTCGGGTCGATGGCCGCGAACCTGCACGCCGGCCCCGGCCGCTACGCCGTCGGCGTCGACATCAACGCGACCCACACGGCGTCGGCGACCTCCGGCTTCGTGACGGGCACGTGCACCGCAATCCACCTCGGCCGCACCATGACGGTGCACGAGATCATCGTGACGGACGAGAGCGGTCGCCGCTGCTCGACGGTGCGGATCACGAACGCGATCCGCGAGCAGCGCTAACACAACACGAAAGGGCGGATCCTCGAGGAGGATCCGCCCTTTAACGCACGAAGGCGTCAGCCCTTCTTAGGACTCAACTGTTCGATGATGGCTTTGGCGACGTCCTGCATCGTCAGGCGGCGGTCCATGGATGCCTTCTGGATCCAGCGGAACGCCTCGGGCTCCGAGAGGCCCATCTTCTCGTTGAGCAGGCCCTTGGCGCGGTCGACGAGCTTGCGGGTCTCGAAGCGCTCGACCATGTCGGCGACCTCGGCCTCGAGCGTGATGATCTGGTCGTGACGCGCAAGCGCGATCTCGATCGCCGGGAGCAGGTCGTTCGGCGTGAACGGCTTCACGACGTAGGCGAGTGCGCCCGCCTCGGTCGCGCGCTCGACGAGCTCCTTCTGGCTGAAGGCCGTGAGAAGCACGACGGGAGCGATGTTGTCGCGGCTGAGCTGCTCGGCGGCGCTGATGCCATCGAGCTGCGGCATCTTAACGTCCATCACCACGAGATCCGGGCGGAGCTCGGTTGCCAGCTGCACTGCGGTCTCGCCGTCGCCCGCCTCACCGACGACCTCGTAGCCGTTGTCGCGCAGGATCTCGACGATGTCCATCCGAATGAGGGACTCGTCTTCTGCAACCACCACACGACGCGGTGCGGACTCGACGTTCTGTTTCTGCTCTTCGCTCACGTCATCCATCCTAGGATTCAAACTCGTAAAAAACGTGCCGGTGGCGAGACTCGAACTCGCACGCCCTGTGGACAACGCATTTTGAGTGCGTCGCGTCTACCATTCCGCCACACCGGCCAGAATGACAAGCCTACCGGATTGCCATCCTGCGACACTCCGCGTTACTGCTGATACGCAGGTGCGGCGCCGTTCATGGCGTCGCCCACGCGGTGCACGCGGAGGTCGTTCGTCGAACCCGCGATTCCGGGAGGGGAACCGGAGATGACGATGACCTTGTCGCCGATCTGAGCCAGCTCGTTCGACAGGAGGTACTCGTCAACCTGCACGAACATGCGGTCGGTGTGCTCGACGTGCTCGACGATCGCCGAACGGATGCCCCAGGTGAGCTGCATGCGGCGGCGGGTCTCCTCCGCCAGCGTGAACGCAATCATCGGGCGCGAGGGGCGAAGGCGCGACATGCGGCGCGCCGAGTCGCCCGTCTGCGTGAAGATGCAAAGATACTTCGCGTCGACGAAGTCGGCGACCTCGACGGCCGCGACCGTCAGGGCGCCGCCCTGCGTGCGGGGCTTCGACGTCAGCGGCTCGATGCGCTCGAGGCCGTGGTCTTCCGTCGACTCGACGATGCGAGCCATGGTCTGCACCGTGACGGCGGGGTACTTGCCCACGCTGGTCTCGCCCGAGAGCATGACCGCGTCGGCGCCGTCGAGGACGGCGTTCGCGACGTCGCTCGTCTCGGCGCGCGTCGGCACCGGGTTCGAGATCATCGACTCGAGCATCTGCGTCGCGACGATGACGGGCTTGGCGAGGCGACGCGCGATGGCGACGGCCTTCTTCTGCACGATCGGCACGGCCTCGAGCGGAAGCTCGACGCCGAGGTCGCCGCGGGCGACCATGATGCCGTCGAATGCCTCGACGATCTCTTCGAGCGCGTCAACGGCCTGCGGCTTCTCGATCTTGGCGATGATCGGAATGCGACGGCCCTCTTCGGCCATGATCACGTGTGCGCGCTGCACGTCCTTCGCGTCGCGCACGAACGACAGCGCGATGATGTCGGCACCCTTGCGGAGCGCCCAGCGCAGGTCGTTTTCGTCCTTCTCGCTGAGCGCGGGCACGTTCACGGCCACGCCGGGCAGGTTGATGCCCTTGTTGTTGCTCACGGGGCCGCCGACGACAACCTTCGTCGTCACGGTCACACCGTCGGTCTCGACGACCTGCACGCGCACCTTGCCATCGTCGATGAGCAGGAAGTCGCCGGGCGCCACGTCGTTTGCGAGGCCCTTGAACGTCGTGCCGACGAGCTCCTTCGTACCCACGACGTCTTCCGTCGTGATCTTGAAGATGTCGTCAACGGCAAGCTCGTGCGGTCCGTCGGCGAACGTCGCCAGACGGATCTTCGGACCCTGGAGGTCCGCGAGGATAGCGACGGGCTTGCCCGCCTCTTCCGCTGCCGCGCGCACGTTCGCGAAGTTATTGTCGTGCACGGAGTAGTCGCCGTGACTGAGGTTGAAGCGCGCGACGTCAAGTCCCGCGTCAATCAGCTCCCGCACTGTTTCTTTGGTCGAGGTCGCCGGCCCGAGGGTCGCGACGATCTTGGCTCGTCTCACCTGATTACCTTCCGCACTGACGGGCATGGGGTGCCCATGGGTTTCGGTGTGAGTCCGTGCCGTTCGCTTCCGCACCGCACGTGCATGAAGGAACGGATATTTCCGGACGCACTTCCAGCCTACGCGTAAAAGGGGGCCCGACGCGCCACGCGCGCCGGGCCCCCAAGTGACTCATACGTGAATTGCTATGTCCGTCGGCGCGACCGGGGTCGGCAGAACCGTCTCGCCGAGCAGGTACTCGTCGACGCGGGCCGCGACCGAGCGGCCCTCCGCGATCGCCCACACGATGAGCGACTGGCCTCGGCCGGCGTCGCCCGCGACGAAGACGCCGGGCTCGTCGGTCTCGAAGCGGTCGTCGCGCACGACGTTGCCGCGGTCGGTGAACTGCACGCCGCTCTGCGCCGAGAGCTCGGCGTGCTCGGGGCCCGTGAAGCCCATCGCGATGAGGACGAGGTCGGCCGGGATCTCGCGCTCGGTGCCGCTCTTCGGCACGCGCGAGCCGTTCACGAACTCGGTCTCGGCGACGCGCAGGGCGCGCACGCGACCGTTCTCGTCGCCGAGGAACTCGACCGTCGACGCGAGGTACTCGCGGGATCCGCCCTCTTCGTGGGCGCTCGAGACCTCGAACACCGTCGGGAAGGTCGGCCACGGCTGGTGGTCGGGGCGGCCGTCGGACGGACGCTTGCCGATCGCGAGGTTCGTCACGCTCTTCGCGCCCTGGCGGTGGGCGGTGCCGATGCAGTCCGCGCCGGTGTCACCGCCACCGATCACGACGACGTGCTTGCCCTCGGCCGTGGTCTGGCCCTCGACCGTGTCGCCTGCGACGACGCGGTTCGACTGCACGAGGTAGTCCATCGCGAACTCCACACCCTCGAGGTCGCGGCCCGGGATGGGCAGCTCGCGCGGGACCGTGGATCCGGTCGCGATCACAACGGCGTCGTAACGGCGGCGCAGCTCCGACCACGTGATGTCGGTTCCGATCGAGACGCCCGCGCGGAAGCGGGTGCCCTCCTCGCGCATCTGCGCGAGGCGGAGATCGATGTGCTGCTTCTCCATCTTGAAGTCGGGGATGCCGTAGCGCAGCAGGCCGCCGATGCGGTCGTCGCGCTCGTAGACCGCGACCGTGTGACCCGCGCGGGTCAGCTGCTGCGCGGCGGCGAGGCCCGCGGGGCCGGATCCGACGACCGCGACGGTCTTACCCGTCAGGCGCTCGGGCGGCTGGGCCTCGACCCACCCGCTGTCGAATGCCTGGTCGATGATCGAGACCTCGACCTGCTTGATCGTGACGGCGGACTGGTTGATGCCGAGCACGCACGCGCTCTCGCATGGGGCGGGGCACAGCCGGCCCGTGAACTCCGGGAAGTTGTTCGTCGCGTGCAGGCGCTCGATCGCGCCGCGGCCATCGCCGCGCCACGTGAGGTCGTTCCACTCCGGAATCAGGTTGCCGAGGGGGCAGCCCTGGTGGCAGAACGGCACGCCGCAGTCCATGCAACGACCGGCCTGGCGCTTGAGAACGGCGCTATCGCCCTTCTCGTACACCTCCTTGAAGTCGAGAATGCGCACGGGGACGGGGCGGCGAGCGGGAAGCTCGCGCTCCGTAACGGTCAGAAAGCCCTTGGGATCAGCCACCGGTCACCTCCAGGATGCGGCGCCAGACAACGTCGCCGTCGGGGTCCTGCCCCGCGTCGAGCGCCTCCTGGCGGGTCGAAAGAACGGCAGCATAGTCGCGCGGCGTGACCAGCACGAACTTGTCTGCCTCAGTGTCGAAGTCGGCGAGCATCCTCGCACCCAGCGCAGAGTCGGTCTCTGCGACGTGGCGCTCGAGCATGTCGCGCAGGATCTCGCGCTCCGCGGATCCGAGCGGCGACAGCGTGAGCTCGCCCGACGAGAGGGCGGCCGCGTTCACGCGGTCCTCCTCGAGGCCGTACACGTAGGCGGTACCGCCCGACATGCCGGCGCCAAGGTTACGACCCGTCTCACCGAGGATGACCGCGAGGCCACCGGTCATGTACTCGAGCGCGTGGTCCCCCACGCCCTCGACGACGGCGCTGGCGCCCGAGTTGCGGACGAGGAAACGCTCGCCCACGAGGCCCGAGAGGAACAGCGATCCGCCCGTCGCGCCGTAGCCGATGACGTTACCGGCAACGACGTTGCTGTCGGCCTCGAACGAGGATCCGCGGTACGGGCGCACCGCGATCTGTCCGCCCGAGAGGCCCTTGCCGACGTAGTCGTTCGCGTCGCCCTCGAGGTGCAGCGAGATGCCGCCCGGGAGGAAGGCGCCGAGCGACTGGCCCGCCGTGCCCGTGAGGTTCACGGTGATGGATCCGTTGGTCAGGCCGTGCTCGCCGTGCGCGAGGGTGACCTCGTGGCCGAGCATCGTGCCGACGGCGCGCTCGGTGTTCTTGACGGGCAGGTCGATCTCGAGGTCGCCGCCGCGGGCGATGACGTCGCGCGCGGCCTCGATAAGCTGCACGTCGAAGTGCTGGTCGAGCTCATGGTCCTGCTCGCGGCCGTGGCGGCGGGGCTCGTCCTCGTCGAACGCCGGACCGTTGAGGATCGGCGAGAGGTCGAGGCCGTCGGCCTTCCAGTGCGAGATCGCGCGGTTGACGTCGAGCGCGTCGACCTGGCCCACGGCCTCGTCGATCGAGCGGAAGCCCAGCTCGGCGAGGTACTCGCGCACCTCCTGCGCGATGAACTCCATGAAGTTCACGACGTACTCAGCCTTGCCGCTGAAGCGCTCGCGCAGAACGGGGTTCTGCGTCGCGACGCCCACGGGGCAGGTGTCGAGGTGGCAGACGCGCATCATGATGCAGCCCTCGACGACGAGGGGCGCGGTCGCGAAACCGAACTCCTCGGCGCCCAGCAGGGCGGCGATCACGACGTCGCGACCGGTCTTGAGCTGGCCGTCGGCCTGCACGACAACGCGATCGCGCAGACGATTGAGCATGAGCGTCTGCTGGGTCTCGGCGAGGCCGAGCTCCCACGGCGTACCCGCGTGCTTGAGCGAGTTCAGCGGGCTCGCGCCCGTGCCGCCGTCGTGGCCCGAGACGAGGATCACGTCGCTGAGCGCCTTCGCAACACCGGCGGCAACCGCGCCGATGCCCGACTGGCTGACGAGCTTCGTGTGGATACGCGCCTTCGGGTTCGCGCGCTTCAGGTCGAAGATCAGCTGCTTGAGGTCTTCGATCGAGTAGATGTCGTGGTGCGGCGGGGGCGAGATCAGGCCGACGCCGGGCGTCGAGTGACGGGTCCGCGCGACCCACGGGTAGACCTTCGTCGGGGGCAGCTGGCCGCCCTCGCCGGGCTTGGCGCCCTGCGCGAGCTTGATCTGCAGGTCTTCCGCGTGCGTGAGGTACATGCTCGTGACGCCGAAGCGGCCCGAGGCGACCTGCTTGATCGCGCTGCGGCGCTCCGGATCCAGAAGACGGTCGACGTCTTCGCCGCCCTCGCCGGTGTTCGACTTGCCGCCGATGCGGTTCATCGCGATGGCGAGCGTCTCGTGGGCCTCCCGCGAGATCGAGCCGTAGCTCATCGCGCCCGTCGAGAAGCGCTTGACGATGCTCGAGACGGGCTCGACCTCGTCGATCGGCACGGGATTGCGGACGCCCTTGCGGAACTCGAAGAGCCCGCGGAGGGTCTTCAGCTGCGTCGCCTGGTCGTCGACGAGCTTTGTGTACTCGCGGAAGATGTCGTAGCGGCGCGTGCGCGTCGAGTGCTGCAGGCGGAACACCGTCTCCGGGTTGAAGAGATGGGCCGAGCCGTCGCGGCGCCACTGGTACTCGCCGCCCGTCCAGAGCCGCTCGTGCGCGCGGGGCGCACAGTCGGCGGGGTACGCGAACGCGTGGCGGGCCGCGGCCTCGGTGGCGATGACCTCGAGGTCCACTCCCCCGATCTTCGACTCGGTGCCGGCGAAGTATGTCTCGATGAACGGGCGCGAGAGGCCGACGGCCTCGAACACCTGCGCACCGGCGTACGACGAGACGGCCGAGATGCCGATCTTCGACATGATCTTCAACACGCCCTTGCCGAGCGCGTAGATGAGGTTCTTGACGGCCTGCTCGGGCGTGATGTCGGTCACGACACCGCGGCGCACGAGCTCCTCGGCCGACTCCATGGCGAGGTACGGGTTGACCGCGCTCGCGCCGAAGCCGAGCAGCGTCGCGACGTGGTGCACCTCGCGCACATCGCCCGCCTCGACCACGAGGCTCGCCTTCATGCGAGTCTCCTGGCGGATGAGGTGGTGGTGCACGGCGGAGACCGCGAGCAGCGACGGGATCGGAGCGAGCTCCCGGTCGGAGTCGCGGTCGGTGATGATGATGAACTCTGCACCGGCCGCGATCGCCTGGTCGGCCTCGCGGTACATCTGCTCGAGGCGCTTCTTCATGCCGCGGGCGCCCGCCGAGACGCGGTAGAGCGCCGATATGGTGACGGCGCGCGCGCCGGGCATCGCCTGATCGATGTGACGGATCTTCTCGAGCTCGTCGTTATCGATCACGGGGAAGTCGAGACCGATCTTCCGCGCGTGCTCGGGGCCCCAGGTGAGGAGGTTGTTCTCGCCACCGAGGGTGATCTTGAGGCTCGTGACGACCTCTTCGCGGATCGAGTCGAGCGGCGGGTTCGTGACCTGCGCGAACTGCTGCACGAAGTAGTCGAACAGCAGGCGCGGGCGGTCGCTGAGCACCGCGATCGGGGTGTCGGATCCCATCGCGCCGAGCGGCTCGATGCCGGCCTTTGCCATCGGGCCGATGAGGATCTTGAGCTCCTCTTCGGTGTAGCCGAAGGTGCGCTGACGGCGGTGCACGCTCGCGACGGGGTGCACGAGGTGCTCGCGCTCGGGCAGGTCTGCGAGGCGCATGGTGCCCTCGTCGAGCCACTTGCGCCAGGGCGCGCTCGTCGCGACGCGCTTCTTGATCTCGGCGTCCGAGATGATGCGGCGCTCGGCCGTGTCGACGACGAACATCGTGCCCGGCTGCAGGCGGCCACGGCGCGCGATGCGCTCGGCCGGCAGGTCGAGAATGCCCGTCTCGGAGCCGGCGATCACGAGGCCGTCGGTCGTCAGGGTCCAGCGGCCCGGGCGGAGGCCGTTGCGGTCGAGGGTCGCCACGACCTGGGTGCCGTCGGTCGCGAGGATCGCGGCCGGGCCGTCCCACGGCTCCATCTGGCCCGCGTTGTAGTCGTAGAAGGCGCGCACGTCGGGGTCGAGGCCGGCCTTCTTCTCGTAGGCCTCGGGGACCATCATCATGAGCACGTGCGGCAGGCTGCGGCCCGTGAGCTCGAGCATCTCGAGGACCTCGTCGAACGAGGTCGAGTCGCTCTCGGCATCCGAGCAGATCGGAAGCAGCGGCTCCATGTCGCCCAGCAACTCGCTGGCGAGCTGCGACTGGCGCGCGCGCATCCAGTTGCGGTTACCGCTCACGGTGTTGATCTCACCGTTGTGGGCCATCATGCGCAGGGGCTGCGCCAGGGGCCATGACGGGAACGTGTTCGTCGAGTAACGCGAGTGCACGATCGCGAGCTCGCTCGCGAAGCGTTCGTCCTGCAGGTCGAGGTAGAAGGGCTCCAGCTGGAGCGTCGTGACCATGCCCTTGTAGCCGATGGTGCGGGCGGACATGGTGACGAAGTAGGCGCCGGCCTCATGCTGGGCGCGCTTGCGCAGGCGGTAGGCGCGGCGGTCGAGCGCGACGCCGCTGAGCGGGGCGACGTGACCGGCCTGCGCGCTCGCAACGAAGAGCTGCTCGAGGGCCGGGAGGGCTTCGTGTGCGAGGCGTCCGAGGTGGGCCTCATCGACCGGAACCTCGCGCCATCCGAGCACGTGAAGGTTTTCCACCGCGGCGATGCGTTCGATCTGCCGCTTCTGCTTCTCCCGCGCCATGCGGTCGGTCGGGAGGAAGGCAAGGCCGGCCGCATACTCGCCGACGGGAGGGAGTTCAAAGGAGAGCACTTCCCGGAAGAAGCGGTCGGGCATCTGAACTAGGATGCCCGCTCCGTCACCGGTTCCGGCGTCAGAACCGATCGCGCCGCGGTGCTCAAGATTACGAAGGGCTTCGAGCGCCAGGGCGACGATGTCATGTCCCGCTTCGCCGCGCAGCGTGGCGACCATAGCGAGGCCACACGCGTCCTTCTCGAAACGGGGGTTGTACATGCCCTGCTGCGGAGGATAAGCACCGCTAGCACCATAGGGAGGCTGGAAGTACATAAGACATCCTTCACTCGTGGATACGGAAGGCCCCCGGACGGAATGTCCGGGGGCCGAACGCCGCGTTCTGCGGCAGAATCCGTATCCTCTCAGCGAGGATGAGGATGTCAGGACGCGGTTTGCGGCGACGGCTCGACGTTCTCCTCGATGCCAGCGGGGTCGCTGACGTCGACGAACTCGTCTTCTGAGCTTATGTCGTTCACGTTACGGAGATGTTTCGCCGTGTAAGGACTGGGCTCCAGCCCCTTGTGGCGGGCCTGTACCACCAGAATAACGACACCGAGCATGACAGACGCAATCGCGGCCCAGACGTTGACGCGTAGGCCCAGGTACACCTGGCTCGGGTCGACGCGAATCGACTCCCACACGATGCGGCCGGCGCCGTACCAGATGAGGTATACCGCGAAGAGGCGGCCCCACTGCATCGACGCGCGACGGCCGAGCCAGATGAGCGCGAGCGCACCGAGCGTGTTCCAGATGACCTCGTAGAGGAAGGTCGGGTGGAACAGCGTGTCGTCGGGCAGGCCCGCGGGGAACGCGCTATTCGACGGGTCGATCTCGAGGCCCCACGGCAGGTTGGTGGGCAGGCCGTACAGCTCCTGGTTGAACCAGTTGCCGAAGCGGCCGAAGGCCTGCGCGAGGATCAGTCCGGGCGCGAGAGCGTCGGCGAACGCCGAGAAGCGCACGCCCGTCCACTTGCAGCCGAGCCAGGCGCCGAGGCCACCACCGAGCAGCGCGCCGAAGATCGCGATGCCGCCGTCCCAGATGTTCCACACGGCGTCCTGCACCGTCGGGTTCCACCACTCGCGGCCCTGCTCGAAGTAGAAGCCCCAGTGCGTGAGAACGTGATAGGCACGCGCGCCGATAAAGGCCAGCACCACGGCCGGCAGTCCGATGTCGATGACGACCCAACGCTCGGCGCCGCGCTTCGAGAGGCGGTGATTCGCGATGATCGTCGCGGCGACGATGCCCACCAGGATGCACAGCGCGTAGATGTGAATCGAGAAGGGGCCGAACGTGAAACCGAAGATGGTCCACTGGCTGCCGAACGTGAACTCAGAGATCGGCGGGCTGGGGATGCTCGCGGGGAGCGGAGGGAAAGACAGCATGATTTCTGAAGTGTAGATCCTGATTCTCATGAGCCGCGTGAACGCGGCCCTAACGTCGAGTGCCGGCGACCAACTCGCGGGCCTTGGCGGCGAGCCCGTCGACGCCGCCGTCGCGCAGCGCCTTCACGAGGGCGGTGCCGACGATCGCGCCGTCGGCGTAGCCGGCAATGTTCGAGACGTGCTCTGACGTCGTCACGCCGATACCCACGCAGGCCCGCTCGGCGCCCGCGGCGCGCAAGCGATCCACCAGGGTGCGTGCCGCCTCGTCGAGGTCGGCGCGCTCGCCCGTGATTCCCATGGTCGAGACCGTGTAGACGAAGCCGCTCGAGTTCGAGGCGATCATCGCGAGGCGCTCGTCGGTCGAAGTCGGGGCTGCGAGGAAGATGCGGTCGAGACCGTGCTTCTCCGAGGCGCGGATCCACTCGTCCGCGGCGTCGGGCGTGATGTCGGGCGTGATGATGCCCGCTCCCCCTGTAGCGGCGAGGTCGGCGGCGTAGCGGGCGACGCCGTACTGCACGATGAGATTCCAGTAGCTCATAACGAGCACGGGAACGTCCGTCCGCTCGGTGATCCGCCGGATCAGCGGGAACAGGTCGCGCGTGCGGAAACCCGCCTCGAGGACGTGGTTCGTCGCCTCCTGGATGATCGGGCCATCCATGACCGGGTCGCTGTAGGGCGGGCCGAGCTCGATCACGTCGGCGCCCGCCTCCGCGAGCGCGACGGCCGCCTCGACGGCGGTGTCCGGATCCGGGTACCCGGCGGGCAGGTAGCCGATGAACGCCGTGCGACCGGCGTCCTTCGCGCGGTCCAGGGCGATTTCGACGCGGGAAGTCACGATGCGTCCTCTCCGTCGTAGAGACCGAAGTACCGCGCGGCCGTGTCCATGTCCTTGTCGCCGCGGCCCGACAGGCACACCGCGATCACGGCGTCCGGGCCAAGCTCGCGGCCCAGGCGAATGGCGCCGGCGAGGGCGTGCGCCGACTCAATCGCGGGGATGATGCCCTCGGTCTCGCTCAGCAGCCGCAGCGCCTGCATCGCCTCGTCGTCGGTCGCCGGGATGTAGCTCGCGCGCCCGGTGTCGGCGAGCCACGCGTGCTCGGGACCCACGCCGGGGTAGTCGAGGCCGGCGGAGATCGAGTGCGACTCGATCGTCTGGCCGTCTTCGTCCTGCAGCACGTAGGTGCGCGCGCCGTGGAGAACGCCGGGGCGTCCTCGCTCGATCGACGCGGCCTGGCGGTCGGTGTCGACGCCATCGCCCGCGGCCTCGACGCCGTAGAGCGCGACGCCCTCGTCGTCGATGAACGCGTCGAACATGCCGATCGCGTTGGATCCACCGCCCACGCAGGCGACGACGGCGCTCGGCAGGGCGCCCGTCTTCGCGAGGACCTGCTCGCGGGCTTCCTCCGAGATGATCTTCTGGAAGTCGCGCACGAGCGCCGGGAACGGGTGCGGGCCCGAGGCGGTGCCGAAGACGTAGTTGGTGCGATCGACCGTCGCGACCCAGTCGCGGAAGGCCTCGTTGATCGCGTCCTTCAGCGTGCGCGAGCCGACCTTTACCGAAATCACCTCGGCGCCGAGGAGGCGCATGCGGGCCACGTTCAGGGCCTGGCGCTCGGTGTCGACCTCGCCCATGTAGATCGTGCACTCGAGGCCGAAGAGCGCCGCGGCCGTCGCGGTCGCGACACCGTGCTGGCCCGCGCCCGTCTCGGCGATCACGCGCGTCTTGCCGAGGCGCTTCGTAAGCAGCGCCTGACCGAGAACGTTGTTGATCTTGTGGCTACCGGTGTGGTTGAGGTCCTCGCGCTTCAGGAAGATGCGCGCGCCACCGGCATGCTCGGCGAAACGCTTCACCTCGGTGAGCGGCGAGGGACGCCCCGCGTACTCGGTCAGGAGGCCGGCGAGCTCCGCGCGAAACGCGGGGTCGGCCATGGCCTCGGCGTGGGCCGCCGTGACCTCGTCGAGGGCCGCGATGAGCGACTCTGGCATGTAGCGTCCGCCGAAGTCGCCGAAGAACGGCCCGGGCTGTTCGCGCAGGGTCATCAGATTCCTTCCGTCGCCGAAATGAAAGCGTCGAGCGTGGCGACGGGGTCGCCCGTGACGAGCGCCTCGCCGATGAGCACGACGTCGGCGCCGCCTCGGCGGTAGTGCACCACGTCGTCGGGGGTCGAAACCGCCGACTCCGCGACGCGAATCGTGCCGTCCGGGATCCCGGGGGCGAGGCGCGCAAAGAGGTCGCGGTCGAGCGTGAAGTCACTGAGGTCGCGGGCGTTCACGCCGATAATGGGGGCACCCAGGTCGGTGGCGATCTTCACCTCGTCGGCCGAGTGGGCCTCGACGAGCGGTGTCATGCCGAACTCGCGGATCTGGGCGTACAGCTCGCCGATCGTCTTGCGGTCGAGCGCCGCGACGATGAGGAGCACGAGGTCGGCGCCCGCGGCGCGGGCCTCGGCGACCTGGTACGGCGTCGCGATGAAGTCCTTGCGCAGGACCGGAAGGGTCACCTGCTGCTTGACGGCCGTGAGGTCGGCGAGCGAGCCCTTGAAGCGGCGCCCCTCCGTCAGCACGCTGATCGCGCTCGCGCCACCTTGCTCGTAGCGTGCCGCCTGAAGCGCCGGATCCGGGATCTCGGCGAGGTCGCCGCGCGAGGGGCTCGCGCGCTTCACCTCGGCGATCACGCGGATTGTCTCACCGCGCGAGAGGAACGAGACGGCGTCGAGGGCCGGAGACTGAGCGGCCGCGCGGCGCTCCACCTCAGCGAGGGAGAGCTCCGCGCGGCGCGACTCGGCGTCCGCCACCGCACCGGCCGTGAGGTCGGCGAGGAGCGACATCAGTGGCCCTTGGGCTGGAACTTCGGTCCGTTCACGCCGTAGCCGGCCTTCGAGACGATGAAGCCAACGATCGGGCCCAGGACGACGATCGCAGCGGAGATGTACACGACAACGTGCTGACCGATGTAGAGGCCTACGGTACCCGCGGTGATGCCGATGAGCATGATCAGCACAGCGGTCCAGGCTGCCGGCGAGTGTCCGTGGCCGGGGTCACCGATGGGATTAGAAGTCATAGCACTGCTCCTGAGGATTGCCAGAGGGAATACGTTCAGTCTATCGAATGCGGATGGTTAATCCGTCGGGTCGCCGCCGCGCGTGAGACGATCCCACGAATCGACCGCATCGAGCGGGCCTTCGCCCGCCGAGGTCGATGTGCTCGGCGCGTCATAGCGGCTCGTGCCCTTGCGCCACGCGGGCCCGGTCACGAGGGCGAGCGCGCCGCCGACGGCCACGACGAGCGAGGCGATGAGCGCCACGATCGGCCACGCCGTCGCGTCGATCGCGGAGGTGATCTCACCCACGCTCTCGACGCCCGCGATGCCCGTGTGTTCCGTCACCACGCGGGCGATGGCCGACACGGGCGGATCCGCCGCGATGGGCGTGATGAGCGCCGTCAGCGCGCCGCCGATCACCACAGCGAGGGCCGAGAAGACGAAGCGCAGCGCCTTGCCCACGAGGGCGAGGGCGAGCGTCAGCGCGAGGCCGGCGAGGGCGAGCGGCTGCAGCAGCGCGAGCGCCTCGGACCCGGTCGCCGGGATGTCGGTGCCCTCGACGCTGGCGACGAGCCAGGTCTGCGTCGAGCCGATGAGCGCGACGGCGGCGCCGAGCAGGATGAGCACGACACTCGTAGTGCGGCCGCGGCGCGCAGCCCACCCACCCTGGCGGGTCACGACATCACCGGGTGCAGATCGCGCTCGGATCCGTCGAAGCACGTGTGCGTGCCGGTGTGGCACGCCGCACCGGTCTGCTCGACCTCGAGTAGGACAGTGTCGCCGTCACAGTCGATGCGCGCCGAGCGCACGACCTGCACATGGCCGGAGGTGTCGCCCTTGCGCCAGTACTCGCCGCGACTACGCGACCAGTAGGTCACGCGGCCCTCGGTGAGGGTGCGGCGCAGCGCCTCGCGGTCCATCCAGGCGAGCATGAGCACCTGGCCGGTGCCGTGTTCCTGCACGACGGCGGGGACGAGACCGTCGTCGTTGAACGAGACGAGGTCGAGACGTTCGTTGATGCCGTTCATCGAACCAGCACTCCTTCTTCTCGCATGGCGCGCTTGGCGTCGCCAATGCGGATCTGTCCCGAGTGGAAGACCGTGGCCGCGAGGATCGCGTCGGCGCCGGCGCGGACCGCCGGGGCGAAGTCGCGCACGTCGCCCGCTCCGCCCGAGGCGATGACGGGAACGTGCGAGAGCTCGCGGATGGCCGAGATGAGCTCGAGGTCAAAGCCTTGCTTCGTGCCGTCGGCGTCGATCGAGTTGACGAGGAGCTCGCCCGCCCCGCGCTCGATGGCCTCGCGCGCCCACGCGAGCGCGTCGATGTCGGTCTCGCGGCGGCCGCCGTGGGTCGTCACGACGAAGCCGCTCGGGGTGTGCGAGGCGCGCTTGATGTCGAGCGAGAGCACGAGGCACTGCGCGCCGTAGCGGTCAGCGATCTCACCGAGGAGGTCGGGGCGCGCGATGCCGGCGGAGTTCACGCCGACCTTGTCGGCGCCCACGTCCTGCAGGCGCGACACGTCGTCGACCGAGCGCACGCCGCCGCCGACGGTGAGCGGGATGAAGACCTGCTCCGCCGTCGCGCGCACAACGTCGTACATCGTGTCGCGCGCCTCGACCGAGGCGCCCACGTCGAGGAAGGTCAGCTCGTCGGCGCCCTGCTCGTAGTACTCGCGGGCAAGCTCGACGGGGTCACCCATCTCGCGCAGGTTCTCGAAGTTCACGCCCTTGACGACCCTGCCGCCCGAGACGTCGAGGCACGGAATGACGCGAGTCGCGACACCGAGTTCCGAAGACTGAGTGCTGGTCACGACGCCCTCACAGACGGGCGTTGTCGATAGCGGTGACGATCAGCGCGCGCGCACCGAGCGAGTAGAGGTCATCCATGATGCGGTTGGCGTCGCGCTTGGGAACCATGACCCGCACGGCGACCCAGCCCTCGCGCTGTAGCGGCGAGACGGTGGGCGACTGCATGCCCTTGGCGACCTCCGAGGCCTGCTCGACGAGGTCGGCGGGAAGGTCGTAGTCGAGCATGACGTGGCGGCGCGCCACAAGCACGCCGCGCAGGCGGCGCAGGAGCTTGTCGATGCCCTCGGCGGATCCGGGACCCTGGATGAGGACGGCCTCCGACTCGAGCATGACGGGGCCGAAGATCTCGAGGCCGGCCTGCTTGAGCGTCGTGCCGGTCTCGACGACGTCGGCGATCGCGTCGGCGACGCCTAGCTGCGGGGCCGATTCGACGGCGCCGTTCAGCGGAACGACGTCGACCGTGATGCCCTGCTCGCCGAGGAACTCCTCGACAAGGCCGGTGTAGCTCGTGGCGACGCGCTTGCCGTCGAGCTGCTCGATCGAGCTAAGCGTGCCGGCGGGGGCCGCGAAGCGGAAGGTCGAGCGACCGAAGCCGAGCGCCTCGACCTCGCGCGCCGCCGGGAGGCGAACGTCGCGGAGCAGGTCGCGGCCTGTGAGGCCCACGTCGAGGGCGCCACGGGCGACGTACGTCGCGATGTCGCGCGGGCGGAGGTAGAAGAACTCCACCCCGTTGGCCTCGTCGATCAGGTGGAGCGTCTTGGAGTCGCGGCGAGTGGCGTAGCCAGCCTCGGCCAGCAGCTGCACGGCGGTCTCGGAGAGGGATCCCTTGTTAGGGATGGCAATACGAAGCACGTCTTGTTTCTTTCAGATCAGGTCGGTTAGTCGCGGGCCGGATCAGAGATGTCGGTAGACGTCCTCGAGAGTGAGTCCCTTGGCGATCATCATCACCTGCAGGTGGTACATAAGCTGCGACATTTCTTCCGCAGCGGCCTCGTCGGATTCATACTCCGATGCCATCCACACCTCGGCCGCCTCTTCGACAATCTTCTTGCCGATGAAGTGCACGCCAGCGTCAAGCTCCTGGACAGTTCCGGAGCCGGCGGGTCGGGTGACGGCCTTGTCGCTTAGTTCAGCAAACAGGTCCTCGAACGATTTCACTGTCCCAGGCTATCCGTTCCGTGAGCGTGCTGCGACGCGAGAGCCCTCAGCTCGCCGATTCGCGCGTCGATATCGGCCGCGCCGAATACGGCGGATCCGGCGACGAACGTGTCGGCGCCGGCGGCCGCGGCCTGCTCGATCGTGCCGGGCGCAATGCCGCCGTCGACCTGCAGCCACACCTGGGATCCGCGGCGCGCGGCCTCGGACTTCAGCGCGCGGAGCTTCGGCATCATGTCGTCGCGGAAGCTCTGACCGCCGAAGCCGGGCTCGACCGTCATCACGAGAATCTGATCGAATTCGTCGAGGTGCTCGAAGAGCTGCTCGGCGGGCGAGTCGGGCTTGATCGCGACGCCGACGCGCGAGCCGATGTCGCGGATCCGGCGCGCGAGCGCGATCGGGTCGGCGGCGGCCTCGAGGTGGAAGGTGACGCTCGCGGCGCCGATCTCGGCGTAGCCGGGCGCCCAGCGGTCGGCGTCGGAGATCATGAGGTGCACGTCGAGCGGGATCGGGCTCGTCGCCTGGATCCGTTCCACCATCTGCGGCCCGAACGTCAGGTTCGGAACGAAATGGTTGTCCATCACGTCGACATGCACGAAGTCCGCGCCCGAAATGCGCTCGAGATCGCGCTGCATGTTCACGAAGTCGGCGGAGAGGATGCTCGGGTTAATGCGGGGTGCGTTGGGGAGGCTCATCCCCTCCATTATCGCCGCCCGCCAACCTGCTGGGAGAATGGGCCGCGTCCGCGCGCCCGGGTTCCGGCATCGGGAGCGCAAGGCGGCCGGGATAATGACAGCAGAACATCTGAGACGAGGTGACCGAAATGGCGGAGTTTCCCTGGCAGAAACCCCACGATGACGACAAGGCGCCGCGGTTCCCCTGGCAGGGCGCCGACGAGGCGAAGTCCGAAGGTACCGCCGACGAGGTCGCACCGGAACCCGAATCGTCGATGCCGTGGCGCAAGCGCGACGACGCGGCGCCCGAGCACGTCGTCCCGGCACCCGAGCCGGCGGCGTCGCGCTGGCAGTCGCCGGCGGCGGACGAGCGCGCCCGGGAGCCGGAAGTCCGCTCCCCCGATCCCGCCGCGGAACCGCGCGAGCCGGTCACGGATCCGCCCGTCGCCGACGCGCCGGAGGCTCACCAGACAGGTCCCGTTTCGGATCCGCCGGTCACGGATTCGCCCGCCTGGCAGCCGCCCGCGGCCGCGCCGACAAGCTCGCGCGCCCAGGCGCCGGCGGACGGCGAGATTCCGCCGTCGACGTTCACGCCGCCGTGGCGCCCCGAGGAGCCCCGCCCGAAGGCAAAGAAGGCTCGCCCGACGCCGCCGACCGTCGCGACGTCGAAGGCCCAGGCGGCCCCGAAGGCGTCGTCCGGCCGCGCCGGCCGCATCGCGGCGGTCACGACCTTCGTGGGCCTCGGCGCCGCGATCCTCGTGGGCGTCGGGGCCGCGGTCGTCTCCCCCATGCTCGGCGATAGCCGCGACGACCGCGAACCGATCTCGACGCCGACGCCGACCGTCATCCCGCTCGCCGCCGGCGAGATCGGCCTCGACGCGGCGACGACCTTCGTGAACGCCATCGCGGGCGGCAACGCGACCCTCGCACTCTCGATGCTCGGCCACACGGCGACCTCGCTCACGAGCGACGACGCGTGGGCCGCGATGGTCGAGAACTATCCGATCTCGGACGTCCAGATCACGCCGCTCGCCGAGGACGCGTGGGAGAACCAGGTCTTCGCCGTCAGCTACATGATGGACGACGAGCTCATCGACTTCACGCTGACGGTCGACGTCGACGTGAACGATCCCGAGAACGTTGTGTTCGATGTCGACCTGCCGACGCTCGAGATTACCGAGGGCTACGAGGCCTTCGACATGACGCTCAACGGCGTCGCCTTCGATGCGTCGGGCTCGATGAGCTACGAGGTCTTCCCGGGCGCTTACACGCTCGGAACGACGACGGAGTACTTCACGATCCCCGAGTCGGTCATCGTCGCCGAGAGCGGCATGGTCTTCATGTATCCGTATGACCGCGAGCCCACGCTGACGGACGACGGCATCGCGAAGTTCCGCGAGGTCGTGCGGGCGGCGGCCGAGGCGTGCATCTCGTCGACGACCCTCGCCGCCGATTGCGGGCTCGAGGTCACTGGCGGCATCCAGGGCGGCGCTCAGATCATCGACGGCACCGTCGAGCGATCCCTCACCGATGAACAGTGGGCTGAGATCGACGCCATGGTGCCGACGTCTTCGGCGTTCGACGGCGCGCAGTTCCAGGAGGGCGACTACATCGGCGACGTCGCCTTCGTCGCCGACTGGCAGCAGGGCGGCTCGTCGGGTCGCGATCAGATCTACGGTGGCCCGTGGCTCTACGCGCCGACGGTCGACTTCTCGGATCCGGACCTCCCCGTCACCTGGGATTGAACGGCGAACGGGCCCCGCAACAGCGGGGCCCGTTCTCGGTGAGGTGCTTAGAACTCGAAGAGCTTGTCGAGCTCGTCGTCCTCGATCAGCTGCGCGAGGTTCTTCGTCGCGATCGCCAGGACGTTGCCGACGGTCGCGGTCGGGCTCACGAACCAGCCGCCATCCTCCTGGATCGCGATCGGCAGCGCCTCGTCGAGGCCCAGCAGCTTGAGCGCTGGGACGTCGTCGATACACTGCTCGCCCGAGTACTGGTCTTCGAAGCACGGGTGCGAGTAGGTGCCCGTGACGGTGTCGCCGCGGAGGAACTCGAGGTTCGAGATGCGGAGGCCCGTGAGGCCGCCCGACTTCTCGACCTCGACGTCGAAGTCGCTCAGCGACGCGTCTTCGTTGGCGCCGAGGTCGGCGAGGGCCGGGCCGTAGAGCGACACCGCGCGGCGCTCGGCCAGCGGCAGGGCCGACGCGAATGCCTCGTAGTCGCCGTTCGATACGAAGGCCTCGAGCCCGTCGGCGAAGCCGTGCGCGGCGTCCTCCGGCGAGCCGAACTTCTCGGCATCGATGAGCGAGTCGCCGTAGCTGTACCCGCCCTGGATCATCGCCTGACCGGCCGCGAGGTCGACACCCGTCAGGAGCGGGCTCGTGTACCAGCCACCCTCGTCGACAGTGATCACCGAGAGCGGGTAGCCCTGGCCGATCAGCGGGTCGTCCTCCGAGATGTCGACGCGCTCCTTGTCGGCCAGCTGGCTGTCCCACATCTCGGAGAAGTCGACCTGGTACGGCAACTCGCTCTCGAGGCCGTCGAGCATGAAGTCGATCTGGCTGTCGAGGCTCTCGTCGAGCAGCTCGTCGATCTCGTCATCGGAGTAGTAGCCCGACTGCTCGAGGCTGACGCGCATCGACACCTCCATGAACTCGCGAAGCGCATCGCCGAGCTCGTCGGTGTCGGCGTCGATCTCGAGCGTGCCGTCGACGAGGCTCACGCGGCTCACGCCGTCCATGAGCTCGTCGGTGCGGTACTCGAGCCCGTCGGTCGTGATCTCGATGGCGTCGAGGACCGAGTTCAGCGTCTCCTGGATGCTCTTGGCGTCCTCCTCGCTCGACGTCGGCATGTCTTCGAGCTGCTTGAGCGCCTCCTCGAGGGGCTTAACCTCGGTGGGCGACATCGCGGTGTACAGCGCGATCGGGTCGAGCTTCAGCGCGCCCTCGAACAGCTTGTCGGCCGCGGCATCGGGCGACTTCTCGCCGCCGAGGATCGAGTTGACGGCCCACACGGCGCCGCCGCCTCCGAGAACGACGACGAGGCCGCCCGCGATAAGCGCTGTCGTGAGCCCCTTCTTCGACTTCTTCTTCGGCGCGGCGGGCTGGCCGGCGACGGCCGGCGCGGCACCGGCGAAGCCTGCCGCCTGTGCGCCCTGCGGAATCACCGGCGCGCCCTCGGGCGCGGCGGGGTACTCCTGCGGGGCGGCAGGGTTGCCCTGGGGCGCGGCGGGCGTGCCCTGCGGGGCGGCTGGTGTGCCCGCGGGGATCCCTGCGGCGGCGGCCGCCGCGGATCCGCGCCGCTGGGCGACAGCCGCGCGGGCGCCCTCGTCGCCGTACTGGGCGAGCCAGTCGAGCAGGCCGTCGTAGACGTTCGGGTGGCGCGCGATATCGGCGCCCAGCTCGGGGTTGGTCGCCGCAATCTCGGCGAGGCGTTGGGCGGGGGTTGCCGGGTCGCGGAGCTCGGTCTGGGGTGAGTGCTGATCGCTCATGCGGGCGATCCCTTCGATCGGGGTCGGATAGTGGCCCGGGGGATGCCCGCCATGCTATCGGATCGGGGTGGCCCGGCTCAGGCGCGGCGGAACAGGGCGAGGAACATCGCGTCGGTGCCGTGCCGGTGCGGCCACAGCTGGGCGACGGGAAGGCCGTCCTCGCGCTCGGCGATCTCGATCGGCCCGCGCGACACCGCCCGGATGGCCGCGGGGGCGTCGAGAAGCTCGACGTCGCTTCGGCGCTCGAGGGCGTCGCGCACGACGCCCGACGTCTCGGCCAGGTGCGGCGAACAGGTCACGTACGCGACGACGCCGCCCGGGCGCGCCGCGTCGAGCGCGGCGTCGAGAAGCTCCGACTGGATCGACACGAGCTCCGCAACGTCTCCCGGCTGCTTACGCCAGCGCGCCTCGGGACGGCGGCGCAGCGCGCCGAGGCCCGTGCAGGGGGCGTCGACGAGGATCCGGTCAAACTCCGCCGCGCGTTCCTTCGCGAGCTCTCGCCCGTCGCGCTCGTGCACCTCGACCTCGGTCGGCACGGCCTCGAGGGCCCGGCGCACGAGCCCGGCGCGCGCGGGCACGACCTCGTTCGCCTCGAGCACCGCGCCGCCCGCGAGGGCCTCGGCGGCCAGGAGGGCGGTCTTGCCGCCGGGGCCCGCGCACAGGTCGAGCCATCTCTCCCCCGCTGTCACGGGCGTGAGGCGCGAGAGGGCGAGGGCGACGAGCTGCGAGCCCTCGTCCTGCACGCGGCGCGCGCCACCGGAGTCGCGCACCGTCTGCTCGGGGTCGCCCTGCGGCGCGCGGAAGCCCACGGGCGAATACTTCGTCGCCTTGCCCTGCGTCTCGGCGAGGCCGGGCAGGGCGATCATCGTCACCGACGGCGAGGCGTTGTCGGCTTCGAGCAGGTCTTCGAGCTCGTCGGCGGATCCGGTCGCCGCGAGTGCCCGGCGGAAGGCGCGCAGGATCCACACGGGGTGCGAGGTGCGGAAGCCGAGCGCCTCATCGGCGCTGCGTGCCGACTCGCTGATGCGGTCCTCCCACGTCGCCAGGCCGTCGCGCGAGATGCGGCGGAGCACGGCGTTCGCGAAGCCCGCCGCGCCGCGGCCCGACTCGCGGCGCGCCAACTCGACCGACTCGTTCACGGCCGCGTGGGCCGCGACGCGCGTCGAGAGCAGCTGGTGGGCGCCCATGCAGAGTGCGTCGAGCACGCCCTGATCGATCTCGTCGAGCTCGCGGCCCGAGGCGAGGCGCACGATCTGCTCGTAGGCGCCACGGCGGCGCAGCGTGCCGTAGGTCAGCTCGGTCGCGAGCGCGGCGTCGGCGGCGTTGAGGCCCGCGCGCTCGATCTCGGCCGGGAGGAGAAGGTTGGCGTAGGCGTCGTCGGCGGTCGTCGCGCGGATGACCTCGAACGCCACCTCGCGCGACGGCTGCACGTGCGTGTCGCGGGGCTGCGAACGGCGCGGGCCGCGACCCTGGCCGCTCACGAGCCCAGCTCCACGTCCGCGCGCTGGCCGCGCAGCCATGCGTCGGCGGCCATGGCGGCCTTGCCCGCGGGCTGTACTCGTTCGATCATGATTGCCTCCGTCGCGGTCCCCACGAGGATTCCGCCCTTAATTGCCTCGACCGCGCCCGGCGCGAGCGACCGCCCGGCGTGGCGCCGCGCGGCGTGAATCTTGAATCGCTCCCCCGCGAGCGTGGTGTGTGCGCCCGGCTCGGGCGTGACGCCGCGGAATCGCGCGAGCACCTCGTCGGCCGGGAGCGTGAAGTCGAGCAGCCCGTCGGCGAGGCCCAGCTTCGGCGCGAGCGTCGGCTCGCCCTGCTGGGGCGTGGCGACGGCGGTGCCGGCCGCGATCTCGCCGACGACGTCGACGAGCAGGGCGGATCCGCGCTCTGCGAGCGCCGCCAGCACGTCGCCCGCGGTCTCGTCGTCGCCCGGGGCGTACTCGATCTGGCCGAAGACGTCGCCCGCGTCGAGCGCGGGGACGAGCTGGAACACGGCGGCGCCCGTGACGGCGTCGCCCGCCATGAGTGAGCGCTGCACGGGGGCGGCCCCGCGCCAGGCCGGCAGCAGCGAGAAGTGCAGGTTGATCCACCCGTGCGCCGGGGCCGAGAGCAGCGGCTCGCGCACGAGCCCGCCGTAGGCGACGATGACGCCCAGGTCGGGCGCGAACGCCGCGATGCGCGAGGTCGCGTCGTCGTCGAGCTTCGCGGCCTTCACGACGGGGATGCCGAGCTCGTCGGCGGCCTGTGCGACGGGCGACGGCGTCAGCACGCGCTTGCGCCCGAGGGGCGCGTCGGGGCGCGTCACGACGGCAACGACGCGAGCGCCGGCCGCGACGAGCGCGCGGAGCGAGGGAACGGCCACCTCGGGCGTTCCCGCAAAGACGATACGGAGATCGGTCGACATGACGGGGTCCTTATCTGTTCGGCTCATCGCGTTCTCAGAGCTCGGGATCGGCGACGTCAAGCCGCACAGAGAGTGTATTCGCGGGCGGCCGGGATCTGCCTGGTTCCGCGGGGCCCCGCGTGCGCCTGGCCCGCGACGACACCGCGGCCGCGACGACGCTCGCGCGCAGGCTCGCCGAGACCACGGATCCGAGGCCGTACTCGAAGCGCACAAGCGCCCGGGCGCGCTTGCGGCCGGAGACCTCGGGCGCCGGCACGGGCCCGATCACGGCGTCGGGCGCCAGCCGGGGCGCGTCGGCGCCGAGCTTCACGAGGGCCTCGTCCACCTGCGGCGCGTCGCCCTCGATGCGGGCGATGCGCACGGCGGGCGGCATCTTGAGCGGCGCGCGCTCGACGAGCTCGCCGCGCGCGTAGGCGGGCTGACTCCACGTGGCCAGCGCCCGCGCGACGGGGCCGGTCACCGCGACGAGGTGCACGGGAGCGCCCGGCGCCGCGAGAGCGGCCGCGTTCGACCACCACCGCAGACACGACTCGCCGATGCGCAGGTCGGGCGCCTGCAGCATGCGGTCGCCGTCGAGCAGGAGCACGGCGCGGTAGCCGCCCTCGGCGATGGGCTCGGCGCCGCGCGTCGCGATCACGAGCGCGGGCTCCGGCCCCACCGTCTCGACGGGGTGCGCGCCGTCGGCGACGATGATCTTCACCCCTGCGAAGGCGCGGCCGAGTTCGTCGGCGGTGCGCTCGGATCCGCTCGACGCGAGCCTCACGGTCGTCGCCTCGCAGTGCGCGCACTGCCAGCCACGGGCGTCGCGGGCGCACCACGCGCACGTGGGCGTCGCGCCGCGGGCGGGGGCGAAGAGCGGCCCGCCGCAGTGCTGGCAGCGCGCGGGGGCTCGGCACTCGCCGCACACGAGCGTCGGCGCGTAACCGGGCCGCGCGACCTGCACGAGCACCGGCCCGTGCTCGATCACCTCGCGCGCGCTGCGGAACGCGGCCGACGGGATGCGGCCCGTCGCGGGTGTGTCCTGCGGCGCGCCCAGGATGACCTTCGGCGTCACGCGGCGCGCGGGCGCGGGCTCGGTGAGGAAGCCGATCTCGACGAGCCGCTGCACGTCGGCAGAGCGCGAGTGACCACAGAACACGAGCGCCCCGCCCTCGAGCTTCTGGCGGACGAGCGCGGCGTCGCGGGCGTGCACGTAGGGTGCCAGGGGCTCGTCGAAGAGCGAGTCGCCGTCGTCCCAGAGCGCCAGCATGCCGAGGCGCGTCACGGGCGCGTAGACCGCCGAGCGATTGCCGATCACGATCGCCGGCGCATCGTCGAGCGTGCGGAGGTAGTTCGCGTACCGTTGCTGGGCCGGCAACTCGGCATCGAGCCGCAGCACGGCGCCCTCGGGGGCGATGTCGGCCAGGGCCGCCTCGAGGCGCGCGAGGTCGCGGTGATCGGGCACCGCGATGACGGCCGACTCGCCGCGCGAGATCGTCAGCACCGCAGCGGCGGCGAGCAGCTCGGCCCACGCGGGAATGGATCCGGCGACGCCGGGGCGCGCGTCGAGCGCGACGCGGCCCGCCCCGGCGAGGGTCTCGTCGAGGTCCGGATACTCGGCGAGCGTCGCCAGGGCGCGGGAGGCCGCGCCGGCGTCGACCTCGATTGTCGGCGCGGCCTCCCGCGCCAGCCACGCCTTCTCGGCGCGGACCATGCGGCGCGGGATCGCGAGGCGCAGGACGTCGTTCGCGGATCCGGCGGCGCGATCGGCGACCGCGCGGGCGAGCGCGTACAGGCGATCGGGAAGCACCTCGGCCGCCGAGATGACGGTGTCGATCTCGGACAGCGTGCGCTCGTCGTCGGTCTCCTCGCCGACACCGACGACGAAGCCCTGAATAACGCGGCCCGCCGACCGCAACGGCACCTTGACGCGCACGCCGGGCACCGCCTCCTCGACCAGCTCCGCGGGAAGGGAGTAGTCGAAGAGGCGGTCGAGCTGCGGCAACGGCGAGTCGATCAGGACGTGAGCGATCCGCCGCGGACCCCGCGGCGCGATATGCGCCGGGTGCTCGGGCATGTCAGAGCCCGGCGGCTGCTCGCAGGGCGTCGACGCGGTCGAGCTTCTCCCACGTGAACTCGGGGAGCTCGCGACCGAAGTGACCGTATGCAGCCGTCTTCGCGTAGATGGGGCGGAGGAGGTCGAGATCACGGATGATCGCGGCCGGGCGCAGGTCGAAGACCTCACCGATCGCTGCCACGATCGCCTCGTCGGCGACGTGCGCCGTGCCGAAGCTCTCGACGTACAGGCCGACGGGCTTCGCCTTACCGATCGCGTAGGCGACCTGCACCTCGAGGCGGTCGGCGAGGCCCGCCGCGACGGCGTTCTTTGCGACCCAGCGCAGGGCGTAAGCCGCCGAGCGGTCGACCTTCGACGGGTCCTTTCCGCTGAAGGCGCCACCCCCGTGGCGGGCGGCGCCGCCGTAGGTGTCGATGATGATCTTGCGGCCGGTGAGGCCCGCGTCGGCCTTCGGCCCGCCGAGCTCGAAGCTACCGGACGGGTTGATGTGGAGCGTGACGTTGGAGATGTCGAGGCCGGTCTCTTCGAGAACCGGGCGGATCACGACGCGCTCGACCGCCTCGGCGAGGTCGGCCTGCGAGATCTCGGGGCTGTGCTGCGTCGACAGCACGACCGTCTCGACGGTCTTCGGCGTCGAGCCGTCGTAGCCCAGCGTGACCTGCGTCTTGCCGTCGGGGCGGAGGAACGCGAGCTGGCCCGAGCGGCGCACCTCGGTAAGGCGCTCGGCGATGCGGTGAGCCGTCCAGATCGCCATCGGCATGTAGGTCGGCGTCTCGTTCGTCGCGTAGCCGAACATGATGCCCTGGTCGCCGGCACCCTGCTGGTCGAGGTCGTCGCCGTCGTCGCCCGAGCGGTGCTCCGCGCTCGTCGTGACGCCGTCGCCGATCTCCTGCGACTGCTCGCCCACCGACACCGTCACGCCGCACGAGTCGGCGTCGAAGCCCATATCGGACGAGGTGTAGCCGATGCGGCGGATCACGTCGCGCGCGATCGACGAGATGTCGGCGTAGCCGTCGGTACGGATCTCGCCCGCGACGTGCACGAGGCCCGTTGTCACGAGCGTCTCGACCGCGACGCGCGCCGCGGGATCTTGCGCCAGGAGCGCGTCGAGAACGCTATCGGAGATCTGGTCACAGATCTTGTCGGGGTGTCCCTCGGTGACGGATTCGGAGGTAAACAGTCGCAGGCTCATGGCCGATCCTTGTGGGTCGCGGGTGGAAGGTGCTGATGCTCATCATGCCGAGAACCCCCGACAAACGAATGCCGGAGGTTCTCGGAGGGTCAAATCTGGATCACTCGCCCGCGGGGCGAAGACGCAGCTTGTCCTGGTGGATCTCGCGAAGCGCGATCGACAGCGGCTTGTCCTCGGCCGATGCGTCGACGAGCGGGCCGACGTTGTCGAAGAGCGAGCCCTCCTGCAGGTCGGTGTAGTAGTCGTTGATCTGGCGGGCGCGCTTGGCGCCGTAGATCACGAGCTGGTACTTCGACTCGACGCGCTCGAGAAGCTCGTCGATGGGCGGATCGATGATGCCCTTGTTCTCCGTGGCCATGAGTTTTCCTCCTGAAATGAATGCGCGCGATATCAGCGCGCGGAAGCCTGCATCAAGTTTACGACCTCATCGGCCGCACGGCCCACTTCGTCGTTGACGACACGGTGATCGAACTCGCCCTGTGCCGCCAATTCGGTGCGCGCCGTGCGCAGACGGCGGGCGCGCTCCTCCTCGTCCTCCGTGCCGCGGCCGACGAGCCGGTCGACCAGCTCGTCCCAGCTCGGCGGAAGAAGGAACACGAGGCTCGCACGGGGCTCGCTGCGGCGCACCTGGAAGGCGCCCTGCATGTCGATCTCGAGCAGCACGGGGCGGCCCTCGTTGATCGCGCGGTCGATCGGGCCGCGGGGCGTGCCGTAGCGATGCACACCGTGCACCGTGGCCCACTCGAGCAGCTCGTCCTGGGCGATCATGCGATCGAACTCGGCGTCGTCCACGAAGTGATAGTGCACCCCGTCGACCTCGCCCGGTCGCGGCGCGCGGGTCGTCGCCGAGACCGAGAGCATGACGTCGGGGTTGTTCTCGCGGATGTGCGCCGCGACCGTGCCCTTGCCGACGGCCGTCGGGCCGGCGAGCACCACGAGGCTCGAGCGCACGGGGCGCGCGACCGGCTCGGGGAACCGCTGGTCGAGCCAGCCGTAGAGCGCCTCGCGCTGACGCGCGCCGAGACCGCCGAGGCGCTTGACCGAGGAGATCTCGAGCTCGGCCATGATCTTGTCGCGCTTTCCGGCGCCGATCGCGGGCAGCGACGTCAGAAACTCCGTCACCCGCAGGGTGCCGGCGGCGGATCCGTGGTCTGCTTCAGCGCGCCTCAGGACCTCCTGCGGCGAGACGACTCGGGTGCCGAGATCGCGCTTGATGCTCGCACGCGCACGGCGCGCCGCAACGGCCTTGCGCGATGCGGCCAGACGATCGACCTCGGGTGGTCCTACGACCTGACTCATTGACGTTCCTGCTCCTGGCCTTCGCTCCCCCGACGCTCCCCGGCGGCGCGAGCCGCCAGGGCGTGGTCTTCGACCACCGAATCGATCATGCCTGATCCGGCCGAGAGAATGCTCCGGCTCTCGCTCACGATCACCGCGGGGGCCAAGTCGCCGAAGATGCGCGGGGCGTCCTCCGGGCGCGCTCCCTGATGCCCGAAGCCCGGCGCGAGGATCGGGGCGAGGGGCGCGAACGGGGCGATGCCCGCCTCCGACCAGTCGACGGTGGCGCCGACGACGAAGCCGGCGCTCCCCCACTCGTCGCCGTCGGTGTGCGCGGCGTTGATCGCCGACACCTCGTCGATCACGCGCTGCGACACCGTGCGCCCATCGGCGTCGGTCGAGCGCTGCAGGCCCGTCGCCTCGGGGTTGCTCGTCGTCGCGAGCACGAACACGCCCTTGCCATGTCGGTAGGCCAGCTCGATCGTGCCGCCGAGCGCGCCGACGCCCAGGTAGGGGCTGATCGTCAGCGCGTCCGCCTCGAGCGGCGAGCCCGGCGTCAGCCAGGCCTCCGCGTAAGCATCCATCGTCGAGCCGATGTCGCCGCGCTTCGCGTCGGCGATCACGAGGATCCCCGCCGCGCGCGCCGCGCCCATCACGTCCTCGAGCGCGGCGAGACCCGCGGATCCGTGGCGCTCGAAGAACGACACCTGCGGCTTCACGAACGCCGCGCGGCCCGCGGCGGCCTCCACCACGCGCAGGCCAAAGTCGCGCGCGCCCGCGGCCGACTGGGGCAGGCCCCAGTCGTCGAGCAGGCCGGCGTGCGGGTCGATGCCCACGCACAGCGGGCCGAGCCGGTCGATACCCGCCCGGGCCCGCTGTCCGAAGGATCCGGTCACGCCGCGCGCTCCGCCTGGAACTCCTGCAGGCTCTTCACGCGGAAGCCGCCCGCCATCTTGTCCATGGCGCTGACGGCCGCGCCGAGCGTCGCGATCGTCGTGAACAGGGCCTTGTCGGCGCCCACCGCGGCGGCGCGGATCTCGTATCCGTCAGCGCGCGCCGAGGCGCTGCCCGGCGTGTTGGCGATGATGTCAACCTCGCCGCGGGTGATCAGGTCAACGATGTTGTCCTGGTCGGTACCGTGCGTCGCCGAGTACTTCTTGACGACCTCGACCTCGATGCCGTTGCGCATCAGGATCTCGGCCGTGCCCTCGGTCGCGAGGATCCGGAAGCCGAGCTGCTGCAGGCGGCTGGCCGGCAGGATCACGTCGCGCTTGTCGCTATCAGCGACCGAGATGAAGACCGTGCCGCCCGTCGGGATGCCGCCGTAGGCAGCGGCCTGGCTCTTCGCGAACGCCGTCGGGAAGTCGCGGTCGATGCCCATGACCTCACCCGTCGAGCGCATCTCCGGGCCGAGAACCGAGTCGACGATCTCGCCGTCGGCGGTGCGGAAGCGCTTGAACGGCAGCACGGCCTCCTTGACGGCGACGGGCGCGTCGAGGGGGATCTGCGATCCGTCGAGCTCCGGCAGCATGCCCTCGGCGCGCAGCTCAGCGATCGAGGTGCCGGCGATGACGCGGCTGGCGGCCTTCGCGAGCTGGATGCCAAGCGCCTTCGACACGAACGGCACCGTGCGGCTCGCGCGCGGATTCGCCTCGATGACGTAGAGCACGCCGGCGCTGATCGCGTACTGCACGTTCAGCAGGCCGCGCACGCCCACGCCCTCGGCGATAACGCGCGTGGCGGCGACGACGCGCTCGATCTCGGCGCGACCGAGCGACATCGGGGGCAGGGCGCACGCCGAGTCACCGGAGTGGATACCGGCCTCCTCGAGGTGCTCCATCACGCCGCCGATGTACAGGTCGGTGCCGTCGAACAGCGCGTCGACATCGATCTCGACCGCGTCATCGAGGAAGCGGTCGACGAGCAGCGGGGCGTCCTCGCGGATCAGCGACTCGGCGCCGATGCGCACGAAGTAGTCGCGCAGCGTGGCGGTGTCGTAGACGATCTCCATGCCGCGGCCACCGAGCACGAACGACGGGCGAACGAGAACCGGGTAGCCGATCTCTTCCGCGATCGCGATGGCCTCGGCTTCGCTCGTCGCGGTGCCGTTGCGCGGGGCGAGCAGGCCGCCCTCGTCGAGGATCCGGCCGAAGAGCTTGCGGTCCTCCGCCAAGTCGATCGCGTCGGGGCTCGTGCCGAGCACCGTGTAGCCCGCATCCTGGATGCCGTGTGCGAGGCCGAGCGGCGTCTGGCCACCCAGCTGGCAGACCACACCGTAGATCTCGCCCGACTGGCTCTCGGCGTGGAGCACCTCGAGCACGTCCTCGAGCGTCAGCGGCTCGAAGTACAGGCGGTCGGAGGTGTCGTAGTCGGTCGACACGGTCTCGGGGTTGCAGTTGACCATGACGGTCTCGTAGCCGGCGTCGCTGAGCGCGAACGAGGCGTGCACGCACGAGTAGTCGAACTCGACGCCCTGGCCGATGCGGTTCGGGCCCGAACCGATGATGACGACCTTCTTGCGGTCGGACGGGGCGACCTCGGTCTCGGCGTCGTACGACGAGTAGTGGTACGGCGTCGTGGCGGGGAACTCGCCCGCGCAGGTATCGACCGTCTTGAAGACGGGGCGGATCCCGAGGCCGTAGCGCACCTCGCGCACCTCGGCCTCGCTCAGCCCGCGCAGCTGCGCGATCTGGGCGTCGCTGAAGCCGTGGTCCTTCGCGAGGCGGATCGCGCGGGCGTCGAGCTCGGCGGCGCCCTTGATCGCCTCGGCGACCTCGTTGATGAGGATGATCTGGTCGATGAACCAGGGGTCGATCTTCGTCGACTCGAAGACCTGCTCGCTCGTCGCGCCGAGGCGCAGCGCCTGCTGCACGTCGATGATGCGGCCGTCGGTCGGGGTCTTGATGATCTCGATCAGTTCGGCGACCGAGCGGGTCTCCTCGCCCCAGTGGAAGCTGGATCCGCGCTTCTCGATCGAGCGCAGCGCCTTCTGGAGGGCGGTCGCGTAGTTGCGGCCGATCGCCATGGCCTCGCCGACCGACTTCATGGTGGTCGTCAACGTCGCGTCGGCGGCGGGGAACTTCTCGAAGGCGAAGCGGGGAACCTTGACCACGACGTAGTCGAGCGTGGGCTCGAACGACGCCGGGGTCACCTTGGTGATGTCGTTCTCGACCTCGTCGAGGCGGTAGCCGAGCGCGAGCTTCGCGGCGAGCTTCGCGATCGGGAAGCCCGTGGCCTTCGAGGCGAGGGCCGACGAGCGCGACACGCGTGGGTTCATCTCGATGACGATGATGCGGCCGGTGGCCGGGTCGATCGCGAACTGGATGTTGCAGCCGCCCGTGTCGACGCCGACGCGACGGATGATGTCGATGCCGATGTCGCGCAGCTTCTGGTACTCGCGGTCGGTCAGCGTCAGCGCGGGCGCGACCGTGATCGAGTCGCCCGTGTGGACGCCGACCGGGTCGACGTTCTCGATCGAGCACACGACGACCGTATTGTCGGCGGTGTCGCGCATGAGCTCGAGCTCGTACTCCTTCCACCCGAGGATCGACTCTTCGAGGAGGACCTCGGTCGTCGTCGACTCGGCGAGGCCCTGGCCGGCCATGCGGCGCAGCTCTTCCTCGTTGTGGGCGAAACCGGATCCGAGGCCGCCCATCGTGAACGACGGGCGCACGACCATCGGGTATCCGAGATCGTCGGCGGCCGCCATGACCTCGTCCATCGTGTGGGCGATGCGGCTCTTCGCCACCTCGGCACCGGCCTCGATGACCAGCTCCTTGAAGATCTGACGGTCTTCACCGCGGTTGATCGCGTCGGGCTTGGCGCCGATCAGCTCGACGTCGTACTTCTCGAGGATGCCGCCGTAGTGCAGCGCCATCGCGGCGTTGAGCGCCGTCTGGCCGCCGAGCGTCGGCAGGATCGCGTCGGGCTTCTCCTTCGCGATGATCGTCTCGATGACCTCGGGCGTGATCGGCTCGATGTACGTGGCATCGGCGAAGTCCGGGTCGGTCATGATCGTCGCCGGGTTGGAGTTCACGAGGATGACGCGCACGCCCTCTTCGCGCAGGACGCGGCATGCCTGGGTGCCGGAGTAGTCGAACTCGCAGGCCTGACCGATGACGATCGGGCCGGATCCGATGACGAGAACGGAGTTGATGTCGTCGCGCTTAGGCATGTGCGCCCTTCTTGCTGAGCGACTCGATGACGAGGTCGCGGAAACGGTCGAACAGGTAGTTTGCGTCGTTGGGGCCGCCCGCGGCCTCCGGGTGGTACTGCACGCTGAAGGCGGGGATGTCGAGCGCCTTCAGCCCCTCGACCACCTGGTCGTTCAGGCCGATGTGGCTGACCTCGACGCGGCCGAAGCCCTCGGGGCTGTCGAAGGTGCCCTCGATGGGTGCCTCGACGGCGAAGCCGTGGTTCTGCGCGGTGATCTCGACGCGCCCCGTGGCCTTGTCGCGCACCGGCTGGTTGATGCCGCGGTGGCCGAAGGGCAGCTTGTAGGTGCCGAGGCCGAGCGCGCGGCCGAAGAGCTGGTTGCCGAAGCAGATGCCGAAGTACGGCAGGCCGGCCTTCAGCGCGCTCTGGAGGAGCTCGACGTGGCCGTCGGACGCCGAGGGGTCGCCGGGGCCGTTCGAGTAGAACAGCGCGACCGGGTCGATCGCCTGGATGTCCTCGAACGTAGACGACTGCGGCATGACGTAGACGTCGAAGCCGCGCAGCGCGAGGTTGTTGACGGTGGCCTGCTTGATGCCGAGGTCGATGACCGCGAGGTTACCGATCTTCTCGCCGACCGCGGGGGTGATCTCGGTCTCGGCGACCGAAACCTCGGCCGAGAGGTTCTGGCCGCTCATCTCCGGCGCCTCGCGGACGGCCGCGAGCTGCTCGTCGGCCGACAGCACGGCCGCCTCGCCCGAGAAGACGCCGCCGCGCATGGATCCGTCGTTGCGGATCCGGCGCGTGATCGCGCGGGTGTCGACGCCCGAGATGCCGACGATGCCGTCGCGCTCGAGGGCCTCCTCGAGCGGCTCCTTGGCGCGCCAGTTCGAGACGACGCGCGAGGGGTCGCGCACGATGTAGCCCTCGACCCAGATGCGACGCGACTCGGGGTCCTCGTCGTTCACGCCGGTGTTGCCGATGTGCGGCGCGGTCTGCAGCACGATCTGGCCCGCGTACGACGGGTCGGTGAGGGTCTCCTGGTAGCCGGTCATGCCGGTCGTGAAGACAACCTCGCCGAGCGTGGTGCCGCGGGCGCCGAAGGCGTAGCCCTCGTAGCGGCTGCCATCTTCGAGCACGAGCACCGCGAGGTCGCGGTCGAGCATCGAGGTGGGGGTCATGAGTGTGCTCCCATCGGTGAGTGCGCGGGACGAACCTCGTCGATCGCGGCCACGAGAGCCGCCGGGTCGTCGTCCTGCAGACGAACGTATGTGTCAAGTATCTGGTTTCCGTCGCTCCATGCAACGAGGACGAGGCCGTCGCGCTCGACGACGCGGTCGATCGTCCAGGTGGCGCGGCCCGCGCCGGAGATGCGGCTCGCGGGAACGAAGACGGGCTTCTCCCCCGGCAGCGACAGCGCGAAGCCGGCCTCGGTCACCGAGATGTCGGCGCGCGAGCGGAACGCGAGCGGGCTCGTCGCGATACGGTTGAGCGGCTCGTCGTGCTTCGTGGTGGCGACGTAGAAGCCGTTGGCCGTGAAGATCGCGGATCCGACGGGCTCGCCGATCGGCACCTCGACCTGCGCGTCGCGGCGTCGTCGTCGCGACCAGCCCCACAGCATCAGGCCGATAACGGCGACGGCAAACGCGATCATGATCGCGCCGGCAAGCTGCTGGCTCATGCGTCATTCTCCAATTCAGCGAGCTCACCATCGGCCAGCGTGACGTAGCCGTGGTGGATGGTCCAGCGGACGCTGCCCGGAAGCTGGCGGCCGCGGTAGGGGGTGTTCGTGCTCTGCCCGCGCAGGTCGGCGACGGTGAACTCCGCGTCGCCCTCGGGGTCGTAGAGCACGATCTCGGCGGGCTGACCCGCCGCGATCTCGGCGCCGTGACCGGCGAGCTGGCCGATGCGGGCGGGCGCCTTCGACATGACGCGCGCGACGTCCGCCCAGGTCAGCAGGCCCGTCGCCACCATCGTCTGGTGCACGACGCGCAGCGCCGACTCCAGCCCGACCATGCCGTTCGCGGCCTTCGTCCAGTCGCCGGATTTCGCCTCGGCGGGGTGCGGGGCGTGGTCGGTCGCGACGATGTCGATCGTGCCATCGGCGAGGCCCCGGCGCACCGCGAGGACGTCCTCGTCGCGGCGCAGCGGCGGGTTGACCTTGTATCGCGGGTCGCCCGTGCGGACGAGCTCGTCGGTCAGCAGCAGGTGGTGCGGGGTGACCTCGGCCGTGACCTGAACGCCGCGCTCCTTCGCCCAGCGCACGATGTCAACGGATCCGGCGGTCGACAGGTGGCAGACGTGCAGGCGCGCGCCGAGGTGCTCGGCGAGCAGCACGTCGCGGGCGATGATCGACTCCTCGGCGACGGCCGGCCATCCGGCCAGGCCGAGCTCGGCCGAGACGACGCCCTCGTTCATCTGGGCGCCCTCGGTGAGGCGCGGATCCTGCGCGTGCTGCGCGATGATGCCGCCGAACGCGGTCACGCGCTCGAGCGCCTGGCGCATGAGCAGCGGATCCGAGACGCAGAAGCCGTCGTCGCTGAAGACGCGTACGGCGGCGGCCGAGGAGGCCATGCCCTCGAGGTCGGCGAGCGCGAGGCCTTGCTGACCGATCGTCACGGCGCCGATCGGCTGTACCGTGGCGTAGCCGGCGGCCTCGCCGAGCTCGAGCTCGCGCTCGACGACCTCGGCGCTATCGGCGACGGGCAGCGTGTTGGGCATCGCGAAGACGGCCGTGAAACCGCCGGCCGCGGCCGCGCGCGATCCCGTGAGAACCGTCTCGCTCGCCTCGTAGCCCGGCTCGCGCAGGTGCACGTGGAGGTCGACGAGGCCGGGGAGGGCGATGAGCGCGGACGCGTCGATCACCCGCGCGCCCTCGTGGCTCAGGCCCTGGCCGACGGCAGCGATCACGCCGCCGTCGATGAGGATGTCGGCGCGCTCACCGCCCTCGATCGCGGCCTGCTGAATGAGGATCGACTCGCTCATCGCTTCTCCTTCTTCTCGGGTGCTTCGTCGATGGCGACCTCGTCGATGCCGTCGACCTCTGTCAGCGCGACGTTCACGCGCTCGCGGCGCGCGGACGGCAGGTTCTTGCCCACGAAATCGGGGCGGATCGGCAGCTCGCGGTGGCCGCGATCGACCAGCACGGCGAGGCGTACGGCCGCGGGGCGCCCGATGTCGCCGAGCGCGTCGAGCGCGGCGCGGATCGAGCGGCCGGAAAACAGCACGTCGTCCACGAGCACGACCGTGCGGCCATCGATGCCGCCATCCGGGATAATCGTGGGGTGCGCGGTGCGCGCGGGCTGCAGGTCGAGGTCGTCTCGATATGTGGTCACATCGAGCTGACCCGCGGCCACGCGCACGCCGGAGAAGCGCTCGATGAGCGCCGCGAGCCGCTCGGCGAGGGTGACACCGCGCGTCGGGATTCCGAGGAGCAGGAGGCCTTCCGGCCCCTTGTTCGACTCAAGGATCTCGTGTGCGATGCGCGTCAGAGCGCGCGCGATGTCGGCTTCGAGTAACACGGTTCTCGTGCTCATCAGCCGCTCCCTTCTCCGCCTCACGGGACGGTGTTAAAGGTGCAGATGGTGTCTATTCTATTCAGCTCGAGCGTGCGATGCGTGCGAGCACGCCGTGAACGAAGGATCCGGACTCTTCCGTCGAGAGTTCCTTCGCCAGCTCCACGGCCTCGTCGATCGCGACGGCAGCGGGAACCTCCTCGTTGAAGAGGAGCTCCCAGGTCGCCATGCGCAGCAGGGCGCGGTCGACCGCGGGCATGCGCTCGAGGCGCCAATCGCGGCTGTGGCTCTCGATCTGCTCGTCGATCTCGTCGGCGTGGTCGATCACGCCGTCGACGATGTCGCGAGCGTAGAGCCAGGAGGCCTGGCGCTCGGGCTCGCTCGCCGCGCGCCCGGCCTCGGCCTGGAGCGCGACGGCGAGCTCATCGCCGCGCACATCCGCGGAGAACAGAACGTTCAGTGCGCGCTTACGCGCCTTGGTACGTGCGCTCACGGCGGATCAGTCGTTGACGCGGCCGAGGTAGTCACCCGTGCGGGTGTCCACCTTGACCTTGACGCCCTCGTTCAGGAACAGCGGAACCTGAATCTCGGCACCGGTCGAAATCGTCGCGGGCTTCGTGCCGGCGTTCGAGCGGTCGCCCTGGAGGCCCGGCTCGGTGTAGGTGATCTCGGCTACGATCGATGCGGGCATGTCGAGGTAGAGGGGCTGGCCGTCGTGCATGCCGATCTGGACCGTCATGTTCTCGATCAGGAAGCGGCTCGCGTCGCCGACGACGGCGTCCGAGACGTTGATCTGGTCGTAGTCCTCGACGTCCATGAAGACGTAGCTTTCGCCGTCGTTGTAGAGGTACTGGAAGTCGCGGCGGTCGACGTTCTGGATGTCAACCTTCGAGCCGGCGTTGAAGGTCTTGTCGATGATCTTGCCCGACACGACGTTCTTCATCTTCGTGCGGACGAAGGCGCCGCCCTTACCCGGCTTCACGTGCTGGAACTCGATGACGTTCCAGAGCTGTCCGTCGATCGAGAGAACGACGCCGTTGCGGATGTCTGCGGTCGATGCCATGTGTCAGGTATTCCGTTTCGTTTTCACTATGCGAGCTCGGGCGTAACGCCCGACGGGAAATTCTACCGCGAACCAGTCTGGATGATTGCGCCAGAAGATTCTTCGCCGATCTCCTGGTAGGCGGCGAAAAGAAGCGACTGGTCGGGCGCCTGCATCACGGCGGGCTTCCCGATCTCGTCGAGAACGATAAAGCGCAGCTGGCCCTGGCGGACCTTCTTGTCGCGCTGCATCGTGGCGAGCAGCTGGTTGAAGGCGCCCGCGCGGTAAGTCGTCGGCAGGCCGAGCGACTCGAGGATCCGGCGGTGCCGGTCGACCGATTCGTCGCTCAGGCGCCCGGCGAGTCGCGACAGCTCGGCCGCGAACATCATGCCGATCGCGACCGCCGCGCCGTGGCGCCACTGATAGCGCTCGGCGTGCTCGATCGCGTGACCCAGCGTGTGACCGTAGTTGAGCATCTCGCGCAGGCCCGCCTCACGGAAGTCCTGCCCGACGACGTCGGCCTTCATCTGGATCGCGAGCTCAATGCAGCGCCGGAACTCCGCCGACTCCGGGTCGAGTGCCTTCTCCGGATCCCGCTCGACGATGTCGAGGATCTCGGGGTAGGCGATGAAGCCGGCCTTGATGACCTCGGCGAAGCCCGCCGTGCGCTCGTTGGGCGCGAGCGGCTCGAGCAGCTCGAGGTCGCAGAGCACGGCGCGGGGCGACCAGAAGGATCCGACGAGGTTCTTGCCCTCCGACGTGTTGATGCCGGTCTTGCCGCCGATCGCGGCGTCGACCATGCCCAGCACGGTCGTCGGCACCTGCACGACGGCGATGCCGCGCAGCCAGGTGGCGGCCGCGAAGCCCGCGACGTCGGTCGCCGCTCCCCCGCCGAAGCCGATGATCGCGTCGGTGCGGGCGAAGTCGGACTGGCCGAGGATGCCCCAGAGGAACGAGATCACCTCGATGCGCTTCGCGCCCTCGGCGTCGGGGATCTCGGCGAGGAGAACCTCGAGCTCGCCGTCGGCGAGGAGTTCGTCGCGCACGTCGTTCACGATGCGGCCGAGCGACGGCTGGTGAACGATGAGCACCTTCTTCACGCCGGAGGGCAACGACGCGCGCAGCTGGTGCCGCGCGCCGGGGCCGACCGTCACGTCGTATCCGGGCTCGCCCGACACGCTGATCACGGTGTTATTACTCGCGGTGTTATCGCTCATCGTCGTTCTCCTTCGTCCCCACGCGTTCCTGTGCCCACTCGGCGGCCGATTCGACGACCGCCTTGATCGGGCCGTGCGACGTGTCGTAGCGCACGTCTGCGATGTCTTCGTAGATCGGTCGGCGCGCGTCGGTGATCCGCTTCCACGCCTCGATCGGGTCTTCCTCGTTGAGCAGCGGGCGCTTTGCGCCACGGATCCGCGACGCGATCGTCGTGTCGTCGACGTCGAGATAGATCACGAGGTGATCGCGCATGAGCTCGCGCGTCTCGGCCGCGAGCACGGCGCCGCCGCCGAGCGCGACGACGCCGCCGCCCGCGAGGGCCTCGGCGACGACCTCGCGCTCGATCCGGCGGAACTCGTCCTCGCCGTGCTCGGCGAAGATCGTCGCGATCGCGCCGTGGCGCGCGACGATGACCGAGTCGGTGTCGGTGAACGACGCCCCGATCTTCTTGGCCACGCGGCGGCCGATGCTGGATTTACCGGCCCCCATCGGACCGGTAAAGATCACTGTTTTCGTCATCGCCCGATCGAGTGCGACGCGGTCTTCAGCGTCTCCGGAATCGCGGCGATGTAGCCCTCGAGGTTGCGGCGCGTCTCGTCGATCGAGTCGCCACCGAACTTCTCGAGGATCACGTCGGCGAGGGTGATCGCCACCATCGCCTCGGCGACGACACCCGCGGCGGGAACCGCCGAGATGTCGGAACGCTGGTGGTGGGCCGAGGCCACGTCGCCGGTCGCGACGTCGATCGTCTCGAGCGCGTGCGGCACGGTCGCGATCGGCTTCATGCCGGCGCGGACGCGGAGCGTCGTGCCCGTCGACATGCCACCCTCGGTTCCGCCGGCGCGGTCGGTGCCGCGGGCGATGCCGTCCTCCGTCGGGAAGAGCTCGTCGTGCGCCGCGGATCCGCGACGGCGGGTCGTCTCGAAGCCGTCGCCGACCTCGACGCCCTTGATGGCCTGGATGCTCATGAGCGCCTGCGCGAGCTTCGCGTCGAGGCGGCGGTCCCACTGCACGTGCGAGCCGAGCCCCGGGGGCAGGTTGTAGGCGAGCACCTCGACGATGCCGCCGAGCGTGTCGCCCGACTTCCTGGCGTCGTCGATCTCGGCGACCATCTTCTCGCTCGTCGCGGCGTCGAAGCAGCGCAGCGGATCCGCGTCGAGGTAGTCGACGTCGCTCGGCACCGGAACGGGCAAGCCCTCCGGAACCGCGACGGGGCCGATCGAGAGCGTGTGGCTCACGAGGGTGATGCCGAGCTCGCCGAGGAACTTGCGGGCGACGGCGCCGAGGGCGACGCGCGCCGCGGTCTCGCGGGCGCTCGCGCGCTCGAGGATCGGGCGGGCCTCGTCGAAGCCGTACTTCTGCATGCCGACGAGATCGGCGTGGCCCGGGCGGGGGCGCGTCAGGGGCGCGCCGCGGCCGCGCGACTTGTCGCTGAGCTCGACGGGCGTCGGGCTCATGACCTCGGTCCACTTGGGCCACTCGGTGTTGCCGACGCGCAGCGCGATGGGGCTTCCCATCGTGTAACCGTGGCGGATACCGCTCGAGATCGTCAGCTCATCCTGCTCGAACTTCATGCGCGAGCCGCGGCCATAGCCGAGCTTGCGTCGCTGAAGATCGGCCTGGATGTCTTCCGGGCTCACGGGCACGCCCGAGGGCAGGCCCTCCATGATGGCGATGAGTTCGGGGCCGTGCGATTCGCCGGCAGTCAGCACACGAAGCATTCATCTAGTCTCCCATGAACTCCGGGGAGCGCCGTGCGCTCAGACCCGCAACGGTCTCGGTTCACCCCATACCCCGCGCATCCAGTCCCCGCGAGATCGTATGGTTCTCGCGAGATCTCGCGCGAGTGGGTGGGAGCTCACGGGAGGGGCTGTGGGCGGGGCGCGAGAATGGGGGCATGACCCTGGCTCCGCATCGCTCCGCGACACACCTGCCGGACTGGGCGTGGGATGCGATCTGCATCGCGGTCGTCGTCCTGACACTCGCGTTCCCCGACCCCGGTCCGATGGGCCCGGGCCCGCGCAACATCGACGCGTTCGTCTCGCTCACGGCGTTCCTCCCCGTCGTCCTCACGGCCGCGGCCCTGCCGTTGCGCCGGCGCTGGCCGACGATCGTAACGATCGGCTGCCTCATCGTCTACGCCGTGACGGCGTTCGTCGGGCCGGCATCCCTCGGCGCCGGCATCGCAGCCGTCATCGCGGCCTACGCGATGGCCTCGCGCCGCCTGCGCCGCCTCAGCTTCACCGTCGGCGGCCTCGGGGCGCTCGCCGTCGGGATCCTGAGCGTCACGGTCGCGACCTTCGGCGTCGTGGAACTGCGGGTCTTCCAGGTCGCCGCGGCCATCGCGGTCGCGACCGCCCTCGGCGACAGCGCCCGCTCGCGGCGCGAATACCTGCGCGCGGTCGAGGAGCGTGCGGAGCGCGCCGAGGCCACCCGCGAGGCCGAGGCCCACCGCCTCGTCGCCGAGGAGCGCCTCCGCATCGCGCAGGACCTGCACGACACCGTCGCGCACCGCATCTCGGTCATCAGCCTCAACGCCGGCGTCGCCTCGGGCGCTCTCGAGAAGCGCCCGGAGAAGGCCCGCGCCTCGCTCGCGACCATCCGCGAGGCCTCTCGCGGCGTGCTGAGCGACATCGGCGAGCTCCTGCGCTACCTGCGCGACGACAACGACGCCGTCGAGGTGCCGCAGCCCGGCCTCGCCGACCTCCCCGAGCTCATCGCGTCGTTCGAGGCGGCGGGCCTCCACGTCACCCTCGAGACGACGGGCGACCTGTCGCGCGTGGCCGGCGCCATCGACCGCGTCGCGTATCGCGTCGTGCAGGAGGGCCTCACGAACGCCCACAAGCACGGCCGCAAACACCTCGCGACCGTCAAGCTGAAGGTCAGGGAAGACTCGCTCGACATCGACGTCACGAACCCCGCCTACGACGATGGCGCGGGCCTCCCGGGCAGCGGGCTCGGCCTCGTCGGAATGAGTGAACGTGTCGCCGCCGTGCGAGGATCGGTCCTGTCCGGACGCGAGGACAACACGTTCCGCCTGCGCGCCCGCCTCCCGATTTCGAAGGGATCCACCCGATGACCACCGTCCTCATCGTCGACGACCAGGCGCTGATCCGTCAGGCCGTGACCGACCTGCTCGACGGGCAGGACGACGTGCAGGTCGTCGGCGAGGCGACGAACGGCGCGGCCGCCGTCGAGGCGGTGCGGAGCCTTCACCCCGACGTCGTGCTCATGGACATCCGCATGCCCGTCATGGACGGCATCGCGGCGACGGCCGCGATCTGCGCGGATCCGGACAACGCGGAGACCCGCGTGCTCATCCTCACGACGTTCGAGGAGGACGATTACGTCGTCCAGGCCCTCCGCGCCGGCGCGAGCGGCTTCATCGGCAAGGGATCCGAGCCCGACGAGATCCTGCGGGCCGTGCAGGCGATCCACGCGGGCGACGCGCTGCTGTCATCGGCCGCGACGCGCAGTCTCATCGCGCGCACGATCGAGGCCCCGCCGGTGCAGGTCTCACCCGAGATCTCCCCCAAGGTCGGCGCCCTCACCGATCGCGAGCGCGAGGTGCTCGCCTTCGTGGCGCGCGGCCGATCGAACCAGGAGATCGCCGACGAGCTGTTCATCTCGCCCCACACCGCGAAGACGCACGTCAACCGCATCATGGCGAAGGTCGGCGCGCACGATCGCGCGCAGCTCGTGATCCTCGCCTACGAGAGCGGCTTGGTCGCGCCCGGATCCTGACCCGGCGGCGGATCCGGGAGCGCGATCGCGCCCGTGTATCCGGCCGGGCGTTTCGGGATCCACACCCACATCGCGATCGCGGCCGCGAAGCCGATACAGCCGGTCGCGATCACGCCGACGCTCAGCGACGCGACCGCCGTGAGCGTCGAGAGCATGACGGGGCCGAGGCCCGCTCCGGCGTCGGCGAACTCCCGCCACACGCCGAGGAAGGTCGCGCGCCCGACGGCGGGCGAGACGTCGGCGCCGAGGGTCATGATGATGCCGGATCCGAGCCCGTTCGCGAACCCCATCAGCATGGCGACGAGCATGATCGTGACGAAGGCGCCGCTCAAGGGCATGATCACGAAGCTCAGGCCCATGAGCACCATGCAGGGTACGGCGACGGCGCGGCGGCCGTAGCGATCCATGACCTTGCCGGCCGGGTAGAACACGGCGGCGTCGATCGCGCCGGCGATTCCGTAGATGATGGAGGCCTGCGACTCGTCGAGGCCGATGTGCGTGGCCCACAGCGGGATCACGATCTGGCGCGATTGGCGGATGGCGCTCAAGAGCAGCACGGCGATGCCGAGCGTCAGGAAGGTGCGCCAGTGCGTGCGGAACATCGTCACGGTCGAGATCGACTTCGCCGCGTGCACGGCGGCGGGCGTGCGGGTCTCGAGGTCGGGCACCGTGAAGGCGATGAGCCCCGCGCCGATGACGGCGACGAGCGAGATGACGTACGCGCTCGTCACGCCGAAGAAGTGCATGGCCGCGGCGCTCAGGAACGGGCCGATAAAGACGCCGATGCGCATGGATCCGCCGAGGGTCGACAGCGCCCGCGCGCGCATGCGCGGCGGGACCATATCCGTCAGGTAGGTCTGCCGCGCAAGGGTGAAGACGGCCGACGCGGATCCGAGCACGAAGACGCCCGCCCCGTACACCCAGAGCCCGAACGGCAGGATGCACAGGAGCAGGCCGATCGCCGAAGCGGCCGCGGCGAGCACCATGCTCCACCGCTCGCCGATGCGGGTCGTGAGGGCGCCGGCGGGGATGTTGGTGAGGATGGATCCGATCCCGAGCAGCGCCGCGATGAAGGCGGCCGTCGATAGCGACGCGCCGCGCTCGAGCGCCGACAGGGTGATGACGGGGAGCATCGCGCCCTCGGCGAGGCCGAAGAGCGCCGACGGGCCGTACGCCGCGACCGCGATATCGCGTAGTCGGAAGGACTCGGGATCGGGCGGCGGGCGGCGTTTCATATGCCCTCAGACTAGCGCGGAGGGCGCGCGCTCCTTACACGCCGGGAACCGGATCCGGGCCCTCGCCGTGCTCGGCGACGTAGGCGTCCGGGCCGTCCTCGGCCGCCTGCGGCTCCATGTAGCCGAACTCGAGGTTGTTGCCGTCGGGATCCTCGATCGAGCGCTGGTACATGAAGCCGTAGTCCTGCGCGTCGCGGGGCTCGGATCCGCCCGCGGCGAGGCCTGCCGTGATCTTCTCGTCGACCTCGTCGCGCGAGTCGACCATGAACGAGATGATCGCCTGAGCTGTGGTGTGGCCGTCGCCGATCGCCTTCGAGGTGAACTGCGAGAAGTGCGCGTGCGTCAGCACCATGAAGAACGTGTTGTCGTCCCAGACGATGCAGGCGGCGTTGTCGTCGGTGAAGAGCGGGTTGATGCTGCATCCGAGCGCGGTATAGAACGCCTTGCTGCGCTCGAGGTCGGTCGTGGGCAGGTTGACGAAGATCATGATGGCTCCAGGGAGGTCGATGACGCGGATCCGACGGCTTCAATGTACGCCGCGGATCCCCGGCGCGCGAGGGCTTTCGCCGCACGAATAGGCTGAGACAATGGTCGATGTTCTCGAAGCCGTCACGCTGGCGCTCCCCTACCGCCCGCCGCTGAACTTCCACCACCTGCTGCGCTTCTATCGCGCCCGCGCCGTCGCGGGCGTCGAGCACGTCGACGAGGCCTCCTACACGCGCACCCTCTCGCTCCCCCACGGGCCCGCCATCGCGACCGTCCGCGACGGCGACGGCAGCGTGAGCCTCGAGCTACGGCACGCGCACGCCGACGACGTTCCCGTCGCGGTCGCGCGCGTGCGCAAGATGCTCGGCCTCGACGTCGATTCGAGCGTGATCGACGGCGCGCTCGGTGTACACCCGGCGCTCGCGGCCGCCGTGCGGGCGGATCCGGGGATCCGGTTGCCCGGGAGCGTCGACCCGCACGAGACGGTCTTCCGCGCGATCGTCGGCCAGCAGATCACCGTGAAGTCGGCGACGTCGATGCTCGCAGGCATGGCGGCCGCGATGCCCGCGCTCGGTTTCGAGGGCCCGGTGAACCGTCTCTTCCCGTCCGCCGCCGTCATGGCGGGCGACGGCCAGCGGGCGTTCCGCGGCCCCGAGAGCCGCCGCCGCTCGCTCCGGCTCGTCGCCGAGGCGCTCGAGCGGGATCCGGCCCTGATCGATCCAGGCGCCGGCGAGGACGCCGTCTACGCGGCGCTCCTGGCGTTCCCCGGGATCGGTCCGTGGACGGCCTCGTACGCGACCATGCGGATCCTCGGGTCGCCCGACGTGCTCCTCCCAAACGATTCCGCCGTGCGCGCGGGCGCGAAGGCGCTGGGGATCGGCGAACAGCTCGACGCGATCGCCGATCTCGTGCGGCCCTGGCGCACCTTCCTCACGCTGCACCTGTGGAACGCGGCGGCATAAATCGAGGGATGTAATCCCTAACGAGTTCGTCTAAAAAGGGAGCATGAAGCCCTCCCCGCGCCAGCGCGCAGTGAGCCCGGCCCTGCGCCAGAACCCGCGGACATCTCCCTCCCTGACGAACGACGTCCCGCGCGGCATGCGCATCGCCGGCGCCTACGCGTGGCGCCTCGTCGCGATCGCGGCCGCGGCCGGCGTCCTGATCTGGCTCGTCATGCGGTTCAAACTGCTCGTCGTGCCGCTCCTCGTCGCGATCCTCATCACGGCGCTCGTCTGGCCGATCTTCTCGTGGCTACGAGCGCACGGCGTGCACAAGTGGATCGCGACCGCGATAACCGTGCTCGGAACTCTCACGATCGTCTCGGCGCTGATCTGGCTCGTCAGCTGGCAGATCTCGCGCCAGTGGAGCGACGTCGTCGCGAAGGCCGAACAGACCGTCACGGCGTTCCAAACCTTCCTCACCGATGGCCCGCTCCACCTCTCCTCAACCGACATCGACCAGCTCCTCACCGACGGGCTCAACCAGCTCCAGCAGCAGGCGAGCGTGCTGATCAACGGCGTCGTTGCGGTCGGCAGCACGCTGGGCCACGTCGGTGCAGGTGCTCTTCTCGCCCTGTTCGCACTGCTGTGCCTGCTCGCCGACGGCGGCACGATCTGGCGCTGGACCGTGCGGCTGTTCCCCCGGCGCGCCCGCCAGGCCGTCGATCAGGCCGGCCGCAACGGCTGGCAGACGCTCATCAACTACGCCAAGACGCAGATCGCGGTCGCCACGATCGATGCCGTCGGCATCGGCGCGGGCGCGTTCCTCCTCGGCGTGCCGCTCGCGATCCCGATCGCGGTGACGGTCTTCCTCGGATCCTTCGTCCCGGTCGTCGGCGCGATCGCGACCGGCGCGATCGCCGTGTTGATCGCGCTGCTCTACAACGGCGTCTGGGTCGCCGTCGCGATGCTCGCCGTCGTGCTCGTCGTGCAGCAGATCGAGGGCCACATTCTGCAACCGCTCATCATGGGCACGGCGGTCAACGTGCACCCGCTCGCCGTAATCATGTCGGTCGCGGGCGGATCCATGCTCGCCGGCATCCCCGGCGCGCTTTTCGCCGTGCCGATCGTCGCCTTCCTCAACGTCGCCGCCGTGACGATCGCGAGCGGCACGTGGCGCACGGGCGCGGCCCCGGATCCGGACTCACTCATCTGGTCGACGCACCCGGTGGAGTCCCGGATCTCGACACGTCGGTGGGCGGGCACGACGAAGACGGGCACAGACCAGTCGTAGTGGTCGCAATTTTCGCCGTCGCCATTCTCGCCCTCGGCATTGCCGCCTGGGGCGTGACGTCCGCGTTCGTGGCGAGGATGACGACGTGGAAGCCCCGAGCGCGCACAGTCACCGTTGTGGGCGCCGCGCGCGATCACGTGGAGCTCGCTCCGGGACGCTACGCACAGGAGCCCGGCCGCATGACTCTCGTGTGGGGCGACGGCAGCGCGCACGTCGGCGCGCCCGTACGTCACGAGGGGCGAATCATTCGCCCGGTGATCCGCAGCACCGCACCCATCCCCCAGGCGGTGGTGGACGTCACGCCGGATCCGGGAGCAACGCCGGATGTCGCGGGCGACTACACGGATGTGTCGATTCCGACGCCCGTCGGTGAGATGCCCGGCTGGCTGTACGGCGACGAAGGTGACTCTTGGGCGATTCACGTCCACGGCGTGCGCTCCAATCGGATGAACACGCTATGGGGCGTGCCGCCGGCGCGCGAGGCAGGCTACCGGTCGCTCAGCATCGCCTACCGAGGCGCACCAGACGGCCGAGCGGCTCGGTGCCGCGCGGGGATGGGTGCCGTCGAGGTCGAAGACGTGGTCTCCGCGATCGCCTATGCGGCCGAACGCGGCGCCTCCAAGATTCTCCTGTTCGGCTGGTCAATGGGCGCATCCGCCGCGCTACTCGCGACAGAACGCTCGCCGCACCGGGATCTGATCTCCGGGCTCGTCCTTGTCGCGCCGGCCGTGTCGTGGCGCCACATCATGCGCGCCGGAGCGCGACGCATGCGGCTCCCCGGCTGGGTGTCGCGCGTCGTGGAGGCGGCCGTGCAGACCCCGATCGTCGCCCGGGCCGTGGGAATGCCGACCTACGTTGACCTCGATGACCTCGACTGGCTGGCGCCAGGCCGACTCACGCGACCGACGCTCATCTTCGGGTCGCGCGGCGACACCAACGTCCCCTTCGCGCTGCTCGAGGAGTTCGCGGCGGGAAACCCCGGACACGTCGCCCTCCATGAGGTGGCGGCGTGCACACACGGGTGGGAACCGAACGTCGATCCCGATCGCTACGAGGCCACTGTCGCCGCATGGATCCGAGAGGTTGCACCTGCCCGCCGATGAACCCATCTCGCCGCGGGAAACGAGAAATCCCTGGTTAGCCAAGCTAACCAGGGATTTTTTGGTGGGCGTCTTGGGTGCCTACTCGAACCTAAAATTGGCCGCACGTCAACTTCATGACCTGCTTAAAATAACCGGTGAGCGGCGTATTTCCCGCGAACCCACACCCTTGGTGGCGCGCCGCGACGGCCGCATCGCAGCCCGCGAAAAGCAGCGCATCGTGCACGCGTACTACGCCGGCGTCTCGATGAAGGAGCTGGCGCGGCGCTACGCCATCCACCGGACGTCGATTCGCGATGTACTCGAGGAGGGCGAGGTGGTGCTTCGTAAGCAGCGGAAGATCTCGCCAGCGCAGGTCGACATCGCGGTGTCGCTCTACAAACAAGGCATGTCCCTCGCGAGAATTGGCGAGCGGCTTGATTTCAATGCGCAGACCATTTCAATGCACCTGAGACGAGCGGGTGTGACGATACGGAGTGCGAACGGGTAGTCATCACCGACAGCAACCCATCCGCTCCCCCGAGTCGTCAGCTCGCCGCGCGGCGCGCACACCAACGCCATTGACGCATTGGCGGGCGCGCCCGTATGCGTGTCACCAGTAGATCGCAATAATCTCGACGTCGATCAGGTTCTCACTACTCACAGTTGTCTGAGGCGGAGGTGCGGGTGCGTCCGTGCTCGCTGCTAAAGCAGGAAAAAGAGGAAGGCCCGACGATACACGTGCTTGCTCTCTAATGGCGAGCTCTCGTTTAGGCCCAACTGTCACGCCGGTTAGTTCACTGATGCGAGATCGGATCACGGCGAAAGCGCTGTGTTGCTCCGATACTGAGCCTGACCGGCCGCGTAGCGCCGCGACCGCGAGATCCAGCTCCTGCTTTTCTCGCTGAGTTAGCTCCCTTCTTTTATATTCAAGGATTCCGCTGGCATATGCGTTGAGCGCGACCGTCAGACGGTTTGAGTCAGCGTTCGGCTGTGGCTGCGGAACTTGAGTTCCTGTTCTCCCGGCTGCGTTAATCTGAGCTACAAGCCCAGGGACCATCTCCTTGAAAAGATCAGCGAGTTTGACAGGTGTCCATTCTGCTTGGACGCCGGCGCGCGATACTCGCCCCATCAACGTCACCTCCGCTTCAGAAAAAAGCACCCGACGGAGGTCTTTCCAGTACCCCGCCTGCTCCGTGACGCCGACTATTTCAAGAGGCTCGCTGACGAGCGAAAGTCCTGTAATTAGGTCGTTGTGCGCAATGAACTTCTCTTCACCAATCGTCACGATGGAGTAGTCGAGCACAACCGCACGAATCGGAATCAGCCCAACGAGGAAGCGATCGAGCACCTTGCCGATCGGTTGGGCCTCGCGAAGTGATGCAAGCGCGCCGCTTTCTTTGAACATATCGGGGTACTCGTCCGCCATCCCCGAAAACTCGCTCACCATCGCCCCAAGCTGATAGACAGGGTCTGCAGAGAGTCTCACCCGGAACTCGACAAGCTCTCCTCGTCCCAGCTCGTCATTTCTAAGCAACAACGATTTGTCGGTTGTCGATAAGAGCGCGGCCTGATCGAACGCAGGGCCGTCTGTGCGCGTCACTTCGATCAACCGAATGCCTTTGAGAGCGTGAAACTCTCTGAACCACGACTGGACGGTCGCCTTCCTCGACGTCTGAATTGTGCTGTTATTGGTCGCCTGAAAGCGGGAAGAGACATTAGCTTCGGCGCCGACAAGAGCATTACCGGCCTTGATACCGCTCGCGATCTCTGCCTGAAGCTCGTCCGATGATTGCTCCGACGCGCTGTCTCTTAGGTCACCCGTAAGGGACGAAAGTAGACTACGGAGGCTCACCTCATCCAGGTAGATGAACTCACGAAGGTCTGCTTTCGTCGGTGCCTTGCTCACGGGCGCCTCGTCAGCTCGTACAGGACGATTGCGCCGCGTCTTCCACCATTTCCGAAGGCCCATTATTCGTCCTCTCCTGCGGCTGACCGTCGCGGCTTCATCGCGACACGCTCATATGCCACAGCGAGATCTTCAGACGTGATAGCGCCTCGATCGTCGCCTGCGGCAACCAACGCAGCCTCTGTCCATATGGCGGTGAGCTCCGCTGCTGACCAGCCGTTCGTGAGCGCTGCAATATCTTCGAGCGGTAGCTGCCCCTCAGTGGTTAGTTTGCTCGCCCGGACACTTAATATCTCCAGCCGGTCGGTCAGACTGGGTAGTCCGAACTGAATCTCCCAGTCGAAACGCCCGGGACGGAGCAGGGCAGGATCGAGTGCCTCAGCCCTGTTAGTGGCTGCGATAACGATGACGCTCTTTCCCTTGTCATCAAAGCCGTCCATCAATGTGAGCAGCTGAGCAACGAGCCGGTGTGATGATTCATGAGAATCGCCGCTACGGCGCTCTGCAATACTGTCGATTTCGTCAAAGAATATTATCGCTCGTCCCGATTTGCTGGCTGTCGCGGCTTCAAAAATCTTACGCAGCGTGTCCTCGGTGTCACCAACCCACTTGCTGATCACTGCTGGACCGCTTACGAGATAGAACTCCGCCTGCGACTCGCGAGCGATGATACGGGCAAGGTGCGTTTTACCTGTTCCAGGGGACCCCGTAAATAAGACACCTTTGACCGGACGCGCCTTGATTTTGTCCAGCTTCTCACGGCGCTCTAGCTGCGTCTCAATCAGCTCTTGCGCACGAGCCTTGACGTGCGGATACCCTCCAAAGTCACTAAACCCCGCCCCGAGGCCCTTTTCACTCCACAAGTACTCTTTGCGAATATCATCGATCGTAATCTGGTCACTTGGACTGCTCCGCAACGGGGTATCCGAAACTGTGCGAATGACTCCTTCGATATCGCTATATTCGACCGTGTTGTTGATCTCAACCCTCACCGCACGATCGTTGTGTATCGGCCTGAGACTTGTACCAGCCTCCACGAGTACAGTGCCATCTTCGAGGACGCTACGAACCACAGCGATAGAACTCGGCTCAGGCCAAGTTTCGTTCGGTACTTGCCGCCAGCCGTCGTCACCAAGAATAATGACCATACCCCGAACAACTTGGTCGACGTTCGACAAATTGCTTACCGTGGCGTAGTTGCCATTTATAAGCCGCACGTGAACAGTCCCTGTCTCGTGCTCCACACTGCTTACTCGAAGCAACTGCCCCACCAAGTCTATTGTTGGCACAGTCATTCATTCCCCTGATGCATACGTACGACTTCCGCACCTATTAGACATAACGCGATTTTCCGGGAGATACGGTGATTCTTCCTCATACTAAGCCTGATTATGACAGGAACGCCCAGTGCGTCAAGACTGGAACTTTCGTGATCTGACCGCATGATCATGTTTTCGTCGAGCCGCAAAGCATCATCGCGCTCCAATCATTTCCCAATCGACCGAAGCAAGCCATGATCTCAAGGAACTTCGGTCTCGAGGCTCAGCTTTCTTAAGCGGCAGCAGAAAAGGTGAGGGGTCATAATCACGTGGCCGCCCTGCCTGCGTCCGGACGTTCTTCGCGTATCCGATAACAGCGCCATGTCGAGCACGAGACAGCATTACTGATAAAACCCGAGCTTCTTCGGCCAGCTCCTCGTCGCTCTCCGCTTTAAAAAAGGGCAGAGTGCCGTCTTCGGCGCCCACGATTAGTGCCCAATCAAACTGCTGCCCCTTGCCGGCATGTCCTGTTAGGACATGAATTCCTGGCTTCGTCACCAACGTCGAGTCGTCCCCGACTCGCACTCGTGAACGAATCTCGAAAACTGACACATCCTGCTGCAGCAAATCCTGACACCACACGAGCGCTTCAGCGAGAGATTTCTTACTATCGGTCTCAACAACGGAATCGATTCCTACAGCTTCACGCAGGAACTGGTCTTTGTTTTCTGCACGTTCATAGCCTCTGAGGTCGAAGCTACTAAGCATTGACCGCATCATTCGCGCGGCATCTGTATCTAGCACACCGTCGTCCCAACGCATGAAGTCAATCTCCCGTTTCACCAGCTCTGCCTCAACAAACCTTCGACGAGCTGCCGTTCGGGCCATGATCCCGACACGATGTGATGGCGCGCGTTCTAGCAACCCCTGTGCCAGTTCGACCATCCAGAGCGCCTCTGCCTCGGAATCCGGGAAGGGGACGATACTAAACATGCCACCACCTGGCCACCGGTCAGGAATAGCGGCCGTCAGTTCAACCCCACTCGTCAACGAACTTAATGAATTAACTGCCGCTAGCACGGCGGGTGACGAGCGATGAGATTCAGCAAAAGTAACTCTAGAGGTGCATTCCTCTTCGATCGCGGCATTCACCTCAGACGGCTTTGCGCCGGTAAAACCGTATATACCTTGAGCAAGATCACCCGCAAATGTGGTTCGTTTGTACCCAATGGCGTTTACAATACGCAGCTGCTGCGGAGTAAGGTCCTGAAACTCATCGACGACGACCGCGCCGAAATGTGCCTTATAAAGTGAAGCAACACGCTCGTTTGCAAGTATGAGTTCCGCCAAACGCGGAAGGTCATCGTATGAAAGCTCACCTCGCGAAACTCGTTCTTGCTCGATTTCAAGCGCGTGTACCTCGCGATTAGTCGACAAGTATTCTTGCACCTCTAGGTCGCTGCGTGGTTCCAGCTTCGCGTCACGTAGTGCATCTTTGACACGACTCTCGAGCGCGTAACCGAAGTTTCGAGTTTTGCACGCCTTGCCAATAATGTCCGTCTCCGGAATCTTTAGGTCAGGTGACAAACCAATTACGTTAGCGTGTGCGCGAATTATCCGAGCCGAAAGGCCGTGAAAATTGACTACCGATACACGGTCACGCAGCGTGTTCACTCCTATGTATGAACGGAGACGCTCGCGGATGTTATCACGTGCACGATTCGAGAACGTGACGACGAGCACTTTCCGGGGCGAAACGACTTCACTTCGATTCAGCATGCCTTGCACGCGAAGAGCGAGGGCCTCGGTCTTTCCGCAGCCAGCAGGTGCGACTACTAGCAAGTCCAGAGCGGCATGGTCACGGATCTCTTCCTGCGCACGAGTAGGGGTAACCATTTAAGCGCCCACAATCTCGCTTAGGAGGTCATTGATACTCTTGATCTTTCGTGCCGCCGCCTCAGTCATGACACTTGCGACAGACATCGCTGCACGCACTTTATAGTCACTCTTTTTTCGACAGAAGGAGGCAACGTCTGCAGCTGTGCGCTCCCCACCCGGCCCAGAGGCTTCGCACTGCCTGAGCTGGTTCGACGCGAAATGCCCTCCCGACACCAGTGCTTGCCATACAACTTCCGGCCCCAGGGCATCGACATACTCATCTTCAAGATCGACCCGCGAGACCCAGACCGAATGCTGCGGTAGTTGCTCAACAGGAACTTCAAGTTTCTCTGCTGTCGCGGCCTCCGCGTCCTCGTCAATCAAGAGTGCCATGGGGATGTTGAACCCCCTGTCGCCGAACAGCTTCTCGATCGGTACCATTTCGTTTGCCCCACCTGCTTCAAGCACAGTAGCGCCGATGCGGTCCAGATCTCGCTCCGTCAGCGTAGCGACCTGCTCGAGAATGATGCGATCGGATATCCCTTCTACCGCAATTACATGCGCCGCGGTGAGTGGCTCTAGCCGGTCGCGAACCCACCACCTGATTCGCATCTTTTCATCGTCAGACATGAATCCTGCCTGCGGCTGGACGACTTGTCCTCCATTTCGTACGACAACGACCGAATCCGGATCGAACGCACCAACGATGTCGGAGGAATGGGTGGCGATCACTTTCTGACTAGCACTTGAACGGAGTAACCGGGCAAGGCTGCGCTGTGACGTTGGGTGGAGATGGATTTCCGGTTCATCGATGCCAACAATATTAGCTCCGACACTCATCAAATCGTAGAGTGCAATTGCATACAGCGCTCGGGTGCCGTCCGACTGTTCGGAAAGGTTATGAGTCACTCCGTTTTTCTGAACTTGAAGGCGCACATCAGATAGTACGTCCTGATCGGCAGAAGCACCACTCACGAAAGATAAATGTTCCCGCTTGATCTGCTCAGGCAACGCCTTTGAAAGCTGGCTAGCCAGCTTGGTGCGAAGTTCACCAAGCTTTTCCGATGAATTGAGGTTGTCCTGAAAGGCTGCCGCTAAGGAATCGAATGCGTTCTTTTCATCCCCCAGTTCTATGACTTCAAGCATGTCGTCGACGGCAGATCGTTTATCCTCGCGAAGATCTCGCACCTGAGATGTAGCGCTGAGGAACTTCCACCCAAGGCGAGCGACTTGATCACGAGACAACTGGCGCCCGGTGCCACCGCTAGGCGCAGAGCGCTGGATAGAGACCGAGTCATCATCATCCGCTTCAGCACGCAGTTGGATCGTGAGAGTCGCAACGTTGGTGGACGGTTCGATTCGGATCTCGTCGGGGAAATACGCGCCTTCTGCCTCAGGGTCTAAATCCGCGAGTGTCACTTCGATGATGAGAGGTATAGCCGAGTCACGGAAATCATTAACCGTGATATTTGCATACAGCTGCGCGACGCTTGCACCAAGCGTCAAATCAAGCATTCGTAAGAATGATGACTTTCCGACGTCATTAGCGCCTACGAGTACAAGATGCTCACGCACCTCGATTTCACGGTCAACGAGGCGCGCGTAGTTCTCAAACTTGATTTTGCTAAGGCGCATTAGCGAAGCCCCTTACGTTCAGACCCGGGATTGGTGGCAACAAAATAGCTCGCTGACATCAGGACTCCCACCGTTCTTCGGCTAGCGGCATCCCGTTCAGTTCATCGCGGCGCTTGCGCCAGTCCGGCATGTGCTGATCCATCCGCTTCGTAAACGCCTCACCATGGCCACGCTCGAAGTAGTGGGTGAGTTCGTGCGCCACGATGTACTCGAGCGACGCCGGATCCTTCTTCGCAAGCTCGACGTTGAACCACACGGCATGAGACTCGCGGTTACACGAACCCCACTTGGTCTTCATCCGACGGATTGTCCACTTCGGAACCGAGACACCCAAGCGATTTTCCCATTCAGAGAGAAGGGTAGGGAGCTTCTCACGAAGCTGCGCCCGGTACCAGCGCTCGAGGTAAGTGCGGCGTTCCTCTGCGGTTGACCCCGGCGCGACGTAGAGCACGAGCCGAGTGCCCTCAACCTCGAAATGTGCACGCCCTGGGCGCGCCACAACACGGAGCCGCTTACGCGCGCCCCAGACATAGTGGGTCTCCCCTGTGACCATTTCACGGGTCGACTGCCGGGCCGCGTCCTGCAGCTCCTTGCGCTGACGCCGGATCCACGGCAACCGCTGAACCACGGCCAGGCGGATCTGGTCATCCTCGAGGCGCTCTGGTGCAGCAACACGTACGCGACCGGCAGGCGGGTAGACACCGATGTGCAGGTGCTTGATCTCCTTGTGGATCACATCGATGTCAATGCCGCGCACCGTCATGTATGCGCTAGTTGTACTCATCGTGCCCTCGCACCAGGTCATACACCTGGTCGATACGCTCATCACCGTCCGGCAGCGCACGGCCAATAGCGAGACGCACCTTCTTGGACTTCAGGCGGTTGTCCTTCCACCCATGCTGCTTAGAGCTACGAATGGCGGAGTCGACGGAGAAGGCAAGATCTGAATCGTCGTCGAGGGTATCGACGAGCGCCCGCTGGGCTTCGTTCTTCACCCAGCTCGTATAACTCTTTCCAGACTCCTTGTTGCCAAGCTGCTGCGCGACTTCGAGGATCTTCGCAAGGTATTCCTCGTACGCGATCGCCTGCTTACGCCGCTCCTCGAGCAGCGCATCAAGCAGCTCGCTCATGCGGTCATAGAACTTCGGGTTCAGCGCGTGCTCGTCAACGATGACCTTGCGCATGTTGTTCACGATGGTCGCCGCAACCGCGTTCTGGTTCTTCTTGATGTTGTCCGGAAGCTTGTCGATAGCACCCGCGCCAAGGTTCACGATCAGATCGATAAGCCCGGCGTCTTCGAAGTCCGACACCACCTGCGAAGCGCCCGCCGAGATGTATGTGTCGAGGAGGAACCGCATGTCGGCTTCGTAGGCCTTGAAGTCGACGTCCTCGCCGGCAGCCAACTTCACCTCGGTGCGCACGTCGCTGTAGTGGGCGATCTCCTGCTTGATCTTCTCGATTTCTGTCGAGCTGTAGCCGGCCTCGGTCATGTCGTTGGCGAGGTTCGCGTATGCACGGGTGACGGCAGCGACGGCTTTGTATAGTTCGACGCGTTTCGGCTCGTTCGCCTTGATCTGCGCATCGTCACCGTCGATCTTCGATACGAAGTAGGCGCGGTACTGGTCCGTGCCCTTCGGAGAGAGCACCGGCTCACACAGCGCACGGATACGTTCGAGCGCGTCGTCGAGGTTCTCGCGTGCCTTGTCGATGCGGTCAGAGAGGAGGCCTTCGATGTCCTGCTTCTCGTAGCCATCGAGCGCGCCGGTGGTGTAGTCGTTGATGGCTGTCTCGAGCGAGTTGAACAAGTCACGGTAGTCGATGATGTAGCCGTAGTCCTTGTCGTCACCGTCAAGTCGGTTCACACGACAGATCGCCTGGAACAGGCCGTGGTCCTGCATCTTCTTATCGATGTATAGGTACGTGGCGCTCGGCGCATCGAAACCGGTGAGGAGCTTGTCCACCACGACGAGCAGGCGCATCTGGCCCGGCTCCTTGATGAACTGCTTCTTCACCGCAGCCTCGAACTCCTCGACGCGGCCGACAGCTTCGTCTTCCGAGGTCTCGAAGTAATCCGCGAGCATACGGCGGTAAATGTCGTACTGCGCAAGCTTCTCAGTCTTGCCCGCGCCCGAGTCTTCCTTCGAGATCTCGCTCGCGTTCGGCTGGTAGCTCGTGACGATCGCACACTTTCCCTTGAAGCCAGCGTTCACGAACATCTCATAGAACTTGCACGCCTGATAGATGCTCGAGCCCACAAGCATTGCATTGCCGCGGCCATCCATGAGCCGGGGCTTCGTCGCCATGTCCAGCAAGATGTCTTGGACAATACGTTCGGCACGCGAACGGCTCGAGACAACCTTCTGCATCGTGCCCCAGCGCTTCTTCAGCTCGGCGCGCGACAGGTCGGTCATGCCCTTGGTCTTGACTTCGAACCACTTGTCGACGTGAGCGGGCGAGGTGAGTTCCTGATCGATGTCGCGGGCCTCGTACCGCAGATCCAGCACAACGCCGTCGTCAACAGCTTCGTTGAACTTGTAGGTGTGGATGAACGAGCCGAACGTCTCGATGCTCGTTGCCTTATCCGCCTTGAGAAGCGGCGTACCGGTGAAACCGATAAACATCGCATCCGGCAGGATCTGCTTCATTGCCCGGTGCATCCGGCCAGACTGCGTACGGTGCGCTTCATCCACGAAGACGAAGATGTTGCCCTTGGCCTTGAAGTCCTTCGGCAGCGCCGCCGTGAGCTGCGCAATAAAGTCCTCGGTGTCGTCGTCGTCCGAAGAGTTCGCGCCACGGAACTTGTGCACGAGGGAGCCGATCAGCCACTCCTCGGACGCATTCAACGTCGCGATAAGGTCGGCGCCACTCTTAGCGCGATAGATGCTCTCGCTGACGCCGTTAAATACCTTCTCGATCTGCTCGTCGAGTTCCGTGCGGTCGGTAATGAGGAGGACGCGAGCATCCGGCTGATTCTCACGAATCCACTTCGCCAACCACACCATCGTGAGGCTCTTGCCCGAACCCTGTGTGTGCCAGATAATGCCGCCCTCACGGCGAGCAATGCGTTCCTGCGCCGCCTTGATTCCGAAGTACTGGTTGTGACGCGGCCCCTTCTTGACACCGCTGTCGAACACGATGAAGTCATGGATCAGTTCAAGGAAGCGATCCTTCGAGCACATCTGCAGCAGCGCTCGGTCGAGCGGAGACGCAACAGCAGACTCTTCCTTCCACTCGAGCCAGTACTTCTCCGGCGTATCGATCACGCCGTAGCGGAGTCCCTCGGCGTCGTTTCCCGCGAAGAGGAACTGCACGGTGGAGAAGAACGGACGGATAAAGTCCTTGCTCTGGTTCCCGATGTTCTGGCGGATACCCTCGGTCACCGAAACCTTCGAACGCTTCAGCTCGATCACGCCTAGGGCGAGACCGTTGACATACAGTACGATGTCCGGGCGCTTCGTGTGCTGCCCGAGCACCGTTACTTCCTCGGCAAGAGCGAAGTGGTTGGCTGTAGGTGTTTGCCAGTCCACGAGCCAGACTGTCTGCGTCTGATCTCCGACGCCAGCCTTAACCTTCACGCCATAGCGGAGAAGTTCATAGACCTCACGGTTCGCCTCATACAGGCCATGCCCGGTACCAACAGCCGCAGCCTTTTGGAGGCGGTCCAGCGCACGACTAATAAGTACATCGTCGTAGCCTCGCGCGCGGAGATTCTGCTCGAGGAGATCTACCTCGATGCCGCTCGTGCGGTTACCGTCGTGCCAGTCTCCGAGGTACTCGTAATCGAGCTGCTCCCGGAACAACTTAACGACGCGATCCTGCGTCTTACGTTCAATCTGGCCAACGATACTCATTACTCAACCTCCTTAACTTCTAGCCGGGTCTTACCCGTGAGCAGCTCCTGCATCACGCCTTGCTTGATCGAGCGTGCTTTCTCGAGGCGTTTATGAAGCGCAACAATCTCACGATCAGCATCCTGAATGACCGCCGCAATTGCGTCTTGCTCATCACGATCAGGAAGTTGAATCTTTAGACCACTAAGCGCTGCACTACTGATATGCACAACTGCGTCACCCTGACCCCTCCGCGCCTTTTGCGCTGCAACTCGAGGGCTATTCAGCAGGCTCGCAAGGAAGACCGAGTTATATCCAGCTCCGCGAAGCACGATAATGTCACCACCAGCAACTGCATCCTTTTCGCCAATGTACGCGAGTGCCGTACCGATTTCCGCCTTCGTCTCGCCGGAACCTGCAAATAGAATGTCTCCCGCCCGAACAGGCAGTGCGGTAGCCGAGATCTCACGACTTACGTAGGATCTTGTATTCGTCGTATAGTCGCCAAACTCAGTATAAATTTCCCCATAGCGAATACACGGGACCCCCGTAGACCTCACATCATCGCGCGTCACTCCGCGCCCCTTGAGAAAACTCCCAAGCTCGCCCAGATCACACTCAGTCCACTCAGCTGTGAACCCTGGCAAACGTGTCACACCAGCCAGAAGCTGATGCGTCATGCCACTCTTGATCGCCTCCTTCTTCGCGATCAAACGCTCGAGCGAGGCGATAAGCTGCCGGGCATCACCCAGGGCGGATACCACGCGATCCTGTACGCGTTTGGGCGGCAATACGATAGGCAATGAAGAAAGTATGCTCGTATTAAGGTTGGGCATCGTGCCCCCGACTGCGTTGTCGAAAAGCCACGCCTGAGCCGACGAAGATCCAATATACTCTGCTACGTAGGCAGGGTTCACATCAGCTCGATTCCCCCCAAACCTCGCCAGAAGACATCCTGTCCCACAGATCCACCCGCTTTGTGCGTGACGGACAAGAGACCTACGCCCAACGTCGCCTCTTCGACTGAATACAATGTCACCGGCGCGTAGCGCATGACGGTGAAGCCTCCGCGCATCGCTTGCGCCGATGCGCATAACTCCGGACTCCCGAATTTCGTTATCGCCTAAGTTAACGGGCATAACTAGGGGCGTCCCGATCGGCCGATAATCACGAGCGTGAAGTTGGCTCCCGAAGGGCCCAGTTTGCAGTGCCCCGCCTGTCCTCGAAATGATTGCCCCGAGTGTCGTAGAGGCTTCGGCAACGTTCATCGCGTGATACCCAACTCTGAAAAGTGACTAGTCATCTTCCCTTCGAGAAGCGCCAACTCGGCGTCGAGGTCGCCCACAGTATTTAGATATCGTTCGCCAAGCTGTCGTACGCGACCAGCCAGCTGAAGCGTCAGGGCGCTCACCTCACTACCAAGTCGCCGCGATATCGTCGCGCGCCACTTGTAGTCGAGAACGAGCCGCCGCACGTCCTCGTCCGCAAGCTCGCCGTACTGCCGAAGCACAGCCTCATCGAGCTTTGCCTGTGCATCTTTGACGGTCTTCTTGAAGCCAGCCTCGTGGTTCAGTAGCTCAAGTGCTTCCTGCGCGACCGCAAGAGTCTCGTTGTCCTTGGTCGCACGCGCCTGCTTCACCGCCGCTGTCACGAGCACCTTCGTATAGGCGCCCTTGTCGTTGGTCGCCTCAGAGAGAGCCCCCTCGTCGGAGCCGTGCTCTTCCGCATGCTCAGTGAGAGCCGCTGTCGTAGATTCAAGCTCGGCGTTCAGCTCATTGAGATGTGCCTGATCCGCGGCAAAGTACCGATCGATAATCAGGGCCGGTGGGATGAGATCCATCTTGTACTTCGCCTTGGCCCGCCCGGCGCCGACAATAAGGTCTGCTTCCTCGGAGAGCTTGCGTTCCTTGTCCACAATCGCGAGGCGAGGGCGGGAAGCGTTAAGCCAGCCATCCTGCATGACGAGGAAGATGTCGTCATGCATTACGTCGTGCCAGTACGACATGAGCTGCTGATAGGCGTCGTACTCATTCAGGAGCGGGACGTCCTTAAAGCGGGCGAGGAAGTCGTCACTGAGTTCGCGGATCAGCTCGACAGGCTTCGTCTCCGCCGAGATGTTCTCAAGCTGGCTGCGGTGGCTCTCGAACCAGTCGTTCACAATCTCGTAGACGTTCTGCTGGAGCTTCGCGAAGCCAGGCGCGTCAAAGATCGTCTGCTGGATCTCATTCACGTCCACCGCGAGGTCGCTATACCCCGGACGGTTCGGCTTGAACAGCTGCTCACGGAGCTGCGGGAACGGAGCCCAGTACTCCTCGAGCGCGTCGAGGTCGCGGTTAGGGATGCCCCCGTTGAGGTGCGCGTCGAGGTCCTGAATATCCTCCGGCTCCGACGAGTCGATGTAGCGGGGGATATTGAGGTTGTAGTCGTTCTTCGCGTCAGCGATCTCGCTCATCGGCACCATGCGCGAGTACCGCTCGATCGTGCGCTGGTTGTTGAACGTATCCACGATCTTGTGGATGTCCTGGTCGCGCAGACGGTTCTTGTTGCCGTCCTTGATGAACCCCTTGCTGGCGTCGATCATGAAGACGCCAGTACGGCTGACCGCGTTCTCCTTATCAAGGATCACGATGCACGCAGGAATGCCCGTGCCGTAGAAGAGGTTCGCCGGCAGGCCAATGATGCCCTTGATGAAGCCACGCTTGAGCAGCTCTCGACGAATGTTCGCCTCAGCGTTACCGCGGAAGAGCACACCGTGCGGAAGAATCACCGCTGCCTTACCCTCCGACTTCAACGAGGTGAGAGCGTGGAGCAGGAAGGCGTAGTCGCCGTTCTTCTCTGGCGGCATGCCGTACTCGAAGCGCCCATAGTGCTCCTCGAGGCCGTTCGTCCAAGACTTGACCGAGAACGGCGGGTTCATCACGACGTAGTCGAACTTCTGCAGTTCGGTCCCGCGGGTGAGCTGCGGGTTGGTGATCGTGTCGCCCTTGTATATCTCCGCGGTCTCGTTGCCGTGGAGGATCATGTTCATCTTCGACAGCGCCCATGTGGCGTTGTCTTTCTCCTGGCCATAGATCGTCATGCCATTCGGCGCCTCATCCGCAGCCTTCAGCAGGAGAGAACCAGAGCCACAGGCGGCGTCGTAGACGGTCTCATACTGACGCGTCGAGCTGTTGATACCCACGACCTTCGCAACCACACGAGACACTTCGGCAGGGGTGTAGAACTGGCCCTTACTCTTGCCAGACTCAGTTGCGAAGTGGCGCATCAGGAACTCGTACGCGTCACCGAGCAGGTCGTCTCCCTCAGCCCGGGCGCCACCGAAGTCGAGGCTACTGAAGATCGTCACCAGCTTGGAGAGGCGATCCTGCATCTCCTTACCGCTACCGAGCTTCTCGCCATCGTTGAAGTCAGCCTGGTCGATGACGTTTCGGAGGTCGTTCGCATCGGCGAGCTTGCCGATGATCTTGTTGAACTTGTCGCCGATCTCCTTGTCGCCCTTGGCGGCAAGCATGTCGTCGAACGAGCCGCCCTCCGGCACCTCGATGAGGCTGTCCGGGTCAGACTTCGCCTTGTCGGTGACGTACTTCATGAACAGGAGCGTCAGGACGTAGTCCTTGTACTGGCTGGCGTCCATGCCGCCTCGGAGCTCGTTCGCTCCGGCCCACAGCGAGCTGTAGAGATCAGACTTCTTCAGAGCCAATTTCACGCCACCACCTTCGCGGCCTCAAGGCGCGCTCGTCGGATGTTGATCTGCTGGATGCTCATGGGCGGTACTCCTTCGCACCCAACGGCGCGTTATGTGCTGAAAGCTAGCAATATTTACGCTATCGACAACCACTGACATTCGATCGCTGGGCGCTCCAAACGAGAAGTCGTGTTGCCTGGCTACGGCGGGGAGGCGAGCGCTTCAACCACATGCCGCAAGTTGCTCTAATTATCGCATGACCTGGCATTTTAAGGAATAGGGAGAGCTGGGTGACGGCTAACTACCGTCTCTTACGCGCCCGACGGACTGCCAGCTCTCGCTCGGCCGCTTCCCCAGCCGGGCCGCGCTGCGTCTTGCCAGGTGTTCGCATCTTGGACGGATGCATGCGCCGTTGCGCTTCCTTCGTCACCGCCCATAGACCGCCATGCGTCTTCCAGTACGGGTCTCGAGCAAGCTCATGAATGAACTCGTGGCACCGAGGGCAAACCGGCACGAGATCCATCAGTCTCTCCGCGCCGAGGTTCTTGTATGTGCGGTGGTGCAGGTGCATGCCTGGTACACGTGGGCTGTCGCAGACGAAGCAGTTCTTAGGAAGCTTGGATGCCCAGTACCGTTCCCTTACTGCACGCCACTCGGCGGATTGGATATACGCACGGTACTGCTGCGGGCCGTACTTCGCGCGCCCAGGTGATGACATGCGCTCATCCTCTCGCAGACCACTGACGTTCGAACGCGCTACACGGCGACGAACTAGGCGAAGAAGTCCTCGTCGATCTCCACGACCTTGTAGGTCTCTTTGACCTGCACCCCGACGTTGTAGCGGATCATGAGCTGCGTCAGCCGCACGCCATCGATAAGGATGATCCTTGTCGGGTTCTGCACGGCGTAGCGCCGGGCGCCTTCGGTGAAGCGGCTTGTCGTAATGAAGACACCACTCGTTGCGAGACCGCTCAGTGCTCCCATGAATGAATGGAGCTCCGGACGCGACACCGCATTGTCCGAGGCGTAACGCCTCGCCTGGATGTACACGCGATTAATGCCGAGCACGTCCTGGTCGATCACCCCGTCGATACCGCCATCGTTGCTGGCTTTCGTAACGAAAGCGGAACTGTCGTCGACGCCGTACCCCATGGCACGTAGCAGATCAACGACGGCCTGCTCGAAGAAGCCTGGCTCCTTCCCCTGGAGGCGAGTAATGAGCTCCGCCGCGATTTCTTCATGGATACGCTCGATGCCGTCCTGCACCTGCTCAATCGGGGTGAGGGTTGAGGCCTCGGCAGGCACCTCTGGCTCTGTCGATGCTTGCGTCGACGCAGACTGATAGACGCGAATAGGTGAGGAGGCGTCTTCCCCGAGGGCTTGAGATCGCGCTCCTTAGCTCCACCGGGGAACTGCGCCAGCACTGTACGACCGGCGTCGGTTATGCGGTAGTGACCGCGGGAAGGGCGCTCAAGTGCTCCAAAGCTAGTGAGGAACGAGACAGCCCAGCCGATACGGTTCTGCTACTTGACTTGGATTCCCGATGGTAGTCGCTCCTTGCGCTGTGCCTCGGTGAGCTGAACTTCATCGGCGACGAGATGCTGAAGCTCTCGCCAGTGCCTCGTCTCTCCGTAGCTCATCACCTTGAGTGTCGGGATCATGAAGCCTTCCCAGTTGGGCATCTCAGTCATGGCTATGTAGAGGCTCGTGTTAGTCGATGCGCTTCTTAAGCCCGCACGAGGTGCACTGCACCCAGTTCGTCGAAACACGCTGCAGCGTGTAGGTGCCACAGTCTGGGCAGAGGTGTCCCTTGGCCAATTTCGTAAACCCTTTCAAGTCCTCGGCGCATCGGGGCGCCACCTCAAATACTATCGGCGCTCTATGCACCGCCGATGCGCCGGCCGATCGTGATCGGACTCCAGGCCTCGTCGCACCGCAACTCCCTGTTACGAGGGTCCATCGAGAGCTCGATCTCCGAACTGCACAAGTCCCGCGGCGTACTCGATGTCGCATCCACGGCACCACCATCCGCGTGGGTGTGCATGGAGCACCGTGCCGCATGAAGGGCAGTGCGGCTCCACCACAGCGTCAAGAAGATCATCATCGATCATGCCTCGAGCCTATCGGTGAGCCTGCGCACGGACATCGCGTGAATCACTTCCCTCCGCATCGCAGGTTCGCCAGGCTTGAACTATGGAGAGTGGCGACAACGCACGCAGCACCATTGAGCTGAACGAGAACCAGCAGGCCGTGCTCAACTGGATCGTCGGTGGCTGCCCGCCTGGCGTGTATCCCGACAGCGAATTCAGTCACCGCGTTGTAGCTCGCGCGCTCAAGAACCGGGCGCTGGTCGAGCTCAGCGGACATGGCGTGTCCTGGCAAGCGACGCCGACTGAACGCGGACGCGTATGGCCGCAAGCAGTGGCAGCAGATATCGCGGCCCGAGAGGAACAGGCCCGTCGCGAAGCCTCGGCTCCAAAGAAACAGCGTCGCAAACGTGCAGCGCAAACGAAGAAGGTGGGTGCGCGTAAGACTGCAAGAAAGTCCGATGTCACGCCGAACGAGATGACTCCCACGGAGCTGACTCAGACCGAAGCCGCGATGCCGAAGCCAAAGCCGAAACGGGAGCCACTGGACGAGACGATCCCGATGGCGTCACGGGTGACGAAGCCACACGCCGCGATCCGCGCGCTCATCGACCACCAGGCGAGGCTCAACGTCCCGATCGAGGAACGCCGACGAGCGCTCCTCATCCTGCACTCGTTCGTGCAGGAATGCGTGCGACGCAGCTGGGATGTCATCGCCATCCCGTCGACGAAGAGCCAGGACCCGTGGAACGGGCGAACAGTCAAGCACTCCCCCGGGTCAACGCTCTTTACGGTCGACGCGGGAGATGCACCCGTAGACGTGTACGTAAGCATGCAACGCGACCGCAAGCCGCACATCTCCACACAGAAGGAACTTGCCGACCAGGCCCGATATGAGTGGAACCGGCCTCCGAAGTACGACTACGTCCAGAACGATCGCGTGCGCCTTGAGCTGTCGGCCGCTCGCGGAGGCAAGGTTCTTCAGCTCGATGACACCGTCACGACCCGCATCGAGGACAAACTCCTGCGCGCAGTCCTGAAGGTAGAGGCACTGACGATCGAAGCGAGGGAAATTGCAGAATGGGTACGACAGCGTGAGCTCGAAGCGATGGAGGCGCGGCGCCGGGCTGCTGAGTTACGTCAACGCGCCGCACACTACGACTCATGGCGAAAGACGTTGGACACCCTACGTTCCGACATCGCGAAGCACCGCGCGATGATAGAGACAGTCGAGGCGCTACGGGTGGCCGTAGAACAGCGAGGCCCCGAGAACCAGCACGCCGAGGCCCTTGCCGAATACCTGTCCTGGTCGGAGCAATACGTCGTCGATTCTGACCCACTACGACGGATCTGGCTTCCTCAGGGAGACCGACCCGACATGACATTCGAGGAGTGGCACGAGTGGAATCAGCACCATTCGCACGGCTAACGACCTGCGGTGCCTTATGCGATCTGTAGCTTCCGAGCGTCGTTTGTCAGTGGTTCCGTGGAGCATGTACGTATGACCAACTCAGAAGGCCGGTGGACCGACGAAGACACTGCTAGAGCTGTCTTCGAAGCGCTCCCCGAGGACCATCCATGCCGCGCCGTACGGCAGTTCAGTAACTCGATACTTGCTGAGGAAGACGCTACAGCGCTCGCTGAGCTTGTAACCCCGGAAGTCCTCGACGATTGGGGAGATTTCTCTAGCGCCCGAAGGTACTTCTTCGATCAGGCATTTTCAATATCGACGCGGTCCCTGCGGCACCGTGAAGCGACCGATGTCGCTTACGTCAAGCTCGTGCCTGACGATGGGATCTACCTCAGCGAAAAGCCGCGCCAAGACATGATCGGCTGGGTGACGCTGGTCTGGCGTCCGGAGCTCGGCGGCTGGAAGCTCCACTGCATCGGTCAGCCGGCACCGCCACATCTCCTCCCGCGGACAGCGGTTGCAGGTGAGGTCCCCATGGGTGACAACGACGAAGAAGTCACACTCGAACAGGCCTGATTACGAGTCATTGGCTCTGAAGATGGTGCCACGTAGTCCTCGATACAACCACGGTGGTCGAAGCATGGAAATGGAGCGCCCCCATGGCCCTTACCGAAGCTCAAAAGGCAGAACGAGCCGCTGCACGACGAAGGAAAGCAGCCCTTGCGGCCGAATCGGACGCCCATCGCCGTGAAAAGATGCGACAGCGCTGGCGGGATGAAGACATGTTCCTCACTCGCGAAGAAGCGCGCAGCGGCGCCCCGTGCAGAGCCTGCGGCCTACCAGTAATCGATAATCTCGGAAACTGGCCCGGCACGATGTATCTCACCGATGAGGAGCGAATCGAGTACGACGCCACCAACGCACTGTTTGAAAAAATGCATCCCGCCTGTGGTACTGGACGTTGGAGCATGGATGGTTCTCGAGCGACACACTGTCTTCTCTGTTGTCCACCGCTTCCTCTCTCAGAATCACAGATCGAGACGATCACTCGCATCCTCACAGACAGTCCTCGCAACGAAGCCGATCTCGACGTTTGGAAGCTCACGCTGACGTGTGGCCATGTCACCGAACGCACGTCGCACCGGACGAACAACGGCTTCAACGCAAGAACGGTGTCCTGCACAGAGTGCGACGCCACGCGCGGAGTTGTGGAGACGGTTAAGGTCGAAACCGCAGCGACTCGGCGACGTGACGCTGAACTCGCGCGTGCCGCCGAAATCGTTAAGGCCGAGCGCGAGGTCAAGAAAGCCGAGAAAGCCGCGCGCGAGGCACAAAGACGGCTTGAGCAACTACGCGATTCGCTTGGGTAGTCGTCCCGCCGCTCAGTGGGTCTGCTGCACGAATAGGTGACAGTTGTTAGTCACGCCGCGAGTGCGACGTCCTTGGTCATGATCGTCTCGAATTCGATCGGCGTCAAACGCCCGAGACGGGCTTGCCGTCGGCGACGGTGATACGTCCTCTCGATCCAGGTCACGATCGCGATTCGCAGCTGCTCACGCGTTGTCCAGGAGCGCCGGTCGAGGACGTTCTTCTGCAGCAGCGCGAAGAACGATTCCATGGCGGCGTTGTCGCCGCTGGAACCAACTCTGCCCATCGATCCGACCATGCGGTGACGGGCCAAAGCGCGCAGGAACTTCCTGCTTCGAAATTGAGATCCCCTGTCCGAATGAACTACGCAGCCAGCCACGTCACCACGCATCTGGATCGCGTTCTCGAGGGCTTGGACAGCCAAACGCGACTTCATCCTGGAGTCGATCGAGTAGCCCACGATGCGCCCTGAGAAGGCGTCTTTGATCGCGCAGGCATAGAGCGTGCCTTCACTCGTTTTGTGCTCCGTGATGTCAACCAGCCAAAGCTCGTTCACCCGCGTCGCGGCGAACACATGCCGGGTGCGGCCGTGTTCATCAACAACAGCGCAGCGGTCGTCATGAACAGGCGGGCCGGGCTTCTTCCCGGCTTTGGCGCGTTTCTTCCCGAACACAGACCACTAGCCATTGCTCGATGTGATCCGCCACGCGGTCCGGTCAGCCATCGCTTCACCCGCATCCCGGGCTTCGTCGGCGAGGAGGCGGTGCCCGAACTCCGGGTCATCTCGATGCGCATCGAACAGCGCGTTCGCGCGATACGCCTCCACCACCTCGCTCACGGTGATCGGGGCGGCCAGCCACCGGTAGTAGGGCTGGCGAGCGAGCTTCAAGACCCGACACGACACCGTGACGGGGATCCCGTCAGCGGCGAGCTCGGAAACGAGCGGGTACATCATTTTCCCGGCAGGTTCGCCTGCGATAGATACGCGGCCGCTCGCCGGAGGACCTCGACTTCTTGTTCGAGCAGTCGAATCCGTTTGCGAGCTTCCCGCAGCTCGGCTGTCTCCGTTCGGGTCTGCCCGGGCTTGTTGCCGTCGTCGATATCGGCGCGACGCATCCACTTCGTGAGCGTCATGGGATGAACCCCGAAGTCGTTCGCGATCTTCTCGATCGTTACTCCGGGTTCGCGATTCCGCGCGACGCGCACGACGTCGTCGCGGAACTCAGTCGGATAAGGCTTTGGCACGATGCCATCCTTCCAGGCCAGCCCTCCCGGGCAAGCCAGATCAGATGTCACCTACCCCTGCAGCAGACCCCACGACGGCACGCGCTACCAGGCTGGTGACACCTTCGAAGGTGATGCAGCAGTCGTGAAGCGACTCATCAAGGCAGGCGCCCTCCGTGACAAGGACGCCATCGAGGAGACCTCAGAAGCGGACGCTCAGGGTCTCATCGCTGATGCCAACGCTCGTGCGGCGCAAATCGTCGACGAAGCGAAGGAACGTGCGGAAGCTATTGCCAAGGAGATTGTCGACAAGGCGACCGTTGAAGCAGAGGCCATCAAGGCTGACGCTCAGAAGGTTGCGGACGACACCAAGAAGGCAGCGTCAGACCTACCTGAGCAGATCAAGGCTGACGCGAAGAAGGCGTCCGAAGCCAAGAAGTAGGCCGTGACTAGGTCAACAGTATGAGGAGCGCTCCAATGGGGCGCCCTTTACTTTTTCTTCAATACAAAATGCTTACGCAAGGTGGCGCGCAAGGTTCTGACCTGATCAAGTGGGTAGTGCGTTGCAGTATTCTCGAGCACTTCGCAGTTGGACATGGCAATTGCGAGCAGATCGACATCTTCTGCTATCCCGGGAGGAGAGATTAGTTGGAGAGTTTCCGAGGTCTCTTGAATCTCCTTAATTAGCGCTTTGCAATCCTCTTCGGAGGCCAGTAGTTTCGGGGATATCTCTGCTGAATGTAGTTGATCCGTTCTTGCCTTACGGAGTGATTCGCAAGCGCTAATAAGAGAAACACTCAAAGCGCGAATATCTGCATCCCACCGTGTGAGGGCGGTTTTCCTGCGATTATAGATGGCGACACCCAAGCTGCCTATCAGAGCAATTAGTGCGCCGAGAATCGCGCCCGCTACGCCTATGACGGCGCTCGCTCCGGAGGAGTCCCACCAGGAGGACTTTCCACCAACCATTTGGATCAGCACTGGGTCTGGTGCTGGCGTCGATGATGCGGCCGAGATGAGGTCTAGGATCACCTGAGCAATCTATCGGCTCTTTACAACCTGCCGCGACTCGTCCATATTCAAGGGCAGATGAGCACCACCCTACGTATCGACTCCTTCGCCAGCATCAACACCGCAGAACGCGGAGTGCTTGCAAGTGAAGTAGAAGCGGGAGCAACGAAGCTTCAGCTAGTCGGCACGGACGGGTTCCCTGAAGGGCAAACGATCTACGTCGGCACGCCTGGCGCTGAAGGCGTCGAGAAGGCCGTTGTGGGCAGCGTCGACAATGAAGTCGAACTCACACTCACCTCGCCGTTGAAGATGGCTCACGCGCGCTCTGACGCGGTCACAGCCGTAGTTGGCGACCGCATCAAGATCCACCGAGCTCCGAACGTAAATGGCAAGGCGCCGACGATGGAAGCCTTCACGCTGCTTGCCACTCGAACAATCGATGCTGACCTGCCTTCGACGTACTACCGGGATGCAGATGGCTCGAGTTCGTATTGGTACTGCTTCAGCTACTTCAACGTGGACACCGAAGCAGAGACCGACCGTTCTGAGCCCGTACGTGGTGATGACTTCGAGCACTACGCCTCACTTACTGCCATCCGTAAAGAGGCAGACGTCGTTGCACGCGGGGAACCTCCAGTGTCGGGCCATGGCTGGGTGAGTGTTGCTACGACGCTATGACACCGCCATATCCCTGTTTAGTTTTTGTATTGGTCAGCACTTAAGTATGTCTAGTCGCGCCTAATTATGAAGCATGAGCAAGATTCATTCAAGTGTTTCGCAACCCGCATTGAAAAGGCGGCGGCCATCTCCTACGAGCCATGATGCTCAAGAAAATAGTCGCCGCCGGTGCGGCCGAGCTCACCACGGTGGCTCAGTTGGGGGAGGTTGCCTCCGTAGGAGCGGCCGCGACTCTAGTTTCGCACCGCTCGGGCGACAGCGCCTGTTTGGTGATTGCCTGCCGTAGCGCTTCCCAGTAGTTGTCGTAGGTCTCGTCGTTCCACCACCAGGACAGGTTGTCCTCGTAGCGAGACTCGACCCGGAGCAGGTGAGTGCCGAGCACCAGTTCCTCGAACACGAGCGGCAAGCTCGTGTCTTCGCCCTCGTCATCCGTGAGGCCAACAAGGGCGACATCGCCCACGAGATACGTCCGATCCCATGCGCTCGGCACTTGCTGCCAGAGCAGCCAGGTCGCCCGCCGGTTGAGAGGCAGGCGCTCTACGAACCCAGACTCGTTGACGTACATCGTGATGCCGAGCTTCGGTAGGTCGATAGCCTCCATGAGGCCACCAACTGCCTGTCTGACCGCATCGGGCTGAGATGCATCGAAGCGTCGGGGCGGTACTTCCATCGCTGTAGGGATGACGATTCCTCGAATCATCGTTCCCACCTCCTTGCTGTAGTCGCGGCCGACAACCGGATTGGTTATCTAAAGACCGCGGGGCAGCAACGAAGCATCCATTCCGATCGCTCTCGTTGTATTTACTACAGCTACACATTTCAGACGAGAAAGCGCATAATATGGCAGAGTATGCAACAAAGGTGAAGTGCAAGAAATAGTAGACAAGGCAGTGAGCCAACTCACTGAACTTATCAACGGATACATTACCGACAACGAAGAGCGCGCTGTAAAAACCGAGGAACGGTCCGATGCAATTGACGAGCGATTCGAACAAGTGGACGAACGCTTCCGCCAGATCGACGAGAGATTCCGGCAAGTTGACTTCCGTTTCGACCGCGTCGAAGCTCGCCTTGAACGACTCGAGGACGACTTCCGCGATCTCTCGAAGAAGCAAGACCGTACGCTCGAGATCCTCGACGGCATCGCAGACCGCCTCGACGTCGACGACAGCGAACGAGTCGCTGCAAGCGCCCAGACGAACCGTCACGAAGACTGGATCGAAGAGGCAGCACCTGTCGTCGGCATTCCGTACCACGCAGGCGCGTAAGAGTTAGTGCGCGCAACTGCGCCATGACGCCAGCAGTATTAATTGCAATGAAGAACGAAGTTTTTATAAGCCCCCGAAAGCAACTGCCATCGGGGGCCCATGTTACTTTGGCAATTTGCTCCAAAGGAACGCATATCCAGCGAGGAGACCACCCCAGCAAGCGATGAGCACATCCCGCAATTCGAGGTGACGCGCATCCATCACGATTAATATAATGAATGCCGCACTAAGTGTAAGCGGAATGTATAGCGAGTCTCGTCGGCGGAATGGATCTCTCTTGGACGGGTCGTACATGATGACCTTCTTTCACCCCTCGCAGGATCAAGGTCGCCACGTTTTGACGACCTAGCAGGCCAGCAAGTGTGGTGACAAGCGAGGTGGTCAAAACTGGAGCTTATTATGCGGCAGTTTGCCCATTCTGTCAAGCGGAATCTTCCTACATGCTTATGGCGGTTTAGGCTCATTGGCTCACATGCACGTGAGATCATGGACTCGACTAGCCACGAAGGGGTATACGTATGCCGAGAGTCGGTCCAAATCGCCGTGGCAACGACCCTATGTCTTTTCGTACCATAATGTCCGGCATAATCGTCACAGTGCTCGGCGGCCTCATTCTCACTGCCACCTTAGCAATTTCGGGTAATCTAATCGGCGACACACACGATAACCCGCACCCTCCAGAAAAACATCCCGACCAAATTCAGAATTTAAGTCTCGCGCTCGAACCCGCTGAAATTTCATCCAGCACGCACGAAAAAACAATGATCGAGGTCACAGGCGTACGGCCAGGAACGTTTGTCGATATCGAGATCGCGCAGCCCGGGTATCTGATTGTCACGGTTAGTGGTGTCTGCCCGGAACTCACGGAAGGGCCTTGCCATCTCGCATATAGCGGTGGCTTAGAAGCTGACGATGATGGAAACGCCATGCTTTCATTTCCAGAGACGCCTGATATTAAACTCTACCCAGGCACCTACGAGGTGACAGTTCGAGACCGACACACAGCACAGGTAATTTCCTTGGACCTCAAAGTCTCCAAATAGCCAGCGCCAATTGTTGATGTGGGCAGCCACCCAGAATCGAGGAGCGCTTAGCAGGGCGCTCCTCTCGGGTTCTGGACGGCTGCCCGAAGTTCCCGCCCAAGCAGGAAAGGGAAGTCAGGAGCTGGCAGCCGCCGACTTCGTGGTGCGGGTCGAAGAACCAGGCTTCTCCCCCAGCACGGCGTTGATCGCGTTGCGCTTGGTTTCCGCCTCACGCTCGATCTTGGCGCGAACCTCCTCGGCGCGCTTGAGCACCTCGGGGTTCGACTTAGACAGCTCAACCCACGACTCCAGCGCCAGGCGAGTCTCCTCGGTAACGCTGCGCTCGTTGAGTTCAGCGAGCACCTCGAGCTGCGCCCGGGTACCATCGCTGACGCGAACGGACAACGGACGAATAGGCCCATACCCGTTCTCGAACGTGCCGCTCGTTGCGGCGTCCTTCTCACTCATGGCGAGACCTCCTCATCGGGAGCGGCCGGCGAACTCGGGATGAGTTCTCCTTCAAGGCCGCATACCGACGAGGAGTGCCGCTGATTATGGACCAATAGAGCGGGGCGTCAATCGTCTGTTCGCGGGCGTTGTGAAAAGTACGTCGTATCCCAGTCCCTACATGGCTAGGATCACCCCATGCCCTTTCTCCAAGTCACCTACTATGTTTCGGAATCAACCATGGCGAAGATCATGACCGGCGCGGCGAAACGCTTCGGCTCGGTTGTCCGTGATCATCAGCACATCACTGAGCATCTGAAGGAAATCAGCGTCGAGGACGTGACCAATCGCGTCGCGCAGGCGGCGAAGGGGAATATGAGCGCCGGCGCGCTGATCGGCATAGGTCTGGCGGGCCTCGGGGTCGCGGTCGCAACGGGCATTGCTACGTACGCGTTCACGAAGAAGGCAACGAAGAAGAAGCTCCTGGAAGCGACTGAAGTGCCCGAGGTTGTCTCGAACTACAACCACTCGCTCGCTACGTACCACGAGGCGATCCAGCACGGCGCCCTTGCCGAAGGGCATGTCGACAACCTCGCGGCTACCCTCGCGCGAATTGAGAAAGATCAGGACGCAGGCGCGGTGAAGCTCGAGCTATCACCGGATCAGGCAAGTCAGCTCGTCGGCTTGCTGTCGGACTATACGAAGCGGCTAGCCGATGCGAATGCCGTCACGCTGGAGGAGGATCTCGTGAGCGACGAACCCACAGACGTACCAATCATTGATCTCCAGCAGTACCTGGCGGCCCAGAAGCGCATCATTCGCGACGCCGCATAGTTGGTCATTGAAATCGGACGGATGACGTTACTGCAGATACTTTTCTAGATCGCTCGACGTCGGCTCCGAAACCAGGGGAAGTAGTCGTTCTACATTCGTCAGCGGATCCAGCTCGTCGATTCGCGCCTTCACTTCGTCGAAGAAGAAGCGCGCTTCGTCTCGACGCTCCAGTGGGAGGTGCGTCATCGCTCCCTGCGCGTCGCTCAAGAAGCGCCGCAGGCGCACCACATCCGTTTGTCCCTCCGCGAGCTGCTTGAAGTGCTCCCACCGCGCATCGCGCTCATACTCCTGCCTCGCACGAGCAACAGCGAGTTCGTGTAAGCGCTGCCGCTCAGCAGCTTCAAGAGCCGCTTGCTCCTGCCGCCACTCGGCTTCCAGGATGCACTCTTCGATCCGCACGAATAGCTGCGGAAGCTTGCCCTCTACAGTCTTGCTTCTGGCATCACGGAAGTGTTCGCCGTCGTAGGAGATCCCTGGCCCGGAAATCTCAACCTCGAGCCGCCCTGTCGGGACGAACTCAGTCAGGCGTGGCTCCTGCCAACGCGGCACCCGCTGCTTGCCATAGAACCGCGCCGCGTAGTCCACCTTGGCGCCACCAGTGCCGGGCACTTCCTTCACCCTGACGCCGAATACGTGCTCGCCGCTCACGATCCCAAGGTGTAGTGAAGACTTCGGATCCCGATACGACCGATCGGCAGGGGACGGAGGCTGCACGAAGTCGCGCACCTCATATCCACGCCGCTCTGCTTCTATCGCAAGTGCGTGCAGTACCCGAGCGGCACGCGGCACGAGATTCGCACTCGCGTAGTGCCAGTCTTTGCGTTCGAGATATGCCTTCACCGCCGGGTGATACTTCGCCACCCGCTTCGGAACCAGCACAGGCTTCGGGAGGATCTCGTCTCGAAAATGCGGAACGAAAACGACGAACAGGTCACCGTTGAACCAATCGCCACGTCGTTTAGTTGCCAACTTCTTGCCGTGCGGCCGCAGGGGCGACGTAAAGCTCTGTGAGACGAGCTTCGTGTACCGGCTTTCCTCATTGCGAGAGACCTGTAGCTCACCGCCAGCGGCAAGTACCTGCTGGATGAGCTGCTCCGCCTCGGACTCGGCTCGATGTATCTCCTCCAGTCCAGACTTCTCGAGCCGCGCCCGGCCGGCCTTCGTGATCTTCGCTTTCCAGCTCGGCCCTTGTCCGGAGATAGAGACCAGCCCGCGCCGTTCCAGCGCCCGTGCTGAGATCCGATGTTCGTAGTTGCCCTCGGGATACTCACCCGCGGGGCAGCCGTCACGCACCCAGCTGAGTACCTCGATCTGCTTCTTGGTCAGCTGGTCTGGGTTCTTCGCCACACGCGAATGCTATTGCGACGCGCCCCGAAAAGAAAGAGCCGATGCGCCACGAAAGACTTGAATGAATTGCGCTAATGCTTCATAATACGCGGCAATAGGTAACACGTTAACTACCGACGACAAAAACTAAACAGGGCATCACAAAATGACGAACAAGCTCAGCAACACATTTAAGCAACGCAGGGATCGCGGTTTCACTATCGTCGAGCTTCTTATTGTCATTGTAGTTATCGCCATCCTTGCCGCAATCACCATCGTCAGTTACAACGGCATCTCTAACCGCGCCAAAGCATCCGCTGCAGCCAGCGCTGCCGAGCAGGCGGCGAAAAAGGTCGCCATCTACGCCGTCACCAACGGTGAGGCGCTTCCGAGCGCCCTCGCAGACGCTGGGGTCACCGATGGCAACGGCACGAGCTACCAGTACCGAACTTATGACAGCGGACGGAAGTACTGCATCACGGCGACCGCGAATGGCGTGAGCTCTTACATCGACAACGATGCACAAACGAGTCCCAAGGCGGGTGCATGCCCCGGACACGGAGTAGACGGCGGGGGTGTCGTGACCAACTACGCTACGAGGCCGACGCCAGCGGAAGGAAACTTTGGCGGGTGGACAGGGTACAACCTTGCCGGTGGCGCCTCTTCGAGTGTTGTGCCCAACGCTTGGCTGGGCAAGTACTCGTATCGATGGACTGCGGGAGCCCCTGGCTTTTCGAATGGCAGCATGAACATAGGACTCGAGCACACCGGAGTCAAGATTGCTGTCCCGACCGGTGTAGACGTGGTCCCGTCGATACACGTCCGCGCGTCGAAAGGCGGAAGCTTTACTGTCAGTTGCGCATTCTCCGATTCAACGGGAACCATAGTGACTGGGAGCTGTCCAGGCCCTAGCTTTACGGTCGCCGCAAACGTATGGACCCGCCTGCAGGCAAACGATGTAACAGTACCTGCAAACGCTAGCCGGATGAGCATCCGCGCCAAACTGGAGGGCGGCGCGACCTATGTCAGTGGAGATTGGATCGAAGTCTCCGGTGTTTCCACAGCGCCAGGCGCGTATGCCGACGGCGATTCTCCCGGTTGGGTCTGGAACGGCACCCCGAACAACTCGACCTCAACGGGACCAGCGCTGTAACTCAGAGTGCGTCCAGACGCCAAGATGAGACGCGCAAAAGCAGAAGTGAGGTCCGAGCTCCAGACCTCACTTCTGCGCTCACGCTGCGCGTAAGCGCGGCGGTTGAGGACGATCTTCTGCAGCAGGCTGAAGAAGCTCTCCATCGCGGCGATGTCGCGGCAGGACGCGACTTTGCCCGCAAGGGGCGACTGACCTCGAGCTTGGGGTTCGCTGCCTCTTGAACTAACGGTGAGGGGGATCCTGGCGCCTTGAGGCCGAGGAACGGCCCCTGATGGGTTCGTTCTGCAGCCCACTAAGTAATGCTGCCTCGGTCACCAATCCCACGAGATGCCGCTGAACAGCCCTCCGTGTACGTCCCGCATGCGTAGCGTCGCGACACCGCGTTCGTCCAGCGTCACAGCGTTGTACTCGTTTGCTTCCGTCGGACGGGCAAACGGGCTGACCTGCTCGAACTTCCAGACCAAGCGCGGCTTCTGCCCGATGAACTTCACCTCGATGGACGCCAGAAGCGACCGTTGATGGAACGCACGGCTGGCGAGTTTGATCGGGTCTTGGGCATCGTCGTCGCCCTCAGGTTCGAGATGGAACCTGAGGTCATACACCTCGCCGTACCGCATCGGCTCTGTTGCAGTGTGCTCAGCGTTCAGGTGCCAGAAATGGTCGTTCCATCCCGCGCCTGGTACCGGGCGCGGGTTCACTTTAAAGTCACCGCCCTTGAGTACGTCGATCCAAGCATCGTGTGACCGACTGACGGTGACGTAGTCGAGCTCGCCGTGCATGTTCGCGAAGCGGTAATGCTCGAGCGTCCGGCGCCACTTCTTGTCTTCGACGATGATCATCGTTGCCGTGTGCTCGTACACAATCCCGCCATGCATCTCTGGCACATGCAGCACAAGCGGAGACTGCGCATACGTGCCCATCACGAGCCGCGAGTGCAGGTGAGATAGTGCCGCTTCTTCGCGGCTCGCCACCGTATCGGTCTTGCGGTTGATCTTCCGCCCGTGGATCTGGCGACGCTGCTGGAGTCGCGTCACGCCTTCCGTCTCCGGGCTGAGCGCGAAGATGTCGAGTAGTAGCTCGGCTTCGCCAGGTTCCTCGAGGGAGTGGATCGCGGAGATAAACCGGCTCTTGAGTCGCTCGAACGGCTCCTCCAGTGAATGCCGAAGCACCTCGTCCACGATGGGTGTCCGCGTCAGGCGTCGCTGGATGAATCCGTCGTTCTTCCGGAGGAGCGCAAGCTCATCGATCAACGATGCAGCGGCGGCCTTGTCGAGTCGCATGCGGGTTCCTTCGTCCGAGCACTGGCGGGCTTTTTCCAACTTTATTCCAACTTTCGAAGCCCGGTCTTGAGCTTTTCTACGCTCGAATCACCCCCGAAAAACGGGGCGAACTTCTTCACAAAGGAGCACCGAGATGGACACCAAGATCCCTCCTCGTGACGAGGCTCCCCTCGGCTTCCCGTACCCGGACGACCACGTTCTCACCGCACTGCACACGCTGCGCGAGGCGATGACGACGGCCGTTGGTGCGATCTTCATCGAGCAGCTCCGTGGCAAGATCCTCGATTTCGAGTCCCGCCACCTGCTTGCCGCGCTCGCCGAGCTTTTCAGCCAGGCGATCGAGGTCAGCCTCCTGACCGACGACAAGGTCGAGCCCCAGTTCGACAAGCTCGACGACTACTTCGCCCAGCTGAAGTAGTCCCCCGCGCCGGAGGGGGGCGACCCCCCTCCGGCGCATCTCAACCCCGCCTTTACGAAAGGAACTGCAATGGCTGCCACCACTGCCGAGGATCTCATCGCCTCCGCGAGCCCGTTCAAGCTGACGCTCGACGTCGCCAGCGAGAGCCTCATCGCCGCATCGGTCATCTTCATCCGTGACGCCCGCGAAGGCCGTACGTTCACGCCCGCTGAGTCGAAGCTGCTGAGCGAACTGGCCTGCATCACCACGGCGTTGAACGACGCACAGAAGCATCTCGAAGAGAACGCCGACGACGAGGCCCCGGGTGGCACTCCGCCCACGGCCAACGCGTAGGCGTTCCTCGGAACGGAGTATCAGATGTCTCTTCAGCCGTTCGCCGAGACGGAGCCGCCCGCAGACCACGTGCTGTGGGGGAAGCTCTACCTCGCTCGCGAGAACCTCATCGAGGCCGGCGCCACGCTGCGCTTCGAACTCAAGACCACCGGCACCATCAGCGACAGCTGCGCCGGTCTCATCCGCGAGATCGATGAGATGTCCCGCACCTTCCACGCCATGGTCGAGCACCCCTCGAGCAAGCGTCCCCGCGGCCGTCTCGAGATCTCCTCCGGCCCGTAGCGGTGCCGGTAAGCCGAGAGGGTTCCGCGGCAACGGAACCCTCTCGTAGCCACCACGCTCCACCCCGCACTCATCCAAGAACACGAAGGAGAACCGTCATGGCTCCCACTACCGTAGTCCGTGCTGCCCTCGGCACGGCCATCCTCACCACCGCAGCGTTCTCGCTCGCGGCCTGTACCACGCCCGCTGGTAAGGCCAGCTCCTCCCCCGAGCAGGTCTGCCCGGACGGCGGCCTCACCGAGATCCACGCGCTCGATATCACCAGCTCCACCCAGGCCGAAGCCGCCAAGGACAGCTCCCTCGAGCTGGTCGACCGCGCCGTCCGCCACGCCGCTCAGTGCGAGGGGTACGTAAAGGTCTTCGCCTTCGCGTCCTCCACCGGCACTACCGCGTCCCTCTACGACGGCACGCTCGCTGTCGAGGCTCCGACGGAGAACGCGAAGCGTCGCAAAGCGAACAAGCTCGCAGACGAGGCGATGGGCGAGATCTCGAAGCACTACGACTCCGCCCGTATGGAGATCGCCGGTGTCGGCACGGACGTGCTCGGCATGCTGACGCTCTTCGAGCAGGCCGCTGCCCAACATCCGGCAGGCGAGATCCATGCCGCCCTCTATACCGATGGCAACACCAATATCGGGGTCGACCCGGCGGGTGCTGCCAGCCCCGATGAGGCGCGTGCTCTCGCGGATGCCCAGACGGTTCCGGATCTGTCGGCTATGTCGCTCTCGGTCTATGGCATCGGGCAGCACACGCTGGTCGAGCAGTCTTCGGAGACCATCGCGAACGTCACGGCGTTCTGGGAGCAGATCTGCCAGAGCACCGGTGCGCTCAGCTGCACGGTCGTCACGGATGGACGGTGACGACGATCATGGCCACCCGTAACGATCTCCCGCGGATCAGTCCGCTCGAGATCTCCGGCGCCGCCGAAGACACGGCCGCCGACATCATGATCCCGCACGGTGAGCAGGCGAAGATCATCGTCCGCCCCGAAGGAATCGGGAAGCTCTGGGTCGAGCGCGAATACGACGACCTCGAAGCAGAACAGACATCCCTCTGGGACGCGGCCGGTGAGACAGCTGCGCGCGATGCCCGTCATGAGGCCGCTCGTGTCTCTCTCGGAGCGGCCGAAGAGGCCTACATCGTGACTGCGCACCGTGCGCGTATCGATGATGCGCTGACCAGGGCGCGCCGCACCCATCAGTTCCTCGATCCGTACCGCCGCCGCCCGAGCAAGGCTAAGCGCTGGTACCAGGCAGGGAAGTGCGGCCTCCTGCTCGGTGACATCGCAGGCTTCGGGACGGCAGCAATCTGGCTCGGCGAGATGCCCGCCATCGCGCTGTCGCTCGCCGCCAGTGCCGCGGTCGCGACCATCGCGGCCGGCCTCATCGGGAGCGATGTCCGAGACCGCGAACAGCGCCGCCAGCGCGCCGAAGCCACCCCCGATCAGACCGACGATCTCAAGGAGTATCGCCACCTGTTCGCGCCCCACACGGGCGGGGTCTTGAAGCACATGCTCGCGGTCGCCGCGGCCACGGCCGGCACGATCGGTGTCGGGATCGCGGCCCTGCGCGGGGCGGTCGATGATCTGCTCATCGGCCTCATCTTCGGCGGCATCGCCCTGGCCATCGCGGGAGGCTCCTTCCTCCTGTCCTATGCCGGAGCAGACGAGGTCGCAGACCTCATCGATCAGGCGGACGCCGACTACGACAAGGCAGTCGCCGCCCACCAGAAGCTCGCCGCCAGTGACAGCGCCAGCACCCATGCGGCGTCCATCGCTGAGGCCGACAGCCTGACCCGCGAGCACGCCGCCCGCGGCAAGGCCGCCAGCGCCCACATCCGGGCGCTCAAATGGGGCATCCTCCGCCGAAACCCCAGCCACGCCGGCCACGGCTCCACACCTGCCGTGTCCGCACTGCGCCCGCTCACCGCGGCGCAGACCGCTCGTCGAGAAGAGGAGAAAGCAGCATGACCCCCATCCTTCAGCCCTCTGGAATCATCAGCCCCGACCTCCAGGGCGACGCCCCGAGCCACACGCAGGAAGTCCGCCTCGGCTTCCCCGGCATGGAAAGCCGCACCCCCGCGACGGACATCCTCCTCTTCGACGACTCCTGGTCGCTGCGTGTTGAAGGCGGCAACGACCCCGTCGGGAACCGCTACGCCGAAGCCCGCGCGGTCATCGAGCACCTCGCTCGGTGGACGCACGCCGACAACGCGCAGATCGCGGTCGGCCACTTCGACCACCCCGAAGTGGCCCTCGTCGGCCCGCACCCCTTCCATAAGAAGGCAGGCCTGACGAAGATCCTCGACGCTCTCAAAGAGCCGAGCGGTGTCGTGGGCTCCAGCACGCTCCTGCCGGTGCTGCAGGCTGCGGCGAAACTCGCCCGGAGTCTTCCGGAGCAGCCGATCCGTCTGACGATCTTCTCGGACTTCGAACTCACCGATCCGAACCTGGGTCAGACCTACGAGGAGCTGGCTCGCTTCCCGGGTGCGATCCACGCGGTCGTGCTCAACGCTGACCCGGATGTGCGCCTCGGGCTCCTGCCGAACGTCACGGTGACGCGGATGGCGAGTGACAGCCCCACGGGTCTCGCCAGCGCGGCGCTCTTCCAGTCCCTGACGGCCGGACGCCTCGGCGTCCACCGCCCGAAGATGACGACGAAGCGCGCCCCGCGCCGCCCGCGCCCGGCCAACCGCGCGTCGTAGTTCTCACAACGCCTGCGACATGCGGATTGACTTCCGCCCCGTGCCAGCGCATGCCCAAGCAGGCACGGGGCGGACACAGACCTCGCAAACCGCGAGGAACCAACAACTGAATAGGTAGCTCCAGCAGCTGTCAGACCCCACGAAAGGAGGGCATATGAACGACAAGAACAACACCCACAACACGGAGGAGCGACTGCCGGCCATGGCCCTCATCTGGATGCGGAGCGCCGACGACCCGCGCGCACCCGACGCGCTCGGCGGTCACACGGTGAAAGCGCAAGAAACGGCGGCGATGGCACGCGCTCAACACGACGGTGTCCCTCTCCACCACATCTCGCACATCATCAGTGACAACGTCGATGACGCCGAACAGCGCCTCGACGCCATCCTCCACGTCCTGCAGGAACTACCGGCTGACGTTCTTCTCACATCTGCGGAAGTGTTCACGCACGACTCAGACGACGACGCGATGAAGCTCCACCTCATGCTTCACCTGCGTGGAACGCGGCTCGTTCTCTGCGATCCGTGAGTCCCCACGTTCCTGCCGCGATGGTCATCGTCGCGGCAGGAACACCCCCAAACCTCTGGCGCTGGGGCCCTCACCGCCCCAGCGCCGGTAACAGGCCTCGCACCATGCGAGGAATCAACAACTGAATAGGCAGCCGCCATGGCTGCCAGACCTCATTGAAAGGAGGAATGCCATGACTACCAATGCAACACCGAACGAAGGGGGCGCGCTGGTTCCGTGCGCGTTCCTCTGGGCCGTGGATCGCTGGGAGGTCGACGCTGCGGCGCCGGACTGGCTCGGCGGCACCACCGTTGAAGAGCAGCGCGCAAAAGTCATCGCTCGTGCACGCCGCGAGCACCACGAGCTGGCAACCCGCGAACTCTTCACCGTCGAGTGTCCGAGCTGGAACAAGCTCGCTGAAGTCCTCCTGCGGATCACGACCGTCGCGAAGCTCGCGTGTTTCGAACGCGTGTACCTGCCCGCATCAATTCGCACGGCCGAGTCGGTCGACGTGATCGATGAGTTCTTGGACAGGCTCCGCGCGGCAGGAATCGAAACGGTTCTCTGCTGACCGAGGTCACCGTGCGCCCGCTTCATACGAAAGCAAGCGGGGCGGGCGCACCCCGCACCACTGGCTGGTTGTTGCGGAATTCACAACACAGCCGAGCGGACGATTGACGACTTCGTCCCGATCCGTCATAACCAGTCGTCACGTGATTCACCGAGCCCAAAAAGCAGGCGAATCCAGAAAGGAGATGCTCATGAACACCACCGCCACTGCACCCACTCCCACGACGCCGGGGGCTCAGAAGAAGTTCAAGGTCGTCTATGCCGATCCGCCCTGGGACATTCAGCAGAAGGGGAAGGCTCGCGGCGCAGAGCGTCATTACCGTCTCATGACGATCGACCGCATCAAGCAGATGCCCATCGCTGACCTCATGGACGAGAACTCGACACTCCTGCTCTGGACGACGAATGCCGCGCTCCCCCAGGCCCTCGAGGTCATGGAGGCGTGGGGCTTCGCCTACAAGACGAATGCCGTCTGGGATAAGTACTACATGGGACTCGGGAATTGGTTCCGCGGCTCACACGAGATCCTTCTGCACGGCACGCGCGGTAAGGCGCCGTTCAAGTTCCATGGGCAGCGCTCGACGCTCCTGTTCCCGCGCCAGGATCACTCGCACAAGCCCGAGGAGATGATCCCGGTCATCGAGCGTGTCCTCGACGGCCCGTACCTCGAGCTCTTCGCTCGCCGCCGCCCGAACAGCCACGCGGACTGGTCGGTCTGGGGCAACGAGATCGACTCCGACATCGTCATCCCCGGCTACCCGGTGCCGAGCGACGCCAAGCACCGCCAGGCCGCAGCCGCCGTCACCGCAGGAGGTGAGGGGCAGTGAGCGAGAGCAAGCCTCCGTCCATCGTGACGCGCTTCTTCCACGCCTGCCTCCTCATCCTCGGAGGCATCATCGCCCTCGCCGTCGCGTTAGAACTGCTCGCACAGTTCTGGGGATGGCTCGCGCTGATCGCCGGCATCGCGCTCATGTTGTGTGCCGGGGCGTGGGCCTACCGCTACTGGTGGGGTCGGCGATAGAAAGTACAACCGCTTTCACCTCTGGTGCGGCGCTGATTCAGCGTCAGCGTCGCACCAAAACGCTTGACAAATCGACACAAGTAGTTCATAACAAGGCGGCACTGGAGGGTTCTTCCTCTTTCTGTCGCGGCCGAGACGTAAATCAACGTTCATTGAAAGGAGGTGCCCTCATGAGCACTCAGCATTCTTCGTCACGTCCACGCCGTACGAAGCGGCGCCGCTACCGCAAGGCACAGGGACGTGACATCTGGGTCTTTTCCGACCCGAACTATCAGCTCCAGCCGAGCGACATCGCCCGAATCGTTGTCCGCGCCGGCCTCGCTCAGGCCCGCACCGCACAGGCCAAAGAAGCAGACCTCATCGATACCGGAGCAGAGGAGGGGACCAATGCCTGAACCACTCTCATTCCAACGCATCCACCTCGCGCGCCCCATCGCTGCCGAGCAGGTCGCTGATCTGTTTACGCGCCTCGCTAGTGGCGACGTGGCGCGCCCGCTCGTCTTCGAAGTTGCCGCCCACGCGGACGGTGTTACCGCCCACGTCGGGACGGCCCCGTCGGCCGAACCGCGCCTGAACCGGCTCCTCCTGGCCCATGCGCCCGGTTCCCAGTTCGAGCCCGCTACACGGCCCCACGTGGCCTCTGTCAGCCGGGTTACTGCCCGCCCCGGAGGCCTCCCGCTCGCCAGTCTCTCCCCCGAGACCGTCATCCAGGCCCTCTACCAGGCCTTCGCCGCCCGCAACGGCCAGGAAGTCGTCGGCGTGCAGCTCGTGATCGGTCGTGCACGGCGCCCGCAGCAGTACTCGGCCCGCACCGCCGACCCCTTCCAATCCCTCGGGTCGCGCATCTTCGAAGGCCACCGCGACGCTCCGGCATCGCTCAAGCGCCGCTTCGACGAGCACGCCGGTGAAGCCCGTCTCGACGTCACCCTCCGTATCGGCGTCACCGCAGATATGCCTAAGCGCCAGAAGGCGCTCACCTGGGAGGTGTTCGGCGCGCTCGAGCAGCTCGAAAGCCCTGGCGTCCGTTTTTCCCTCGGCCGCGATACTCCTGCTCGCTGGGATAGCGGTCGGCACGCACCTGGCCCTGGCATGCTCGTCAGCACCCGAGACCTTGTGCCTCTTCTGGCCTGGCCGCTGGGCGAAGACGAGTACCCCGGTGTACAGGCACTGCACCCGCGGCTCCTGCCCGTGCCGGAGATCGTCTCCCGCACTGAATCTGTCTTCGCCGTCGGCACAGCGCCTGGCCCGGAGCGTCCGATCGGTATCGACCCGCAGAGTCGTCTGCAGCACATGGTCGTGATCGGCCCGACCGGTTCCGGCAAGTCCACGCTGCTCGAGCATCTGATCCTCTCGGACACCACCGCAGGACGCGCCTGCTGCGTTATCGAACCGAAGGCGCAGCTCATCGATCGGATCCTCGCGACCTCTCCCCTCGAGGCAGCAGAGCGCATCGTCGTCCTCGACGCCACCGACGAAGACGCACCCGTCGGCTTCAACCCGCTGGACGTCGGTGACCGTGACCCGGACATCGTCGTCGACGGCATCCTCGCGGTGCTCGCCGCCGTCTTCAAGAACGGCTGGGGACCCCGCACCGAGTACCTCATCCAGGGCGCATTACTCTCACTCGCGAGGGCAGGCCAGGTACGCAGTGAGCCGTATACGCTCATCGATCTGCCGCGGCTCCTTACGGATACTGCCTTTCGCCGCCCGGTGATCGGCGCCGTCGCTGACGACACGACGCTTGCCGCGTTCTGGGCAGAGTACGAGGACATGCGCCCTGCGCAGCGAGCCGCGATGATCGCGTCGCCCCTCAATAAGCTCCGCAAGATCGTGATGCGCAAGCCCCTCGTGCGGGTGCTCGGACAGTCCCAACCACGGTTCCGCCTCCGCGACATCTTCCGCGAACGCAAGACCCTGCTCGTACCACTCAACGAGGCACTTCTCGGAGCAGGTGCCGCTCAGCTCCTCGGAAGTCTCATCGTCGCAGAACTCTTCCTCGCCACGACCGAGCGTGCCGCCGAGCGCAACCCGATGAATCGCCCGGGCATGATTTTCATCGACGAAGTGCAGAACTACCTGCACCTCCCGACTCCAGTGGGCGATGCCATGAGCGTCTTCCGCTCGTACGGTGTCGGTCTGCATGTCGCGCACCAGTTCCGAGAGCAGCTTCCGGCCACGATGCGTTCCGGCTTCGACGCTAACGCCCGCTCGAAGGTCGCGTTCGCTCTCGAAGCAGACGATGCCAGAGACATGGCAAAGCTCGCTCCAGCGCTTACAAGTAGCGATTTCGAAGCGCTCCCGCGTCATCACATCTACACCCGCCTCATCGCGGGAGGCGGACCCACCGCCTGGTGCTCAGCGAAAGCCCTGCCACCCGCGCCCATCCTCGGCCACGGCAACCAGATTCGCGCGATGAGCCGATCCCTCTTTGGCTCACTCCAACCCGTCGAGATCACACCCGCAGTGCCTGAGCCAGAGGCACCAGAGGTCGCCGAAACCCTTACTGAAACGAGTACCCAGCCGACGTCCATCGCCGCCGAAACAACGGCTACAGCTACAAGCGCACCGGCGGCTGCTCCCGTAGCTTCCCCGGCTCGTCGTGCGCATCAGAAGGCGAGGCGAACATGACCGCCGCCACCAGATCCCACGCACCACCCCAGAGGTCGAAGCATTCGCTTCACCCGTCTGGTCACCGGTCGTGTCACGACGAACACCTTCCGCCGTAGACCCCACCGACCAGCCACACCCTCTGCAAACAGGAACGGACTGCACGCCCTTTAGCCGACGTGCTCCTCCTCCTGATGCCCCACGAAAGGAGGCCCCTATGACCCCTGACACTCGCAGCCCTCATGCGTCGCTCGACGGCCACCTCACTGACCGTGACGTGCGCATCCTCGAAGACCTGCAGCGCTACCGGCTCCTGACCACGAGGCACCTCCAGCGCCTCCACTTCGCCGCCACCCCCTTCGGCAGCCACACCTCAGTCCCGGGCGCCACCCGTGCCACCACCCGAGTACTCGGGCGCCTTGAAACCCGAGGCGCGATCGTCCGTCTCCAGCGCCGCATCGGTGGCGTCAAGCACGGCTCCGCCCTCACCGTCTGGCAGCTCGGCCCCGCCGGCGACCGCTACCTCCGTGCCCGAAGCGGCGACACGACTCGCCGCCGCTACCTCGAACCGAGCCGCACCTTCCTCGCGCACACCCTCGCCGTCGCCGACGTCGCAGTGCTTCTCCTGGAACGATCGAGCGCCCGTCACTTCGACCTGCTCGAACTCGAACCGGAACCCGAATGCTGGCGCCCCTTCACCGGAGCAGGCGGCGAACAGATCTCCCTCAAGCCGGATCTCCTCGCCGTCACGGCAGACCCCTCAACCGAGACGCACTCGTTCGTCGAAGTCGACCGCGCCACAGAGCACCTGCCCAAGATCATCCGCAAGTGCCTCGTGTACCAGCGGTATCACGACACCGGTATCGAGCAGCAGCGCCGCGGTGTCTTCCCGGCCGTCATCTGGATCGTGCCTGACGCCACCCGCGCCATCAAGATCCGCGACGCTATCGCCGGCGACGCTCGCCTCGACGCCGGCTTGTTCTGGACCATCACGCCAGACCAGACGCTCGCGCATCTTGCGCCGTACCCGGCGCCCACCATCTAACCCTTCTCCCGAAAGGAGGAACACATAATGACCACGTCAACACGCACCCGCATCGCCGCACCCGATGAATCCGAGAGCGCCGCTCAGCTCATCCAGCTCGGCCTCGCCATGGACCCCGAAGCCCGCTCCGAGACCCTCGCGCGCCTCATCGCTGCGAGCCTCCACGATGGCCCCGGTACCGCCCTCTACGCCTTCGCCAATGGCATCGGCTTCAACGCCCAAGCCATGCTCGACGAACTTAACAGCCTCTGTGTCCCCCTCGAGCAGGAGTGCTGGGTCGATGCCCTCGGCCGCCACATCTTCTTCAACGTAAAGAAAGGAGCCTAACCATGAACGAACACGAAACCACTGCGGCGAGCGCTGTCGAGCGTAGCCGCGACGAACGTCTGAGCGATCGGGCAGATTTCCGTCGTCTCGAGGTTGCGCTCGAACGCCATGCGGAACCGATCGCTGATGGCATCGCTTACGCGCTCGAGAAGCACACTGATATCGGTGATGAGGCAGCGCGCCACATCGCCCATGTCCTCGGGCGTGGCCTTGGCAACGAGGGGCCGCTGACTGAGTTTGCCGAAACCGGTGAAGGGTACTACCTGTCGCTCCGTGACGCCTACCTCGAGCTGTACAAGGATCCGCGTGCGACGCCGGTCGCTAAGGAGCTCATCGACTGGTTCGGCACTTACCTGATCCAGCGTGAAGGGATCGGTACGGGCCGCCGCTTCATGAACCCGCACATGGCACCGAAGCTCGGCCAGCTCCTCGTCCGCACCCAAATTCCTCTCGGGGACGAGCGCTTTCTCATCAACGTCCCTGGCACCTGGGACAGTGGGGACGAAGACGACGTCAGTGGGCAGCTCGCGGATCTCCAACTTCCCGAGGATGAAGCCCTGCAGGCCTTCCTCGCTCTCCCAGATGTGAGCGCGGGAGCAGAAGACATCATGGAGGCGTTCCATGGTTGCTTCGTCGGCCGCTACGACAGTTTCAAAGCCGCGATCAACGATCTCGCTGGAGTGCCCGCGCTCGAAGCTGATCTCGAGGCTCTGATGGAAAAGCACGATCTGGCCTACGGGATCGTCGAAGTTCTCCTTTCCTGCGTCGAAGACCACATGACTGAACGCTACGACTTCGCAGATCACAAGGGCTACACATACGTCTTCCAGAAGTAGGGAAGAGCGGCGCACGCCTCCATGTCGAGCACTCCCCCTGATGTATAAACCGCGTCACGACGCCACCCCCGCGAAGCGCCCCTGAACCAGCCCCGAAGCGCCCCTCGGGGCTGGACTTCGAGGCCGAAAAGAGCGTCAATCCGAAGGCCACTACCTAAAAGGAGGACCCAAATGGACGAATACAATCCCAACCAAGCGACGCTGCCAAGCGCCTTCACCAGCGCACCGCCACCGCTGCCGCCTGTGCAGATGATGCGCACTGAGTCCACGCTCGACTACGAACCGAGCGTGCTGAAGGAGGTCACAACGGACGAGATCCTTACGGCAACCGCGCCTAAGGGCACCCGCGCTGTCATCTATCTGCGTGTCTCGTCTAAGGGGCAGGTGAACACCGATTATGACCCTGAAGGCATCTCGATCCCCGCGCAGCGCATCGCCTGTGAGAAAAAGGCTCAGCAGCTGGGCCTAAACGTCATCGCGGAATACATCGAGCCTGGCCGTTCCGGTACCGAGATGACGAAGCGAATCTCCTTCCAGCAGATGCTGGCACGCATCCGTGCCCAGCGCGATGTCGATTACGTGATCGTGCACAAGCTCTCCCGCTTCGCGCGTAACCGCGTCGATGACGCCCTTGTCATGGCAGACCTACAAAAGCAGGGCGTCTCCCTAATCTCCGCAACTGAGTCCGTCGACGCGACCCCGGTCGGCCAACTCATGCACGGCATCCTCGCTGCCTTCAATGAGTACCGCTCGCGTGAAGACGGTGCCGATATCGCCTACAAGATGGGCCAGAAAGCGAAAAACGGCGGCACCCTCGGGCGTGCGCCGATCGGCTACCTCAACGTCACCGAGAACATCGAAGGCCGCAAAGTCAACACGGTGAAGGTCGACCCCGAACGCGCTCCGTTCGTTCAGCTCGCCTTCAAGCTGTTCGCCGAGAACAAGATGTCCGTCCAGGACATCGCCGACGAGCTCACTGAGCGCGGTCTCACAACGCGTCCCACGCAGCGCCGCCCCGCGGGCCCCATCTCCGACAGCAAACTCCAGTCGATGTTCCGAGACCGCTACTACCTCGGTGAGGTCAAGTATCAAGGCGAGTACCTGCCTGGTCGCCACGAGCCGATCATCGACGAAGACCTCTTCGAAGAAGTCCAAGCAGTTCTGAAGACGCGCACCTCGGCGCGCGAGCGCCACCGTGTCCATACGCACTACCTCAAAGGGACGCTCTGGTGCGGCCACTGCCGTGTCGAGCGTGGAGTGAACCGACGCCTCATCCAGCAGCGCTCCGTCAATCGCCACGGGGAAGAGTACTGGTACTTCTTCTGCCGCGGAGTCCAGGACGGCACGTGCGATGCCCCGTATGTCAGCGTCACGAACATCGAAGCGGCGCTCGAAGCGCACTACGGGACCATCCAACTCAGCGAAGAGTTCATCGACGGCGTCGGGAACGTGCTCACCGAGAGTATCAACGACCAGCATGAAACCGAAGCACTGCGCCGTCAGCAACTGACCGCCAACCTCGAGTCTCTCAAGGCTAAGGAAGATAACCTCATCGACCTTGCCGCAGACGGCACTCTCCCGCAGGAGCGCATCCGCATCCGGCTCCGTGAGATTGCCCGGGACCGCGAAAAACTCCAAGACCAACTCAACACGGCAACCGCCGACCTGTTGGCAGGTAAGTCCTACATCGAGGCCATGATGAAGCTCCTGACTGATGTCAAGGAGCTCTACTTGAACTCGACAGATGAGATTCGCCGCGAACTCAACCAGGCCATCTTCAACAACGTCTATGTCATCGCCGACGACATCATCGGTGACGACATCAAGACGCCACTTCGCGATCTCCTGGCCGCACAACGCGGCGTTGCTGCCCACAACGACGGGCTGCCCCTTGAAGAGGCGGTGGAGGCCGCACAGGCCGAGCTGGCGCGCCACACGGCGCAAAACAAAACCGGGACCACTATTTCTAGCGATCCCGGGAATGAGTTGCAATCGGAGCTTACTTTTAGTCTTCTCAACCGCATATACGGGGTCGAGGGTTCTAGTAAGACTCTTATGGTGGACCCAGGGGGACTCGAACCCCCGACCCCCTGCATGCCATGCAGGTGCGCTACCAGCTGCGCCATGGGCCCAAATCAGATTCGCTCCCCCAACAGGAGAGCCAAATCGTGGACCCAGGGGGACTCGAACCCCCGACCCCCTGCATGCCATGCAGGTGCGCTACCAGCTGCGCCATGGGCCCGATTTGTGATGCGTTGCCCTCGCAGGCAACTCATTTAGCTTACAACAGCCAGTCGTATCAGGCGAAATCGCCCGCGACAGACGGGCGTGTCGGCATCTCGAACGGAACCGTCGGGCAGTCCTTCCAGAGGCGCTCGAGGGCGTAGTACTCGCGCTCCTCACCGTGGAAGACGTGCACGACGAGGTCACCGAAGTCGCACAGGATCCAGCGACCGCCGGCCTTGCCCTCGCGGCGAAGCAGCTTGTGCCCCGTCTTGTGCAGCTCGCGCTCGATCTCGTCGGAGATCGCGCCGACGTTGCGCTCGGAGCGACCCGTCACGATGAAGAAGATGTCAGCGAGCGGCATCGGCTCGGAAACATCGAGCGCGACGAAGTCTTCACCGCCCATCTTGTCGGCCGCGTTGACCGCGGTCTGAAGCATGTCGAGAGACGAATCACGCACTAGTTGAAGACTCCTGTGAAGTAGAGGGTGGCGAGAGTGCCGACGGCAACGATACCGAGCGCACCTGCCGTGATGCCGAGGACGAGAAGAAGGCTGCGACCCTTTTCGGGCGACGGCGGCCGCAGGACCTCCGCGGCGCTCTTCTGCGTCGAGATCGCACTCGACGCCGCGATCGGCGTGGGCGACGAGGCCGCCGGAAGCTCGCGGTCGAGAAGAACCGCGTCAATGTCGCGGCCGTCGGTGGTGCCGTGGGCGGCACCCGTGGATCCGACACCGGCCGGAAGACGGTGCGAGCTGGTCATGAGGATCGAGCTCGGCGACGTCGTCGGGCTCTGCTCCATGAGAGCGTCGAAGCTGGCGTTCTCGCGGGTCGCCGCGGTGCCCATTCCGGCACCGAAGGCCGGGTCGAGACGCGGCATCTCGAACACCGTCGTGCTGACTGGCGAATCGGGCTGCGTGAGCGGCTGGTCGGCGGCATCGGGCTCGGCGCCCACGACGGGCACCTCGTTGGTGCGCAGCTGACGCATCTCCTTGCGCGTCAGCGGCGGGTGCGCGGGCGCGGCCTGCTCGACCGGCGCGGGCGCGGGCGGCTCAACGGGCGCGGGCTCCGGATCCGGGGTCGCCTCCGGTGCGGGATCCGCAACGGGCGATGGATCCGCGACCGGCTCCTGCTCGGCGGGCTCCCCCGCCTCGGCCGCGTTGCCTGCGGGGGCGGCGCCCTTGGCCCGAAGCTCGCGAAGCTCGCGCCGCGTCAGCGGACGCCCTGTCTGCTCGTCAGGTGTGCTCATGCCCTGCTCCGATAAAGATGATGTTTCGCAATGTACTGAACGACGCCGTCTGGCACCAGGTACCAGACGGGTTTGCCATGTTCGACGCGCTCTCGGCAATCGGTCGACGAGATCGCAAGCGCCGGGATCTCGAGCTGGCGGATCTTGCCGCTCGGCAGCTCGTGTGTGTCGAGAACGTGGCCCGGGCGGGACACCGCCACGAAGTAGGCCAGATCCCACAGCTCGTCGTGATCGCGCCAGCCGAGGATCTGCGCGACGGCATCGGCACCCGTGATGAAGAACAGCGTGGCGTCGGGCCGCTGCTTCTTCAGATCGCGGAGCGTGTCGACCGTGTAGGTCAGGCCCTCGCGGTCGATATCGACGCGACTCACCGTGAACCGCGGGTTCGATGCCGTCGCGATGACGGTCATCTCGTACCGGTGATTGGCCGCCGAGACCTCGGACTTGTGCCACGGCTGACCCGTCGGCACGAAGATGACCTCGTCGAGATCAAAGCTCGCCGCCACCTCGCTCGCGGCCACCAGGTGGCCGTGATGGATGGGATCGAAGGTACCGCCCATCACTCCGATGCGCGGTGCTTTGGGCGACGAGGTCACAGGCCAGACCTCAGTGCTGGTTCTCGTCGTCGTGCTTCTTCGCGGGCGCGTGACGGTGCGCGACGTTCGAGTACGACGCCGTGATGAGCGCGAGGATGCCGAAGACAGCCACGGCGACGAGGCCGTAGGGCAGCGTCTGGAGCGCGAGCTCCGTGTGGTTGACGCTCTCAGAAGCGACGGTAACGATGGAGGAAGCGATGTGCATCCTGACTCCGTTCAGAGGAAAAACGTGTGTGGATCCAGCTTATCCTGTGGCGCTGGTGAAGCCTGTTAGCGACGAACCTGCCCAGCGCCCCTGCCGACCCACTTCGTGCTCGTGAGTTCGGGCAGTCCCATCGGCCCGCGGGCGTGGAGTTTCTGCGTCGAGATGCCCACCTCGGCGCCGAAACCGTACTCGCCGCCGTCGGTGAAGCGCGTCGACGTGTTCACGTAGACGGCCGCGGAGTCGACCTCGGAGAGGAAGCGCTCGGCGTTGCGCACGTCGGTCGTGACGATCGTCTCGGTGTGGTGCGTGCTGTAGCGGGCGATGTGATCCATCGCCTCATCGAGCGTGTCAACGACCTTCATGGCGATGTCGAGCGTGAGGTACTCGGTCTCCCAGTCCTCCTCCGTCGCCTCGACGACGCCGCCCAGCAGGCCGCGCACCGTCTCGTCGCCGTGGATCGTGACGCCCGCGTCCTGCAGCGCGGATCCGACGAGCGGCACGAGCCGCTCGGCCGCGTCGCGCAGGATCAGCACGCTCTCGGCCGAGTTGCAGACGCTCGGGCGGTGCGTCTTCGAGTTGACCGTGATGTCGCGCGCCCAGTCGTCGGGCGCCGTCGAGTCGAGCACGACGTGCACGTTGCCGGCACCGGTCTCGATGACCGGCACGGTCGAGGTCGTCACGACCGTCTCGATCAGCGCCGCGGATCCGCGGGGCACGAGCACGTCGATGAAGCCCCGACCCGTCATGAGCGCGTTGGCGCCGTCGCGGCCGAAGTCGTCGACGGTCTGGATCGCGTCGCGATCGATGCCGATGCCCGCGAGGGCCTCGCGCATCACGTCGACGAGCACCATGTTCGAGCTGAGCGCGGCGCTGCCGCCGCGGAGCACCGACGCGTTGCCCGATCGCAGCGCGAGCGCCGCGATGTCGACGGTCACGTTCGGGCGCGCCTCGTAGATCGCGCCGACAACGCCGAACGGCACGCGGATCTGCTCGAGGCGCACCCCGTTCGCGAGCCTCGAGCCGCGCACGATCTCGCCCACCGGATCCGGGAGCGAGGCGACCTCGCGCGTCGCGTCCGCGAGCGCGGAGACGCGCGCGGCGTCGAGCGCGAGGCGGTCGAGCAGCGAGTCGCCGATGTTGTTGTCGCGCCCGCGCTGGAGGTCCTCGGCGTTGGCGGCGATGATCCGCTCGCTCTGCGCCTCGAGGGCGTCAGCGATCGCGACGAGCGCCTCGGCCTTCTGCGCGCTCGTCAGGCGTGCAACGTGTCGCGATGCCTGCTTGGCGGCGCGGAAGCGCTCCTCGATCACTGAAGCCGTCATGGTCACTCCTCGTCGTGAAGAATCACGGACAGCACGTCCGTGCGGGGCTCGGCGCTCGGGGCCGGCGCGAACCACGTACCGACGTGTTCGCCCGCGAGGGCGGCGCCGATGTTGTCCGCGCTCGTCACGAGCGCACCGATCCCATTATCCTGCGCCAGACGGGCCGCGGTCGCCTTCGTGGCCGCTCCCCCGGTTCCGACGCTGTTGACGACCTTGCCACCGAACTCGAAGCGCGAGAGGTCGTCGCCGGCCGCGATCGTGTCGATCGGGCGCGAGTCGGGGCGGTCTGGCGGCGCCGTGTAGAGCGCCGTGATGTCGCTCAGCAGCACGAGCGCGTCGGCCTTCATGAGGTGCGCGACGAGGGCCGAGAGGCGGTCGTTATCGCCGAAGCGAATCTCGTGCGTCGCGACGGTGTCGTTCTCGTTCACGATCGGGAGGACCCCGAGCGCCAGCATGCGGTCGATCGCGCGGCGCGCGTTCTGGCGCGGCGTGTCGTTCTGCATGTCGCTCAGCGTGACGAGCACCTGACCGGCGAGGATGCGGTGTCGGTCGAGGCTCGACTGCCAGCGCCACATGAGCACGTTCTGGCCCACGGCCGCGGCGGCCTGCTGCGACGCGAGGTCGTTGGGGCGCGTCTCACCGAAGTCGATGAGCGAGAGGGCGGTCGCGATAGCGCCCGACGACACGAGGATGACCTCCTGCCCGCGCGCACGCGCGGCGGCGAGGGCGTCGACCAGCGGGTCGATCCGCCACGTCGAGTCGCCGCTGATCGACGACGAGCCGACCTTGACGACGATCCGCTTGGCGGTCGCAATCTCGCCGCGCGAGTAGGCGGTCATTCGCCTGCTCCCAGGTACTCCTCGCCATCGTCGTCCTGGCGAGCGAGGCGGCGCTCCTCCTCGAGGGCGCGCTCGATCGTGCGGGCGTCCTGGCGCGCCTTGTATGCGTCGCGGCGCTCGGTGGTCGTGCGCCTGCGGTTGCCCTCGAGTCGCGGATCCGTGCCGCGGGGCGCCTGCGTGAGCTCGGCGACCGACGTCAGCGACGGATCCCAGTCGAACACCATGTCTTCGTCGCCGACGACGACGGTCGCGCCCGGCGTCGCGCCTGCGCGGTACAGGGCGTCCTCGACGCCGATCTTCTCGAAGCGGTCGGCGAGGTAGCCCACGGCCTCTTCGTTGTTGAAGTCGGTCTGCTTGACCCAGCGCTCCGGCTTCTCGCCGCGGATGCGGAAGAACGTGCCGTACGAGCCGCCCTCCTTGACGATCGTGAAGTCCTTCTCCGAGCCCTTGGGGCGGATAATCACGCGTTCGGCTGGGGCCTCGACGGGCGAGGTCACGCGTTGATGCTCGACGATCTCGCCGAGGGCGTAGGTCAGCTCGCGCAGGCCGCGGCGCGCAACGGTCGAGACCTCGAACACGCGGTAGCCGAGCGCCTCGATGTCGGCGCGCACGAACTCCGCGAGCTCCTCGGCCTCGGGCACGTCGATCTTGTTGAGCACGACGATCTGCGGGCGCTCGAGAAGCGGCACCTGGCCCTCGGGAACCTCGTAGTTCGCGAGCTCGGCGCGGATCACCTCGAGGTCGCTCAGCGGGTCGCGGCCCGGCTCGAGCGTGGCGCAGTCGAGCACGTGCACGAGCGCGGTGCAACGCTCGATGTGGCGCAGGAACTCGAGGCCCAGGCCACGTCCCTCGCTCGCGCCCTCGATGAGGCCCGGCACATCGGCGACGGTGTAACGCACGTCGCCGGCCTGCACGACGCCCAGGTTCGGGTGAAGGGTCGTGAAGGGATAGTCGGCGATCTTCGGGCGCGCGGCCGAGATCGCGGCGATGAGGCTCGACTTGCCGGCCGACGGGTAACCCACGAGCGCGACGTCGGCGAGCGTCTTGAGCTCGAGGACGACGTCACCCTCCCAGCCCTCGGTGCCGAGCAGGGCGAATCCGGGTGCCTTGCGCTTCTGCGACGCGAGCGCGGCGTTACCCAGGCCGCCCTGACCGCCCGGCGCGACGATGAAGCGCATGCCGGGCTCGCTGAAGTCGGCGAGTACCTCGCCCGACGGATCCTTGATCACGGTGCCCACGGGCACGGGCAGCTCCATGGTCTGGCCCTTGTGGCCGTGACGCATGTCGCCCATGCCGAAGCCGCCGTTTTCCGACTTGCGGTGCTGCGAAAAGTGGTACGCGAGCAGCGTCGTCGTCTGGGGGTCGGAAACGAGAACGATGTCGCCGCCGTCACCGCCGTTTCCGCCGTCGGGGCCGGCGAGCGGCTTGAACTTCTCGCGGCGCACGGAAACGCAGCCATTGCCGCCGCTTCCCGCCTTCAGGTGGAGCGTGACTTCATCGACGAACGTGACCATGGTGCCTCTTCAGTGAAAGATTCGAGATAACGCGAAACGGGGGCGGGCTTCAGCCCGCCCCCGTTCCAAGCGAAGTGTCCGCGAGAATTACTCGGCGGCGGCCACCACGTTGACGACCTTGCGGCCGCCCTTGGAACCGAACTCGACAGCGCCCGCTGCAAGAGCGAACAGCGTGTCGTCGCCACCGCGGCCAACGTTGGCGCCGGGGTGGAAGTGGGTGCCACGCTGGCGGACGAGGATCTCGCCGGCGTTGACTTCCTGGCCGCCGAAGCGCTTCACGCCGAGGCGCTGCGCGTTCGAGTCACGACCGTTACGGGTGGAGCTTGCGCCCTTCTTATGTGCCATCTCTTAGCCTCTTCTCGCGAATTACTTGATGCCGGTGATCTTGACGCGGGTCAGGTCCTGACGGTGACCCTGGCGCTTCTTGTAACCGGTCTTGTTCTTGTACTTCTGGATGACGATCTTCGGACCGCGAAGGTCGTTCAGAACCTCGGCCGTGACCTTGACCTTGGCGAGAGCCTCGGCGTCGGTCGTCACAGCAGCGCCGTCGACGAAGAGAACGGCGGGCAGCTCGATCGACTCACCCTCGGCGGCCTGGACACGGTCGAGCGTAATGATCGAGCCAACCTCGACCTTCTCCTGCCGGCCACCGGCGCGAACAACTGCGTAAACCACGTTGATACCTGTTTCATTGGGGATGCCCTACTGGACATCCGAATCTCACGGGAAACCTTGGCGTATCGAGCTCCGAGGGAACAGAGCCGTCCACGATCCTTTACGCACTGGAGGTGCGTGGCGCTTCCCCAAAGTATGGTGTGTGTCGTGCCGCCAGTGGGTGAGCGCACGACATGGAGACGCGCCAAAGAGATACTTTACCTGACATCCGGCGCGATGGCCCAATCAATTGGGGCGGCGCGTCGCGTGAATTCGTCGAGAATATGCTGACAGACATGACCATCCTCGTCGACACTCCCCTGTGGCCCGCGCACGGACGCCTCTGGTCGCACCTCGTCAGCGACGAGAGCCTCGCCGAGCTCCACGCCTTTGCCGACCACGCCGGCGTGCCGCCCCGCGCCTTCGACCTCGATCACTACGACGTTCCCGAAGAGATGATCGACGAGCTCGTCGCGGCGGGCGCCACGCGCGTGTCGAGCGGTGAGCTCACGCGCGCCCTCATCGCGTCGGGGTTGCGCGTGCGGGCGAAAGATCGCCCCGGGCGCCACGAGGGCGGCCCGGGGCGATCCCGCTAGCGTTACTTACTTGTCGTCCGAGGCGACCGGGGCCACGTTCACGGCCGTGCCCGTCAGGGCGGCGGTGGTCACGCGGCGGCGCGAGCGGCCCTGACCCGGGGCCTTCGGCTCGGGCAGCGCGTTCAGCACCGACGCGAGCAGGTCGGTCGGGTCGTTCGCGGCGCTCTGCGTCGTCGAGGAGGTGGTGGATCCGCCCGCGTCGCTCGCGCGGCGGCGGCGCGGCTTGCGCGGGCGCTCCTCGGGCTCGGCCTGGGCGCCGCCACGCGGACCCTCCGGCAGCACGCCGGCCAGCTGGTCGAGCGATCGCGGCGCCACGGCCGGAACGACGGGAGCCGGCTCGTCGTGGTGCTCGAGCGTCGAGGCGGCGATCTTCGCGAGGGCCGACTTGGCGCCCGCGGTGTTGACGTGCGCCGACGTGTCGGGTTTCTCCGGGGCGGGCTCGGGCTTCGCCGGGGCGTTGTTCTGGCGGGGCTTGTTCGCGGCGCCGCCACGCGTGCGCTTCGCGGGCGCCGTCTGACGGTGCTTCATGACGGGGTCGTGGTGCACGACCACGCCGCGGCCGGCGCAGACCTCGCAGGGCTCGCTGAACGTCTCGAGCAGGCCGAGGCCGATCTTCTTGCGGGTCATCTGCACGAGGCCGAGCGAGGTGACCTCGGCGACCTGGTGCTTCGTGCGGTCGCGGCTCAGGCACTCGATGAGGCGGCGCAGCACGAGGTCGCGGTTCGACTCGAGCACCATGTCGATGAAGTCGACGACGATGATGCCGCCGATGTCGCGCAGGCGCAGCTGGCGGACGATCTCCTCCGCGGCCTCCAGGTTGTTCTTCGTGACGGTCTCTTCGAGGTTTCCGCCGGATCCGACGAACTTACCCGTGTTGACGTCGATGACCGTCATGGCCTCGGTGCGGTCGATGACGAGCGAACCGCCCGACGGCAGCCAGGCCTTGCGGTCGAGCGCCTTCTCGATCTGCTCCGTGATGCGGAACTCGTCGAAGGGGTCGTTGTCGCCCTCGTACTTCTCGACGCGCTCGAGCAGGTCGGGCGCGACCGATTCGAGGTAGCGCGTGATCGTGTCGTACGACTCGCCGCCCTGGATGATCATCTTCTGGAAGTCTTCGTTGAAGACGTCGCGGACGATCTTGACGAGCAGGTCGGGCTCCGAGTGCAGCATCGCGGGCGCGTTGCCCTTCTCGACCTGCTTCTGGATGTGCTCCCACTGCTGCGCGAGGTGCTGCACGTCGCGCGTGAGCTGCTCCTCCGTCGCACCCTCGGCGGCCGTGCGGACGATGACGCCGGCGTGCTCGGGGAGGATCTTCTTCAGGATCTTCTTGAGGCGCGCGCGCTCGGTGTCCGGCAGCTTGCGGGAGATGCCGTTCATGGATCCGCCGGGCACGTACACGAGGTAGCGGCCGGGGAGCGAGATCTGGCTCGTCAGGCGGGCGCCCTTGTGGCCGACCGGATCCTTCGTGACCTGCACGAGAACCTTGTCGCCCTGCTTGAGCGCGAGCTCGATGCGGCGGGGCTGGTTGCCCGTCTCGACGGCGTCCCAGTCGACCTCGCCCGAGTAGAGCACCGCGTTGCGGCCGCGGCCGATGTCGACGAAGGCGGCCTCCATCGAGGGCAGCACGTTCTGCACGCGGCCATGGTAGACGTTGCCGATCAGCGACGCCTCCTGCGCGCGGGCGACGTAGTGCTCGACGAGCACGCCGTCTTCCAGCACGCCGATCTGGGTGCGGCCCTGCTTCGAGCGCACGATCATCTGGCGGTCGACGGCCTCGCGGCGCGCGAGGAACTCGGCCTCGGTCACGACGCTGCGGCGTCGGCCCGCGTCGCGGCCGTCACGGCGGCGCTGCTTCTTCGCCTCGAGGCGCGTCGAGCCCTTGATGCGCTGCGGCTCGGTGATGACCTCGACGACGCGCTGGCGTGGCTCGTGGCGCTCCTCGTCGCTCGCCGAGGGGCGACGACGACGGCGACGCGACGAGCGGTTACCCGTCTCGCTCTCGCCCTCGTCGTCCGAGTGCGATGCCTCGAAGAACGGAAGGGGCGGGAACAGGCTGACGTCGGGCGCGTGGAACTTCAGCGCGGTCGACACACGCGACACGAAGTTCTCCTCGATCAGGCCCAGGCTCACGGCCGTGGGGATCTCGGTGCTCTTCTCATCGTTTGCGGCCTCGGCGGCCTCATCTGTCGACGACTCGTCGGCCTCGTCCGTGGCCTGCGTCATCTCTTCGACGGCCGCAGCCTCGTCCGGCGACTCCGTCTGGTTACTCGTCTCTTCAGCCATTTCTTGCGAACTCCCTGCACGGGCCGTGCCCGTTACGTTCGTGTTGCACTGCGCGTCGCGCGACAACGTCTCATCATTCTGCGATCGCGTCGTACCCGACGCCGACCGCGCGGAGCAGCCATTGCTCCGAAGTCTTCTCCGGCCATTATCGCACTTCCGTGGCTCATCACGTGTTTCTGGCTTATCTGACAGACTCGGGCGCGTCACACCTAACATCTCGGTGCGAAACTATGGATATGCCCTCCCAGACCACCAAACGCCCCACGGCGCTCGCTATCTGGCTCGTGATCGCCGGTGTCGTCGGACTCATCGCGGCGTTCCAGCTGACGATCGAGAAGTTTGACGCGCTCGAGGCGACCATCGCCGACCCGAACGGCACCCACGCCGCCAGCTGCGACATCAGCCCGATCGTGCAGTGCACCGTCAACCTCAACTCGGCCCAAGGCTCCGTCTTCGGCTTCCCGAACCCCGTCCTCGGCCTCATCTGCTGGACGGCGCCGCTCGTCGTCGGCATGGCGATCCTCGCCGGCGCCCGCTTCGGCAAGTGGTTCTGGATCCTGTACACCGCCGGTCACACCTTCGCCTTCGGCTTCGTGTGCTGGCTCATTTACCAGAGCATCTTCAAGCTCGGCACCCTCTGCCCCTGGTGCATGGTGACGTGGGCCGTCACGATCCCCTCGTTCTTCGCGGTCGTGCTCCACAGCGTGCGGATCGGCGCGATCCCGCTCGGCGAGAAGATGAAGCGCATCGCCAACACGCTCATGTCGTGGCTCCCGCTCATCGTGACGGCGGCGTTCCTCATCATCGCCGTCATCGCGATGATCCAGCTGCCGATCCTCGACTGGATCTTCTACGACGTTCTGCAGCTCGGCTAAGCCACAGCCCACCACACAGCAAAATGACCCCACGCCGGTTGGCGTGGGGTCATTTCTGTCTGCGGTATCAGCCGAACCAGAGGCCGAGCTCGCGCTGCGCCGACTCGACCGAGTCGGAGCCGTGCACGAGGTTCTGCTGAACCTGCAGGCCCCAGTCGCGGCCGAGGTCGCCACGGATCGTGCCGGGCGCGGCGGTCGTCGGGTCGGTCGTGCCCGCGAGCGAGCGGAAGCCCTCAATGACGCGGTTGCCCGCGACGCGCACGGCGACGACGTCGCCCGAGAGCATGAACTCGACGAGAGGCTCGTAGAAGGGCTTGCCCTCGTGCTCGGCGTAGTGAGCGGCGAGGAGCTCGCGCTCCGGGGTGAACTTACGGATGTCGACGATCTCGTATCCCTTGCGCTCGATGCGCGAGAGGATCTCGCCCGTGAGCTGACGCTTAACGCCGTCGGGCTTGACGAGAACGAGGGTCTCTTCGATGGCCATGAGGTGCCTTCCTATGGTCGGTTGCGGGAAAGAATCTACCGGATCAGGCCGAGCCGGCCTCACGGCGCTGCTGCTGCACGCGACGCTCGATCTTGGATCCGCCGATCATCGCGTAGGCGTAGAGCGCCCCGAAGACGATCGTCACGAGCAGGATCGCGGGCACGAGGATCGCACCGAGCGCGATGACGACCTGGATCGCCCAGCCGAGGATCCGCCCCCATCGCCAGCGCAGGGTACCGCTCGCCGCGAGGGTAATCACGAAGCCGACGGATCCGGCGACGACGCCCCACCAGCGCGGGATCCCCTCGGGGAGCGCGCTGAGGCCGAAGATCACGAGGCCAGCGAGGAAGACGACGATCGACTCGAATCCGAGAACGACGGATCCGACCTTCTCGGGCAGGGTGCGGTACCGGCGCGGCGCGGGCGCCTGCTCGGGCGTGTTGTCGGTCACTTCTTCCACCCCTCCGCGCGGGCGAGCGCGATCGCCTCGCCGCCGAGCACGATGGATCCGGCGATCACGATCGCGCGCTTCTCGCCCTCGGCCGCCCACTCGCGGGCGGCGTCGGTCGCGTCGATGATGTTCGGGTGCACCGTCGGGTGCAGGCCGAACTGCTCGGCCGCGTCGGCGACCTCGTCCTCTGTCGCGCTTCGCTCGGACTCCGACGAGGTCGCGAACAGGTGCGTCGTGATCGGGAGCAGCTGCTCGATCGTGCCCGCGATGTCTTTGTCGCCCATGGCGCCGAAGACGACGCCCCACTCGTCGAAGTCGAAGTACTCCTGCAGCGCCGCCGCGAGCGACGTCGCGCCGTGCGGGTTGTGCGCCGCGTCGACGATGACCGTCGGCTCGGTGCCGATGAGCTGCAGCCGGCCGGGCGAGGTCGCGTTCGCGAAGCCCTCGGTGCGCACATCGTCGGCGATCTTCTGCGTGCCGCCACCGATGAGGGCCTCGACCGCGGCGACCGCGAGCGCGAGGTTCTCGCCCTGGTGGCGGCCGTAGAGCGGCAGGTATTCCTCGTCGTAGGCGCCCGCGAGCCCGCGGATCTCGACGAGCTGCCCGCCGACGGCGAGCTTCGCCGAGGTGAGCGCAAACTCGTCGCCCGCGAAGGCGATCTGCGCGCCCTTCTCCTGCGCGACGCGGCGGAGGACCGCGGCGACGCCCGGCTCCTGGTGCGCGGAGACGACATGGGCGCCCTGCTTGATGATCCCCGCCTTGACCTCGGCGATCTCCTCGGGGGTGTTCCCGAGGCGGGCGGCGTGGTCCATCGCGACCGGCGTGATGACCGCAACGTCGCCATCGGCGGTGTTGGTCGAGTCCCACGCGCCGCCCATGCCGACCTCCAGCACCAGCACGTCGACGGGTGCGTCGGCGCAGGCGACGAACGCGAGCACCGTCATGAGCTCGAAGAACGTCATGGGGTTCTGGCCGTCGGCCTCGAGCTCGGCGTCGACGATTGGCAGGAACGGCTCGATCTCGTCCCACGCCTCGGCGACCCGCTCGTCCGAGATCGGCTTGCCGTCGATCAGGATCCGCTCGGTGAAACGCACGAGGTGCGGGCTCGTGAACAGGCCGGTGCGCAGGCCGTGGGCGCGAATGAGCGACTCGATCATGCGCGACGTCGAGGTCTTGCCGTTCGTGCCCGTGACGTGCACGACGCGATAGGTGCGCTGGGGGTTATCGAGGTAGTCGAGCAGCTTCGCGGTGCGGTCGAGGCGGGGTTCTACCCATGCTTCCCCCGCACGCGCGAGAAGCTTCTCGTAGACGGCATCGGCGCGCTGAACGTCGCTCACTTGTTCTCCTGACGTGCCACGCCGATCGTGACGTCGCCGGCGTTGGCGTAGGTGCCCGCCTTCACGACGTTGACGAACTCGGCACCTTCGGTTCCCTCGCCGATCGACGACGAGGTCGCCAGCGTCTCGGTCGCGACGCCCGCGATGTTCCACGCCTGCTCGACGGCAGCGCGATCGGCATCGGAGGCGAACTCGAGCTGCAGGCGGATGCGGTCCGACACGTCGAAGTCGGCCTGCTTGCGGGTGTCCTGCACGGCGCGGATCATGTCGCGCGCGAGGCCCTCGGCCTCGAGCTCGGGCGTCGTCTCGGTGTCGAGGATCACGAAGCCACCGCCCGGCAGCGTCGCGATGGCCTCGCCCGAGGGGCGGCCCGACGTGTCGAGCGCCAGCTCGTACTCGCCCTCGACGAGCTCGATGCCGCCCGCCGTGACGACCCCGTTCTGCTCCGACCAGTCGCCCGACTTCGATGCCTTGATGACCTGCTGGACCTGCTTGCCGAGGCGCGGGCCGATGGCGCGGGCGTTCACGGTGAGTCGGTGCGAGATGCCGTAGCGCTCCGCGGTGTCGCCCGTCAGCTCGTCGAGCTCGACCGCCTTGACGTTGAGCTCGTCGCGCAGGATGTCGTCGAACTGGGCGAGGCCCGCGGATCCCGCGACCACGACCGTCAGCTTCGCGAGCGGCAGGCGCACGCGCAGCTTCTCCTTCTTGCGCAGCGCATTCGCGACGCTCGATGCGTCGCGGACCGAGTCCATCGCCTCGCGGATGTCTTCCGCGGCGGGGAACTGCTCGGCCGACGGCCACTCGGTCAGGTGCACGCTGCGACCGCCCGTGAGGCCCTGCCACACGCGCTCCGCGACGAGCGGGAGCATCGGGGCGGCGACGCGGCACAGCGTCTCGAGAACCGTGTAGAGCGTGTCGAACGCCTCGCTCGACGCCGGATCCTCGGTGACGTTGCCCCAGAAGCGGTCGCGCGAGCGGCGGATGTACCAGTTCGTCAGGGCCGAGGCGAAGTCGCGCAGGCGCTCGGCGGCCGTCGTCGAGTCGAGCTTCTCGAGGTCGGACTCGACGTCGCGCACGAGGTCGCCCGTGAGCGCGAGGATGTAGCGGTCGAGCACGTTCGTCGACTCGGTCGTGAACTTTGCCTCGTAGCCGGCGGCGTTCGCGTAGGTCGCGAAGAAGTACCACGAGTTCCACAGCGGCAGCATGAACTCTCGCACGCCCTGACGGATCCCCTCCTCCGTGACCGAGAGGTTGCCGCCGCGCAGCACGCTCGACGACATGAGGAACCAGCGCATGGCGTCGGATCCGTCGCGGTCGAAGACCTCGTTGACGTCGGGGTAGTTGCGCAGCGACTTCGACATCTTCTGACCGTCGTTGCCGAGCACGATGCCGTGGCAGCTGACGCCCGTGAAGGCCGGGCGGTCAAAGAGCGCGGTCGACAGCGTGTGCATCACGTAGAACCAGCCGCGCGTCTGCCCGATGTACTCGACGATGAAGTCGGCCGGCGAGTGGGTGTCGAACCACTCCTTGTTCTCGAACGGGTAGTGCACCTGCGCGAACGGCATGGATCCGGAATCGAACCACACGTCGAAGACGTCCTCGATGCGGCGCATCGTCGACTTGCCCGTCGGGTCGTCCGGGTTCGGGCGCGTCAGGTCGTCGATGTAGGGGCGGTGGAGGTCCGGCTCGCCCTGCTCGTTGAGCGGCAGGCGACCGAAGTCGCGCTCGATCTCCTCGAAGGATCCGTACGCGTCGACGCGCGGGTAGTTCGGGTCGTCGCTCTTCCACACCGGGATCGGCGAGCCCCAGTAGCGGTTACGGCTGATCGACCAGTCGCGCGCGCCCTCGAGCCACTTGCCGAACTGGCCGTGCTTAACGTTCTCCGGCGTCCAGGTGATTTGCTCGTTGTTCGCGAGCATGTCGTCCTTGAAGTCGGTGACGCGGATGAACCAGCTCGACACCGCCTTGTAGATGAGGGGGTTGCGGCAGCGCCAGCAGTGCGGGTAGCTGTGCTCGTACGACTGCAGGCGCAGCAGGCGGCCGTCGCCGCGCAGGCGGCGCACGATGTCCATGTTCGAGTCGAGCCAGAGCACGCCCTCGAAGTCGGGAACGATCGAGAGGAAGGTGCCGTCGTCGCCGAGCGACACGATCGTCGGGATGCCGGCGGCGTCGGAGAGTCGCTTGTCGTCCTCGCCGTAGGCGGGGGCCTGGTGAACGAGGCCGGTGCCGTCCTCGGTCGAGACGTAGTCGTCGACGAGGATCTGCCAGGCCTTCTCAGTGCCCCACTTCTCGGTGTCGGTGAAGTAGTCGAAGAGCGGCTCGAAGCGCACCCCACCGAGCTCGGATCCGATCACCGTCTTCGTGACGGCGGCGCGGGCGGCGTCGGCGTCCTCGTAGCCGAGGTCCTTCGCGTAGCCGGCCAGCAGGTCGGCGGCGACCAGCACCGAGGATCCGGCGAAGGATTCCTTCGCGCCGGCAGGTCCCACGGGCACGACGACGTACTCGATCGCGGGGCCCACCGCGAGAGCGCTGTTCGTCGGGAGGGTCCACGGCGTGGTCGTCCAGGCGAGGGCGGAGACACCCGCGACGCCGAGCGCCTCGGCCTTCTCGCCCACGAGCGGGAAGCCGATCGTGACCGACGGATCCTGGCGGTCCTTGTAGACGTCGTCGTCCATGCGCAGCTCATGGTTCGACAGCGGGGTCTGGTCGCGCCAGCAGTACGGCAGCACGCGGTAGCCCTCGTAGGCGAGGCCCTTGTCGAAGAGCTGCTTGAAGGCCCAGAGCACGCTCTCCATGAACGACGTGTCGAGCGTCTTGTAGCCGCGCTCGAAGTCGACCCAGCGCGCCTGGCGCGTGACGTAGTCCTGCCACTCGCGCGTGTAGGCGAGCACCGATTCGCGGGCCTTCGCGTTGAACGCGTCGATGCCCATCTCTTCGATCTCGCTCTTCTCGGTGATGCCGAGCTGCTTCATGGCCTCGAGCTCGGCCGGGAGGCCGTGCGTGTCCCAGCCGAAGACGCGGTCGACCTTCTTGCCGCGCATGGTCTGGAAGCGCGGGAAGAGGTCCTTCGCGTAGCCCGTCAGGAGGTGACCGTAGTGCGGCAGGCCGTTCGCGAACGGGGGGCCGTCGTAGAAGACCCACTCCTCGGCGCCCTCGCGCTGCGCGATCGAGGCGCGGAAGGTGTCGTCTTCCTTCCAGAAGTCGAGGATCTCGCGCTCGACATCGGGGAAGCTCGGGGACGGGGTCACGGCGTCAGCCGCGGCGCCGAATGCGCTCTTCGGATAGGTCATGTCACTCCAGCAGTTCTCGGGCCGAACTGCGAGGACGACCACTGCCGAGCTGACGACAGGAGCCGCGGTACCACCCCGCTTTGCGCCCCTCACGGAACGCCACTCTCACTGCGGCGATAACGGGCCTGCCCCGCGCGGTTCTACCGGATCCCGAGGGACCTTTCTTCCGCGAGCTCCCCGGTGATGGCCGGATCGATGCCGATACCGCAATTCTAACCCGCCCGGATCTATGCACCACCCCTGTTCTCGGGTGCGCGCCGGTAGACTCTGATCTAACTCACCACATCAGGCACGTACACACCGTGCCGCCCACAACGCCCCAGGAGCGCAGCCATGGCAGATATGCCCGACAAGCCCAAACTCGAAGGCCTCGAAGCGAAGTGGGGTGAGCAGTGGGACAACGACGGTACCTACCGCTTCGACCGCGCCGCTGCACAGCAGGTTGGCCGCGAGGGAGTCTTCTCCGTTGACACTCCCCCGCCGACCGCGTCCGGCTCGCTGCACATCGGGCACGTCTTCAGCTACACCCACACCGACGTCAAGGCGCGCTTCGAGCGCATGCGCGGCAAGCAGGTCTTCTACCCCATCGGTTGGGACGACAACGGCCTGCCGACCGAGCGCCGCGTGCAGAACTACTACGGCGTGCGCTGCGACCCGACGCTGCCGTACGACCCCGACTTCACGCCGCCGTTCGAGGGCACGACGAAGAACATTAAGGCCGCCGACCAGATTCCGGTCAGCCGCCGCAACTTCACCGAGCTCTGCGAGCGCCTGACGGTCGAGGACGAGGCGAAGTTCGAGGAGCTGTGGCGCCAGCTCGGCCTCTCGGTCGACTGGACCCAGAACTACCGCACGATCTCGGACGAGACGATCCGCACGAGCCAGCTCGCGTTCCTCAACAACCTTGAGCGCGGCGAGGCCTACCAGGCCATGGCGCCGACGCTCTGGGACGTCGACTTCCGCTCGGCGATCGCCCAGGCCGAGCTCGAGGATCGCGACCGCCCCGCGGCCTACCACAGCCTCGCCTTCCACAAGACCGACGGATCCGGCGACATCGTCATCCAGACGACCCGCCCCGAGCTCCTCGCCGCCTGTGTCGCGCTCGTCGCGCACCCCGACGACGAGCGCTACAAGCCGTACTTCGGCCAGACCGTCAAGACCCCGCTCTTCGACGTCGAGGTCCCGGTTCTCGCGCACCAGCTCGCCCAGCCCGACAAGGGTTCGGGTATCGCCATGATCTGTACCTTCGGCGACATGACCGACATCATCTGGTGGCGCGAGCTCGACCTGCCGAACCGCACCATCATCGGCCGCGACGGCCGCGTGCTCGCCGACGCCCCCGAGGCGATCACGACCGAGGCCGGTCTCGCGGCCTACGCCGAGATCGCCGGCAAGACGGTCTTCAGCGCCCAGAAGCGCGTCGTCGAGCTGCTCGAGGAGTCGGGCGAGCTGCAGAAGGTGGGCGACACCTTCCAGCACCCCGTCAAGTTCTTCGAAAAGGGCGACCGCCCGCTCGAGATCGTCTCGACCCGCCAGTGGTACATCGCCAACGGCGCCCGCGGCGAGGAGCTTCGCTCGAAGCTGCTCTCGCTCGGTAACGAGGTCGAGTTCCACCCCGAGTTCATGCGCGTGCGCTACGAGAACTGGGTGAACGGCCTCACGGGCGACTGGCTCGTCTCGCGCCAGCGCTTCTTCGGCGTGCCGTTCCCGATCTGGTACGGACTCGACGAGAACGGCGAGCGCGACTACAGCCGCGTGCTGACGCCCTCGCACGATGCCCTCCCCATCGACCCGACGACCGACGTTCCGGCCGGCTACACCGCCGAGCAGCGCGGCGTCGCGGGCGGCTTCGAGGCCGAGTCCGACATCCTCGACACCTGGGCGACCTCGTCGCTCACGCCGCAGCTGGCCGGTGGCTGGCAGCGCGACGAGGAGCTGTGGAACCTCGTGGCCCCGTTCGACGTGCGACCGCAGGGCCAGGACATCATCCGCACCTGGCTCTTCTCGACGATGCTCCGCAGCGTCCTCGAGGACGATCGCGCGGCCTGGAAGCACGCCGCCATTTCGGGCTTCATCGTCGACCCCGACCGGAAGAAGATGTCGAAGTCGAAGGGCAACGTCGTCACGCCCGCCGACATCCTCGACAAGCACGGATCCGACGCGGTGCGTTACTGGGCCGCCTCGAGCCGCCTCGGCACCGACGCGGCGTTCGACGCGCAGAACCCGACCCAGATCAAGATCGGTCGCCGCCTCGCGATCAAGATCCTGAACGCGGCCAAGTTCGCTCTCGGCTTCGAGGCGCCCGAGGGCGCCGCGATCACCGAGCCCGTTGACCTCTCGATGCTCGCCGCGCTCGACGACGTCGTGACGCAGGCGACGGCCGCCTTCGAGGCGTACGACCACGCCCGCGCCCTCGAGGTGTCGGAGGCGTTCTTCTGGACGTTCTGCGACGACTACCTCGAGCTCGTCAAGGAGCGCGCATACAACGGCGGCGCCGAGGGCGCCTCGGCGGCCGTCGCGCTGCGCACCGCACTGTCGACGCTGCTGCGCCTGCTCGCGCCCGTCGCGTCGTTCGCGACCGAGGAGGCCTGGAGCTGGTTCCAGGAGGGTTCGGTGCACCGCGCCGCCTGGCCGGAGCGCTCGGAGCTCGGCGGCAACCCCGCCGTTCTCGACGCCGCGTCGGCCGCGCTGATCGGTGTTCGCCGCGCCAAGACCGAGGCGAAGGCCTCGCAGCGCACGCCCGTCGCGTCGGCGACGATCGTCGCGCCCGCGGCGGAGATCGAGTTCGTGCGCCTCGCCGAGGCCGATCTCAAGGCCGTGGGACGCATCGCCGATCTCACGATCGTCGAGGGCGACGAGCTCGCCGTCACCGACATCGAGTTGGCGGAGCAGGACTGATGCAGCTAGGTACCCGCTGGCGCGCGGGCGATGAGGTTCCGGCCTCCGTCCCCGCCGCCATCCGCGGCGGCATCGCCGAGGTCGAGTCGCGGCTTCCCGCCGACGACCCCGCGTCGATGTGGACCCTCACGTTCCTGGAGGGCCGCCCGATTGCGGAACTCGACGCCGGCTATGAGGTCATCCTCGAGGCGAGCGGAGACGTCACGATCTCGTCGTTCGAGCTCGAAGACTAACCCGGTCTCACAACGGCGAAGCGCCGGCGGCCCTGAGCTGCCGGCGCTTCGCCGCTGGGTGAGGCCGTTACGCGCTCTTGCGGCGCTCGCGGAACACGACCGTCGGGGCCGCGCCCTCGTCGACTGCGGCGCGCGTGACGATGACCTTCGCCACGTCGTCGTTCGACGGGATCTCGAACATGATCGGGCCGAGCACGTCCTCCAGGATCGCGCGCAGCCCGCGCGCGCCGGTCTTCCGCGCGACGGCGAGGTCGGCGATCGAGCTGAGGGCATCGTCGTCGAAGGCCAGTTCGACGCCGTCGTACTCGAACATGCGCTGGTACTGCTTCACGAGCGCGTTGCGCGGCTCGGTCAGGATGTCGACGAGCGCGTCGCGGTCGAGGGGATCGACGGCGGCGATGACGGGGAGTCGACCGATGAACTCGGGGATCAGGCCGAACTTGTGCAGGTCTTCCGGGAGCACCTCGGCGAACAGGCCCTCGTCGTTCTGCTTCGACTGCAGCGGCGCGCCGAAGCCGACGCCCGCGCGGCCGACGCGCGACGAGATGATCTCTTCCAGGCCCGCGAACGCGCCGGAGACGATGAAGAGCACGTTCGTCGTGTCGACGTTGATGAACTCCTGGTGCGGGTGCTTGCGGCCGCCCTGCGGCGGCACCTGGGCGACGCTGCCTTCGAACAGCTTCAGCAGCGCCTGCTGCACGCCCTCGCCCGAGACGTCGCGCGTGATCGACGGGTTCTCGGCCTTGCGGGCGATCTTATCGATCTCGTCGATGTAGACGATGCCCTGCTCTGCGCGCTGCACGTCGAAGTCGGCGGCCTGCAGGAGCTTGAGGATGATGTTCTCGACGTCTTCGCCGACGTAGCCCGCCTCGGTGAGCGCCGTCGCGTCGGCGACCGCGAAGGGCACGTTGAGCCGCTTCGCGAGGGTCTGCGCGAGGTAGGTCTTGCCGGATCCGGTCGGCCCGAGGAGCATGATGTTGCTCTTGGAGATCTCGACCTCTTCGGCCTTCGCGTCGGCGAGCTTCAGCTCGCCCTTCGCGCGGACGCGCTTGTAGTGGTTGTAGACCGCGACGGCGAGCGAGCGCTTGGCGTCGAGCTGGCCGACCACGTACTCGTCGAGGTAGTCGAAGATCTCGCGCGGCTTCGGCAGGTCGATCTGCGACAGCTCGCCCTCGGCCGCCTGCTCAGACATGCGCTCGTCGATGATCTCGTTGCAGAGCTCGACGCACTCATCGCAGATGTAGACGCCTGGTCCCGCGATCAACTGCTGCACCTGCTTTTGGCTCTTTCCGCAGAAAGAACATTTGAACAGGTCGGCGCTCTCGCCGAGTCGAGCCATGCGATCACTCCTCGTGGTCTGGTCGCTGTCGTGGTTCCAGGCTAATCGGAACCACTGACAAACGAACGACGGCGCGCCCCGTTCGAAATCGAACGGGGCGCGCCGGGGAACATCGTTTAGTTCTGGGTCGAGCGCTTGCGGCTCGTCAGCACCTGGTCGACGACGCCGTACTCGACGGCCTCGGCGGCACCGATGATCTTGTCGCGGTCGATGTCCTTGTGGACCTCTTCCGCCGACTTGTTCGTGTGCTTCGCCATCGTCTCCTCGAGCCACGTGCGCATGCGCATGATCTCGGCGGCCTGGATCTCGATGTCCGAGGCCTGACCATGACCAGACTCACCCACGGCGGGCTGGTGCATGAGGATGCGGGCGTTCGGCAGCGCGAGGCGCTTACCGGGGGCACCCGCGGCGAGGAGCACCGATGCGGCCGACGCAGCCTGACCCAGCACGACGGTCTGAATGTCGGGCGAGATGTACTGCATCGTGTCGTAGATCGCCGTCATCGCGGTGAACGAGCCACCGGGCGAGTTGATGTACATGATGATGTCGCGGTCGGGGTCCTGGCTCTCGAGAACGAGGAGCTGGGCCATCACGTCATCGGCCGACGCGTCGTCGACCTGCACGCCGAGGAAGATCACGCGATCTTCGAACAGCTTGTTGTACGGATCCTGGCGCTTGAAGCCGTAGGCCGTGCGCTCTTCGAACTGCGGGAGGATGTAGCGGCTCGAAGGAACCTGCAGGCCCTGGGGCGTAGTCGTGTACGGAGTGTGCATCGTCAGAGCCTTTCTCAGTTCGCCGCGCGGTCGGTTCCGCCGCCGCCCGTGACGTCGGTTGCGCTGTCGCGGATGTGGTCGACGAAGCCGTACTCGAGGGCTTCCTCGGCCGAGAACCAGTGGTCGCGGTCACCGTCGGCGTGAATCTGCTCGACCGTCTTGCCCGTCTGGGCAGCGGTGATCTCGGCGAGGCGGTTCTTCATCGAGACGATGAGCTGAGCCTGCGTCTGGATGTCGCTGGCCGTGCCGCCGAAGCCGCCGTGCGGCTGGTGGAGGAGCACGCGGGCGTTGGGCGTGATGTAGCGCTTGCCCTTCGTGCCGCTCGTCAGCAGCAGCTGACCCATCGAGGCGGCCATGCCGATACCGACCGTCACGATGTCGTTCGGAACGAACTGCATCGTGTCGTAGATGGCCATGCCCGCGGTGATCGATCCGCCGGGCGAGTTGATGTAGAGGTAAATGTCCTTGTTCGGATCCTCAGCGGCGAGAAGCAAGATCTTTGCGCAGATCTCATTCGCGTTCTCGTCACGAACCTCCGAGCCCAGCCAGATGATGCGATCCTTCAGCAGCTGGTCGAAGACGTTCTGTGCCATCAGGGGTTCAGGCATTCTCACTCCATTCGGTGTGGCGTCGATTCGACATTACCGGCGGCGGCGGCGGCTCTCGGCCGTGTTCGCCGTGGGCATACGTCACACGCCCGGGAACGCCGAAGGGACCGCCGCGCAGTGCGCGAGCGGTCCCTTCGGGAAGAAGATTACTTCTCGTCTTCGGCCGACTCCTCGGCCTCCGACTCCTCGTCCTCTTCGACGGCGACGAAGCCGTCAAGGTTCACGGCGTCGCCGTTGGTGTCGACGACCTCGGCCTTGCCGAGAACGACGGCGATGGCCTTGTTGCGAGCGACGTCACCCATGATGGCCTGGAGCTGGTTGCCCTGCTGCAGCGCCTGGATGAAGTCCTGCGGGCTCATGCCGTACTGCGACGAGGCCTGGATCAGGTACTGCGTGAACTCGTCCTGCGAGACCTGAACGTCGAGGTCCTTCGCGATGCGGTCGAAGAGGAGCTGCGTGCGGAACTGCTTCTCGCTGGCTTCCTTGACCTCGGCGCGGTGGGTGTCGTCCTCGAGGCGGTTCTCCTGCTCGAGGTGACGGTGCACCTCGTCCTCGACGAGGGCCTCGGGAACGGCGATGTCGGCGGCCTCGAGGAGCTGCTCGACAAGCTTGTCGCGCGCCTCCGAGCCCTGCGTGAAGGCACCCTTCTGCTTGACCTGCTCGGTCAGCGACTCGCGGAGCTCGGCGATCGTGTCGAACTCGCTCGCCATCTGAGCGAAGTCGTCGTCGGCCTCGGGAAGCTCGCGCTCCTTGACGGCCTTGACAACGACGGTCACCTCGGCGTCCTCACCGGCGCGCTCGCCACCGACGAGCTTCGAGGTGTAGGTGGTCTCCTCACCAGCGGTGAGCGACTCGATCGCCTCGTCAGTGCCCTCGAGCAGCTGGCCGGATCCGATCTCGTACGAAACGCCCTCGGCGCGGTCGATCTCTTCGTCACCGATCTTGGCGACGAGGTCGAGCTCGACGAAGTCGCCCTTGGCGGCGGGACGCTCAACGGGGACGAGCGTGCCGAAGCGGGCGCGCAGCGTGTCGAGCTCGGCGTCGATACCGGCCTCGTCGACCTCGATCGCGTCGACCGTGATCTTCAGGCCGTCGAATGCGGGCACCTCGAACTCGGGCGCCACGTCGACCTCGATGTCGACCTCGAGGTCACCCGAGAAGTCCTTCTCGGCCGGCCAGGCGGTGATGTCGGCGCTCGGCTGACCGAGAACCTGGAGCTCGTTGGTCGCGACGGCTTCGCGGAAGAAGCGGTCGAGGCCCTCGTTGACGGCGTGCTCGATGACGGCACCGCGACCGACGCGCTGGTCGATGATCGGCGCGGGCACCTTGCCCTTGCGGAAACCGGGGACCTGAACATCCTTGGCGATGTGCTCGTAGGCGTGGTCGATGCTCGGCTTCAGTTCCTCGGGCGTGACCGAGATGTGCAGCTTGACCCGGGTCGGGCTGAGCTTCTCGACGGTGGTGTTCACCATGCGGTTCGCTTCTCCTTGTTGCGTGACCCACGACGAAAGGCGCCACGGGCTGAGGTCTAATTCGGCCGACGTCGGGGCGACAGGATTTGAACCTGCGACCTCCCGCTCCCAAAGCGGGCGCTCTACCAAGCTGAGCTACGCCCCGTGGATTCCCTATAGAAGGGAACACAAAACGGCCTCGTCGAGTCTAACCGAGTTTCCCTGTGTGGCCCGACACGGGATACCGGGCGTGGCGGCGGGGCGTACGGATGACAAAACCCTCGCGGATCACGAGGGTTTTATCTATGTGGAGGGGATGACGAGAATCGAACTCGCGTGACCAGTTTGGAAGACTGGGGCTCTACCATTGAGCTACATCCCCGGATGGGACTCCCCTACGATAGCCGAACTCACGCCGAGTTTCCCAAACGCGACACTTCCCGGGCGCGTCAAACGGTGGCGGCATCGAATTAGGCAAGGCTTACTTTCTCCTGATCAGAGGCATATTCAGTGCAGGCTCACCTTGCTTGTGCGGGATGAAAATGGGGGTTAGCGTTGTTGTCATCAGAGGGAGAACCTCTCCCACATCTCACGAAGGGGATTTCAGATGACCACCACCATCGCAACCACCGCTTCCACCGCCACCGCCGCGTCGAGCACCTCGCAGTTCCTCTCCCCCGTCGTGCTCGGACTGCAGGCCCTGACCCTCAACGGCAAGCAGGCCCACTGGCACGTCCGCGGCGCCAACTTCATCGGTGTGCACGAGTTCCTCGACACCGTCGTTGAGCACGCTGGCGAGTGGGCCGACGAGGCCGCCGAGCGCATCGTCGCCCTGGGTCTGCCGATCGACGCCCGCGCGCAGCGCGTCGCCGAGAAGGTTCCGGCCACCGGCGCCCCTGCGGGCTTCGCGCAGTCGACCGACGTGATCAAGGGCATCATCGCCGACATCGACGCGATCGTCGCCGACCTTGACGCCGCGATCGAGGGCCTCGACGAGACCGACCTCACCAGCCAGGACACCGTCATCGGCATCAAGGCCGGCCTCGAGAAGGACCGCTGGTTCCTCTTCTCGCACATCGCCGAGTAAGTAGCTACGACACGTCAAAGGCCCGGAGCGATTGCTCCGGGCCTTTCGCGTTACTTCTGGCAGCTCGGGCACCAGTAGAGCTTGCGGGCCTGCATCTCCTCGAGCAGGATCTCGGTGCTGCACACGCGGCACGGCAGCCCCGCGCGGTGGTAGACCCAGTGCCGGTCGTCGCGGCTGGCCATGGCCTGGCGCCAGGCGTCGCCCGTGAGCCCGTCCATCGTCATCATCTGGCCGGTCTCGACGCCGATGCGCAGCAGCTCGACCCAGTCGCGCCACAGCCCGCGCACGAGCTCCTCGGGGATCACGTTGCCGGGGGTGTGCGGATCGATCCCCGCCCGGAAGAGCATCTCGGCGCGGTAGACGTTGCCGATGCCGCTCACGACGGCCTGATCCATCAGGAGCTGACCGATCGCGACCTTGCGGCGCCGCACCGCGGCGACGAAGCGTTCCTCGTTTTCCGCGGGGTCGCCGACCAGCGGATCCGGGCCCAGGCGATCGAGAACCTTCTGCACCTCGTCGGGGGTTTCGACGGCGCAGGCGGTCGGGCCGCGGAGGTCGGCGCAGGTCTGTGCGGTCATGAGGCGCGCGCGCACCTGACCGACGACGGGCGGCGGCCACTCGAGGTCGTCGTCTGCGAGTCCGCGCGTCTGCTCAGACATGCGCACATGCCCGCGCGTCTTGCGGGGCGCGCCGATCGAGGCGAGCGAGTTCTCCCCCGCGTCGTCGAAGATCGGATCCGTGCCGCGCTGGTTCGTCTGCCCCATGCGCCCGTTCGCGGAGGCGATCGTCGGATCCACGAGGATCTCACCCGCGAAGTCCCAGGCGCCGTAGAGACCGAGGTGCACGCGCAGCCACAGCTCGCCCTCGAACTCGAGGAACATCTGCTTGCCGACGGCCATGGCGCGCGTCATGACGCGCCCGTCGAGCACGGCGGCGCCGTCGGCGAAGCGGCCCTGCGGGCTCGAGACGGCGATCTGCCGGCCGACGAAATTGCGATCAAACTGCCGCGTGATGCGGTGGACGGAGTGACCCTCGGGCACGATTACGAGCGAACGCGCGGGGCCGGGGTGTCGACGAGGGTTCCGTCGGTCTCGTAGGCGCCGACCTGGGCGATGCGGCGGGCGTGGCGCTCGTCGCCCGAGAAGGGCTCGGCGATGAAGGCGTCGACGAACGAGAAGACCTCGTCGACGCTGTGCTGGCGCGCGCCGATCGAGATCACGTTCGCGTCGTTGTGCTGACGGGCAAGCTCTGCGGTCGACAGGTTCCACACGAGCGCGGCGCGGACGCCCTCGACCTTGTTCGCGGCGATCTGCTCGCCGTTTCCGGATCCGCCGAAGACGACGCCGAGCGACTCGACGCCCGAACGCTGGTCGGCGACGACGGCCTCGGCGGCGCGGATGCAGAAGGCGGGGTAGTCGTCGAGGGCCTCGTACGCGACGGGGCCGTGGTCGACGACCTCGTGGCCGGCCTCGATGAGGTGCTGCTGCAGCTCGGCCGAGAACTCGAAGCCGGCGTGGTCGGTGGCGATGTGAATACGCATGACTACGAGCTTAGAGCGTGCCCGGCGCGGCCCGCTCAGGGGGCGAGGCCGGCGGCCGCGGGCCGGAAGCCGAGGCGCTCGTTCTCGTCGCTTCCCGGGCGCGACACGTCGTACCAGGGGCCGAGCGGCGTCACGTGGGGTCGCTCGGAGGCGGGGGTGCCGTTCAGGCGCTCCTCGATCAGGTCGACGAGGCCAGATACGAAGGCCGGGTGCGCACCGGGGGTGCGGGTGCGGGCGAAGGCGAGGCCCGCGTCGGCGGCCGACTGCTTGGCCTCGTTGTCGAGGTCCCAGAGCACCTCCATGTGATCGCTGACGAAGCCGAGGGGCACGACGGCGACGGCGGTGATGCCCTCGCCGGGAAGCTCGGCGATCACGTCGTTGATGTCGGGCTCGAGCCAGGGCTGCGACGGCGGGCCGGAGCGCGACTGGAAGACGAGCGACCAGTCGATGTCGGTGGCGGCGGCGAACTCGTCGCGCAGGCGGGCCATGAGGTACTCGGCGACGGCCTTGTGCTGGGCGACGTACGCGCCGCCCTCGCCGAACTCGGCATCGCGGGGACCGGACTTATTCGCGTCGCCCATCGGCACGGAGTGGGTGGAGAAGAGGATCCGGATCTCGCGCGCCGCGCGGCCGTCCTTCAGCCAGGTGCCGATGGCGTCGCGGATCCCCTCATAGAAGGGCTCGACGAAGCCGGGGTGGTCGAAAAAGAGGCGGATCTTGTCGATCGTCATGGGGTCGTCGCCCTCGCCGAGACCGGTGCCGTCTTCGGATCCGAGAACGCGGGCGAAGTCCTCGCGATACTGGCGGTCGCTCGAGTACGAGCTGTAGGCGCTCGTCGCGAGGGCGAGGACGGTGCGGTGGTCGTCGGCGTAGGCGCGCGTCACGGCGTCGTCCATCATCGGGTGCCAGTTGCGGTTGCCCCAGTAGACGGGAAGGTTGAGGCCGCGGCGGGCGATCTCGGCCTCGAGGGCCTCGAGCAGAACGCGGTTCTGGCCGTTGATGGGGCTGACGCCGCCGAACGACCGGTAATGGGTCGACACGAGCTCGAGTCGCTCGTCGGGGATGCCGCGGCCGCGCGTGACGTTCCGCAGGAAGGGAATGACGTCGTCTTGCCCCTCGGGCCCCCCGAAACTCGCCAGGAGGATCGCGTCGTATGCGGTCGGCGTCTCGACGAACGGCTCGCCCGAACGGGCTGCGGCAGAAGCAAAGGGAACGTCAGCGGTAGTCACAGACTTATCTTCGCACCTCTGTAGAAGTCCGTTCCGTGAAGCCAAAGAAAAGTTCGCTGATGGCGCATTCCCGCGCGGCAACGCGGCAAAGACACACCCCGGCAACGTAGGCTGTGGGGGTTGCTCGTGGCACTACGCGTGCGCGAGCGGATCCCCCCGACAACCTCATGGGAGCAATCGAAGTGCCTGGAGAGAACCTCACCCGCGTCGAGGCGGAGGCCCGCCGGGCCGTCGTCGACACCCACAGCTATGCGGTCTCGCTCGACCTCACGAAGGGCGAGGAGGTGTTCGGGTCGCGCAGCGTCGTGCGGTTCGACGCGACGCCCGGTTCGTCGACGTTTATCGACCTGATCGCGCGCGACGTTCGCGAGGTCACGCTCAACGGCCGCGAGCTCTCGCCGGCGGACGTCTTCGCCGACTCGCGCATCGCCCTCGACGACCTGGCCGAGCACAACGAGCTCGTCATCGACGCTGACTGCGAATACACGAACACGGGCGAGGGCCTGCACCGCTTCGTGGATCCGGCCGACGGCGAGGTGTACCTCTACACGCAGTTCGAGGTTCCGGACTCGCGCCGCGTGTTCGCGGTCTTCGAGCAACCCGACCTCAAGGCCACGTTCCAGTTCACGGTCTCGGCACCGAAGAACTGGAAGGTCGTCTCGAACCAGCCGACCCCCGAGCCGATCGAGCACGAGGACGGCGTGGCGGCAACGTGGGGCTTCGAGCCCACGCCGCGCATCTCGTCATACATCACGGCGCTCGTGGCGGGTCCCTACGAAGAGGTGCGCGACGAGCTGGTGAACAGCGAGGGCCGCACGATTCCGCTCGGCGTGTTCGCGCGCAAGAGCCTCTGGCCTTACATGGACGCCGACTACGTCTTCGAGAAGACGAAGCAGGGCTTCGCCTACTACGAGGAGAAGTTCGGGGTTCCGTACCCGTTCGCGAAGTACGACCAGCTCTTCGTGCCGGAGTTCAACGCGGGCGCGATGGAGAATGCGGGCTGCGTGACCTTCACCGAGACCTACGTGTTCCGCGGCAAGGTGACCGACGCCGTCAAGGAGCGGCGCGTCGTCACGATCCTGCACGAGCTCGCCCACATGTGGTTCGGCGACCTCGTCACGATGAAGTGGTGGAACGACCTCTGGCTCAACGAGTCGTTCGCCGAGTGGGCGTCGACCATTGCGACGGCCGAGGCGACCGAGTGGGAGGGCGCCTGGACGACCTTCGCCGCCATGGAGAAGACCTGGGCCTACCGCCAGGACCAGCTGCCGTCGACGCACCCCGTCGTGGCGAGCATCAACGACCTGGAAGACGTGCAGGTCAACTTCGACGGCATTACCTACGCGAAGGGCGGCTCGCTGCTCAAGCAGCTCGCGGCATACGTCGGCATCGACGCCTTCTTCGCGGGCGTGAGCGCGTACTTCCGCAAGCATGCCTACCAGAACACGACGCTCAGCGACCTCCTCGTCGAGCTCGAGGCGACGAGCGGACGCGACCTCAAGTCGTGGAGTGCGAAGTGGCTCGAGACGGCGGGCGTGAACACGCTGTCGCCGGTCATCGACACCGACGTTGACGGCAAGATCACGCGCTTCGCGGTGCTGCAGACGGCGCCGGCCGATTACCCGACGATCCGCCCGCACCGCATGGGCATTGGCTTCTACGACCTGCAGGGCGGGGCGCTCGTGCGCACGCACGAGGTCGAGGTCGACATCGACGGTGACCTCACGGAGATCGCCGATCTCGTCGGAGTGCAGCGCCCGGCGCTCGTGCTGCTGAACGACGGCGACCTCGCGTACGCGAAGATTCGCCTCGACGCGCAGAGCCTCGAGACGGCGATCTCGCACGTCGCGTCGATCGCGGATCCGCTCGCCCGCTCGCTCGTCTGGGGCGCGGCATGGGACATGACGCGCGATGGCGAGATGGCCGCGCGTGACTACGTGCAGCTCGTGCTCGCGGGTCTCGGATCCGAGACCGAATCGACGACGATCCGCACGACGCTCGCGCAGGTGCGGACGGCCGCGAACATGTACACGGATCCGGAAACGCGCGACTTCGTGCGCGCGCAGGTCGCGGACGGTATCTGGAACCTGCTCACCGGATCCGCCGCGGGCAGCGACATGCAGCTGCAGCTCGCGACGGCGTTCGCGCAGGCGGCGTCGCGCGACGCGCACTGGGACCGCGTGGCGGCGCTGCGCGGCGGCGAGATCGTGCTGGACGGGCTCGAGATCGACGCGGACCTGTCGTGGCAGCTTCTCGTGTCGCTCGCTGCGGGCGGCAAGGTCACGCGCGACGAGATCGCGGCGGCGCTCGAAGCCGACAACACGTCGAAGGGCGCCGAGATGGCGGCCCAGGCGCGTGCGGCGCTTCCGGGCGTGGGCAGCAAGCTCGCGGAGTGGACGGAGCTCGTCGACACGAACAATGTGCCGAACACGGTGCTGCGTTCGGCGGCGCTGGGCATCGTGCACCCGGCGACGCGCGGCGACCTCACGGAGTTCGTGGGCCGCTACTTCGACATGGTGGTGCGGGTGTGGAACGAGCGCTCGTTCCAGATCGCGTCGTACCTAATCGAGCTGCTCTACCCGACGCCGCTCGCGAGCGTCGAGCTGCGCGACACGACGCGCCAGTGGCTGGCCGACAACGCCGAGGCACCGGCGGCGCTGCGCCGCATCGTCGCGGAGAACCTCGCCGACGTCGAGCGCGCGCTGACGGCTCAGGCCCGCGACGCAGAGGACGAGTGAGATGACGCTCGCGGACGACGCGCCCACCTTTTACGAGCAGGTGGGCGGTCGTCCGACCTTCCAGCGCCTGGTCGACGTGTTTTACCGTGAGGTGGCGCTCGACGAGGTGCTGAAGCCGATGTACCCGGAGGAGGATCTGGGACCGGCGGCGGAGCGGCTGTTGCTGTTTCTCGAGCAGTACTGGGGCGGCCCGAAGACGTACAGCGAGACGCGCGGGCACCCGAGGCTTCGAATGCGGCACGTGCCGTACAAGGTCAATCCCGATGCGCGCGACCGGTGGCTGGCGTGCATGAGGACGGCGGTCGACGAGGTCGACCTCTCTCCCATGCACCGCGACGTGCTGTGGGACTATCTGGACCGCGCGGCACACTCGCTCGTAAACTCGTTCGAGGCCTAGTTTTTCTGGGGCGGCGTTCGTTTGTCAGGGGTTGTTTCTAGCCTGGATACATGACAACGAACGCCGCTTTCACGCTCCCGGGGCTCACCCCCGAAGAGCGCGAGGTCGCGGGCCTGCTCGTCGAGGCGACCACCCGGTTTGATGCGGCGATCGCGCGTTTTGAGGCGCTCAAGGCCACGGCCCTTTCGCAGCTCGCGGCGATCGCGCATGCGGCGGGCGAGCGTTCGGCGAACCCCGACGGCATCGACTACGCCCGCCGGGCGATGGCCGCGGAAGTGGCGGCGGCCACTCACACGCATCCGGCGTCGGCGAAGCACGCGATGGAAGACGCGGAACTCCTCACGCATGACTATCCCGAGACGCACGCGGCGCTCGGCGAGGGCACGATCTCGGCGAAACACGCACGCGTCGTGGTCGAGGCCGGGTCACTGCTGGAGCCCGACGCGCGGGCGGCGTTCGATGTCGCGACGGCGCCGATCGCGGCCGAGATGACGCCGGGCGACCTGTCGCGGGTCGCGAAGAAGCGGGCGGCCGAGGCGGCGGAGATGTCGCCGCGGGAGCGGCACGCGCTGGTGCGGAAGCGCCGGTACGTCTCGATCACCGACCGCGATGACGGCATGAGCGATCTGCGCATCTACGGGCCGTCACTGGAGTTGCATGCGGTGTATGACCGTGCGACGAAGCTCGCGAAGGTGATCAAGCAGGATCGGACGCGGGTGCGGGATCAGTACCGGCGGAAGGTCGGGCACCCCGTGGGGGCCGAATGCGAGGTCGAGGCGTGTAAGTGCCGGGCGATGCGGGCGGCGGGTGCTGGCGCATCGGGCACGGCACTGAACGGCGGTGCGTCGGGCGTGGGCCGAGCGACAGATGCGCCGACCCCGGACCACTACACCGGTGCGCCGGGTGGTGCCAGCGTGCACGGTGCAACGTCGCCGCTGCCGGATGCGCCGGTCTCGGCGGCGGCGAGTCCGGGCACTGCTGACAGCGGCTGCGGGGACGGCTCTGGAGCCGGTCAGGGCTTCAGCGATAGCGCCACCACCGCCGCGAACCCGACCCTCACTGCCGCGACCGATCACCGCACCCTCGATCAGGTCCGCACCGACGTCCTCGTCGACATCCTCCTCGGCGCCGAGCCCACCGGGCATGACCTCTATGCGGCCGGCACCGACGCGACACTGTCGAACATTCAGGCCGAGGTGCAGGTGACGATCCCGTCGACGATGATCCTCGACCCCGATGACGGGGCCGCCTGGCTCGATGCCGGCACCCTCATCTCACCCGACAGCGCCCGCCACCTCGCGGGAACGGCACCGGGATGGGACCGTCTCTTCTACCGGCCAGACACGGGGCAGGTCGAACAGATCGACCATTACCGGCCGCTGGCGTGGCAGAAACGCGCCTTGATCGGGCGGGATATCACCTGCCGGTTCCCGGGGTGCACTCTGCCCGCACGCAAGGCAGACATCGACCACACGCACGCGTTCGCCGAGGGCGGGCGTACGACGATGTCGAACCTCGCCTGCCTCTGTGAGGCGCATCACGTGATGAAGCATCAGTCGGATTGGCGGATGCGGCAGCTCGACGATGGCGTCATCGAGTGGACGAGCCCGACCGGCCGAACGTACGAGACCGAGCCACCGAGCAGGGTCTTCTTCCGTGAAGAACCACCACCCGATCCAGCCCCGCCGCAGGAACAGGCGTCTCCTTCGCCCCAGGAATCGGCGCTTCCCCCGACCCAGGAACCGGCGCATCCCTCGCCCAAGGAACCCGGGCGTCTCCCGGCGGCGGACCGGCCCAGCCTTTGGCACGACCCGCCGCCGTTCAATCCGGATGATCCGCCGGGCTGGGACACGCGGTAGGCGCGCGCCAAGGGCAGAAGAGGTGAGTCTCCTGGATCCTGCGCCCCAAACTTCACGGCATTGGCTCTCGGAAGAATTCGCCACCATGCTGGCGTCGCAGTCTGATCGACGTGGCGTCTGCTCGCTGAGGGCGCTTGGTGACGAGATCAGGAAGTACCGGTTGCCCACTCGGCGATTGCGTCGTCAAGCGCAGAGATGGCGTGACCAGTGGTGCTGAGCGGAGTTCTCCAGAGAAATTGCTGCATCTCGTCACTTGCCGAGGCTTGCTCACCCGAAACCGTTGCGCGATAGACAGCACCCAGCTCGTCACGCAGCGGGTTCGTCAGTGCGAATTCTGCGTAACCAACCAGCGTAAGGACGTCGACGCGAATGCCGGTCTCTTCCTCGAGTTCACGTCGGGCCGCTTCAATGAGACTCTCCCCCGGTTCGACCATCCCACCGGGCAGCTCATACTCGTGTCGCCAGGTGTTCAGGCCGAACAGCACGCCGTTCGTCGCATCGTCGATGAGCACGATGAGCGCGAGTGGACACGGCGTCGCCGCGGCCGCGGCGTCAAGTTCTGGCTCTGATGCTTCCGTGAGCGCGACGAGTCGATTGCCTCGGTGATCGACGATGCTCTGCGTCGCATGCCGCGCGACGACCTCGCGGATGAACGATTCTTTGCCGCGGTTGTAGGCCGTGCGCGAATCAGCAGCCGCCGCCAGGCGGTGTTTCAGACGCTCGTACTCACCGGCAAGAGCGGCGTCTCCGCGCAACGCATCTCGGAAGGCTAGGTGTTCCCCCGCCCAGACGGAGCCGGCCTCGCACACGTGGATGTGCACGTTGCGTTCGTTTCCTGCTGGCGGCCGAAGAAAACGAAAGTCGGATCCACGAGCGCGGAGTATCATCCCCATTCGCTCCAACGCGGGCACATACGCGTCTTCATCTAAAAGGTCCGGCACCTGGATCTGCATGTCGATGACCGGCTTGGCAGCGAGGCCCGGCACCGATGTCGATCCGATGTGATCGGCTTGAACGGGGAGCGGTGAGAGCGCCTCCACGAGGCGTTCCTCCCACCGACGGCCCGTTGTAGCCCAGTCTTCGCGCGGGTCCTGAATCTCGACAGGCTCCCCGATCGGCTGGCCGAACCATTCAACGTGGGCTTCGCTCATCGCTCCATTGTGTATGACGGCGATCCGTCGAGAATGTCGGATACCGCCATCCGCTTAGCCGACCGCGCCCTACCCGATCAAAGATCGCACCCACTCCTCCGCGCCCGCGGGATAGAGCGGGATCGCCGGATCCGCGTCGTTGATCGGGCGCCACTCGACCGGCACGACCGAGCCGTCCGACTCGGTGAGCGTCCCGCCCTCGTCGGCGGGCGAGGGATCAAGGGTGCCCGAGTACAGCGCGACGATCTCGTGGCCGAGCTCGCCGTTGAACCGGAAGATGTTCTCGATCATCCCGAGGTGCCTGAGGTCAATGATGCGGGCCCCGAGCTCCTCGTCGATCTCGCGAATGATCGCATCGCGATGCGTCTCGCCGAGTTCGACGCTCCCGCCGATGAGACGGTGAAATCCCGCCGAGTTCTCGGTCGTCGGGTCGTTGACGCTCACGAGGTGGCGGAGGCCATCCTCGTGAGGAATGATCAGCATGGCCTTGACGCGGATGTAGGAACGATCAATCGACATTCCCCCATCATCCCCCGGCACGGTCCCGCCCTTACGCTTCCTCGGAACCGCCCGTGCGACGCACCGCCGTTAGTCCGCTGACCGCCGGCCCGCGCGAAAGAATGTGCCCGCGCTGCAGCGAGACCCGCGTCCAGCGCCCCGCCGCGAACACCTGCGCGCGCTCCTCGCCCGAGATAAACCCGAACGTGAACGCCGCGAACGCCACCCCGAGCGGAAGCCCCTCAAGGTCCTCGTCCGGCGGCCCCCACACCGCTCCGCGCACCGCTCGCACCGCGTCCTCGCCCGGGTTCTCCGGGATCTGGCGCGCCACCGCCGCAATGCCCCACTGGGCACGGTTCGCGAGAACCGCCGCGTCGATGTCGCCCGCGTACTCCCAGCCCCCGCGCGGTGGCGCAATGCCCGCCCACGCCGGCGAGATCGCCTCGTCCGGCAGCACGATGTTTCGCGGATCCGTGTCCTTCTCGAGCGACTCCACGACGAAGTCGCATTCGAGTTCCGGATCCGCGTGCAGCATGCGCATCGCGAGCACCGTCGGCGTGCGATCGAGCAGCCCCTTCGGCGCGAGCGCCGCCGCCGTCATCACGAGCGTTCCGCCCGCTGCCTGCACTCGCACGCCTTCTTCGCCCGCGCGCGCCGCGCGCCCCGCGAAGGTCAGCACGTCCTGGGCAGATTCTGGATCCGCCATCACCAGTCGCTCACTCATCGTTCCTAGACTAGGCGTGTGACCTTCGAGATCGACTTCAAAAAGCCCGTCGACATGATGCTGAAGGTCCTCCGCCTGGAGGACACCGGCGCCCGCACGAGCGAAGACATCTTCGTCGGCGGCTCGCACCCGATCCCGACCGGCCGCGTCTACGGCGGCCAGGTCGTCTCCCAGTGCGTCGTCGCCGCGGCCGCGACCGTCGACGAGACCCAGCACCCCCACTCGATGCACGGATATTTCCTCCGCCCCGGCGATCTCGACCTGCCCATCACCTTCGCCGTCGACCGGATCCACGACGGCCGCTCCTTCTCGCGCCGCCGCGTGCAGGCCTACCAGAGTGGCACCCCGATCTTCTCCGGCATCATCTCGTTCCAGACCGAAGACAGCGGCCTCGACCACCAGACGCCCATGCCGAGCGTCCCCTCGCCCGACGAGATCGAGCCGAGCGACGACATGGCCGGGTCCTTCTTCCTGCTCCGCTCCAATCCGATCGAGGCCCGCCGCGTGCCGATCGAGCCCGACGGATCCGGAACCCAGGCCACCTGGATGCGCGTTCGCGAACCGATCTCCGACGACCCCGGCCTCCACCGCGCCGTGCTCGCCTACATGAGCGACTTTTCGATCCAGGAGCCATCCCTCCGTGCCAACGGCGTGAACTGGCGCGTTCCCGGCATCAAGTCGGCGAGCCTCGACCACGCCATCTGGTGGCACCGCTTCACGCGCGTCGACGACTGGCTTCTCTACGTCAACGAGTCGCCCTCCACCCAGGGCGGCCGCGGCATGAACACCGGGCGCTTCTACACGCAGGACGGCACCCTCGTCGCCAGCACCGCGCAGGAGATCATGCTGCGCGTCCCCGGCGTCTAACCCGGATCCACGCCATCGCGGCACCGGATCCGCGGCCCCGCGTTACTACGCGACGAGCGACGCCCGCAGGTCGGCCTCAAGCGCGACCCAGGCGAGCATGGCGCACTTAATGCGCATCACGTACTTTGCCGTGTTGCGGAAGGCCGCCGCGTCGCCGAGCTCTTCCGTCGGCTCGACCACGCCGCGCGAGCGCATCATGTTGCGGAACTCGTCGATGCGGCGCAGCGCGTCCTCACGCGACGCTCCCTCGAGGAGCTCGCTCATGATCGACGCCGACGACATCGAGATGCTGCAGCCGTCGCCCTCCCAGGCGAGGCCCGCGATCTTTCCGTCCTCGACCGTGATGCCGAGCGTGATCTCGTCGCCACACGACGGGTTCAGCTCGTGGTGCGTGAAGGGGTGAACCGACGGGTCGCCCTTGCCCTCCGGGGTCTTCGAGTGGTCCAGGATCAGTTCCTGGTACATCTGCTCGAGTGCGCTGCTCATCGATCCGCTCCAAAAAATCCGCGTACTTCTGCCAGTGCGGCGCCGAACGCCGCCACGTCGTCGAGCGTCGAGTAGACGCCCGCGCTCGCGCGCGTCGACGACGCCGTGCCCAGCGCCCGGTGTAGCGGCTGCGCGCAGTGGTGCCCCGTGCGAACCGTGATACCGCGATCGTCGAGGAACTGGCCAACGTCGTGCGCGTGCACGCCGTCAACGATAAAACTCGCGAGCGCCGCTCTGTATTCCCCGGCCGCCGGCCCAATCAGGCGCACGCCCGGGATCCGCTCGACCGCCTCCACGAGAGCCTGCGAGATCTCGTGCTCGTGTGCCGCGACCGCGTCCATGCCGAGCCCCGACAGGTAGTCGACCGCCGCGCCGAATCCCACCGACTGGCTCACGGCCTGCGTTCCCGCCTCGAAGCGGTTCGGCGCCGGCAGGAAGTCCGCCGTCTCCATCGAGACCACCGTAATCATGGATCCGCCCGTGCGGGCCGGCGGGAACGCGTCGAGCAGGTCTCCGCGCCCGTAGAGCGCGCCGATGCCCGTCGGGCCCAGCATCTTGTGCGCCGAGAAGGCCGCGAAATCGACCCCGAGCCCCCGCAAGTCCAGCGGCATGTGCGGGGCAGACTGGCACGCGTCGAGCACCGTGAAGGCCCCCACCCGCTGCGCCAGCTCCACGATCTCCGCGACCGGCGCGATCTGGCCCGTCACGTTCGAGACGTGCGCGAACGCGACGACGCGCGTCTTCTCTCCGATCACCTCGCGGATCCCGTCGAGGCTCCAGAGGCCGCGCTCGTCAACGCTCGCCCAGCGCAGCACCGCGCCTGTCTTCGCCGCCAGCCGCTGCCACGGGATGAGGTTCGCGTGGTGCTCCGCCTCCGTGATGACGATCTCGTCGCCCGGGTGCAGCGCGAAGCGCTCGTCACCGAGGCCGGCCGAGGCGTCGGCCATGCCAAGCGCCACCATGTTCAGGGCGTCGGTCGCGTTCTGCGTCCAGACGATCTCGCGCTCCCCCGCGCCCACGAAGGCCGCGACGCGCTCGCGCGCGCTCTCGAAAGCCCAGGTCGCCTCGCCCGTCGCCATCGAGGATCCGCGGTGCACGGCCGCGTAATCGCTGCGCACGAAGTCGGCCTCGGCATCGATGACGCGCGCGGGCCGTTGGCTCGTCGCGCCGGTGTCGAGGTAGACGGCTGAGGGGTGTGCCGCGAAGAACGGGAAGTCTGCGCGGACGTTGACGCCGAGGGCGTGTGACATGAAGAACTCCATCACGGATTGCGGGAGGTGTTCTTCCATCTTCTCTCACCGAGATGACAGCGGCGCGGGAGCCGACTCATATGACGAACGACACGCTGAATTTCGCCTTATCGACCAGTATGCGTAAGCTTGGTCTGTCAGATTGTCGACACGCAGAACGTCAATCTGTACCATCCGCGGTGTTCGCGTACGACACGGCCGCCGGCAGTGAAGAAGAAATTCATCTACTTAGGGCTGAGCGCGCGTACTGCGTCATGCGGCGCGCCGGCAGCAAAATACACGTGAGTGATACTGATACCGAGGTGCTCGTCCGCGCCGAGGGCCTGTTCAAGGTCTTTGGCCGACGCACCCACGACGCAGTCGAGAAACTCCGCAAGGGCACACCCCGCGACCAGATCGATGGCGTGACCGCCGCCGTGATCGACGCCTCCTTCGAGGTCAACCGCGGCGAGATCTTCGTCGTGATGGGTCTTTCCGGATCCGGAAAATCGACCCTGATCCGCATGCTCAACGGTCTGCACGACGCGACCGCGGGCAAGCTCCAGATCAACGGCCAGGAGATCACGACCATCTCCGACAAGAAGCTCCGCGAGATCCGACGCTCGTCGATCTCGATGGTCTTCCAGCACTTCGCCCTGCTCCCGCATCGCACCGTCATCGACAACGTCGCCTACCCGCTCGAGATCCAGGGCGTCCCCCAGGCCAAGCGCCTCGCGCGCGCCCAGGAGATCCTCGACATGGTCGACCTCGGCTCGTGGGGCGACAAGTTCCCGAACGAGCTCTCCGGCGGCATGCAGCAGCGCGTGGGCATCGCCCGCGCCCTCGCCGCCGACACCGACATCCTCCTGATGGACGAGGCGTTCAGCGCGCTGGATCCGCTGATCCGCCGCGAGATGCAGGAGCAGCTCGTCGAGCTACAGCAGAAGCTGCACAAGACGATCATCTTCATTACGCACGATCTCAACGAGGCCATGTTCCTCGGCGACCGCATCGCCGTCATGCGCGACGGCCGCATCGTGCAGATCGGGTCGCCCGAGGACATCCTCACCGACCCCGCGAACGACTACGTCGAGCAGTTCGTGCAGGACGTCGACCGCGCCCGTGTCCTCACGGCCGGCAACGTCATGGAGAAGCCGCGTCCCGTCGTCTCCGAGACCTCGGGCCCCCGCACGGCCCTCCGCGCGATGCGCGAGCCGTTCCTCGCCGCCGTCTTCGTCGTCGACCGCAACCGCAAGCTCATCGGCATGGTCTCCGACCGTGACGCCGTCAAGGCCGTGCGACGCGGCGACCGCTCGCTCGCCGGCATCATCAAGCCGGTCCCCTCCGTCGTGCAGGCGAGCGACGTGCTCATCGACATCTTCGTTCCCGCCGTCGAGTCGCCCCTGCCGCTCGCCGTGGTCGACGAGGACGAGCGCCTCGTCGGCGTCATCCCGCGAGTCACCCTGCTCGCAGCCCTCGGCCCCGGCCCCGACGCGACCGGCGAGATCACCCTCCCGCACGAGCCCGTTCCCACGAGCATCATCGACCAGGTCCTCGCCGATTCTGAGCCCGATGTGCCGGCCACCGACTCGAAGGAGGCGAACTGATGGACTTCCCCCGTCTTCCCCTCGGATCCTGGGCCGCCGACGTCGTCGACTGGCTCGTCGCGAACGCGCACGGGCTCTTCGACGTGCTCCGCACCATCTTCACCGGCATGTACAACCTCCTGTACACGCTGCTGGGCGCCGACTATTTCTGGATCGTCCCCGGGCAGCTCGCCGTCACCGGCATGTCGGTGATCATGGTCGTGATCGTTCTGATCGCGCTGCTCGCACGCGGCTGGATCTTCGGCGTCGGCACGCTCGTCGGCCTGCTGTTCATCGCCTCGGTCGCGCAGTGGGACAACGCCATGGCGACCCTGTCGCTCGTGATCGTCGCGACCTTCTGGTCGCTGCTTATCGCGATCCCGCTCGGTATCGCCGCCGCGAAGAGCAACCGCGTCTCGGCGATCCTCCGCCCTGTGCTCGACCTCCTGCAGACCATGCCGGCGTTCGTGTACCTCGTCCCCGCCCTGCTGTTGCTGCGCGTCGGCGTGGCGCCCGGCATCGTCGCGACGATTCTGTTCTCGCTCGCCCCCGGAGTCCGACTCACCGAGCTCGGCATCCGCGGCGTCGACAGCGAGGTCGTCGAGGCCGGCCAGGCCTTCGGCGCGTCGCCCAGCCGCATCCTGCGCCAGATCCAGCTCCCCCTCGCGCTGCCTTCGATCATGGCCGGCGTGAACCAGGTCATCATGCTCTCGCTCTCGATGGTCGTCATCGCGGGCATGGTCGGTGCCGGCGGACTCGGAGGCGACGTCTACGCGAGCCTCGGTCGCCTCGACACCGCGCTCGGCGTGGAGGCCGGTCTCTCGGTCGTCGTGATCGCGATCATCCTCGACCGCCTCACGGGCGCCTTCGGCAAGAACATGGGCGTGCTCGCGCAGATTCGCGGCTTCATCGCGAAGCGCCGCGCCGCCAAGCAGGAAGTAGCAGCCTGACGTCCCTGACAGGCTGACACGAAAGGAAACACACAGCATGAAGAAGCGGATCGTCTCCGTCACCACCCTCATCGCGGCCGGCGCGCTCTCCCTCACGGGTTGCGTCGCCTCCGCGGAGGACATCGCAGGCGGATCCTCGAGCTCGGACGACTCGAAGGGCACCATCAAGATCGCCGAGTTCAGCGGCTGGGAGGAGGGCATCGCCACCACCGAGCTGTGGCGCGTCATCCTCGAGGACGCCGGGTACACGGTCGAGGTCGACGCCGTCGACGCCGGTACGGTATTCCAGGGTCTGAGCGACGGCGACTACGACGTCACGACCGACGTCTGGGAGCCCACGACCCACGCCGAGTACCTCGACAAGTACGGCGACGGCATCGAGAAGGTCGGCACCTGGAACGAGGACTCGAAGCTGACCGTCGCGGTCAACGCCGATGCCCCGATCGACTCGCTCGAGGATCTCGCGGCGCACGCCGATGAGTTCGGCAACACGATCGTCGGCATCGAGCCCGGCGCGGGCCTCACGGGCGCGATGAACAACTCGGTCATCCCCGAGTATGGCCTCGAGGGCATGACCTTCCAGACCTCGTCGACCCCCGCGATGCTCGCCGAGCTGCAGGCCGCCGAGAACGCTGGCGAGAACGTCGTCGTCACGCTGTGGGAGCCCCACTGGGCCTACTCGGCATACGACATCAAGAACCTCGACGACCCGAAGGGCGCCCTCGGATCCGCCGAGTCGCTCAACGTGTACAGCCGCGAGGGCTTCGCCGACGACTTCTCCGAGGTCGAGGGCTGGCTCGCCAACTTCACGATGGACACCGAGCTGCTCGCCGGCCTCGAGGACCTGATGTTCAACCAGAACCCCGACGCAACCGACTGGGAGCCCATCGTGCGCGAGTGGATCGCCGACAACCAGGACTACGTCGACGGGCTCACCGCCTGACCGACACAACACACGTGTGAGGAAGGGGTCGTCACCGGCCAGGTGACGGCCCCTTCGTCGTACACCGGCGTTCGAGAGGTACTCGAAGGCCAGGAAGGACGAAAACATGCTCACCCGAAACCGCAAACTCCTCTTCTCCGGCGCCGCCCTCGGTGCCGCCACCCTCGCCCTCGCGGGCTGCGTCGCGACCGCGGACGACGTCGCCTCCGGCGGATCCTCGTCGGGCGATGACTCGAAGGGCACCCTCACGATCCCCGCTATCGCCGGCTGGGACGAAGGCGTCGCGAGCTCCGAACTCTGGAAGGCAGTGCTCGAGGAGCAGGGCTACACCGTCAACGTCGAGTACGCCGACGCCGCCACCGTGTACGCGGGCCTTGCCGCCGGCGACTACGACTTCTACACCGACACGTGGATGCCGCTGACCCACAAGACCTACATGGAGAAGTACGGCGACGACATCGCGACCCTGGGCACCTGGAACGAGGACGCCCAGAACACGATCGCGGTCAACGCCGATGCCCCGATCGACTCGCTGACCGAGCTCGCCGATCACGCCGACGAGTTCGGCAATACGATCGTCGGCATCGAGCCCGGCGCCGGCCTCACCGAGGCGACGCAGAACAAGGTCATCCCGACCTACGGCCTCGAGGGCATGGACTACCAGACCTCGTCGACGGCCGCGATGCTCACCGAGCTGCAGGCCTCGGCCGACGCCGGCGAGAACATCGTCGTGACGCTCTGGCAGCCCCACTGGGCCTACTCGAAGTTCGACCTCAAGAACCTCGAAGACCCGGAGAACACCCTCGGCGACGCCGAGACGATGCGGGTCACGGCACGCGCCGACTTTGCGGACGAGTTCCCCGAGGTCGCCGAGTGGCTCTCGAACTTCGAGATGAGCCTCGACCAGCTCCAGTCGCTCGAGGCCGTCATGTTCTCGGGCGACGAACAGCCCGACGACTTCGGCCCCGTTGTTTCCGACTGGATCGCCGATAACCAGGACTACGTCGACGGGCTCACGGCCTAACACCCCGACGCGAGGTGCCGCCGCAGCAGCCCCGGGCTCTGCGGCGGCCCCTCGTCGCATGTGGCAGGCGGGAGCGTCCCGCCGCCCAGGAAGGAACACCATGATCACCCGCAAGATCGTGACGGCCGGAGCCCTGATGGGCGCGACCGCGCTCGCGCTCACGGGTTGCGTCGCCACGGCCGATGACATCACCTCCGGCGGATCCTCGTCAGGCGGCACGGAGTCGAAGGGATCCCTTACGATCCCCGCCATCGCCGGCTGGGATGAGGGAATCGCGAGCTCCGAGCTCTGGAAGGCCGTGCTCGAGGAGCAGGGCTACTCCGTCACCATCGAGTATGCCGACGCGGCCGCGGTCTACGCGGGCCTCGCCGCAGGCGACTACGACTTCTTCACCGACACGTGGCTTCCCGTCACGCACGAGTCGTACTTCGACAAGCTCGGAGACGACCTCGACGTGCTCGGCACGTGGAACGAGGATGCGCAGAACCACCTCGCGGTCAATGCCGACGCGCCGATCGACTCGATCGCCGAGCTCGCCGACCACGCGGCCGAATTCGGCAACACGATCGTTGGCACCGACCCCGGCGCCGGCCTCACGACGACCACCTCCAACGTCGTCATTCCGACGTATGGCCTCGAGGGCATGGAGTACTCGACGTCGTCGAGCGCCGCGATGCTCTCCGAGCTCGACGCCGCGATGTCGGCCGGCGACAACATCGTCGTGACGCTCTGGGAGCCGCACTGGGCCTACGACCAGTACGACCTCAAGAATCTCGAAGACCCCGAGAATGCCTACGGCGATGCCGAGACGATGCAGATCACGGCGCGCACCGGCTTCCGCGAGGATCAGCCCGAGGTCGCCGGGTGGCTCGAGAACTTCACCATGGACCTCGACCACCTGCAGTCGCTCGAGGCCGCGATGTTTGCGAGCGGAGAGCAGACCGACGACTACGGCCCCGTGGTCGCCGAGTGGATCAACGAGAACCGCGACTACGTCGACGGCCTCACCAGCTAGCCGCCACGACGACGAATGGCCCGCACCTTCCGGTGCGGGCCATTCGTGATTTCGACGTTAGTCGCGCGTCAGCTTGCGGTGCGTCGTGCGGTGCGGGCGGGCCGCGTCCGGGCCGAGGCGCTCGATCTTGTTCGCCTCGTACGCCTCGAAGTTACCCTCGAACCAGTACCAGTTCGCCGGGTTCTCCTCGGTGCCCTCGTAGGCGAGGATGTGCGTCGCGATGCGGTCGAGGAACCAACGGTCGTGGGTGACGACCACGGCGCAACCGGGGAACTCGAGCAGCGCGTTCTCAAGCGACTGCAGGGTCTCGACGTCGAGGTCGTTAGTGGGCTCGTCAAGCAGCAGCACGTTGCCGCCCTGCTTCAGCGTGAGCGCGAGGTTCAGTCGGTTGCGCTCACCACCAGAGAGCACGCCGGCCTTCTTCTGCTGGTCCGGGCCCTTGAAGCCGAACTTCGACACGTAGGCGCGCGAGGGCACCTCGGTCTTGCCGACCATCATGATGTCGAGGCCGTCCGAGACGACCTCCCAGAGGGTCTTCTCGGGGTCGATCGCGCTGCGAGTCTGGTCGACGTAGCTGAGCTTGACCGTCTCACCGATCTTCAGCTCGCCGCCGTCCAGCGGCTCGAGGCCGACGATCGTCTTGAACAGCGTCGTCTTACCGACGCCGTTCGGGCCGATGACGCCGACGATGCCGTTCGGCGGGAGCGAGAAGCTCAGGCCGTCGATCAGCGTGCGGTCGTCGAAGCCCTTCGAGATGTTCTTCGCCTCGATCACGACCGAGCCCAGGCGCGGGCCGGCCGGAATCTGGATCTCCTCGAAGTCAAGCTTCCTCGTGCGTTCCGCCTCGGCAGCCATCTCCTCGTAGCGCGCCAGACGCGCCTTCGACTTGGCCTGGCGACCCTTCGTGTTCGAGCGGACCCACTCGAGCTCTTCCTTCAGGCGCTTCGCGAGCTTCGCGTCCTTCTTGCCCTGAACGTCGAGGCGCTCGGCCTTCTTCTCGAGGTAAGTCGAGTAGTTGCCCTCGTACGGGTAGAGGCGACCGCGGTCGACCTCGGCGATCCACTCGGCCACGTGGTCGAGGAAGTACCGGTCGTGGGTAATCGCGATGACGGCACCGTGGTACGACTTCAGGTGCTGCTCGAGCCACAGCACGCTCTCGGCGTCGAGGTGGTTAGTGGGCTCATCGAGCAGAAGCAGGTCGGGCTTCTCGAGCAGGAGCTTGCAGAGCGCGACGCGGCGCTTCTCACCACCGGAGAGGTGCTCGACGCGAGCCTCGGCCGGGGGCGTACGCAGGGCATCCATCGCCTGCTCGAGCTGTGCGTCGAGGTCCCATGCGTCGGCCGCGTCGATGGCCTCCTGCAGTGTGCCCATCTCGGCGAGCAGGGCGTCGAAGTCGGCGTCCGGCTCGGCCATCAGGCCCGAGATCTCGTTGAAGCGGTCGATCTTGCCCTTAATCTCGGCAACACCGTCCTGCACGTTCTCGAGAACCGTCTTCGACTCGTCAAGCTCCGGCTCCTGCATGAGGATGCCGACCGAGAAACCCGGCGTCAGCGCGGCCTCACCGTTCGACGGCTGGTCGAGGCCCGCCATGATCTTGAGGATCGTCGACTTACCGGCACCGTTCGGGCCGACCATACCGATCTTCGCGCCCGGCAAGAACGACATCGTGACGTCGTCGAGAATCAGTTTCTCGCCCACGGTCTTGCGGGCGCGAACCATCTGGTAAATGTACTCAGCCATTCCTCTGGCCTACCTCCTGGCTATGGGGTGGAAAGTCTCCCCTAAGCCTACGCGGCCGGGCACCGTTCTCCCCTCTGCTCTGCCCAGGGTGTCCCCAGTATCGGCGCGGCCCACACGATATGGGTGACGCGCACGGATCCACGGCTCGCGCGGGCCGCCACGCGGGCGCGGATCCGCGGAGGGGAGGCCGCGGATCCGTCGCCCGACGCTTGATGGACCTGCGCGATTAGAACGGCGTCGGCACCTCCTCTCCCTCTCGCACCTCGCCCGTTGCCGCATCGACGTCGAGCTCGGCGAGCTCGTCGTCGGGCTCCTGCGCGGGATCCGGTGCCGTCGGCATCCAGTTCTCCTCGGTAGGCGACTCGTCGGCGTCACTGCGGTGCGTCACCGACGTCTTGATGATCTGCTGGACCTTCGCCCACTGCAGGTCGATGCCGACCGTCTCGGCGCGCACCGTCACGTTGATGCCGCTGCGCTCGTCTCGCGCCCATTTGCGCACCGCGAGCACGCCCGTCACGACGACGCGGGTGCCCTTGCTCACCGACTTGATGATGTTGTCGGCGAGCATGCCGTTCGCGGTGACGTCGTACCAGCTCGACTCGGTGTCGCGCCACGCGCCCGACTGCGGGTCGCGGAAGCGCCGCGTGCAGCCGACCCGGAATCGCGTGAAGGTGCGCCCGTCGTCGCCCTTGTCGACGACCGGCTCCGTACCCACGTTGCCGATAATCGTGATCTGCTCGTTCATGCCCATTCCTTTCGTTTTTCGCAGACCGCGACTCGGTCCACATGACGAACTCAGCACGATCGAGGCACCTCCCGCAGGCCCGCGGGGCAGTCTGTGGAGGAATTCCCGCAAATTGGGCCCTGTGGACACGCTGACTCGCCCGGGCGGGCCGGCGCCCGTGAGCGGATCCAGTCGAAACCGGTAACCTGGGACGACCACCCCTAGTAGCTCAGAGGAAGAGCGCCGGACTTCTAATCCGCTGGTCGCAGGTTCGAATCCTGTCTGGGGGACGATATCCATTGCGAAGAGAGAAGAGCGTCGAACGTGGGCTCAGCTGAGAACGACCGCCTCGTCTGGATCGACTGCGAGATGACGGGGCTCGACCCCGCCATCGACGAACTCGTCGAGATCGCCGTCGTCGTCACCGACTTCAACCTCAAGATCCTCGACCCCGGACTGCAGCTCGTCATCAAGGCGAGCGACGCCGCGCTGGCGAACATGGGCGAGTTCGTGCAGAACATGCACGCCACGAGCGGTCTCGACAAGGAGATACCGAACGGCCTCCCCCTCGCCGAGGCCGAGGAGCGCGTGCTCGAGTACGTGCGCCAGTTCGTACCCGTCGAGCGCAAGGCGCCCCTCGCCGGCAACACGATCGGCACCGACCGTATGTTCCTCGCGAAGTACATGCCCGCGCTCGACACGTACCTGCACTACCGCAACGTCGACGTCTCGAGCATCAAGGAGCTCAGCCGCCGCTGGATGCCGCGCGTCTACTTCAACGCGCCCGAGAAGCACGGCGGCCACCGCGCTCTCGCCGACATTCTCGAGTCGATCCGCGAGCTGCAGTACTACCGACTCGCCGCATTTTCCGCGGAACCCGGCCCCACAAGCGAAGAAGCGAAGGCGATTTCTGAGAAAGTGGTGAGCGAGTTCACCCAGTCGATATGACAAACTAATGAAGTTGCCCCGGCGAGCTGGGGAGACATGGTGGCTGTAGCTCAGCTGGTAGAGCACCGCGTTGTGGTCGCGGGGGTCGCGGGTTCAAGCCCCGTCAGCCACCCCAGATGTGCGAGGTTCACATCCTCAACGAGAGTAACTACTCTCGCGGAGATGTGAACCTCGTCCTTTTTCTTTAACTCGATGGCCCAGTTCGGTGTGTTGCCGTGCCGCTGCGCATCGCAGAGCGCACCGGATCTGATGCAGGATCCTTGGCAAGCCCGTGGATCTCAAGGAAGAGGTTGGCGCGGCTAGTCTGAGGGCGAGAGCTCGATGAATGGTTGAGATGTGGGGATCGGTCCAGTGACGACGACGACGGAGAACGCACCGACGGGTGCTTCGCCAGAGTCGCCCGCGGCACGGCGTAAGCGCGGCGCATGGATCGCTGCGGGTGCCGCCGTCCTTGCGCTTGGTGGCTATCTGACCGCGGCGGCGGTGATCTCCATTTCCAGTGATCCGTCGGACGTCGTGAGTTCGTACCTCGGGGCGATCGCCGAGGGTGATGCGTCGGCGGCCGCGCAGATCGTCGACCCCGGCGACTTCGTCGATGACGCGACCTACCTGACCGACGATGTCCTCGGCCCCGCCACCTCGCACATCGAGGTGACGCGGGTCACGACGACGAAGCGCGACGGCGACACCGCCGAGGTGGAAGCCGAGATGCAGCTCGCCGGGCAGTCGTACACGCACACGTTCACGGTGATGCGGGAGACGGGAGCCTTCTGGCTTCTGCAGCCAGGCTGGCGTCCCGACTCGCCGCTGACGGTCAACGTGGCCGTGGTGGTTCAAGACGAGCTCTCCCTCACAGGCGTGGAACAGGTGGACCTTGCCGGGGCGGAGCTCGATCTGGACGTGGATACGAGCGGCCGTCGGTCGACGTCGGCGTATGTGCCCGTGTATCCGGCCGTCTACGAGCTGACCGGGCCCGACCGAGGGCCCTACTTCGCGATCGCGCCTGCGGAGCTGGTGGCATTCCCCTCGCCGACATTGGGCGACAACGCTGTGGGTAGCCTCGCGGTGACTGCGACGGAGGAGCTCCGGTCGGCCATCCTGGATGCGGCGAAGGTCCGGGCCGATGCCTGTGTCGAACCCGGAACCTCGACGGATGCCGCGTGCCCCGCGAGCATCCGGCAAGCGGATCCATCGACCACCGGAGTCGCCCAGGAACCGTACGACCTGACGTTCGTGAACGGCCAGCGGTTCATGACCACGGTCGTATTCTGGCGCCCTGCCGAGGAAGGCGCGACATCGGGGGCCCGAACGACCTCTTACCGGACCTCGCTCGTCGGCACCTACACGATCGACGGCGACGACCTGACGATCGAATTCACGCCCTGGGAAGACCAGTAGCCCTTCAGCGGCCGCGGGAGCCTCGCCACGGCGTTGCCCGACCACACCGAGGCGTGTGAGGCGCCTCCGTACGGTGCACCTCGTTTGTGTTTTCCGTGATCGGGAGACTGTGCGACACGGCACCCTTGAGTGCAAGAGCGGAAGGAGTCGCCGAGATGAGTATGAGAAGGCTCGTGCGCACACTCCCGGCTCCAGATGAGGGATGGGCGCGCGTGCTACGACACGCTGGTGCCATCGCGGTGCTCTGGGCGATCGCGGCATACGTCATCGCCGCCGCGGGGCTACCGCACATGGATCCGCAGTGTTACTCCGACTCCCCCACGGGCGGGCGCGTCTGTCCGCTCCATCCCGACCCCGCGCTCACACACCTCTTCGACGTCCGATGGCCAGCAGTGCCCGAGGCCGTCGGCGTCATCGTGGCTTTGGCGGCGATGTTTCTCGGGGCCGGGCTCGCGATCTCCCTCGATACCTCGGAGCCCTGGTCGACGCGGGGCGGAGCCCCCACCGTCGCCGGAATGATTTCAGGCTTGCTCGGTTGCGGCTTCGGGCTGATCGTCGCCGGTCCCGGTTTCGTCCAACCGCCCATCGCTTTCGGCATCACCGCACTCGGTGCGTTGTTTCTCTTCCTCAGCCTGCTCTCGTTCCGCGCGTTCCTCAGGGCGCTTCGCCGGCGATATGCACGGCACCTCCGTCGAGAACACCTCCGCGAACATGGCAGCCGCACGGTCGCGACGATCACCGACCTCAGTTGGAAACACGCCTACCAAGACGACGACCCTGTCTTCACCCTGACCGCCGAGTTCCGCACGAAGCGCGGCACTCGATCCGTCACCGACGAGCTGTGTGGTCCTCGCGCGAACGCGCCCGTCGTGGGAGGCACGGTGGTGGTCATCCACGACCACGATGTCGATCACCGACGGGTATTGACGTGCTGCTCGAACTGGATCCGAACGGTCTTCGGGATCCCGAGGCGCTCGTCAAGTACCCACCAGCGCCCGAAGGCTCACCCAGCTGAGTGCAGAAGACTCGCACGGCGGATCCCGTCGGGTGTCGCGAACGTCCACCGCCGCGAAATACGATGGCCGCATGGCCCCCGAGAACACCATCTGGCCCGGATCCTTCGAACTCGCGATCAGCGGCCACTCGCGGCAGGAGCTTGTCGAACAGCTCCGCCTCGCGGGCGTCCTGCTAAATCCCCACGCCGACGCCCTGCTCGCGCACGCCGTCTTCGACGAGCCGCTCAGCGAAGCCGTTCGCATCGTCGACCGCACTGTTGCAGAACTGGGACACGCGGCCGGTGCGACGCTCCCCCAGATATTTGCGGCAGCCGAAGAACATGGGCTGAGTCTCTGTCCCCCGCAGACCGCGCCCTATCTGCGCCTCGCCTGGCTCGATCAGCCCGAGTCGGCCGACTCGGTCATGTCGGCGGGGCGCGCCCCCGACGCCGCCCTCAACGTCGCCTCGCCCGTGCTCTCCGACGATCCCGACTTCCCGACGGGCTTCTACCTACGCGTCGTCGACGGCCAGCCGTGGCTGCGCGGCTACCGGTGCGACGACCTCTACGTCTTCGCCCCCGAGGTGCGCTTTGCCTTCCAACAGGCCTACTGAGACCCAGACACAAACGTGGCCCGCCCCCGAAGATGGGAGCGGGCCACGTCCGGCAGAAATTACTTCTGGAGCGTGAACTGCAGCTCGAGGTTGATGGTGACCTCGTCGCCCAGCGTGAAGCCGCCGGCCTCGAGGGCCGCGTTCCAGTTGACGCCGAAGTCGAGGCGGTTGATCTTCGTCGTCGCCGAGCCGCCCGCCTTCGTCTGGCCGTAACCGTCGGTCGTGATGCCGCCGAACTCGGCCGTCAGCGTGACGGGCTTCGTGACGCCGCGCAGCGTGAGCTCGCCGTCGACGAGCAGGTCGTCGCCCTTGACCGTGATGCCGGTCGAGCGGAACGTCATCTGCGGGAACTCGTCGGCGGCGAAGAAGTCACCCGTCCGGAGGTGCTGGTCGCGACCCTCCTGGCCCGTGTTGACGCTCGCGATCTCGATCGATGCCTCGACGGTCGAGTTCTCGATCTCGTCGGCCGTCACGACCGTGACGTCGAAGTTCTCGAACGTGCCCTTGACCTTGCTGATCGCGAGGTGGCGCACCGAGAAGGCGACCTCCGAGTGGGCGGGGTCGATCGTCCAGGTGCCTGCGACGTAACCGGGGATGGTGGAAGCGCTGAGGGTCATGATGTGTCCTTTCGAGACGGATGGGGAGAATCGGGGGTTTACGGGGAGGTCGGGGCCGGGTCGCTCATGTTCGCGATGATCGTCGTGCCCAGCTCAAGCAGCTGCTCCATCTGATCCGGCGTGAGCGCCCTGCGCATGACGCCGGCGACCGAGCGCGCGTGCCGCCTGCCGACGAGGCGCTGCATCTCGCGCCCCTCCTCGGTGAGGCGCAGCTTGACGGCCCGGCGGTCGACGTCGTCGGTACACCGGGTGATGAAGCCGCGGTCGACGAGCCGCGAGACGAGCTTCGACAGCCCGCCCTGCGTCATGAGCGTCTCGCGATTGGCCTCGGCGAGGCTCAGGCCGTCGGGGGCCTTCGCGAGCGTGTAGAGCACGTCGTACTCGTGCTGCGTGATCTCGACCCACGATTGCTCGGCAACGAATTCACGCATCAGCACGACCTGCGAGCGGAAGAGTGCCTCCCACGACGCATTCGCGAGGCGAAGCTCGGCCGACGTCGGTCGCGTCGTGTCAGCGGGCGATGTCATCCGGGTCTCCTCTCTGCGCTGCTACGTGGGGGTACAACCCACACGATAACAAATACATTCCCCGTCATGTAAAAAAATTTCTGGTGAACGGGAGGAGACGAGAAATCTCTAGCGGAGGATCCCGCTCTCTCGCGCGGCCGCGACCGCCGCCGTGCGCGACGCGACCCCGAGCTTCGTGAAGATGTGCACGAGGTGCGACTTCACCGTCGCGTCGCTGATGTGCAGGCGCCGCCCGATCTCGCTGTTCGTCGCCCCCTCGGCCACGAGGCGCAGCACCTCCACCTCGCGACGGCTGAGGTTCGGCTGCGGCGAGCGCATCCGCGCCAGGAGCCGGCCCGCGACCGCCGGGGCGAGGGCCGTCTCCCCCGCCGCCGCCGCGCGGATCGCCGCGATGAGCTCGTCGGGCGGCGAATCCTTGAGCAGGTACCCGCTCGCCCCCGCCTCCACGGCGCTCAGGATGTCGCTATCGGTGTCGTAGTTCGTGAGCACGAGCACGGGCGGCGGATCCACGAGCGCGCGGATCGCTCGGGTCGCGTCGGCGCCCGTCTGGTCGGTGCCGAATTGCAGGTCCATCAGCACGATGTCGGGCGCGATCTCGGTCGCCATGGCGATCGCCTCGCCCGGCGTCGTGGCCTCGCCGATGACGTCGAGGTCGGGGTCTCCCGAGAGCATGGCGCGCACCCCCGCCCGCACGACGGGGTGGTCGTCGGCAAGAAGAATCCGGATCACTCGGTCGCCTCGCTCTCGCTGTGGAGCGGCAGTCGCGCCGTCACCGTCGTTCCGTGGCCCGGCGTCGACGCGATGTCGAGCGTGCCGTCGAATTGCGCCACGCGCTCTCGCATGGCCTGAATCCCAAAGGATCCCTCCTCGTGGGCGCTCGCGACGGCGCCCTCGACCTCGAAGCCGCGCCCGTCGTCGCGCACCGTGAGGCTCACGGCGTCGCCGTCGCGCGCGAGATCGACATCGATCCTGCTCGCGTCAGCGTGCCGGATCGCGTTCGAGAGCGCCCCCTGAGCGAGGCGCAGGAGCGCCGTCTGGGTCGCCATTGGCAGCTCGATCTCCTCCGTACCGACCTCGATCCGGATCCGCGATCGCTCCGCCTGTTCGCGCGCGAGCCGCCCGAGCGCGCTCGCGAGGCCCTCGCCGAGCCGCGCCGGCGTGAGCTCGTGAATGATCTGGCGGGTCTCGGCGAGGCTGTCGGCCGCCGTCTCGCGCGCGAGGCGCAGGTACCCGGCGCCGGGTTCCGGCACGTCGCGCTCCGCCGCGCGCAGCAGCATCTGGATCGATGAGAGCCCCTGCGCGACGGTGTCGTGAATCTCGCGGGCGAGCCTCGCGCGCTCGGCGAGCGTGCCCTGCTCGCGCTCCGTGTCGGCGAGCTGTTGCCTCGTGCGGATCAGCTCGGCGAGCAACCTCTCGCGGGCCTCGGCCTCGCGGCGGAGCGCCCCGTAGGCCCAGCCAATGAGCAGGGCGACGCCTGCCCCCACGAGCGGGCCCATCACGCCGCCCACGCTGAACCCGAGGTGCAGGCCCAGCGCGACGACCGCGAAGGCCGTGGCGAGCACGATGACGACGACGCCGCGGTGCCCCGGGAGCAGGTACAGGTAGAGGAAGAACAGCGGGAAGACGAGGTAGGCGCCCTCGGGGCTCAGCCACGTGAGCGCCGCCCACAGCACCGTGAGGCCCGTCACCCACCACAGCGCGACCCGGCGCGGCACCGGGTGGTCCCTGCGCCTGCGCGCCGTGCCCGCTCCCGCGAGGTAGACGAACACGAACGCCAGGCCGACCCCGAGCACCCATCCCGCCTTCGGCGAGGAGACGACGAAGGCGCGCACGACGGCGAAGCCCGCGAGCCCCACGAGCAGAGCGTGCAGGCCATATCGGAGGCCGGGAGATGCCGGGGCGAGGTTCGAGCGTGCCATACCCGCCCAGACTATGCGAGTCGCCAGCCCGCGGGCATCAACCGAAAGTTTGACCGCGATTGCGACGATTCTGGCGATGTACGAAACGTCGCCGGAAACGAGGCTTGAGGAAGAGCTTGAGCAGAGCGCCCAAGTGGAAAGGCAATCTCGTGTTTGTTGCTTGGAGAGAGCTGCGATTCGCCCGCGGCCGTTTCCTCCTGATCGGGTCGGTCGTCGCCCTCATCACGGTCCTCGTCGGCTTCCTGTCGGGCCTGACCGCCGGCCTCGCGTCCCAGAACATCTCCTCGGTCCTGCAGATCCCCGGCGACCGCATCGTCCTGCAGCAGCCCGCCAGCGGCACGCCCAGCTTCGCGACGTCGGCGATCGACGACGCCACCGTGAAGGCCTGGAGCGATGCCGACGGCGTCACCTCCGTCACGCCCATCGGCATCACGCAGTCGCGCGTCTCGATGAGCGGAGCCGACGACCCCGTCGGTGTCGCCCTCTACGGGATCCCCACCGACGTGCCGGACGCGGACGGCAACGCGCTCGTGGCCCTCGCCCCGGCGCACGACGACGAGGTGGGCCTCTCGAAGGGCGCCGCGAGCGACCTCGACGCCTCCGTCGGCGACACGATCACCCTCGCGGGCGACGACTACACGGTCGCCTCGATCGGCGGCGACCTCTGGTACAGCCACACCCCCGTCATCACCATGACCCCCGACGCGTGGAGCGCCGCGAGCGCCCGCACCGGCGGATCCGGAGAGGCCACCGCCCTCTCGGTGAGCAGCGACGCCGACTGGCAGGCCATCGGCGACCAGACAGGCACGAAGGCCGAGACGACCCTCTCGAGCCTTACCGCGCTCGAGGCCTTCCGCTCCGAGATCGGCTCGCTCGGCCTCATGATCGCCATGCTCTTCGGCATCTCGGCCCTCGTGGTCGGCGCCTTCTTCACGGTGTGGACGATGCAGCGCTCCGGCGACATCGCCGTGCTCAAGGCGCTCGGCGCGACCACCGGATCCCTCGTCCGAGACTCCCTCGGTCAGGCGCTCATCGTGCTGGTCGCCGGCATCGGCCTCGGCAACGCCGTCGTCGCGGGCGTCGGCATGCTCGTCGGATCCGCGCTGCCGTTCATCGTGAGCCCCCTCACGACCATCGCCCCTGCCGCCATCATGGCCCTCCTGGGCCTCGCGGGCGCCGCCTTCGCGCTCCGCTCCGTCACCAACGCCGACCCCCTCACCGCACTCGGGAGCAACCGATGATCGATCTGCAGAACGTCACCCTCACCTTCCCCGACGGCGATAACCGCATCACCGCCATCGATCACGTCACCCTCCGCGGCGAGAACGGCGTCGTCACCGGCATCACCGGCCCCTCCGGATCCGGCAAGTCGAGCATCCTCGCCGTCGCAGCGACGCTGATCCGCCCCGATTCGGGAGGCGTGCTCATCGGAAACGGCGAGAACGCCGTCGACGCGGCCCAGCTCTCGCGCGCCGAGGCGACCACCCTCCGCCGCGAGCGCATCGGCATCGTCTTCCAGCAGTCGAACCTCATCCCGGCGCTCACGGTCCGCGAGCAGGTGCAGGTGATGGCGCGCCTCGGCGGATCCTCGAACAAGGCCCGCACGGCCGCGATCGACGCCCGCGTCGACGAGCTGCTCGACGCCGTCGGGCTCATCGCCCACGCCGACAAGCGCGTGCACCAGCTCTCCGGCGGTCAGCGCCAGCGCGCCGCCATCGCCCGCGCCCTCGTCCACCAGCCCGAGGTGCTCCTCGTCGACGAGCCCACGAGTGCGCTCGATCAGGAGCGCGGCGCCGAGATCATGGGCCTCATCGCGCGCCTCACCCACGAGCGCGACACCGCGACCCTGCTCGTGACGCACGACCTCGTGCACCGCGACGCGCTCGACGAGCTCGTCACGATCGTCGACGGCCGCCGCGCCGAGCCCGCGCTCGTCTGAGGCCCGCTCAGCCGAGGTTGCCCGAGAGCCGCCCGTGGAAGCGGCCGCTGCGCTCATCCAGCCCCTCGATCGAGACGCTCGCGCCGTGCTTGGCGTAGAGCGCCTCGACCGAGTCGAGCGCGGCGACCGTCGAGGCGTCCCAGATCTGGGCGTGCGTGAGGTCGATCACGATCGACGCCGGATCCTCCGCGTAGGAGAACTGCTCGACCAGGTCGTTGCTGCTGCCGAAGAAGAGCGGGCCGCGCACGGTGTACCGCGCCGTCTCGCCCGCGACGTCGCGCTCGACGGAGATGACGTGGGCCACGCGGCGCGCGAACAGCACCATCGCGAGGATCACGCCCGCGATCACGCCGTAGGCGAGGTTGCTCGTGATCACGACGATCGCGATCGTGACCACCATGACGAGCGTCTCCGGCACCGGCATGCGGCGAAGCGTCGAGGGCTTCACGCTGTGCCAGTCGACCGTCGTCACCGCGACCACCATCATCACCGCGGCGAGCGCGACCATCGGAATCTGTCCCATAACGTCGCTGAGGCCCGTGATGAGGCCGAGGAGGAACACGCCGGCCACGAAGGTGGATATGCGGGTGCGGGCGCCACTCGTCTTCACATTGAGTACCGTCTGGCCGATCATAGCGCAGCCCGCGATGCCTCCGTACAGCCCGCCGAAGATGTTCGCGACGCCGAGGCCCCACGACTCGCGCCCCTTGTGCGAGGGCGTCTCGGTGATCTCGTCGACGAGCTTCGCGGTGAGGAGCGACTCCATCAGCCCGACGAGCGCGACGCTGATGGCCGTCGGCACGATGATCCGCAGCGTCTCGAGGTCGAGGGGCACCGAGAGTTCCGTGTGGCCCGGCAACCCGCCGCCGACGCGGCCCTCGTCCGCGACGTTCGGCACGTCGAGCCGCCAGATGATGACGATGGCGGTGACCACGACGATCGCGACGAGCGGCGCCGGCACGATCTTTGTCGCATACGGGAGGCCGATCACGATCGCCAGCGTGACGGCGAAGAACACCCACACGAGCGGGCTTCCGCCGAGCACGTGGCGCACCTGCGCCATGAAGATGAGCACGCCGAGACCGTTGACGAAGCCCAGCATGACCGATCGCGGCACGTAGCGCATGAGCCGCGCGAGCCCCGTCAGCCCGAACACGATCTGGATGATGCCGGCCAGGATCACCGCCGGGAGCACGTACGCCGTGCCGTGTTCGTGCACCATCGGCGCGATCACGAGGGCGACGGATCCGGCAGCCGCCGTGATCACGCCGGGCCGGCCGCCGAGGAACGTCATCGACAGCACGAGCACCACGCTCGCGACGAGGCTGACCATCGGATCCACGCCCGCGATGACCGAGAACGAGATCACCTCGGGCACGAGGGCGAGCGTCGTCACGAGGCCCGCGAGCACCTCGCGGCTGAGAAGCCGGGGGTTGCGGAGCGCGTCGCGCACGCTCGTGATGGCTGTCGTTGCGCTCATCTGGGGTGCCTATCGTCGCGTCGTCGGGGCGCGGCCGGGTGCGGCACCCCGACGGATCAGACTACCGTGCGGCCGCCGCGGGCGCGGATCCGGGGCTACACGCCGATGTCGCGGCGGCGGAATCCCGCGAAGCCCGCGGCGACGAGCGCGGCCGTGACGAGCGTGATCCAGGCGAGGCCCCAGCCGTCCGGATCCGCCTGGGTCATCGTCGGGACGTGCCAGAACGGGCTGATGGCGAGCACCCAGTCCCAGAGCTTGAAGGTGGGCCCGAGGAGCGTGAGCACGAAGGCCAACATCACGCCCGCCCACGCCGCCACCGACACCTGCGGCCGCGCGCCGATGACGGCGATCGCGACCGCGACCGTCGTCCACACCGCCGGCACCGTCGCGGCGGCCTGCAGGAGCACGCCGCCGAACGTCACCCCGATGTCGGTGCCCGCGGCGAGCGCCGCGACGATCGTGCCCGCCCCGAGCACGTAGACGCTCGGCGCGAGGAGCGCGATCGAGGCGCTGCCCGCGAAGAGCCGCCGCCGCGAGACGGCGCCCGCGAGCACCGGATCCACCCGGTCGGCCATCTCCTCGGCGCGGAGCTTCTGCATCGCCTGCACGCCGGGGACGGCGGCGATGATGCCGACGAGGCTCAGGATCGTGACGAGGAAGGCGCTCGTGAGCCCGTCGCTCGTCGCGGCGCCCGAGGCGAGGATCCCCGCGACGGCGCTATCGCCGGCGAGCAGGTCTTGCACCGACGTTGCGAAGTACCCGAAGACGACGCCGAGCGCCGCGAACGCGATCGCCCACGAGATGAGGGGCGGGCGGTTGATCCGTAGCGCGAGCCCGAGCGGCGAGCGCACGCGGCCCTCGGCCGGCCCGGGGCGCGATGCGATGATCCCCTGCCCGAAGTCGCGGCGCGCCTGAATCGCGAACGCCACCGCGAGGGCGACCACGGTGAGCGCCGCCGCGAGCATCAGGGGCCACCAGTGGTCGCCACTCGCGGGCCGCGTCTCGGTCATCCACCCGAGCGGATTGATCCAGATCGTCCATGCCGGGGCATCGATCGCATATGCGAAGCCGCGCAGCGCGAAGAGCGCGCCGAGCGTCGCGACCGCGAGCGAGCTCGCCACGCGCGCGTCGGATCCGAGCTGGGCGGTGACGGCGGCGATCGCCGCGAACATCCAGCCCGACGCCGTGAACGTCGCCGCGAGCAGCATCGACGGCTCCCACGCGCCACCGCACTGGACCGTGACGAGGCCCGCGATGACGCCGACGAGCACGGATCCGACGAGCGCGACGCCGACGCCAGCGAGGAGGCGGCTCGCGCGGCCCAGTACGCCCGAGGCGAGGAGCTCGGCCTGCCCCGAATCCTCCTGCCCGCGCGTCGTGCGGGTGACGGTGAGGATCGAGCCCAGCGCCGTGAGGAAGCCGGCCAGCGCCAGCGAGCGCCAGGCGTTGAAACCCTCGTCGCTCATGAGGTCGAAGGCGGGCCCAAACACCATCCCGATGGCCGGATTCGCGCTCATGGCGGCGGAGAGCCCCGCGCGGTCCGCCGCCTCGGGGAAGATCCAGGGGTACACGAGCACCGACGAGGCCGACAGCCCCGTCGCGATCGCGATCCACGGCGCGAAGCCACGTATCTCGTGGCGCAGCGTGACCTTCAGGAGCGGCCGCGTGCAGGCGAGCGCGCCGCTCATCGCGGATCCCCCTCCGACTCGTACAGGCGCAGGAACAGCGACTCGAGCGACGGCGGCTCGACCGTGAGCGCCGCGATGCCGTACGGCGCGAGCAGCGTCATGACCTCGCCGATCCTATCGGCGTCGGCGGTCGCCGAGAGGTGGCCGTGCTCGAGGTGCACCTCGTGGAGGCCCGCGAGCGCGGCCCGCTCCGGGATCCGTTCGAGCGTCGCGCGGATCGACGTGCGCGCCTGGCCCCGCAGCTCGGCGAGCGTGCCCGTCTCGACGATCGTTCCCTCGCGGATGATCGAGAGGCGATCGGCGAGCGTCTCCACCTCGGCGAGGATGTGGCTCGACAGCAACACCGAGGCGCCGCGCTTCTTCGCCTCGCCGACGACGTCGGTGAACACCGCCTCCATGAGCGGATCCAGCCCGCTCGTCGGCTCGTCGAGGATCAGCAGCTCGGCGTCGGACGCGAGCGCCGCCACGATCGCGACCTTTTGCCGATTGCCCTTCGAGTACTGCCGGCCCCTCTTCGTCGGGTCGAGCTCGAAGCGCTCGATGAGCTCGGCGCGGCGCGAGCCGTCGAGGCCGCCGCGCATGGCGCCGAGCAGGTCGATCGCCTCGCCACCCGTCATGCCGGGCCACAGCGACACGTCGCCCGGCACGTAGGCGAGCCGCCGGTGCAGCGCGACGACGTCCTTCCACGGGTCGCCGCCCAGCACCCGTGCGGATCCGGAATCGGCCCGAAGGAGGCCGAGGAGCACCCGGATAGTCGTCGACTTGCCCGCCCCGTTGGGCCCGAGAAAGCCGTGCACCTCGCCGCGCCCGACGCTGAGGTCAAGCCCCGACAGGGCCGGAAATGTGCCGAAAGCCTTGCTCAGGCCCCGGACATCGATCACGTTCTCTGCGCTCATGAGACGCACCTCTCAGCGGCACCGCTGCCGTTCTGGTCTCAGTAGATCACGCGCGGGACGTGCGCGCGAGTGCCGCGCTACGAGAGGATGCGGTCGCGCCCGACCAGGAGGCCGAACACGATCAGCGGGATCTCGACGACCACGATCACGATAATGAGCGACGGCGTCCACGTGGCGCTCGCCTCGTGCACGGCGCCGATCGCGATGGGGCCCGCGGCCGCCACGAGGTACCCGATGCACTGGGCCATGCCGCTCATCGCCGCCGCGTCGGCGTGGTTCGTCGTGCGCAGCCCGAAGAGCGACAGCGCGAGCACGATGTTCGCGCCGCCCGCGAGGCCGAGCATGCTCGCCCACAGCGCCGACCACTCCGGCGCGAGCAGAACCCCCGCCGTCGCGACGACCGTCAGCGCCGGGGCGCCCACGCTGATGATCCCCTGGTTGCGCAGGCGCGGGATGAGCGCCGACGCCAGCAGGCTTCCGCCGATCGCGAGGGCGTTCAACAGGAACGAGTGCACGCCCGCCGCCGTCTCGCTCACGCCCGCCGAGTGTTCGATCGCCGGGAGCCACGTCACGAACACGTAGAAGACGACCGACTGCAGGCCCATGAATCCGGTGACCTGCCAGGCGAGCGCGCTCCCCCACGGCGACCGGCCGCGCACCGCGGGCGCGGGGGCGGATCCGGGATCCGGGACCGTGTGTCGCCGCAGCTGCGGCGCGAGGACGCCGAGCGTGATGAGGGTGAGGCCCGCCCACATGCCGAGCGGCACGCGCCATCCCCACTCGGTCATACCCGCGACGGGAACCGAGACGCCCGCCGCGATGGCGGCAAAGCTTGACTGCACCGCCGAGTACGCGCCCGTCACCTGCCCGATCTTCGTCGGGAAGTCGCGCTTCACGAGCGCCGGCAGGACGACATTGAGCACCGCGATCGCGACGCCGATGAGGGCCGTACCGACCCACAGCAGGGCGACGGGCGGCGTCGAGCGCACGACGAGACCCACGACGAGCAGCGACAGCGCCAGAGCGATCGCGCGTTCGAGGCCAACCGCCCGCGCGAACCGCGGCGCAAACGGCGACACGCTCGCGAAGGCCACGAGCGGCAGGCTCACGAGGATCGACGCCGTCGTCGACGCGAGGCCGTACGTCTGCTCGATCGCCGGAAGCACGGGGCCCACGGCCGTGATCGCCGTGCGCAGGTTTCCCGCGACGAGCAGCAGCCCCAGGAGGACGAACCAGGCGGGGAGCGCGATGCCGCGGGGCTTTTGGGTCACCTTCCCACGTTAGCGACCGCATCACCTGTCGACAAACGCACGAAACCGCACCACCCGGCGAATGCCGGTGGCGCGGTCGGTGGTGCGGTTACGGGCAGGCGATGACCATCTCGAAGGGCGTCTCGTTCATCGCCGTCGGGTTGCTCATGTCGACCGCCGCCATCGATCCGGAGATCGTGTAGGTCGAGCCGTCGACCGTGGCATTCGCCTCGCCGGGCGCGCCCTCGGCCCACGCCATCGCGGTACCGTCGAGCGAGCCGAGCGCGACCGTCTTCACGGTGGGCGAGTCGCCCGTCGTGAGGGTGGCGCCGATGCCGTCGGCGCCGGAGGCCGAGCCGACCGCGATCGTCATGGTGCCGTCGACCTCCTGGCAGACCACCGTCGGGTCGGCGATCTCGAGCGCCTCGCCGTCGATCGTGATCGAGACCTCCGAGCTGCCGGCGCTCGTCGCGTCGTCGTCGGTCTCCTCGGCCTCGGTTTCGGTTTCGGTTTCGGTCGTCTGCTGCTCGGCCGTCTGCGAGGTCGTCTCGTCGGTGCCTTCCGACCCGTCGGACGAGCAACCGGTGAGAGCGATCACCGCGCCGAGACCAACGGCGAGGGCGGCGATGCGGATACGGTTCGTTGTGCGGAACATGGTGTTCATGCGTTTCCTCCTGGGTGTCGCCGGCCGCTCGTGCGATCCGGTCGGCATCAGTTTGCGATGCTCGTCGCCGCTCCCGATCACGGATTAGCTCTCGGCGAGACGCCTCTTCTCTTCTTCGACATCGAACGATGCCGCGGGCCACTGCGGGTCGATGTCCTCGAGCGCCGCGATGAGCAGCTCCTGTACCGCGAGGCGCGCGTACCACTTGCGATCCGCAGGAACGACGTGCCAGGGAGCGATATCGGTCGACGTACGTTCGAAAACAATGTCGTACGCCTCGCGATACTCCTGCCACAGTTCACGGTCGTCGATGTCGCCCGGGTTGTACTTCCAGTGTTTGTCCGGCCTGTCGAGACGCTCTTGTAGACGCTCTCGCTGCTCATCGCGCGATAGATGAAGCATCACCTTCACAATGCGGATCCCGCTCGCGGCGGCCCGTGCTTCGAAGTCATTGATCGCGCCATATCGGCGCTCAATCTCCTCGGGGCTCGCGAGCTCGCGCACGCGCCCCACGAGCACGTCCTCGTAGTGCGATCGATCGAACACCCCGATGAAACCGTGCTTCGGCAGCCGGCGCTCGATGCGCCACAGGAAGTCGTGCGCGAGCTCCTCGGCGCTCGGGGCGCCGAACGACTGCAGTTGAACGCCCTGCGGATCCACGGATCCGAGCACGTGGCGGACGATGCCGCCCTTGCCCGCCGTGTCCATGCCCTGCAACACGAGGAGCACGGCGTTGCGGGCCACGCCCGCGCGGCTCTCGGCATAGAGGCGCTCTTGAAGGTCGCTCAACCGCTCGGCGCGTAGCGCGAGATCCTTCGCACCCGACTTCTTATCGCCGTCGTATCCCGGCGTCGCCGACGCATCGAGATCGTCGAGGTGAAAGCCGCGCGAGACGCGCAACTCTGTGCGAGCGGTGGTGCGCCAGCCGTGTGAACCCATGCGCTCATCCTGTCAGAATGAGGCATTGCATTGGCATCGAATATGTGTTCGAATGGAGCCATGCGGTGGAGCGAACAGACGATCGAAAAACGGGCCGGCGAACTCCCCCTTCCCGGCCTCGCGCGGTCAATCCGCACGCCAGATTTCGCCGGGATCACATTCCACGAAGTCGTCGCGAAGTCGGCACTCAACCGCGTTCCCGAGGCGAGCTCCATGCCGTTCTCGTGGACCGTGAACCCCTATCGCGGCTGCTCGCACGCGTGCGTATACTGCTTCGCCCGCAACACCCACCGCTACCTCGATCTCGATGCCGGGGCAGACTTCGACCAGCAGATCGTCGTCAAGACCAACGTCGCCGAGGTGTTGCGCGCCGAGGTGCGTCGCCGCGCGTGGCGGCACGAGCTCGTCGCCCTCGGATCCAATACCGACCCGTATCAGCGGGCCGAGGGCCGATACCAGCTCATGCCCGGCATCATCCGCGCCCTCGCCGAGAGCGGCACGCCGATGTCGATCCTCACGAAGGGCACGTTGCTGCGCCGCGACCTGCCGCTCATCGCCGATGCCGCGGCGCACGTGCCGGTCGACCTGTCGATGTCGATCGCGATCTTCAACGACGAGCTGCAGCAGAGCGTCGAGCCCGGCACCCCGACGACCGCGGCGCGGCTCGCGACCGTGCGGGCCGCGGCCGGGTCGGGCCTCGACGTGACGGTGTTCCTCATGCCGATCCTGCCGTGGCTCAGCGATTCCCCCGCCGACCTCGAGCACGCGGTGTCTCAGATCGCCGACGCGGGCGCGCGCCGCGTGGTCTTCGGCGCGCTTCACCTGCGCCCAGGCGCCAAAGAGTGGTTCCTCGAGTGGATCGCGCGCGAGCACCCCGAGCTCGAGGCGGGCTATCGGCGCTTCTACGGCCAGAACCACTACGCGCCCGCCGCGTACCGCAAGCAGCTGGCCGCGCGCATGGTTCCGCTCCTCCGCCGCTACGGCCTCGCCTCTGTCGAAGACGAAGACCAGCCCGAGGCGCGATACGCCGCGCGAGCCGCGGCGCAAGCGGTGCCCGTGGCCGCGACGGGGCTGACGCTGTTCTGAGCGGCGTTCTTCATGCGGCGTCACACGCCGCGTGCCGTGGCGCCCGCCGCCGATAGCATCGGCGGAGACGATCTCAAGGAGAACCATGGAGTACCGCCGCTTCGGCAACACCGGCATGTACGTGTCACCCATCGCCCTCGGCTGCATGAGCTACGGCGACGCGGACCGCGGATCCCACGGCTGGACCCTCGACGAGGACGCGAGCCGCCCGTTCATCCGCGAGGCCGTCGAGAAGGGCATCAACTTCTTCGACACCGCGAACATGTACTCGCTGGGTCACAGCGAGGAGATCGTGGGGCGGGCGCTGCGCGACTACGCCGATCGCGACGAGATCGTGCTCGCGACGAAGGTCTACATGGCGATGGGCGAGGGCCCCAACAAGCGCGGACTCTCGCGCAAGGCCATCATGCAGGAGATCGACAACAGCCTGCGCCGCCTCGGCACCGACTACGTCGATCTCTACATCATTCATCGCTTCGACGAGAACACCCCTCTGCGCGAGACGCTCGAGGCGCTCAACGACGTCGTGCGCTCGGGCAAGGCCCGCTACATCGGCGCCTCGTCGATGGCGGCGTGGCAGTTCGCGACCGCCCTCGGCATCCAGCGCGCCGAGGGCTGGGCGCCGTTCGTGTCGATGCAGAGCCAGTACAACCTCATCACCCGCGAGGACGAGCGCGAGATGATCCCGCTGTCGATCAACGACGGCATCGCCCTCACGCCGTGGAGCCCACTCGCCCGCGGCCGCCTCACGCGCCCGTGGCAGGACGCGGGCGACCGCGCCGGATCCGACCTCCTCCTGCAGCGCCTCTACCAGCAGAACGAGGACGCAGACAGGAAGATCGCCGACGCCGTCGGCGCGATCGCGGACGCCCGCGGGGTGTCCCGCGCGCGGGTCGCGCTCGCATGGGTGAACGAGGCGCCCGGCATCACGGCCCCCATCGTTGGGGCGACGAAGCCGCACCACCTGTCCGACGCCATCGCGTCGCTCGACATCCACCTCACCGCCGAGGAGCGGGCGAGCCTCGAGGCGCCCTACACGGCGCGCTGGCCGGAGTAACGAGAACCCGCGCCGGGGCACTCTCGCAGGAGCAGAATGGAGGTATCCAATTCCTCCAGAGAGAAGGCAGAAATGCAGCAGGTGACTGTGCTCGGTACGGGCGTGCTCGGATCCCAGATCATCTTCCAGTCGGCATACTCGGGTAAGGATGTCGTCGCGTACGACATCAGCGACGAGATCATCGCGAAGCTCCCCGAGCGGTGGGAACAGCTGAAGCCGCTCTACCTGCGCGACCTTCCCGATGCCACGCCCGACAAGCTCGACGCCGCCGTGTCGCGGATCCGCGCGACGAGCGACCTCGCCGACGCCGTCGCGGACGCCGACATCGTGATCGAGGCCGTTCCCGAGCGCCTCGACATCAAGCGCGACACGTGGCAGAAGGTCTCGGCCGCCGCCCCCGAGAAGACGATCTTCGCGACGAACTCGTCGACGCTCCTGCCGAGCGACATCGTGAGCGCCGTCGACCGCCCGTCGAAGTTCCTCGCGCTGCACTTCGCGAACGAGATCTGGCGCAACAACACCGGCGAGGTCATGGCGCAGGACCAGACCGACCCCGAGATCTTCGAGCAGGTCGCCGTCTTCGCCGAGGAGATCGGCATGATCGCGATCCGCGTGAAGAAGGAGCAGCCCGGCTACGTCGTGAACTCGCTCCTCGTGCCGCTCCTCGACGCGGCTGCCGACCTGTGGGTCCGCGGTGTCGCCGACATTGAGACGATCGACCTGACCTGGCGCACCGCGACGGGCGCGCCCGTCGGCCCGTTCCAGATGCTCGACGTCATCGGCATGATGACGCCGTACAACCTCGGCAAGGACAGCGAGAACCCCGTCAAGCGCGAGTTCGCCGAGCGCCTCAAGACTGAGTACATCGACAAGGGCTACCTCGGCGTCGCGACCGGGCGCGGCTTCTACGAGTACGGCGCCTGAGTCGTGAGTGCCCTCACCGAGGTCCTCGGCATCGATCGCCCCATCCTGCTCGGCGCGTTCGGGGGCCTCTCCTCCGTCGCGCTGACGACGGCGGTGAGCGAGGCCGGCGGTCTCGGCGCGTACGGCCTGTACGGGTACGACGGCGACCGGATCCGCAAGACCGCCACCGAGCTCGCCGCCGCGACCGACAAGCCGTACACGCTCAACATCTGGCTCCCGATGGGCGACGAGGCCACCCCGAGCGCACAGCACATGGCGTTCGCCCAGGCCCTCGAGCCCTTCTACGCCGCGGTCGGGGTGGAGCCTCCCGCGCGGCCCGAGTCGTACATGCCGTCCCTCGACGAGCAGCTCGAGGCGATCTGGGAGGCGGCCCCGGCCGTACTCAGCGTCGTCTTCGGCGTGCCGTCCGACGATCTCGTCGGCGAGGCGCACGGCCGCGGGATCCGTGTGATCGGCACCGCGACGACGGTCGCGGAGGCGGTCGCACTCGATGAGGCGGGCGTCGACGCGATCGTCGCGAGCGGATCCGAGGCCGCTGGCCACCGGGTGTCGTTCCTGAAGCCCGCGGAGGAGTCGCTCGTCGGCACCTTCGCGCTCGTGCCGCAGGTCGTCGACGCGGTGCGCGCCCCGGTGATCGCGGCCGGCGGCGTGTCCGACCGGCGCGGCGTGGCCGCTGCGCTCGCGCTCGGCGCGCAGGGCGTGCAGGTCGGCACCGCCTTCCTCGCGACCCGCGAGTCGGCGGCAAACGACGCCCATCGCGAGGCGATCCGCACCACCGCTGCCGACGAGAGCGTGCTCACACGTGCGATGAGCGGACGCCTCAGCCGCGGCGTGCGCAACCGTGCCGTGCGCGCGATCGAGGCGGGCGGCATGATCGCGCCCTTCCCGACGCAGAACTGGCTCACCGGAAAGTTCCGCGCCCCGGCGGGGCAGCAGAACCTCGGCGAGCTGCAATCGCTGTGGCTCGGCCAGGGCGCGCCGCTCGCGACGCTCGACTCGGCCGACGAGGTCTTCGCCGAGCTCGCGGCGGGCCTCGCCTAGCCAGGCTGGGGTGGCCTCGCGGCCGCCTCAGCCTTCCGCGGGCTCCCACCAGTAGTCGAGGTCGGACGCTCGCTGGATCCACGTTCGGGGCTCGCCGACGTATCGCACGTCGGCCGTGAACCAGTACGTCGTATCGGGATCCCAGCCCGCCAGCACCGTGCACGCACGCGCGTCGACGACGAGGGCGCGGCCCGCGGCCTCGAGGTAGCCGACGATACTCAGGTGCACGCCGTCATACTCCATCGCGACCTCGGCCCAGTCCGGGATCACCCAGGCACCATCGCGGCCCGTCGTGTGGAACCAGTCGCCGCGCTTGTGGTGCGTGACCTCGAGCGGGAACCGCCGGCAGAGCTCCGCCCAGTCGTGCGCACCGCCAATCTCGTATACGCGCACGCCCTCCGGAACCACGAGGCGGTTGCCCATACCGCGCTCCCATCCGAAGGCGTCCTCGACGAGATGCGCCGCGATCGGGCTCCCGTCCGGCGCGAGCCCCGCGGACTGCGGCAACCATAGGGGCCAGCTCGGAGCCGACCACCATTCGCCGCTCCCCGCTTCCACCGGATCCGCCGGCGCGCGGCGGGCGAGCCTCCGCTCCGCCTCGGTCACCGTCGTCCGGTTCTCGGCCAGCGACGGGTGGGCACCGCCGAGCGGTGTCGCCGGGCCCTCGTCTTCCCAGCTCATCGCCACCTGTTCGCTGTCCGCCGCGCTGCGGGTCCACCAGTCGAGCGCGCCTGACGTGAGGAGGTGCCGGGCCACGCGCTCGAGCGGCGTCCGCATCTCCTCACGGGTGAGGAGCACGTCGGTTCCCTCCGGGGGCTGCCAGTATCGGGCAAAGTCAACGGCGTCCGCGAGCGGGCCGCGCAGCGAGGCCCAGGTCGCATCAACGAGCGGCGTCGCGGTGAGGGCCTTGGCGGCCGTGGTGGCGAGGGACTTGGCCGTGGTGAGGTAACGCGCGTGGATTGGTTCCGGTCGAGGCGCGACCTCACCGAACGAGGGCTCGGCGGAGCCGGGCGCGTCGGCTTCCGCGGGCACGCCGCTCTCGTCCGGCACGTCGGCTTCCGCGGGCACGCCGCCCTCGCCCCGCGCGTCGCTTTCCTCCGGCGCGTCCCCCACGAGCGCGACGTACCGCGCGCCACGATCCGGTTCCGGGTCCAGCGCCCGGTCGGCCTCGAAGACCGCGTGGCTCAGCGCATGCCCGCCCGAGCGGCGCTCGCTCGTCACGGCGAACTCCAGCAGGAAGCGGCGACCGCGCGGGCCGGCCATCAGGGTCGAGACGTCCATCCCCCGATCCTGTCACGGACCCCTGGTCAGTGCGGGGTGATGACCATGCGCGAGAGCTTGTCTCCCTCCACCTGGAACGTCATCGGGCCCGTGCCGTTGAACCCGTTGCCGCTGACCGTGAGCACGACGACATACTCGCCGTCGCCGTGGTCGTCGACCGACACGGCCTCGAAGTGCGATTGCTTGCCGATGTTGTCGGTCGAGTCCCACGAGCGCAGCTCGGCCGCGCCGCGGAACTCGCGGCCCCAATCGTTGAGGTAACCGTCGTCGGTGAAGGCGGCAACGAACGCGTCGCTATCGCCGGCATTGGTTGCGTCGATCATCGCCTGAATGGGCGCGGGAACTGCGGTCATGCGTTACTCCTTCGTCGTATGTACCTGGCGTGCGCCACGATACTCGCGAGCTCCGACACGCGAAGCCCCTATGCCAACCCGCCATTGGCGAAGATGGTCTGGCCGTTGATCCAGCGCGCGGGGCCCGCGAGGTGCGCCACCGTCTCCGCGATGTCTTCGGGCTCTCCCAGCCGCTCGAGCGGCGCCGCCTTCGCGAGTTTCTGCAGCAGCTCCTCCGATTTGCCCTCGAGGAACAGCGGCGTCACCGTCGGGCCCGGCGCGACGGCGTTCACCGTGATGTCTCGGCCGCGCAGCTCGCGGGCGAGCGTCAGCGTCAGCGCCTCGACGGCACCCTTGCTCGCGACGTACGCGCCGTAGTTCGGCAGGTGGGTGCGCGTCACGGTCGTCGAGAACATGACGATCGCCCCGCCCTCGCGGACTCGCCGCGCCGCCAGTTGCGCAACGACGAAGGTGCCGCGCACGTTCGTGCGCATGACGCGGTCGAAGTCAGCGAGCGAATACTCGGCGACGGGGCCGAGGATCATGATGCCCGCCGTATTGATCACGACGTCGATGCCGCCGAACGCGCGCTCGACCTCGTCGAAGACCGCGAGCATCGCGCCCTCGTCGGCGACGTCTCCCCCGACCGCGATGGCGCGCCCCTCAGACTCCGCAACGACCTGCTCTGCCGCCGCCCTGTTTCCGGAATAGTGCACGGCCACCGCAAAGCCGTCGGCGAGCAGGCGCCGCACGACCGCGCGGCCGATGCCGCCGGATCCGCCCGTCACCAGCGCGACCCGCATGTCGGATGTATTGCTCATGTTCCACTCCCCGTTCTCGTAAGGCGCCCGAGCCATTCGTCGATGAGCGCAGCCTCGGCCGCGGTAAAGGTATCCGCGGCATCGCCCCCGCGCACCCGGCTGCGCAGCGTCGCGACCGCGACGGCCACCGGATCCGCGACCGCGTCGCCCGCGAGGATCCCCCGGATCGTCGCCTCGCGCACCTCCTCCGACGCACCCTCCGGGTACTCCGTCGGGCGCAGGATCATGCCGAGCGCGACGCCGCTATTGGCGGCCATGATGACGCGCGCGGCCTCCTCGGGCGAGACCCGCAGCAGCCCCTCGGACGCGAGGCGCTCGGTCACCTCGCCGAGCAGCCGCATCGCCTCGGCGATCGCGGCCGGTTCGGCCGAGAGCGCGGATCCGAACACCAGCCGGTAGGCATGCGGGTGCGCGAGCGCGAACGCCGTGTGGTTGTCCCACCCGGCGCGCAGGTCGGCGAGCACATCGGATCCGGGGACCGCCGCGCGCTTTCCCGCGAGGTACTGCTCCCACACGTGGTCGGCGACGGCCGAGAGCAGCCCGTCCTTGTCGCCAAAGAGCCGGTAGAGCACGGGTTGCGTCACGCCGGCCGCCTCGCAGACGGCGCGCGTGGACACATCGCCCGACGGGGAGGTCGCGAGCAGCTCGGCCGCCCGATCGAGTATCACTGTTCTCTTAGGCACATAGCAATGTTAACGCTTGAGGTGTATCACTGCAACTATCACTGATACGAAATCTAGGATGGACGGATGACCATCATCGCTGCCGCAGACGGATCCGCCCTCGGTAACCCCGGTCCCATGGGCTGGGCGTGGTACATCGACGACGACAGCTGGGCCGCCGGCGGTGCTCCCCACGGCACCAACAACATCGGCGAGCTGACCGCCGTGCTCGAGCTGTTGCGCGCCACCGCCCACACAAGTGACGACCTGCTCATCCACTGCGATAGCCGCTACGTCATCGACTCGATCACCAAGTGGATGCCCGGCTGGAAGAAGAAGGGCTGGAAGAAGGCCGACGGCAAGCCCGTCCTGAACCTCGAGATTATGAAGGCCCTCGACGAGGCCATGCAGGGCCGCCGCGTGCGCTTCGAGTGGGTCAAGGGACACGCCGGGCACCCCCTTAACGAGGCCGCCGACACCCGCGCCAATGGCGCCGCCCAGGCGTACCAGAAGCACACCCCGGTGAAGAGCGGCCCGGGCTTCGCCGGGGCCGCGGGCCCTGGATCCGCCGGTACCGAGACCGCCGGATCCGGGGCGACGCCCGCCGGATCCGGGGTGGCCGGGTCTCGCGGAGCCGCGCCCGCCGGGCCTACCGGATCGGTCGATTCGGGATCCGCACCCGCGCCCGCGCGCGCCGCGCAGCCGACGCTCTTCGATGCGCTCGACGAGGATCCGCTGGTGCGCCTCACGATCTCGCTCTCCCAGAGCGAGCTCGACACGCTGCGCGCACGCGCCGCCGCGTCGAGCATGTCGGTCGACGAATACCTCCGCGGCCGCATCTAACCCGCCCCGCAACTGCGGAGCTGACCCCAAACTGCGGAAGAACCACCCCCGGCGCTCCGCAGCAAGGGGCCATCTCCGCGGATCCGGGCCAGCGCGCGCCCGAGCCACGGTCGGCGATCCGCGCCCGGCCGGATCCCCAAGTGCGGACGTGCCCCCGATCTGCGGAAGAACTACCTAGAATCCTCCGCAGTATGGGACCACCTCCGCGGATCCGGACCGCCGCGCGCCCGAGCCACGGTCGACGAGCCGCACCCGACCGGACCCCCAAGTGCGGATATGACCCCAATCTGCGGAAGAACTACCCAGAATCCTCCGCAGTATGGGCCCACCCCCGCACTTACGGACCACCGCGCGCGTCGCAGCCGACAAGCAACCCCGGCTGGATCCACAAATACGGAAATGGGCCCAAACTGCGGAAGAACCACCCCAAATTCTCCGCACTACTGGGCCACCTCCGCAGATCCGGACCAGCGCGCGCCCGAGCCACGGTCGGCGATCCGCGCCCGGCCGGGTCCGCAACTGCGGAGCTAACCCCGAACTGCGGATAAGCTCCCCCAAATCCTCCGCAGCAAGGGGCCATCTCCGCGGATCCGGACCAGCGCGCGCCCGAGCCACGGTCGGCGATCCGCGCCCGGCCGGATCCGCAACTGCGGAGCTGACCCCGAACTGCGGAAGAACTACCCCGAATTCTCCGCAGTATCGGGCCAACTCCGCAGAAACGGGTCAGCGCGCGATCGATAGAGTAGAGGCATGAATGCGGAAGAGTTCGAGGCGCTCGTTATCGAGGAGCTGGATCAGCTTCCGGATGACATGGTCGACGGGCTCGACAACGTGATCTTCGTCGTCGAGGACCGCCCCGAGGATGGCTCGCTCGACCTGCTCGGGCTCTACGACGGCGTCGCCGTCACCGACCGCGGGTCGTACGGCATGGGCGAGTTGCCCGACCGCATCATCGTCTACCGCGAGCCGCACCTCGAGCAGTGCGAGACGCTCGACGAGTTGCGCGACGAGGTGCACACGACGCTCGTCCACGAGATCGCACACTTTTACGGCATCGACGACGACCAGCTGCACGAGATGGGGTGGGCATGACCACCCTCACGAACCCCGAGGTCGACGAGCGCCTCGAGGTCGCGCCGGACGTGCCGTGGCAGACGGTCGTGTGGGATGACCCCGTCAACCTCATGAGCTACGTCGTGCGGGTCTTCCGCGAATACTTTGGCTTCTCGCATGACATCGCGACGAAGCGCATGCTCGAGGTGCACCACGACGGCCACGCGGTCGTCGCCGAGGGTGCCCGCGAGCAGATGGAATTGCACGCCCAGGCCATGCACGACTATGGCCTCTGGGCGACCGTTCGAAAGGCACCCCAGTGACCCACGTGATCTTCACCCTCACCCGCGTGGAGGCCGCCCACCTCGCCGACCTCGTCGGCCAGTTTCAGGCCCTCGTCGAAAACTCCGAGGGCGAGAGCGGCGACCCCGCCGTCGACCGGCTCACCCCCGACGTCTACCCCGACGACGCGGACGCGTCGCGCGAGTTCCGCCGCGTCACCCGCGACGATCTCCTCGGCCGCCGCGCGCACGACGCCGCGATCGTCGCCGCCGATCTCGCACGCATCGAGTCGGCGTCGGTCAACGAGGCCCTCTCCCCCGTCGACGTCTCGATCGCCGACCTCGAGCCTTGGCTTCGCACACTCTCGGCCGTGCGCCTCGTGCTCGCGAGCCGCCTCGGCATTGCCGACGGCGCCGAGCACGACGAGGACGACCCCGCCTACGGCCTCTACGAGTGGCTCGGTTACCGCCTCGAGGGCCTTATTCAGGTCGCCGAGAACGAGAGCTGAGCGATGCTCTCGGGCGCATTCGCCCGGATGTGCTCGTCCTCCTGCGCCGACCACATGTCCCAATAGGGCGCAAAAGAGTCGCCGTCGCGCGTGAGCGCAAGGTGTTTCCGGACGGCGGCGTCGCCGTCGATCCAGATCGACACCGTCGCGCACCGGGACGCCTCGGCCGAGAGCGCCCCGCACCCCTCGATCACGAGGGCAACCGACGGATCCACCGACGCCTCGCGCGCCGAGAATTCGTCGCGCTCCCAGTCCCACCGGTGGTAGGTACCCACGGATCCATCGGCGTGCGCCGCGACGAGGCGCGCGGTCACGGCCGTCGCGCCCGCGAGACCGGCCCAGCCCTCATAGAACTCGTCGAGCGACACGAGCCGCGCGCCCGCGAGCTCCGCGACGCGCCGCGCGAGCGTCGTCTTCCCCGCGCCGCTGCGGCCGTCGATGACGACGCGGCCCCGCGGATCCGCCCGGAGCGCGCGAACGGCCGCGTCGACCACACGGTCGAACGCGGCCGAATCAAGGGCGTTCAGCGACGCTTCTTGAGGCACTTGATGACGTAGCCGAGCGCGCGTCCGGCGACGCACACGAACGGCACGAGCACCGCGACCAGCGTCACGGGGTTCGGCGCGAAGCGGAACTCGCTGCCGCGGCGAATGTACGCGCCGATGGGCAGCGAGAATCCGCCACCGCCACCGCCGCCATTGCCGGACTCGTCGCTGCCGCCGCCGAAGCCCGACCAGGTCGCGGCGACCGGCAGAACCTTCACGCCGTCGAGATCCTGCTGCTCGCCGTAGGCAGCGGTCACACCGAGGTTGCCGCTGATCTTTCCGAGTTCCATCGCGATGTTGGGCATGACTTCAGCGTACCTTCTCAGTCGCTCTCCTCGGGCGGGCGTTCCGGAGGTCGCCTCTGGTCCGAGTTCAGGAAGGCCGCGCGGGTCACGGATCCGGTGCCGAACTTCTCGCTGAGCACGTCGAGCGCGCCCTCGACCTGCTTCCACTCGCCGTCGTCGTCCCAGAGGGCGAGCGCCGCGGATCCGGCCGGCACGAGCCGCTCCGCGCGCACCCCGATGAGCCGCACCGCCGCGCGCATGTCGACGCTCGCGAGGAGCTCCCGAGCGACCTGGCCGATGCGCTGCCCGACCGCCGTCGGCTCGGAGAGCGCCTGCGAGCGCGTGATCGTCTGAAAATCGGCGAAGCGCAGCTTGATCGCGACGCCCGAGGCCTCAACCCCGCCCCGGCGCAGCCGCACCGCGACCCTATCGGCGAGCCGCAGCACCTCCGCGTTCAGGAAAGCGATGTCCGAGACATCGTTCGAAAACGTCTCCTCGTGCGACACGCTCTTCTCGACCCGCTCCGTCTCGATGCCGCGCGCGTCGAGCCCGTTCGCGAGCTCGTGGATACGCTGCGCCTGCGTCGCCCCGAGCACGCGCGCGAGCACCTCGACGGGCGTCTCGCGGATGTCGCGGATCGTGTGGATCGCGCGCCCCGCGAGCGCCTCCGCGGCCTTCGGCCCGACGCCCCACAGGGATCCGGCGGGTCGCGGATCCAGGAATTCCTGCGTGCGCGCGGCCGGGATAATGAGGCGGCCGTTCGGCTTCGAGGCCGTCGACGCCATCTTCGCGACGTGCTTCGTCGCCGCGCCCCCGACGCTGCACGTGATGCCGATCTCTTCCTTCACGCGGCGCCGGATGAGGGATGCAACCTCGCCCGGGGATCCCCAGAGCCTGCGCACCCCGCGCACGTCGAGGAACGCCTCGTCGATCGACAGCGGCTCGACGAGCGGCGTGATGCTGCGGAAGACCTCCATCACCTGCGCCGACGTCTCGCGGTAGCGGTCGAATGTGGGCGGCACGACGACGGCGTGAGGGCACCTCTGCAGCGCCATGCCGAGGGGCATCGCCGAGCGCACGCCGTAGCGGCGCGCCTCGTACGACGCGCTCGAGACGACCGAGCGCCCGTCGCGGTGGGCGATGACGACGGGCTTGCCCTTGAGCGAGGGATCGTCGAGGGTCTCGACCGCGACGAAGAACGCGTCCATGTCGACGTGCAGGAAGTTCGCCCCCGTGTCGTCCGCCCCGGGCGGCGAGTAGAGCCTGCCCGACCCGTCCTGCTTGCTCACGTCTCTATTCTCCCAGAACGAGAAGTCCCCACGCCCGGTCGGGGCGTGGGGACTTACTCGGGTGAGGCTTAGGCCTGCGCGCGCTCCAGGACGAGCTCGCGGACGCGGGCCGCGTCGGCCTGGCCCTTCATCGCCTTCATGACGGCACCGATGACGGCGCCGGCGGCCTGCACCTTGCCGCTCTTGATCTTCTCGAGCACGTCGGGCTGCGACGCGAGCGCCTCGTCGATCGCCGCGATGAGCGCGCCGTCGTCCGACACGACCGCGAGGCCGCGCGTGTCGACGACCTGCTGCGGGGATCCCTCGCCCGCGATGACGCCCTCGAGCACCTGGCGCGCGAGCTTATCGGTCAGCGTGCCCGCGTCGACGAGCTGCTGCAGCTCGGCGACGTGCGCGGGGGTCACGAGGTCGGAGGCCTCGCGGCCCTCGGCGTTCGCGACGCGGGCGATCTCGCCCGTCCACCACTTGCGCGCGGCCGCTGCCGTCGTGCCCGCGGCGATCGTCTGCTCGACGACGTCGGTGAGGCCCGCGTTCGCGACGTCCTGGAACTCCAGGTCGGTGAAGCCCCACTCGCCCTTCAGGCGGCGACGCTTCGCGGCCGGCGCCTCGGGAAGCTTCGCGCGAAGCTCCTCGATCAGCTCCTCGCTGGGCGCGACGGGAAGCAGGTCGGGCTCCGGGAAGTAGCGGTAGTCGTCGGCGTCCGACTTCGGACGGCCGGGCGAGGTCTCGCCCGTGTCCTCGTGCCAGTGACGGGTCTCCTGCGTGATGGATCCGCCGTCGGCGAGGATCGCGGCCTGGCGGCGGATCTCGTAGCGGACCGCGCGCTCGACCGAGCGCATCGAGTTGACGTTCTTCGTCTCGGTGCGGGTGCCGAGCTTCTCCGCGCCACGGGGGCGCAGCGACACGTTGGCGTCGCATCGGATGTTGCCGCGCTCCATGCGCGCCTCGCTGATGCCGAGGCCGCGCGCGATGTCGCGGATCGTCGCGAGGTAGGCCTTCGCCACCTCGGGCGCCTTGTGCTCGGTGCCGAAGATCGGCTTCGTGACGATCTCGACGAGCGGCACGCCCGCGCGGTTGTAGTCGACGAGCGAGCTCGACGCGCCCTGGATGCGGCCGGAGGATCCACCGACGTGCGTGAGCTTGCCGGCGTCTTCCTCCATGTGCGCGCGCTCGATCGGCACGACGATGATCTCGCCGTCCTCGAGCTCGACCTCGACCGAGCCCTCGAACGCGATCGGCTCGTCGTACTGGCTGATCTGGTAGTTCTTGCCCAGGTCGGGGTAGAAGTAGTTCTTGCGCGCGAAGCGGCTCGACGGCGCGATCGAGCAGCCGAGCGCGAGGCCCAGGCTGATCGAGCTGCGGATCGCCTCGGCGTTCACGACCGGCATCGAGCCCGGGAGGCCCAGGTCGACGGGCGCGATGAGCGTGTTCGGCTCGGCGTCGTGGAACTCCTCGTTCGCCGGGTTACCGGCGGCCGAGAACATCTTCGTCTTGGTGTTGAGCTCGACGTGCACCTCGAGGCCGATAACCGGCTCGAACATCTCGAGTGCCTTGTCGAAGTCCATGAGCTTCGCCATCAGCGCGCCCCTCCGTTCAATGCGGGTGCCTTGTCGAGCAGCGGACCGCCCCACTCCTCGACGAGGAGCGTCTCGAGCGCGGCCGACACGCGGTACAGGCGAGCGTCTTCGTAGATCGGCGCGAGGAACTGGATGCCGACCGGCAGCCCATCCTCGGCCGAGAGGCCCGATGGCAGCGTGATGCCGGGGATGCCCGCGAGGTTCGCCGGGATCGTCGCGAGGTCGTTCGCGTACATCGCCAGCGGGTCGTCGAGCTTCTCGCCCAGCTTGAACGCCGTGGTGGGCGCGGCGGGCGTCGCGATGACGTCGACCTGCGCGAACGCGTTCGCGAAGTCCTGCTGGATCAGCGTGCGGACCTTCTGCGCGCTGCCGTAGTAAGCGTCGTAGTAGCCGGCCGACAGGGCGTAGGTGCCGAGGATGATGCGGCGCTTGACCTCGGGGCCGAAGCCCGCGTCGCGCGTCGCCGACATGACGTCCTCGACCGTGCCGGGCACGTCGGCGCGGAGGCCGAAGCGCACCGAGTCGAACTTCGCGAGGTTACTCGATGCCTCGGCGGGGAGGATCAGGTAGTACGCGGCGGTGGCGTACTTGAAGTGCGGGGCGCTGATCTCGACGACCTCGGCACCCGCTGCCTCGAGCTTCTTCACGGCCGACTGGAACGAGTCGTCGACACCCTTCGAGAAGCCGTGCAGCTCCTTGACGAGGCCGACCTTGAGGCCCTTCAGGACCTCGCCCGACGCGCCCTCGCGGGCCGCGGCGGCGAACGACGGCCACTCGGTCGTCAGGCTCGTCGCGTCGTGCGGGTCGTGGCCGCCGATGACGTCGTGCAGGAGCGCAGAGTCGAGCACGGTGCGCGAGACGGGGCCGACCTGGTCGAGGCTCGAGGCGAGCGCGATCGAGCCGTAGCGGCTGACGCCGCCGTAGGTCGGCTTCACGCCGACGGTGCCGGTCACGTGCGCGGGCTGGCGGATGGATCCGCCGGTGTCGGATCCGAGGGCGAGGGGCGCCTCGAAGGCCGCGACCGCCGCGGCCGAGCCGCCGCCGGATCCGCCGGGGATGCGGTCGAGATCCCACGGGTTGTGGGTCGGGCCGTACGCCGAGAACTCGGTCGACGAGCCCATCGCGAACTCGTCCATGTTGGTCTTGCCGAGGGGCACGAGGCCCGCCTCGCGCGACTTCGCGACGACGGTCGCGTCGTAGGGCGACATGTAGCCCTCGAGGATCTTCGACGCCGAGGTCGACGGCATGTCGGTCGTGACGAGCACGTCCTTCACCGCGAGCGGCACGCCGGCCAGCTCGTGCAGCTCCTCGCCAGAGGCGCGGCGCTCGTCGATCGACCGGGCGGCGTCCAGCGCACCCTGGTTGACGTGCAGGAAGGCGTGGATGTCGCCGTCAACGGCGGCGATGCGGTCGAGGTGGGCCTGCGTGGCCTCTACGCTCGAGACCTCGCCCGCGCCGAGCTTTGCCGCGAGCTCCGCGGCGGAGAGCTTGATCAGGTCGCTCATCACTGCTCCTCTCCGAGAATCGCGGTCACGCGGAAGCGCGATCCGTCGTGGTCCGGCGCGTTCTTGAGGGCCTCGTCGACCGACAGCATGTCGCCGGGGACGTCCTCACGGAACACGTTCACGAGCGGGACCGGGTGGCTCGTCGCCACCACATCGCTCGTGGCGACCTCGCTCACCTCGGCGATGCTCGACACGATCGCGTCGAGTTCGCCGGTGAGGGTGGTCACCTCTTCATCGGACAGCTGGATCCTGGCGAGCACACCGAGATGGCGCACGAGATCGGGGGTGATTTCAGACACTCCCCCAGTCTACGCGTCTGCCTCTGGGGTTCGCGGACAGAGCAGGGCTCCGTCGGCGCCGACCGTGTGTTCGTCCTTCGGGCGCCCGCAGTGACCGCACGGCAGTTCCTTGCCCGGACCGTAGGGCCCGCGCGATGCCGGGCCGGCGTATTTGATCAGGCGCGTGTTGATGTAGAGGTAGAGGCCGCCTGCCTCACGGATTCTTTCGCGTAACGGCTTCTTCTGTGCCATAACCATTAGTGTACTAACTATTTGCGGGTTAGACTACCCACATGACCGACGAGATGCTCCTCCTAGAGAACCAGCTGTGCTTCGCGCTCGTGACGGCGGCCCGCAACGTCGTATCGGCCTATCGCCCGATCCTCACGCCGCTCGGGCTCACGCACCCGCAGTACCTCGTCATGCTGGCGCTCTGGGAGCGCACACCGCGCTCGCTCACCGATCTCGCGGACGAGATCGCGATGGATCCGGCGACCGCATCGCCGCTCGTCAAGCGCCTCGAGTCGCAGGGGCTCGTGAGCCGCGAGCGCCGCGCCGGCGACGAGCGCCGTCTCGACATCACGCTCACGCCCGAGGGGCAGGCGCTCCGCGAGAAGGCGATCGACGTGCCTCCCCAGGTCGCGGCGGCGACGGGGCTGTCGATCGATCAGCTCGTCGCAATCCGCAACGCGCTCGCCCCGATCGCCGGCCGCGCGGCCTAAGAGTCCAGCAGCAGCTGCTTCACCTCGCGGCGCATGACCTTGCCGATCAGCGACTTCGGCAGCTCGTCGACGACGACGAAGCGGCGCGGCGCCTTGTACGGGGTGAGCACGTTCTTCACGAAGGCGCGCACCTCCTCGGGGTCAAACTTCGGGTCGCCGTCGAGCACGACCGCCGCGACGACCTCCTCGCCGTGCTCCGCCGAGGGCAGGCCGACGACGGCCGCGTCCTCGATGGAGGGGTGCTGGCGCAGCGCGATCTCGACCTCGGTCGGGGCGACGTTGAACCCGCCCGTGATGATGAGTTCCTTGATGCGGTCGACGACCTTGAAGAAGCCCTCGTCGTCCATCACGACGATGTCGCCCGTGCGGAACCAGTCGCCGACGAAGACCTTCTCGGTCTCCTCCGGTCGCCCGTAGTAGCCGCTGAAGACCTGCGGGCCGCGCACGAGCAGCTCGCCCGCCTCGCCCGGCGCGACGTCGACCGTCGGGTTGTCCGGATCCACGACGCGCGCCTCGGTGCCGGGGAGCGGCAGCCCGATCGTGCCCGCCTTGCGCCTGTCCGACACGGGGTTCACGATCAGCACGGGCGAGCACTCGCTGAGGCCGTATCCCTCGACGAGCATGCCCTTCGTCTCGGCCTCCCACGGCACGACGAGCGCGTCGTCGAGGGCCATGGCGCCCGAGACGCCGATGCCGGTGCCCTCGAGCGAGATGCCGCGCTCCTGGGCGCGACGCAGCAGGCGCTCGGCGATCGGCGGCACGGCCGGCAGCACCGTCGCGGGGTGCTTCTGCGTGACCTTCAGCACCATGTCCGGGTCGAACTTCGGGAAGAGCACAAGGCGCGCCGCCCGCGACATCGCGAATGTCAGGCAGAGCGTCAGGCCGTAGGCGTGGAACATCGGCAGCACCGCGTAGACCACGGTGCCCTCGCCGTTCGAGACGGCGGGCGTCCACGCCCGCGCCTGGGCGGCGTTCGCCAGCAGGTTGCGGTGCGTGAGTGTCGCCCCCTTGGGGTCGCCCGTCGTGCCGCTCGTGTACTGGATGACCGCGATGTCGTCCGTCGTCGGCGCGGGCACATCGGATCCGATCGGCGCGTAGCCCACGATCGACTCCCAGCCCACGGCGCCGCGCACGCGCTCGGTCAGTTGCTCGCGCTGAGCCCTGAGCTTCGGGATCGGCAGCGACAGCGCCGCACGCATGTACCCGGGCATTCCACGGGTGATGTCGACCGAGATCAACGACGAGACGGCGAGGTCCTTCGGAAACTCCTGAATCGTCTTCGCGACCTTGCTCCACACGATCGCGTGCTTCGCGCCGTGGTCCTCGAACTGCTTGCGCAACTCGCGCGGCGTATAGAGCGGGTTGTGCTCGACGACGATCGCGCCGAGGCGCAGCACGGCATAGAAGGCCACGATGTGCTGGGAGCAGTTCGGAAGCACGAGCGCAACGGGATCACCCTTGCGCACACCCTGCGCGTACAGGCCCGCCGCGGCGCGCTCGATCGCCTCGTTCAGCTCGCGGTAGCTCGTCACCCTGCCGAAGAACTCCAGCGCGGGTGCGTCAGGGTGCGCGGCGGCCGAGTCTCGAACGAGGTCCATCAGGGATCCGCTCATCGGGTCGAGGTCCTCAGGGACTCCGGGGGCGTATGAGGCGGTCCAGGGGCGCGGCGGGTTGAACGCGTCAGTCACACGGCCATCGTATGCGGCCGGCGCGCGAACCTCGGAACCGAACGAGATTGACTACGTTGTCAGAGTGCCCTATCGTCAGTTTCGAACAGGGAGGTTCCCCCATGCCGACATCGTCGCCGCGCGCTCGCCGCGTCTCGATGGTCGATGTCGCGCGCGCCGCCGGCGTCTCGCAGAAGACCGTGTCGCGCGTGGTGAACGATGAGCCCTATGTCACCGACGAGGTGCGGGATCGCGTGCAACATGCGATCGACACGCTCGGATTCCGCCCGAACCATGCCGCACGGGCGCTCGTCACCCGCCGATCGCACCGCATCGGAGTCGTGACGATGGGTGGCACGACGCTTCACGGGCCCGTCTCGGTTCTCGCGGGTGTGGAAGACGAGGCACGGCGCGCCGGATATGCGCTGAGCATCGTCAGCACGGCGCCCGGCGGCGGCCGCGAGATCCAGGACGCCGTCGACTCCCTCGTGAGCCAGGGCGCCGAGGCGATCATCGTTTCCGAGCCGCAGGACTTCGGCGGACGCCTCATCGACGTGCCCGACGGCATCGAAGTCCTGACGTTCAACAGCGAGCCCGTCACCTCATCCGCGCGCGAATTTCTCGCGTCGAGCGACGAGGTCGCGGGCGCCCGCGAGGCCACACGGCACCTGCTCGGGTTCGCACCGCGCGTCGATCACATCTGCGGCCCAACGAACTGGCTCGCGAGCCGGAGCCGGATCCGCGGCTGGCGGGACGCGCTCGAGGCCGCCGGGGCGGAGGTGCCGGATCCGATCGCGGGCGATTGGTCGCCGCGTTCCGGCGTTGCGGCCATGCGCGAGCTCCTCGACCGCGGCGCGCGCGCGGTGTTCGTCGCGAATGACCAGATGGCGATCGGCGCGATGAGCGCGATCCACGATGCGGGCCTCCGCACGGGCATCGACGTCGCCCTCGTCGGTTTCGACGACCTCGATGTCGCGGAGTTCCTCACGCCCCCGCTGTCATCGGTGCAGCGAGACTTCCGCGCGGTCTCCCGCGTGGGCATGCGCGAGCTTCTCGCGCGACTCGATGGATCCGTGCCGGGCGCTCCGCCCGACCCGCTTCCCTCACGGCTCGTCGTGCGCGCCTCCAGCGCGCCCCGATAGGCCCTTTTTCCTCCCACACCCTCCATTGCAATATGACAACGTAGTCAGGAGCACTAGATGACGCCAGAATCCCCCACTCTCTCGAGGCGCGGGCTGTTTCGGCTCGCGGCCGGCGCCGGGGGCCTCGCCCTGCTCGCCGGACTCACCGGCTGCGCGCCACGTTCGACGGCGCCCATCGCCTCAGGCGCAGTCGACCTCTCGTTCTGGACGCACGACGATGCCTATGTGAAGTTCTTCACCGAGGCCGTCCCACTCGCCGAGAAGGCGAGTCCGTTCGCCTACGACATCCACGTCACGAAGGCCGGCGCGGCCGACATCGTGACCAAGCTCATCGCGCAGGCCGTCGCCGGAACGGGCACGCCCGACGTCGTCGGCCTCGAGATCGGCGCGTTCTCGCGCACGCTCCGCGGCAACATCGCGCCCGAGCTTCTCGTCGACCTGAGCGACGCCGTCGCCCCCTTCGGCGATGACCTGATCGCGGCGCGGCGCGCGCCCTTCAGCAAGGACGGCAAGCTCTACGCACTCGACTCCGACACCCCGATGACGGTGTACTACCACCGGGCGGACGAGTTCGAGCGTCTCGGGCTGCCGGGCACGTTCGAGACCTGGGATGACTTCCTCGCGGCCGGCGAGAAACTCGCCGCCGCCGAGGGAGTCTCGCTCGGCGCCATCGCGACGAGCGATCCCGGCGGAACCGTGCAGACGTTCCACGTGCACCTGCTTCAGCGGGGCGCCGACCTGTTCGACGAGTCGGGCCGAGCGACGATCGATACCCCCGAGGCCGTCGAAACGCTCACGATGCTCTCCGCAGGCGTGCAGTCCGGTGCGATCGCGACGGTGTCCGACATGTACGGTCCCGGCATGCAGAGCGGTCTGAAGTCCGGCAAGATCCTCGGAGTCAACATGCCGTCGTGGTACTCCACATACGGGATCCAGCCGAGCGCGCCCGAGCAGGCCGGCGCGTGGCGCATCGCGCCGTTGCCCCGTTTCGCCTCCGGCGGCGGGCGCACCGGCGCGGGCGGCGGCACGGGTTTCGCCGCCCTGCGCAACAAGCCCGCAACGGAGGCCGGGGTGCAGCTGATCACCTCGACGTACCTCGACAAGGAGCAGCAGGTCTCCCGTTACAAGGCGATGGGCTACCTGCCGACGCTGCGTTCCGTGTACGAGTCGCAGGAGCTGATCGCCCTCGAGGACGAGTTCTTCGGCGGCCAGCGGCTCTTCGAGGTGTACCGCGACATCATCGACGAGGCCCCGGCCGTCCACCAGAGCGAGAACAAGCCGATCATGGACACCGTTCTCTCCGGTCACCTGCTCCGCGCCTACCGCGGCCAGGTCTCCCCCGCGGAGGCGCTCGCCGACGCGGCTCACGACTTCCGAGGGCAGGCACGAGGATGATGTCGACGCACACCGAACTCACCGTCCTCCCGAAGAACCTGCGCCGCAGGCACGGCGGGCGCAATCTGCGCGGCGGCGCCGCCCCGTACCTCTTCATCGCTCCGTTCTATCTGCTCTACGCGCTCTTCATGATCGTGCCGGTGTTCGCGGCGATCGTGCTGTCGACGACCGAATGGGTCGGCATCGGCGCACCGACGTTCATCGGCTTCGACAACTATCTCGATCTCGCACGTGACACCAGCTTCGGCGGCGCACTCGTCAACTCGGGCATCTACACGCTGATCGCCGTGATCATCGTCGTGCCCGTCTCGCTGCTCGTCGCGCAGGGGTTGAACGCGCAGGGTCTGAAGTTCCGCGACGCCTTCCGCGTCGCCTACTTCGTGCCCATGGTCATCTCGCCCATCGTGATCGCGCTGATCTTCAGCCTCATTCTCGACCGCGACTACGGCCTGCTGAACGCGTCCTTGCACGCGCTCTTCGGCCTGCCCAATGTCGACTGGCTCGGCGACCCCATGATCGCGAAGTTCGCCATCGGCTTCGTGCTGCTGTGGCGCACGGTCGGCTACCTGACGATCTTCTTCCTCGCGGCACTCCAGAACGTGCCGAAGGAGCTCTACGAGGCCGCAGCGCTCGACGGTGCCGGCCGCTGGCGCACCTTCACGACCGTGACCCTGCCGTCCATCCGCCCCGTCGCCGCTTTCGTGGTCGTGACGAGCTTCATCAGCGCCGCCCAGCTGTTCGACGAGCCCTACCTGCTCACCAAGGGCGGTCCCGGCGAATCGACGCTCAGCGTCGCCATGTTCATCTTCCGCGCCGCGTTCGAGCGCCAGCAGTTCGGATATGCGGCGGCCGCCGGTGTCGTTCTGTTCGCCGTCGTCTTCATCGTGAGCCAGGCGCTCAACCGCATTCTCGGCATCGGGAGGGACCAGTGACCATCACGACCCCCGCCGCGCGCGTGCGCCGCGGCCTGCTCTACGCGACGCTCATCGCGCTCGTCGTCGTCTTCATCGCCCCGCTCGTCTGGGCGATCAGCGGATCCTTCAAGGGCCGCGGCGACATCTTCGAGACCCCGCCCCGGCTGATCCCGGATCCCATCACCGGTGAGAACTACGCGAACCTGCTCGGCACGCAGCCGTTCTTCGCGTGGTTCGGCATGAGCGTCGGCACCGCGCTGATCGCGACGGTGGTCTCGGTGTTCGTCTGCGCGCTCGCGGGGTACGGCTTCGCGAAGTTCCGCTTCCGCGGGCGCCGGGTGCTGTTCACGATCATGTTCAGCTCGTTGTCGATCCCCTTCGCCGTCATCCTCGTGCCACTGTTCATCCTCGTCGTGAAGTCGGGCCTGTCGACGCCGTGGTTCTCGCTGATCGTCCCGTGGGTCGCTCCGGCCTTCGGAATCTTCATGATGCAGCAGTTCATCGTGCAGTCGATCCCCGACGACATCATCGAGGCCGCGCGAATCGACGGTACGACCGAGTTCGGCACGTTCTGGCGCATCGTGTTGCCGCTCCTCCGCCCTTCGCTCGGTGCGCTGGCGGTCTGGAGCTTTCTGCAGACCTACAACAGCTTCCTCTGGCCGTTGGTGCTCATCTCGGATCAGAATCAATACACGCTCCCCCTCGGACTGAACATCCTGTTCGCCTCCGAGAACCGCTCGTACGACCTCGTGCTCGCGGGAGCCGTGCTCGCCTCCATCCCGACCATCCTCGTGTTCATCCTGCTGCGCAAGCAGCTGCTCGAGGGACTCACCGCGGGGGCGGTCAAGGGATGACCGCCCCGTTCCACACCGAAAGGACCCCCGTGTCGCACCTCAACGAAGCCGTGCTGTTCGGCGCCGCCTACTACCACGAGTACCAGCCCTCGCCCCGCCTCGACGAAGACATGCGCCTCATGAAGGAGGCGGGCTTCACCGTCATCCGCGTTGGCGAGTCGGTCTGGTCCACATGGGAACCCGACGACGGCGAGTTCGATCTCGAGTGGCTCGCCCCCGTGCTCGATGCCGCCCACGAGCACGGCATCAAGGTCATCCTCGGCACACCCACCTACGCCGCTCCGCCGTGGCTTGTCCGGCAGCTGCCGGAGATCAACGTCGAGCTGCGCACCGGCCAGAAGATGGGCTGGGGCGCGCGTCAGGAGATCAACTACGCGCACCCCGCCTTCCTGTTCTATGCCGAGCGCATCATCCGCAGGATCATCGCACGCTACGCGGAGCACCCGGCGGTCGTCGGCTACCAGGTCGACAACGAGCCCGGCATGGTGCCGTTCGCCAACGACCAGGTCTTCCAGCGCTTCGTCAATCACCTGCGCCACGAGTACGGATCCGTCGAGAGGCTCAACAAGGAGTGGGGCCTGACCTACTGGTCGCACCTGCTGAGCGACTGGGCCGACCTGTGGCGGCCCGACGGCAACGCGCAACCGCAGTACTCCCTCGCGTGGCGCAAGTTCCAGGCGGAGATCACGTCGACCTTCATCTCTTGGCAGGCCGATATCGCCCGCGAGTACAAGCGCGACGACCAGTTCGTCACCACCTGCATCGCCTACGACCGCGTCACGGCAGACGACGAGGATCTCGCCCGGGCACTCGACGTCACGTCGGGCAATGCCTACTTCCGCATGCAGGAAGAGCTCGAGCTGCCGCGCACGATCGATACGGCGCAGAACTGGACGCTTGCCGGCACCTGGGCGCTCTTCGGCCTCGCCGATCGGATGTACGGCACCAAGCAGGCTCCGTTCCTCGTCACGGAGACCAACGCGCAGGCGATCGGCCAGCAGTGGGTCAACAAGCCCGGCTTCGACGGGCAGTGGCGCCAGGCCGCCTGGGCGCTCGTCTCGCGCGGCGCCAACATGATCGAGTACTGGCACTGGCACACGCTGCACGCGGGTGCGGAGACCTACTGGGGCGGCGTCCTGCCGCACAGCCAGAAGCCGGGCCGCGTCTACGAGCAGCTCGCGCAGATCGGATCCGACTTCCGCGCCGCGGGAGACCGGGTCACCCAGCTGACGCCGGCCGTCGACGTGGGTGTGCTCTTCGACAACCCCAGCAAGTGGGCCCAGTCGGAGCATCCCTTCCTCGGCGAGGGCATGGACAAGGACGTGCGGACGCACCACACGGTGCGCGACGCGTTCGTGCGCGGGACCTTCGAGGCCGGTCTCCAGGGCGGAACGGTGCACGCGGCGCAGCTGCGTGAGATGAGCCCCGCCGACGCGGTGACGCGTTTCCCCGTGCTCGTCGCGGCCGCGTTCACGGTCGCCTCCGACGATGACCTCGTATGGCTGAGAGATTATGCCGCCGCCGGCGGTCATCTGATCGTCGGCATCCGCACCGGCTACGAGGACGAGGAGGCCCGTGCGCGACTCGAGACCAAGCCCGCGTTCCTCGACGAGGCAGCGGGCGCATGGTATGACGAGTTCAGCAACCTCTCGGCGCCGCTGTCCGTGACGAGCGCGGCGCTCGACGTCCCTTCGGGCGCGGCGGGCACGCTCTGGGCCGACGGCCTGCAGGTGACCGACGCCGAGGTGCTCGTCGGCTACGACCACCCGCACTTCGGCCGTTGGCCGGCCGCGACGACCAAGGCCCACGGCTCCGGGCGCGTGACAATCGTCGGCACGGTGCCGAACCCCGAACTCGCACGTGCGCTCATGGACTGGGCGGTGTCGGCATCTCAGGGAGTGCCCGGTTGGCGTCCGCAGGCCGAGACGCAGTCGGTCTCTAACTCGACCAATCAGCGAGGCGAGACGATCCATGTCCTGCACAACTGGTCGTGGGACGTGAGCAGCTATCAGCTGCCCGACACGGCGACCGACGTCCTGACGGGCGAAACGCTCGCCGCGGGATCCTCGATCGAGCTCGGCTCCTGGGACGTGCGCGTGCTCGCGTCGTAGGCGGGCGCGCGGCCCCGGCGACGTAATTCCTCACTATCCCGCGGCCTCTGCAATTCTCCGTCGCGTCATCTGCGATTCGCAGATGACTGCGCGGAGAATTGCAGAGTTGCGGACGCGCGAAGACGGCGCGGCACCCGGGACATCCGGGGCCGCGCCGTCTCGCCGTGCGCTGCTACAGGTTCAGCGCCGCCGGCCCCTCGGCCACGAGGATCGCGAATTGGGCCGCGTCGAGCACCGGGATGCCGAGTTCCTCGGCCTTCGCGAGCTTGGATCCGGCGCCCGGGCCAGCCGCGACGAAGTCGGTCTTCTTCGAGACGCTTCCCGCGGCCTTGCCGCCGGCCTGGATGATCGCGTCCTTCGCGCCATCGCGCGTGAACCCGTCGAGCGTGCCCGTCGCGACGATCGTCAGTCCATCGAGCACGCCGCCCTCGGCGACGGCCGCGCCTGGGCCGGGGTGGCCCGGCGTCGCGAAGGCGACGCCGGCCGCTGTCCACTGCGAGACGATCTCGCGGTGCCAGTCGGCCTCGAACCAGTCAAGGAGCGACTGCGCGATGATGCCGCCGACGCCCTCGACCGCGGCGAGCTCCTCGACGCTCGCCGCGCGGATCGCCTCGAGCGAGCCGAAGTGCTGCGCGACGGCGCGCGCCGCGACCGGCCCCACGTGGCGGATGTTGAGCGACACGATCTGCCGCCACAGCTCCTTGGTCTTCGCCTTCTCGAGCTCGTCGAGCAGCTTCATGGCCTGGGCCGAGGGGTGCACGATCTCGAAGTCCTTGCGGATGCCCGCCTTGCGGCGCTCGGCCGGCGTCGCGTTCTCCCAACCCGGAGGGTAGACGCGCTCGATGCGCTGGAACGGCGCGCGCCGCACGACCTCGCCCGTCTTGTCGTCGATGCGATCCTCGCCCGTCTCGGGGTCGGTCACGACGACCTCGACCGGCACGATGTCGTCGAGCGTCAGCGAGAACAGGCCCGCCTCCGTCGACAGCACGGGCTCGCGCGCCTCTCCCGTCTGGGCATCGCGGGCCGCCTGCGTGAGCGCCGCCGCCGTGACCTCGCCGAGCGCCTCGACGTCGAGCGCTCCGCGCGAGCCGATGTGCTCGACGCGGCCGCGCACCTGCGCCGGGCACGACTGGCCGTTGGGGCAGCGGAGGTCGATGTCGCCCTCCTTCATCGCCCGCAGCGGCGTGCCGCACTCGGGGCAGTTCGCCGGCATGACGAAGGCGCGCTCGGATCCGTCGCGCTTCTCGACGACGGGGCCCAGCACCTCGGGGATCACGTCGCCAGCCTTGCGCAGCACGACCGTGTCTCCGATGAGGACGCCCTTGTGCACCACGACCTCCTGGTTGTGGAGGGTCGCCTGGCGCACGACGCTGCCGGCCACGAGCTTGGGTTCCATCACCGCGTAGGGCGTCGCGCGCCCCGTGCGGCCGACGCCGACCCGGATGTCGAGCAGCACCGTCTGGACCTCCTCGGGCGGGTACTTGTACGCGATCGCCCAGCGCGGCGCACGGCTCGTCGCGCCGAGCTCGTCGTGCAGCGCCAGCTCGTCGATCTTCACGACGATGCCGTCGAGCTCATGCTCGACCGAGTGCCGGTTCTCACCGAAGTGGGCCACGAAGTCGAGAACCTCGTCGATCGTCGTGCACACCCGGTAGTGAGGGCTCGTCGGCAGACCCCAGCTCGCGAGCAGCTCGTAGACCTCGCTCTGCGCCGCGACCGGAGGGTTCGGCCAGGCCCCGATGCCGTGCACGTAGAGGCGCAGCGACCGCAGCCGATCCTCGCCGGCCTCGAGCTCGAGCCCGTCCTTCTTCTCGATCTGCTGCCGCAGGCCACCGCTCGCGGCGTTGCGCGGGTTCGCGAACGCGGGGAAGCGGCGCTCGGCGGCCGTCTTCGCGCGGTCCTCGTCAAAGTCCTTCTTGAGCGCGCTGCGGGTGTTCTCCCACTTCGCGCGGCTCTCCGCGAACGCGCGCTCGCGGCGCGAAGCCTGCCCGGCGTTCAGCGCGTGGAACTCCTCGACCGGGATGAACACCTCGCCGCGCACCTCAACGATCTCGGGGTGCCCATCGCCCGCAAGCCGCGCGGGGATCCCCGCGACGCGCAGCGCGTTGTCCGTCACGATCTCGCCCACGCGGCCGTCGCCGCGGGTCGCGGCCGACGTCAACACGCCGTTCTCGTAGCGCAGGTTGATCGCGAGGCCGTCGATCTTGAGCTCAGTGAGCCAGCGCACCTCGCGCGCCGACGAATCGGCCGCCTTCACGCACCAGTCGCGTAGCTCTTCGGGCGAGAACACGTTGTCGAGGCTCAGCATGCGCTCCGCGTGCTCGATCGTGTCGAGGCCCGTGGCCTCGGCCGCGCCGACGGTCTGCGTCGGCGAGTCTTGCGCGCGCAGCACGGGGTGCGCCTCCTCGAGCTCCTCGAGGCGGTGCAGCCACCCGTCATACGTCTGGTCGTCGACCTCGGAAGTGTCGGATCCGTAGTACGCGTCGCGCGCGGTTTCGATGCGGGCGACGAGGTCGTCGGCCTCCGCGCGAGCGTCGTCGAGGCTGAGGTCTGATGCGGCGATTGTCACGCTTCGAGTGTAGATGGAGGCCCCGACAAACGAAGGCGGAGGGCCCGATAAGGCGGCGTCAGGCCGCGACCGGAACCGCCGACACCGTCGTGTCGATCGTGCACTGGCCGACCACTCGCGTGCCGACGTAGACGACGGCGGTCTGGCCCGTCGCGACGCCGTCGAGTGGCGTGTCGGGGGTGATCACCAGCGATCCGTCTTCGAGCGACGCGACCGCCGGCACGGGATCCGCGTGCGCACGGATCTGCACCTCGCAGGCGAATCGCGTGTCGCGCGGGGCGGCTCCGGCCCAGCTGTAGCGGGTTCCCGAGATCCGCGAGACGGCGAGAGCCTCCTTGGGGCCGACGACGACCTGGTTCTGCACGGGGCGGATCTCGAGCACGAAGCGCGGCTTGCCGTCGGGCGCCGGGTGGCCAATGTTGAGGCCCTTGCGCTGGCCGACCGTAAAGGCGTGGGCGCCCTCGTGCGTCCCGATAACGTCGCCCGAGCGGTCGAGAATCTCGCCCTTTTCCATGCCCATCTTCTCGGCGAGGTAGCCGCGCGTGTCGCCGTCAGGGATGAAGCAGATGTCGTAGCTATCGGGCTTCTTCGCAACCGAGAAGCCGCGGGCCTCAGCCTCGGCGCGCACGATCTGCTTCGACGGCGTCGTGCCGAGCGGGAAGTAACAGTGCTCCAGCTGCTCGGCGTTCAGCACGCCCAGCACGTACGACTGGTCCTTCGCCTCCTCGCTCGAGCGGTGCAGCTCGAGGCCGTGCTCGCCGTCGACGAGGGTGGCGTAGTGGCCCGTGCAGATCGCGTCGAAGCCGAGCTCGATCGCGCGCTCGAGGAGGGCAGCGAACTTGATCTTCTCGTTGCAGCGCATGCAAGGGTTCGGCGTGCGGCCAGCCTGGTACTCCGAGATGAAGTCGTCGATCACGTCGTCGCGGAAGCGCTCCGAGAAGTCCCAGACGTAGAACGGGATCCCGAGCTTGTCGGCCACGCGGCGCGCGTCCATCGCGTCTTCCACGGTGCAGCAGCCGCGGCTTCCCGTGCGCAGGGTTCCGCCCGCGCGCGACAGCGCCAGGTGCACACCGACGACCTCATGACCGGCCTCGACGGCCCTCGCCGCCGCGACCGCAGAGTCGACGCCACCACTCATCGCCGCCAAAACACGCATGACTTCAGGGTACGCCGCGGTGCTGAACACCGGCTCAGGTCGCCCAATCTGCGCCTCCCGGAGCCCCGGACGAGCATATTGGGCGACCGGAAGGGTGGGGTTAGTGGGTTGTGAGGCGGGAGTAGGCCTCTACCAGGGCCGTCGTGAAATCTTCCATCTCGGCGGGCGTCGTCGTCGCGCCCATCGAGATGCGCAGCACCTGGCGCGCCTCGTCGGCGGTGTAGCCGAGCGCCATCACGACGTGCGAGGGCTCGGCGACGCCGGCCTGGCACGCCGACCCCGTCGACACCGAGAAGCCGCGCTGATCGAGGAGGAACATGAGCGACTCCCCCACCGCGCCCGGGAGGTGCAGGTGGATGGTGCCGGGCAGGTGCCGCGCCGGATCCCCCAGCACGACGATCCCCGGAGCGCGCTCGGCGAGCTCGGCGACGGTCCGCGCCCGGATTTCCTCGAGCCGCGCGTTCTCGGCGTCGCGCTCGGCGTCGGCGAGCTCGAGCGCGGTCGCGAGCGCGACGGCGCCCGCGATGTCCTGCGTCCCCGCGCGCAGCCCGCGCTGTTGCCCGCCGCCGTGCAGCAGCGGATCCGGTGCCGCGTGGCGCGACACGACGAGCGCCCCCGTGCCGACGGGCGCGCCGAGCTTGTGCCCCGACACGCTGAGCGCGACGAGCCCCGCACCCGCGGGGGCGGATCCGCGCCAGCCCGCGAAGTCGATCGGCACGTGGCCTGCCGCGGCGACGGCGTCGAGGTGCAGCGCGACGCCCGCCTCGGCGGCGGCCCGCGCGAGCCCGGCCGCGTCGTTGATCGTGCCCGTCTCGTTCGCCGCCACGAGGGCGGTCGCGAGCGCGGCGGATCCGTCGAGCGCGTCGCGGAAGTCCGAGACCGGGATCCGGCCGGTCTCTTCGAGCGCCACCGCGCGGACGCGCGCACCCTCGCGGGACGCGAGCCAGCCGACCGCGTCGAGGGTCGCGTGGTGCTCGCCGTCCGGGAGCACGATCGCGTCGCGGCGCTCGGCGCGCGCCGACCACAGGCCCTTGAGCGCGAGGTTCACCGACTCGGTGCCGCCGGAGGTGAAGACCACCTCGATCGGCTGGGACCCGAGGCTCGCGGCGACGCGCTCGCGCGCCTCCTCGAGCACGCGGCGGGCGCTCTGGCCCGCGCCGTGCACCGAGGAAGCATTGCCGACGAGCTGGGCCCCGAGCCACGCATCGCGCACCTCGTCGCGCAGGGGCGTCGTCGCGGCGTGGTCGAGGTAGATCATGCTCAGAAGAGCAGGTTGGTGAGGCGGGTGCGCGCCGCGATGACGCGCGGGTCCGTCTGGCCGATGAGGCCGAACAGCTCGATCAGGCGATCCTTCACGGCCGCGTCGCGGCCCGTGTCGAGGAACAGGTCGAGCAGACGGTCGAAGGCGTCGTCGACGTGCCCGCCCGCGATGTCGAGGTCGGCGACGAGGAACTGCTCGTCGAGGCCCTTTGGGTTCGCGGCGGCCGCCTGGCGCGCCTGCTGCAGGTCGACGCCCGAGATGCGCTCGAGCAGCTTGACCTGCGCGAGGCCCGCCGCGGCCTGCTCGTCGCGGGGGTTCTCGGCCAGCGCCTTCTCGTACGCGACGATCGCCGCGGCGTTGTCGCCGCGCTCGATCGCGTCGAACGCCTCCTGGTGCAGCGGCGGGAGCTGCGGCTCCTCGCCCGCCTCGGCCGCGCCGTCGAGCGAGCCCGTCACGCCCTGCTGAGCCGCGAGCTCGAGCAACTGCGCGAACACGCCGCGAGCCTGCTCCTCATCGACGACCGAGTTGAACATCGGCACCGGGCGGCCGCCGATAAGGGCCACGACCGACGGCATCGACTGCACTTGGAACGCCTGCACGATCTGCGGGCTCTGATCGACGTCGACCTTCGCGAGGAGCACGCGGCCGGCGAGCTCGCGCACGACCTTTTCGATCACGGGGCTCAGCTGCGCGCTCTGTTCGAACCGCGCCGAGAACAGGTCGACGACGACCGGGATCTGGCGCGAGAGCTCCATCACCTGGCCGAAGCTGGCGTCGTTCGCCTCCATCACGACGTCCGGCGCGGATCCGCTGGGCGCCGCCCCGCCCGGCGCGGGCTGCGCCGGGTGGTTGCGCAGGGAGGACAGGTCGACGGCGCCGCGCAGGGCGGAGCCGAGAGAGGCATCAGACATCGATCACCTTTCGCTGAAGGGGGAGGTTATTGTTCGTCGTCGGTCTGCTCGTCGAGCAGGGTCGCGTCGGCCAGCGCGTACGAGAATCCGAGGATCCGGACCTTCTCCTCCGACGCCTTCGCGGGCACGTAGAAGAACAGCTGGCTGCGGTAGTAGGTGGTGAGGCCCGTCTTGGTCTCTTCCTCACCGACGAAGTGCTGGATCTCGGGGGCGTCCGGGATCTTGATGATGCCGTCGTCGACCGTCGGCTTCAGCGTCTCGGAGTCGAGGAACGGCACCGCGACGATCGCGCCGCTGTCGAAGGTCGCGAGCGCGACGGGGTCGCCGTCGCCGGCCTGCTGGTCGAACGTCATCGACGCCGTGCGCTCGTCGTCGGACGTCGCCGACTTGTTGAACGTGTCGAGCGTCGCCTTGCGCTTGTCGTGGAGGGCCGTCGCGAACGCGTCGTTGTCGATGTCGAAGAGGTCGGCGTACTCGCTGTCCTCGCCGTTCTTGATGATGTCGGCGTAGGTCGCCGAGAGATCGGACGGCGTCACCTCGAGGAACGATGACTCCGGCGGCACCACGACGGCGCCCATCCACGCCGGCGCCAGCTCGGGCAGCTCGGTGCCGGCGACGATCGAGCCCATGTACGAGATCTTGTACGTCTCCCACGGGCTCTGTTGCGAGGCGAAGATGATCGTCGGGTTCTTCTCGTCGGCGTCGCCGACGACCATGAGCGCCGTGCGCGGCCAGCCGTCGTTCGCCTGCGGCAGGAGCACGCTGACGGGGCCCTCGGGCAGCGAGACGGGGAGCTTCCAGTCGTCGACGTCGGCGCGGATCTCGTACGCCGTCTTGCGCATGTCGTACGCCGCGCCCGTGAGGCGCTTGGCGCCGAGCTCGATGTCGGTCTCGCGGTCGGCATCGGCGAGCACCTGCGCCATCGAGGCAACGATGCGCTGCGCCTGCGCGTCAGTCACGGCGGGCATCTCGGCCTCGGGCGACGCCGTCAGCGTCGGCGACGGGGTCGGCGTCGGGTCGTTCGAAAGGTCTGGCCACGCCGAGGGCGTGCAGCCCGCGAGCAGGGCGCCCGCGACCGTGACGGTCGGGATCGCCCAGAAGGCGCGACGAGCGGATCCGCGGCGGCCGCGGCCGCCCGAGTTCGCGGATCCCTTGCGGCGCGGGCCGCGACGGCGGCGCAGGTGAATGAACCCGAGGATCCAGAAGATCAGGCCGATGAGCAGGAAGAGGCAGCCGGCGGCGATGAGCGGGCCGGCCCACGGCGTCGTGATCGCGCCCGTCTGCCAGGTGACGCTCACGTCGGTCGGGGCGGGCTGGGTGCCGTCGGTCGCGACGAGCAGGCTCATGCCGTCGGGCAGCGCGAAGTCGCGCTCGAGCGAGTCTTCTGCCGTGAGCTGCTCGATCCAGAGGTCGGAGTCGCGCGGGTTCCACCACACGCGCTCGCCCGAATCGGCGTACTCGTTCGTCGCGTCGACGACCTCGACCGAGACCTGGGGCTCGCCGTTCTCGGCCTGCCCCTCGGCGAGGGTCGCGTGGTTGTAGCTCGTGTCGCTCAGCCAGGCCTCGATGTCGGACGTGCGGCCGTACGACACGAAGATCTCGTTGTCGGCGTCGGCGATCGTCAGGCCCTGCTGGCCCGGGTAGGCCGACAACACGTCGGCGTCGATGACGGTGTACGGGAGCTCCGCGTCGGCGGCCGCGATGGGGCTCGTTACGGTGTCGGGCTCACTTGCGAGCGCGAGGCGTGCAACGCCCGCGCCAATCAATCCCACCGCAACGAGGAAGGCGACGACCGCCCAGACAAATCTCACGAATCACTTCTCCTCGAATCGGCGCCGAGGCTGCAGCCTCGACAGTCAGACTCCCCAGGGTAACGAGAACTCCTGTGAGCTGAACACAACCGATGCGGCGCGGTCCTCGCGCCGGAGTGTCACCGCCCGGTACTCTCGGAACTGCTCCGGGCACGACCACCGGCTGCAGGAACGTCATGAAGATTCACAATCCCTTCCGTCTCGGTTTCATCGCCACACTCGGTGTGGGGCTCGCCGTCATCCTGTTGCAGAGCATCCAGAGCCTGTCGACGGTGTTGCTCTACGTCGGCACCGCGCTGTTTATTTCGCTCGGCTTGGATCCGCTCGTCAGCTGGCTCTCGAAGCGGTGGATGCCGCGCTGGGTCGCGGTGCTGATCGCGATCGTCGGCGTGCTCGCGGCCTTCGCGGGCATCCTGCTCATCGTCGTGCCGGTGCTCATCGATCAGGTGTCTCAGCTGGTGCGGCGCATCACGCTGCAGCTCAATCGCACCGATTGGCAGACCGAGGTCGAGGCGTGGCTGCGCGAGATGTTCCCGAACCTCGACGTCGCGGTCGTCTTCGACGCGCTGAACGACTGGCTCACCAACAACATCTTCTCGATCAGCGAGAGCGTCCTGAACGCGACCTTCGGCGTCGCGAACGGCCTCTTCGGCGCGTTCATCGTCCTGATCCTCACGATCTATCTGACGGCATCGACGCCGTCGCTCAAGAGCGCGATCTACCAGCTCGTCCCCGCGTCGAAGCGCCCGTTCACGATGGAGATCGGTAACCAGATCACCGACTCGGTCGGCCACTACGTCATGGGCCAGGTCAGCCTCGCCGCGCTCAACGGCCTGCTGAGCGCGCTGTACCTGACGATCATCGACGCACCGTTCGCAATGGTGCTTGCGGTGATCGCCTTCATTGGCTCGATGATCCCGCTCGTCGGCACCGTGACGGGCACGACGATCATCGTGCTCGTCTGTCTGATCCCGAGCGTCGGAGACGTCTCGACCGCGATCGCGGCCGCGATCTACTACCTCATCTATATGCAGATCGAGGCATACGTCCTCGCGCCGCGCATCATGAGCCGCGCGGTCGCGGTTCCCGGTGGCGTCGTCGTCGTGGCCGCGCTCGCGGGTGGCGCGCTGCTCGGCCTGCTCGGCGCGCTCATCGCGATCCCCGTCGCGGCGAGCACCCTGATCATCTACCGCCAGGTACTCATCCCGCGCATGAACGCGAAGTAGGCGTCAGGCGTCAGGCCACTCCTCGGCCAGCGGCAGCGCCGCGGGGTTCACGGCGCCGACGATCTCGTTCAAGACGCGCACCGTCTGCTTCTCGCCGACCCACAGGTGCTTGCCGCCCTCGACGGCGATGAGCTTGGCGTCCGGGACGCACGCGAACCGCTGGCGCGCCTCGTCCGGGCGCAGGTAGTCGTCGAACTCGGGAATGAGGATCACGAGGGGGCGCGGGTCATCGGCCCACGCCGCGACCTCCGCGTCGGTCGCGCGGTGCAGCGGCGGCGAGAGCAGGATCGCGCCCGCGATGTCGTGCTCGCGGCCGTACTTCAGGGTGAGCTCGGTGCCGAACGACCAGCCGACGAGCCAGGGGTTCGGAAGCCCGCGCTCGGCAACGAAGCGCATCGCGGCCTCGACGTCGGCGCGCTCGTCGATGCCCTCGCCAAAGGATCCCTCGCTCGTCCCGCGCGGCGACGTCACGCCGCGGGTGTTGAAGCGCAGCACGGCGAGATCAGCGAGCGCGGGGAGCCGCGCCGCGGCCTTGCGGATGATGTGCGAGTCCATGAACCCGCCGTGCGTGGGAAGCGGGTGGAGCGTGACGAGCGTCGCCACCGGATCGCGATCGAGCGGGAGCGACAGCTCGCCGACGAGCGTCAGCCCGTCGCTCGTTGTCAGCTCGATGTCCTCGCGACGGGCGGGGAGGATACTGGCACCACGAATTTCCACGGCGCCAGTCTATGGGGCCTGCCGGAGAGATCGCTCAGGCGAGGTTCCAACAGTGCGAGTGCCAGTGGCGGCGCGCCTCGAGATCGGCGCGCGCCCCCATCACGCCGTCGTCGCGCCACGCGACCACGTGGGCGGCGCCGGGCGGGATCGGGCGCGAACAACCAGGGCAAGTGTAGGCCTTATCGCTGCGGCCCGGCCCGACGGGCTGGACGTTCCACGAGTTGCCGCGACGCTCCTCTGTGCGGCGAAAGCCCGAGAGGAGGCGCTCGAAGGAGTCGTCAGTCGAACGAGGTTCGGGACGACGGCGGCGTGAGCGACCCATCGTCAGGTGCCCCTTACCACCAGTGGTTGGAGACCCAGAAGGCGTGGGCGTTGGCCCAGCTTCCGTAGCGCCCCACGGCGTAGCCATTGGCCCACTGCAGGTTCGCGACGGGGTCGTAGCCGCCGCCCGGAACCTTGCTGCAGGGAAGCGCCTGCACGAGGCCGCACGCGCCCGACGACGCGTTGGTCGCGTTCGGGTTCCAGCCGCTCTCGCGGGTGACGATGTAGTCGACGTAGCCCCAGTCGCTCTCGGCGATGCCGGCCGCCGCCATCCACTCGGATGCCGAGCCGCCGCCCGTGTATGCCGCGGGGGGCTGGATCGGCGCGGGCGCCGTCTGCTCGGCCTGGGTGCCGCCCGACGTGTCGCCTTCGGGAACGGACGCGACCTCGGGCTCCGGCGTCGGGGTGGGCGTGGGGACCTCGACCTCGTATGCGACGTTCGTCAGGGCCGAGAGCACGGCGCCGTGCTCGGCGACGGCGAACAGCTGTGCGTCTTCTGCCGCGGCGGAGTACTCGGACTGCTGCTGCTGATGGTCCTGGCTCGCGGTCGCGGTCTGCGACTGCAGGAGCGGCGCGACCATGGCACCGACGATGCCGACGGCTGCGACGCCGCCGAGCACGCCGATCGCGATGCGGCGGGCCGTCCAGGCGCGAACCGTGTCGCGGGTGCGACGACGCTCGGCGCGTACGGCCGATCGTTCGATGCGGCGTCCCTCGCTCATCGCCGCGCGCTGAGTCGCGCGGGCCTGGCGGCGGGTCTGGGTGCGGGGTTCGCTGTTCTGATCAGTCACAGTGAGCACCAGTGTACCCGACTGTTACCTGAATGTGACATTAGATTCTGCACCATGTCATCGGACCGCGAGAATCACGCGCACGGCGGCGTCGAGCACGGCGTCGACCTGTTCCTCGCGGTATCCCCCGCGCTGCGGGTGAAACGCCGCGGTGCGCAGCTGATCCGCCGAGACGGGGTCGCCGTGGGCGAAGAACCGCGAGAGGCGGTCGGCGACGGCGTCGACCTCGGCGACCGAGTAGCCGGACCGGAGCGCGCCCGCGCGATCGAAGCGGTGGCCCTGCGGGCGGCCAAAGCGCGCGAGTAGCTCCTGCGCCTCCGCGCGCGCCTCGTCGACCCACATCTCGGCTCCGCCGGTGCGGATCCGCGCGTCGCGCTCGCGCGCCGCGAAGGCGTCCTCGAGGCGGGCGAGCGCGTGATCCACGCTGCGCATGTCGAAACCGCCCCGCGCGAGCGGGAACGACGCCGAGCGCACGTCGAGGCTCGTGAGCTCGCCCGTGCCGCCCTGATACGACGCACGCGCGCGGTCGAGGAAGGCCTGCACGGCCTCGGGCTCGTAGCCGCGCTTGTTCCAGGGCACGCGCGTAAAGGGCGCGCTGACAGACGTCTGGGTCATCGTGTTACCTCTCACAGGCCGCTGAGCGGCGAGAGCAGCTGGTACAGCGCGAGGGCGACGACGGCCGACGGCAGGATGCTGTCGAGGCGGTCGAGCACTCCCCCGTGCCCGGGCAACCAGGAGCTCATGTCTTTAATGCCGAGGTCGCGCTTGATCATCGATTCGGCGAGGTCGCCGAGCGTCGCCGAGGCGACGAGCGGAACCGCCATGATCATGCCCGCCCACCAGGGCACCTCGAGCAGGAAGTAGCCGGCGAACGCGCCCACGATCACGGCGACCACGAGGGCGCCGGCCGAGCCCTCCCACGTCTTACCCGGGCTGATGCGCGGCGCGAGCTTGTGCTTGCCGAACATGAGGCCGGAGGCGTAGGCGCCCGTATCGGCCACGATCACGAGCAGCAGGAACATCATGACCCACAGCTCGCCCGAGGGCTGCTTCAGCAGCACGAGCGCCGAGCTCGCGAGCAGCGGCACGTAGAGCGTGATGAAACAGCCAACGATGATGTCGGCGAAGATCGACGCGTACACGCGCCCGTCGGGCGACGCCATCTGCGCCACGGTGCGCCACACCACGATCAGCACGAGCGCGACGAAGAGCGCGGCCCAATAGGCCGCCGAGGGCAGCCAGAATGCGGCGGCGAGGAGCATGGTGCTGCCGAGCAGCTGCGGCACCAGGTCGATGCGGCGCCCGCGCGCCTGGAGCGCGCGCGCGAGCTCGAAGACGCCGAGGCCGGCGACTCCCACCGCGAGGATCGCGAAGACCCACTTCAGGAAGAGAAGCGACGCAAGCGCGATCGCGCCGGCGAGCACGCCGACGCCGATGGCGGCGAACAGGTCGCGACCCGTTCGCTTCTTGATCCGCTCGTTCGTCGCGTCGAACTGATCGCGCGCGCGATCGACCCGGTGTTCCAGGTCGTCGCGCGCGTGCGTCAGTCGGTCATGTACCGAGCCCGGGCGCGACGGGTCCGCGGCGGACTGATCGTCTCGCCGCTCGTCGTCAGCACTCGAATGGTTCATGGGTCAGACCTCGAGGAGCTCGGCTTCCTTGGCCGTGAGCGCGACGTCGATGAGGTCGACGTGCTTCTTCGTCAGCGCGTCGAGGTCCTTCTCGCCGCGGGCGACGTCGTCCTCGCCGATCTCGTCCTTCAGCGCGGTGAGGTCGTCCTTCACCTGGCGACGGATGCCGCGCACGCGAACGCGGGCGTCTTCGGCCTTGCCCTTGACGAGCTTGACGTACTCCTTGCGGCGCTCCTCCGTGAGCTCGGGCATCGTGACGCGAACGAGGTTGCCGTCGTTCGTCGGGTTCACGCCGAGGTTCGGGATGTCGCGGATCGCCTGCTCGATCGCCGTCAGCGCCGACTTGTCGTAGGGCGTGATGACGAGCGTGCGCGCCTCGGGGTTAGCGAGAGCCGCGAGCTGCTGCAGGGGCGTCGGGGTGCCGTAGTAGTCGACGAGCACCCGCTGGAACATCTGCGGGTTGGCGCGGCCGGTGCGCACCGTGGCAAAGTCTTCCTTCGCGGCCTCAACGGCGCGCTCCATGCGACTATTTGCTTCAGAAAGAACGTCGGCGATCACGGGGACTCCAATTCGTGAGTGTGTAGTAAGACTATTCTCGCGCGTCAGGCGGTGACGCTCGTGCCAATCGCGTCGCCGCGCAGGGCGCTCGTGATGTTGCTGGCGGGCTCCATGCCGAAGACGCGCATGCGCATGCGGTTGTCCATGCAGAGGCTCAGCGCCGTCGAGTCGACGACCTTGAGGCCCTTCACGAGGGCGTCGTTGTAGGTGAGGTGCTCGAGCTTCGTCGCGGTCGGGTCGACCTTCGGGTCGGCCGTGTAGACGCCGTCGACGCCGTTCTTCGCCACGAGGACCTCGTCGGCGCGGATCTCGAGCGCGCGCTGCGCCGCGACCGTGTCGGTCGAGAAGTAGGGCAGGCCCGCGCCCGCACCGAAGATGACGACGCGGCCCTTCTCCATGTGGCGCTCGGCCTTGCGCGGGATGTAGGGCTCGGCGACCTGACGCATCTCGATGGCCGACTGCACGCGGGTCTCGGTGCCGGCCTGCTCGAGGAAGTCCTGCAGGGCGAGGGCGTTCATGACGGTGCCCAGCATGCCCATGTAGTCGGCGCGCGAGCGCTCCATGCCGCTCTTCGAGAGCTCGGCGCCGCGGAAGAAGTTACCGCCGCCGACCACGATCGCGATCTGCACCTCGCGCGCCGCCTCCGAGATCGCGCGCGCGATCTCGCTGACGACATCCGGTGCCACGCCGAGGGTTCCCCCGCCGAACGCCTCCCCCGAGAGCTTCAGAAGTACACGGCGGGTGCTGGCGTCGCTGGTCACGATGAGGGTTCCTCTCAGAGGCCGAAAAAGAGATCTGAATAACGCTAGCGCAGGTGGCCCGGATCATTCCTGCGCGCGTTCGTCATGGCGCGCCGCGTCGGCGCGCAAAACGGGGCCCGGGGATCCGCCGAAGCGGGTTCCCGGGCCCCGTCAAGGTATTGCTTAAGCGCCGACCTTGAAGCGCGCGAAGCCGGTGACGGTGATACCGGCGGCGTCCGCGACCTGCTTGATCGAGAGCTTGTTGTCCTTCGCGTAGGCCTGCTCGAGGAGCACGACCTGCTTGAGGAAGGCGTTCACGCGACCCTCGATGATCTTCGGCAGGGCGGCCTCGGGCTTGCCCTCGTTGCGCGAGATCTCGGTGACGATGTCACGCTCCTTCTCGACGACCTCGGCCGGAACCTCGTCGCGGGTCAGGTACTGCGGAGCGGCGAACGAGATGTGCTGCGCGATCGAGCGAGCCGTCTCGGCGTCGTCACCCGAGTAGGCGACAACGACACCGACCTGCGCGGGCAGGTCCTTGTTCGTCTTGTGCAGGTAGACCTGGAACGCGTCACCCGCGAGGGTGGCGACGTTGCGAAGCTCGATCTTCTCTCCGATAACGGCGGCCTCGTCGGCGATGAGCTGCTCAACGGTCTGGCCATCGACGTCGGCCTGGAGGCCGGCCTCAACGGTCGTGGCGCCCGCTGCGGAGACCGCGGCGAGAACCTTCTCGGAGAGCGCGAGGAACTTCTCGTTCTTCGCGACGAAGTCGGTCTCGCAAGCGAGCTCGATGAGCGTCGTCGAACCGTTGACCTCGGCCGCGGCCACGAGGCCCTCGGTCGCGGCACGGTCTGCGCGCTTCGCGTTGCCCTTCGCGCCCTGGAGGCGGAGGATCTCGATGGCCTTCTCGAGGTCGCCGTCGGCTTCCTCAAGGGCCTTCTTGGTGTCGACCATGCCGGTGCCGAGCTGCTCGCGCAGCGTCTTGATGTCGGCGATGCTGACCTTTGCCATAAGTGGCTTCCCTTTGCTCTAGTTGCTCTAGGTGTCGATTACTCGGCTGCGGGAGCCTCGGCCGGAGCCTCGGCGTTCTCACCGGCGAGGAGCTCCTGCTCCCACTCGGCGAGCGGCTCAGCAGCACCCTCGGTGGGGTTGTGCTTGAGCTGCAGACCCTCCGCGGCGGCGTCCGCGATGATGCGGGTGAGGAGCGCGACCGAACGGATCGCGTCGTCGTTGCCGGGGATCGGGTATGCGAGGTCGTCGGGGTCGACGTTGGTGTCGAGGATACCGATGACCGGGATGTTGAGCTTGCGGGCCTCGTCGATGGCGAGGTGCTCGCGCTTAGCGTCAACAACCCAGAGGGCCGAGGGGGCCTTCGTCAGGTTGCGGATACCGCCCAGCGACTTGTGGAGCTTGTCGAGCTCGCGCTTCTTGAGGAGGAGTTCCTTCTTCGTGAAGCCCGACTCGGCGGGGTTCTCGAAGTCGAGCTCCTCGAGCTCCTTCATGCGAGCAAGGCGCTTCGACACCGTCTGGAAGTTGGTGAGGAGGCCACCGAGCCAGCGCTCGTTGACGTAGGGCTGGCCCACGCGGGTCGCCTGCTCGGCGAGGACTTCCTGAGCCTGCTTCTTCGTACCGACGAAAAGGATGGTGCCGCCGCGGGCAACCGTCTCCTTGACGAAGTCGTACGCCGAGTCGATGTAACCCAGCGACTGCTGCAGGTCGATGATGTGAATGCCCGAGCGCTCCGTAAGGATGAAGCGCTTCACCTTCGGGTTCCACCGACGGGTCTGGTGTCCGAAGTGAACGCCGCTGTCGAGCAGCTGGCGGATGGTAACGACAGCCATGGTCGTCTCCTTGTGTCAGGGCACACCTGTGGCGTGCCGATTGCGGTTGAGTTGCCGGCGAGCGCCGGCGAGCCTGGTGTCCTGACACGCACCCGCCCTCTTTCGAGGGACCGTTGGGAGCATGACCGGCCGAAGCCGAAAGGACACGCGAAGTCATCTCGACGAGCGAGATGCATCCCCCACTATACAGCACCTTGGCTCGCGAACCGGCGCGGCTCAGCGTGCCCACAGGGGCGAATTTGCGGGAGTTTCTCCACAATCGCCGCTCTCGTCGAGCGCGCGATTCTGGCCTGCGCCATCGTAGGCGCATGACGACCTCTCCCAGCTCGGAAAATACCCGGAGCCGCCCGCGCAGGGCGCTCCTCCTCGCCTGCGTTCTCGCGCTCTGCGCGCCCCTCACCGGATCCGCACCCGCGGTCGCGGATCCGGGCGCGCCCGGCTCGTGGGTCTGGCCGGGCGGCGTCGCGCGCGTCGTGCGGCCCTACGAACAGCCCCCGACACCCTACGAGGCGGGCCACCGCGGCATCGACATCGCCGTCGCGGCCGACGAGATCGTCGCGCCCGCGGATGGTGTCGTCGCCTTCCGCGGCGTGGTGGTCGACCGCCCGCTCATCACGATCGATCACGGATCCGGACTCGTCTCGACGCTCGAGCCCGTCGAGAGCGAGCTGAACCCCGGCGACGCCGTGCCGCAGGGCCAGGCGGTCGGCACGCTCGCGACGGGTGGCCACACGGCCGAGGGCCTGCTGCACCTCGGCGCGCGTCTCGACGGCGAGTACATCAACCCCCTCGCGCTGCTCGGCGCGGCCGAGCGGCCCGTGCTACTGCCCTGTTGCTCCTGAGCGGGGCAGACTGGACGGGTGCTCCTCTCCGCCGCAGCCCAGCGCTTCGCCCACCACCTCGACGGTGTGCGCAGGCTCTCCCCCGCCACGGTCCGGGCCTATCGCTCCGACCTCGCCGATCTCGCGGCAGCCTCGGGCGACGTCGAACTCGCGGCCATCGATATCGAGGTTCTGCGCGAGTGGCTCTGGAAGGCGTCGCAGCGCGGCGACGCGCGGTCGACGCTCGCCCGGCGCACCTCGTCGGCGCGCGGCTTTTTCGCGTGGGCCCTCGACGAGGGCCTCATCGATGTCGACCCCGCCGTGCGCCTCGTGACGCCGAAGAAGGCCCAGCGCCTCCCCCGCGTCGCCACCGCGCAGGGCCTCGACGACATGCTGCGGGACGCCGCGGCGGCGGCCGCCGAGGGTGACCCCGTGGCGCTCCGCGACCACGCGATCCTCGAACTGCTCTACGGATCCGGGATCCGCGTGTCGGAGCTCTGCGGCCTCGACGTCGACGACCTCGACCCCTCGCGCGCGACGGCCCGTGTGCTCGGCAAAGGCTCGAAGGAACGCGTCGTGCCCTACGGCGCCCCCGCGCGGCGCGCGATCGAGGCCTATCTCACGCGCGGCCGCTCGGCGCTCGCGGCGCGCGGCGGCGGATCCGGCCCCGCGGTGTTTCTCGGCGCGCGCGGGCGCAGGCTCGGCCCCCGCGCGGTCTACGACCTCGTAGCCCGCACGGTCGGCCCGCTCGTCGGCGGGGCCGTCGGCCCCCACGCGCTGCGGCACTCGGCGGCGACCCACCTGCTCGACGGCGGCGCGGACCTCCGCGCCGTGCAGGAGCTGCTGGGGCACGCGAGCCTCGGCACGACGCAGGTGTACACCCACGTCTCGAGCGAGCGCCTCGCCGCCGCGTACCGCCAGGCGCACCCACGGGCGTAGCTCACCGCGCGAGCATCCACCCGCCCTCGCGCTCGACCACGCTCCCCGAGAGGTGCAGGAGGCCGAGGGTCGCCTCGACGTCGCCCGGCGCGAGGCCGCTGCGCTGCGCGAGCTCGCCGACCGTGCGGGCGCGGCGATTGCTCAGCGCGTCGGTGAGGCGCACTGACTCGGGCGACTCGTACGCGAGCGGCGCCGGATCGGCCGTGATGCCCAACATCTCCTTCACGTCGTCGGCGCTCGTCACGCAGACGGCGTCGTAATCGCGGAGCAGACGGTGGCACCCCGCCGAGGTCGTGCTCGTGATGGGCCCGGGCACCGCGCCGAGCGCGCGGCCGAGGCTCGCCGCGTGGCCAGCTGTGTTAATGCTGCCGCTGCGGAACCCTGCCTCGACGACCACCGTGGCGTCGCCGATCGCGGCAATAAGCCTGTTGCGAGCGAGAAATCGCCATCGAGTCGGCGTTGTTCCCGGCGGGCACTCCGCGACGACGGCGCCCGTCGAGGCGATCTGCTGGAACAGTTGCGCGTGGCCGGCGGGATAGACGCGGTCGACGCCTCCGGCGACGAACGCGATCGTGCGCCCGCCGAGCTGCAGCGCCGCGCGGTGCGCCGCGCCGTCGATGCCGTAGGCGGCGCCAGACACGACCGCGATGCCGTCGTGCGCGAGGTCGCCCGCGAGGATCCCGGCGACGTGCTCGCCGTACGGGGTCGCGCTGCGCGCGCCGACGATCGAGACGGCGGCCGCCGCCGCGAGCATGTTCGGGTCTCCCCGCACCCAGAGGCACACGGGCGCGTGGGGGCCGAGGTCGTCGAAGCCCCGCGGCCAGGCGACGTCGCCCGGCAGCACGAGCGCCAGCCCCCGGCGCGCGGCCTGCTCGATCGCGGCCACAACGAGCGCCGCCTGCCAGCGCGGCGCCCACCGCGCGATCGCCTGCGCCAGCTCTTTGTCGCCGCCGCCCTCGTCGCGGCTCACCCGCTCGAGCGCGCCGGCCGCGCCCTCGGCGGCGATGAGGGCGCCCGCCGTCGCGTCGCCCGGTTCGACGAGCACCGACCAGGCGATGCGGGCGAGCGCCTCGGGCGTCGCCCTCTCGCCGAGCCAGGCCGCGGCGAGGTCCCTCGCGCGCGCATTGCAGAGCGCATCCACCCGCAGGGTCATGCCGACACGCCCTTCTTGAGGAACAGCGCGCGCCCGACGTCGTGCGCGTTGGGTTCGTCGCGCCCCGCGAGGTCGGCGATCGTCCACGCGACGCGCGTGACCCGGTCATAGGCGCGGAGGGTGACGAGGCCGCGCTCGAGCGCGCCGTCGAGCGTGCGCCGCGCGGATCCGGTGAGCCGGCGCGGGCCCTCCCGCAGCCAGGTGCCCGGCACCTGCGCGTTCGTGCGCCACGGTGTGCCGGCGAGCCGCTCGGCGGCGATCTGCCGCGACGCGACGACGCGGGCGCGCGCCTCGGCGCTCGAGAGCCCGCCTCGGCCCTCGTCCGAGATGCGCGACACGCGCCGCATGCGCAGGTCGATGTCAACGCGGTCGAGGAGCGGCCCCGAGATCTTCCCGGTGTACCGCCGCACCTCCGCCGGAGAGCAAGTGCAGGTGCCCCCTAAAACGCCATGTTCCCCGCAAAAACAAGGATTACAGGCGAGGACCAGCTGGAACTGCGCGGGAAAGCTCGCCACGAACCCGGCGCGGTGGATCGAGATCGAGCCGTTCTCGAGGGGTTGCCGGAGCGCGTCGAGGAGCGACCGCGGCGCCTCCGCGACCTCGTCGATGAACAGCACGCCGCGCGAGGCCCGGGCGATCGCCCCCGGCGTCGCCCGCCGCGATCCCCCGCCGACGAGCGCCGCGAGCGTGGCGGAATGGTGCGGCGCCTCGAAGGGCGGCGTGCGGGTGAGGCCGCGCACGCTCTCGCCCGAGAGCGACCGCACCGACGCGACCTCGAGGGCCGCCTCGTCGTCGAGCGCCGGCAGGATCCCGGGTAGGCGCCTCGCCAGCATCGTCTTGCCCGCGCCCGGAGGGCCCGACATCAGCAGGTGGTGCCCGCCAGCGGCCGCGATCACGAGCGCCTCGACGGCGTCGCGCTGCCCCACGACGTCTGCGAGGTCGAGCGCCTGCTCCTCCGGCCCCGAGACCGGATCCGCGACCGGCTCGACCTCGGGCGGCCCCTCCAACACGGGATCGTCGAGCTCCGCGCCGTGCAGCCGCGCAGCCTCCGCGAGGGTGCGCACGCCGATGACCTCGGCGCCCGCCACGAGCTCCGCCTCGGGCCGGTTCGCCTCGGGCACGACGACGCGGGTGCGCCCGGCGCCGACCGCCGCGAGGACGGCGGGCAGCACGCCCGGCACCGCGCGCACGCGCCCGTCGAGGCCGAGCTCGCCGATGTGCACCGTGCGCACGAGCGAGTCGGGGTCGAGCCTGCCGTCGGTCGCGACGGCCGCGAGCGCCACCGCGAGGTCGAAGCCGGATCCCTGCTTGGGGAGGCTCGCGGGCGAGAGGTTGACCGTCAGCCGCCGATCCGGCAGTTCCAGCCCGGTGTTCTCGCACGCGTTCGTCACGCGCCGCACCGCCTCGCCCAGCGCCTTGTCGGGCATTCCGATCAGCCGGAAGTCGGGCTTGTGCTGCGTGATGTCGGCTTCGACCTCGATCAGCTGGCCGCTGAGCCCCGTGAGGGCCACGGCCCAGGTGCGCACGACGATCACGACAGCCCCGCGAGGTGCTCGACCGACGCAGTATCCGGATCCGCGCCGATCACGGCGACGGCGTCGACGCGGATCCGCCTGCCGCGCGCGGTCTCGGGGTGCGTGCGCGCCCACATCAGCGCGAGGCGCCAGAGGCGGTCGACCTTCGCGCGGTCGAGCGCCTCGAGCGGATGCCCGTAGCGCTTGTTCGAGCGGGTCTTCACCTCGACGATCGCGAGCACGTCGCCGTGCGTCGCGACGAGATCGATCTCGCCGGCGGAGCAGCGCCAATTGCGGTCGACGACGTCGAAACCGCGGCCTTGAAGGTAGTCGGCCGCGCGCTGCTCGCCCGCGCGCCCGAGGGTCGTGTTGTGGCTCATGCCACCACGGTGCCCGAACGGGTGACCGCGCATGCGGGCGGATCCGCCGATTGTGGAGAGAATCGGCGAATTAGCGCCCTGTGGACACGCTGACCCCGGTTACGGCTTGTCGAGCGACATGTCATCGGGGAGCTTGAACTCGCCGCGCGAGAGCTCCTCGACGTTGACGTCCTTGAACGTCAGCACCCGCACGCTCGTCACGAAGCGGTTCGCGCGGTAGATGTCCCACACCCACACGTCGCGCATCGTGAGCTCGAAGTAGAAGTCGTGCTCGGTGTCGCGGCGAACGACGTTGACCTCGTTCGCGAGGTAGAACCGGCGCTCCGTCTCGACGACGAACTGAAACTGACCGACGATGTCGCGATACTCGCGGTACAGCGCGAGCTCAAGCTCGCGATCGAATTCCTCGAAAGCATCCTCATCCATGGTCGTCCCATCCTACGAGGTCGCCGTGGTTTCTAAAAAAGCGGCTGCGCCGGGGCGATTGCCCACGACTGCCGGTGATGCGCCGTGAGGCCGTGGGCCTCGATCGCGGAGCGGTGCGCGGCGCTCGCGTAGCCCTTGTTGCGGTCCCACGCGTAGGCCTCGAAGCCCGGGTGCAGGTCGACCATGAGCGCGTCGCGCGCGACCTTCGCGGCGATCGACGCGGCCGAGATGACGGCGCGATCGCGGTCGCCCTTGACGACGGTGCGAACGTCGAGTGGCCCGAGCTCCTCGCGCGCCACGCGCGAGAGGTAGTCGCGGTCGCCGTCGAGCAGGTGCACGGCCCTCTCAACCGCGAAGCCCTGCTCGCGCAGCCCCGCCACCGCGCGCGTCGCCGCGAGGCCGAGCGCGCCGAGGATCCCCCGCTCGTCGACCTCGCCGGGCGTCGCCCAGCCGAGGGCGGTGCCGAGCACCCACGCGGCCGTGCGCTCGGCGACGTCGGGGCGCCTTTTCTCGGTCACGAGCTTCGAGTCGCGGAGCCCCTCGGGGACCTCGCCGTCCGCGACCGCGCGGTCGAGGATGCTCGCCCCGACCGTCACGGGGCCGGCGAGCGCGCCGCGCCCCACCTCGTCGAGGCCGATCACGAAGGGAAACTCGTCGAGCAGGTGACGCTCGAGGTCGAGCGTCGGCGTCACGGGGCTCATTCGTCGGAAGAGTCGGACGCGTCGGGCACGCCGCGGAACGCCGACGTCTCGTTCTCGAGCGGGCCGAAGGTGTCGAGGGGCCAGGTGCGCAGGGCGACGCGGCCGACGATGTCCTCGATCGGCACGAATCCGCCGCCCGGCTGCCCGTTGTGGTAGCGCGAGTCGCGCGAGTTGTTGCGGTTATCGCCCATCACCCACACCGTGCCCTCCGGCACGACGACGTCGAAGTCGATCTTCGACGCGAGCGAGGATCCCGCGGGCAGGCGAAGATAGTCAGATTCGTCGATGCCGGCGCCGTTAATCACGAGCTGGCCGAGCTCGTTGCAGCACGTGATGTGGTCGCCCGGCATGCCGATGAGGCGCTTCACGAGGTGCTCGTCGGAGTCGGAGGCCGAGATGCCCACGGCAGAGAGCGCCCAGTCGATCGCGCCAGCGATGCCCGTGGGGGCCGGCGAACTCGCGCCGTCGAGCCAACCGCCCGGATCCTTAAACACGATCACATCGCCGCGGTGATAGCCGCCGAACTTCGGCGTGAGCTCGTCGACGAGGATCTTGTCGTCGACGAGGAGGGTGTTCTCCATCGACTCGGACGGGATGTAGAACGACCGCACGACGAAGCTCTTAATGAGCACCGAGACGAGCACCGCGACCACGACGATCACGATGACATCGCGCAGGAAGGTCAAAAAACCCCGCCCACGAGAACGCGCGGGCGAAGGCGAGGATCCTGCTTCTGTTGTCATCTCTTTTAGGTTCCCATACAACAAACGTCCCGTACCGAAGGCGGCACGGGACGTTCGCTATGAATCCGACCAGAATTAGGCGTTGTTGGTCCGCTTCTCGCGGATGCGCGCCTTCTTGCCGGTGAGACCGCGCAGGTAGTAGATCTTGGCGCGACGCACGTCACCGCGCGTGAGGACCTCGATCTTCTCGATGATCGGCGAGTGAACGGGGAACATACGCTCCACGCCCACCTGGAAGCTGATCTTGCGAACGGTGAACGTCTCGCGGAGGCCCGAGCCCTGACGGCCGAGCACGACGCCCTGGAACACCTGAACACGCGAGCGGTTGCCCTCGATGATATTCACGTGGACCTTGACGGTGTCGCCGGGGCCGAACTCCGGGATGTCGCTGCGCAGCGAGGCTGCGTCGAGTGCATCAATGATGTTCATGATGAATCGCTCTCTGTGACCGCCACGGGCCGACCACTTCACAAGGAAATAAAGAAGGCGGCGTCGTGAGTCTCGTCAGACGAGACCGTGACTCCCCCGTGGCAGAGTCACAACCGGAGCACCAACGGGCGCACCGGTCACGGCACAAGGGTCTATTCTGCCACAGATCGGGTGTGCCGTAAAAACCCTCGTGCGGGCATTCCCCGGCGCAGTAAGCGAGAATGGTTCCCACACGCGAAAATTGCGAAAGGACTCCCATGATCGAATTGCGCACTCCCGCCGAGATCGAGCAGATGCGCCCCGCGGGCCGCTTCGTCGCCGAGACCCTGCAGACCCTCAAGAACGAGGTCACGGTCGGCATGAACCTGCTACACATCGACAAGCGCGCGCACGAGCTGATCCGCCGCGCCGGCGCCGAGAGCTGCTACCTCGATTACGCGCCCTCGTTCGGATCCGGCCCCTTCGGGCACGTGATCTGCACCTCGGTCAACGAGTCGGTGCTGCACGGCATGCCCTACGACTACGCGCTGAAGGACGGCGACCTGCTGACGCTCGACTTCGCGGTCTCGCTGAACGGCTGGGTCGCCGACTCGGCCATCTCGTTCGTCGTCGGAACGCCGCGCGAGGAGGACCTCAAGCTCATCGACACGACCGAGCGCGCACTCGCCGCCGGCATCGCCGCGGCACAGCCGGGCAACAAGGTCGGCGACATCTCGGCCGCGATCGCGAAGGTCGCGCGCGCCGAGGGCCTCAAGATCAACACCGACTTCGGCGGTCACGGCGTCGGCCGCACCATGCACGGCGACCCGCACGTTCCGAACGCCGGCCGCGCCGGCCGCGGCTTCCCGCTGAAGCCGGGCCTCGTCATCGCGATCGAGCCGTGGTTCCTGCAGACCACCGACGAGCTCATCACCGAGCAGCGCGACGGCTGGACGCTGTCGAGCGCCGACGGATCCCGCGGCGCGCACAGCGAGCACACCATCGCGATCACGGAGGACGGGCCCGTCATCCTGTCGCAGGCCTGATCTCCGCCCCGAGAGCGCCGCTACCGATCCTGCTCGTCGAGCAGATCGGGGCGGCGCTCTCGCGTTCGCTCGAGCGACTGCTCGCGGCGCCACTCGGCGATCTTGGCGTGGTGCCCGCTCAGGAGCACGTCGGGCACGCCGCGGCCGCGCCATTCGGCGGGCTTCGTGTAGATCGGATACTCGAGCATGCCGAGCTCGTGCGACTCCTCGACGAGGCTCTCGGGGTTGCCGACGACGCCGGGGATGAGACGGCCGATGGCCTCGATCATCGCCATCGAGGCGACCTCGCCGCCGTTGAGCACATAGTCGCCGATGCTCACGAGGCGCACGCGGCCGCGCGAGGCGTAGTGGTCGAGCACCCGCTGGTCGATTCCCTCGTAGCGGCCGCACGCGAACACGAGCTGCTTCTCCTCGGCGAGCTCGCGGGCCGTCCTCTGCGTGAAGACCTCGCCCGACGGGGTCGGCACGATGAGCACGGCGTCGTCGCCCAGGATCTCGTCGAGAGCCTCGCCCCAGGGTTCCGGCTTCATCACCATGCCAGCGCCGCCGCCGTACGGGGTGTCGTCGACGGTGCGGTGGCGGTCGTGGGTGTGATCGCGCAGATCGTGCACGCGCAGGTCGAGAACGCCCGACTCGCGCGCCTTGCCGATCAGTGAGACGTCGAGCACGTCGAAGAACGCCGGAAAGATGGTCACGATGTCGATACGCACCGCTCAATCCTAAGTCGTCAATTCTCCGCGGCGTCATCAGCTATTCGCTGCTGACCGCGCGGAGAATTGCAGAGTTAGACGCCCGAGTAGGCCACGATGCCGCGGCGCACCGCGTCGAGGGCGCGGCGCGCGGTGCGGGCGAGGTCGCCCTCCGCGACGATCGAGATCTGGTCGAGCAGGTCGATCGTCTGCTTCGTCCAGCGCACGAAGTCGCCGGCCGCCATGTCGGCGGCGCCGAGCACGCGGTCGAGAATCACGCCGCGCGCCCACAGGTGCATCGCCTGGGCGAGGCCCGGCGCGAGCGGCGCGGTGCCGGGCAACCGGTGATCCTGCTCGAGGTCGTCGAGCTCGGCCCACAGCCGCTCGGTCTCGTCGAGCGCCTCGCGGAAGGATCCGCGGGGCAGCGCGAAGTCGCCGCCCTGCTCGCCACGGCGCGGCTCGTACACGAGGGTGCAGGCGAGCGCCGCGAGCGAGGCCGCGTCGAGGTTCTTCCAGAGCCCGCGCCGCAGCGACTCGGCGACGAGCAGGTCGCGGTCGCCGTAGATGCGCTTCATCGTGCGGCCGGTCTCGGTGAGGCTCGCCGCGCCCTCGGCGTCGAAGCTCACGTAGTCGAGAGCCGCCAGCACGTCGACGATGCGGTCGAACTGGCGCGCGACGGTGCCGGTTCGCGACGTGATCTCGCGGCGCTGCTTGTCGGTCGTGCGCTTCAGCCGGTAGTACCGCTCGCCCCAGCGCGCGTGCTGCTCCCGCTCGCCGCACTGGTGGCACGGGTGGCGCTGCATCTGCTTCTTCAGCTTCGCCATCTGCTGGCGGCGCTGCTCCTGCCGCGCCTTCGACGCCGTGACGTCGCGGCGGGCCTTCTTCTCGAGGTCGCTCAGCTCGCGGCGGATGCCGGCGTACTCGGCGAAGTCGCCGAGGTGGCACTGCATCGACCCGAGGTAGCCCTCGAGCGACTCCTCGGCGCGGCGCACCTCACGGGCGAGGCCCACGACGGCGCGGTCGGCCTGGAACTGCGCGAACGACGACTCGAGAATCTCGCGCGCGGGCTCCTGCCCGAACTGGTCGATGAGGTTGACCGCCATGTTGTAGGTCGGCCGGAACGACGAGTTGAGCGGATAGGTGCGGCGAGACGCGAGCGACGCCACGGCCTCGGGGTCGACGCCGTCGGTCCAGTGCACGACGGCGTGACCCTCGACGTCGATGCCGCGGCGCCCGGCGCGGCCCGTCAGCTGCGTGTACTCCCCCGACGTGATCGGCACGCGCGCCTCGCCGTTGAACTTCTCGAGCTTCTCGAGCACCACCGTGCGGGCCGGCATGTTGATGCCGAGGGCGAGCGTCTCGGTCGCGAAGACGACCTTCACGAGCTTCTTCTGGAAGAGCTCCTCGACGACCTCCTTGAAGATCGGCAGGATGCCGGCGTGGTGCGCCGCGATCCCCCGCTCGAGGTTGTCGGACCACTCGAAGAAGCCGAGCACCCCGAGGTCCTCGTCCTGCAGCGTCGCCGTGCGCTGGCGCACGATCTCGCGGATCTGTTCGCGCTCCTCGCGGCTCGTCAGGCGGATCCCGGAGCGGCGCACCTGCTCGACCGCCTGCTCGCAGCCGACGCGGCTGAAGATGAAGAAGATCGCCGGAAGCAGGTTGCGGTGCTCGAGCAGGTCGATCGCGGCCGCGCGGTCGAGGCGCCCCGCGCCGCCACGCGGGCGCTGCTGTCCCCCGCGGTGGCGACCGCGGCCGTGCTGCCCGCGACCACCGGATCCGCCGGAGGAAAACCCGCGGCCGAGCCGTAGCAGGTCGCGGTTGACGTCTGCGGCGCTGTGCTCGTCGAAGAGCGGGATGAGGTCGCCGCGCGCGAGCACATGCTGCTCGAGCGGCACGGGCCGCGTCTCCGACACGATGACCTCGGTGTCGCCGCGCACCGTGCCGATCCAGTCGCCGAACTCCTCGGCGTTCGACACCGTCGCCGACAGGCCCACGAGGCGCACGCTCTCAGGCAGGTGGATGATGACCTCCTCCCACACCGCGCCGCGGAAGCGGTCGGCGAGGTAGTGAATCTCGTCCATCACGACGTAGCGCAGGCCGTCGAGCGCGCGCGAGCGGGCGTAGATCATGTTGCGCAGCACTTCGGTCGTCATGACCACGACGCGCGCGTCGCCGTTGATGTTGGTGTCGCCCGTCAGCAGGCCGACGTTCTCGGCGCCGTAGACGTCTTGCAGCTCGCGGAACTTCTGGTTCGACAGCGCCTTCATGGGCGTCGTGTAGAACGCCTTATCGCCTTCCGAGCGCATCGCGAGGTGGATCGCGAACTCGCCGACGATCGTCTTGCCCGCGCCCGTCGGCGCGGCGACGAGCACGCTGGATCCGCCCTCGAGGGCGCGGCAGCCCGCGACCTGGAAGGGATCCAAATCGAAGCGCTGCGCGTCGGCGAACTCCGCCGTGATGGGGTGCTCGCGCACGGCACGCGCCTCGGCATACATTTCGGCGGGAGAAGGCATACGCCTATCCCATCACGCCAGGCGGTCGCGGAAGGTCTCGCCCTCGTATTCGGTGCGATACACACCGCGGTTTTGCAGTTCGGGAACGACCTCGTCGACGAAGCGATCGAGCCCCGTCGGCGTGATGGTGGGGATGAGCATGAAGCCGTGGCACGCGCGCGACTGCACGTGCTCGTCCATGATGCGGGCCACCTCGGCGGGCGTGCCCACGAGCGGCGAGCCGAAGGTCGTCGCCCCGATCACGATGTCGCGCACGCTGAGGTTCTGGGCCTCGGCCTGCTCGATGAGCTCGGCGGCGCGGCCGCGCTGGTCGAGGTGCATCTTCGCGCGCCCCGCCGTGAGCTCGACGCCCTCGACGACGTCGCTGAGCGGCGGGAGCGGCCCGTCAGCGTCGAGGTCGTCGAAGCGGCGGCCCCAGATCGACTCGATGTAGCGCACCGCCGTGGCGGGGCTCACCTGGTCGCGCTGGTCGCGGCGCGCCTGCTCGAGCGCCTCCTCGTGCGTGTCGCCGAGCGCGAACGACGCCGAGGCGAGGATCTTGATGCCGTCCTCGTCGCGGCCCGCGGCCACGAGGCGCGCGCGGAGGTCCGACGCGTACTCGTCGGCGGCGGACCCGCGCAGGAACGGCGAGAACACCGTCTCGGCGTAGCGCACCGCGATGTCGCGCCCCTCGGGCGAGAGGCCGGCCTGCATGATGACGGGGCGCCCCTGCGGGGTCGGCGGCACGCTCGGGCGCGCCTCGATGTCGAAGAAGCGGTCGGACACCCGCACCGCGTCGCCGGATCCGGCGGCGTCCCACAGCGCGATGGCGGTGTCGGCGAAGGCTCGGGCGCGCTCGTAGCGATCCTCATCGGCGAGATAGCCGCCGCGGCGGAAGTTCGCGCCGAAGAACGCGCCGTGGCTCGTCACGAGGTTCCAGCCGGCCCGCCCGTTCGAGAGCGCGTCGAGCGTCGCGAGCTGCCGGGCGAACTCGACGGGCTCGTTGAAGGTCGTGCTGAGCGTCGCGATGAGGCCGATGTGCGAGGTCTGCCGGGCCACCTGCGCGAGCTGCACGAGCGTGTCGGGCCGGCCCACGACGTCGAGGTCGTGGATCTCGCCGGCGTGCTCGCGCAGCCGCAGCCCCTCGGCAAGGAACATCAGGTCCATGAGGCCCCGCTCGGCCGTCTGCGCGAAGCGCGTGAACGACGCGGGGTCGATCTGGCTTCCCGACTCGGGGCGGTTCCAGATCGTCGTCTGGTTGACGCCCGGGAAGTGCGCGCCGAGGTGCATCCTGCGCTTCGTCATCGGGCGTCCTCCTGGGCGTAGCGGCTGGCGGGTCGGGCGAGGCCGAGAAGCTCCCGCAGGGTGCCGGATCCGGGCACCGGATCCGCGATCGCGCGGATCGCCGCGAGCGCGGATCCCGTGAACACGACGCCGTCGGCGCCCGCGCTCGCGCGGCGGTCAGCCGCGTAGGCGGCGACGCCCTCGGTCGCGCTGCGCTCGTGCGGCGCGCGGGGCGCGAGCGCCGGATCCACGTCGACGAGGACGGTCAGCTTGCGCCCGGCGCGCTCGCGCACCCGGCGGGCGAGCGCGGGCGTCGCGGCGCGCACGACGTCGGCCGAGCGCGCGGCTGCCTCGAGTGCCGGGCCGTCCGCGTCCACCTCGACGATCACGGGCACGTTGCCCTGCGGTGAGCGGGGAACGATCGACGGGCCGACGACACTGAAGAACTCGGTCTCGACGCGCACGTGGTGCACGCGCTCCTTGTCGATGAAGCGGCCGGTGCCGACGTCGCGGATCTCGGCATCGTCCTCCCACGAGTCCTCGAGGGCGCGCACGGTGTCGATCACGGCCTCGGCCTCGGCCCACGCGGCGCCCGGCGTCGGCGCCTCGCGGCGGCCGAGGGCGCGCGCGTCCGACTCTGAGGTCGATGCCGAGGCCACCCACGCGGCGCGGCCCGCGGTGGTCCAGTCGACGCTCTGCACGGCCTTTGCGACGTTGAACGGCTCGGTGTGGATCGTGTCGATCCGCGGCGCGAGCGCGATGCGGCGCGTCGAGACCGCCGCCGCCGCGGCGAGCATCGGCGCGTCGAGCCCGGCGGATCCGCCCGCGAGCGGGGCGTCGTCGAGGATCGCGAGATCCGCGCCGGCCTCGTCGAGCGCCTCGATCGCGCCGAGCGCGCGGTCCACGGATCCGTCGGCCGCGACGAGCGCGGCGACAACCGGCCGCGAGAGCTGCTTCACGTAGCAGCGGCTCAGCAGCTCGTCGCCCTCGTAGGGGCCGTAGGGCGCGGTCGGGATCCACCCGTCGCGCTCGTAGAGCGCCATCGCGTTCGGCTGCGAGGATCCGGTCTGCAGGAAGATCTCGCGCGCCCCGCGCGAGAGCGCCTCGCCCTCGATGGCGGCCATGAGGGCGCCCGCGACGCCGGCGCGACGCCCGGCCTCCGCGACATAGAGCCGCTTCACCTCGACGTACCGGCCGGTCTGCTTGAGCGCGACGGTGCCGACGGGCTCGCCGCCTATCTGGGCGACGAGCGTCACGATGACGGTCGCCTCGTCGACGACGACTGGTGCCACGCGGTCGCGGAGGTGCGCGTAGAGCGGCTGTACCTCGGCGTCCATGAGCTCACGGAAACGCACGACGCGGGGGTCGTCCCACGATGAGACGGAGATCTCGACGGTCATCGAAGAACCTTTCACGAGCACACCGCGCGGGCGCGCGCGTACCCCCTGAACGCTAGTCGGCCCACGCCCGGCCCGTCGAATCGCGGTGAAACTTGGCGAAAGACTGCGCCTCGCCCCTCCCGCGCCGGGCTAGGCTCGCGGCATGAGCGATCACTACCTCGACCCGTCCGACAAGAAGTACGTTGCCACCTACAAGCAGCACACGCCCGACGTGCTGAAGGCCTTCAACGACTTCAACAGCGCCGTCTTCGCCGAGGAGGGTCGCGAGATCCCGCTGAAGTACCGCGAGCTCATCGCGGTCGCCGTCGCGATCACGACGCAGTGCGTCTACTGCATCGACGGCCACACGAACAACGCCATCAAGGCGGGCGCGACCGAGGCCGAGATCGCCGAGGCCGCCTGGGTCGCCTCGGCCCTCAAGGCCGGCGGCGCCTACGCCCACGGCCGCCTCGCGTTCAAGCTCGGGGCCGACCACCAGCATTAAGCGAATACGAAAAGGCCGGATCCGCGAGGATCCGGCCTTTTTCGTGCCGCCTATTCGACGTCGACGAAGAGTTCGGGGTTGGCCTTCTTGCGGCGCGCGTCGACGATGAGGGCGAAGACCGTCGCCGCCATGTAGAGCACGAACAGGATGCCCGCCATGACCACCATCGTGATGATGTCGGCCGGCGACGAGACCGCCATGCCGAAGACGAGGCACAGGATCAGCACCCAGCGCCAGGCCTTCAGGATCGACTTACCACGCACGATGCCGGCGAGGTTCAGCGCCACCACGAACACGGGCGTCACGAAACCGATGCCACAGAACACCAGCATGCGGAAGACGAAGTTGTAGTACTCCGTCGCCGTAAACAGCTGCCCCACGTTCTGGACGTCGCTCGGGAAGAACGACGACATCACGGCGATGACGTTCGGCAGCAGCATGATCGCGACGATGACGCCGCCGACGAACAGCGGAATCGCGGCGGCCATGAAGCCCATGGCGTACCAGAACTCGCGCCGCGTCAGGCCCGGCGTCACGAAGCGCCAGAGCTGCCACAGCCACATCGGCGACGAGATCACGAGGCCCGCGACCATCGCGATGCGGAAGCGCATGTCGAAGGCGCCCGTAACAGTCGTGAACGTCAGCTTCGTGAAGCTATCGTCGCCGATCTTCTCGGCGAATGCCGTGATCGGGTACGTCAGCCAGCCGATGATCCAGTCGGTGAGAAACGCCGAGGCGATCATGCCGATGACGAGCGCGATGGCCGCGATCGTCAGCCGGCGTCGGAGCTCGCGGAGGTGCCCCGTGAGCGTCATCTTGCGTTCGTTCGGAAGGACGCGCTCGCCCGGGACACCCTCGCCAGGGAGGGATTCAGCCACGCGGGTTACTGCTGGGGTGTATCGGGCTTCGCCGGCGGCGGCGTAAGGTTCGTCTGCTCAGTCGCGGCCTGCTGGGGGGCCGCCTGCTGGGGGGCCGCCTCGTTCTGCATCTGCGCTGATGCGTTCTCGGCCGGCTGGTCGTCCTTCATCTGCTTCATCTCGTCCTTGAAGACGCGCGCAGACTGGCCGATACCCTTCGCGAGCGCGGGAAGTCGCGACGCGCCGAAGATGAGCAGGATGACGACGAGGAGCAGCAGAATCTGCATTCCTCCGGGGTGGAACAGACCGCCCATGATGAACTCCCAAGTTCCGAGGTACTTTTTTGCCAGTCTACGCGGGTGCGTTGTGGATCGCGCCTGATTGCGCCCAGGTCCGTGCCGCCTCGCGCGCCGCCGGGGGCGAGAGCACCTCGACATCGCCGCCGCCGTATGCGGCGAGCCGCCTCGCGCCCGCGGGGCTCGCGAACGGAATGCTGGCGAAGGTGTCGGATCCGCTCTCGCGCAGCTCGGCGTGCACGAGGTAGTCGGCGAGCAGCGTGCGCATGCGCGTCGGGAACCGCAGCAGCGCGTCGACGTCGCCGTCGCCCCGCTCGAACAGCTCGCCGGGCCGCGAGCCCGTCTGCTCGGAAGAGTGCGTCGCGGTGTCGTCCGTCACCTCGAGCCCGCTCATCCGGTCGAGCAGGAAGGTTCGATCCCCCTCGCGCAGGTGGCACCAGCCCTGCAGGTACCACTGCCCGCCGGCGAGCAGCAGCCGCGCCGGATCTACGCGGCGCGCCATCGTCTCGCCGTCGGGCGTGCGGTAGTCGAAGGCGACGACCCGGCGCTCGCGCACGGCGCGCGAGATCTCCGAGCGGCGGTCATCGACGGGCTCGTCGACGACGACGGTGTCGGGGGTCGCCGTCGCGGATCCCTGCCCGAGCTTGTCGCGCAGCCGCGCGATCGTGTCGGCATCGGCCGCGCCGGGCAGCGCCGCGACGAGCTGGAGGCCCGCGATCAGCGCCGCCGACTCGCGCGACGTAAACCGCTGCACGCGATCGATCCCGACCGTCTGCGTGAGGCGCACCATGTCGTGATCCTCGAGCAGGTCCCAGTCGATGTCGAACATCTGGCCCGAGTAGTAGTCGCCGGCGGGCTCGCCCACGAGCGTGAGGTTCGTGAGCATCGCGCGCACCTCGGCGGGCGTCACGTCGAACGCCTCGGCGACCCGCAACACCGGCACGTCGTCGCGCTCGAGTAGCCAGGGCACGAGCGTCAGCACCGTGCGCACCCGGTCGGCCGACGCGACGGGCGTGCGCCGCTTCGCCTTCACAAGCGTGGCACCCTCGGCCGGCGCGAGGTCCGGATCCCCCGCGTGCACGCGCGCGACCCGTTCGAGCCGGTCGACGACGAGCGCGCGCAGCTCTGGCGGATCCACGACCCGCGCGTCGGGACCGTAGGACGCGAGCTCGTCGGCGAGGAGGTAGGCGTCGACGTACGGAACCTCGAAGACGCGGTCGGTCGCGGAGCTCGCGCGGCGGCCGAGCCGCAGCGCCGCCTCCGAGTCGGGCACCGCCTCGATCGTCGCGTGCTGGCGCGCCGCGACCTCGCGGAGCCCCGCGAGCGCCCGCTCGGCGGCCCCCGCGAGGAGCGACGGGTCGACCTGCGTGCCCGTGGTCGACACGGGCGAGACGATGCGGCTCAGCAGGAAGGTGCGCGGCTCCCCCACGCCCACGTCGAGGCCGTGCAGGTGCCAGCGGCCCTGAAACTGCACGAGCGCGAGGGGCTGCACGCGGCGCGTCCGCACCCGCTGGCTGCCGGGGCGAAGGTAGTCAAACCTCACCTCGTGCCGGCGGTCGATCGCCTCCTGCAGCGGGGCGAACGACTCGTCGCGCGCGCTCAGGCGGGGCGCGAAGCCCGTGATCGCCTCGTCGGTCTCGACGCCGAGCGCCCCGATCTTGCGCACCGCTGCCCTCGCCTCGCGCGACATCGTCGCCTCGGTCCAGGCATCGGCGGCGAGGCTCAGCACCGCGAGCTCGGCGGAATCGAACTCGAGGTCGTCCGGCAGCGCATTATCGTCCTGCGGGATCCGGTACCGCGCATCGCGCAGGTTCTGCGGGTTCTCGGGGTCGCCGATCACCTCGAGGCGCGTGCCGAGGGCCGCGAGGGTCTCCTTGTCGCGCTCGAACATGCGCTCGAGCGCCGGCTCGTCGGCGCCCGTGGCGACGCGTTCAACGTAGCCGCTCACCGAGCCGAAGATCTGCGCGCGCGTCAGCCCCTGGTCGGTGCTGAGCAACGCGACCGTGAGGCTGAGCATGCGCTCTGCCGCGCTGATCCGTTCTGCCACGCCGCCATCCTATGGCCGGGAGGAAAACTTACTGCGCGTCGACACCCAGCACGTCGATGACCGACACGGTCGCGGCGCCGCTGTCACCCGGCACGACCGTGACGACCTGCGAGCCGACCGTCGCGCCCTTGAGCGCGTCGGCGAAGCCGTCCGGCAGCTCGTCGAGCGTGGCGCTCGTGGGCGTGCCCGAGTCCCAGGTCGACGACGAGACCGAGGAGGTCTCCCAGTTAACGCTGGTGTAGTGCACCGTCACGGTGTCGCCGTCGGCGATCTCGTCGCCGTCGCCCTTGATGAGGGTCTCGGTCTTCTGCGAGGTCGGCGCCTTGGAGTTCGGGATCGTGATGCCGGGAACCCCGTCGTCGTTGCGCACGACGCTCGGCATGCCGCCGCCCGCGTTGTAGACGAGCGAGCCGTCGGCCGATGCGAGGTAGACGCGGTCGACGTCGATCACCGTGATGACGTTGCCGAGGTCAAAGTCGCTACCGTCGGTCGCGATGTAGGAGGGAAGCTGCGCGCCGAAGTCCTCGTTGATGCCGGTCTCGCCGAGCGCGGCGATGACGCGCGAGCCCTCGGCCGCGCACTGCAGCGCGTCGCCCAGGCCCGGAAGCATGTCCTGCCACGCCGAGATCGTCATCGCGGGAACGGGGCTGAGCGCCACGCTCTCCTGCGTCGCGGGGTTCACGAAGTCGACGCTCAGCACGACCGGCTGCTCGTCGCTCGTGACGACCGCGCCGTTACCCTCAACCTGGTCGTGGTACTGCACGCCCGTCGAGTGGAACGAGGCGGGCGCCTCGATCGTCGGGGTCTCGGTGAGGAAATCTCCCTCGACGCTCACAGAGCTGAGGGCCGAGCTCGCGCCGTCGGCGCGGCCGCATGCCGTGGAGGTCTCCGGGTCCTGCGCCTGCGCGCACCCGGCGAGGGCGAGCGCGGTGAGGCCGAGAACAGTGACTGCCGATGTCGTCTTACGCACCGGCACAGTCTACTGGCCCAAGAATATGGATCAGCCCACCGACGGGTCGCGCCGTGTCTCGGCCGCCCGGCGTGCGCCGGACGCGGCCTTCTCCGCATCGCGGATCCGCTTCCGCAGGTTCTTGTCGGTGATCTCGCGATCGCCGACGGATCCGGGGGTCCAGATCTCCTCGTCCTCGTCGCCGTAGCTGCGCTTGGACGCGCGGCGCTTGACCTCGGGGGTGACGGATCCGGGAGCGAGCTTGCGCGCGCTGATCAGGAAGCCCGTGTGGCCGACCATGCGGTGGTCGGGGCGCACGGCGAGGCCGTCGACGTGCCAGCCGCGCACCATCGTCTCGCTCGATTCCGGCTCGGTGAAGGCACCGAGGCCGCGGATGAACTCGGCGATGCGGCTCAGCTGGGTTGCGGTGGCGACGTAGCAGAGCACGACGCCGCCCGGCATGAGCGCGTCGCTCACGGCCGGGAGCACCTCCCATGGCGCGAGCATGTCGAGCACGACGCGGTCGACGGTGCCGTCCTCGATGTCGCGCGGCAGGGCCTCGGCGAGGTCGCCGTAGTGGATCTCCCACTGCTCGGGGATCTCGCCGAAGAACGTCTCGATGTTCGCCTGGGCGACCTCGGCGAACTCGGGCCGGCGCTCGAACGAGTGCAGGCGACCGCCCGCGCCGACGGCGCGGAGGAGCGACATCGACAGGGCGCCGGATCCGACGCCCGCCTCGACCACGACCGCGCCGGGGAAGATGTCGGCCTGCGAGACGATCTGGCCGGCGTCCTTCGGGTAGACGATCGCGGCGCCGCGCGGCATCGACATCACGAAGTCGCGCAGCAGCGGGCGCAGGCACAGGTACTCGTGGCCCTCGCTGTTCTCCACCACCGAGCCGTCCTCGCGGCCGACGATATCGCGGTGGCGCAGCACGCCGATGTGGGTGTGCAGTTCTCCCCCGTCGACGAGGGTCGTCGTCTGCAGCTTGCCCTTCGGGTCGGTCAGCTGTACGCGGTCGCCATAGACGAACGGGCCACGGGTCGCGGTCATGCGCGAGATTCCTTCCACAGGGTCGCAATGTCGTCCGCCGTGCGGCCGTCAAGCGTGTTCCAGATCGCGTGAGCGCCGTAGCCCTCGAGCGCGACGAGATTGGGGACGCCGAGAGACACGGCCCCCGACGACACCGCCGAGGTCAGCCCGGTCGGCGAATCCTCGATCGCGACGCAGTCCTCGATCGCGACCCCGAGCGCCCGTGCGCCCTCGAGGTACGGGTCCGGGAACGGCTTGGGTCGCGCGACGTCGTCGCCGCCGAGGACGGCGTCGAACGCGTCGAAGTCGATCAGCTGCGTCACGCGCTCGGCGAGGCGGTGGCGCGACATCGTGACGATGGCGGTCTTGACGCCCGCGGCGCGGAGGCTCCGCAGGAGCTCTTGCGCGCCCGGACGAAACGGCACGCCCTTGACGCGGATCTGCTCGATCACGCTATCGGTGAGGTGTTCGACGATGTCGTCGGCGTCCATCTGCACGCCGGCCTCCTGCAGGATCCGCGCGGAGGTCAGGAGGTCGTTGCCGACGAGACCGAGGGCATCCTCGTGCGTCCAGGTGCCGCCAAAGCGCTCGACGAGCGGCGTCTCGGCGGCGATCCAATACGGCTCGGTATCGACGAGAGTGCCATCCATGTCCCAGAGAACGGCCTTCGGGCCAGCCAGTGTTGTCACCGCACCAGCCTAGGGGCAGGATCCTGCCGTTAGCCTTGAAGGATGGACGACAGCATTCAGCAGGCCCTCGGCCCGAGGATCGCGGTCGCCGCATTCGACGGCTGGAACGATGCCGGCGAAGCCGCGTCCCAGACCGTTTCGGTGTTGCGAGAGGCCTACCCGAGCGTCGAGATCGCCTCGGTTGATCCCGAGCTCTTCTTCGACTACCAGTACAACCGCCCCGCCATCCGCATGGACGGCGAGGGGCGCCGGCGCATCGAGTGGCCGGAGGCGGCGCTCTACCGGCCCGAGGATCCGGCGGGGTTCTGGACGGTGCGCGGCGTCGAGCCGGCGCGCGCCTGGCGCGCCTTCACGAGCGAGTTCGTCGACGCGCTCCTGGCAGAGGACGTCACGGGCTTCATCGCGATCGGCGCGATGATGAGCGACGTGCCGCACACGCGCCCGATCGCGGTCCACGCGACGAGCGACAACAAGCTCCTGCGCAACCAGCTCGAGATCGACCGCAACCGCTACGAGGGCCCCACCGGGATCCTCGGCGTGCTGAGCGAGGCGACCGAGCGCGCGGGCATCCCGACGATGTCGCTGTGGGCCAGCGTGCCCCACTACGTGGCCGGCACGACGCCCTCGCCCAAGGCGACCCTCGCGCTGCTCGAGCGCATCGGCGAGATCACGGGGCGCGAGTTCCCGCTCGGCACCCTGCCGACCGAGGCGGCCGCGTGGGAGGCCACGGTCGATGCCGCGGCCGCCGACGACGACGAGATGCGCGACTACATTCACCAGCTCGAGGAGGCCCGCGACACGTGGGACTCCCCCGAGGCGTCGGGCGACGCGATCGCCCAGGCGTTCGAGAAGTTCCTGCGCGACGGGCGACCGCCCAAGGGCTAGCCCCAACTCAAAACGGCACCGGATCCGCGTGGACCCGGTGCCGTTTTCGTTGCGCCGTTACGCGTCGGCGTTCGCGAAGGGGTCGAGCACCCCGGTGCCGAGCAGGATCATGAGCAGCGCGCCGAGGGCGACGCGGTAGACCACGAACGGCATGAAGCTGCCGCGCTCGAGGTAGCGCATGAGGTAGGCGATGACGGCCCAGCCGACGACGAAGGCGACGATCGTCGCGACGATCGTGCCGCTCCAGCCGTAGGGGCCGGGGTCGGCGCTCTCGATGCCGTGCAGCACCTCGAAGAGGCCGGACCCGAGGACCGCGGGGATCGCCATGAGGAACGAGAACTCCGCGGCGGTCGTGCGCTTGAAGCCGAAGAGACGCGCGGCGGTCGTGGTCGCGCCGGAGCGCGAGACGCCGGGGATCAGGGCGAGCGCCTGCGCGATGCCGATCGTGATGCCCTGCGGGTACGTCACGTCGGCCTCGTCGAGCCTGCGGGCACTGAAGCGGTCGGCGGCGCCGAGGATGAGGCCGAAGACGATCAGCACCGCGGCGACGAGCCACAGGTTACGGAACGGCTCGCGGATGTAGTCCTGCAGCGTGTAGCCGAGCACGCCGATCGGGATCGACGCGACGATGACGAGCCAGCCCATGCGGGCCTCGGGGTCGTTACGCGGTACCTTGCCGGCGAGCGAGAGCGCCCACTGCTTGACGATGCGCACGATCTTCGTCCAGAAGAACACGAGAACCGCGAGCTCGGTACCGATCTGCGTGATGGCGGTGAAGGTCGCGCCGGGGTCCGCCTGCGAGGGGAGCAGCACACCCACGATGCGGATGTGCGCGCTAGAAGAGACCGGCAGGAACTCGGTGAGTCCCTGCACGAGCCCGAGGATGATGGCCTCGATAAGGTGCATTCGGGTCTTTCTGAGGGTCAGTAGGTGCGGATGAGATCGGTCAGAACGCGCTGGCCGAAGACGAGGGCGTCGAGCGGCACGCGCTCGTCGACGCCGTGGAACATGCCCGTGAAGTCGAGGTCGCGGGGCAGCTTGAGCGGCGCGAAGCCGTAGCCCGTAATGCCGATCGTCGCGAGCGCCTTGTTGTCGGTGCCCGCGCCCAGCAGGTACGGCAACACGGGGACACCCGGGTCGTGGGTCTCGATCGCGCCGACCATCGCCTCGACGAGGGCGCCCTCGAAGGGCACCTCGAGGCCGATATCGCGGTGGAACATGCCGATCTCGATGTCGTCGCCGACGAGCGCCTGAATCTCGTCGAGCACGCGGTCCTCCGTGCCGGGGAGCACGCGCACGTCGACGGTCGCCTCGGCGGCATCGGGGATGACGTTGTGCTTGTATCCGGCGGTCAGGCCCGTCGGGTTCGTGGTCGTGCGCCACGTCGAGGCGAGGAACGCCTCGGCCGGGCCCGCAAGCGACGCGAGCTCATCGGGATCCTCGATGTCAGATCCGCAGACGCCGCGCATGCCGTCGAGGAGCGCGCGCGTCGTGTCGGTGAGCTCGACGGGCCACGTCGCGGTGCCGATCTTCTCGATCGCCGCCGCGAGGCGCGTGATCGCGTTGTCCCGGTGCACGCGGCTGCCGTGACCGGCGCGGCCGCGGGCGCGCAGCGTGATCCACATGAGCGCCTTCTCACCGACCTGCAGCAGGTAGGCGCTCTTGTCCCCGACGGGGATAGAGTAGCCGCCGACCTCGCTGATCGCCTCGGTCGCGCCCGCGAACCACTCGGGCCGGTCCTTCACGACGAGCGCGGATCCCTCGACGCCACCGTTCTCCTCGTCGGCGAAGAAGACGAGGATGAGGTCGCGCTCGGGTTGCTCGCCGCGGCGGATCATGTCGGCGATCGACGCGAGAATCATCGCGTCCATGTTCTTCATGTCGACCGCGCCACGGCCCCAAAGCAGGCCGTCCCTGATCTCGCCCGCAAACGGATCCACCGACCAGTCGTCGGCGACCGCCGGGACGACATCGAGGTGCCCGTGCAGCACGAGGGCGGGCTTGTCGGGGTTCCTCCCCGCGACGCGTGCCATCACGTTGGTGCGGCGATCGATGGGCTCGTAGTACTCGGGCTCAAGCCCCAGGCTCTCGAGGAAGGCGCCGACGTATTCGGCAGCCTCGCGCTCGCCCTTCGACCGGCCGCCGCCGTAGTTCGTCGTGTCGATGCGAATCAGATCGCGCGCGATGCGCACAACCTCGGGAAGTTGCTCCTCAGACATGCGCTCCAGGCTACCCGCGCGACCTGTCTACGCCCGCCAGGTAGGCGGCGCGGCCGGGGCGTCGTCGAAGATCTGCCCGATCGGGGTGCGCTTCTCGGCCTGGAAGTCGTCGTGTTCGCGGCCCAGCGCCCAGTACGCCGAGTACGACATGTGCGAGCGCGGGATCCCCCACTCATTGTGGATGAGCGGGCGCAGGCGCTTCATCGCCGCGCGCTCCCCGTGCGCGAAGACGTCGACGGTGCCGACGGGCGCGTCGAGCGCCTCGACGGCGGCGACCATCGCGGATCCGTAGCCGGCACCGTCGCGGTGTAGCCAGTTAATCTCGACGCCGGCGGGCACTTCGAGGGGCATCTCGTCGTCGACCGACTCGACCTCGATGTAGGCGCGGCCGCGCGCGTCGGCCGGGAGCTGCTCGATCGCCGCGGCGATCGCGGGCAGCGCCGACTCGTCGCCGATGAAGAGGTGCTCGTCGACGTCGCCGTTCGGCGCGTATCCGCCGCCGGGGCCGGGGATGACGACCTTGTCGCCCGCCTGCGCGCGCTCGGCCCACGGGCCGGCGACCCCCACGTCGCCGTGCGCGACGAAGTCGATCGCGATCGTGCGCGCCTCGAGGTCGATCTTGCGGATCGTGTAGGTGCGGCGCACGGGCATGTCCTCGGGCGCCAGCGTCTCGCGGAGAGCGTCCATGTCGTACGGCGGCTCGAGGCCGAGCTCGGGCCGCGCGAACAGCATCTTCACGTAGGTGTCGGTCGACGCGCGCTCGTCCGCGTCTCGAGCGAAGGCATCGAAATCGGGCCCTCCGAACCACACGCGGATCATGTGCGGGGTCACGTGTTCCGTCGACACGACGTCGAAGACGTACTGGGGGCGACGGGGCTTCTGATCGGTCATCACCACAACTCTCGCACATCCAGATAAGGGGAGCCTCACTTTGTCCGATGAACACTTTCCGTCATCGGGAGAAACCCCGCCTCGATAGCCTCAAGGCATGTTCACCTGGATTCTCCGCATTGTGTGGTTCGCCCTCAGCGCGTTCCTCGTCACCCGGATTTACGAGAGCCTCTTCTCGCACGACCAGACGACGTCAATCTTCCCGTTCGCGAGCGCCATCGGAGAGGTCGACGTCGCGTTCCTCGTCGCCGGCGTCTTCTGGGGCCTCCTACTCACGTTCGGCCTCTTCAGCAACAGCATCGGCTCGGCCCTCCGCAGCACCAGCCCGGGCCCCGGATCCGGCCCCGCGCAGATCGCGCCGGGAACCATCGTCGAGGTGCGCCGCACGGGCCTCACCGTCAACGACGTGCCGCAGTACGAGATCTTCCTCGAGATCGAGCCCATCGACGGCGAGCCGTTCGTGTCGAGCCTCAAGCAGCTCGTCGACGCCGCCGAGGCGGCGCACCTGCAGCCGGGCGGCCTGCTCGCCGTTAGCTATTCCGAGGCCAATCGCGACCGGATCGCGCTCGCGGATCCGCAATCGCGCGAGGTCGAACAGATGATGCTCCGCTGGCGCATCTCGCACGGCCTGATCCTGCCCGAGCTGATCGCGGCCCGCACGCGCGGCGTCTCGCAGCCCGCGAGCGTCCTCGCGCTGCGCCCGACGGGCGAGCGCAAGGCCGGCCAGGTGCAGGTCACGGCCCGCCTCCTGGTCATGCCGACCGACGGGACCGATCAGTTCGAGGCCGACTCGACGATCTTCCTCCACCCCGAGGCACTCTCGCGGGTGCAGGTCGGATCCCCCGTCTTCGCGATGTACGAACCGTCGCGCCCCGATCTTGTCCACATGACGATTCAGCGTCAGGAGACCCTCGCATGAACGTGCTCGACACCCTCATCTGGCTGGTGAACTACCCCGCCACGCACGCCTACGAGATGGTCTTCCTCGGAGCCTTCTCGGCCCTCGGCCTCATCGGCGCCTCCCGGTCGTCGACGCCGAAGCTCTCCCGCCTCGCGCAGCTCCGCGCGGAGCGCGGCCAGGCCCCCACCGAGATCCCCGCCCGCGTCCGCGTGGGCGCCGCGATCAAGGCCTGGTTCTTCCGGCTACTCTCGATCGTCGTGCTCTCGGGCCTCGCGATCGGCATCGCGAGCCTCATCTTCGGCCCGATTACCCGCGCCTACATCTTCAACAACGGCGAGCAGGCCATCGCCACGCAGGGCGACGGCCTCAACGGCGGCATCACCTTCACGGCCGACGACGGCGAGACCTACACCGTCAACCTGCCGTTCTTCTCGCCGCCGACCTATCCCGAGCGCGACGCCTTTGTGTCGGGCGCCGACCAGCTCGTGGTGCGCTACCTGCCCGGCCACCCGCAGGCCTACGTCGTCGACACCGACGAGTCGGTCGACGCCTGGGGCGACCCGATCAGCGAGTAGCCGGATCCGGTAGCAACGAATAAACCCCGCGCATCGCGAGGGGTTTATTCGTTGCGTTGCTTATTCTGCGATCGTGACGCCGTTTGCCCTCAGGTGCTCGAGCACGCGGTCCATGTCGGCCTCGTCCGGGATCCCGTCAAGGACCTTGCCCATGATCGCCTGCGCGTCCTCCATCTCGACCTCGCGGTCGGCGTCGGCGATCTCGACGAGCTTCTCGGCGACGCGCGTGACCTCGTCGTCGGTCAGGCGTCGGCGCAGCAGCGCGAGCACCGGTACATAGTCGTTCGACGGGACGCCCTCGGGGTACCCGATCCGCAGCCAGTCGACAACGCGCTCGACGATGCTGGGGCGCACCGGCTCAACAACGTCCTCGCTCGCCGCTTGTGCCCACCCCTCGCGAGCCTCGTCGGCACTCGGCACGCCGAGCTCGAGGGGCTCGTCGACCTTGTCGGCCAGCCGCATCGCCTTCCCGCTCAGCGGCCATCCTCCGGAGGCGAGCTGCGCCGCCACCTGACGGATGTCGGCTTCCGCGGGCTCCTCACGCGTGAAGCGTTCGATCGCATCGCGGATGTGCCGCACGCGAACCTTCTTCTTCTCCTCCGCGATCAGCTCCGCGACGATCTTGACGTAGTCGTCGTCGGAGAGCGTGCGCCGAAGGAGGGCGAGCAGCGGGAAGCTGTCCTTGGGCGGGACGCCCTCCGGATAGCCGGCGCGCAGCCAGTTGAGAACAGATGCGATCAGGCCTTCAGCCATGTCAGCCTCCAAAAAGAGTGATGCCGAAGTAGTGACCGAGGGAGTGCCTCGTCACGAAGAGCACGCCCGCGAGCACTGCGAGAATCACGACAGCGTACAGCACGTATGCGCCGATCGTCGCGATCGGCTTGCGCCGCTCGATCGTGCCGTCTTCCGCGGCGCCGCTGCCGATCGCGTGCAGGCGCATGCCGAGCGCGAAGAGCGCGGGAAGGCCCGCACCGAGGAGGAGGCCGGCGCCGAGGACGCGGAGGGCCGAGATGCCGATTTCAGCGAAATTGATGTCCATGGTCGTTACTCCCGAGGATCAGCGAGCGGAATCGGCGGGGACGTTGTCGTCCCAGTCGGCGTTGACGTTGGAGGCATCGACCTTCTGCTTACGGCTGTGCAAATACATGTAGAGCGATGCGAACACGAGGATCACGAAGACAGTGATCGCGCCGGCGAGACCGCCGATGCCGTTTTCGAGGAAGAAGCAGATCGCGCCCATGATGCCCGCGGCGGGCATCGTGATGAGCCACGCCGACGCCATGCGGCCGGCGACGCCCCAGCGCACCTGCGCTCCCGGCTTGCCGACACCGGATCCGAGGATCGAGCCCGTCGCGACGTGCGTCGTCGACAGGGCCATGCCGAAGGTCGACGAGGTCAGGATGATGGCGGCCGACGATGCCTCAGCGGCCATGCCCTGCGGCGAGTCGATCTCGACGAGGCCCTTGCCGAGCGTGCGGATGATGCGCCAGCCGCCGAGATAGGTTCCGAGCGCGATCGCGAGGCCGCAGACGAAGATGATCCACACTGGCAGGCCGTGCTCTTCGATGTTCGTCGTCGTCAGCGAGCCGTGTGCGATCAGGGCGAGCGCGATGACGCCCATCGTCTTCTGCGCGTCGCCCGTGCCGTGGGCGAGCGAGACGAGCGATGCCGTGCCAATCTGCCCCCAGCGGAAGCCCGTCTCGCGACGCTTGGCGTCGACGCGCTTCGTGACGGCGTAGACGAGCCAGGTACCGATCGCGGCGATCGCACAGGCGATCGCCGGCGAGAGGAAGGCGGGAACGACAACCTTCGCCATGATGCCGCCCCAGTTCACGCCCGCGGTGCCGATGCCGGCGAGGCCCGCGCCGATGAGGCCGCCGAAGAGCGCGTGCGACGAGCTCGACGGGAGGCCGAGCAGCCAGGTCATGAGGTTCCAGAGGATGCCGCCGACGAGACCCGCGAAGATGATCATCATCGCGGTCTGCGGATCCAGCCCCAGGGCGAGATCTCCCGTGTCGGTCTGGATGTTGAGGACATCTCGCGTGATGGTCGCGGCGACCTCCACCGAGAGGAAGGCGCCCACGAGGTTGAGGATCGCCGACAGCGTGACGGCGGCCTTCGGTTTCAGGGCGCCGGTCGCGATGGACGTGGCCATCGCGTTTCCGGTGTCATGGAACCCATTTGTGAAGTCGAAAGCGATCGCCGTGACGATCACCAGGATCAAGATGAGGAGCTCACCGGACATGTACTCCATCGTCGCAGAACCAAGCCTGTAAATATCACCGATCATAGGAATTCCACCAGGCTGTTTGCCAAATGTTCACCTAATCGCCGTGGCCCGTACAGCGACCGATGCCCCTCACTCGTCGGCGAGCGGTTCCTTCGGCAACTTGCGCACCTTGGCTCGGCGCTTCCGGCGCTCGGGGATCATGCCGCGCATCTCGTCGAGCTTGCCGAAGCAGAGCAGGCGGTCACCGGACTCGAGCACCACGTGCTTGCGCGGGTTGGGGATGACCTGCGCGCCGCGGTGCAGCGTGAGCACCGTGATGTCGCGCTCCCACAGCCCCAGCTCGCCCAGCTCCTTGCCGATCTGGCCGTAGCTGGCGTTCGGCACGAGCTCGGCGACGCCGTAGCCCGTCGAGACGCTGAGGCGCTGGCGCACGTCGATGTCGGGGAAGTCAACCTGCGACGCGATGTAGTCGACGATCGCGCCCGCGACGTCGAGCCCGGTCGCGGCCTCGATACCCTGCAGGCCGGGCGAGGAGTTGACCTCCATGACGAGGGGCCCGTCGTTGCCCTCGAGCATGTCAACGCCCGCGACGCGCAGGCCCATGATCTGCGCGGAACGCACGGCGGTCTGCTCGTACTCGGGGCTCAGCGTCACGGCCTCGACGCGGCCGCCGCGGTGCACGTTCGAGCGGAACTCGTCGCCCTCCGCAACGCGGCGCATGGCCGCGACGACGCGGTCACCGACCACGAGCGCGCGGATGTCACGCCCGCGGCTCTCCGAGATGAACTTCTGGATCAGCACGTTCTGGTTCGTCGAGTGGAGCGTCTCGATGATCGCCTCGGCGACCTTTACCTGCGGCGCGAGGATGACGCCGATGCCCTGGGTGCCCTCGAGCAGCTTGATCACGACGGGCGCCCCACCGACGCGCTCGATCGCCTGGCGCACGTCGGCACGGTTGCGCACGAATGCGGTCGCGGGCATCGCGATGTTGTGGCGCGAGAGGATCTGGTTCGCACGCAGCTTGTCGCGCGCGCTCTGGATCCCGTTCGCCGTGTTCGGCGTGTACACGTCCATCTGCTCGAACTGGCGCACGACGGCGGTGCCGAAGTAGGTGATCGAGGATCCGATGCGCGGCAGGATCGCGTCGTAATCGCTCAGCTGCTTGCCGCGGTACAGCAGGTCAGGTTCATCCGAGGTGAGGTCGATCGCGAAGCGCAAGGTGTTCAACACCTTGACGTTGTGACCGCGCTGAACGGCGGCCGCGCGAAGGCGCTGCGTCGAGTACGACTGCGGGGCTCGAGAGAGCACGGCGATCTTCACGGATTTCTCCTGTCAAGATAGGGGGGTGGTTCGATCTCATTCAAACACGACAACGGGCTGGCGAGAGTGGGTGTCGCTGCCCGATCTTGGCGTGGACTGGATCAAGGCCAAGATCGACACCGGCGCCCGGACGTCGGCGCTCCATGCCTTCGAGATCGTCGAGTTCGAGCGCGACGGCACGCCGTGGGTCAGATTCAAGATCAAGCCGTGGCAGGACAGCCAGGAGGACGCGCGCGTCGTCGAGTGCCCCGTGCACGATCGCCGCGTCGTGCGGAGCTCGTCGGGCCACAAGCAGAAGCGCTACGTCATCAAGCTGCGGCTGATAATGGTGGGCCGCGAGGTGAACGCCGAGGTGACGCTCACGAACCGCGACAAGATGGGCTTCCGCATGCTCATTGGCCGCGAGGCGCTCAAGCGCGGGTACGTCGTGGATCCGGCGCGCTCGTTCCTCGGCGGCCGCGCGCCCGGCGCGACGCGCCGCCGCAACCGCGGCAAAGCCTAAGCCTCCCTCACTCCCCCGGCGCGGGCTCGACGGCGAGCCAGCCGGGCTCGAGTAGCGCGAACGTCGCGTCGAGCACGACGAGCGGGTCGTCACTCACGTCGACGACGCTCCACGATTCCAAGACGAAGTGCGCGAAGAGGTGGATCCGCGGATCCCGCGGGTCGGCACCGAGCTCGTCCGCGATCGCCGCGGCGAGCGCACCCTCGTGACGCAGCCACATGGCGCGCTCGTAGGCCACGAGCGCGGGCTCTCGGATCGCTTCGGCCGCCGCCCCGTCATCATCGTCGCGGCGTTCAGGGCCGTGGCCGGCTACGTCGTCTTCGGCATCGGCGGCGCGCTCTGGATCCTGCTGCTCGGCCGCATCATCCAGGGCATCACGGCCGGTGACATGCCCGCGCTCTTCGCCTACGCGGCCGACATCACGCCGCCCGAGCAGCGCGCCAAGCGCTTCGGGCTGCTGGGCGCGCTGAACGGCATCGGCTTCATGGTCGGCCCCGCGCTCGGCGGCCTGCTCGCCGGGATCGACGTGCGGCTACCGGTGTTCGCCACGGCGGCCGTCGCCCTCATCGTCGCGCTCGTCGCGATCTTCCTCCTGCCGGAATCGCTCGCGCCATCAAACCGCGCGTCGAAGTTCGACCTCGGGAGCCTCCACCCCGTGGGGGTCATCTCCGACGCGCTCCGGCGGCGAGAGCTCCGCGGCCTCCTCGTCGCGCTCGCGCTCCTCACGCTGCCGTTCACGTTCTTCTCGAGTAACTTCAGCGTGCTCGCCATCGATACCGTCTCATGGACCGCGACGCAGGTGGGCCTGCTCCTCGCGGTCATCGGCGTCGTCGACGTCGTCGTGAAGGGCGGCCTCCTCGCCTTCCTCCTCCCCCGCATCGGCGAACGCCGCACGATCCTCATCGGCATCGTCGGCCAGGCCGCCGGCCTCGCCGTGCTCGCCCTCGTCGCCTCGGTTCTGGCGCAGCCCTGGATCCTCGTCCTCGGCGTGCTCATGCTCGGCGGCTTCCAGGGCCTCACCCAGGCACCGCTCGACGGCCTCGTCTCGAGCGCCGCGGGCGACGACGAGCAGGGCCGCGTGGCCGGTGCGCTGCAGTCGATCACCTCGGGGATCCAGATGATCGGCCCGCTCCTCGCGGGCGTGCTCTACACGGGAGTCGCGCACGCCACGCCCTACGCGATCGGGTTTGCTCTCGCGATCGCCGCCGGCGTCGTGTTCGTGCGGGCGGCGGGCGCGCGGAACCCGGTGCCCGTCGCCTCTCGATAGGCTCGATATCGCCTGTCGGGGCGTGGCGCCTCGGCGGACAAGATCCGTGTGAGCAGAGGAAGGCCCCCGATGAGCGAAGTAATGAGCAGCGTCAACCTCCGAGAAATGGTCGACGAGCTGATGGCGGGCACGGGATCCAGCGGCCGCGCAACGCACGTGTTCCGTGCGGTGACCGGCGGCGCCCTCTCGCAGGTACTGCTCGTGCTGCGCGAGGGCAGGGAGCTGTCCGAGCACGATAACCCGGGCGAGGCCCTCCTCCACGTACTGCGGGGCCGCGTCCGCCTGATCGTCGGCGACGGCACCTGCGCGTTGGGGCCCGACGAGCACCTCGTCATCCCCCAGGAGCGACACAGCCTGCTGGCCCTGGAAGACGCGGCGGTCCTCCTCACCATCGTGAAGTCGCGCGCCTGATGCCTCGGCCTGCGGACGAGCACCGCCGCCCTACGGCGCTGTGGTCGATGATCCTGGGCGGCGCGCTCGTGATCGCCGGCGGCCTCGTGGCGGCGGTCACCTCGCCGCTCGGCCTCCCCAAGGGCAGCTGGCTGGCGGCCTACCTCGTGCTCGTCGGCGGCGTGCCCCAGTACATCGTGGGTCGCGCCGCCGTGGCGTGGCGTAGCGAGCGCACCGGCTGGTCGGTGCTCGCGCTGTGGAACGCCGGCAACGCCGCCGTCATCGCGGGGTCTTTGCTCTCCCAGCCCTACCTGGTCGATGCGGGCGGCGTCCTCCTCCTTGTCGCGCTGGGCGCCCTGCTCGGCGCCGTGTGGCGCCGCCAGACGCCGGGTATCCCGGCGCTGACGACGGGCGCGTGGCGGTGGCTCGTCGTCGCCGCCCTGGCCATCCTCATCGTCAGCGTGCCCGTGGGGCTCGTGCTCGCGCACCTTCGCGCGGGATAGGGCGCGGTCAGAAGCCGAAGTCGCTGAACGGCGCGAGCACGCCGCGCGCGACGCCGTCGAGCACGAAGCGCTCGTGCCCGGGCATCTGCCGCGGCAGTCCGCGTACGGGGAACCACTGGATCGCCGCACACTTCCGCGGCTCCATGATGCGCGGCTCGCCCTCCCACGCCGAGGCGGTGAAGAGCCAGTCGACGCGCTGCTCGATCGGGGTCGCGGTGCCGTCGGTGCGCTGCATGACAGTGAGCGGCTCGAGGTCCTCTGCGCGCACGTCGATGCCGAGTTCCTCGCGCGCCTCGCGCATGATGGCGGCCGCCGCGGTCTCGCCGTGTTCGATGTGTCCCGCGGCCGCTGCCGCCCACCTGCCGTCCATATACCCCGTGTTCCGGCGCAGCTGCAGCAGCACCTCGTCACCGTGCCTCAAGTAGAGGTAGGCGGCGGGAACAACACTGAACCTCGGCGCGGTCACGGCCGCGCCTCGGGGTGAATCACGATGCAGCATCGTCCGTCGCACGGGTCGAGCTCGGCGCGGTCCGGGTCGTCGCCCGTTCCCTCCAGGGCACCCCTGATGACGGCGTGGTTGAGCGTGCACACCAGCTGTGTGTGCTCCTGCGCGACGCTGTGGAACGGGCAGTTGCGCAGGATCACGTCGCCGTCGTCGGTGTCCGCCGGCACGTAGCCACCCGCGTCGAGCGCCGTCGGCAGATCGCCGGCGCGTTCGCCGAGCGACCGCCCCGCCCGCTCGGCCGCGCGCTCGAGCGAGTGACGGACGGGGCCGGGGCCCTCGTCGTCGGCGGCGTCGGCGAGGATGTGTGCGAGCAGGCTGTAGTTGCGCGGCGGGAAGCTCGCGGCCACCTCGCGTGCGGACCGCCGATATCGCTTCGCGGGGCGCCCCGCCCCGGGGCCGGTGCGGCCGGGCTCTCGCGCATAGTCGACGTCGAGCAGGCCTGCATCGGCGAGCTTGTCGAGGTGGTAGGCGGCGAGCTTTCCGCTGATCCCGGCCGCCGCCGCGGCGGCTTCCCGGGTGACCGGATCCTGCTGCGCGACGACGACGTCGTAGAGCCGGCGGCGCGCGGGGTCGGCGAGCAACCCCAGCCTCGAGACGTCGTCGCCCGGCGTGTTCATCGTCATGTCGTCCATTCTCTATCACCAACCAGTCTTGACAAAAGATCCGCGCCTCGTCATTCTATAACCAAGAGTCACTGTCTATAGAAGGATCCGAGAATGCCTCAGTCGCAACGAGCGGACATCGCCCTCCTCGACCCCGAACCGGTTCACGTCGACGGCACCGCCACCCACGATCTCGCGCGGGCCGAGCTCGCGGCGACGGACTTCCTCGAGGCGCTCGGCGTATCGCTCGACTCGGAGCACCTGCGGGCGACGCCCGGCCGCATGGCGCGCGCCTGGGCGGAGATGCTCACCCCGCGCCCGTTCGAACTCACGACGTTCCCGAACGAGGAGGGCTACGACGAGCTGGTGACGGTGCGCGACGTGCCCGTGCAGTCGATCTGCGAGCACCACCTCCTCCCCTTCACCGGCCGCGCCACCGTCGGCTACCTCCCGGGAGAGAGGATCGTCGGGCTGTCGAAACTCGCCCGCATCGTCGAGCACTTCGCGCGCCGACCGCAGACGCAGGAGCGGCTCACGAGGCAGGTCGCCGACTGGCTGCAAGAGAACCTTTCCCCTTTGGCGGTCGGGGTCGTCATCACCGCCGAGCACTCGTGCATGAGCCTGCGCGGCGCTCACGTGGCAGGCTCGAACACAGTGACGTCGAGCCTGCTCGGGCGGCTGCGAACGGATCCGCACTCCCGGCGGGAGTTCCTCGCCCTGTCCGGCGTCACCGCCTGATCGAAGTAAGCGTCTGAACCGAAGGAGAAGAGGACATGAGCACACCGGAGAACGTCGTCATCATCGGAGGCGGCCTCGCGGGCGCCAAGACCGCCGAGGCGCTGCGCGAGCGCGAGTACGCCGGCGCGGTCACGCTCGTCGCGGCGGAAGAGCAACTGCCGTACGAGCGGCCGCCGCTGTCGAAGGACTACCTCGCGGGCAAGGCGCCATTCGACGATGCCGCGGTCCACACGGCCGAGTGGTACACCGACAACCGCGTCGACCTGCGCCTGGGCGTTCGCGCGACGGGCATCGACGCCGCCGACCACCGCGTCACGCTCGACGACGGCACGGCGTTGCCCTACGACAAGCTGGTGCTCGCGACGGGCTCGGCCGTCCGCCGCCTCCCCCTCGACGGCGCGGATGCCGAGAACGTGCACTACCTGCGCACCGTCGAGGACTCCGACGCGATCCGCGCGAGCTTCGGCGACGGAAAGCGCCTCGTCATCATCGGCGGCGGCTGGATCGGCCTCGAGGTCGCCTCGTCGGCCCGCGCCGCGGGCACGACCGTGACGGTGCTCGAGGGATCCTCGCTCACGCTCCTGCGGGTGCTCGGCGACGAGGTCGCCCGGGTGTTCGCGGGCCTCCACAGGTCGAACGGCGTCGACCTGCGCACCGAGGCGAAGGTCTCGGGCATCGTCACCGACGGCGGCCGCGCGACGGGGGTGCGCCTCGAGGGCGGCGAGACCATCCCTGCCGACGCGATCGTGATCGGCATCGGCGTTTCCCCCGTCACCGAGATCGCCGAGGCCGCGGGCCTCGCGGTCGATAACGGCGTGCTCGTTGACGCGTCGCTGCGCACGAGCGACCCCGACGTCTACGCCGTCGGCGACATCGCGAACCACGACCACCCGGTGCTCGGGCACCGGATCCGGGTCGAGCGCTGGGCGACCGCGCTGAACCAGCCGGCCGTCGCCGCAGCCGCGCTCCTCGGCGACGACGTCGAATACACCGAGCTGCCGTACTTCTTCACCGACCAGTACGACCTCGGCTGCGAGTACATCGGCCACGCGAACGGCGCGGAGAGCGAGGTCGTGATCCGTGGCGATCTCGAGTCGCGGGAGTTCGTCGCGTTCTGGCTCGACGAGCACGCACACATCCAGGCCGCGATGAACGTCAACGTCTGGGACGTGATCGACGAGATCAAACCGCTCATCGCCGAACGCCGCGTCGTCGATCCGAAACGCCTCGCCGACCCGGCCGTGCCGTTCGCGCGGCTCTGACCCGTCGAACAACGCAAAAATGACCCCTGACCTTCGGGATGAAATCCCAGGTCAGGGGTCAATTTCTCTGTGCGCGAGGGGGGACTTGAACCCCCACGCCCTAATACGGGCACTAGCACCTCAAGCTAGCGCGTCTACCTATTCCGCCACCCGCGCATTGGGTGTCGATCCGATCAGTTGAACACTTTTCGAACCAAGGGAAAACATTACCACAGTGCCGACCGCCCGCACGCGGCCGGTCGGCCGGGCGCGTCGCGCGCTTTCAGGCGTTGCGGCGTAAAGTGTCACACGTGAGTTTTCGAGAGCTGTATGCACAGCGCCAGGAGGTCGTCGGCGAGATCCTCGCCGACGGTGAGTAGCTGACGCGCTCCCCCGTGCCGCGACCATCGTGACACGGCGGACTTTGTCGAACCCAGAATTCTCCTCACTACGAGGGCACGCGGCGAGCGCATGCCCTCCGAAAGGCGTCAGCCATGCATTCCCTCACCGAAACCACCATCCGATCCTCCTTTGTCAACGCCTCGCGCAAGACCATCAAAGACATGGCGTTGCCCGAGTCGTTCGAGCAGATGACCGAGGCCGACTGGGCCGCGCTCGACTTCTACGGCTGGCGCGACCCGAAGTTCGCGCGCCGCGCGTATGTCGTCGTGCCGACGCTCGATGGAGACCTCATCGGCGTTGCCCTCACGCAGGCCGAGGCGACCCCGAACTCGCGCGCCATGTGCAATTGGTGCCGCGACGTGCGGCTGCCGAACGACGTCGTCCTCTGGGCCGCGAAGCGCGCCGGAGCGGCAGGCCGCCGCGGCGCGACGGTCGGGATCCTCGCCTGCCTCGACTTCGAGTGCTCACACAACGTGCGAAAGGATCCGCCGCTCCCCTACGACGGCTACGACATGGGAGCCGCGCGCGTGCGACGCATCGAGCAGCTCGCACTGCGCACGCTCGGCTTCATCGAGAGCGTGACGGCCGAGTAACCGGGCCCGGCGGGTGGGGCGGGCCGAGCCTGCCCCACCCGCCCTAGACTGGCACCAGTTGTTTACTCCCTCGATGAGGATGGGGTGCCATGACTTCTCCGTGGTTGGCCGAGCCCACCCGGGCCTCGCGCGCCGAGATCGAGCGCGCGCACGACGAGCTGCTCGCCGGAAACCTCGACGCCCTCACGGCGGTGCGCCCGCTCGTGAGGGCGTCGTGGTCGCGCGCGCTCAGCGGATCCGTCGCGTCGGAGGCGTTCCCGCCCCTCGACCTCGAGGGCGCGGAGCTCGAGGCGTATCGCTCGGCCCACCCGCTCGCGGGCGCCCTCCCGCTCGTCCGCAGCCTGCTCCTCCCCGGATCCGACGACGATTCGGGCGTGGTCGTCGCGCTCGGCGATGCCTCCGGGCGCCTGCTCTGGGTCGAGGGCGACCACGACCTCCGCGCCCGCGTCGGCGCGATGGGGTTCGTCGAGGGCGCCAATTGGGCCGAGGAACACGTCGGCACGGCGGCGCCCGGCACGGCGCTCGCGCTCGGCCGTTCGGTTCAGGTGCGCGGATCCGAGCACTTCAACCGCCTCGTGCGCCCGTGGTCGTGCACGGCCGCGCCGATCCGCGACACCGAGTCAGGCCGGCTGCTGGGCGTGATCGACGTCACGGGTGGCGACGAGGCGGCGACGCCCCAGGCGCAGATGCTCGTGAACGCGACCGCGCGCGCCGTCGAGAACGAACTCCTCGTCGCCCGGATCCGCGCCGCGAACGTGCGCGACGCGCCGCCCGCCCGTCGGCGCCCGCGCGCGGCCGATCGCGCCTCCCTGAGCGTCCTCGGTCGCGACCGCGCGCTCCTCACGGTCGGATCCGGATCCGAGGAATCGACCGTGGCGCTCGGGCTGCGCCACGCCGAGATCCTCCTCATGCTCGCGGTGCACCGCCAGGGCCTCACGGCCGAGCACCTCGCGGAGCTCGTCTACGGCGACGCCGCCGCGATCGGCACGCTACGCCCCGAGATGGTGCGGCTCCGCCGTTTCCTCGAGCGCCGCGCGCCCCTGATCGTCCCCGAATCGCGGCCCTACCGGATCCGCCCCGTCGAGACCGACGCGCAGCAGGTGCTCACGCTCGTGGCGCGAGGCGCGCATCGCATCGCGCTCGCGACGCTCCGCGGCGAGGTGCTTCCGGGCTCGCACGCGCCGGGCGTCGAGGCCCTGCGCGACGACATCCGCGCGTCACTGCGGGAAACCCTCCTCACCGAGGCGAGCGTCGACACCCTCCTCGACTACGTCGATTCCGATCTCGGATCCGGCGACGCCGACGCGCTGGCGCAACTCCTCCGCATGCTGCCGCCGAGATCGCCGCGGCGCGCGGGCATCGTCGCCCGTCTGGAGAACCTCGGCTGAGGCAACCCGATGCAACGTTGCGAGGCGTAGTGTCTGGATCACCGCGGGGCACCCTCCCGCGGGAGAGTGCATGTCAAAGGAGACTGCCATGACCGTCTACAGCCAGCCCGGTCAACCCGGGGCGATCGCCAACTATCGTGACCGCTACGGCCACTACATCGGGGGCGAATTCGTCGAGCCCGCGAAGGGCGAGTACTTCGAGAACCCGACGCCCATCACGGGCAAGACCTTCACCGAGGTCGGACGGGGAACGTCAGAGGACATCGACCGCGCCGTCGATGTCGCGTGGAAGGCCTTCGACTCGTGGAAGCGCACGAGCCCCGCCGAGCGCGCCGTGATCCTCAACAAGATCGCCGACCGCATGGAGCAGAACCTCGAGCAGATCGCGGTCGCCGAGACGTGGGAGAACGGCAAGCCCGTCCGCGAGACGCTGAACGCCGACATCCCTCTCGCGATCGATCACTTCCGCTACTTCGCCGGCGCGCTGCGCGCGCAGGAGGGCGGCATCAGCCAGATCGACGAGAACACCGTCGCCTACCACTTCCACGAGCCGCTCGGCGTCGTCGGTCAGATCATCCCCTGGAACTTCCCGATCCTGATGGCGACGTGGAAGCTCGCTCCGGCCCTCGCGGCCGGCAACTGCGTCGTCCTGAAGCCCGCCGAACAGACCCCGGCGTCGATCCTCTTCCTCATCGAGATCATCGGCGACCTCCTCCCCGCCGGCGTGCTCAACATCGTCAACGGATTCGGCATCGAGGCCGGGGCTCCCCTTGCCTCGCACCCGCGGATCCGCAAGATCGCCTTCACCGGCGAGACGACGACCGGCCGCCTGATCATGCAGTACGCGTCGCAGAACCTCATCCCGGTCACGCTGGAGCTGGGCGGCAAGAGCCCCAACATCTTCTTCGAGGACGTGGCGCGCGAGAAGGACTCGTACTACGACAAGGCCCAGGAGGGCTTCGCGATGTTCGCCCTCAACCAGGGCGAGGTCTGCACGTGCCCATCGCGCGCCCTCATCCAGCGCTCGATCTACGACGGCTTCCTCGCCGACGGCGTCGAGCGCGTTAAGCGGATCAAGCAGGGCAACCCGCTCGACACCGACACCATGATCGGCGCGCAGGCGTCCAACGACCAGCTCGAGAAGATCCTCTCGTACATGGACATCGGCCGCGCCGAGGGTGCGAAGGTGCTGACGGGCGGCGAGCGCGCCGACCTCGGCGGCGACCTCAGCGGCGGTTACTACGTGACCCCGACGGTGTTCGAGGGCAACAACTCGATGCGCATCTTCCAGGAGGAGATCTTCGGCCCGGTGCTCGCGGTCACGAGCTTCGAGACCTACGACGACGCCATCGCCACCGCGAACGACACGCTATATGGCCTCGGCTCGGGAGTGTGGAGCCGCAGCGCCGACATCTGTTACCGCGCGGGCCGCGCGATCGAGGCCGGTCGCGTGTGGACCAACACGTACCACCAGTACCCGGCGCACGCCGCGTTCGGCGGGTACAAGCAGTCGGGCATCGGCCGCGAGAACCACCGCATGATGCTCGACCACTACCAGCAGACGAAGAACCTCCTCGTCTCCTACGCGGAGGGCCCGCAGGGCTTCTTCTGATCCACGCGCCGTGCCGGGGCGGTGACCATCACCCGCCCCGGCATGGCCTTTCGCTTGGCTCGCTCTCGAAGGAGGAGCTATGTCTGAGTCATACTCCCGCGTCGATGTCTCCGAGGAGGCCGCGGCGTTGCTGCGGGACCTCACGGCGCAGCACGGGCCGCTCATGTTCCATCAGTCCGGTGGCTGTTGCGACGGATCCTCGCCGATGTGTTACCCCGTCGGCATGTTCATAACGGGCCCCGGCGACGTACGTCTCGGCGAGATTCACGTCGGTCTCGACAAGCCGATCGAGGTGTTCATGTCGGCGAGCCAATTCGAGTATTGGAAGTTCACGCACCTCACGATCGACGTTGTCGATGGCAGGGGCGCGGGCTTCAGCGTCGAGAGCCCGACGGGAAAGCGATTCATGATCCGGTCGCGCCTGCTCGAGGAGCCCGAGCTGGAGGCGTTTGGACTCGTCGGGCCCGCCCAGGCCTGACGCCCGTTAGTCGAGCGGCGCGAGCGCGGCCAGGCGCTCGGTGTGCACGTCGTTGATGTGGCCCCGCAGCGTCTCGGAGAACCGCGCGGAGTCGACATCGTCGAGCGCCGCGACGAGCTGGCGATGTTCTTCCAGGATCGACTCGCATCGCTGAAGCAGAGTCGGGCCGATCTTGAAGAGCATGTAGCGCTGGCGGTCGGCGAGGCGGTCGCTCAGCTCGAGCAGCACGCCGTTTCCGCCGACCTCGACGAACGAGCGATGAAACGCGGTCGTCAGCTCCACAAAGCGCGCGATGTCTTCCGCTTCGAACGCCGCCTGTTGCTCGGCGATCTGCTCGGTGAGCCGCGCGGCGAGGTGCGTGATCTGCGGCGCATCGGCTCGCTGAATCGCCGCCGATTCCAGAACGTAGCGTGCGTCCGCAAGATCGGTCAGCTCGCGCTCGCTGAGGCCGCGAACGAGCGCGCCGCGACGCGGGTAGATCGTGATCCACTGCTCCTCTTGCAGGCGAACGAGCGCCGCCCGAATCGGGGTCCTGCTCACCGACAGCTCGGCCGCGAGCCCCGCCTCGCCCAGCATCGTGCCCGTCTCGTAGCGCCCCTCGATGATCCCATCGCGGATGTGCGTGTACGCACGGGTGGCCGCGCTCTCGGTCTCTGACGCCACGGTCTCGCCCCTTCCTCGCCCCGCCAGCTCACGCAACGGGGATACAACAAGTATCCAACCTGCACTGCCCCGACCGGAGCTGGTCGCCCAGACGCCAGCTAGGACTTCTCTTGTATCCTACGGGTATGTCACGCGCAGAAACGGTTCCCTGCAAGAAGTACAGGCGCCTTCAGATGCTGATGTTCTCTCTTCTCGGAGTGAGCATCTTCCTCGCTATCGCCCTGTTCGCGCAGTTCACGACCCAGGGCGCCTCGAAGCCGACAAACGCCGCCGGGCAGACGGCGACGACGGCGCCCACCCAGCCCGACTACATCCGCAACGATGCGGACGACCCCATGGCGATCGGCGACATCGACGCACCCCTCGTGCTGGTCGAGTGGACCGACATGCGTTGCCCGTTCTGCGCCGTCTATAGCCGCGACACGCTTCCCGAGGTCGTGACCGAGTACGTCGACTCGGGACAGGTCAGGATTGAAGTCAACGATGTCTCGTTCTTCGGCGAAGACTCGACCGCGGCCGCCGTCGCGGCGCGCGCGGCGGGTCGTCAGGGAAAGTACGCCGAGTTCCTGACGACGGTCTACGCGAACGCCCCCGAAGACGGACACCCGGACATGCCGCGCGAGAAGCTGATCGGCTTCGCGAAGTCGGCCGGGGTCGCCGACCTGGATCAGTTCGAGAGCGATCTCGATGACCCGACGCTCGCGGAGGAGGTCGCGCAGAGCACGACATACGCGCAGCAGCTCGGGGTCAATAGCGTTCCGTTCTTCGTGGCCGACGGTACGGCGCTATCCGGTGCGCAGCCCATCGAGAACTTCCGCCAGTTCCTGGACTCGGCCCTCGCGAACACGCAGAAGTAAGCCTCCGGCATGAGTATCGGCCTTCTTGGCGCCCTCCTGGGCGGAATCCTCACGCTGCTGAGCCCGTGCTCGGTGATGCTCCTCCCCGCCTTCTTCTCGTACGCATTCACATCGACCCGGCAGGTCGTCTCGCGCACCGGCGTCTTCTACCTCGGGCTCATCACGACGCTCGTCCCCCTCGGAATGCTCGCGGGGACGGTGGGCGCGTTCATCAACGAGTACCGGTTCGTCTTCATAACGGTTGCCTCGATCGTGGTGATCGTTCTCGGCCTGATCATGGTGCTGAACCTGCCATTCCTCCGGCTGCCCGGCGCGTCGGGGCTCGACGGCACGTCGGGGGCGTCGGTGTATGCGCTCGGCACGGTCTACGGCCTCGCCGGGGTGTGCGCGGGGCCGCTCCTCGGCGCCGTGCTAACCTACGCCGCGATGGGCGCGAACGCGCTCTACGGAGGCCTCGTGTTGCTCGTCTTCGCGGCGGGAATGGCCGCGCCGCTCCTCGTCCTCGCGCTGCTCTGGGGCCGGATCCCCGGCATCAAGAAGTTGGTCCGCCCGCGCGAGATTCGGATCGGGGCGTGGCGCACCACGTGGACCGGGCTCATCGGCGGCCTAATCACGATGGGGATCGGGATCTTTCTGCTCGCGACGCAGGGCACGACCTCGCTCGGTGGGATCCTCGGCGCCACCGACCAGGTGCGCCTCGAGGGCACGGTGCTCGGGGCGGCGGGCAAGGTCTCCGACCTCTGGGTGCTCCTCGGCGCGGTCGTCATCAGCTGCGGCGCGCTACTCGCCGTCCGCCTCCGCGAGCGGCGCGCATCGGCGACGACCCCCGAAGGCGCCGCTCGCGATTAGTGGCCGGCAGCGCCGGGGTGCGCGGCGGCGATCGAGACGAGCTCCCGCGCACCCTGGCGCAGATCCCGCGAGGATCCGCGCCAGATCGCCGTGAACGGACGAGAAACCGCGTCCGGCGTGATCGGGAGCGTAACCATCCGGTGGAGGCGCACGTCGTCGTGTACCGTGAGCCAGCTCACGACGGCGGGGGCAACGCCGGTCGCCACCGCCGATCGCACGGCGGCCTCGGTTGCGAGCACGAGCGCAGGCTCTGCGGCGACCGTTCCCACCTCGCGGAGCACCGCGCTCTCGAATGTCGCGCGCGTACCACTTCCCCGCTCCCGCGAGACGAGAGCCTCGCGCGCGAGCTCGTCGAGCGGGATCCCGTCGCGCGAGGCCCACGGGTGATCGGGGTGCACCGCCACAAGCATGTGATCCTCCCCGACGATCGCGCTCCCCAGGTCTCGCGGCACGTCCGGCTGCTCGATGAACCCGAGATCGACGGTGCCGTCGCGGACGAGCCCGATCACCTCTTCGCTATTCGCCGTGCGCAACCCGACTGCCACCGACGCGGCGCCGCGCTGTTGCCGACTATTCCGGAGCGCCATCACCCAGCCCGGCAACAGGTGCGAGGCGATCGTCTGGCTGGCGGCGACCGAGAACGACGACGCCTCCGCCGCGGTCCCGCGCAGCGCGGCCGCGAGCACGTCCAGCCGCTCGGCGGCGCCGAGCACCTCCTGCGACGCCTCGAGCAGCGCCTCGCCCGCCTCGGTCGGCGTGATGCCGAACGGCGATCGCGTGACGAGATCGAGCCCGAGGATCCGCTCGAGGCCCCGCACACGATACGAGACGGCCTGCTGCGTGACACGGAGCTCGCGCGCGGCTCGAGAAATGCTGCCCGTGCGCACCGAGGCCTCGAAGTAGCGCAGGTCGACGAGCGTGGGCGATGACATGTATCCCAGGATACAAGCGCACTTTGTATCGGGGTAAGAGTTACGGATCTTCCGGGAACATGTCGCCCCGAGAAACCATCATTTCTATGCGATTCACCCCCGTTTCCACGCTTCCGCGACGACTCGGCGCCCTCGCCGGCGAGATCTGGCCCGGCCTCCTGCTGTGCGTCGGCATCGCCGCGCTTGCCACCGCCATCGGATCCGTCGTCCCGCTCGTCGGATCCGCCATCCCGGCCGTGATCATCGGCGTGATCATCGCGGTGATTCGCAGGCCCGCCGGGCGCCTCGCGCCCGGCATCGGCTACTCCGGCAAGTTCGTGCTGCAGCTCGCGGTCGCGCTCCTTGGCACGCAGCTCTCGCTCGCGAGCATCGTCAAGGTCGGCGCCGAGTCGCTCCCCGTCATGCTCAGCTCCCTGGCCGTGTGTCTCATCGGCGCGTGGCTTATCGGCCGCGCGCTGCGGATCGAGCGCGACATCCTGACCCTCATCGGGGTCGGCACGGGAATCTGCGGCGCCTCGGCGATCGCCGCCGTCTCGCCGATCATCAAGGCGAAGAGCCACGACATCTCGTACGCGATCTCCACCGTCTTCCTCTTCAACATCCTGGCCGTGCTCATCTTTCCCACAATCGGTCACGCCCTCGGAATGACGCCGCACTCCTTCGGCCTCTTCGCCGGCACGGCCGTCAACGACACGAGCTCCGTGGTCGCCGCCGCGAGCGTGTTCAGCACCGCGGCCCTGAGTTTCGCCGTCGTCGTCAAGCTCGTGCGCACGCTCATGATCATCCCGATCAGCGTGACGCTCGCCGTGATGGAGGGCCGTCGAAACGGTGACGACGAGCGCCTGACTCCCCGGCGGGTATTCACGCTCATCCCCTGGTTCCTCTTCGGCTTCCTCATCATGGCCGGCATCACGTCAACGGGGATCCTCCCCGAGAGCGTCGTCTCCGGAGCGAATACCGTGAGCGTCTTCCTCGTCGCCACAGCCCTCGCCGGCATCGGGCTCTCGACCGACCTCAAGGCGATCCGCACCGCCGGTCTCCGGCCGCTCATGCTCGGCGCGATCCTCTCGTTCGTCGTCGCCTGCACGACGCTCGCGACCATGCACGTCACGGGCCACATCTAGGCGGTTCCACCGCCGAGCTCAGAACTCCAGCCTGACACCCGCGAGCTGAAGGATCGGGAGGACGATCGCGGGCGACGACATCATGACGTTCACGATCCAGTGGGCGATCAGCACCGGAAAGATGCAGCCCTGCCTGCGCACGATCGTCGCGGCACACAGGCCCCAGACGGTGAAGGCGATCGCGTAGACCAGCATGCCGGGCGCTGTCGCGGCGAAGAACACGTGCTGCGCGCCGAACGCGACGGCGGTCGCGACGATCGCCGCGGCGCCGCCCCATCGCGACGCGATGCCCTCCAGCGCGTATCCGCGAAAGACGAGCTCCTCGGTGAGTGCGTTGATCAGCATGAAGGGCACGACCGCCACGATCGATATGGCGAGCAGGGCCCCGGGGTGCATCGGCTCCTCCTCTGCCGGATCGAAGAAGATAGTCTCAAAGGCGGCCGGGGCATCCCCGCCATAGAGCGCGAACACCGTGCCGGAGATCGCCGCCATAAAGGGGACGGCCAGGACGAAGAGCCAGAGCAGCCCCCACAGGACGTCTCGCCCGATGCGCCCCTTCCGGATCCCGAGCGCCTCGCGGAGCGAGATTCCCTCGTCGCGGTAGAAGCGGCGCACGGCGAGCAGACAGATCGCGTTCACGGGCAGGAGGCCCAGCGTCGCCCACGTCGTGTTCGGCGGGAACGCCGCCGTGCCGGTGGCGGCGCGAAGAATCAGCCACATCACGAGCGTCACGCCGAGCACCAGGCCCAGCCGCAGCCCGAGGAGGCTCCATGCACGTCGGACAGGGCGCGTATCAAGCGGCTGAGAGTGGCGCACGCCCCGACTCTCCCACACATCCACACGGCGGTCTAGGCCACCCCGAGCCCCGCCAACGAAAAATGGCCCCTGACTCTGGAAGTATTTCCAGGTCAGAGACCATTTTTACTCTGTGCGCGAGGGGGGACTTGAACCCCCACGCCCTAATACGGGCACTAGCACCTCAAGCTAGCGCGTCTACCTATTCCGCCACCCGCGCAAATGGGTGATGATTCTTCCTGCTTACCGCTTTCCGAACCAAGAAGAAACATTACCAGCCCTGGGATCCGCGGCCTAATCGGCCGCAGATCCCGGGCGCGTCACGCCACCGAGACGCCGAAGACGAGGCCGAGCACGTAGGTGACGGCGGCTGCGCCGAAGCCGATCGCCAGCTGGCGCAGGGCGCGCGGGAGCGGCGAGGCGCCCGACAGCAGGCCGACGGTCGCACCGGTCAGCATCAGCGCGATGCCGACGAGCACGAGGGCGACGACGACGGCGACGATGCCCGACAGGCCAAAGATCCACGGCAGCACCGGGATGATCGCGCCGCTCGAGAACAGCAGGAAGCTCGATCCGGCGGCGCGCCACGCGCCTCCGACGACCTCGTGGTCCTCCCCCGGCACGTGCGGCGCCGGCATGCGACCGTCGTGCGCGTTCGCGACGACCTCGCGGGCCTTTCGCTGTGCCTCCGCCTCGCTCATGCCGCGGGTGCGATAGACGAGCGCCAGCTCGTTCGCGTCGAGGTCGAGGTCGGGCAGGCCGCGGTGGGCGTAGTCGTTCGGCTCGGTCGCTTCGAGCAGCTCGCGCTGCGACTTCACCGACACGAATTCGCCCGCGCCCATCGATAGCGCGCCGGCCAGGAGGCCCGCGATACCGCTAAAGAGCACGAAGCTTCCGGACACGCCCGTCGCGCCGATGCCCATCACGAGCGCGAGGTTCGAGACCAGACCGTCGTTCGCCCCGAAAACGGCCGCGCGGAAGGTGCCGGAGAGCCGGCGGCGGCTACGCGCCGCGAGCCCACGCACGACCTCGTGGTGGATCCGCTCGTCGGCGGCCATGCGCGCGGTCGCGTACGGATCCGCCTCGTACGGCGAGCGGGCCTCCGCGAGCTGCGCGAGGGCGAGCACGAAGATCGAGCCGAAGTGCGAGGCGAGCCACGCGACGATCCGCGTGCTCATGCTCGCGCGCGGCATGCGCTGCGGCTCCCCGCCGAGCAGGCCGAGCCAGTGGCTCTCGTGGCGCCCCTCGGCCTCCGCGAGCTTCTCGAGGATGTCGCGCTCGTCGCCCTCGCGGCGCTTGGCGAGGTTTCGATAGGTCGCCGCCTCGGCGCGCTCGTCGGCGAGGTACTGCGCCCACTTGCGTCGCTGGGCGGGCGTGGCTTGCGAGGGATCTGGGGCCGTGGTTGTCACGCGGGTCTCCTGGAAGTCACCGTCGTCCGTTCGACGACTTCCCGAAACTACCCCGCGCGCCTGAGGCCGAATAGAGCCTTTCGGAGCCCCAAAACCGCCTATCGGCGGACGCGCTTGTGGAGCAGATCGATGCGCGCCTGGAGCTGCGCGACGGTCGCCTGTGCGACGGCCGGGCCGCCACATGTGCGGCGGAGCCACGCGTGAATCGTGCCGTGCGGGTCGCCCGTCTGGTTGGCATACACGCCGACGAGGCTGTTGAGGAGCTGGCGCTGTTCCTTCAGTGTGCGGTGCAGCGGCTCGGGAAGCGAGCTCACCCCGCCCGACTCCTGCTCGCGCTTCTCGCGTTCGCTGCGGTGGCGCGATTGCCTCGCCTGGCGCTGCATCAGCAGGTCGTGCACGTGCTCGGGCTCGAGCAGGCCCGGCAGGCCGATGAACTCGAGCTCCTCGTCCGTGCCGGGCGCCGCGAGCTGACCGAATTGCTGGCCGTCGAAGACGACCGAGTCGAAGTGGGCGACGGATCCAAGGCTCTGGAAGGAGAACTCCTCCTCGAGCAGATCATCGCTCGCCTTCTCCTCGCGCTCGGCGGCATCGAGCAGCGAGTCGTCGAGACCGTCGGCGTCTTTCTCGCCGCGGTCGAGCACATGGTCGCGCTGCTTTTCCATCTCGTGCGCGAGCGACATGAGCACGGGCACCTGGGGTAGGAAGACGCTCGCGGCCTCGCCCTTGCGGCGAGCGCGCACGAAGCGGCCGATCGCCTGCGCGAAGAACAGCGGGGTCGACGAGCTAGTGGCGTAGACGCCGACGGCGAGGCGGGGCACGTCGACGCCCTCGGAAACCATGCGCACCGCGACCATCCACCGCGACGTGTTCTCGGAGAACTGCTCGATGCGCTTGGACGACTCGGCCTCGTCGCTCAGCACGATCGTCGCGGGCTGGCCCGTGATCTCTCGCAGCATCGCGGCGTAGGCGCGGGCGTTGGTCTGGTCGGTCGCGATGACGAGGCCGCCGGCATCGGGCACGTGGTTGCGGATCTCGGTGAGCCGCAGATCGGCGCTCTTCAGCACGGCGGGCATCCACTCGCCCTCGGGGTCGAGCGCGGTGCGCCAGGCCTGGCTCGTGATGTCCTTCGTGTTGTCCTGACCGAGGAAGGCCTCGAGCTCGTCGCCCATCTTGGTGCGCCACTTCATGTGACCCGAGTAGACGTGGAATAGCACGGGGCGAACGACGCCGTCTTCGAGCGCCTGGGCGTAGCCATAGTTGTAGTCGGTGACCGAGGTGCGAAGCCCCTGCTCGTCGGGCAGGTACTCGACGAACGGGATCGGCGCGTCGTCGCTGCGGAACGGCGTACCGCTCAGCAGCAACCGCCGCGTGGCGGGGCTGTACGCGTCGCGAATCGCGTCGCCCCAGCTGAGCGCGTCGCCACCGTGGTGCACCTCGTCGAGGATCACGAGGGTGCGGGCATCGGCGACGAGCTTGCGGTGCACGCTCGATTTCACCGACACCTGCGCGTAGGTCACGACGGCGCCGTGATAGTGCCGAGGGAGGTAGGGGCTCTGGTTGCTGAACTCGGGGTCGAGCCTGATGCTCACCCTCGCGGCCGCGTCGGCCCACTGCGTCTTCAGGTGTTCGGTCGGGCACACGACGACGATGCGGTCGATATCACCGCGCAGCCGCAGCTCGCGCGCGACCGTCAGGGCGAAGGTCGTCTTACCCGCACCGGGGGTTGCCGCGACAAGGAAATCGCGCTTGTTCTGCTCAAAGAATTGATCGAGCGCCTCCTGCTGCCAGGCACGGAGGGCGCCGGCCGTGCCTCGGGGGGCACGCTGGGGATAGGAAGGACTCAGCACCACGATCCACAACGATAGTCGCGGCCTCCGACATTCCTTTTCGGGTCCTCACAGCTGATGGCGATTCCCGCGCGAGGCGACTAAGTTCTCAGGGGTGACAGTATCTGAGGGCGATCCCCGCACACCGTTTGTTGGCAACGAAGGCGCGCACCCCTGGCGCCGCATGGTCAGCATTGGCGACTCGTTCACGGAGGGCATCGGCGACCCTGAGCCGTCCTCCCCCGGTGGAAACCGCGGGTGGGCCGACCGCGTCGCCGAGGTGCTGAGCGGTCAGGTCGACGACTTTGCCTACGCCAACCTCGCGGTGCGCGGCAAGCTCATCCGGCAGATCTCGGACGACCAGATCGACGCCGCGCTCGCGCTCCAGCCCGACCTCATCACGATCTGCGCGGGTGGCAACGACGTCATCCGCCCCGGCACGGATCCGGACGAGATCGCCGAGCTCTTCGACGACGTGATCCGGTGCCTCAGCGCCTCGGGCGCGGCGATCGTCGTCTTCACAGGCTTCGACGTCGGCTGGAACCCCGTATTCCGCCCGTTCCGCGGCAAGGTCGCGATCTACAACGAGAGCATGAGGGCCACGGCCGAGCGCTACGACGCGATCGTCGCCGATCTGTGGGCGCTGAAGGAGATCCAGGACGCGCGCTTCTGGTCGGAGGACCGCCTACACCTCAACCCCCTCGGACACCACGAGGTCGCCCGCATGGTGCTCCGCACGCTCAACGTCGATAACGCGCTCCAGCCGATGGTTCCGGATCCGGTACCCGAACGTAACTGGCGAGACGCGCGCAAGGACGACCTCGTCTGGGCGCGCACGCACCTCGTGCCGTGGGTGTTGCGGCGCCTCCGCCACCAGTCGTCCGGCGACGGCCGGAGCGCGAAGCGACCCGACTTCAGCTGACGCGCGGCGGGTGCCGGAGCGCCCAGAGCGCGACGGCGCTCGCGGACGCGACATTCAGCGAGTCGACGCCACCCGCCATAGGGATGATGACCTTGGTATCGGCCGCGACGAGCGCCGCGCGGTCGAGCCCCGGACCCTCGGATCCCATCACGAACGCCACCCGCTCGGGGCGGTTCGCCGCGAAGTCGTCGAGCGCGACGGCGTCGTCGGCGAGCGCCATGGCCGCGATGTGGAAGCCGGCGTCGTGGAGCGCGTCGCGCGCGGCGCCGCCCTTCCACTCGGGCAGTCGCGTCCACGGCACCTGGAAGACGGTGCCCATCGACACGCGCACGCTGCGACGGTAGAGCGGATCCGCGCAGCGCGGCGTCACGAGCACCGCGTCTGCGCCGAGGCCCGCGGCCCCACGGAACGCCGCCCCGACGTTGGTGTGGTCGACGAGCCCGTCGAGCACGAGAACCGTGCGGGCCTCCGCCAGCACGTCGGCCACCGCCGGGAGCCCGGGGCGGTGCATCGCTGCGAGCATTCCGCGGTGCACGGCGAAGCCCGTCGTGCGCTCGGCGATCTCGTCGTCGACGACGTAGACGGTCGTGTCGCGCTCGCCCAGGATCCCCTCGATCTCGCCGAGCCACTTCTCGGCCGTCAGGATCGATCGCGGCTCGTGCCCCGCGCGGAGGGCGCGGGCGAGCACCTTGCCGGACTCGGCCATGTAGAGCCCGCCCTCGGGCTCGAGCTTGCGGCGCAGGGCGACGTCGGTGAGGTCGCGGTAGTCGGCGAGCCGGTCGTCGTCGGCGGAGGTGACGCGTTCGAGGTGCATTCCGACATCTTCGCAGTCACGCGCATGTCATAGGGTGTGAGGGTGACTCTGATTGCTCTTGTGCGCCACGGCGAAACCGAATGGAACCGACTCGGCAAGGTGCAGGGGCACAGCAACATCCCCCTGAACGACACCGGCCGCGCGCAGGCGGCGGGGGCCGGCGAGGCCCTCCGCGGCGGCGACTACCAGGTGCTCGTCGCGAGCCCGCTCGACCGGGCGAACGAGACGGCCAAGATCATCGGCCGCGCCGTCGGTCTCGAGGTCTCGGCGCACTACGACGGGCTGAAGGAACGTTTCTACGGCGTCGCCGAGGGCATGACCGCGAGCGACTACTACGCGGCCTTCCCCGACCGTCAGGCCACGAACGCCGAGACCCTCGACGAGTTGACCGAGCGCGCGCTCGCGACGCTGCGCGAGATCGCCGAGTCTGCGGGCGACCGCGACGTCATCGCCGTCGCGCACGGCGGGCTCATCGCGACGGTGCTGCGGCACGCGTCCGGCGGATCCCTGCCCCGCGAGGGCGAGTACGTCGCGAACTGCTCGCAGCAGATCGTCGAGGTCGCAGGCGACGACATCCGGGTCATCGGATACAACGGCACGCCCCGCTGATCTGAACATCTCTCCACGCTTTCCCCGAATCTGCTCGACAGTCTGAGCAGATCGCAACGTCGCACGCCCTATACTTGGGCGTTATGACTTCTCTCGATCACGTCGACCTCGAGCTCATCGCGGCGCTGAGCGCCGACCCGCGCGCGACCGTCGTCGCCCTCGCCGAGAAGCTGCGCCTCTCACGCAACACGGTGCAGGCGCGCATGGCGCGCCTCGACCAGTCGGGCGTGTTCCAGTCGTTCGAGCGCTCGATCTCGCCGTCGGCGCTCGGGTTCCCGCTGCAGGCCTTCGTCTCGATCGGGCTCGACCAGTCGCGCCTCCCCCAGATCATCGAGGAGCTCCGCCGCGTCCCCGAGGTCGTCGAGGCGCACGGCGTCTCCGGCCAGGTCGATCTCTTCGCCCTCGTCGCCTGTCGCGACGCGCGCCACCTCTTCGACGTCGACGCGCGGATCCTCGCGATCCCCGGCATCGAGCGCTCGGAGACCCGCCTCGTGATGAGCGAGTCGATCCCCTACCGCGTGACGGGCCTCATGGAGCTCGCCCGCCGCGAGAACCGGCGTTAAACGCCCAGGAACCGCTCGATGTGATCCGCGGCCTCGCGCGGCTTCTCGTAGTGGATGAGGTGCCCGACGCCGTCGATCTCGGCGAGCCGGGCATCGTCGAACATCTCGCGGAGGCGGCGCTCCGCGGCGATCGGGGTGATGTCGTCCTGCACCGCCGCGACGAGCAGCGTCGGCACGGCGATCGCGCCGGCCGACTCGCGCACATCGTGCGACACGCTCGTGACGAACGCCTGCCGCAGCGTCTCGCGATCGGAGAAGCCCGAGAAGTATCGATCGTGCTGGCTGTGGATCCAGCGCCGCAGGCGCTTGTCGCGCGTCTTCGCCATCGCGATGCTCATGATCCGCACGATAATCGGGGTGCGCAGCAGCCACGTGCCAAGCTTCTCGGGCAGGCGCGCGCCCGCCCAGTAGTAGAAGACGGCGAGTCGCGTGAGCACGCCGCGAGGCCCCTCGAGCGCCGGCGCGCCGATCGGGTTCACGAGCACGAGGCGCGGCGTCTCCAGGCCCCTCGCGACGGCCGCCGACGCGACGATGGACCCAAACGAGTGCCCGAGGATCACCGCGCCGGGGGCGACCGCGGCCGCGAAGGCGGCGAGCCACTCGGCATACGCGTCGAGGTCGTGCGCGCGACCGGGGATCGGGCCTGTCTCGCCGAAGCCCGGCAGGTCCGGCATGATCCACCGCACGCCCGGCAGGTGGGCGACGACGGGCTCGAGCCCGTGGTGGTCGCCCCGGAAGCCGTGCACCGCCACGATCGTCGTCTCGGCGTCGGCGGGTCCGTACTCCCAATACGCGGTCGACACTCCCCCGGCGGAGGCCGTGTGGCGCGTCGCCGGCATGCGATTCAATAGCTCGGAATATGGGGAGGTCACGTGCACCCTTCCACTGTAGGGCGTGTCTCCTCGCGATCGACGGCGGGGCGCATAGCGTCAGGAGGTATGAAGACCACGTGGCCTGATCCCCCGCCGCTCTTCGCGGTGACGGACCGCGGCGAGCGCACCTCGTGGGTGCCGCGTGGATCCGTTCCCAGCGCTCGGCGGGCACGCGTGCGGGACGATAGTCTTTCGCCGGCGCTCTTCGACCGGCGCTTTCTCGACGACGCCCAGGAGCGCGACATGGCTTTCGACGACATCGTGGCGGGCTACATCCCCGCCGCCGACTCCCTCCTCACCCGCATCGCCGTCTTCGACCTCGAGACGACCGGCGTGAGCACGCGCGACGACCGCGTCGTGACGGCATACCTCGGCGTGCTCGACGAGAGCGGATCCGTCATCGAGGAGCGCCGCTGGCTCGCGAATCCGGGAATCGAGATTCCGGCGGGCGCGACCGCCGTTCACGGCGTCACGACCGAGCGCGCCCGCGCCGAGGGGCGCGACGCCCGCGAGGTCGTCGGCGAGATCGTCGCCGACCTGCGCGCGCTGCTCGCGGCGGGGATCCCCGTCGTCGCCTACAACGCCGCCTACGACCTCTCGCTCCTGCGCCACGAGGCGATCCGGCACGGGCTCGACCCGATCGAGGATCCGTCGCCCGTCGTCGACCCGCTCGTGATCGATAAGAAGGTCGACACGTACCGCAGGGGCAAGCGCACGCTCGACATCGTGGCGGCCCACTACGGCGTCGCGCTGCTCGACGCGCACAACGCCGCGGCCGACGCGATCGCCGCCGGCCGCATCGCACTCGCGCTCGTCGCCCGCTTCGCCCGCGACCTCCCCGCGACGCTCCCCGAGCTGCACGACGCGCAGGTGACGTGGGCCGCGGAGCAGGCGGCAGACCTCACGCGCTACTTCGTCAAGGTCGGCAAGTTCTCGCCCGACGAGAAGATCGACGGATCCTGGCCCATCAAGTAGCGAGGACGCGAAAAACGGGGGCCCGCTGACGCGAGCCCCCGTTTTTCGTACGGCGAATTACTTGCCGAAGTTCTTGAAGCGCTGGTTGAACTTCTCGACGCGACCGGCCGAGTCCATGATGCGCTGCTTGCCCGTGTAGAACGGGTGCGACGACGCCGAGATTTCAACGTCGATCACGGGGTACTCGGTACCGTCGAGCTCGATCGTCTTGTCGCTCTTGGCGGTCGAGCGCGTGAGGTACGTCTCGCCCGAGCCGAGGTCACGGAACACGACGTAGTCGTAGTTGGGGTGGATGTCAGCCTGCATGAGGAATCCTTCAGAAATTGTGGGGTGAGGAGGGAATCGCGCCGAAACGCAGGCGCACCTCGAGCGCCAAAGGACGATTCTATCAGCCGAAGATGGGGGCCTCTGCGCGCGCCACCCAGCGTCCGCCGTGCTCGATGACCGCGATCGGGAAGCCGAAGGTCTTCTCGAGGTTCTCGCGCGTCAGCGTCTGCTTCAGGGGGCCCTGCGCGACGGCCTGCCCCTCGCGCATGAGCAGCACGTGGGTGAAGCCGACCGGGATCTCCTCGACGTGGTGCGTCACCATCACCATCGCGGGGGTCGTGGGCTCCGCCGCGTAGCGGGTGAGGAGCTGCAGCAGCTCCTCGCGCGCGCCGAGGTCGAGGCTCGCCGTCGGCTCGTCGAGGAGGAGGAGCTCGGGGTCGGTCATCACGGCGCGCGCGACCTGCACGCGCTTGCGCTCGCCGTCGCTGAGCGTGCCGAAGTGGCGGTCGGCGAGGTGCTCGAGGCGCCAATCGGCGAGCACCTCGTGCGCGCGCTCCTGGTCGAGGCCCTCGTACTCCTCGTTCCAGCGACCCATCACCGAGTAGGCGGCGGTGAGCACGACGTTCAGCACGGTCTCGTCGGCGGGGATCCGCCGCGCGAGCGCCGTCGAGGCGAAGCCGATGAGCGGTCGCAGCTGGAAGACGTCGGTCTTGCCGAGGCGCTCGCCCAGCACGTCGACCGTTCCCGCCGTCGGGAACATCATCGTGTCGGCCATCTGCAACAGGGTCGTCTTGCCGGCGCCGTTGGGGCCGAGAATGACCCAACGCTCGTCGTCGTTCACCGTCCAGGTGAGGTGATCGACGATATGGCGGTCATTGCGACGCACGACGACGTCGTTCAGCTCGAGCACGGAGGTCATGCCTCGAGCTTACCTTTCTCGCGCGGGCCGCTAATGTTGAGCGGGTGACTGCGCGTTTTCTCGTCGTTCTCGACGCCGACTCCACCCTGATCCGCAACGAGGTTATCGAGCTCATCGCCGACGAGGCGGGGCGCGGTGCCGAAGTGGCCGCCGCGACCGAGGCCGCGATGCGCGGCGAGATCGACTTCGCGAGCAGCCTGCGCTCGCGCGTGGCGGCCCTCCAGGGCGTGCCCGTGGCGTCGTTCGAGCGCGTGCTCTCGCGCATCGAGCCGACCCCCGGCGTCCGCGAGCTGACCGCGGCGGTGCACGAGCGCGGCGGGCTCGTCGGCGTCGTCTCCGGCGGCTTCCACGAGATCCTCGACACGCTCGCGCCGACGCTCGGCGTCGACATGTGGCGCGCGAACCGCCTGGCGGTCGAGGACGGGATCCTCACGGGCGAGGTCGACGGAGACATCGTCGACGCGCAGGCGAAGGCCGATCACCTCGCGGCCTGGGCCGCCGAGAACGGCATCCCCGTGCACCGCACGATCGCGATCGGCGACGGCGCCAACGACCTCAAGATGATCGCGGCCGCCGGCCTCGGCCTCGCCTTCAACGCCAAGCCGGCCGTGCGCGCCGCGGCGATGATGTCGGTCGGCCCCGTCGACCTATCGCAGGTCATCCCGCTGCTGCCGTGATTCCTCACTTTCCCGCCCAGACAGCAATTCTCCGCGGGGTCATCTGCGAACAGCAGATGACCCCGCGGAGAATTGCAGAGTTGAGGGGCGGGGTTAGTGGCCCATGCCCAGGCCGCCGTCGACCGGGATGACGGCGCCCGAGATGTAGGCGGCCTCGTCACCCGCGAGCCACGAGACGACGCCCGCGATCTCCTCAGTCGTGCCGTAGCGGCCGGCCGGGATCTGCTTCTTGTACTCGGCCTGCGTCTTGTCGTCGAGCTCCGCCGTCATGTCCGACTCGATGAAGCCGGGGGCGACGACGTTCGCCGTGATGCCGCGCCCGCCCAGCTCGCGCGTGACGGCGCGGGCGAAGCCGACGAGGCCCGCCTTCGACGCCGAGTAGTTGGCCTGACCCGCGACGCCGAAGAGGCCCGAGACGCTCGAGATCAGGATGATGCGGCCGTGGCGCGCCTTGATCATGCTCTTGATGGTGCGCTTCACGGTGCGGAAGGCGCCGCCGAGGTTGGTGTCGACGACGGCCGAGAAGTCGTCGTCGCTCATGCGCAAGAGCAGCGTGTCCTTCGTGATGCCGGCGTTCGCGACGACGATCGTGATCGGGCCGAGTTCCTTCTCGACCTGGGCGACGGCCGCGTCGAGCGAGGCCGCGTCGTTGACATCGGCCATGACGGTCAGCGTACCCTCGGGGCCGGATCCGCTGCGGGCGGTGACGGCCACGCGATAACCGTCGCGCACGAGGCGCTCGGCGATGGCGCGTCCGATGCCGCGGTTTCCTCCCGTGACGAGGGCGGCGCGGTCGGAGGTGGCAGCTGTGCTCATGGATGCTCCTGAGTGTGGGAAAAATCGGCCGCTGACCACTCTAACGGGCGGCCAGCCGCGCGAGCTGGCGTCGGGCCAGCGATAAGGAATGCAGACCTAAACTGGAGGGATGAAGAACCGCAGGCGAGCCACGCCCTCGGCGACCTCGCTCGAGGCGGCACCGGGAGACGACGAGACTGCTCGCATGAAGCAGTACGTCATCACGATGGCGATCCGCCTTGCCTGCCTCATCCTCGCCGTCGTGATCCAGCCGTTCGGCTGGTACACGTTCGTGTTCGGCGCGGGCTTCGTCTTCCTGCCGTGGTTTGCCGTGATGTTCGCGAACCAGGTCGGCCGCTCCGGCGGCGCGAGCGCCGAGCGCCCCGAGCTCTCGCTCGAGCGCACCGCGCCCGCGGGCGACGCCCCCGACGACGACGCGGTCATCCAGATCAGCGAGACATCGAAAGACGACCCCCAGGCATGATTTTCGGCTTCTCCCCCGATTCACCGCAGTGCTCGCGCGCCGGCTGCACGGCCGACGCGCGATCGAGCGTCGTGTGGCGCAACCCGCGGATCCACGGGCCGGAGCGCCGCAAGGTCTGGCTCGCGTGCGATGAGCACGCCCCGTACCTGCGCGAATTCCTCACCTCGCGCGCCTTCCCCGTCACGGTCGTCGACGGCGTCGTCGACGGATCCGGTATCGAGCTTCCGGAGGTGAGCGCCTGATGCGCGCGTCGCGGATCCGCCGCTGGTCGGGCTATGTCGTCTTCGCGATCCTGTTCGCGGTCGCCTGCGCGTTCCTCGCGAATTGGCAGTTCTCGCGAAACGAGCAGCGCTCGCACGCGAACGCCCTCATCGCCGACAACTACAACGCGGCTGTCGTGCCGCTCGCCGACCTCATCGAGGGCACGAGCGGCTTCGACGCCGACGACGAGTGGCGCCCCGTCGAGCTCACGGGCGAGTACCTCGCCGACGAGCAGATCCTCGCGCGCAACCGCTCGCAGGGCGGCGTCAGCGCCTACGAGGCGCTCGTGCCGTTCCAGCTCGACGACGGCCGCATCATCATCGTCGACCGCGGCTGGGTCTCGCCCGGCATCTCGGCCGAGCGTCCCGACGCCGTCCCGGCGGTGCCGACGGGCGAGATCACCGTCGTCGCGCGCCTGCGCCCCAGCGAGGCGCTCCCCCGATCGGGCCGCACGGCGCCCGAGGGGCAGGTTCCGACGATCCACGTGCCCTCGATCGCGGAGATCGTCGGCGGCGAGACGATCTCCGACGTCTACGCGCTCATGGACAGCGAGGATCCCGCCGCGGCCGAACGCCCGTTCGCGATCGACGAGCCGGAACAGGATCCGGGCCCGCACCTGTCGTACGCGGTGCAGTGGATCCTGTTCGCGGTCATGGGCTTCGTCTTCATCGGGTACATGATCCGCACCGAGATCCGCGCGGGCCGCGAGGAGACCGAGGATCCGGACGAGGACGACGACCTCGACGATCTCGACGAGACGCCGCGCCCCCGCAAGCCGAAGAAGAAGCGCGAGAAGCGCCGCGACGAGGACATGGAGGTCGAGGACGCCCTCCTCGACGCCCTCTAAGCTGAGGTTCCGGGGCGCGTGCGCCGCAAGGCGGAGGAACGCAGGCGCACGATGGTGCGTCGAGTGACCGACAACGCGGCGGAGTGCGTGTCCCGGGACCTCAGGCGAGAGTGATCAGGTCCAAGTAGGACTTATTCCAGATGTCCTCGACGCCGTCGGGCAGCATCAGCACGCGCTCGGGGTTGAGCGCCTCGACGGCGCCCTCGTCGTGGGAGACGAGCACGACGGCGCCCTCGTAGTGCGCGAGCGCGCCGAGGATCTCCTCGCGGCTGGCGGGGTCGAGGTTGTTGGTGGGCTCGTCGAGGAGCAGCACGTTGGCGCTCGAGACGACGAGGGTCGCGAGCGAGAGGCGGGTCTTCTCGCCACCCGAGAGCACGCCGGCGGGCTTCAGCACGTCGTCGCCCGTGAACAGGAACGATCCGAGCACGCGTCGCGCCTCGGTCTCGTTGAGGTGCGGCGACGCCGACATCATGTTCTCGAGCACGCTGCGCTTCACGTCGAGGTTCTCGTGTTCCTGCGCGTAGTAGCCGATCTTGAGGCCGTGGCCGGGCTCGATCTGGCCGGTGTCGCTCTCGTCGACGCCCGCGAGGATGCGCAGGAGCGTCGTCTTTCCGGCGCCGTTGAGGCCGAGCACGACGACCTTGGATCCGCGGTCGATCGCGAGGTCGACGCCGGCGAAGATCTCGAGGGCGCCGTACGACTTTGACAGCGAGCTCGCCATGAGCGGTGTCTTGCCGCACGCGGCCGGCTTCGGGAAGCGGATCGCGGCGACGCGGTCCTCCTGGCGCACCTCTTCGAGGCCCGCGAGGAGCTTGTCGGCGCGCGCGACCATCTGGTGCGCGGCGGCGGCCTTCGACGCCTTGGCGCCGAAGCGGGCGGCCTGCTGGCGCAGCACGGAGGCCTTCTTCTCGGCGCCGGCGCGCTCCTTCTTGCGGCGCTCCTCGTCGGCGACGCGCTGGCGCTGGTAGTGCTTCCAGCCCATGTTGTAGATATCGATGACCTGGCGGTTCGCGTCGAGGTAGAACACGCGGTTGACGGTCTCGCCGACGAGCTCGACGTCGTGGCTGATGACGATGAGGCCGCCGCGGTACGACTTGAGGAAGTCGCGCAGCCACACGACGCTATCGGCGTCGAGGTGGTTGGTGGGCTCGTCGAGGATCATGGTGTCGGCGTCGCTGAAGAGGATGCGCGCGAGCTCGATGCGGCGGCGCTGTCCACCCGAGAGGGTCTTGAGCGGCTGGTCGAGGATCCGGTCGGGAAGCGAGAGGTTGTTCGCGATGACGGCGGCCTCGGACTCGGCCGTGTAGCCGCCGATGGCCTCGAAGCGCTCGGTGAGGCGGCCGAAGCGGCGCATCGCCTTCTCGGCGACGTTCGGATCGGTGCTGCTCATCTCCTCGGTCGCCTTCGCGATGCCGGCCTGCAGGTCGCCGAGGCCGCGGGCGTTGAGGATGCGCGTGCGCGCGAGCTCCTCGGGGTCGCCCGATCGCGGATCCTGCGGGAGGTAGCCGAGCTCGCCCGACATCTTCACGGATCCGTCGGCGGGGACGAGGTCGCCCGACAGCACGCGGGTGAGCGTCGTCTTTCCGGCGCCGTTGCGCCCCACCAGGCCCACCTTGTCGCCGGCGGCAACGCGGAAGTTCACGCCGCTCATCAGCTGGCGTGCACCGACGCGGATCTCGAGGTCACTGACGGCAAGCACGGAGGGGTCACCTGTTCTTCGCGGGAGGAATGTCGGCCCGGAGCGGGCCAGCCTCCCAGTATAGGGAGGCTCAGCCGTGCAAACGGTCTACGCGAAGTACAGGTGCGCGTGGGTGCGGCATCCCTCGTTGAACGCGCCGCCGCAGAATCCGCAGGCCGACGTCGCGCGGTACTCAGCGATCGACGTCTCGCGGTCGCAGCGCCCGCAGAGCAGGGCGCGCTCGTCGCCGGATCCTTCGGGCCAGACCTCGCCCGCGTGCCCCGCGGCCTCGTCGTGGCAGTCGCGGCAGGGATACCACTCGTGGCAGCAAGGAAAGAGGATCGCGAGCACGTCGTCCGGGCCGTGCCAGTGCGCGCAGCGGGTCTCATCGTCGACGACGCGTCCGCGGACCTCGTGCTCGCGGATCACGCGATGCCCCGCGCCGTCATGGCGTCGCCGACGTCGTCGGCGTAGCGGAGCGCGGCGACAAGCAGCGTCACGATCCAGCGCACCCCGAGCCGCACTCCTCTGGCGCGCTGTGCCTCGCGGATCTGCGCCGCGAGCTGCGCGATTACGGGGATGATCGCGATCGTGAGCGCGATCGTGAAGGCGACCCGCGACGGATCCACGCGGATCCAGCGCAGCGGCGCGAGGCCGGCCTCGATCGCGTCGAGCATCTCGCCCGTCGGCGTCGTGAGGGTCACGGCCGCCGCGATGAGGATGATGCCGATGATGCGCGCCGTGCCGGTGATGGCGTCGGCCCAGCCGAGGAAGATCGCCTGCATGGCGACGAGGAGCACGACGAGCCACTTCACCTGCCACACCTGGCGGGCCCACTCGGCGATGCCAATGCCGCCGGCGGCGTAGACGAGGAGCGTTGCGGCGAGGACCGCCGCCGCGCCCACGGGCTCCCGCGCCACGATCGCGCAGGCGATCGAGAGCACGAGGAGCCCCGCGAGCTTCCACCCCGCCGGCACGCGATGCAGCACCGTGCGGCGGGCGAGCACGATCGGGATCACGCGAACGCCGCCCGGTACGTGTCGATGACCTCGGCGGGTTCGCCGACCTGCGCGAGCCGCCCCGCGTCGAAGCGCAGCGCGACGTCGCAGCGGGCGGCGAGCTCGAGATCGTGGGTCACGATGACGACCTGTTCGGCGGCCCCGCCGGTCAGCAGCTCGCCGATCATGCGGGTGTTGCCGAGGTCGAGAAGCGTCGTGGGCTCGTCGGCGACGAGCACGCGCGGCCGGCGCACGAGCACGGCCGCGAGCGCGAGGAGCTGCTTTTGGCCGCCCGAGAGGCTATACGCCGGCTGGTGCGCGTGGTCGCCGAGGCCGCGCGCGGCGAGCTCGTCGAGCGCGCGCGCCTTGCGTTCGCCCCGCGGCACGCCCGCGGCCTTGAGCGAGAGCTCGATGTCTTCGACCGGCGTCGGCAGGAGGATCTGCGCGCCGGGGTTCGAGAAGAGGAAGCCGACGGCGTCGCGCGCGGCCTTCTTGTCGCGAGCAACGTCGATGCCCGCAACTTCGATGGATCCCTCGCTCGGCGCAACGAGGCCGTTGAGCGTGCGCGCGAACGTCGACTTGCCGGATCCGTTGGCCCCGATCACCGCGATCCGCGGCTGGTCGAGGCTCACGTCGACGCCCTCGAGGATGCGGGCGCCGTCGATCGAGACGCCGAGCCCCGTCGCGCGGATCATGCGGCCGGCCGCCTCGCGAGGCGCGCGCTCACGCGGGCACGCTCGCGGGAGCCGTGCGCGCCGCGCGGATCTTCGCCGGGAACGCCGGCGGATAGGCGCGATACAGCGTGACGGCGATGATCGTCGTGAGGACCGCCTTGATGAGGTCGCCCGGAAGGAACGCGACGGCCGAGATCGCGGAGTCGGAGAGCGCGAGCCCCGTCGCGATCGAGACCCCGGGGATCCCGAACGCGTAGATGCAGACGATGCCGCCGACGACCGACGCGAGGGCGACCCGCCAGGCCGAGAGCCGGCGCGCGCCCGCGTGGGCAATGAGGCCCGCGACGATCGTGCCGGGGAGCCAGCCGATGAGGTATCCGGCGGTCGGGCCCACGAAGGCGCCGAGGCCGCCACGCCCGCCCGCGAGCACCGGCAGGCCGATGGCGACGAGCGCGAAGAGGACGAGGATCGCCGCTCCCCCGCGCTTCGGGCCGAGGACGACGCCGGCGAGCATGACGCCGAGCGTCTGCGCGGTGATCGGCACGAGGCCGGGCACCGGAATCGGACCGATGGCGCCGAGCACCACGATAAGCGCCGTAAACACGGCGACGCGTGCGATGTCACGCGCCTCCCACACATCACGCATTCTGAATCCTTTCCTGAACAGTGTTCACTGAACGGTGTTCAAGTATACTCATGGCATGCGCGGATCCGGACACAGCGTCGACTCGATCGTCGACGCCGCCCTCTCGTTGCTCGACGAGATCGGCCTGCCGGACCTCTCGATGCGCCGCGTGGCGGGCGCCCTCGGGGTGCAGCCGAGCGCGCTCTACTGGCACGTCGAAAACAAGCAGACCCTGCTCGCGGCCCTCGCCGACCGCATCGTCGGCGAGGCGGCCGCCGGGGCGTCGGTCCCCGATGCGGCCCGCGCGCTCCGCGCCGCGCTCCTCGCGCACCGCGACGGCGCCGAGGTCGTCGTGTCGACGGCCGCGCTCGGCCTCGGATCCGGATCCCTCGAGGGCCGGCTCCGCGACGCGTACGCGGCCGCCGGATCCGCCGACGCGGCCCGCGACGCCACCGTGCTCGCGCAGTTCCTGCTCGGCCACTGCTACCTCGTGCAGCAGCGCATGCAGGCCGCCGCGATCGGCGCCTATGACGCGACGCCCGGCGAGGTCGCCGCCTCCACCGAGGCCGACTTCGAGGCGGGGCTCGCGGCCCTCACGGGTGCGCCGTAACGCGCGCCGTCAGCGCCCCATCTCGCCGGCGTGACCGAGGCGGAGGCCGGGGATAAGCGCCACGAGCGCGATGATGAGGCCGAGGCCGAAGACCGCCGGGAACGCCCATGCCGCGGGCGCCGCGACGAACACGAGGCCCATGACGGCCATCGAGCTCGACGTTCCCACGCCGTCGGAGATCTGCAGGGCCGACGAATTGAAGCCCTGGTTGCGCGTGGTCGAGTACGCGAGCGACAGCACCGTCGTGCGCGGGTAGAGCATTCCCATGCCGAGGGATCCGAAGCCCCAGAACACGATCGGGATCCACGCCGGCAGGTCGAGCCACACCGACAGCGCGAGTGTCGAGACCGCGAGCGCGAGGAGCCCCGCGCCGCCGACGGCGAGGCGCGCGTTGCCGATGCGGGCGCCCCAGCGGCCCGAGGTCTCGGATCCGATCGCCCACGTGATCGCGCCGACCGTCAGGCCGAGGCCCGCCCACGTCGGCGAGAAGCCGTAGTGCTGCTGCAGCAGGTATGGCAGGTAGATCTCGGATCCGAAACACGCGCCCGCGATGAGCCCGCGGGTGAGGATCACGCTCGGCAGCCCGCGCCGGGCGACGAACGTGCCGCGCGGCACGAGCGGCCGCATCGCGAAGAGCACGACGACGAAGCCACCCGCCGCGAGCAGGATCGACGAGGTCGTGCCGCCCGGCGCCTCCCCCGCGAGGCTCACGGCGAGGAGGCCAATCGCGACGACAACGGCGAGGCCGAGGCGGCCCGCGACGGGCGAGGTGTCGGGGTGCGGGGCCGTGAGGTCGAGCTTCCGCAGGCGCGCGGCCAGCATCGCGAACGCGCCGGCCGCCAGCGCCGCGACGCCCGCGAACACCCAGCGCCAGTGCAGGAACTCGGTCACGGCGCCCGCGCCCGCGGGGCCGACAAGCGAGGGAACGACCCACGCCGCGGCGAACGACGCCATCACGCGGCCATGCAGGTTCGGCGGGTAGACGCGCGCGACGATCACGTACAGCGCGACGACGAGGCCGCCGGACCCGAGGCCCATCACGAGGCGGCCGAGCACCAGCACGAGCATTGAGGGGGCGAGCGCGCACACGACGAGCCCCGCCGCGAACCCGATCACTGCCGCCCACATCACCTGCGCGGGGCTCTTCCGGTCGCTCCACGCGCCGGCGGCGACCATGCCGATGATGCTCGTCGCGAAGGATCCGCTGAACGCAACCGCGTAGAGCTCGGCACCGCCGAGATCGGCTGCGACGGTCGGCATGACCGTCGTCACGGCGAGCGATTGCATCGCCGCGAGGAAGATCAGCGCGACGGCGCCGACGGTCGTGAGCAGGTAGGGGCGGCGCCAGATGCCCGCGCCGACGGGCGGCTGCATCGGGATCGCGCCGGAGTAACTCGCCGGGTCTGCGTGCGTCATAGCGCGCGTCCCGATTCAGGGGAGATCGTCACCGATAGATCCTATGTCCCCCGGATGCGCAAACGCCCCGCACGTTCGCGAACGTGCGGGGCGTGAAGCGTGGGTGGATCAGATGGCGAAGCCGAGGGCTCGCATCTGGTCGCGTCCGTCGTCGGTGATGCGCTCGGGGCCCCACGGCGGCATCCACACCCAGTTGATGCGGAACTGCTCGACGACGCCATCGAGCGACTGAGCCGTCTGCTCCTCGAGCACGTCGGTCAGGGGGCAGCCGGCGCTCGTCAGCGTCATGTGAATGACGAGAGCGTCGTTCTCGTCATCCCAGGCGAGGTCGTAGATGAGGCCCAGGTCGACGACATTGACCCCGAGTTCGGGATCCATGACGTCCTTGAGCGCCTCGGTGACCTCGTCGTACTTCTCGGGCGAGAGGGTGGCGGTCATAAGGCTTACCTTAATCCCGTTCAGCCCTCGAGGGGCGCGCCCTCGGGGAGGTAGGCCGCGTAGCCCTCGTTCTCGAGGCGCTCGGCGAGCTCGGGGCCGCCCTCCTCGGCGATCTTGCCCTTGACCATGACGTGCACGAACTGGGGCTTGATGTAGCGCAGGATGCGCGTGTAGTGCGTGATGAGCAGAACGCCGAGGCCGGTGTTCTCCTTCGCGCGGTTCACGCCCTCCGACACGATCTTGAGCGCGTCGACGTCGAGGCCGGAGTCGGTCTCGTCGAGGATGGCGATCTGGGGCTTCAGGAGCTCGAGCTGCAGGATCTCGTGGCGCTTCTTCTCGCCACCCGAGAAGCCCTCGTTGACGTTGCGCTGCGCGAACTTCGGGTCCATGCGGAGGTTCGCCATGCCCTCCTTGACGTCCTTCGTCCACGTGCGGATCGAGGGCGCCTCGCCGTCGATCGCCGTCTTCGCGGTGCGGAGGAAGTTCGTGACGGTCACGCCGGGGATCTCGACGGGGTACTGCATCGCGAGGAACAGGCCCGCGCGCGCACGCTCGTCGACGCTCATCTCGAGCACGTCTTCGCCGTCGAGCGTGATCGTGCCGCCCGTGACGGTGTACTTCGGGTGACCCGCAATCGTCGACGCGAGCGTCGACTTACCGGATCCGTTCGGACCCATGATCGCGTGCGTCTCGTCGCTGTTGATGGTGAGGTTCACGCCGTTGAGGATGGGCGTCGTGCCCTCGTCCGTCTCGACGGTGACGTGCAGGTCTCGGATTTCGAGGACAGCCATGTCAGTTTTCCTTCTTCACATTGATGTCGATGAGCACGTCGTCGCCGTCGATCTGGACGGCGTAGACCGGGACGGGCTCGTAAGCAGGGAGGTTCAGGGGCTTGCCGGTGCGAAGCGAGAATGCGGATCCGTGTGCCCAGCATTCGAGCGTGTCGCCCTCGACGAAGCCCTCGGAGAGGGAGATCTCGCCGTGCGTGCAGGTGTCGCCAATGGCGTGCACTTCACCGTTCGAGTCGAGCACGACGGCGATGGGGACGCCGCCAACCTCGACGCGGCGCGCCTCGTCCTGAACGAGCTCGCTCAGGCCGCATACGCGCTCGGCGCTCACGCCGTGACTCCTACGGCAACGCCGGTCGCGATCTCGCGCTCGATCTCGGCGAGGAGCGCTTCCTGCAGCTCCGGAACCTGGATCTTCTGCGGGATCTCGGAGAGGAAGCCGAGCACGATCAGGCGGCGGGCCTCGAGCTCGCCGATGCCGCGGGCCTGCAGGTAGAACAGCTGCTCGTCGTCGAAGCGACCGGTCGCCGACGCGTGTCCGGCGCCCTTGATGTCGCCGGTCTTGATCTCGAGGTTCGGGATCGAGTCGGCGCGGGCGCCGTTCGTGAGCAGCAGGTTGCGGTTCGCCTCGTACGAGTCGGTTCCGGTCGCGCCGGCACCGATGAGCACGTCACCGATCCAGACGGCGCGGGCGGTCTTGCCCTGGAGCGCGGTCTTGTAGAGCACGTCACCCGTCGTCTCGGGGCCGTTGTGGTGCATGTACACCTGGCTCTCGAGGTGCTGGCCGTCGTCGGCGTACGAGAGGCCGTACATCTGGCCCTCCGCGCCCTGACCGGTCAGGTCGAGGTTCGGGTTGACGCGCACGACGCCGCCGCCGAAGCTCACGACGAAGTGCGTGAGCTTGGCGTCGCGGCCGACCGTCGCCTGGTGGGCCGAGGCGTGGACGGCCTCGTCGTCCCACTTCTGCAGCGCGATGACCGTGAGGTCGGCGCCGTCGCGCACGAGGATCTCGAGGTTCTGGTTGTACTGCGCCGCACCGGTGTGCTGCAGCACGACGATCGCCTTGCTCATCGCGCCGGCCTCGATGACGATGTGACCGTCGGCGCGCTTGTCGGCGCCCTGACCCTCGATGTCGAGAACGATCGGAGCCTCGAGCTCGTCCTCGCGCGGGATGCTGATGTGCATCGCCTCGGCCGAGCCCTGCCATGCGAGCGCGCCCGTGATGTCTTCGGGAACGAAGAACTCACCGCGCGGCGCGTCGCCGACCTTGAGGCTGGGGGCGAGGAATTCCTCGCCCGACGAGAACGAATAGCTCACGCCGTCGTTCGCGGTCGCCGGGGCGAACAGCGGGGCGATGCGCGCCATGGGCGTGTGCTTCCAGTTCACCTCGCGACCCGTGGGGGTGCCGAAGTCGGCGGGCTCGAACGAGCGCGGGCGCTCGGAACGGGTCTGCACGGGGACGAAGGCGCCGTCGGTGAGGGCGCGAGCCGGGTCCTCGTGAGTCTGCACAGTCGTCATGCTTAGCCGACCGATCCTTCCATGCCCATCTCGATGAGCTTGTTGAGTTCCAGCGCGTATTCCATCGGCAGCTCGCGAGCGATCGGCTCGATGAAGCCGCGCACGATCATCGCCATGGCCTCGGTCTCCTCGAGACCGCGGCTCATGAGGTAGAACAGCTGCTCTTCGCTGACCTTCGACACGGTCGCCTCGTGGCCGAGCACGACGTCGTCGACGCGGATGTCGATCGCCGGGTAGGTGTCGGAACGCGACTGCGTGTCGACCAGCAGGGCGTCACAGATCACGGAGTTCGACGAGTGGTGGGCCTTCTCGTCGACGCGCACCTCGCCGCGGTAACCCGCGCGGCCGCCGCCGCGGGCGATCGACTTCGAGACGATCGACGACTGCGTGTAGGGCGCCATGTGGATCATCTTCGCGCCGGCGTCCTGGTGCTGGCCAGGGCCCGCGAAGGCGACTGAGAGCGTCTCGCCCTTGGCGTGCTCGCCCATGAGGAAGATCGACGGGTATTTCATCGTGACCTTCGAGCCGATGTTGCCGTCGACCCACTCCATGGTCGCGCCCTCTTCCGCGATGGCGCGCTTGGTAACGAGGTTGTAGACGTTGTTCGACCAGTTCTGGATCGTCGTGTAGCGAACGCGGGCGTTCTTCTTCACGATGATCTCGACGACGGCCGAGTGCAGCGAGTCCGACTTGTAGATCGGCGCCGTGCAACCCTCGATGTAGTGCACGTAGCTGCCCTCATCGGCGATGATGAGCGTGCGCTCGAACTGGCCCATGTTCTCCGTGTTGATACGGAAGTAGGCCTGGAGCGGAATCTCGACGTGCACGCCCTTCGGGACGTAGACGAAGGATCCACCCGACCACACGGCCGTGTTCAGCGCGGCGAACTTGTTGTCGCCCGCCGGGATCACGGTGCCGAAGTACTCCTCGAAGAACTCGGGGTGCTCGCGGAGCGCCGTGTCGGTGTCCATGAAGATGACGCCCTGTGCCTCGAGGTCCTCGCGGATCTGGTGGTACACGACCTCCGACTCGTACTGCGCGGCGACGCCGGCGACGAGGCGCTGACGCTCCGCCTCCGGGATGCCGAGACGCTCGTACGTCTCCTTGATGTCCTCGGGGAGCTCTTCCCAGCTCTCGGCCTGCTTCTCGGTCGAGCGCACGAAGTACTTAATGTTGTCGAAGTCGATGGCGCTGAGGTCGGCACCCCACGTCGGCATCGGCTTCTTCTCGAAGAGGCTCAGGCCCTTGAGGCGGGTCTTGAGCATCCACTCGGGTTCGCTCTTCAGCCCCGAGATGTCGCGGACGACGGCTTCGCTCAGGCCGCGCTGTGCGCTCGCGCCGGCGGCGTCGGAGTCGTGCCAGCCGAACTCATACACCCCCAGCCCTTCGAGCTCTGGGCGATCGATCAACACATCAGACATGTCGGCTCACACTCTCCTTCAGTGGGTCCCGAACAGTATTAGCTGTTCCGCCGCATCGGAGTGGACGCGGTGTGGGTGGACCCTCATTTTCGACGCAGGCCCTGCGCCTAGACTTGTTGTCGGATCCGGTGCGCTTTCGCGCGCCTTCTCCTTCATCGCTCAATTCTACAGGTCTCCCCCTGGGGCGCGCCCGGCGCGCGCGGAGCTCCCAGGGCAGGTTCAGGAGCATTACGTATGACCATCTCCCCCGCACTCAGGGTTTTCGCCTGGCTTTCGTTCCTCGCGGAGGTGATCATCATCGGTACGGGTGGCGCCGTGCGCCTCACCGGATCCGGACTCGGCTGCGACCAGTGGCCGCTCTGCACCCCCGAGTCGCTCATCCCGACCCAGGAGCTCGGGATCCACGGGCTGATCGAGTTCGGTAACCGCACCATGACGGGTGCGGTCGGGATCATCGCCCTGCTCGTGCTCCTGTTCGCCCTCGCCGCCGCGGGCGGCCGACGCGCCGTCATCCCGGCCGTCATCTTCGCCGTCGGCGGCGTCGTCGTCGCGGCCGCCTCGTACATGATCTTCAGCGCGCTCGGCCTCGGGTCCGTCGGCACCGTCGTGATGTCGGTCGTCCTGCTCCTGGCGGTTATCGTCGGCGCCGTCTTCTCGCTTATCACGACCCCCGTGCGCCGCGACCTGCTGACGCTCGCGTGGATCGTGCTCGCCGGCGTCATGGCACAGGCCGTTGTGGGTGGCAGCGCCGTCCTCACGGGCCTCAACCCCTTCATCGTCGGCTTCCACTACGCCTCGTCGCTCGCGCTCGTCTGCGTGACCGCCGCCTTCATCGTCCGGATGAGCGCGGTGCCCGGCCCGCGCGAGCTCGCGACGCCGAAGTGGTACATGATCCTGACGCACGTCACGTCGCTCGTGCTCGCCATCACGATCGCCTTCGGCGTGCTGACGACGGCCAGCGGCCCGCACTCGGGCGACGCGAACGTGCAGCGCAACGGCTTCGACGCCTCGTTCCTCGCCCACGTGCACTCGTGGCCGGGCTACACGCTCTTCGCGCTCGCGATGGTGCTCGTCGTCACGGCGTGGCTGAAGAACCTGCCGACGCGCCCCTGGGCGACGACCTTCATCGGCGTTCTCGTCGTGCAGATTATCGTCGGCGTGATCCAGGCCCGCGACGCCCTGCCGCCGCTGCTTGTCGGCATCCACATGGTGCTCGCGGCGCTCTCCGCCGCGGCCTTCGTGGTGATGGTCTTCCGCCTGAAGCGCCCGGTGACCGCGTAAGCCTCAGCGGCACCCTGTCGTCGCGTCGACCAGATCCTGGGTCGGCGCGACGCCGTCGTAATAAAAGTTGACGCCGTTGCCCCACGAGTCGGTGTAGCCCATGCCGATGGCCCACGCGGTCGCCATCAGCTCGGCGTCGCCCTCGAAGGTGTCGACCAGCATGTCCTGGCACTTCGCCGTGATGACGTGGCCCGATTCGTGGGCGACGAGCGACTCGTAGCGCGAGTCGGGCCAGTTCGCCGCGACCGAGTTCGAGAGCTCCATCGTCGCGGATCCGCCGTCGAGGTACTGCCACGTCACGCGACCGCCGGCGGAGTCGCCGTCGCCCAGGCCGTTGACGATCGGCGCCCAGTCGAAGTCGACGCGCACGCCGCCCGTGATCGAGCGCACGAACTCTTCGACCTCCAGGCGCGCGTCGATGAGGCCGTCGCCCTGATCCTTCTCGGCCATCTCGTCGGCCTGCGACTGCTCGACGGCCTGGGCCGCCTCGGCGTAGGCAGTGACGTAGTACTCGACGCTGTCGTCGCTCGTCGCGGCGGCGTCGGCGGCGTAGTGCAGGCGGATCCGCGACTGCGCCGTCGACGAGATGTTCGCCTCCTCGACCGCGGCGGCCGCGTCCGGGATCGACGCGCGCACGGCCTCGGCCGCCGACTCGAGCCCGGGAGTGAGCTCGGCGACGCGGGCCTCGACGTCGTCGTACTGCCCCGCCGCCCGCTCGTACTCGCCCGCGAGCGCGTCGAGCTCATCGGCGGCGTCAATCAGCTCGTCCGTCGTCTGCGGGTTCGGGAGCGCAAGGTGCGCGACCACCGGATCCGGAACGTCGTCGTAGGCGGCCTCGATATCGCTCGCCGCGCCCTTCACCTCGGTCACGAGATCCGCGTCGAGATACGGCAGCGCCGCGTCGGGCGTCACGGCGGCGGCAACCGTCAGGGCGTCCTGCGCCCGCGCGTCGGCCGCGTCCCAGCCGGTCTGCTCGGCCTGCAGCCCCTCGCGGGCCTCCTGCCACGCGGCCTGGGCCTCCGCGTAGCGATCCTCAGCGCTGCGGTGCTCGAGCGCCGGGAACACGACGAACGCCGCGGCCGCTCCCCCGGCGAGCACGATGCCGCCGGTCACGGCCCACGGGATCCAGCGCCCGCGGCGCGCGCTCACGCGGCCTCCGTGCGGGCGAGGCGGCGGCGCTTGCCGAGGTCGGCGAACGCGACCGCGAGCGACGCCGCGAGGAAGAGCACGACGGCGAGCAGCCCGATGGCGTACGCGTCGTTGTAAACGTCGGTGTGCGAGGCGCCGCTGCCCGCGCGCGAGATCGTCGCGTAAAACAGGCTCAGCGAGATCGCCGCCCCGATCGCGTTGCCGACGCGCTGGCCGAGCTGGCCGACGGATCCGGCGAGCCCGCCCTCGGACGGCGGGATCTCGGCGAGGGTGAGGGTCTGGTTCGGCGAGATGACGCAGCCGCCGCCGAGGCCGCCGACCGCCATGATGCCGGCCATGACCCACGGGGTCGCGGCCTGCGGCACGTAGTGGGCGGCCGCGATGAGCGCGATCACCGAGACGAGCACGAGCGCGAGGCCGAAGATGACGAGCGAGCGCCCGAAGCGCGCGACGAGCTTGCCGCTCACCCACGACGAGTAGGCGCTCAGCAGCGCGAAGCCGATCGTAACGGCGCCGGCGACGAGCGCCGACAGCCCCAGGCCCTGCTGCAGGTACAGCGCCGTCAGCAGGAACACGCAGGGCATTGCGGCGAAGTACAGTGCCTGCAGCATCGTGCCGTTGCGCCACGACCCGATCTTGAACAGGCCCATCGGCACGAGGGGCGCGCCGCCCCGCGAGGCGTAGTGGTTCTCCCACATCACGAAACCGACGATGACGATCGCGAACGGCACGAGCAGCCACCAGCGCTGGGGCGAGTCGTCCGGCGAGCCGGTCGTGAGCAGGAACGGGAACATCAGCGTCGCGACCGCGACGGCGAAGAGCACGAGGCCCACGGGATCCAGCGAGATCTTGGCGCCGTCGGGCCGGCGCACCTCGGGCAGTACCTTCCAGAGCACGGCGATCACGGCGATGCCGAGCGGCACGTTGAGCCAGAATATCCAGCGCCAGCCGTCCTCCGGCCCGCCGAGGGCGATCATGAGGCCGCCGAGCGTCGGCCCGAACGCCGTCGAGAGGCCGATGATCGCGCCGAAGAGGCCGAACGCCATGCCGCGCTCGCGCCCCGTAAAGATCTGCTGGATCGTACCCATCACCTGCGGCATCTGCACGCCGGCGGCGACGCCCTGCAGGAAGCGGGCGATGACGAGGACCCAGATGTTCGGGGCGAGGGCGCAGAGCGCGCTCGCGAGGGTGAAGCCGATGAGGCCCACGATCATGAGGGTGCGGCGCGAGCGCTGGTCGCCGATGCGGCCGAACGGCACGAGGGCCAGGCCGAAGGCGAGGATGTAGCCCGAGACGACGAGCTGCAGCTCGGTGGATCCGCCGCCGAGGGCCTCCTCGATCGAGGCGAGGCCGACGTTGACCTTGGAGATGTCCATGATCGTGAGCGCCGAGACGCTCACGCTCGCCCCGAAGGCACGCCACCTGGCCTTGTGGTCGAGGGTGATCGTGCGGGTAGGGGGCGGGGTTTCCGGGACGCTCACCCCCTCAGGCTACCCGTCAGAACGGGAGCAGCGGGTCGACCGCGACGGCGAGGAACACGAGGGTGAGGTAGGTGATCGAGGCGTGGAAGACGCGCATGGGGCGCGCCTCCGAGCCCTGCTCGACGCCCGCCTTCGCGCGCACCGACATGTTGTACATGCGGTGCGACTCGTAGATGAACCAGCCACCGAAGACGAGGGCCGACGCGGTGTAGACGATGCCCATGTGCGCGATCGGGATGAGGAGGAGCGAGCACGCGAGCGTCGCCCAGGCGTAAAGCACGACCTGCAGGCCGACCTGCTGGCCTGAGCGCGTCGCGCCGAGCATCGGCACGTCGGTCTCGTCGTAGTCGCCCGCGTACTTCATCGACAGCGGCCAGTAGTGCGGCGGGGTCCAGAGGAAGATCAGCACGAAGAGCACGAAGGGCGCCCAGTCGAGCGAGTTCGTGACGGCAGCCCAGCCGATGAGAACCGGGAAGCAGCCGGCGATGCCGCCCCACACGATGTTCTGCTCGGTGCGGCGCTTGAGGATGATCGTGTAGATCACGACGTAGAAGAAGATCGCGACACAGCTGAGCACGGTCGTCAGCACGTTGGTGAAGACGAGGAACCACACGGCCTGCACGATCGCGAGGACCCACGAAAACACCAGCACCTCGCGCGGCGTGACCTCGCCGGTCACGAGCGGGCGGTTCTTCGTGCGCTTCATCTTCATGTCGATGTCGCGATCGATGTACATGTTGAACGACGCGGCGGATCCGGCGCTCATCGCGCCACCGATGACCGTCGCGAGCACGAGCCAGAGGTTCGGCACTCCGTCGGCGGCGAGGAACATGACGGGAACCGTCGATACCAGCAGCAGTTCGAGGACGCGCGGTTTCGTGAGCGCCACGTAGGCGGCGAGCGTGCGACGGAAGCCGCGCTTCTCGGCGCGGGGCGTGCCCTGCTTTACCTCGGTCGAGGCCTGCTCAGAGCGTGAACTCGTCGACAACTCGTGCCCTCCGGATCTTTCTGCGACCAAACGAAATCATTCTATGGCATGTAGAAGTTCTCCCGATCAGGGATCTCCCACGTCCGTCGTCACCCATGCGCGACTTTGAGCGTCACGGAAGTGGCGCCGGAGCCCCCAGCTTTCACTAAGCTGTTAGTGGAAACGCGCGTCGAGGCCGCCCGGGCACATCGCCCGTGCGCCAATGCCTTGGCGCACCACCACTGACGGAAGGGCGGTCCCGTGGCAGATCTGCGTTGGGACGACATCGATCGACGAGCCGTGGACACGGCACGTGTACTGGCGGCTGACGCCGTGCAAAAGGTTGGCAACGGACACCCGGGTACGGCGATGAGCCTCGCCCCCGTCGCGTACCTGCTGTACCAGCGCGTGATGAACCACGACCCCGCTGACACGCACTGGCTGGGCCGCGACCGCTTCATCCTCTCGGTGGGGCACTCGTCGCTGACGCAGTACGTGCAGCTGTACCTCGGCGGCTTCGGCCTCGAGCTCGACGATCTGAAGGCGCTGCGCACGTGGGGTTCGAAGACCCCGGGTCACCCCGAGTACGGCGAGACCGACGGCGTCGAGATCACCACTGGCCCGCTCGGCCAGGGCCTGGCCTCGGCCGTGGGCTTCGCCTACGCCTCGCGCTACGAGCGCGGCCTGTTCGACCCGGAGGCCTCGGCGGGCGAGAGCCCGTTCGACCACTTCGTCTACGTCATCGCCGGCGACGGCGACCTGCAGGAGGGCGTGACGAGCGAGGCTTCCTCGCTCGCCGGTCACCAGCAGCTCGGCAACCTCATCGCGATCTACGACTCGAACCAGATCTCGATCGAGGGTGACACGAACGTCGCCTTCACCGAGGACGTCGCCGCGCGCTACGAGGCGTACGGCTGGCAGGTTCTCCACGTCGACTGGACCGCGAGCGGCGAGTACGTCGAGGACGTCGCTGCGCTCAACGCGGCGATCGAGGAGGGCAAGGCCGAGACCGGCAAGCCCACGCTCATCGTCCTGAAGACGCTCATCGGCTACCCCGCGCCGAACAAGAAGGGCTCGGAGTCGGTTCACGGCAACGCGCTCGGCGCCGACGAGGTTGCCGCCACCAAGCAGGTGCTCGGCTTCGACCCCGAGCAGAGCTTCGCGGTCGAGGACGAGGTCATCGCCCACACCCGCGAGCTCTCCGCCCGCGCCGCCGACGCCCACGCCGCATGGCAGGAGCGCTTCGACGCCTGGGCCTCGGCGAACCCCGAGCGCAAGGCGCTCCTCGACCGGCTCGAGGCCGGCGAGCTCCCCGAGAACATCGAGCAGGCCCTCCCCGTCTTCGAGGGCGGCAGCTCGACCTCGACGCGCGCCGCGAGCGGCAAGGTCATCAACGCCCTCGCACCCGAGCTCCCCGAGCTCTGGGGCGGATCCGCCGACCTCGCGGGCTCGAACAACACCACCATCGAGGGCGCGAAGTCGTTCATCCCCGCCGAGTGGTCGACGCACGACTGGACGGGCTCGCCCTACGGTCGCGTGCTGCACTTCGGTATCCGCGAGCACGCCATGGCCGCGATCCTCAACGGCATCACCCTGCACGGCAAGACCCGCTCGTACGGCGGAACCTTCCTGCAGTTCGCCGACTACATGCGCCCCGCGGTTCGTCTCGCGGCGCTCATGAACATCCCGAGCATCTTCGTCTGGACGCACGACTCCATCGCCCTCGGCGAGGACGGCCCGACGCACCAGCCGGTCGAGCACCTCGCGGCGCTCCGCGCGATCCCGAACCTCGCCGTCGTGCGCCCCGCCGACGCCAACGAGACGGCATACGCCTGGCTCGAGACGCTCAAGCGCCACGAGGGCCCCGTCGGCCTCGCGCTCACGCGTCAGAACCTGCCCAACTACGACCGTTCGGGTGACGAGTTCGCTTCGGCCGCTCTGACGGGCAAGGGTGCGTACGTTCTGCAGGACGCGCCGAACGGCACGCCCGACGTGATCCTCATCGCCACCGGTTCCGAGGTTCAGCTGGCCGTCGAGGCCCGCGCGAAGCTCGCCGAGGAGGGCGTGAACGCCCGCGTCGTGTCGGTCCCCTCGCTCGAGTGGTTCGCCGAGCAGGACGAGGACTACCGCGAGAGCGTGCTGCCGAAGGCCGTCACGGCTCGCGTGTCGGTCGAGGCCGGCATCGCCTCGCCGTGGCGCGGCATCGTCGGTGACCGCGGTCGCTCGATCTCGATCGAGCACTTCGGCGCATCGGCCGACTACCAGACCCTTTTCACGAAGTTCGGCATCACGACCGAGGCGGTCGTCGAGGCCGCTCGCGAGACCATCAAGGAGAACGCAGCATGACCGCTAACACCGCACAGCTCGCCGCCGCAGGCGTGAGCATCTGGCTCGACGACCTCTCGCGCAGCCGCATCACCTCGGGCAACCTCGCCGAGCTCATCGAGACGCGTAGCGTCTCGGGCGTCACGACCAACCCGACGATCTTCGCCGGCGCGCTCTCGAACGGTGCGAGCTACGCCGACGCAGTCGCCGAGCTCGCGGCCGCCGACGCGTCGACCGACGAGGCGATCTTCACGATCACCTCGAAGGACGTCCAGGACGCCTGCGACATCTTCCGCCCCGTCTACGACGCCACGAACGGCGTCGACGGCCGCGTATCGATCGAGGTCTCCCCCGACCTCGCCCACGACACCGACGCCACGATCGCTCAGGCGAAGGACCTCTGGGCCCGCGTCGACCGCGAGAACGCCCTCATCAAGATCCCCGCGACGAAGGCAGGCCTCCCCGCCATCACCGCCGTGATCGGCGCCGGCATCTCGGTCAACGTCACGCTGATCTTCTCGCTCGAGCGCTACGAAGAGGTCATCGACGCCTACATCGCCGGCCTCGAGCAGGCTCGCGAGGCGGGTCACGACCTGTCGAAGCTGCACTCGGTTGCCTCGTTCTTCGTGTCGCGCGTCGACACCGAGGTCGACAACCGCCTCAAGGCCCTCGGCACCGACGAGGCCCTCGCCCTCACCTCGAAGGCTGGCGTCGCCAACGCGCGCCTCGCCTACGAGCTCTTCGAGAAGAAGTTCGCCGAGTCGCGTGCGGCCGAGCTCGTCGCCGCCGGCGCCAACGTGCAGCGCCCACTGTGGGCCTCGACCGGTGTCAAGGACCCGTCGCTGCCCGACACGCTCTACGTGACGGAGCTCGTCGCGCAGGGCACCGTGAACACGATGCCCGAGAAGACCCTCGAGGCAACGCACGACCACGGCACCATCACGGGCGACACCGTGACGCCGAACTACGCGGACGCTCACGAGGTGTTCGAGAAGCTCGCCGCCGCAGGCGTCGACTTCGCCGATGTCACGCAGGTGCTGGAAGACGAGGGCGTGGAGAAGTTCATCGCCTCGTGGCACGACCTGCAGAAGACCGTGGCCGACGCTCTCGCAGCGGCCCGCTAAATCCCAATGTGACCGGGCCCCTCGTCCACGTACGAGGGGCCCGGTGTGGGCTATAAGCCCCACGCGATGTGAAGGAATCCATGCCAGCTCCCATCACGCGCGGCGACAATCCGCTGCGCGATAGCGACGATCGTCGCCTGAATCGCATCGCGGGCCCGAGCGCCCTCGTCATCTTCGGTGTGACAGGCGACCTCGCCCGCAAGAAGCTCCTCCCCGCGGTCTACGACCTCGCGAACCGCGGCCTTCTGCCGCCCGGCTTCGCTCTGGTCGGCTTCGCCCGCCGCGACTGGGAAGACCAAGACTTTGCCCAGGTCGTCCACGACGCCGTCGAGCAGAACGCTCGCACCGAGTTCCGCGAGGAGACCTGGCAGCAGCTCGCCCAGGGCATTCGCTTCGTGCAGGGCACGTTCGACGACCCCGACGCGTATGCGCGCCTGCGCGAGACGGTCGACACGCTCGACCGCGAGCGCGGCACCATGGGAAACCACGCTTTCTACCTGTCGATCCCGCCGAAGGCCTTCGACGTCGTCGCCCAGCAGCTACTGCAGTCGGGCCTCGTCGACGAGAACTCCGACGGTGACCGCTGGCGCCGCGTCGTCATCGAGAAGCCGTTCGGCCACGACCTCGAGTCGGCCCGCGAGCTGAACGACTCGCTCGAGGCGGCCTTCCCGAGCGACTCGATCTTCCGCATCGACCACTACCTCGGCAAGGAGACGGTGCAGAACATCCTCGCTCTGCGCTTCGCCAACGAGCTGTACGAACCGATCTGGAACCGCAACCACATCGACCACGTGCAGATCACGATGGCCGAGGACATCGGCGTCGGTGGCCGCGCCGGCTACTACGACGGCGTGGGCGCCGCCCGCGACGTCATCCAGAACCACCTCCTCCAGCTCCTCGCCCTGACGGCCATGGAGGAGCCCATCAGCCTCTCCGCCGAGCACCTGCGTGCCGAGAAGGAGAAGGTTCTCGAGGCGGTCGTGCTGCCCGAGGACCTCTCGAAGGCGACCGCGCGCGGCCAGTACGCCGGCGGCTGGCAGGGCGGCGAGAAGGTCACCGGCTTCCTCGACGAAGACGGCATGGATCCGCAGTCGAAGACCGAGACCTACGCCGCCATCAAGCTCGAGATCGACACGCGCCGCTGGGCCGGCGTGCCGTTCTACGTGCGCACCGGCAAGCGCCTCGGCCGCCGCGTGACCGAGATCGCCGTGGTCTTCAAGGAGGCCCCGACGCACCTGTTCTCGCGCGGTCAGTCGTCGGACCTCAGCCAGAACGCGCTCGTTATCCGCGTTCAGCCCGACGAGGGCGTCACCCTGCGCTTCGGCTCGAAGGTGCCCGGCAACGGCACTCACGTGCGCGACGTCACGATGGACTTTGGCTACGGCCACGCCTTCACCGAGGCGAGCCCCGAGGCCTATGAGCGCCTCATCCTCGACGTACTGCTGGGCGACCCGCCCCTCTTCCCGCGTCACGAGGAGGTCGAGCTCTCGTGGCGGATCCTCGACCCCATCGAGAAGTACTGGGCCTCGCTCGACGAGCCCCTCGAACAGTACGAGTCCGGCTCGTGGGGCCCCGCATCCGCCGATGCCCTGCTCGCGCAGGATGGCCGCGTCTGGAGGCGCCCGTGATCATCGATCTGAACGAAACGACCGTCAGCAAGGTCGCGAAGAAGCTCGTCAGCCTGCGTGAAGAGGGCGGCGCCGTCGCCCTCGGCCGCGTGCTGACGCTCATCATCAAGGCCGACGATCGCCCCGTCGAGGAGGCCATCGAGGCCGCCAACGACGCGTCGCGAGAGCACCCCATGCGCGTCATCGCCGTCGTGACCCATGCCGCCGACGAGCCCCGCCTCGACGCGCAGATCCGCGTGGGCGGCGACGCCGGCGCGAGCGAGGTCGTCATCCTCCACGCCTACGGCGAGGCCGCGCAGAACTCGGAGTCGCTCGTCACGGGCCTCCTCCTTCCCGACGCCCCCGTCGTCGCGTGGTGGCCCGGCGACGACGCCCCCGAGGCGCCGGCGCTCACGCCGCTCGGACGCATCGCCCAGCGACGCATCACCGACTCGTCGACGGCCGGCAACCCCGACGAGCGCCTCGCCCGCCTCGACGAGACGTATCGCCCCGGCGACACCGACCTCGCCTGGACGCGCCTGACGCGCTGGCGCGAGCACCTCGCCGCGGTCCTCGACCAGCCGCCGTTCGAGAAGGTCACCGCCGTCAAGGTGTGCGGTGCCGCCGACTCGCCGTCGACGGCCCTGCTCGCCGCGTGGCTCGGCATGGCCCTCGACGCACCGGTCACGTGGCGCAACGAGGACGCCGCGGAGTGGGCACACGGCATGCGTTCCGTGACCCTCACCCGCGAGTCGGGCGATATCGTGCTCGAGCGCAAGACCGACTCGCACGCGGTCTTGACGCAGCCCGGTCAGCCGGACCACGACCTGCTCCTCCCCCGCCGCTCGCTCCGCGAGTGCATCGCGGAAGAGCTGCGACGCCTCGACGGCGACCGCCTGTACGGCCGCGTCATCACCGAGGGGTGGCGCGCGCTGCCCGAGGCGACGGCGTGAGCATCGCACGCGAAGAGGTGACGGCCGCCAGCAAGAATGAGCTGGCGGCCGTCGCCGCGTCCCGCCTCATCGACGTGCTCGCGCCGGCTACGGCCGAGCGCGACGCGCACGTGTCGCTGACCGGCGGATCCATGGGATCCGCCGTGCTCGAGGTGCTCGCCGCCCACGACCGCCGGGGCGCGGTCGACTGGTCGCGCGTGCACTTCTGGTACAGCGACGAGCGCTTCACCGAGCGCGAGTCCGCCGAGCGCAACATCACGCCCGCGCGCGAGCCGCTCGCGCAGCTGGCGGGCGCCGTCGTCCACGAGCCCTGGAGCATCGAGGACGGATCCCTCGACGACGCCGCGGCGGCCTACGCCGCCGAGCTCGCGGGTGCCGCACCGGAGGGCGCGGCCGCGCCGGCGTTCGACGTCGTCTTCCTCGGCGTCGGTCCGGACGCGCACATCGCGTCGCTCTTCCCTGGACGCGACGAGATCCTCGCGACCGAGGCGACCGTGTTGCCGATCCGCAACTCCCCCAAGCCGCCGCCCGAGCGCGTGACGTTCACGCTCCCGATCATCAACGGCGCCCTGCGCGTCTGGATGGTCGTCGCGGGCGCCGACAAGGCTGAGGCCGTCACGAAGATCCGCGCGAACGCGGCCCCGCAGGACGCCCCCGCGGCGCAGGCTGAGGGCTCGATCGAGACCGTGCTGTTCCTCGACGAGGCCGCCGCCGGACTCTGAGCCACGGGTATGAGAAACGCCCTGTCCGATCGGACAGGGCGTTTCTTCGTGGTCTGATGAGCGGCGGCCTTACTCGCCGCGCTTCTCACGTAGCTTCGTGAGCGCCTCCTCGAGGAGCGTCTCGGCTTCCTCGTCGGTGCGCCGCTCCTTCACGTACTCGAGGTGCGACTTGTACGCCTGCAGCTTCTCGGGCACGGGAGGGTTGTCTCGGTCGCGACCGGCCGGAAGGCCCGACTGCGGGTGATCGACCGTCGCCGGGATCTCCTCGTCGGGAACGTCGGCCGCGTAGTAGCGGACGATCTCGTTGCCCTCGGCGTCCCAGTAGGCGACGGCCTTGCGCTCGGCGTGGTGACCGTGGTCTTCCTCGCCCATCGGGCCGGAACCGATCCGCGTGCCGCGGATCGCCGTTGATCCCTGGCCAGCCATCAGGCGCCCAGAACCTGGAACTTCGTGATCAGGCCGAGGCCCACGATCGACAGGAACCACACGAGCGACACCGTGATGGTGATGTAGTTCAAGGTGCGCTCAGCGGAGCCCGAGCTGCTCATCGCCTGCGACATGCCGCCACCGAACATGTCGGAGAGGCCGCCACCGCGGCCCTTGTGCATGAGGATGAACAGCGTGAGCAGGAGGCTCGTCAGGCCGAGCAGGACCTGCAGAATGATCTCGAGAATGTGCACGAGGGATGCCTTTCCGTCGTACGACCGGATCTGGCCGCACAAGGAGCAAGTCTATCGGGTTTGTGCGGCTCGCCGACCCGCTGGGGTTCGGCGAGCCGCACGGGGTGTCATCAGACGCCGACGTGGCTCTTGAAGCGCACGATCGAGCTGAACTCGTCAACCTTGAGGCTGCCGCCGCCCACGAGGGCGCCGTCGATGTCGGGCTCGCGCATGAACGACGCGATGTTGTCCGACTTCACGGATCCGCCGTAGAGCACGCGGGTCTTGTCGGCCGCGTCGTCGCCCAGCTTCGCGCGGATAACCTCGCGGAGCTTCTGGCAGACGTCCTGCGCCTGCTCGGGGGTGGCCGCCTGGCCGGATCCGATGGCCCAGACGGGCTCGTACGCGACGACGATCTCGGCGTCGGCCGGGACGTTCTCGAGGGCGACCTCGAGCTGGCCCACCGGAACGGCGCTCGCGCCGAACTTCTCGAGGTCTTCGCTCGTCTCGCCCACGCAGATGACCGGCACGAGGCCGTTCTTCAGCGCGGCCTGCGTCTTCGCGGCGACGACCTGGTCGTCCTCCGCGTGGTAGTCGCGGCGCTCGGAGTGGCCGATGATGACCGAACCGACGCTGAGCTTCGACAGGAACGCACCCGAGATCTCACCCGTGTAGGCGCCCGAGTCGTGCACCGACAGGTCCTGCGCGCCGAGGCCGAAGGGAATCTTGTCGGCGTCGAGGAGCGTCTGCACGCTGCGGAGGTCGGTGAAAGGCGGGAAGACCGTGACGTCGACGCTGTCGAAGTCGTGGTCGGCGTCCTTCAGGCTCCAGTGCAGCTTCTGCACGAGAGCGACCGCCTGCAGGTGGTCGAGGTTCATCTTCCAGTTGCCCGCGATCAGCGGGGTACGGGTCACGCCCATCCGAGGACCTCCAGTCCGGGGAGTTTCTTGCCCTCGAGGAACTCGAGGCTGGCGCCGCCACCGGTCGACACGTGGCCGAACTGGTCGTCGGCGAAGCCGAGCGTGCGGGCGGCTGCGGCGGAGTCGCCGCCACCGACGACCGTGAGGCCGTCTGTCTGGGTGAGGGCCTCGGCGACGGCCTTCGTGCCGCCGGCGAAGTTCGGGAACTCGAACACGCCCATGGGGCCGTTCCAGAACACCGTCTTCGACGAGCGGATCGCCTCGGCAAAAGCCTCGGCGGTCGCCGGTCCGATGTCGAGCCCGAGCGCGCTGGCGCCGAAGCTCGTGCCCTCGAGGTTCTCGCTCGGCGCGTTCTCGAAGCCGGCGTCGGCCGAGAACGACTCGGCCATCAGACTGTCGACGGGAACGATCAGCTCGACGCCGCGCTCGGCCGCCTGCGCGAGGTAGCCCTTCGCGGTGTCGATCTGGTCAGTCTCGACGAGGCTCTTACCGATCGCGTAGCCCTGAGCGGCGAGGAACGTGTAGGCCATGCCGCCGCCGATGAGGATCTTGTTGACGCGCGGGAGGAGGCTGTCGATGACGCCGAGCTTGTCGGAGACCTTCGAGCCGCCGAGGACGACCGTGTACGGCGCCTCGGGTGCCTCGAGCAGGCGCTCGAGAACGCTCACCTCGTGAGCCACGAGCGTGCCCGCGGCCGAGGGGAGGATCTGCGCGAGGTCGTAGACGCTCGCCTGCTTGCGGTGGACGACGCCGAAGCCGTCGGACACCATCACGTCGGCGAACTGCGCGAGCTGCTCGGCGAAGGCGCGACGCTCGGCGACGTCCTTGCTCGTCTCGCCCGCGTTGAATCGGAGGTTCTCGAGCACGGCGACCTGGCCGTTTTCGAGAGCCGCGACGGTCTCCTGCGCGGAGGATCCGACGGTGTCGGTCGCGAACGCGACCGGGGATCCGAGAAGCTCGCCCAGGCGGGCGGCGACGGGTGCCAGCGAGTACGCGGCCTCGGGCTCGCCCTTCGGGCGACCCAGGTGCGAGCTCGTGACGACCTTCGCGCCGGCCTCGAGGAGTGCCTTGAGGGTCGGGAGCGCGGCGCGGATGCGGCCGTCGTCGGTGATGACGCCGTCGGACAGCGGCACGTTGAAGTCGCAGCGCACGAAGACGCGCTTGCCGGCGAGATCGCCCAGCGATTCCAGGGTACGGAGAGTCATGGGTACACCTATCTATCTATGCGGAACGCCCGCCCGGCCGCGACATGTCGCGGGCGCGGACGGGCGTTCGGTCATCAGTGATGAGGGTGCGAGCTTAGAGCTTCGAACCGACGAACGACGCGAGGCCGACGAGGCGGTTCGAGTAGCCCCACTCGTTGTCGTACCAGGCCGACACCTTCGCGAGGTTGCCCGAGACGCTCGTGAGACCCGAGTCGAAGATCGACGAGTGCGGGTTCTGCTGGATGTCGCTCGAGACCAGCGGGTCGTCCGAGTACTCGAGGATGCCCTTGAGCGAGCCCTCCGAGGCGGCCTTCTTGTACGCCTCGTTGATCTCCTCGGCGGTCAGACCGTCCTTGGTAACGAGGGTGAGGTCGACGATCGAGCCCGTGGGAACCGGCACGCGGTAGCTGGTGCCGTCGAGCTTGCCGTTGAGCTCCGGCAGCACGAGGCCGATGGCCTTGGCGGCACCGGTCGAGGTCGGAACGATGTTGATCGCGGCACCGCGCGCACGGCGCAGGTCCTTGTGGGGGCCGTCCTGCAGGTTCTGGTCTGCGGTGTAGGCGTGAGCGGTCATCATGAAGCCGCGCTCGATGCCGAAGGCGTCGTTGAAGACCTTGGCGAGGGGGGCGAGAGCGTTCGTGGTGCAGGACGCGTTCGAGATGACGTGGTCGGTCTCGGGGTTGTAATCCTGCTCGTTGACACCGAGCACGAAGGTCGGGGCCGGGCCGCTGGCGGGGGCCGAGATGATGACCTTCTTGGCGCCGGCGGCGATGTGCGCCTCGGCAGCCTCGGGCTTGGTGAAGAAACCGGTCGACTCGATGACGATGTCAACGCCGAGCTCGCCCCAGGGCAGCTTGGCGGGGTCGCGCTCGGCGAAGGCCTTGATGACGTTGCCGTCGACCGTGATCGACTCGTCGTCGTAGCTGACCTCGCGGCCGAGGGGGCCGCCCACCGAGTCAAACTTCAGAAGCTGAGCCAGCGTCTTGTTGTCGGTGAGGTCGTTGACAGCCACAACCTCGATGTCCGCGCCCTGAGCAAGCGCAGCGCGAAGGAAGTTGCGTCCGATGCGGCCGAAGCCGTTAATACCGATCCGTGCGGACACTCTGTGTCTCCTAGGGGTATATGCCTGAGAACAGGCGATTTATGGGTTGATGAGGAAGCACCGGGCCCTCAGAACCGCACTCGTCGGGCCCGGTGTCGCGTCAGCGTGCGATCAGCAGGCCCGAGGTCTTCTCGCGGGCCGTCGCCAGGCGCTCGGCAACGTTGTCCCAGTTCACGATGTTCCAGAAGGCCTTGACATAGTCAGCCTTGACGTTCTGGTAGTCGAGGTAGAACGCGTGCTCCCACATGTCGAGCAGCAGAATCGGCACAGTGCCGGCAGCGAACTGCGACTGCTGGTCGAAGAACTGCTGGATGATGAGGTTCTCACCGATCGAGTCCCAGAACAGACCGGCCCAGCCGGAGCCCTGGATGCCCAGGGCGGCAGCGTTGAACTGACCCTGGAAGCCCTCGAACGATCCGAAGTGCTCTTCGATCGCAGCAGCAATCTCGCCTTCCGGACGCTCCTGGCCCTCGGGGGTCAGGTTCGTCCAGAAGATCGAGTGGTTCGTGTGTCCGCCCAGGTTGAAGGCGAGGTCCTTCTCGAGCTTGTTGATCGAGCCGAAGTTGCCCGTCGAACGAGCCTCAGCGAGCTGCTCGAGGGCCGTGTTCGCGCCACCGACGTAAGCAGCGTGGTGCTTCGAGTGGTGCAGCTCCATGATGCGACCGCTGATGTGCGGCTCGAGCGCACCGTAGTCGTAGCTGAGTTCGGGAAGAGTGTACGTGGCCATCATGCCTTCTCTCTTTGCCGGGTTCTCGGCATCGCACCTCGCGATCCGAGCGGACAATCCCATCCTACTGAAAGTACGGCGTCGCGGCGCACACGAATGACGCCGCGTGACCGCCTACTTTGCGGCGTCCTCCACCGGCACGGCCGATTCGGTACCCGGGATGTCGAGAGCGGCGGCCCGCTTGTCCGCCATCGCGAGCAGGCGGCGGATCCGGCCGGCGACCGCGTCCTTCGTCAGCGGCGGCTCGGCGTGCTGGCCGAGCTCGTCGAGGCTGGCGTCGCGGTGCGACAGGCGCAGCTCGCCCGCCTGCTTGAGGTGATCGGGCACGTCCTCGCCGAGGATCTCGAGCGCGCGCTCCACGCGGGCGCACGCGGCGACGGCCGCCTGCGCCGAGCGGCGGAGGTTGGCGTCGTCGAAGTTCACGAGGCGGTTCACGCCCGCGCGCACCTCGCGGCGCTGGCGCATCTCGTCCCAGCTCGCGGCGGCCTGCTTGGCGCCCATCGCGAGGAGCATCGAGCGGATCGCCTCCGAGTCGCGGATCACGACGCGCGGAACGCCGCGCACCTCGCGCTGCTTCGCCTGGATCCCGATGCGGTGCGCGGCACCGACGAGCGCCATGCCCGCCTCGCCCGACGGGCAGGCGACGTCGAGCGACGCCGAACGGCCGGGCTCCGACACGGATCCACTCGCGAGGAACGCGCCGCGCCAGATGGCGGCGAGGTCGTCGGCGTTGCCGGTCGTCAGGCGGTTCGGAAGACCGCGCACGGGGCGGCGACGCTGGTCGAGCAGCCCCGTCTGGCGGGCGAGCTGCTCGCCGCCGTGCACGACGCGAACGGCGAAGCGCTCGCCCTCGCGGGCACCAGAAGCCTGGATGTGCGCGAGCTCGGGGCGCACCCCGTAGATCTCGGCGATGTCGCGCGCCGTGCGGATCGCGAGCCGACGGTCATCGACCTCGGCCTCGACGGCGACCCGACCCGCGATCGAATGCAGGCCACCGGCGAAGCGCAAAAGCGCGGTCGTCTCGGCAACCCGAACAGTCGGTCGCGGATCGCGGACAGAGATCAGCTCAGCCTTCACTTCGGCAGTCAGTGCCACGGAACTCCTCACTCAAAAATCGTGTGCGCTCCAACGGGAGCGGGCCATTAAGCCTACCGGCCGATGCCCACAAAAACCGTGGCAGAACTCCCAGCGGAGAACGGTATGAATGACGCTATTCGCGCCCGAGATCGCGGTGCCTGACCCGCACGCGGAGGTCGGATTCGGCGGCCAGTCGCTCCCCGAGCGCGAGTGCCATAGCGACCGAGCGGTGCTTCCCGCCGGTGCAGCCGATGGCGATCATTGAGTGGCTCTTGTTCTCGCGCTGATACCCCGCGAGGATCGGCCGCAGCGCCGCGACGTACGCGTCGAGGAACTCCTCCGCGCCGTCCTGCGCGAGCACGTAATCGCTCACCGCTTGATCCTCGCCCGACAGCGATCGCAGCTCGTCGATCCAGAACGGGTTCGGGAGGAAGCGCATATCGGCGACGAGGTCGGCGTCGACCGGGAGCCCATATTTGAAGCCGAAGCTCAGGATCGTCGTGCGGTGGCGGGGGGCGCCCTCCTCCAGCACGAGGTCGGAGATGCGGTTCGCGAGCTGGTGCACGTTGAGGTCGGAGGTGTCGATCGTGACGTCGCTGCGATCGCGGATCGCCTGCACCAGCCGGCGCTCCTCGTGGATCCCGTCGAGAAGCGTGCCGTCGGCCTGCAGCGGGTGCGGGCGGCGCACCTGCTCGAAGCGGCGCACGAGGGCATCATCCGAGGCGTCGAGGAACACGATGCGGAGGTTATTGGCCTCGCGGAGCTGGTGCACGATCTGGGCGAGATCGGCGAACATCTCGCCGCCTCGCACGTCGACGACCGCCGCGATGCGCGGGAGCTTGCCGTCGATGCGGCCCGCGAGCTCGAGCAGGGGCCGGAGCATCTGCGGCGGCAGGTTGTCGACGACGTACCAGCCGTGATCTTCGAGCGCATCGGCCGCCGTCGAACGCCCGGCACCGGACATGCCGGTGACGATCAAAACCTCGCCCTGGGTCTGTACGGTGCCGCTCACGCTAGCCACACTATCGCGCCTCTCAGCCCCGTGCGAGGTGCATGAAGATCGTCTGGGCGAGCTTCGGCCCGATGCCGGGGAGCTCCTGGATCTGATCCGCGGTCGCCTCGCGCAGCGCCGCGACGGATCCGAAGTGTTTGAGGAGCGCCTTGATGCGCGACTCCCCCAGCCCCGGGATCTCCGAGAGCACCGTGCGGATGTCGCGCTTGCGCCTCGCGCGCTGGTGCGTGATCGCGAAGCGGTGGGCCTCGTCGCGCAGGCGCTGCACGAGGTAGAGCGCCTCGGAGGTGCGCGGCAGGATGACAGGGAAATCGTCGCCCGGCAGCCAGAGCTCCTCGAGCCTCTTCGCGATGCCCGCGAGCGCGATCTCGGTGTGGCCCGACTCGGCCAGGGCGCGCGCCGCCGCGTTGACCTGCGGCTGGCCGCCGTCGACGAGCAGGAGCTGCGGCGGGTACGAGAAGCGCGGCTTCCCGGTCTGTTCCGGATCGCCGGACTCGTCGAGCCGCGCGAGCCGGCGCGAGAGCACCTGGTAGATGCTGTCGGTGTCGTCGGTCGTCTCGGCGATGCCGAACGCACGGTACTGGTCTTTACGTGGCAGGCCGTCCTCGAAGACCACCATCGACCCGACGACGTTCGTGCCCTGCAGGTGCGAGATGTCGTAGCACTCGATGCGCAGCGGGGCGTCGGGCATGCCGAGCGCCTCCTGCAGGTCGGCGAGGGCCTGCGTGCGGGTCGAGTAGTCGCTCGTGCGCTGCGACTTGTGGCGCACGAGGGCCTGCTGGGCGTTGAGGGTCGCGTTGCGCATGAGCTCGGCGCGCTGGCCGCGCAGCGCGTCGGCGATCTCGACGCGCGTGCCGCGCCGCTCGCTCAGGAACTCCTCGAGCTCGGCCTTCGTCGCGGGGGCCTCGGGCACCAGCACCCGGCGCGGGATGTCGGATCCCTTCGCGTCGCCGTAGGTGCGCTGGAGCACCTGGTCGACGAGCTCGCCGTTCGTCAGGTCGAGCTCCTTCTCGACGATGTGGCTGCTCGCGCCGCGCACGCGGCCGCCGCGGATGATGAAGTGGTGCACGGCCGCATCGAGCTCGTCGCCGACGATGCCGAACAGGTCGGCGTCTTCGCTATCGGGCAGCACGAGCGCGCTCTTCGTCAGCACCGCGTCGATCGACTCGAGCTTGTCGCGGTAGATGGCCGCCTGCTCGAAGTCGAGCGCCGCCGCGGCCGCCTTCATGCGCGTCGTCAGCTCGATCGTGAACCGCTCGTCGCCGCCCTGCATGAAGGCGATGAAGTCGTCGACGATCTTGCGATGCTCCTCGATCGACACCGTCATCGAGCACGGCCCGCCGCACTTGCCGATCTGGCCGGGGAAGCACGGCTTACCCGTCTGCATCGCCCGCCGGTACTGCGCGTCGTTGCAGGTGCGGATCGGGAAGACCTTGAGCATGAGGTCGATCGTGTCGCGCACCGCCCACACCTTCGGGTAGGGCCCGAAGTACTTCGCCCCGCGGATCTTGCGGTTGCGGGTCATCATCACGCGCGGCGCCTCGTCGGCCAGCGTGATCGCGAGGAACGGGTACGACTTGTCGTCGCGGTACTTGACGTTGAACGGCGGGTTGTACTGCTTGATCCACTGATACTCGAGCTGCAGCGAGTCGACGTCGGTCGGCACGACCGTCCAGTCGACCCGCGTCGCCGTGAGCACCATGCGCCGGGTGCGCTCGTGGAGCGTCTCGAGCGGCGCGAAGTAGTTCGAGAGCCGCTGGCGCAGGTTCTTGGCTTTGCCCACGTACAGCACCCGGTCGTCGTCGCCGCGGAAGCGGTAGACGCCCGGGTTCGTCGGGATCTCCCCCGGCGCCGGCTTGTACGGCAGGTCGTCGGCCATGCGTTACTTTCCGCGCGCCGTGAAGCCCAGCGCCTCCGACAGGAAGGCGCCCGTGTGGCTCTCGGGGTTCTTCGCGACCTGCTCGGGGGTGCCCGTCGCCACGATCGTGCCGCCGCCGGATCCGCCCTCGGGGCCGAGGTCGATGATCCAATCCGCCGACTTGATCACGTCGAGGTTGTGCTCGATCACGATGACCGAGTTACCCTTCTCGACGAGGCCGTTCAGCACCTGCAGTAGCTTGTTGACGTCTTCGAAGTGCAGGCCCGTCGTGGGCTCGTCGAGCACGTAGACGCTGCGGCCGCGGCTGCGCTTCTGCAGCTCGGTCGCGAGCTTCACGCGCTGCGCCTCGCCACCCGAGAGGGTCGTCGCCGCCTGCCCGAGGCGCACGTAACCGAGGCCCACGTCGACAAGGGTCTTCATGTAGCGGTGGATCGCCTGGATCGGCTCGAAGAAGTCGGCCGCCTCGGCGATCGACATCTCGAGCACCTCGGCGATGTTCTTGCCCTTGTAGTGCACCTGCAGCGTGTCGCGGTTGTAGCGCTTGCCGTCGCACACCTCGCAGTCGACGTACACGTCGGGCAGGAAGTTCATCTCGATCTTGAGCGTGCCGTCGCCCGAGCACGCCTCGCAGCGGCCGCCCTTGACGTTGAAGCTGAAGCGGCCCGACTGGTAGCCGCGCACCTTCGCCTCGGGGGTCTCGGCGAAGAGGTTGCGGATCCGGTCGAAGACGCCCGTGTAGGTCGCCGGGTTCGAGCGCGGCGTGCGGCCGATCGGAGCCTGGTCGACGTGCACGACCTTGTCGAGGTGCTCGAGGCCCGTGACGCGCTTGTGCTTGCCGGCCACGCTGCGCGCGCCGTTGAGCTTCTGCGCGAGCACCCGATACAGGATGTCGTTGATGAGCGTCGACTTGCCGGATCCGGAGACGCCCGTCACCGCCGTCATCACGCCGAGGGGAATCTCGGCGTCGACGTCCTTCAGGTTGTTCTCGCGGGCGCCCACGACCTTGAGCGTGCGCTTCTTGTCGATCTTGCGGCGCTTCTTCGGCGTCTCGATCTGGCGGCGGCCCGACAGGTAATCGCCCGTGATCGAGCGGGCTTCGCTCGCGAGCTGCTCGTACGGGCCCGAGTGGATGACCTCGCCGCCACCGACGCCCGCGAGCGGCCCGATGTCGACGACCCAGTCGCTCGCCTCGATCGTCTCCTCGTCGTGCTCGACGACGACGAGGGTGTTACCGAGGTCGCGGAGCGCCTCGAGCGTGCCGATCAGGCGGCGGTTATCGCGCTGGTGCAGGCCGATAGACGGCTCGTCGAGCACGTACAGCACGCCCGTGAGGCCCGTGCCGATCTGCGTCGCCAGGCGGATGCGCTGCGCCTCGCCGCCCGAGAGCGAACCCGCGGCGCGGCTCAGCGTGAGGTAGTTCAGGCCGACGCGGAGCAGGAACTCGAGGCGCACGCGGATCTCGCGCAGCACCTGCGCGGCGATCTGAGCCTCGCGCTCGGTGAGCTCGATCGAGTTCACGAGGTCCATCGTCTGGTCGAGGCTCAGGTCGGCGGTCTCTGCGATCGAGAGGCCGGCGACCTTCACCGCGAGCACCTCGGGCTTGAGGCGCGCGCCGCGGCAGACGGAGCAGGGAATCTCGCGCAGGTAGTCGGCCCAGCGGGTGCGCTGCGCGTCAGACTCGGCCTGCGCGTACTGGCGCTCGATGTAGGGCACGACGCCCTCGAAGCCGCTCGCGTACCGCACCTCGCGGCCCCAGCGGTTCTTGTACCGCACATTGACCTTGTAGTCCTGGCCGTACAGCACCGCCTCGCGCACCGACTCGGGCAGGCCAGCCCACGGCGTGTTGAGCGAGAAGTTCAGGTCTTCCGAAAGGCCCACCATGAGGCGCTCGAAGTACTGCGCGAGCCCCTTGCCCTGGGTCGACCAGGGGATGATGACGCCCTCGGCGATCGAGAGGTCTTCGTCGGCGAGCATGAGGTCGACGTCGACCGACATCTTCGTGCCGAGGCCGGAGCAGGCGGGGCACGCGCCGAAGGGCGCGTTGAACGAGAAGGTGCGCGGCTCGACCTCGGTGAGCTGCAGCGTGTGGCCGTTCGGGCAGGCGAGGTTCTCGCTGAACGACTGCCACGCCTCGTCACCCTCGGCGTCGACGTAGTTGACCTGAATCACGCCGCCTGCGAGGTCGCGCGCCGTCTCTACCGAGTCGGTCACGCGGCCGATGATGCTCTCGCCGCGCGCGACGAGGCGGTCGACGACGACCGAGATGTCGTGCTTATAGCTCTTCTTGAGCTTCGGCGGCTCGGCGAGCTGCACCATGTCGCCGTCGACGATCGCGCGAGCGAAACCCTTCGACGCGAGCTCGGCGAAGAGGTCGACGAACTCGCCCTTCTTCTGGCTGACGACGGGCGCGACGACCTGGTAGCGCGTGCCCTCGGGCAGCTCAATCAGCTGGTCGGCGATCTGCTGCACCGTCTGCCGCTCGATCACGGCGTCGCACTCGGGGCAGTGCGCGATTCCGACACGCGCCCAGAGCAGGCGCATGTAGTCGTAGATCTCGGTGATCGTGCCGACGGTCGAGCGCGGGTTGCGGTTGGTCGACTTCTGGTCGATCGACACGGCGGGGCTCAGGCCCTCGATCGCGTCGACGTCGGGCCGGTCGACCTGGCCCAGGAACTGACGCGCGTAGGCGCTCAGCGACTCGACGTAGCGTCGCTGGCCCTCCGCGAAGATCGTGTCGAACGCGAGCGACGACTTTCCGGATCCGGAGAGGCCCGTAAACACGATCATCTTGTCGCGCGGGATCTCGAGATCGACGTTCTTCAGATTGTGTACGCGGGCACCGCGCACGGTGATCTTCTGGTCGGTTTCCACGGGAATGATCGGCACGATCTCTATCCTATTCGAAACTTTGTTCGCGAGGGGCGATTTTCGCTCCTCAGTTTGTGCGCCGCAGCAGCAGGTATGCGAGCCCCGCGACCGCGATCGCGCCGATCGGGGCGGCCCAGGCGAGCCCGGATCCGTCGGCGCGCGGGACGAGCAAAATCGCCGCGGCGACCACCTGCGAGACGAGCTGCACGCCGATCCACCGGCGCGCCGTCGGGGCGAGCGCCGCGAGCGCGGCGCGGCTGCGGCCGGGGATCGCGAGGCACAGGGTCGCGAGCACGTGGCCGAGGTGAACGGCGGCGATCGCGATGGCGGTGCGGGCCGGCGAGGCGTCGCCGACGAGCAGCGCGAGCGGCACCACCAGCAGGGCGACCCAGGAAAGGCCCGTGCGCGGGAAGACCGCGCCGGCGACCGCCAGCACGATCGACGCGATCTGCAGGAACGGCGCCGGCTGCAACGCGAGGGCCGCGCCCGCGACGACGGCGACGCCGAGGATCCGGAGCGCGAAGCCGGGGATCGCCGCCCCGATCGCGAGCTCGTCGCGGCTCATCGCCCGCCTCCCTGGCGCGTGCGCGCGACGATTCCGAGGGAGAGGGCCGCGTCGTCGTCCCACCGCACGCGCTCGACCCCGGCGGCGGCGAGGTCGCGGAAGACCTCGTCGCGCTCGGCGAGCACGATCTTCAGGGCGAGCGTCTGCCGCTCCGAGAGGCGCGCGCGGTCGAGCTCCGGCAGGGTGTCGACCGCGATGACGCGGTGCCCCGCAGCGCGCCACATGAGCGCGAGCTCGGCGGCCGCGCCGTCGAAGAAGGTCGACAGCACGGCGATGACCGAGCCGTGCGGGACGGGCGGGGTGCGGCGATAGCGGGAGTCGTCGCCCGCCTGCCCCGTGTCGGCGATCGCGGCGACGAGGCGGGCGAGGTGGCGGGATCCGGTGCCGCCGCGCACCGAGCGGCCGCCCTGCACGAGCACGTGGTACGCCACGCGGTCGCCGTCGGCGATCGCTGCGGTCGCGAGCGAGCGGGCGGCCTCGCGCGCGTGGTCGAGCGAGGTCGTGCCGCTGCGCTCAAGGTCGTCCTCGCCCCACGTCGCGGCGACCTCGCCGAGGTCGTCGGCGGCGTCAACCGCGATCACGACCGACGCGTCGCTCAGCGAGTTCGTGCGGCGCACGAGCAGCTCCCCCGGCCGGCGGGCCGCGCGGGCGGTGGCGCGCCAGTCGACGCGGCGCAGCTCATCCCCGGGAGCGAACGGGTGGATGTCGCGGAAGTCGCCGCCCTGGCCCGGACGGGATCCGTCGTGCGCGCCGTGCAGCCCCGTCAGACGCGGCGCCAACGGGATCTGCGGCAGCGCGCGCTCGGCCGGCGCGACCGACCGGCGCTGCACGATCGAGGCCCATTCCTCGCCGATCGCGGCGGCGTCGCGGTCGAGGGCGCGGCCCGTCACGCGCGTCGACTCGACGGGGCCGGAGTGCAGCACCGCCGTGCGCGCGGTGATCGCGGCGCGCCCGGGCACGATCGCGCGGCGGGTGCGCCGCGCCGAGTGCACCACCTCGAGCTCGGCCATCTCCCCCGGCGCGTCGACGACGATCTCGTCGACGAGCGTGCCGGGGTCCGCGTCGGGCAGGGCGCGGATCCGGATGGGATCGGTCGGGGCTTCGCGCCCTGCACGTTTGTCCTCCGCGCGCTTGTCCTCCGCGCGCTTGTCCTCCGCGCGCGCCACGATGAGCGCCCAGAGCGCGAGCGGCACTGCGAGGACGACGACGTCGGGGCGCGATGCGAGCAGGCCGATGCCCGCGAGGGCGACGGCGCCGACGGCCGCCGCGATGACGGCGGGGCTTCTCATGCCGCGGCGCCGACGGTTGGCGGCACCGCGACCTCGCGCATCACGCCCTCGACGATGCGCTGCGGGTCGACGCCCTGCGCCCACGCCTGCGGCGTGAGCGTGAGGCGGTGGGCGAGCACCGGCACGGCGACGCGCTTGATGTCGTCGGGGCGCACGTATTCGCGACCGTCGAGCGCCGCGAGCGCGCGCCCGAGCAGGAGGAGGGACTGGGATCCGCGGGGCGAGGATCCGACCGCGACGTGCTGCGCCGACCGCGTCGCGCGCGCGATGTCGACGCAGTAGCGCGCGACGTCGGGGTCGACGTGGATCGCCTCGACGGCGGCCTGGATCTCGCGGAGCGTCGCCGAGTCGATGACGGCGTCGACGTGGGTCTCCTCGGTGCGGCGCGCGACGCGCCCCATCAGGATCTGCGCCTCGTCGGCCGCCTCGGGGTAGCCGACCGAGAGGCGCACCATGAAGCGGTCGAGCTGCGCCTCGGGAAGGGTGTAGGTGCCCTCATACTCGACGGGGTTCGACGTCGCGATGACGTGGAACGGCTTGTTAAGCGGGAAGCTCGTGCCCTCGACCGTCACCTGCCGCTCGGCCATCGCCTCGAGCATCGACGACTGCGTCTTGGGCGTCGTGCGGTTGATCTCGTCGGCGAGCAGCAGCCCCGTGAAGATGGGGCCCGGCCGGAAGACGAACTCGCCCGTGTCGGGCGCGTAGACGTACGACCCCGTCACGTCGCCCGGGAGCATGTCGGGCGTGCACTGCAGGCGGCGGAAGTCGAGGCCCAGCGCCGAGGCGAGGCTGCGCGCCGCGACGGTCTTGCCGAGGCCCGGCACGTCCTCGAAGAGCACGTGCCCGCCGGCGAGGATCGCGCCGAGGGCGATCTCAAGCGGATCGTCCATGCCGACGACGACCGTCTTCACGGCGTCGAGGATCTTTCGGCCGGCCTCGGCGATCTCGGTCGTGTTCGTCATGGGGTCTCCTGGGTGTCGGGGTCGGTTGCCGCGAACGCGCGGTCGATGTCGGCCGCGCTGGCCTTGCGTGACGAGAGGCGCTCCCACACGCCGGATCCGAGGATCTCGTCGACGCGCTGGGGCTGGGTGTCGGGGTCGATGCCCGCCCGGGCGAGCCTGCGGCGGAGGACGGCGCGGGCGCGCCTCGCCACGATCTCGCCCGCGAGCTGGGTGCGAGGGTTGAAGCCCCACGCGAGCCGCGAGATCTCGGATCCGCGGGTGACGGGGTCGCCGCGATGGTGCGGCGACGGCGGCACGCCCGCGCCCGCACCGCGGAGGACGGTGAGGAGCGCGACCACTCCGGCGAGCAGGCCGTAGGCGAGGGCGAAGAGCGGCTCGACGCCAATGACGACGAACGCGATCGTCGCGACGATGGTCGCGACGGCGGCCCAGACCAGGCGCATGAGGCTCATCGCCAGCCCTCCTCGATCGCCTCGAGCGCGCGGCGCGCGGCGGCGCGGTCGTCCTCGGTGGCGACGCGGCCGGCGAAGCGCACGCGCTCGTAGAGCCGGAGGAGCTCGCGCGCATCGCCCGCGATCGCCTCGCGGTGCGTGATGATGCGCAGCGCGAACTCGGCGGGCGTCTCGGCGGTGCCGCGCACGAGCCCGGCGTCGGAGGCGCTCTGCTCGAGGCCCACCCACGCGGCGACGATCGCGTCGGACGGCGCGGCGTGCTGGTCGATCACCCGGCGAGCGAACGCGATACCGCGCCGGATCTCGGGGGCCGCGGCCTCCGGATCCGGTTCGCGATCGGAGACGAAGGTCTCGGCGCCGGGCGCCTCGACGGCGCGGCGCGGGACGCGCGCGAGCCACGCCCGGATGAGGGCGCGGACGAGGAAGAACAGCAGCACGCCGGCAACCGCCGCGGCGAGCGCGATCAGGATCCAGCCCACGACCGATCCGCCGTTCCCCGGCTCCTGCTGCGGGAAGAACTCGAAGGGCGTCTCGGGCGGCGCCTCGCTGAGCGTCGGCATGATCTGGCCGCCGCGCGAGCCGAAGTCCCAATCGGGCGGGTCGAAGCGCGGCGTGCCCTGCACGGCCGCGGCGACCATCACGACCGCGAGGCACAGCGTCGCGCCGGCCGGCGCCCACCATCGCCTCATGCGCGAAGACTCATGACGCGGCAACGATGCATTCCCTCACCCTATCTACCTATGCGTGACCCGCCTGTTCCATCTGCCGGAGCGCCGCCTTCAGGTCGCTGACCTCGTCGCGCAGGCGCGCGGCGAGCTCGAACTTGAGCTGCTCGGCCGCCTGCACCATCTGCTGCGTGAGGTCGGCGATCGTCTCCTCGAGCTGCTCCGCGCCCTCGGCCGCGATGCCGTCGTGCTTCTTGAGGGGCGTCGCGGCCCTGCCCCGGCCGCCGTCCTTGACCCGCCTGTCGCGCTTCGCGAGTAGCTCGGCCGTGTCGGCCTCCTCGCGGGCGAGCTGGTCGGTAATGTCGGCGATCTTCTTGCGGAGCGGCTGCGGGTCGATGCCGTGCTCGCGGTTATAGGCGAGCTGAATGTCGCGGCGGCGCTCGGTCTCTTCGAGCGCGCGCTTCATCGAGTCGGTGATGCGATCGGCGTACATGTGCACCTCGCCCGAGACGTTACGGGCCGCGCGGCCGATCGTCTGGATGAGCGAGGTGGTGCTGCGGAGGAAGCCCTCCTTGTCGGCGTCGAGGATCGCGACGAGCGACACCTCGGGAAGGTCGAGGCCCTCGCGGAGCAGGTTGATGCCGACGAGCACGTCGTACACGCCCTGGCGCAGCTCGGTCAACAGCTCGACGCGGCGGAGCGTGTCGACGTCGCTGTGCAGGTAGCGCACGCGCACGCCGTGCTCGTCGAGGAAGTCGGTGAGCTCCTCGGCCATCTTCTTCGTGAGCGTCGTCACGAGCACGCGCTCGTCCTTCGCGGCGCGCACGCGGATCTCTTCGAGCAGGTCGTCGATCTGCCCCTCGATCGGCTTGATGACCACCTCGGGGTCGACGAGGCCGGTCGGGCGGATGATCTGCTCGACGACGCCGTCGGCGATGTCCATCTCGTAGCGCCCGGGGGTCGCCGACAGGTAAACGGCCTGGCCGATGCGCTCCTTGAATTCGTCGAAGCGTAGCGGGCGGTTGTCGAGGGCGCTCGGCAGGCGGAAGCCGTGGTCGACGAGCGTGCGCTTGCGCGACGCGTCGCCCTCGTACATCGCGCCGATCTGCGGCACCGTGACGTGCGACTCGTCGATCACGATGACGAAGTCGTCGGGGAAGAAGTCGAGCAGCGTGTGCGGAGGCTCGCCGGGGCCACGCCCGTCGAGGTGGCGCGAATAGTTCTCGATGCCCGAGCAGAAGCCGATCTGCTGCAGCATCTCGAGGTCGAAGGTCGTGCGCATCTTGAGGCGCTGCGCCTCGAGAAGCTTGCCCTGCTGTTCGAGTTCGGCGAGGCGCTCGGCCAACTCCTCCTCGATCGTCTTGATCGCGCGGGCGACGGTGTCGACGCCGGCCGCGTAGTGCGTGGCTGGGAACACCGCGACGGCGTCCATGCGCTCGACGACGTCGCCCGTGAGCGGGTGCAGCTTCAGGATCTGCTCGATCTCGTCGCCGAACATCTCGATGCGGATCGCGTACTCCTCGTACACCGGGATGATCTCGATCGTGTCGCCGCGCACGCGGAAGTTGCCGCGCGAGAAGTCGACGTCGTTGCGGTTGTACTGCATGTTGATGAAGGCGCGGATGAGCGCATCGCGGTCGTATTGCTCGCCCACCTGCAGCGCGACGAGCGAGCGCAGGTATTCCTCGGGCGAACCCAGGCCGTAGATGCACGAGACGGTGCTCACCACGATGACGTCTCGACGGCTCAGCAGCGAGTTCGTCGTCGAGTGGCGCAGGCGCTCGACCTCGGCGTTGATCGACGAGTCTTTCTCGATGAAGGTGTCTGACTGCGGGACGTACGCCTCGGGCTGGTAGTAGTCGTAGTACGACACGAAGTATTCGACGGCGTTGTTCGGCATGAGGTCGCGGAACTCGTTGGCGAGCTGCGCCGCGAGCGTCTTGTTGTGCGCGAGAACGAGCGTCGGCCGCTGGATCTGCTCGATCAGCCACGCCGTCGTCGCCGACTTACCGGTACCGGTCGCACCCAGCAACACGATGTCGGTCTCGCCGGCGTTGATGCGCGCCGCGAGCTCTGCGATGGCCTTCGGCTGGTCGCCGGAAGGTTCGTACTCGCTGATGACCTCGAACGGCCGTACGCTGCGTCTCGTCTCCATGTATTAAGGCTATGCCGAACCACTGACACGGGAACCGGGCAGAATGGATGGGTGACCTCCCGCACCGACATCGCCATCGTCGGCGGCGGCCCGCGAGGGGTGCTGCTGGTCGAGCGGATCCTCGCGAATCTCGCCCCCGGAACCCCGCTCGGCATCCTCCTCATCGATGACGTCGAGGTCGGCGCGGGCCGGGTGTGGCGCACCGATCAGACGCGCGAGATGTGCATGAACACGCTCGCGGGCGCCGTCACCCTCTTCACCGACGACTCCGTCGACATGGCGGGCCCCGTGCTCCCCGGCCCGAACCTGCACGAGTGGTCGCTCGGCGCGCTCGACGGATCCCTCGCCGTGCGCCCCGGTCTCGTGGGCGACTACCGCGACGAGCTCGCGGCGCAGCGCCCCGAATCACACCCCAGCCGCGCGCTGTTCGGCGAGTACATCCGCTGGTGCCTCGATCGCGCGATCGCGGGCGCGCCGCGCGGGGTGCGGATCCGCGAAAAGCTCGGCCGCGTCGTCCGCGTCGACGGCGACGCGCTGCTCTTCGCCGACGGATCCGAGATCGCCGCCCGCGCGATCGCCCTCGCGCCGGGGTGGCTGGCACCTGCCGGTGAGCCGTTCTTCGATGCCGACGGGGACGAGGCCGTCCACCACGATCGACGGGTCGCCGGCTCCCTCCCCGTCTCCGGCCCCATCTGGATCTTGCCCGGCAGCCCCATCGAGCAGCGCCTCGACCTCGTGCCGGCGGGCGCCGACGTCATCGTGCGCGGGCTCGGCATGGGCTTCTTCGATGCCATGGCGCTCCTCATGATCGGCCGCGGCGGGCGCTTCGAGGGCGGCCGCTACGTGCCCTCCGGCCGCGAACCGCGCTTGCTCGTGACCTCGCCGCGCGGGCTTCCCTATCGCGCAAAGTCGCTCTACGGATCCCTGCCGCCGCGTGCGCCCCAGCGGCACCTGCGCGGCACCAGCTGGGACACGCGCGACGTCATCGACGTCGATCGCGAGATGTGGCCGCTCATCCGCAAAGACGCTTACGAGGCGTACTACGTCGCTCTCGAACGCGTGAGACCCGGCTCCGTCGAGCTTCCCGCCGCGCTCGATGCCGTCGAGGCTTCCGACGGATCGCTCGCGGGCCTCGCGGCAGCCGTCGCCCCTCACTCGGCCGATGTGCTCGACCTCGAGGCACTGATTCGTCCCGCGGTGGATGTCGACGACGTCGATGGATCCATCGCCCGGTTCGTCGCGCACGACCTCGCCGAGGCGGAGAAGGGAACGAGCAGCCCGGAAAAGGCCGCTCTCTGGTCGCTCTCGCAGGCGCGCGGCGTGGCCCATCGCGCGGGAAGCTTCGGCAGGTTCGATCAGGAGTCGTCCGTTCTCGGCTACGGCGAGTTGAAGTCGGTCGGCGGCAGCGCAGGATCCGGCCCGCCGGCGTTCCGAAACCGCCAGCTCCTCGCCCTCCACGACGCCGGGCTCGTGCGCTTCCTCGGCCCCGGCACCGTCTCCGTCACGGGCGGTGTCTTTCGTGTGCGCTCGACCCTCACGAATGACACGGTCGCGAGCGCCAAGGTGCTGATCGACGCGCTCGTCCGGCCCCACGACGCGAGAAACAGCGCGGATCCGCTGATGAGATCTCTCGCGGACGAGGGGCGGATCCGGCCCTTCGCGCTGCGATCGCGGAACGGATCGGCCGTGGCGACGCGCGGCATCGACGTGGATCCGGCGACGCACCGCGTCGTGCACGCGGACGGATCCCTCGACGCCTCGCTGCACGTCGCCGGCATCCCGCTCGACGAGACGATGCACGACGCGCTCATCAGCCCCATGCCGGGCGCGAACGCGACGATGCTGCGCGAGTGCGATCGCATCGCGCGGAGCCTGCTGAGGGTCAGCGGGCGCTGAGCTCCGCCCACAGGCGATCGGCCTGTTCGAGCGTGTGCTCGAGGGTGCCTGCCGTGTCGATCACGACGTCGGCGAGGGCGAGGCGCTCGTCGTCGGAGGCCTGGCTGCGCACGCGCGCCGCCGCGTCCTCCGGCGTCATTCCGCGGTTGTCGACCATGCGCCGGATCCGTACCTCGGCGGGCGCGTGCGCGACGACCACGCGGTCCCACTCCCCCGTACCGCGCGCCTCCTGGAGGAGCGGCACGTCGTAGACCACGACGGCGTTCGGGTCGGCGGCGAAGGCCTCGCGGAAGCGGCGCTGCGTCTCGTCTTTGACGGCCGGGTGGACGATCGCGTTGAGCCGTGCGAGCTTCTCGCGATCGCCAAAAACGATGGATCCGAGGGCCGGGCGGTCGAGGGATCCGTCGGCCGCGACGACCCCGTCGCCGAACGCCTCGACGATCTGGGCGAAGAGCGGCTGGCCGGGTTGCTGGAGCTCACGGACCGTCCGATCGGCGTCGACGACGATCGCGCCGTGTTCGGCGAGGCGGCCCGCGATGGTCGACTTCCCCGAGGCGATCCCCCCGGTCAGAGCGATAAGCGGCATGCGTACGAGATTACCCCTCAGCAGCCGGGGCCCTGCGGATCCTCCCGGCACGTTCGCTCGACCAGGTACGACTGTTTCTCGTAGACCTGCACGTCGGTTCCGGAGCCGTAGGACACGATGTGGCCGGACACGGGGTACACGCCCCACGGGCCGAAGTCGACCGTCGCCACGTAGGCGACGTCGACCGTGACGGTCACGGTGCCGCGCTCACCGTAGGTGTGGCTCGTGCCCGTCGGGGTGAGCTGCTGCTGGCCGAGGCCGTCCCACGTTGCCGCCGAGCCCGATACCTGGGCCTGAGTGCCGTCGCCGTAGTCGATCGTGATGATGTCTGGCGTGAAGGTGACGTTGACCGGGAGCTCAAACAGGCTGCCGCCGACCGTGTGCGGCTCGACGCTGAACGCCACGTTCATCGGAGCGTTCTTGATCGCGACGCCGAACGGCTCGATCGTCGGGCTCGTCGCCTGCGGGGCGAAGCTCGCGACGTCGCGCTGATCGATCTCGGGAGGGATCACCGGCCGCTCGGGTTCTTGCGGGTCGGGATCCGCTCCCTCCTCCGGATCCTCGGGCGTGAGACACCCGCCGTTGAGCAGACCGCCTCCCGGATCCTCACAGAGCCACCCTCCGCCGTCGGGGTTGGCGGGGCCCGGATCCGGGTTCGGGTTCGCGGGCTGCTGCGGGGTGCCGGGGTTGGGCTTTTGGGGTTGACCCGGGTTGTTGCCGGGCTGGGGGTTGGGGTTGGGGTTTGGGTTTGGGTTTTGTGGGGCGGGGTTGCCGGGGTTGCCGGGGCGGAATTCCTCGAGGTCGAGATCGCCTTCGTTGTTTCCGTCGCAGAGGCCTGTAGCGGCATCCTGTTGTGTGCAGGTCGCGATCTCACCCAAGTCGCCCGGCGATGCCACCATCCCAAGGTTGCCCTTCGTACCAATGACCAGAGCAAATAGGATCGCGCTCGCTAGCATCTTTCGACGCCCCCAAGTTCGAGATTGGCCAGCTTGAGCTCGTTACCTACTGACGCGAACGACAGATCAACTGAGTACACGTCGGTCTGGTCTGGATGAACCCATCCTTGATCGTCAACGTTGAGTTCAAGGGTCTCCTGGTTGATACATGCGTACCCCTCAACTGCGACCTCCGCTCCAACTGTTCGAAACGACTGCGGCACAAATTCTTCGATGTACGTGTCACCCCGCACTTCGATGGTGTGTTTCGCGTACCGCTCATCGCTGGCTTTCTGAACCTCGTAAAGATCGCCCGTTACGTACTGAATGGCCCCGCCCGGCGTTGCATCGAACCGGCTGCTCTCGAAATAGCTCTTATACGTCTCCTCCGCCGCCGCGTAGGCGCTCTCCTCGGTCCACTGGGGCTCGGGCTCCTTCTCCTCCGTGCAGCCCACGAGAGTGGCTGTGGCGGCGAGGACGACCACTGTTGCGGCGATAAAACGAGGCATGCCGACAGGTTAGACGAAATCGCGGAACGGCCTCGAAAGTTATCCACAGGGCGTCATTTTCGCCCGCTGACCGGGGATCCGGAACGCGAAACGGGCCGGATCCCGAAGGATCCGACCCGTTTTAGCTAGCTGACTGGCTTAGTTGCCGGCGAGCTTCTCGCGGAGCGCCGCGAGAGCCTCGTCGTCGGCAAGGGCGCCGGTCGAGGAGCTCTCCGAGGAGAAGCTGTTGTTCGAAGCCGAAGGAGCAACGTCCTCGGCGTTCACCTCGGCCTCGATGGCCTTGGCAACCTGCTCCTTGTGCTGCTCCCAGCGAGCCTGAGCCGCTGCGTACTCGTTCTCCCAGGCGACGCGAGCCTCGTCGTAGCCCTCGAGCCACTGGTTGGTCTCGGGGTCGAAGCCCTCGGGGAACTTGTACTCGCCGTTCTCGTCGTACTCGGTGGTCATACCGTAGAGCGACGGGTCGAACTCGGTGCCGTTCGGGTCAACCATGTCGTTGGCCTGCTTGAGCGACAGCGAGATGCGGCGACGGTCGAGGTCGATGTCGATAACGCGGACGAAGAGCTCCTCGCCGACCGACACAACCTGCTCTGCCATCTCGACGTGCTTGTGCGAAAGCTCCGAGATGTGAACGAGACCCTCGATGCCGTCGGCAACGCGAACGAACGCACCGAACGGAACGAGCTTCGTGACCTTACCCGGGGTGATCTGACCGATCTGGTGGGTACGGGCGAAGACCTGCCACGGGTCTTCCTGCGTCGCCTTGAGCGAGAGGGAGACGCGCTCGCGGTCGAGGTCGACCTCGAGCACCTCGACGGTAACTTCCTGACCAACCTCGACGACCTCGCTGGCGTGGTCGATGTGCTTCCAGGAGAGCTCCGAGACGTGGACGAGACCGTCAACGCCACCGAGGTCAACGAACGCACCGAAGTTGACGATCGACGAGACCTGGCCCTTGCGGACCTGGCCCTTGTGCAGACCGTTGAGGAACTGAGCGCGGGTAGCCGACTGCGTCTCCTCGAGGAGGGCGCGGCGCGAGAGAACCACGTTGTTGCGGTTCTTGTCGAGCTCAAGAATCTTGGCCTCGAGCTCCTGGCCGAGGTACGGCGTCAGGTCGCGCACGCGGCGCAGCTCGATGAGCGAGGCGGGGAGGAAGCCGCGGAGACCGATGTCGAGGATGAGACCACCCTTGACGACCTCGATGACCGTGCCCTTAACGACACCGTCGTTCTCCTTGACCTGCTCGACGTCGCCCCAAGCACGCTCGTACTGGGCGCGCTTCTTCGACAGGATCAGGCGACCTTCCTTGTCCTCCTTCTGGAGAACGAGGGCCTCGATCTGGTCACCAACGTTGACGACGTCGTCAGGGTTGACGTCGTGCTTGATGGAGAGCTCACGCGAGGGGATGACACCCTCGGTCTTGTAACCGACGTCGAGCAGAACCTCATCGCGGTCGATCTTGACGATCTCGCCCTCGATGATGTCGCCGTCGTTGAAGAACTTGAGAGTCTTCTCGACCGCGGCAAGGAAGTCCTCAGCAGAGCCGATGTCGTTGATCGCGACCTGCGTGGTTGCCGGGGCGGTCGTTTCGTTAGTCATGTAGTGGTTAGCCTTCAGGGGTCTATCTCGGGCTTGCGAACCCGCCGCCCGCTTACGTGCGAGCGACACTTCGTGGGTCCGAAGCAGTTGGATTGGGAGCGTCACACGCGCACACAGCGCGCACGAGTGACACTCAAGATTAGCACAGAGTGGGCCGGAGGCGACTCCGTACAGCAATTCGCGTCACTCGCCGACACATTGTCACAAAAATTCGATACTCGCTCACATCTTATCTCTTGTTCTTCGTATTTAACTTCGATAGAATGTGGGCATGAGCACCGCAGCTTTCGATGACAGTCTCGATGGGTTGACCACCGAGGAAGTCGGCGCCGCGCGCTCCGCGATCGCGGAGCTTGCGAGCATCGAGCGCGCCGTGGCGGCGATCGAAGGCCAGCGGATCCGTGCGCTCGCGACGCTAGCAAGCATCGCCGACAAACAAGCGGCCCAGTCTCCCCGCCCGGGCGCCCGCGACTATACCCGGCGTTCGCTGGCGGCCGAGGCGGCCCCCGCGATGCGGGTCTCCCCCGCCGATGCCCGCATCGCCCTCTCGACCGCCGAGCTCATTACCGACACCTGCCCGAACACTCTCGAAGCGCTCGGCGACGGCCGGATCACGCGCCGGCAGGCCGAGCTGGTCGCCATCGCGGCATCTCCGCTGGATCCGGGTGCGCGCGCATCGCTCGACGCGCACGCGCCCGAGTGGGCCAAGGGACGCACGTCACGGCAGTTCGGCAAGATCGTCAAGAAGCAGGCGGCCGAGATCGACAAGCGCTCATTCCGCGAGCGGCACGAGGCCGAGCGGGCCCGGCGCCGCGTCACCCTCACCGACCTCGGCGAGGGCATGAGCGAGTTGCGCATCGTCGGGCCGACGGTCGAGACCAGATCGGTGTTCTCGCGGCTTATCGACATGGCGCGCACAATCCATAACGACCGGTTACGCGCCGCCGAGGCGTACGAGCGCAAGCACGGCGTGGCCGCGGCCGACGACATCGCAGACGATCACACCGCAGGCGGCGACAAGACAAGCGGTAACACCACAGGCGGCGATACTGCGGGTATCGATGCGCTCTACCTGGCGGCGACCGATCACCGAACGGTCGGCCAAATCCGCGCCGACCTGCTGCTCGACATGCTGCTGTCGTCGGAACCCTCCGCGCACGAGCTCTTCATGAACGGCACCGGCGCTTCGCTCACGGCGATCCAGCCGATCGTCCAGGTGACGATCCCGGTGTCGCAGATGATCGACCCCAACGAGGGCGTCGGTTGGCTCGACGACGGCACACTCGCCTCGCCCGATACACTCCGGATCCTCGCGGGCCTCGCGCCCGGATGGGAACGCATCTTCATCCACGAAGACACCGGAGAAATAGCTGCGACCGACCGATATCGACCCACGGCCGAACAGCGACGATTGTTACTCGCGCGCGACATGACGTGCCGCGTTCCGGGGTGCGAGACCGCCGGTCACGCGTGCGATATCGACCACGGGCTCGACCATGCCCGGGGCGGGCCCACCTCGATCGATAACCTCGAGGCGCTGTGCCCGGGCCATCACCAGATGAAGCATCAATCCGGGTGGCGCGTGCGTCAAAAGCCGGGAGGCGTGATCGAGTTCACGACTCCCCTGGGTCAGACCCTGACCGATGATCCGCTGAGCCGCGTCTTCTTCAGTACAGCGCCGGATGCGGCCGCCACGCGGGCCGAGGCCGCGGTGCGGGATGGGCACGATGCCGCCGACCTCCGCGAGCGCGAGGACGAGCGCTTCGAGGCCGACGACGAACGGATCCGCCGCGCGGAGTCGCGTATCCGGCGCCAGAATCCGCCGTCGGAGAGCGGGTGCTGACGTGCTGCCTGCCAGACACGCGATCGCGCCGACGCCGCGCGCTGACGCGACAGCCAGGCACCCGGCCACGCCTCCGCGCGCGCCGTGGGGTGCTCGATACGATGTGCAGATGCCCTCCGCCACCGCCGCCGGTTCTCGTTTTCTTACCCTCTGGTCGATCGTCCGAGCGGTCGCCGCGATCGCGGCCGCTGTCGGCGTGATCTATCTGCTCCTGCACGACCTCGCGTATGTGCGCACGAACCCGACGGCGTCCGGATCGCATGTGCCGACCTACGTCGCGAACTTCTTCAGCTACTTCACGATCGAGTCGAACATCTTCGTCGCGGTCTACCTCACGCTCGCATCGATCTGGGGCTTCACCCGCGGGCGCCGCGGGCTCCCCCAACCGATCGCCCTCGCGAGCTTCCAGATCCTCGCGGCCTGCTGCATCCTGCTCACGGGCGTGGTCTACAACGTGCTGCTCCGCGGTGAGGATCGCAGCGGCGGCATCGCGCCGTTCGTCGACTGGACGAACGAGCTCATGCACGTCGTCATCCCGCTCGTCATGCTCGCCGACGTAATCGTGTCGCCGAGGCCGCGACGGGTTCCGTGGGGCACGATCTTCCTGCCCGTCGGCTACGCCATCGCGTACCTCGCCTACACGATCGTGCGCGCGCCGTTCATCATCTCGCCCGTCGGCGGCGCACCGTACTGGTACCCGTATCCTTTCCTGAACCCGCACGTGCAGGGCGGCTGGGGCGGCGTGATGATCTACGTCGTCGTCATGTCGGGCGGGTTCGCGCTCTTCGCGGCCCTGCTAATAGCGTTCATGCGCTGGCGGGCCTCACGCGGCGGGGCGCAGCGCTGACCGTCCGAGCGTTTGCACGCCCTCGTTCGTCAGCACCAGCTGGGCTCGAAGGGCACGCGGGTTCGCGGCGAATCCGTCGCGCATGCCGTCGACCCAGCGCATGAGCTTCGGATCCGAACCCGGCCCTCCCGGACGCTCCCAGATCACCACCACGGCCGCGGCCGGCGTCTGCTCGATGATCTGAGCGATCCGCTCGCCGAACACGCGCGCGGCGCTCACCGGGCCGCTGCTCGGCATCGCGGCGGGCGACATCGGATCCTGCGGCAGGTCGTTGATCGGGATGATCACCTTCGTCGACCGCCATTGGTCGTCGAGCAACATGATCCAGGCCCTCTCGACGAGCGCCGTGTCGAGCAGCGCCCCCACGAGGCGTTCGAGATCGCGGTCGTCGGTGAGCGGGCGGTGGTCAAGGTCGAGGAGATTCTCGTTCTGTGTCATGCCGCAAGACTGACTCAAACGAGACCGCTCCCGCTGGCGAAAGCCGCCGATTGTGGATGGATATCGCGGATCCGCGAAATCTGTGGAGAACTTAGACCTTCGACGCGCACTCCACGCACATCGTCGCCGCGGGCCGCACCCGCAGCCGCGCGACCGGGATCCGCTTGCCGCACGACGCGCAGACTCCGTAGGTGCCGTCGTCGATCCGGCGCTTCGCGGCCTCGATGTCGCGCAGCTGTCGCTCGGCCTCGGCGTCGAGGCCCGCGATGCGCGACCACTCCTCCGCGAGGGTCGTCCCCTCTGGGTCGTGCTCGTCGTCGGCCGTCGCCGCCGATCGCGCGTCGACCAGCTCGCTCAGGTCTTCGCTACCGCGCATCCGCGCTCGCAGGGTCTCGTCGCCGCGTTCGTCGAGGAGTGCACGAAACTCCCGCACATGTTTCTCGTCCATGAAGTGACCATAGACGCAAGAACCGCCCCTACGCGGATTGCATGGGGGCGGTTCTCTGGTGTTACTGGGTCATTCAGCGCGCAGCGGTGCCCTCGGTCCGCGATGCGCGAGCATCGCCGTGAGCGGAGCGAACCACGGGCGTTGCCGTCGCGACTACAGCGAGGTCAGCGCGCAGCGGTGCCCTCGGTGTAGTCGTCGTCGCCGCCCTGCCACGAGAAGAGGGCACGCAGCTCGCGACCGGTGGTCTCGATCGGGTGCTGCTCTTCCTCGGCACGGAGCTTCTTGAACTCGGGCGCACCGGCGTCCTGGTCGTCGATGAAGCGCTTGGCGAACGCGCCCGACTGGATGTCGGCGAGAACGGCCTTCATGTTGTCCTTGACGTGCTGGTCAACGACGCGGGGGCCCGAGACGTAGTCACCGAACTCGGCGGTGTCCGAGATCGACCAACGCTGCTTGGCGATGCCGCCCTCCCACATGAGGTCGACGATGAGCTTCAGCTCGTGAAGAACCTCGAAGTAGGCGATCTGCGGCTGGTAGCCCGCCTCGGTGAGGGTCTCGAAGCCGGCCTGCACGAGGTGGCTCATGCCACCGCAGAGCACGGCCTGCTCGCCGAAGAGGTCGGTCTCGGTCTCTTCCGTGAAGGTCGTCTTGATGACGCCCGCGCGGGTGCCACCGATACCGGCGGCGTACGAGAGGGCGAGGGCCCAGGCGTTGCCCGAGGCGTCCTTCTCGACACCGATGATGTCGGGGATACCGCGGCCGGCGACGAACTCGCGACGCACCGTGTGGCCCGGGGCCTTCGGGGCGATGAGGATCACGTCGACGCCCTCGGGCGCCTCGATGAGGCCGAAGCGGATGTTGAAGCCGTGCGCGAAGGCGATGGCCTTGCCCTCGGCGAGGTTCGGCTTGATGCTCTCCGAGTAGATCGAACGCTGGCTCTGGTCCGGCGCGAGGATCATGATGACGTCGGCCCACGCGGTCGCGTCGGCAACGTTCTTCACGGGGAAGCCATCGTCGGCCGCCTTCTGGGCCGACTTCGAGCCCTCACGCAGTGCGACGGCCACCTCGACGCCCGAGTCGCGAAGGTTCTGCGCGTGTGCGTGACCCTGCGAGCCGTAGCCCACGATCGCGACCTTCTTGGACTGGATGATCGACAGGTCTGCGTCCTGGTCGTAGAGGATCTCTGCCACGGTGTTGCTCCTTGTTTGAGTGGTTTGGGTGATGTCTGTTGTCGTCGATCAGCGCAGCGCGCGCTCGGAGATCGACTTCGGTCCACGGCCGAGCGCGAGGAGGCCCGACTGCGAGATTTCCTTGATACCGAAGGGGGCGATCGCCTTCTGGAAGGCGTCGACCTTGCCCTGGTCGCCCGTGATCTCGATCACGAGAGCATCGGTCGCGTAGTCGACGACGCTCGCCCGGAAAAGGTTCACGACCTCGAGCACGTTGGCGCGCGTCGCGTTATCGGCGCGCACCTTGACGAGCATGTGCTGGCGCTGCACCGAGGCGGCCGGGTCGAGCTCAACGATCTTCACGACGTTGATGAGCTTGTTGAGTTGCTTCGTGACCTGCTCGAGCGGCTGGGCGTCGACGTCGACGACGACCGTGATGCGCGAGAGGCCCGGGACCTCGGTCACACCGACCGCGAGCGAGTGGATGTTGAAGCCACGGCGCGAGAACAGGCCCGAGACGCGGGACAGCAGGCCCGGGGTGTCCTCGACGAGGAGGCTCAGAACGTGTGTCGACATGTCATGCCTCCTGGTCGAATGCCGGCGCGTGATCGCGTGCGTACTGGACGTAGCTGTTGCTGACGCCCTGGGGAACCATCGGCCACACCATCGCGTCGCTCGAGACGACGAAGTCGATGACGACAGGACGGTCGTTCGTCTCCAGCGCGAGCTGGATGGCCGCGTCGATCTCGTCTTCCTTCTCGACGCGGATCGCGAGGCAGCCGTATGCGTCGGCGAGCTTCACGAAGTCGGGGATCCGTCGCGAGTCGTGACCCGTGTTGAGCTCGGTGTGCGAGTAGCGGCCGTCGTAGAACAGCGTCTGCCACTGGCGCACCATGCCGAGCGACGAGTTGTTGATGACCGCGACCTTGATCGGGATGTTGTTGAGCACGCAGGTCGCGAGCTCCTGGTTGGTCATCTGGAAGCAGCCGTCGCCGTCGATCGCCCACACGGGACGATCGGGCTGCGCCACCTTCGCACCCATCGCGGCGGGAACCGAGTAGCCCATGGTTCCGGCGCCGCCGGAGTTGAGCCACGAGTTGGGGCGCTCGTACTTGATGAACTGCGCCGACCACATCTGGTGCTGGCCAACACCGGCGACGTACACGCCCTCCGGGCCCGTCAGCTCGCCGATGCGCGAGATGATGTGCTGCGGAGCGAGCAGGCCGTCGGTCGGCGCCGTGAAGCCGAGCGGGTAGCGCTCGCGCAGGTCGTTGAGGTGCTCCCACCAGGCCGTGAAGTCGGGCGCCTGGCCCGCGACGGTCGAGCGGTAGGCGGTGTCGAGGTCGACCAGCACCTCACGAACGTCGCCCACGATCGGCACCTCGGCCGCGCGGATCTTGCCGATCTCGGCGGGGTCGATGTCGACGTGCACGACCTTGGCGTGCGGCGCGAACAGCTCGGTCTTGCCGGTGACGCGGTCGTCGAAGCGGGCTCCGAGGGCGACGATGAGGTCGCTCTCCTGCAGCGCGAGGACGGCGGGAACGGCGCCGTGCATGCCGGGCATGCCGAGGTGCTGCTCGTGCGAGTCGGGGAACGCGCCGCGGGCCATCAGCGTCGTGACGACGGGCGCGCCGGTCGTCTCGGCGAAGGTCTTCAGCTCCTCCGACGCGCGGGCGCGGATCACGCCACCGCCGACGTAGAGCACGGGGCGCTCGGCCTGCGCGATGAGCGCGGCCGCGGCCTGGATCTGCTTGCCGTGCGCCTTCGTGACGGGGCGGTAGCCGGGCAGGTCGTACGAGGGCGGCCAGATAAACGGCGCCTCGTTCTGCTGTGCGTCCTTCGTGATGTCGACGAGCACGGGGCCGGGGCGGCCGGTCGAGGCGATCTCGAACGCCTGCGCGAGCGCGGCGGGGATGTCCTCGGCGCGCTTCACGAGGATCGAGTGCTTCGTGATCGGCATCGTGATGCCGACGATGTCGGCCTCCTGGAACGCGTCGGTTCCCATGAGGGTCGAGAACACCTGACCGGTGATGGCGACCATCGGCACCGAGTCCATGTAGGCGTCGGCGATGGCGGTGACGAGGTTCGTGGCGCCGGGGCCCGACGTAGCGATCGCGACGCCGACCTTTCCGCTGGCGGCCGCGTATCCCTCTGCCGCGTGGCCCGCACCCTGCTCGTGGCGAACGAGGATGTGGTTGAGCGACGTCGCGTTCATCAGCGCGTCGTATGCGGGCAGGATCGCGCCGCCGGGAAGACCGAATACGTCGTCGACGCCGAGAAGCTCGAGCGAACGGACCACGGCCGCGGCACCCGTCATGACGGGGGCGTTGGCTGCCGATCCGGCCGGGGGCCGAGGAATGGCGGAGGTTGATTCTGCGGGCATAATGCTTCCCTGATTCAGTCGAACGTCGGTTTGCGCAGTACGGGCATTAACCCGATACCGCTCGGTGAGCGAAGGTGAGGACGGGCTTCGCGAACTGCGCGAGAACACCGCGGGTATAACGCGGGCGGGAGTGCCTCAGGCCAGAACGGCGGGAGACGAACTCGCGAGCGCCGACGAGTATGTCGAACGTGCGAGAGAGGACTACGACCCGGGTCAGATCACCATCGCGTGAAGACGCGACCCGATCGACTCGCGGACCGGTTGTGCCGCCGGTGAATCGACCGTAGGTCAAGCCTACTGCATCGGCGCGGGGCCCTGCTTCCTCACTCACACATCGAGTGTATTCGACACTCAGGATTCTCACGGACTCCTGCGCGTTTTGGTCATCGCGTCGCGTGCCCACTGGTCAAGATGCGCGCAGATCCGCGATCCGTCCGAGCAACGCGGCGAGAGCCCGCGGATCGTCGACACGTGTATGCGCGGCCGTGTCGCCGGATCCCACCCGGATCCCGAGGTCGCCGTCCTCGAGCGAGCGGAGCGCGTCTTCGTCGGTGACGTCGTCGCCCGCGAACACGACGGCGTCCGCGCCGAGCTCGGCGCGCAGGAGCGCGAGCGCCGTGTCCTTGCCCTCGTGTCGCCACGAGAACTCGAGCACGTGCTTACCCTCGCGCCGGCGCCACTCCGGCGCCTGCTCGGACATGTAGGCGTCGAGCGCGGCCTGGGCGCGCGGGTCCACGCCGTCGGGCGAGGTGCGCGTGTGCAGGGCGAAGCCGAAGCTCTTGTCCTCGATCCACGCCCCCTCGAGATCCTTGACGAGCGCCTCGGCGCCCTCCCGGAGGGCCGCGGCCCTCGGATCCGTCTCGGCGGCCTCCGCTCCCCCGGCGGGCGTCCAGCGCTCGCTGCCGTGGGATCCGACGAGCCAGACGAGCGAGTCATTGCGGTGCTCCGCGATCACGCGCAGGTCGCCGAGCGAGCGGCCCGACACGAGCGCGACCGTCACGCCCTCGAGGTGCGAGAGGCGATCGAGCACGCGCGCCGCCGCCGGGATCGCGCGGGCGGCCATGGGATCCGAGACCAGCGGCGAGAGCGTGCCGTCGAAGTCGAGCGCGATCAAGAGTTTCGGCGCCGCGGCGACCTGCCGGATCCGCTCCCCGACCACGGCGGCGTGCGCGCGGCGCTCGCGGATGTGGTCGATGTCGGCGACGAAGTTGCGGCCCCAGCGCGCCACGTCGTTGTCGATGACCTTCTTGCGCATCGTCTTCATGCGCCGCGCCTGCTCGGCCTCGGGCATCGCGAGGGCGCGCATCATGATGTCCTTCATGCCCTCGATGTCGTGCGGGTTCACGAGGAGCGCGCTACCGAGCTCGTCGGCGGCGCCCGCGAACTCGCTCAGCACGAGCACGCCCGAGTTGTCCTGCCGCACCGCCACGTACTCCTTCGCGACGAGGTTCATGCCGTCTCGCAGGGCGGTGACGAGCATCACGTCGGCCGCGAGGTAGAGCGCGACCATCTCCTCGCGCGGGTAGCCCTGGTGGAGGTAGCGGATTGGTGTGGTCTCGACCGTCGAGTAGTCGCCGTTGATGCGCGCGACCGTGATCTCGATCTCGTTGCGCAGGTCCTGGTACGCCTCGACGCCGGGGCGCGAGGGGCTCGCGATCTGCACGAGGGTCGCGTCCTTGCCCGTCAGGTGGCCGTCGGCGAGCAGCTCACCATAGGCCTTCAGGCGATGGCGGATGCCCTTCGTGTAGTCGAGTCGGTCGACGCCGAGCATGAGCTTCGTGGATCCGAACTGCTCGCGCAGCTCGGCCGCGCGGGCCAGCACCTCGGGCTTGTGCGCCAGCTCGAGGAATGTGTCGACGTCGATCGAGATCGGGTACGCCTTCGAGATGACGGTGCGCGGCTGGTCGTTGATCGTGGGGACCGTGACGGTGTCGCCCTTGGTCGGATAGTGCAGCAGGCGACGGATCGACCGCTGGAAGTTGCCCGCGTCGGCGACGCGCTGGAAGCCGATGACGTCGGCGCCGAGGAGACCCTCGAGCACCTGACGGCGCCACGGCAACTGCGCGTAGAGCGCATATGCCGGGAACGGAATGTGATGGAAGTAGCCGATCGTGACGTCGGGGCGAAGCTCGCGCACCATCTGCGGCACGAGCTGCAGCTGGTAGTCGTGCACCCAGACGAAGCCGCCCTCGGCGACGTTCGCGGCCGCGGCCTCGGCGAAGCGGCGGTTCACCCGCACGTATGCGTCCCACCACGAGCGCTTGAACTCGGGCGTCGCGATGACGTCGTGATACAACGGCCAGATCGTGCCGTTCGAGAAGCCCTCGTAGTAGTCGCGGAGTTCGGACTCGGTGAGGGAGACGGGCACGAGCCTCGTGCCGTCGAAGTCGAAGGGCTCGAGGTCGAGATCCGCCTTGCCACCCCAGCCGACCCAGGCGCCGTGCATGCCCCGCATCACCTGCTCCAGGGCCGTCACGAGTCCTCCGGGCGACGTGCGCCATGTGGGTTCCCCATCGGGACCCTCGACGCGGTCGACGGGGAGGCGGTTGGCGACGATGACAAGTTCAGCTTGCGACATGTTTGCACGCTCCTTCTCTGCGGCCAGCCTAGTAGCCTGAGGTCATGCGCAAGTATCTTCTCGGCACGGGCATCATCGGAGCGGTCACTCAGGGATACTCGCTCCTTCGCGGATCCGATCAGCAGGCGTTCACGTGGCGCGTCGCGCTCGCGTGGCTCAGCTGGGGCATCACGGTCATGCTGTCGATCGGCATGATCCTCGACATCAAGAAGGCCTCGAACGGCGGCGTCGTCGCGGCGGACTCTCCCATCGCCGGCTCCGAGTACAAGTACGTGCGCGGCGCGTCGAAGCCGAAGAAGAGCAAGAAGAAGTAACGCCCTACGGCGTCGACTCGCGTTCGACGATGCGGTAGGACGCGAAGAGCGTCGTCGGGTCGGCCTGCGGATCCTCGATCCGCCGCGACAGCATCGCGACCGCCTGGCGCGCGATCCACTCGCGGCCGGGCTCTACCGTCGTGAGCGCGGGAATCGAGAAGGCGCTCTCGTCGACGTTGTCGAAGCCGATGACGGCGACGTCGTCCGGCACCGCGAGGCCGTGTCGCTCGAGCGCCCGGAGCGCGCCGAAGGCGAGCGCATCGTTCAGAGCGAAGAGCGCGTCAAACCTCGCCCCGCGCGCGAGCAGCGCGCGCGTGGCGTCGACGCCGTTGCGGCGGTGCCACGCCTCGGCGGGCTCGGCGAGCGCGGCGTCGTAGGCGATGCCGCGCGCCTCGAGCGCCTGCCGATAGCCCGCGAGGCGCAGGCCGGCGGATCCGGTTTCTTCGCCCTCGTGGGCGCCGATGACCGCCACGCGACGCCGGCCGCGGTCGATGAGGTACTCGGTCGCGGCGCGCGCGGCCTCCGTGTTCTGCATCGTCACGTGATCGGCGGGGCCGTCGAAGATGCGCTCGCCGAGCAGCACCAGCGGGTAACCGACCCTGAGCGCGTCGATGTCGCCGCGGTCCATCTCGAGCGGGCTGAAGAGCAGCCCGTCGGTCATGCGCACGCGGGGCGTCTTGAGCAGCGCGATCTCGCGCTCGCGCGTGCCGCCCGTCTGCTCGACCTGCACCGCGAGGCCGGATTCCTCCGCGACCGCGATGACTGAGCCCGCGAGCTCGGCGAAGTAGCTCAGCGAGAGATCCGGCACGGCGAGGGTGATGACGCCCGTGCGCCCCGATCGCAGGCTGCGGGCCGTGTGGTTCGGCGAGTACTCGAGCTCGACGATCGCCTGCTCGACGCGCTCGCGCGTGGTGTCGCGGATGTGCGGGTGGCCGTGGATCACGTTCGAGACGGTCTTGATCGACACGCCCGCGCGCGCCGCAACGTCCTTGAGCGTGGCGACCACCCGCACTCCCCTCTTAGAGGCCGATTCGGCGGCTGTACTCGTTGAGCAGGCGGCCAGCCGGATCCAGCTTCGCGCGCAGCTCGCGGAAGTCGTCGAAGCGCGGGTACAGGGCCGCGACGGCCTCGCCCGGGGTCGTGTAGACCTTGCCCCAGTGCGGACGGGCGCCGAAGGGCGCGAGCGCCGCCTCGAGCTCGACGAGCACGGCGCGCACGGCGGGCTCGTCGCGGTGCCACGTGAAGTGCAGCGCCACCGAGTCGCGGCCGTAGGCGGGGTCGAGCCACAGCTCCGACGCCGCGACCGAGCGGATCTCGTTCACGAACAGCAGTGGCGAGATCACGTGCGCGATCTTCGAGATGGCCTCGATCGCCGCCGGGGCGTCCTCGCGCGCGATGAGGAACTCGCTCTGGAGCTCGGCGCCGACGCTCGGCGTGAAGTCCATGCGGAAGTGCGGCAGGCGCTCGAACCAGGGGCCCTTGACGCCGCGCTGCGGGTTGCAGGCGATCGGGTCGACGCCGAGGATCGGGTGGCGCGCGCCATCGGCCGGCACTGCGCCGAGGCGCGAGACGACCCGCTCGTCGACGCCGTTGCCGCGGGTCTTCACCCACAGCTGGTCGGCGCGCTCGGTGTCGCGCCACGTCGTGAACAGGCTCACGCTGTCGCCGAGGCCCGTGACGGCGTCGTAGTCCGAGAGAACATCGGCCCAGCGCGGGCCGTCGAAGGTGTGCTGCGCGATGTCGTAGCTCGGCTCGGTGGCGAGCTCGAGCTCCGTCACGATTCCGAGAGCGCCGAGGTGCACGGGCGCGCCACCGAAGTCGGTGTCGGTACCCTCGAAGACGACCTCGTCTCCCTCGCTCGTCACGAAGGTGATCGACCGCACGGCGGTCGCGAGCGAGCCGAGCTTGTCACCGGATCCGTGGGTACCGGTCGCGATCGCGCCGGCGACCGAGATGTGCGGCAATGACGCAAGGTTCGCGAGGGCGCGGCCGTGCTCCTGGAGCACCGGTGCGATGTCGCCGTAGCGGAGGCCGCCCGAGAACTTCACGCTGTCGCCCGTGACCTCGATCTCGCGCGGCAGCTCTGCCAGCGAGATCAGGGTGCCCGTCGTGTCGGCGATGTCGTTGAAGCAGTGGCGCGACCCGATCGCCCGGATCTGGCCGCCGCCGCGAATGACATCGCGCAGCTCGTCGGTGGACTGCGGTCGCGCCACGCGCTCCGCGGAGTAGGTGAAGTTCTCAGCCCAATTACGTTCTTGCGTCATTGCCGTCTTTCGTTAGGAGAGTGCGATCGCAGTCCAGGATACGGGCGGCAGAGTGACCTTGAGGGCGCCGTCCTCGAGGCGCGCTGAGACGTTTTCGTGCGTCGTCACACGCTCCGGATCCTCGAGAGTGTTCTTCGCGTGGATATCGTTATCGGCAAGCGTATGCGATTCGCGGATCTCCGTGGCACCGAGGGCGGTCGTGTCGACCGTCACCTCGATCGATTCGGTCTGCGAACGGTTCACGAGGAAGACGGCGCTCTCCCCCGTCTCGGCGTCATGCGTCGCGACCGTGTCGATCAGCGAGACGGTGCCGAAGCGCTTCGTCTCGTAGGTCGGGGCGTCGACCTTGACCTCAAGCGCCGTGCCCCGTGCGAGGCGCGAGGTGATCGAGAACGGGAAGAACGTGGTCTGGCGCCACGCGATGCCGCCCGGCTCGGTCATGATGGGCGCGATGACGTTGACGAGCTGCGCGAGCGAGGCGCTCGCGACGCGGTCGGCGTGGCGCAGGAGCGTGATCATGAGGTCGCCGAACACGACGGCGTCGATGACCGAGTAGATGTCCTCCAGCAGGCGGGGCGCGATCGGCCAGGCCTCCGGATCCTGGATCCGCTCCTCGTTCTCGAAGCGGCTCTGGTACCAGACGTTCCACTCGTCGAACGAGATGTCGATCTTCTTCGAGGATCCGCGGACCGCGCCCACGTGATCGGCCGTCTTCACGACGGTATCGATGAAGCCGTCCATGTCGACGCCCGAGGCGAGGAACGAGTCGAGATCGCCCGACTTCGGCTCGTAGTACGCGTGGCACGAGATGAGGTCGACGTCGTCGTACGAGTGCTGCAGCACGACGCGCTCCCACTCGCCGAACGTCGGCATGTCGGCGCCCGACGAGCCGCACACGACGAGCGTGACACCGTTGTCGACCTGGCGCAGCGCCTTCGCGGTCTGCGAGGCGATCTTGCCGTAGTCGTCTGCCGAGCGGTGGCCGAGCTGCCACGGGCCGTCCATCTCGTTGCCGAGGCACCACATCTTCACGCCGAACGGGTCCTGTCGGCCGTTCGCGGCGCGCTGGTCGGTGAGCGCGGTCTGGGCGGACACGTTCGTGTACTCGAAGAGGTCGAGCGCCTCGAGCACGCCGCGCGTGCCGAGGTTGATCGCCATCATGAGCTCGCTGTCGACCTTCTCGAGCCACGAGGCGAACTCGTGCAGGCCGACCTCGTTGGTCTCGGTCGAGTGCCAGGCGAGGTCGAGGCGGCGCGGGCGCTCGTCGACCGGGCCCACGCTGTCCTCCCAGCGGAAGCCCGAGACGAAGTTGCCGCCGGGGTAACGGATCGTCTCGACGCCGAGCTCGCGCACGAGGTCGATGACGTCCTGGCGGAAGCCCTCGGCGTCGGCGGTCGGGTGGCCGGGCTCGAAGATGCCGCTGTAGATGTGGCGGCCGAGGTGCTCGACGAAGCCGCCGAAGATGTTGCGGCGGATCGGACCGATCGCGAAGCGCGGATCGACGGTGAGGTACGCGTGGGACATGAGCTTCCTTGCTTGACGCTGGCAAAATCGGTAAACGTTGTAAGTAAACGTTGAAATTGAGGATCGCAGAGGAAGGCGGCGCGTGTCAAGCGGCTGGCGAAACCGCTAGTGAATCGGCGCCGGGCCGAGCTCGTCGAGCAGCTTCTGCATCGCGACGTAGGCCCGGTTGCGATAGGCCACGAGCTCGGCCGTGCGCTCGGCGGGAACGTCGAGGTAGCCCGCGCCCGACTTCGTGCCGAACTTGCCCGCGGCGACGAGCTCCGCGAGCGAATCCGGCGTCGCGAATCGCTCGGGCCAGCGCGTCTGGAGCGAGGCATAGCAGAACGCGTACACGTCGAGGCCGGCCATGTCGGCGATCGCGAACGGGCCGAAGAACGGCAGCCGGAAGCCGAAGGTCGTGCGCACAATCGTGTCGATGTCGTCGGCGGTTGCCACGCCCTCCTCGACCAACTGCGTGGCCTCGTGGAACAGCGCGTACTGCAACCGGTTCAGCACGAAGCCCGTGGCGTCGGTGATGCGGGCGGTCTGCTTGCCGGTCGCGGCGACGATCGCCTCGACCGTGGGCAGGATCCGCTCGTCGGTGCCCGCGTGCGGGATCAACTCGACGCCCGGGATGAACGGGGCCGGGTTCGAGAAGTGCACGCCGAGGAAGCGCTCGGGGCGCTCCACCGCCTCCGCGATGCGCGAGATGAGGATCGTCGAGGTGTTGGATCCGATGATCGCGTCGGGTGCGGCGGCGGCGGAGACGCGCCGCAGCGTCTCGTGCTTGATCTCGATCTTCTCAGGCACGGCCTCCTCGACGAAGCTCGCGCCGTCGACGGCGTCCTCGACGGTCGCGGCGGTGACGCGCTCGGCGATCAACTCGGCCGCGCCCTCCGGAAACAGCTCATCGCCCTCGAACGCGGCCGCCTCGGCGATGAGGCGCTCGCGGTTGGCGGTGGCGATATCGAGGCTCACGTCGGCGATGCGCACGTCGGCGCCCGAGAGCGCGAGCGATTGCGCGATGCCGCCGCCCATGTATCCGCTTCCGATGACGGCGTAGGTGGGGTTCGTCATTGTCCCGCTCCTCGTTCAGGCGCTCGCCGGCAGCAGCGTGCGCAGGTAGTCGCGATTGGTCGCGCAGACGCCGAGGCTGTCGCCGCCGTACTGTTCCATGAGGAACGGGCCGCGGAAGCCCAGCTCGATCGCGCGGGCGACCACCTCGCGGTAGTTGATGAGGCCGAGCTCCATGCTCGTCGGCACCGAGGTGAACCAGCTGCCGTCGCCCGCCTCGTCGCGGGCGTAGTTCTTCACGTGCCAGTACACCGCGTAGGGCAGCGTCTTCTCGTGCATCTCGCGCCAGTCGTCGATGGGGCGGTGCAGGCGCACGAGGTTGCCGATATCGGGGTTGAGGCCGACGTTGTCGAGGTCGATCTCCTCGATGAGCCGCACGGCGCTGTCCGCGGTCCCGAGGTAGGTGTCCTCGTACATCTCGAGCGCCATCGGCAGCCCCACGGAGGCGGCGTGCGAGCCGAGCTCGCGCAGGCGCCGCACCGCGAGGGCGCGGGTGTCCTCGTCGTCCGGATCCACCGGCCCCGGCGCCGTCCAGAACCACAGCGCCCTGCGCTGGGCCTCCGAGAACGGCTGGTGCAGGCCCGTGGAAAAGACGCGCATGCCGAGTTCGGCGGCCGCGTCGATCTCGGCGTGGGCATGGGCGAGGTTCTCCTCTCCCCTGCCCGGCTCGATGACGCTCTGGCGCTGCACGTGCACGCTCGTCAGCTCGACGCTGTGGCTCGTCGCGATCTGCTTCAGCAGCCCGCGGCGCTCTGGCGTGAGCTCCGACGGGCGGATGTGGCTATCGGCGATCTCCACCGCCGTGAACCCGAGGTTCTCGATCTGCGCAAACATGGCGTCCCAGGTCTCGGGCGGCGCGTCGTGCAGGCGGGTGCCGTCGCGGCCGACGGCGGCGAAGCCGTGCATGCAGGTCGCTATCGGCCAGGTATCGCGGGTCAAGGGTGCGCTGATCATTCGGCTCAACTCCGTTGTTGAAGAACGAGAAAATCCGGCCGCGCAGGGTCGTGAGACCCCGCACGACCGGATTCATTCAGCTTAGAAGCCCTCGGCGATGTGGTGGTAGACCTGGTTCCACTTCAGCTCGTTGCGGAAGCCGCGGAGCGTCGTGTCCTCGTCGATCGCGAGCAGCTCGATGCCCGCCATCTCGGCGAAGTCGCGGTAGATGTCGAGACCCACGGCCGTCGACATGACGGTATGGTGCGCGGCTCCCGCCGCCATCCAGCACGCCGCCGACGTCGGCAGGTCGGGCTTCGGCTGCCACACGGCGCGGCCGACGGGCAGGTTCGGCAGCTCCGGCGGATCCACGTTCTCGACGACGTTCGCGACGAGGCGCAGGCGCGTGCGGATGTCGCTCAGGGCGACGACGACGGCCGGGCCGGCGTCGGCCGTGAAGACCAGGCGCACGGGGTCGGCCTTGCCGCCGATGCCGAGCGGGTGGATCTCGACGCGGGCCTTCGCGCTCGACAGCGACGGCGACACCTCGAGCATGTGCGCGCCGAGGATCTTGCCGTCGCCCGGCGTCAGGTCGTAGGTGTAGTCCTCCATGAGGCTCGCGCCGCCCTCGCGACCCGCGCCCATGACGGCCGAGAGCCGCACGAGGATGGCGGTCTTCCAGTCGCCCTCGCCGCCGAAGCCGTAGCCCTCGGCCATGAGGCGCTGCACCGCGATGCCCGGCAGCTGCTTGAGCGCGCCGAGGTCCTCGAAGTTGTCGGTGAACGCCTTGAAGCCGCCCTCGTCGAGGAAGGCGCGCAGGCCGATCTCGATCGCCGCGGCGTCGCGCAGCGACTCGTGACGCTCGGCGCCGGGGAGCAGCTCCTCGACGACGTCGTACTGCTCGATGTACTCGGCGACGAGCGCGTCGATCTGGGCGTCGGTGGCCGCGTCGACCTTCTCGACGAGCTCGTTCACGCCCCAGGTGTTGACCTCGGTGCCGAGCTTCGTCTCGACCTCGGTCTTGTCGCCCTCTGTGACGGCGACGAAGCGCATGTTGTCGCCGAAGCGGGCGACCTTGAGGCTCTTCGCCTCCGCGATACCCGCGGCGGCGCGGATCCACGTCTCGACCTCGCCGAGCACGCGCGGGTCGCTCGCGTGACCGACGACGGTCTTGCGGGCGTTGCCGAGGCGCGTGGCGATGTAGCCGAACTCGCGGTCGCCGTGCGCGGCCTGGTTCAGGTTCATGAAGTCGAAGTCGATGTCGTTCCACGGCAGCTCGACGTTCGCCTGCGTGTGCAGGTGCAGGAGGGGCTTGTTGAGCTCCTCGAGGCCCTTGATCCACATCTTCGCGGGGCTGAAGGTGTGCATCCAGACGACGACGCCGATGACGTCGTCGGCCGAGTTGGCGTCGAGCATGGCGCGGCGGATCGAGTCGGCGTCCGTGAGGACCGGCTTCCACTCGATGGGTGCGGGGATCTGCTCGGCGCCGTCGAGCAGGGCAACGACGCCCTGCGACTGCTCGGCAACCTGGCGCAGCGTGTCCTCGCCGTAGAGGCCCTGGCTGCCCGTGAGGAACCAGACCTTCTTGTCTGCGTATGGCTTAGTCATGGGGTCTCAGCCCTTCTGTCCGTAGACGTTCTGATAACGGTCGTAAAGCGAATCGATGTGGGTCTGCTCGATCGGCAGCGGCTCGCCCAGCTGGCGCGAGACGTGAACCGTCTTCGCGACCTCTTCCAGCAGCACGGCGGTCTTGACGGCGGCCTTCGCCGACGTGCCGATCGTGAAGGGGCCGTGGTTCTGCATGAGCACGGCGGTCGAGCGGTGGCCCGTGAGGGTCTCGACGATGCCGTGACCGATCGAGTCGTCGCCGATGATCGCGAATGGGCCGACGGGGATCGGCCCGCCGAACTCGTCGCCCATCATCGTGAGCACGCACGGGATCTCCTCGCCGCGCGCGGCCCAGGCGGTCGCGTACGTCGAGTGCGTGTGCACGACGCCGTTCACGTGGGCCATGTGGCGGTACACGTAGGCGTGCGCCGCGGTGTCGGACGAGGGGTTGCGGGATCCCTCGAGCAGGTTGCCGTCGAGGTCGCAGACGACCATCGCGTCGGCATCGAGCTCGTCGTAGCTGACGCCCGACGGCTTGATGACGAGCACGTCGTCGAAGCCCTCGGTGCCGGGCACGCGCTCGGACACGTTGCCGGCCGTCCACGCGACGAGGTTCCAGCGCGGAAGCTCGGCGTGCAGGTCGGCGACGCGCTGCTTTGCGGCGTCGATGGCGGCGCGCATGGGGCCGTCTGCGGGAAGTGTGGTCGTCATCTCGTCTCCTGGGGTCACTTCATGGTGCGCGCCGCGACGCGCTCGGTCTCGAGTCCCTCGGCCCAGCGGTCGAGGAAGGCTGCGTGGTCGGCGACGGCCGACGGGTCAGCCTCGACGGTCGAGGTCTCCTCGCCCGCGAACACGGCGGATCCGAGCCACTCGGCGAGCGACTCGTCGGCCTCAGCGAGCGCGTAGGCCGCGAGGAGCGCCATGCCCCACGCTCCGCCCTCGCTCGCGCCCTCACCGACGGTGACGGGCGCGCCGAGCGCCTCGGCGAGCAGGGTCTGCGCGACGCCGGCGGTGCGGAAGACGCCGCCGTGCGCGCGGATCCCGTCGACCGCGACGCCCTCGGCGGCGAGGGTCTTCATTCCGAGCGCGAGGGTCGCGAAGGATCCGCGCACCTGCGAGCGGGCGAGGCCCGCGAGGGTGAGGCGCGAGTCGGGCGTGCGCGCGACGAGCGGGCGACCCGCCTCGAGGCCCGCGATCGGCTCGCCCGAGAGGTGGTTATAGGCGTAGAGGCCGTCATCGGATCCCTGTTCCAGGGCCCCGGCGAGGAAGGCGCCGAACACGTCGTCGGCCGACGCGTCGGATCCGATCGCGCGCGCGAACTCGCGGAAGACGCCCGCCCACTCGCCGATCTCGCTGGCGCCGTTGTTGCAGTGCACCATCGCGACCTGGTGGCCGGCGGGGGTCGTCACGAGGTCGATTTCCTCGTGGCGCGACGCGAGCGCGTTCTCGAGCACGATCATCGCGAAGATGCTGGTGCCGGCGCTGACGTTGCCGGTGCGAGGGGTGACCGCGTTCGTCGCGACCATGCCGGTGCCGGCATCGCCCTCGGGCGGGCAGACGAGGGATCCGGCGGCCAGCGTGCCGGACGCGTCGAGGAAGGCCGCGCCGTCGGCGGTCAGGCGGCCGGCCGATTCGCCCGCCGAGCGGACCTCGGGGAGCACGGCCTCGAGGCTGAGGTGCGAGGCGCCCGCCTCGTGGATCAGCGACTCCGCGGCCGCGAGGCGCGCCGCGTCGTAGCCGCCGGTCGCGGAGTCGATCGGGAAGACGCCCGACGCGTCGCCGACGCCGAGGATCCGCTCGCCCGTGAGCTTCTCGTGCACGTAGCCCGCGAGGGTGGTGACGTGGGCGATGCGGGCGACGTGCTCCTCGCCGTCGAGCACGGCCTGGTGGAGGTGGGCGATCGACCAGCGCAGCGGGATGTTGATGTCGAGCGCGTCGGAGAGGGCCGCCGCGGCGCGGCCCGTGTTGACGTTGCGCCAGGTGCGGAACGGCACGAGCAGGTCGCCGGCCTCGTCGAACGCGAGGTAGCCGTGCATCATCGCCGAGACGCCGATGGCGTCGATCGTCGAGGGCGCCTCGCCGAGCGCGGCCACCAGGTCGGCGTACGCGGCGCGAACGCCCGCGTGCACCTCGTCGAGCGAGTAGCTCCAGAGGCCGTCGATGAGCGAGTTCTCCCACTCGTGACTGCCGACGGCGAGAACGGCGCCCGAGGCGTCGGTCAGGCACGCCTTGATGCGCGTGGATCCGAGTTCGATGCCGAGCGCGGTGGCGCCGGAAGAGGACAGCTGCGTCATTGCTTCGCTTTCGTCGAGGGGTGCTGAGATTATGTTAGCGCTCACATGTGGTGCGCGCGACCCCGTCCGCGTGTCTATCTCGGCGGGCCGTCGACGCTCTCGCGCTCGACGAGCTCGGGCAGCAGGCGCGCCGCCTCGCCATGCGTCAGCAGCGCGCGCACCGCCGCGCGCCCCAGCTCCGCGAAGGGCTGCCGCACCGTCGACAGCGCGGGCGACAGGAACGCGGATCCCTCGACGTCGTCGAAGCCGACGACCGAGACGTCGCCCGGCACGCGGATCCCCGCCTCACCGAACGCCCGCATCGCGCCGATCGCGAGGTAATCGTTCGCCGCGAACACGGCGGTCACCTCCCCCGCCGCGACGGCGGCGGCGATCTCGCGACCCGCGTCGTATCCCTGCCGCGCTCCCCACCCGCCGGCGGGCAGGATCCGCACCTCGGCGCCGCGCTCCCGCGCGCGCTCGCCGAAGCCGCGCGAGCGCTCGATCGCGTCGAACCAGTCGGCGGGGCCGCCGATGTGGGCGAGGCCGCGGTGTCCGAGGTCGACGAGGTGATCGGCCACGCGGGCCGCGCCCGTGGCCTGATCGACCGCGATATAGGCGACCTGCGATTCGCGCGGCGCGTCCGAGCGCGCCGCGATCACGACGATCGGGATCCGCACGGGCGCCTCGTCGAGGAGCTTCGCGACCTCGACGTGCGGGGCGACGACGACGATGCCGTCGACGCCCTGATCCATCAGCTGCTCGATCGCGGCGCCCGGGTCGTCGGACGCGACCGTCGCGATCGACACGAACAGGCCCTCGTCTCGCGCGGCCTGCTCGACCGTGAGGACGGTGCTCGAGGGGCCGAAATGCGCCGTATCCGTCGCGACGATGCCGATCGTCGCCGACCGGCTCGTCGCGAGCGTGCGCGCGGCCTGGTTGCGGCGGTAGCCCAGCTCGTCGATCGCGGCGAGCACGCGCTCGCGCGTCGATTCCTTCACGTACGAGTGGCCGTTCAGCACCCGCGAGACGGTCTGGTGCGAGACGCCCGCCGCCGCGGCGACGTCGGCCATCGAGGGCGGACGAGTAGAAGGCATGCGCACCAGCGTATCGCCCACCCAGCCGCCATTCAGACACGCCCGCCGTGCACTTCGATTGGCGCGAGCATCCGGATCCCCGTAATGTATTCCTTGTTGCCGGGGCGAAATGAGCTCCGAAGACATGCGCCTCTAGCTCAATCGGCAGAGCAATTGACTCTTAATCAATGGGTTCAGGGTTCAAGTCCCTGGGGGCGCACCACAGAAGGTCCCGATCCGCTGGAAACAGCGAATCGGGACCTTTTTCGTGCGCCGCGGCGCGGGCACCAAAAGGCCCGACCCGCGCACATCACGGGCGCCGGGCCTTCCGAGATGCGGGAGGAGGATACTCACGCCGATGGTGCGCACCGTGTTGTCGGCGTGCAGATTCTCGAGCGCGCGGTAAGCACCGATCGTCTTGTCGAACGACTTCGGGCATGCCTGGTGCAGGATCAGCAGGTCGATCTGGTCGATGCCGAGCTTCGCGGCGCTCTTGTCGAACGCGTGCAGCGACTGCTCGTAGCCGTGGTCGACCGTCCAGACCTTCGTCTCGACGAACACGTCGTCGCGGGCGAGACCGGAGCGCTTCCCCCCCTCGCCGACTCCCCGCTCGTTGCCGTAGTCGGCGGTGGCGAACGCGCCCATCGCGATCCTGCGCTACCGGGCGGGTCAGAACCCGCGAGACACCGCGCTCATCAAGCTCATCGGCGAGCTCTCTACCCGCAGCGAGGGTTTGCGCACCCGCTGCGCCGCGCACGACGTGCGTACCCACGACACGGGAGCCAAACGGTTCCGCCGCCCCTGTTCGGCGAGATCACGCTCGACTTCGACGCCGAGACCCTCGCGCTGCTCACCTCGTGGGTCGCGGAACAGCGGCAGGCGGCGCGGCAGGCCGGCTGACGGCCCCGTTCCTTTCAAGGTGCCCGGAGGACGGCGCGTACGCACCCGGCGCCTATGTCGTCGCCGGTAGCCTGAGGGCATGGTCGCTCTCGCCGAAGATCTCGCTTTCGCCCTCCGACTGGCGGACGCCGCCGACGAGCAGACGATGTCGCGCTTCGACCGCGCCGACCTCGCCGTCAGCCTCAAGGCCGACCGGTCGCACGTGACCGAGGCAGACCTCGCCGCGGAGCGCGCCATCCGCGACCTCATCGAGGCCGAGCGCCCCGGCGACGCCATCTTCGGCGAGGAGTACGGCGCGACAGAGGGCGACCGCCGCTGGATCATCGACCCGATCGACGGCACCGCGAACTTCTTGCGTGGCGTGCCCGCCTGGGGCACCATGATCGCGCTCGAGATCGACGGCGTCATCAGCGCCGGCGTCGTCAGCATGCCCGCGATGGGCCGCCGCTGGTGGGCGGCCAACGGTCTCGGCGCCTTCACCGACGGCGACCGCCGCATCGCGGTGTCGGGCGTCGACTCGCTCGACGAGGCGTCGCTCAGCTTCCAGTCGATCGCGCAGTGGCGCGACGCCGGCCACCTCGACGCCCTCCTTGCCCTGCAGGAGCGCGTCTGGCGCGACCGCGCCTATGGCGACATCTGGGCCTACATGCTCCTCGCGGAGGGCCGCGTCGACATCGTCGGCGAGTTCGACGTCAAGGAGTACGACGTCGCGGCCGCCGCCGCCATCGTGCGCGAGGCTGGCGGCCGGTTCACCTCGCTCGAGGGATCCGACTCGCTCGACACGCTCTCGGCCATCGCCACCAACGGTGCCCTGCACGACGACGTCCTCGCGGCGCTCGCAGGGGGATCCGAGTGAAGCGCGCCGCCGCCGTCCTCGCCCTACCCGTCGCGGCGCTCGCCCTCGCGAGCTGCTCCGCCGACGCGGACGCCGATCCCACGCCCGTCTCGACGCCGACGCAGGCCGTGACGACGCCCGCCGTCGACATGACGTGCGACTCGATCATGCGCACCTCGTTCGTCGACCAGCTGAAGGACCTCGGCTGGGGCGCCCAGGCCTCGCAGTTCCGCATCGGCGAGCACGTGCTCGACGGCGGGATCCAGTGCGTCTGGGGCGACGAGTCGGGCCTCGACAGCGGCCAGATGTACGGCTGGGCGCCGATCGACGACGCCACCTCGACCGAGATGCAGACCTACCTCGAAGACAACGGGTGGATCCACTCCGACGACGGCGAGTACGTCTACCTCAGCGAAGACCCCGAGCGCAGCTACGCCGAGAACGCCGACGAGGTCATCACCTACCAGTTCGCGCCCGGTTGGGTCGCGCTCGCCGACACCAAATCCGGACTCGCGCTGGTCACCTGGCGGGGCTGACCGCGCCCCTCGATAACATCGAGTCATGGCCCAGCACACGTTCTTTCGCGGCGCGAAGCAGGTGTCGGTCGTCGCGCTTGCGACGCTGACGCTCGCCCTCGCGGCGGGCTGCGCATCGACCCCCACCGACGCGATTCCGTCCGAGACGGGCGCGTGGTGGGGCGCGGCGACGGCAACACCGACGCCCACCGCGACCAGCACGCCGACCGCGACGCCCTCCCCGACCGCGTCGGCGCCGAGCGCCGGCACGGGCTCGCAACCGGCGGATCCGCAGACGCCCGCGGAACCCGGCGCGACAACGCCTGCGGATCCGTCCGCCGAGCCGAACGCGGATCCGTCGTCGGAACCGACCACCGCGCCGACGAGCACCCCGACGCCGAAGGCGAGCAACACGGCGGATCCGGGGCTCCCCGACGCGACCGCGGTCGCGAAGGAAGCCGTGCGGGCGCGCGCGCTCTCGCGCAGCGGCCTGATCTCTGAGCTCGAGTTCCGCGGCTACACGACCGAGCAGGCCGAGAAGGCCGCCGACGCATGCGGCGCCGATTGGAACGCCGAGGCCACGGAGGCCGCCCAGGGTTACGTCGACTCAACCGCGTTCTCGCAGCAGATGCTCATCACGCAGGTCACCTACGACGGCTTCACGACCGAGCAGGCGACGTACGGCGTCGCGCATGTCGAGGCCGATTGGAACGCCGAGGCCGTCGAGGCCGCGAAGCAGTTCTCCGGCGGATCGCCCGTGCCCCGCGCCGACGTCGTCACCTATCTGGGCGAGCAGAAGTTCACGGCGGACCAGGCCGAGCACGGCGCCGACAGCCTCGACTACAGCGGCGTTGAAGAAGAAGAAGAGCCCGCAGAATGACGAATGCCCCGGAACCGTGAGGGTTCCGGGGCATTCGCGTGAACAGCATGTGCATTGCGGTCGTGGAGCTGGCGGGAATCGAACCCGCGTCCAGCACCGGTTCACTAAGGTTTCTCCGGGCGCAGTCTATGGAGGCGTTCTACTCGGCCCCGATCTTTAGCACAGACACATAGATCGACGGGCCCAGCCGCAGAAAAGTCCCGTGACACGTCGCGACCCCGTGTCACAGCAAGATCCCTAAATGACGTTAGGGTCCGTGGCGGGATCGCCCACGGTCTAACGGACTCGGGCTCGCTTAGGCAGCGAGGGCGAAGTCAGTGCGCTTAGAGTTGGCACTTATTGGTTTGCAGAGAGCGTTTACGAGATAACTCTGCATCCTCGGCCCGCTTCACTCAGATCAGCAGCGACTGTCGAAACCGATCAGCCCCGGGATCCTTCGTCGAAGGGAACCGCATACACACGCTGTGGAATTGCCACCACGCTCTCGCGTGATCGAATCGGGATTGCTCCCGAGCAGTTCAGTCTACCCCATTACGAGGCGACGGCGTAGCCCAGCGCGGCGAGCGCCACGCACCCGATCATCGTCACGAGGGTGCCGACGACGCCCGCGGTGATGCGGCGATCGAGCAGCAGGCGCGCGGCGTCGACCGCCGCCGTGCTGAACGTCGTGTACCCGCCGAGCAGCCCCGTGCCGACGATCGTCAGCCACATCCCGGGTACCGCGCCCGTGAGCGCGCCGAGGGCGAAGGATCCGGTGAGGTTGACGAGCACGATTCCCCACGGATACCGCGCCCGGATCCGCGCCGGGACGGCGTTGTCGACGAGGTAGCGGAGTGCTGCGCCGACGCCGCCCGCGGCGCCGACGGCGAGGGCCAGGAGCAGGGTCATTTCTTCTCCCCCGCGCCCGAGAAGCGGCGGCCGAGCAGGATCCCGATGGCCGCGCACGCCGTGCCCAGCACGACCGTCGCGAGCGCGTAGGCGATGCCGAGGGCGACGTCGCCGCCCGTGACGAGCCCGGCGGATCCGAACGCGAACGTCGAGTAGGTCGTGTAGCCGCCGAGCACGCCGGTGCCGGCGAACAGCCGCACGCTCGCGCGGCGGCCCTCGTCGGGCCCGCGCATCCTGAGCGCCGTCAGGAGCCAGCCGAGAATCAGCGCACCCGAGAGGTTAATCGCGAAGATGCCGACGATGCCGGGAACCGCGAGGCCCAGCAGATATCGCACGACCGTGCCGATCGCGCCGCCGAGACCGACGAGGATCGCGGGGTGTAGCCTCACGTATTTCTCCCTCTCTCCTCGTGCAGTTTATGCCGCGCCCCGCGACGCGAGACAATGGAGGGATGGATGACCTGCTCGTGCCGCCCGGCCCCGGTGCCCCGGGTGGCATCCGCGTGCCCGCGGCCGAGCTCGTCGAACAGTTCTCGAGGTCGTCGGGCCCCGGCGGCCAGGGAGTCAATACGACCGACTCGCGCGTGCAGCTGAGTTTCGATGTCGCGTCGTCCGCGTCGTTTACCGACGCGCAGCGTGCGCGGATCCTCGCGAAGCTCGGGCGCCCCGTCGTCACGATCGCCGCGTCCGAGGAGCGCTCGCAGCGGCAGAACCGGCAGGCGGCTCGCGCGCGGCTCGCGGAGCTCCTGCGCGACGCCGTCATGCCCGAGGTGCAGCGTCGGGCGACGAAGCCGACCCGCGGATCGCAGCGGCGCAGGCTCGAGGGCAAGCGCCAGCGCGCGGAGCTCAAGCAGTCGCGCCGCCGCCCCGCGGGCGACTAGCGGCTACAGGGTGCGCTCGATCTTCTCGATCGCTTTGCCCTTGGCGAGCTCGTCGACGACCTTGTCGAGGTAACGGATCTTCTGCATCAGGGGATCCTCGATCTCCTGCACGCGCACGCCGCAGATCACGCCCGTGATGAGCGACGACGCGGGGTTCAGGTCGGCCTCGGCGAAGAACGTCTCGAACGTCTTCTCCTCGGCGATCTGCGCGTCGATTCCCATGTCGTCGTAGCCCGTGAGCCACGAGATGACCTCGCGCAGCTCGGCCTCCGTGCGGCCCTTGCGCTCGACCTTCGCGACGTAGAGCGGGTACACCGATGCGAACGTCATCTGAAAGACGCGCTGATTGCGATCCATGGCTCGAGCGTACGCCACGCCAGCTACGCTGATTCGGTGCGAAGCATCCTCCGGTCCCGAGCGATCACCGCGATCGCGCTCTGCTCGATCGCCGTCACGGCCGCGGGGTGCGGATCCGATGGCCCGGCGAACGGATCCGAGACCGTCGGGTTCCCGGACGTCACCGCGTTCGATTACCAGCTCGGTGGCGCGTACACGCCGCAGGACGACGTTGAGCTCGTCGTCCGCGACCGCACGGCGGAGCCCGAGGACGGCGTGTACTCGGTCTGCTACGTCAACGCCTTCCAGACACAGCCGGGCGACCTCGATGCCTGGTCGAGTGACCTCCTCCTGACGCGCGACGGCGAGCCCGTCGCCGACCCGGACTGGCCCGACGAGGTGCTGCTCGACACGTCGACGGCCGACAAGCGCGACGCGATCGCCGAGGTACTCGGATCCTGGATCCGCGGGTGCGCGGACGACGGGTTCGACGCCGTCGAGTTCGACAACCTCGACAGCTTCTCGCGATCGGGCGACGCGCTCACGATCGACGACAACCTCGCGCTCGCCGAGAAGCTCGCGGGCATCGCGCACGAGGCGGGTCTCGCCGCCGGGCAGAAGAACTCGGCCGAGCACACCGACCGCCTGCGGAACGACGCCGGCTTCGACTTCGCCGTCGCCGAGGAGTGCGCGGCGTACGACGAGTGCACGGCGTACACCGACGCGTACGGCGACGCGGTGATCGACATCGAGTACACCGATACGCTCCCCCGTAGCTTCGCGGAGGTGTGCGCCGACGCCGACTCCCCCGCCGCGATGATCCTGCGCGACCGCGACCTCGTCACGCCCGACGACGAGGACTACGTGCTGGAGCGCTGCCCCAGCTGACGCGCTACTCGGCGCGCCCGCGGTCGGTTACTCATTCACGACGCTCGCCGAGCTGTACTGGGACCTGCACGTCTCGCGCGCCGTTCCCGAGCTCGTCGTCACGGGCGACTGACGACCCCGGCCGCCGGATCCGCTACCGCGGTGCCCGGCGGCCGCTCGCGCGCGCGGCGAGCGCGATGACGACGAGCGCGACCGCCGTGATGATCGCGCACGCGACGAAGATTCCGCGCTGCTCGAGCGCCGTCATCGCGCCGATCGCGATCACCGGGCCCGCGACGATCGCGCCAATGCGGCGGGTGTTCTGGAAGATGCCGGTCGAGAGCCCGGGGCGCGGGATCAGCTGCTGGAAGAGCGTGAGGCCGACGCCCGCGATGCCGGCGAAGGCCCAGGCGTTGAGGATCTGCAGGGCGATGAGCGCCACCGGCCCCGTCGCAAAGGCGACGCCCGCGTAGTAGGCGATGCCCGCCAGGCAGCTCGTCGCGATCAGCACGAGCGGCGACACGCGCTCGCCGATGCGGCCGATGATGAGGAGCGCGGGAACCTCGAGGGCGGCCGCGACGCCGAGGGCGATGCCGGCCCAGATGATGTCGATGTGAAGCGTCTCGGTCACGTAGACCGCCATGATGCTCATGCCCGTGAAGTTGCCTGCTTGCAGAAGAACGAACGCCAGGACGATGAGCACGATGCCGAGCTTCCCGACCGCCTCGCCCGGCTCCGCCTCGGTTTTCGGGCCGGATGCCGCAGTGCCCCCATGTTTGCCGCGCATCATCGCGGCGGTCGTCGCCATCCCGAGAATCGCCACGGCGGCGATCGCGACGAGGATCGCGCGGGTGCCGAAGGATCCCATGATGAAGGTCGCGAGCGGCGGACCCGCGATCCAGGCGACCGAGAAGATCGCGCGCGTATTGACGACGTCCGCCGGGCGCGCACCCGTCGCGCGGAGGTGCGCGTAGAGCAGCGAGCTACCGACGCCCGCGGGCCCCGCGAGCACGATGAGCGCGATCGCCGCGAGGGGGATCGTCGTCACGATGCTGAGCGCGCCCGCGAGCAGGCACGTCAGCACGCCGCACAGCAGCATCGGGCCGAGGTAGTCGCGCCGCCGATCGGCGAGAGCGGGGATCAGGAGCGAGAAGACGAAGCCGCTGGCGTTGTACGCCGCGAGCACCCAGCCGACCTCGGCGGTCGTCGCGTCAAAGAGGTCGACGAGGATGAGGGCGAGGGCGGGGCTGAGGAACGAGGCCTGGATGCCCCAGAGCATGGCCGAGCTGGGAACCAAGAGGCGCGCGGGGCTCACGGGGGCTTCCGCTCCGTTCTGTCGTCGGGAATAGTGACGATGCTAGACCCGGGCGGGCGCCAAGCCTGGCAGCACCCACGCATAGCTCCCACCTCAGAAGAGTTCACGCGCCGTTCAGCGCCGTGCGCGCCCTCTTTTGGCGCCGGATCCGTATAGTCGTGGCCAACAACGCCCAGCGAAGGAGCCGAAATGACCAGCACCGAGCAGACCGTCGACCTGCTGATCTCGCACAACCAGATCGTCCTCCGGTCCCGCCCCTTCGACGAGCAGTTCGCGGAGTGGGGCGAGGGTAACGCCGACCAGGGCGCGATCCTGTACCCCGACTACCTCACGTTCGACCCGCTGCCCGACGAGACGTTCGGCGCCAACGTGAAGCTTGCGGTGACCGATGGTTTCGCCCCGGACCCCGATGCCGCGCGCGGCATCGCCGCGCCGTTCGTCGTCACCAACCCGGGGCTCGTCGAGGTCGCATCGGCGATGGAGAGCTTCCCCGTCGAGATCGACCTCGCCGCCGGACACTACGACGTGTACTTCGAGATCTGCGATGGCGAGGACGAGGAGGAAGAGATCTACTACCGCTTCACCTTCGTGCCCACACAGACGCCGAGCGCCCCGCGCTACTTCCTCGAAGACGAGTGGGGCGGCGAGGTCGGCGCCCCCCTGCAGACCGGCCTCTTCTAGAAGGCATTATTCACCGCGGGACGGGTCCGGGTCGACCATAGGTGCGGCGCCGATTTCGCGAGGTCGGGGTCAGAGAGCCTTTTTCACCACGCTCGACTTCAGCTGCATACGGCCGAAGCCGGGCACCGTCGCATCGATATCGTGGTCGCACATGTGGTAAGCGAGCTGCCCGCCCTGCGATGCCCCGGAACGGGGAGTCTGCTGCGCATGGAAGTATGTGAACCGTGCTGAGTATTTCCCCCGCCGATTTCACGGATCCGGCACTCGCCCGGTTCCTCCAGGAACACCTCGACGATATGCAGCCGACGGCCCCGCCCGAGTCACGTCATGCCTTGCAGCTGTCAGAGCTCGATTGCCCATGGGTGCGCCTCTGGTGCGCCCACATCGGCGGAGAAATCGTCGGAACGGTCGCGCTCGCCGTGATGGACGACGGCCACGAGGAGCTCAAGAGCATGCGTACCTCGCCTCACCACCGCGGGCAGGGCATCGCACGCACGCTCCTCGCCGAGGCGCTCGACGACGCGAGATCACGCGGCGTCGGGCAGGTATCGCTCGAGACCGGATCCGTCGACTTTTTCTCGGCCGCGCGGAGCCTCTATCGGAGCGCCGGTTTTGAGCAGTGTGGCCCGTTCGGCACGTATGTCGAGGATCCAAACAGCGTCTACTTCACGATCGCGCTCTGACGCGGCGCGACCCTAGACTGCGTCGTGAGGCCGCCGACCGGCCCACTGCTTTGTCCGAGAATCGCGGAAACGAACCCATGTCCAAGGATCGACAGATTACCCCTCGCGCGAGCGCCTCGAGGATTACCAAGAGAACTGGCTCGCGGTCTGAGCGCACCCGTGTGACAGGGTAGCTCCATGCCCGAGTACCGCATCCACGGCGCGAGCGTCGACGAGATCGCCGACCTCTATGACCAGTTCAATCACGAGTTCATGCGCGACGAAGACTGGCGGATGGGCGCGAGCCTCGACGCGCTGAACGACGTGCTCTACCGGCTCGACGCGGAAGCCCGCGACGGGGATCCGGCGGTCGTCGTCTGGGACGACCACGCGCACAGCCGCGCGTCGCTCGGTTTCGACGCGACCGAGCGGTGGATCCTCGACAAGCTCGCCCAGCCCGGCACGTCCAACGCCGAAAAGTTCGGACGCGACCTCGCGGCGCTCCGCGCCGGCACGGGACCGACGTACTTCGAGATCGTGCTCGACATCTTCGCCGATCACCCGGCGATCGAGCTACGCCTGCAGTAGCGCCGACGCGAGAAACGCGCGCAGGGCGGGCGACGGGTTGAAGTCGCTCCACGCCAGATACTCGACGCGAGTGGGGCCCGCCTCGACCTCGATCGCCACGAGGTCACCCGTGACCAGCGCCGGTGAGAGCAGTGCGGCTGCGATCCCCTGTCGGGCGAGCCCGACGATCACGTCGACACTCGTCGCCTCGAACGCGACATCGCGGCGCACGCCAGCGGCAAGAAACGCGAGATCCGATTGGATCTGCCCCGGGGTTCCCTCGGGGAAATCGACGAACGGCGTGCCGGCCATATCTTCGAGGCTCAGCGCGCGGCAGCGCGCGAGCGGATGATCCTGGGACATCGACGGCTCCGCCGTGTTCGAGTATGCCTGGCTCGGGCTCGTCGGCGCGCTCCTCACCTACACGCTCTGGTTCGCGGGCATCGGCCTGCTCCCCGTCACCTCGACCGCGCTACTCGGACTCCTCTCGCCGCTCATGGCCGCCGCGCTCGGATCCCTCATCGCTGGCGAGGCGCTCGCCCCGATCCAGATCCTCGGCTTCGCCATCTCGCTCGTCGCGATGCTCGCGGGGCAGCTCCCGGCCCCGCGCTCGCCGCGGGCTGCCCGGCGCTCAATGCGCGCCTACGCCGCCGAGCTGACAGACGGATCCCGCTGAGGACTTTCCACCGAACCCCGTCGCGCCCGCGGCCGGCAGTCGCTACATTCGGTACCGATCACCGCCGTTCGCACACACGGGAGCACGCATGTCGTTTCAGGCATACCTCGACACCATCGAAAAGAAGACCGGTCTCACGCCGCGCCAGCTCGTCGACATCGCGCACGAGAAGGGGCTCGATAGAGACGGCGTGAAGGCCGGCGAGATCCTCACCTGGTTGAAGGACGACTACGACCTCGGCCGCGGGCACGGCATGGCGCTCGTGCACGTGATCCAGAAGGGCCCGACGATCAGCAGCAAGCATGTCGGATCCGACGGCGTGCACCGCGACGAGTCGGAGACCCTCTGGCTCGACGGCGTCGCGACCAAGCCCGCGAGCTGAGATCAGTCGTCGAAGCGGCGGATCCAATCGAGGGTCGCCTGCCGGAGGTCGGTGCCGCGCGGCGCGTCGATGAGGTGCATGTTCGGGCCCTCGGGATAGTCCTCGAAGCGCGCCTCGCGGAGCGCCGCGTTGACCACGCGATACGGGGCGGGAATGTCACCCCTCCCGCGGTCGCCAAGAAGGGGCAGGTCGCTCGCGCGGATCACGACGCCGCCGTCGTAGCGCAGGATCCGCGGGGTCTCGATGCCGCGTTCTTCCGCGGCGAGCGCCAGCCGCGACCGAATCGCGTCGTCTCCGCCGAGTTCGTCGATCACGGGATCCCCGACGACTGTAAGCCAGTTCACCGTCATGTAGCGGCCGGGCTTGGGCTGGAGGTTGAACGTCTCGCAGTCGAGCCCGGGATAGCGATCGAGCCATGGAAGCGCCGCACCGCCGCGGTGGTGCACCATGCCCGCCTCGTCGACGAGGGCGAGCCCGGCCGTGCCGTATTGGGGCCGCGTCGCCTGCGCCCACCGCGCGACGAGGTCGACGTATCGTTCCGTGTCTCTGAGAGCGAAGGACGGCGGCGCCGAAAAGGTCACGCGCGAGAGCCAGGAACGCCGCGGATCCTCCGCGAGCATCATCGTCTCCGCCTGCCAGCGTGGTGGGTTCTCGCGCTGCAGGAGCGCGATGCTCAACACCTGATCCGGGTGATCGATGACCCGTTCCGCAGAGCGCGCCATTTCGTCGCCGGTACCTTCGCGCACCTGGCGAGGCCGGTTGTGCTCGCTCCCCATCCACAGCGGGAACCGTCCCGGCGCGAGCTCTACGATGTCGCGCACGACCGCGAGCGCCGCGCGCCGCGGATCCGGCCGGTGCCCGTCGGGGATGTACAGCTGCGCGGTGACTCCGAGCCTCTGCAGCGGAGCCCCGGTCTGGGGCGCCGGGATCGTCAGCTCGTCGAGGTCGCCCATCTCGCCTCCCCCGAATCCCAATACGCGCGCGCGGGCGCGACTCTACGGCAACACATAATCGCCGGTCGGCCCCGGGTTCATCGCGACCTCCCACCGGAAGCCATCGGGATCAACGAAGTAGCCGGAGTATCCACCCCACTCGCGTCGCGTTGCGGAACTCACTTCGGCGCCCAACGAAGCCACCATCGCGAGTACCTCATCAACGCCGGCCTCGGTCGGCATGTTGTGCGAGAGGGTCAACGGCGCGATGCCCGCGGCCGGGGCATGCCCGATTTCGGCGGTGAATCCCTCGACGCTCCACAGCGACAGCATGAGGTGCTCACCCACCGGCAGCATCAGCACGTCGTCGCTCTCGAACATCGGCCGCCACCCCAAACCGTCGACGTAAAACTGTCGGCTGCGGCGCACATCGGCCACCGCCAATGTAATGAAACTCACCCTCTGGTCCACGCTGGCCTCCTCTGCGGTCTCATGACGAGGCTCTCATGATTGCACCCAGCGGTGACATTCGAATTTTGGAGCCCCGGGCTTGTGTAAAGCAACCTTTGCATGTCAAGCTAGCTTCACACGTTAAGGCTGCTTTACAACGGAAGAGATCATGAACACCAAAACACGCTGGGGGCAGACCCGGTTCGCACAGGGCAGGGTCCCCGCAATGGCCGTCGCAGTACCCGCTGGGCTGCTCCTGGCCATCGGGGTCGGCGCACTCACGCTCCTCACGGATGTCGCCGAGGGCGAGCAGGCCCTTATCGTCGCGGCGGTATTCGCACTCGTCATGTCCTGGGGGTTCATCGGCCTCATCTGGGCGATGATCGTCGATCGCTCGACCCTCCGCGACGCGATCGACAGGCCCGACGAGTCGGTGGAGTCGAAGTGGCTAGATGCCGCAATGTCGGGCGCGCTCCGCGATACGGTCATGCTCACGGGACTCACGCTCGCGGTCGTCTCGATCGCCGGCATTGCCCTCGACGGCACCTGGGCGCTCATCGGAGTGATCTGGATCGCCTTCTTCAGCACATTCGTGCGCTACCTCATGGCGAAGAAGCGCGGCTGACGGTGAAGAATTCGCTTCAGGAGCGTCGGCTCGATCGCAACTGGTCGCAACAGCGTCTCGCCGATGAGCTCGGAGTCTCGCGGCAGACGATCATCTCGATCGAACGCGGACGATTCGACCCGTCGCTCCCCCTTGCCTTCCGGCTCGCCGATGTCTTCAGCTGCCGGATCGAGGATCTCTTCGATCCCAGCGCCGACTGAGAATCGTCGCAGTCAGCCGCCACGCCCCGCGCGACGCCACATGTCAGCTTCGGACAAGATACGTGCGAATGTGGACGATTCTCGCGGTTTTTGCCACCCCAGAGAAGCGGAAGACGTGGCAGAAGTCGATCTGTTCCGTCGGCGTCACCAGACAGCCATTGCAGCTCGCCGCCTTGCCGTGGTTGATCGCGGTATAAACCTCAACCTCCTGCACATCGCGCGGGAGCGAGAGAGCACCCTCGACATCGCGGCCCGGATCCCCCAGCACTTCCCACCGAACATCGTCGGCGAGCCACGCTCGCACGTCGTCGAGGTTGCCCGCGGCCCAGTCGACCGAGAGCTGGCTCACGAGAAGATTCCTCGGAGAATTTCCGCAATCGTCGGGCACGGTGATCCGCATGGCGCCAGGATACTCGGCGTCTGCTCCCGTGACGGGCCGGTCGAAGCCGCTGACCCTCGACGGCGGCCCGCCCACCTGCGAGAGAATGGGCATTACTAGCAACGTCATCCACCGAGGAGCCGGAGCATCATGGCCGAGGAGCCGGAGCATCATGGCCGAGAAGCCCACCGTCCTGTTCGTCTGCGTGCACAACGCGGGCCGCTCGCAAATGGCGGCTGGTTATCTGCAGGCCATTGCCGGGGACCGGATCGAGGTTCTCTCGGCCGGATCCGAGCCGCGCGATCAGATCAACCCGGTCGCGGTCGCCGCGATGGCCGAGGAGGGCATCGACATCGCATCGAACACGCCGAAACTCCTCACCGTCGAGGCCGTGCGTGAGTCCGACGTGGTCATCACGATGGGCTGCGGCGACGCATGCCCGATCTTCCCCGGCAAGCGCTACGAAGACTGGGTTCTCGACGACCCGGCCGGGCGGGATGAAGGCACCGTCCGGCGGATCCGTGACGAGATTCGCGCGCGCGTCGAGAAGCTCATCGCCGAGCTCGTAATCAGCTGAGTAGCCGCCGCCGAAGGTATAGCGTGGTCGCATGCCGCACGTTATCGACTTCGTGAACGTCTCCACCTCCGGGCTGGAATCATCGCCCGTCGCACCCGCCCTCGCGGGCCTCCGCGCCAACGAGGCGCGCTATATCCACAACAAGTACAAGCTCGACTTCGCCACCGTGCCCGCCGAGGGCACCGAGACGCTGGCATGGGTCACGAAGATCCTGGCCGACGAGCGCGGCATCGTGATCGATTCCCCCGCGCTCGAGGTCGCCGAGCCGCCCGTGCCGGGGATCCGTTGGGCGTACGTGTTCTACGAATCGGGACTGTCGATCAATGTTCTGTACGAGCTCGCGGAGGGCGGCAAGCACGCCGTGGGTTTCAAGCTCTCCGATGGCATGGAGGTCCCCGAGGAGCTTGGATCCTTCAAGTTCGCGCGTCAGAAGTCGAAGCTCGCGGGCACGATCCGCGGATCCTACTTCGTTATTAAGGGCGAGTATTGATCCGGGGCGTTGCAGCAATTCTCTACTTTCAAATTTAGAAACTAGTTGCTACGGTGTGAGGCATGCCTGCCGACGGATCCCAAGGCCCCTCGCCCGTCTCCCCTGAGCACGCGCAGGGCTTGCTCGACTCCATTCCGCGTCGCCCTCGACGCGTCTTCACCGCACGCGATCACCTCAGCACGGCAGCCACGGTTTTACTGTCGTTCGCCGCCGGGCTCCTCACCATGGTGGGTCACGTGTGGTGGGCCATCCCCCTTGCCCTCGGCGCGATCGTCATCGCGCACGGATGGATCAAGAGCCGACTCGACCGCCCCAACGAGCCTCGGTTGAAGGGCGCTTCCGTTGCGACAGCATTCACGGTCTGGCTACTGATCCCGATCTGGCGCGTTCTCGTTCACGGAGAAACAGTCCCTCTGCCCGAGGGTTTTCTGTTTGCTGCCCTCGCACCGGCCGCGTGGCTCGTGCTTTACCTCGTGCTTCTCATTCGCCGCTGACCACAATGGCATACACCGACATCGACCCCCACCTCGTTGCGCCAAAGCGATTCGTCACGCTGTCGCACCTCAGCCAGGTCGAGCAAGCCGACTATCCCGCGCTCCAAGAATCGACGGATCTCTCGATGCCGGATCTATCCAAGATCCTGCGAGATCTCGAGGAGCGCGGTCTGGTCGAGATCTCCAAGGAACGCAAGAACCGGTACGGGTCGACACTCGTGCGACTCACCCCAGAGGGCCGACGCACGTTCCGCAACCTGATCGAGACGCTGAATCGCATTGCCGGAAACTAATCTGACTGGGCCCTTCGACGAAAAACGCTATGCATCGCAAGACCACCCGCATCGTCGGTGAGAGCTTTAGCCCGCTGGAAAGCACACTGCTTGACTTACATCAGCGCTGGTAGACATCACGCCTGTTCCCCGCCGCGACGACCATGACGAGCAGTTCGTTATCGTGAATCTCGTAGATCACTCGCCAGCTCCCGGTGCGCACGCGCCAAGCGTCACGCCCGGTGAGTTTCTTCGACGCGGGCGGCCGCGGCTCGTCCGCCAGGAGGACAAGTACGGCGCTGACTCGCTCCTGACCGTCACGCGGGAGCTTGCGGATCTGACGGCGCGCGGCGGACCCGATTCGAACCGTATAGGTCACAGGCCAAGTTCGCGACGGAGCTCATCGAGCGTAATGCTCTCTCCGCCGTCAGCCTTCGCCGCGTCATAGGCCGCGATGTCGTCAAGCTCCTCCGCCGCTTCCATCAGCCGATCGAGCGTTTCGGCATTCACGATCGCACCCACTCGCCGATTGTGACGAGTGAGGTAAACGGGCTCGCTGTGTGCCCGATCGATGAGCCGACCGAGTTGGTCGCGCGCCTTGGTTGCGGTGATCTCCATGACTCAAGAATACCCGGAAATGTACATTATCGGGAGGGTGAAGACTTCGCCCATGACGCCATCCGAAGCGCGGAGCGGTCGCTAGTCAGTGGCCGCCTGGATCCGACCGGTCGCCGGCCCGAGCACGCCAAGACACAGATGGTCATCTTCCGAGAGGTCCAGACGAGGCAGCTCGAGGGGGTGGAAGCGAGCTCACACGTTGAAGCGGAACTCCACCACGTCGCCACGGCCAGGAACGCATACACGCCTCACCGGGCCAGACCGGTCTCAGGGCTACGGTCCCTCACCGCGAATGGCCGACTCAGCTGCCTCTCCGCTGGTCATCCAGCACCTGTTCCATCTCATCCGAAACCTCGTCCAGGAGGACCTGGAAGCCGGGCTCCTCGAGGGGGAAGTGGCCGCAGCCAGGAAGCATCACGACCCGGGCCTTGCCGTGAAGCCGACCAAGGTAGTCGAGGCTGAGCTCCGGCATAGTCCAACGATCCTCGGCCGGATGCAACAGCACGACCGGTGGTCCTTGGTATTGCTCGGGTGGAATAGCCGGACCTGCCTCGAGGAACGAGCGGTACCAGCCACCGGCATCGCGCCACCACCGCCGCACGGGTCGGTGAGCACTGCATGACTGAGGCCAGGGTCGTTCGAAATCGCAGACATAGGGGTCAGCACGCGGACCGGGATCCGTGGATTCGCCGCTAGCCCCCGGGCGAAATGCAGCAGTGGCAATCCCAGCCGCGCTATCCACGGGGCTCGCACGATGGCGGCAGCGATGCCCAGCCGAGTCGGGTCGAGCAGGCAAGTCGCGATGACCCGCTTGGCCAGTCCGGTCACTGCAGCGGTGTCGACCGCGAGGGCACCACCCATGCTCGCCCCGACGAGGACGAGTGGCCGCTCGTCATGCTCGCGACCCACGAGATCGACGAGCAGCTGCTGCCAGTCGCCATAACTAACGCTGCGGCGTCCACGCCGCACCCGGATCGTTCGCCCGTAACCGGGCAGATCGACCACCGTAATCCGAGCGCCCAGGCGACTCAGGTGTGCAGCGTAGGGCTACATCGCCGCCGCGTTCCCTCCCGCTCCATGGACAAGCAGCATTCGGACCGAAGCCGTCGGGGCACCCACGTGCTCGATGTGCAGGTCCCACGAACCACCCCCGTCCGGCGCATCCCACCTCCACGACGAGGCCACCCGCCGCACTGGTGCAGGGACGAGGCGCACGAAAGGCTCGTACCGGCGGTCCGTGGAGTCAAGTCGGCCAGCCCGTGCCGGTGGCACATTCGCTCGACCCTTCGAAAGCGCCCCATTCATACCCGCAATGTTACGGGAGTGCCCGGCGTCAGGGACTGATGCGCAGGTAGGTGGGCAAGAAGCCTGTATTAGACATTGAACCTGAATTCAACCGCGTTCCGGCACGGACCGACCTCACGACCCTATCGCCATCGACATCGTCGGGCGTGCGACTCGGCATCTCGGCTTCGAGTCCGCGGGCCGCAGGTCACGCCCGGGAGACGACGTCCTCAACACACGCTCCGCGCACACGGATCACCGGGCGAAGCCCGATGTCCGTGATCGCGACCGGATCCGGCCCCGACGGCATGGTCCCGCGCGCCGCTCCAGCAGTGGGCACGACCACTCACGAGGCCGCCAGTACACTAGGGGCATGTTGGAACTGCGACCGAACTGCGACCGAACTGCGAGTGCTGCGACCGCGACCTCGCGGTATCCGACCCCGACGTCTACATCTGCAGCTTCGAGTGCACCTGGTGCGGCGAATGCGCGCGCAAGCGCCTCAGCATGACGTGCCCCAACTGCTCCGGCAACCTCACCCCTCGGCCGATCCGACCGGCTAGCACCCTCGCAGATCACCCGCCGTCGAACACCCGAGTCATCGCACCGGACTGCGTGGGTCGCACCGCCTCAGCGATCACACGTTGAAGCGGAACTCCACCACGTTCCAGCACGGAACAACCTCTGCCGGATTCGTTACTCGACCGCATCACGTCAGGGCAGGCATCATGAGGATCAGTTATAAGGCAGTGTCGAGGTCTCTGCTCCACCCCACGTCCATAAGGACACGCTGCAGAGCTTCGGCGGCGCTTACTGTGGCATCGAACGTCGCCTCATCCAAGGCAGCGACTCGGTCGTCGCTGCGGTACCAGGATGCGACGTCAGCCTCCGACACCTCAGCGGCCAGCGCCTTAGTTCGATGCCGTTCAAGTGTCTCGTCAAGGCTGAGTTCGTAGTAGTAACAACGAGTCAGACCACGATGGTCGTCTCGCAGCTGAGACAGCATCTCGCCATAACTCTCGGAATGCAGGATGCCTTCGATCACCACGTCGAGCCCGTTATCGAGGGCGAATCGCGCCGACAGATCGATGTATTGAACGCTCAATGCACCGGGGTGATCGCGAACATGCAAGATCTCTCGCCGCAGCACGTCATGAGCGATGATCGCCACGCCCCGCGGTCGCGCAGCTCGGACTGCGTGCGCCAAGTGCGACTTTCCGCTGCCCGAGTTCCCGCGGATGATGATCAGACGAGAACTTTCCGAGCCGGTCAATTTAGGTCTCATGCGACCTGCAGCGGCGTGATCTCAGCGACCTTGTCGCGTAGCGCTCGGCGCTCGAGCCGAAGCTCGTAGTTCGACTGCAGATTCATCCAGAACTCCTCGGACGTGCCGAAGTAGCGCGCCAGCCGGATCGCCGTGTCCGCAGTGATCCCGCGCTTGCCGTGCACGATCTCATTGACCCGCCGCGGCGGCACACCGATCGATACCGAGAGCTTGTTCTGAGTGATCCCGAATCCCTCGATGAAGTCCTCCATCAGGATCTCCCCCGGGTGGATCGGCTCTATCAGGTCGGCCTCAGTGGTAGTCGACGAGTTCGACATCTTCTGCACCTCCATCTCTCCAGACGAAGCAGATCCGCCACTGGGTATTCACCCGGATGCTGTGCTGACCGCGACGGTCGCCGGCCAGCCTCTCCAACCGGTTCCCCGGTGGGATCCGCAGGTCGTCGACGTCCTTCGCCGCATGAATCAGCTCGAGCTTGCGCAGCGTCGCCCGCTGCACGGCTCGATCAACACCCTTGACGTACTGCTCACGCCAGATGCGCTCGGTGTCTTTGCTCCCGAACGATCTGATCACACGGTAAGTGTATAACGGAGATCGTCAATAACGCTATACGTTAAACTGGAACTCCACCACGTCGCCGCAGATACCAACCTCTGGAGAAGTTAGCTACTCCCCGGGTTTGACCTTGTCGTAACGGCAAGGTTTACCGTCTCTTGCTATGACTATTTCAGTGATTGACAGCGCGTCGAGCATGCGCCGAGTGCTCGCAGCGACACCCGATGACCGCGCCGATCTGGTCCGTGAGATGTGGTCTCCCCTGGCTGGGATGTACCACTTCATCCCGGGAGGGGGCGACATGGCCACCGTGCACCGACAGAACTTCGGCTTCGACTGGGAGGGCGCAACCGAACCGATCCAGGGGGCCCTCGAGCGTCTCGTCGAGGCAGACGCCTGGAACCGCATCACTACGGCGCTCGAGTCCGGAGCCGCGGCACTCCGGGCAGCTGCCCCGGGCATCGAGGTGCCCGATCTGCAGGTGCTCCTCGTGTTAGCCGATCCCGACAACAAGCACTTCGTCGACGAGATCCAGGGGCTGTCCGCATTCGGTGGAATCAGCGGCTACATCACCATCACCGTCTGGCCCACGCCCCAGGTTCTGGAGCGACTCGAAGCGATTACCGTTCATGAACTGCACCACAATGTGCGGTACTCGCCGGGCGGAGTCGTATGGGACCCGATGACGGTCACCGTCGGCGAGCAGGTAATCTCGGAAGGGCTTGCGGACGTGTTCGCTGCGGAGCTGTTCGGCGACCGCGGGTACACGCATTTCGTCAGTGAAAGCACCCACAACGATGCCGAAGTCCTTGCGAAGGTCGCAAGCGGGCTGCACGTCACAGGCATGCAGAACTTCACGGCGTGGGTGCATGGTGACGCGAGCGCGCGCCTCCTCGGCGCAGAGCCAGTTGGTCTGCCCACGGGTGCTGGCTACGCAGCCGGCATACGGCTAGTTCGCGCCTACCTCGATGCCACAGGAGCCACCGCGGCACAGAGCATTGCCGTGCCTGTGGACGAGGTTCTGCGTGTCGCCGCGCCTCAACTGGGCTTGCGCCTCAATCGGGAAGAATGAGAACGACGTCAACCAGCTGGAGGCAGTCCGTGGAGTGGACCGTGCACGAGCTCGCAGAACGTGCGGGCATCAGCGGGCGAACGCTGCGTCACTACCACCAGATTGGGCTGCTCGAGCCAGACCGCGTCGGGTCCAACGGTTACCGGTACTACGGGCCCGACGCAGTCTCCCGCCTGCAGCGAATCCTGCTGTTGCGAGAAACGGGCATGCCGCTGGCCGACATCGCGGACGTACTTGATGTGCCCACAACTCCTGAGGTGGAAGTCCAAGCGCTCACCGGGCACTTGGAGCATCTCGCTAGGGAACGCGACTCTCTGAATCGACGCATCAACGCGGTGGAGCACACCTTGTCCATGCGTCGCCAGGGCCGCGAACCTCGCATGGATGTCATGCTCGAGGGATTCAACGACCGATATGAGGTTGAGGTCGTCGAGCGCTGGGGCCGCGACGCATTCGACGCATCGAATCAGTGGTGGCACGGGAAATCGGTCCAGCAGCAAAAGGCATGGAAAGTCAGAGCCGACGCCCTACTCACCCGGTGGCGTGTGATCCAGCAGGAAGGGCATGAACTGGACTCCGCGATAGCGCAGGAGCATGCGGCCGTTCACGTGGAGTGGTTCAAGGAGATTCCGGGAACTCCTACCCATGCAGGCGACACGGCGAAGTCCGTCGACATGATCCGTGGTCTCGCAGACCAGTACGAAACGAACCCCGACTTCCATGTCGCCTTCGGAACCCCGGAGGCCGCAAGTTTCGCTGCAAACGCGTTGCGACTTCACGTGCGAGGACTAAAGCCTTCTCCTGCGGATGACCTCAGAGGTTAATTTGAAAATCTAAACTCCACCGAGTTCCGGTACATACCAACCTGTCACTTTGCAGTAAGGGTGCAACTCCGGGGTACAGATCCACAGAGGGTCACCGGGGATCTCACTCAAGGCTGACACAGAGGGCTTACGCCGACTTCGACACGGTACTGATTATTGACGGCGAGCGAAGCTGTGCGCGTCGGCTTCAATCCGGAAGTGCGAGCGCGCCAAAGGTTTAGTTCGAGAAACGGAAATCCACCCCATTCCGACATCGAGCAATCTCCTCCGCCACTGTCGTTGTGCGGGCCAGCACTGATGAGCCGCGCCTTCGCGCACCGGCGGTCAGACAACGGTGTGAGCGGACTCGTCGCCCTCGGTTCGAGCGCACACCATGAGCAGGTTCCCGTCAGGATCCCGGAACTGGACGAAGGCCACGCTCCCGATGTCGACTACGTCCGAGGCAAGTTCGGCCCCGAGATCGCGCACATGCGCCACGACTGCGCCGAGGTCATCGGCCCACCAGAAGAAGCGTGGCGGACCGTCCGGCGTGAACGGCGCGTTCGCGTCCAGAGCAAGGCCGGGGCCCGTTTCCATCGGGACGTCGACGATCGTGTCGCCATGCGAAGGCAGGGACACCTCCGCACCGAGCAGCCTGCCGTACCAGTCGACAGAGCGGTGGATGTCCCGCACCGGGATGAAGACTTGGCCGATCTCGCGGCGTATAGGAGTCGTCACCGCTCAATCGTATGGCAACGGGTCTCGCGGATCGGCTCGCAGGGTCGTCATCCAGCTGTCCACCGACACGAGCGGACCAGGGAGGTCATGGACAAGGGCAGCAACGCGGTGACCAAACGCAGCGGAAGCGCATGACACCACGCACTACCGGAGGCGATACGGCAGAACCAAATTCCACCAAGTTCCGGCACGGAGCAGCCTCTGGAGAGAAACCACCGCGTCGGGTGGGCGGCCCGCGGGCACCGCGGACAGCCCACCCCGGACCGCGACGCCCTCGAGGTCACGACTCCCGCCGCGCGCGGCGGAGGCGAGGAATGATCTCGACGGCGATGACCGTCACCGTGCAGAAGAGCCCAAGGCTGAGGATCAGCCAGCCGATCCACCATGCATCATCCTCGTCCACCACACGCGCGCCGACGCCGCTCTTCCCTGGGAACACCCATCCGACGGTGTACGCCGGGTCCAGCAGCAGGACCAGCCCCCATCCGATGAGCATGAACCACACCGCACACGACGCCACCTGCGCGACCAGCATCGGCGTCACCGCGGACCGCGGCAGAAGCAATAGAGCCGGGCCCGTCGAACCCACCAACGTCAGAGCAGCACAGGCGACGAACACGCCCCAGATCCCCCAGGACCAGGCCATCGCGCACCCGCCGACCACCAGCGCCGCCGTGACAGCGACGATCGCCCAGTGCTTCCTCGCGAGATGCATCTGCATCCACCTGGATCGCCCGGGGACCACTCACGCACCGCCGCTCATCGAAGGGTCAGACGTTGAAGCGGAACTCCACCACGTCGCCGTCGACCATCACGTAGTCCTTGCCCTCCATGCGCACGCGGCCGGCGGCCTTGGCGTCTGCCATGGATCCGTACTGGTCGAGGTCTTCGAACGACACGATCTCGGCCTTGATGAAGCCGCGCTCGAAGTCGGTGTGGATCACGCCGGCGGCCTGCGGGGCGGTGGCGCCCTTGCGGATCGTCCAGGCGCGCGCCTCCTTCGGGCCCGCCGTCAGGTAGGTCTGCAGGCCGAGGGTCTCGAAGCCCACGCGCGCGAGCTGGTCGAGGCCCGACTCGGGCTGGCCGAGAGCCTGAAGCAGCTCGAGCGCCTCGTCGCGGTCCATGCCGACGAGCTCAGACTCGACCTTGGCGTCGAGGAAGACGGCCTTCGCGGGGGCGACGAGCTCGCGGAGCTCGTTCATCCGCGCCTCGTCCGTGAGCACGCCCTCGTCGACGTTGAAGACGAACAGCGTCGGCTTTGCCGTCAGCAGGCCGAGTTCTCGGATCGGCGTCGTGTCGAAGCCGGCCTGGAACAGCGTCTTGCCGGTCTCGAGGATCGCGAGGGCTTCCTTGGAGGCGTCGAGCACGGCCGGGTCGGCCTTCTTGCCCTTCACTTCCTTCTCGAGACGCGGAACCGCCTTCTCGAGGGTCTGCATGTCGGCGAGGATCAGCTCGGTGTTGATCGTCTCCATGTCGCTGTGCGGGTCGACACGACCGTCGACGTGCGTCACGTCGCTGTCGGTGAAACCGCGCACGACCTGCGCGATCGCGTCAGCCTCGCGGATGTTCGCGAGGAACTGGTTGCCGAGGCCCTCGCCCTCGCTCGCGCCGCGCACGATACCGGCGATGTCGACGAACGACACGGGCGCCGGAAGAAGCTTCTGGGATCCGAAGATCTCCGCGAGGCGGTTCAGTCGCGGATCCGGGAGCTCGACGACACCGACGTTCGGCTCGATCGTCGCGAACGGGTAGTTCGCTGCGAGGACGTCGTTCTCGGTGAGAGCGTTGAACAGGGTCGACTTTCCCACGTTGGGAAGTCCTACGATGCCGATAGTCAGAGCCACGGGAGTCGATTCTATCCGGGCCACCTGGTTCGTTTGTCAGTGGTTCGGGAGAAATTGGATCCATGGAGTTTTTCTGGGTTCTCATGGTGCTGATCGGGGTGGCCGCCGGCGCCACCATCGGGTGGTTCGCGCGGGCGTCACGCTCGGCCGGATCCGAGGCGGAGGCCACGAGGGCGACCGCGGAGGCCGCGGGGCTGCGCGAGGCGCTCGAGCGCTCCGAGCAGCGCGCCCGCGAGGCCGCGGAGCGCGACCGCACCGAACGCCAGGAGCAGGCGCTCCGGGCGCAGCGCGAGAGCGCCGTCATGCAGGCGCTCTCCCCCGTCCGCGAATCCCTCCAGCGCATGCAGCAGCGCGTCGATGAGATGCAGCGCGAGCGCACCGAGCAATTCGGTCAGGTGTCCGAGCAGCTCCGCACGGCGCATGCCCTCGACCAGCAGCTCCGCGCGACGACCGAGCAGCTCGCCGGCGCGTTGCGCTCGAACACGACGCGCGGCGTGTGGGGCGAGACCCAGCTCCGGCGCATCGTCGAATCGGCCGGCCTCATCGCACGCGTCGACTTCGACGAGCAGTCGTCGATCTCGTCGGACGCGGGCGCGGGCCGCCCCGACATGCTCGTGCACCTGCCGGGCGGCACGTCGATCGCGGTCGACGCGAAGGCGCCGCTCGCGGCGTTCCTCGACGCCGAGGCCATCCCCGAGACGGCCGTCGGAGACGACGACGCGCGGCGCGCCGAGCTCCTGCAGAAGCACGTCAAGGCCGTTCGTGCGCACGTCGACGCGCTCGCGAAGAAGGCCTATTGGACGGGCCTCGACGCAAGCCCGGAGTTCGTCGTCTGCTTCATCCCGAGCGAGTCGGTGCTATCGGCGGCGCTCGCGGAGGATCCGGGGCTGCTCGAGTACGCGTTCAGCAAGCGCGTCGCGCTGGCTTCGCCCGTCAACCTCTGGGCCGTTCTGAAGACGGTCGCCTACTCCTGGACTCAGCAGGAGGTCTCGGTCGAGGCCAAGACGCTCTTCGACCTCGGCAACCAGCTCTACGAGCGCCTCGGCTCGCTCGCGGGCAAGGCCGACGACATGCGCCGCGCGATCGAGCGAACCGTCGACGCCTATAACGGTCTCGTCGGTTCGCTCGAATCGCGCGTGCTCGTCACGGCGCGGAAGTTCCCGGGCATCGACGCGTCCAAGCTCAATAGCGCGCGTTCGCCCCAGGTGATCGATTCGCCAGTGCGCCGCCTATCGGCGCCCGAAATGCTCGCCGCGGAGCTTAGCCCGGAAGCCAGTTAAGCGAGAGCAGGATGCCCGCGGCGATGACCACGAAGCCACCGACCGACCACCAGACGCTCGGCTCAGTGCCTTCGGGTCGCCGCACGCGGAAGAGCACGTCGGGTCGGCGTGCCGGATCCTGCGCGTCGGCGACCACCGCGCGCGCACCTTCAGAGGCAGACTTTTCCGAGGCTTCGGTCATGCCCTGATTATCGCATGTGTCGGCTTAGAGCCACTTCGACTCGAGGTGGTCGCTCGAGATTCGACGTAAGGTTCCCGAGTGACCGCGAAGCACGACGCTCTCGGTGTAGAGGTATCCGTCCTGGCGCTTCACGCCGGCAACGAGGGCGCCGTCGGTCACGCCCGTCGCGACGAAGATCGTGTTGTTGCCCTTCACGAGGTCTTCGGCCTCGAGCACATCGTCCATCGGCAGGCCCGCATCGATGCCGCGCTGGCGCTCATCGTCGTCGCGGGGCCACATGCGGCCCTGAATGTGTCCGCCCAGCGCCTTAATCGCGCACGCCGTGACGATGCCCTCGGGGCTGCCGCCTACGCCGACACACATGTCGGTGCGCGCGTCGTGGCGCGCCGCGTTGATGCCGCCCGCGACGTCGCCATCGCTCATGAGGCGCGTGCCGGCACCGGTCGAGCGAATGTCGGCGATCAGCTGCTGGTGACGCGGGCGGTTCAGCACCGACACCACCATCTCGTCGATCGGCTTACCGAGCGCCTGCGCGAGCAAGCGGATGTTCTCCTGCACGGGGAGGCGAATGTCGACGACGCCGACGCCCGCGGGGCCCGTCACGAGCTTGTCCATGTAAAAGACGCTCGACGCGTCGAGCATCGTGCCGCGATCCGACATCGCGATCACGCTCAGGGCGTTGTTGCGGCCCTCGGCCGTCAGCGTCGTGCCATCGATGGGATCCACCGCGATGTCGTACGAACGACCGCGGCCCGTGCCGACGTGCTCGCCGTTGAACAGCATCGGCGCGTTGTCCTTCTCGCCCTCACCGATCACGATGCGGCCGTCGAACTCGACGGTCGTCAGGAAGGCGCGCATGGCGTCGACGGCGGCGCCGTCGGCGAGTTCCTTCTGACCGCGCCCAATGAAGGGAACGGAACGAATCGCGGCGGCCTCCGTCGCGCGAACAAGCTCGAGCGCGATGTTGCGGTCGGGCGTCAGGGGGATGAGGTCGTCGGTGTCGTGGATCTCGTGATCAGCGGTCATGACTCCGACAGTACTCAGAACGCTACGCAAGAAACGCACATTTAACGAACATCAAGAACGAAGGATTTACGGTTTTTAACATTTTAGATAAATGAGACGTTTCACCCGCCCGGACTCCGTCTCGAATTCCTCCTGCGGCATGCAGACAATAGGCTGGAACCCCAACACCGCTATCCGTAAGGAGACGCACAATGCCGGTCGCAACCCCGGAACAGTACGCCGAGATGCTCACCCGTGCGAAGGATGGCGGATACGCCTTCCCCGCATTCAACGTGTCGAGCTCGCAGACCATCAACGCCGTCCTGCAGGGCCTCGCCGAAGCTGGCTCGGATGGCATCCTCCAGGTCACGACGGGTGGCGCTGACTACTTCGCTGGCCACACCGTCAAGGCGCGCGCAACCGGCGCAATCGCCATGGCGCAGTACGTTCGCACCGTCGCCGACAGCTACGGCGTCACGGTCGCGATCCACACCGACCACTGCCCGAAGAACGCGCTCGACGACTTCCTCCTCCCGATCCTCGCCGCGAGCGAGGAGCAGGTGAAGGCCGGCGGCGCCCCGATCTTCAACTCGCACATGTGGGACGGCTCGGCCGTGCCGCTCGACGAGAACATCGATATCGCCAAGGAGCTCCTCCCCCGCACGCACAACATCGGCGCGATCCTCGAGATCGAGGTCGGCGTTGTCGGCGGCGAGGAAGACGGCGTTCAGCACGAGGGTTCGAACGACGCGCTCTACACGACCGTCGGCGATGTGACCAAGGCCGTCGAGGCCCTCGGTCTCGGTGAGAAGGGCAAGTACATCTCGGCCCTCACCTTCGGCAACGTGCACGGCGTGTACAAGCCGGGTGGAGTGAAGCTCCGTCCCGAGCTCCTGGGTGAGATCCAGGCCGGCATCGCCGAGAAGTTCGGCACCGACGCCAAGCCCCTCGACCTCGTGTTCCACGGTGGTTCGGGCTCCTCGGCCGAGGAGATCGCGACGGCCGTCGCGAACGGTGTCATCAAGATGAACATCGACACCGACACGCAGTACGCGTTCACGCGCTCGGTCGCCGGCTACATGCTCGCCAACTACGACGGCGTGCTGAAGGTCGACGGCGAGGTCGGAAACAAGAAGCAGTACGACCCCCGCGCATGGGGCAAGGTCGCCGAGACGGCGATGGCCGCTCGCGTGGTCGAGGCGACGAAGCAGCTCGGCTCCTTCGGCAAGTCGATCAGCGCCTAATTCGCTGACAGACGACGATCGCCCCCGCTCCGAAAGGAACGGGGGCGATCTTCGTGTGCGGTTACGGCAGCTCGATGCCCTGCAGCTCCGCGAACTTCTGCAGCACCGCCGGATCCATCGCGAACGGCACCGCGACGATCAGGGCCCCGACGATCGTGAACACGATGCCCGCGATCACGGCGATCCACCACATCGTCTTGCGGCGCGCGTGCCGCCGCCACAGAATCCACACCGTGCCGCCCCAGCCGATCAGCATCACGACGATCGAGACGATCCCCGCGACGCGAAGGCCCGCGGGATCGGTCAGCTCGACGTCGCTCATCCCGATCGCGTCGAGCAGCGCGTACGGATCCGTGTACGACCGCAGCGCCCCGAGCACCGAGTACAGCCCAAACGCCATGAGCGCGACGGTGATCACGCGATCGACGACGGTCGCCTGGCTGACCTGCTCATACTGGCCGGGTCGCTTGGGCGCCGCGGCGTCCTCCGGCGGCATGTCGCGCGGCACGAGCGCCGGATCCAAAACCCGCTTCGGGACGTCCTGTCCGCTGCGAGCGCGCTGCTCTTCGGGGCTCGAATACGCGCCGAACTGCGGGCGCGGGCGCTCGTCGCTCATTCCTGGCTCCGGCGTCCGCCGCGCGGGCCGTCGCGCAGCTCCTTGGGCAGCGAGAAGATCAGGTCTTCCTCGGCGGTGCGCACCTCTTCGACGTCGCCGTAGCCCGCGTGTGCAAGCTCGCGCATGAGCTCCTGCACGAGCACGTCGGGCACGCTCGCGCCGCTCGTGATGCCGATGGTCTTGACGCCCTCGAGCCACTCCTGCCGCACCTCGTCCGGGTAGTCGATGCGGTACGCGGCCTTCGCGCCGTACTGCAGCGCGACCTCGACGAGGCGCACGCTGTTCGACGAGTTCGCGGATCCGACGACGATCACGAGATCGGCGCCCTCGGCGACCTTCTTGATCGCAACCTGGCGGTTCTGGGTCGCGTAGCAGATGTCGTCCGACGGCGGATCCTGCAGTTCGGGGAAGCGCGCGCGCAGGCGGTTCACCGTCTCCATCGTCTCGTCGACCGAGAGGGTCGTCTGCGAGAGCCAGACGAGCTTCGACGGATCCTCGACTTCGATCGTGTCGGCCTCGGCCGGGTTGTTGACGATGGTCACGTTGTCGGGGGCCTCGCCGGCCGTGCCCTCAACCTCTTCGTGGCCCTCGTGGCCGACGAGGAGGATGTGGAAGTCATCGCGCGCGAAGCGCTTGGCCTCGCGGTGCACCTTCGTCACGAGCGGGCACGTGGCATCGATGGCCTGCAGGCCGCGCTCCTCGGCCGCGTCGACCACCATGGGCGAGACGCCGTGCGCGCTGAAGACGACGTGGGATCCCTCAGGGACCTCGTCGACCTCCTCCACGAAGATCGCGCCCTGCTGCTCGAGCTCGCGCACGACGTGGATGTTGTGCACGATCTGCTTGCGCACGTAAACGGGTGCGCCGTATCGCTGCAGAGCCTTCTCCACGGTGATCACGGCCCGGTCGACTCCCGCGCAGTAACCGCGGGGCGCGGCAAGAAGGATCCGCTTGTCACCGTCGACGGGAATATCCTGGAGGCGCTCGCGCCGGCTGGGGACGCGAGGGATCGGAAGTGCTACGGCGGTCTGGCTCATGACTCCAGGGTACGTGTCTTCCTTTGTCAGACGCCCGCAATAGCCTAGATGTGTGACTACCTTCCAGCCCTCTCCCGGCCCAGATGCGGCTCCGACGAGCGATCAGGTCTCGCCGCGCGACTCCGGCCCCGACCAGCCGACGTCGGTGGCGCGCCTCAACCAGACGATCAAGTCGTCGATCGATCGCTGGGGCTCGGTGTGGGTCGAGGGCGAGATCACGCAGTGGAACGTGCGCGGCCGCAACGTCTTCGGCGGAATGAAAGACCTCACCTCCGACGCGCAGGTCAACCTGCAGGTCTGGTCGAACGTGGTGGCGCAGTTCACCGACGACTTCCACGTCGGCGACCACGTGATCGCGTGCCTCAAGGCCGACTACTTCGTCAAGCGCGGCTCGTTCTCGTTCCAGGTCGCGTCGATGAAACACGTGGGGCTCGGCACGCAGCTCGAGCGGCTCGAGAAGCTCCGCCGCCAGCTCCAGAAGGAGGGGCTGTTCGCGGCCTCGCGGAAGAAGGCGTTGCCGTTCCTCCCCTCGCGCATCGGTCTCATCACAGGCGCGGGCTCCGACGCCGAGAAAGACGTGCTCCGCAACTCGCAGTTGCGCTGGCCGCAGGTCGAGTTCCACACGATCCACGCGACGGTGCAGGGCGATCGCAGCGTCCCCGAGATCCTCGCGGCGCTCGAGCAGCTCGACGCCGACCCCGAGGTCGACGTCATCATCATCGCTCGCGGCGGCGGCGACCCGCAGACGCTCCTCGGCTTCAGCGATGAGAAGCTCGTCCGCGCCGTCGCGGCGGCGACGACCCCGGTCGTCAGTGCGATCGGCCACGAGAACGACCGCCCCCTGCTCGACGAGGTCGCCGACCTCCGCGCCTCCACCCCGACCGACGCGGCGAAACGCGTCGTGCCCGACGTGGGCGAGCAGCGGGCGCTCGTCGGGCAGCTCCGCGCGCGGCTCACGACGCGCCTGCAACAGCAGATCTCCCACGGCATCCAGCAGGTCGAGCAGATCCGCTCGCGCCCCTCGCTTCGCGACCCCGACTCGATGATCCGCTCGCGGCAGCAGGAGGTCTTCCTCTCGCTGTCCCGCGGCCGCGACCTCATGGCCCGCGGAATCGATCGCGCCGAGCGCCGCACGGGCGAGCTCCGCGCGTCGCTGCGCGCGCTCTCGCCCGCGTCGACGCTCGCCCGCGGGTACGCGATCGCGCAGCTCGCCGACGGATCCATCGTGCGCGACTCCGCGTCGGCGCCCGACGGCGCGGCCCTCACCATCACCCTCGACGAGGGCGCCATCGCGGCGACCTCGCACGGCAGCACCGCGTCCGCGGCGGCCCCTTCGCGGAAGTAGGATAGAAACGATGACTGCTTCTCTCCCCGACATCCAGGAGCTCTCGTTCGAGCAAGCCCGCGACGAACTCGTCCGCGTTGTTTCCGAACTCGAGCAGGGGGCGTCGTCCCTCGAACAGTCTCTCGCGCTGTGGGAACGAGGCGAGGCACTCGCCGCCCGCTGCGAGGAGTGGCTGCTCGGCGCGAAGCGCCGCCTCGACGAGGCCAAGGCCGCGTCCGACAAGGCAGCGGAGGGCGACAACTAATGGCGCGCCGCAACGCAGAACCGCGCATCGCCGCGCACCTCGGCCGCCCCGAGACACCCGAGGAGACCGCGGCCCGCAAGGCCGAGAATTCGCGCAACTACCGGCAGAGCCAGAGCTTCAAGAACCTCATCTTCGCGCTTGTCGTGAGCCTGGCGATCGTCGCGGTCGTTTACTTCATCGTCCCTCGCGGCGAGGTCGACAACGCGCCCCAGCCCGACGTGGCAGAGATCGCCTCTCAGGTCGCCGACCAGTACGAGCGCACCGTCGTCACGCCCGACGCCCCGGAGGGGTGGACGATGAACATCGCCGAGATCGAGCCCGGCTCGCCGTCGGTGTGGACGATCAACTACAACTCGATCCCCGACGCCGGCCACGCGTACATCCGCTTCGCTCAGGCGTTCGACGCCGACGAGGTGTGGGCCGCTCAGGCGCTCCGCGGCACCCAGCCGACGGGCACCGTCACGATCGACGGCGTCGAATTCACGGAATACGTCGTGAAGGATCCGTCGTCGACGAGCAACATCTCGTACGCGCTCGGTGTGCAGGCCGGCACCGACTTCGTTCTCCTCTACGGCTCCGCTTCGGCGGAGATCACGGCGCAGCTCGCCGAGCATGTCGCTGACGATATTGCTGCTTTGCAGCAGGAAGGGGCCACACATGAGTGACCGTCTTACCCCTACGCAGGCCTGGCAACGGATGCAGGACGGTAACCGACGATTCGTCGCCGGCGCACCCGCACACCCCCACCAGGACGTCGCCCGCCGCGAGGACCTCGCCGAGGGCCAGAAGCCACTGGCCGTGCTTTTCGGGTGCAGTGACTCGCGCCTGGCTGCTGAGATCATCTTCGACCTCGGCCTCGGCGACCTGTTCGTCGTTCGCAACGCGGGCCAGGTGACCGGCGAGTCCATCATGGGCACCATCGAGTACGCGGTCGATATCCTCGACGTCCCCCTCATCGTCGTGCTCGGCCACGACTCGTGCGGCGCCGTCGCGGCAGCGATCCAGAGCCTCGAGCCCGACGCTCCCGTCATCGCGCCGTCAATATGGCGCCAGGTCTCTCCGATCGTTCCTGCCGCGCGCCGCGTGCGCCAGGAGCAGATCGCGGCGGGCCGCACCGGAGAGCCCCTCGATGCATGGCGCGTCGGCCAGGAACACCTGCGCGACACGATCAAAGCGCTCATGCACTCTTCCGACATGATCAAGGCCGGTGTCGAGAACGGCACATTGGGCATCGTGGGAGCAAACTACCGTCTCGCCGAGGGCACCGCTGTCCCTGACGTCATGCTCGGAATCGCGGACGACACCGTGACCGAAACCACACCCACCGCCCACGATGAAGGAGCGCTGAAGTGACCGAATACCGTATCGAGCACGACACCATGGGTGAGGTGCGCGTCCCCGTTGACGCGCTTTACCGTGCGCAGACCCAGCGCGCCGTCGAGAACTTCCCCATTTCCGGCAAGGGCCTCGAGTCGCGCCACATCGCCGCGCTCGCCCGCATCAAGAAGGCTGCCGCCCTCGCGAACAAGGATCTCGGCACGCTCGACGGCGACATCGCCGACGCGATCGCCTGGGCCGCCGACCAGGTCGTGACGGGCGAGTACGACGCCCAGTTCCCGGTCGACACCTACCAGACGGGTTCGGGCACGAGCTCGAACATGAACATGAACGAGGTCCTATCGACCCTCGCGACCGAGAAGCTCGGTAGCGAGGTGCACCCGAATGACCACGTCAACGCGTCGCAGTCGTCGAACGACGTGTTCCCGACGTCGGTTCACGTTGCCGTGACCGAGGCGCTCATCACCGACCTCGTCCCCGCCCTCGACCACCTCGCGAAGTCGTTCGAGCGCAAGGCCGAAGAGTGGAAGTCGGTCGTCAAGTCGGGCCGCACCCACCTCATGGACGCGACGCCCGTGACGCTTGGCCAGGAGTTCGGCGGCTACGCCCGCCAGATGCGTCTCGGCATCGAGCGCGTCGAGGCGGCCCTCCCCCGCGTCGCCGAGGTTCCCCAGGGAGGCACGGCCGTCGGTACGGGCATCAACACCCCCAAGGGCTTCCCGCAGAAGGTCATCGCGAACCTCGTCGCCGAGACGGGTCTGCCGCTAACCGAGGCCGTCGACCACTTCGAGGCCCAGGCGAACCGCGACGGTCTCGTCGAGGCGTCGGGCGCCCTGCGCACGATCGCCGTCTCGCTGACGAAGATCAACAACGACCTGCGCTGGATGGGCTCGGGCCCCAACACGGGCCTCGGCGAGATACACATCCCCGACCTCCAGCCCGGCTCGTCGATCATGCCCGGCAAGGTCAACCCCGTGCTCCCCGAGGCAACCCTCATGGTGTGCGCGCGCGTCATCGGTAACGACGCCACCGTCGCCTGGGCCGGTGCCTCGGGCGCCTTTGAGCTCAACGTCGCAATCCCGGTTATGGGCACCGCGTTGCTCGAGTCGATCCGCCTCCTCGCAAACGCGTCGCGCGTGCTGGCCGACAAGGCCGTCGACGGCCTCAAGGCCAACGTCGAGCGCGTCACAGCCCTCGCCGGCATGAGCCCGTCGATCGTCACGCCGCTGAACAAGCTCATCGGCTACGAGGCCGCCGCGAAGATCGCGAAGCACTCGGTCGCCAAGGGCATCACGGTGCGCGAGGCCGTCATCGACCTCGGCTACGTCGAGCGCGGCGAGCTCACGATCGAGCAGCTCGACGAGAAGCTCGACCTGCTCAGCATGACCCACGCGGGCTAAGCACGATGCACAAAGGGCGGGCCAGGATCCACATCCTGGCCCGCCCTTTCGCGTATCCGATTAGCGGCGAAGCACGAGGCGTGCCAGCCAGTTACCGAGCGCCTGAACGACCTGCGTGATGATGATGATCACGACGAGCGCGCTGAACATGGCGACGTTGTCGAACTGGCGGAAGCCGTACGTGAGGGCGTAGTTACCGAGGCCGTCGCCACCGGCGATGCCCGCGACCGCGGTCATGTCGATGATCGCGACCGTCGCGAACGTGTAGCCCAGGATCAGCGGGCCGAGCCCCTCGGGCAGGATCACGGTGCGGATGATGCGCCAGGGTCCCGCTCCCATGGCGCGAGCGGCCTCGATGACGCCGGGATCCACCGTCACGAGATTCTGCTCGACGATGCGCGCGATGCCGAAGGTCGCGGCGATCGACACCGAGAAGATGATCATCTCGTTGCCGATGCCCTTGCCGATGATGATTCGCGCGAGCGGCTGGAGCGCGACCAGCAGGATGATGAACGGCACCGGGCGGAACGTATTCACCAGGATGTTGAGGATCCAGAACACGATCGGCTGTTCGAGGATCGCGCCGCGCCGCGTCACCGTGATCGCGGTGCCGATGATGAGGCCGGCGAGACCGCCGAAGAGCAGGCCGCCCGCGACGAGCCAGAGTGTCGTGCCAGTCTCCTGCAGCAGCAGGGGTGCCTTATCGAGAATGTCGTTGAGCAGATCCATCACGCGACCTCCGCGATCGTCACGGCTGGCCCGATTCCGGCCATCGCCTCGCGCACGGCCGCCGCGTCGCCGCGCACGGCAATCGTCAGCAGGCCGTATACCCGGCCCTGAATGTCGTCGACGCCACCGTGAACGAGATTGAAGTCGATGCCGGCACGGGCCAGCGCTCCGAACACGCGGGCCTCTGACACTCCCTCGTCGGTGAAGGAGATCGTGAACAGCCGCCCGTCGTGCTTCGCGCGCAGCGCCGTGAGCGCGTCGCCCTCGGGCAGCGCCCGCACGACCGTGCCGACAAACTTGCGCGCCGTCTGGGTCTTCGGGCGCGTGAAGACGTCGTAGGTCTCGCCGTGCTCGACGACCCGGCCCTTCTCCATGACCGCCACGCGATTCGCGATTCGCGCGATGACGTCCATCTCATGGGTGATGACGACGATCGTCACTCCCAGCTCGCGATTCACGCGCGCGAGCAGGTCCAGAACCTCGTCGGTCGTCTCCGGATCCAGCGCGCTCGTCGCCTCGTCGGCGAGGAGGATGTCGGGGTGCGCCGCGAGCGCACGCGCGATTCCCACGCGCTGCTGCTGGCCACCCGAGAGCTGCTCCGGATACGCGTCGGCCTTGTCGGCCAGACCCACGAACGCGAGGAGCTCGTCGGTGCGCGCGTCGCGTTCCGCGCGCGAGAGCCCCGCGACCTCGAGCGGATAGGCGACGTTGCCGCGGATGGTGCGCGAACGCAGGAGGTTGAACCGCTGAAAGATCATCCCGATCCGCCGGCGCGTTTCGCGCAGCTCACGGCCCGAGAGGCGCGCGACGTCGACGCCGTCGATGAAGATCGAGCCGCTCGTCACCGGCTCGAGGCCGTTGATGAGACGCACAAGCGTCGACTTACCCGCTCCCGAATAGCCGATCACCCCAAAGATGTCTCCGCGCTCGATGCCGAGCGAGACGTCGTCGACCGCCGTGACGGAGCTGCCGCGGCGGTTCTGAGGGGGATACGTCTTCGAGACGTTGGAGATGTCGATGTAGGCCATGCGATCCTGGGTGATTTGTCGTGCATAAACGCGTCGTGCGCGGACCGACACCATCGGTCCGCGCACGATACTAGATTACTTGTCGAGCTCGGAGATTGCCTTCTCGGTCTCTTCAAGCGAAGCCTGCAGGTCTTCGCGCGGCGTCGTCGAGAACACCGCGGTGCCGCCCGACTGCTCCTGCACGGCGTCGAGAACGTCCTGCGTCGACTGGTAGATGTCGACGAGCTGGTTCAGCGTCTCGTTGTCAACATCGGCGCTGCGGACGGCGAAGACGTTGACGTAGGGAAGCGCGCTGGGGTCGCTCGGGTCGTCGGCGAAGAGCGCGTCGCCGCCCTCGAGTCCGGCCGAGTCGAGGAAGTCGTTGTTGACGATCGCGGCGGCGGCATCGCTGAGCGAGGTCACGGTCAGGTCGGCCTGAAGCGCCTGGACCTCGACGCGCGAGCCGTCCTCGATGTCCTGCAGCGTCGAGGTGGCGTTTCCGCCGTCCTTCAGCGAGATGAGGCCGGCGCTCTGCAGCACGAGCAGGCCGCGCGCCTGGTTCACGGTGTCGTTCGGCACGACGACGGTGGCGCCGTCCGGGATGGCGTCGACCGAGTCGTACTGCGTCGAGTAGAGGCCCAGCGGGTAGATCGCGGTCGCGCCGATCGGCTGCAGGTCATCGTCGTTGTGCACGTTGTAGTCGGCGAGGTACTGGATGTGCTGGAACTGGTTGATGTCGAGCTCACCGTCGCTCAGCGCCGGGTTCAGCAGCGCGTAGTCCGAGAAGTCGACGATCTCAAGGTCGATGCCCGCATCCTCGACGGCCGTCTCGTAGAGGGCCCAGTACGGATCCGACGCACCAACGACACCGAGCTTGATCGGGTCGTCGCTGGTGCCCTCGGCGACGCTGTCGTCGCCTCCGGCGCAGCCGGCGGTAGCGAGGGCGCCAAGAATTACGAGCGGCGCAAGAGCGCGGGTGAAACGGGCCATGATGAGTTCTCCTCGTCAAGTGTGCTGTGTAGATCTACGGTAAGCACCGCGCACACCTGACGAGGAATCGACCGACACAGAGCGACATCGATCGACACAGAACGCAATTGTCAGCCGAGCTCGCCCTCCTCCAGCAGGCTCGTGACGAGGGCCGCGATGTCGCTGCGCTCGGATCGCGTGAGCGTGACGTGCCCGAACAGCTCGTGCCCCTTCAGCGTCTCGATAACGCTCGCGATGCCGTCGTGGCGACCGACGCGCAGGTTATCGCGCTGCTGCACGTCGTGCGTCAGCACCACGCGCGCGTTCTGGCCGATGCGGCTGAGCACCGTGAGCAGCACGTTGCGCTCAAGCGACTGCGCCTCGTCGACGATGACGAACGCGTCGTGGAGCGAGCGACCGCGGATGTGCGTGAGCGGCAGCACCTCGAGCAGGCCGCGCTGCATCACCTCGTCGACGACGTTGTCCGACACGACGGATCCGAGCGTGTCGAAGACCGCCTGCCCCCACGGGCTCATCTTGTCGCCCTGGTCACCCGGCAGGTAGCCGAGGTCCTGGCCGCCGACCGCGAAAAGCGGGCGGAACACGATGATCTTCTTCTGCTGCTGACGCTCGAGCACCGCCTCCAGCGCCGCGCAGAGCGCGAGCGCCGACTTTCCGGTTCCGGCGCGCCCGCCGAGCGACACGATCCCGATCGACGGATCCAGGAGCAGGTCGATCGCGATCCGCTGCTCCGCCGAGCGGCCGTTGAGGCCGAAGACGTCGCGGTCGCCGCGGACGAGGCTGAACTCGCCGCCCGTTCCCGTGATGCGGGCGAGGGCGGATCCGCGCTCGGACGAGATCACGAGGCCCGTGTTCACGGGCAGGTCGCGCACGTCGTCGTGGCGGCCGATCTCGGTCTCGTACAGGTCGCTCATCTCGTCGGCCGAGATCGCGAGGTTTGCCGTGCCGGTCCAGCCCGAGTCGACGGCCTGCTCAGCGAGGTACTCCTCCGCCTCGAGACCGAGAGATGCGGCCTTGACGCGCATCGGCACATCCTTCGACACGATCGTGACCCACTGCCCGTCGCCCGCGAGGTTCGCGGCGACGGCGAGGATCCGCGCGTCGTTGTCGCCCTGTCGCATGCCGCTCGGCAGCACCGACTGATCCGAGCTGTTCAGCTCGACGCGGATCGTGCCGCCGCCATCGGTCGGCACCGCGAAGTCGAGGCGGCCGTGTTCGACGCGCAGATCGTCGAGGTGGCGCAGCGCCTGCCGCGCAAAGTAGCCGATCTCGGGGTCGTGCCGCTTGCCCTCGAGCTCGGTGATCACCACGATCGGAATCACCACCGAGTGCTCCGCAAAGCGGAACAGCGCGCGCGGATCACTCAGCAGAACCGAGGTATCCAGCACGTAAGTGCGAAGCACACTCTTCGACTCCCGGCTCGCCGTCGACGCGCGCCTCCGGCCGGTCTTCATGGTGTCTGTGGTCATGATTTCCACATCCCTTCATCGGGCGCCGTGCCTGATGACTCGAACGTAAATCACACCGGTGTGATTCGGAACGGGGTGCGGTGAAACTTCACGCGCCGTTTACTTCGGCGCGGCCGGGGTCGGCCCGGTCACTTCCCGAATCGGCGGTCGCGGGATCCGTAATCGCGGATCGCGCGCAGGAAGTCGACCTTGCGCAGGTCGGGCCCGAGAGCCTCGAGGAAGTAGAACTCGCTGTGCGCGCTCTGCCACAGGAGGAAGTCGCTGAGCCGCTGCTCCCCCGAGGTGCGGATCACGAGATCCGGATCCTTCTGCCCGCCCGTGTAGAGGTGCTCGCCGATGATCTCGGGCGTGAGGGTCGCGCCGAGTTCCTCGAGCGTTCCTCCGTTGTCGGCGTGCTTCGCGATGATCTTGCGCATGGCGTCGACGATCTCGTACCGGCCGCCGTAGCCCACCGCGAGGTTCACGTGCAGGCCACCATTGCCTTTGGTCAGCTCTGCGGCCTCCTGGAGCGACTCGAGGAGCGACGCCGGCAGGTTGTCCTCACGGCCCACGTGCTGCACGCGCCACTCGCCCCGCCGCGCGAGGCGACCCGCGAGGTCGCTAATGATCTGGATCAGATCCTGCAGCTCGGCGCGATCGCGCTTCAGAACATTGTCGTTCGACAGCAGGTAGAGCGTGACGACCTTGATGCCGAGCTCGTCGCACCAATTGAGAAACTCGACCATCTTTTCGGCGCCCGCGCGGTGTCCGTGCGCCGCCGTCTCGAAGCCCAGCTGGCGTGCCCAGCGCCGATTGCCATCGATCATCATCGCGACATGCTGTGGCACGCGCTCGGGAGAAATCTGGCGTCGAAGACGCGAGCCATAGAGGCGGTAGAGGGGACCTTTGCCCTCGTTAGAACCCGAGCTGCTAACCACTCCTTGACGATACCCCCGTTCGCCGGACATCAGTCGAGAGGCCGCATGTGTCGCTTGGGGCATACGAGGCGTCGTACGCTCATCAGATGGAGAGCCACGAGACGCCCGAATCCCCCGCAGACGGCGCCCGCATGCCCCGTCTTCCGCTCATCGAGGCCGACGCGCCGCTCGCCGCCGAGATCAAACCGAGCTGGCGCGGCTGGATCCATGCCGGAACGGCGCCCGTCGCGCTCGCGGCCGGAATCGTGCTGATCTGCCTCGCGCACGGCACGCCTGCGAAGTGGGCATCGGCGGTCTTCATGGCGTCGTCGCTGCTCCTCTTCGGAAACTCCGCCGTCTATCACCGCTTCAACTGGAAGCCGCGCACGAAGGCCATCCTCAAGCGCATCGACCACGCGAACATCCTGCTGCTGATCGCCGGAACCTACACGCCCATCGGCGTGCTCGCGCTCCCGCCGAGCGAGGGTTTCCTGCTGCTCTGCCTCGTCTGGGGCGGCGCGATCCTCGGGATCCTGTTCCGCGTGCTATGGATCGGCGCGCCGCGCTGGCTCTACGTCGCGCTCTATCTCGTGCTCGGTTGGGCCGCCGTGATGTACATGCCGCAGTTGTTCCGCGCGAGCCTGCCCATGATGATTCTGGTCGTCATCGGCGGAGTGCTTTACTCGGGCGGCGCGGTCGTCTACGCGCTCAAGAAGCCGAACCCGTGGCCGAACCACTTCGGCTTCCACGAGATCTTCCATGTGTGCACCGTGCTGGCATTCCTCTGCCACTGGAGTGGCGCACTGCTGATCGCGCTCAACCCCGCGTTTAACGCGGGCTGACGTCTCCGTCCTCGGCGGCAGCCTGCTCGGCGTCGAGGGCCTCGTTGATTTCCTCGCGGTACTTCACGCGGCGCACGCGTCGCAGCATGTCGATCGCAAGCAGCGCGACGGCGACCGCGAGGAGCACAACGACGATCCAGCCCGCCGTTCCCGGCGTCACGAGCGCGGGGTCAATCGTCGGCGACGGTGTCGGAACCGGAGTGCTGGAAAGGAACGACATCGAGGAACTCCTGGTTTACGACGGCTAATCTTGGAACAGTACTACCCTATTCCTCCCCCTTCCCCACCGGCTGAGAGGTGCGCGTGACCACCCAGGCAGAGCTCGACGACCGATACGGGCGCACGAAGCGATCCACGACACGATTGTGGATCGGCATCGCCGCGATCATCGGGCTCGTCGCTGTCGTGGGCATCGGGTGGACGGTCGTGCAGAAGTCCCGCGCCAACGTGGGCTTCGATGATCTCGGCTTCGAGGTCGTCGATAGCGGACACGTCGACGTGCACTACCGCGTCACGATCCCGACCGACGATGAGGCCGTCTGCGTCATCGAGGCGCTCGACGAGAGCTTCGCGAAGGTCGGCTGGGAGATCGTCGATGTGCCGGAGTCGGACTCGTTGTCGAGCGAGCACTCCACGACGGTCCGCACCGTCGACACGGCCACGACCGGTCACGTCGTTTCCTGCTTCGTCCGGTAGATTCACCCGGATACCCACCATCGGATCAGTAGATCTGTGTAAGGAGATTCATCGTGTCTGATGAGACCACGCCTTTCCTCACCCAGGAGGCATACGACCGCCTCGCCGCCGAGCTCGAGCACCTCTCGACGACCGGGCGTGAGGAGATCGCGAAGCGTATCGAGGCGGCTCGCGAAGAGGGCGACCTCCGTGAGAACGGCGGATACCACGCCGCGAAGGACGAGCAGGGCAAGCAGGAGATGCGGATCCGCCAGCTCACCGCCATGCTGAAGGACGCGAAGATCAGCGAGGCGCCCGAGGCCGACGGCGTCGTGCGCCCCGGCACCGTGATCACGGCGATCATCTTCGGCGACGAGGAGAAGTTCCTGCTCGGTAGCCGCGAGATCGCCGGCGGCACCGACCTCGACGTGTACAGCGAGCAGAGCCCGCTCGGCACCGCCATCAACGGCATGAAGGTCGGCGAAAAGGGCTCCTATCAGGCCCCCAACGGCAAGTCGATCCCCGTCGAGATCGTCGCCGTCGAGACGTTCACTGGCTAAACAAGCCGCGCACCAAAAAGCCGGGGGCCGGATCCAGTGGATCCGGCCCCCGGCTTTTTGCGCCCTAGTCCTGCACGACCTGCGGGCGGAAGCCGGCGGAGCGCAGAGCCTCGAGCACAAGCTGGCGGTGCTCCTCACCGCGGGTCTCGACCGAGATCTGCAGCATCACCTCGCTGATCTGCAGGCCCTGTCCGTGGCGGGTGTGCGAGACCTCGATGACGTTCGCGCCGGCCTGTGCCAGCGTCTCCGAGACGTGCACGAGCTGGCCGGGGCGGTCCGGCAGCGGGATCAGGACGGTCAGGTAGCGGCCGGCGGCCGCGAGTCCATGCGCGACGATTCGCTGCATCAGGAGCGGGTCGATGTTGCCGCCCGAGAGGATGACGCCTGTCGTGCCCTTAGCGCGGATCTTCCCGGCCATGATCGCGGCGACGCCCACGGCGCCCGCTGGCTCGACGACGACCTTCGCCCGCTCGAGCAGGGCGAGTAGTGCGCGGGCAATGTCGTCCTCCGATACCGTCACGACCTCGTCCACGAGGCCGCGGATCATCGAGAACGGGATGTCGCCAGGGCGGGCGACCTTGATGCCGTCGGCGATCGTCGGCTCCACGGTCACGGTGATGGGCTCGCCGGCCTCGAGCGACACGGGATAGGGCGCCGCGTTCTCCGCCTGCACGCCGATGATCCGCACCTCGCGCCCCTCGGCCTGCGCGGCGGCCTTCGCCTTCGCCGCAGCCGCGACGCCCGCGATGAGGCCGCCGCCCCCGATGCCAACGACGAGCGTCTCGAGGTCGGGAGCCTGCTCGAGGAACTCGACACCCAGGGTGCCCTGGCCGACGATGATGTCGCGGTGGTCGTAAGGGTGGATCATCACGGCACCCTCGCGCTCGGCGTGCTCGAGGGCAAGCTGGAGGCCCGTCTCGACGCCATCGCCCGCGAGGACGACCTCGGCCCCGTAGCCGCGCGTCGCGAGAAGCTTCGGCACCGGAACGCCGAGAGGCATGTAGATCGTCGCCTTGATCCCGAGCTGCTGGGCCGCGAGCGCGACACCCTGCGCGTGGTTGCCGGCCGAGGCAGCCACCACGCCGCGGGCGCGCTCGCTCTCGGTGAGCCGTGAAAGCCGGTGGGTCGCACCGCGCACCTTGAAGGATCCGGTTCGCTGGAGGTTTTCCAGCTTCATGACGACCCTCTGACCGAGCAGGTCGGTCAGGTGCTGCGAAAACTGAATCGGCGTGCGTTCGATCACCGGGGCCAGGCCCGCGGCCGCCTCCTCAAACTCCGCAAGCGTCGGGAGCTCGACGTTCGTCATCCATCCTCCTCGGTGTCGTGATGCCGGTACTAAAACTGCACGCGAGGCGGCTGGCGCACGCTGGCGGCATCTTCGTCCTCGAAGAATTCACGCTCGGTGAGCCCCAGCCCCTTGGCGAAGAGGGTGTTGGGGAACTGCTTGATCTTGACGTTGAGCTCGCGCACGCCGCCGTTGTACACGCGGCGGGAGGCCTGGATCTCGTCCTCGGTCTCGACGAGCTTGCCCTGGAGCTGCAGGTAGTTCTGGCTCGACTGCAGGGCCGGATAGCCTTCGACGACCGCGAACAGCCCCTGCAGCGACTGCTGCATGCGGCTCTCGGCCCGGCTTGCGGCCATGGGCGTCGTCGCGCCGAGCGAATCGGAACGCGCCTGCGTCACGTTATCGAGCAGGGCCCGCTCGTGCGATGCGTGCCCCTCGACCGACTCGACGAGGCCCGGCACGAGATCCGCGCGCGTGCGCAACTGCGCCTCGATATCACCCCACGCGTCGTCGACGCGGGCGCCGAGCGACACGAGCGACTTGTACGTCGCCCAGAGATAGATTCCGGCAATCACCACGACGGCAACGACGATCGCTACCGGTACGAGCCACTCCATGCGCAGTCCTCTCGAATCACGTCAAACCATCGTATGCACGGCGCCTGAGCGCTTGGCTCAAGCCGCGCCCGCGCTCGTCGATGCCGTGATCCAAGATTCAAGCTTCGCCGTCGCCCGGCCGTCGTCGATCGCGGCGGCCGCCTCGTCACGGGCCTCCGCCAGGCGCTGGATCATGTTGCGATCGGCCTGCGCCGGATCCTGCGACAGGCGGTATGCGACGATGCCGGCGGCCGCGTTCAGCAGCACGATGTCGCGGACGGGGCCCTGCTCCCCCGCGAGGATCCGGCGCAGCGTCTCGGCGTTCTCGTCCGGCGTGCCGCCGATCAGGTCGTCAATCTTGGCCGTCGGGATCCCAAGGTCGCGCGGGTGGATGTCGAACTCGTGCATGTCGCCGTTGGCGATCTGCCAGATGCGGCTGTAGCCCGTCGTCGTCATCTCGTCAAGGCCGTCCTCGCCACGGAAAACGAGCGCCGTGGCGCCGCGGGTGCGGAAGACTCCCGTGATGATCGGCACCACGTCGAGCGACGCGACGCCGACGGCGTTCGCCTCGGCGCGGGCGGGGTTGACGAGCGGGCCAAGGAAGTTGAAGACGGTCGGCACGCCGAGCTCGGCGCGCACACCCGAAGCGTGCTTGAAGCCCGGGTGGAACGCGGCGGCCCACGCGAAGGTGATGCCGGCGTCGTCGAGCACTCGCGCGACCGCCTCCGGCGCGAGGCGCAAGTCGATCCCGAGCGCGCTCAACACGTCACTGGATCCGGCCTTCGAGCTCACGGCGCGGTTTCCGTGCTTCACGACGGGGATCCCGCACGCGGCGACGATGATCGATGCCGTCGACGAGATGTTAAACGTGCCGTAGCGGTCACCGCCCGTGCCGACGATGTCGAGCACGTTGGGATCCACGGGCAGCGGGATGGCCGCGTCGAGGATCGCGTCGCGGAATCCAATCACCTCGGTCACCGACTCGCCCTTGGCGCGCAGAGCCATCAGCAGACCACCGAGCTGCGCGTCAGTTGCCTCGCCCTGCATCACCTGGCGCATCGCCCACTCGGCCTGCGACACGGTGAGGTCCTCACCAGAGAGCGCGGTTGTCAGAATCTCGGGCCAGGTCGACTGCGTCATATAGGTAACAGTAGGGCACCACGAACTTCTCGACACGTCGTAGAAGTTGTCAGGAGGCGATCAGATTCACCCGGCCGATAGCTCATTCTCTCGGTGTGACCTGCCATTTCGCACCCTCTCCCAAGGGCATTCACGGCCAGAACATAGCTGGTAAGGGTCGCCTACCTTCCCCCTTGATGCAAAAAAACGCGCGGGTTATCGGCCATAATGAAAGGGTGACGACCCCAGCTACGTATGCCCCTGCGCCCAGAACGGTGAAGCGCCCCGACAGTGTCGCTGTTGGCACCATCGTGTGGCTCGGCTCTGAAGTGATGTTCTTCGCGGGCCTCTTTGCCATTTACTTCACGCTTCGAAGCACCTCTCCCGGTCTCTGGGAAGAGCAGACTTCGAACCTGAACGTGCCCTTTGCACTGGTGAACACGATCATCCTCGTGCTCTCTTCCGTGACCTGCCAGTTCGGTGTTTGGGCCGCAGAGCGCCTGCAGCCCCACACGATCAAGGGCCAGGGTTGGAAGAGCATCGGCATGATCCCGTGGTTCTGGGCATCGTTCGCGCTCGGCGCGATCTTCGTGTCCGGTCAGGTCTGGGAGTACGCCCAGCTCGTCACCGAGGGTGTCACGCTGTCGAGCGATCCCTACGGATCCGCCTTCTACCTGACGACCGGCTTCCACGCCCTTCACGTCACCGGCGGTCTGATTGCCTTCCTGCTGACGCTCGGCCGCGCCTTCGCTGTGCGCCGCTTCACGCACAAGGAAGCCACCACCGCAGTTGTGGTGTCGTACTACTGGCACTTTGTCGACGTCGTGTGGATCGCCCTCTTCGCCGTCATCTATTTCATCAAGTAAGAGCGGAGCTAGACCACCGTCATGGCACGAGAGAAATTGAAGCGCCGCGCCCGCGGTCGCCGCAGCCCGTTCGCCGCTGCGATTCTGATCGGCGTTGGCCTCCTGGCGACAGGAGGCATCTACGCGGGTGCGTCCGCCGCCGTCGCAGCGACCGGCGAGTCCACCGCGACGACCACCCAGGCAACCGCCGAAGAGGGCGAAACGCTCTTCCAGGCGAACTGTGCGACCTGCCACGGCATGGACCTCGAGGGGCGCGAAGGCTACGGCCCGTCGCTCAACGGCGTCGGTGAGCTCGCTGTTCACTTCCAGATGTCGACCGGTCGTATGCCAATGCAGATGAACGGCCCGCAGGCCGATCAGAAGCCGGTTCAGTTCACCGACGACCAGATCGCGTCGATCGCGACTTACGTGCAGTCCGTGGCCCCCGGCCCCGAGATGCCGAGCGCGCGCATCACCGACGGCAACGGCGACGTCTCGCACGGCGCCGAGCTCTTCCGCATCAACTGCGCGATGTGCCACAACGTGGCCGCCGCCGGTGGTGCGCTGACGCAGGGCAAGTTCGCCCCGGACATCATGGACACCACGCCGGAGAACATCTACGCGGCAATGGTGACCGGTCCCCAGAACATGCCCGTGTTCAACAACCAGAACCTCACCGAGGAAGACAAGCGCGACATCATCTCGGCGCTGCTCTACCAGCAGGAAGCGCAGGCCCCCGGTGGCTTTACGCTCGGCTCGCTCGGCCCCGTCTCTGAGGGCCTGTTCATCTGGATCTTCGGTATCGGTGGTCTCATCGCCGTTGCCGTCTGGATCACGGCGAAGTCGAACTAAGCATGTCGGAAGATCTTGACGTGACAAGGAGCACGATGGAACACGACGATTCGAAGGGTGCCCTGAAGGAGTTCACTCCTTCTTCGGGTCTCGCCGTATCGATCGACGATCCGGTTCAGAACCCGGGTCTGCCCCCGCACCGCGAACGCCTGACGGACGTTGATCCGAAGGCCGCGAAGCGGGCAGAGCGCACGATTTACACGCTCTTCTACATCTCGGTCGCCGCGAGCATCTGGGCCGTCGCCGCATACATGCTCTTCCCGATCGAAGATCAGGAAATGACGTCGATCCGTCAGAACAACCTGTTCATCGGTCTCGGCATCGCCTTCGCCCTGCTCGCGATCGGTATCGGCGCGATCCACTGGTCGAAGACCCTCATGAGCGACAAGGAGCACGTCGAGGAGCGTCACACGACTCGCGGCTCCGAGGAGACTCGCGCAGCGGTCGTCGAGGCGTTCCGCACCGCCGACGAGGAGTCGGGCTTCGGTCGTCGCAAGATGATCCGCAACTCGCTCTTCGCAGCCGTCATCGCCTCGGTCCTCCCCGGCATCACGCTCTTCCGCGGTCTCGCACCGCACGACGCCGAGAACAGCCCCGTTGACCTGCTGAAGCAGACGATGTGGAAGAAGGGTGAGCACCTCACCCGCGACCCCTCCGGCACGCGCATCAAGGCTTCGGACGTCACGCTCGGTAGCGCCTTCCACGTCATCCCCGAGTCCCTCCTCGAGATGGGCCACGACGACGGCATGCTCAACGAGAAGGCCAAGGCCATGGTCCTCATGGTCCGCATGCCTCCGGAGCAGCTCACCGAGCGCGGTGAGCGCAAGGACTGGTCGTACGACGGAATCGTCGCCTACTCGAAGGTCTGCACGCACGTCGGTTGCCCCGTTGCTCTGTACGAGCAGCAGACGCACCACCTCCTGTGCCCCTGCCACCAGTCGCAGTTCGACGTGTCGGACGAGGCGAAGGTTGTCTTCGGCCCCGCCTCGCGTCCGCTCCCCCAGCTGCCCATCACGGTTGACGCCGAGGGCTACCTGATCGCGCAGAGCGACTTCCACGAACCCGTCGGCCCGAGCTTCTGGGAGATCCGTTGAGTACCGCTACCGAAGAAAAGAAGGCACCGCTCGGCGGTCGCTTCGTCGGAGCAACCGCGAACTACCTCGACGAGCGCACCAGCCTGTCGGGACTCGTTAAGGCTCTCGGACGCAAGGTCTTCCCCGACCACTGGTCGTTCATGCTCGGCGAGATCGCCCTCTGGTCGTTCGTCGTCGTCCTGATCTCGGGAACGTTCCTGACGTTCTTCTTCCAGGCTTCGATGGTCGAGACCTACTACACGGGCGCCTACGACCCGATGCGCGGCATCCCGATGTCGGTCGCCATGGAGTCGACGCTGCACATCAGCTTCGACCTCCGCGGTGGTCTGCTCGTGCGTCAGCTGCACCACTGGGCCGCGCTGACTTTCGTCGCCGGTATCGGCGTGCACATGCTCCGCGTGTTCTTCACCGGTGCGTTCCGCAAGCCGCGCGAGCTCAACTGGGTTGTCGGCTTCATCCTGTTCGTCCTGGCCATGGCCGAGGGCTTCACCGGATACTCGCTCCCCGATGACGTTCTGTCCGGTAACGGTCTGCGCATCATCGACGGCATGCTGAAGGCCGTTCCGGTCATCGGCCCCTGGATCTCGTACCTCCTCTTCGGCGGCGAGTTCCCCGGCCACGACATCGTCGGCCGCCTCTACGCGCTGCACATCCTGGTCCTGCCGCTCATCGTGATCGCGCTCATCGCGGTTCACCTTGTGCTCATGATCGTGAACAAGCACACGCAGTTCGCCGGCCCCGGCCGCACGAACACGAACGTCGTCGGCTTCCCGATGATGCCCGTGTACATGTCGAAGATGGGTGGATTCTTCTTCATCGTCTTCGGTGCGCTCGTGCTCATCGCGTCGCTGGTGCAGATCAACCCGATCTGGGGCTACGGCCCGTACGACCCCTCCCCCGTTTCCGCGGGTACCCAGCCTGACTGGTACATCGGCTTTGCCGATGGTGCGCTGCGCCTCGCGCCGCCGCACCTCGACTGGGTCATCGCCGGCAAGGTCTACCCGATGGGTATCCTCATCCCGCTGATCGTCCTGGTGGTGTTCATCATCCTGGTGGCCATCTACCCGTTCATCGAGGGTTGGATCACGGGCGACAAGCGCGAGCACCACATCGCCCAGCGCCCGCGCGCTGCCGCGACGCGTACCGCGATCGGTGCCGCCGGTGTCTGGTTCTACGCCATGCTCTGGGCCGCCGCATCGTCCGACCTCATCGCGACGCACTTCCGCCTCACGATGGAGGGCGTGATCCACGCGCTGCAGGCCGGCCTGATCCTCGGCACGATCCTCGTGTACTTCATCACGAAGCGCATCTGCATCGCGCTCCAGAAGAAGGACCGCGAGATCGTCCTCCACGGTTACGAGTCGGGCCGCATCGTCCGCCTCCCCGGTGGCGAGTTCCAGGAAGTCCACAAGCCCGTCGACGAGTACGAGCGCTGGAAGCTCGTTGCCGACGAGACCTTCGAGCCGCTCATCGTTCGCCCGAACGACGAGGGCAAGATCAAGGGCAAGTTCCGTGCGGCCATGTCGCGCTGGTTCTTCGAGGACCGCCTGCAGCCGCTCACGAACGCGGAGTACCAGGCCTCGCTCGAGCACCAGGAGCACGCGCTCCACGAGCTCGGTGACGACGACCACGGCCACGACGCCATCGAGTCGGGCGACTCGAAGCACTAAGCCGCTCTCCTACGACTGGGCCCCGATCCTTCTTGGATCGGGGCCCAGTCGTTTTGCTATGCGTGGGTGCCTGCCACAAAAGTCGGAGAAATCACGGGTCTCGGCCGCCTGAGCGCCAGACCTCCGATCCTCGTGATTTCTCCGATCCTCGTGACGCGTGCGCGGCCCTCCCCTCCCCCGCAGCACGACGCCCCGCCCCACGAAAGTCGGAGAAGTCACGGATCCCGGCACTGTGAGCGCTATCTCTCCGATCCTCGTTATTTCTCCGAGTCTCTGACGCTTCAACGACGCCCCGCACGAGGCACGCCACAGCCCCCTCAGGCCTCGATACTCGCTTCTACTCCCGGTAAGCCGGGATGGAGCCCTCCACGCGCCACTACTGGCCAGGAAGCGCCGCTACACATGCGCCGCGGGCTCGCTCACCACCCGCGGCACGAAAGTCGGAGAAATCACGAGGCTCGGACCTATCGGCGCCAAGGCTCCGATTCTCGTGATTTCTCCGAGTCTTGTGACGCCTGCCGGCGACCATGGCGGATACCTCGTCCGACCGCATCGCGCGGGCGCGACGGGAACCCACTACTCCCCCGCGGCAACGCGGTGGTGCGCGGCAACGCGGTGGTGCGCGGCACGAAAATCGGAGAAATCACGGGGCTCGGACGTATCGGCGCCAAGGCTCCGATTCTCGTGATTTCTCCGAGTCTTGTGACGCCTGCCGACTGCCTTGGCGGATACCTCGTCCAGCCGCGTCGGGCGGGCGCAGCGGGAACCCACTACTCCCCTGCGGCAACGCGGCAGTGCACGTCACAAAAGTCGGAGAAATCACGAGGCTCGGACCTATCGGCGCCAAGGCTCCGATTCTCGTGATTTCTCCGCGCCTCGTGATGGCTGTGCGCGCCGTCAGCGCCCTCAAGGTCCCCAGAGGCTCCGCTGGTATGCTCTAAGGCTCCACAGGCCGCTAAGGCGCCCGTGAGGGCCGCTCGGCGTTGGATGCGTGTGCCTCGCACGCGGCACCATCGCCCACGGGTGCAGATATGGATCCGGAACCGGCCGTGTCGAGACAGGGCGCGCGGATCCGCGGAGGTATCGGGGGTCAGATTTCGGCCGTCGCCGTGTTCAGAGCCTCTGGCTGCGTGCCGATGCGTGGATTGCGCGGCACGAGAATCGGAGGAATCACGAGAGTCGGGGGGATTCGTGGGGCGGATCCGAGATTCGTGACATCTCCGAGATTCGTGGCGCCGAAGGCAGCCGCGGCGCCGCCGCGCGGCTACTCCGCCGGGGACTTGATCAGGATGCCGGCAACCAGGAAGACGACCGCGGCGGCGAACTGGGCGACCATCCAGGGCGTGCCATCGAAGCCAAAGGGGAACGCGGGGTTCCACAGCACGGCGATGGCCAGGAAAATGATCCCCCACCACCACTGCTTCGCCTGCACGCCAAACCAGCCCACGATGAGGGCTCCGATCGCCACGACGTAGAGCACGATCGCCGACCAGTCGGTTTTGAGGATCACCGGGGCCAGGAACAGCACGGCCGCCGCGATGAACGAGGGCAGCAGTGCGTTTCGCTGGAAGGCGGGGGTGTTCTGATCGCGCGAGGCCATGCCACTATTCCATCATTCAATGCTTTGCAGACGCACAACAGCAGACAACGCAACAGCGGCCCCGGTCCGAAGACCGAGGCCGCTGTGACAGGAACGAGGCTTAGCGGGCGAAGTTACCGCGGTAGAACTCGTAGACCCAACCGACCAGACCGACGACCAGCAGGCCGATGGCGACGGGGATCAGGAAGTGGGCGGTAGCGAGCGAGAGCACGCCAACCGCGGGAGCCGCCGCGAGAACGATGGGCCACCACGACCAGGGGGCGAAGTGTCCGATCTCGGGGTCGGCGTCGTCGATCTCACCGTCGAGGCGGTCCTCGAGCAGGTCGACACCCTTCTGGCCCTTGTGAGCCAGCGAGATGAAGAAGCCGATGAGCGCACACATGAACGCGGCGAACAGCAGGGTAATCGTACCGATCCACTCCACGCGACCGTGGTTCGGGTCAACGATGCTCCAGACCGTGTAGGCCACCGAGACGATCAGGAAGAAGCCCGTGAGCAACCACCAGATACCAATCTGAGACTTCATTTACTTCGCCTCTCCCTCGAGAACACGCTCGGGAGCGCGGCTCGGATCGTAGTCGTCGAGCGACTCGGGGTGGTTCAGGTCGAACGCCGGACGCTCCGAACGGATGCGCGGGATCGACGTGAAGTTGTGGCGCGGCGGCGGGCAGCTGGTCGCCCACTCGAGCGAGCCACCGTAGCCCCAGGGGTCGTTGACCGTGACCTTCTTGCCCTTGCGCGCGGTGACCCACACGTTGAGGAAGAAGGGGATCATCGAGGCGGCAAGGATCATCGAACCGATGGTCGACACCTCGTTACCCCAGGTGTAACCGTCGGCCGGCGAGTAGTCGGCGTAGCGGCGAACCATGCCGTCGACACCCAGCCAGTGCTGGATGAGGAAGGTCATGTGGAAGCCGATGAACAGCATCCAGAAGTGCACGTAGCCGAGACGCTCGTTGAGCATCTTGCCTGTGAACTTCGGCCACCAGAAGTAGAAGCCGGCGAACATCGCGAACACGACGGTACCGAACACCACGTAGTGGAAGTGCGCGACGACGAAGTACGAGTCGGTCACGTGGAAGTCGAACGGCGGCACCGAGAGGATGACACCGGTGAGACCACCGAAGACGAACGACACGATGAAGCCGAGCGAGAACAGCATCGGCGTCTCGAACGTGAGCGAGCCACGCCACATCGTTCCGATCCAGTTAAAGATCTTCACACCCGTCGGAACGGCGATGAGCATCGTCATCAGCGAGAAGAACGGCAGCAGGACGGCGCCGGTTGCGTACATGTGGTGAGCCCACACCGAAACCGACAGCGCGGCGATCGCGATGGTCGCGTAGACGAGGGTCTTGTACCCGAAGATCGGCTTACGGCTGAAGACCGGAAAGATCTCCGACACGATGCCAAAGAACGGCAGCGCGATGATGTACACCTCGGGGTGGCCGAAGAACCAGAAGAGGTGCTGCCACAGCAGGACGCCGCCGTTGGCGGGGTCGTACACGTGCGAACCGAAGATGCGGTCGCTCGCGGCAGCCAGCATCGCGGCGGCGAGGACGGGGAACGCGATCAGGATGAGGAGGCTCGTGATGAGCGTGTTCCACGAGAAGATCGGCAGACGCCACATCGTCATACCCGGGGCGCGCATCGTGATGATGGTCGTGATGAAGTTCACCGCGCCGAAGATGGTACCGAAACCGCTGATACCGAGGCCGACCATCCAGAGGTTTCCACCGACACCCGGCGAGAACGAGGCGTTAGCGAGCGGCTGGTATGCGAACCAACCGAACGACGCCGCACCCTGCGGGGTGAGGAAGCCGGCGAGGGCGATGATCGAACCGAAGAGGAAGAGCCACATCGCGAAGGCGTTCAGACGCGGGAAGGCCACGTCGGGGGCGCCGATCTGCAGCGGCAGCATCACGTTCGCGAAGCCCGCGAAGAGCGGCGTCGCGAACATCAGCAGCATCACGGTGCCGTGCATCGTGAACAGCTGGTTGTACTGCTCGTGCGTGGGGATGATCTGCATGCCCGGCGCGAAGAGCTCCGCGCGGATGAGCAGCGCCATCACGCCACCGATGAGGAAGAACAGAACCGACGAGATCAGGTACATGTACCCGATCGTCTTGTGGTCGGTGGAGGTGATCCACCGAACGATCACGTTACCCTTCTGCTCCGTGCGGGATCCGCTCAGAAGAGCGGCCTGGCGCGGAGGAAGCGGCGCGGAGCCAGCAGTACCGGCCATGCTCAGTTTCCTTCCTCGGTCTCAGATTCCTTCACGACACCGTCGGTGCCCGTGAGGTTCTGGAGACGGTTGTATTCCTCGTTGACGTCGCCGACGTTGCCGTCAGCCTCGAGACCGGCGATGTACGCGTCGTACTCGCTCTGGCTCACGACCTCGACGTTGAAGAGCATCATCGAGTGGTATTCGCCACACAGCTCGGCGCACTTGCCCTCGTAGTGGCCCTCGCGCGTCGGGATGAACGACCACGAGTTGTCGTGACCGATGTACATGTCCTTCTTGTACAGGAAGTCAACGATCCAGAACGAGTGGATGACATCGCGCGACGTGAGGTCGATCGTGACCTTCTGGTCGACCGGCAGGACGAGCGTCGGAAGCTCGTCGCGGTCAAGCGTGCCGTCGGCGGCAGCCTTGGCCTGGACACCCATCGAGTAGACGGTCTCGCCGTCGGTCGTGGCGTCGTTGTACTGGAAGTCCCAGGCCCACTGCTTGGCGATGGCCGTGACGTGAACGTCGACCTCGTCATCGGCCCAGGGCTTCTCGATGTCGTTCTGCACGCGCGAGCTGAACGCGAACAGGCCGATCACGAGGATCATCGGCACCGAAGTGAAGAAGATCTCGATCGGCATGTTGTAGCGCAGCTGAACGGGCAGACCGGTCTGGCCCTTGCGACGGCGGTACACGACCATGGCCCAGAGCATGAGGCCCCAGGTGATCACGCCGACAATCAGCAGGATGACCCACGAACCGGTCCAGAGCGATGCGATCTGCTCTGTGTGGTTCGTGGCGGGGGTTCCGGACTCGTCAAAGCCAGGCATATACCCGTGAAGCTCCGTGGGGGTGCAACCAGCGAGGGCAGCAGCAGCCGCGGCGATCACGGGGACCGCGGCCCAGCGGATTCGGCGTTTCGACGGCACGAATTCACCTTTCGAACATGGATGTGGCTTCCTCCATCCTATGGCAAGCGCTCACGCAGTTCATGCCAGGCTCTCAGCGGGTCGGCAGGAGAGAGAAGTACGCGTCCAAGGCAAAAATGCCCCGGGTGCGAGAAGCACCCGGGGCATTTTGGCGTCTGATCAGTGGAAGCTGTCGCCGCAGGCGCAGCTACCGGACGCGTTGGGGTTGTCGATCGTGAAGCCCTGCTCCGAGATTGTGTCCTTGAAATCGATCGAAGCGCCGTCGAGGTAGGGCACGGACATGTTGTCGATGATGACCTCAACGCCGTCGAAGTCGACGGTCTCGTCGCCATCGAGGTAGCGCTCGTCGAAGTAGAGCTGGTAGATGAGACCCGAGCAACCGCCGGGCTGAACAGCCACGCGCAGGCGCAGGTCGTCGCGACCCTCCTGCTCGAGCAGGCTCTTCACCTTCGCGGCGGCCGCGTCGGTGAGGCTCACGCCGTGGGCGCGGTCGGTCTCCGGTGCAGTCAGCGTCGTATCCGTCATGCTGATCTCCTCTCAGGAAAGTTTCCGCTCGCGGCGGCGTGTTTCGATTCTACGTGCCCTAGCTGTGATCGGCGCGGTTGATGCGCGCGAGAAGCAGCGCTTCCGACCGGATCGCGTGGCGGAACGTATCGATGTGCAGCGATTCGTTCGGGCTATGGGCGCGCGAGTGCGGATCCTCGACGCCCGTCACGAGCACCTGCGCGCCCTCGAACTTCTCGACGAGGTCGGAGATGAACGGGATGGATCCGCCGACGCCGTAATCGACAGCGGGCACGCCGTAGCCGTCGGCGAGGGCGCCGCGCAGCTCGGTGATGGCCCAGCCGTTGGTGTCAACGAGAACGCTGTCGCCGAGGTCGATGTCGGTGAACTCGAGGCGCGCGCCGAACGGCGCGTGCGCGCGGAGGTGCGCCTCGAGGGCGTCGTACGCGGCCTGCGACGACTGCCCCGGCGCGACGCGGCAGCTGAGCACGAACGTCGACGACGGCGAGAGCGTGTTGCTCGCGGCCTCGACCGACGTGAGGTCGGCGCCCGTCACGGTCACGGTGGGCTTGTTCCAGATGCGGCCGAGGATGTCGCCGTCGCCCGCGGGGCTGACGCCGTCGAGGAGGCCCGTCTCGTCGCGGAGCGTCTCCTCCGTGTATTCCGGGGTCGCGCCCTCGTACGACGAGAGCCCCTCAACAGCGACGGATCCGTTCTCGTCCCACAGCGTCGCGAGCAGCTTGATCGCCGCCATCGTCGCGTCGGGAACCGCGCCGCCGAACATGCCGGAGTGCGACGCGTGGTCGAGCGTCGTCACGGTCAGGTGGAACTTCGCGTTGCCGCGCAGCGACACCGTCACCGCCGGCGTGTTCTCGTCGAGGTTGCTCGAGTCGGCGACGACGATAACGTCGGAACGCATCTCGTCGAGGTGCGCCTCGAGGAACGGCACGAAGGAGCGCGAGCCGTACTCTTCCTCCCCCTCGACGAAGAGCACGATGCCGATGCCGAGTTCGTCGGATCCGACCGTCTCGGCGAGCGCGCGCAGCGATGCGATGTGCGTCATGATGCCGGCCTTGTCGTCGGCGGCGCCGCGCGCGTAGATGCGGCCGTCCTTGACGGTCGGCTCGAACGGGGGCGTCTCCCACAGTTCGTCGGATCCGGGAGGCTGGACATCGTGGTGCGCGTAGAGCATCACGGTCGGATAGCCGGGCTTCGCGCGGCGAAGGCCGAGCACCGCGGGCTGGCCGAGCTCGGATCCGTCGCCGTCGGCGACCGGCGCGCGCTCGATACGCACGTCGTCGAAGAGGCCGGTTGCGCGGGCGAGCTCGGCGACGCGATCCGCGCTGCGCTCGAGTTGCGTCTGGTCAAACGCGGGCCAGGCGATACCGGGAATCTTCACGAGGGATCCGAGGTCGTCGATCGCGGCGGGGAACCCGCCCGCGACGGCCTCGAGGAGGTTCTTGTCTGGTTCGGAGAGGCGCTCGTCAGGTGCCGTAGAAGTCATGCGGGTAATCTTAGGTGGATCCCCTCATTTCCCTATCAGAGGTAACCGATGGCCAAGAACTCCTCCCCCGCCGACGAGCAGAGCAGCGACGCTCCGAAGATCGGCAAGGGCCGCCCGACGCCGACGCGCGCCGAGCAGGAGGCGAAGCGCATCCGCCCCCTCGTCGCCACGACGAAGGAGGCGAAGAAGGAGGCGCGCGCCGAACTCAACGCCCGTCGCGAGCGCGCCCGTGTCGGCATGCAGAACGGCGAGGAGCGCTTCCTCGGCCCGCGCGACAAGGGGCCGCAGCGCCGCTTCGCCCGCGACTGGACCGACGCCGGCTGGCACCTCGCCGAATTCCTCATGCCGATGATGATCGTCGTGCTCGTCGCGAGCATGCTGCCCATGGCGTTCGCCCAGATGTGGGCCTTCGCGGCCCTCTGGGTCTACATCATCTTCGCGATCATCGACATGATCCTGCTCTCCAACCGCGTCAAGAAGAAGGCGGCCGCCAAGTGGGGCTCCGGACGCGAAAAGGGCCTCGGCTGGTACGCCGCCATGCGCTCCGTGCAGATGCGCTTCATGCGCATGCCGAAGGCTCAGGTCAAGCGCGGGCAGTACCCCGAGCTCTGAAAACACCGCTCCAAAGGAGCGGCGTTTTCAGAGCCGTGCCGTTGGCGCGCTTCGCGCGACGTCGAAAAAGGCCGCTCCCGAGGGAGCGGCCTTTTCGATAGCCGTGTAGGTCGCGTGCTTCGCGTAGGTGCCGAAAAAGCCGCTCTACGGGAGCGGCCTTTTTCGTGTCTGCTACTTGCGGAGGCCGCGGTTGATCTCGCGCGCCCACAGCGGGCCGCGGTAGATGAAGCCCGTGTAGCCCTGCACGAGGGTCGCGCCGGCGTCGAGGCGCTCGCGCACGTCGCCGGCCGTCTCGACACCACCGACCGAGATCACGCAGAACTGCGGATCCGGGACCGCGGCGCGCACGAGGTTCAGCACCTCGAGCGAACGGGCCTTCACGGGAGGGCCCGAGACGCCGCCCGCGCCCATCGCCTCGACGGCGGCGGCATCGGTCGACAGGCCCTCGCGGGAGATCGTCGTGTTCGTCGCGATCAGGCCGTCGAGCCCGATCTCGACCGCCATCTGCGAGATCGCGGTAACCTCGTCGTCGGGAAGGTCGGGGGCGATCTTCACGAGCAGCGGGGTGGATCCGGCGGCCTCGCGGACCGCCTCGAGCAGCGGGCGCAGCGTCTCGACGGCCTGCAGGCCGCGGAGGCCCGGCGTGTTCGGCGACGAGACGTTGACGGCCAGGTAGTCGGCGAGCGGCGCGAGGGCGCGCGCGCTCGTCACGTAGTCAGGGATCGCGTTGTCGACCTCGACGACGCGGCTCTTGCCGATGTTCGCGCCGACGACCGCTCCCCCGCGGCGCAGCTTCGCGATGCGCTTCGCCGCGGCGCGCGCGCCACGGTTGTTGAAGCCCATGCGGTTCACGAGGCCGCGGTCGGCGACGAGGCGGAACAGGCGGGGCTTCGGGTTACCCGGCTGCGGGATCGCCGTGACGGTGCCGATCTCGACGTGGCCGAAGCCGAGCGCCTCGAGCCCACGCACGCCCACGGCATTCTTGTCGAAGCCGGCCGCGACGCCGAAGGGCGACGGAAAGGTGAGGCCGAGGGTGCGCACCTCGAGCGACGGATCCGGCTTCGTGAGCGCGCGGACGACCGGCGCGATCGGCGCGGATCCGGCGGCGCGGATCACGAGCATCGCCGCGTGGTGCGCGAACTCCGGCTCCATGCGCTTCAGCACGTTGCGGAACAGCAGGTCGTAGATCACGTGATCAGTCCTCATTCGGGTGTCGGTCGGCGCGCAGGTCGGCGATGGCCGCCTCGAAATCCTCGAGCGATTCGAACGCGCGATACACGCTCGCGAACCGCAGGTACGCGACCTCGTCGAGGTTGCGCAGCGGATCCAGGATCGCGAGGCCGATCTCGTTCGCCTCGAAGGTGCTCTGGCCCGTCTGGCGGAGCGCCTCCTCGACCTTCTGGGCGAGGATGGCGAGGTCGCCGTCGGTCACGGGCCGACCCTGGCAGGCCTTGCGTGCGCCGACGATGACCTTGTCGCGCGAGAACGGTTCGACGGCGCCGGAGCGCTTCACGACGCTGAGACTCGCGGTCTCGACGGTCGAGAAGCGGCCATTGCACTTCGGGCACTGCCGACGGCGACGGATGGACAGGCCATCGTCGGAGGTGCGGGAATCGATAACGCGCGAGTCAGGATTGCGACAAAACGGGCAGTGCATAACGTCGTCAGCCTAATCGGTGGCCCCGCCCCGTTTACTTGAAACGAGCCGTGACTGCCTCGCCGTGGGCCGGAAGCGACTCCGACTCGGCGAGGGCGACGATGCGGTCGGCGACGACGGCGAGGGCGTCGCGGTCGTACTCGATCACCTGCTGCGGGCGCAGGAACGTGTACGCGCCGAGGCCCGACGCGTAGCGCGACTGGCCGCCGGTCGGCAGCACGTGGTTGCTTCCCGCCATGTAGTCGCCGAGGCTCACGGGCGTCGCGGATCCGACGAACAGCGCGCCGGCGTTGGTGTAGTCGTCCGCGGCCTCGCGCGCGTCGGCGACGTGCAGCTCGAGGTGCTCGGGGCCGTATGCGTTGCTGAAGTCAGCCATCGCGGCGGCGTCGTCGACCAGCACGATCGCCGACTGCTCCCCCGCGAGCGCGACCGCGACGCGCCCGGCGTGGCGCGTCTTCGGCGCGAGCTCGGCGACCTCGGCGGCGACGCGCTCGGCGAGGCCCGCGGAGGTCGTGACGAGAACGGCCGAGGCCTGCTCGTCGTGCTCGGCCTGGCTGATGAGGTCGTAGGCGACGAGGCGCGCGTCGGCGGTGTCGTCGGCGGCGATGAGGATCTCGGTCGCGCCGGCCTCGGAATCGGTGCCGACGAGGCCCGCGACGACGCGCTTGGCCGAGGCGACGAAGTTGTTGCCGGGGCCCGTCACGACATCGACGGGGTCGAGCCCGAGGCTCGCGACGCCGTGCGCGAGCGCGCCGATGGCGCCGGCGCCGCCGATGGCGTAGACCTCGGTGACGCCCAGCAGGCCCGCGACGGCGAGGATGGTCGGGTGCACGCGGCCGTCGAAGCCCGCCTGCGGCGGCGAGCAGAGCGCGATGCGCTTAACGCCCGCGACCTGCGCCGGAACGACGTTCATGATCACGCTCGACGGGTAGACCGCCTTGCCGCCGGGCACGTAGACGCCCGCGCGGCCGACGGGTTGCCAGCGCTGCGAGACCCGCGCGCCGGGCGCGAGGTCGGTGACCCGCGGATCCGGCACCTGGGCTGCGGATCCCTCGCGCACGCGCGCGATCGCCTCGTCGAGGGCTGTGCGGACCTCGGGGGCGAGCGAGGCGACCGCCTCGTCGATGTGCGACTGCGGCACGCGGATCTCGTGGCCCGTCACGCGGTCGAAGCGCTCGGCCTGGTCGCGGAGCGCCGCCTCGCCCTCGTGGGCGACGGCGTGAACGATCTCTGCGGCGGCCTCAAGGGCGGCCGCGCGGGCCTCCGTGGCGCGCGGCACAGCCGCGAGCAGCTCGGCAGCGGTCAGGCTCTGGCCGCGAAGATCGATCGTGCGCATACTCATGCCCTCAAGGATACGGGGTTCGAGGCCACGGCCCGCCCGGCGGGAGGTACGGAACCCGCGGCGTCGGGGCGCAAAAAACTCCGCCCCACGCGGCGCGGGCCGAGCGGGGCGGAGTTATCCGGTGCCCGATTAGCTGCGCGTCACGCCCTGCACGTTGTGGAGGTAGCCGACGCGGCCGTCATCGTGACGCATGACGAAGTAGGTGCCGCGGTCTTCGAGCACGAGGGCCCAGGCCGTCGGGCCGATCTTGTAGATCGCGTGGCCCTCGAAGTCGTGCACGTCGCGCTCCTCCGGAACGAGCGCCCAGAAGGGCTGCTGGCTCGCGGCGGGCGTGGCCTCCGGAGTGGCGGCCTCCGGGGCGACGACCGACTCCTCGGCGGGCGCGGCGGAGTTCTCCGTCGAAGGGGCGTTCTCGGTCGACGAGGCGCCCTCGATCGGCGCGGCGCCCTCGGCCTCCGCGAGCTGCTCGGCGTCGATCGCGTCGACGACCTGCGTCGCCGGGTAGGCCTCGGTGCCAGCGCTGTCGTCGGTCGAGGCGGCGGCGGCCTCGGCGGTCGCCTCGGGAGCGGCAGCCTCCTCGGGAGCGGCGGTCGCCTCGGCCGCCGCCGGGGCGGCGAAGCGGTCGTAACCGGCGGTCTCGCCGGAGTTCGCCTGGAACGGGTCGTTCGCGGCCGGGGCCTGGAACGGATCCTGCGCCGCGGGCGCCTGGAACGGGTCGGCCTGCTGGCCGGTGGGCGCCGCGTACGGGTTTGGCTGCGCCGCGCCGTACGCGGCGGCGCCGGCGGGTGCCGCGGCCGGGGCGACGGGGCGCGGGGCCTCGATCACGGGGCGCACGGGGCGCGCCGCGACGTGGGCGACGACGGCCTCGCGACCGGTGAAGTCCTCCGAGAAGGGGGCTACGAAGCGCGCGAAGACGGTGAAGAAGACGCCGCCGAGCGAGACGATGAGGGCGACCCAGGTCACCCAGCTCGCGATCGAGCCGAGGGTCACGGCCACGTGCAGCCACGTGATCGCGGCGCCGACGAACGACACCGACGCGAGCTGGTCGACGCTCAGCGAGCCGAAGTTCGTCACGTTGTTGGTGCGGCGGAGCGCGATGAGCGCGGCCGACAGCAGCGGCAGCACGACGGCGGGAACCCAGGCGATACCGAGGGTCCACACGGGCGCGTAGCCGATGAACGTCGAGCCCTGCGCGCGCGAGAAGAACGACAAGATCAGGAGGAGCGCGGCCGCGCCCAACACGATCCACTCGCGGAGGGTGTAGGGACCGATACCGTGCTGCGGCGTAACCGTTGTCGTCGATTCGGCGGACGCCTGCGCGACGAAACGGGGCGCGTTCTGCGCGTCCGGTCCGGGATAGGGGGCGTTCTGGTCGGTCACTGGTGCGTTCCTCTCCCTGTTGTGCGGACACCCGCACAGTGTTGATCTTATGCGCGCCGGGTGACGCCTCGCATCACCCGAGACACTGCGGGCCGAGAAGCGCCTTCAGGTCTCCGAAGAGCTCGGCTGACACCCGCACCGGAAGCGGAACCTCGAATACCTTCGCCTGGCGGCCGCGGTGCATCTTGAGGCGCACCTCGGTGTCGCCCTTGTGACGGCGCAGCACGTCGGCGAGGTCGCCGACGGTGCGCTCGGTCGCGCGCTGCTCCGGCAGGAGAAGCGTCAGCGGGCCCGACTCGTCGAAGTCGGCGATGTCGGGCGCGAACGCACCCTGCGCGTGGATGTTCAGGCCGTCGTCGCGCTTCGACACCCGGCCGCGCACGACGAGGATCGAGTCCTGCACGAGGACCGGCTGGAACTCCTGGTACGTCTTGCCCATGAACATGACGGTGACCTCGGCCTCGAAGTCTTCGATCGTGATCATGCCGTACGGGTTTCCGCTCGACTTCGCCACGCGGTGCTGGGCGGTTGTGACGAGGCCCGCGATCGTGACCTGCAGGCCGTCCTCGAGGTCTTCGGCGTTGATGAGGTCGTTGATCGTGACGGTGCGGTGCTTCGCGAGCGGCACCTCGAGCCCCGCGAGCGGGTGGTCGGAGACGTACAGGCCGAGCATGTCGCGCTCGAATGCCAGCTTGTCTTTCTTCGTCCATTCCGGGCGCTCCGGGACCTTCGAGACCTGCTCGTCGTCGCCGAAGAGCGAGTCGAAGTCGAAGCCGACCTCGCCGTTGGCCGCCTTGCGCTTGTCGGCGACGGCCTGCTCGACGGCGCTCTCGTGGATCTCGACGAGCGCGCGGCGCGTGTTGCCCATCGTGTCGAAGGCGCCGGCCTTCGCGAGCGACTCGACCGTGCGCTTATTCGTCACGTGCGCGGGCACGCGGTCGAGGAAGTCGTGGAAGCCCTTGTAGGGGCCTTCCTCGCGCGCCGCGATGATGCCCTCGACGACGTTGTGGCCGACGTTGCGGATCGCGCCGAGGCCGAAACGGATGTCTTCGCCGACGGCGGCGAAGTACTCGATCGACTCGCTCACGTCGGGCGGGAGCACCTTGATGCCCATGCGGCGGCACTCGTTGAGGTACAGCGCAAGCTTGTCGCGCGAGTCGCCGACGCTCGTGAGCAGGGCCGCCATGTACTCGGCCGGGTAGTGCGCCTTGAGGTAGGCCGTCCAGTACGACACCACGCCGTACGCGGCCGAGTGGGCCTTGTTGAAGGCGTAGTCCGAGAAGGGCAGCAGGATGTCCCACAGCGCCTTGACGGCTCCCTCGCCGTAGCCGCGGTCGACCATGCCCTGGTGGAAGCCCTCGTACTGCTTATCGAGCTCGGACTTCTTCTTCTTACCCATCGCGCGGCGCAGAATGTCTGCCTGACCGAGCGAGAAGCCCGCGACGCGCTGCGCGATCGCCATCACCTGCTCCTGGTAGATGATGAGGCCGTAGCTGGTGTCGAGGATGTCCTTCAGCGGCTCTTCGAGCTCGGGGTGGATCGGCGTGATCGGCTGCTCGCCGTTCTTACGCAGCGCATAGTTCGTGTGCGAGTTGGCGCCCATGGGGCCCGGGCGGTACAGCGCGATAACGGCCGAGATGTCTTCGAAGTTGTCGGGCTTCATGAGGCGCAGGAGCGCACGCATGGGGCCGCCATCGAGCTGGAACACGCCCAGGGTGTCGCCTCGGGCGAGGAGCTCGTATGCCTTGCGGTCGTCGAGCGTCAGCTGTTCGAGGTCGAGCTCGACCCCGCGGTTGGTGCGGATGTTGTCGAGTGCGTCCGAGATGATCGTGAGGTTGCGAAGCCCCAGGAAGTCCATCTTGATGAGGCCGAGTGACTCACACGCCGGGTAGTCGAACTGCGTGACGATCTGGCCGTCCTGCTCGCGCTTCATGATCGGGATGATGTCGATCAGCGGGTCGCTCGACATGATCACGCCGGCGGCGTGGACGCCCCACTGGCGCTTCAGACCCTCGAGGCCGACCGCGCGGTCGAAGACCGTGCGGGCCTCCGGATCCGACTCGATCGTCGCGCGGAACTCGCTCGCCTCCTTGTAGCGCGCGTGATCCGGGTCGAACATGCCGCCGAGCGGCATGTCCTTGCCCATCACGGCCGGCGGCATTGCCTTCGTGAGCTTCTCGCCCATGCTGAACGGGAAGCCGAGGACGCGGCCCGCGTCCTTCAGTGCCTGCTTCGACTTGATCGTGCCGTAGGTCACGATCTGCGCGACGCGGGCGTCGCCGTACTTCTCGGTCACGTATTCAATGACCTCGCCGCGGCGACGGTCGTCAAAGTCGACGTCGAAGTCGGGCATCGAGACGCGGTCGGGGTTGAGGAAGCGCTCGAAGATGAGGCCGTGCGGCAGCGGGTCGAGGTCGGTGATGCGCATCGCGTAGGCGACCATCGAGCCCGCACCGGAGCCACGGCCCGGACCGACGCGGATGCCGTTGTTCTTCGACCAGTTGATGAAGTCGGCGACGACGAGGAAGTAGCCGGGGAACTTCATCTGCGTGATGATGCCGATCTCGTACTCGGCGCGGTCGCGCACCTCCTGCGAGATGCCGTTCGGGTAGCGGTAGTGGAGGCCCTTCTCGACCTCCTTGATGAACCAACTCTCCTCGGTCTCGCCCTCGGGAACCGGGAAGCGCGGCATGTAGTTGGCCGCCATGTCGAACTCGACGTTGCAACGTTCGGCGATGAGCAGCGTGTTGTCGCAGGCGCCCTCGACGTCGCGGAACATCTGGCGCATCTCGGCGGCCGTCTTGATGTAGTAGCCGTCGCCGTCGAACTTGAAGCGATTCGGGTCGTCGAGCGTCGAGCCCGACTGCACGCAGAGCAGCGCCTCGTGCGCGCTCGCGTCGTGCTGGTGCGTGTAGTGCGAGTCGTTCGTCGCGACGAACGGGATCCCGAGGTCCTTCGCGATCTTCAGCAGGTCTTCGCGAACGCGGCGCTCGATGTCGAGCCCATGATCCATGAGCTCGCAGAAGTAGTTGTCGCGACCGAAGATGTCCTGGAATTCGGCGGCGGCCTCGCGCGCGGCCTCGTACTGGCCGAGGCGCAGGCGGGTCTGGATCTCGCCCGACGGGCAGCCCGTCGTCGCGATGATGCCCTTCGCGTAGGTCTGCAACAGCTCGCGGTCCATGCGCGGCTTGAAGTAGTAGCCCTCGGTGCTCGCGAGCGAGCTCAGCCGGAACAGGTTGTGCATGCCCTGCGTCGTCTCGGCCCACATCGTCGCGTGCGTGTAGGCACCGGATCCGGAGACGTCGTCGCGCTTCTGCTCGGACGTACCCCACGCCACTCGCGTCTTGTCGCTGCGGTGGGTTCCCGGCGTGAGATAGGCCTCGAGCCCGATGATCGGCTTGATTCCCGCGGCCTTCGCCGCCTTATAGAACTCGAACGACGCGTAGTTGTTGCCGTGGTCGGTCACCGCGATCGCCGGCATGCCCATCTCGGCGGCGGCCTTCGTCATTTCGGTGAGCTTCGCGGCCCCGTCGAGCATCGAGTACTCGGAATGGACGTGAAGATGCACGAAGGAGTCGGATGCCATGGGTCCAGTCTAATTTGGACCCCTGACATCCGACTCCGGAACCGCCCAAATCGGCGGTCAGAACAGCCCGTCCTCCAGGAGGTCGTAGGCGTGTTGGAGATCTTCCGGGTAGGTCGACTCGAACGACACCCACTCCCCCGTCGCCGGGTGCTCGAACGCGAGCCGGTGGGCGTGCAGCCACTGCCGGTTCAGGCCGAGCCGCTCCGCGAGCGTCGGGTCGGATCCGTAGAGCGGGTCGCCGACGAGCGGGTGGCGGTGCGCGGCCATGTGCACCCGGATCTGGTGGGTGCGGCCGGTCTCGAGGTGCACCTCGACGAGCGTCGCGCGCGGGAAGGCCTCGACGGTGTCGTAGTGGGTGATCGAGTCCTTGCCGTCGGGCGTGACGGCGAACTTCCACGAGTGGTTCGTGTGGCGCCCGATGGGCGCGTCGATCGTGCCCGAGAACGGATCCGGGTGCCCCTGCACGATCGCGTGGTAGATCTTCTCGACCGTGCGGTCCTTGAAGGCCCGCTTCATCACGGTGTAGGCGTGCTCGCTCTTCGCCACGACCATGAGGCCGCTCGTGCCAACGTCGAGTCGGTGCACGATGCCCTGGCGCTCCGCGGCGCCCGACGTCGAAATCTCGACACCGGCGGCGAGGAGCGCGCCGGGAACCGTCGGGCCGTCCCAGCCCATCGACGGGTGGGCGGCGACGCCTGCGGGCTTGTCGACGACAACGATGTGGTCGTCCTCGTGGACGATCCGGAGGCCCGGCACCTCTACCGCGACGACCTGCGGATCCGCCTTCGGGGTCCATTCGACGTCGAGCCAGGCGCCCGCGGGCACGCGATCGGACTTCGCGGCCTCGCGGCCGTCGATCCGCACGCCGCCAGCGGCGACGACCTCGGCCGCAAAGGTGCGCGAGAAGCCGAGCATCTTGGCGAGGGCCGCGTCGACGCGGGATCCCTCGAGGCCGTCGGGAACGGGAATGCGTCGCGACTCACTCATCGACGCTCTCCTCGACCTCGGCCTTCTTCGCGCCGCGCGTTCCGTCGAAGTTGATGCCGATGAGGACCAGTACGGCCACGGAGATCATGCCGCAGACGATGAACATGTCGGCGACGTTGTAGATCGCGGGCGTGGTCCAGAACCACATCCACGGCGTCAGGATGAAGTCGACGACGTGACCGACGGCGAAGCCCGGCTCGCGGACGAGGCGGTCGGTGAGGTTACCGAGAACGCCACCCAGCACGAGGCCGAGCACGATCGCCCAGGCGCGCGAGCGGATCCGTGTGATGCCGAGATAGACGATCACGAGGGCGACGAGGCCCAGGATGATCGTGAAGACCCAGGTGACGCCCTCGCCCATGGAGAAGGCCGCGCCCGGGTTAAAAACCAGGTGCCACTGCAGCAGCTCGCCCACGACGTTCACCGTCGTGCGCTCCTCCAGGTGTTGCAGGGCGAAAAACTTGCTCAACTGGTCGGCGGCCAACACCAGGATCGCGAGAATCGCGATCGTGATGCCGGCCGCCGGCGCAGAGTAGGGTCGATGTCCCGTCACGGAAAGTGAACTCAGAGACCGACCGTCGAGGCGGGCTGACTGCCGGACTCGGGTGCGTTGAGGTCGGCGAGCTTCTGCTCGAAGTAGCCGCGCAGCTGCTGACGGTAGTCGCGCTCGAACTGGCGGAGCTCGGTGATGCGACCCTCGAGGCTCTTGCGCTCGGTGTCGAGCTTCTGCGAGATCTCGCGCTGCTTGGCCTCGGCGGCCGCGACGATACCGGAGGCCTTGGCCTCGGCGTCGTCGACGAGCTTCTTCGCGGTGGCCTGGCCCTCGGCGACGTGCTCGTCGTGCAGGCGCTCGGCGCGCGCGATGATGCCGGCAGCGTTCGACGCCGTTGCCGAGACACCGGCTTCCGCGGCGGGAGCGGGCGTCTCGACGGGAGCGGGAGCCGCCTCGGGGGCGGGCGTCGGAGCCGGGGCCTGAGCCGCCGCGGGGGCGCCGCCCTCGAGCTCGGCGATACGCGCCTTGAGCTGCTCGTTCTCCTCGATCGTCTTACGCCACTCGACGACGATCTCGTCCAGGAAGTCGTCAACCTCGTCGGGGTCGAAGCCCTCCTTAAAGCGGACGTGCTGGAACTGCTTGGTAACGACGTCTTCCGGCGTCAGTGCCATGGTGTGGCCCCCTCTTTCGATGGTGAACTCATGATACTTCAGAACAAGATAGCGATTGCTCGGAGGATTGACAGCGCGATGAAACAGCAGATCATCGTGAGCGGAAAAGCCAGATCAATCGCGATCGGTCCGAGCCGAATCGGCTGGAGATGGCGGCGGAGATACTTCAGGGGAGGATCGGTGATCGTGTAGACGAATTCACAGATGACAAGCATCGCGCCCTGGGGCCGCCACTCGCGATTAAACATCGGAATGAAATCGAGGACTACGCGAGCGAACAGCACCAACACGTACAACGAGAGCAGCACGTGCAGAACAGCTGCGACGAATCCAATGACAGCCACAAGACCTCAGCCTACGCGAAAGGGCCCGGCGAGACCGAAACGGCACACCGGGCCCGACGAGCGCATACGACTCAGCCGGCGAACGAGGCGTCGTCTGCGGGCGCGATGCCGCCGTCGCCGGTCACGGCGATGTTCTCGGGCGTGAGCAGGAAGACCTTGCTCGTGACACGCTCGATGCGGCCGTAGAGGCCCATCACGAGGCCGCTCGCGAAGTCGATCAGGCGGCGGGCGTCTGCGTCGGACATCTGCGAGACGTTGATGATCACGGGCAGGCCGTCACGGTACTGCTCGGCGATCGTCTGGGCGTCGCGATACTGCTTGGGGTGAACCGTCACGATCTCGTTGACGGCGTCGGTTGCGGGCTGACGCACGACGGCCGGACGACGAAGCGGCGTCACGGGAGCAGTCTTTTCTTCATCGTGAGTCTCCTCGCGGCGCGGCTCGCGGTGCGGCGCGGTGTTCTGGACGGGGGCCGTCTCGAACTCCTCTTCGACGAATTCTTCTTCGTCTGCAAGGCCGAGATAGACCATCGTCTTCTTCAGCGGGTTGGCCATAGCGTCCTCCGGGTGTAATGGCTCGTCTTGTGTGAAGGCTAAACCTGTGGTGGCCTCGGACCGGTTATTGCGCTTCCGATTCGCAGGTGTGTCGCGCCGTGCGCAATCGCCTCCGCAAAGTCGTGCGACATGCCCGCCGAGATCCAGGTGGCATCGGGGGAAATGGCGCGGACCCGCTCGGCGTATCCGGCGAGCCGCTCGAAGGCGGGCACCGCCGGTTCGTCGAGGGGCGCGACCGCCATGACGCCGCGCAATCGCAGCGACTCTGCGCTCTCCACCCGCTCGGCGAGGGCCTCGATCGCGTCGGGGGCGACGCCGCCCCGCGCGGGGTCGTCGGTGAGGTTGATCTGCACGAGCACGTCGAGCGGATCCTCCCCCGGCACCTCGAGCGCCGTGACCAGCTTGTCGCGGTCGAGCGAGTGCACCGCGTCGGCCGCGGCGCGGACGCCCTTGGCCTTTTTCGACTGCAGCTGGCCGATGAAGTTCCACCGGAGGCCATCGAGGTCAGCGAGCTCTTTGCGCTTCGCGATGAGCTCCTGGCCGCGATTCTCGCCGATGTCGCGGACGCCGAGCGCGTAGAGCTCGCGGACGAGCGATGCGGGGTGGAACTTCGTGACAACGATCCGCGTGATCCCAGCCTCGTCACGGCCGACGGCGCGCGCGGCAGCCGCGATGCGCTCGTCGACCGTGGCGAGACGGGATGCGAGGGTCATTACTTCAGGAACTCCGGGATGTCGATGCCGTCCTCGTCGTCATCGAATCCGCTCGACTCGTTGAGCGCGGGGGCGCTCGTCGTCTGGGGCGCCGAGATCTGCGCGGGCAGCTCGGGGGCCTTCTCCGGCGCGGTGTCGCCCGGGAGCGACGGACGGGCGACGGGCTCGCTGCGCACCGGGAACGAGGGAACCTCGACGCGAGGCTGCGGCTCGCCGCCATCGAAGCCCGCGGCGACGACCGTCACGCGCACCTCGTCGCCGAGGGTGTCGTCGATGACGGTACCGAAGATGATGTTGGCCTCGGGGTGAGCGGCCTCCTGCACGAGGCGGGCCGCGTCGTTGATCTCGAAGATACCGAGGTTGGATCCACCCTGGATCGACAGGAGCACGCCGTGCGCGCCCTCGATCGATGCCTCGAGCAGCGGCGACTCGACGGCAAGCTCTGCCGCCTTGATCGCGCGGTCCGCACCGCGAGCGGATCCGATACCCATGAGGGCGCTACCGGCGCCCTGCATGACGCTCTTGACGTCGGCGAAGTCGAGGTTGATGAGACCCGGCGTCGTGATGAGGTCGGTGATGCCCTGCACACCGGCGAGGAGCACCTGGTCGGCGGTCGCGAAGGCCTCGACCATCGAGATGCCGCGGTCGCTGATCTCGAGCAGGCGGTCGTTCGGGACGACGATGAGGGTGTCGACCTCTTCCTTGAGCACGGCGACGCCCTGCTCGGCCTGCTGCTGGCGGCGGCGGCCCTCGAACGAGAAGGGCTTCGTGACGACACCGATCGTCAGCGCGCCGATCGACTTGGCGATGCGTGCGACGACCGGCGCGCCACCGGTACCGGTGCCACCACCCTCACCCGCGGTAACGAAGACCATGTCGGCGCCGGCGAGGGCCTGCTCGATCTCCTCCTGGTGGTCTTCCGCGGCGCGGCGACCGACCTCGGGGTCGGCACCGGCGCCGAGCCCACGGGTGAGGTCGCGCCCCACGTCGAGCTTGACGTCGGCCTCGCTCATGAGCAGCGCCTGCGCGTCGGTATTAATGGCGATGAACTCGACGCCACGCAGCCCGAGCTCGATCATGCGGTTGACGGCGTTGACGCCGCCGCCACCGACACCGACCACCTTGATGACGGCGAGGTAGTTCTGGTTCTGGCTCATGCTGCCTCCATAGACGGAACCTGGGCTGTACCGGGAATGTCAACCTTCAAGTTCTACAAGAGGGTTAAAGTATTCACCGGCATATAATTTGCTCGTACTGACGCTACGGGTCGCCGGCCCCAAGATGGCCGTGACTCGCCGGGGCGTGTCAGAAGAAATCTCGTGTCGTCACTCGGTCACGACCAACACGCCCGACGACGACACGTCGTAGCTCGATACCGTGTCGGGCGGGGTCGCGGTAAAGGCCGCGGTGAGAACCCTGACCTTCTCGGCCGTGTCGCCGGGGCTCCCCCAGATGACGGTCACGCCGTCGCCATCGGTGAGCTCGAAGGTCACGTCCTCGCGGCTCGTCGCGTGGATCCGCGTGATGCGGCTGCGGAGATTCTCCGGCAGCGCGCGAAGCACCTGGCCGACGGCCGCGAACGCGTCGGACGTCAGCCCCGCGTCGACCTCCGCGAGCGGCAGCCCCTCCGGCTGCGCCTCGCTCGTCGCGAGCGCGACGCCGGCGGCATCGACCGTCGTGAACCCCGCGTCGGTCGCGACAACCGCGACGGGCGTGCGCTCGACGATCGACACCACGAGGGTGTGCGGCGGCCGCGACTGCACCGTGTACGTCTCGATCTCCGGGAACGAAGTGAGCTTCGCTCGGATCTCGTCGCGGTCGATGAGCGGCAGCGCGCGCCCCGTCTGCTCGGAGAGGGCCTCCTGCACCCGGGCCGGATCGAGCGTCGAGACGCCCTGCACCTCGATCGTCTCAACCGCGAAGAGCGGGCTGTACGCGGCGCCGATCGTGCCGATCGCGAGCAGCACGATCGCGCCGATGGATCCGAGCCAGAGCGCGCGGCGCCGGCGCGACCGCTCGGTGAAGCGGCGCACCTCGGCGCGCTCGGCGCGCTTCTGCCTGCGGCGTGCGCGCCACTCCGATAGCGGCTTCGCCTCGCCGGCGGCGTCCGGCGGGGCGTCGCCCCGCTCATCGGGGTCGTCGCCGAAGCCCTCGTCGTTCTCGGGCCACTCGCCCGGATCCGTCCCCCGCGGCTTCCGCCGCCCGAAGGGCAGCAGCGGCGCGCGGCGCGCCCTTTCGGGCTCGCCGGTGCCGGCCTCGTCCGTCGCCGGATCCTCGATCGGATCCGGGCGGCGGGAGGGCTGCGGCGGGAGCGGTCCGGGGCGCTTCATGGCTTACTCCGGCTGCAGGGCGTCGAGCACCTGGGGGATGATCTGGTAGACGTTGCCGCAGCCGAGCGTGACGATGAAGTCGCCCTCGTTCGCGACCTCGGCGGCGCGCTCGGCGGCCGCCTGCCAGTCCGGAACGTACGAGACGTGCGCGGGATCCGCGAAGCCCTTCTCGACGAGCTCGCCCGTCACGCCGGGGATCGGATCCTCGCGGGCGCCGTAGACGTCGAGCACGACCGAGTGGTCGGCGTACTCCTCGAGCACCTGCGCGAACTCGCCCGCCATGAGCTTCGTGCGCGAGTAGGTGTGCGGCTGGTGCAGGGCGATGATGTGCCCCTCCCCCACGACCGTGCGGGCGGCGGCGAGTGCCGCGGCGACCTCGGTCGGGTGGTGCGCATAGTCGTCGTAGACGCTGACGCCGCGGCGCACGCCGTGCAGCTCGAAGCGGCGCACGGTGCCGCCGAAGCTCGCGACGGCGTGGGTCGCCGCGACGAAGTCGTGGCCGAGGCTCACGAGCACCGCGACGGCGCCGGCCGCGTTGATGCGGTTGTGCTGACCGGGAACGGCGAGCTCGAGCGGCGCGCGCTCGTCGCCGCGCACGAGCCACGCGGATCCGTTGTCGTCGACGAGGCGCACGTCAGCGTCCTCGGCGAGGCCGAAGGTGACGACGTTGTCGTGGGTCAGGCGCGCCGCGACGCGCTGCGCGCCGGGGTCGTCGGACGAGATCACGACGGCCTCGCGGGCCGCGTCGGAGAAGGTCACGAAGGCGTCGTCGAACGCCTCGTGCGAGCCGTAGTGGTCGAGGTGATCGGCGTCGACGTTGGTGATGAGCGCGATCGACGTCTCGTAGATGAGGAACGTGCCGTCGGACTCGTCGGCCTCGACCACGAACAGGTCGTCGCGGCCCGCGCGGCTCGAGACGCCGTACTGCTGGATGACGCCGCCGTTGACGAAGCTCGGGTCGGCGCCCAGCTCGGCGAGGGCCGACACGATCATGCCCGTCGAGGTCGTCTTGCCGTGCGCGCCCGCGACCGACACGAGGCGGCGCGAGTTGATGAGGTACTTGAGCGCCTGCGATCGGTGCAGCACCGACAGCCCGCGCTCCTTTGCCACGAGGAACTCGGGGTTCTCGGGCCAGATCGCGCCGGTGTAGACGACGGTGTCGAGGCCCTCGACGGCGTCGAGGTTCGCGGCGTCGTGCCCGATGAATACCTGCGCGCCGAGCTCGGCGAGGTCGCGGGTGTTCTGGCTCTCGGCCCGGTCGGATCCGGAGACGGGGATGCCCGCGTTCAGGAACATGCGCGCAAGACCCGAGATGCCGGATCCGCCGATGCCGATGAAGTGCACGGCGCGGATCTCGTCGGGGATCGGAACGGTGAGGTCGGGGGCGATCATCGGCGGTTCTCCTTGAGGGCGCAGTCGAGGTGCGCCATAACGTTTTCGGTGCCGCGGCGCGTTCCGACGCCGTCGGCCGCCGCGGCCATCTTGTCGATGGCGGCGCGGTCGCCGAGCAGCGGGACGAGCGAGTGCGTCACGTAGCCGCGCGTGAAGTCGGCGTCGTCGACGATGTGGGCGGCGCCCGCGTTCACGGCCGAGGCGGCGTTGAAGCGCTGCTCGCCGTTTCCGACGGGGTACGGGATGTAGATCGCGGGGATCCCGAGCGCCGAGACCTCCGAGACGGTGGAGGCGCCCGAGCGCGCGACGATCATGTCGGCGAGGGCGAAGGCGAGGTCCATGCGGTTGAGGTACGGCACGGTGACGTAGCTCGGGTCGCTCGACTCGGGCGTCTCGTTCTTCTCGCCCGTGGCGTGCAGGATCTGCCAGCCCGCCGCAACGATGTCCTGCCACGACTCGGCGAGCGTGCCGTTGATGCGGCGCGCGCCGAGGGATCCGCCGAAGACGAGCAGCACGGGACGGTGCGGATCCAGCCCGAAGTGCCGGGCGGCCTCCTCGCGGGAGCCGGCGCGGTCGAGGTTCACGATCTCGGGGCGCAGCGGCATGCCGACGAACTCGCCGCCCCGCAGCGGCGTGCCCTCGAATGCGACGCCGACGGCCGCGGCCGAGCGCGCGCCGAGGACGTTTGCCATGCCGGGGCGGGCGTTGGCCTCGTGGACGACCGAGGGGATCCGCTCCTTCTTCGCCGCCGAGTAGGCGGGCGCGGAGGCGTAACCGCCGACGCCGAGCACGACGTCGACGCCGCGGTCGCGGATGTAGCGGCGCACCGTCTTCACCGCGGCGGCGTAGCGCGCCGGGAAGCGGAGGGCCGCGCCGTTCAGGCGGCGCGGGAACGGGACCTTCGGCACGATGAGCAGCTCGTAGCCCCGCTCGGGGACGAGGCGCGACTCGAGGCCCTCGGCGGTGCCCAGAATCAGCACCGTGTCTTCCGGGTTCCTCGCGCGCAGGCCATCGGCCACGGCGAGCATGGGGTTCACGTGCCCGGCGGTGCCCCCGCCGGCAAGAAGGTACGTCGTCACCGAACGATCCTACTTCGAGGGCGCCTGGGCCCGGCGTCCGGCGCGCTCGGTCTCAGGCAGCGTTCGGGTCAGAGCCAGCAAGACGCCGGTCACGATGAGCACGGCGATGAGCGACGAGCCACCCGACGACATGAACGGCAGCGGCACGCCGAGCGTCGGGAACAGGCGCAGCACGACGCCGATGTTGATGAGCGCCTGGCCGAGGATCCAGACCCCGATTCCGCCGGCGAGCGTGCGGACAAACATCGAGTCGGTGCGGCGCAGGATCAGGACGATGCCGACGCCCAGCAGGACGAAGAGCGCGAGGAGCACGATGCAGCCGACGAGGCCCAGCTCCTCCCCCACGATCGCGAAGATGTAGTCGTCGGCCGCGGCGGGCAGCCAGTTGTACTTCTCGTGCGAGTTACCGAGCCCGCGGCCGAAGATGCCGCCGCCCGCGAGGCCCCACAGGCCGTGGTACGGCTGGTAGCACTGGCCCGCGGGGTCGCAATTGGGGTCGAAGACCGCGAGAAGGCGGCTCATGCGGTTCTGGCTCGTGACGACGAAGACCGTCACGACGGCCGCGCCCGCAAGCACGATCGGCGCGAGGAAGCGCATCTTCACGCCCGCGAAGTACATGGTGCCGAAGGTGATGACCACCATGACCAGCACGGTTCCGAGGTCTTCACCCGCGAGCACCGTCGCCATCGCGAGGCCCGCGGCGGGAAGCGCCGGGATCGCGAAGTGCCAGAACTTGTCGATCAGCGCGCGCTTGCGGAACAGGATGTACGCGAGCCACAGCACGAGGCCGGCCTTCAGAAACTCCGAGGGCTGGATCGACAGGCCGCCGATGTAGAACCAGTTGCGGTTACCGCCCTGGGCGTCGCCCAGCGGCGTGAACACGATCAGCTGCAGCCCGACGCCGAGGATGAGGGCGGGCCATGCGAGCCGCTGCAGCCAGCGCACCGAGAACAGGCTCATGACGAGCATGAGCGGAATGCCGACGGCGGCGTAGACCAGGTGGGTGATGCCGCCGCTGTACGGGGTTCCCGAGTTCTTCAGCGACTCGACCGTGGTGGCCGAGAACGCCATCACGACGCCGAACGCCGTGAGCAAGAACGCCGCGGATCCGATGAGCAGGAACTCGAGCGACGGCGGCTTCGCGAGCCGGCCGAGGCCGATCCGCACCGAGAGCGAGCGGGAACTAGCCGTTGTCGGGGCCTTCGTCGTCATCGACGCTCTCCTCCCGCTCGGCCGTGACCTGACCCCGCTGACCATACTCGACGCCCTCAAGCGCCCGATGGATCGACGCGGGTTCTACGCCCATCGACCGCGACAGCGCCGCGGCCGCCAGCACGTCGAGCACGAGCTCGGGCGCGAGCAGGCCGCGCGAGGCGAGGTGCTCGAGGGTCGTCAGCTCGGCGGCGGAGGTGCGCCGGTTCTCGACGAACGCGCGATCCGCGAGGATCCCGTCGACGATGCCGAGGTCGCTCGGGCCGGGCACGCCGAGGTCGATGCCGACGGCGCGGGCGCCCTCGGTCACGTCGGCGTCCTCGACCATGCGCATGGTCGCGGCGTCGTGCTTGTTGTAGACGCAGGCGATGCGGGTGTGGCGGTAGACGACGGCCTTCGCGTCGCGGTACTGCGCCTCGCTCTCGTGCCAGTCGAGCTGCACCTCGCCGAGGTTCAGGCACACGCTCGCGAGCGGGCGCGGCGCGCCCTCCTCGCGCGCGAGGCCGAGGTACCAGAGTTGCGCGCTCGAGAGCTCGACGACGAACGCGTCGAAGCCGGCGGGGTCGCGCACGGCGTCGAGAACCGGAACGCCGTTCGCCCCGCACGGGGCGGCGCGCAGGCCACCCTCGACGAGCATCAGCGAGGCGAGCTCGACGGTCGTCGTCTTCCCGGCGGTGCCGGTGACGAGGATCCATTCGGCGGGCGTGCCGTCTTCGCGCACGACCTTGTCGCGGACGCGCCACGCGAGCTCGACGTCGCCCCACAGCGGGGTGGCCGACTCGATCGCCCAGCGCACCGCGGGGTGCGACGGCGCAAAGCCCGGCGAGGCCACGATGACGTCGGGGGCGAAGCCCTCGACCGTCGGCGCGACCTTCTCGCGGTCGGTCTCGATCAGCTGCGCGCCGATGACCGGCAGCAGGCGGGCGTATTCGTCGGGCGCGTGTTCCGTGACGACGAGCACCTGCGCGCCGAGCTCGGTGAGGGTGTCGGCGGCAGAGAAGCCGGCGGCGCCCAGGCCCAGGACCGCGACCTTGAGCCCCTTCCAGTCGGCGTGCCAGCTGGTGAGCGAGGAGAGCCGCGAGGTCATACCCGAGAGAGCCATTCGATATAGAGCGCGCCGATGCCGGTGATCGCGAACAGCGCCGCGATGATCCAGAACCTCACCACGATGGTCGATTCCTGCCACCCGCGAAGCTCGAAGTGGTGGTGGATCGGGCTCATGAGGAACAGGCGCTTGCCGCCCGTGAGCTTGAAGTAGAGGCGCTGCAGGATCACGGATCCGCTCGACATCACGAAGAGGCCGGCGATCAGGACGCCGAGGAGTTCGGTGCGGGTGAGGATCGCCATCGCGACGATCACGCCACCGATCGACATCGATCCGACGTCGCCCATGAAGATCTTCGCCTTCGGGGCGTTCCACCACAGGAAGCCGACGAGCGAGCCGACGAACGCCGCCGACACGATCGCGAGGTCGAGCGGATCCCTCACCGAATAGCAGGCGGTGATGTTATCGGGCGACGTTCCGGCGCCCGCGCAGGCCTGGTTGAACTGCCAGAAGGCGATGAGGCTGTAGGCGCCGACGACGAAGATTCCAGCTCCCGCGGCGAGGCCATCGAGGCCGTCGGTGAGGTTCACCGAGTTGCTGAAGCCCGTTCCGAGCAGCGAGATCCAGAGCAGGTAGAGGAACCAGCCGATGATCGGCACGGTCGTGATCAGCGTCGCGAAGCTCAGAACGTCGATGTCTCGGATGAACGAGATGTACGGCGAGCCCGGCGTGATGTCGCCCTTCGGGAAGTTGAGCGCGACGATGCCGAACGGCACCATCACGAGGATCTGGCCGACGATCTTCTTCCAGCCGGAGAGGCCCGCGTAGTGCTGCATCTTGACCTTCATATAGTCGTCGATGAAGCCCACGGTGCCGAAGCCGAGCATGGTCCAGATAACGAGCCAGCCCGAGAGCGTCGGCGGGTTTCCGCCCGCGTATGTGCCCGCGACATAGCCCACGACGGTGCCGACGATGAAGATGACGCCGCCCATGGTCAGGGTGCCGCGCTTCGTCTCGTGCTTCGGGGCGTTGAAGCCCTCGCCGTCGGTACGGATGACCTGTCCCCAGCCCCACGCACGGAACATGCGGAAGAAGACGGGGGTCAGCAAAAGGGTGAACGCGAGCGAGATCGCTCCGGCGGCCAACAGTGATCTCACGAGAACAATTCTCCCAGACGGTCGCCGAGGAACCTGAGTCCCGCCGCATTCGAACTCTTCACGAGCACGCGATCGCCGTCGCGCAGCTCGTCTTTCAGGTAGTCGTACGCCTCGTCGGCGGTCTCGAAGAACACGGCCTCGTCGCTCCAGCTGCCCTCGGCGATCGCCGAGAGGAAGAGGGCCCTGGCCTCGCGACCGACCACGACGATGCGCGGGATCCGCAGGCGCACCGCGAGAAGTCCGATCTTGTTGTGTTCCTCAACGTCGTGCTCGCCGAGCTCGCTCATCGCGCCGAGGACGGCGACCATGCGCTCGCCCTCGCCCGTGATCTGGGCGAGCGTGCGGAGGGCCGCCTGCATCGCGTCGGGGCTCGCGTTGTACGCGTCGTTGATGATGCGCACGCTCTCGGATCCCATGACCTGCATGCGCCAGCGCTCGGCGAGATCGATCGTCTCGAGCCGCGCGATCGCGTCCGACGGGTCCACCCCGAGGGCGATCGCGGCGGTCAGCGCCGCCATCGCGTTCTTGACGTGATGCGCGCCGAGCACCCGGAGGTGCAGGGGGAACTGCGCGCCGTCGACGTCGAGGGTCGAGTCGGTGCCGCTCGCGGAGACGGCGATCGAGGTCGCCCGCACGGCGGCGTCCGCGGACTCGCCGAACAAGCGCACGCCCAGGCCGCGCTCGCGGGCGGTGTCCGCCATCGCCGCGACGCGGTGGTCGTCGGCGTTCAGCACGGCGACGCCGCCGGGCCGCACCTGCTCGATGAGCTCGCGCTTCGCGCGCGCGGTGTGCTCGATGCCGCCGAATCCGCCGGCGTGCGAGAGGCCCACCATCAGGACGACGCCCACGTCGGGCGTGACGAGGCCGGCCAGGCGCGCGATCTGGCCCGGCGCGTCGGCGCCGAGCTCGCAGATGAGGAACTTCGTCGACTCGCGCACGCGCAGCATCGTGAGCGGGGCGCCCACGGCGTTGTTGTACGACGCGACCGGCGCGACCGTCTCGCCCTCGTCTTCGAGGATCCGGCGCAGCATGTTCTTCGTCGTGGTCTTGCCGTTGGATCCGGTGATCCCGATCACGCGCAGCTCGCCGCGCGAGCGCACGCGCGCGACGACCTCGCGGGCGAGCTCGGCGATCGCGACGACGACGTCCGCCACGACGATCTGCGAGATGGCGACGTCGACCTCGCGCTCGACGAGCGCGAGCGCGGCGCCCGCTTCGAGGGCCGTGCCCACGAAGTTGTGCCCGTCGGTGACCTCTCCGGGCTTTGCGACGAAGACGTCGCCCGGCGCGATCTTGCGAGAGTCGGTGTCGACGTATCCGTCGACGAGCGTGTCGGGGGTATCGTCCCCCGCGAGAACGACGCGACCGCTTGTGGCGGCGGCGATCTCGGCGAGTGAAAGTGCGATCATGGGGATCCTTCGCGCGAGGTTTCGCGCGTCATTCGGCAAACTTAGGAAGGGGTTCGTACGGTTCGGTCGACGGTGGCACGCGGTAGTACTGCAACACGTGAGTCATGGCTTTCTGGAACGCGGGTGCGTTCGCGGCCGACGACGTTTCTCTGCGCGGCTGGTCGAGGCTGACCATCACGACGTATTGGGGATCTTCAACGGGTGCGACACCGATCATACTGGTGAAGTACACGCCCGACTTGTATCCGCCCTGTCCGTTGGCGACCTGAGCGGTACCGGTCTTGATGCCGATGCGGTAGCCGGGAATCGCGATCGCGTCGGCGTTCGTGCCCTGCGTGGCGACGTTCTCGAGCAGGTCGAGCACGTCCTCCGCCGTCGACTCCTTGATGATCTGCTCGTCGTCCGGCAGGTCGGGCGTCGTGACCTCGCCGTCGGAGCTCGTGCAGCTCTCGACGATGTGGAGCGGCTTCTTGACGCCGCCGTTCGCGATCGCCTGGTAAGCGCCGACGACCTGCTGCATCGTGACCGCGAGGCCCTGGCCGAAGCTCGTCGCGTAGTGGGTCTGGTTGTCCCACTCGTCGACGGGGTGGATCACGCCGCTCGGCTCGTAGGTGTAGCCGATCGAGCTGCCCTCGCCGACGCCGAACTTCTTCAGGTAGTCGTAGCGGGTCTGGTCGGGCACGAGCTCGCCGAGCTTCGACAGCGCGACGTTCGACGAGTCGATGAGCGCGCCCGCGACGGTGTAGTTGTACACGGGGTGGTTGAACGAGTCGCCGACGACGGCGCCGTTCGGGAACACTTCGTGGCTCGACGCCTGCACCTCGGTCAGCGGCGTCACCGCGCCGACGTCGAGGAGGGTCGCGGCCGTGATCGCCTTGAAGGTCGAGCCCGGCTCGAACTGGCGGCGTAGGACGAGCGCGCCGCGGTCTTCCGGATCCGATGCCGCGGGGTCGTTGGGGTCGAGCGTCGGATAGTCGACGGCCGCCTTGACCTCGCCGGTCTTGACGTCGACGACCATGATCGAGCCGGCCTCGGCCTTCTGGGTCTCGACCTCTTCCTTCAGCATCTGCAGCAGGTACCAGCTGAGGTCGCTGTCGATCGTGAGCTGGAGGGTGCCGCCGTCGTGCGGGGCGGGGTCTTCCTTCGTCGTGCCGGGGATCTTCACGCCGCCGTCACCCGAGCGCTGATAGGTCAGCTTGCCGTCGGTCGACTCGAGGCAGGCGTTCTCGATCTGCTCGTAGCCCTCCTGCGGCTCCTCCTCGGCGTTGAGGAAGCCCACGAGGTTGCCGCCCACGGCGCCGTTCGGGTAGGTGCGGGTCTTCTCGCTCGACAGCGCCAGCATGGGCGCGTCGAGGTCGACGAGCGCGCGGTACTGCTCGGTCGAGAGCCCCTTCTTCAGCACCGCATAGCGGCTGTCGGGGTTCGCCTCGAGGGCGTCGGATGCCACCTTCTCGACGTCGGCACCCGACATGTCGATGATCGCGCCGATGCGCTCGGCGAGCCGGCCCCACGACTCGACATACTTGTTACCCGCGTCGTCGATCCGCTCGACCTCCTCGACGAGCGCCGGGTCGAGCGCGGCGTCGTACGCGACCGAGCTGACCGCGAGCGTCGTGCCCTCGCTGTCGACGATCGAGCCGCGGATGCCCGGCAGCACGGCCGATCCGGTGAAGTTGCCGTGCTTCTCGGCATCGGCGCGCAGCGAGTCGGCGCTCACCACCTGGATGTCGAAGAGCCGGACCACGAATACCGCGATGATCGCGAGCACAATGACGGCGGCGATGCCGCTGCGTCGTCTCGCCGTGCGCGCCTCAGCCTTGCTCATTCGCATCCTTCTCGGGGATCGTCAGTGGGTGTTCGGGGCGGGAAGCCCGCCCTCGAGCACCGGGGCCTCGGTAACAGTCTCCGGCACATCCTGCTGCGGCGTGACATCCGCGATCGTCATATCTTCGTCGGTCACGAGCGGAGTCTGCGCGATGAGCGCGTTGGCCGCCGCGTTGCCGTTTTGCACGTTGACCGTCGACGTGTCGCCCGCGGGGGCACCGGATCCGAGGATCGCGGAGTCGCTCAGCCGCAGGTAGCTCGGCGTCGAGTCGATCACCATGCCGAGCGCCGACGCGTTCGCCGCGAGGTACTGCGGCGACGAGAGGCCCGCGAGGTCCTCCGTCAGCTCCTGCTGGTCGAGCGTCAGCTGGCGCTGCTGCTGCTCGACGGCGGCGAGGTCGTAGCTCGACTGCGCCGTAAGAATCGTCATGCCGAGCTGGGCGAGCGCGATCAGCACCGCGCCGGCGATCGCCACGAGCGCGTAGGTCAGCCGCGGCTTGCGGCGGCGCGACGGAAGTGCCTCGAGCTGGGGGCCCTGGCGGCGAACCGGCTGGTCGAAGGGCAGCAGCTGTGCGTGTGCGGTGCTCATGCGCTTTCCCGGATCCTTTCGATCGCCCGCAGGCGCACCGGCTTCGCGCGCGGGTTGCGCGCGGCCTCCTCGTCGGAGGCGAGCTCGGTGCCCTTAACGAGCAGTCGGAACTTCGGCTGGTGTTCGGGGAGCTCGACCGGCAACCCCGCGGGGGCCGTCGAGCGGGTCGCCTCGGTGAAGAGGCGCTTGATGAATCGGTCTTCGAGCGACTGGTAGCTGAGAACGACGAGACGCCCGCCGAGGCTCAGCGATTCGAGCGCCGCGGGGATCGCCCGCTCGAGGGCGGCCAGTTCGCCGTTGACCTCGATGCGGAGCGCCTGGAAGACGCGCTTGGCGGGGTGGCCGGCGTTGCGCAGCGCGGCCGGGGTGGCCTTCTGCAGCACGTCGACGAGCTCGCCCGAGCGCGTGATCGGCGAGCGCGAGCGCTCGTCGATGATGGCGCGGGCGTAGCGGCCCGCGAGCTTCTCCTCGCCGTAGCGTTCGAAGATGCGGCGCAGGTCGCCCTCGCCGTAGGTGCCGATCACGTCGGCCGCCGTGATGCCGGTCGTCTGATCCATGCGCATGTCGAGCGGCGCGTCCTGCGCGTAGGCGAAGCCTCGATCGGCCTCGTCGAGCTGCAGCGACGAGACACCGAGGTCGTAGAGGATGCCGTCGGCGCGCGTGCCGCCGAGCGCCTCGAGGATGCCGTCGTACACCGTGTGCACGAGGCGGATGCGGTCGGCGAACGGCGCGAGCCGCTCCCCCGCGATGCGCAGGGCGTCGGTGTCACGGTCGAGGCCGACGAGGTTGACGCCGGCGAAGCGGGTGAGAACGGCCTCGGAGTGGCCGCCCATGCCGAGCGTGCCGTCGACGTACGTCGCGCCGGGCCGCTCGAGGGCGGGCGCGAGGAGCTCGAGGCAGCGCTCGAGCATGACGGGGGTGTGGATGTCTCGGGGGTCCATGTCACTTCCGGGTGTTCGATGTCGGAGGCCCTGATCCCCATCCGCGCGACCTGTCTCCGGGGAAGTGGAGACAGGGTCACGGCTGGGAGTCACGACCTCCGCGCTAGAAGAGGCCCGGAATCACCTCCTCCTGCATCTCGGCGAATGCGTCTTCGTTGCCGGCGAGGTATGCGTCCCATGCCTCGGCCGACCAGATCTCGGCGTGTGCGCCGACGCCCGTCACCACGAGTTCCTTCCCCAGGCCCGCGTACTGACGCAGGTGGGCGGGGATGGTGACGCGGTTCTGACCGTCGGGGGCCTCGGCGCTCGCGCCCGAGAGGAACAGGCGCATGAAGTCGCGCGCCTGCTTGTTGCTGAGCGGTGCCTGGCGGATCTTCTCGTGGACCTGTTCGAACTCGGCCGTCGAGAAGACGTAAAGGCATCGCTCCTGCCCGCGGGTGATCACAACGCCTCCCGCGAGCTCCTCACGGAACTTCGCGGGCAGGATGACGCGGCCTTTGTCGTCGAGCTTCGGAGTATGTGTTCCAAGAAGCATCGGCCCGTCACCCCCTTTGCGATGGCCCTCTGCGAGGTGGGCCCCACATTACTCCACTTTCCCCCACTTTCGAGGAATAAATCTGAGGATCCGCGCGATATCACACTTTTGAGCACGGTAATCACGCGGAATTCGCCCGGTGGAGCGGAGTGGAGGGAAAGTGGCGGTTCGCGGAGAAAACGCGGCGTGTCGCCGCCCAAACGCAAAAAAGCGCCGCTCCCGAAGGAGCGGCGCTTAAGCGTTGTGGGGGCGGATCAGCCCTGCTGCCGGCGATCCCACCGGTCGTTCATCTTGTCCATGAACGACGAGTCGTTGCCGCGCGGGGCGCGGCTGGAGGACTGCTGCTCGACCGGGGCCGAGCCCTTCCCCGGGGCGAAGGCGGCGATCACGCCGAACACCATGGCGGCGAAGCCGAGGACGCCGACGATCACGGCGACGACGGCGGTTGCCGACCACAGCGCGATTCCGGCGAGGACCGCCCCGAGGCCGACGAGCACGAGCAACGCGCCCACCAGAAGATTGCGGTAGCTCAGCGTGCGGGGAGCGCCCGCGTGAACGACATCGGCGTCGTTATGCATGAGATGACGTTCCATCTCATCAAGAAGGCGCTGCTCCTGCTCGGAGAGTGGCATGGTGTAACCCCCTCGGGTATCAAGGTCGGCTTTTATCTTATCGCCGTTTCGCCAGCCTAGGCTAGGTGTGTGTCGACCCTTCAGGACATCATCACAGACATCTCCGAGCGGCTAGAGAAGTTCCTTCAGGATCGCCGCGACGAGGTAGCCCGAGACGCGGCCCTCGACGCCTCGGATCCCGTCGTCGAGCTGATGCTCGAGCACGCCGCCGCGACGCTCGCAGGCGGCAAGCGCCTGCGCGCGCGGTTCGCCTTCTGGGGCTGGCGCGCGGCGGGCGCCGCGTCGTCGCCCGAGAGCGTGATCGCGCTCGGCGCCGCCCTCGAGATCTTCCAGGCCGCGGCCCTCGTGCACGACGACATCGTCGACAACTCCGACACCCGCCGCGGCGCCCCCTCCGCGTGGCGCGCCCTCGAGGCCGCGCACCGCGAGCGCGGCTGGTCCGGATCCGCGGAGGAGTTCGGCCGCACCGGCGGGATCCTGCTCGGCGACCTGCTGCTCGGCTGGAGTGACGACCTCTTCGAGGAGGCGCTCGAGGCGCTCTCCCCCGGGGCCGCCCGATCGGCGCGCGCGCAGTACGCGCGGATGCGCCGCGACGTGACGCTCGGCCAGTTCCTCGACGTTGCCGGCGAGGCCGCCTGGCCCGCGACCCCCGACGAGCTCCACGCCGACCGCGCGCAGCGCGTCGCCGTGCTGAAGTCGGCCCGGTACAGCGTGCAGCAGCCGCTGCTCCTCGGCGCCCGCATCGCGGGCGCGGGCGCCGGCGTGCTCGACTCGCTCGCCGCGATCGGGCACCCGCTGGGGCTGGCGTTCCAGCTCCGCGACGACGTGCTCGGCGCGTTCGGGAATCCGGAGCTCACCGGCAAGCCCGCGGGCGACGACCTCGTCGAGGGCAAGCGCACGCTGCTCATCGCGTACGCGCGCGAGGAACTGGATCCGGCGGAGCGCGCCGCGCTCGACGCGCGCCTCGGCGGCGCCCTCTCGGACGACGAGATCGCGCGGATGCAGGAGCTCCTCCGCGGAACGGGCGCCCTCGACCGAGTCGAGAACGAGATCGCGGCCTACGCCCAGCAGGCCCGCGACGCGATCTCGGCGGCGGGCTTCGACGAGGCCACCGTCGCCGAGCTGCAGGAACTCGTGACCGCGACTACCGTGCGGGTGTTCTAAGGTTCTAACCCGCCCGGGTGCGTCGAGCGCAAGGCGGAGGAGGGAGGCGGGCCGGGTGCCCGCTGACCGACGAGGCGCCGCGATCTGCGTGCCCGGGGGCGGTTAGAGGAGGGCGGCGGCGACGCGGCGGACTTCGGATTTACGCCCGGCGAGCAGCGACTGGATCGGCGGGTGGCCAAGCTCGGGCTCGTCGGTGTAGAGCCAGGTGAGGATCTCTTCGTCGTCGAAGCCGGCGTCGCCGAGCAGGATGATGGTGCCGCGCAGCGAGGCGAGCGGACGGTCGCCGTCGATGAAGTCGGCGGGGACGACGCGGATCCCGTCGCGGCGCACCGCGAGGAGCGCGCGCTCGTCGAGGAGGCGGCTGACGCGCCCGAGGGATTCGCCGAGGCGCTCGGCGACGTCGGGAATGTTGAGCCACTCAATCGTTTCGTTCATCACCCGTCGATCCTCTCACGCCGAGCCTGGACGGCGGTGGGGGCGTTCGCGCTTTGCCCGGAGCGTCCTCACGGTTCGCAGGGCGTGGTTTCCGTAGACTGATCCGGTGTCTTCTCGTCCTGCCACCGACCCCCTCGTGGGGCGCTTGATCGATGGCAGATATCGCGTGCGCTCGCGGATCGCGCGCGGCGGGATGGCGACGGTGTACCTGGCGACGGATCTGAGGCTCGAGCGCCGCGTCGCGATCAAGGTGATGCACCACCACCTGAGCGACGACGATCGCTTCCAGGCGCGCTTTATTCAGGAGGCCCGCGCGGCGGCCCGCCTGAGCGATCCGCACGTCGTGAGCGTGTTCGATCAGGGGCAGGACGACGACGTCGCCTACCTCGTGATGGAGCACCTGCCCGGCGTGACGCTGCGCGATCTCATCAACGAGACGGGCCGGCTGTCGATCGAGCACACGATCACCGTCATGCACGCGGTTCTCGCCGGCCTGGCGTCGGCGCACGAGGCGGGATATATCCACCGCGACGTGAAGCCCGAGAACGTGCTGATCGCCGAGGACGGCCGGATCAAGATCGGCGACTTCGGCCTCGCGCGCGCGACGAGCGCGAACACGGCGACGGGTCAGCAGCTGCTCGGCACGATCGCCTACCTCGCCCCCGAGCTGATGAAGCCGGGGACCGCCGACGCGCGCGCCGATATCTACGCCATCGGCATCATGCTCTACGAGATGCTGACGGGCGAGCAGCCGTATCGCGGCGATCAGCCGATGCAGATCGCGTATCAGCACGCCACCGAGAGAGTTCCGCGCCCGAGCATCAAGAACCCGGCGGTGCCGGAGCAGTTCGACGAGCTCGTGTTGTGGTCGACCGAGAAGGAGCCCGACGAGCGGCCCGCCGACGCGGGCGTCATGCTCGAGCGGCTCCGCGAGATCGAATCTCAGCTCGGGATCCAGCCGCTCGTGCCCCAGGGGCGCGCGCGGACGACGGCCGAGCTCGACGACGCGCCGGACGACAGCGAGACCGCCCTCCTCCCGCCCTCGATGGACACAGGCCGCATCACGAGCGTGCTCCCCGGCGCCGTGACGACCGACGAGAGCGACACCTCCGCGACCTCGGACGGCAACGCCGAACGCCTGCGCGTGAAGACGCGCCGCCGCCGTATGCGCGGCTGGTGGGCGGCGGTCATGGCGATCGTGCTCGCGGTCGCGGCGGGCGGCACGGGCTGGTGGTTCGGATCCGGCCCCGGCTCGATGGTCGCCGTGCCCGTCATCGCGACGACGACGCCCTACGCCGACGTCGCGGTGCAGCTGCGCGACCTCGAGCTGGTGCCGGCGCACGAGACGGAGAACAGCCTGACGGTCGCGGAGGGGCGGATCCTGTCGGTCTCCCCCGAGCCCGGCACGCGCGTCTACCCCGGCGACACCGTCACCGTGACGACGTCGCTCGGTCCCGCCGAGGTGACGATCGGCAGCCTCCGCGGCATGTCGCACGCGCAGGTGGAGCAGTACGCGAAGGACGCCGTTCTCACGCTCACCGACGACGCGCCGCAGAACTACGACTCCCGTGATGCCGGCACCGTCATCGGCGCGCGCGTGTCGAAGGAGGCCGGCGGCGACGGCTACGGGTGCCTCGACGGCTGCAACGCCTACCAGGGCTACTCGCTGACGCTCACGACCTCCGCGGGCCCCGTCCCCGACATCGCCGGTTTCTCGGCAGACGAGGCGCGCTCGCGCCTGACCGACGCCGGCCTCGAGGTCGCCGAGACGAACACGCTCGAGTACAGCGACACCGTCGCGGCGGGCGTCGCCATTCGATACGACGTCGCGGATCCGGACGCCTCGCTGCACCCCGGCGACACCGTCACCCTCGTCGAGTCGCAGGGCCCTCAGCCGATCCCGGTTCCGGAGATCGCCGAGGGCACGACGCTTCCCGACGCGATCGCGGCGATCGAGGCCGCGGGCCTCGTCGCCGAGTACGACACGGGCAAGTGGTCGGCGTTCCTCAACGCGGGCCTCGGCAACTTCGTGGTCGTGCAGTCGACCTCGCCGGGCGCCGGCGAGAGCGTGCTGCCGGGCTCTACCGTGACGCTCAACGCGAAGCTCGCGAGCCTCATCGACTAGCGGCCCGCCCGCGAACGAAACATCGCCGCCCCGGAACTCGTCCGGGGCGGCGATGTCGCGTCGGCGACGCTTAGCGCTTCTCGAGCTCCTCGGCCACGAGGAAGGCCAGCTCGAGCGACTGCATGTGGTTGAGGCGCGGGTCGCACAGCGACTCGTAGCGGGTCGCGAGGCCCGCCTCGTCGATCTCTTCGGATCCGCCGAGGCACTCGGTCACGTCGTCGCCCGTGAGCTCGACGTGGATTCCGCCCGGGTGGGTGCCGACGGCGCGGTGCGCGTCGAAGAAGCCGCGGACCTCGTCGACGACGTCATCGAAGCGACGCGTCTTGAAGCCGTTCGGCGTGGCGAAGCCGTTGCCGTGCATCGGGTCGGTGACCCACAGCGGCTGCGCGCCCGAGGCCTTGACGGCCTCGAGGAGCGGGGGCAGCGCGTCGCGGATCTTGCCGGCGCCCATGCGGGTGATGAACGTCAGGCGGCCCGGCTCGCGCTCGGGATCGAGCTTGTCGATGAGCGCGAGCGCCGTCTCCGGCGTCGTCGTCGGGCCGAGCTTCACGCCGATGGGGTTGCGGATCTTCGACACGAAGTCGATGTGCGCGCCGTCGAGCTCGCGGGTGCGCTCGCCGACCCAGATGAAGTGCGCCGAGGTGTCGTAGGCGTCGCCCGTGCGCGAGTCGATGCGCGTCAGCGGACGCTCGTAGTCCATGAGCAAGCCCTCGTGGCCCGTGAAGAAGTCGACGCGCTTCAGCGAGTCGAAGTCGGCTCCCGCCGCCTCCATGAACTTCACGGCGCGGTCGATCTCGATCGCCATCTGCTCGTACTTCTTGTTCGCGGGGTTCGCGGCGAAGCCCTTGTTCCACGCGTGCACCTCGCGCAGGTCGGCGAAGCCGCCCTGGGTGAAGGCACGGATGAGGTTCAGCGTACTGACCGACGTATGGTACGCCTGGAGCAGGCGGCGCGGGTCTGCCGTGCGCGAGCCCTCGGTGAAGTCGTAGCCGTTGACGATCTCGCCGCGGAAGGCGGGGAGCGTCACGTCGCCGCGCGTCTCGGTGTCGCTCGAGCGGGGCTTCGCGAACTGGCCCGCCATGCGGCCCATCTTCACGATCGGCATCGAGGCGCCGTACGTCAGGACGACCGCCATCTGCAGCACCGTCTTGACGCGGTTGCGGATCTTGTCGGCCGTCGCGCCCGCGAAGGTCTCGGCGCAGTCGCCGCCCTGGAGCAGGAAGGCGCGGCCGGCGGCCGCCTCGCCGAGGCGCTGACGCATCTCGTCGACCTCGCCTGCGAAGACGAGCGGCGGGAGGGCCGCGAGCTCTGCGGAAACCAGCTCGACCTCTGCCTGGTCAGGCCATGCGGGCTGCTGCTTGATGGGGAGTTCGCGCCATGCGTCGAGCGCGTCCAGGTTCTGCTCCATTCCACGATTCTATCGGGTGGACATGGCGCCCCGGACACGGCGCCTAGGAGCCCGCCTGCTGCCTGAACTTCGACGCGTATTCGTCGACGTAGGCCTGTCCACCGAGCTGCTGCAGGGCGACCATGATCTCGTCGGTGACGCTTCGCAGCACGAAGCGGTCGTCCTCGAAGCCCTCGTAACGAGAGAAGTCGAGCGGCTCGCCGATCACCATGCCGACGCGCACGAGGCGCGGGCGGCTGGATCCGATCGGCAGCATCGTGTCGGTGTCGACCATCACGACGGGGATGACGGGTACCTTCGCGACGAGCGCCATGCGCGCAAGGCCGGTGCGGCCCTTATAGAGGCGCCCGTCGGGGCTGCGCGTGCCCTCGGGGTAGATGCCGAGCAGGTCTCCCCTGCCGATTACCTGCAGGGCCGTGTTCAGCGCGGCCTCCGACGCGGATCCGCCGGAGCGGTCGATCGGGATCTGGCCGGTGCCCTTCATGAACCACTTCGTCGCCCAGCCCTTGAGGCCCTTACTCGTAAAGTACTCGGACTTCGCGAGGAATGACATGGGGCGCTCGATCATGAGCGGCAGGAAGATCGAATCCATGACCGAGAGGTGGTTGCTCGCGAGAATCGCGGCGCCCGTCTTCGGCACATTCTTCGCGCCGACGATCCACGGTCGGAAGATCGCCTTGAGCACCGGTCCGACGACCAGGTACTTGAGGATCCAATAGAACACGCCACGAGTTTAGGCCACACGCGCGGCACACGATGAAGCGACCTCACGCGGCGACCCGGTCAGGGGCTCGAACTTTGTCGAACGCGCACAGCGGATGTCACCCCGTGCGGTCGCCAGACCATAGACTCGAACGAAGCGCGGGAGCGCACATTCTCAACGTCCGGTGTCAAAGGAGTTGCCGTGAACGAAACTTACGTCGAACCCCTCGTACCGAACGACCCAGAGCGCAACATCAGCGATCTGTTGGTCGATCGCGTGCGGGAAACCCCCGACCGCCCCCTCTTCGCAGTCCCTGACGGCGACGGGTGGAAAGACAAGACGTCTCGCGAGTTCGAAGACGAGGTGATCGCCCTCGCGAAGGGCTTCGTCGCCGCGGGCCTCCGCCCCGGCGACAAGATCGGCTTCCTCGCTTCGACGACCTATCGCTGGACGCTCGTCGACTTCGCGCTCTACTACGCGGGCGTCATCATGGTCCCCGTCTACGAGACCAGCTCGCCCGAGCAGATCCGCTGGATCCTGTCCGACTCCGGTTCCGTCGCCCTCATGGTAGAGAACGACACGCACCACGAGCGCTTCGCCGAGGTGCGCGGGGAGCTCCCGCTCATCGGCACCTATTGGCGCATGGACGAGGGCGCGCTCGCGACCCTCATCGAGGAGGGCCGCGAGGTCGAGGATGCCGAGATCGAGCGCCGCCGCTCGCTCGCCCGCTCGAGCGACATCGCGACGATCATCTATACCTCCGGATCCACGGGGCGCCCGAAGGGGTGCGTGCTGACGCACGGCAACTTCGTCGATACCGCGGAGAACGCGGCCGTCGCGCTGCGTGAGGTCATCGATCAGCCGGGCGCGTCGACGGTGCTTTTCATCACGACGGCGCACGTGTTCGCGCGCTTCATGTCGGTGCTCTATATTCGCGGCGGCGTGAAGACGGGCCACGAGCCCAACACAAAGAACCTCGTGAAGACGCTCGGCTCGTTCAAGCCGACGCTGCTCCTCGCGGTCCCCCGCGTGTTCGAGAAGGTCTACAACTCGGCCGAGCAGAAGACGCAGGCAGAGGGCAAGGGCGCGATCTTCCAGCGCGCCGCCAAGGTCGCGATCGAGTATTCGCGCCGCGAGCAGGAGGGCGAGAAGATCGGCCCGCTGCTCGCGCTGCAGTTCAAGCTCTTCAACAAGCTCGTCTACGGCAAGCTCCGCGAGCTCATGGGCGGGCGCGTCACCTACGCCGTGTCCGGATCCGCGCCGCTCGGCCCGCACCTCGGCTACTTCTTCCGCGGCCTCGGCGTCAAGATCCTCGAGGGCTACGGCCTGACCGAGACGACGGCGCCCGCGTCCGTCAACCGCCCCGGTGACATCCAGGTCGGCACGGTCGGACCGGCCCTGCCCGGCGTCGGGATCCGCATCGCCTCCGACGGCGAGGTCGAGATCAAGGGCGTCAACGTCTTCCGCGAGTACTGGCGTAACGCCGAAGCGACCGAGGAAGCCTTCGACGGCGAGTGGTTCCGCACGGGCGATCTGGGAGCGCTCGACGACCAGGGCCGTCTGAGTATCACGGGCCGTAAGAAGGAGATCATCGTCACCGCCGGCGGCAAGAACGTGTCGCCGACGATGCTCGAGGACCCGATCCGCGCGAACTCGATCGTCGGTCAGGTCGTCGTCGTGGGCGACCAGAAGCCGTTCATCGCGGCGCTCGTGACGCTCGACCCCGAGATGCTCCCCGCGTGGCTCAAGACCCACGGCCAGCCCGACGACCTCACGCTCGAACAGGCCGCCGCCACGCCCGCGGTGCGCGAGGAGGTGCAGCGCGCGATCGACCACGCCAACACCCTCGTGTCGCGCGCCGAGTCGATCCGCGAGTTCCGGATCCTGCCGACCGAGTGGACCGAGGCGTCGGGCCACCTCACGCCGAAGCTCTCCATCAAGCGCTCCGTCATCATGAAGGACTTCGCCTCGGCGGTCGACGACATCTACGCGGCGCCGGGCGACCGCACCTCGACAATCGCCATCGGCTAGCGCCAACGAGTAACGCCCCTCCGAGGAGGGGCGTTACTCGTTTTCGAACCTAGAACCAGTCGCTCTCGCGCACCTGTCGCATCGCGACGGCGCGCTCGGGCTTCTCGAGGCGGTGCAGGTAGACGATGCCATCGAGGTGATCCGTTTCGTGCTGCAGCATCTGCGCGAACACGCCATCGCCCTCGAGCGTGACGGGGTTGCCGTCGACGTCGATGCCCTCGACGCGCGCGTACGGGTGGCGCGGCGTGTCGTGCCAGAGGTTCGGCACCGACAGGCAACCCTCCCCCGTCGGCTGCTTCTCGCCCGTGACCTCGACGACGCGCGGGTTGAGGATCGCGCCGATACGGCCGTCGACGTTGTAGCTGAAGGCGCGAAGGCCCACGCCGATCTGCGGCGCCGCGACGCCCGCGCGACCCGGCACCATGACGGTGTCGATCAGGTCGACCACGAGGGCGCGGATCCCGTCATCGATCGTCTCGATCTCGGCGCACGGGGTGCGGAGAACCGGATCCCCGTAGAAGCGGATATCGCGGACCGTCATGCACGGATCCCCTCGACGACGAGCGCCGCGAGGCGGCGAGCGGCGTCGCGCGTCGGCTGGGCGAGCTCGTGGAACGAGATCGCGCTGCCCGTCGCGATGGCGGGGTCGTACGGGATGCGGACAACGTCGCGCACGCGGCTGCGGAAGTGCGACTCGACCTCGTCGATGCGCACGTGGGTCTTGCCCGCCGCCTCCTGGTTGATGACGACGATCGCGTTCTGCGCGAGCTCGCCGCGGCCGTTGGCCTCGAGCCACGTCAGCGTCTCGGACGCGAGGCGCGCCTCGTCGATGCTGACGCCCGACACGATCACGAGCTGGTCGGCGAGGTCGAGCGTGGCCGACATGACCGAGTGCACGATGCCGGTGCCGGTGTCGGTAAGCACGAGCGAGTAGTAGTGCTGCGCGATGTCGGCGACGGCGCGGTAGTCGTCGTCGCTGAACGCGTCGGCGACGTGCGGATCCGTGTCGCTCGCGAGCACGTCGAGGCGTGTCTCGTCGCGCGTGACGTGGGCGGACATGTCGCCATAGCCGTGGATCTGGTCGCTGTCGCGCACCAGGTCGCGCACCGTCTTGCCCGAGGGCTTGGCGATGCGCTCGGCGAGCGTGCCGCGGTCGGGGTTCGCGTCGACGGCGACGACGCGGTCGTCGCGCGCGTCGGCGAGGGCCATGCCGAGCAGCGCCGTGACGGTCGTCTTGCCGACGCCGCCCTTGCGGCTCATCACGGGCACGAAGCGGGCGCGGCCGTCGATGCGGGCGCCGATGCGGGCCTTGACCGCGGCGCGCTCGCGCGTGGCCTTGCCGTCGCGGAGGTTGATGACGCCACCCGTGATCGAGTGCAGGATGCGGCGCCACGGGTCGACGGGCACGGGCTTGCGGATCGCGCCGGTCTCGAGCAGGCGCGCGTCGGTGAGCACGGCGCTCTCCTCGGGGGCGCTCTGCGGCGCCGCCTGCTCGCTCGCGCCACCGCGGGCGTGCGACTTGATAAACGAGGGGCGGCCCGTGCGGGCGGCCTCCTCGACGCGCGACGCCGTGTCCGCCGAGACGGCGGCCGGGATGGGGCTGTGTTCCTTCACCATAAGCGGTTCCTTCGTCGTCGCTGCCTCGCGGAGAATCGCAATGCTCGGGTCGGTCGCGGTGGCCTCGAGGGTGACGGTATTGGTGGCGGTCGCCATCAGCTCGTCGATGTGCTCGGCGAAGTCTTCCTTCGCCACTACCTCGTCATCGCGCGATTCAGCAGTGTCGTCGTCTTCGGCGCCCTGCGCGGATCCGTCGGTCGCGTCCTCGTCGGATGCGTCGGCGGATGCCGCGTCGCCGGTTGCCGGGGCGTCGGTCGGGTCTTCTTCGGGGGCGGCGTCTTCGAGGGCGGGCTCTTCGGGCTCGGGCTCTTCGACCGCACCTTCTTCGAGGGCGACGTCTTCGAGGGCGGCGTCTTCTGCCTCGGCCTCGTCGATGTCTTCTGTGTCCTCGTCATCGGCGGGTGCCTCGAGGTTGTCCTCGTCTTCGGCAACCTCGTCTTCGTCAACCGCCAGCTCTTCGGCGTCTTCTGCCGAGCTGTCGGCGTCGGCCGCCGGCTCGTCTGCACCTGTATCGGCATCGGCATCGGCATCGGCATCGGCATCGGCATCGGCATCGAGCGCAGGCTCGTCGGCCTCAGCATCGCCAGCCAGCTCGTCGGCCTCAGCGTCGTCCGTCAGCTCGACGGCATCCGCATCGTCGGCGGGCTCGTCGGCCTCGTCGGCCTCGTCGGCGTCCGCCAGTGCGTCGTCATCCGCGCCGTCCGCGGGCTCCTCAGCCTCCGCCTCGTCGGCCGCGTCGTCCTCTGCCGCGTCGGCGTGTGTCGCGTCGTCGTCCGCCGCATCCGAGTCCTCGGCATTGGAGTCGTCTTCGTCGGCGGGTTCGGCGTCATTGGCCTCGTCAGGCTCGGGCTCGTCGCCCTCGTCCTGCGCGTCGAAGCCGCCGGCCGCATCCGCGCCGGCTTCCGGATCCGCGTCGGCGACCTCGTCGCCCGGATCAGCGTCATCGACGACGGATGCGTCGGCCTCCAGCTCGTGCCGCGCGATCTCGTCGGCCGAGAGCTCATCGGCGATGACGTCGTCATCGTCGCGGTCATCGTCGCGATAACCCACGGGAAGGATGACGTTTACCTGTGCGGTTGCACCGAGGTCGATTGCCGTCGTCGAGGTGCTGACCTCGTCGAGAACGCCGTGGTCGACGCCCTCGTCAGACGTCGAGTTGCGGTCTTCTGCCAAGTCGTACTCCTGATCGAAACGCGACCGGCCGGCCGCCTGAGGGCATGATTGCCCCTCCGGAATCGTACTCGGCATGCCTGATCCCGAGCAAAAAGGCTGACTTTTCCCTCCGTGCCTGAGTGGCTCTCAGCGGTAAGGACGGTAGCGTAGGAACGTGCACGTACTTAGCGTCAGCTCTCTCAAGGGCGGTGTCGGCAAGACCACCGTCACCCTGGGCCTCGCCTCCGCGGCGTTCGCCCGTGGTATCCGCACGCTCGTCGTCGACCTCGACCCGCAGTCGGATGTCTCGACCGGCCTCGATGTTTCGACCGCCGGTCGCCTGAACGTCGCCGACGTTCTCGAGAACCCCAAGGAGAAGACGGTCCGTCAGGCGATCGCCTCCAGCGGGTGGACGAAGGTGCACCCCGGCAAGATCGACATCATGCTCGGTAGCCCGTCGGCCATCAACTACGACGGCCCGCACCCCTCGGTGCGCGACGTCTGGAAGATGGAAGAGGCGCTCGCCCTCGTCGAGGACGAGTACGACCTCGTCCTCATCGACTGCGCCCCGTCGCTCAACGCGCTGACGCGCACGGCGTGGGCCGCGAGCGACCGCGTCGCCGTCGTCACCGAGCCCGGCCTCTTCTCCGTCGCCGCCGCCGACCGCGCGCTGCGAGCGATCGAAGAGATCCGCCGCGGCCTCTCCTCGCGACTTCAGCCCCTCGGCATCATCGTGAACCGCGTGCGCCCGCAGTCGGTCGAGCACCAGTTCCGCATCAAGGAGCTCCGCGACATGTTCGGCGAGCTCGTGCTCGAGCCGCAGCTCCCCGAGCGCACCTCGCTGCAGCAGGCCCAGGGCGCGGCGAAGCCGCTGCACGTCTGGCCCGGCGAGTCGGCCCAGGAGCTCGCGACCGACTTCGACCAGCTTCTCGACCACATCGTCGATGCTGGAAACATTCCGGTTCCCGAAGAGGGCCCGCAGGCCCACTGACGGCGATACGAAACAAGCCCCGCTTGGGCGGGGCTTTTTCGTATGTGCCGAGGTGAGCGTAGCTCACGTGAAAAATGCCCCGCGTAGGCGGGGCTTTTTCGTGCGTACCGAAGTGAGCAAAGCTCACGTGAAAACGCCCCGCTCCGGCGGGGCTTTTTCGTGTGTACCGACCTTAGGCGGTCTTCCGAGCGCGGCGCATGGCCAGCTCGTCGACCGGCTCGGGGCTCGCGGGCTCGAACGCGATGAGCGTCGACTCGACCTCGCGCAGGACCTTGCCGACGGCGATGCCGAAGACACCCTGGCCGCGGCTGACGAGATCGATGACCTCGTCGCTCGACGTGCACAGGTAGACCGACGCGCCATCGCTCATGAGGGTCGTCGACGCGAGGTCGCGGATACCTTCTGCGCGCAGCTGTTCGACCGCCTTGCGGATCTGCTGCAGCGAGATGCCCGTGTCGAGCAGGCGCTTCACGAGCTTCAGCACAAGGATGTCGCGGAAGCCGTAGAGCCGCTGCGTGCCGGATCCGCGGGCGTCCTGAATCGTCGGGACGACGAGCTCGGTGCGGGCCCAGTAGTCGAGCTGGCGGTAGGTGATGCCGGCGGCCTTGGCCGCGACGTTTCCGCGATAACCCTTCTGGGCGTTTACCTGCGGAAGACCATCCGTGAACAGCAGGTCGACGGCGAAGTCGCTGTCGGGTGTGCTTCCCGCGTTCATGTGGTTCCTCTCGAGCAGGGCTTTCTCCCACAGTAAGGTCGGATCACGCCGCCATCAATGACATTCGTCGCAACACCGGCGGCGTGTCGATGAAGCGTTATCAATCGTGATCAGTCTGGCAGAATCTGCCCGAGAGCCTGCCGCACGAAAATGCCTCGGACCTCGTCGAGCCGCTCGGCAAGGCGGGGTCCGACCTCGCTCGCCTGCGCCCGCGCGGGCGCGTCGGAACGGCGCAGGAGCGGCGCAAGCGCCGTCTCGATCAGGGCCACATCGCGCTCGGCGCCCTGCTTGAGCGAGCGCACGTGGCGCGGGTCGATGCCGTACTGTTCGAGCGCCACGAGCGCCCGCAGCAACGCGACGTGCGCGGATCCGTAACCGCCGTCCGCGCGGACGAGGCCGAGCGCCTGCGCCTCGTCGAGGATCCGCGCGGGCGCGCCCGCCTCGGCGAGCAGCTCGGCGCGCGAGAAGCTGCGCTCCTGCGGGTGAATCGACTCGGGGGTCTGCGTCAGCGACGACTCGCGGCCCGCCTCGACGTCGTCGAGGTGGTCGCGAATGACGCCGAGCGGCAGGTAGTGGTCGCGCTGCAGGGTGAGCGCCAGGCGCAGCCGTTCGACGTCGGCCGGCGAGAACTTGCGGTAGCCCGAAGACGTGCGCTGCGGGCTCACGATGCCCTGCACCTCGAGGAAGCGGAGCTTGCTCGAGGACAGGCCGGGGAACTCACCGGAGAGCTTCGACAGAACCTGCCCGATCGACAGCAGCGATCGCGTCGGTGACGCGGCGGCGCCGCCTGCCGCGGCCGCCGCCACCATTAGGAGTTCGCCTGCAGATCGCGCGGCGAGCTGAAGAACGTCAACCGGAACTTGCCGATGCGCAGCTCGTCGCCGTTGCGCAGCTGCGAGCGCTCGACGCGCTCACCGCTCACGTACGTGCCGTTGAGCGATCGCTGATCGACCAGCTCGAAGATCGCGCCGGTGCGGACGATCTCGGCGTGACGACGCGACACCGTCACGTCGTCGAGGAAAATCGCGGCGTTCGGGTGGCGGCCAACCATCGTGCGGTCGCCGTCGACCAGGTAGCGCGCGCCGGCGCCGGCACCCTCGCGGACGAGAAGAAGCGCGGCACCCGAAGGGAGCGCCGCCACCGCATCGAGCTCGGCCGTCGACAGATCGCCGTGGAACGGCACGAACGACAGATCGGAATCATGTCCGAACGTCTGCGTGCGATCGCCACTACCATCGTGTCCGCCCAAGCGCGGAATGTGACGCGTTGCGTCTGAGACCGAATCTCCCAAGTGATCTGACACGCGCACTCCTCCCGTTTCGATCCAGCCTATCGGATCCGGCCCCCGCGACGCGCCGTTATCGAAGGTCGCGAATTCTCACGGGATCCAAACATCAACGGCGTACGGTGACGCACGTGAACACTCGCGCCTTCCCTTCCAGGTCCCCGCGCATGATGCGCGCTCTCTCGGTCGCGGCCATTGGTGCCGCGGCCTTTATCGTGCCGCTCGCAGTTGCGGCGCCCGCGTCTGCGCATTCGCAGCTGGTGTCGACGGACCCCACGGGCGACGGACCGAACGGCGACAGCGTGATCGACGCGCTGCCCGATCACGTCTCGCTCACGTTCAGCGACGACCTCACTCCCCCGCTCCCCGCGGAACAGCAGTCCGGCGGCGAGTCGACGACGCAGATCCGCGTCTACGACGAGACCTGCGCCGACGCGGCGCTGCTCATCGCGGATCCGGGACGCGCGGATACGCGCGACTGCACCGACTACGCTACCGGCGAGGCGACCGTCGACGGCCCGACCGTTTCGACCGAGGTCGACAACGTCGGAGCCCCCGCGGGCGCCTACACGGTCGTGTGGCAGGTCGTCTACGGCGACGGCCACGCCGACAGCCAGATGTTTACCTTCACGGCCGAGAACGCCGTGGGCGCCGAGGCGACCCCGACTGACGAGCCGAGCGAGACCGCATCGCCGTCGACGGATCCGTCGGAGCCCGCCACGGAGACCCCGTCGGCGACCGCCGCTCCTGGCGACTCGGCCGACAATTCCGACGACTCGGCCGACAGCGAGACGCCCAGTAGCAGCGCCGAGACGCCGGGGATCCTCTCGGACAGCAGCCCCCTCTCGACGCCCGCCGTCGTCGCGATCGTCGGTGGCGGCCTCGTGCTGCTCCTCGTCATCTTCATCGTCGTGATGATCGCCCGCGCGCGGCGTCAATAGTCGGCGCCCAAAACCGTCAAGATCCCTACATCGCACAGGTATTAGGCTTAAACCATGGCTCATCACGACGTCGTCATTCTCGGTGCCGGCCCCGGCGGTTATGTCGCCGCAGTCCGCGCCGCACAGCTCGGTCTCAACACCGCGATCATTGAAGAGAAGTACTGGGGCGGTGTCTGCCTCAACGTGGGCTGCATCCCCTCGAAGTCGCTCCTCAAGAACGCGGAAATCGCCCACACCTTCAACCACAAGGCCGACTTCTTCGGAATCTCGGGCGACGTGACCTTCGACTTCGGCTCGGCGTTTGATCGCAGCCGCAAGGTGTCGGAGACCCACGTCAAGGGCATCCACTTCCTGATGAAGAAGAACAAGGTCACCGAATACGAGGGTCGCGGATCCTTCGTTGACGCGAAGACCATCGACGTGACGAAGGCCGACGGATCCGTCGAGCGCGTCACCGCCGACAACGTCATCATCTCGACCGGATCCGTTGTGCGCTCGCTGCCCGGTGTCTCGCTCTCGAAGAACGTTGTGTCGTTCGAAGAGCAGATCATGGACCGCGACCTTCCCGGCTCGATCGTCATTGTCGGCGCCGGCGCCATCGGCATGGAGTTCGCCTACGTGCTGTCGAACTACGGCGTGAAGGTCACGATCGTCGAGTTCGCCGACCGCGTCCTCCCCAACGAAGACGCCGACGTGTCGAAGGAAATCGCGAAGCAGTACAAGAAGTACGGCATCGACATCCTCACCTCGACGGGCGTCACCTCGGCCGACGACAACGGCACGAGCGTTCACGTCACGTACAAGCAGAAGGACGGCACCGAGGGCACCCTCGACGCCGACAAGGTGCTCATGTCGGTGGGCTTCGCCCCCCGCACCGAGGGCTACGGCCTCGAGAACACCGGCGTTCAGCTGACCGAGCGCGGCGCCGTCGCGATCGACGACTACATGCGCACCAACGTTCCCGGCGTGTACGCGATCGGTGACATCACCGCGAAGCTGCAGCTCGCGCACGTCGCCGAGGCCCAGGCCGTCGTGGCCGCCGAGACCATCGCCGGCGCCGAGACCCAGACGCTCGGCGACTATCGCATGATGCCCCGCGCCACGTTCTGCTCGCCCCAGGTCGCCAGCTTCGGTCTCACCGAGGAGCAGGCCAAGGCCGAGGGCTATGACGTCAAGGTCGCGAAGTTCCCCTTCAGCGCGAACGGCAAGGCCAACGGCCTCGGCGAGCCCATCGGCTTCGTCAAGCTCATCGCCGACGCGGAGCACCTCGAGCTGCTCGGTGGCCACATGGTCGGCCCCGACGTCTCGGAGCTCCTGCCCGAGCTCACGCTCGCGCAGAAGTGGGACCTCACCGCAACCGAGGCCGCCCGCAACGTGCACACCCACCCGACGTTGTCGGAGGCGCTGCAGGAGGCCTTCCACGGCCTCGCCGGCCACATGATCAACATGTGATCTCCCCCGATTACGGCGGAAGCCCGGACCACTCGGTCCGGGCTTCCGCCGTTTCGTGGAGTGTTGCGGGTGCACCGCGCTCGGGGCATGTCCCACTTTGTGCGGGAATGACGGGGCTATTCCCGCCACAACTGGGACACGCTCCAGGGCATGTCCCACTTTGGGTGGGAATACGGGCGCCATTCCCACCACAACTGGGACACGCCTCGAGGTGTGTCCCACTTTGCGTGGGAAAGACGGCGTTATCCCCGCCACAACTGGGACACGCTCCAGGGCATGTCCCACTTTGCGTGGGAATGAAGGCGGTTACGTCCGCTTCGCGCGGGGTGTGGCGGTTAGCGGCCGAGGGCTCGGGCGAGCTTCGACGCCGACGACGGCTTCGTCGCACCTGCCTCGAGCGCGATCTTCTCGATCTCGGCGAAGAATGCCTCGTGATCCTCGGGAGCAGCGGGGCCGAGCTCGATCTCCCACTCGCACCACTCGCGGTCGACGCCGCGACGCAGGTCGCTCGCCTTTACGCGATCGTTGACGAACTCAGCGATCACCTCGCCGTTCTCGTCGAGCAGATTGTACGCCGTGCGGTCGTTCACGATGCGAGCGAGCGGCGACAGCCGCTCGTCGGTCCACTGCGAAATCTCGGCCATGAGCTCGTCGGGAACATCATCGGTCAGCGGCCAGCCAAGCTCGACGCGTCCGCCATTCACGAGCGGACCCTTGATGTGCCATCCGGCGTCGTGTCCACCCACGCGGCGACGCACCGCGACACCGAACTTCGCGAGGCGCGCGTCGGCCGTATCCAGGTATCCCGCGTCGAGGTGACGCTCCTCCGCCTCGCTCACACTCGCGACACCGGGCGCACGCGTCCAGTCAGGAACAGGAGTCCCGGCCTCGACGTCGAACTTCTTCTCGATCTCCACGGAGCGCTCAGCGGCCATACCGCAAGCTTACTCAGCTCGACTCCGAGAACCCGCCGCGGGTCTCCCGCCGCCCCGCGAAGCGCGAGAACGCTTGCGGGATGGCGATGTGTCGTTTTCGCGCGCCAGAACGACACGAACGCATCCCTCAAGACGTGCGGCACGGCATGTGGTGCTTGCGGGATGGCGTCGTGTCGTGCTTACGCGTGAGGACGGTACAAATGCATCCCTCAGGGCGCGTGGCACGGGCGAGGCGCCTGAAGGATGGCCTCGTGTCGTTATCGCGCCTCAGAACGACATGAACGCATCCTCCAGGGGCGCGTGACACGGTGCGAGGCGCTGAGAGATGGCATTGTGTCGTTACGGAGCGTCAGAACGGCACGGCGACATCCTTGAAGGCGCGCAGCACGAACGCACGAAGTTTCAAGGATGGCCTCGTGTCGTTTTCGCGCGCCAGAACGACACGAACGCATCCCCAAGACGTGCGACACGGCGCGAGGTGCCTGCGGGATGGCATTGTGTCGTTATCGCGCCTCAGAACGGCACGATGACATCCTTGAAGGCGCGCAACACGAACGCAGGGCGCTTGAAGGATGGCGTCGTGTCGTTCTCGCGCGCCAGAACGACACGAACGCATCCCCGAAGGGGCGCGTCATGCACGCGCGCGGCGGGCCGCTTGCTTTTCGCGGTCGGCGAGCTCGGCGTCGCGGGCGGCGACGAGGGCGTCCTGAGCCACGATGACATCGCGCTCCGCGGCGCGGATCTTGCGCTGGGCGAGCGTCTCGACGCCGTAGACCGTGCCGACCCGCTCGTGCTTTTCCTCGATCGTCGTGACGATGTAGGCGCACGAGATGAGCACCACCTGCGCCGAGAAATTGAACCACAGCAGCAGCGCGATGAGCGAGGTCGAGACGCCGAAGAGCGGGTTGTTGTCGGCGCCGCCGACGAAGAGTCCGGACGCCTGTTGCAGGACGACGAGCCCTGCGCCGCCGAGGAGGGATCCGGGAAGCATCGCGCGGATGCCGGGACGGATGCCCGATTGCAGCCAGAACAGCCACGCGATGATGATCGCGTCGAGCACGAACGTCACGACGATCGTGCTGAGACGGGCGACGACCTCGGCGAGCCCGCCGGGGTTGAAGTTGGTCCACGAGAGGACGAGGTCGACAAACGAGGATCCGAGGAAGCTCGCGACGGCCGAGGCGGCGATGAGCACGCCGATCGAGAGGGCGAAGAGCAGGTCGACGGCCTTCATGACGAGCGCATTCGACGTGTCCTGCCGCGTCCCGGCGATGATGCGCAGCGAGAGGCGCACGTTGCCAACGGCTCCGAGGAGCGCGATGACCAGGGCCACGGCGCCGATCGCGCCGGCGAAGGTGAAGCTGATGCGTGAGTCCAACACGGTCTCCACGTTGATCAGCACGTCGTCGTCGCCCGTGCCGAGCAGGCCCGGCACCACCTGGTCGACGGTCTCGACGAGCGCCTCGAGGAGGTCGCTGCGCGAGGCGAGCCAGACAGAGGCGAAGGAGAATCCGATGAGCACGGCCGCGAAGATCGCGAAGAGCATGCGGTAGGTGATCGCCGCCGCGAGCAGCCCGCCGCGGTGATCGACGAAGAGGAAGAAGGCGCGCGCGAGGCGCAATCGCAGTACTCGTTTCACGGCGGCGTCAAAGAGGCCGAGGATCCTCACCATGCCCAATACGTTACGTGATCGCGAGGCCCGTGACCGCGCCGAGCACGATGAACGGGCCAAACGCGACGGCGGTCGCGGCGTTTCCGCGCCGCGACACGAGGATCCCGATCGACCACACACCCCCGATGAGGAACGCGAGCCCGCCGCCCGCAAGGAGCGGGATCCAGCCCTCCCAGGCGAGGAGCATGCCGGTGGGAACGGCGAGCTTCACGTCGCCTCCGCCGAGCGCCCCGCGGCTCGCGGCGCGGAGAATCGCGTAGACGGATCCGAGAACGAGCGCACCCGCGACCCCGCGCGCGAGCGGTTCGAGGGATTCGCTCGCCGCAGCGTCCGCGGCGCAGAGCACGAGCATCCCGCCCGCGAGCGGGGCGACGATGCGGTTCGGGATCCGGTGCTCGCGGATATCGACGTGCGTCAACCAGGCACCCACGACGACGAAGCCCACCTGGGCGACAATCATCAGCGCATGCGACATGCGCCCCAGGCTAGGGGTTTTGCCGAGTTAGCGTTTATGCCTGTGAGTAACGACTCACTCGCCCATGCGGTTGCGGAGCCGCATGGCGCGTTCGGCCTCGCGCTTGTCCTGCCGTTCGCGCAGGGTGTGACGCTTGTCGTACTCGGTCTTGCCCTTGGCGAGACCGATCTCGACCTTGGCGCGGCCGTTCGAGAAGTAGAGCTTCAGCGGCACGAGCGTGTATCCGCCCACGGAGACCTTCTGGGCGAGCTTCGCGATCTCTTCCTTGTGCAGGAGAAGCTTGCGCTGGCGCTTCGCGGCGTGGTTCGTCCAGGTGCCCTGCGAGTACTGCGGGATGTTGACCTGGTCGAGCCAGGCCTCGCCCTTGTCAATGAAGGCGTAGCCGTCGCCGAGGTTCGCGTGCCCCTCGCGGAGCGACTTCACCTCGGTGCCCATGAGGGCAATACCGGCCTCGTAGGTCTTCTCGATCGTGTACAGATGACGTGCGCGGCGGTTCGTGGCCACGACTCTTTCGCCCTTTTCGCGTGCCATCGCGCACCTCCTGTCAGTGTTTGGGCAACAGCCTTACAGTCTACTGCCTCTTAGCGGCGCAGCGCGCGGCTGGAGGCGACCGAGCCCGAGATGGCCGCGAAGACGACGCCGACAAGGATGATCGCGGGGATCACGTACCAGGTGTCGGTGAGGTCGACCCACGGCACGGCCGTGACCTCGCGCGCGAGGTAGCCGTCGACGCCGAAGTGCACACCCGCGATGAGCGTTCCGCTCGCGAGGAGTCCACCGATGAGGGCGGCGATGACGCCCTCGAGCACGAACGGCGTGCGGATCGTGCCGTTCGAGGCACCGACGAAGCGCATGATCTCGACCTCGCGCTCGCGCGTGATCGCCGAGATGCGGATCGTCGTGCCGATCATCAGCACGGCCGAGAAGAGCATGATCGCGGCGATGCCGACGGCAACGTACGCGGCGATCGTCAGGCCGCGGAAGATCGGCTCGAGGTAGTCGAGCTGATCGGTGACCTCTTCCACGCCGGCGACGTCGGCGAACGCGTCGGTGATGACGGCGGTCTGATCCGGATCCTTCAAATCGACGTGGTAGACCGCGCTCGTCTGCTCGACGGTGAGGAGGCCCGCGAGCTCGTCGCCGAAGGTCTCGAGCATCGAGTCGTGCGCCTCCTGCTGCGTCTCGAAGGTGACACCGTCGATGAGCGGGGCGAGCACGTCGGAGTCGAGCTTGTCTTGCACCGCGGCGACCTGCTCGTCGCTCGCGACGCCGTCGAGGCAGGTGTCGGTGTCGGAGATCTCCGAGCACATGTAGATGTCCACCTTGGCGCGATCCTGGAAGTAGTCGCTCGTGCGCTGCAGCTGCGCGCCGAGCAGGATCGCGGCGCCCACGAAGGTGAGCGACACGAACGTAACCAGGATGACGGAGATGACGGTCGCGAGGTTGCGACGGATCCCCTGGAACGCCTCGGAGAGAACGAGGGAAAGCTTCATGAGGTGGGGCCCACTTCGTCGTCGGATCCGGCGATACCGAGTCGGTCGGCCATGCCGGCCTCCTCGACCTCAACCTCGATCGGCGGGACCGTGGTGGCGGTTTCGGGATCCGCCTTCTGCTCGGGGAAGTCGGCCGCGGTGACGGGCTCGACGCGGCCCTCTTCGACGTCGCGACGCAGCTCGGTCGCGGCCGTGAAGGCCAGCTGGGCCGAGACGCCTCGAATGACCTCGGGGCGCAGCGTCGCGAGCGCAGACGTGTCGCCGTAGGCGCCGCCCATCTCGTCGCGCACGAGGTTTCCGTCGCTCAGCTCGATGACCCGGCGGCGCATGTTGTCGACGAAGCTCGCCTCGTGCGTCGCCATGACGACGGTCGTGCCGTCGGCGTTGATCTGCTCGAGCAGGCGCATGATCTCGACCGACGTCGTCGGGTCGAGGTTTCCGGTCGGCTCGTCGGCCAGGAGGATCTGCGGGCCGTTGACGATCGCGCGGGCGATCGCGACGCGCTGACGCTCACCACCGGAGAGCTCGGACGGCAGGCGCTTGCCCTTGCCGCCGAGGCCCACGCGCTCGAGCACCTCGGGCACGGCGTGCTTGATGAAGGCGCGCGAGCGGCCGATGACGCGCAGCGCATAGGCGATGTTCTGCGACACCGTTTTCTTCTCGAGCAGCCGGAAATCCTGGTAGACCGTGCCGATGTTGCGCCGGAAGTACGGCGTGCGGCGGTCGCTCAGCGTGCGCGTATCGCGGCCGAGGACGAGCACGCGGCCCTCGCTCGGCGTGATCTCACGGGTGATGAGCGAAAGGCACGACGACTTTCCCGATCCCGAAGCGCCGACCAGGAACACGAACTCGCCGCGTTCCACCTCGAAGTCGACGCCGTCGAGCGCGGGCTGGGGGGTGCCACGGTAGCGCTGGGTGACGTTCTCAAACCGAATCATGTCGTCTCGAGCGTACGCGCCGCACATATGAGAGCGCGGATCGACACGTCACGCCGCGCCCATTCGCAGGACCGATCCGATGCCCTCGAGGGCGGCGCTGCGGTGCGCGATGACGATGAGCGTCACGCCCGGCAGGCTCTGCGCGCCGGCGCGCACGGCGCGCGCGGTCTGCGGATCCTGGTGGCTGGTCGCCTCGTCGAGGATCACGATGCGCGGGGTACGCGCGAGCGCGCGCGCCAGGGCGAGCCGCTGACGCTGGCCGCCCGAGAGCGACAGCGCGTCCTCGGAGAGCCGCGCGTTCAGGCCGTCGGGGTGTGCCCGCACGTCGTCCGCGAGCGCGGCGCGCTCGAGGGCGAGCCAGGCGTCGTCGTCGCTCAGCTGTGGGTTGCCGAAGCGCAGGTTCGCGAGCACGGTTCCCGACACGAGCACGGGGCGCTGCTCGACGAGCGCGATCGCGCGGCGGAGGTCGGCGAGGCGCACGCGGGAGATGCCGACGGCGCGTTCCCCGCCCACGAGCTCGATGGATCCGGCCCGCGGGTCGCGCTGGCGCACGAGGAGCGACGCGAGCGTCGACTTTCCGGATCCGGAGGCGCCCACGATGCCGAGGGATCCGCCGGCCGCGACCTCCGCGTCGACGCCGTCGAGCACGAGGGCGTCGCCGTAGCCGTAGCTGACGCCCGAGACGCGCAGGCCGAGGGGTCCCTCGGGGATCGATTCCGGATCCGCGGGGTCGGCGATGCTCGGCGCGCGGTCGACGATCGCGAGGTAGCGGCGCGCCGAGGCGAGGGCCGCGGGCAGGCTTCGGGCGAAGGCCTCGACGGCGGTGGCGGCGGGGGCCGCCGCGATCACCGCGACGGCGGCGACGAGGTGCGAGGCGAGGCTCGCGCGATCCGCGAGCGCGAGGATCGCGATCGCCGCCGCGAACGGCCACGCGATCGTGAGCCCGCGACGGATCGCGAGCACGGCGCCGCCGCGCCGCGAGGCGTCGGCGAGCTGGCCGTCGAGCGCCGCGAGGGCCGCCATGCGCTTGTCCTCGGCGCCGAGGGTGCGGATCTCGGCGAGGCCCGCGACGTCGCTCGCAAGGTGGTCGGCGATGCGGGCGCGGACCGACGCGGTCTGGCCCGCCGCCCGAGACGACGCGCGCGCCCCGACGAGCGGGACGACCACGACGCCGACAGCGAAGGCCGCCGCGGCGACGAGGCCGGCGGGGGTTCCGGCGCCCGCCCAGATCGCCGCGATCACGGCGATGGGCACGACGAGGGCCGTCACCGCCGGCACGATCGTGTGCGCGAAGAACACCTCGACGCGGTCGATGTCGCGCGTCGCGACGGTCGTGAGGTCGGCCGACGCCGAGTCTTCGTCGTCGGCCGAGAGCGGCGCGATGGCGTCGAAGAAGTCGAGCCGCATGCGCGCCAGGAGGTCGAAGGCGGCGCGGTGGCCGAGGTAGTGCTCGAGGTAGCGCGCGGCCCCCGCCAGCACGGCGATGACGATCAGCGCGGCGGCGAGCAGGATCAGCGAGACCTCTCCCCCGCCCCACACGCGCGCGATCGCCCAGACCGGCAGGGCCGCGAGCGCGATCGCCGCCGCGAGGTTAACGACGCGGGCGAGGAGGGATCCGGCCAGCCACAGCCAGGCGGGCCGCGCGATGCGTCCCAGGCGCGCGATCATCGGGCGCCCCCTTCCTCGAGAACCTCGGCGGGCAATCCGTCGCCCACGATCGCCCCGCCCGACATGCGGACGACGCGATCGGCGACCGCGGCCTCGTCGTGGCGGTGTGTGATCATCACGACCGTGCGGTCGCGCGTCGCGTCGCGGAGAGCGGCGATAACCCGCGCGGACGATGCCGGATCCAGGTGCGCCGTCGCCTCGTCGGCGATCAGCAGCGGGCGCTTCGTGAGGAGCGCGCGGGCGATCGAGATGCGCTGCGCCTGGCCGCCCGAGACTCCCCCGGCGCCCTCGCCGAGCACGGTATCGAGGCCGCGCGCGAGCTCGCTCCGCGCGTCGATGCCGGCGCGCGAGAGGGCGCGGAGCATGTCGTCGTCGCTCGCGCCCTCGCGGGCGAGCGCGAGGTTCTGCCGCACGGATCCGGGGAACAGCACCGCGCGCTGCGGGATGTACGCGACCGAATCATGGAGCGCCTCGCGCGACGCCGGGGCGCTGCCGAGCAGCACGCCGCTCGCGGGCACGAGCCCCGCCAGCGCCAGGGCGAGGGTCGACTTCCCCGCGCCCGAGGTGCCGACGATCGCCATCAGCGTGCCGGCCGTGATCTCGAGATCGACGCCGGTGACGGGGGTCGCGGATCCGCGGACGATGCTCGCCCCTCGCAGGGTGAGGATCGCGTCGGAAGAGGTCTTGAGCGGGGGCGCCGCGAGGTCGATCGCGGGGGCGGGATCCGGATCCGGCGCCAGCGCCGCGCGCACGCGCTCGCCCGCCGCGCGGCCCGCGAGGCCGACGTAAAACGAGCGCCCGAGCCGGTCGACGGGCTCGCGCAACAGCGCCGAGAGCAGCACGAGGGCGACGCCGATTCCCGGCGTCAGCCAGCCGTACGCGACGCCCGCGACGGCGAACACCGCGCTCGCGACGAGCGCCAGCACCCCGAACACGGCGTCGGTAATGAGGATGACGAGCTGATTGCGTCGCAGCAGCGCCATGACCTCGTCTCGCAGCGCCCGCGCCTGGTGCGCGATCGCGGCGCGGCGCGAGGCCTCGGCGCCCAGCATGCGCATGGTGTGGCGCACGCGCATCGTCTCGAGGAACATGCCGGTGAGGCGGCCCGAGACGGCGCGATAGCGCCCGCTCGACGAGCGCACGCGCGCGAGGAAGCCCGCGATCAGCACGGGCGCGAGCGCCGTGCCGACGGCGAGGGCGATCGCGACGCCCCACGAGACGTACACCGCGATCGCGATGAGCACGACGAGCGGCACGACCGCGCCCGCGACGAGCGGGCCGAGGAACGTCGCACGATAGTGCGCGAACCGCTCTACTTCCTCCGACGCGCGCGAGATGCGCTCGCCCGCCGGCACCTCGGAATCGATCGAGTCGTCGAGCGTGCGGCGCCAGGCGCGGGCGCGCCAGCGGCGCTCCTCGACCGGCTGCGCGAGCGAGGGGATCCACGTCTCCGCCGCCGCGGCGAGCCCCGCCGCAAGCGCAAAGACAAGCGCCCAGAGCCACGGCCCGCGCGCGACATCGCCCGTCGTGACCAGATCGATACCGCGGGCGATCATGAGGACGGCCGCGGTGAGAAAACCGGCGCGGAGGGCCGAAAAGGCGACGAGAAGCCACCCGGACGTGGGTACGTCCCGCAACAAACGGAGCACCATAGGAGCGTCATTATCTCGCGTCATGCTGTGCGGATGCCGACCGGTCGGCTACACATGCGGCACACTTGGGAGATGAGCAGTATCACGACGACGACGTCAGATGATCCCCGAGCCGTCCGAAGCCGCGAGCGCATGCAGGAAGCCCTCATGCGCATGCTCGCCGGCGAAGAGCTAAGCAGCATCGGCGTAGCCGAACTCTGCCGCGAGGCCGGCATCCACCGCACCACCTTCTACGGCCACTACGAAAGCATCGGCGAACTCGCCGCCGACACCTTCGCCGAGATCATCACGGCGGCCGCCGCCGCGTGCCCGCAGCCCGGCGACACCGTCGAACAGATCTCGCGCACCTACCTCTCCGCCGCCGAAAACGTGCTCGCCGCCGTCGCCCGCGACCGGTGCGCCATCCGGTCACTGCTCGACTCGCCCATGTCGCTCGACTTCCGCGGACGCCTCCGCGAACACTTCCTCGAACACGCCTCCAGCGCCATCGACGCCATGCGCGCCCACAACCCCACGCTCCCCGAAAACACCGACGTGGGCGCCGCCTTCGTCGCCGGCGGCATCGTCAGCGTCATCGAACTCTGGGCACACACCGACAGCGACGACGCCACCGCCTTCGCCGCGCGCATGTACCGGAGTATGCCCAGTTGGTGGCCCGTCGGTTCGTAAGGGCATCGCCCTTACGAACCGACTCGTATCCTTGCTCGCTTCGCTCGGGTAAGCTGCGCCCGCTTTGCGGGCTCGCTTGGGTTGAGCTCGTTGTTATTTTTGGGGTGAGCGGCGCCCGCCAGGGCGGGCGCGCTCGGGCCTCAGTTGTCGTTACCTTTGCGAGCGAGCGGCGGCCGCTTGGCGGGCGTGCTCGGGAGCCTGTTAGTTGTTGCGGGATCGCACGCTGAGGTCGCGGGCCAGGTGGTCGCGCTGCTCGATGACGATGCGGCGGAGGGACGCCGGGGCGTCCTCGTTCGCTGCGAGCCACGCGTCGACCGCGTCGAGCGTCGGCGTTGCCGGGAACAGCCCGCGCACCAGGCGGCGCGCGATCTCGATCGAACGCGCCTCCCACACCGGACGGATCCGCGCGAAGTAATCGGCGTCGAAACGCTCGATCAGATCGCGGCGCCCACCCGCGCGGAAGCCCGCGATCGTCGCGGCGAGGTGGTCGTTCGTCAGCGACTCGTCCTCCCACGCGGCACGCCACGCCTCCTCGCGGACGCGGGGCTTCGGACGCGAGGCGAGCGCCTCGACCGACGCCGTGCGGCCCGACATGGTGTCGTCGCGCGAGAGCTCCTCGCGGATCCGATCCTTGCCCCACGTGCCCACCGCCGCGAGAGCCTCGACCCACAGCCAGCGAAGATCCGCGTCGAGCGGGAGACCCTCGGGTGCGTCGATGCTGCCGTCGAGCATGCCGGCAATGGATCCGGAGCGGGCGTCGTGCACAGAGGCCGCGTGACCGAGCGCGCGAGCCCACGACAGCTGGGATCCGGAGCCGGGCTCGGCCTGCTCAAGGCCCTCCCACACCGTCTCGAGCCACATCGCGCGGGCGTCGGCGCGCACCTCATCGGCCACGTAGTGCTCGACCGTGAAGGCCGCGTTGCCGAGGACGCCCGCGAGAATGCCGACGTGGCCCTCCGCCGGGGCATGACGGCGCACGATCTCGAGGTAGCGCAGCGCCGGCAGCTCGCCGTCGCGCGTCGCGTTCCAGAGCGACGACCAGATGATGCCGCGGGCGAGGGCGTCATCGATCGTCGAGAGGCCGCGCTCGGCCGCCTTGAGCGAGCGCTCGTCGAGGCGCGCCTTGGCGTAGGTCAGGTCGCCGTCGTTGATGAGCATGAGATCGGCGTCCGGCAGCTCGACCGGCGTGCGTTCGCCCTCGATGTCGAGCTCGACGGTGGCGGTGCGCACGAGCGCCCCGTCCTCGAGCGAGAACGCACCCACGCGCAGGCGGTGCGGACGCGGATCCGTCTGCACGAGCGTCGAGCGGTCGTCGTCGAGCGTCAGGGTCGAAACGCCCGTCGTCTCGAGCCACGCCGTCGACCAGGCGCGCATGTCGCGGCTCGACGAGGCCTCGAGCGCGACCAGCAGGTCGTTCAGCGTCGTGTTGCCGTAGGCGTGATCGCGGAAGTACGCGCGGGCGCCCTCAAAGAACGCGTCCTCGCCCACGAAGGCGACGAGCTGCTTCAGAACCGACGCGCCCTTGGCGTAGGTGATGCCGTCGAAGTTGAGCTTCGCGGCCTCGAGGTCGGGGATGTCGGCGACGATCGGGTGCGTCGTCGGCAGCTGGTCCTGCTCGTAGGCCCACGCCTTGCGGCGGTTCGCGAACGACGCCCAGGCGTCGGTGAAGCGGGTCGCGGCGGCCGAGACGTGCGAGCCCATGTAGTCGGCGAACGACTCCTTGAGCCACAGGTCGTCCCACCACGTCATCGTGACGAGGTCGCCGAACCACATGTGGGCCATCTCGTGCAGGATCGTGTTGGCCCGGCCCTCGCGCTGGGCCTCCGTCGCGGCGCCGCGGAAGACGTAGGCCTCCGTGAACGTCACGAGGCCCGGGTTCTCCATCGCGCCGAGGTTGTACTCGGGCACGAAGATCTGGTCGTACTTGCCCCACGGGTACGCAAACGCGAACGCCTCGTCGAAGAAGTCGAGGCCCTGGCGCGTGATCTCGAAGATCTCGTCGTGGTCGAAGTGCTCGGCGAGCGAGGCGCGGCAGTAGGCGCCGAGGTCGACGCGCCGTTCGTTCTTCGTCCACGTGCTCGTGACGCGGTGGTACGGGCCCGCCGCAACGGCCGTGATGTACGACGAGATGCGCTTCGTGGGCGCGAACTCGACCGTCTGGCTCGCCCCGCCGCCCGTCGTGACGACGGCGCTCTGGTTGCTCAGCACGTGCCAGCCGGCGGGCGCCGTGATCACGAAGGTGTACTCGGCCTTCATATCGGGCTGCTCGAAGCAGGCCATCACGCGGCGCGAGTCGGCCGGCTCGTACTGCGTGTACAGGTAGGTGGCGCCGTCGACCGGATCCGTGAAGCGGTGCAGGCCCTCGCCCGAGCGGCTGTACGAACCGACCGCGTCGATGCGCACTTCGTTGCTCTGCTGCAGGCCGCTCACGCGGATCCGAGCGCCGTCCCACGCGACGCCCTGCTGGATGCCGTTGAGGGTGACGCTCTCGACGGCCTCGCCGATGAAGTCGATCCACGTCTCGTCAGTCGTTGCGTCGAAACGCAGCGTCGTGCTCGTCAGGAACCCGGACTCGTCGGCGCGCGTGGCGCTGGTGACGTCGAGCTCGACCCGGATGCTGTGCAGCGAGATGGCCGCGGATCGCGCCGCCGTCTCTTCGCGGGAAAGGTTGGCGGCGAGATTCGTACTCATAGGATCCATCGTACGAAACCCGCGCCTCCGCGCTAGCCGCGACCGAACTGTGCGGCAGCCGGGCAGTCGAACGGATCGCGCGCCGCGAGCCCCACCCGGTTGAGGTACTGCACCACGATGACGTAGGAGCGGCCGAGCGACGTCTCGGTGTACGGCACGCCGCGGCTCGCGCAGAACTCGCGCACGATCTGGCTGGCGCGGGCGAGGTGGGGCCGCGCCATGTTCGGGAACAGGTGGTGCTCGATCTGGTAGTTCAGGCCGCCCATCAGGGCCGTCGCCCACCATCCGCCGCGGATATTGCGCGAGGTGCGCACCTGCTTCGTGAAGAAGTCGAGCTTCGCGTCGGGCGCGATGATCGGCATGCCCTTGTGGTTCGGCGCGAACGAGGCTCCCATGTACACACCGAACACGGCCATCTGCACACCGAGGAAGGCGCACGCCATGCCGAACGGCAGAAGCAGGAAGATGGGCGTGAGATACAGCGCGAACCGCACAACGATCAGCGACAGCTCGATCCAGCGCCCCTTCACCTTCCCGGGCGTGAGCAGGTACTGCAGGCTGCGGAAGTGGAGGTTCAGCCCCTCGAGCATCAGCAGTGGGAAGAACAGCCAGCCCTGCTTGCGGGTGATCGCGCGCCGCAGGCCGCGGGCCGTCGCCGCGTCGTCCTCGAGGAACGAGATCGTATCGATCTCGATGTCCGGATCCTTCGCCACCCGGTTCGGGTTGCCGTGGTGCCGCGAGTGCTTGTTGTTCCACCACGAGGCGCTGAGGCCGATGGAGGCGGCGAGCACGCGGGCGAGGCGGTCGCTCGCGGGGCCGCCCGTGAGGATCTGGCGGTGCGCCGCCTCGTGAGCGAGGAACGCGACCTGCGTGAAGATGATGCCGAGCGCGCCCGCGATGAGCAGCTGGAACCAGCTCGCACCGAGCAAGATGAAGCCCGTGACCGCCCCGCCAAACGCGAGGGTGAGACCTATGCCGACAGCGGCATAAAAGCGCGGGGCGCGCGCATACAGCCCCGTCTCCCGCGCGACACGCGAGACCTCCGAGTAGGCCTTGGCCATGGGAGGGAAGTCTTCTGTGCGCGAATACGTCCGGCGGACCGGACCGAGCGTGGCGGAAGTTTCGAGGGGCATGGGCGCCGCCGTTCGGTTGTGGCGTGCCATCGCACGCCTTCGTCAGTGCAGCAGGCGAATGCCCATCGCCCTCACGAGGCTACGTGGGGACATATGCCCCAAGGCCCATGTATCTAATGAATCCGATTAGAGAGCGGCGTGATCCGCGTCGAACGCGTGGAAGGTGCGCGCCGAGTAGATGAGCGGCTGCGCCACGGATCCGGGCTCGACGCCGTCGATTTCGGCGACCACCAGCACGGATCCGCCGACCGAGACCGTGTCGCGGATCGTGCCGGTCAGGCGACCACGGGATCCGGCGAGCTGCAGCGCGCCCGCGTCGTCGTGCGACCAGCCCTGCACGTCGGTGAACCGCTCGCCGCCCGTGAAGGAGAACTGGCGGGCCGTCTCGACGTGCTCGGGTGCGAGGAAGTGGATCTGCAGGTTGTCGGCGCGAAGCAGGGCGCCGGCGGTGCCCGTCGCGCGGGTCACCGAGAACGACACGGCGGGCGGGTCGATCGCGACCGACGAGACGCTCGAGGCGGTGAGACCGACGGGACCCTCGGCGGTTTCTGCCGTGATGAGCGTGACCGCCAGCGGGTGATCGCGGAACGCGAGCTTGAAGCGATCGACGAGTTCGGGGGCGGGGTCGGTGTGTGCCATTCCTCGAAGGTACCGCCGGTCCGCCTCCGACGCCCATCGGAGCGTCACGTTGCGTCACGTTCGCTCGCGCGACGCGTCATACAACGTCATCTTCGGATGTGGGCGGAGGTTCCCTCGGCGATTCCTGGCCGGGTAGATTTGAGCCATGACCTCTCCTGTGGATCCCACTCAGACCTCTGCCTGGAACGAGCTGCTCGAGCTCGGTGACGGCTTCTCCCCCGATCTTCGCGCGTGGTTCGATGAGGATCCGGAGCGCGCCGAGCGCCTCTCGCTCGGCCTCGCAGACCTGCACGTCGACCTCTCGAAGAACCTCGTCACCGACGAGATCCTCGCGGCGCTCGTGAAGCTCGCGGAGGAGACCGGCGTCGCCGAGCGCTTCGCCGCGATGCTCGCGGGTGACCACATCAACACGACCGAGGACCGCGCCGTGCTGCACACGGCGCTCCGCGCGCCCGCCGGATCCGCCCTCACGGTCGACGGCCAGGACGTCGCCGGCGACGTGCAGGAGGTGCTCGGCCGCATCGACGAGTTCGCGACCCGCGTGCGCAGCGGCGAGTGGACCGGCGCGACCGGCAAGCGCGTCACGCACGTCGTCAACATCGGCATCGGCGGCAGCGACCTCGGCCCCGTCATGGTGTACGAGGCCCTCGCGCCCTACGCGACCGCGGGCATCGAGGCACGCTTCATCTCGAACATCGACCCGACCGACCTCGCGCAGAAGACGGCCGACCTCGACCCCGAGACGACGCTGTTCATCGTCGCGTCGAAGACCTTCACGACACTCGAGACACTCACGAACGCGCGCCTCGCCCGCACGTGGCTGTGGGAGGGCCTCGGCCTGACCGACGAGGCCGCGCAGAAGGACGCCGTCTCGAAGCACTTCATCGCGCTCTCGACGGCCCTCGACAAGGTCGCCGACTTCGGCATCGACCCCGCCAACGCCTTCGGGTTCTGGGACTGGGTGGGCGGCCGCTACTCGGTCGACTCGGCCATCGGCACCTCGCTCGCGATCGCGCTCGGCCCGGACGTGTTCCGCGAGCTGCTCTCGGGCTTCCACGCCGTCGACGAGCACGTGCGCACCACGCCGCTCGCGCAGAACTTGCCCGTGCTGATGGGCCTGCTGAACGTCTGGTACACCAACTTCCTCGGCGCCCAGTCGCACGCTGTGCTCCCCTACGCCCAGCAGCTGCACCGCTTCCCCGCGTACCTGCAGCAGCTCACGATGGAGTCGAACGGCAAGTCCGTGCGCTGGGATGGCACGCCCGTCACCACCGACACCGGCGAGGTCTTCTGGGGCGAGCCTGGCACCAACGGCCAGCACGCGTTCTACCAGCTGATCCACCAGGGCACGCGCCTCATCCCCGCCGACTTCATCGCGTTCGTGAACCCCGCCTACCCCCTCGAGGACGGCGGCCGCGACGTGCACGGACTGTTCCTCGCGAACTTCCTCGCGCAGACGAAGGCCCTCGCGTTCGGCAAGACGGCCGAAGAGGTCGAGGCCGAGGGCACGACCGGCGCGCTCGTCGCCGCCCGCACCTTCGAGGGCAACCGCCCGACGACGTCGATCTTCGCGCCGTCGCTGACCCCGTCGGTTCTCGGCCAGCTCATCGCGCTGTACGAGCACATCACCTTCACGCAGGGCACGATCTGGGGCATCAACTCGTTCGACCAGTGGGGCGTCGAGCTCGGCAAGCAGCTCGCCCTGCAGATCGCCCCGGCGATCGAGGGTGACGAGTCGGCCGTCGAGACACAGGACGCCTCGACCCGCGCCCTCCTCGCGTACTACCAGGCGCACCGCGCGTAATCGCGTTCACGCGAAGGGCCGCCCCGTCGGGGCGGCCCTTTTGTGTTGTTACGTTCGTGGGCGTCGCGGGGTGCCTTTGGGGATGCCGTTGTGTCGTTCTCGCGCGACAAAACGACGTGATGGCATCCTTGAGGCACGTTTCGGGGGCATGTGCGCGTTTAGGGATGGCGTCGTGTCGTTCTCGGCGCCCAGAACGACACGAACGCATCCCTAAGGCGTGCGTCACAGGTAGAACCTGGGCGCCGGGGTGAGGGTCAGCGTTGAGCGGCGGGTGTATGCCGCGACCATGCGGCGTGCGCCTTCGTCGGGATCGCCGAGAACGTGCGGCGTCGCGAGGTGCATGTCCTCCCACCCGACGTCGTGCATGCGGGTGGAGCGATCGATGTCGTGCACGAAGCGATCCTTGTCGCGGTGCACCGCTCCGTCGTACTCGAAGGCGAGTCGCAGATCGGGGTAGGCCATGTCGTTGCATGCGACGAACCCGCCGTCGACAACAATGTCGTAGTCGAGTTCGGGTTCAGGCAGGCCGGCGTCGATGCCGATCAGCCTCATGTGGGTCTCGGGGCGCGACGACGCACCGGTGCGCGCACGCGACAGCGCGTGACGTAGCTTCGGCGCGTCCTTCCGCCTGCGCCGAGTGAGTGCGCGGGTCAGCAACTCCCTCGTCGCAAACGGCGCCGTGCGCGAGAGCGGAACGATGTTCCCGGGGCTCCGCGGAACGCGCAGGAGGTAGTCGGTTGCCGCGACGAGATCGTATTCGTCGAGAAACGGCGCGAGGCTCACCCACGTCGCTACCGGATCCGCGATGCGCACGCCCTTGACGACCCGCACCGCTGCGTCGCGCACGCGGTGACCGGCGATTCCCGGACGGTGCGGCGCAGTCCGCGGACTGGGAACGCCGACGTGCAGCTCACGGTGCAGGCCCGCGGGAAGTGGCAGCCCCGCGATGAGCGCCGCGGTCGGCCCGACGAAGAACGCGTGGTCGGGCATGATCGCGGCGTACGCGCGGATCCGCCGCCACGCGTCTGCTTCCTCCGCCTCCGCGCGGCTGAGTCCCTCGGGATCCGTCCCCACGCGGGCCCGCGCGCCGCGAAACGGAATCTCGAGGTCGTCGCGTCGCAGGCGTGATACCGTCGCGCCCTGCTCGATCGCGTCGGCCAGCGAGAAACACGTACTGAGCCCCTCGGGTAGGGGCGCGGGCAGGCGCATCATCGCGCCTTGCGGTCGAGCCACTGCGGGGAGGCAACGACGTCGATCAGCTCGCCGACGAACTGCGCGATCAGGTTGCTCGCGTCGGCACAGCGTCCTTCTTCGGAGTAGGCCGCGGCGAGCGCGCGCTTTCCTCGCGCCCAGAAGATCCAGCCGAGCATTGAGAATGTCTCGCAGCGCATGTTGTGCGGAAGGTGCGATGCCACGCGCCGAAGGATCCGGGCAAGGGATACGAGCCGCTCCTCGTCGGGCTGTCGACGCACCTTCCCCCAGAGCATCTGAGCCGTGCGTTCATAGACACGGCTCCGCTCAGAATGGATAGCGTCGATCTCGGCAGCCGTCGTTGCGCCACGTTGAATGACCCGCTTGTTCGTCCGGACCATCTCCCGCAGATGTTCCTCCGCGATGCGACGACCAAACGCCGTGCAGATCAGAACGAGCTCAGGGACAACCGGAAAGCTCAGCATGTGCGCCAGCACGCCGCACTCTTCGGGGCTCGGATCCTCGTCCGATCCGAGCAGGGCTTCGACCATCGGCACCATCAGCACTAGCGATCCCGCGAGATCAAGCACGCCGGATTCTTCGTCGTCATCGTCACCCGCGTCCAGGGCGTCGATCGTGTCCAGCGCGAGTTGGTGAACCTTGCGCATCGCAGCGCGCGCATCATCGGGAGGGGCTTCACGAAGATAAACGCTCGAGGCTTCGTCAATCAGTACGTCATCCATGGCGACGAGTCTGACGCCAATCGCGGCGTCGATTCGAAGATCGCCAAATCTGTGGATAACCCCGTCTTCAGGGATGCCGTCGTGCGATTACGCGCCCCAGGGATGGCGTTAGGTCGTTCTCAGCGCGCAGAACGACACGAACGCATCCCTCAAGCCGTCAGCGACGCCGGGAGGTGACCCACTTCCTCGCCCGTCGTGAAGAAGTGGCGGAATTCGTAGACGAGGGGGCTCCAGAGGCGGGGATCCGGGAGGGCGGTGCCGGGCTTGAGGATCCGCGGATCCGCGTGCACGCGCAGCACCTCGGCCTCGACCATGAACCACTCCCCCGTGTGGCCGGGCGTCGCGCGGATGACGCGCGCCTCGAACTGCAGCTGGCACTCGGCGACGCGCGGCACCGCCACGAGGTCGGAACCCTGCGGCGTGAGGCCCGCGACGCCGAACTTGTCGGCCTCGTGGCGGTAGCGTCCCTTGCCCTCCGGCACGGGGTTCGCGCCGGTCGTGCCGTCGAGCCGAAGCACGGCGTCGACGAGGTCTCCCGACGGGAAGTTCACCGTGAGGTCGGGTCGCACGAGCAGGTTCTGCACCGTCTTGCCCGCGCCCTCGAGGCCCAAAACGATCGTGGATCCGAGGGCCCAGTAGCTCGACGCGGGCGAGAGGTTCGTGGATCCGTCGGGGTTTTCGGTCGCGATGAGATAGGCCGAGCTGCCGACGTAGAGGGTTTCGGGTTGGGCGATGACGTGCGACGGCGCGGCGGAATTCATACCTCGATCGTAGGCGCGGCCGCGAGCTCGAGGAGCTGCGCCTCGAGCGCGTCCACGTCGTCGCGCGTCAGCACGGTGCCCCAGAGCGGGGCGGCGCTCACGCCGTCGGTCGCCGTGAGCACGAGCCGCACGACGGCCGGGTCGAGTCCGTCGGCGAACAGCTCGTCGTGCCAGCGGGCGCCGTCGTCGGCGGCGATCTGCTGGATCCGCGGTTCGTGGATGAGCTGCGCCGCGACTGAGATCATGTCTCGCGTCGCCGCCTCGTCGGCGACGTCGGCGAAGCTCACCCGCACATAGGCGCGGAGCAGGCGCCCCGGGTCCGGATCCGCGGCCGCGAGGTCGTGGACGGCGTCGTAGAACGCATCGAACAGGCGCCGCGCGACGGCCTCGAGCAGGTCGTCCTTGCTCGCGAAGTGGTACAGCAGGCCGCCCTTCGAGACGCCCGCGGCCTCGGCGATCGCCGAGATCGGCACCCCGGATCCGCGGCGGCTGATGAGGCGCGCCGCCGCGTCGATGATCTGGAGCCGCGTGTCGTCGGCGTCTCGGCCCGTCGTCCTACCCATGAGCATCCACGGTAGCGCGCGAGTTCGGGATCAGGCGCCAGGCGAGCAGCGCGCCGACCGCCATAACGCCGGCCGCGACGAAGGTCGTCGTCTGCATCGCCGCGACGAACGCGTCGTGCGCCGCCGCGAGCGCGGGGCTCGACGCGTCGAGCTCGGCCATGGCCCTCGCGAGCGAGTCGCGGGCGGCCTCCGAGCCCTCGGATCCGGCGGGGAGCACCAGCTGCGCGCGGTACAGGACGGTCATGAGGGATCCGAGAATCGCGATGCCGAGGGCGCCGCCGAGCTCGTATGCCGTCTCGGAGATCGACGACGCTGCGCCGGCTTTTTCCGACGGAACGGCCGACACGACCGCGTCGACGCTGAGCGTCTCGGAGATGCCGATGCCGAAGCCCAGCGGCACGAGCGCGAACACGACCCAGAGCACGCTCTCGGCCTGCTCGAGGGTGCCGACGAGCAGCAGTCCCACGGCGCCGATCGTCAGCGCCAGCGCGATCGCCCGGCCGCGGCCAAGCCGGCGCAGCAGCATGCCCACGACCGTGATCGCGGCCATCGACGCGAGCGCCGCGGGGAGCTGCGCGAGCCCCGCCTCGAGCGGCCCGAGCTCGCGCGCGAGCTGCAGGTACTGCGAGAAGAAGAACAGCGCGCCGCTCATCGCGAACACCGAGATGAAGTTGACCACGACCGCGCCCGAGAACGCGCCGTTCTTGAACAGGTCGACCTCGATCATGGGGTGGCTCGAGCGCCGCTGGCGGCGGATGAATAGCCACGCGCCGACGACCGAGGCGATCACGAGTGCCGCCGCGAACAGGTCGAACGTGCCGCCGGCGACGCGCTTGATCAGGGCGACGAACGGCACGATCGCGAGCATCGACAGGGCGCTCGAGAGCAGGTCGAAGCGGCCCGAATCCGGGTTCTTCGACTCGGGCAGCAGGATCGCGCCGGCGACGAGGATCACGAGCATGACGGGGATGTTGATGAGGAACACGGATCCCCACCAGAAGTGTTCGAGCAGCACGCCGCCCACGATCGGGCCGAGCGCGATGCCGCTCGCGGCCGCCGCCGACCAGATCGCGATCGCGCGGGTGCGCTCCGTCGGATCCGTAAAGATGTTGCGGATCAGCGACAGCGTCGACGGCATGAGCGTCGCGCCCGCGATACCCAGCACGAGTCGCGCCGCGATGAGCACCTCGGCGCTCGGAGCGAAGGCGGCGACGATCGACGCGATGCCGAAGGCGGCGGATCCAATGAGCAGGAGCTTCTTGCGGCCGATGCGGTCGGCGACGTTGCCCATGGTGACGAGCAGGCCCGCGATCGCGAGCGAGTAGATGTCGCCGATCCACAGCACCTGGGTGGCGGTGGGGTCGAGGTCGCGGGTGAGCGAGGGCACCGCGAGGTACAGCACCGTCGAATCGATTGCGAGGAGCAGCACGGCACCGGTGAGTACCGCAAGGCTGAGCCAACGTCGCATGAAGAATCCTTTACTTAACCGTCCAGTCGGTACAGTTTGACGGAAACGGTTGAGCAAAAGCTGGGCAATCCCGCGTTACAAGGTGAACGTTTTGAGAACGCTACGCTTGGGCGTCCACGCGAGCTCGTAGTCGGCGTCAGGCGCGGACTCGCGCGTCGCGACGGCACAGTGGGGCGCGAGCTCCTGTTCCGTCGCGAAGCGCCGGAGTGCGCGCGCGGCGATGGCCGTGTCGACTACGGGGCAGAACAGGTTGACGACGGTTTCCTCGCGGCCGGACGCCTCGGGCGGCGTGCCGCCGATGTCGTTTCCGTCGCAGTGCCCCAGCCCCAGCCACCCGAGGCGGGTGTCGAGGGCGATCTCGGCCTCGTCGAGGAACCTCGCGTCGGCCGGGTCGGAGAAGTCGGGCGAGGCCGTCCAGTACTGCAGGACGGCCCAGCCCATGTCGTCTTCGTCGATCTCGGCATAGCCGTCGGCGGCGGCGCCCTCGCGGAACGCCGCGAGCTGCTGATCCTCCGTTGCCTTATTGGGCCAGTCGCTCGAGTGCAACCGCTCGCTCGACACCTTCCCCTTGGTGCCGACCTTCCCCGTGTGGGTCACCATGAAGGCTGCATCACGCCAGATCTCGCGGTACCACAGCACGCCCTCGTCGTCGCGCCGATACGTCTTGATCATCGTCATGCGGCCATCATGACACGGCGCGGGCGAGGCCGTGGCGCGGGTTTTCGAGCGAAAGAATATTGCGGATCCCGTCGAGAAAAGAGTGCGATCTCGCGGGGGTAAGCGGTTGCCCGGCGCATCCGGGTCTTGTAACGTTCCAAAAGCGTGCGAGCGGCGCCTGCCGGACCGCGCGCGACGACGCCCGGCGATGCCGCCGGGGCAGACTGAACGGAGATTCGATGAGGAATTCGACATTCTGGACCAGGCGCGCGACGCGCCTCGGCGCGTGCGCGGTGGCGGCCTCGCTCGCCGTCGCGCTGCCGGGTATCGCGAGCGCCGCGCAGGCGGATCCGGGGGTCACCTCCCTCGAGATCCCCGCGCAATTCGAGAAGAACCTCGACCGCGGGCTCGTCGCCGCGACGACCGGCGACGGCGTGTTCGTCAGCTGGCGGCTGCTCGGCAGCGAGACGACCGGCAGCACCAACGAGGGCATGACGGGCGCCGACTTCGCGCTCTACCGCGACGGCGAGAAGATCGCCACGATCACCGACAGCACCAACTACCTCGACGAGACCGGCGCAGCCGACTCGCGCTACACCGTCGCCGCGATGGTCAACGGCGTCGAGCTCGAGCAGAGCGCGGCCGTAACGCCGTGGGGCGGGCAGTACGCGTCGATCCCGATCCAGAAGCCCGAGGGCGGGCGCATGCCCGCCGGCGTACTCTTCCCCGAGGGCGAGGAGTACACGTATGCCGCCAACGACATGTCGGTCGCCGACGTCGATGGCGACGGCGAGTACGAGTACGTCGTCAAGTGGTATCCGTCGAACGCGAAGGACGTCTCGCAGCGCGGGTACACCGGATCCACAATCATCGACACCTACGAGGCCGACGGCACGCTGCTGCACCGCATCGACCTGGGCGTTAACGTGCGCTCGGGCGCCCACTACACGCAGTTCATGGTTAAAGACTTCGACGGCGACGGCAAGGCCGAGATCATGATGAAGACGGCTCCGGGCACGACCGTCACGTCGAACGGGCAGACCTCGCCCATCACCCTGCCCGCCGACGACGTCGCGGCCGGCGTCACGAACCACGACGATTACCGCCTCTCGGCCGATGGCTACGCCGATCACCTCGCTGGCATCTTCGCGGGCTGGGCCGATCGCGAGGAGGTGCGCTCGGGCCAGTGGCCCGCGACCGTCGAGGCGGCGCTCGGCATCGACGACCGCTACGACTACCCGCTCTCCGAGAGCGACGCGGCCGAGCTCGCCGACTACTTCATCGGCGTCTGGGCGCCGGGCCGCAGCGGCAACAACAAGCTGCGCGAGTTCGAGGGCTTCATCGTCGACGGCCCCGAATACCTGACGGTGTTCGACGGCGAAACCGGGGCCGAGCTCGACACCGTCGACTACACGCCCGAGCGCGGCGACGACGGCCTGCTGTGGGGCGACTACGCGATGGCGCGCATCGAGCCGGGCAACCGCGTCGACCGCTTCCTCGCGGGCGTCGCGAACCTCGACGGTCACTCGACGTCGGCGATCTTCGCGCGCGGCTATTACACCCGCGCGGTCATCGCCGCGTACGACTGGGACGGCACCGACCTCACCACGCGGTGGGTCGCCGATAGCGGCCACGTCGCGATGTCGAACCCGTTCAACGACGGCCCGCACGGCGGCGTCGGTTCGGATCCGGAACTCGGCACGCTCGCCGGGCAGGGCTTCCACTCGCTGTCGGCCGCCGACGTCGATGGCGACGGCAAGCACGAAATCGTCTACGGATCCGCCACCGTCGACGACGACGGATCGCTGCTCTACAGCTCGTGGGACACGCTGCCCGAGCAGAGCGCCGATCCCGGCGCCTACGCGAAGCTCGGCCACGGCGACGCGATGCACGTGACCGACATCCTCCCCGATCGCCCGGGACTCGAGATCTACTCGGTTCACGAGGGCGGCGTATGGGCTCCCTACGGCTGGGCGCTGCGCGACGCCGCGACGGGTGTGCTCATCGACGGCGCCTACTCGGGCCGCGACACCGGCCGCGGCATGGTCGGCGACATTAATCCCGAGAACCCGGGGCTCGAGTACTGGCCCGGCCCCGACTTCGGCGGCTACACCGCGGGCACCAACATGTCGATCCGCTGGACCGGCGATATGACGACCCAGCTCGTCGCGGGCGGCGAGGGATCCCCCGTCAGCATCCAGGACGGCCGCGGCAACGTGCTGCTCGACGTCGCCGGCACGAGTACGAACAACGGCACGAAGGGCAACCCGTCGCTCGTCGCCGACGTCTTCGGCGACTGGCGCGAGGAGCTCCTCGTGCGCGACACCGATAGCACCGAGATCCGCATCTACACGGCGACAGACGTCACCGACCGCAAGCTGACGACCCTCATGCACGACCCGCAGTACCGCGTCGAGGTCGCCCGCCAGAACACCGCATACAACCAGCCGAGCTACACGAGCTACATGCTCGCGAGCGACATCGACTACTCGGACGTGCCGGTCTACACGACGCCCGTCACCGCCGAGGCGCCGCAGTTCGTCGAAAAGCCCGGCCGCGGCCAGGACGGCTACGTCATCCCCGACACCGAGCACGTCACCTACTACGTCGACGGCGAGCCGGTCGAGCCCGGTTTCCACCGCGAAAAGTGGTCCGTCGGGGTCACCGCGGTCGCGGATCCGTGGTTCCGCACCGAGGGCGACGCGACCTGGGAGTACAGCTTCCAGGCGGGGTCGCACCGTAACTAAACAGTGAGCACCGCAACGAAACAGTGAGGCGTGCGGCGCCGGATCCGTTCCGGCGCCGCGCCCCTCACCCCACCGTCAGCACGTACCTCGCATACCCCGAGAGGCGCGGCGCGCCGTCGTCCTGTGCCTCAACGAGCACGTGGATCACGTCGGCGGCGAGCGCGTCGGGCGATACCCGCACGCGGACGCCGTCTGGCGATGCCGACACCTCGGCCGTCGCCGTCGACGGGCCGGCGTCGATCCAGGCGCGCACCTCAACCGCGTCGCCGTCCGGATCCTCGACATCGAACGCGAGCGCGAGCGACTCCCCCGGCGACGCCGCGAGAGCGAGACCCCCACGCGGAATGACGCGCGGCGCGTGGTTCGCGCCCTCGAAGGTGTCGGTCACGCTCCAGCGCAGGCGGGCCGCGAGGTCGCGCTGGTAGGCGCCGAACCACTGCGCCGCCTCGCCTCGATCGACGACCGGTCCCTCGGTCTGGAGACCCCAGTCCCCCACGCTGCGCCAGCGGTACGGATCCGCGTCGTCGCGCACCTGGCGCCCGCCCCACCCGCCGAACGACGGATCCCGCCAATTGCGCAGGCCGTTATCGATGTGCATCGCGAACGTCGAGGTGTCACCCTCGGAGAGCCAGGATCCGGCGGGCTGGACGGGGCACCACACGCGGTACCCGAGCCTCGCCAGCTCCCCTTCGGTCGCGTCAGCGATGCCGAAGTAGTCCTCCTCGTCGAAGCTGGCGGCCATCTGCTTGCCGTCGCCCCACACGCGATACTCGGCGCCGATCGGGCCGACGCCCGTGATGTTCTCGCGCATCCAGTCCGGCGACAAGTACTCGCGGTCCTCGTCCGACACCACCGCGAAGGCGAAGTACCCCCACGCCACGGTTGCGACATCGCGGAACTCGAGCTCCGGCCAGTGCGGCCGGATGTACTCCGCGAAGGTCGGATCCTGTTCCGCGAAGGCCGTGATCACGGTGCGGCGCGTGATGAGCTCGTAGATCTCGCGCCACCGATCGGTGCCGGCGAACTCCTCTTCGATCGACATCAGCGCCCGGGCAATCGTGTTTGTCCCGCCCCACGCCTCGGCGAAGACCTTGCCGGGGGCGTCGCCCAAGAGCACGTCGCGGACGAGGTCGGATCCGGGAGTCGGCGCGCTCACGTCGCCGACGTCGACGACGTTACCGACGCGCACGAGCGCGCGAAGGTCCTGCGGATCCGGGTACCGCGCGTCGTGGCGGACGAGGTTCGCATACGCCTTCTCGTACGCGTCGACCGCGATGTCGATGTGCATGCGGTCGCCGGGCGCCGGCCAGCGGTGGGGCGCGATCCCGAGATCGGCGCTGCCTGCGTGATGGAACTGGCTCGACGAATACACCAGCGCCGCGATGTCGATCTCGTTGCTGTACAGCACGAGCCGCAGCATCGAGTTGAGGTCGTCGAGCTCCGGATCCGTCGTCACGATGACGCGCGGCCGTGCGTTCGGGTCGTAATGCGTCACAGCCCGCGCTGACCGATCTCGCGCGCCGCGCGAACGGCACGCGGATCCGCGCCACCGGGCCACGGGCCGCGCGCGACCGTATAGCCGAACGCCACCCCGGAGGTGGGGTCGGCGCATCCGAGCGCGCCCATCGCCCCGTCGTGCCCGAAGCTGCGCGGGCCGCCGAACGCGAGCTGCTGGCTCGGCTTCTGGAAGATGATCGCGTGCGCGCGGTCGTGCTGCGAGAGCACCTCGTCGAAGCCGCGAACCTGCTGCTCGCCGATGACGGCGACGGTGTCGGCGGTGAGAATCGGCGCAGCGCCGTCAATGCCGGTCACGGATCCGGCGAGCACCGTCGCGATTCCGCGCGCCGATACCGTGGCGGATCCGGCGGGGTGCCCGAAGCGATACGACTCCTCCGAGAGGGCGAGGTCGACGGCGGGGCCCGGCGCGGGGCCGAAGACCGCGTCGCCGATGGGGTTGTGACTCGTGCGTTCCGGCCGCTCCCCGAGGGGCGGGACCATCGGTAGCAGTGGGACGAGGCGGTCGTCGAGCTCGGGCGGGAGGCCGAGGTAGAAGTCGGCCCCGAGCGGGCCCCGAATCTCCTGCTCGAAGAACTCGTGGACCGTGCGCCCGTCGAAGCGTTGCACGGCCGCGTCGACCAGGTTGCCGATCGTGATCGCGTGGTACCCGAAGGCGGATCCGGGGCGCCAGAAGGGGCGCGCCTCGGCGAGCCGGTCGGCGGCGCGGTGGTGGTCGAGCAGCTCGTCCCAGCGCAGGCCGGGCTCGGTACCCGGAACTCCCGCCTGGTGCGAGAACAGCTGCCGTCCCGTGACGTGCTCTTTACCGTTCGTCGCGAATTCGGGCCACCACTCGCCCACCGGCGCGTCGAGATCCAGCTTTCCCTGCTGGATCAGCAGCCCGAGCGACAGGCCGAGCGAGTTCTTGGAGGTTGAGTACGGCACCATGAGCGATTCGGCGCCGAGGTGCGGGCCGCCGTTGATGTCGAGCGCGAGGCGCCCGTCCACGTACGCCGACATTTGGAAGGAGTAGTCGGGGTCGGCGGCGAGGTATCCCTCGAAGCGTTCGACGATGTCGGCGAGCGCCTCGTCGGCGGATCCGCGGACAAGGCCATCGGTGAGTTCGTGCATGTGGGTTCCTCTTTTCACGCTCGGATGACTGCCTGGCGCTCGGCGCGACGCCGCGCTTGCGCGGTCGGGTCGGGCACGGGCGATGCAAGAAGCAGTCGCTGGGTATAGGGATGATCGGGGTCGGTCGTGACCTTATCGACGTCGCCCTGCTCAACGATCTCACCGTGATAAACGACGGCGACGCGGTGGCTGATGTGACGGATCACGCTCAAGTCGTGCGAGACGAAGAGGTAGGCGACGCCGGTGCGCTCCTGAATCTCGATGAACAGGTCGAGCACGCGCTGCTGTGTCGTGAGGTCGAGCGCCGACACGGGCTCGTCGCACACGATGAGCTTTGGCTCGAGCGCGAGCGCACGCGCGATCGCGATGCGCTGGCGCTGGCCGCCCGAGAACTCCTTCGGCAGACGCTCGACCGAGTCCGCGGGCATGCCGACGCGGTCTAGGAGTTCCTTCACCCTTCGCCTCGCGTCAGCGCCCGCGATGCCCGCCTGCGTCAGGGGCTCGCTCAGGGTGTCGCCGATCGTCAGCGACGGGTTGAGCGAGGTGTACGGATCCTGGAAGACGACCTGGATGTCGTGGCCGAGCCCGCGCCGCTGGCGCCGCGACAGGTGCGAGATGTCGCGGCCGTCGTAGGTCACGGATCCCGAGGTCACGGGTGCGAGGCCGAGGACGGCCCGCCCGAGGGTCGATTTTCCGGATCCGGATTCGCCGACGATGCCGAGGGTCTCCCCCGCGTTCACGGCGACGGACACGCCCTTCAGCGCGCGGAACGGGGGCTTCCGCCATCCGGCCTGAGGGAACTCGACGACGAGGTCGTCGACTCTGAGGAGCTCTTCGGTCATCGCTGGCCTTCCTTCTCGCGCTGGCGGCGGGACGGGCCGCCCTCGAGGGAGGCGCCGAGAAGCGCCCTCGTGTAGTCGTGCCGGGGGTCGGCGAACAGGTTGCCGGCGGATTGGTGCTCGACGAGCACGCCCATCTGCATGACGTAGACCTCGTCGCAGATGTCGGCGACGACGCCGAAGTTGTGCGTGACGATGAGCAGGCCCATGCCGCGCTCCTGTTGCAGATCGCGCAGCAGATCGAGGATCTCGGCCTGGATCGTCACGTCGAGGGCGGTCGTCGGCTCGTCCGCGATCAGGAGGCGCGGCTCGCAGGCCACGGCGCCGGCAATCAGCACGCGCTGTGCCATGCCGCCCGAGATCTGGTGCGGGTACGAGCGCATGAGGCGCTTCGGATCGGGAATGCCGACGCGGTCGAGGAGCGCGATCGCGCGAGCCTCCGCCTCGCGGCGGCCGATCTTGAGGTGACGGCGCAGCGGCTCTATGAGCTGGCTGCCGATCGTGAACGCCGGGTCGAGGTTGCTCATCGGCTCCTGCGGGATGTACCCGATGTCGCTCCCGAGCATGGCGACGCGCTGTGCGAGCGTCGTCTCGCGGCCGTCGATGGAGATCGTTCCGCCCGTGATGTGGCCGCCGTCCGGGAGGAGACCCAGCACGGCGAGCGCCGTCTGCGTCTTGCCGGATCCGGATTCGCCGACGAGACCGACGACCTTGCCCGCGTCGAGATCGATGTCGATGCCGTGGACGACCTCCGATGCGTCGTCGCCGGATCCGTATGCGACGCGGAGATCGCGGATGCTCAGCAGCTCGCCGGCGGCGGTGGGGACGACCGACGGATCCACGCTGTTCGCCGCGGGCGGCGCCGGCGGAGTGCGCGGCGCGTCGGCGGCGTCGAGCGCGTCGCGCAGAGCGTTGGCGAAGAGCGCGAACGCCGCGATCGTCACGCCGAGCGCGAGGCCAGGCCAGAGAATGAGATGATCGGCGCGGTAGATGTTCTGGAAGCCCTCGTTGAGCGACTGGCCCCAACTGGCGGTCTCGCGGTCGCCCATTCCGAGGAACTCCAGGCCCGCCTGGATCATGAGGCCGAGGGCCGCGACCATGGCCGCCTGGATGACGATCGGGGCGCGCACGATCGTGAGGACGTGGCGCGAGATGATCCGCGCGTCAGAGACGCCCGTGACCCGCGCCGCGTCGACGTACAGCTCGTTGCGCACCGAGCGCACGGCCGCGCGAACGAGAGTGAAGAACGACGGCGCGAGCAGCACACCGAAGACGAGCATCGCCGCCCACATCGACGTGCTGACCGACGCGCGGAACGCGAGCAACACGACGATGCCGGGAAGCGCGAGGATCGCGCTCGAGATCCACGTGCCGACCGTGTCGAACCAGCGGCCGTAGAAGCCGGCGATGAGGCCCGTCGGGATGCCCACGAGCATCGAGACGCCCACCGCGATCGCGGCGCCGATCAGCGATGATCGGGCTCCGTAGATCAGCAGCGAGAGCACGTCGCGCCCGGCGCCGTCGGTGCCGAGCAGGTGGCCGCCGCCGCCGTGCTCGAACAGCCGCGAGAGGTCGCTCTCCTGTGCGCCGTACGGGGCGATGACGTCGGCGAGGATCGCGACGATAAACACGATCGCGATGACGATGCCGGCGACGAGCCCGGCGGGGTTGCGAAGCGCGCGGACGACGACGGATCCGCGCTTTCGCGCCGGCTTTCCGGTCGGGAGGACTGCGGTGAATTCACTACTCATGACAGACGCGCCTTCGGGTTGAAGAAGCCGACCCCGAGGTCGATGACGATGTTGACGATGACGACGATCACCGTCGTCACCAGCACGACGCCCAGCACGAGGGGCAGGTCGCCCTGAGACGTCGAGGTGACGAGCACCTGGCCCATGCCGGGAATCGCGAAGACGCGCTCGACGAACACCGCGCCACCGAGCAGGCCGATGAACTGCAGGCCGAGAACCGTCAGGCCCGCGACGCCCGCGCTCCGGAGCACGTGCTTGAAGATGAGGGATCCGCGGGAGATCCCGCGGGCCCGGAGCGTGCGCACCCAGTCTTGCTGCAGCACATCGCGCACGGCGCCGCGCACCTGCTGCGCCGTCGCCGTGACGGCACCGACCGCGAGCGCGGTGACCGGCAGCGTGATGGACCGCGCCCATCCCCCGATGCCGTCGGTTATCGAGACGTAGCCGGTCGCCGGGAAGATCGGGTTGTCGATCGCGAACCACAGCACGAGCATGAGCGCGAGCCAGAAGCCCGGCAACGCGAAGCCGACGATCGAGAGGACCTGGAGCACGTTATCGAGCCAGCCGCCGTAGTAGGCGGCGGCGAGGCCGAGCGCGACAGCAATGATCGCGGCGACGATCGTCGTGACGATGACGAGGCTCAGCGTGGCGGGCACGCGCGTTGCCATCGCCTGGGAGACTGGCTCGTTCGTGAACCACGAGACGCCGAGGTCGCCGCGGAGGGCGTTGCCCGCCCAATCGAGGTACTGGGTGAGGAGGGGACGGTCGAGGCCGAGCGCCTCGGCGCGCGCAGCGACCTGCTCTTCCGAGGCCGTCTGCCCGAGGATCTGGCGGGCGACGTCGGCGGATCCGGCGCGCATGAGTACGAACGCCAGGGACGGAATCAGCGCGATCAGGACGAGCCCCGAGAGGACTCGTTTCGCAAGAAATGTCAGCATGTGAGCTTCCGTGGATAGGGCGTGGCCCGGCACGGCTGCGCCGGGCCACGCGCGATCAGGCTGCGGGCGAGTAGTTGTAGATCGACGGCACGTTCTGCTGGAGCTGCAGTTCGACCTTCACGGTGTCTTCGTTGACGGCGAAGTTCTCTTCGGCCCAGAACCACGGCTGGAACCAGTTGTTGTCGATGACGAATTGGTTGATCTCGCGGAACGAGGCCTCGCGCTCGTCGTCGGTCTCGCCGGGGATCGCGTCGATGAGCGCCTGAAGATCGTCGTTCGTCGTGCCGAGCGGGTTCCACGCCGACGTCGGGGTGAGGTAGTTCTGCACGACGGACCAGTCGGTCGGCACAGCACCGAGCACCATGACGCTCGCGGCGTACTTGCCGCCGAGCATGTCGCTGATGAAGGCCTGCGACGGCACGTCCTCCCACACCACGTCGACGCCGATCTCGGCCAGGTTGTTCTGAACGCCGGTCATCATGCCCTGGGTGAAGAGGCCCGAGGCGGGCAGCGTCAGAGTGAAACCGTCGACGCCGGCCTCGGCCATGAGCGCCTTCGCCTTGTCGACGTCGTAGTGGTAGGCGTCGGCGAGCTCGGACGACCACGCGGGCGAACCCTCGTTGAACATCTGCGTGTCAATCGTGCCGTCATCGATGCCGAGCGTCACGCTCGCGAGCGTCTCGCGATCGATGGCCCATGCGAGCGCTTCGCGCACCCGCGGATCCGCGAGCTCCGGCACCATGGTGCCGTCGCGATCGAAGAGGATCAGACCGAACCACGAGATGTGGGCCTCGGGCTTCAGGATCGTGTAGCCGGCGGCCGTCGCGTTCTGCACGGTGTCGGGGCTCGTGAGGTTGCCGGCGTCGATCTGGCCCGAGCGGAGCGCATTGAACAGCGCCGACTCGTCTTCGAAGACGCGGAACTCGACCTCGTCGAACTCCTGCAGATCGGGGTTCCAGTAGTCGTCGCGCGCCGTGAGCGTGTACACGGAGCCCTGCACCGTGTCTGTCTCGCTCATCACGTAGGGGCCGGATCCGACCGGTACCGTCGCGAGGCCGCCGCCGTCGAGGCTGTCGGGGCTCGCCATGCGGCCGGCCGCGTCGGAGAGGTTGTAGACGAGGTCGGGAATCGGCTCGGCGAAGGTCGCCGTGACGGTGAATTCGCCCGTCGCCTCGACCGACTCGAGACCGGTGAGCTGAGTGTTGAGCGGGCCGGTTCCCGAGGAGAAGTGCTCGAAGTTTGCCACGACGGCCTCGGCGTTGAACGCGGCGCCGTCGGAGAAGGTCACGTCGTCGCGCAGCTCGAGCGTGATGGTGCGGTTGTCGTCGCTGAACTCCCACGACTTCGCGAGCATCGGCACGTACTCGCCATCGGGCTGACGAAGGATGAGCGTGTCGTAGGCCGCCTGTGCATACGGCTTGTAGTTCGCATCGCCGATGTCGGCCGGATCCCACGACTGCGGGCCGGTCGTCGAGCCGATGCTCAGAATCGAATCCGCTCCCCCGGACGAGCCGGATCCGGAATCACCCGAGCAACCGGCCAGGGTGAGTGCACCGGCCAGAAGCACGATGCCAGCAGTCTTCCAACGGGCCATCTTTGGTCCTTTCATCGTGAGCGATACGTCGTCGTGCCGCCTCTTGGCGACAAAATTAGCACCAAACCAGAACACTTGCTAACTTTTCGTGAGTCACGATGCGGTTACGGCGGTCGACGACGGCATAATCGGGGTATGTCTGCCACCGATGTCACGCCGATTACGCCCGCCTCAGGAACCCCGCGAGGCCCCTACTCGAATGGCATCGCGAGGCGCCGCCAGATCATCGAGACGGCCACAAAGGTCTTCGGGCAGCACGGATACCACGGCGGATCCCTGCGCCAGATCGCCGACGAGATCGGCGTTTCGGCGTCGGCGCTGATCCGCCATTTCGGCACGAAGGCCGAACTCTTTACCGCGGTGCTCGATCATTCCGACTCGGACAAGACCAAGGTCTCGATCACCGAGAACCGTGGCATCGCGGCGCTCCGAAGCTTCGCCGCCGTTACGCACGTCAACGTGCACAACCGCGGTCTCGTGCAGCTACTGCTGAGCACGGCGAGCGAGTCGACGGATCCGTCACACCCCGCGCACGAGTTCATCACTACCCGATACGCCCACCTGCTCGAGGACCTCAGCCAGGCGTTCCGCGACGCGTGCGAAGACGGCGATCTCCGCCCCCTCACCGAGGCGGAGATCGAACACGAGGCGCGCGGCTACATCGCCATGATGGACGGTCTCGGCCTGCAGTGGCTCATCGACCCGACGATGGATCTCGAGGCGAGCGCCGAGCATCTCTACGAGGGGATGCTCGAGCGGCTCGGTGCGCGTCACGAGTAATTCGCGCCCCGCGCTGTCAGACTGGTTTCATGACGACCGCTCTCGTCCCTCTTGACACGCAGCGCTTCCCCGCGTGGCGGCAGCGTTGCCATGCGGAGTACACGGCCGATCTGATCGCCGCGGGTGAGGATCCGGAGGCGGCCGATCGGCACGCGAGAGAGTCGCTCGAGCGCGCTTTCCCGGGCGGATCCGTAACCACGGAGAACGCGGTGTTCGATCTCGTCCACGAGGTGGACGGCGCCGTCGGTTACCTCTGGATCGGCCGCGACAATTCGGGTGACGCGACCTCGTGGTGGGTGTGGGATGTTGTGGTCGAGCCGGAGCACCGCGGTAAGGGATATGGGCGCGCGGCGATGCGGCTCGCGGAGGAGCATGCCCGCGGCGCGGGCGCCAAGACGCTGGGGCTGAGCGTGTTCGGGCACAACAATGCGGCGCGCAGGCTCTACGAGTCCATCGGGTTCGAGACCACGACGGTGAAGATGCGGAAGCAGCTCTAGCTGCGCAGGGTCACACCCTGCGCACCGGCGCCGGTGGATCCGCGATCTCGGCTCGCCGCCGCACCTTCTTGCGGATCGACCGCCGGTTCACGACCGGCCGATACTGGTCTCGCTGATCCATCCAGTGCGGGGCCTTCACGTATGGGACCCCATCGCGCATCCGGATCTCCCACCCCGACGAATCGATGTCGTGGTGGTGGGCCCAGCAGAGAAGCACACCGTTATCGGTGTGCGTCGGGCCGCCCTTGGAGTGCTCCTCGACGTGGTGGATCTCGCACCACGCGGCCGGAATGTGGCAACCGGGGATGATGCATCCACCATCGCGGGCGGCGATCGCCCGGCGCTGGTGGGATGTAAAGAGGCGCTGCGGGGTGCCGAGGGCCATGATCTGACCGTCGGCACCGAAGACCACCTTCTGCACCGCGCCGGTGCAGGCGATGCGGTGGGCGACGCTGGCGGGAACGGAGATGTCGATGCCGTCGATGTCGGCGACACCGCCGTCGCTGACGAGATGTTCGGCATCGACCGTGACGACGAGCGTCGGCGCGGCACCACCGATCGTGGGCGCGTCGGCCGACGCGGCGGCGGCCTGGATCATCGACATCAGCGCGTCGTGCCGGATCTGCGGCATCGTGCGCGGGTCGTGCACCAGCTCATTATCGGCCCACGGTTCGCCCGGCTCAGTCTGGTCGGGCAATGTGCGAAATGTCACCGGGGATCCGGTGGAGGCGGTCGACCCCGTGTAGGCGTCGAGCAGCCGCGTCATGGCGCCCGCGACCTCGGGCGTGACGCGGCCGAAGATGTGTGCGAGGCCGTCGGGGCGGACGCGGCCGACGGAGAACATGCGGCGCCTCGCGACCTCCTCGGCCGCCGGCTCGAGGCCGTTGCGCGTGAGGAACTCGATCCACGCACCCTCGATCGCACGGTAGTCATCGAACGTCTGCGGCAGAGCGTCGTCGGAGTCGGCGAGGGGCCCAGTACCGTAGAAGCCCGCGACGGTGGCGTTCACGATCTCGCGTTCGGCGGTCGCGGCCTCGACCGGATCAATCACGGCCACGCGCGATGCGCGCTCGAACGTGTCGGTTAGATGGGTGGCGACGTCGACGCCCAGCACGCCCGCACGGAGGGCGGCCGCGACCACCGGGTAATCCGGCGGGAGCTCCTCCCCCGTGAGCGAGGTCTCGGGTCGCGTGAGCCGATCGAGGCGGATCCGCGCCCGGAGCTCTGCAGGCGCGACGTGGGTGACGTGTTCGAGCAGCCCCACGGCCGAGGCGAAGTCGTACCGGCGGGCGAGGGACGACTCGCGATCGCGACCGGAACGCGCGTCGATCTCGCCCGCGGCCCGCACCCGGAGCGCGTCGGCCCTGCGCCCGACGTCTTCCAGCGGGCCCAGAGCGTGAACAACCTCAGCCTCGGGCAGGCCCTCGAAATCTTCGAGGAGGCCCGCCAGCAACGAGGCCACCTTCGACGCGCGCTCGCTGAACGAGTGCGTGTCGCGTGGGGTGCCAGACGTCGTTGCCATACACTCATTTTAGTAAGAAACTTCGAATCAGACAAGATCGAGACTCGAATATTCTTTCGATTCATCACTTTCCCGACGAGATCTCACTCATCTCCGCGAGATCGCACTCTTTTCTGGCACAACAACCCGCGAAACGCATCAGGCTCCGGCCAGAAGGAACTCCTCGAACGACCGCGCAAACTCGGCCTCGGTTACGACCGGGATCCCGTGCTTCCCGGCCGTCTTCGCCTTGCCCGACTGGCTGGCCGGATCCGCCGCGACGAGCACGACGCACGTCTTCGTCACGCTACCGGTGGTCATACCCGCGGCTGAGATCCTGCTCGCCCACTCCTCGCGCGGCAGATTAAGCGTGCCCGTGAGCGCCACGCGGCAGCCGACTGCGAGCTCGAAGGTTCGCCCCGTGGGGCCGATCTCGGCCGGCTCCAGCGGTCGAAAGACCGAGACCGGCGCCTGGCTCGCCGCGATGCCGGCGGGCATCTCGAGGTCGAGGATGGTGGCGATCTGCTCAAGCTCTCGCAGTTCCGCGTCGGTCACACGGCCATCGGCCGCCGCCTCGGCAACTGCGGCGTCGAGATACATGCGGTGCAACTCGGGCAGGCGGTGAGGCGCAATCTGCGCGACCTCAGCCATCGACGAGAGCTGCCAGAACTCCGATCGCGAGATCAGGCCGTCTTCCATCACCTTCGCCAGCAGCTCCAGGTAAACCGTCGCACTAACGTCTCGAGCGTCGGAGACGACCGTTACGCGTTGCCAGAGCGGAAGTTCGGCCGTGTCGATATAGCCCCCGTCTCCTTTTGGCGCCGCAGTGCGCGAAACAACGTCGGCCGCGGCACCGGATCCGTCAAGCGCGTGAGGAAAACGCGCCCGGCTGACGTCGCTACCCCATGTGCGGTCGTCGCCGACCAGGCGGATCAACGTCGCAACAATCTCGGCCGCCGCGCGAGCGTCATCCAGTGCAGCGTGAGCGTTCGCGTTCTCGATCTCGAGCACGTCACACACGTCACCGAGCTTTGCCGCACCGAACTCGCGCTTCGACCACACCATGGTGCACAGTGCGGAATAGTCCGCGGGAATCTGGATCCCGGCGGCGGCTAGTTCCGAGCGCAAGAAGCGCACGTCGAACGCCTGATTGTGAGCCACGAGAGTGCGGCCACTCAGCAGCGTCGCAACGTGCGCCGCAACATCGGCGAACAGCGGCGCGGCGACAACATCGCTTGCGCGGATTCCGTGCACGTGCGTCGGCCCCACGTCGCGCCGCGGATTGATGAGCGTTCCCCACTCGTGCTCAATCACACCTGCGTCATCGACAAGAACAACACCGATCTCGACGATCTTGTCGCCGCGGGCGGGCGAGAAACCCGTCGTCTCGAGGTCAATCACGGCAAACGACATGGAAGCTCCGATCGAACACCCTCGTAGACGAAGGCGGTGGTGGCGATGCGCGTTCGTTGCGCATCACCACCACCATATCGGCCTACCGGAGCACCCGAAAAAAGACAAGTACCCGTGTATTAGTACCCGTCGATGACAGTGAAGTCCGGTAACTCCTCAATCAATCGCTGCGTGGAGAGACTCACCGTGACGAGACTCTTGATGAGGTCGACGACGTACCGCGGAGCGTTCTGTTCGCGCAGCCAGTCGTTCGGATCGTTGACTATGCCGCTCTTCTTATCGATCTTCACCTGGTATCGATCCAGGATCCAGTCGAGCGGGCTTCGACCGCCGACCGTGTAGAGCGCCTCTTCTTCAGGGATCCCCGTCAGCGTCAGGTGCGCGTTGTATCGCAGGCTCGTGCGATCCTTGCGTGCACCCCACGCCAGCTTCTCGATGCGGTAGCGCTCGAGCTCGTCGGCAGGCGGCTCGAGCGACCATTCTTCTTGCACGCCCGGATCCGCCGGAGCATCCTCGTAGCGCAGGTGAAGTTCGGCGAGCGCCCGCCCGATGCGGGCATAGTCGAGGAAGCCCGTCACCTGAGGGATCCGCGGAAGCATCTTCTGCAGATCGGCCGCGTAGGTCTCGCGGTAGGTCGGGTGGTGCAGCAACGCGTAGATGCCGTAGAAGATGTCATCCTTCGTGACCTCGTCGCCGTGCACCTTGCGATAGGTGGCGAGCGTCGCGTCGGTGATGTTGTCGACGCGGCGATAGCCGTTCACGACCTCGCCGGACTCGTCGCTCAGCGAGGAGAAGTCGAGGCCGCCAGCGGTGCCGTCGACGACGGGTTCCCAGATGTAGCGCGGGAAGAGTTGCGCGTCACCGTTCACGTGGAGGTCGGCGAGGCGATCGACGATCAGCGGCGGGCTGGGCTTTCGGCCGTCCATGCCGACCGCGAGCGCGACGTTTTCGTGCGCTGCCATTGGCCACATTTTGGGCGTCAGGTAGAGCATCTCATTCAGCTTCGCGGTCCGATCGAAATACACGTACTGTCGCATGAATGGCCGGTATGCGGCGGAACGGAATCCGGCGGGATCAAACACCGTCGGCACGTTCTTCTTAAGGTCAGCGATATTGGGACGCGACCACGACCCCAGCGCGTCGTCTCTGACAATGAGGTTCTCGACGAGTTCTGTCGCGCCTGCTTCGCGAAGGGCATACACACGTTCGCGTTCGGCGTTGAGGTGATCGACATGCCGGCGAATATTGGCCTCAAGCTTGGGGCGACTGAAACCAAATGTCCACGAATCACGGTTAGTTTTTAGGCCGTTTGAGAACTCTCTAAATACGCCCGCAGTGGAGTCCCTGCCCTTCGTCGCCTTGTCACCGAGCGGCACAAACGCCGCAAAGCGTTCATCCCGCTGGTGAATCCAGTCACCTGCCTCGTTGGGCGTAATAGCTTCGAACTCAGTACCGGTTACCGACCCCTCATCGTGCAACCGCTCGAGTTTCTCTTCCCCACTCAGGAAGTCGCCCACGTCACGGTAGTGGACTCGAGCTTGACCAGCAGGCTCGCCGGTCTTCACCAACAGCGTGATTGCGACACCAGTCTGCGATCCCTCTCCGAAGACGTTTCCCGCTTCTCTTCGGCGACGCTCTCCCATAGTGCGGGCGTTCCCGCGCAGGTTGTACACAATGATGTCGCTGAACTCATCCATCCAGCTCAGCCGCACGCCCTCAGCGGTACCGCCGTCCACAAATCCGGAGTTCGACACGAACGCGATAACGCCCTCGTCAATTCGATCGGTGGCCCAGCGCAATGCGCGGTAGTACGAGTCATAGAGCCCGTTCTTATTCGTGCCCGTCGAGCGCTCGACGTAGCTCGCTCGAATCCGAGCGTCGAGCCCCGGGTACTTCGCATTCTGGCTCGCGTCATTCGCGCTCGACTGACCCGATCGGTACGGCGGGTTCATCACCACAACATGCAGCGGCGTCTCCTGCTGGCGCGCCACGCGCTCAGTGTTCTCGCCGAATCCAAGTCCGGACACCTGGCTATCGCGCTCGTCCATCGCGAAGGTGTCGGTGAGGCTGATCCCCGGGAATCCGCCCTCGACAGGCTCCTCGCCATGCTCGGCGCAGAGCTCGCGATAGACGCTCTCGATGTTGACCGCCGCGATGTAGTAGCTCAGCAGCACGATCTCATTCGCGAACAGCTCGCGCGAGTACTTGCGCGTCAGATCCTCGGGCTTGATCAGCCCAATCTGCATGAGCCTCGTGACAAAGGTTCCCGTTCCAACGAACGGTTCGAGAATGTTTACGCCCTCGTCGCTCAGCCGCTTCCCGAAGTGCAGGTTCAACACATCGTCCGCGCTGCGCAGGATGTAGTCGACCACCTCGACAGGCGTGAAGACGATGCCCATCTGATCGGCGAGCATCGGGAACGCCTTCGAGAAGAACTTGTCGTAGAGCGTGACCAGCATCTGCTGCTTCGCCGACACCGTCGTGAGTCCGCGGATCCGCTCGGTGACGCGCGTGTAGAACGCCTCGAGCGGCTCGCGTTCGCGCGCGAAGGCGGCGTTGTCATGGAAGGTGTCGAGCACCTTCTCGAGCGACAACGACACGGGGTTGTCTTGAGTGAACGTGCCCTCGGGGAACATCGCCTCGAAGATCGGCTTCGTGATGAGGTGTTGTGCGAGCATCTCGACGGCCTCGCCGTCGCTCACCTCGGGGTTGACCGTCGCGCGGAGCGCCGTCAGGAACTGCTCGAACGGTGCCCGGTCGGCGTCGGGCGCATCGACGTGCGCGCGGATCAGCGCGATGAATCGCTTGGCGATGTCGGCAATGTCGGCCGCCCAGTCGTCCCAGTACATGCGGTCGCCAACCTTGGCGACGAGCTTGGCGTAGACGGCGTCCTTCCACTGCGAGGCATCGCCCATCGAGAACAGCGCCTGCGGACGGCTGGGCGACGTCGGTGCCGATGTACCGTCGCCGCCCTCGGGCCCGCCCTCGGATCCGCCGTCGGTGCCGATTCCGTGGCCGCCGGTTCCCTTCGTTGAGGTGAGGTCGAGCGAGGTGATCGTGACCTGCTCGGGCAGGGTGCCGGTCAACTTCGCCTGGTTGATCGCGGCGTCGAGGCGCTCGTCGTGCGCACGGAGCGCCTGGAGCACCTGCCACACGACCTTGTACCGTTCGTTGTCGTTCAGCGCTTCCTCGGGCGTCACGCCAGCAGGGATGGCGATCGGCAGCACGATGTATCCGACGCGTTTGCCCTCGGAACGGCGCATCACGCGTCCAACCGCCTGCACAACATCAACCTGGCTCTTGCGCGGGTGCAGGAAGAGCACGGCATCGAGGCTCGGCACGTCCACGCCCTCGCTGAGGCACCGCGCGTTGGTCAGCACGCGCGCCACGGGGCGACCGTGCCGATCCGCGGTCTCTTCTGCCTTCAGCCAGTCGAGTAGCTCGCCGCGCTGGGCGGCATTCATCGTGCCGTCGACGTGCCTGCTCTGCACCGTCAGGTCGTCGGTGGAGTCGTCGTTTGTCCAGTCGGACAGGTGCTCGTCGACCAACGCCTCGAAGTCGCTCGAGATCTTCTTCGACGTCTTGATATCGCGTGCGAATGCGACAGCCCGGCGCATCGGCGAGGAGTCGGCACCGAAGTCGCCCTCGATCTGCTGTCCCCCGCGCTTCGCGAGCGCGTTATAGCAGCCGACGAGCTTCGCGACATCGCCGATCTGCAACTCGTGACCGTCTTCGCTCAGCTCGCGCTGAAGCCCCTCGATCACCTGGTCTTCGCTCACTCCGAGAACGACGACCTTGTAGTCGGTCAGGAGCTGCTTCCGCACGGCCTCGTCGAAACCGATCCGGTAGAGGACGGGCCCGAAGAGGGACTCGTCGTCCATCGACACGAGCACCGCGTCTTTTTCACGCGCGGTGTTTTTCACCTCGGGCGCAAAGATGCGGGGCGTCGCCGTCATGTAGACACGCTTCTCGGCCGAGATGACGGCATCGTCGTGAATCTTGACGAAGTGCGACTCATCCTCGTCCGCGAGCGTCACGCCCGTCGTGCGGTGCGCCTCATCACAGATCACGAGATCAAACGTCGGTGCGCCGCCCAATTGCTGAGCCTCGGCGACCGCGTCGATCGATTGGTACGTCGAGAACACGACGGTCATGCCCTCGTCGACCTCAGCCCGCGCGTCCAGATACTCGGCCAGCTTGGCGCCGTCCGTGGTCGCCGGCGCGCCCAGGTCCTCGAGCATTACGCTCGTGATGTCGCCATTCTTGACGCGCCCAACGTTCGCGTCGCTTCCGACGGCGAAGGCCTGGAAGTCGAGTTCAGGGTCGCGCTCGGCGCTCCATTCGGTGAGCGACTGCTGCAAGAGCGCCAGCGACGGCACCATGAAGAGGATCGTCGACGCACCGCTGGCGCGCTCGCGCGTCCACCGCTCGGCGAGCTTCAGCGCGGTGAAGGTCTTTCCCGTGCCGCAGGCCATGATCAGCTTGCCGCGGTCGATGGCGTCGTCGCCCACCGCCGAGAAGGCTTCCATCACAGCAGTAATCGCGTCGTGCTGGTGCGTGCGCGGCATCTTGCGCTCATGGCGCACCGGCGCCTTGGCCGGCGTGGTGAGGGTGTAGCTCGACCAGTCGATCTGGCTGTGACGGAGCTCATCCAGCCCCACGCGCCGCACCGGCTTCGTCCGGTTCTTCAACGCTTCGAGCGCGTTGACCGACCAATCCCCCGAGGTCGTGTCGATCACGAGGCCCTCGGTGAAGGGCTCCTTACCCATCGCCTCGAAGAACGAGTCGAGATCACTCTTCTGCACTCGGTGATCCGCCGCGAAGAACTTCACCTGCACCGCCAGGAGGCCACCCGTCTGCGTCTCGGCGACGAGATCGATGCCGGTGTCAGGACGCGATCCGCGCCCGGGCCAGTCCTTCCAGAGCCACACGGCTCCGAGCTGGTCGGCCCACAACGGGTCGATCGTCAGGAAGTGGCGCGCCACCTGCTCGAGATAGTTGCCCTTCATCCGCTCGCTGTCGGAGAGAGCGCGGAACTCCTCCAGCAGTGCATCGAAGGGCAAAGCGGCCTCGGTCTCCGACGGCTCGAAGCGCGGTCCGCGCTTCGGTGCCGGCGAGTCGGAGCGGTGAGAATCGGTCGCCGAAATCTTGCGCATGCCCCGAGTGTACAAGTACCCGGGCATCTCTACCCTGGTGCAAACTTCCGGTGCCTATAACGCTTGAGGGATGCCCCGCGTTCCTTCCGCTGCCGCCGCCTTTGTCGGCACGCGGATCGCTCATTTCCGCGCTCGGCAGGGCATGACGCAGGATCAGCTGGCGGTCGCCGCCGACATCGATTCGTCGAACATTCGCTCCTATGAATCAGGCCGAGCCATGATGAATGTGCGCTCGCTCGTGCGCATCGCGACGGCACTCGAGGTCGCCCCGGGCGAGCTCATCGACGAGCTCACGCCCGAGATGTTCGACACCCACCTCACGCGCGTCACCCGGTAGTCGCCGCCCGCATAGGGTGATCCCATGCAACAACCGCCCGTCGCGCGCGCCTACTTTGCGCTGCAGGCGCTCGCGGGCGCGGTCTGGTGGATCCTCGTGGCCACCGTCCCGCTCGTCCGCGAGCTCACGCTCGGCGGCCTCCCCGCCCTCCCCATCGCGCTCGCCGATCTACCGCTCTTCGTCGGCGCGTCGGCGCTCGCGGCGTGCAACATCGCCTGGGCCGCCTGGGTCGCGGCCGGGTGGACGACCCTCGTCACGCTCGCGATGGCCGCCTACGCGACGGTCACGACGCAGGCGGGCTGGGGCGCGCTCGCGATGATCGCGGCGACCATCGGATCCGCTATCGCGGCGATCGTGATCGCGCGCGGCTCGTTCCCCGCGCACTGGATCCTGCTCGGCCCGCTCGGGATGCGCGAGGCGCGGCCGGCGACGCGGGCGCGCAACCTGCTCGCGACCGCGGGGCAGATCACGGTGTTCTGGGGCTTGTTCCTCGTCGTGATCCCGGTGGTCCTCACCTGGTTCGAGCGCCGCTGGCAGGTCGACCTGCCCGTGCCCGCGGCCGTGCGCATCGCCGGACTCGTGGTGCTCGGCGCGGCGAGCGCCCTCGGCCTCTGGTCGGGCGCAACGATGGCGTCGCGCGGCGACGGCACTCCCCTGCCATCGGCCACCGCGCGGCGCCTCGTGATCGCGGGACCCTACCGCTTCGTTCGCAACCCGATGGCGGTCGCCGGTATCGCGCAGGGCGCGGCGGTCGGGCTGCTGCTCGGATCCTGGCTCGTGGTGGTGTGGGCACTCTGCGGCTCGCTCGTGTGGAACTGGCTCATCCGCCCCATCGAGGAGGGCGACCTCGAAGAGCGCTTCGGTGACGCCTTCGTCGCGTACCGCGACCGCGTGAGCTGTTGGGTGCCGCGCCACGTCTGGCCCCGTATCGTGGACACATGACGACCCCTGATCCGCGCGAGTGGTGCCGCGATGCGATTCGCGTGCTTGAGGCCGACGCGAATCGCAGCGCCGACACGCACCTGCACGTGTTTCCGCTGCCGCCCGAGTGGGGCATCGACCTCTATTTGAAGGACGAGTCGGTTCATCCGACGGGGTCGCTGAAGCACCGACTGGCGCGCTCGCTCATTCTGTATGGCCTCGTGAACGGCCGCATCCGCAAGGGCACGACGCTCATCGAGGCGTCGAGCGGATCCACCGCCGTGTCGGAGGCGTACTTCGCCCAGATGCTGGGGCTCGACTTCGTAACGGTGGTGCCGCGGTCGACGAGCGCCGAGAAGATCCGCTTCATCGAGTTCTACGGCGGGCGCTGCCACTACGTCGACGACCCGACGCAGATCTATGCCGAGGCCGAGCGCCTGGCGTCGGAGTGCTCGGGCTACTACCTCGACCAGTTCACCCTCGCCGAGCGCGCGACCGATTGGCGCGGCAACAACAACATCGCCGAGAGCGTCTTCGCGCAGCTCGTCGCCGAGCGCTTCCCCATCCCGACGTGGATCGTCGTCGGCGCGGGAACGGGCGGCACGAGCGCGACCTTCGGCCGCTACGTGCGATACCGCCGCCACGAGACGCGGGTCGCGGTCGTGGATCCGGAGAACTCGGCCTATTACGAGGGCTGGAAGTCGGGCCGCACCGACTACACGACCGGCAAGCCGAGCCGCATCGAGGGCATCGGCCGCCCACGCGTCGAGCCCTCGTTCATCGGCGACGTCATCGACGAGGTCCTTCCTGTGAGAGACGCGGCGTCGCTCGCGGCGATCCGCGTGCTGCGCGAGCGCACCCGGCACTGGGCCGGCGGATCCACGGGTACGAACCTCGTCGGCGCGTTCCAGCTGATCGCGCGCATGCTCGCCGCCGGCGAGCGCGGCAGCGTCGTCACCCTCATCTGCGACGGCGGCGCGCGCTACGAGGCCACCCACTACAACGACGAGTGGATCACCTCGCAGGGCCTCGATCTCGCCCCCGAACGCGCGCGCATCGACCGCTTCCTCGCCACGGGCGAGTGGGATCTCGCGTAACGCGGATACGCTCGTAGTCGAGAGGTCGAGAGGAGGCATTATGTCCATGCCCCGCAACGCTTTCCGCCGCGCGAACCGCGCCGCGGAGGTGCCCACCGGATCCACCCGGCTCACGCGCTACGTCGCCGACGGTCGCGCATCGATACCGGATCCGGGAGCGAGCGTCGCGGACGGGCTCGCGTTCGCGGCCGCCGGCGAGGGCCGCATGGCGCTCTTCCTCTATGCGGCCCCGACCCCGGAGGAGATCGCCGAGCTCGCGTCGGCGTGGGAGCTGCACCCCGTGCTCGTCGAAGACCTCGTGCACGCCGGCCAGCGGCCGAAGCTCGAGCGGTATGGCGACGTGATGTTCCTCGTGATCCGCTCGGCGCACTATGTCGACGAGACCGAGGAGGTCGACTTCGCCGAGTTTCACGTGCTCGTGAAGCACGGCGCCGTCGCGGTGCTGTGCCAGGACGGGCGCTGGATCGACGGATCCGACGGCGTGAACCTGCTCGTCGCCGACGAACACGACCGCGCGCTCTTGAGCGACGACGAGTTCCTCCGCCGCGGCCCCGAGGCCGTGGTCTACCGGCTGATCGACGCGATCGTCGACGGCTACATCCCGGTGTTGCAGGGCATCGCGATCGATAAGGAACAGATCGAGCGGCAGGTGTTCAGCGGCGAGCGCTCGGTGACCGAGCGCATCTACCGCCTGAACCTCGAGGTCATCGAGATGCAACAGACGACGGCTGCGCTCGACGAGGTCATCGACTCGCTGCGCGCCGGCTTCCGCAAGTATGGGGTCGACGAGCGCCTGCAGACCTATCTGCAGGACGTGTCCGACCACCTCGCCCGCGCCAATTCTCGGGTCGCCGAGTATCGCGCGGCGCTCTCGCAGATCCTCGACGTCAACTCGACGCTCGTCGCGCAGCGCCAGAACGAAGACATGAAGAAGATCTCGGGATGGGCGGCCATCTTCTTCGTCCCGTCTCTCGTCGCGGCGATCTACGGCATGAACTTCCGTAATATGCCCGAGCTCGATTGGGAGTTCGGCTATCCGTTCGCGATCGGCCTCATGCTGCTGCTCACGGGGTGCCTCTACCTCGTCTTTAAGTGGAAGAAATGGCTCTAGCGCGAAAAAGTGGCCCGCGGGGATGATTCCCCGCGGGCCACTCGCTCGCTGTAATTAGTCGGCCTTCTTGCGCCCGGTGATCGCGCCCCAGATGAGGAGCACGATCAGCGAGCCGCCGATCGCGAGCAGCCAGCTCGACAACGAGAAGAACTCGTTCACGCCGGTGTTGAAGATGATGCTGCCCAGCCAGCCACCGATGACCGCACCGATGACGCCGAGCACGAGGGTCGCGATCCAGCCGCCACCCTGCTTACCCGGGAGGATGGCCTTGGCGATCGCGCCGGCAATCAAACCCAGAAGCAGAAAACCCAAGAATCCCATGATGTGTTCCTCTCTTCTCGGACGAGAAAGCTCGTACGGTTGGGAAACCCACACTATGAGAACTCGGTTTTCAGCGGAACCCCCTTTACGAAACGGTGACCGTCTACGCGGTGCGGGCGACATACCCCAGTAGAGTCGAATGGTGATGACTGGCGACGTGGAGCTCTTCTCGATGCCGCTCTCCTGGGAAGAGATCCGGCGCCGAGCGGTCGCCGCCGCGCAGGAAAACCTCGATCACGAGATCCGGAAGACGCGCGGCGCCCTCATTTCCGAGCGTCCCATCGCGTGGGATCCGTTCGGCCGCGGCATCACCGTCGACGTCGGAGCCCCGCGCGGCATCTACTGGAAGCAGTCGCACTTCTACCTCGTCGACTCTGCCGAGCAGAGCGACGAGGCCCACCGGCACGTCGCCGAGTATCACGCCTATAACCCGACGACGGGCGTGCTGATCCTGTCGGTGTCGGACGAGACCCGGCGAGCGCTCACCCACACCCGCACCGTCAACGTCTTCCGCGCCGAGCCCGTCGCGATGGATCTCGCCGTGCGCTGGCGCGAGGCGCTCGGCGAGATGGATCGCGGCCCGCGCGTCGCCGACCTCTTCTCATCGGAGCCGGCCTCGATCGCGCCGGCGGCGGATCCGTCTCTCAACGCCGAGCAGGCCCGCGCGCTCGGCGCCCTGACGTCGCCCGGCGGGTGGTTCGTCTGGGGCCCGCCCGGCACCGGCAAGACCACCGTGATCGCCCGCGCGGTGCGCGAGGCGATCGCGCGCGGCCAGAGCGTGCTGCTCGTCTCGCACACGAACGCGGCCGTCGACACGGCGCTCGCGGCGCTGCCGTCCGACGAGCTCGCGCCGGGCCAGGTGGTGCGGTACAGCGGATCCACGACAGAGCGCGTGCGCGCGGACGTGCGCGAGCATCCATTCTTCCTCTCGGGCAAGGCTGCGGGCATCGCGATGGGTCTCTCGGAGCGCGCCGGCGAGATCGATAGCGCCCTCGCCGTCAACGCCGAGCACGCCGATCGCGCGCGCGAGCGCGAACTGCACGCCTACCTCACCGGATCCGAGGTCGGTTTCGACCGGCTGCGCCACGCCCGCGACGCCGAGTCGCAGCTCGCGAAGCTCGACGAGGTGCTCACCCATATCGAGGAGCTGCGCGACGCGACCGTCGTGACCGACCGCGAGATCCTCGCCCTCACACAGCAGGCGTCGCACTTCGAGGGCCTCGAGACGGCGCTCGAGGCGATCGAGGCCGAGGCACGCGGGCTCGACGCGGCCTGCAAGCGCCTCGCCGCGCACCGCGAACGCCAGGCGCAGATCCTCGACCAGATCGGTCCCGCGCTCGCGCAAGCGCGCTCGTCGTCAGACGAGGTCGAGTCGCGCCCCGGATCCCGCCTGCCGTGGGTCGCTCGCGAGCGGCGCCGCGACATCGATGAGGCGCGCCTCATCGTGCGCGACCTGACCGCTGCGCGCTCGACCGCGGAGGCCGAGGTGCGCCGGGCCGACGACATGCTCGCCCAGATCGCGCAGCGGTTGCGCCGCTTCGACACGCGCGTCGCCGGGATCCGCGAGGAGGAGGCCGCGCGCGACAAGCTGCAGGAGCGCATCAACGAGAAGAAGCGGCTGCGCCAGGCTCGCATCAACCGCGTGCAGGCGCTCTCGCACGAGGCAGCGTTGCTACGCGAGGCCGCCGGCGACGCTGTCTCGCGGCTCGACGAGTTCCGCGCGCTGCGCAATACCCGCCTGTGGCAGGCGATGGGCGAATACGATCGCCTGCTCACGCGAATCCAGAACCTCGATGCCGAGCAGGCCGCCCTCACCCGCGCGAAGGAGAACCTCGACGAGGAGTTCCGCCACACGCACCGGAACCTGCTCGCGCACGCACCGGGCGTCGCGACGACGCTGACGGCGCTCGCGTTCACCCCGATCCTGCGCGGGCGCCGCTTCGACGTCGTCATCGTCGATGAGGCAGCGAGCGCCGAGCCGCACACGATCGTCTACGCCGCGGCGAAGGCCGACACGACCCTCGCGGTGGTCGGCGACTTCCTGCAGAACGCGCCGATCGCGGAGGGCGCGCCGCCGAAGGACATCTTCGAGGTCGCAGGCATCACCGACCGCGCGAGCGCCGAGGCCCACCCGCGTTGTGTTGCGCTCTCGCTGCAGTACCGCTTCCCCACGCTCGTCGCCGACGCCGTGAACGACTTCTGCTACGACGGCCTCCTGCGCTCGGCGAACGACGCCCCGGGCCGCATCGTCTTCCTCGACATCTCGGGAACGCTCGAGCGCGCGGGCACGAGCTGGGCCTGCCCCGAGACCGCCGCGGCGGCCGTCGAGCTCGCCGCGCAGATCGACGGCGACGTCGGCTTCGTCACCCCGTATGCCGCACAGGCCGCGGCCGTCGAGCGACGCGCACGCGAGGCCGGCGTCATCCTCGAGGCGGGCACCTCGCACCGCTTCCAGGGGCGCGAGTTCGGCACCGTCATCGTCGACCTCATGCAAGACGACCGCCCGCGCTGGGTCGCCGCCGCCGACCTCGCCGGATCCCCGCACGCCGTCGCCGCCGCAAAGCTGCTGAACGTCGCGCTCACGCGCGCGAAGAACACGCTCTACGTGATCGGCGATTGGTCGTTTGTGCGCACCCACCCGTCACCCGGCATGCGGGCGATCGCCGCGCTCGAGGGCCGCGATGGGTTCGAGGTGCGGCAGATCGCGGTCGAGTCCGTCTGACAGACTCCTCATCCTGCAGGCGACCGCCGTTCGGTGTCGCCTATCCCGGTGAGATCCGCGCGATAGCAACCGCACATGAGACCCATATACGGGCGTCGAATTCCCAGCCACGATTCCTATAACATCGGCATTAACGGCTCATAAGACCGTCATGGGTATCTGCGCAAAAGGACTCCACACCGATGCCGACCTCGCACGAAATTGCGGCAATCGTTCCCTGCTACAACGAGGAGATCGCGATCGGGCAGGTCATCGCCGATCTCCGCACAGCCGTCCCCGAGATGGCGATCTACGTCTACGACAACAACAGCTCAGACCGCACCGCTGAGGTCGCGGCCGCGGCCGGCGCGATCGTGCGCACCGAGAAGCGCAAGGGCAAGGGCAACGTCGTGCGCCGCGCCTTCGCCGACATCGACGCCGACATCTACGTGATGATCGACGGCGACGACACGTACGACGCCGCGGCGCTCCCCGAGATGATCCGCACCCTGCGCGAGGGTCCCTACGACCACGTGCTCGGCGTGCGCACCGAGGTCGACCCGACGGCGACGGCGTACCGCGCCGGCCACGAGCTCGGCAACCGCGGCTTCAACTGGCTCGTCGGCAATGTCTTCGGCGACGAGGTCAGCGACATGCTGAGCGGCTACCGCGTCATGTCGCGCCGCTTCGTGAAGAGCTTCCCCGCCGCGTCGCGCGAGTTCGAGATCGAGACCGAGCTGACGGTGCACGTCATGAGCCTGCGCGTGCCGCAGGCCGAGGTCGAGGTCGGGTTCAAGGATCGCCCGGTGGGCAGCGAGAGCAAGCTCCGCACCTACCACGATGGCTTCCGGATCCTGAACCTCGTGGTGCAGCTCATGCGCCACGAGCGCCCGCTTTTCTTCTACGGCATCATCGGCAGCGTGCTACTGCTGGTCGGTTTCGTTCTGGGACTGCCGCTCGTCATCGAGTTTGCCCACACGGGTCTCGTGCCGCGCTTCCCGACCGCCGTTTTGTCGGTCACCTTCGGCATCCTGGGCGCCCTGGCGTGGGCCGTGGGCCTCGTGCTCGACGGCGTGCTGAAGGCGCGCCGCGAGATGAGCCGCCTGCTCTACCTGCAGCTCAGCGCGCCGAGCGAGGCGCGCTCACGCGTTCTCTGACACCGGCGTTTTCTCCTCGTGGGGGAAGACGAAGCGGTCGTAGGTAAAGAAGCGGAACGCCGTCGCGAGGATCTGGCCGATGATCGTGCCCGAGATGTTGTCGGCGAGCACGCTGTCGAGGCCGAGCACGTAGCGGGAGAACCACAGGCAGCCGAGCTGCAGGCCCATCGCGATGAGGTTAAACACCACGAAGAGCACGTAGCGCGAGAGCTTCGGCGGCAGGTGTCGGTCGTTGAAGGTCCAGTACCGGTTGCCGATGTAGGTGACGATCGAGGCGACGACGATCGCGATGATCTTCGCCGGCACCGGGGCGTCGAACATGGGGCCACGGCCATCGACCCAGAACACCAGCAGGTTGTAGGTCAGGGCGTCGACGACGAAGGCCAGTCCGCCGATGACGAGGAACGCGCTCGCCTGGCGCAGTTTCTTCAGGCGCGTGTTCTGTGACATGGGGTCCCCGTTCTCGCTGCGGACGGTGCGCGTGCGTGCGGACCTCCCCGTTTCGTGCCTGAAGTTTATCGGGCGAAACTCGGGCTTTCGTCGATGCGGCGTGGCGCGCGGAAACCGGCATATCCGCAGGCCGGCCTCACCTAGTATGCATTTATGACCTTGCGCGCAGAGCCCGCTCACACCGACGGGCAGCGCCCCACCCGAACCCGCTCGAACGCGGGGCCGCGCTGGCATCACATCGTTGCCGCGCTCGGCGCGCTCGCGACCGTCGCGTCGTTCGCGGCGGGCACAGATCCGCTGCCGCTGTTCCAGGCGTTCGACGGCAACTCGATCGCCGCGGTCGCGTCGTTCGCCGCCCTCTGGGCGGGCGGATCCTGGCTTCTCGCGGCCGCGGGCCGCTCGGCGCGGCCCGTGTTCGCGTGGGGGATTCCGTTCGGCGTGCTCTTCGCGATCGCGGAGCTCGCGGGCCTCTCGCTCACGCGCCGCGAGGCCGACCTCGCCCTCGTGCTGCACCCGTCGGCATGGGGTGCGGTGCACCTTCTCGGCGTCGCCTACGCCGCGACGATGCTCGTCGCGCTCGTGCTCGTCGTCACCGATCGATCCCTCGCGGCGCCGGCCACCGGCCGCCTCGCGACGCTCGGATCCGGCCGCGGGCGCGCCCGCTGGGGCCTCATCGGCGCGACCTTCGGAGTCATCGCGCTCGCGCGGATCCCGTACCTCGTGATCTGGTGGCCGGGGCTGATCTTCTTCGATACGTACCGCAGCCTGTCGTACGCCCGCGGCATCATGCCGTGGGACGCATATGAGCCCGTCGGGCACTCGCTGCTCATCGCTGGCTGGAACGGGCTCTGGCAGTTCTTCGGCTGGAGCGACCAGGCCGCCCTTGCCTTCGCCGCGACCCTGCAGATGCTCACGAGCACCGCCGCGTTCACGTTCGTACTCGTGCGCATGGCAGCCTGGGGCATCGACCGGCGCGTCTGGGGCGCGGCGCTCGCGTGGATCGCGCTCGTGCCGATCCTGTCTCTGTCGTCAATCACGGTCGTGAAAGACATTCCGTTCATGTCGGCGTTCCTCGTGCTCGCCGTCACGATCGTCGACCTCGCGCGCGGCGAGAAGACCTCGCGGTGGATGTGGTGGACGCTCGGCGCCTCGGCCATCGCCGTCGCCGTGCTGCGCAGCAACGGTATCTACGTCATCCTGCTCGCGCTACCGCTGCTGTTCATCCCGCTGCGGCGCCACTGGAAGAAGCTGCTCGCGACGTCTGCCGCGATCGTCGTCGCGATCGTCGCTTACATGAGCCCGCTCGCCGCGGTGATGAATATCGGGCCCGGCCCGAAGACCGAGATGTGGTCGATCCCGCTGCAGCAGATCGCGCGCATCTCGCTCGACCACCACGACGAGCTCTCGGACGAGGATCGCGCGTTCGTCGACTCGATCTTCACGAAGTGGGACGTCGACGACGTGGGCGATCACTACATCCCTCAGTTCGCGGATCCGATCAAGCTCGACGCCCGCGACAAGTGGCCGAACTTCACCACCGGCGAGTTCCTGAGCGGCTGGGCGCGCATGGTCGGCGAGTACCCCGCCTCGGCGATCGTCGCGACCCTCGGCAACACGGTCGGCTACTGGGCCCCCGGCGCCCCGTCGTACGACGGGCTCGTCGCCGAATCGCACAACGACGTCCGCACCATCACGCTCGACATCCCCGACCGCGACGACGAGCGCACCGGCGTGCAGCGCTACCTGCACGACAACCACCTCGTCGGCTACTTCAACACGAAGGCGTCGCTCGACGTACCGGTTCTCGGCCAGGCGATGTCGCCCGGCACGGTGACGTGGCTGTGGCTGCTGGCCCTGGTTGTGATCGCGCGCAAGCGCGCGTGGCGCCGCCTGGCGCTCTATATTCCGATCGGGGTACTTATGCTGACGTTCCTCGCCGGCCCCGTGTCGGGAGGCATGCGGTACATGCTCGTGTTCGTCGCGGCGCTGCCGATCGCGGTGGGAGCTGCGGTGTTGCCTCGGGCGGAGGCGTCGGCGGATCAGGGCGGGCCCACGCGCGATTAGAGTCGCTACATGCCCCGCCCCGTTCTGCTCGCCGTCTCGCACGGCACCGCGAATACCCACGGCGCCGCCGCGATCGCCGCCCTCGTCGCGCGCGTGCGAGAGGCGCTTCCCGACGTCGACGTGCGCGAGGCGTTCGTCGACGTGCAGCAGCCCGACGCAGCCGTACTCGCCCCGACGATCGACGGGCCCCTCGTGATCGTGCCGCTGCTGCTGTCGAGCGGCTTCCACGTGCACCACGACCTGCACGGCATCGCGAAGACCCGCCCGCAGACGCGGATCGCCGACCCGCTCGGCCCGGATCCGCGGCTCGCGGAGGTGCTCGCCGACCGGCTCCCCGAGGGCGCGGAGAGCGTCGTCCTCGCGGTCGCCGGATCCCGGGATCCGCGCTCGCTCGCGGACGCGGAGGGGATGGCGAAACTGCTCCGCGCCCGCATCCCGGCGAGCGTCGAGCTCGCCTACCTGGCGGCCCGGCAGCCCGACCTGCCGACGGCCCTGAAGCGGCACCCCGAGGCCGTCGTCTCGACCTACCTGCTGGCCCACGGATACTTCTTCGACCTCGCCTCGCGCCAGGCGGGCGGCCGCGAGATCAGCGCCCCGCTGCTCGACGGCGGCCCGGTGCCGCAACCGCTCGTCGACCTCGTCGTCGAGCGCTATGAGCGGGCGTTACTCTAGGGCATTTCCTCGTCGCGCAACGCCACATGACCTTTGTTGACGCCGTATGACATTCCCTGACGCCACGTGTCGTAACAATTAGTGGACGCCGTCCATCCTCCCTAGCTTTAACGAAAGTCTTCGAGGGAGGGTCCATGACCGCACAGCCAACAGCGCCGAACCGCGGCGCCCGCACGCGCACGACGCGCACGCCGACCAAGCCGCACGGCCAGTGGGTCGTCGACGGCCAAGAGCCCCTCAACGGCAACGAGGAATTCAAGCTCGCCGATAACGGCCTCAACGTGCGCGAGCGCATCGAGAGCGAGTACGCCGAGGGCGGGTTCGCGAGCATCGACGCGACGGACCTGCACGGGCGCTTCCGCTGGTGGGGGCTCTACACACAGCGCAAGCCCGGGATCGACGGCGGCCGCACGGCGCAGCTGGAGCCGCACGAGCTCGAAGACGAGTTCTTCATGCTGCGGGTGCGCATCGACGGCGGGCAGCTCACCACGCAGCAGCTCCGCGTGATCGGTCAGATCTCGAGCGAGTTCGCCCGCGACACCGCCGACCTCACCGACCGCCAGAACGTGCAGCTGCACTGGATCGACATTGAAAACGTTCCGGAGATCTGGCGCCGGCTCGAGGAGGTCGGGCTCAGCACGACCGAGGCCTGCGGCGACGTGCCGCGCGTAATCCTCGGATCCCCCGTCGCCGGCATCGCCGCCGACGAGATCATCGACCCGACCCCGCAGATCCGCGAGATCGCCGATCGCTTCATCGGGGATCCGTCGCTCGCGAACCTGCCGCGCAAGTACAAGACGGCGATCACCGGGCACCCGAGCCAGGACGTCGTGCACGAGATCAATGACTGCGCCTTCGTCGCCGTCGAGCACCCCGAGCTCGGCATCGGCTACGACCTCTGGGTCGGCGGAGCGCTCTCGGTCGTGCCGCGCCTCGGCGAGCGCCTCGGCACCTTCGTCGCGCCCGAGCGCGTCGCCGAGGTCTGGCACGGCGTCACGCAGATCTTCCGCGACTACGGCTACCGCCGCCTGCGCAACAAGGCCCGCCTGAAGTTCTTGCTCGCCGATTGGGGCACCGAGAAGTTCCGCGAGGTGCTCGAGACCGAGTATCTGTCCGAGCCCCTGCCCGACGGCCCCGCGGCGCCGAAGCCGACGACCCTCGGCGACCACGTCGGCGTGCACGCGCAGAAGGACGGCCGGTTCTACGTCGGCGCCGCTCCCCTCGTCGGCCGCGTCTCGGGCAGCGTTCTCACTGCCCTGGCCGACCTCGCCGAGGTGCACGGCTCGCGGCGCGTGCGCACCACGCCGCACCAGAAGCTGCTCGTGCTCGACGTGCCCGAGGCCGAGGTCGAGGGCCTCATCGCGGGCCTCGACGCGCTCGGACTCTCGGCCCGCCCCAGCCTGTTCCGCCGTGGCACGATCGCGTGTACCGGCATCGAGTTCTGCAAGCTCGCGATCGTCGAGACCAAGGCGAACGCCGCGACCGCGATCGAACAGCTGGAGCAGCGCCTCGGCGCCCTCGAGCCCGAAATCGGCCGCCCGATCACGCTGCACGTGAACGGATGCCCCAACTCCTGCGCCCGCATCCAGACCGCCGATATCGGCCTGAAGGGCCAGCTCGTCAACATCGACGGTGAGCAGGTGCCGGGCTACCAGGTGCACCTCGGCGGCGGCCTCGCGAACGTCGACCGCGCGGAGGCCGGGCTCGGCCGTACCGTGCGCGGCCTCAAGGTTCCCGCCGATGGCATCGCCGACTACGCCGAGCGCGTCATCCGCCGCTATCTCGGCGACCGCGAGAACGAAAACGAGACGTTCGCGCAGTGGGCACACCGAGCCGACGAGGAGGCGCTGCAGTGACCGCGGTTCTGATCCGCCCGCCGCGCCCCGCCCGGCGCCCGGCCGACGAGCTCAAGGCGCTCGCCGAGCGCGGCAACGCCGAGCTGCGCAGCCGCCAGCCCGACGAGGCCTCGCCCGCCGAGGTCGTCGCCTGGGTCGCGGAGAACTTCGCCACCGCCCACGCCGCCGTTGCGTGCTCGATGGCCGATGCCGCCCTCCCCCACCTCGTGGCGCAGGGTCTGCCCGGCGTCGACGTGCTTTTCCTCGACACCGGCTACCACTTCGCCGAGACCGCGTTCACGCGCGACGAGGTCGAGCGCGGTCTCGATGTGCGCGTCGTCGACGTCACGCCCGAGCAGACGGTCGAAGAACAGGACGCCGAGTTCGGTAAAGACCTTTTCGCGCGCGACCCCGGCCTCTGCTGCGCGCGCCGCAAGGTCGAGCCCCTGCAGCGCTCGCTCGGCGACTACGAGGTGTGGTTCACGGGCGTGCGCCGGGAGGAGGCGCCGACCCGCGCCGAGACCCCTCTCATCACGTGGGACGAGCGCAACGGGCTCGTCAAGGTCAACCCCGTCGCGGCGTGGACCTTCGACGACCTCATCGACTACGCCACCGCGCACACCGTGCCCGTCAACCCCCTGATCGCAAACGGATATCCGTCCATCGGATGCGCCCCGTGTACCCAGCCCGTCGCCCCCGGCGAGGATCCCCGCTCCGGCCGTTGGGCGGGGCTCGCCAAGACAGAATGCGGACTCCACCTATGACTACCGTGACGCCAGACGTCTCGACCCGGCAGGGGCTGAGCGCGCTCGACCTGCTCGAGGCCGAGGGCATCCACATCATCCGCGAGGTCGTCGCCGAGTTCGAGCGGCCCGTGCTGCTCTTCTCAGGCGGCAAGGACTCTGTCGTCGTGCTACACCTCGCCGCCAAGGCGTTCGCGCCGGGCAAGGTTCCGTTCCCGGTGCTTCACGTCGACACGGGGCATAACTTCCCCGAGGTCATCCGCTTCCGCGACGAGACCGTCGAGCGCCTCGGCATCGACCTCAAGGTCGCGCGGGTGCAGGACTACATCGACGACGGCCGGCTCGCAGAGCGCCCCGACGGCACGCGCAACCCGCTGCAAACGCAGCCGTTGCTCGACGCCATCGCCGCGGGCAAGCACGATGCGGTCTTCGGCGGCGCCCGTCGCGACGAAGACAAGGCCCGCGCCAAGGAACGCATTATCTCGCTGCGCGACGAGTTCGGTCAGTGGGATCCGCGCAACCAGCGCCCCGAGCTGTGGAGCCTGTACAACGGGCGCCACCTCCCCGGCCAGCACGTGCGCGCGTTCCCGATCTCGAACTGGACCGAGCTCGACGTGTGGAACTACATCGAGCGCGAGAACATCGCCCTCCCGCCCCTGTACTACGCACACGAGCGCGAGGTCTTCCGCCGCGACGGCATGTGGTGGTCGGTCGGCGAGGTCTCGCTACCCCGCGAGGGCGAGCAGACCGAACGCCGCCTCGTGCGCTACCGCACGGTCGGCGACATGAGTTGCACCGGCGCTGTCGAGTCGGACGCCACCGACACGTCGGCGGTCGTGGCTGAGGTCACCCGATCCACCCTCACCGAGCGCGGAGCTACCAGGGCCGACGACCGCATCAGCGAGGCCGCCATGGAAGATCGCAAAAAGAATGGGTACTTCTGATGACTGACACCGTGACCGCGCTCCCGGCCTCGGCGAGCCGTCAGGCGACGCTGTTCCGCTTCGCGACCGCCGGATCCGTCGACGACGGCAAGTCGACCCTCGTCGGCCGGCTGCTGCACGACGCGAAGGCGATCCTCGCCGACCAGCTCGAGCAGGTGGCGGCGACGAGTCGCCAGCGCGGCTTCGCACACGGCGAGTTCGACTTCGCGCTGCTGACCGACGGCCTGCGGGCCGAGCGCGAGCAGGGCATCACGATCGACGTCGCCTACCGCTACTTCGCGACCGATCGCCGCAGCTTCATCCTCGCCGATTGCCCCGGCCACGTGCAGTACACGCGCAACATGGTCACCGGCGCCGCCACCGCAGACGCCGTGATCGTGCTGGTCGATGCCCGCAAGGGCGTCGTCGAGCAGACCCGGCGCCACCTCGCCGTTGTCTCGCTTCTGCGCGTGCCGCACGTCATCGTCGCCGTCAACAAGATCGACCTCATCGACTTCGACGAGCATCGCTTCGTCGAGATCGAGCTGGAGGCGGCGCGCGTCGCCGAACAGCTGGGCGTTTCGGGCCTGCACGTGCTGCCGGTCTCGGCGCTCGAGGGCGACAACATCGTCGACCGCTCCGAGCGCACGCCCTGGTATCAGGGCGCGACGCTCATCGAGCTGCTCGAGACGCTGCCGTCGACCGACGAGGCCGAGGCCGAGGAGTCCGATTTCCGGCTGCCCGTGCAGCTCGTCCTGCGCCCGCAGGGCGCGATCAGCCCCACGGTCGCGGCCGAGGAGGCCGAGCAGTACCGCGACTTCCGCGGCTTCGCGGGGCGCATCGCGGCCGGATCCGTGCGCGTCGGCGACCCCGTCGAGGTCTTCCCCGGCGGTCACGAGACGACCGTCACCGGGATCCACCTGGCGGGTGCCGACGCGGATCAGGCGACCGCGCCGCAGTCGGTGACGCTCACGCTCGCCGACGAGATCGACGCCGCGCGCGGCGCCGTCATCACGGCGGCCGGCACCGCGCCCGCGGGGCGCCGCGAGGCTGTGGTGGAGCTGTTCCAGCTCGACCCGCGCCCCATCGAGTGGGGCGCGAAGGTGCTCGTCAAGCACGGCACCTCGACGGTGCAGGCGCTCGTGGCCGAGATCATCGACCGGCGCGACCTCGAGACGCTCGCCCACCACGACGCCGCGTCACTCTCGGTCAACGAGATCGGGCGCGTGCGCCTGCGGTTCGCGACCGAACTCCCGCTCGAGCCCTACGCGCAGAGCCGCTCCGGCGGATCTCTCGTGCTCATCCACCCGACCGATGGTGCCACCCTCGCGGCGGCGACCGTCGTCGAGGAGAGCGCCACCCCTACCCCGCACCACCCGTGAATCGCTGAGGAGGCGATACCTGTGAAGATCAACCGCACCGCCACCGCTCTCACTGCCCTGGGAATCACCGCGATGATGCTCGCCGGGTGCGCCTCCGCGTCGGCCGAGTCGAAGGACGGCGACGAGGTCACCGAGGTTCGCCTCGGCTACTTCGCCAACGTCACCCACGCGCCGGCGCTCATCGGTCTGTCGGAGGGGCTGTTCGAGGACGCGCTGGGCGACGTCGACCTCTCGATCGAGGTGTTCAACGCTGGCCCGTCGGCGATCGAGGCTCTCTCGGCCGGCGCGATCGACGCCACCTATATCGGTCCGAACCCCGCGATCAACACCTTCATCCAGTCGGGCGGAGCGTCGGCGCGCGTCATCGCCGGCGCGACGACCGGCGGCGCAGCCCTGGTCGTGCGCGACGGCATCGCGGGTGCGAACGACCTCGCGGGGGCCACCATCGCATCGCCACAGCTCGGCAACACGCAGGACGTCGCGCTGCGCAGCTGGCTCGCCGGAGAGGGATACGAGACCTCGATCTCGGGCGAGAGCGACGTCACCATCAGCCCGACCGAGAACGCGCAGACGCTGACGCTGTTCCAAGACGGCCAGCTCGACGGCGCCTGGCTTCCCGAGCCGTGGGTCTCGCGGCTCGTCATCGAGGCCGGCGCGAACGTGCTCGTCGACGAGGCCGATCTGTGGCCGGACGGCGCGTTCCCGACCACCGTTCTGCTCGTGCGGGCCGAGTTCGCCGAGGAACACCCCGACGTCGTCGACGAGCTTCTCGAGGGCCACATCAACTCGGTGAAGTGGCTCGATAAGAACGCCGAGGAGGCGGCCTCCGTGATTAACGGCGCCCTTGAGGACGCCACGGGGAAGGGCCTCCCCGACGACGTGCTCGACCGGGCGCTCGAGCACGTGACGTTCTCGGTCGATCCGCATGCCGACGCATTCCAGAAGCTCGTCGAGAACGGCACCGTCGCGGGCACGCAGAAGGAGGGCTCGATCGACGGCCTCTTCGACCTGCGCGCCCTGAACGCCCTGCTCGAGAAGGACGGCGAGGAGCCCATCTCGGCCGCCGGGATCGGGGAAGAATGACGAACGCCGCGACACGCCTCGCCCCGAGCTTCGACGGCATCACGCCGCAAGCCGCACCCGCGCCCGAAATCGATCCCGCGGTTCGCATCTCCCACGTCACCAAGCGGTACGGATCCGGCCCCGTCATTCTCGACGACGTCTCGCTCGACATCGCTCCCGGTGAGTTCGTCTGTCTCCTCGGAGCGTCGGGCTGCGGCAAGTCGACACTGCTGAACCTCATCGCCGGTCTCGAGCCGATCACCTCGGGCGAGCTGTCGACGTCCGCGGGCGGCTCGGCGGTCATGTTTCAGGAGTCGGCCCTCATGCCCTGGCTCACCGCACGGCACAACGTCGAGCTGGCCCTGCGGCTGCGCGGGGTGCCCCGCGCGGAGCGCCGGGAGGAGGCCGAGCGCCTGCTCGGCACCGTGAACCTCACGGAGGCCGCCGATAAGCGGCCGCACGAGCTCTCCGGCGGCATGCGCCAGCGCGTCGCGCTCGCCCGCGCGCTCGCCCAGGACCGCGACGTGTTGCTGATGGACGAGCCCTTCGCCGCCCTCGACGCCATCACGCGCGACCTGCTGCACGAAGAGCTCGAGCGCGTCTGGCGCGCCACCGGCCGCACGATCGTGTTCGTCACCCACAACGTGCGGGAGGCCGCGCGGCTCGGGCAGCGCGTCGTGCTGCTCTCGAGCCGCCCCGGCCGGGTGGCCGGCGAGTGGCGGATCCACAACACCACCGGACGCCGCATCGAGTCTCCCGACGTGGCGGCGCTCGCGGCCGAGATCACCGCCGAGCTGCGGAAGGAGCTTGCCCGCAATGCGTCGTGACCAGATCACCGTCCCCACCGCGAGCGCCGTCGCCGACCTCGCGACGGTCTCGGCGGGCCTCGATCGCCTGCAATCGGATCCGGAACAGCGCGCCTCGCGCTGGAACGACGTGCTCGGCAAGGCCCTGCCGCCCATCGCGCTCCTGGCCGTGCTGCTTGGCGTCTGGCAGCTGTACATCGTCATCGCGAGCCCGCGCCCTGATAAGGCCCCGAGCCCGGCCGCGGTCGCCGGTGCCCTGCGCGACGCGTGGGGATCCGGGCGGCTGCAGGAGGCCGTGCTCACGAGCCTCGAGCGCGGCGTGCTCGGCTTCCTCATCGCCATCGCCGTCGGCACGGTGCTCGGCATGCTGCTCGCCGAGTGGCGGCTGCTGCGCCGGGCCGCCGGCCCCCTCATCTCGGGCCTCACGGTGCTGCCGTCGGTGGCCTGGGTTCCCGCCGCGATCATCTGGTTCGGGCTCACCGACGCGACCGCCTACTTCGTGATCCTGATGGGCGCGATCCCGTCGATCGTGAACGGCCTGCTCTCCGGCATCGACCAGGTGCCGCCGCAGCTACGCCGCGTTGGCGTCGTGCTCGGCGCCAGCCGCTGGCAGCTCGCGACCTCCGTCACCCTCCCGGCTGCCTTGCCCGGATACTTCGCCGGGCTCAAGCAGGGCTGGGCCTTCTCGTGGCGCTCGCTCATGGCCGCCGAGATCATCACGATGGGCGGCACGATGGGCTTCGGCCTCGGCACGCTGCTCAACCAGTCGCGCGAGCTCGCAGACCTCGCGAGCGTGCTCGCGACGATCCTGCTGATCCTCGCGATCGGGATCCTCATCGAGCTGGCCCTGTTCGGCCCCGTCGAGCGCCGCATGCTGCGCAATCGCGGCCTGCTGACGGGAGGCCAGCGATGACCGGCCTCGTCACGCTCGTCGGCGCCGGCCCCGGCGACGCGGGCCTGCTTACCCTGCGCGGGCTACGCGCCCTCCAGGCCGCCGACGTGATCGTCGCCGACCGCCTCGGCGCCCGGCAGGTGCTCGATCAGCTCGCCGCCGAGGGCACGCGCCTTAGCGCCGAGATCGTCGACGTGGGCAAGCTCCCCGGCTACCACCGGGTGCCGCAGGACGACATCAACGAGATGCTCGTGCGCCTCGCGCGCCAGGGCAAGCGGGTCGTGCGGCTCAAGGGCGGCGACCCCTTCATCTTCGGGCGCGGCCGCGAGGAGCAGCTGTTCTGCGAGGAGCACGGCGTTGCGGCCGAGGTCGTCCCCGGCGTGACAAGCGCCATCTCGGTGCCCGCCGTCGCGGGGATCCCGCTCACGCACCGCGGCATCGCCGCATCCTTCACGATCGTCAGCGCCCACGAGCAGATCGAGCGGGTCGCCGGCGGCCGCGAGCACACCGTCGTGCTGCTGATGGGCGTGAACACGCTCGCGCACTCGGCACACGTGCTGGCGGCGGGCTCGCGCGGCGCCGACTGCCCCGTCGCGATCATCGAAGACGGCTACGGCGAACGCCAGCGCGTCACGATCGGCACGCTCGCCGACATCGCGGCCCTCGCTGCGGCACGCCGCGTGCGGTCCCCCGCCGTGGTCGTCGTCGGCGACGTCGTGTTGCTGAGCCCCGACGCGGCCGCGGTGCCCACCGGATCCACCAACCTGCTCGCTGCGGCCTGACGCAGCTTTCTTTCCTCCCTCCCAAAGGACCCCTATGTCATCCGTTCCCCTCTCCCTGCGCGTCGCGATCGTCGGCGCGGGCCCGGCCGGCATCTACGCCGGCAACCTCCTCGCCAACGCGGTGCGTGATCGCGGCGGCGAGGTCGAGATCGACCTCTTCGAGTCGCTTCCCGCGCCCTACGGCCTGATCCGCTACGGCGTCGCGCCCGATCACCCCCGTATCAAGGGCATCGTGAACTCGCTGCACGAGATGCTCGATGACCTGCCGGAGGGCGCCTCCCGCCGCACGATTCGCTTCCTCGGCAACGTCGAGGTGGGCCGCGACGTTTCCGTCGACGAGCTGCGGGAGCGCTACCACGCCGTGATCCTCGCCACGGGTGCGATTCGCGACGCAGCGCTCGACGTTCCGGGCGTCGACCTGCCCGGATCCTACGGCGCGGCCGACTTCGTCGCCTGGTTCGATGGGCACCCCGATGTCCCGCGCACCTGGCCGCTCGAGGCGTCGTCGGTCGCCGTCATCGGCAACGGCAACGTCGCGCTCGATGTCGCGCGAGTGCTCGCCAAGCACGCGGTCGACCTGCGCTCGACAGAGGTTCCCGACAACGTGCTCACCGGCCTCGAGGCCTCGGCCGTCACCGACGTGCACGTCTTCGGGCGGCGCGGCCCCGCCGACATCAAGTTCACGCCGATCGAGCTGCGCGAGCTCGGCGAGGTGCCGGACGTCGACATCGTGCTGCACGACGAAGACTTCGACGGCGTCGACCCGGCCGCTGCACCCAATAACCAGCTCAAGATCATGCTGCGCACCCTGAATAACTGGCGCGATCGCCCTGCGGGATCGGCGTCCCGCCGCCTGCACCTGCATTTCTGGCACGCGCCGGCCGAGATCACCGGCGACGGCCGTGTCGAGGGAATCCGCTTCGAGCGCACCCGCACCGACGACGGGCGGCTCGTCGGCACCGGCGAGTTCCGCGAGTACGACGTGCAGGCCGTGTACCGCGCCGTCGGGTACTACGGAACACGCGTCGCAGGCGCGCCCTTCGACGCCGAGCGCGGCGTGATTCCGAACGCCGGCGGCCGCGTCGACGGCGAGCGCGGCCTGTATTCGACGGGCTGGATCAAGCGCGGCCCCGTGGGGCTCATCGGCCACACGAAGTCGGACGCGCTCGAGACGATCACGAACCTGATCGACGACGCGGAGGCCGGACTGCTGCCGCTCGATAACGGATCCGCCGGCGACATTGTCGACCTGCTCGACGAGCGCGAGACCGAATACACGACGTGGGACGGCTGGCTCGCGCTCGACGCGCACGAGCGCCGCCTCGGCGAGACGCACGAGCACGCGCGCGAGCGCGTGAAGGTCGTGCCGCGTGAGGAGCAGGTTGCCCTGTCGCGAGACGGGGCGCTCGCCCGATGACCTATGTGATCGCGCTTCCGTGCGTCGACGTGAAAGACCGTGCCTGTATCGACGAGTGCCCCGTCGACTGCATCTACGAGGGCGAGCGCACGCTCTATATTCACCCCGACGAGTGCGTCGACTGCGGCGCGTGCGAGCCCGTCTGCCCCGTGGAGGCCATCTACTACGAAGACGATGTGCCGGACGAGTGGGCCGACTATTACACCGCCAACGTCGAGTTCTTCTCCGAGATCGGATCGCCCGGCGGCGCCGCCAAGGTCGGCCCGTACGCCTTCGACCACGCGCTCGTGTCGGCTCTTCCCCCGCGGGGAGGCGACCATGGCTGACTTTGACGTGATCGTCGTCGGCGGCGGGCCCGCGGGCCTCTCGGCTGCCCTCAACCTCGGGCGCTCTCTCGTGCGCGTGCTCGTGGTCGACGCCGATCGGCCCCGAAACGCCGCGACCCTCAACTCGCACGGCTTCCTCACCCGCGACGGCGTGCCGCCGCAGGAGCTTCGGAAGATCGCGCGCGAGGAGCTCGCCGCATACCCGAACGTCGAGATCCGCTCGCGCGTGCGGGTCGTCTCGCTCGCGCCGGCGGACCACGACGCGCGCTTCGCCGCGGGCATCGGCCGCACGGCAGCGACCGAAACAATCACGGCCGATGCCGTGTTGCTCGCGACGGGCCTGCGCGAAACCCTGCCCGACGTGCCGAACCTGCGCGGCTTCTACGGCATGAGCCTCTTCAGCTGCGCGGCGTGCGACGCGTGGGAGTTGCGCGGGCGCCGGATGGCGCTCATCGGCGAGACAGCAGACCTCGCCGATCGCGCCCGGCTCATCGGCCGCTGGACCGAGCACCTCACGGTCTTCACCAACGGATCCGGCGCCGTCGGCACCGCGGAGGAGGCCGAGCTCGCAGCGAGCGGCATCCCCGTGCTGCGGGATCCGATCGCGGAGCTCGTCGGCGACCGCGGGCGCCTCGAGGCGATCGTGCTCGCGGACGGCGCGGCGGTCGAGGTCGACGGCGGCTTCGTGCGGCCCGAGTGGCACGCCGAGCTGTCGTTCCTCGACGGCATCGCGCCCTCGGTCGACGCGCACGGGCACCTCGTGACCGACCGCTCGGGCCGCACCGACGTTCCGGGGCTCTACGCCGCCGGCGACACAGCCGCTCCCGGCCCGCAGCAGCTCATCGTCGCCGCCGGAACGGGCGCGAGGGCGGCCGCCGTCATCGTGCACGACACCATCGGGGTCGCTACGGCGCATTGACGGGTTCGCGGCGACCTGCCGCCCGCTTCGCCGATGTCGCTCCCGCAACCTGTAAGGGTGGTGGGGGCCTTCCTGCGGCGAGTCGGCGAGGGCGGTGAGGGCCTGGAGGTGGTGCCGGAACGCCCGTCGACCGGAATCGGTGAGGGCGACCCAGACGCGGCTACGCCCGCCTCGCGCCGCTCGACGCTGGCCCACCTAACCGGCGTCAGCCAGCGTGGCCAGCTGCTCACTCGGCGCGGAGTCGGTGGTCTGAATGAGTTCGCGAAGGGTCGAGAACTCCTCCTCGGTCACGGGGGCGAGAAGCGCACAGATCCGAAGACGCGGGATCGGCGCTTGACCCCTGATCTTGGACCCGCTGATTCCAGCGCGTTGCTGGGGAAGCGAGAATCAAAGAGATGGCTAGGAAGAACTACACGGACGAATTCCGGTAGCGGGCAGTGGACTTGTATGAGTCCACGCCGGGTGCGACGGGGCGAGCGGAGTCGCAGGCGGCGAAGTATTTCGCCGGGGAGACGAACTGGTGAACCGCTTCCAGTTTGTTGAGGATCACAAGGACGCCTACGGCGTGAAGCGGTTGTGTGAGGTCGTCGAGGTCGCCCGCTCGTCGTTCTCCGCCTGGCTGGACTCCGCCGGGAAGCGAGCCGCGAAGGCGACAGACGACGCGGTGTTGGCGGCGCGGGTGAATCACAAGCGCGTCGCGCGGGTAATGCGTGAGCACCGCCTCCCGGGGATCCGGTTGCGACGACGGGTGAAGACCACGATCCCGGACCAGTCCGCCAGGCGCTTCCCCGACCTGATCGGACGGGACTTCTCCGTCGGCGTCCCCGGCCGCCGCTACGTGGGCGACATCACCTACCTGCCTATCGCCGACGGCACGAACCTCTACCTCGCGTCCTGCATCGATCTCGGCTCCCGGAAGCTCGCGGGCTGGCAGGTCGCCGACCACATGCGCGCAGGGCTCGTCGAAGTCGCCCTCCGCGCCGCTCACCGTGACCGCGGGTCACTGGCCGGCGCCACTCCGCGATCGGCAACATCAGCCCGAACGCCTACGAAGCCGCGCGCTCCGCTACGCTCGCGGAAGCTGCATAACCGAACCGACACCGTGTCCACGATTAAGGGCCAAGGCCCACCGCTCGGCGACTTGTGATTGCTTGCGAGGCGGTACTCGGTGCCCGCGGGAAAGTGAACATTCGATGACGTGCACGGCTTGAGGTTGCGAGCCGAATAGAAGATCTTCAATATAGAAGTATGTCGAATCAAGCCTCGCCAGTCCCCGTCACCGACGTGACCTTCCGGGCGGAGGTTCTTGAGTCCGAGCTGCCCGTCGTGGTCGACATCTGGGCGACCTGGTGCGGCCCGTGCAGGGCGATTGCCCCGATACTGGACCAGCTCGCCGGCGAGTACGCGGGCCGGGTGAAGGTCGTGAAGGTCGACGCCGACCAGAACCCGGAGACCGTGACCGCGGCCGGCGTGACCTCGATCCCGACCCTCGGCTTCTACCGGGACGGGGAGCGCGTGGACGTGCTGATCGGCGCGCATCCGAAGCCCGTCTACGTCGCGAAGATCGAGGAGCTGCTCGCATGACCGACACCCTGACCCGCACTGCCCCGAAACGGCTGTCCACCCTCGACAAGTGGCTGCCGCTGTGGATCGGCCTCGCGATGGTCGCAGGCCTCCTGCTCGGCCGTTTCGTGCCCGCGCTCTCGGACGCGCTGTCCGCGATGGAGGTCGGCGGGATCTCGATCCCGATCGGGCTGGGCCTGCTGGTGATGATGTACCCGGTGCTCGCGAAGGTCCGCTACGACAAGGTCGCCGCCGTCACGGGCGACAAGAAGCTCCTCGTCTCCTCGCTCGTGCTGAACTGGCTCGTGGGGCCCGCGGTCATGTTCGCGCTCGCGTGGATCTTCCTGCCGGACCTGCCCGAGTACCGGACCGGGCTGATCATCGTCGGGCTCGCCCGCTGCATCGCGATGGTCGTGATCTGGAACGACCTCGCGTGCGGCGACCGCGAGGCGACCGCGGTGCTGGTCGCAATCAACTCGGTCTTCCAGGTCGTGATGTTCTCGGTGCTGGGCTGGTTCTACCTGACCGTGCTGCCCGGATGGCTCGGACTGGACGCGCAGGGCCTGGAGCTCTCCGTCTGGCAGATCGCACTCAACGTCCTCGTCTTCCTCGGCATCCCGTTGGCGGCCGGATTCGCATCCCGCTTCGTCGGCGAGAAACGCAAGGGGCGCGACTGGTACGAGGAGAAGTTCCTCCCGAGGATCGGGCCGTGGGCGCTCTACGGGCTGCTGTTCACGATCGTGCTGCTGTTCGCCCTGCAGGGCGAACAGGTCACCTCCCACCCGATGGACGTCGCCAGGATCGCGCTGCCGCTGCTGGTCTACTTCGCGCTGATGTGGTTCGCCGGCATCCTGCTTGGCAAGGCACTCGGCCTGGGCTACGCGCGCTCCACGACGCTCGCGTTCACCGCCGCGGGCAATAACTTCGAGCTCGCCATCGCGGTCGCGATCGGCACCTTCGGCGCGGCATCCGGCCAGGCCTTGGCCGGGGTCGTCGGCCCGCTCATCGAAGTGCCCGTGCTCGTGGGCCTGGTCTACGTCTCACTCTGGGCCGCGAAGACCTGGTTCCACACCGACCCCTACGCCACCGAATCGAGGACGTCATGACCGACACGACCGTCATCTCTGACGCCGACACGTGCGCACCGTCCACGGCGCACGCAATCGGCCCCGAGGCCGCCACGACCGTGGCCGGGGCGCTGAAAGCGCTCGCTGACCCGCTGCGGCTGCGGATGCTCTCCGCGATCGCGACCGACCCGCGCGGCGAGTCCTGCGTTTGCGACCTCGCCGACCTCGCCGAGGTGTCCCAGCCGACCGTTTCGCACCACCTGAAGGTGTTGAAGGAGACCGGGATGCTGCTGTCCGAGCGCCGCGGCACCTGGGTCTACTACCGCATCGCCCCGGGCAAACAGCGCGCCGTCGCAGCCCTCCTCGACGCGTTCGCTCCCGCCGCGGCCGTCACCGACGACCCCGAAGACGCCGCGGCACGGGCCGAGGCCCTGCAGCAGATGGACGCCCGAGTCACCAGGCTCGCGGAGGAACTCGCGGACGAGCTGACCGGGCTGAACCGGGACCTCGTGATCGCGATCGTGCGCGAGTCCTACGCCGGCCTGGTGCGGTCCGCGAAGCTGACGGCGCACATGATCCCGCTGACCGAAAGGTTCGCCCGGCAGCGCCTCGCCGACATGACCCGCGACCATGAGACCGGGGTGCCGCAGGTGCTGTTCGTGTGCGTGCAGAACGCGGGCCGCTCCCAGCTCGCCGCCGCGATCGTCAACCAGCTCGCCGGCGGCCGCGTGGTCGCACGCTCCGTCGGTTCCGCCCCGGCGTCGGATGTGCACCCGCACGTGCGCTCGCTGCTCACCGAGATCGAGGGCGCGCTGGAGGCCGGGACGGCGTTCCCGAAGCCCCTCACCGACGACGCCGTGCGCGCGGCCGACGTGGTGGTCACGATGGGCTGCGGCGACGTCTGCCCGATCATCCCCGGTGCCCGATACGAGGACTGGGCCGTCGGCGACCCGGCTCTCGCTTCCCCGGAAGGGGTCGAGGCGATCCGCCAGGACATCGAGGGCCGCGTCCGCGGCCTCCTCGCCACGCTCACCGACTGAAAGAAGCGAACAACCATGACCGACCAGAAGCCCTCCGTCCTCTTTGTCTGCGTCCACAACGCCGGGCGCTCCCAGATGGCCGCCGGCTGGCTCCGCGAGCTCGCGGGCGACCGCGTCGAGGTCCGCTCGGCAGGGTCGATGCCCGCCGACCAGATCAACCCGGTCGCCGTCGAGGCAATGCGCGAGGTGGGCATCGACATCACCGCCGAGCAGCCCAAGGTGCTCACCACCGAGGCGGTGCAGGACTCCGACGTCGTGATCACGATGGGCTGCGGCGACGCGTGCCCGTTCTTCCCGGGCAAGCGCTACGAGGACTGGAAGCTCGAGGACCCGGCCGGTCAGGGCATCGATGCCGTGCGCCCGATCCGGGACGAGATCAAAGGTCGCGTCGAAACGCTGCTGGCGGAACTGCTCGTCTGAGGGACTGCGAGCACGGGAGGGGCAGCGGCCAATGGCCCTGCCTCTCCGCTGTGTTTCCGGGTTTCCTGGTCCCTGCGGCGAACACCGATGTGCCGTGAGGCGTGCGCCATCGATCGCGCTACAGCCCGTTCTTGCTCTACCGGGACGCGCCTCGCAGCGCTGCTTCGATCTGCTCCTGCGTAGGCGCTCCGGCGAACCCGTTCCTCGTCGCATAGACGCGGCACGCGAGCGAGCGGACCGGTGCTGTCGGGAACAGGTCGACGCCGTCGACGAGGATCGTGGGCGAGCCTCCGAACCGGGTGCTTACCGCCTCGGCCTCGGTCCGGATCGTGACCAGCTCGACAGGCACGGCCCTGAATCCAAGAGCGTCCAGTGCTGCGCGCGCGTTGGCTTCGGCCACGTCCGTGTTCGGGCAACCGACAATGTGCAGCAACTCGACCTTCATGCGGCATCCTCGAATCGCGCGTCGTTCGACGCCCGGTCCGGGCCTGGCGGGAGAAGGTTCAGGCAGACCAGGCCGACACCGGCGACGACGAAGACATCGGCGACGTTCCCGACGAACAGGTCGCCGTAGGCGAGGAAGTCCGTGGCCTGCCCCTGTCCGAAGGAGGGCGGGTTCAGGAGCCGGTCGACGAGGTTGCCGACCGCGCCGCCGAGGACCAGGCCCAACGCGGCACCCCACCGCGCGCCACGCAGCCGCACAGCGAACACAACTACCGCGATGGCGGCGAGGAGGCCGACGAGGGTGAAGATCCAGGTGGACCCGGAGCCGAGCGAGAACGCGGCTCCGGGGTTGTAGACCAGGGACAGGCCGAACAGGTCGCCGACCAGCGGAACCCGCTCGCCAGAAGTCAACTGCGCCACAGCGAGGGCCTTCGACCCCTGATCGAGGGCCACGGCGAGCACGGCGACCGCGAGGACGACGCCGAGTGCCCTCCGACCTTTCGGGGAGGGCGGGCTCGTCCCTTCGGCGACGACGGTGCCCTGCGCGGTCACGCGATCGACTTCCTGGTGCGCGCGGCGCGCAGCCCGTTGAGGATCACGATCACCTCGGCGATCTCGTGCACGAGCACCACGGCCGCGAGGCCTAGGACGCCGAACAGGGCCAGCGGCAGCAGGACGGTGATGATCAGCAGCGACAGGATGATGTTCTGGTTGATGATGTGCCGTCCCCGGCGGGCGTGGTCGAACGCGCGCGGGAGCAGGCGGAGGTCGTGGCCGGTGAAGGCGACGTCGGCGGACTCGATCGCGGCATCGGAACCGGTCGTGCCCATCGCGATCCCGATGTCCGCCGCAGCGAGGGCGGGGGCGTCGTTGATGCCGTCGCCGATCATCGCGACCGACCCGTGCTTCTCGCCGAGCTTGGCGATCGCTGAGGCCTTGTCCTCCGGGCGCAGCTCGGCGCGCACGTCCTCGATCCCGGCCTGCGCGGCCAGGGCGCGGGCGGTGCGGGCGTTGTCGCCGGTAAGCATGGTCGTCCCGATGCTCTGGGCGGCGAGCGTACGGACGACCTCGGGGACTTCGGGGCGCAGCTCGTCGCGGACGCCGATCGCGGCGACCGCGGCGCTGTCGCGGTGCACGATCACGACGGTCATGCTCTGCTCCTCCAGGCCCGCGACCCGGTCCTTGAGCGGGCCGGCGTCAAGCCAGCGCGGGCTGCCGACCGTGATCCGCGCGCCGTCGAGGGTGCCCTCGATGCCGTGACCGGCCTGCTCCGTCACGGCCTCCGCCGCGGGCGCACCCGGCGCAGCGGCGGTGATCGCCGCAGCGAGCGGGTGGGTGCTGTGCTTTTCCAGCGCGGCCGCCCAGGCCAGAGCCTGCGACTCAGTGACGCCGTCGGCAGTGAGCACCGCGGTGACGGCGGGCTCGTTGCGGGTCAGGGTGCCGGTCTTGTCGACGGCGACGTGACGGATCACGCCGAACCGCTCGAACACCGCACCGGACTTGATGATCACGCCGAACTTGCTCGCCGCCCCGATCGCGGCGACCACCGTCAGGGGCACGGAGATCGCCAGCGCGCACGGCGACGCCGCGACGAGGACCACGAGGGCGCGGGTGACCCACAGCTCCGGGTCGCCGAACAGCGACCCGATGACCGCCACCAGGACGGCGAGGATCAGCACGCCGGGCACGAGCGGGCGGGCGATGCGGTCCGCGAGGCGGGCGCGGTCCCCCTTCTCCGCCTGCGCCTGCTCGACCAGCTCCACGATCGTGGTCAGCGAGTTGTCGGTGCCCGCCGCGGTCGTCTCGACCTCCAGCGCACCGGCGGTGTTGATCGCCCCGGCCGACACCGCGTCGCCGGGCTCGACCTCGACCGGGATCGACTCCCCGGTGATCGCCGACGTATCCAGGCTGGAGCGCCCCGTACGGACGATCCCGTCGGTCGCGATCCGCTCACCCGGACGCACCAGCATGACCTGGCCCACGGCGAGATCCTTGGCCGCGACCTCGACCGAGGCCCCGTCCTGGCGGATCGTCGCGGTCTCCGGGACGAGCTTGAGCAGCGCCCGCAGCCCGCCACGGGCCCGGTCCATCGCCTTGTCCTCCAGGGCCTCGGCGATCGAGTAGAGGAACGCCAGCGCGGCGGCCTCCTCGACGTAGCCGAGGATCACTGCGCCGACCGCGCTGATCGTCATCAGCAGGCCGATACCGAGCTTGCCCTGGAACAGCTTGCGGATCGCGCCGCGGGTGAACGTCGACGCGCCTAGTAACAGGCCGATCCAGAACGCCACCAGCGCCGGGAACTCGAGCCCGGACCACTCCAGGACGAGGCCGATCAGGAAGGCCACGCCGGAGAAGACCGGGACCATGATCCCGCGGTCCCGCCACCAGGGGCGCTCCGCCTCCTCGGACTCCTCGCCCACCATGCTCTCCGGCTCGTGCTCGCAGCCACACGCCGCGCTCACTCGCCCGCCCTCGTCGCGCAGCAGCCCGGCACCGTGCACTCGGCGTCGACGCACGGCGCGTGCTCATCGACCGCGAGGGTCACGTCCACCAGCGCCGTCAGCGCCGCCGCCAGGTGCGGGTCCGCGATCTCGTAGCGGGTCTGCCGACCCTCGGGCTCGGCGACCACGATCCCGCAGTCGCGTAGGCAGGTCAGGTGGTTCGACACGTTCGAGCGCGTCAGCTCCAGCTCGCGAGAGAGCACGGCCGGGTAGCTCGGGCCAACGAGCAAGGTCATCAGGATCCGGGAGCGCGTCGGGTCCGCCATGGCCCGGCCGAGCCGGTTCATGACGTCGAGGCGAGAAGCAATGGTCAGCATGCACTGAACTATACAGCCAGTACTGACCTGAACCAAGGGTAGTGAACCTACGATGCCGAACCCACGCCGAGTTGGATGAGCTGCGGGGCCGGCGCGCAGCACGATCCCGCGCTGGCGGACTCGTCCGGCGCATCGAAGAGCCCCGAGCCGCCGCACACGCCCGTGTCGGGCAGAACGAGGTCCACCCGTTCCGCGGCCTCGCGGTCCCCGGCGATCGCGGCGACGACGCTGCGGACCTGCTCGAAACCGGTCAGGGCGAGGAACGTGGGCGCGCGTCCGTAGGATTTCGCTCCCACGATGTAAAAGCCCGGCTCGGGCTGCTCGAGGTCTGCCGCGCCGGTGGCCCGGACGGAGCCGCAGGAGTGCACGTTCGGGTCGACCTCCGCGGCGATCTTCGACGGGGCCTGCAGGCGCATGTCGAGGTCGAGACGGATCTCGGAGAGGAAGGACAGGTCGGGTCGCAAGCCGGTGGCGACGAAGACCCGAGCAGCAGGCCCGAGGCATCGGCCGTCCTCCGCGACGAGCACGGCCTGGTCGCCGTCGATGATGACCTGCTCGGTGCGGAACCCGGTGACGAGATCGACGAGGCCGTCTTCGACGGCACTCTTCGCCCGCTACCCGAGCGCGCCCCACTCGGGCAGTTCGTCGGCGCTGCCGCCGCCGAAGGTGTTGCCGACCGCGCCGCGCCGCAGCACCCAGGTGATCCGCGTCCCCGGCGTGCGCTTGGCCACTCACGAAAGGATCCCGATCGTCGTCGCCGCGGAGTGCCCGTTGCCGACCACCACGACGTGCTGGCCCGCCAGGGCACTGGCGTCCTCGATGGCGGGCATGCGGTGCTCCAGGAGGCCTGCGCCTGACGCCGCGCTCTCGCCGAGGGCAGGGAGCCCGTCAGTGCCGGCAGGGTTCGGAATGCGCCGAGAGCGAGGTGGTGGAGGCGTATCGCGCGAACGCCCTATTCGACGCCCATCGTGACGACCCCGAGTTCGGGCACCGGCTCCTCGCCGACGAGGCCCGCAACAATGGCGAAGCGATGTCGGACCGGACGGCGTGGCGGATCACGTCGAGCAACAGCTGGTGGTCCGCGTTCGGTAAACCCAATCGCGGCAAACACCGCCGACCCGGCCCGCCCGTTCACGATGACCTTTGCGCGGTCGTCGATGAGCATGGCCGCACACGGCACGTGTTCGCCGCTGACGCCAGGCCCGCCTTGGACGTTTGACGCCCATCGAATTCGAGACCATCATGACCAAGGACGTCGCCCTCGCGGCCTGACTACAACCTGTCACCTATCCGTGCAGCAGACTCCAGCGTCGCACTTCACCCCGTCAATGCAGATTGGCTGCGATCCAGACCTGCATTGCGTCGCGGATAGCTTCGGCATTCTGCTGGCCGCCGTAGGTGGCCGCAAAACGCGCATCTGCGACATACAGCTCGGACAGCCCGGTATACGCGTCGCGATCGGGTGCACGCCCTCCCCAGTACTCGGTTACCCAGCGATAGTGCGCGTCAATCAGCGCCTGGAAGCTCGCGCCAGTTGGGTCTTCGCGTGAGGTCGCAGCGTCGCGGAGCGCTGCGTTGACGTCAACGCTGCGCTCATCATCAGCCTGGAGCTGCTCATTGCTCATGCGGTCACGCCGCTTTGCGCTGCGCTCCCACGCTTCATCACCCCACCTCTCGCGCACCTCGGCTTCGTAATGAGCCTGGTCGACTCCGTCGAAGATCTCCTTGATGGTCATGGTCTTGCCTCTCGTTACTGCATCCAACGTGTGTCGGACGGCAGCGATCTGTTGGTTCGTGCGATCTCGCCGCTCCTCCAGGAGCACGAGATGAGATGCGATCGCCTCGGCGAGTGTTGCGTCGTCGTCGAGGGCGATCTGAATGGTGGCGAGCGGAAGCTCCAGCGCGCGCAGCGACAGTATCCGGTAGAGTCGCGATAGTTCCACGTCTCCGTAGAACCTGTACCCGTTGTGCGCGACGCGCGAAGGTCGGAGCAGGCCGATCTGTTCGTAGTGTCGCAACGTGCGGCTGGTGAGCCCGGTCGCGCGAGCTACTTCCTTGATCGGCCACTCCGACATGAATATCCCCCGGATTAGTCTTCGCTCGGATTGAATGGATGAGCTCCGGAAGTCTCGAAGTCCCCGGTGATCTGATCGGCCACCCACGCCTGCGCTGCAGCCTGATCGACCTGTCGCGGCGCGGTCAGCGTCACTGTGTTGCCATCCGCATCTGAGAATGTGACATCGGTCGTGAACCACGGGGTATCGATCGGCCCGGTGACATCGCCGCCGGCCGCGCGGATGCGTTCAGCAGCCACGGCCAAGTCGATAGCACCCGCGGCGAAGGAAGCAGTAGTCGTCCCACGCTCTGCAGGCCCTTGAGTCATGAGGATGTCTTGATACTTTTCGCGACGCAGATGCACCAGGGAAGGCACATCGCCAGGTCCAGGGATGGCCGCGAGGGTGATGAATCCCGCAGACGCGTAGAGCGCTTCTGCAGCTGCGAGGTTGCTGACTACGAGGTTCACAAACATGGGCATTGGGTAGATCGACCGGTCGATTGCCGGTTCGTTGTTCTTGGTCATGAACATCACTCTGTCGGTTGACGTTACGGCAGAGTCAAGCCGTTCAGGAAACTCGTGTCGACAACCTCCAATCAACAACATCTACCCCACCAGCTCCACAGCATTGCCCCGCTCGCCGACGCACATCGCCCGCCTGACCGCAAGCCCCACGCTCGCGCTCGGGCGGGCGCTACCTTGTGGCTATGACCTTCACGACCCTGGCCCTCATCGTGACAGTCGGCATGCTGGGGCCTCTCTTGGCGGCGCGAAAGTCTTGGCGCGTGCCCGTCGTGATCGGCGAACTCCTCGCCGGCGTCGTGATCGGCAAGACCGCCCTGAACTGGATCGACCCGGAAGACGCGACGCTCGCCTTTCTCGCCGACACCGGTTTCGGGCTCACGATGCTGGTGATCGGCTCGCAGGTGCCGGTGCGCGACCGCGAGGTGCGCGCGGTGATCGGGCGCGGCTTCCTCGGGGCGATCGCCGTCGGCATTGTCGGGGCGGTGCTCGGGACCCTCATCTGGCTGTGGTTCGGCACCGAGCACGCCGCGCTCTACGGGGTGCTGCTCTCTTCCTCCTCCGCCGCGCTCGTCCTGCCGATCCTGCAGTCGCTCAACATCGACCAGGGCAAGATCGCGCAGCTCATCGCGCAGATCGCCATCGCCGACATCGCCTGCATCGCGGCGCTGCCGCTGGTGATCGTGCCGTCCCGCGCGCCCGTCGCGGCGCTGGGCGCCGTCGCCATCGGTGTGTTCGCGGTCATGCTCACGCTCGCGGTGCGCTTCGCCGGGCGCCGCGGGTGGACGCGGCGCTTGCACCGGTTCTCCGAGTCGCGCGAGTTCGCGCTCGAGATGCGGATCAGCGTGCTGATCCTGTGCCTCCTCGCCGCGATCGCGCAGGCGACGCACGTCTCGGTGATGCTCGCGGGATTCGCACTCGGCCTCGTGCTGGCGAGCATCGGACAGCCGCGCCGGCTCGCCCGCCAGCTGTTCGGCGTCACCGAGGGCTTCCTCGGGCCGCTCTTCTTCGTCTGGCTCGGCGCGTCGATCAACCTGCGCGACCTCGCCGAGCATCCCGACAAGATCCTCCTGGGGCTCGCGCTCGCGACGGGGGCCGTGGTCGCCCACCTGGCGGCACGCGCTTTCGGTCTTCCGTGGATGCAGGCCATCTCCTCCTCCGGCCAGCTCGGCATCCCGATCGCCGCCGTCGCCCTCGGCATCGAAACCTCGGCCCTCGCGCCGGGCGAAGGCGCCGGGATCCTCTTCGGCGCGCTGATCACGGTCGCCGTGTCCGCCTTCGCGGCGGGCCGTGTCCGGGTTCCGGAACCGCGATAGTCTGCGCTCTATGCCCCAGCTCCTGCACATCGATTCCTCGGCCGACCTCGCATCCTCGCGCACGCGAGCGCTGACGGCCGCGCTCGGCGCGGCAGGGCGCGGTGCGCGGAGCTCGGGGCGGCGCTGTAGGAACCTCGGCGCGTCGCCCACGATCCCGGCGAGTCACCCGCGATACAGGGGCCACTCCGCACCGATGGCGAAGCCGGCGGCGATGAGCGCCGCCGTCGCGAGGACGACCACGAGGTCGAGCCACCGATACCGGAGCCCGGCGATCCGGATCCGGCGACCGCGGCCGTCGATGGTCGCGAAGGTAAAGCCCCGCGCCTCGAGCGCCTCGACGGTCGTCCGCACCGACTTGGCCGTGTTGAGGAAGATCGGGTAGAAGGCCTTCACCGCGAGCGTCGCCCAGTGCACGAGATGCCGCCAGCCGAGGAACCCGGCCTTCGCGGGCGGCGCCTGCCGCAGGCGGTACCCCTCCATCACCGTCGAGAATTCCTCGACGAGGATCGGCATCATCCGGTATCCGTACGACACGGCGAAGGCGATCGTCGGTGGGCAGCGCAGAGCCAGGAGCGCGTCCGACAGCTTCTCCGGGTCGAGCGACACGAAGGCGGCCAGGCTCGCCAGCGAGACGACACCGATCTTCATCGTCACCTCCGTCAGGGCGACGAAGGTGGTGAAATCGCCGCCGAAGAGGGTCGCGGCCAAGACGAGGTACACGAGCTCGAAACCGAGCCCGATCACGAACAGGCCGAGCACGAGCGGGCCGACGCGCGCGACGGCGACGGAGACGACGCCCAGTGCGAACAGGCAGGCAATCGTCGTGAGGTTGTGAGTGAACCACGGGGCGAGTGCGAGCATCACGTACCAGGCCAGGACGGCGCGCGGATCCATGGCGGCGAAGAGTCCGCCGCGGGTCGAGTAGGCGGTGCGGATGAGCTCGAGCTTGACCCACTCGACGCTCACCACATCGCGCTGCTTTCGGGCGACGCTCATGCCGGAACCTCCATGGGGTCGAATGCGGCCGCGAACTCGGCGACCGTGAGCGGAAGCGGATCCATGCCGAGCGCGCGCCCCAGCTGCACGACCTGCGGCGGAACGAGGCGGGCGCGAGAGAGCAGCTCGTCATCGGCGAACAGGGCGCGCGGTGTCGTATCGGCGACGATGCGCCCGTCTTCAAGCGCGATCACGCGGGTGGCCCATTCCGAGACGAGGTGCATGTCGTGCGTCGCGATGACGGCGCAGGAGATCGCGCCGTCGAGTTCCGCGAGCATGTCGATGACGTCGTCGCGGCTGGCGACGTCGAGGCTCGCGGTCGGCTCGTCGAGCAGGAGGAGGGCGGGCCGCATCGCCAGCCCGATCGCGAGCGTTGCGCGCCGCTGCTGGCCACCCGAGAGGGTCCGGCCGTCTCGCTCGGCGAACTCGGTCAGCCGCACCCGTTCGAGGATCCGGTCGACGATCGCCGTCGTCTCCGGGTCCTTCCGGCTGTGGGGGAACAGTTCGACGTCAGCGCGCACCGATTCCTTGAGGAACATCCGCTCCGGCTGCTGGTAGAGGTACGCGGCCTTCTCCGCGAGGCGGCCGGCGCGCGAGGCGCGAGTGTTGGAGCCGTCCAACATAACCTCGCCCGATCGGGGCACGTGGATCCCCGCGAGCAAGCGCATGAGTGTGGTCTTGCCCGCGCCGTTACCGCCGATGATCGCGACGCGGTCGCGCTCTCGGAGCGCCAGATCGAGCTCGTCGATGACGGGCTGCACCTCGCCCGAGACACTGCGGAAGCCGTGCGAGACGCGGAGCGCCTCGACGACCACCGCCCGATCGGGTCGCGGCTCTGGCACCGCGGCTCCGGCAACCGGCGCCGCGGCCCGCGCCGCGCGGATCCGCGCCGCCGCCGCGTCCACGGAGCGCGCGACGCCGCCCACGCCGGCGGCGCGCATCGCGTCGACGATCTGCGGCGCGGGGATCCCGTGGTCGGCGAGCTCGCCCGCGCGCTCGAGGGCCTCGTCGGCGGGCAGGTGCCACACCGGCGCGCCGTCGCTCATCAACACCACCGACCGCGCGTACTGGGCGATGAACTCGGCGTGGTGTTCGATCGTGATGACCGTGATGCCCCGCTCGCGGTTCAGGGCCGTGAGCTGCTCGTAGACCTCGTGCGCTGCCGCGGGGTCGAGCTCGGCGACGGGCTCGTCGACGACGATCACCTCGGGCCGCATCGCCAACACCGACGCGAGCGCGACGCGATGAGCCTGCCCGCCGGAGAGCTGCCAGACGAAACGGTCCGCCAGGTGGGCGATGCCCACCGCGGCGAGCGCCTCCTCCGTGCGCTCGGCGTGGTCGTCGAAGCCGAAGTTGATCGGGCCGAACGCGACTTCGTCGCGCACCGTGGGGCGCACGAGCTGGTTCTGGAAGTCCTGGTAGACGTATCCGACCGTCCACGACAGCCGCGCCACCGACGATTCCCAGGTGTCCTCCCCCGCGACGCGCACCGAGCCGGCGAACTCCCCCGACCAGTAGTGCGGCACGAGACCGTTGAAGGTCTTGCAGAGCGTCGTCTTGCCGGATCCGTTGCCGCCGACGATCGCGACGAAGTCGCCGCGCTCGATCGTGAGGTCGACGTTGCGCAGGGTGTCGCGCCCGGCGCCGGGGTAGCGGAAGCTGAGCTCGCGCACCTCGATGATCGGATCCGCCATCAGCGCTCCCCCGCGCCGCGGCGGCCGCGCCACACGGCGAACAGGATGACGGCGATGACGAGGACGACCACGATGGCGCCGACGCTGACCCACAGGAAGCCGTCTCCGAAGCGATCGCGGAATTCCCCGCCGACGGAGCCGACTTCGACGTCCCAGGCCTCGAGGAAGGCGAAGAAGAAGGATCCGATGCCGGCGAGGATCGCGACCGCGACGAACCAGCCGCCGCGCGGGACGGATCCGGGGATCCGTTTGCCGGGCTCGCGGGGCTGCAGGCCGAGCATCGGCTCGATGCGCTGGTAGAGGGCGGGGATGAGCCAGAGCGCGGGGATCGCGCCGAAGAGGACGCCCGACATGATGAGGTCGATGCCGAAGCCGATGCCCTCGAGCAGGAGGACCGATTCGGGCAGCCCCTCGACGAACTCCGCGTCCTCCACGCCGACCCAGACCTTGAGGAGGTCGACGGTCGCCGAGAGGAACTTGTCGATGCCAACGACGAGGAGCGAGCCGAGAACGATCTGGCCCTTGCTGCGGGGGTTCCGGATGACGGAGCCCGCGATGTAGATCGCGAGGAACATCTGGATGAAGCCCTCGACCTCGGCGAGGCCGGAGAAGTCGCCCATCAGGAGGTCGGTGAAGATGATCTCGCCGAGCGGGGCGCCGAGGGCGACCCAGAACGGGCTGAGGAGGGCCGCCAGCGTGATCGGGACGAAGACGAAGTAGCTGACGGAGAAGTCGACGGGCCCGATGGTGATATCGGGAATCACCTCGAGGATGATGTTCGAGAGCCCGAACAGTGCCATCGACAGCACGAACACCATGAGGTTCTGCGGTGTGTTCGTCGTTGGAGCGTCGCCACCGCGCAACTCGCCGCGGCGGACATCGGTCTGGGAGAGGGACATCGGGGAGTTCCTTTTCGGATCAGGGTCAGGCGGACGCGGCCGCGGACACGGCCGAGATCAGGGAGACGAGGTCGCCGGGCTCGTCGACGGCGTGCGTGGCGAGGCCCGTCGTCAGGGCGGCGTCGACGTCGGCGTCGGCGGTGGATCCGCCGCGCACGATCACGCGGTGAGCGATGCCTACCGCGCGCGCGGCCACGGCGTCGTTCTGCGGCTTGTCGCCGAGGAACCAGGTGCGCGCCGGATCTGCGCGGGCGATCACGAGAGCTTCCCGGACGAGCGATGCGTCGGGCTTGCGCACGCCCGCCTCGTCCGAGCACACCGACGCCGCGATGAGGTGGTCGATGCCGTGCGCCGCGCACTCGGCCCGCACGGCGCGGCCGCTGACGGTGTTCGACACGACCACGACCGGCACGCGCTCGGCGCGGCACGTCTCGAGCAGTTCACGCACGCCCGCCCGAAGGCTCCGGCGCGACTTCGCGCGGCCGTAGCGGGCCATGACGTCGTGCGCCTCGGCCGTCAGCACGGCGCGCTGGCGCGCACTGAGGGAGCCTCCGAACCAGTCGCGCCAGAACACGACCGGATCCGCCTCGGCGAGCGGTGCGGCGTCGTCGAGGAAGCGCCGCGTCGCCTCGCGCTTGAACGCCCCGTGCGCCAGGCGGGCGCGCGCGATCAGCGTCGTCACCTCGGCCGGGTCGGGCCCCGCTTCGGGGCCCGCGAGCAGGCGCGACAACCAGGCGGCAAAGGCGTCCACCCGTTCGTGGTCGTCGACCGAGAGCGAGATCACACCGCCGTGGTCGATCAACAGCGCACGGCCGAGCGTGTCGTCATCGTGGGTCAGACCACGCATCGGCGCCGCCGCATTCCCGGCGGCGAGCGCGTTGCGAAGCGCGCCGGCGAGCCCCTCGGGAGTCGCATAGACCGCGTCGGCCGTCGCGTCGACCGCGAAGGGTGGGGCGTCCGTGTGGGCGCTGCGGGTGAGGATGACCGCGGCGACGCCGGCGCGGCGCCCGGCGACGACGTCGCGGTCCTGCGTGTCTCCGACGTACCAGCAACGATCCGGCGTGGTGCCGCAGGCCTCGGCCGCGAGCTCGATGATCCCCGGGTGCGGCTTGCGCAGACCGACCTCGTCCGAGTAGCACTGCACCGCGAAGCGGTCTGCGAGCACGTGCTCGGCCAGCACGGCGCGGTGGCTGCGGCCCGAGTGGGCGTTCGAGACGATCCCGACCGGGATTCCGTGCGCGTCGGCCAGATCGAGAAGCTCCCGGATTCCGGGGCGCACCTCGTGGGTCGAGAGGGTCGTCGTCACCTCGAGCAGCACGTCGCTCGCCTCCGCGGTGAGGAGCGCCCGTGAGGCGTCGTCGAGGTCGGCGACGAGGAAGTCACCGACGATCTCGCGCGGCTGGAGCTCCCGCGGCAGGCGACGACGACTCTGCGCGTGCTTCCAATGCTTCAGCGCGGTGAGCCCCGCCTCGATCGAGGAGTGCACGCGGTCGAGATCGGCGACGATCCCCGCCCGCGCGAGGCGGGCGACGAGCGCGCGGGCCAGCCGCCGCTTGCCCGCCGGATCCTTTCGCGTCTGGAAGATCACGCCGCCGAAGTCGAGCAACAGCGCTTCTGGAACGTTCCAGGACGGTGTCGTGGGGATTGTCTGCGAGTCGGTCACGACAGCGACGCTACGGTCGCGGGGTGACATCCCGGTGGCTCCTCAGTGAACGGATCCGGAACGTTCCAGACGCGACGTCCCGGTTCCGTGAAAGCGCCACTCCCCCTGTCAGAATGAGAGGCATGACCGGAACCGCGCGACGCCCCACGATCGTCGACGTGGCCCGCGCCGCGAGCGTATCCAAGTCGCTCGTCTCGGCGGCTCTGCGCGGCGAGCCCGGGGTGAGCGCCGCGAGCAGATCCCGGATCCTCGCCGCCGCCGATGAGCTCGGCTACCGGTCGAACGGGTGGGCGCAGCGCCTCGTGAGCGGGCGCAGCAGCCTCGTCGGCGTGCTCCTCACCGATCTGCGCAACGCGTATCAGACCGACATCGTCAACGGCATTGAGGATGCGGCCGCCGCGGCCGGATTCGACGTCGTCCTCAGCCACGGCCGACGCGACCGCGAGCTGCTGCGCGAGCGCCTCGCCAGCCTCACCGCCCTCGGCGTCGACGCCGTCATCGCCGTTACCGGCCACCTCGACGCCGACGATCTCGCGGCGCTCGCCGATCGCGTCCCGATGGTGGTCGTCGGGCGCCCCGCGTCCGTGCCCGACGCGGCCGGGTGGATCCGCAACGACGACGAGACCGGCGCCCGGCTCGCCGTCGCGCACCTGCAGGAGCGCGGGCACGACCGCATCGCCTACGTGCACGGATCCTCCCGCCCCGCATCGATCGCGCGCCGCGACGCATACCGCGCGCTAGTGACCGAAGCCCGTGAGTATGACGTGCACGACGACGGCATCGCGCGATTGCTGGACGCGGTGGCGGCGGGCGGCCCCACGGCCGCGTTCGCCGCGAACGACCGCATCGCCGCCCAGATCGTCGCCGAGGCGGTCGACCGCGGGATCCGCCTGCCCCACGACCTCGCCGTCGTCGGTTACGACAACACCGAGCTCGCCGACCTCATCCGCCCCGGCCTCACGAGCGTCGATCAGCCGCGCGGCGAGATGGGCGCGGCCGCCATGGCGCAGGCGCTCGGCCTGCTCGACGGCGGAGTGCCCGAGCGCGAGGTGGCCTCCCCCACGCTCGTGGTGCGGGGGTCCTCGTAGGGAGCGAGCGATTCGTGCTCGCGATTGTCGACGCGACAATGTGCCTGTGACGTCGCCGGGATGAACTCGTGATGCTCCTCACGTGCCCGGTGCTTTGCTTGCCCGCTTCCCACGAATCGAACAGAGCCCGCACCTCGGCATCGCTGAGCGGGCGACCGGTACGTGTGACGTAGTGGTCGACGAAGCGCCGCACGTCGGACGGGTAGTAGACCGGGCCGCGTGACCCCATGGCATGCGTCTTCATCATCATGTATTCGTGGAACTTCGCAAGGTGTTCGCCGAGCACGCCGGCCAGGAGTTCCTCGGAGTACCCGAGCTCATGGTCGGGCTCGGGGAGTTGGAAGCGAGCGTGCGGTGCCATGGTTCGATCGTCTCGGTTCCGCGCGGGTTTCGTGTACCGAGGCGCTCGCGAAGTGTCAAGTGTCGGGTTTGGTAGAGGCTGATTTACTTGGTTTCGGTCAATGAGAGATCGCGCGTAGCGGCGCGATAAGCCGCTTCAAGTTCGATGGGCGGGACATGCCCGATCTCACCACGGAGACGACGACTGTTGAACCAATCGACGTATTCCGCTATCGCGATCTCGACGTCGTTGATCCCTGTCCAAGGGCCGCGGTTTCGGATCAACTCGGCCTTGTAAAGCGAGTTCAGCGCCTCGGCCATCGCGTTATCGTAGCTATCGCCCTTCGACCCGACAGAAGCGACCGCGTCGCAGTCCGCGAGGCGGTCCGCGTAGCGGATCGCTCGATATTGCACTCCGCGATCGGAGTGATGAATCAGCCCGGTCAGGTCGTCGCCGGCGTGCTGACGCCGCCAGATGCCCATCTTCAAAGCGTCGAGCGCGAGGTCCGTGTAGAGCCTCGTGGATACCTGCCAGCCAACGATGAGGCGGGAGAACACGTCGGTGACGAAAGCGGCATAGACCCAGCCGGAGAACGCGCGGACATACGTGATGTCCGCGACCCAGAGCTCGTTCGGACGCGTCGCGACGAACTCCCTGTTCACCAGGTCCAGCGGCCGTCCCGTCTCCGGAGCCGGCTTCGTCGTCCGCGGGCCCTTCGCCCGCGAGATGCCGCGCAGGCCCGCCTCGCGCATGAGACGGCGAACCGTGGACTCTGCGACCTTCTCACCCTGACGACGCAGCTGCGCATGGATCTTCCGGACCCCGTAGACGCCGTAATTGTCAGCATGGATCTTCCGGATCGTGATCAGCAACTGCCCGTCGCGAACCTCCCTCGTCGAAGGCGGCCGGGACTGAGCGGCATAGAACGTCGACGGGGCAACCTGACCGGGCGTTCCTTCCAAAGCCCGGCAGATCGGCTCGACCCCGTGCTCGCAGCGATGCTCCGCGACGAACCGGACACGCGCGCTCATCGGGAGGGGCGGTCGAGCTCCGCCGCGAAGAAAGCCGACGCCTGCTTCGAGATCGTGTTCGCCCGCCGCAGCTCACGAACCTCCCGCTCCAGCTCCGCGATCCGCGCCGCGTCCGCGGTCGTGACACCCGGACGTAGGCCCTCATCGGTCTCGGCCTGCTTGACCCAGGTGCGTAGCGCCTCGGGATGGACACCGAGTTGCTCGCCGATGCGCTTGTAGGCGCCGGTGCGGGTCTCGGGGTCTCTGCGGGCATCGATCGCCATGCGCGTTGCTCGTTCTTTGAGCTCGACGGGGTACTTACGCGGTGCTGCCATGATGGCGGGTTCCTTCCGGGTGTTCCTACCCTCCATCAAACCCGACACGATTCAAGGTCCATCATGTTCGAGCTCGGTGTCTGTGCCACCGGAGTGCCACGTGGACGAGGCCAGAATTGCGGGGTCCTCGGGCGCTAAGCCTTGTCCGGTCCGATCGTCACTGCGCGGATGCTGCGGGCAACGAGAGCGGGGTTGCTGAAGGGGAGCGTGTGGCCCGCGTCTGGGTCGAGCTCGAGGGTGCTCCGTGGGTTGGCGGCGTGCAGCCGCTGTGCGGATCGCTGAACCGGGCGCGGCTCTCGACCGCCAGCGAGCACAATGGCGGCACCGGTGAAACTCGCCCACCCAGATGGAGGCGCGAATGCGCCGTTTGCTGCGACAACGGTGAGCAAGGTCGTCTTCGAGATCGACTCGGAGGTTCGAAGATAGTCGGGCACGAGCGTGGGTGGCACACCGAGCGCTCTCGCTTGCGCATTTGCAAACCGTTTGCTCTTCGCAAGCCCCGCGGTCGATGAGAGCAGTACTCGCGTGAGGCCGGGAGCCCGCGATGGAATCGCGAGAGCGCTGATCGAGACGACCCCGCTCACGAGCTCTGGGCTTTCACTCGCGAACGCGAGGGCGAGCTGTGCCCCGAGCGAGAAACCCACGACAGGAACGGGGCCGGCGGCTCGCTCCGCGAGCATCGCGCGCAGCTGCTTGAGTGTTTGCTCATGCGAGACGTAGTCTTCATCTGCACTATGGTCATGGCCCGGTAAATCCGGCACGATGAGGTGGTACTCGTCGCCAAGTTCGGTCCGTAAAGGCTCCCACATCCAGCCTGCGACACCACCACCGTGCAGCAGAACAACGGTGCGCGGTCGCTCTGGGTTGTACTCCGTAACAAACACGTGCGTCACTCCTCGCCGCTCACGAGTTGCGGATGCCACTGACCGAGAATCTCGAAGAGGGTCGCCGTGCTTTGGGCGGGTGCGTCCCACGTGACAATATGCCCGGCATCCGCAACGACGTGCTCTGCGACACCCTCAGTCGCAGCCCAGGTGCCCATTGCCTGCGAGATATTGCCCGTCTGATCGTCGCTGCCGCGCATGAGCCCGATCGGGATGGGCGAGCGATACGCAGGGTCGGGTGCGATGAACGATGAAGTCGCGCGCCATACGTCGAGGAATGTCTTCTTGGGCATTCGGCCAAAAGTCTCTGTTGCTCGCTCAATCGCCGCCGGGGTCACGGCCGATGCCTTCGCCATGAGACCAGGCAAGTTACGCGCCGGAATGAGTGCGAGCGCGGGTGCCGCAAGCCCGAGCAAGAATTGTGAAGCGGCCGAAAGCGGTCCGGTGTTCCACGCGGAGTCAACGATCACGACGCCGCTCACGCGGTTCGAATGCATCCGAGCAAATGCTTGCGCGATGTTGCCACCGAGCGAGTGGCCGACGAGAACGGGATCGGATGCCTGCGTTTCATCCAGCAACGCCGCAAGGTCGTCGAGTGCATCCTCGGCCCTGAATCGCGTGCCCGGGGCGAGTGTCGACTGCCCGTGCGCGCGAAGATCCCACTGCACGACGCGGGCGCCAGCGGCCGCGAGCGCGTCGGCTTGGTCGTCGAACATGGTGTGATGGAGACCCGCACCATGGATGAAAACGACCGTCGGCGAACCCAGACCGGAATCGCGGTACGCGATATTCGCGGTCGGGCGCTGCAGCACGTGGTCGAGTGTCACCATGTCTCGACGCTACCGATCTTTCGCATGCTGCGCGGTGAGTCGACCCGGCATTGCCACCGGTGCCATCACTGCTGCACCCCGACATGAATCGGCCTGACTTTTGCTCCGTTCTTCAAACAAGGATGGAACACGATGAACAGGAAGTATTCGCCGGAGATGCGTGAGCGTGCGTTGCGGATGCTCGCGGAGACGCGGCCGTCCCTCCCGACGATGATGAGCGCGGTCAGGCATGTCGCCGGGCTGCTCGGGATGAGCCCAGAGACGCTGCGGTTGTGGCAGCGCCGGGCCGAGGTCGACGCCGGGGTGAAGCCCGGGGTCACGACCGAGGCCGCTGCGGAGATCAAGCGGCTGCAGAAGGAGGTCTCGGAGCTGCGGAAGGCGAACGAGATCCTCAAGGCTGCGAGCGTGTTTTTCGCGAAGGAGCTCGACCGCCCCTGACTGAGATGATCCGGTTCATCAATGAACATCGGGATCGTTTCGGGGTCGAGCTCATCTGCCGGGTCCTGCGCCCGGCGGTCCAGGGGTTCCTCACCTCCCGCGGTTGGAGTGAAGAAGTCGAAGCGGATGTTCACGACGAAGACCGATCGGACGCAGTCGCTGCCGACTGATCTCGTCAACCGACGGTTCACCGCCGACGCCCCGCGCCGGCTCTGGGTGTCTGACGTGACCTATGTTGCGACGTGGTCAGGGTTCGCCTACGTCGCGTTCGTCACCGACGTCTACTCCAGGCGGATCGTCGGCTGGAACGTCGCAGCGACCCTGAAGGCCGAGATCCTGCCGCTACAACCCCTGGACATGGCCGCGTGGGACGCCGGCGGCGATCTCACCGGTCTGACGCATCACTCGGATCACGGGTCGAACTACATGGCGATGGTCTACACCGACCGCGTCGTTGAACTCGGTGCCGTCCCATCGACGGGAACCGTCGGCGACTCATTTGATAACGCCCTGGTGGAAGCGATCAACAACCTCTACAAGACCGAGCTGATCCGCCAGCAAGGGCCCTAGCGGACCGTCGAGCAGGTCGAACTCGCGACGCTCGAGTACGTCTGGTGGTGGAACAACTCCGGCCTCCACGGCGAGCTCGACATGCGCACCCCGATCGAGGTCGAGCAGGCGTACTACGCTGACCTCGAATCAGCCCAACCGGCACCTGCCGGACAAGGCTCCCGATAGAAACGAAAGTCAGGCCGATTCAGACCGTCCCAGAAGGGGCCGGAAGACCCTCGTTGCTGGACCGTGGAGCCTCAGCCACCATCGCGGTCTGCCATCAGGTCCGCGACGACGGGCGCGAGTGCGACACCCAGGGCGTGGTGCTGGTCGGCGTCGAGATGCACGCCGTCATGCTTGCTGCTGGTGATGATCGTGTTCGAGTCGAAGAAGAGGCAGCCGGCGTCTTCGCTGACCTGTCGAATCGCCCGCGCGAGACCCCGAGCGGCTATATCCCCGCCCGCGAACTTCGGGCCGATCGGTCCTCGAGGGTTGTCCAGCTGCGGGGGCGCGATAACGAGAATCGGCGGGGTAGGCATCCCGGGCTCGATCGGCGCTGTCCTAATCGCGTGGACGAGCGCTGAGATGCCCATCGCGGAGTGCCAGGGTTTGTGCTGGTGCACGGATTGGAAGTCATTCGTACCGAGTAGCAGGATCACGAGGTCGAGCGGGGATTGCGCTTCTATGACCTGTTGGATGCCGCTGAGGGCGTTCCGCCCAGGCTTGTACGGGTCGTCGAAGGCGGTGCGACGCCCGTTGAGACAGTCCTCCGTCAACCGGATGCGACCGTCCCTTCCCGTGTTGAGCGCGGCGTGCAGGACGCCGGGCCAGCGCTCTTCGAAAGGAAGTCGCTGCCGAGTTGTCGGGACTATGCCCCAGGTCAGCGAGTCTGAGTACACAAGGATGTGCTTTGTCGTTGGCATCCTGGCTCCTTTGCGTTGCCGTCGTTCCTTTATGCGTTCACGGGTCTGGTAAGAGGATCGTGGCGAGGTTGACGCGTTGCTGACCGTCCTGCCGTTCCGTCAGGTAAGGGGTCAGTAGCTCAGCGAGACCTGCTTGGATCGTGGCGAGATCCTCCGTGTTCACGTACAAGGGAGTTCGGGCGAATCCGACCAGCTCACGGGCTTCGCGAGAATCCGCGCTGAGGAAGCGATCGAAGTCACCCGTGACGTCTCCCAGGAAAGTCAGGAAGGCAGTGCTCAGCTGCGCGCTGCTCATCGCAGAAAGCTCGGCGTGGTCGATGGAGGCCATCCGGTCCCCCAGCGCCAAGGTTCGCTCGATTGCGCCTCGAGATCTGCGCTCGTCGACCACGGCGACAACTCTGGCATCGAGGAGGGCGGCCACATGTCGGTAGAGCGTGGCCTGCGGGATATCCGGGAGCGCCTCGCGCAACTGTGCCGTCGTGCGATTGCGACCACCCAGCTGCTGGATGATCCGTAACCGCACCGGGTGCAGCACGACCTCTGCCAGAGCAGTATTGTCCGGCACCTTGACTCCTCACTGTTATCACGATGATAATGTTCTCAGTACGATTCCATTCTAGCGATCGAGGAGAGCACGATGACGAACATCACATGCGACCGAGCGGGAGTGCACGTGCAGTTTCCCGGTTGGGAGTCGACGATGACGGGCTTGCCGAAGCTGTCGATTCCGAGGTCGGCGATCCGTGGTGTCGCGAGCGAGCAGGGATGGACTTCCGAGATCCTCGGGATGAAGTCCGGTCTCGTCATCTCTGGCTACCGCAAACTGGGCACGTTCAGGCACCCTTCGGGAGTGCGGCGCCTGGTCTCGATGAAGCGCGGGCTCCCGCTGCTGCGGATCGCCGTCGACCGGGCCGCCGTCGGGTTCGACGAGATCCTCCTGAGCACCGATTCTGCAGAGTCGATCGCGGCAGACCTTCGATCAGACGTGCGCTCTTGAACGCTGCGATCGAGGTAGAGGCGCTCTCGAAACGGTTCGGGGCAGTCGTTGCGCTCGAAGATGTGACCTTGACAGTCGAGTACGGGCGCGTCGTCGGGTTCCTCGGGCCCAACGGGGCAGGGAAGTCGACGCTGATGCGCGCGCTACTCGGCCTGATCCGCTCAGACAGCGGCGAGGCGCACATCGCTGGCGCGCCCTATGCCCGCCTGCCTGCGCCCGCAAAGACCGTGGGCGCAGTCCTGGACATCGCTTCGGCGCATCCGCGCGTGACGGCACGCGCTCACCTTCACACGTACGCGGCACTCGGAGGAATGGACCGGTCACGGGTTGACACCGTGTTATCCCTCGTGGGGGCGCAGTCGTACGCCGATCGTCGGATCGGCACCTTCTCCACGGGGATGCGCCAGCGCCTCGCGCTGGCCACCGCGATGCTCGGCGACCCGGACATCCTCGTGCTCGATGAGCCGTCGAACGGTCTCGACCCGAGCGGAATCGCCTGGCTCCGCACATTCCTGCGCGAGTTCGCCGATGCTGGCGGCGCCGTACTGCTCTCCAGCCATGTGCTTCATGAGATCGAGCACACGATCGACGACGTCATCCTCATCGACCAGGGCCGCACCGTCTGGACGGGCGCGCTCGAACGACTCGTGGCGCAAGATGCTCCCCTCGAGGAAGCCTTCCTGCGCCTCACGCAGAAAGGACCTCTCTCATGAATGCCGTCCACGGCGAAGTCGCGCGACTGCGCGCCACCGGAACAGCACTGTGGTCGGCACTGGTTGCGCTCGCGTGCGGTGGCGGATTGACGCTTCTCCTTGCACTCACCGGACCGCAGAACGCCCAGCCTCCCATGCCGGACATCGACACCCCCGAAGGCGTGGGATTCGTGCTCGGCATCGGAACCGTGCTCCTGTTCGTCCCCGCACTGATCGGAACCATCGCGATCACAAGCGAGTATCGACACCGCACAATCGGCACGACGTTCCTCGTCGTTCCTCGACGGGGTCGAGTGCTCACAGCCAAGCTCGCCGTTTACACGGTGCTGGGCATCGCCTACGGAACGATCGCATCCCTGTCGGCCCTGCTCACCCTGATCGTCGCAGCGTGGATGCGCGGTGTACCACTGGGCGTCGATGTGGCGGATCTGGTACCGGCACTCATACAGCTCAGCCTCGCCGCTGCCGCCTACATGCTGCTCGGCGTAGGGATCGGCGCGTTGGCCCGTTCACCCTTCGTCGCAATCGGCGTCGTTCTCGGCTACTTCCTGTTCGTCGAGTACCTCCTGATGATGATTCCCGGAGTCAATGCGATATACCCGTTCCTGCCGGGCGGCGCAACGGCATCGCTGACGAGTTTCGACTTCCTCACCGGCGCGATCGCGAGCCAGACAGCGCTGACGCCCGCGACGATGGTCTCACCTGTGGTCGGCGCTGCAACCCTCGTGGCATACGCGGCCATCGCGGCGATTCTCGCCGTCTTCGTTCCCCTTCGGCGAGACCTGAGGTGACCGGACCCAGGGTCTCACCGAACGGGAGCCGCTATGGTTGCGCATACGCGCTCGCGTAGTCCTCACTGGGGGCCACGGGCTGGATGATGTCGAGCAGGACACCGTCGGGGGCAGCAACGATGAAGTGCCGCTGGCCGAAGTCCTCGTCGCGAAGCGGCAGCACCACGTTCACCCCTGTTCTGCCGGCCAGCTGCTTGTGGAAGGCATCGACGTCGGTGACTTCGAGGTTGACGATCACTCCTCGGGGAAGCTCACGGTATCCGTCCGGCACCGTGGAGTGATCGTGAGCCAAGACTGCCAGCTCGAACGCGCCTAAGCGCAAGCTGACATACCAGTCCGATTCAAAGGTCGTCTCGAAACCGATGACGTCGCGGTAGAAGAACGCCGCGGCGTCGACATCGCGAGACATGAGCACGGGATAGAGGCTGGTGACGGACATTGCACTCCTTTACGTACGATATGAATGTAACGAAGCCAGCATACATACACGCTGTACGTAAAGGAAGAGGACCATGCCCCGCGCCTCCGCGGCCCACGCCGCTCAGACAGCCCAACGCATCCTCGATTCGGCGAAGGAGCTCTTCTCGGCACGAGGCTTCAGTGAAGTCTCCATCGACGACGTCGCCCGGGACGCCGGGGTCACGCGAGGAGCGGTCTACCACCACTATCGGAACAAGGTCGCACTGTTCGGCGAGGTCGTCTCCCGCCTCCAAGCCGACGTCGCACGAGCTGTCGTCGCGGCAGCGGAGAATGCAGACCCGCAGCCTCTCGAACAGCTCAGGGCCGGGTCGCATGCGTTCCTCGATGCGATCACGAACGGGGCCGCCATGCGCATCCTGCTCATCGATGCACCTGCGGTGACCGGCTGGCAGGAATGGCGCCGACTCGACGCGGAGAATTCGGCGACGCATCTGCGAGAGGCACTACGCGAGGCAGGAGTTGCAGAAGAGATCCTCGATGCATCGACCGCGCAGCTCTCCGGCGCGATGAACGAGGCAGCCCTCTGGACGGCCCAACACGATGACACCGACCTGGCTCGCCGGCAGTCCCACAGGGTTCTCGACAGACTACTCACGGCCTCCGTGTCGTAGACCCGACTCTGGGGCGTGGGCGAGCTTTCCAGAGATTCGCACGATGTCGAGGAGGTCGCGCGCGTCGAGCCGATCGGCGAAGCGACGGCGCACGGACTCCAGGTGCACGGCAGTCGCCCCGCGAAGGGCGTCGAGCCCGAGGGGGGCGAGCACGAGCAGACAGCCGCGGCCATCTGCCGGGTCGGGATCACGGCGAATGAGCTCTCGCGCTTCCATCCTGCTGGCATGACGCGAGAGCCTGCTCCGCGACCACCCCATCTTCTGCGCCTGGGCATGCAGTGCGCTCGTCATCTCCGGCGCTTCGACCAGAGTGCTGAGCACTTCGTAGTCGGGCTCCGAGAGGCCCGATGCCGCGAGGTCGTGCACCACACCGGCCTGCACGGCGATCATCATGCGACGGAACGCGCGCCAGGCGACTTCCTCATCCTCGCTCAACCAAGGCGCCGCCGACCCCATCCTTTTCGTTGACATGTAATCATTCTACGATCTATGCTCGTTTACATGTCAACGAAGCCCCCTAGAGTCGTGATCCTCACGTGCAGCACCCGGCCCGGAGCGATAGGCCCGGCGGTTGCAGACTGGCTCCTGCAAACCCTCACCCCCCGCGCCGACGCACTCGATGTCGAGCTTCAGCATGTGTCGTTGCGCGATCTCGATCTCCCGTTCTTGGACGAGGAGGAGCATCCGGCAATCGGCGCCTATCGAAACCCGCACACCAAAGCGTGGAGCAAGATCGTCGACGAGGCCGATGGCTTCATCGCGGTCACGCCTGAATACAACTACGGCATGCCCGCAACGCTCAAGAACGCCCTCGACTACCTGAGCCGCGAATGGGCTTGGAAGCCCATGGGGTTCGTGAGCTACGGCAACACGTCGGCAGGCACCCGATCCGTGCAGCACGCGAAGCAGGTGATAACGACGCTTCGTCTCGTCCCCCTCGGCTCGACCGTCGCCCTGCGTCTGAAAGACACGATCGATTCGACCGGAGTGCGTCCGAGTGCACAGCTGACCGCGTCGGCGAACGGCTTGCTGGAGGAGCTGGTCAGACTAGCTCACACGCTCAAGCCCATGCGGGAGGCTGCACGACCCGGTATCGAAGTCGGGCCGTTGCCCGGTAGCTACGCATGCCCGTTGACTCCCGACGACGCCCCGCACGTACTGGTTCTGCAGCGATGCTGCTGGGTCGACGAGGCGTTGAGCAACGAAACGCTGGGCCTCGCTCCGTTCACCGAGACCCTCGAAGACGTGCAGGCCTGGCTCACCGACTGGGAGAGCGTCGGACTCTGGCTCCACGGTCGTCTCATCGGAATGGTTCGCGCTCGACGCGCATCGCGAACAGGGCACATCGGCAGACTCGCCGTCGTTCCCGATCTCTACGGGCGGGGAATCGGGCGCTGGCTCCTCCGGCACGCGACGGATGCTCTCGCCAGCTCCTGCGACCGGATACAACTCAGCACCGGATCGCGGAGCACGAAGAACATCCATCTGTACACGAGCGAAGGATTCGTCCAGCACGCCGAGAACCCCGAAGGAACAGTCGAACTCGTCAAGCGTTCTTGAAGTGAGGCCCGACGGACTGACATCCGGTCCCCTACCCGTGCACCTACTTGTCGTCGCCCGATTGAGGAATCGGCAGGCTTTCGAGGAATGCTCTTGCCGCGGGGGTGGGGTTGAAGCTGCTCCACGCGAGGTATTCGATACGGGTGGGGCCATCGGTGACCGGGATCGTTCGAAGACCCATACTGCTGGGTGAGATCACGGCGGGTGACAGCAGGGCGATCACGAGGCCCTGCCTGACCAGGTCGAGGATGAGGTCGGCGCTCATCGCTTCGAAGGCGACCTCGCGATGGATGCCGGCGGCCTGGAACGCGAGGTCGGAGGGAAGCCGTCCGGGTGTTCCTTCGGGAAAGTCCACGAACGCTTCATCGGCCAAGTCTTCCAATCGCAACCTGCGACGCCGCGCCAGTGGGTGTTCAGCGGACACGACAGCGACGAGTCGTTCCCGGGCGAGCACGCGCGCGTTCACGCCTTTCGGGGGTGCGCTGTCGGGCAGCCCGAGCACTGCCACGTCCATACGGCCCTCGCTGATCGCGGTGACGAACTCATCGCTACCGCCGCCTCGGAGCTTGATCCGCACCGCAGGGTGGGTGCGATGGAAGTGCCCGAGCGCAGCGGGTATATCGATGGCGGTCACCGTCGGAATCACACCGATGGTGAGACTGCCTCGAATCTGACCGTCCGCCTCCGCCGCCTCGGAGACCGCCCGTTCAGCCGCATCGAGACTCTCTCGTGCTCGCGCCAGGAATGCCTCTCCGGCGGCGGTGATCTCAACCCTACGGCTGGTGCGCGCGAACAGCCTCACCCCGAGTTCGCGTTCGAGCGCCTTGATCTGGTGGCTCAGAGCGGACTGCACCACGAGACACCGGTCCGCAGCGCGAGTGAAACTGCGCTCCTCGGCCACCGCGACCACATACCGCATCTGCTGAAACTCCACACTTCAATGATTCCTGTTCATCACTGTCATGACAACAATGTCCTGGACTCATCAGAACGTCGGCCCCGACGATGTAACCATGAGCATCACGACCCCACCGCGCACGCCTCCAAGCCCGCAGGCAGGATCCACGCGCCGAGCGGGCTGGACGATACTGACTGCGCTGACCCCGATGGCCTGGGGCACCACCTACATCGTGACAACGCACCTGCTGCCCGAGGGGCATCCTCTTTTCGCCGCGATGATGCGCTCGCTTCCCGCAGGTCTGATCGCGCTCCTGATCGCGAGGCAGTTGCCGCACGGTTCGTGGTGGTGGAAGAGCCTCGCGCTCGCCACCTTGAACATGGCCGCATTCTTCCCGCTGCTCTTCCTCGCAGCCCAGCAGCTGCCAGGCGGAGTAGCAGCCACGCTGGGTGCGGCACAGCCCATCGTTATCGCGTTCCTCGCCGTGGCGATCCTGCACGAGAAGCTCTCGCTCTGGCGAGTCACGTGGGGCATGCTCGGCATGATCGGCGTTGCGCTCGTCGTCCTCGGCCCGAACGCTGCGATGTCGCCTCTTGGTATCCTCGCCGGCTTGGGCGGTGCCGTGTCGATGGGCACTGGCGTGGTGCTGACGAAGAAGTGGGGGCGCCCCGAAGGGGTATCCGCAGTCGGTCTGGCCGGGTGGCAACTCACCGCGGCCGGTCTTGTCCTGCTGCTGCCGGCTCTGCTCATCGACGGCATTCCGCCCGGTATCGACGGCAAGGCCGTGCTGGGGTACGCCTGGCTTGGGCTGATCGGTGCGCTGCTGACCTACACCATCTGGTTCGCCGGCATCCGGCGTCTGCCTGTAACGGCAACCGCCCTGCTCGGCCTGCTCTCTCCGCTCATGGCGGCGGTGCTCGGCACCGCGATCGCAGGTGAAGCCCTGACCCCACTCCAACTTCTCGGCTTCGCCGCCGCACTCATCGCGATGGTCGCCGGTCAACTCCCGCCACCGAGAATGAAAGACCGCATCCGATCATGAGAGCCGCTGCATTCGGCGCGATCGGCATCGTCAGGAGCCTCCAACCAACTCAGGGCGCTTCACACCTCGACCTGCGATTCCACGAGCGCTGCTGCATCGTCAAGCGTTGAGCGACGCGTACGAGCTGTCGGCGCTGCGTCGCCTTCGTTCGATTCAGGGACAGTGCTCACGCGACATCCAGGGGCCTGATCGCGGCGATCTGGTCGCTCAGGGCTCGCCGCTCAAGGCGCAGCTCGTCGTTCGACTGCAGGTTCATCCCCAGCTCCTCGGACATGCCGAAGTGCCGCGCGAGTCGGATCGCGCTGTCAGTCGTGAGACCCTTTCTACCGTGCACGATTTCGTTGATCCGCAGCGGCGGCACTCCGATCGACACTGCCAGCCTATTCTGCGTGATCTCGAACACTTTGCTGAAGTCGTCCATCAGGATCTCTCCCGGATGGATCGGCTCGATCAGGTCGGCTTCAGTGGCCGGCGGCGAGTTCGACATCCGCCCTCGACGTCCTTCGCCGCATGGATCGGCTCAAGCTTGCGCAGAGTCGCTCGCTGCACCGTGCGATCGACCGCTTGACGTACTGCTCATGTCAGATGCGATCGCTGTCCTTGCTGCGCAGAATCGCGCCAGCGTCGAACTGAGGGGCACGCCGTTGTCCTGCGCTGTGACGCGTAGGGTCTCCGGCGGCCATTGCGGCGAGCAGCGCTGGGCCTCTTCGTTCGACATGGGCACGCGTGAGAGGTAGCGCGAGCAGGAGCGTGAGCGAGCCGACGATCGCGCCGAAGGCCAGGTGTGCGGCCGAGGATGGTGCGGTAAGGGTGAGACCGGCGGGGATGAGCGGGATGGTTGCCGCGATGGCTACAGCGGTGAAGATCGTCCATTGTGCTCCGGCGGGATTGCCGGCGTTGTCCGAGGACGCAACTCGGTTTCTCGCGTCTGCTCCGATGGCCGGTATCAGCGCGCTGAGCAGTGGTGCGGTCGCGCACCCGGCACCGGTCGCGGCGAGAGTCATACCGACCGCGAGCGGACCGAACTGGGACCTGCTGGCGATGCTGAGGGCAATCGTGCCGACTATTGCTGGTAGGCCGAAGAGCAGCATCCAGGTGACCTGTCGTCCGATAATGTCGGCGCGCAGGGCACCGGGCGTGGTGAGGATCTGCCATAGTGCCGTGCCGTCGAGGGCGTACGTGTTCACGGCGGCCATCGCAGCGATTGCCGCCGCTACGACACCGATGAACGGGAGGGACCACGCCCAACCGCTGGGAGCCACCAGGACCACCATGAGAACGGGCGTGAGCCATGCATGCCCGAGGCCGAGGCGACGATGCGGGTCGCGGAACCAGGTCTTGACCTCGCGCGCAACGACGGCCCCGGTTGCGCTCTCCGGCCACGCGACACGGACGCGACGACGCTCACGCACGGAAATGCCCGAGCGCGCGGTCCGAGGCGGTTGGCGCAACGTGCGTGCGGTGAGTTCGATCCATGCTCTGCGTAGCAGCAGCGCACAGGACAGGGTGCCGACGAGCGGTGCAGCGATCGCTGCCGGTGCCGCTCCTGACATCGCTGCGTTCACCGCGACGAGACCCCACCCGGTAGGAAGGGTGAGCAGGGTCGTCACGAGAGATTCGGGCACGACGGCCTCGGTCGGTGGGGTGTGCATCGTGACATCTCCGTCACCAAGGTTCGGCAGGACCACCGCGAACAAGGGAACCCACCCGGCGAAGGAGAGCGCCAGCACCGCGGACATCTGGAAGATCGCTGTCCTGACGCCCCAGGCCGAGCGGAGCAAACGGGCCACCAAGGCGGATGCGCACCGCCCTAGCCACACCAGGAGAAGCACCTGTGCTCCTACCGCCAGGAGGGCGACAGCGATGACGCCGGGCCCGTGTGGCGCGGCGACTACGATGAAGCTGAGCAGGGCAGATGTGGTGATCACGGTTCCCACGCTCATCGCCTCGCTGGCCGACATCTCCCTGGCGATACGCACCGGCGGTCGCGGGAGCGTGCGGAACCACTGCGGGTCCAGGATCGGAGCAACGCCCGGCAACAGGACCGGGCCGAGCAGCCATGTCACTCCGAAGACTGAGATGGCAACGGCGAGCCAGCCTGGATCGAGATCTCCAGCGCGAGTGAGAGCCGCCACGGCGATGACGCCGGCGGCAGCGATGAGTCCGGCGATCAGGCCGAAGACCCGCTCGTCGTTCGGGCCGCGGCGGATGACCCGCCAGCGCAATGAGATGAAGTCGATACGGTGTCTCATCGCAGCCACCCGATGTCGCGATGCGGAGGAGCACCGACGAGGCGTATGAACGTCTCGGCGAGAGTGCCTTCGGCAGACACCTCGTCGATCGTGCCCTCAGCGAGGACATGCCCGTCGTTCATCACGGCGACCCGCTCGCAGCTGCGCTCGATCACGTCCATGATGTGGCTGGACAGCAACACTGTCCCTCCACCGTCGACGTACTGGCCGAGCAGCGTTTCCATTGCCAGGGCGGACACCGGATCGATGGCTTCGAACGGCTCATCCAGCACCAGCACGCGAGGCCGATGCATCATGGCGACCGCCAGTCCGATCTTCTTGCGCATGCCCGTCGAGTAGTCGACGATCAAGGTCGAAGGCGACCTGTCGAGCTCAAGGATCTCGAGAAGGTCCACAGCACGTTCGCGCGCCTCGCTCCCGATGCCGCGCAACCGGGCGGTGTATTCCAGGAGTTCGCTGCCGGTGAGCCGTTCGGGAAGGGAGAATCCTTCCAGCATGAGCCCCATGACCTCCAGTGCCTGCTCTCGACTCCGGCGGATATCGAATCCGGCGATCTCCACGCTCCCGGCGTCGGGGTCGAGGATGCCGGCGATCATCGACAGGAGCGTCGACTTCCCCGCACCGTTCGGCCCCACAAGGCCAAAGAACATGCCTTCCGGCACGCACAGGTCGACCTCATCGACGGCAACGCGATCGCCGAAACGAATGCTCAAGCCGGACAAACGCACTGCTGGCGAGGGCATCGCACTCATACTTCTTGTTCCTCCAATGAGGTCAGGGCAACGGGAACGGCCTCAGCAAGCGCGACGTTGCTTCGTACGCCGCATGCCGCGCTCGGTTCAGGCGCGCACGTGCTCGGCGAGGATCACGCCCGACTCGAACGCCTGCGTGCGGGTTGGTTTCCATGCCATCGGCGAGTAACCGGCAGACCCGAACAGAGGGATGCCCGCGCCGAGCACAACAGGGTTGATCTTCAGCACCAGCCGATCGATCTCCTCGATGAGCGATGCAGCGAGTGCGCCGCCGCCGCACAACCAGATGCCCAGCCCGTCCTCCTGTTTGAGTGCACGCGCGGCCGCTGTCGGATCGGCCGTCGTGAACTCGACGGCGTCACTTCCTTCCGGTCGCTGTGACGGCGTGCTCGTGAAGACGATCTGCCGCAGGTGCTGATACGGGTTCGGCAAGTGCGGGAGCCCGATGGCGTAAGTGTTTTTCCCCATGAGGACCGTGTCGAACGGCCCATCGGCGACGGAAAGACCGGCCGCCTCGGCCAGTTGCGTCGGAGCCGTGCCGCGATAGCGGGACCAGATCGGCTCCACGTGATCGCCGGCAGCAAGAAAGGTGTCGAACTCACCGCCGGGTCCGGCGATGTATCCGTCCAGGCTGACGGCGACGTAATAGGTCAGTTCTCGCATCGTTCTCCAATCACAGCATCTGCAGTGGTTGTGAGACTACATCATCTGCAGTGGTTGCGCTAGTCTCGCCTCATGGCCAAGAACGATGCACGCCGAAGCGCGCTCGCGGATGCAGGCATCGCCGTACTCGCACGCGAAGGAGCCCGCGGATTGACCCACCGCGCCATCGACCAGGAAGCGGGCGTCCCCACCGGGACGACGACGAACTACTTCCGGAGCAGGGAAGCGCTCCTCGCGGGCCTGTTCGAGAGAATCGGAACTCGCCTCGCCCCCACGCCGGATGATCTGGCCAAGCGCGCCGAACAACCACGCGGGCGAGCTGTGTTTGCCGACTACATGCGCGACATCGTGCGACGCCTGACCGCCGAACCCGACATCGCTCGCGCCCTGTTCGAACTACGACTCGACTCCGCACGGCGACCCGACCTCTCCGCCGTCCTCACGCCGTGGCTTCGCGCGAACTTCGAAGCGGATATCGCGTTCAACCAGTCGATGGGGCTGCCCGGCGGACGCAGGGAGATCGCGCTCTTTCACTACGCGATCGACGGCCTGCTCTTCGACCTGCTGACCACCCCGATCGCCCCGGACATCTCGAGCGATGACGTAATCGATGATCTTGTAACCGGACTGCTCCCCGACGAATGAGTACCTGACTGTTTCCCCGACCCGGCGCGATTCCGAGCCCTTCGTCCGCACCCTCAGAAATATCCGTTCAGCTCCGAGTCTCAGGATTGCTCATAACGTCGGCCCAGCTTGTCGATGTGTTCCCTGACGGACGCGAGGAGCTACTCGTGAGAGGGACCTCATCCCGTACTACGGGCAATAGTGCTCATCACTGCAGGCCTACGAGGTTCTACCCCATGCCCGATGAGCTCAGCGACCGGCGCTGCGGTTCCTCAGCACCGGTCGACTCAGACGTTGAACCGGAACTCCACCACGTGCCCACACGTAGGACTATTTGGGCTCTTCAGAGTTGACTGTGGGCGCGCCGGTGGTGCGGGGTAGCTGGGGATAGACATCGAGGTCCCCGACGATGAGCCGACTTCTGTCAACGTCGGTTGAATTCTGACCCCCTATCGGCGGGCGGGTTCGAGAGCCGCTCACGCAACAGTGGATAGACGGTTCGCTTCGGGTGGACCGCGCCCGGGAAGCCCGTGTACGTGGCTTTCTCGGCTGGCCAGCAGCTTCGACGGACGAGCGAGACAAGACCGGATTGATTCGCGAACTCGGTCAGCTCAAATGAGTGCGAAGGATTGAACTGTGTGCGCGCCCTCGTCGGCGGCGTGTGGTTCGACGACCCCGAGCCTGAAGCAACCGCAAATCGCGGTTGCTTCGTCTCCACCGGAGCAGCGAACGCAATTCGACGGGAGAGAAGTCCGGCAGCGTCAGAGAAATCGGCGTTCACGTGGATCAGCACGTCGTGTTCTTCGAAGTGCACGTCATACATGCGTTCTGTCGTCGTGATGCTCCCCACGACAGGACGAAGCAACTCGACTTCGGCGTCGGTCAGTCCGATCGCGAGAACCCGAGGCCGCGGAGCGTCAATCTCGATCTGCATGCTTCCGATCTTGTCAGCACTCACAGACGGGCTTCACCGGTCGCGTACTCCAGGCACGTCATGCAGCAGTCGCCGCCGATGTGGTGGTGCACACGCAGCATCATCGGATCGTGACCGGTGTGCCAGAGGTGGGCCTCCTCCAGGCCGGGATCCCCCGGACCAGGAACGACGCCGCACAGCGGCAGCAGATCGCCCCGGTCGGCGTACACGTGGTGGACGATGGTGGCGCGTGCGATCATGACGAGTCCTCGCGAGGTAGGAAACCCCTGCCGGAGCCGGGGCCTGACGGGATCCACTCACGATACGAGACGGGTCCGACAGCAGATCAGTCCGCGCTAGACTCGCGTCATCAGAACCCTGCGGCCGACACCGGCACGCAGGGTTTCCCGGTTTCCAGCGGTGATACTAGCGGTGACATTGGCCGATTTGCCACCCCGCAGAAACAACGAAACCCCGGAAAATCGTTGATTTTCCGGGGTTTTTGGTCGGGCTGACAGGATTTGAACCTGCGACCCCTTGACCCCCAGGCGTCCAGACGGCTTCGGCCGGACCGGATTCCGCGTGATTCCGGGCGTCAGATCATGCGGAGCACGTCACGAGATGCATGGTTTGCACGGTTCTGGTCCCCTTCTGGTCCCCCTCATCAATCACGAAGATCCTGAACGAGGTTGCTCCGCGGTGCGAACCGCAGACCGAGCGCCGGGATCAGCGGTGCTGCCTGAGTGCACTTGCCACAGGTCCCTCAGGTCAGAACCGGCGAGGTCTGACCCGCGCGGAACGTGCCGACCCCAATCAGCGTCAGACAGTTGCGAAAGGAACTCACGCGCCTCTGACGGACGAAGGGATCCTGGTTCGTGGCCCTGTGCGAACTCCGCCCCGAGCGAGTTAGCTGCCGTTCTCGGAACTGAACTCATCCGCATCACCACGCCTGCCTCGGTGTTGACCCCGTGATAGAGCATCGCACCGAGCAGGTTGATGCTTCGCAGGTCGCTCTCGCTGACGTTCTCAAAATCGATACCGCTTGTGGAGGCGTCGGTGTTCGGAGCCCGGTGACCGAACTGTCGGGCGAAGGCGGTACTGAGGACGAACGCGTTGGAGGAGTCGACTTGATGGGCGACCGTCGCGCCGGTGTCGCGGAGGAGGTCGGCAGCGAGGCAGAGTCGCCAGCCGGCGGTGTCATGCGGTAGAATCGAGTCCATGCATTTGTACTTCCTGTGACGGTTGAGCAGGCCTACCGCGCTCGTTGAGAAATCCGAGACTGCGGCGGCCGCTCGTTCTGACCCTTCTGGGTCGCCGTCATTTGCGTACCTATCTGCCTGTCCGTGGCTGGTGGTGCGTCGTCTCGAAGGACTTCAATGCTTACCCCGACGAACCGTCATCCGGCGCGCCATCGCGCGCAACTCATCACTTCCGACGTGTCTTTGATGCGCGGAGCCACACCCGTCCTCCATCATGTCGACCTCACCCTCACTTCCTCATCGCGTGTCGCGATCGTGGGAGAGAACGGGCGAGGGAAATCGACCCTCCTGCAGGTACTCGCTGGCGTCCTGGTCCCGGACAGCGGAACAGTCCAGCGCATTGGCACGATCGCTGTGGCCGAGCAAGAGATGACCGCCGCTGACAGTCGAACTGTTGGGCAAGCGGTCGCAGAGGCGATCGCCGAACCACTGGCCGCGTTGGCGGCGCTCGACGCGGCCGCTCTCGCTCTCGCGGACAACACGGACCGGGCGGAGGAGCAGTACACGGCCGCGTTGGAACATGCCGAAGCGCTCGATGCGTGGGATGCCGAACGGCGCGTGCAGATCGCGCTCGAAGCACTCGACGCGGAGACGGACTCGACCAGGCTTCTCGCAGACCTCTCGGTGGGACAGCGTTATCGGGTACGGCTGGCGTGCCTCCTGGGCGCCGATCACGACTTCGTCCTGCTTGATGAGCCCACCAACCACCTCGACCGAAGCGGGCTCGAGTTCCTGACCGCGCAGCTCCGAGCGCGGAGCGGGGGTGTTGTCGTCGTCAGCCACGATCGCGCGCTGCTGTCCGACATCGCGGAGACCATCGTCGACCTGGACCCGACGCCGGACGATCGGCCGCGCGTGTACGGGAACGGCTATGCCGGCTACCGGGAGGGACGTCTGGCCGAGCGGGAACGCTGGGAACAGGACTATGACCACCAGCAGGCCGAGCATGCTCGGCTACAGGACAGTCTCAGCGCCGCGCAGAACCGACTCGTCTCGGGGTGGAGACCAGAGAAGGGCACCAACAAGCATGGGCGCGCCACCCGGGCCGGCGGGCTTGTGCAGAACGTGCACCGACGCCAGGAAGCACTCGAAGCCCACGCCGTCACCGTGCCGGAACCGCCTCAGCTCTTCCGGTTCCCCGAACTCCCCACAAGAACCGGCGCGGTTCTCCTCAGCGTCGATCACGTCAGCGTCGCCGGGCGGCTGAGCCAGCCAGTGTCGTTCTCACTCTCCCACCGCGGCCGTCTCGTTGTGACCGGCCCGAACGGTGCTGGCAAGTCCACACTGCTGAGCGTGGTCGGTAGTGAGCTATCGCCGGACACCGGAGCGGTTCGGATGCCTCGGAGCACGCGCCTCGGCTTTCTCCATCAGGAGACGACCCTGCCGCCCGATCGGAGAGCGAGCGAGGTGTACGCCACGCACGTCGGCGCGCTCGTGTCCGAAGGTACCTTGCAGGAATCGGATGCGATCGGCCTCTCCCAGCTTGGTCTCCTGCGCCCGCGCGAGGCGGGCAAACGAGTGGGCGAGCTCTCGATGGGGCAACAGCGCCGGCTCGATCTGGCACTCGTGCTCGCGATGCGCCCGCATGTGCTGCTCCTGGACGAACCCACCAACCACCTTTCAATCGCGCTCGTTGACGAACTCACCGACGCGCTCGGAGCGACCGCAGCGGCGGTCGTCCTGTCAACGCACGACCGGCAGCTGCTCCGTGACGTTGACGAATGGCCGAGCCTCGAACTGACTTCGATGGTCGAAGGCGAGGCGCTGGTATGAGCGAGAAGAACCTCAACCGGATACGTGCCCTGCGGCCACTGGGTTCGCGGGATTATCGGCTCCTGTTCGCCGCAGTCGGCATCGAGGTCTTCGGCACCGGGATGTGGACCATCGTGATGGTCTTCCAAGTCCTCGCGCTCGATGACAGCCCGCTCGCGCTCTCAGCGGTCGCAACAGGGATGAGCTTGGGCCTGTTCGCCTTCTCGATCCTGGGTGGCGTTGTCGCCGATCGGTTCTCCAAACGACGCATCATCATCACCGTGCAGGGATGCACCGCGGCTGTGATGACCGTGGTGGCAGTCCTGTCCCTCACCGAGACGATCGAACTGTGGCACGTCGGCGCCGCTTCCTTCGCGATGGGCGCAGGAAGCGCGTTCTTCTACCCCGCCTACAGCGCGTATCTGCCCCAGGTGCTTCAGTCTGAGCAGCTCCTCGCCGCGAACGGGCTCGAAGGCGCTCTCCGACCCTCGATGGGGCAAGGCCTCGGTCCCGCCCTCGGCGGAATCGTCGTCGGCACGTTCTTTCCCGCCATCGGGGCCATGATCGTCGCAGCGTCGTACGCGATCGCGTTCATCCTCACTCTGTTCCTCAGTCGACGCGACGAACTGACCACGGTCACTTCTCCGGAGCAGCGCACGAGTGTGTGGGGCGACCTTCGAGCAGGCGTCAACTATGTGGCTCGCACTCGCTGGTTGCTCTGGACTCTGATCTTCGGCTCCTCTCTCGCCCTCATCATCCAGGGACCGATCGAAGTGCTGCTGCCGTTCATCACCCGCGACAGGTTCGAGGACGCCGAATCGACGTTCGGTTTCCTCCTTGCCGCATTCGGCATCGGCGGGGCGATCGGCTCACTCGTTGTGTCATCGCTGAAACTCCCGCGCCGCTACCTCACATTCATGATCGCTTGCTGGGGCGGCGGAACCCTCCCCCTTGCGGTCATCGGTGTCGCCGACAACCTGATTCTGATGCTCTCAGCACTGTTCATCGTCGGCGCGGCGACCGGAGCCGGTGTCGTCATCTGGGGAACCCTGCTGCAACGTCTGGTGCCGCTCGACATGATCGGCCGAGTCGCGAGCCTCGACTTCTTCGTCTCGATCGCCTTCATGCCGGTCTCGATCGCCATCGCAGGCCCGCTCTCACTGCTCGTGCCCATCCCCGTGATCTTCGTCATTGCCGGCATCGCGCCACCCGCCCTTGCGCTGATCGCTCTGCTGGCGGGGCGGATGCGCGAAAGCGAGATGGAACGCTCACTGGACGAACGCTGAGACGCGACTGTCCGGGTCAAGAACATGTTGGGATTCGAGGCAGACGAACAAGGCCTGCGCTCACCCATCACGGCCTTGACCCGGACCGAGCATCGTCCGATCGGTCCGGTGGCGTATGACTGCATCAAGGTTGTCATCGTCCGCTCTGGGTCCGCGGCTCCTCGACCAAGGGCATGGAAGTGTCCATGACGCTGCTGGAGTTCGTCACCTCCATCGGCGACCGGTGGGCGCGTGGCCTGGACCCGACCTCCACCGGTGAGACCTACGGGTACGGGCTGAAGCTGCGGGTGCTGCCCGCGCTCGGGCATCTGCCGGTCACCCAGATCACCGCGGGGATCATCGATCCGCACCATTGATGAGTGGGAACAGCGCCACGGTGCCTCGACCATCAAGAACACTATCGCCCCGCTCGTCCGGGTGCTCGATGAAGCCGTGCGGGACGGACTGATCCAGATCAACCCCGCGAAGAACCGTGCCAAGCGGAGCCTGAACCGCAACGCCTTCCGCGGCCAGTCCGCCGAACACGCCTCCCCGCGGGCGCACGCGATCCCCGACATGAAGACCCTCAACCGGCTCACCAGGGCGTGTGGGAAGGTCCATCAGTCCTACAGCGACTTCGTGATGCTCGCCGCGCTGCTCGCGGCCCGATCCTCGGAGGTCTCCGGGTTGCAGGTCGGGGACGTCGACTTCGACAAGAACCTCGTGGTGATCCGCCGGCAGGTGTTCCCCGGCAAGGGCGGACTGGTCACCAAGCCGACCAAGAGCCGCAAAGAACGCCGCGTGCCGATCCTCGAACCTCTCCGGCCCGTGCTGGAACGCCTCACCGACGGCAAGGAGCCCGAGGACTCGCTACTGGTCGGCCCGAAGGGCGGCTACCTCACCACCGCGACCGTCCGCGACGCCACCAACTGGGACGGCATCGTCGCGAAGCTCGGCCTGCCCGACCTCACCCGGCACGGGCTACGTCACACCGGGGCGACCTGGATGGCCGACGCTGGCATCCCGCTGCACGTCCTCCAAGACATCCTCGGGCACGCGTCGATGGAGACCACCCGCGGCTACCTGCACCCCGACGACCGCCACCTCGCCTCCGCCGCTGAGCAGGCCAACGCCTTCCTCTCCGCCGCCGGACAACGCAAGCACACCCGGCGCAGCAGCCCCGCGACCAGGGGCCTGTGATGCGCTCCCACCCCCGCGGGAGTGCTCCCGGAAGCGTTCTGGTCCCCTTTTGGTCCCCTTCTGGTCCCCTTATCCACAGGAAGCAGGTCCAGGGCGGTCCGTTCGTCCACAGTCGACCACCAACGAGAGCGCCGGGGGGGGACCAGAGGGGGACCACGGAAAACGACCCCCGGACATGAAGAAGCCCAGGCGAGAAACCTACTCTCACCTGGGCTTTTACGTCGGGCTGACAGGATTTGAACCTGCGACCCCCTGACCCCCAGGCGTCCAGACGGCTCCGGTCTGCCCGGATTCCGCGTGATTCCGGGCGTCAGATCATGCAGAACACGTCACGGGATGCATGGATTGCATGATTCTGGTCCCCTTCTGGTCCCCCTCGTAGGCAAGCTCAGTTCGCGGCCAGAGCCGCGAGAGGCGCTACGGCGGCGTGGAACCTGTTGCCCACGAGCAGCACGACGATCTTGTGTCTGGCTCTGGAAAAGACCACGTAGAGGAGCCGACTTGTTGTGGGGAACGGTTCCGATTCGTAGCCCATGAAGTCTCCCTCCCGCAACACCACGACGGTTGCGTCGGCCTCGCGTCCCTTCGTCTGGTAGAGGTTCATTAGTTGAACCTCTCGCGGGCTCAGCGCCGAGTCCGTGAGCGCCGCGTAACTCGCCTCACGAGCTTCCGCACAGATCGCTGCAACCATCTGACGGTCATCGCGGGCGCTGCTCGTGCGTGCCGCTCGCGCGTACATCACCGAGAGCAGGGTGGCTGCTTGCTGCCAGGCGCCCGACTTCTGCGGTAGTCCGAGCGCGTCGTGTGCCGTCGCCGCTACCTCGATTACCTCCCGAATGGACCCCGCCTCGGAGAGACGCTCTCGAAGAGCGCTCAGGCGAGCTTGCAGGGTCGTGGGGCCTGAACCGTTCATCACCTGGTACGCGATGGGGGGCGCCTTCTGCCCACGTTGCGCGCTCGTCAGGAACACGGCTATCGCTTCGAGAACAATTCCCCAGGTGCCATCGCCGGTGTGGAATCGCGCCATCGCTGTCTGGGCGTCGAGAGCGGCGGCGAGCGCGTCACTGAGACCAGCAACTTCATGTTCGATCCCGGCGGCTTCAAGTGCATCCGAGAGAGCCGCGAGCATGTCGTTATGGTGCGTGAATACTGCCACGCCCATATCTTCCGCGGCCAACTCGCTAACGACCCGTGCGACCTGACTGGTCTCGTCGGAGAGTGGTATTCCGTCTTGGATGACCAGTCTTTCGTCCTGGATGGCGGCCGCGATGGCCTCTGAGCCGAACAGGCGTCCCCTGATGGCGTTGGCGACGGCCGGGATGATCCCGGAGGGGTCTCGGAAGGAGGTTTCTGGCAGCAGGATGGTGTTCTCTGTCCCAGCGGCCGAGCAGGCTTCATCGATGCGCTCCACTCTGACGCCGTCTTCGGCGAGGAACGTGTAGATGCACTGGTTCGGGTCGCCGAGCAGTATCAACCTGCTGTCGCGGGCAATCAGCTGAAGGAGGTCTTGCTGCGCATCGCCGGTGTCCTGAAACTCGTCGACGATTACGAGGCCCCATCGGGTGCGAAGGTGTTCTGCGACAGCAGGTGCGGCCTGAGCGATTTCAAGTGTGAGCGGGATGAGCCTGCTGTATCCGATCTCGTGCTGGGCCAGCCCGAGCTTCTCGCGAGCGGGGCTGACGAGGACGGCGTCGCCGTGTCCGACCAGATTCCCGAATCTCCGGACCACGGAGAACGCGAGCGAGTGGAACGTCATGATGTCCACCTGGGAGCCTCGGCGGCCGAGAATCTCATTTGCGCGGGAGGCGATGCGCGCCACCGAGGAACGAGAGAACGAGAGGAACAGGACCCGATCGTGGGGTTCGCTTTCTGCTACTCGTTCAAGATGGGCGTGAGCTGCGGCGAGCGCGCTGGTCGTCTTTCCGACACCCGCTCCGCCGAGCACGACAGTGAGTTCGGCCTGCGTCGCTACGACTCGCTGCTGCTCCGGGTTCTGCGGGGCGAATGTCATGGCAGATCAGGGATGTCGATGCGTCCGAGCGTATCGCCGCAGACTGCTTCGATCGCGGACCGCGCGATCGGCGGCTGTCGTGTCAGTGCGTGAGCCCAGGCTGCCCCTAGCCCCTGCTTCTTGATCACTTTCGTCGCGATGAGGTGGTCCGCGATGTCGTCGTCGCCGAGATCGGGTGGCAGGGCAGGCATGCCGAAGTCTTCCAGGGTCTCGACCGTCTCTCGGAGCTGATCTCCAGGTACGCCGCGGATGAGCGCGGCCTCCACGGCGGTGCGAGTGGGAAGCACGACGAGTTGTTCGACCATTCCTGCAAGGACTCCGACTGCTGGATCTTCGTGTCCTGGCTTGTCATTGTCGACGATCGCTCGGACGTGGAATCCGAGTTCAAGGGCGATCTCGGCAATGGCTGGGAGCCGGGTAACTCCTCCGTCTGACCCTGGCGGGGCGACCAGGCGGATGCCGTTAGCGGGGAGGCTGTGGTGCGGTTCGTTCGTCTTCCGGAAGAGCCGCGACGCGAGCGCGCCGTACCCCTCGACATCGAGCGGCCCCTCCAGGAGGACAACGGTTCTCGCGCTCAGCGCTGCGAGAAGCTGCTCCAGGATGAGCCTCCGGTTGACTCGGCCCGTCTTGTCCGTGACTGCAGAGAGCTGGTGCTGTCGTCTCTCGCCGTGGCTGACCGTGAGCCGAACCAGCTCACCGGGATCGAATGCTCGTACTACCTCAGGACGGCGCGTTGTGAGGATCGCTTGCCCTGCCGTTACGTGGATGAGCCGCGCCATGTGTTCAGATGAAGATGCGTCAAGGCGATCTCCAAAGTCATCGCCGATGATGACGACGCCTGATTGTGCATCTCGCGCGGCTGCGATGGCTTCAGCGGCCGAGAGCACACTCTCGAGAGTCGACCCCTGGGAACGGACGGGAAGGGCCCCGGCCGCACCCATCGAGATCGCTGGTTGAAGCGCTCTGAGGAGGGCAGCCATAGAACCGTCATCCGCCAGAAAACTGATGTCGGCGGAGTCATCGATACCGAAGAGAGCCTGCGGTCCGGAATCAATTACCTTATCCAGAACGCTAGTGACCACCTCCGTCTCAGAGAACGACCCGGTTGCAGCATGGACGGCCGAATCCAGATCGGTGAGGGCGCTGTCCAGGCCACCAGGATCGGCATCAGCAAGGAGTGCTCTCAGGACTCCCTCTGCCCGCAGCTGGAGAGCCGGCGCACTGTCAACGAACTGGACAGGCAGAGACTCACGCTCGATCCGGCTCGCCTTCTTGAACACACCGGCAGCGGGATCACTTCGCGCCGGGTAATCCACCCAGTGCTCACCGGTGTCCGTATCGAGGTCATATCGTGCGCGATAGCACAGACGTACGCCCAGAACCGCGTCGCCCGCGTTGCTTGGCGTGGCGATCTCCCCGGTTGCCCGGTCGAACGTTTCCAGATTCTCGCTGAGAAGAGTTTCTACGTCCTCCCCGAGGTCGAGGAGAGTCACCTCTACCTCCGTCAAGGACTCTTCATCGCCGTCAGCAGGTCGGTAGACGTCGAGAGGATTCACGCGGGACCGAGTACTGCGGGCGTCGAGAACCCGGCGCAGGGCCTCGACGATGTCAGTGCGGCCCGCCTGCGGCTCACCTGCAAGCACCATGTTCTCTGGCACCACGAGCGCTGCATGGCGATAACCCCGGAAGCGTCCGATACGGATGCGCGCGACCCTCATTGGCTACTCCTTGCATACCCCCCCCGATGCAAGCTGAGCGCTCGGCTCGCAACGGGACGATGAGCGTGAATCAACGGACCTTCTCCCGCTCGGAACCGGCGGCTCCCATGCCTATCGTCCCACGGACTGTGGTCAGTACCAGGCGGCGACGCACCATGGCCGTCCCGTGAGACACGCGACGACAGGTTCCGTACAAGCGTCCGAAGCGGCAGCTCGGCCTCGTTCCGTCTGGTTCCGCAGTTCAGGCGACCCACGCGGCGTCGCCGGCATGCTGAATGATTTGCATGACCGTGGTCCCGTGCCTGGGCGCCTGCCCGCGTCGAGAACTGTCACGGCGTCACGGGCGCCTATGGCAACCAGTTCGTGCGTTCGCGCATCAGCGGAGCTCCGGTTGATGCGCCTCGACGTGTCTCAGCCCGATCGCGAAACCGCGCGGCTACGGTTAGGACTGAACGACAGCTCTCGTCCGTTCGGCACCGAGGGCGTAGATCGCCGGACGAATCATCGAGACGAGGCTGGACATGGCTTACGAGCAGCTACCCATCGTGGAGGTCGAACTGAGCCGGCTCCTGCTCGACCTGGAGAACTACCGCATCCCGACGCGTCGCGACGATGAAGCCGGAGCCTTGAAGTATCTGTTCGCTTCCGAGGACGTCCTCGGCGCGGCGCGGCTGATCCTCCGCGACGGCTACTTCGACAACGAGGTGCCGATCGTGATCGCGGCGGAGTCACGGGACGAGCCGCCTTCGTACATCGTCCTGGAAGGCAACCGGCGCGTCAGCGCACTCAAGGCTCTCTACGACCCGACGATCGTGCCTGGTCACGAAGCCGAGGTTCGCTCACTGCTCAAGCGGTACGCAGTCGAGGCAGAGAACCTCCCCGAGCGAATCCGCGTGATCGTGGCGACTGATCGCGCGACCGCCGCCCCGCACGTTGCCCGACTGCACACTGGCATCTCCAAGAAGCGGTGGAGCCGCGACCAACAAGCAACCTTCTACTACTCACTCGTGGACGACCAGACGACTGTGGAGGACGTCAAGGCGCAGTACCCCGATGTCGAGGTCGCAAGGTTCATGAAGATGGCTGTGATGCGACGCTTCCTTGCCGCTGCGCCATTCTCCGATCACACCCTCCGGCAGTACGCCGCCAGCGACGACTTGGCGATGTCGGCCTTTGAGTACGCGTACCGAAGTAAGGACATCGCGGCTGCGATCGGGGTGGAGTTCGATAGAGACGGCATGTTGCTTCCTCGGTCCTCAACTCCCGAAAAGATCGCGTCGGAACTTCCAAAGAAGAAGCTCGGTGCATTGGAGTATCTAGTCGGGGAGTTTCGCGCTGGAAGGCTCAACACCCGCTCTCCGGAGCTCAAGAAGCGTGATGACGCCTACCAGCCGTTCGTGGACCGTCTCAACGGTGTACCCACTACAGCAACGCCGACACCATCACCCGCCGCGCCCGCACCACCGACTCCGCCTGGACCGTCGCAAGGTGGCAGCCACGGAATGCCTCCAAGCGGTCCCGGCAGCGCGACCGGCGGGGCAACGCCACCCCAGCCGGAGCCTCCGAGCGGAGCAGGAAGCCGTGGACCGAACCATCCAGACACAAAGGACACGCTCGATCTGTCTGGCCTCGACTACGAGAACGCACCACTGAACCTCAAACTGCGCTACTTCGAGCTACGACGGATCAACCTGGGAAACTTGCCTATCGCGTCCGCGATCCTATTGCGCTCTGTTCTCGAAGCCACCATCAAAGTCCATTTTGAGGGCTCCGCAACGCCCGCGACAGGCGAGTTGAGTGCGGTTTTCAAAGTGGTCGCGCAAACCTATGGCTCGGAGAAGACTCTCAAATCGACCATCGGCGCCATACAGTCGGGAAACGCCCACAAACATGGCTCTATCCAGTGGTTCAATCTCATCGCGCACAGCGCAGATGCGTCAGTGACCGCAGAGGACGTTCGGCAGGCGTGGAAGGTGGTCAATCCGCTGCTCAGGCGCTTGTTGCGTCCGCCATTACAGTCTGCCCCTGCAACGCCTTGACCACACCGGCGACCGCGGGCGATGCAACGAGCAGTTCTTCGGCCTGCCCCGGATACCGCGCGGAGTAGGTCAGCTCCAAGCGGCATTGGAAGTGCTCGCGATACAGCTTCTCAATCAGTGGAGCCGTGTCATACGTCATGAGCCAGTGCGCCTTCTCAACCGTATTGACGATCGCCGCGAGGGCTGTGTGATCGCGCCCGTCGAACGCGTTGAGGTAGAGCTGAGACCCTGCCTGAACATAGGGCGGATCGATGTACATAAATGCTCGATCGTCCTGAGCGTAACGCTGGATCACTGTCCTGCCGTCAAGGTCTGAGACCGTGATCTGATCGGCCAGGCCTCCGATCGCAGTCAATCGTTCGATGAGCGTTTCACGATTGAAGCGGGCGTCAATCTTGTATCTCCCTTCCTGCCGCTGACCGCCGATAACTCCGGCATTCAGAATCCCTGAACGATTGGTCCTGTTCAGAAAGAAGAAGGCGAACCCGAGGCGGAGTGAATCTCGCTCATCGCGCGATCTGTATATCTCTCGCTGCTTCTGCCATTCAGCGATCGTGAGTGGGACGGACGCAACCATTTCAACGAAGTTGGCATTGTCTCCGACCGCAGATTTCCAGAAGGCGTACACCGCAGGGTCAATGTCGTTGACAACCAGTTCTTCGACAATGCCCTCGCGGAGCAACGCAATCCCAGCTCCCACGCCACCGGCATATGGCTCGATATAGCGTGCGCGCTCGACCCTGAGGGCATCGATGATGTCGCCAAAGAAGCCAGCGAGCGCCGCCTTTCCTCCCGGATAGCGGAGCGGCGAGAGCGTTCCGTACCGACGTGACGCGACAACCCGCAGCGTGTCACTCATCAGGACTCCTTCCCTGCTCGATGCGCGGCGACTCGGCAGCGAGCCGAGCAGAAGCGCGCATCACCTCGACCGAGGAACGCCTGATCGCAGCGCTCGCAGTTACGCCACGCCTTACGGCGACGTAGCCGCTCATGACGCAGCGCTCGATCAACGTCAGTGAGGCCCGCGTCGCTGAGGCTCGTGAGGTCCTGCATGTAACGGATACTACTCGTAACGACATCACAGAGCCATCGACACGCCGAATCGATGCGGTACACCGCGAAGGGACGCGCCAACCGAATGCGACTGTGTCGTGGTCAGTGCCTTACGGCGCGGTGGGCTCGCCTGCGCGTCACCGCGAGGACGGCACCGGTTGCCGTTCGCGACGCTCCCCCGCACGGACACTTATGAGCTGGATCAGACTGACGGGGCCGATCCAGAGGAACCTGAAGGCGTTCCAGACCAACAGCAGGACCAGCAGGTAGAGCCAGCCGGGGCCGCCGTCGTTGATGATCGTGGTGCAGATCGCCGCGGCGTAGAAGTAGACCCCGGCGAGCAGCATCGCGGGGACGCCCCACTTCAGGCCGCGCCGTGTGCGGATCGCGTTGAGCAGCAGATTCGTGGGTGCGTAGCGGAGTACGCCATAGCCTCGTGCGCTGAGCGCCACGCACGTCCGGAGCATTGCGGGCCTCATTCCTCGTCATAGCGCGACGGTGTTCCGTCGTGGAGGCGGCTATGAACCGAGTGCCCGCGAGGGGCCGTCCCGAAGGACCCGCGTAGTTTACTGAATCTGCCTCGCTACCGAGTCTACGACTGACTCGCGACAGAGGGAACCCCGGCGGCAGCCGGGCGTGTACCTCGTCGGTGACCTTGGAGCGGAAGGGACACCGATCATGGCGACGTTGGCGGAGCAGGTGCAGGGTGAGCGGATGGCGCGGATCGCCTTGTCGATGATCGCCGAACCTAACGACCCGGCCACCGGCCACGTCCTCACCCGTCACGGCGGGGTCGAGACGCTGCGGCTGATCGAGTCCGACGACGAGGTGCCCGGCCTGGCCCGCGCCGACGCACTGATGTGGCGCGAACGACTGACGGCGCGGGTCACGCCCGGTCTGCTGGATCAGATGGCTCAGGCGGAGCGCCACGGGTTCGGCACGCTCATCCCGGCGGACAAGGAATGGCCCGCCGGCCTGAACAACCTGGGCGAGCGTGCGCCGTACCTGCTGTGGACGCGCGGCGCGGCCTCGTTCTTGACGACGCCGCTGAGCGATCGGGCCACGATCACGGGCGCTCGCGCTGCGACCCCCTACGGCGAGCACGTCGCCGGCGAGCTGGCGATGGGCCTGGCTGATGAAGAACGGGTCGTCGTCTCCGGTGGTGCCTACGGGATCGAAGGCGCCGCGCACAAGAGCGTGCTCGCCGCGAGCGGTCAGACGATCGCGGTCCTGACCGGCGGGCTGGATCGCCCCTACCCGGCCGGGCACAGTGAGCTGCTGAGTCGCATTGGGGATGTCGGGCTGTTGGTGAGCGAGCTGCCGCCGGGAGCCGCACCGACCAGGTATAGGTTCCTTGCTCGCAACCGCCTGCTGGCGGCGCTCTCGGGTCTAACCGTGATCCCCGAGGCCAGCCCTCGGTCCGGGTCGATGACCACTGTCATCGCCGCACGCGAACTCGGCCGGGGCGTGGGCGCGGTGCCCGGCCCGGTGACCAGCGTCGCCAGTGCCGGACCGAACGAACTCATCAAGCAAGGCTTCGCCGTGCTCGTCACTCAGCCGAGCGACGTGATCGCTCTGCTCGATTCCAACGCCCCAAACCGCGTTGTTGCGCGATCGGAGCTTGGACGGGACCTCGGCTACCGGTGGCCGTCTTCGGGCGCACCGGGACCCTCGCTCTGACTTCCGTCACCCCGCATCAAGGTGTTGTAGTTTGGGCACCGAGGTGTCGGCGATGCTTCTCCGGTAGTCTTGACGGCATGGGATCGCCTGAATCAGACAGAGCGGGGCTACCGGTACACCGGTAGCCCGTGATGCTGGCGTTTTCCCTCATCCTCTTCTCGCGTGCGCTCCTTGGCGTCGCGTCTGTGTGAGCTTGCGCATCCGAAACACCGGTCGTGCCATACGCACCCGTACCCGCTCTCTCATGTTTCGGAAGCACACTTATGCCCTTCTTGTTGTATCTGCTCGCCCTGGCTGTCTTCGCCCAGGGAACCTCCGAGTTCGTCCTGGCCGGCCTGCTGCCGGCGATCGCCGCTGAGCTCGGCGTGTCGCTGAGCCAAGCCGGTCTGCTGACCTCCGCGTTCGCGGTCGGCATGGTCATTGGCGCACCCGCGATGGCCGCCGGTGGCCGGAGACTGTCGCCGCGGTGGACGATGACCGGGTTCCTCGCCATCTTCGTGATCGCCCACATCATCGGGGCGCTCACCGACTCCTTCACAGTCCTCCTGCTGACCCGGTTCGTCGCCGCCCTCGCGAACGCCGGGTTCCTCGCCGTGGCCTTGTCGACGGTCGGTCGGATCGTGGCCGCCGGCCAGCGCGCCCGCGCTCTGGCCGTGATCCTCGGCGGCACCACCCTCGCACTCATCGCCGGCGTCCCCCTCGGCGCTCTCGTCGGCGAGATGCTGGGGTGGCGTATGACGCTGTGGGCGATCGCCGTCATCTGTCTGCCCGCGCTGGCGGCCGTGCTTGTGGCGACGCCGACCCGGACCGAGCCCGGTGCCACAGCCACCACCCCGGCGACACTTGGCGCCGAACTGTCGGTACTGCGCCGGAGACCGCTGCAGCTCGCTGTCACCTTGGCGGTCCTGGTCAACGCAGCGACATTCTGCACATTCACCTACCTGGCGGTGATCGCTACCCAACCGGCGGGCGCAAGCGAGGCTGCGATTCCCGGGCTCCTGGCACTGTTCGGGATCGGTGCCTTTCTCGGCGTCACCGTGGCCGGCCGGCTCGGGGACCGTCACTGGCGTCCGTTGCTCGGGCTCGCGAGTCCCATCCTGCTCGTCGGCTGGGTCACGCTCGGCCTCGCGCCCGTCAGTCCCGCCCTGCTGTGGACGCTCGCATTCACGCAAGGCGCTTTGTCCTTCGCCGTCGGCAGCACCTTGATCGCGCGGATCATGGCCGAAGCGGAATCGGCTCCAACCATGTCCGGGGCATACTCCACCGCAGCACTCAACATCGGAGCGATCATCGGCCCCATCGCGGGCGGCCTTGCCCTCCACCTCGTCGGAACCCACGGCATCGCCCTGACCAGCGCAGCACTCGTCGGCCTCGCGCTGCTCCTGTGGTTGCGCAGCGCAAACCAGCGCCAAGGAACCGGCATGTAGGACCGACCACGGAACGAAGACCCGGCACCGACGGGGTTCGACAGCACGATGTCACCTCTTCACGGCGGATCACTCTGGTTCGAGCCAGTCGTAGCTCGAACCAGAGTGATCCGCGCAGCCGTCGCGCCTCTGGCATTCAACTGCGTGACCGTGACGGTCGTTCGCGACGGCAGCGCGATCTTGCTCAGCGAGTTCGGACAGAAACCGATCAACGTAGGCGACGTGATCCTGCTGGCCGCGAACACGCTTTGTGGCGGGGAATCGGAAGAGCAGGTGACCGTCACGACGATCTGCGCGGACACCGACTATGTGATCGACCAGGTGTTCTGGCAGCATGTCGGCCTATTGCAGGATCGACTGGACGCGCAAGACTTCGCCGCCACCATCTATACCGAGCCCGCGCAGATACTTCGCCTCGGTGAAGGTCGGGCCGGTGCGCTCGAGCCCTGGCTGGATGAGCTGGTGGCACTCAGCACTGAGCACCGGCCGGTCGAGAACTTCTACCGGGTGCAGGCGTTGTGGTTCTCCATCGCACACGTGATCGCGCCGTTCATCAGAACGTCGGATACGCGCCTGTCATCGACGCAACGAGCGACGACGTGGCCGGCGGTTCCGCGCGTTCGCCGGTTCTCCCCACTACGGCGAGAGGCACGAAGAGGCGCTGAACTGCTGCGGAGCGATCCAGTTCGGCATTGGTCGGTGGGCGACCTCGCCGCCGAACTGCATCTGTCGAAGTCGCAGGTTGGCCGACTGTTCGTGGATGCCTACGGCAAGTCACCGATCGCCTATCTGACGATGCTACGGACGGAACGGATGGCGCGCCTCATCCGCACGACAGACGATCCGATTTCGATGATCGCCCGCAAGGTCGGCTGGGGCGATCCTGACTTCGCGGCACGTCAGTTCCGCCGCAGCATCGGCGTGACGCCCCGCAAGTACCGCTCGATGATTCACGACCGTGCAGCGCAGATGGTTGGCTGACGGCGGTCTTAAAGGCTCGGCCCCTGCCGCACCACGACGTTCGTCCGGTGTTGCTCCGCCGGTGCGTTGTCGGCAGCGATGGCTTGGGCGCGGTTGAGGGCGGCGCGGGCGCGGATGGAGTCGATCTTCTGACTGGTGTTTTCTGGTTCGGTGCCGAGCGGGGTGCTGGTGTCGGTGATCTGATAGCGGTCGCGGTAGGCCGCGACTGTGCGAGCAGCGCGCCACCATGCCGCCTGTTGCTTCTTGTCCTTCGGCACCGTGCCGAGCTTCGCTACCCACGGCTCCTTATCGCTGAGGGCACCGCGGAGCACGCCGTCGGCGCGGGCTTCGATCAGCTCGTGGCGCTCGTCCAGGGCTTGCCGCATGTCCTCGGTCATCTGCCCGCCAGCGTGCGGGATCAATCCGACGATCAGCCTCGGGGACTTGCGAGTGCGGCCTGAGCCAGCGGGCCGGACGGTGGCGCGCGCGACGCGGGCGTGCAGGACGGAGGCGATATCGTCGGCATCGTCCAGGCTCCGCGCGGCGACCAAACGCGGGAGCAGCGCGTCGAGGTCGTGATGGTTGGCCTCGGCGTAGCGCAGCTCGGCCGACAGCGCGCCGTAGGCGTCGGAGCCGAGCACGTCTTCGATCTGCTCGACCGTGAGCCCGGACGCGGCGAGCAAGGTCGCCCAGCGATCGTGCTGAGCGGCTTGCGCGATGGTGTCGTACTCGGCCGCGAGTTGGGCGATCGAGCCCCAGCGGTCTTGCTCGGCGGCGATCGTCTCGTGCGCGGACAGCTCGGCACCGATGTGCTGCAACACGCCGTAGAGGATCGAGCGGGCGGTGATGTTCGGGTTGTCGCCGGGATGCGGCACCGCGTGTTCGACGTCTTCTCGGCCGACGGCGACGTAGGCGTGGTTGCTGTGGGCGCCGCGGGTCATGGAGACGTAGAAGTTCTCCCGCGTGGTGGTGGCGGTGACAACCGCGTGCGCGGTGTCGGTGGTCACGCCCTGGGCGCGGTGCGCAGTGATCGCGTAGCCGAGGTCCAGGTGCTCGGCCACGTAGTCGGCCGGCAGGACGATCCCGCCGCCGAACCTGCGTCCGGCCGGGCGGATGCTGACCGACCCGTCCTCCCGAACCCCGGTGACGATCCAGCGGGCGCCGTTGCGGACCCACGTTCGGCCGTTACGGAGCCGCCGGTCGTTCTCGCGGGTGATGACCAGATCGCCCTCCGAGACCGCGGTGCCGTCGCGCAGCGGCAGTTCGCGGGTGGGATTCACGGTGCCGTCGATGATCCGATCCGCCCGCGCCCTGGCGTTCAGCTCGGTGACGGTCGCGTGGGTCTCGGTGACCAGGATCGACGCGCGCCCGGCGGCAAGATCACGTCGCCATGCGGTGTAGGCGGCGTCGATCATCGCTTCCTCATCGCCCCCGGTGATCCGGCCGTGCTCGATCAGGGTGTCGATCGCCTCGGCGCGTCCGTGGCGGAGCTGGAGCGAAGTGGTCTTCTCCCACTCGTTGGTGAAGCGGTGCAGATCGGTCAGCTCGGGGGCGTCGTCGCGATCGTGCACGAGCATCGCGAAGCTGCCGCCGGCGCCGGGTGATTGGAGCTGGCCCCAGTCGCCGACCAGGAGGACTTTCGCGCCGGCCTTCTCGGCTTCACGGGTGAGCCGATCCAGCGACATCGTTCCGGCCAGGCTCGCCTCGTCGATGATGACGAGCTGCCCGGCCGTGAACGTAGTCCCGTACATGATGTGGTTCTGCCACCACTTCGCCGTGTTCTCGGTAGCGATGCCGAGGTCATCGGCAAGGACCTGCGCGGCGACCGCCGAGGGGGCGAGCCCGATCACCGAGCCGGCGCCGTGCTCCTTCTCCCACGCCCGCCGGAGCCCGTTCATCGCTGTCGTCTTCCCGGCCCCAGCCGGACCGACCAGCACGTCCACGACACGACCGGAGACCGCGATCGCGGCAAGGGCCGCGGCCTGATCCTCGCCGAGCACCCGGCCGCGCGCGTCGGGCCTGCGGGCGATCCTCTCGACCGTCTCCAACGGCACCACCTGCCCGGAGGTGTCAGCGGCGCGTGTCAGGAGTCGGTCTTCGGCGGCCAGCAGGGCTTCGGAGGAGAACAGGGTCGAGGCGTGCGGGCGGAACCGGGAGGTGCCGTCCATGCGGCGGAACTGCAACGGGCTCGACGCCAGCTCCGGCGGCGTCAGCCGCAGCGAAGCGTGCTCGGCGGCATCGACCACGAGCCCGGTGATCGCCTCCCGGTCCTGGATGCTGGCGAACCGCCACCCCATCAACTGCCGGGATGCTTCGGCGTGCAGGTTCCAGCGGGTCCAGGTCGAGCGCTTCTCACCGACCGTCTCCATCACGGTCTGCCCGACCTCGCGCACTACATCCAGTGGCACGTCGTCGGCGCGCAGCACTCGCCGTGGTGCCTGTGCGTTCGCCGTCGTGAGGGTGCGCGCCCAGCCGTTCGCTTCCCGGCGCAGCACCCGGCCGGCGCGCTGTCGCCACTCGGCGGTGAGATCGGCCAGCGAGCGGACCTCCTTCTCCGGCCTCGTGGCGAGTGTCGCCTGTGCCCGCAGTTTCAGCACCGTTCGGGATGAGGGCTGCCTGCCGTGCTTGGCGACGTACTCCGCGATGAGGCGGTCTTTCTCGGCCTCGATGTGCCGTGACCGGGTGGAGAACTCGGCCACGAGTTCGTCGGGCACACCCTCGATTTCCCATGCCGGGTTCCGGTCCCTGCCACGTTCGCGGGCCTCCCACTCGACGCCGAGGACACGGGTGAGCTGATCGGCCAGAGCGGCGTTGTAGAGCTCGGAGACCGCGACGACCACCGCGTGCATCGGGCGGCCCGCGAGGGTCCGCCAACGCCCGTCCTGCACGGTCAGGACCTTGTTGCTGATGACGACGTGGGTGTGCAACTGCGGGTCGCCGGCGCGGCTGTCGTAGTGATCGAACGCCGCGGCCACGACTCCGGCGACATCGACGTGCGCAACCGCGCCGTCCGGGCCGGTTGCACCGACGCGGGTTGCGGCAACCTCGCGTTCGAGGAACGCAACCAGCTCTGCAACCGCCGCATGATGGGCGTCCGCGATCAGGGCTTGGGTGCCGGCGTCGGCAACCGCCCAGATCGTGGAGACCGACTTCGGCACGCTGAACGTGAAGTCGTAACCGGCTACCGCGCGGCGGGTGCCGCGCTCGGCTTCCTCCGCCTCGATCGCAGCTACTTCCTGCGCTCGAGTCGCCGGCCCCAACTCGGGGTCGAGGGCGTCGACGCGCTGCTTGATCCGTTCTCCGATTGACGCGAACTGCTGGTAGGAGCGGCCCAGCGGCTCGCCCGTGATCGGGTCATGGCCCATCCCGATCAACAGCGCGAGCTGAGCTTCTGAGACCTGCGCTCGCTCGACCAGCTCGCCGTGCCCGAGCTGGCCCAGCCCCGAGCCCACCCAGAAGCCCGGCGGCGTCCCCGCCTCCGCGTAGTAGCGGGTCAGTGGCGTGCTCAGGCTCCGGTCGCCGTCGCCCGCGGCGATGGACTTCAACAGGTACTTGTACCCATCGCCCGCGCTCATCACGCGCATCGAAACCGTCACCTGGGCTGCTCCTTCCGCCGGCGTTCGGAGGGCAGGTGAGCCCGCGAGCCCGATCGCATCCAATGCGACTCGGGACGGCTCGCGCCTCGTCTGAAAGACGTGTGGTGGCTCTGGTGACCTGCGAGAGGGTGGCGGCGGGCTGGCGCAGCCCGGCGCCACGTCGACGGGGCGTCTCAACGCGGGACGTAGGACAGCAGGGCCGAAGCATCCGTAGTTGCTGTCGGTTAGGATGGGAGGCATGTCAGGTGCTTCTGCTGCGGCCGCTGCCGCTGTGACGGAGACGCTCCGCTAGCGGCGGAACGTCTTCTCACTTTTCAGTTTCCACGTTCCGTCGCTTGATCGTCGGTTCGGAGCGACACACGTTGTCGCCCGATTCTTCATTCGAGCAGCGGAGTTTCAATGTCTTTCAGCACCTCATCGTCGCGGCCAGCGCAAGTTTCGGCCGCACATTCCTGGGCAGTCCTCGTGTGCCTGTCTGTCCTGCAATTCCTCATCGCCGTAGATGTCACCGTGGTCAACGTAGCGCTGCCATCCATTGGCAACGATCTGGGCGTTGACCCGCGCGGCCTGACATGGGTGGTCGTCGGCTACACCATCGCAGGCGGTGGCTTGCTCATGCTCGGTGGCCGCCTGGGGGACGTCTTTGGCCGCCGCCGCCTCCTTCTCACCGGTACCGCGATCTTCGGAGCAGCCTCTCTGATGGCAGGGCTCGCAGATTCCTTCGCGCTACTCGTGATCGCCAGGTTGCTCCAGGGAGCAGGTGAAGCACTCGCCCTGCCTGCTGCGATGGCAACGATCGTGCTCTTGTTCCCCGAAGGGAAGGCTCGCAGCCGTGCGCTGAGCGTCTGGGCGGCAGTGGCGAGCTGCGGTCTCGTACTGGGATTCGTGCTCTCGGGAATCATCACCGAACACCTGGGGTGGCGATGGATCTTCCTCATCGCGGTTCCATTCATTCTGTTCGTACTGCTCGCCACGGTCGTCCTCCTGCCACGCGACCAGAAACAAGAGCGCGCCCCGTTGGATTTCCTTGGATCGATCCTGCTGACGAGCGCACCCCTGCTGTTCGCATTCGGGGTGGTCGAAGCCGGAGAGAACACCGGGAATCTGCCATGGCTAGCAATCGCCGCCCTGGTAGGAGCGAGTGTCGCCGCAGGCCTGTTCGTCACAGTGGAACGCCGAGCCGCGAATCCTCTGGTTCCTCTGACCTTCTTCCATAACCGAACACGGGTGCGAGCAAATCTTGCGACTGCACTACTGAGCGCGGCGCTTTCGACATCATTCCTGCTGTTCACGTTCTACCTACAGGATGAAGTCGGTCTTTCCCCACTGGAAGCCGGTCTGCTACTCCTGCCCCTTGCCGTGGCACTCATCGCCGCCGTGACCATCGTGCCCCGCCTCTTGGGGCGCTGGGGAGCGCGTTCTTGCATCGTTGTCGGGCTAAGTTCCGCAGGAGTAGGCATGATCGTGATCGCTGTAGCTGCGCAGTTGGAAGCCCCCGCATGGCTGCTGACCCCCGCGATGCTGTTTATCGCCGCAGGCATGGGATTCGGGCTCGTTGGACTGCAGTATGCGGCGGTGACCGAGGTCACAGAAGAGGATGCGGGAGTCGCGTCCGGGGTCCAGCGGGCCTCGGACCAGCTCGGCGGGTCCGCGGGGGTCACCGTCTACGTCGGCTTGGGTTTTACGTCGATCGCCCACGGGCTATCGCCCTACGTACTCAGCAGCGGACTCGCAATTGTTGGTCTCTGTATTGCAGGCGGCATTGCCGCGCGAATTGCCCTCCCCAACGTCGAAGTCACGAACACTGACTCGATGGGCAGTTCGTAGGCATCCGCGAGCACGTAAATGTGATGGACGAGGTGCTCTATGGCGCCCTCGAACAGCTCGTTTGATCGAAGCAGGCGAGGGTTGCGGTACGAACCACTCATAGTTCGTACCGCAACCATCTCCCGTGCTCGCCTGCCGGTCGCGTACGACTGCGTGAAGGTGATCGTCGTTCGCGATGGCTCGGCAATCCTCTTCAGTGAGTTTGGTGAACAGCCCGTCGGGCCCGGCGACGTAATCTTGCTCGGCGCGAACACTCTATGTGGCAGCGAGCCCGAGGGGCACATCACCGTAACGACGATCTACGCAGACACGGACTATGTGATCGACCAGGTGTTCTGGCAGCACGTCGGCAGCTTGTGCCACCGTCTCGACGCCCAGGACTTCGCAGCAACGATGTACACCGAACCTGCGCAGGTACTCCGCCTCGGCGAGGATCGCACCCAGGGGCTGATGCCCTGGCTCGATGAGTTGGCGGCATTAAGCATCGAAGGACGACCCGCGAAGAACTTCTACCGGATGCAGGCTCTTTGGTTCAGCCTGGTCGATGTGATCGCGCCCTTCGTCAAGACTTCGCAGGTGCGAGTGTCGCCGACGCAGCGCACTACAACGTGGCCGTCCGCGCCACGACATCGCCGATTCGCACCATTGCGAGCGGAAGTTCGCAGGGCAGCTGATCTCCTGCGTGCTGAACCCCAGCGACGATGGTCTACGACTGAGCTCGCTGACGAGGTACATCTCTCAAAGTCGCAGCTCGGCCGCTTGTTCGTGGAGGCGTTCGGGAAGTCTCCTATCGCCTATCTCACGATGCTTCGCACCGAGCGGATGGCCGCGCTCCTGCGCGAATCCGATGCGCCGATCGCTCTGATTGCTCGCGAGGTGGGTTGGAGCGATTCAGATTTCGCTACGCGCCAGTTCCGCCGTAGCGTCGGGCTGACTCCCGCCGGTTATCGGGCTTTGAGCTACGGAGAAGGTTCCGTACTCAACCGGCGGAAGCGCGCATCTGCCCCGACGATATCCGCAGGATCAGCTCGTGCGACAACCGAGGACACCCTCGCTCCGGTAGTCCGGTAGAGACCAGTCGGGTTCGTCGCGGAGCCTGACGGTCGCCAGTCTCGTTTCCGTCGTCCGTCTCGTCTTCCTGATCCGCCCGGCGTACCTCGTGGTCGCACGGCTGCTCCCTCCCGGGGCGGCCCTGGCGGAGGGAGGTCCCGCGATGGCGATGAGGAACGAGACACGGGAAGCGAAGCTCGACGCGCTCGAAGAACGCATCGTGCGCTCGGTCGAGGAACTGGTGTCGGGTGAGGACTGGCGTCGGGCGATGGAGTTCGCCGCACGGTTCCGGTCGAGGTCGTTCAACAACACGCTGCTGATCTGGGCGCAGCACCTGGACGCCTACGAGCAGGGCCGGGTGTCGGCCCCGACGCCGACGTGGGTGGCCGGGTTCCAGGACTGGAAGAAGATGGGCCGCTGGGCCGAGGCCGGCGGCGGCTATGAGATTCGCGCGCCGGTCCGGGTGAGGTTCGCGACAGCGATGCCGAAGGACCCCGCCTCGTGGCGACGCCTGACCAAAGGCGAGAAACCGCGCCCGGGCGAGGTGGTGCAGCGCCGGATCGTCAGCGTCGTTCCCGCTCATGTGTGGGATGTGTCCCGGACTCACGGTGCCGAACTGCCGGAGCTGCCAAGCCCGAAGCTGCTGGAAGGCGAGGCACCCGCCGGTCTGTGGGAGGGGCTGGCCGCGCAGGTCGAGTCGCTGGGGTATGAAGTGCTGCGGATGCCAGACGCCGACGCGATCCGCGGCGCGAACGGCATGACCGACTACGACACCCGGCAAGTGCTCGTGCGCACGGACATGGACCCGGCCGCGCAGGTGAAGACCCTCGCGCACGAGCTGGGTCACGTCCGGATGCACGGGCCGAACCAGCAGGAGGCCCGCCGGCATCGCGGGACCGGTGAGGTCGAGGCCGAGTCGGTGGCGTTGATGATCGCTGCCGCGCATGGCATGGACACCAGCGACTACACGGTCCCCTATGTGGCGGGGTGGGCGGCGAACGTGGACGGCAAGGACCCGGTTCAGGTCATCCGCGACACCGGCGAGAAGGTCCGGCGCACCGCGACCGAGGTTCTGGGCCAGCTCGATACGATCCAGCTCGGCAACGGCAACCCGACCTCGCTGCGCATCGACACCCCCGAACGCTCCGGACCCGCACACTCTGGACCAGAACGGGCACCGGAGCGGGCGCCGCGGGTGGAGCCGCTGCCCGAGCGTGAGCCGCGGAGGGTGCAGGCGGCGCCGGGGCCGGTGCTGTGATGGTCGCCCCCGGAACCCTCGCCGCCGTGTTCGACCGGCTCGACGGTCTGCCGTTGTCGGTCGCGGCGCGCGAGTTGGCACGGGCCGGGGTGCCGGTGTTCCCGTGCGTGCCGGGTGAGAAGACGCCCCTCGTCTCGTCCGGTTTCCGGCGCGCGACGACCGACGCGCGGCGCGTGCAGGGGTGGTGGCGGTGGCAGCCGGAGGCGAACATCGGCATCCCGACCGGCGCCGTCTCAGGTCTGGTTGTGATCGATGTGGACGTGCACGGTGTCGATGGGTACGCGGCGTATGCGCGGGCGGCTCGGGCGGGTCTGATCCCGGCGCCATTGGCGACGGTGACCACGCCCACCGGGGGTCAGCATGCCTACTTCCCGGCTGTCTCGGGGCGGGTGCAGCGGTCGTGGGTGGTCGGCAAGGCCGGCGTGGATTGCCGCGGGGACGGCGGCTACGTCATCGCCCCGCCCTCGACGCTGCGACTGGACGGTACTTCGGTCTCGTACCGGGTCGAGCAAGTGGCCACCGGTGTGGTCGCCCCGGTGGATGCGGTGCGGCTACGCGACTTCCTCGATCCGCCACCGCCACGCCGCCCATTGCGGCAAGGTGGGCAGGCGTCGGGACGGGAAGACGCGGACCGGCTGGCGGCGTGGCTGTCCCGGCAGGTCAAGGGCGATCGGAACTACAAGCTGTTCTGGGCCGCGTGCCGCCTGGCTGAGGGGAACGTGCCGGTCTCCGAGGCTCTAGATGCGCTGGTGCGTGCCGAGCAGCCCGACTTCGCCGAGCGGGAGATCACCCGCACCGTCTACAGCGCCTACCGCAGCGTCAACGCGGGAGCCGCCCGCCGAGAACGCTCCGCCTCGGCGAGCCCGCCAGCGGGCGGGCTCGCTCGACGTGATCCCGGGTCACGGGCGAGCGCGGTGAGGGGCCTGGGGTGAACAGGGTGCGGGGGCAGCGCTGGGCGGTGGTCACATCCGTTGCCGGGACGGTGTTCATCGCGGCCGGGGCGTTCTGGCTGTCGTTCACCGCGTTGGCGGACTTGGCCCGCCGCTCCGGGATCGGTGCGGGGCAGGCGTGGGCGTGGCCACTGATCGTCGATGGCGTGATCGTGGTGTCCACAGTCGCCGTGGTGGCGCTCGCCGGTGAGAAGGCGGCCTGGTATCCGTGGACGCTGCTGATCGGCGGCGCGGCGGTCTCGGTGACGGCGAACTCCCTGCACGCGGTCGTCGCCGCGGACGCCGACGTGCCCGGCCCGCTCGCGGCCGCCGTCGCCGCGGTGCCGCCCGTGGTGCTGCTGGCGATCACCCATCTGACCGTCGTCCTGACCCGAGCCGGCGCCCGTCCCGCCGACCCGCCAGAGACAGCGGGCGAGGTGCCGCCCGCCACGGCCACCGTGCCAGGCATCGAGCCCGCACCGGCCGCACCCCCGCCTGCCACGCCCGGCCCCGTCGAGGCGGGTGAAGACGCGGGTTCGGATCGTCGGGCGCAGGCGGCGCAGCTACGGGAGCGGGAGTGGTCGAACAAGGCCATCGCCCGGCACCTGGGAGTGCATCCCTCGACGGTCGGCCGGTGGCTGCCCCGCCCCGAGCGTCCCGACGCGCACCACAGCGATGAGGCCGGCCCGCCCGGGTCCGAGCCCGTAAGGGAAGGAGTCACGTCATGAACGACCAGGACCAGACGAACCCGGTCGAGCAGTACCGCCGGCATCGCGTGCCGGACGACGCCCCGCAGACACAGACCGCGCCGGCCGAGGATGCGGAGGCGACGGGAACGCCGGACGCGATCAGGGACGCCGCGTCCCGCCGGGCCGCGAAGGAGAAGCTGGCGCAGGTACGGGGCCGGGGCGTGGACTGGGTGCGCCCGACCGATCTGTTCGCCCGTGCCGGCGGGGCGCTGTCGCGCGGCGGCATCGACCTCGCCGCCGCGGGGAGCCGCCGGCTGCGCGCTCCGATCGAGAAGGGCGCGCAGTGGGCGGGCGAACGGGCCCGGCATCTGCCGCCGTTGTCGGCGTTCGGGCGTCGCGGCGGCACGGACCATGCCCAGGCGCGGTCCGGGGTCGGGATGCGGTAGCCGGGAGCGGTGGTCAGTGGTGGACGCCTGGCTGGCGGAGGTCAGACCCGCAGGGACCTGCGGGCGCACCTGCCCGCCAGGAGGTGCCCCGACCATGACTGACGACACCACAACCACCGGCACGACCAACGCGACGAGCAGCGGCGAGCGGGCGGAGGACTACCGCAGCAGCGAAGGGCTGCGCGCACTGCTGCACCGGCTCCACGCCGCGGGGCGTGGAGCGTGGGAGCAGGACCCGGTGGCGGGCGAGCTGATGGCGTTCGCGGCCGAGAAGTACGCGGCCCTGGCGCACAAGCACCGGCTCGACCCGTGGGAGGCCGCGTCGGCGGCGTTCGACGTGATGCGCAGCAAGGCCGCCCGCACCGCGGATGACCCGTGGGCGGTGGTCACCCACGCGGTGCGGATCACCTGCATCGCCGAGGAACGCGGCCAAGGGCTGCTGTGCTCGACCCACCAGGCGCGTCGGCCCCGCTACTCGGTGTTCCACGACCCCGAACGGCTCTCCGACCGGGAGAACCCACTGGACGACTACCACCCCGCCTTCCAGATCACCGATCCGCATGACACCACCGGGCACGGCGAGGAACACGATGACGACGCGGGGCGGGACGGGTCGGAACCGACCTCGGCGACCGCGGCGGTCGCGGATGCGATCACCCTGCTGGTGCTGCTGGGCTGGCCGGCGGGGACCGCGCGGGCGGCGGTGGAGCATGTCTGCGGGGCGCTGACCCGGGTCGGGAACCGGCACACCGCCTACGAGACGCTGCGGCGCGACAAGCACGCCCGCGCGTTGCTCGACATGCCGGGCCGGACCTGGGCGGTGCTGCTGCGTGCGCTGCTGGGCAGCCCCGCGGCGGAGCTCGCGGCGACCGGCGCCGGACGGGGCATCCTGCTGCGGCTGCTGATCGGTGAGACGCTGCCGGTGCTGCTGCGCGACGACGACCTCGTGCTCACCCTGTCGCTGGCGGCACCCGGCACGAACACGCGCGGCACCGACACGTCGCGAGGCGCCCGATGAACACCCCGGACGGGCGGATCGAGCTGGAGCGGACGGTGGACTCCATCACCGTCGGGCGCCGGCACCGCACCGACCTGGGCGACCTCGACGCTCTGGCGGCGTCGATCGAGCGGGACGGCCTGTTGCAGCCGCCGACGATCACCCCGGACGGGACGCTGGTGTGCGGGGCGCGGCGGCTCGCGGCGATCAAGCAGCTCGGGCACCGCCGCGTCAGCGTGTGGGTGCGTTCGGGCATCTCGGACCGGCTCGGGCATCTGCTCGCTGAACAGGACGACAACCAGCTCCACAAGTCCCTCACCCCGATCGAGGCCGCCGGGCTGTACCGGGAGATCAAGGAACTCATCGCCGAGGACGCCGCCCGCAGGAAGGCGGCCACCCAGTTCCAGGACGGCCACGAGCCCGGGAAGCATGGTCCCGCCGATTCGGCGGGACCACCAGCACCCGGCCCGCTCGGTGATGCCCGCGCGCAGGCAGCACGGATGGTGACCGGCTCGTCGTCCTACACGCGGCTGGAGCAGATCGGGTTCCTGCAACGCCTGACCGGCGACCCCGCCGTCTCTGAGGAGCTGCGCGGCCAGGCCCGTGACGGGCTGGCGCGGATCGAGGCCGGCGCGCCGGTCAATCCGATCTTCCAGCGTCTCCGGGACGCACACGCCGACACCGGTGCCGAGCGGGACCGGCGGCTGCACGAGCTGGCCGACGAAGCGCTCGCCCGCGTCCACACCACCCGGCGCGGAAAGGCTCCGAAACGGGCCGCATCCGGGGCGCGACCCGCTGACGGGGACGAGGGGCCGACGCGGTTCTCGGTACGCGCGTTCGTGCTGACCTGGGGCGAGCTGGACGCGTGGTGGACGCACTACGACGTGGACGAGCTGGCGACCGACCTGACCGACGAGCAGATCGAGGCGTTCTTCGCCGCCGTCGAAGGCACGATGGCCTTCGCTGACCGGCTCCGCACCGCCCGCACCGCGACCCAGCCCGACCAGCCGCTGCTACGCGCCCTCTGAACTACCCCGGGTCCCGGCGTGTCGTGGGTGGGCGCACCTGGCGGGTATGAAGACGAATCTCGCGTCCTGGTCCCGTGGCCGGCTGATCGCCGTGATCGCCGCCGGGATCGTGCTGCTGCTCCTGGTCGGTATCGGCGTCTACGGGCTCATCACCGGCCCACGACCACCCCGTGACGACGCACCCGCACCGGCACCGACCGTCACCGTGCCCGGCGAGACCGGCCCGGAGGCGCCAGGGCCGCCGCTAGTGTTGCCCTCTCACGACCCGGATCAGTTCGCCCGCAACGTCGCGGAGGCGCTGTTCGGGTGGGACACCGGCTCGGGGCTGATGCCGCTGGACTACTCCGCGGGAATCTTGGAGGTCGGCGACCCCTCCGGCGCCGAGCAGGCCGGACTCGCCTCGGACATCGCCGCCTACCTGCCCTCCCGGGAGGCGTGGATCGAGCTGCGCCAGTACGCCACCACCCAGCGCCTGGTCATCGACCGCTCGTTCGTACCGGAGGCATGGGATCAGGCGGTCGAGCAAGCCCAGCCCGGGCAGCTCCCTCCTGGTGCCACCGCGGTCACGATCGAGGGCACCCGCCACCGCGCGGGCGTCTGGAACGGCGAACCGGTCACGGCTGAGCAGTCGGTGTCGTTCACGGTGTTCCTGGCCTGCCCGCCGCCGACACCGCAGTTGCGCACCGGCCTGTGTCATGTACTGCGCCTGTCCCAGCTCGACAACCCACTCCGATAGCCGCCGGGTCCTACCGTGTTGACGAAGCTCACCGCCGCCGTCCTCGCGCTGCTGCTGCTCGGCCCCATGCTGGGGCTGGTCGGCATCGGCGTGCTGATGAATCCCGCCGCCGCGAACTGCGCGACCCCCGGCGGGTCCGTCACCGTCGGGGCCGTCCCGGAGTCGCTGACGGTCACGACCGCCAACGGTGAGACGTTCACGCTGAACCGGCAGCAACTCACGCACGCGGCCACGATCATCACGATCGGCGGCGGGATCGAGGGCGTCGGCCGACCCGGCATCACGATCGCGCTGATGGCCGCGCTGACCGAGAGCACGCTGCGGCAGTTGGCGAACACCGGCGCCTACCCCGACAGCGGGAACTACCCCAACGACGGCAACGGCTCGGATCACGACTCGCTCGGTCTGTTCCAGATGCGACCGCAATCCGGGTGGGGCACCGTCGCGGAGCTGATGGACCCGACCTACCAGGCGCGGGCGTTCTTCGGCGGCCCGGACGGCCCGAACTACCCGAGCCCGCGGGGGCTGCTGGACATCCCGGGCTGGCAGCACATGGACCCCGGCGAAGCCGCCCAAGCCGTCGAAGTCAGCGCCTACCCGGACCGCTACCGCAACTACCAGCCAGTCGCCGACGCGATCCTCGATGCCCTCACTGGCGCCGCCAGCGACGGAACCGGCGCATCCGGCTCGGCCGGTCCGGCGGGGTCCGTGGTCGCGGCGGCTCCGGTGGCACAGTCCGCGCGGGTAGTGTTCCCGCTGCCGGAGGGAACCTGGGTGCTCACCAGCGAGTTCGGGCCACGAGTCCACCCGATCACCGGAGAGTCGTCGTTCCACACCGGCACCGACCTCGCCGCCCCCGACGGCACCCCGATCCTCGCCGCCGCGGACGGCACCGTGACCGTCGCGGAGTTCTCCGGCGGCTACGGCGGGCTGATCGTCATCGAGCATCAGATCGACGGCCAGACGGTGGCGACCGCCTACGCCCACATGTGGGAATCCGGCCTCCACGCCTCAGCCGGTGACCGGGTCGTCGCCGGGCAGCACATCGGCGATGTCGGCAGCTACGGCAACTCCACCGGACCGCATCTACACTTCGAGGTCCGCCCCGGCGGCACCCACGGCGAGGCCGTCGACGCCGCCGCCTGGCTCAACGCGCACAACGCCGCCGACCTGCCCGAAGCCGCAGTCGGCGCCCCGACCAGCTGTGACACCCCCGGCGGCACCGCGGGCGAACCCGCCCCGGTCGACGGCGACCCCGACCGGCTCGTGGACGACCCCACCAGCGACGGGCAGATCACCGCCCGGGTGGCACACCTCGTGGCCCAAGCCCGCGCCGGGTTCCCCGACACCGGCTGGGCCTGCTACTCGCCCCGGCCCGGCACCACCTCCGAGCACCCGCTGGGACGCGCCTGCGACATCACCTTCGGCAACCGGATCGGGACCTATCCCACCCCCACGCAACTCGAGGACGGCTGGCGGGTGACGAACTGGATGAAGGACCACGCCGAGACCCTGGGCGTGGAGTACCTAATCTGGCAGGGCCGCATCTGGTCGATCGCCCGCGATGGCGAAGGCTGGCGCGACTACGACGGCGGCGGAAGCCACGACCCCGGTGACGTGACCGGCGGACACTTCGACCACCTCCACGTCACCGTCAAGGCCGGTGCGTGATGGACGTGTTCCCCGACTTCGACGGCCTGGCCGGGATCGGTGACCTGGAACAGGTGATCGGTGCGCTGCTCACGATCGTGCTCGTCGTCGCGGTGCTGATGATCGTCGTCTCGGCGATCTGCTGGGCGCTGGGCGCTTCGCACGGCAACCACTCGCTGGCCTCCAAAGGCCGGGTCGGGGTGCTTGTCGGGGTCGGTGCCGCCGTGCTCGCCGGTGCCGGGGTGGCGTGGGTGAACTGGCTGATCGTCCTCGGCCGCCAGCTCTGACCCCCGCGCGACGGCAGCACGCGCTCAGGGTGTGACTGGCTCACCTCGCCGCTGAACCAGCCATCCGCTCAGCGAGGGAGTAACCGCCGTGATCGACATCGACCCCAACAGCTCCGGCCTGCCCGGCATCGAACAGCTCCGCGCCATCGTCGGCGCGGTGATGACGGTCGGCCTCATCCTGTCCGTCTTGGCGCTGATCGTGTCCGCGATCGTGTGGGCCTACGGCGCCAACAGCTCCAATCCGCACCTGTCCGGGCGGGGGAAGCTCGGCGTGCTGATCTCCTGCGGTGCCGCGGTGATCTGCGGTGCGGCGGTGACGCTCGTGAACTTCTTCTGGGACGTCGGTCAGGCCGTCTGAGGCCGGCCCGGACACGACAGGAGGTTCACGATGGGTGTCTGCGATGTGCCGGTCATCTCGTCGGTGTGCGATGTGGCCGGGGAAGCTGCTGCGACGGTCGTGGCGGCCCCGTTCGACTGGCTCGCCCAGGCGATGGGCGGCGCGGCCGGCTGGCTGATCGAGGCGATGTGGGCGGTGTTCGACACGACCACCCTGGTCGATGTCCAGACCGATGGGTTCACCAGCGTCTACAACCTGATCTTCGGCATCGGCGTGTTCCTGGTGCTGATCTTCTTCTGCCTGCAACTCATCACCGGGCTCATCAAGCGTGATCCGACCGCCCTGTCCCGGGCCGCGCTCGGCGCGGCGAAATCGGTGCTCGGCGCGTTCGTTGTGGTCACGCTGACCGCGCTCGCGCTGGAGATCGTGGACCAGCTCTGCATCGGCATCATCCAGGCGTCCGGGGAGACCACCGAGACGATGGGCGACAAGATCATCCTGCTCGCCGCCGGCCTGACCGGCATCAACATCGCCGCTCCCGGCGTCGGCGCGATCGTCACGATCTTCCTGGCCGGGCTGATGATCGCCGCGGTCTTCATCGTCTGGTTCTCACTGCTGATCCGCAAGGCGCTGCTGCTGGTCGGGGTCGTGCTCGCGCCGATCGCGTTCGCCGGCGCCTCGTGGGATGCCACCAAGGGGTGGATCGGCAAGTGGGCCGCGTTCGTGATCGCGCTGATCGTGTCCAAGCTCGTGCTCGTGGTGATCTTCCTGCTGGCGATCACCCAGATCGCCACCCCCATCGAGGCGGACATCACCGCGGTCACCGAGCCGATCACCGGGATCGTGCTGATGGGAATCGCGGCCTTCGCCCCGTACATGGTCTACCGGTTCGTGTCGTTCATCGGCTTCGACCTCTACCAGCAGATGGGCACCGAGCAGGAAGCCAAGAACGCCCTGAACCGTCCCCTCCCGCTGCCCTCCAAGACCCCCGGCGGCGGCGAGCCGAAGAAGGTTCTCGATGACCCCCAGGGCGGCGACCCGGGAGGCGGGAAGGGGGCTGGCGGCGGACCAGGCGGCACCCCGCCGCCGCGCACCCCGGCACCGGCCGCAGCCAGCGGCACCGGCAGCGCTGGCACCGCAGGCGCCGGAGCCAGCGCAGGGTCCGGTGCGGCGGCAGGAGCGGGGGCCAGTGCTGCGGCGGCGGGTCCGGCAGCGGCAGTGGTCGTCGGAGCGCAGGTCGTCAAGGGCGCGGCCGAAGCCGGCCCGAAGGCCGGCAAAGCAGTCGCCGGACAGGCCGAGACCGCCGCCAGCGGCGCCGACGGCCAAGCGGGTAGCGGCCAGACCGCGCCGTCGAAGACACCGCCCCCGCCGTCTGCGCCCCAGCCGCGAACCCCGGCACCGTCCCAGCCGCCGCAGACCGGAAAGGAGTGATCGGCCATGCCCACCACGACAGATCAGAAGGTTCCGGGCAGTGAACTGACGCCGGTGAAGTTCTCCCGCCTCACCCGCCGGGGCGTGCTGCTGGGGCTCTCAGTCTCACAGCTCATCACCCTCGGCATCGGCGGGCTGGCCGTACTGACGGCGTTCTACGGCGGAGCCGGGATGCTGCTGGCCTACACCGCCCCGATCTGGCTGCTCGCCGCGGTGCTGACCTGGGTGCCCGTCGCCGGGCGGCCGATGGTCGAATGGCTGCCCGTCGCCTGCTGGTGGCTGTGGCGCTCCACCGGCGGGCAACTGCTGTACCGCCGGCGGATCGTCACCCCGCGCCCGGTCGGGAACCTCGCCATGCCCGGCGACATGGCCCGGCTGCGCGAGCATCTGGACCCCGAGACCGGGGCATGCATGATCCACGACCCCCGCCAGTCCACCCTCACCGTGGTCTGCGAAGTCACCCATCCCGCGTTCGTGCTGCTCGACCCCGGCGAGCAGGAACGCCGGGTCACCTCCTGGGGGCGGGTGCTCGCCACAGTCTGCCGATCCGGGCGGATCGCGACCCTGCAAGTCTTGGAGCGGACGCTGCCGGACTCCGGGACCGGACTGGCCGAATGGTGGGCCGAGCACGGCACCGCCGACGACTCCTGGGCCGCGACCACCTACACCGAGCTGATCGAACGAGCCGGTCCCGCCGGGGAACGGCACGCCACCACGATCAGCCTCTCACTGGACATGAAGACCGCAGCCCGGCAGATCAGGACCGCCGGCGGCGGCATCCGCGGCGCCGCCGCGGTCCTGCGCCAAGAGATGGCGACCCTGACCGCCGCGCTGCGGTCGGCCGACCTGACCCCGGTCGGGTGGCTCGGCCCCGGCCAGGTCGCGGTGATCCTGCGCTCGGCCTACGACCCGGCCGTCGCCGCCACGCTGGAGCGGCACGGGAAGCTCGGGCAAGACCTCGCCACCGCCGGCCCGGTCGCGGTCACCGAGACCTGGGGCAGCCTGCGCACCGACTCGGCCTGGCACACCGTCCTGTGGGTCGCCGAATGGCCCCGGAGCATGGTCTACCCGGGCTTCCTCGCCCCCGTACTGCTGTCCACCGGCATCCAACGCTCCGTCTCACTGCTCTACACCCCGATGCGATCGGACCAGGCCGCCCGCGACATCCGCAAGAAGAAGGTCGAACACCTCTCTGATGCCGCCCAGCGCGCACGGATGGGACAGATCGAGAACGCCGCCCAAACCGCCGAGTACCACGACGTGCTCCAACAGGAAGCCGACCTCACCGCCGGACACGGCGTGCTCCGCGTCTCCGGCCTCATCAGCATCACCGCGCCCACCCTCGATGACCTGGAAGCCGCAGTCGCCGCGATCGAGCAGTCCGCGATCCAAGCCTCCTGCGAGACCCGCCGGCTCATCGGCCAGCAAGCCGCAGCGTTCACCGCGGCGGCGCTCCCGCTGTGCCGCACGGTGTAGCTACAGGTGACTACCCAACGTGGAAGTCTCGGTGCTTGGCGTCATCATCTTCGACCCATTGGATGCGAAGAACCGGGTCACCCGACCCTCCGAAGGTGAACATCACCGGCAGGCGCCGGGTCTGGCCACGGTGGATCGTGGTGGATCCTTCCGGGCCAGCGATGAACATGGCACTGTCCTCGCCAACGCTCTCGAACAGAACGCCTTCCGCGTCGCGATCGCCAGTGTTTGTGATGTCGAGCCAGTGCTTCGTCGTGTAGCGCGGTGCACCCTTCGAGTTCACTCCCGAGACTTCGCGCTCTTGATGGGGCTGAACCAGGAAGTCCACTCCGCTTGGCTGTGACTGCACGGCGGGTGTCGCGTCGAGTTTCAGGGCCACGATGTCGTGCTCGATCGCTTTCCAGACCTCGTGATTGAGCTGTTCGGGATTGTTGAACTCGCCGAGGAGTCCGCGGTCCTGCATGTCCTTCTTGAAGGCCCGCAAGGCATCGAGCTGCGCGGTATCGATGTCGTTCGGGAGAGCAGCGGTCGAGAAGTAGAGATGAACAGGTTTGCCTAGCTCCAGCGCTCGGTCTACTTCCTCGGCGGTTCCCGAGATCGCGTCAGGTGTCGGTGAGCCGAGTCGTCCGCCGAACAGCGCGAACACGATGTCCGAATCATCGACGCCTTGTGCATTGATCAGCTTCTGCGGGTGAGCGCCCATGACCGGCACCGCTGAGGTTTCCCAACGCCACGGTTGGAGGATCACGCCCTTGTTCCTCGCGTTCGCGTCGTTCCAGCCGTGTACCGCCTTCTCTACAGCATCGCGAGCCTCCGGCACATCAGAGGGCGAGGCGATCATCACGCGCAACACAGTGGCGACATAGGGCATGGCTACAAGCCTACGGAGAGGGACGGACAGCGGTCCGGCGAAGCGCACCTGGCGGGCAACCAAGTGATGGAGACCGCGATGCCCACGTTCACCGATCCCGCTCGCGATGCCGCCGAGGCGTCCGAGGCGTTGCGTGGGCTCGCGCACGCCACCCGCAGCTTCGACCACCCGGCCGACACGTACGCGGTGATCGGTGGCCTGCTGGCAGGGGCGCGCTCGCTCCGGCAAGTCCTGGACCAGCTCGCCACCGCCCACCTGAACCAGCAGCATCAGGTGACCGACGAAGCACGCGACCCGGCCGGCGGTGCGGTCGAGGCGGTGTCGGCGGCCGACGAGCTGCACCAGGCCGGCACGCTCATCGACCAGGCCCACGACCGGCTCAACGCCGCGATGAGTCATTCCGGCCGGATCGTCTGGAACCCACCGACGCAACTCGTTGATCGTTGGGTGGGGGTCGTGTTCCTGCAAGGCGAGGACGCCGACCGGGTTCTCGACCTCATCGACCGTGACGGCGTCGAGGCGGGGATCGAGCATCTGTCCGGCTGGGACTACGGCGACGAGACCACCGACGCCGCCTTGGAGAACGGCGATGTTCACGACCACGCCCCTGTCTATGCCGGGGACCGGCAGGCCGAGACCGGCGACTACGCGATGTCCTACAACCCGCAGGCCGGGCACGTCGCCCTCTACCGGCGGCACCTGATCCCCGCCGACCATGCGATCGACCCAACCGACGACACCCCCGTCCCACCTCCGGACCGCCCAGCCGGACGCGACACCGCAAGACGGCACAGCGGAGTCCGGGACGGCAGCTGGTTCGAGCATCCCGGCGTCGCCGCCGTCAAGCAGACCCGAGGGCTCTCGTGGTGAACCGGGACGAGAAGCTGCACACCGCCGTCCTCGTCGCACCGGCCTCCGAACGACGGCGGCTGCGAAAGCAGCGGCGACAAGCAGCCGCCCGGCTCGTCGCCGAGCAACGGCAGGCGGAGAAGGCCACCGCCCGCGCGAAGCTGGAGGCGAAGCGCGCCGAACGGCGTGCCACGGTCTACCTGCCCTCGGCCGGCGAACCCGGACCAGCCGCGCTCCGCACGCCGGGGAGGTTCCGGCTGCCTCGGCACCAGGACACCAGCGCCGTCCTCGCCGGCCACTACCCGTTCCTGGCCGAAGCAGGTCTCGGGCCGCAGGGCATGTTCATTGGCCAGGACCTCTACTCCGGGTCCTCGTTCGTCTACGACCCGTGGGTGCTGTACCGGCGGGGCATCATCACCGCCCCGAACCTGGTCCTCGCCGGGATCGTCGGCTCCGGAAAGTCCTCGCTCGCCAAGAGCCTCTACACCCGCAGCCTGCCGTTCGGCTACCGCGTCTACGTTCCCGGCGACCCCAAAGGAGAACACACCGGCGTCGCCGAAGCGGTCGGCGGGAAAGCGATCATCCTGGGACACGGGATGGGCAACAGGCTCAACCCGCTCGATGAGGGCTACCGTCCCGGTGGCCTCTCCGATCAGGAGTGGGCGACCACGCTGGCTGCGCGGCGCCGCGACCTGCTCGGCGCGCTCACCGAGACCGTCCTGGCTAGGCCGCTCGCTCCGCTGGAACACACCGCGATCGACACCGCCCTGGCCGGCGCGGTGCGCGACGCTGACGTGCCGATCCTGCCGATGGTGGTCGACCGACTGCTGCGCCCAGACCCGGCCGACGATCCAGACGGCCGACTTGCTGAGGATGGCCGTCAAGTCGGGCACGCGCTGCGGCGGCTCGTCGCCGGTGACCTGGCCGGGCTGTTCGACGGCCCGTCGACGGTGAGGTTCGACCCGACGCTGCCGATGGTCAGCCTGGACCTGTCCCGCGTCACCGAGAACTCCACCTTGATCTCGGTGCTGATGACCTGTTCGTCGGCGTGGATGGAAGCCGCCCTCCTCGATCCGAACGGCGGCCGACGCTGGGTCATCTACGACGAGGCATGGCGGCTGATGTCGCACCCGGCGCTGCTGCGCCGGATGGACGCGCACTGGCGGCTCGCCCGCCACTACGGCCTGGCGAACCTGCTCGTGTTCCACAAGCTCACCGACCTGGAGAACGTCGGTGACCTCGGCTCAGCGAACCGTGCTCTGGCGAACTCGCTGCTGGCGAACGCGGAGACCCGGATCGTCTACCGGCAAGAGACCGACCAGCTCGGCCCCACCGCCACCACGCTCGGGCTCACCGGCACCGAGCAACGCCTCCTGCCGGGACTGGGCACCGGGCAAGGGCTCTGGCGGATCAAGGACCGCAGCTTCGTCGTCCAGCACCAGCTTCATCCCGCCGAACTGGCCGCGTTCGACACCACCGCCCGCATGACCGGCTCTGCGCAGGGTCACGAATCCTGAACAAGCGGCGGCAGTCCGCTGCTGGCCCACCTCGCCGTTATGAGGAGAGCCGAGCCCGAATCCGTCCCCGTGTCCATTCCGCTCGTCGTGCTCGACGTGCGCAAGGACGGCACCGTGGCCGTCACCGTCGACGGGATACGGCTGGACCCCGACCCGTTCGCGCCGCCGTGGCGGCGAGCCTCGTTCGGGCAGATCATCGACCGCGCCACGGATGACCGGACGACTCCGGCGCGGGTCGAGGTCCGCGAGGCAGACGGGACGACTTTCACCGACATCATCGCGACCCGACGTCGCCGAGCACCCCACCCGACGCCTGAGCCTGAGGAACCGACACCGCGGCCTGCGTTCCACGCCGTCGAAGGTGACGGGTTCGTTCCCGGAGAGGACGTGGCGGTCGCCGTCGTCACCGGGCACACCGACGTGTCCGGCACCGGCACGGCCCGCGCCCTGGTCGACCCGGACCGGCTCGGGCCGGACGCTGCGGGCGGCGTCGTGGAGGTGCTGCTGTTCGGCCGCATCTCCGGCACCACGATCATCCGGCGGCTGCCATGAACAGTCAGGGCCGGCAGACCGGCTCGTTCGGTGATGAGCTGACCAACGCGGCGATGATCGGGCTGGTCGGCCTGTTCGGCGTCGCCTTGGTGCTCCGCGGCGCCGGCTCCGTCGCGGCATTCTTCACCGGCACGAGCCAGCCCGCCGGTGGTCCCGCGTCCGGGATCGGTGTGCTGTTCGATCCGAGCGATCCCGCTGGCGCCCTGGACGCGCCCGGCATGAGCCCGGTCGTCTACTGGCTCGTCACGGGCCTCCTGCTCGCCGTGCTCATCACCGGCGGCGTGTGGGTCTGGTCGCGGCTGCGCCGTCACACGCACCGAGTCGAGCAAGACCCGCGCCGGATGGCGGGCATCGCCACCCGGCATGAGGTCGCTGCCGCCGCGTCCGAGAAGGCGCTGCTGCGCCGCGCCGGGAACCTCCGCCCGGGCTTGGATGATCCACGCCCGCAAGATGTCGGCTACCGGCTCGGCGCCTCCAAGGGCACCGGCGTGTGGGCGTCGGTGGAGGACTCGATCATGGTCATCGGGCCGCCCCGCTCCGGCAAGGGCCTGCACCTGGTGATCCCCGCGATCCTCGACGCCCCCGGTGCCGTCGTGGTGACCTCGACCCGCCCGGACAACCTGACCGCGACCCTGCGCGCCCGCAGCCGGGTCGGGCCGGTCGCGATCTTCGACCCCCAGCACCTCGCCGAAGGCTTGCCCGCGGGGATGCGGTGGTCACCGATCCGTGGCTGTGAGTCCCCGCAGACCGCGATGATCCGCGCCACCGGGCTCGCCGCCGGAACCGGCCTCTCATCCGGCGGCGTCGACGGCGGCGGGTTCTGGGAAGGCAAGACCCGCGCCGCGCTGCAAGCGCTCCTGCACGCCGCCGCGATCGACCACCGCCCACCGGCCGAGCTGTTCCGCTGGACCCTCGACCCGACCGCCGCTGCCGACGCGGTGGCGATCCTGACCGGCTCGAGCCAGGCGGCGACCGGATGGGCCGAGTCTCTGGAAGCGATGATCGACTCCGACCCCCGCACCCGCGACTCCATCTGGCAAGGCGTGTCCCTCGCCCTCGGATCGCTCGCCGACCCCCGAGTGCTCGATGCCGTCTCACCCGGCCCAGGTGAAGGATTCGACCCCGAGCACTTCATCCAGCACAAGGGCACCCTGTTCCTCCTGGCCACCGGGTCCGGCGCGGGGGCCAGCGCCGCGCTCGTCGCGGCGCTCGTGGAAGACCTCATCGAGACCGCCCGCCGCCTCGCCGCACGATCGGCCGGCGCGCGGCTCGATCCGCCGATGCTGCTCGCGCTGGACGAGATAGCCAACCTCTCACCCCTGCCGTCGCTGCCGACGCTCATGGCCGAAGGCGGCGGCTCGGGCATCACCACTATGCCAGTGCTCCAGTCCCTCGCGCAGGCCAGGGACAAGTGGAACGAGCATCAGGCCGGCGCGATCTGGGACGCGTCGATCGTGAAGGTCATCCTCGGCGGCGCGTCCAACAGCCGCGATCTGCAAGACCTGAGCGCGCTGGTCGGGGAACGCGACGAGTACACCGACTCCGTGACGCTGGGTGACCACGGCACCCGCTCCAACCAGCGCTCCGTCCGGCGGGTGCCAATCTTCCCGCCCGACCGCATCCGCCGGCTCCCGTTCGGCACCGGGATCGTGCTGCTGCGCTCCGCGCCCCCGATCGTCACCGACCTGCACCCGTGGCCCCAGCGCCCCGACGCCACCCAGCTCACCGCGGACCGTGCGCAGACAGAGGCCCTGCTGCGCCGCTCTGACACCTGAGCACACGCCCAGGCGTCTCCGCGCCCACCTGCCTGCCACAGCAAGGCCCCGGCATGACCGGGGACCGCGAGAGCAGACAGGAGCACACCATGGCCGACGATCCCCGCGACGATGACGCCACCACGGGCGACCTGCCCGGCCCGGAGCTGGACGGCGGCGACGAGGGCTTCGAGGACCCACTGATCGCTGAGCCCCCGCACCCGATCAACTGGAACCTGCTCAACGCCGACGACGCCGAGGTCGAGTGGCTGGAGCTGAACCGGTGGGTGGACTGGCTGCGGCACACCTACGGTCTGCCCGCCGCGGTGATCCCGCCCGCCTGGTACGCCCACCCGGAGCTACTATGGGAGCTGTCCGCGCTGCACCTGCACTGGCTGTGCGCCTACGACCCCGAGCAGAACGGCAGCGCACCGCTGGGATGGCACCGCGACTTCGCCGACGCCCGCCAGCGGCTGCGCGAATGGGTCGCTGCGTCCGGCACGAAGCTCGACCACGACCGGCCCACCCGGCAGACCGTCTGGCCCGGTGAGGAACCCGCCGACCCGATCGAGGACCTGCCGATCATCGACCGCGACGCCGAGTTTGTGGAGTTCGTCATGGCCGACGTCCAGGCTCGCCGCGACGCCGAGGAAGCGTTCTACCGCACCCTCGACCCCGACACCGGAGAACTGTCATGAGCGACGACGGACCACTCGTGGTGTCACCCCTGATGCACAGCCGCGAGGTCGCGGCGTACTTGAAGGTCTCGGAGTCCACCCTGTCGCGGTGGCGGTCGGCGGGCACGGGGCCGCCGTTCCTGCGCCTCGGCGGGATCGCCCGGTACCGGCTCGACGCCGTGGACCGCTGGCTGAGCGAGCTCGAACACGACCATGCCGCGGAGAGCTGAGCCGCAGCCGACCGCCGAGCCCAAGCCGGTCCCGCCGATCGGTGTGAAGGTCTCCACGGACATGGAGCGCCGCTCCTACGGCATCCGCGCCCGCGCCCGGTGGACGGACCCGACCACCAAGCGCCGGGTGATCCGATCGGAGATCGTGCGGGATGAGGCGGCCGCGCACGCGTTCTTCGACCAGCTCCGCAGCTCCTCGACCAAGGGCATGGACGTGTTCATGACGCTGCTGGAGTTCGTCACCTCCATCGGCGACCGGTGGGCGCGTGGCCTGGACCCGACCTCCACCGGTGAGACCTACGGGTACGGGCTGAAGCTGCGGGTGCTGCCCGCGCTCGGGCATCTGCCGGTCACCCAGATCACCGCGGGGATCATCGACCGCACCATTGATGAGTGGGAGCAACGCCACGGAGCGTCGACCATCAAGAACTCCATCGCGCCGCTGGTCCGCGTGCTCGATGAAGCGGTCCGGGACGGGCTGATCCAGATCAACCCCGCGAAGAACCGTGCCAAGCGGAGCCTGAACCGCAACGCCTTCCGCGGCCAGTCCGCCGAACACGCCTCCCCGCGGGCGCACGCGATCCCGGACATGAAGACCCTCAACCGCCTCGCGCGCGCATGCGGGAAGGTGCATCAGTCCTACAGCGACTTCGTGATGCTCGCCGCGCTGCTCGCGGCCCGGTCCTCAGAGGTGTCTGGGTTGCAGGTCGGGGATGTCGACTTCGACAAGAACCTCGTGGTGATCCGCCGGCAGGTGTTCCCCGGCAAGGGCGGCCTGGTGACCAAGCCGACCAAGAGCCGCAAAGAGCGCCGGGTGCCGATCCTCGAACCGCTCCGGCCGGTGCTGGAACGCCTCACCGAAGGCAAGCGGTCCGAAGACTCGTTGCTGGTCGGCCCGAAGGGCGGCTACCTCACCACCGCGACCGTCCGCGACGCCACCGACTGGGACAGCATCGTCGCGAAGCTCGGACTACCCGACCTCACCCGGCATGGCCTGCGCCACACCGGGGCGACCTGGATGGCCGACGCCGGCATCCCGCTACACGTCCTCCAAGACATCCTCGGGCACGCCTCGATGGAAACCACCCGCGGCTACCTCCACCCCGACGACCGGCACCTCGCCTCGGCAGCCGAGCAGGCCAACGCCTTCCTTTCCGCCGCCGGACAGCGCAAGCAAGCTCGGCGCAGCGGCCCCTCAGCCAGGCGCCTGTAATGCGCCCGCGCCGGTGCGAGTGGCCGCGCAGGCGTTCTGGTCCCCTTTTGGTCCCCTTATCCACAGGGGAGCGGGCCGAGGCGGTCCGGCTGTCCACAGGCGACCGTCCGGCACCACTCCAGGGGGACCAGAGGGGGACCACGGAAACCGATCCCTGGACATGATGAAGCCCAGGTGAGAAACCTGCTCTCACCTGGGCTTTTACGTCGGGCTGACAGGATTTGAACCTGCGACCCCCTGACCCCCAGTCAGGTGCGCTACCAAGCTGCGCCACAGCCCGTGGCATGGATTTTCAGTTGTTCGGGCCGACCAGAGCGGGGTAAACCCCTTGACCCCCAGTCAAGTGCGCTACCAAGCTGCGCCACAGCCCGAAATTTCATTTGCACCCCGTACGGGGACAACTCCATAAGTCTACCTGCCCCACCCGATCCGCGCGAATCGGGGGCGGATCCCGGGCGCGTCAGCGGATCCGGCGCAGGATGATCACCGGGATCGTGCGCGCGGTTTTCCGCTGGTACGCCGCGAAGCCGGCGCTCGCTGCTTCGAAAAGCCGCCACACGCGGTCGCGGTCCTCCCCCTCGAGAACCTCGGCCTCGACGCGCACGGCGCCGGCGTCCGGATCCTCGATGGTCGTCTCGGGGTTTGCGACGAGGTTATGGAACCAGGCGGGGTTCGTGTCGGCGCCGGCCTTCGACGCCGCGATCAGCCACTCGCCCGCCGTGGGGCGCAGCGCCATCACCGGGGTGACGCGCATGATGCCCGTCTTCGCGCCCGTGTGGTGCAGCAGGATGAGCCCGCGGCCGAAACCGCCCGTCTTCACGGTGCCGCCGTTCTCGCGGAACTCGTCGATGATGTCCTGATTCCAGCCCATGCTCTCATCCTGCCAGCACCGCGTGCGCGACAATAGAGGGATGACCGATCCGAGCTCCGTGCGCTGCGACGTGTGGCTGTGGGCCGTGCGCGTGTACAAGACCCGCTCGGCAGCGACGACCGCGATCCGCGGCGGGCACGTGCGAGTGAACGGGGATCCGGTGAAGGCCGCGCACGCCGTGAAGGTGGGCGACGAGGTGCGGGCGCGCATCAACGGGTTCGACAAGATCCTCAAGGTCGAGAAGCTCCTGCTGAAGCGCGTCGGCGCGCCGATCGCGGCGACGGCGTACGCCGACCTCACGCCTCCCCCGCCGCCGCGCGAGTTCTATGCCCCGATCGTGCACCGCGATCGCGGATCCGGGCGTCCCACGAAGCGCGAGCGCCGCGAAATCGACCGCCTCACCGGCCGCGACAGCCGCGACAACGACTAAGGGTCGCCAAAAATCGTCGCCTAGACGGGCGTTCAGGCGACGATTTATGGCGACCCTCAAGAGGGCGGCCCAAGCGAGGGGGCAACCCTCAAGAGGAGCGACACTGTAGAGGGCGCGACCCAAAGAACGGCAACCCCGGAATGAGGGGCGAGCCTCAAGACGGCGCTAGGCCGTGAGGCGGGCGAGCGCCGCCCGCACGTCGGGCCACGTCGACGCGAAGCCGGGGTGCAGCGGGTAGTTCTCGATCTGGTCGACCGGAACCCACTTCAGCTCGAGCGACTCGGGGTCGCTGATGACGGGCTCGAACGATTCGACGACGACCGCGATGACGGTCGTGTAGCGCCAGACGCCCACGTCGAAGACGTGCTCGGCGCGCGGCACGACGGATCCGTCGGGGACGCCGGCTTCTTCCTGCGCCTCGCGGATCGCGCCCGTGACGGGCGACTCGCTCGCGTCCTGCAGCGCCCCACCGGGCAACCCCCATGTGCCGCCGAAGTGACTCCAGCCGACGCGGTGCTGCATCAGCACGCCGCGCTCTCGGTCAAAGGCGAGAAGCCCCGCGGCGCCGAAGAGGCCCCAGTAACGGGATCCGTCGGCTCCCTCGACCCAGCCGTCCCCCGGGTGGTGGGGCCGGAACGGCATCGTCGAAGTCATGCCCTCCATGGTACGAGCGTGGCGCGCCCCGCGGGCGGATCCGCGTAACTCGGTGACATACGAGAACGCGAAAGGGCGGCCCGAAGGCCGCCCCGCGAAAGAAGTTAGTGCTTCTTCCGACGCTCGCGCACGCGCATGTTCACGATGACGGGCGTGCCCTCGAAGGGATACACCTCGCGCAGGCGACGCTGGATGAACCGGCGGTAACCCGGATCCAGGAAGCCCGTCGTGAACAGCACGAAGGTCGGCGGGCGCGTGCCCGCCTGCGTGCCGAACAGGATGCGGGGCTGCTTGCCGCCGCGCAGCGGGTGCGGGTGCTCGGCAACCAGCTCGGTGAGGAAGGCGTTGAGCTTTCCGGTGGGGATGCGGCGATCCCAGTTCTCGAGGGCCTCCTCGAGCGCGGGAACGAGCTTGTCGAGGTGACGGCCCGTCTTCGCCGAGATGTTGACGCGCGGCGCCCACGAGACATGCGCGAGATCCTTCTCGATCTCCTTCTCGAGGAAGTAGCGGCGCTCCTTGTCTTCGAGCTCCGGCGTGTTCAGCAGGTCCCACTTGTTGAACGCCAGCACGAGCGCACGACCCGACTCGAGCACGAGGTCGATGATGCGCACGTCCTGCTCGCTGATCGGCTCGGTCACGTCGAGCACGACCACGGCGACCTCGGCCTTTTCGAGGGCCGTCGAGGTGCGCAGGCTCGCGTAGAAGTCGGCACCCTGGTGCATGTGCACGCGGCGGCGAATACCGGCGGTGTCGACGAAGGTCCAGAGCTTTCCGCCGACCTCGACGATCTCGTCGACCGGGTCGCGGGTGGTGCCGGCGAGGTCGTTGACGACCACGCGCTCCTCGCCCGCCGACTTGTTCAGCAGCGACGACTTGCCCACGTTCGGGCGGCCGATGATCGCGACGCGGCGGGGTCCGCCGATCTCGTGCTTCGCGACGGCCGAGATCTCGGGCGTCTTCGCCATGACGGCGTCGAGCAGGTCGGCGACACCGCGGCCGTGGATGGCCGAGATGGGGTGCGGCTCGCCGAGGCCCAGGTTCCAGAGCGGTGCGGCCTCGACCTCGTGAGAGGCGTCGTCGATCTTGTTCGCGACGAGGAATACGGGCTTCTTCGTCTTGCGCAGGAGCTTCACGACGTGCTCGTCGGTCGACGTGGCACCGACCTTCGCGTCGACGACGAACAGGATCACGTCGGCCAGGTCGATCGCGATCTCGCTCTGCTGCGCGACGGAGCGGTCGATACCCTTGGCGTCGGGCTCCCATCCGCCGGTGTCGACGAGCGAGAAGCGGCGGTCCATCCACTCGGCCTTGTACGTCACGCGGTCGCGCGTCACGCCCGGCACGTCCTCGACGACGGCCTCGCGGCGGCCGAGGATGCGGTTCACGAGCTGCGACTTGCCGACGTTCGGGCGGCCGACGATCGCGACGACGGGCAGCGCGGGCAGGTACTCGTTGCCGTGCTCGTCGACCTGGATACCGGCGAGGAGCTCGGCGTCGTCGTCGTCGAGCTCGTAGTCTGCCAGGCTCTGGCGCAGCGCCTCGGCGCGCGCCTCGATCAGATCCTCGTCAAGCGCATCCAGGCGCTCGGCGAGGTCGTCATTCGCCTCGTAGTCGTCGTCGTATTCAGCGGCCATCGCGGCCTTCCTCTCGTCGTTCGTCGATCACCGAGAGTACGGCATCAACGGACTGGTCGAAGTTCAAGTGTGTCGTATCGACGGCCGTCACGCCCTCAGCGGCGTTCAAGAAGTCGACAACGGTGGAGTCGGACGCGTCGCGCTGGCGCATGGCCTCGGCGACCTTCGCCACGTCTTCCGCGCCCATCTCCTTGCTGCGGCGCGCGGCGCGCACCTCGGGGTGGGCGGTGAGCAGGATCCGCACGGGCGCGTCCGGCGCCACCACGGTCGTGATGTCGCGGCCCTCGACGATGACGCCCGGGAGGTCGGCGTCGGCCACGATCTGCCGGAACAGGTCGTTGATCTTCGCGCGCACACTGAGCGTCTTCGCGACGCCCGCGACCGCGGCGGTCGTCTCGGGCGTGCGGATCGCCTTCGTGACGTCGGTCTCGCCCACCGCGATCGTGCGCACGTCCGGATCCAGCGAGATCCGCGGCTCGAAGGTCGCGAAGCCGGCCTCGACGGCGGCGGGATCCGTCGTCTGCCCGCCCTGGTTCAGGACGTGCCAGGCGAGGGCGCGGTACACGGATCCGGTATCGAGGTACCCGAAACCGAGCCGGCGAGCGGCCTCCTTCGAGACGCTCGACTTCCCAGATCCGGCGGGTCCGTCGATTCCCACAAAAAACGTCTCAGGCATGCGCACCCGCAATCCTCCATCCGCGGGCCGACAGGCCGTCGACCGCCCTCTGTAGTGTCGCCGGATCGACCGAGATCTCGGCGAGGCCCAGCTGGGCACCCGGCGAGTGCTCGAGCCGGAAGTCTTCCACGTTGACCTCGAGCTCGCCGAGGTCGCCGAAGAGGCGGCCGAGCTGACCGGAGGCGTCGTCGACCATCACGACGAAGGTCTCGAACATGCGCCGCTGGCCGTGCTTGCCGGGCAGGCGCGCGACGCCGACGTTACCGTCGCGGATCGCGTCGGCGGCCGTGCGGCGAGCGCCCGGCGCATCCGGATCCCGCAGCGCGTCGGCCACGCGGGCGAGGTCTCCCGCGAGGAGGTCGAGCTGCTCGACGACGGGGGCCGCGTTGGCGGCAAGGATCTGCACCCACAGCTCGGGTGCGCTCGCGGCGATGCGCGTCGTGTCGCGCACGCCCTGGCCGGCGAGTGCCAGCGACGTCTCGGGTGCCTCGGCGAAGCGCGCCGCGAGGAGCGACGCGACGACCTGCGGCACGTGCGAGACGAGCGCGACGGAGCGGTCGTGCTCCTCCGGCGTCATCTCAATCGGCACGGCGCCGAGGTCGAGGGCGAGGTCTTCGATGAGGGCGAGCGCCTCGGTGGGCGTCTCGCCGTCGCGGCAGATGACCCAGGGGCGGCCGAGGAAGATGTCGGCGCGCGCCGAGATCGCGCCCCCGCGCTCGCGGCCCGCCATGGGGTGCGAGCCGATGTAGTTGACGAGGTTCACGCCGCGGCGGCGCAGCTCGCGCAGCGGCTCGAGCTTGACCGAGGCGACGTCGGTGACGACGGCGTTCGGGTAGTGCGAAAGCTCTGCGGCGACGGTGTCGGCGACGACGTCGGGCGGCGTGCAGACGATGACGAGGTCGGGGGCGTCGCCCTCGGCCCCGGCGCGGCCGGCGCCGTAGTCGACCGCGAGGCGCAGCTGCGCCGGCGAGGTGTCGGCGAGGATCACGTCGACGCCGTTCTTCATCAGCGCGAGTCCGATGCTTGCGCCAAGCAGACCCGCGCCGACGATGCGGACGGATCCGGAAACGCGCGCCAGCTTGCCCGGCACGAGATCGGTCACTTCTCGGCCTCCGCCTCGCGCGCGAGCGTCAGCAGCGCGCCGCGCTCGTCCTTCGACAGCTCGCGCATCTCGCCCGTGCGGAGCGGGCCGAGGTGCAGCGGGCCAAACTGGCGGCGCACGAGCTCAACGACGGGGTGGCCGACCTTCGCCATCATGCGGCGCACGATGCGATTGCGGCCCGAGTGCAGGGTCAGCTCGACGAGGCTGGTGCCGCGCGAGACGTCGAGGATCCGGGCCTTATCGGCCGCGATCGGGCCGTCTTCGAGCTCGATGCCCCTGACGAGCTCCTGCACCGTGGATCCGCGAACCTCGCCCTTGACCTTCGCGATGTAGACCTTCGTCACACCGAAGCGCGGGTGGGCGAGCACGTTGGCGAGCTCGCCGTCGTTCGTGAGCACGAGCAGGCCGGAGGTGTCGCCGTCGAGGCGGCCGACGTTGTAGATGCGCTCGTCGAACTCGCGCGTGAACTCGCGCAGATCGGGGCGCCCCTGCTCGTCCTTCATGGTGCTCATGACGCCGCGGGGCTTATTGAGCATGACGTATCGCTTCGACACGTCGAGCTGCACGGCCTGGCCATCGACGTCGACGAGGTCGACCTCGGGATCGATGCGGGATCCGAGCTCGGTGACGACCGTGCCGTTCACGCGCACGCGCCCCTCGGCGATGAGGTTCTCGGAGACGCGACGCGACGCGACGCCGGCGTTCGCCAGCACCTTCTGCAAGCGCACGCCCTCCGCGGATCCTTCGCTCTGGCTCACCATGTCCCACTTCCTGCTGGAATAGCCGTGCCATATCCACCGAAATTGGGACATGGGTCTTTCTATCTTGGCGGATCCGCCTGGTTAAATGCCGTCGAGATCGTCGAATCCGTTCGATCCGTCGTCGAGCAGCGGCGAAATGTGCGGCAGCTCGTCGAGCGACGAGATTCCAAGCTTCTCGAGCAGCAAGTCGGTGGTGCCGTAGAGCATGGCACCCGTCTCCGAATCCGTGCGCACCTCGGTGATCAGGCCGCGCCCCAGCAGGGTGCGCACCACGCCGTCGACGTTCACGGCGCGGATCTGCGCGACCTGCGATCGCGAGACGGGCTGCTTATAGGCGATGACGGCGAGCGTCTCGAGCGCCGCCTGCGACAGCCGCGCGGGCGCCTGACTGCCGACGAAATCGGTCACGACCTGGTCAAGATCGCCGCGCACGTACACGCGCCACCCGCTCGCGACCTCGCGCAGCTCGAAGCCGCGCTGCGGGCCGGATCCGTTGCCGTCGTAATCGTCGCGGAGGTACGCGAGTGCCCTCCGCACCTCGCGGAGCGGGGAGCCGACGGCCGCGGCGAGCGCCGTCGCGCTCAGCGGTTCGTCGGCGACGATGAGCATCGCCTCGAGGCGGCGGTTCAGGTCGTCACTCATAATCGGATCCCAGGCTGGCGAGCATGTCGTCGTTCCATTCTTCCGCGACCCACCTGACGGTGAGCTCGCCGAGCGGCTCGAGCTGTTCGAAGGCGACAGCCGCGTGCCGGTAGAGCTCGAGGATCGCGATGAAGCGGGCGACGACGACCCCCTTCTCCGCGGATCCGGCGACGAGCTCGCGGAAGGTGAGGGATCCGCGGGTGCGGAGGCTCGACACCACGATCGCGGCCTGCTCGCGGATCGACACCCGAGGCGCGTGCAGGTGTGAGAGCCCGACGGTGGGGATCTCCCGCGGCGTCATCGCGAGGGTCGCGAGCGCCGCGAAGTCGTCGGCCGAGAGTTTCCACGACAGCTCGGGGGTTGTCGCGCGGTACTTCTGTTCGAGCGGCACGGCGCGGGCGTGCCGGGTGTCCTCGACGCGGATCCGCTCGGCGAACCACGCGGAGACCTCCTTGAACGCGCGGTACTGCAGCAGGCGCGCGAAGAGCAGGTCGCGCGCCTCGAGCAGCGCGACCGACTCGGCGTCGACCAGCTCGCCCTGCGGCAGGAGGCCCGCGACCTTCATGTCGAGCAGGGTCGCGGCGACGACGAGAAACTCGCTCGCCTCGTCGAGGTCGGATTCGGCGTCGGCGAGGTACGAGATGAACTCCTCGGTCACCGCCGAGAGCGCGACCTCGGTGATGTCGAGCTCACGCTTGCCGATGAGGCTCAGCAGCAGGTCGAACGGCCCGTCGAAGTTCGACAGCGAGACGCGGAAGCCGGCGTCGACCACCGGATCCGTGGTCACGGCTTACCCCGCGACCGCGCCCGGCCGGGCGATCATGCGACCGCGCCGCGGTCCACGAGTTCGCGCGCGAGCCGCAGATACGCCTGGGCGGCGGGGTGCTGCGGGGCGTACTCGATGATCGGAACGCCAGAGACGCTCGCGTCGGGGAACTTCACGGTGCGGCCGATGACGGTCTCGAACACCTTCTCGCCGAACGTGTCGACGATGCGCTCGAGCACCTCGCGCGAGTGCAGCGTGCGCGGGTCGTACATGGTCGCGAGCAGGCCGTCGAGCTCGAGTGTGGGGTTCAGGCGGTCCTGCACCTTCTCGATCGTCTCGATCAGCAGCGCAACACCGCGCAGTGCGAAGAACTCGCACTCGAGCGGGATGAGCACGCCGTGCGCCGCCGTCAGCGCGTTAACCGTGAGGAGGCCGAGCGACGGCTGGCAGTCGATGAGGATGACGTCGTATTCCTTGACGACCTTGCTCAGCACGCGGGCGAGGATCATCTCGCGGGCGACCTCGTTCACGAGGTGCACCTCGGCGGCCGACAGGTCGATGTTCGCCGGCATCACGTCGAGACCCTCGACGTGCGTGTGCACGATCGCGTCGTGGGCGTCGCGCTTCGTGTCGAGCATGAGGTCGTAGATCGTCGTCATGTCGTGCGTGTTGATGCCGAGGCCGGCCGACAGCGCACCCTGGGGGTCGAAGTCGACGGCGAGCACCTTGCGCCCGTACTCGGCGAGCGAGGCCGCGAGGTTGATGCTCGTGGTCGTCTTGCCGACGCCACCCTTCTGGTTACAGAGGGCGATGATGCGGGCGGGGCCGTGGCGCTCGAGTTTCGCGGGTGTCGCAAACCCGTTGTATGGGCGACCCGTAGGGCCGATAACGACGTCGTCGTTCTTTTTCGCCACCGATGTTCCTCCTGACACGCTTCAACGAGTGTATCCGCACCGTTACATTCGAGCGCGCAGTTTCTCCCGCGGTTCGCGGATCCGGGCGCGTCGGGTGCGCCCGGATCCGCGCACTCACCCGCCTGCCCGCAGCGCGGTGATCGGCTCGATGAGCGAGGCGCGGCGCGCCGGGTACCAGCCGGAGATCCACCCGACGAGCGCGCCGACGACGACGCCAGCGATCGCGACGACCGGATCGACGACCGCCGTCCACTGCTGAATCGCGGCGACCCCGACGACCGCGAGCACGCCGAGAGCGGCGCCGATGAGCCCGCCCAGCACGCCGATCACGATCGATTCGACCGTGAACTGCGCGGCGATCTGCCGCCTCGTCGCGCCGAGGGCGCGGCGCAGGCCGATCTCGCCCGTGCGCTCGGTCACCGACAGCAGCGTCACGTTCGCGATGCCGAGGCCGCCCGCGAGGAGCGAGACCGCGCCGACGATCAGGAACACGACGTTGACGTCGCCCTGCACCGCGGCGCCGAGTGTGGATCCCGCCTTCGGCGCGCGCACCTTGAGCGAGTCGGGCTTATCGCTCGCGAGCGCGAGCGGCGCCTGATCCGCGATCTGCGGGCCCGCACCAACGGCGATGTGCGCGATCACCTGATCCGGCGCCACGAGACCGAAGTCGTGCCGCGCCGTGCCCGTGGGGATGATGACGGCGTCGCGCAGGTCGCCGTTCGTCTGCACGTCACCCAGGATGCCGATCACGGCATAGGCCGTGCCGCCAATGAAGATCGACGGCTGGCTGTCGACGCGCGCGATGTTGAGCTTGTCGGCGACGCGCGTTCCGAGCACGGCCACGCGGTCGCCGCGCTCGTCGTGGCCGGCGTCGAACATGCGGCCGGTCTTCATCTCGCCGCCGACGACCTCGAGCAGGTCGGCGGACGTGGCCTGGACGGGCGGCACGGCCGTCGCCGGCGCGGAGGGGTCGTTCAGCGGCACCGACGTGATCGTCACGCCGTCGCCGAGCTGCACGTCGCTCAGAAGCGCCGCGCCCTCGACGCCCGCGAGGCGGCCGAGGCGCTCGGGCGCGTCCCACGGGATCCGCCCGAGCGCGCCGCTGCTCTCGCCGAACGACGCCGTCTCGGGCTCGATCGAGACCTGCGTCGAGGCCGCCTGGTTGAACTGACTCGAGATCTGGCCGGCCGCCGTCTGGGCGAAGCCCCACGTCGCGACGAGCGAGCCGATACCCAGCACCGTGCCGAGAATCGTCATGACGAGTCGCCCCGGCCGCGATCCGATGTCACTCGTCGCCTCCGACACGAGGTCGCTCGCCGAGAAGCGATCGCCGCGCGCGACCGGGCGCACGAGGTTATCGATCTCGATGGCCGTGGCGCGCTTCTTCTTCCGCCACCGCATCACGCCACCTCGCTCAATCGTCCGTCCGAGATGCGCACGCTGCGGGCCGCGCGCTCGGCGACGGCCTGGTCGTGCGTGATGATAACGAGCGTCAGGCCGTCGGAGTTCAGGTCTTCGAAGAGCTCCATGACCTCGCCCGACGTGCGCTGGTCGAGGCTTCCGGTCGGTTCATCGGCGAGCAGTAGCTTCGGATCCGACACCACCGCGCGCGCGATCGCGACGCGCTGCTTCTCGCCGCCCGACAGGGTGCCGGGGAAGAAGTCGCGGCGGTGCGCGAGCCCGACGCGCTCGAGCGCGTAGGCGGCGCGCTCGGCGCGCTCGCCCCGCGGCACGCCGCTATAGGTCATCGGCATCAGCACGTTGTCAAAAACGCTGCGGCGCGACATGAGGTGGAACGACTGGAACACGAAGCCGATCGTCTGCGCGCGCACGGCGGCGCGCTGGTCTTCCGTCAACTTGCTCGTCGGCGCGCCGCCCAAGCGGTACTCGCCGACCGTCGGCCGGTCAAGCAGGCCGAGGATGTTGAGCATCGTCGACTTACCGGATCCGGAGGGGCCGACGATCGAGACGTACTCCCCCGGCTCGATCGAGAGGTTCGCGCCCTTGAGCGCCTGCACCTCCGGCGGGCCGGGGAAGGATCTCGTCACATCGCTCAGCTCGATGAGGGCCGTCACGACCCCACCACCACGAGGTCGCCCTCCGCGAGCTCACCTTCTGTCGGGGTCACCTCGACGTAGCCGCCCGAGGCGAGGCCCGTCTCGACCGTCACGATGCGGGTCTTCGCCGCGTCGCCGTCGCGGGGGTCGCCCTCGACGACCTCGACGCGCGACTCGCCGCCGGGGCCCGCCGTCAGCGCCGCGTACGGCACCGAGAGAACGTCGCCGTCGGTCGCGCCGACCGCGATGTTCACGCGCACGTTCTCGCCGCGCAGCTCGTCGAGCTGTTCGGCGGTTAGCTCATCGGGTTCCAGCACGACCGAGACGCGGCCGCCATCGTTCTTGCCGATCGACGTGATCGTCGCGCCGTGGTCGCCGCCGCTCGGCATCGCGAACGTCGCCGCCATGCCCTCCTCGAGCAGCTCGGCCTCGGTCGCGCCGGCGCTCGCGGTCAGCTGCACCGTCGCGCCCGACACCGTCATGGCGGCGCCCTCGACGGTGTCGCCGCGCGAGACGGCGACCTCGTCGACGCGGCGCGGGAGCTCGTTCATGAAGAGCACCTCGCTCGACGGCAGGTACGGCTGCACGGCCTCCTGCGCCTTCGCGAGCTGTTCCTGCGCCGCTGTCAGGCCCTCGTTCGCCGCCGCGACCATGCTCTGCTCGGCGCTCGTGTCGGCTCCGACGTCGAGCGCGGCGCGCTGGAGCTTCGCGATCTCCATCTGGTTGCGGAGGTCGGAGGCGTCCTCCCCCGCGCGCTCGGCGTCCTTCACCTGGCGCCAGAGCGAATCGACGGCGCCGTCGGCCTCGCGGATCTCGATCTCGGTCGGGCCCTTCTGGGCCTCGGCCAGGGCCTTCTGCGCGTCGGCGATCTGCTGCTGCGCGTCGCGCACACCGGCCTCGGCCGAGACGACGGCCTCGGCCGAGCCGTCCTCCGCCGCGGGCGAGGTGTAGCCGGCCTGGCTATACAGAGCGCCGACCGCGTTGGCGGTCGCCTGATCGAAGACGTCGGATCCGACATCGCCCGGGTCGATACCGACGGCGGCGAGCGACTCCTTCAGCTGCGTGACGTCGGGGCCCGACGCCCCGATGCGCAGCGTGCGATACGCGGGCAGCTCGCCGGGCAGCACGATGACGGGGCGGCCCGTGACCTCGAGCGCGACCGAGAGCGGGCCGAGCTCGGCGCCGCGTTCGGGCACCTGGCCCGTCACGATCGCCGCGCCCTCGAACGACGAGGTGTCGATCTTGAGCTCGACGGCGTCGTCATAGCCGACGTCGCCGCGGATCGTGACGTCGTTGCTGAGCGCGCCGAACTCGACCGGCACGGTCACGAGGCCGGGCTCGGGGGCTTCCTCGCCGGCGGCCTTATCGAAGGGCGACACGACGTAGTGGCCGAGCGCGATGCCGCCGCCGAGGGCGACGACCGCGACGAGCGCCGTGATCCAGAGCCCGCGGTTGCCGCGCACCACGCGGCCCCAGCCGCCGGATCCCTTCGACGCGCCCTTCTCGGGCGCCGCATCCGAATCGTCGCCGACGATCGCGTCGAAGGCGCTCTCGGCCTCGGTACCCTCGGTCTCGGCTGCGTCGGCGTTGTCGTTCTTTTTGCGACGCAGAGCCATTACAGGGCCTGCTCGGCCGCGGCGCGGAACGCCTCGAGCTCAGTCTTGTTGTCTTCGATGAACTGCTTCTCGAGCTCGAAGCGTGCCTCGAGAACCTTGTTCGAGTAGTCGGTCTTGTCGCGGCACTCAAGATCGGCGAGCGCCGTCTTGATCTCCTCGTCCGCGGCCTCGGCCCACTCCTCCGACTTCATCGGATCCGCCGACTCGTAGTAGGCGTTGATCTCTTCCTCGGTCGCGTTCTCCCAATCGGGCTCGTCGCCATAGGCGCTCTCGTAGATCTCGGACTGCTTCTCGGAGAGCTTCTCCTGCGGCTCCGCCTGCGTCGTAAAGTCGGTGAACCCGGCGTCGGCCATGCACGATGCCCACTTCGCGTCGAGCTCGACGACGGCGTCGAGTTCGAGGGCATCCGAGTACAGCTCGCTCATCGAGTTCAGCAGCGGCTCGTACTGCTCGTAGAGGTCGTTCATGGCGTCGTTGTTGTAGACCTCGTCCATGGCGTCGGTCTGGCAGCCGCCCTCGAGGTTGCTCCAGTCGAACTCGGGGTCTTCCATCTGCTCGGCCGTGGGCATCTCGCCCGAGAGCGCCTCCTCGTACGCGGTGCGCTCCGACTCGCTGAGCGAGTCGATGTATTCCTGGTTCGGGTTGACGTACTCCTCGAAATCTTCCTCAGAGGGCTCGTCGTCCATGCCGGGCCAAGTGAAGATGCCGTAGCCGTACTTCTCGACCCACTCTCGCTTATCGGGGTCCCACTCCTCGTCGGTGCCAAACACCACGCCCGAGCCCGTGCCGATGTCGGGGATGTACTCGAAGCCCTCGGCCTGCATGCACGCCGCGATCGCCTCCTCCATCTGCACCTGCTGGGCGTCGGCCTCGCTCTGCATGTCTTCCGGCGACACGTCGCCGTCATAAAGCACCGACAGGTACTCGGCAAGCGGCGAGTCGTTCTCGCTGAGCTTGTCCTCCCCGCCCCCGAAAAGGCCCGTGACGGCGCTACACCCCGTGAGGGCGAGGCCCACGACGGCGGTCGTGGCGAGGATCGTGATCGGGCGAAGCTTGCGCATGAATGTCCTGTCTGACGCACGGGGCGCCGGGAAGTATGGGCCTATCTCATACCTACATTGACAGGATATTCATAACGCCACATCCCCCGGAAGGATGATGTCCTTACCGTAATAATCCGCCGATACGACGATCTCGCGGCGCCGAATTACACCGCCCGAGGGTGCGCGCTCTGATACATATCCCGCAGCGTATCGGCCGACACGTGCGTGTAAATCTGGGTCGTCGCGACCGAGGCGTGACCGAGCAGCTCCTGCACGACGCGCACGTCGGCTCCGCCCTGAAGCAGGTGCGTCGCGAACGAGTGCCGCAGGGTGTGCGGTGAGACGTGCGCCGTCAGTTGCGCCTTCTCGGCGGCCGCCTGGATGACGAGCCACGTGCTCTGCCGCGACAGCGGCCGGCCCCGTGCGCCGAGGAAGAGCTTCGGCGTCGCGGATCCCCTCGCCGCGAGCTCCGGGCGCACCCGCGTGAGGTACGCGTCGATGGCCGCGCGGGCGAAGGATCCGAGCGGCACGATGCGCTCCTTATTGCCCTTGCCGCGAAGGCGCAGGATGTCGCCGTGGCGCATGTCGTCGACGTCGAGGCTGATGGCCTCGCTCACGCGCGCGCCGGTCGCGTAGAGCAGCTCGAGCAGGGCGCGATCACGGATCCCGATCGGATCCTCCGCGCTCGGCGCGTCGAGGAGCGCCTCGACCTGCTCGATCGTGAGCGCCTTCGGTAGCTTCTGGGGCTGCTTCGGCGGCACGAGCTTCGTCGTCGGATCCGCGACCGCCTCGCCCTCGCGGGCGAGGAAACGGTGCAGCCCGCGAACGGACGACTGGAGCCGCGCGAGCGAGCTCGCCGCGGGAGGCGGATCCGCCGTCGCGGCGTGCTCGGCGAACTCGCGCACCGTCTCGGGCGAGACGTCATCGGCGTCGGCGATGTCGCGCCCGGCGAGCCAGGCGGCGTAGCCGGCGAGATCTCGCCGGTACGCCGCCACCGTGTTGTCGCTCAACCCACGCTCGATCGAGATGTGGCGCAGATAGCTGTCGATCGCCCGATCGAGCCGCATGACGGGTGGCTAGATGCCGCGGCGGCGCGCGGCGGTGAGCACGCCGATCGTCATGATGCCGTTGTGCAGGCGCCCCTCGGCGATGCCGTCGAGCACCTCGGTGAGGGGAACCCACGCCTTGCGGATGTCGGCCTCCTCGTCGTCACGGTCGAAGGTTTCGCCCGTCGAGCGCACGCCCGTCGCGAGGAAGATGCGCACGAACTCCTCGGATCCGCCGGGCGAGACGGCATAGTTGCCGAGCTCCTCCCAGTGGTCGGCCTCGACGTCGGCCTCCTCCGCGAGCTCGCGCGCCGCGGCGTCGCGGGGATCCTCGCCCTTAACATCGAGCAGCCCCGCGGGGATCTCCCAATCGCGCGTGCGGATCGGGTGACGGTACTGCTGGATCAGCAGGACCCGGTCGTCGTCGTCAATCGCGACGACGGCGACCGCGCCGGGGTGATCGAGGTAGTGCCGCACGAGCGACGCGTTGCCGTAGCGAAACGTGTCTTCGCGGACATCCCACACGTAGCCGTTGTAGACGACGTCACTGCGGGTGACGTCGACCTCGAAGGGCTCGTCGCGGAGGTTCGTCACTCAGCGACCTCGAACAGCTCGCTCGAGCTCGCGCGCTCGATCGCCGCGCCGATGAGGCCGCGGAACAGCGGGTGTGCCTCGGTCGGGCGCGAGCGCAGCTCGGGGTGAGCCTGCGTCGCGATGTAGTAGGGGTGCACGTCGCGGGGCAGCTCGACGAACTCGACGAGGTCGAGGCCGGGGTTCAGGCCCGAGAACACGAGGCCGGCCTCCGAGATCTGGTCGCGGTAGCGGTTGTTGACCTCGTAGCGGTGGCGGTGACGCTCCTGCACCTCGGTCGAGCCGTACACCTCGGCCGCGATCGAACCCTCGGCGAGCTTCGCCGGGTACAGGCCCAGGCGCATGGTGCCGCCCAGGTCGCCGCCGTCGAGAATCTCGACCTGCTCCTGCATCGTCGCGATGACGGGGGTGAGCGTCTCGGGGTCAAACTCGGTCGAGCTCGCGCCGGCGAGACCCGCGACGTTGCGCGCGTACTCGATGACCATGCCCTGCATGCCGAGGCAGATGCCGAGCGTCGGGATGCCCTGCTCGCGCGTGAACTTCAGCGCGCCGAGCTTGCCCTCGATGCCGCGAATGCCGAAGCCACCGGGAACGACGATGCCGTCGAGGTCGGCGAGGTTCTCGCGCGCGCCCTCTTCGGTCTCGCAGAGGTCGGAGGGGATCCAGCGGATCCCGACCTTCGCGCCGTGCGCGAAGCCGCCGGCTTTGATGGCCTCGGTGACCGACAGGTAGGCGTCGGGCAGGTCGATGTACTTGCCGACGAGGCCGATCGTGACCTCGTGCTTCGGGTGGTGCACGGCGTCGAGCACGCGCTGCCAGCGGGTCCAGTCGACCTCGTCGGCCTTGTCGTCGAGGCCGAGCTTCTTGATGATGACGCTGTCGAGACCCTGCGTGTTGAGGGTCGTCGGGATGTCGTAGATGCTCGGCAGGTCGACCGTGTTGACGACCGAGTCGGCGTCGACGTCGCACATGAGGGCGATCTTGCTGAGGTTCGACTCGGTCACCGGGCGGTCGCTGCGCAGCACGAGCGCGTCGGGCTGGATGCCCACCTGGCGCAGCGCCGCGACGGAGTGCTGGGTCGGCTTGGTCTTCTGCTCGCCCGAGGCGCCCATGAAGGGAACCAGCGAGACGTGCACGAAGAAGACGTTGCCGCGGCCGAGCTCGTGGCGCAGCTGGCGCGCCGCCTCGAGGAAGGGCTGCGACTCGATGTCGCCAACGGTGCCGCCGACCTCGGTGATGATGACGTCGGGCTTGCGCTCGGCCTCGGCCTGCAGGCGCATGCGGCGCTTGATCTCGTCGGTGATGTGCGGGATGACCTGCACGGTGTCGCCGAGGTACTCGCCGCGACGCTCGCGCTCGATGACCTTCGAGTAGATCTGGCCGGTCGTCACGTTCGCAGCCTGCGAGAGGTTCACGTCGAGGAAGCGCTCGTAATGTCCGATGTCGAGGTCGGTCTCGGCGCCGTCGTCGGTCACGAAGACCTCACCGTGCTGGAACGGGTTCATCGTTCCCGGGTCGACGTTGAGATACGGGTCGAGCTTCTGCATCACGACGTGCAGTCCGCGAGCCGTCAGAAGGTTTCCCAGGCTGGCGGCGGTGAGCCCCTTGCCGAGGGAGGAGACGACACCACCCGTTACGAAAATCTGCTTGGTTATGGTGTTGGTATTCGCCGCGTCAGAAGTCTGCATCACGGGCTTCAATCCTATCCCCCGAGTCCGGGCTCCAGATGTGTGCGGCTGGGTCGCACGCTGAGAAAGCACTGAGCACGAGCATACTCACCCGTCGCTTCCGACGGGAGAACCCGCCCGCCTCGGATCCGTCATCCCGCCGCGACGCCCAGCAGCTCGCGGGCGTGCGTGAGCGCCGCCTCGCTGTCGGCCATGCCGCTCAACAGGCGCGCCATCTCGGCCTCGCGCTCGGCGCCCTCGAGGCGCGTCACGCTCGACGAGGTAATGGATCCGTCGTGCGACTTCACGACGCTCAGGTGGTTGCCCGCGAAGGCGGCCACCTGGGCGAGGTGCGTCACGGCGATGACCTGCGACTTCTCGGCGAGCTTCGCGAGGCGGCGGCCGACCTCGATCGCGGCCGCGCCGCCAATGCCGGCGTCGACCTCGTCGAAGATGAACGTCGGCACCGGATCCGTCGCCGCGACCACGACCTCGATCGCGAGCATGACGCGGCTGAGCTCGCCGCCGGACGCGCCCTTCGAGACGATGCGCGGCTCGGCGCCGGGGTGCGGGGCGAGCAGGAACGACACGATGTCGCGCCCGTGCGAGGTCTCGGGGCCATCGGCCACGTCGACGACGAGCGTGGCGTTGGGCATCGCGAGCGCGTGCAGCTCCTCCGTCGCGAGCTCGCCGAGGCGAGCCGCGGCCGTGCGCCGCTCGGCGCTCAGCCGGCCGGCGGCCTGGTCGAGGTCGGCCCGCGCGGTGTCGCGCTCGGCGGCGAGCCGCTCGATGCGGTCGCCGTCGTCGTCGAGCTCCGCGAGCCGAGCGGATCCGCTCTCGAGCAGCGCGATCGCGTCGTCGAGGGATCCGTGCTTGCGCGAGAGGTCGGCGAGCACCGCCCGGCGCTCCTCGACGGCGGCGAGCTCGGTCGGGCCCTGCTCGTCGAGGTCGGCGAGGTAGCTCGACAGCTCGACTGCGAGGTCGCCGATGCGGTAGCTGATCTCGTCGATCGCCTGCGCGATCGGGCCGAGGGCCGGATCCGTCGCGCGGTCGAGCCCGCGGCGCGCCTCGCTCAGCAGGGTCGACACGTCGCCCTCGCCCTCCTCGCTCGACAGCGCCTCGCGGGCCAGCATCGCGGCCTCGCGGAGCTGCTCGGCGTTCGCGAGGCGCTCGGCGCGGGCGGCGAGGTCGGTGTCCTCCCCCGCGACCGGCGCCGTCTGCTCGATCTCGGTGAGCGCCACGCGCAGGCGCTCGGCCTCGGCGGCACGTGCGTCGCGCTCGGTGATGAGCTCGGTGAGCTCGCGGTCGATGCGCGTGAACGTGTCGTATGCCGTGCGGAACGCCGAGCGGGCGTCGCGCACGAGGTCGCCGCCGAAGCGGTCGAGGGTGATGCGCTGCTCGGCCGTTGACTTGAGGCGCAGCTGGTCGGTCTGGCCGTGAACGGCCACGAGCATCTCGGCGAGGTCGGCGAGGACGCTCGCGGGGGCGCTGCGCCCGCCGACCGATGCGCGGCTGCGGCCCGAGGCCGCGATCGTACGCGAGAGGTACAGCTCGCCGCGGCCCTTGCCGGCCGGTTCGAGCTCGCCACCCGCCTCGCGCACGCGGTCGGCGATGCGCCCCTCGGCGGGCACGTTCCAGATGCCCTCGACGACGGCCTGGCTATCGCCCGAGCGCACGGTGCCGCTATCGGAGCGCTGCCCCATCAGCAGCCCGAGCCCCGTCACGACCATGGTCTTTCCGGCGCCGGTCTCGCCCGTGATGGCGGTGAAGCCCGGGCCCATCGGCAGCACGGCGTCGGCGATGACGCCGAGCCCCGTCAGGTGCATCTGTTCGATCACGACGTCACTCCGCCTTCGGCTTCACGATATTGATCGAGGTCGTTTGCATCGACCCGTTCGGCCCGCGCCACCCCTGCACCGGCAGCTGGAACTTGCGCACGAGGCGGTCGGTGAAGGCCGCGGGGTGCAGGCGCGCGACCCGCACCGGAACGGGCGAGCGGCGCACCGAGACGCGGGCACCGGCTGGCAGCGCGAAGCTGCGCCGGCCGTCGCACCAGACGACGCCCCCCACTCCGGGCGAGCGCTGCAGCTCGAGCGCCACGGCGTGCTCGGGGCCAACGACGAGGGGACGTGCGAAGAGGGCGTGGGCTGAGATCGGCACGACCGTGATGGCCTGCACCGTCGGCCACACCACGGGGCCGCCCGCCGAGAAGGCGTAGGCGGTGGATCCGGTCGGCGTCGCGATCACGACGCCGTCGGCGCCGAAGCTCGATAGCGGTCGGCGGTCGATCTCGAGCACGACCTCGATCATGCGGCCGGGGCTGTCTTTCTCGACCGTCACCTCGTTGAGGGCAAAGCTCTCGAAGACGACATCGCCGTGACCATCGCGCACCTTAACCGCGAGGGCGAGGCGTTCCTCGACCTCGTAGTCGCCGGCGATCGCGCGGGCGACCGCCGCGTCCATGTCGTCGCGGTCGATCTCGGCGAGGAAGCCGACGTGGCCCATGTTGATGCCGAGCACCGGCGCCGTTCCCTCGCGCACCAGCTCGGCCGCGCGGAGGATCGTGCCGTCGCCGCCCAGGACGACCGCGAGATCGACCTCGTCGAGCGGCACGTCGTCGCCGAGAACGGCGACGTCGGACAGCACAGGCGCAAGAACCGAGAGGTCGGCGCGGTCTTCGGCGTCCATCACCGGAACGGCACCGGAGCGCACGAGGGTGTCGACCACGCGAACCGCCGCCTCGACCGTGTCGTCACGGTGAGCGTGTGCGACCACCAGGATCTTGCGCTTCGTCATCAGCCATCCCATCTGCATTGAGGCCAGGTGGTTCCCATTGTGTCGGATCCCGGGGCTGATGCGGCGCTCGCGTCGGCGATTCGTCTAAATGTTCGAAGAACGTTCAGCTTCGCCGCGGAGATATCCGGTCATCGCACCGCACCGCGGATCTCGTCGGCCCAGTCGCGCGCCTCGCCGTCGGCGCGCAGGTGAAGGAGCGCCTCGCGGTTGCCGTGGGTGCCCTCGACCGGCGACGGCAGCAGGCCGTGCACGACGAAGCCGAGCGACTCGGCCTCCGCCAGCACGCCCGCGACGGCGGCCTCGCGGCGCGCGTCGTCGACGACGATGCCCCCGCGGATCCCGGTGCGGCCGACCTCGAATTGCGGCTTCACGAGCAGCACGACGTCGGCGTCGGCCGCCATGACGGCCTTCACCGCCGGAAGCACGTGCGAGAGCGAGATGAACGAGAGGTCGCCCGTCACGATGGACGGGGCGGCGTCGATCCCGCTCTCCTCCGCGAGCGACGCCCGCGTCATGTAGCGCACGTTGTAGCCCTCGACGGTGCTCACGCGCGCGTCGTCTCGGATCTCGTCGGCGAGCTGGTCGTGGCCCACGTCGACGGCGGCGACGCGCACCGCCCCGCGTTCGAGCAGCACCTGCGTGAACCCGCCCGTCGATGCGCCCATGTCGAGCGCCGTGCGGCCGGCAACGTCGATGCCGAAACCGTCGAGGCCCGCGATGAGCTTGTGCGCCGCACGGCTGACGTAGTGGTCGGCGTCGACCTCGATGACCTGTTCGGCCGTAACCCTCAGCGAGGGCTTCTCGGCGACGCGGCCGTCGACGCGCACGCGCCCGTCGGCGATCAGGCGCGCCGCGTTCGAGCGCGAGCGCGCGAGCCCGCGGTCGGCGAGCTCGGCGTCAAGGCGCGCGCTCACTCCTCGGGATCCCGCTCGAGCTCGCTCGCGAGCTCGTCGTGCGCGCGCTGGTACGCCTCCGCGCGCTCGGCGAGCGGTAGCTCCTCGATCGATTCCGGATCCATCATCACTGCCGGTGGAACGTGTCGCGGTAGAGGATCTCGGGAACGTGGAAGCCGAAGATCGCGCGGTCGGTCGACCAGATCGCGTGCGCTGCGGCGCGCAGCAGATCGAGCTGGTTGTCACCCTCGCTGAGGATCTCGATCTCGGGGCCGTCGCTCGTGCGGATCTTCGCGGATCCGACCGTCGTCACGCGGTTCTTCTGCTTGATCTCGGGGTACGGCTCGAAGAGATCGCGCAGGTCGCCGACGATATAGGTCGGGCGCGAGTGCGGCGGGGCCGCGAGAACCTGCTTCGGGCGGTCGATGCCCGTGAGCACGAGCACCGATTCCATGCCCGCGGCCTGCGCGCCCTGAATGTCGGTGTCGAGGCGGTCGCCGATGAACAGCGGCTTCTGGGCGCCGAATCGCTTCGTCGCCGCGTGGAAGATGGGCGCCTCGGGCTTACCCGCGACGGTCGCGAGGCGACCCACCGCGGTGTGAACCGCCGAGACGAGCGTGCCGTTACCCGGCGCGATGCCGCGCTCGCGCGGGATCGTCCAGTCGGTGTTGGTCGCGATCCACGGGATCCCGCCCTCTTCCTCGGGCGTCTTCAGCGCGTAGGCGGCCTCGGCGAGGTCGGTCCACGCGACGTCGGGGTTGAAGCCCTGAAGCACCGCCGCGGGCGAATCCTCCGCGCTGCGCGTGACGACGTAGCCCGCCTTCTCGAGCTCGGTGACGAGACCCTCGCCACCGACCACCAGAATCGTGGATCCGGTCGGCACCTTCTGCGCGAGCAGCGTGACGGCCGCCTGCGGGCTCGTCACGATGTCGTCCGCGACCGTGTGCAGGCCGAGTTCGGCAAGATGCTGCGCCACCGACGCGTCGGTGCGCGAAGCGTTGTTCGTGATGAACCCGATCTTGCGCCCCTCGCTCTCCGCGCGGTTCAGGCTCTCGACGGCGTGCGGGATCGCCCCCGGGCCGGCGTACACGACGCCGTCGAGGTCGGCCAGCACGACGTCGACGCCGTCGAGCGGGGTGGGCAGCTTCTTGCCGAACAATGCCATTACTTCTCGGATCCGTTCTCGTCGTCGGTGATGCCTGCCTCGGCGAGGATCTCGCTCACCTCGTCCTCGATCGTCGGCTCGCCCTCGGCGGGGTCGAACGACGCGTCGTCGGCGATACTCGCGGCGTCGGCGAGCTTCTTCGCCTTCTTCGCGGCCTTCTTCGCCTTCTTGGCCGCCTTCTCGTCGTCCTTCGACGACTTCGCGGGGGCGTCCTCGGGCTCGGTTTCCGTGGCGTCGGCTTCCGCCTCGGCCTCGGTCTCGGCAACCTCGACGTCCGCTTCCTCGGACTCCGCGGCGTCCGCGTCAGCCTCGGCGGCCTCCGATGCGGCGGCGTCAGCCGCCGTCACGTCAGTGGCGTCGGCGTCCGAGGCGTCGTTGACGGTCTCGTCGGTGTTGTCGTCAGCCCCGTCGGCACCAGCCTCATCAGCGTCGTCCTCGTCCGCGTCGGCCTCGTCAGCTTCCGTCACGTCACCGTCAGCCTCATCGGCGTCGCGCTCGTCGCGGTCGTCCTCGTCGTCGCCGAAGTACTCGTCTTCGTCCTCCCAGTCGAGGCCGAGGTCGCGGGCGTGCATCTCGTGCACCGTCACGGTGTCGTCCTCGGCGAGGCGCGTCTCGACGGCGTCGGCCGCCACCTCGGCGCGATGCGCCCACTCAGCGGCCTCGTCCGAACGGCCGAGGTCTTCGAGCACAGCGGCGCGGGCCGCGAACAGCCCGGCGCTCCACTCGTACGCCTTGTTGGGGTCGTCCTCGGGAATGTCGAGTTCGTGCAGCGCGAGCTCGGTCTGGCCGAGGTCAAGGCGTGCGCCCGACATCGCGATCGCGAGCTCGACGCGCTGCGCCACGGGGAGCGCCTCGCGGTCGACCGAGCGACCCTCCTCGAGGGCCTTCTCGGGGCGGCCGACGCCGCGCTCGCTGTCGACGATCATCGCCGCGTGGTCGTTGCGGCCCGTGATGCGGCGCACCGTGCGGAGCTCGCGCAGCGCGAGCGCGAAGTCACCGGTCGCGTAGGCCGTGATCGCGAGCGTCTCGCGCACGACGGCGACGCGGCCGGCGTGACGCATGGCAGCCTGGGCGTGCTCGTGAGCGAGCGTCGGGTCGTCGTCGATCGCCTGAGCGGCCATCGCCATGTGGCGGGCGACGCGCTCGGCGTTCTCCATGCTCAGCGTCTTCAGCTCGTTGCGAGCCGCGGGCGCGAGGTCCTTCGGCGTGATGTCCTCGGGCAGCATCGGATCCGCGATGCGCTCGCGGTGCGGCGCCAGCGGGTTCTCTTCGCGCTCGTCGCGACGGTCGAAACGGTCGTCGCGGCCGTAACCGCGGTCGTCGCGACGGTCGTACCCACGGGATCCATCGCGGTCGCCGCGGTAGCCACCGTCGCGGCGGTCGCCGCCCTGGTATCCACCACGACGGTCGTCGCGGCCCTGGCCGCGGAAGCCGCCATCGCGGTCGCCGTCACGGCGGTCGAACGAGCGGCCCCCGCGGGAGTCGCCATCGCGGTTTCCGCGGTAGCTGCCTTCACGACGCTCGCCGCCCTGGTAGCCGCCACGACGGTCGTCATCGCGACGCGGGCCACGGTTGCCCTGGTACCCGCCGTCGCGGTTCCCCTGGTAGCCCCCCTCGCGGCGCTCGTAGGGACGTCCGCCGCGCGAGTCACCGTCGCGGTTGCCGCGGTAGCCGCCCTCGCGGCGGTCGCCGCCCTGGTAGCCGCCACGACGGTCGTCGTCACGGCGGGGGCCGCGGGCACCCTGGTATCCACCTTGGCCGCCATCGCGGTTGCCGCGGTAGCCGCCCTGGGCACCGTCGCGGCCACCCTGGTAGCCGCCCTCGCGGCGCTCGTAGGGGCGTCCGCCGCGCGAGTCACCGTCACGGTTGCCGCGGTAGCCGCCCTCGCGGCGGTCGCCGCCCTGGTAGCCGCCACGACGGTCGTCATCGCGACGCGGACCGCGGGCACCCTGGCTTCCGCCATCGCGGTTGCCGCGGTAGCCGCCCTGGGCACCGTCCCGATTGCCCTGGTAGCCACCTTCGCGGCGCTCGTAGGGGCGTCCACCGCGGGAGTCACCGTCGCGGTTGCCGCGGTAGCCCCCCTCACGGCGGTCGCCGCCCTGGTAGCCGCCACGACGGTCGTCGTCACGGCGCGGACCACGGGCGCCGCCATCGCGGTTCCCCTGATAGCCGCCCTCGCGACGCTCATACGAGCGGCCGCCGCGGGAATCGCTGCCACGGTTGCCGCGGTAGCCGCCCTCGCGGCGGTCGCCGCCCTGGTAGCCGCCGCGCGAGCCGCCGTCGCGGTTGCCGCGATAGCCGCCGTCGCGACCGCCCGAACGGGGAGCCCCGTTACCGTCGGAGCCGGCCTCACGCCGAGGACGACGGTCGCCGTCGTCTCGGCGATCGTTCTTGTCGTTGTTCTCGTCGGTGGCCATGCCCACTCCCCTATGTCAGACGGGGCAGCGCCCGCACATGTTATTTTTTCGCTCGTCCTACGAGCCTAAACCAAACCGCAAACGCACAAAAGGGCCGCCCAGCGTTGGGCGACCCTTTTGTCTTACGTTAAGTCCGGCGGTGTCCTACTCTCCCACAAGGTCCCCCTTGCAGTACCATCGGCGCTGAGAGGCTTAGCTTCCGGGTTCGGAATGTGACCGGGCGTTTCCCTCTCGCTAAAACCACCGAAACAAC